>NZ_CP151803.1:2529455-5058910 GCF_038446955.1 Pedobacter sp. FW305-3-2-15-E-R2A2
TGTAAATTACTGCGGTTTTAGCATTTGGCTGCTGATCTCTGATCACGCTGAAAATAGAAGGAAACAAGCCGTATTTTGTGGTGGTTACAGAAGGAATTTCCGGAGTTTTACTTCCCCATTCGGTATAACCATGTTCGGTTGGTCCGGCACCCATTAGCATAGAAGCCCAGTTTACGGCACTTGAAGAGGGGAGGACAGATCTTGCCTTCAGACTGGATGCACCAGTCTCCATCAGCTTTTTCAGATGTGGCATTTTAGCGTCAGGAACAGCATAGGCCCCGAAACCATCACAGCCAATCAGTACGACGTGTTTAACATTCTTGACCTGTGCCTGTAAACTTAGGCTGATGCAAAGCAGGCAAAAAGAAATAATTGATTTTTTCATTTGTGTTGTTATTTGTGGTTTTATACTTGATTTCTATTCATTTTCAACGAGTAAAAGACCTTTTCATGAAGACCTCAAATCTACACGATGTGGCTTTGTTTTTTTGAAATGTTAAATATATGTGTTATGATGTTTAGTTTTATTAAACATTGTGATTTATTTTCATCACTGCGGTACGGAGAAAGCAAGCTTTTTTTTCGGGATTACAAAGACCTGTTAAAGAGGATCTGATGGTAATTGCTATTTTTGAAGAATGCCGGTGATTGGTATGATCGCCATAGTTTTGCCTGGCATCTAAACGTTAAGAGATTTAAAATGGAAATTAATATTTTAGACCAGCAACTGTCGGGGCTAAGACCTGAGTTTTATCAAGAGCTTCTTCCCCCGCTTCAAGGCTCGGAAATACAGGCGCTGGAGCAGAAATACCAGCTGACTTTACCGGAGGATCTAAAAATCCTGTATTCCTGGAAGAACGGGCAATCTGCAGGTTCTTTTGATTCCTTTGTGAATAATTCGACCTTTCTTTCTTTACAGGAAGCATTGGAAATCGCTGCTGAATTGACCAGTATGATCGGATATGATTTTGAAATCGAAAACTGGTGGAATAAAAATTGGATTCCTCTTTTTCACAACGGAGGAGGGGATTATATTTGTTATGATCTGGAGGGTTTGTTTACCGGAAATGCCGGTCAGTTGATCACGTTCTGGCATGCGGAGGCCGACAGAGATGTAATTGCTCCCTCTCTTAAGGAATTTTTGAAAGCTATAACCCGTTATTATGAAGCTACTCCCACAACGGCATATGATGAGTTTTTTGAGGCAGATGAGATTGAGGGGTATCCGAAAAATTTTGAGGTCTAATACCAGTCAGGCTAAATAAGAACGCTAAAGAAAAAAGATATTTCAAAAAAAAAGGCGTTGAACCTAGATTCAACGCCTTTTTTTTGAAGGTATCCAGCAATTACCAGCCCTTGATCGCTCCGCCTTTAAAGGCCTTCTGTGCGGCTTGTTCTACTTCTGCTGATTGATAAGCTTTGACAAATTTCAATACTTTTTCTGCGGTTTTGTTGTCTTCTCTTGCCACAATTGCATTTACATATGGAGAGTCTTTATCTTCTACGAATAAACCGTCTTTTTCAGGACTCAGTCCCACCGGAGCTGCAAAAGTATTGTTGATGATGGCGATGGTTACATTCTGATCGTCCAATGCCCTTGGCAATTGCGGAGCTTCCAGTTCCAGTATTTTAAGCTTTTTAGGATTGTCCGTGATGTCATTTACAGTAGGCAGCAAACCAACTCCGTCTTTAAGTTTTAAAAGACCGAATTTCTGCAACAGCAACAATGATCTTCCACCATTGGTGGCATCGTTGGGAATGATGATGGTGCTTTCGTCTTTAAGTTCAGTCAGTGACTTGATCTTTTTAGAATACCCTGCTAACGGATAAACAAAGGTATTTCCAACGATGGCAAATTTATAACCGCGTTGTTTGGTCTGAACATCAAGATAAGGCTTATTTTGAAAAACGTTTGCATCAATATCTTTCTGATGAAGGGCTTCATTCGGCATCACATAATCGTTAAACTGAACGAGCTCGACTTCCAATCCGTATTTTTCTTTTGCTACTTTTTTTGCGGCCTCAGCAAGGCTATATTCCGGTCCTGATTCTACACCTACCTTAATGTGGTTAGGATCATCCTTTTTTGCTCCGCCTCCACAGCTGAATAACAATGCTGAACTGCTAAGAAGGGCTAATGTGGCGAGGAATTTGATTTTTGTATTCATGTGATTAAAATATTTGAGGTGATGCTTATCTGTGGTCTACTTTTTTGGCGATGAAATCTCCGAGAAACTGGATTAAAAAGACCAGCATGATCAATAGGATCAATACGGTATTCATCACGAATACATCATAGCCGACATATCCATATTGATAACCAATCTGGCCCAGTCCGCCTGCACCAACTGCACCGCCCATTGCCGAATAACCGACAAGGGTGATCAGGGTAACTGATGCGCTGTTGATGATGGAAGGAAGTGCTTCAGGTAACAATACCTTATATACAATCTGGAAAGGGGTTGCGCCCATTGCCCTTGCAGCTTCTACCAATCCGCCCGGAACTTCTATCAGGCTATTCTCTATTAAGCGGGCAATAAAAGGGGCCGCGCCAATACTTAAGGGAACGATGGCTGCTTCCACACCAATAGAGGTACCTACCAATGCTCTGGTAAAAGGGATCATCCAAACGATCAGGATGATAAATGGAATGGAACGAAAGATGTTAACGATCACCGAAATGACGTTGTTTAGTGTCCTATGCTCCAAAACCTGGCCTTTCCTGGTCAGGTAGAGCAATACGCCAGTTGGCAATCCTATTAAGAAACCAAAAAAGCCGGAAACAAAGGTCATGACGATGGTTTCCCAGGCTCCTTTGGCAAGGAGTAAAATCATTGAATCAGACATAACCTAAGACTTCTACTTTAATATTTTTGTTTTTATAAAATTCAATAGCCCGAAGACTGTTTTCCTGTGTTCCGAATACTTCAATGAGCATTACCCCAAATTTAACACCTCCGGCGTAATCCATTCTTGCACTGATCACATTACTGTCGATCTGAAAGAGTCTTGCTACTTCCGACAATACAGGGTCGTCTACCGACTGACCTGTAAATTCCAGCTTCAGGAGCGGGCGTTTATCTGCTGCCGGTGCTGCAACCAATCGTTCTTTATAATCAACCGGGATTTCCAGGTTTAAAGAGGAAGCAATGAATTCCTTTGCCAATGCGGTTTTGGGATGTGAAAATATTTCACTCACAGCACCCTGTTCAATCAGCTGACCTTCACTAATGACGGCAACCTCATCACAGATGTCTTTTACCACATCCATTTCATGGGTAATCAGTAAAATGGTGATGTTTAGTCTTTTATTGATGTCTTTTAATAAGGCCAGAATTGATTTGGTCGTGGCAGGATCCAAGGCACTTGTGGCTTCATCGCAGAGCAATACTTTGGGGTTGCTGGCCAGGGTTCTGGCAATGGCCACGCGTTGTTTCTGACCGCCCGATAAGTTGACGGGATAATCATGGTGTTTTTCATCCAGACCAACTAAAGAGAGTAAATCTGAAACCCTTTTTTGGATCTCCTGTTTTGGCGTATGGTCCAGTTCCAAAGAAAAGGCTACGTTCTCAAAAACAGTTCTGGAAGAGAGCAGGTTGAAATGCTGGAAGATCATTCCGATGTGTCTTCTTGCTTTTGCCAGTTCTTTTGACGAAAGGTTTATCAGGTTTTGTCCGTCTACGATCACCTCGCCGGAGGTCGGTTTTTCGAGCAGGTTTACACAGCGGATCAGGGTACTTTTTCCCGCTCCGGAAGCACCAATAACACCGAAAATCTTGCCTTCAGGTACAGTTAAGGAGACATCCGACAGGGCAGTGATCGCTTTTGTTTTCTGATAAAACTTCTTCGTTATATTTCTTAATTCAATCATTGCCCGGAAGTTTTTTTTACAAAGATAGCGTTTCAGGGCATTGAAACGCTATTAATTCTATGGCACAAGTATAGAATAAAATCCCTGGATAATGAAATGAAAGAAAACTTCTATATTGGAGCCGTAATTGACCACACTAAAATGCAAGAGGATATCCTAAAATTTCACTTCGACAAGCTACCGGTTCTGGAATCAGAAAGACTTTTATTGCGCGAACAAACGCTGGATGATGCAGCGGCATTATTTAAAATAAGAAGTAGTGATGCCGTAATGAAATACATCCCGAGGCCTAAACCGAAATCTATAGCGGATATTGAGGCGCTGATCAATGAAATTCAGGAGAATTTTCTGAAACACGAAAGTCTGGGTTGGGTCATCACTTTAAAAGAAAAGCCGGAATGCTATGTTGGCCATATCGGATATTGGAAAATTGATGCGGCCAATTTCAGGGCAGAGATTGGCTATTTGCTGGATCCGGATTTCTGGGGACAGGGAATTGCAGGAGAAGCATTGTCTTTAGTGACTGATTTTGGGTTCAATGCTGTTGGTTTGCATTCGATTTGTGCGGTAATCGATCCCGAAAATCAGGCTTCTGCACGTGTGCTGCTCAAAAGTGGATATGTAAAAGAAGCCCATTTTAAGCAGGACTTTTATTATAATGGTCAATTTTTAGACAGTGAAATCTATTGTAAAGTAAATGCCTGAAATCCGGCTGGAAACTTATATCAACGCAGACATTAACCTGGTGTTCGACTTATCAAGGAGTATAGATCTGCACCAGATCTCGACGGCAGATACAGAAGAAAAGGTAGTAGGAGGAAGGTTTTTCGGATTAATCCTGATGGGAGAGCAGGTCACCTGGCAGGCACGTCATTTTGGTCTGGTTCAACAGCTGACCTCTGAAATAACAGCGCTCAGCGCGCCCGATTTCTTTGTGGATGAAATGCGGAAAGGTGCGTTTAAATCATTTAAACACGAACATATCTTTAAATTTAATGGGCAGCAAACAGTGATGACAGATGTTTTTACTTATGTATCACCATGCTGGATTTTTGGACAGATGGCCGATCATTTGTTTCTCAAAGCATATATGAAACGGTTGTTGTTTAAAAGAAATCTGGTGATTAAAGCTTATGCTGAAAATGGCCGGGGAGCTGAATTGCTGGGTCAGTAATTCTCAGAAACAGTGTGGCTTAACTAATTTTTTTCATTTCCTGTAATCCTTTCGGGTCTTCCATGACTAATTGGGAAATGTTAATGTGATTCTATGATACAACAAAAAGAATTCTTAAAAAATATAAATGATAACCGGGGGATCATTTATAAGATCATTAATCTGTATGTGGATGATGCGGAAGATAGAAAGGACTTATATCAGGAGATTGTTTTCCAGTCCTGGAAGTCATTTCAAAACTTCAAAGAGGAATCCCGTTTTTCTACCTGGAATCCCTGACCTCGTCCTATACGCTTCCGGTATTGTTGCTCCTTGGGATCCCGTTAATTTATCTCGCAGAAAAAATGAATAAGTTTGCTTTTGGGAAGTATATCGACAAACTGAACGCTCATCTTAAAGCGATGGAATCGGAAGTTTAAAATGTGATATTTTGGATTCATTTGCTTCACAATTTGCATTTAAGCCTTGTTTTCAATAGTTTTAGAATCGCAATGATAAATTTAACGTCCACAAAGGACGATTTTATTCAGATACTTATTTAGATAATGAAGCTTCAAAAACTATTCTTAGTCATCATATTTACCTCATTTACAACGCTTGTTTTTGCGCAAACCAGTGCAGAGTTGAAAAGGAATAAGGAAGCGATACAGCGGGAAATTGAATTGCTGCAGAAAAATCTGAATGAGACTTCCAGTAGTAAAAGGCTAACAATGGGCCAGATCCGCACGGTAAATGCAAAGATCAGGCTGATGCAGAATAAAATTTCGATCATCAATTCTGAAGTGAAAAATCTGGACAATCAGATTCATGAAAACAGCAATGAGGTACGTTCCCTGAAAGGACAGCTGGGACAGCTTAAAAAGGAATATGCAGGGATGATCCGCTTTGCACAGCGAAACAGGAATTCCTATGATAAAATGATGTTTGTGTTTGGTTCCGAAGGATTCAATCAAGCCTATAAAAGAATTAAATACCTGCAGCAATTTGGTCAATACCGAAAGAAACAGGCAGATTATCTTCAGGGTACACAAAAGAACATAGAATATAAAATCGGTGTACTGGATAAGAATTTAAAAGCGAAGAGCAGTCTGTTGTCTGAGCAGGAGCAGGAAAAGGTCAAGCTGAGTAAAAACAAATCTGAGCAATCGGTGATGTTAAACCAGATCAGTAAGCAGGAAAAGCAATTCAAACAAGACCTTGCGGCAAGGAAAAGAAAGCAGGCGGATATTGACCGCGCAATCAGGAATGCCATTCAGAAAGAGATAGAACTTGCGAGGAAAAAAGCCGAAGAAGAAGAACGGCTTGCTGCCCAAAAAGCAGTTGCGGAAGGTCGCCCTGTCCCTGTTGCCAAAGAAAAAAACAACAGCAGCTACCTGACTGCTTCACCTGAAGCAGCGAAGCTTTCTGCGGGCTTTGAAAACAACAGGGGGCGTTTGCCATGGCCTGTTGGTCAATATTCTATTCTGGAGCGTTTTGGGTCACATACCGAAGGTCGTGCCACTTATAATAACGATGGAATCAATATCCTGACCGAAAATGGCGCTTCTGTGAAAGCGGTATTTGAAGGGAAAGTGCTGTTTGTCCGTGAATTGTATGGTACTTACATCGTTGCGGTTCAACATGGAGAATATTTTACGATCTATCAAAACCTGAAAACGGTAAGTGTGGCTAAAGGCGACAAGGTCGAAACGAAACAGAGTTTAGGTGTGGTTGCTTCGAAAGAAGATGGACCGGTACTCCATTTCGAAATTATGCGTGGTCAGAACAAACTCAACCCAGAGGCCTGGATCGCAAAATAACCCGGATATTTCTTAGAATTTTCATTTAGATGTCATAACATCTAACATTGACCTTCATACTGACCAAAACTGTATAGGAAGTCAGATGTTAGCTTTATCTTTGGCCACGCTCTACAACTTAATCTATTCAGTATTAACTAAGTTAACCGGAATCGTGTACATAGCATATCAACAGTCAGTAACAGTTTGCACTGTTACCCTAACCCGCAATAACCCTTCTCCAAACGAGGGAAGGACTGCTTTTGTTTCTGGATCTTCTCATTTGTTTGGGAAATAAGGATCGTTTATGAGACAACACTTTAACAAGTCGATCAGCATCCTTGCATTATTCTTCACACTGGCCGGTACGGTTAGTGTTTATGCACAGCAAACCAGGGTTAGCGGTACGGTGACCGATGCAAGTACTAAAGAAACCCTGCCTTACGTCTCCTATTCGATTACGGGAAGTACCCTTGGGGGAAGAACCGATGCGGATGGGAAATTCAATATCAGCCTTAGCGGAGATTATAGTACCTTGAAATTCAGCTATGTAGGGTATAAGCCGATAACTAAGGTCATCAAAGTGGGGACGGCTCAGGTACTGAATGTACAGTTGCAGCCGGAAGCAATGCTGATGAATGAAGTGGTGATTACCGCTGGAAAAAAGCCCCGTTACCGGAATAAAGAAAACCCGGCAGTAGAGCTGATCAGGAAAGTGATTGCCAATAAGGCAAAAAACAGAATGGAGCATTACGACTTTGTGGAATATCAGAAATACGAACGGATGATGTTCTCTTTGAGCAACCTTTCTGATAAGTTTCGAAACAAACGCATGTTCCGCAATTACCAGTTCCTGTTTCAGGAACAGGATTCTACAAAAATAGGGGGAAAGAATGTGCTTCCTGTATTTCAACAGGAAAAACTGAGCAACAACTACTTTAAAAAGAACCCTGAAAAGACCAAAACAATCGTTATTGCCGATAAAAGAGTGAATTTTGATGAGCGTTTTATTGACAATCAGGGCCTAAGCACTTATTTCGATAGGATGTATCAGGATATTGATATCTATGATAACAATATATCTGTGGTGAGCAACCAGTTGCTCAGTCCTATTTCAGACGGCGCGCCCAGCTTCTATAAATTCTTCATTACGGATACCATTAAAAACCACAATCCACAGCTGGTAGAACTTGCTTTTACGCCGAGGAATAACAGCGATCTCCTGTTTGAGGGGAAGCTTTACATTACCTTGGATGGAAACTATGCGGTTCAGAATGCCTTTCTTACGGTAAATAAGAACATTAACCTGAATTTTGTCCGCGCATTGGAGGCTAAACTGGATTTTGAGAAAAATCCTGACGACCGTTATCACCTGAGTAAAAGCAACCTGATTGTTGATTTCGGCCTGAGTAAGAAAGCCGGAAGTGGGTTTACGGGAGAAAGAACAGTTACCTTTAAAGATTATAAGGTCAATAACCCGCGTCCGGACACGACGTATAGAGGAGCCGGACAATTGGTGGTCGTCCCTGATGCAGACAAGCGGTCTGAGCAGTTCTGGGCAAATAACCGCCCTGAACCCCTGAGTTCAGGCAATATGAAAGTATATGGCAACCTCGATACACTTCAGTCTATTCCTTCTTTTAAAAGGACAATGGATGTCGTCACCTTATTCTTTGCGGGTTATAAAGATTTTGGTCCCTTTGAAATGGGACCTGTCAATACTTTTTACAGTTTCAATGGGGTAGAAGGCTTTCGCCTTCGCCTGGGAGGAAGGACGACGCCTTCATTAAGCAAGCGTTATTATTTTGAAACCTATGCTGCTTATGGATTTAAGGACGATAAATGGAAATATTTCTTAAGTGGAACTTATTCTCTGAACAACAAATCGATCTATGCTTTTCCGCAAAATTACCTCAGGGCAAGCTTTCAAAGAGATACCAAGATTCCAGGGCAGGAGTTGCAGTTTGTACAGGAGGATAATTTCCTGCTTTCCTTCAAAAGAGGAGAGAACAACATGATGCTTTATAATGATTTCTACAGGCTCGATTATGTACATGAGTTTGAAAATCATTTTTCTTATACACTGGGACTGAGGAAATGGCAGCAGACGCCTGCAGGATCCTTGTATTTCAGTAATTTCCCTGACAATGGCATCATTGGCCGGACCAATCAGATCAGTACTTCTGAGATCAGCTTAGGCTTGCGTTATGCACCACATGAGAAGTTTTATCAGGGGAAAATTTATAGGGTACCAATTATAGATCGCTTTCCGGTCTTTAATTTTCGCTATACCGCTGGCATAAAAGGCGTATTGGGAGGGGAATACAATTATCACAATTTCATGGCAAGTGTGGACAAGCGTTTTTACCTTTCACAACTTGGTTATGCAGATGTAACGGTAGAAGGTGCTTACATCGCAGGGAAAGTTCCTTTTCCGCTGTTGGCGATCCACCGTGCAAACCAGACCTATGCCTACCAGCTTAATTCTTACAACCTGATGAACTTCATGGAATTTGTAAGTGATCATTACGCAAGTGTCAATATCGATCAGAACTTTAATGGATTCTTTTTTAATAAAATCCCTTTACTTAAAAAGCTGAAATTGAGAGAGGTGGCCTCGTTTAAAGTATTGTATGGTGGTTTACGTCGCGAAAATGATCCGGCATTAAACAGTGGGATCATGCAATTTGTCCGTAATGAAAACGGAGTGCCGGTTACCAATTCTCTGAATAGAGATCCTTATATGGAAGGTAGTGTTGGGGTAGGAAACATCTTTAAAGTGCTCAGGGTAGATGCGGTGAAAAGATTCAGTTACCTGAATAATCCTGAAGTATCGGGCTGGGGCATTCGGGCAAGGGTTAAATTTGATTTTTAAGCGGGAAGAAGCATTGCTTGCTCCTTAGAAATAAGCACATGAAACAAAAAAAGCTGGTGATTTATTATCAGCTTTTTTTGTTTGTCTTCATCTTTAATATTTATAATCATGATTTGTATTGCTGTTTATTGATGCGTTTGTTTGATTTATAATTAAATTTTATAGTAATTTTGCGACTTATTCGAAAATTTTATATAAAAATGAAACTAAATTTTACTCTTTTAATGCTGTTGCTGGCTGTTGCTACTTCTTGTAAGAAGACTTCAAATGTTGACCTTACGCTTTCTACAAGCGGAAAACTGACTTATAAAATGCTGGATGATGCCGGCAAAGGCTTGCCAAATGTAAAAGTCTCCTTATTCGATTACATTAATGATTTTGGAAACGGTACTATCCTGTTAGATACCCGCTATACTGACCAAAATGGCCTTGTAGATTTTGGAGACCTTAATCCAAAAACTTATATGGTTGTTCCTGACTCTCCAATGGTAAATAAGGTGAAATATGTCCCTAAAGAGTTTATACAGGTGATTACGGGAAAAACAAAAGATAAAGAAGTGAAAGTTTCAGATTATTCCGGAACCTATAATTTTGCAGTTAAAAACTCCGGCAACAGTAATTTTCCACTAAAAAATGTTGGGATACTCATGATTCCATCAAACAAGTTCAGCTATGGTCCATCAGCAACCCTCTATTTTAATGTTGCTGATTTTAAAGGTGTTAGCAATGATCTTGGACAGGTTTCATTTAAGGTTCCTTCTAATAAGTACTATACTATTTTCTTATACAATACCATTACAAATGCCTCTATGGGTACGGTAAATAACTATACCATAGAAAATAATGCGACCGTTAATATGCCTTTGTATGTCTATTACTAGTCAATTGATGAGGAAATATAAGCTGATGTTGTTGCTGGTCTTTGCTACTGTGGCTATCTCTTGTGAAAAAGTCACAAATGTGAGGCTGGTTGAGGGGGAAAGTTCAGGGAAAATGAGCTATAGATTGGTGGATGATTCCGGTGCTGGTTTGCCAGGTATCAGGGTTGGTGTTTATAAAATACGGTCTCATTCGAGCGATACTTACTTTGATCCCTCTTCCTTGTTAGATAGTGTGAGAACTGACAAGGATGGAGTGGCCGTTTTTCCGATGTTAGCGCCCGCTAATTACCTCGTAGTCCCTGATTCACCTAAGTTGAATAATGTGCTTTATAATATCAGTGAATTTGTACAGGTGGTTGCTGGTAAAGAGAAGAAAAAAATAACTAAAATATCTGACTTTTCAGGAGTGCTCAGAGTGACGCTGAAATCTAGTCTTGACTATATTACACCCATACGTAGTATGGGGATAGCCCTTATTCCTTATAATCCACTCATTGTCAGGCCTAATAACTTAAAGGAGTTGTTAGATGGCGCAACCATTAAGGGCGTTACAAACCATGAAGGGTTCGTTTCGATAAAAATCCCGGCAGATATCAGCTACAGGGTACTGATATATGGCTTGTATAACAAAACGATAATCTATGGATCTGACGAATATCGGGTTCAAAAAGATGGAATAGCTTATTCTGGCCTCTATATGGATCCCACCAATCAGTAAAATCCAATTCGCAAGTCATTGCTTCAAAAGGCCATTAGATCATCTCTAATGGCCTTTTCTTTGAATGCATATTCTGTAATATTGTAAATTTTAATCATTTGATTAAATCAAATAAATAATTATATATCTTTGTATCATTATATAAAGCGGAAATCATCATATGGCAAAAATGGAAAAGCTGGAAACAGCAGATAGCTCTACCGAAGAGAAGATTAAAGAGGCGGCGGCAAAAGTCTTTACACAGAAAGGATTTGCGGCTACACGGACCAGAGACATTGCGGAGGAAGCAGGAATTAACCTGGCTTTACTCAACTACTATTTCAGGAGCAAAGAGAAGCTGTTTGATCTGGTAATGATGGAAAGTCTTCAGAAATTTCTATTGGGAGTGAGAGACATTCTGAATGATGTGAACAGTTCATTGACAGAAAAAACAAGCCAGTTGGCAAGCCATTATATTGACTTGCTGAAAGTCAATACTGACCTTCCATTATTTATATTAAGTGAGATCAGAGCGAACCCGGCAAGGCTGGAAGCGAACATGGGAGCGAAGGAGATTTTGGTGCAATCTAACTTCTACAAACAGCTTGAAGCGACCACTAAAAAGAAGGTCGATCCGGTACATTTTTTAATGAATATCTTCGGGCTTACGGTCTTCCCTTTTGTAGCAAGTCCACTCTTAAGGATCATTGGAGAGAAGAGTAAAACAGAGTTTGATGCGCTGATGGATGAGCGCAAAAAGATGATCCCGATCTGGATTGATGCGATGCTGAAAAGCATATAAAATTTTTTGATATAACGTTAATCAAATGATTAAAACAAATTAATAAATTAAGATTATGAAGCATATATTCAGTACTTTATGTCTATTTATCTTGTGTAGTAGTGTAGGTGCTCAAGAGCAAGCCTCTCTTTCCATTGAGGAGAGCTATAGTTTGGCAAGACAGCATTATCCGCTGCTAAAACAGCTGGAACTGATCGCTAAAACGGAGGCCTGGTCCCTTGGAAATGCGGCGAAGGGATACCTTCCTCAGCTGAACATCAACGGGCAGGCGACCTACCAATCGGAGGTCACCACCATCCCGATTCATATCCCCGGAATGAACATCCCTCAGCTGAGTAAAGACCAGTATAAGCTATACGGAGAAGCCACGCAATTGCTCTTTGATGGTGGCATGATCAGACAGCAGCAGGAATCCCTGAAATCCAGTTCCGGGATAGAAACTCAAAAGGTAGAAGTGGAGCTGTACAAGCTGAAAGAACGGATCAATCAGGTGTTCTTTGGGATCCTGGTGCTGAAGGAACAGATCCAGCAGAATGAACTGCTGAAAAAAGACATCCAGCTGGGCATCAGTAAAACGGCTGCTGCCATTCAAAACGGGATCGCTTTAAAGAGCAGTCTGGACATCCTGCAGGCAGAGTTGCTCAAAGTAAAACAGCGCGGCACGGAGCTGAAGTTTACGCTGAAAGGGTATGCAGATATGCTTGCTCTGTTCATCGGCAGGGAACTGGATGAGCGGACAGATTTTATTAAACCGGAGCCTGTTGTTAAGGCCCTGACAATACTCCGGCCGGAATTGCAGCTATACGATTTACAACGCAGGAGCATGGATGTTCAGGAAAAAATTATCCGCGCTAAAAACATGCCCAGGTTCAACTTATTCTTTCAGGGTGGCCTCGGCAGACCTGCGCTAAATATGTTAAATAATGATTTGGAAACCTTTGCTATAGGTGGTCTTAGATTAAGTTGGTCTTTAGCTGGTCTCTATACCAGAAAAGGAGAGAAGGCGATCCTGGAACTCAACCGTAAAAACATAGATCTGCAAAAGGAAACCTTTCTTTTGAATACGGGGTTTACCCTGAAACAGCAGAATGCAGAGCTCAGTAAATTGGAAGAACTGCTGTCTGCCGACGATGAAATTATTGAACTGAGGACAAGGACAAAGAATACCTTTTATGCGCAGCTGACGAACGGCGTCATCAATAGCAACGACTACCTGAGAGAGGTCAATGCCGAAGATCAGGCGAGGCAAAACAAGATCCTTCATGAGGTTCAACTGCTCCTTGCCCAATACAGTCAAAAAACAACTACAGGAAATTAAATTTCTAAACAGACAGTCATGAAAACATTTTTATTAGTATCGGCAGGTTTCCTTCTATTGGCTTCCTGTAATGGAAAAAAGACCGTTTCTGACGCATCAGGGACTTTTGAAGGACTGGAAACGATCGTTTCCGCGGAAGCTGCAGGGCGGATTAATAACCTGAATTTAGAAGAAGGTCAGCTGTTGAAAGCAGGGGATACGCTTGGGCATATCGACAGTGTCCAGCTTTACCTGAAGAAAAAGCAATTGCAGGCACAGATCAATGCGGTATTGGGAAAGAAGCCCGACATTCCGGCACAGCTGGCTGCTTACCGGGAGCAATTAAAACAGGCGCTGCACGAGCAGGAAAGGCTGAGCAATCTGGTAAAGGCCGATGCGGCTACTCCGAAACAACTTGACGATGCCCATGCACAGGTCGCCATCATCAGGAAGCAAATTGCCGCGCAGGAATCCAGTCTGGGCATTATCTCCAGCGGCCTTAATAAAGAAGCCATGCCACTAACCGCCCAGGTCGAACAATTGAATGATCAGCTCTCGAAAAGTAACCTGATTAACCAGGTAAACGGAACAGTGCTGACCAAATATGTGGAGGCCGGTGAAATGGCTGCTGTCGGAAAACCTTTGTATAAAATAGCTGACCTTTCTACGATAATTTTGCGGGCTTACTTTACTTCTAACCAGTTGTCGTCGATAAAATTAGGACAGAAAGTTAAAGTGTTGGTTGATGCGGCTGAGGGCCAGTATAAAACCTATGAAGGGGTCATCGAATGGATCAGTGCCAAAGCCGAATTTACCCCCAAAACCATCCAGACTAAAGAAGAACGGGCGAACCTGGTTTATGCAGCGAAGATTAAGCTGAAGAACGATGGTTATCTGAAAATAGGGATGTATGCGGAGGTCAGTTTATAAGCAAGGTTATGGAAAGTTTATATGCCATTGAGCTTCGTAAAATCACTAAAACCTACGGCAAAGAAAAGCAGGTAGCAGTAGATGAGGTTTCCTTTCATGTCAATAAAGGGGAGTTGTTCGGATTGATCGGACCAGATGGGGCAGGTAAGACGAGTGTTTTCAGAATCCTGACCACGCTGTTGCTGGCAGAGCAGGGCGAGGCCTGGGTGGAAGGCTTTGAAGTCAGAAAAGATTATCGGGAGATCCGGAAGATCGTAGGCTATATGCCGGGAAAGTTCTCCCTCTATCCGGACCTTACGGTGGAAGAGAACCTGAACTTTTTTGCGACGGTTTTTGATACTACGGTGGTAGAAAATTACGAGCTGATTAAAGACATCTATGTTCAGATTGAGCCTTTTAAAGCCCGTAGGGCTGGAAAGCTTTCCGGTGGAATGAAACAAAAGCTGGCCCTATGTTGCGCGTTGATCCATAAACCAAAGGTCTTGTTTTTAGATGAACCGACCACAGGAGTAGATCCGGTATCGAGAAAGGAATTCTGGGATATGCTCAGAAAGTTGAAAATGCAGGGGATCAGCATCATCGTATCTACGCCTTACATGGACGAAGCATCGCTCTGCGACCGGATTGCGCTCATTCAGCATGGCGAAATCTTGTCTGTTGATACACCGGAAAACATGATAAAGAACTATCCTGAGCAACTTTATGCGATAAAGGCAAATCAAATGTACCTGCTCCTGAAATCACTCAGGAAATATCCTGAGGTGCTGGATTGTTATGCTTTTGGGGAATATGCTCATGTTTCTTTCAAAAATGCTTTTGAAGCCGACCCGCTGGAAGCTTACCTCAGGAAAGAAGGTTTATCAGAGATAGAAATGAAGCCTGCAACGGCCAGTATCGAGGATTGTTTTATCAAACTATTGAAACCCTAATGAAATGAAGGAAATCGTCATCAAAACAGATCGGCTCAGTAAGCGCTTCGGCGACTTCATCGCGGTGAATGAAATTAGCTTTGAGGTGCAAAAAGGAGAGATATTTGGCTTTCTGGGTGCCAATGGTGCAGGGAAAACAACAGCCATGCGGATGCTCTGCGGGCTTTCCATTCCTTCTTCCGGAAAGGCGGAAGTTGCAGGTTTCGAGGTGTATAAGCAAACAGAGCAGATCAAAAGAAACATTGGCTATATGAGTCAGAAGTTCTCTTTATACGAAGACCTGACGGTATTGGAGAACCTTAGCTTTTTTGCTGGCATTTACGGTTTGACTAATAAAGAGATCAGGGAGAAAAGTGAGGCATTAATTGAACAGCTGGGCCTGAAAAAGGAAGCAAAGAAACTGGTGGCCGGATTGCCCCTGGGATGGAAGCAAAAGCTTTCTTTCTCCGTTGCGGTATTACATCAGCCAAAGATTGTGTTTCTTGACGAGCCTACCGGAGGGGTGGACCCTGTTACCCGACGACAGTTCTGGGACCTGATCTACGAGGCTTCAGCGAAAGGGATTACCATTTTTGTGACGACGCATTATATGGACGAAGCAGAATATTGCGACCGGGTGTCTATCATGGTCGACGGAAGGATTGCTGCGCTGGATAGCCCTTCAAAGCTCAAAACCCAATTTAAGGCAGGCACAATGGACGAAGTTTTTTACCAGCTGGCCAGAGGAGCCAAACGAAGCGATTAAAACCCTAAGATCATGAAACAGTTTGTAAATTTTGTAAGGAAGGAATTTTTCCATGTGATGAGGGACAGAAAAACGTTGCTCATTTTATTCGGGATGCCGGTGGCGCAGATCCTGATCTTTGGTTTTGCGCTGACCAATGAGGTGAAGAATTCCAAGCTCATCGTCTTTGACCAGGCAAAAGATCCTGCTTCACAGGAAATCATCACCAAAATCGAAGCGAGCAGGTATTTTGAGGTGGAAAGAGCGGTGATGAACCGGCAGCAAATGGAAGCAGCCTTCAGACAGGGGAAAATCAAAATGGCCATTGTCTTTCCGGCGGGCTTCCATGCATCACTGCTGCATGAGCATAAAGCACAGGTCCAGGTCATTGCTGATGCTTCCGATCCCAATACGGCAAATATGCTGACCAATTACCTCTCTGCAATTGTCATGGACTATCAAAATGCGCTGAGCAAAAACCTGGTGCTGCCGTACCGGATTGTTCCGGAGGTCAGGATGCTGTACAATCCTCAACTCAAAGGGGCGCCGAATTTCGTTCCGGGGGTAATGGCTCTGGTCCTGATGCTGGTCTGCGTGATGATGACGGCCATCTCTATTGTGAAGGAAAAAGAGACAGGAACGATGGAAGTATTGCTGGTTTCTCCATTTAAGCCGATCCTGGTGATCATTTCCAAAGCGGTCCCTTATCTGATCCTTTCTTTGGTGAATGTGGCTTCCATTCTTTTGTTGAGCGTATTTGTGCTGGAGCTTCCGGTGAACGGAAGCGTCCTGTTGCTCTTCGGGGAAAGTATCCTATTTATCATTACCTGCCTTACAGTAGGGATTTTCATTTCTGTGAAAACCGACTCTCAACAGGTGGCCATGCTGATCTCTCTGATGGGCATGTTGTTGCCTACGGTGCTGTTTAGCGGTTTTATGTTTCCCATTGAAAATATGCCGCTCCCTTTACAATTGTTTTCAAATATCGTTCCGGCGAAATGGTTTTACCTCATCGTGAAATCAATCATGATCAAAGGGCTTGGCTTTGAAGCCATCTGGAAAGAAACATTAATCCTGGCAGGCATTACTGTTGTTTTGGGCTTGATCAGTTTAAAAAGTTTTAAAATCCGACTGTCATGAGAACGATTAGATTCCTGCTTCAAAAAGAATTCAGACAGATTTTCCGCAACCGCGCGATTTTGCTCCTGATCGGGGTGATGCCGGTCATGCAATTGCTGATCCTTCCCCTGGCGGCAAATTATGAAGTGAAGAACATCAACCTCTCTGTAGTGGACCATGATCATTCCAGTTATGCTCAGAAACTGATTGCCAAGGTCACTGCCTCCGGATATTTTAAGCTCAGAGGCTATGGGGCTTCGTTTAAGGAAGAATTGAAGAAGATTGAGTCAGATCGGTCAGATTTAATTTTGGAGATCCCTGAGGGCTTTGAACGCAAGCTCATCCGTGAAGACCAACAGCAATTGTTTATCGCGGTAAATGCGATCAATGGGGTGAAGGCAAATCTGGGGGGAGCTTACCTGACGAGCATTATCAAAGACTTTAACGACGAAATTCGGATAGGGCTGCTGCCCACAGCGCGCTTCAATCCGGGACCAGTCATCGAAATTACTGCTTCCAACTGGTATAATCCGCTGATGGAATACCGGTTTTATATGGTTCCGGGAATCCTGGCCATTCTGGTGACGATGATTGGTGGTTTTCTTTCTGCTTTGAACATCGTGAAAGAGAAAGAGTTTGGGACGATCGAACAAATCAATGTAACACCCATCAAAAAACATCATTTTATCCTTGGAAAACTCATTCCTTTCTGGGTCCTCGGAAACATCGTCTTTAGTCTGGGACTACTGGTGGCCTGGCTGGTCTATGGCATCATCCCGGTAGGAAGTCTTTTTGTGTTATATGGTTTTTTAGCGGTTTATCTCCTGGCGATCCTGGGTTTTGGACTGCTCATCTCCACTTTTTGTGATACGCAGCAACAGGCGATGTTTATCATGTTCTTTTTCATGATGGTCTTTATTTTGATGGGTGGCTTGTTTACTTCCATAGACAGCATGCCGGACTGGGCGAAGCTGGTGTCCAGCTTTAATCCGGTCAGTTACCTCATTGAGGTGATGAGAATGGTGATTCTTAAGGGGAGTAGTTGGAAAGACGTATGGCCTCAGTTTGGGATTATTGCTTTATTTGCTGTCTTGCTAAATACTTATGCCATCATCAATTATAAAAAGACGAGTTAGCACGTTTTTTGACAATCAACTGGATAAGTTGATTTTCGAAATATTTAGCTTTGCATGATATCTTAATAATCACTTTTATGAAACATATTAGCGTAATCGGCAGACTGGTGGTGATGTTGATGTTATTCGGTTCATTCTCTTCTGCTGTTGCTCAGACTGCTGATAAGAGTGATCCTTCTCCCTTGAAATTTCCCACACCAAAAGGTATAAAAAACCAATTATTTTACCTGCAAAGAGATCCCAATACGAATACCATCATTTGCGAACTTAATGTAGAAGCAAACGGAGAGGTGAACAGGAAAGAACCTATTCTCGTGTATTGGCTGCGTTATGGCGAAAAAGGAGAGAAGAAAGACCTGAGCTACATTCAAAGAAAATTCGCTTATGGGATTCAGGCTAAGGAAATTGGTAAGGATCAGTTTGAACTTCGTTTTGTTTCTCATAAAAAGATTCCAATGTACCTGATGGAATCAAAAGATGACCATAAGTTTCATGTCTATGTGACGGTGAATAACAAGAAAATTGAACTGGATAAGATCTTTTTAAGGATTGAAGGCGGTTCATTCTGGTTGCCAAACGTGAAGTATGTGGAACTGACAGGAACAAATACGTCCAATAATACCAAGATCATAGAGAGAATTAAAGTCTAAGCGAAACGCCTGAGTTTTCTACCGATATTTTTATTCCATTTACCGACGCTATTCGGCCGTATGGCCCCTCAGGGATTGCTTTGCCTTGATATACGCGCTAGTTTTGAAGAAAAAAAAGTCATGGAAACCTTAGCTAAAAACAACAAATTCAATCGTCATATCATTGCAGGTGTTATTGTCACCGCTCTTGGACTGCTCATAATGCTCGATAATCTTGGTCTTAACATTCCACATTGGATCCTTTCCTGGCATACCGTAATGCTTGGGATTGGTTTACTGATCGGTTACCGCAAAGACTTTAAGGTTTCCGGTTGGCTGGTATTGGTGATCATCGGTGGAGTTTATACGTTAAAGGACATTGCCTTTTTCGACCTTTCCAGATTTACCAGTGCGTTGGTCCTGATCGGATTGGGAGCTTATCTGCTCTTAAAACCAAATAAGAAACCTGCATTTTGGGACTTCAGTGATAAAAAGCCGTCGATTTTGGAAATAAGAACGCGGAGTAAAAGAAGCTAACTCCTTCGTTCCTCCTTCGACTACCACAGTTAACTGGAACGTCCCACGGACATACCTGGAACGTATCAGGAACGTCTTTTCGATTGAAAAGACGTTCCTGATATATTTTTGATATGTATTTGGTGTATTCCGGTTAACTGTGGTAGTCGAATGACAATACTGTTGTAATGTCATTTGGAATGGAGTTGAACTCAAAAAAAACGCCCTGCAGGTATGGTCCTGCAAGGCATCACTATTAAACCCCCCGGTATAATATTCCTGATTTCTCTAAAAAACCTTTTTATTTTAAACGCAAGGTTAAATTAGTCAAAAACAACTGAACAAATGACTTTTATTGATGTTCATTTTTATTCATTTTTTTATGACCGGATAAACCATTGAGAAAAACGAATTACGTTTAAGTGTTGTGGTTTTAAAATAAAATTGCAAAATTTATACAAACTAACCAAATAAAATCATTATATGAATAAAAAGTGTTTGATTGCCCTATTTGCCGGATTGGCATTTAGCGCTTGCGAAAAAGGAATTACGGGTAATGTCGGATTAAATGAGCTGCCCCTTAAAAAATCTGAACTGCATACTGAGGTGCTGGTGCCGGGAGTAAGCCTAAAGGCTGATGGTCCGGGTGGAACGTATAGCCTGATCAATAGTGTTTTGGGAGGGAATGCTTGTGAAGTCCCGGACTGTGTTCATGCTCAGGACCACATAACCGAAGTATTTGACAGTAACTTAAACACGAATGTGTTCGTTTTCTCGGCACATGTTAGCCCGGATAACGACCGTTGTCAGAATTTTGACCGCCAGCGTACAGAAATAAAAACTTATGGTGCTTCTCCGGACCATCTTAAAGCAACCAATGGGGAGACGGTAACTTATCGCTGGAAATTTAAACTGGATGCCGGTTTTCAGGCTTCTTCGAGTTTTACCCATCTGCACCAGATTAAAGCAGTAGATGGGGATGATTCAATTCCTCTGATTACCCTTTCTGCACGTTATGGTGCCAATAATACCGATAAGATAGAGTTGATCCATGTAAATTCTTCAGGAACGACCACAAAGGTGAAGCTTGCCAATCTGTCGCTGTTCCTGGGAAACTGGGTGGAGGTCGTGGAGAAAATTACCTTTGGAAGCAATGGTAAATATGATATTTCTGTTAAAAAAATAAGCGATGGTACAGTGTTGCTGGCTTATAACAATACGAATATGGATTTATGGCGTACAGGAGCTTCGTTTTGCCGGCCAAAATGGGGGATATATCGCAGCTTAAATAATGCGGTACGGTTAAGGGACGAGGAAGTTCGTTTTGCCGATTTCTGTATTGCTGAAGGAGCGGCGGTGTGTCAGTAACGATGCATCCCTAACACTGTGATAAATCAATGAGCTCCTGTTTTATGGCGAATAAGACCAGACCGGTTCTGGATTTTACCTCGAATTTTTGAAACAGCTCCTGTCTGTAATTGTCGATGGTATGTGGGCTTAGGTACATCTGATCAGCGATTTCTTTATAGGTGAGCTCGGAGCAGCAGAGCTGGAGGAATTTCATCTCGTTAGCACTTAGCTGAGTGGATAACGGGTTGGAAAGGTGCTCGTTCTGAATGCTTCTCAGGAGTTTCCCCGAAACAAGGTCATTTAAATAATAGCCTTGTTGATTGATGATTTTAACGGCATTGACCAGATCGCTGGTCTTAGATTCTTTGAGCAGGTAACCACCTGCTCCGCTTTTAAGCATTTTTATAATTGGTTTATCCTCTTCAAACATGCTTAAAGCCAGGACTTTGATGTCCGGGTATTGTTGTTTTAGCCATAAAGTTGCTTCATAACCATCCAATACAGGCATGCTGATGTCCATCAATATGACTTCCGGAAGAGGATGAAGGTCTATTTTTTCCCTCATCTCTGCTCCGTTGGCCGCATCAAAAACAATGTTCACTTCGGGAAATTCTGACAACAGGCTAATGAGGCCCTGGCGAAATAAGGTATGGTCATCAATGATGGCTATTGGGATGCTTTTATAATCCATGGGTATTAAAAAAAGGCTATTAGTAGGGAATTGTGATGGTGATTTTAGTCCCGGTTCCAGGCGCAGTATCAAAAGATACTGTTCCGCCAATCATAGCTACTCTTTTTTGTATATTCTGCAGGCCCATGCCTTTATGCAGTTTCTTGATTTCAGTAAAGTTAAATCCAATTCCGTCATCAGCTATTGATAAAATTAACAGGTCATTTATAAATTCCAAGTTAATAATTATTTCCAATGCTTTTGCATGCCGGATAATATTATGGAGGGTTTCCTGAAATAAGCGAAAGATAATCGTTTCTTTATCGGCCTTTGCGGGCAATGTTTTCACTGTACTGTGATAACTGATCTTGTAAAGCTGAGATTTCTCCACCCAGTCCAGTTCAAATGCAATTGCACCAATTAAGCCCCTGCTGATGAGTTCTTCTCCATCTAATAATCTGGAGAGTGCCCTGACTTCCTTTACCGATCTTTTGGCCAGGTCCTCTGCCGCCGCAATTTTCTCCATCGCCTTCTCGGGATCGTTAATATTGATAGAACTTAGTGTGATGATGGTCAAGCCAAGCAACTGTCCGATATTGTCATGAAGGTCGTAGGCGATTGTCTTTAGCGTTTGTTCCTGAACTTCCATCTGAGATTTGAGGAGCTCATTTTCAAATGATCTTTTTAAAGATTCCGTTTCTTCATTATGTTTCTTTTTACGGCGGTTATAAAGACTCACGTACGCGATCAGAAACAGCGGGGCAATCAGGAATATAATGGTGATCAGACTAATGAGGAAGAAGACTTCCTTTGAAGATATTTGCATAAGAAAGCGTAAGACCAACAGCAATATAGCAATACATTAAGTATATTGAAAATAATATACCTGATCGAATGAGCGAAGACGGAAATCTGATCCTGAATCAGGTAATCGAAGAAAATATTTGTCGAAGTACTTCCGAAATAGAAGATCAGTGTTCCATTGACCCACCAAAAGGGAGCGTAATTATTTAGCCGCTCAAATTTTTCATCTTTCAGAATGAGATAATAAAAATATAAACTGGCCAATACAAAAACCAACGACAATACAGAAGCGGTTTTAAAGGTGAAGTTTAAGAAATGATTGCTCATCAGTTCTCCAAAAAACAAGAGGATGAAAATACTGAGCCAGACCATCAGCCATTTGGTTTTATTAACATATTTCTTATACAAAAAATAGAAAAAAGTACTAATAAAGCTGCATTCTATCAACAAAAAGACATTATACAGCGGCAGGTTAGACTGATTTAAAACTTTTCTGATGTGAATGGCCGAAACTTCTGTCGCACAGGTAAAGAGCAGATAAAGGATACAGAGCCTCCATATTGGATCCCGGTCTTTATAGAGACAAAGGCATGCAATAAGGAGGCAGAAAAATTCTATGGTCGTGTTGACGGTAAAATAGCGTGTCATTTTTTTGCGGGAATCGTATCAGAAATTAGTGTGGCACCGATATCCTGACAGTTTGCAGGAGGAGGGCACATCTCTCCACGATTCTCTGGTGTTGTGGAGAGAATCATGCCATTGGCAGCTTTACTATTGATCTTATCATTATAATAATCCCGGTGATAACCCAGGCTATCTTTCGTAGAAACCATAATCAGCGTGTTGTGGTTCCAGTATTCTTTAATCGGCACATGGGTGTTGCTTTTCGCATTGTAACTGCTGTCGTAGGTCGCAAAGTAGAACCGGATTCCATCCCCGCCTTCTGTCTCAATCTTTTTGATCAGACTTTTAAGCCGTTCAATATCAAACCATACTGCGCGGGTATCCGGTACTTCTTTTCCATCTGAGATTACGGTTCCGGCCCTTTTTGCATAATTAGCCACATATTCTTTGGCTACCTGTATGCTTAGGGAGTCGTCTGAAGGGGTTGAAATTTTTTCCTGAGCAGTGTCAACAGGTTTGTGCTGACATGCACTGATCATGCCAGCCATGATGGCTAGCCCAATAAGGGTTGTTTTAAGCGTCATAGAGATGAATTTAGGGTTTATTTAAATTTAGCATTATTAATTAGGTTTAAGGAAATTAATTTTCAAATTCCATGAGGGAATGCTACATTTAAAAAGGCCGGGGGGAGAAGCCTTTTTAAAGTAGCTGAGATATGTGGGAGCGCATTTTTTTAATGTAAACAGGACATGGATTGAGGGTTGAAATTTCCCATCATGAAGAGGTTCATGCCTTGATCGGTCAGGAACTGGTCTTTCGGATTGAAGGTTATAAAATCACTTAATGTTTGAAATGGGCGTGGATTAGACGGAATGTAAAGCGTCCTGCAAATGGAGATTTTCCTATTTGAACTGAACCCGAACCCAATGATATAATCTTGTCTACCTAATTGTAAACTATTGAACTTTAAAGTGCCGGATGGCTGATGACTGTTAATCTGATGAATCTGGATTGCCGCATGGAAGGATTGAATTAAAGCACCCTGCCAGATCGCAGCAAAGTATCCCGGAACCCTGGATCCTGGTAAAATATCGAAATCGATTTTTACGCTGGTATTGCTGGAAATGAATCCCGAGAATTTTAAGTTGACTTTTGATGTTTTCAAAGCTTGTAATTCCATAGGTTAAAGCTCATTCAAAACTTTTAGGAATAATAAGCTGAAAACCACTTTTTTTAACGGTGCTTTTGTCCCTTTTAGTCCTCAACCCAAAACATCTTTTGCAGAATTTATTTGGATTTACTGAACACCATTCAGTATATTTGCGGTGTTAATATAAAGCCATGGGAATCTCAGAAAGAAAAGAACGTGAAAAAGGGGAGATGAAGAAAATGATCACCACAGCGGCCATGAAAATGTTCCTGGAGGATGGTTATGCAAAAACTTCCATCCGCAATATTGCAGATTCCATCGAATATAGCCCAGGAACCATTTATTTATATTATAAAGACAAAGATGAATTGTTGTATGAAGTACAAGCTCAGGCTTTTTTGCAATTACTGGAAACCTTCAGGACAAAAGCAATAAGCAAAAATCCCATAGAGAGGCTGGAACAATTGGGTAAGGCCTATGTCTCTTTCGCACTGGAGAATCCTGAATTGTACGACCTGATGTTTATCATTCGTGCGCCAATGAACGTAGATGAAGAACTCCATAAAGACAATGGGGTGGCGACCTTTAACTGTTTGGCTGATTGTCTGGAAGAATGCATGAAAAATGGGCTGTTAATTTTCAAAGACCCTATGCAAGCCGGTTTGCAGGTTTGGTCTATGATGCATGGACTGGTATCACTTAACCTCCGTTGCAGATTAAAAGTTATGGCAATTGAGGAAGAATCAATTAAATCCGTATTATTTAAAGCGGTAGAAGAATATCTGGACTCTATAGTGGTTTAGGTTTTTTTGCCCAATCACTAAACACTGTTTATTATGTATACATCATTTACAACTAATTAAACCTGATCTAAGAATCTAAATTTTTTGCACCAACACTAAACACTGTTCACTATGTACACATCATTTATTAAACCATCCATTGTCTTCATTGCCTGTGTGTTGGCGTTATGGAGGCCTGCGGCAGCTCAGGAGGGAAACCGGCAGCTGGACGATTACATCAGTTTTGCCTTTGCTCAAAACCAGGGTTTAAAACAACAACAATTCGATCTGGAAAAAGCAATGTTTGCTTTGAAAGAAGCGAAAGCCATGTATATGCCAACAGTAAGTATGCTGGGCAGTTATACAAAAGCAGACGGGGGACGTACCATTGATGTACCGGTAGGAGACCTGGTTAATCCGGTGTATGCGGCACTGAATGAATTAACGGCTTCCAATAAATACCCTCAGCTTCCGAATCAGTCGTTCTTACTCAACCCTGATAATTTTTATGATGTGAAACTGAGAACTTCTCTTTCCCTGATCAATGCCGAAATCCGCTACAATAAAGAGATCAAACAACAACTCATCAGTAGTCAGCAGGCGGCGGTGAATGTGTATAAAAGAACTTTAGTCAAAGACATCAAAACGGCTTACTACCATTATTACCAGGCATTACAGGGTGTGGAGGCCTATCAGAGTGCGCTTTTACTCATTGCAGAAAATATCCGTGTCAATACCAGTCTCCTTAAAAATGGCGTCAGAAACGGAACAGCATTGCTTCGCGCACAAACAGAACAGCAAAAGACCAATGCCGCACTGATCAATGCGCAGCGGAATGTAGGAAATGCAAAGGCTTACTTTAACTTCCTGCTCAATCGGCCGTTAAAAGATTCCATCAATACAATTGCTATGGCGACAGTCATTGCGGAGCCAGATACACTAACCGGTATTTCCGGCCGGGAAGAGCTCAAACAATTGCAGGCATTGAAAGCGGCAAATACCCTTGACTATAAATTGCAACGTTCCAATATCATTCCTAAGCTCAGCACTTTTCTGGATCTGGGCTCTCAGGGAACAGATTTCAAGATCAATGATAAAACCAGATATTACCTTTGGGGAGTAAACCTGCAGTGGGACATCTTTACCGGTGGCAAAAATAAATTCCGTGCGGCACAGGCACAATCCGGACTCAAAGTCACACAAGCAAGATTAGACGAAACAGAACAGTCACTCCGGTTACAGCTTCTTCAAACCTATAACAATTACAATTCGGCCAAAGCCGCATGTAACAGTGCGATTGCGGGCTTAACATTGGCCACAAAATACTATAAGGACCAGCTTAAAGCCTATCATGCAGGTCAGTTGTTGTACCTCGAATTAATAGATGCTCAGGACCAGCTCACCAACGCGCGATTGCGCATGGCGGAGACCCAGGCAGATTTACAGATTACCCTTGCGCAACTGGAACGCGACCAGGCGAGTTATCCAATCCATAACCCTCATTAAAACTCCTATACATGAAAGCCATTCATTATGCAGCCCTATTGTTGTGCACGCCACTTTATTATGCCTGCAATAGCTCAAAACCGGTTGAAGAGAAAACAACCGTCAAAGACAACATTCCGGTTCAGGTGATGCTGCTGAACCAGGAACATAGCAATGCCCCGGTTACCGTATCCGGGGAGTTTACCACCGACGATGAAGTGATGTTGTCCTTCAAAACGGGGGGGATCATCAACCGTGTGCTCGTTAAAGAAGGAGATGCGGTGAGGAAAGGTCAGTTACTGGCTACCTTAAACCTGACGGAGATCAATGCACAGGTACAACAGGTTCAGCTGAATCAGGAAAAAGCGAGACGTGATTATCAGCGTACTAAAAACCTATATGCCGATAGCGTAGCCACATTGGAGCAATTGCAGAATAGCAAAACAGCCCTTCAGCTCGCCGAACAACAGGTAAATCTCGTTGCTTTTAACAGAAGGTATTCTGAAATCCATGCTTCGCAGGATGGATATATCCTGAAAAAGCTGGCTGATGCGGGGCAGCAGGTTTCTCCCGGAACTGCGGTATTACAAACGAATGGTGCCCAATCGGGAAAATGGTTGTTGAAGGTAGGCATCAGTGATCAGGAATGGGCATTGTTGAAATTGAACGATCCGGCAAAGGTGGAAACGGCCGCATTGCCTGGACAATTTATGGAAGGTTTCCTCAGCCGTAAATCAGAAGGTGTCGATCCTGCCACAGGGACCTTCACTGCCCACATCACCTTAACAGGTAAGAAGCCACAAATTGCCTCAGGAATGTTCGGAAAAGCAATCATCAGCCCTTCCGGAAAAACGGAGCACAAAGGGGTTTGGAAAATACCTTATGAAGCTTTGTTGGATGGAGATGGCAATACGGGTTATGTTTTTATTACCAATGATGATAAAACAGCGAAGAAAGTGAAAGTAACCATTGCCGGAATTGAAGACCATACAGTTACCATCAGTGATGGTTTACAGGAAGCAAAAGGTTTAATTGTTTCCGGATCAGCTTACCTGACAGATCAGAGTGCAATCACCATCCATTCACCATTAAAGGAGAAAAAATGAAAATATCAGATTACGCAGTAAAGAATAGCCAGTTTACCCTGGTGATCTTTCTCATGATCATCGTGTTGGGCGTCACGACCATGTTCAGTATGCCCCGCTCAGAAGATCCGGAAATGCATGCGCCTTTTTTCTCTGTCATTATTGTATATCCCGGAACCAGTCCGAGAGACATTGAAGATAGGGTAGTTACCCCATTGGAAAAGACAATTTCTGGTTTGGACGACATCAAAAGGATTCGTACGAGTATTTCCAACGGAGTAGCTGTGTTAAGGGTCGAATATAAATATAGCAGCAATGTAGAAGCGAAATACCAGGAAATTGTAAGGGAAGTGAACAGCAAAAGGCCGGAATTGCCTGCAGACATCTATAGCATAGAAGTCCAAAAGCAGCAGCCTTCAGATGTAAATGTCCTGCAGGTAGCGCTGGTTTCAGAAAATGCACCAAGGAACCGGATGCAGTATTTTGCAGAAAAGCTCCAGGATGAACTGGAAAAGGTGAGCGCATTAAAAAAGGTATCCATTTTCGGCCTGCCCAGACAACAGGTCCGTATAGAGCTGGATCTTGAAAAGATGGCACAAATGAACCTGCCACTGAGCGCCATCACCAATAGTCTGCATAGCGAAATGGCCAGTATTCCGGGAGGAAGTATTGATGCTGCCCACCAGACCTTCAATGTCGTGACTAATGAATATAGGACGCTGGATGCCGTTCAGAACACCGTTGTTTATGCTGCGGCGGGAAAAAACATCATCCTGAAAAATATTGCTAAGGTATACTATGGTTATGAAGAAGAAAAACACATTACCCGGTTAAACGGCCACCGTTGTTTATTTGTGACTGCAGCGCAGAAAGAAGGGGAAAACATTAGTAAAACACAAAAACTCTACCTTCCGGTACTGGAAAACTTCAAAAAGACCTTACCCGCTAACATTGATCTGGTTCAGAATTTTGATCAGGCTAACAATGTAAACAGACGCCTTTCGGGCTTAGGCTTTGATTTTATGATCGCGATCATGCTGGTTGCGGTCACCCTGCTTCCTTTAGGGATCAGACCTGCAGTGATCGTGATGATCTCCATTCCACTTTCTCTGGCCATAGGGATTGTGTTGCTCCAGCTTTTTGGTTTTAACCTGAATCAGCTGAGTATTGTCGGATTGGTCGTGGCCCTGGGGTTACTGGTGGACGATAGTATTGTGGTGGTGGAAAATATTGAACGCTGGATGCTGGAAGGGCATAGCCGGATGGAGGCCACTTTAAAGGCCACAAAACAAATCGGACTGGCCGTAGTAGGTTGTACAATTACCCTGGTTATTGCTTTTATGCCGCTGGTATTTTTACCGGAAGGCTCCGGAGATTTTATCCGGTCTTTACCATTGGCAGTGATCTTTTGTGTCATGGCTTCCATGCTGGTTTCTTTAACGATTATCCCTTTCTTATCGAGCCGTCTCTTGCAAAACCACCTGGGAAATCCGGAAGGGAACTTCCTGATGCGTGGTTTGAAAAAGCTGATTCATGGAAGTTATGCCCTGTTATTGGAGAAAGCACTTCGAAGACCTTTGTTTACAATGGCGATTGCGGTAGCCTTGTTTGCGGGTTCTATCGTGTTGTTTAAGGTGATCGGTTTTAGTTTGTTCCCTGCTTCAGAGAAGCCGCAGTTCTTGTTGAACATTACTACGCCTAACCAATCTAACCTTTCTTATACAGACAGCATTACCCGTGCGATTGAAAAAGAATTGAAACAACAACCAGAGGTCAGGTATTTCTCTTCGAATATAGGAAAGGGAAATCCACGTATTTATTACAATGAAATTCCTGAAAACGACAGAAGCGATTTTGCGCAGCTGTTTGTACAGTTGGACGACGATACTTCACCGGATAAAAAACTGGCGCTGATTCAGAAATTACAACTTCATTGGGCACATTATCCCGGTGCGAAGATCGAGGTGAAGAATTTCCAGCAGGGACCACCGGTGATTGCACCGGTGGAAATCAGGTTGTTTGGTGATAACCTGGATTCTTTGCGCACTTTGTCCATCAAGGTCGAAAAGCTGTTACATGAAGTTCCCGGAAGTATGTATATCAATAATCCGGTAGCGCTGCTCAAAAGCGACATCAGGGTAG
This sequence comes from Pedobacter sp. FW305-3-2-15-E-R2A2, assembly GCF_038446955.1. NCBI lineage: Bacteria > Pseudomonadati > Bacteroidota > Sphingobacteriia > Sphingobacteriales > Sphingobacteriaceae > Pedobacter > Pedobacter sp. FW305-3-2-15-E-R2A2. The sequence continues at coordinate 2,558,906 of NZ_CP151803.1, forward strand.
TGCTGAATAAGGAAAAAGCCCAATTGTTAGGTGTCCCTACCTTAAATATAGACCAAACGGCCAGACTGGCGGTGACAGGTTTGAGCATGGGAACGTTCTATAACAACGACAATAAAAATGGTTATGGCGTATTGCTCACCAGGACCAAGGAAGGCCGGCCGGGAATGGATGCTTTCAGAAACCTGTATGTCAACAGTGTACAGGGCAATGCGATTCCCATGAACCAGATTGCAACGCTGAAACTGGATGCTTCACCAGCTGTTATTAACCACCAGGAGAAGAAACGCGTGGTATCGGTGCAGGCACATGTACAGGATGGATTTCTGGTGAATCGGGTCATCGACGAAGTGGTCCTGAAAATGAATAAACTGAAACTCCCTGCTGGCTATAGCTATGAAATGGGAGGTGAGGTCGAATCGAGGAACAATTCCTTTGGTGGTTTTATGAGCATCATATTGGTCACCGTCTTTTTGTTTATTGCCGTGTTGATCCTGTTGTTTAAAACCTTTAAAAGTACGCTGATTGTATTGTCTGTAATTCCTTTAGGGGTGGTTGGGGCTGCAGTAGCCTTATGGCTCACCGGTAATTCGCTGTCTTTTGTGGCGATTATAGGTTTAATTGCCCTGGCGGGGATTGAGGTCAAGAATACCATTTTGCTGGTGGATTTTACCAATCAGCTGAGGCAACAGGGAAAAGGTTTGCAGGAAGCCATCCGGGAAGCAGGTGAAGTGAGATTTTTGCCAATTGTACTGACCTCGCTTACCGCCATTGGAGGGCTCATCCCAATTGCCATATCGACCAATCCTTTGGTTGCACCATTGGCCATTGTATTGATTGGCGGATTGATCAGCTCGACGCTGTTGTCCAGAATTGTTACGCCAATTATTTATCAGCTGATGCCTCCTGCAATAACCGGAAAGGAAGAAGAAGAAAAGAAAGCTTAAACTTCGGTTTTATGCCTTGATAACTCCGGTTTTACCTTGTTTTTTACAGGTACAACCGGAGTTTTTTGTTGTGCTCATTCAGGATTTTACATAAATTGCGGGGTATGAATATCTTCCCCACGCAGTACTCTCTGCTCTCCGCCAAGGCTTTAAAAGATGTAATAGAACAAAAATATGGATTCCATGAAATGAGCTGTCGCCTGCTCATTCACAATGTGAGTGATACCTATATTCTGGAGAACGAAACTTCCAGGTATATCTTTAAAATTTACCGGGATGCACATCGCAAACCGGATGAAATCAAAGGAGAACTGGAACTGCTGAATGTTCTGCGGGAAAGGGGGGCGAGCGTATCTCATCCGCTTAAGGATCTGGAAGGAGAAGAAATCCAGGCTTTTAATGCCGCAGAAGGAACCCGTTATGGGGTTTTGTTTTCTTATGCTGATGGTGAGGTGGTTGCGGACATGACGGACGGGCAACTGGAACGTGTTGGAACCGAAATGGCAAAAATACATCAGATTACGGCCAATCTGGAGCTGAGCCATCCCAGAGGGGAGTTTAACCTGAATACCATGTTGACCCTACCCATGAAAACGATCAAACCCGCATTTAAAGGATTAGATAAGGAATATGCTGACCTCGGGGAAGTAGTAAACCTGGTTTTTAAGAAAATGGAACAAATGGACCTTGCTTCGTTCGGGTATGGATATTGCCATTACGATTTCTTACCTAAGAATTTTCATTTTCAGGAAGATGGAAACATCACCTTCTTCGATTTTGATTTTGCAGGAAAAGGACATTTGGTAAATGACCTGGCTTCTTTCTATGTGCATTATTTTCTGCAGGTGCTCTTTAATCGACTGACCCAGGAAGAGGCAGATCGTGCATTCCAGGTTTTCCTTGCAAGTTACCGTAAAGTCAGGCCATTATCATCGGCTGAAGTCAACGCAATTCCCTATTTCGGATTCGCCTGGTGGATCTTTTACTTCAAATTCCATTATGATCATTTTGAAGACTGGTCCAATTTCTTCTTCGGCCCTAAATTTATTAAAGAAAGGGTGGGATGGCTTAAAAAATGGATGGATTGGTATATTGTCAAATAATTTAAAAAAGATACTAAGCTTTATGAGCGCAAAAGAAAATATAGATCCGGCAGAGTGGATTGTGATCAATAATATGTTTGAGTTTTGGAACTTTGTAGGCCTCCAATCTGACACACTTTTAACGACAACTGATTTTAAAGCAATCCTGGTTGAGGACTCAGACTGGCCGAAAAGAATATTCAACCTCGGCATGGAGCAGGATCCGGAACCTTCGGTATTTGAAAAACTAGCCGTTCAGATCCAGGCCGGCGAATTGCCCAATATGATCACCTTTACGGAATCCCTCGCGGAACGTTATCAGGAACCATTGTCTGCTGCAGGATTTACACCGCGTATGAAACAATTGGGAATGATGATCGACCTGTCTGCCACTGTTTTTGACGAGGACGCCCCATCAGCAATTCATTTTGAAGAGGTACAAGACGAGGAGAAAGCAGGTTTATTTGCCTCCATTGCTGCTCAGTCATTTAATTACCGTGTAGGTCCTGAAGTAGTTGCCTCATTGATCAACAGGAAGGATAAGGTCCGTCTCTTTATTGCCCATCATGAAAACCAGGCTGCAGCATGTGGCCTGATCTTCTATGATGAACAAGGCCATGCAGGTTTACATATGATCGGAACCTTACCTGAATCAAGAGGGAAAGGATTGGCCAAAAAGCTTACTTTGCACTTGCTTAAGAAATGCGTCAATGACGAAAAAAAACTTTGTGTTTTACATGCTTCAAAAGCAGGGGAGTACGTCTACGTAAAGCTGGGCTTTGCCGCTGTAAAAGACATGATTACTTATCACATTCCCCTTAAACCATAAATATGATAAACTCAGGAAATATCCCTTTTCAAAACACAGATTGGGAAAACATACCAGCCACCGAACATCAGGGAGAAACCGGAACGGCTTATTGGAAAACGATCAGCTATGGAGATCTGCGGATCAGGGTAGTAGCGTATTCAAAAGACTATAAAGCGGATCATTGGTGTACGAAAGGACATATCATCTATTGTATCGAAGGAGAAATGATCAGCGAGCTTTCTGATGGAACGCAGCATAAATTGTCGAAAGGAATGTCTTATCAGGTTTCAGATGAGTTGAGTTCCCATCGTTCAATTTCTGAAAATGGAGTGAAACTGTTTATTGTAGACGGTTCCTTCTTAGCGCCAAAATCTGGCAGGTGATGATTCTTCTCCTAAGCAGAAGCAGGTGATTTCCCTGCTCCGGCTTAGGAAGAAAAAACAATCATGATCTGTAAAAAGGGGGGAGTTTTTAAGATTTATAATGATTTAAGTTGGTTAAAGGCAATGTCTTTCCTTTTTACAAAGCCTAGCCTTTCATATAAGTTGATGGCCCTGGTATTGCTGTTTAGCACGTGTAAAAAAGGTTTTGTGCCACGCTGAAACATGTCCAGGCAGGTCTTTAAAACCAACTGATAGGCCAGGCCTTTACCGGTAAAATCCGGATGGGTACATACCGCACTCAGTTCTGTGAAAGCATCCAGACCCAACCTTTCGCCCGACATAGAGACCAGTTTTCCCTTCACACGGATACCGTTATAATGCCCAAGAAGGGGAGTGTCTTTGGCAAAATATCCCGGCTGTACGCTGGTAATGAGCTCGAACATTTCTGCCCGGTCTTCTTCTTTTAGGGTAATGATCTCTACAGACTCATCTAAGGTCGTAACGCTCAGCTCAGGACAAAACATTTGCACACAATCCAGCTGATTTAACAACTGCCAGGAATCAGGAATCTTCGGAAGATCACCAATCGCATAAACAATTTCATCGGGCTTCATCCATGCTTTCAGCTGTTCCAGTGGTTGCTCCGAATCCAGGTCAAGACCTATAAAAGGTAGGATATGGGCAGGGTATCTTTTTGCGTATTCGTTGCCAAGGGCGAAACCGGAATGTTTACTGTTTAAAGCATTCCAGATGGGGCGGTCAAGCAGTGTTACCTGATCTTGCACCTGATATTCATTTGTATTCATTATTTTAAGGTGTCTTGAAATCTTCTGTAATATGATTTTTCGTCTAGGGTTTGCTCTATGGCATCAAGCGTTTGAAGCAATTGGTGTTGTTGCTCAAAAAGCTGCTGGTTCAACTCGCCGATTTTTTCCCAAACCTTTTCAAAAGAAGGAAGGCTTTTTTTACCTTTTGCCGAGAGGCGGAGCATCCGTTTCCGCTGATCTTCAGGAGCGGCAATGGATTCAATATATCCTTTTTTCTCTAACTCTTTTGCGAGGTGAATAATGGCAGGATGGGTGAGGCTCAATTCTTCTGCAATGTCCATAATCCCGATCTGTTTCCTCCTGCTGATCAGGTAGAAAATAGGAAAGTATTTGATGTCAAATTGTAATTCATACTCCTCATATATTTTAGATGCATCTCTGGATAAAGCATCGTGAAGCCTTCTCATACGGCTTCCAATAGCTAAAGCTCCCAGTTCATTGATGATGTTTTGTTTCATATAGGTAAGTATTTACGTAAATATTTACCAAATGTAATGGCCTGATGGGAAACCTCAAAATTAAAAGTGTAATTCCGGAGGAATTATCGTAAATTAACAGATAAATGACAATGTTAAAACCGGGTTTTTTAAACGAATTTGCCAACCTCATTGAAGTCCATGATGTTGCAGGAATCAGTGCAGCTTTTGCCAATGGGCTTGATCCCAATTCCTCTTTTAATAAGGAACCTTTGATCTATGAATTGACAAGTGAATACACGAGAAGTCCTGCATTTAAATCCATCGTGAAAGTATTTGTAGATTATGGACTCCAATTGGACGACAAAGTGTTTTTAGCCGTATTGCTGGACGATGCAACGGCTCTTGAACAGGAGTTGAAAACCGATCCGCGGCTAATCCATAGAAAATACAACCTTCGCTGTGCCTATACCCCTCTGTATGAAGCCTCTTTATTGCACATTTGTGCTGAATTTAACCAAGCCGCAGCTGCGGAAGTCTTAATAAAATATGGAATGGATGTCGATGTAAAAGCAGGTATTGATGAAAACGGTTTCGGCGGACAAACACCTCTTTTTCATACGGTAAATCAAAATGGCCATCAATCGGCAGCGTTATTGGATTACTTGATTGCCCAGGGAGCAGACCTTAAAATAACGCTTCCCGGACTGATCTGGGGGAAAGGTTATGATTGGGAAACACTAATCCCTGCGGTCAACCCGATCAGTTATGCGATGATGGGTTTATTGCCTCAAATGCATAGAAATGAGCGCATTCAATCAGAAATCGTTACGAGATTACTTAAAGCAGCCTATAGCATCGATTATCAGCCTCAAAATGTTCCCTGCAAATACCTGAAACATTAAACCGTATTATACGTTTAATCCGTATTCGGCAAAAGCCAATGTGGTCATTTCAACATTGTTGTGCTGAATTCCGGGAATGCCCAACAGCTGTGCTGCCTGTATGAAAACCGGCCTGTCGTCCAGATAAATGACTTCTTCTTTTTTTACTTGTGCCAGGTCAAGGGCGAGGGTATAAAAATCTCTATCGGGTTTGCGGGTGCGCACAAAACAGGAAGAAGAGAAGATATCAAAAATACTTTTCAGGTCAAATTGGTTCACCCTGTATTCATTTAATTCCCGGCCTTCGTTGTTCACAGCAATGATCTGCAATCCATATTTTTGTTTTAACTGTTTGATCAGTGCAATCATTTCCGGATAGGGCTGCGATTGCCCGTACATGAAGTTCTTAAATTCGGCAATGCTAAAATCACGTTCCTTACAAAATATCAGGAGGTTCAGGTATTCATCGAGCGTCATTTTTCCCGATTCATAAGCCTCAAAAATGATGCGGTGACGATCATTCAATTCCTTTAAGTCAAGAGAAAAGTGTTCTGCTGCCAGTTTCCGGGAAGCACTATCCCAGCCATTGGTGAGCAATACACCACCTATATCGAGAAGCAACGCTTTTATTGTGGTAGGTTTCATCATGATTAAAGGTAACGATTCAGCTTATTTATCTGCTTTCCGAAAGCGGAAATTTTAATTTATGACGTTGTGTGTATAATTTTCATTCTGAGGGCCTTCAAACCGGAAAGGCCTACAAGATCCTCCACTTCTAAATGTTCTGTTTCTGCCGCCAACAGATTTTCCGTTCTTAAGGTCTGTATGTGGCTAAGGTATTCTTCATATTCCGTAGCATTGGTATAGACGATCGTGACCTTATCAGCCTCTGTAATCCTTTCCGTGGTATTTTTAATGTTGGCTTTATCTATTCGTTTCTTGGCAATTTCAAATCTGGCATTGTAACTGCCATCTACATCAAATCTTTTTTCATCCATTCTAAAGCGAATGGTGATCGCCGAGTGATAGCTGAGCAGGAGTGTCGTGACCGCTAAAGGGTAAGGTAAATGTGGTTTTAAGCGATGATGGGCAATTTCCATTTTCACTAAAGTCCGCAGTTGCCAAAGACGCAGTTCATGAAGTTTTGTAAAGTCAAAGTGCCGTTTGGGAGAGATGGATGCGCCGATATACAGGTTGTGCTCTACGCCATCTGTCTTAAAACGTTCATAATAATGAGGGAAGATTTTCTGTGCATGAAGCTGTTCCTGATCCAGAATTTTCGCCACTTCATCATTGATGATCGCAACCGTATTTTCATACCGTCTTCTGCTGATGTGAAAACTTCCTGTTTTCTCGTCGGTACATTTGAAATAATTTTCAATCAAAGCACCGGTAACCGGATCCTTTACTGCATGAAAAAGAGGATGAATTCTGGTTTCAATATAATTGCTGATTTGCTGTTCTGTACTTGCCTGAAGCGGTAAAGAAAGTGCATTCAAATATCCCCTGACCATTTTCTTTTCCTGATCAATGTTTTCAAAAACATCCTTCATCTGCTCCAGAATAGGGAATATCCGGTGAAGCTGAGTACTGAAATCTTGCTGAATGCTTTGGTTTCTTGCCTCTGAGGAGCCTTTAATGTCGATCTGCCCATATAAGGGATAAACTTCAGGAAAAATAATTTCGGTAGTTCCTGAACCTAAACCCAATTGCCTGTTGTAAATTAATCGCTGTGCTTCTGCACGGAATTTCCAGTAAACACTGGAATGAATGGTGGTAAACTTTTCCTGAATGACGACCTGAACGCGATCCCGGAGTTCTGAAATGAGCCGTTCAATGGTGTCCGTTAAAAAAGGAATGACCTCATCTAATTTATTTACATTGATGCTGTTAAAGTCTTTAGGCCTTGGGGAAACCACTTCAAGAACACCTAACAAGACGTCGTTCCTAACAATTGGTGCCAGGATAAAGCTCTTACCATCCTGTGCCAAAAAACGGTTCAATAAAACATTCTCCGGATCATGTGCCTGAAATCCCGGGACATCTGAAACTACATAGCTCCGTTTTTCCTCCACCAGCCGGCGATAAGAATCAGCACATAGTACTTCCTGATCCGCTCTTTGCTGAACATCCGGCAGAATAAAGCTTTTGATGGGTTGTCCAAGTGTGGTGATCCCAAAAGTATGCTCTTCCGGATGGTAGAGGGTAATCCCTACCTGTAAGTCGGCAGTCCGGTATATCGATTGAAAGATAGACTCAATGCTGGTCTGAAAATCATTCGCATTCAGTTTCAATAACTTCTCTTTAAAGATCGATACCGCATTTTCAGTAGTGGCATCAAACAAGGTCATCAGGGCAAAACCTTTAAGCGTCCAGCTTTTAGGTGGGAACTTTTCTTTCCATAGTTCCAGGTCATCGAAGTTATTGATCAGGAGGTCGATCTCCTCCGGACTAAGTTTGGAAGCATGTGGATTAGGTTCTATTTCTAAATAATCCCCATTGTACATGATCCTGTAATGCTTGGCAACACCATTTTGCATAGGGATATCATAAAACAGGGGCTTACCGAAATCCAGTTGCGTTCCGTAGTATTGATTTAAAATCAGACAGCAGCTGAGGACATAAAACTGATGCTCACCAAAGCCCCTGATGTCCATTTTAAAGGAGTCTCCGGCCGCTGTTAAAATTGCTTTAAACCGTTCTGTATGGTTAAAAATCGTATTTGTATAGGGGATGCTGAGTGCTTTGATTTCATTATGAGTCAGACCCTTCGGGAAAAAATCTGCCAGTAAACGGGACATCAGCTCCAAATGAGGCTCAATCCCTGCCAATTCTGTAATCCCTGTCCGCAGTTCCGGATGTAGGGCGACTTCTTCCAACAAGGCCTGCTGACTTTCAGAGGGATCCTGTTCCATGGCCTCAATATATTTGTCGAAACTCAATTTTACAACAAATGGGGTATCCTGAATGGAAAGCAGCGTCATGTTTTTTTTATCAAAAATAACCTAATTTTTATTAGAATGTAATTGTTTTTTATCGGTTATGATGATGATCTCATTACAGCATTCATCCGAATCAAAAAAGGAATCTTAAAATCCAAACTCCGAATAAGTGTCGCGTTTATGCACGGTATTCAGGAATTCAAAACTAAAGGTAGTCCATAAACTGCTGACTTCATTATTGGTGCTGACATTGGCGATAAACAGGTGCTGTAGAAAATAAACACCTTCGATATCCAGTTTTATATTGAGCATTCCATCGGCATCTGAACTGAGCAGTTCACTGATGATGTTTCCGGATTTTGCTTTCACATACAACACCACCGGGGCATTGGATAAAGGCTTGCCACGAATGGTAAGCAATGCACTGAGCTGATCGCCATAAGTAGCTCCGGCCGGATTGCTCTTCAGGGTAATTTCATGATCATTAGTGATGGGCTCTTTTGAAAATGGTTTGTTTTTATCTACGGTAATGAGCGATTTGGTGTAAAATATGGCGGTATCCTTTACCCGGTCTTTTCCATTGAGAATAGACTCCAGTTGTTGGGCAATGGGAACTAATCCTTGTTCTTTAAGGTTAGTCAGGTACTCTTCCCTGGAATATTCGCCAAAACTCCGCTGTGAAATCTCCAGCAATGCAGCCCCTGTTAACTCAGGTTTATACTTTAATAAAGTATGGTCTGCAGAAATAAATGGATTTAAGTTTATTTTCTTTGATTTCTGAAACAGCTGGATCTCCGTGGATAGGGTAGTGGTGGAACGGGGAGCGGACTCCGATTCCAGGTGGACATGGCTGGATAAGCTGGCCTGTAGTGTATCTCCTTTTTTTAAGTTGTACTGGTCTAAAACGATGAGCCGGATCTGGGAATGTGCCTGGAAACCAGATAAGAAAAACAGGACGATTAACAATGGATAAGTACACCTCATATCCACAAAACTAAATGGAAATGTAATCTGTTTTTTCCTGATTTTAATAAATGACATCGGGAATACAATTTCTTATTCTTCATTTTTCTATTACTTTTGCCGCCATAAGACGATTTATATTCTATGAACAACCTCACCATTGGCGCTTTAATCCTGATTGCTATTGTCATCCTGCCTTATCTCTTCCTTTCCTTTAGAAAAATATCGAGGTATAACATGCCTTTTTTCAAAGCTTTTGATCCATCGTACAACTTAAAACGTTACGAGGCTGATGAGTTGAAAAAAAGCCTTAGCCCGATTACAACTGAAATGGAAACCAAAACGGTATCTAATTTTATCAACCATTGGACCGCTAAGTTTGAAAACAATACGCTGAATGTGGAGGACGTCAAAATGCTGAACGAACTTCTTGCGCTTGGAAAAGAAGATCAGGTAAACGGGATTCTGGCTTTGCACCCTCAGGCATTGGCTCAATATACTGCTATAGATAAAGAACTAAATCCGGTGGTAACAGAGACGGACAACCCTCATTTCGAGAAGAGCGACTCGGTTTATTAACCTTTTCTGCCGGGATGGAGTCATTTAATTTGTTTTTCAAATACCGATCGGTATATTTGTGCCGTGGAATTTGTAGCAAAATCAGAAAGTACCCGTCAGTATATTGTAGAATCTACCTCAGGAATCTTCAATAAACAGGGATATGCAGGTACGGCATTGTCTGATCTTATCGAGGCGACCAAACTCAGCAAAGGAAGTATTTACGGTAATTTTGAAAACAAAGAAGCCGTAGCAATTGCCGCCTTTGATTACAACTTATCACAGGTGCAGCAGTTGATCCAGGCAAAAGTAAGCCAGTTTGATGGGTATAAGGAGAAATTGCTTGCCCATGCTCAGGTTTATCATAGCTTTGATCAGACCCCATTTCCGGAAGGAGGGTGTCCATTGATGAATACCGGTGTGGAGGCGGATGATACCAGTGAGGTGTTGAGAGAAAAAGCAGCAGCAGGAATTATGAGCTGGATGAGCAGCCTGGCCACATTGATAGAAAACGGGATGGCTACCCATGTATTTAAGCCGGATACCAATAGTAATGAGACGGCAACAACGATTATTGCACTCATTGAAGGCGGAATGATGATGTCTAAAGTAACCCATAACAATAGCCTGATGGATGGTATTGTTTCGGTGATCGGGGAACTGATCGAACGAATTTCCAATCCAAATGAATCTTAACAACTGATATGCTTACACCCTCAGAATTTTTTACACAGAACATCGGCAATGAAATGACCACTTCACCTTCTCCATTATTCAATTGGCTGAAGCCGGTGATCTTATTAGTAGAAAAAGGAAAGTTGATTTTGAAATATACCATCAGGAACGAGATGACCAATCCGATGGGAATTCTTCATGGAGGGATGACCGCTGCCATCATTGACGATGCGATTGGCGCAACTTTATTTGGTTATGATGAGCCCTGTTATTATGTAACGGTAAACCTGGCAATTGATTATTTTGCTTCTGCGAAAGAGGGGGATCTCATCATTGCGGAAACCACCATGATCAAAAAAGGAAACCAAATTGCCAATGTACAGTGCGAAGTTTGGAATGAAGGACGTACCAGAATTATCGCCAGGGGGTATAGTAACCTTTTGCGCACTGAGAAAAGAAAATAAATTGATATAAAGGGCAGTTTTGCCCACAACAATATTATATAAAACAAATAAAATAGGATGAAAAGAGTAGTCGTAACCGGAATGGGAGTTATTAGTCCATTAGGAAATTCTGTAGATGAATTGTGGAAGAATATCCTTGCAGGTAAAAGTGGAGTAGGACCAATCACCAAATTTGATTCTACCAAATTTAAAACTCATTTTGCCTGTGAAGTCAAAGACTTTAATGCAGAAGATTACCTGGAGAAAAAAGAAGTCAGGAAATATGACGTTTTTACCCAGTTTGCTATTGCAGCAAGTGACCAGGCCATCAAAGATTCGGGCCTTGATTTCTCCACCATGGCGGAAGAAGACCGTTATGAAGTAGGCGTAATCTGGGCAACCGGAAACGGAGGAATAGGTACTTTTGAGCAACAATTGAAAGAATACCACCTGGGTGATGGTACCCCTAGATTCAATCCTTATTTTATTCCTAAAATGATTGTAGATATCGCGGCAGGTGTGATCTCGATCCGCAACCAGCTGCATGGACCTAACTACTGTACGGTTTCTGCCTGCGCTTCTTCCAATACTGCAATTATCAGTGCTTTTGATACGATCAGATTGGGCAAAGCAAACGTGATGATTGCCGGTGGTTCTGAAGCTGCGATTACTGATTCTTCAGTGGGCGGATTCAATGCTGCTCAGGCCTTGTCAAAAAATAACGATGATGCAGAACACGCTTCACGTCCTTTCGATAAAGACCGTGATGGTTTTGTCATCGCTGAAGGTGCTGCTGCCTTAATTTTGGAAGAATACGAACATGCCATAAAAAGAGGAGCAACCATCTATGGTGAAATGGTTGGGGGTGGAATGGCTGCTGATGCTTACCATTTAACCGGTACCCATCCGGAAGGATTAGGTGCAATCCAGGGAATGAAAAAGGCATTGGCCGATGCTGGAATTCAACCGGAACAAATTGACTATATCAATGCACATGCAACTTCAACTGGTCTTGGTGATTTAAGCGAGCTTAAAGGAATTAAAGCGGTCTTTAAAGATTCACCAGTGGCAATTAGCGGAACAAAATCTATGACAGGCCATTTATTGGGTGCTGCAGGCGCGCTGGAAAGTGTGATCAGTATTCTTTCTGCAAAACACGATATGATTCCGGGTACCACAAATACCGTTACCCTGGATGAAGCTATTCCTGAAGGATTAAACATCGTCTTAGGTAAATCAATCGCTAAAAAAGTGAATTATGTGATGAACAATACCTTTGGTTTTGGTGGTCATACCGCTACTTCGATCTTTAAAAAATACGAAGCATAAGCATATTTTAATAATAACAAAAAAGGGTCTGTATCGTACGATACAGACCCTTTTTTGTTATTGAAATTCTGGATTAAGGCAACGTAACCACGATCTTACCAACGGTCCTTCCGCTTTCTATCTGATGATGTGCAGCAGCCATCTGGTCAAATGTATAACTCTCGGAGATGTGTGATTTAAGGCTTCCTTTTTCCAGTAGTCCGGCAATAGTTTTCATATCTTCTCCACTGGATTGAACAAATGTGGCGTAGCCATTTACTCCTTTGGCTTTAGATTTTTCCTCCACACCGGTATTTAATGCACTGGGAATACTGATGAGCGTTCCTCCGGAATTCATGATTTCCAAAGAACGGTCAATATAATCTCCACCCATGGTATCCAAGACAAAGTCTATATTTTTCACCTGCGTTTCAAATGGATTGGCGGTATAGTCAATATGCTCATCTGCACCCATTGACAATACGAAATCTTTGTTTTTCTCAGAGGAAGTGCCGACTACATAAGCCCCCAGATGTTTGGCCATCTGTACGGCAAAATGACCTACACCACCTGCAGCTGCGTGGATCAGGACTCTGTCGCCTTTTTTAACTCCGGCTTTTACAATGGCCTGCCAGGCCGTAAGTGCGGCAAGGGGAACTCCTGCGGCTTCCTGATGTGTAATGTTTGCTGGTTTCAGCGATAAATGTCTAGCCGGAACAGCCACATATTCTGCATAAGCTTTTCCATGGCCGGGAAAGTTAACCATTCCGAAAACTTCATCACCCACTTTAAATAAATCAGATTTTGATTCCTTTACGATGCCGGAAATGTCCCAGCCCAGGATGATCGGGTTTTCTACTTTTAGTATTTCATAACGGCCTTTTCCTTTTCTGGTTTTGATGTCGATAGGGTTGATGCCAATCACTTTTACCTCCACTAAAACTTCGTCTGCCTGAATCACAGGGATCGATATTTGTGAGATTTCCAACTGATCTGTTGCTCCTGCTTCTTTTAATAGGGTTGCTTTCATTTTATGCTCTTTTTTATGATAACACAAAGTTATACCGTATTTGTCCTGTTAAAATGGTATATGTTTTCTATAATTTGGTATTTTTGTCACATGATCAAGGAAAACTTACATGAACCCTTTTCGATTACTTTTAAAAAAATCGGGGAATGTCTTAAGCATGACCACCAGCACAGCTTCTTTGAATTGATTTATGTCATTTCCGGTACAGGATTACAAAATATCAATAAGAATAATTTTTCTTACCATCCGGGACAACTGTTTTTAATCACTCCGGAGGATGCTCATTCTTTAGACGTCGAGACGACTACAGAATTTTTCTTCCTCCGTTTCAATGACATCTATATCAGGAACAATAGCCTCCTGGCGGAAAATGTGAAACGATTGGAATACATCCTGAACAATGCCAATCACCGGCCAGGCTGTATCCTTAAAAACAAAACAGACAAAGTCCTGGTGAGCGCGATGGTCAGGGCAATAGAACAGGAATTCCTTCATAAAGACCTGTACGACAAAGAGCTCATCCAACAATTGATCAATACTTTAATCATTGTGGTTGCCCGGAACATTGCGAAGTACTTACCAGAGCAGGTCAACCTAAGGAATGAAGAGAAAGCAATGGACATTTTACAGTATATCCAGACCAATATCTATGAGCCGGATAAGTTAAAGGCAGAAAGGATCAGCAGTAACTTCGGCATTTCAACTGCTTACCTCGGCAGGTATTTTAAAAAACATGCGGATGAAACGATGCAGCAATACATCACCAATTACAAAATTAAACTGATCGAACATCGCCTGCAGTTCAGTGATAAAAGAATCAACGAAATCGCTTACGAGTTTGGCTTTACCGATGAAAGTCACCTGAATAAATATTTCAGGAAACAAAAAGGCGACAGTCCAAAAGAATACCGGAAAAAGGCTAAGCTTTCTGCTGTTGCTGAAAATATTTCAGATAATAATCCAGGCCTAAAAGAATACCAAGCATAAGAACAACCATCAGGTAAAGAGAAGGACTGCCATTGACCTGAAGTTGCTGTGTTACTTTACTAAACTGACCGATCAAATGATAAACGTCCGGACTTGTAGCCGGTGTAGTAGTGTTTCCTGTAAATAAGAACAACAGTAATGAAAATAAGAGAAAAGAAGCTGCAATGGCAAATCCTGCTCTTTTGCTAATGATGGGCTGATCTTGTTTTTTTACCGGTAATGCCTCAATTCTATCCATCACCTGTTCCGTAAAATCAGTAGATAAGCTGGCCATTCCATGCTGCTTCAATAAACCCTGCAGGGCAATGTTGACTGGGATTTCCATACCCGCATCTGTAGAAATTTCTTTCATGACCTGCTCCATGAAATCCGCTGCAGGTGCATCTGGTTCCACTTTCTGAAGTAGCATTTTCAATCTTTCTTTTTTCTTTGCTGCCATTTTTTAAACCCTTTCTGATTATAATAGAAACTTTAATTCACGTTCCAGTCTTTTTCTGGCCCTGAACAATTGGATTTTCACATTGGGAATCGACAATCCAGTGATCTCACAAACTTCTTTAATGGTACTTTCATTAATGTAATACAAGGTAACCAGTAATGCCTCTGTTTTCGGAAGTTTCTCAATGGCCTGTCTTACATATTTTGCCTGCTCATCCGAGTGTAACTGATCCAGCTGAGGAACGGATCCATCAGTCGCGTCATGGGGATGGTGCTCATCATCAATAGAGAATGTCTTTATTCTTTTGTCTTTGATCATCAGAATGGCCGTTCTATAAACGATCGTATATAACCAGGTAGAGAACTTGGAGCTTCCTTTGAAACTATGGATGGCCTGATAGGCTTTAATAAAGCCTTCCTGCACAGCATCTTCAGCCTCTTCCGCATTTCCGGTAATTTTGAGCGCAATGGTATAGGCCATGTTCTTGTACTTATTCAGAAGAAACGAATAGGAAGCGGTATCACCGTTCTTTACCCTGTCAACATAAATCTGATCTTCTGTATGGTCCATTCTCTCATAAGAGCAACATATTGCTAACTTGGTTACAAATAATATCATATATTTTTATTTAATATTTTTTGTAACCAACAACCCGTTATTTCGCTCCTATGGCATATATCAACAATTTAAAACTACGATCATGGATGAAACAGTAAGAGATATTATCGTGTCTATAGGCGCTTTCGCAGCGATTTTTGGAATTATATATGTGTATTTAATGACCAGGCACCGGGAACGAATGTCGATGCTGGATAGAGGGATAGAGGTTTCCCCTTTTAATTCTATCAAAAATTCAAACTTTCTGACCCTGAAATATGGGATGCTTTCTGTAGGTGTTGCCATAGGAATGATCATGGGTTCTGTGCTCAGCGATTACGGAATGGCCAAATCAACCAGCTTTTTATCAATGATCTTCCTGTTCGGAGGAATCAGCTTGATTCTCAATCACATCATTACCCGAAAAATCTCCTAACACCTGTCATGGGCCGCATTCCGGCGGCTCCCAAACTCATTTTTCATTACTGTTAATTAGCTTTTGAGCGCTACAAAAATAACGCTTAGGCGGAGCTATGCCCTTAAATATTGAAAACGTATAATCCAGATACCATGTCTATAAAAAATGTAACCCGAATATTAATCTGTCACCTGCTGTTCCTGGCTGCTTATGCAAGTGGACAAACAAGAGAAAACCACAGCAGGATCTCAGGTGTTGTAGCCGATCAGGCAACGAAATTACCTTTAAGCTATGTGACTGTCCGCCTGAAAACAGCAGATGGAATAACCTTAAAAACCATGCTGACCTTGAATAATGGATCATTTCTCTTTACAGACCTTAAGCCGGAACAGTATCACCTGACTTTGTCTGCACTTGGCTATGAGGTTTTACAATTGCCCGCAAAAGAACGGGATACGCTGTACCTTCAACCAAAGGAAAATGGGTTAAAGGAAGTTTCCATTATCGCCGATAGGCCCATCATCAAGCAGAAAGCAGGAAAAATCATTTACGATATGCAGGCAGATCCTGATAGCAAAAATAACCAGCTGCTGGATATGATGCGCAAAATCCCTTATGTTTCATTGGATGGCGATCAAAACCTGTTGCTAAAAGGAAGCCCTGATTTTAGGGTCTTTCTAAACGGAAAGCCATCCGGCATGTTTGCCAGAGATCTGAAATCCATTTTAAAAAGTATCCCGGCGTCAACGGTCCAAAGCATCGAAGTAATGACGACTCCCCCTTCAAAATACGATGCGGAAGGACTGGCCGGGATCATTAATATCATCACCACCAAAAAATTAAATAATGAATGGAACGGAACCCTTAACTTAAATACGCGTTTGCCCGATGCAAGCACCGGTGCCGGAAGCTCATTTACTTTCAAAAAGGATAAATGGGGGATGTCGGCCCTCACAGGAGGGAATTTAAGCCATAGCCCGGAATTGAGGGGTTCAGCATTCAGACAAACCTATGGCGCAAATCCAACAGATTTATTCCAGCAGCGAAGTCGCAAACCGGAGGGAAGAACAGGGTATGTAGGAACAGAATTGAGTTACGAAATAGATACCCTGAACCTGGTTTCAGCAAGGTTTAATACCAATGGAAACTGGTCTGAAAATAATAGCTTTTTAAATTCACAGCTAATGGAAGCAGGGGTAACCCTGCAAGGATATGACCTTGCAGAACGAACAAGAACCCGTAGCGGCGGACTGGACTTCTCGGCAGACTATCAACTGGGCTTCAAAGCGGACAAGAACCGGATGCTGACCCTCTCTTATAGTTATCAAAATAATAAAAATGAGCCTTCCACTGCAGCATCGATCTCCAATGTGCTGAATTACCCGAGCCGGGATTACAGGCAGGAACAAAACGATTATACCAAAGAAAATACGATACAGCTGGACTATGTTTATCCTCATAAAAACCTGACGATAGAAATGGGAGCGAAAGGAATCTTTCGAAATAACAATGCGGATTTTAAGGTAGATGATGATCCACAAAACAGCGATCATTTAACCTACAGACAACAAGTTTTATCGGCCTATAATTCTTACCAGTTGAATTGGAAAAGCTGGAACTTTCAGGCCGGCCTTCGTTTGGAGCATACCTTGATTGATGCTGATTTCCTCAGCAATACCGCTAATGTAAAGCAAAATTATACCAATGTATTTCCAACGATCATGATCAATAAGACGCTAAAAGATGGGAATAGTATAAATGCAGGATTTTCCCAAAGAATGAAAAGACCGGGAATAAACCGGCTCAATCCTTTTGTAAACCGCATAAACCCTGACTTTGAAACAACGGGAAATCCGGATTTACGTCCTGTAGTGGTCAACTCGATATCTCTTGGGTACAACAGTTCTAAAAAGCTAACCTTTAACGCCGGAATGGATTACTCCTTTTTAAATGAGGCAGATCTGCCAGTGAGCACTTTTGATCCGGTCAGCAACGTTACAAGAAAGACGTATAATAATTCTGGAAAACTTACCGGACTCAGCAGCTTTATCTATCTCCGCTATCCTTTAACCAGTCGCCTGGACTTGAGCCTGAATGGACGTGCAATCTATTTCTGGATGAGTGGTGAGGCCATGGAGCAGAAAATGGAGACCGAGCTGTTTACCTGGTCTTTTAACTTATCCTCTGGTTATAATTTTGAAGGTGGCTGGCGTACCAGTGCGAATCTATTTCTGGAAAGCCGAAATCCAACAGGTTTTCAGGGGACAACGAACGGGGTGCTGAGTTCTTCTTTTAGCCTCAGCAAAACGCTGATCAAAGATAAATTGTCTTTCGGCGCAGGAATCAATAACCCCTTTACAAAATTCAGAACGAATAAAACGCTGACTGAAGGTCCTCAATTTTACCAGACCGATCATTCCCAAAGTTATTTCAGGTCGTTCAGCGTCAATTTGAACTATAACTTTGGCGGCTTAAAAGGCGGATTGAAGAAAAATAAGCGTGGGATCAGGAACAATGATTTGTCAAACTGATCATGATTGACTCAAAATCGGGTAAGATGCTGTTTAACTGAAAAGAGCCGCAATTTGCGGCTCTTTAAATGATTATTCTGCGCCAAGCGCTGGTGGCACCGGAGCCTCTGAAATCACATGGATCTCACGCTGCGGATAAGGAATGCCAATGTTGTTTTTATCCAGTTCCTGTTTGATCAATTGATAGTTTCTATGATAAGTTGGCCAGAAATCTCCATTTGCAGACCAGGCACGGGTGGTTAAGTTTACTGCATTGTCAGCCAAAGCGCTAACGAGTACCACTGGTGCAGGTTCTTTGAGTACAAGGGGGTCAGCAGCCAGGGTTTTTAAAATCACATTCCTAGCCACATCGATGTCCGAATTGTAGGATATGCCGATTACATATTCCGCCATTCTGTTCTCATTATCGGAAACATTATTGATGACCGCATTTGCTAAAGGCCCGTTTGGAGCATACAAAGTGGTTCCATTTTTTGCTTTCAGGGTGGTATATAAGATATCAATCTTTTGGACAGTTCCTTCTACGCCATTGCTGGAAGAAATAAAATGGCCGATCTTAAAAGGTTTAAAAAGCAGGATCAATACGCCACCTGCAAAATTGGAAAGACTGCCTTGTAGTGCCAGGCCAATCGCCAGACCGGCAGCACCAAGAACGGCCACAAAAGATGTGTTCGGAATCCCAAGTGTCGAGGTTACGGTAAGCAATAAAAGGATGTAAAGGATGGCCTTTAAAATGCTAAGCAGGAAGTTGGTAAGCGAGCTGTCAATTTTGCCTTTGTTTAAGCGGTTCGTTAAAACACGCAGCAGGAATTTGATGAGCCAGATGCCTATTACCAGAACAAGAATGGCACTGATAAAAGAGGGGAGGCTGTCAATTAATCTGTTCAGTAAGCGTTCTATACCGGTTTCTAAATTAGTCATATGGTGTTATTTTTCAGTTTTAACGGGGATAATACATTTATAATGCCATTTCTGTAGCCTCTGACGGTTTTTTCTTAAAACAATTGTTCCGCCAGGTATACATTTTTATTCAGAAGCGTTTAATGTTGATGCCTGATTAAACCGCAATTCTATAGCATTTTTGTAGTTCTCAGAATTTTATTGCATTTTGAGCCTTCAGTATGATTGTCAACCGAATGTTTGATTGTCAACAGCAAAGAATAACTTCAGATTTCCTACAAAATTGGGGTATAGTTTTGATTTAGAATTTATTAATGATGGTGAGATTGAAATGTGCCCTTTTACTAATCCTGTGTTTCCCTTTATTGACTATGGCACAGCAGGCAGATTCCCTGGCAAAGAAAAATACTTTTCGCATTGCACCCTTTATTATTCCAACCGTGTTTATCGGATACGGACTAATGGCCAAGGGGGATAATTTTATCCGGGATCTGGACCGTACTACACGGGATGAACTTCAGGAAGACCATCCGCTATTCTCCAAAAGTGCAGATGATTTTATGCGTTACGTACCTGCATTGGCTGTTTATGGGTTAAACCTGGCTGGCGTAAAAGGTAGGCATAGTTTACTTGATGCGACGGGGAATTATGTCGTTACGATGGGAATCATGACTGGCGTTGTGTCTATCGCAAAAAAACAATCACACCGGCTTCGTCCTGATGGCAGCAGTTACGACTCTTTTCCTTCCGGGCATACTGCAACTTCCTTCGCCTCAGCAGAATTCCTGAAACAGGAATATAAAGACGTATCACCATGGATTGGTTATGCAGGATATGCAGTGGCAACGACGACGGGTATTTTCAGGCTTTACAACAACAAACATTGGGTAAGTGATGTCGTTGCCGGTGCGGGGGTTGGAATCTTGTCTGCAAAACTTGGCTATCTCGTGTATCCTCAATTGAAAAGATTGATCATGGGCAGAAAGCAAACCAATTTCAATCTGATGCCCGCTTACCAGGACAGGGCTATGGGCTTTTCTTTCTCGGGAAGATTTTAGACTACAAAATGGCTTCTTCAGGATTCCTTCATTTTCGCTACAGAATTTCTACATATTTAGGCAATAGCTTTAGGTTGTAATTCCAAGATATGAAAAAGCTCCGCTACCTGTTGATCACATGTTGCCTTCCGGGATTCCTATATGCGCAGGTTCAGCAACCTGATTCTCTAGCCTTAAAGAAAACCACAGAAAACACGTTAAAAATTAAGTCCTTGATTGTTCCTGCCATATTTATCGGCTATGGGGTAGTGTCTTTAGGGAACAATGCGATCCGAGATCTGGATAAGACGACTAAAAATGAGCTTCAGGAGGATCACCCATTGTTTGCAGCACATGTAGATGATTATTCGCAGTTTGCGCCCGCATTGGCTGTTTATGCCTTAAATCTTGCCGGAATCAAAGGTAAACATAGCCTGGCAGATGCTACCGGAATTTATGTATTGTCTTCAGCCATCATGGGTGGAACGGTATCCATTTTAAAGAGCAGTTCGCATCGGTTGAGGCCCAATGGGAATGGATACAATTCATTTCCTTCAGGGCATACGGCAAATGCTTTTGCAGCAGCAACGTTTTTAAACCAGGAGTACAAGGATGTTTCTCCATGGTATGGTTATGCAGGGTATACTGTCGCCACCGCTACCGGAGTTTTGAGAATGTACAATAACAAACATTGGTTTAGTGATGTGGTTGCCGGAGCTGGGATAGGAATTTTATCGACCAAAGTGGCCTACTATCTGTATCCGCGCCTAAAGAAAATGGTATTGGGTAAAGAAATGAAAGTAAATTACAGTATGGCGCCGCTCTATCAGGACAAAGCAATCGGACTTTCCTTTCATGGCACATTTTAGAAATACAAAAATAGTAAGGGGTTGAACTTCCCGGAACAACCCCTTCGTCGTCGACATCCATCGAGTAAGAATAAATTAAATTCAAATATAGATTTATGATAAAGTCCAAAAAATGATCTTCGTCACAATTTTGAAGAAATGTAATCTTAAGGTCATTCCATATAATATTACTGTGTGTTGTTTGTAATCGTTCTAAATAATCGGAGTTTTGTAGTGTTGATTTAGTAAATTAATTATTACTTACCATTATGGAACAGAAAGAAAATAGAGCTGCACAATTTGTTACAGCAACGCTTTACCTAAAAAGAAGGGAGTACATTACTCCGCATTATATTCGAATCACACTTACAGGAGATGATGTTTATAAGTTCGGTATAACTACAGTCGGTGTGAACAATAAAATTTACATACCACCTGCTGGTTTGAATGAACTGCACTATCCGAACTGGAATTTTGAAGCAGAAAAATGGGATATGCCACCTGTTGAAGTTCGTCCGGCAATCCGGACGTATACCCATCGGGGAATAGATCTGGAGAAAAATGAAATGATCATTGACTTTGTGGCTCATGGTGATAATGGGCCTGCTTCTGCCTGGGCAATGCATGCGGGGCCGGGGGCGGCGCTGGGCGTAACCATGAGGGCAAAAGAAACAGAATTGTATCCTAAGGCGGATTGGTATCTGTTGGCAGGGGATGCTACCGCGATTCCTGTATTGGGTGCAATTCTGGAAGACCTGCCTGAAGATGCAGAGGGGATTGCGTATATCGAAGTAGAAAGCAAAGCTGATGAACAGGAGTTGAAAACAAAATCCAGGGTTCAGCTGAACTGGATACACAACCCTATAGCGGGCGAGGGGACTTTTCTTTCTGATGCCGTTCGTCAGGCGAATTTGCCTGAGGCAGAGGAGATCCGAAAGTTTGCTTATGTAGCTGCTGAATTCAAAACGGTGAAAACCATCAGACAGTATCTTCGCAATGAAGCCTTCTGGACCAGGGAAGAGTTTTATGCTTACTCTTATTGGAAATCCGGAATATCGGAAGATGGTTCTGAAGTAGATCGAAGAGCAGAACATCAGGAAAAGTAATACAATTTGTAATTGCAATAATATCTTGTAAATTTAGTGTAATTACTTCTGAAAATATTATACATACTTCATGCGGTAGTTTTATATCATTGTACGCTTTTATATACTCATTTTGCTCTCCAATGAAAAAAATAGCACTTTATATTGCCGGATGTATGATTGCTGTATGCAGTATGTTTCTTTCCACTTTTCTTATTGCGCTCTTTTCCGGCGATCCCGTTAATTATAACTTTGACCACTACTTTTGGATTGCTGCACTTTCCTTTGGTTTATGTCTGGGTTATTTTCTTTCAAGAGATAAAATTTCTGATTATTGGACGGATGACTAGTCCATTTCCATAATCTTATCTTCTCAATTTTTCATTTAGATTTTACAGCGTCATTTAAATTGTTTTTATGCGTTTTTTTGTGGCATTTAATACGATTTAATAAAATTCATTTAATTTTTGATCCACATTGTATTTCATTATAGGTTAATAAGTGTTTTTATAGGTGTTTTTACGTGTTATTTTGATTATATTTTTTCATTTGATTTTTTATGATTAGCCTTTGCCTGCTCATCGGCTATGTTTTTCTTCCGTCGGTTTTTTGTTGTTTGTAGTGTTTATTGTTGTTGGCATAACAATATATTCATATTTTAATAGGTATTGATGACCCCAATGTGGGGAATTAATTCTACTAATATTCCCGATGTAATTTATTTTTTATTCTTGCTGGTTTTAAGGTTTATTATCTTATTCCCTTTTTTGTGCCTTTTTAACCATGTTTTGAAGGTTTTAGATTTGTTGGTCTGATTTTTATTTAAAAATTTTCACTTTTACATCATTATTTAATGAAATGACCAAAATTCTAAGTAATTTGGTGGTACTAAATACAGTTAATCTTTAAGAAAATTTGCTGGGGGGCTGATCATCTTGAGAGAAAACGCATTCATTTTGCCGGACCTGTCCGATTGCATTGATGCTCTTAAAGGAGAATAGGCCTGTATAATCAATGTTATGCTAAAAGTGCTCCGACGTATTCTTATATCTATACCTAAGAAATTACACTTTCTGTTTATATTTTGTTTGTTGGTTAATTTTTCGGCAGTATATGCGGAGGGAAGTAAGGATTTGTATCCGGCAACTGCCACTGGAAACAGAGCCTTTTTGTATTGTAATACAACCGCTAATTCGTCTGAATCCTGGCCTTTTAAAACCCCCGGTACGCATTACGTTTATGTAAAGGCTGGCGAAGTTATTGCAGCAGGTTCAAGTGCACAAGGGTATGGGCAGGGAATTATACGTTTTACCACACCAACTGGTAATGTTTATACTTCTACTGTGGGAGGCAGTGTAGGTAGGATCAGAAATCGGACTGATGAACTTGATGGCCCTAAAATTGGGGGTAGTGGTAGCGGATATACTCCTTTTGAAATGAGTGTGCCTGCAGCTATGGAAGGGGTCTGGAAAGTTGAATTTATTGCCCCCGGAGGAGCTGGAAATGATGTTACTACTGTCCCTAGCATATTTGCAAATTCTAACTGGTCTCAGTCAGACTTAACGGATGCAAATGTTAATTTAATTGCGGCATGGGATGTTTCGGTAAGGGCGAGTACAGCTGCCCAATGGTTAAAAGGACGACTTTTTGCCAATGTTTTAAACCTTCATTTGAATGCTACATTTTCAAAGAACCGGGCTTACTTTGCCACACATTATATTTTGACAAAAGATGGAAGAGCTTACCGGGTTCAGACAAATGGAAGTAATGGTGTTGGTTTTACCTTTTTTTCCAATAGTAATGGATTTGCTGTAAATTCTGTTCCTACCTATAAAAGTTTAAATGAATCCAGCTATGAAGGTATCCTGGCGTATACCCATAATCCGACAGGGCCCGATGATGGCGCGAATGTTACCCATAAAATATTCTATAATAAGCCCCATCCTGAATTGCCTGTTAAAGCGCCTACAGCAGCGTTTTTAGGACAGGATACCTGGTTGAAAAATCCTGCTGAATTACCGAAAATCAGCAACCTGTCGATAGTTGGAGTAGAAGGAACCGCAGGACTTGCAGGCATGAACGGGGCATATATAAAGTTTAAGTCCAGTGCGGTTGGAACATACAAGATTACTATACCGGTTTCCACTCCTGCCGGCCCTGCAGATCGCATCATCATTGGCGTTGCCACTCAGGGTAATAATGTTGTTTTCTGGGATGGTAAAGATGGAAAGGGAGCATTTTTAAAAGAGGGTACATTTATCAGTAAACTCAAAACGAAATTGCTATCTGCGGAAGTGCATTTCCCATATATTGATATGGAAGTAAATCCTTCGGGATTGATTATTGAGCTCACAGATAATACTGTCAATTACGATGTACTTAACCTGTCGACCGACGAATCGGTCTATAGTGACAGAATTTACTGGGATGATTCAGATATCACAGGTGCGGGAAGTTATGCTGAATCCTCAGACCCGGTTTATACTGGGGTAAATGGGGCTTCCAGTAGAAATGGTAGTCATAAATGGGGTAACTACTATGATACCAATGGTTCTGGTAATTCAGGCACCGGATTAAATAGCTTCGGAAATACCAAGTCTATGGATACCTGGGCTTACATCCAGGGAAGTGAGGAGGATACTCCAGTTGATCTTGTAATTAAAGTGGCAGATCTTAAAATAGAAAGTGTTGTTCCTGATATTAGCACTTTACTTCTGAATAAACAAATTACTTATACCGTCCGGGTGAAAAATAGTGGCCCCAGTTCTGTATCAGGTGCTCCTTTTGCTTTTAAAGCGCCTCCCGGATTTGAGGTGACAGACGGAAGTTTTTCAATTGCAAGCGGAGACGGAGCAGTTAATAATATGCTCAAATTAGCGGGCGACTTTAGCGCGGTATTGAATCTGGAAAACAATGCTGTTGTTGAGTTTAAAATCATTGTTAAATCAGTAACCTCGCCTTTAGTTTATCCGCTTTCGGTGGAGACAAGTATCCTTCGTCCAGCCGATATTACTGATCCGGATGCCACACACCCCATTCTAAATCCAGATCCAAATGTGATTAATGCGCCTTCAGATCCTCACCTGGAATGTAAGAATGGAACTTTACAGGAGGTTTGTAATAACATCAAGTATAATAATATTATTGTTCAAGAGCTTTGTCCCGGTGTTCCAATTGCTCCAATTGATTTTGTAGGGGTGTCTGGTGGAGCAGTTGAAATTATTGGAACGCTACCTAATGGTCTGGATCCTGTTTTTAGTTCTGGAAATAGTGTTTTGAAGATTACGGGTACCCCAACAGTATCTGGCACTTTTACGCTGGGTACCTTGGGTAATGAAAGAGAAAGAACAACCTATCTTATTAAAATAAATCAACCGCCGGCCCTTCAACCACTGAGCGGTGTTTCTGTTTGTGAAGATAAAAATGCAGTATTCACTGTGACTTCAGCAGAGTCAGATAATACTTACAAATGGCAGTTTAATGATAATAAGGGAGGGGGATGGCAAGATTTTGCTGCCAATGCTCCAGGGGTTACTGGGAGCAATACAGCATCAATTACGTTAAATAATGTTCCTTTTATCTCTAATGGTAAACAACTAAGAGTTATCGTTACTTCTGCATTCGGGTGTAGTTCAATATCTTCCTTTGCGACTTTGACCGTAGTTAAACTGCCAGCAAGACCAGTGGTGCTTCCTTCGTCCAACGGATTCTGTGTTGGTACGTCTGTCACATTAACTTATAATCCCCCAGCGTCGGTAAAGGTGTTTCAGTGGTATAAAGATGGCGCTATCATCGCAGCTGCGACCCAAAAAACTTATCAGGTATCTGAAAAAGGGAGTTATCATTTGGTTGTGAAAAATATCGAGGGTTGCGAAAGTTTACCTTCTGATGCAATAGATATAGATGTATATCCGGAACAACCGCAACCGGAAATCACAATCGAAGGAAGCACCGTTTTCTGTGATGGAGAATCTGTGAAGTTGACATCCAGTTTTCCTACAGGTAACCAATGGTATTTGGAAGGTGTTCCAATGGCTGGAGAAGACAAACCGATATTGACAGCTTCTAAACCAGGAAGATATAGTGTTGTCGTAAAAAATCTGAACGGCTGTTCAGCAATATCAGAAGAAATTGAAGTGTTTGTGAATCCTATTCCTGTAAAACCAGTTGTAACGATAACCGGGGAAACGACTTTTTGTGATGGGGGTAGTGTAGTGCTGACTTCTTCGGCTGATGAGGGTAACCAGTGGTATAAAGATGGTGTGATCCTGGCTGAGGAAACGGGTAAAAGTTATACCGCCCGGGTGAGTGGAAGATATACAGTACAGGTAACCTCGTTAACCTGCGTGGGTCCTGTTTCTGATGGGGTAACTGTCGTGGTAAACCCTATTCCGGTAAAACCAGTTGTAACGATCACCGGGGAAACGACTTTCTGCGATGGGGGTAGTGTGATACTGACTTCTTCTGCTGACGAAGGCAACCAGTGGTATAAAGATGGTGTGATCCTGGCTGAGGAGACTGGTAAAAGTTATACGGCCAGAGTGAGTGGAAAATATACAGTACAGGTAACTTTGTTAACCTGTGTAGGTCCTGTTTCTGATGGCGTAACTGTTGTGGTAAACCCTATTCCGGTAAAGCCAGTTGTAACGATAACCGGGGAAACGACTTTTTGTGACGGGGGGAGTGTAGTGCTGACTTCTTCGGCTGATGAGGGTAACCAGTGGTATAAAGATGGTGTGATCCTGGCTGAGGAGACTGGTAAAAGTTATACGGCCAGGGTGAGTGGAAAATATACAGTACAGGTAACTTTGTTGACCTGCGTGGGCCCTGTTTCTGATGGGGTAACTGTCGTGGTGAATCCTATTCCGGTAAAACCAGTTGTGACGATAACCGGGGAAACTACTTTCTGCGATGGGGGTAGTGTAGTCCTGACTTCTTCTGCTGACGAAGGCAACCAGTGGTATAAAGATGGTGTGATCCTGGCTGAGGAGACTGGTAAAAGTTATACCGCCCGGGTGAGTGGAAAATATACAGTACAGGTAACCTTGTTAACCTGTGCAGGTCCTGTATCCGATGAGACCATAGTAAAAGTTAATCCCATTCCTGTAAAACCAGTTGTAACAATAACCGGGGAAACGACTTTTTGTGATGGGGGTAGTGTAGTGCTGACTTCTTCTGCTGATGAGGGTAACCAGTGGTATAAAGATGGTGTGATCCTGGCTGAGGAAGCGGGTAAAAGTTATACCGCCAGGGTTAGTGGAAAATATACAGTACAGGTAACTTTGTTAACCTGTGTAGGTCCTGTTTCTGATGGGGTAACTGTCGTGGTGAATCCTATTCCTGTAAAACCAGTTGTAACGATAACCGGCGAAACTACCTTCTGCGATGGGAGTAGTGTGATACTGACTTCTTCTGCTGACGAAGGCAACCAGTGGTATAAAGATGGTGTGATCCTGGCTGAGGAAACGGGTAAAAGTTATACCGCCAGGGTGAGTGGGAAATATACCGTACAGGTAACTTTGTTAACCTGCGTGGGTCCTGTTTCTGATGGGGTAACTGTCGTGGTGAATCCTATTCCTGTAAAACCAGTTGTAACGATAACCGGGGAAACGACTTTTTGTGACGGGGGTAGTGTAGTGCTGACTTCTTCGGCTGATGAGGGTAACCAGTGGTATAAAGATGGTGTGATCCTGGCTGAGGAGACTGGTAAAAGTTATACGGCCAGGGTGAGTGGAAAATATACAGTACAGGTAACTTTGTTAACCTGCGTGGGCCCTGTTTCTGATGGGGTAACTGTCGTGGTGAATCCTATTCCTGTAAAACCAGTTGTGACGATAACCGGGGAAACGACTTTCTGTGATGGGGGTAGTGTGATACTGACTTCTTCTGCGGATGAGGGTAACCAGTGGTATAAAGATGGTGTGATCCTGGCTGAGGAAACGGGTAAAAGTTATACCGCCCGGGTGAGTGGGAAATATACCGTAAAAGTAACCTTGTTAACCTGTGCAGGTCCCGTATCCGATGAGACCATAGTAAAAGTTAATCCCATTCCTGTAAAACCAGTTGTAACAATAACCGGGGAAACGACTTTTTGTGATGGGGGTAGTGTAGTGCTGACTTCTTCTGCTGATGAGGGTAACCAGTGGTATAAAGATGGTGTGATCCTGGCTGAGGAAGCGGGTAAAAGTTATACCGCCAGGGTGAGTGGAAAATATACAGTACAGGTAACTTTGTTAACCTGTGTAGGTCCTGTTTCTGATGGCGTAACTGTCGTGGTTAACCCTATTCCTGTAAAACCAGTTGTAACGATAACCGGGGAAACCACTTTCTGTGATGGGGGTAGTGTAATCCTGACTTCTTCTGCTGACGAAGGCAACCAGTGGTATAAAGATGGTGTGATCCTGGCTGAGGAGACTGGTAAAAGTTATACGGCCAGGGTTAGTGGAAAATATACAGTACAGGTAACTTTGTTAACCTGTGTAGGTCCTGTTTCTGATGGGGTAACTGTCGTGGTGAATCCTATTCCGGTAAAACCAGTTGTAACGATAACCGGCGAAACTACCTTCTGCGATGGGGGTAGTGTGATACTGACTTCTTCTGCTGACGAAGGCAACCAGTGGTATAAAGATGGTGTGATCCTGGCTGAGGAAACGGGTAAAAGTTATACCGCCAGGGTGAGTGGGAAATATACCGTACAGGTAACTTTGTTAACCTGCGTGGGTCCTGTTTCTGATGGGGTAACTGTCGTGGTGAATCCTATTCCTGTAAAACCAGTTGTAACGATAACCGGGGAAACGACTTTTTGTGACGGGGGTAGTGTAGTGCTGACTTCTTCGGCTGATGAGGGTAACCAGTGGTATAAAGATGGTGTGATCCTGGCTGAGGAGACTGGTAAAAGTTATACGGCCAGGGTGAGTGGAAAATATACAGTACAGGTAACTTTGTTAACCTGCGTGGGCCCTGTTTCTGATGGGGTAACTGTCGTGGTGAATCCTATTCCTGTAAAACCAGTTGTGACGATAACCGGGGAAACTATCTTCTGCGATGGGGGTAGTGTAGTCCTGACTTCTTCTGCTGACGAAGGCAACCAGTGGTATAAAGATGGTGTGGTCCTGGCTGAGGAGACTGGTAAAAGTTATACCGCCCGGGTGAGTGGAAAATATACAGTACAGGTAACCTTGTTAACCTGCGTGGGTCCTGTTTCTGATGGGGTAACTGTTGTGGTAAACCCTATTCCGGTAAAGCCAGTTGTAACGATAACCGGAGAAACGACTTTCTGTGATGGGGGTAGTGTGATACTGACTTCTTCTGCTGATGAGGGTAACCAGTGGTATAAAGATGGTGTGGCTCTGGCTGAGGAGACTGGTAAAAGTTATACGGCCAGGGTGAGTGGAAAATATACAGTACAGGTAACCTTGCTAACCTGTGCGGGTCCTGTATCCGATGAGATCATCGTAAAAGTCAATCCCATTCCTGTAAAACCAGTTGTAACGATAACCGGGGAAACTACCTTCTGCGATGGGGGTAGTGTAGTCCTGACTTCTTCTGCTGACGAAGGCAACCAGTGGTATAAAGATGGTGTGATCCTGGCTGAGGAGACTGGTAAAAGTTATACGGCCAGGGTGAGTGGCAAGTATACAGTACAGGTAACTTTGTTAACCTGTGTAGGTCCTGTTTCTGATGGGGTAACTGTAGTGGTGAATCCTATTCCGGTAAAACCAGTTGTAACGATAACCGGGGAAACTACCTTCTGCGATGGGGGTAGTGTAGTCCTGACTTCTTCTGCTGACGAAGGCAACCAGTGGTATAAAGATGGTGTGGCTCTGGCTGAGGAGACTGGTAGAAGTTATACGGCCAGGGTGAGTGGAAAATATACAGTACAGGTAACCTTGCTAACCTGTGCGGGTCCTGTATCCGATGAGATCATCGTAAAAGTCAATCCCATTCCGGTAAAGCCAGTTGTAACGATAACCGGGGAAACGACTTTTTGTGACGGGGGGAGTGTAGTGCTGACTTCTTCGGCTGATGAGGGTAACCAGTGGTATAAAGATGGTGTGATCCTGGCTGAGGAGACTGGTAAAAGTTATACGGCCAGGGTGAGTGGAAAATATACAGTACAGGTAACCTTGTTGACCTGCGTGGGCCCTGTTTCTGATGGGGTAACTGTCGTGGTGAATCCTATTCCTGTAAAACCAGTTGTAACGATCACCGGGGAAACTACCTTCTGCGATGGGGGGAGTGTGACACTGACTTCTTCGGCTGATGAGGGTAACCAGTGGTATAAAGATGGTGTGATCCTGGCTGAGGAGACTGGTAAAAGTTATATCGCCAGGGTGAGTGGGAAATATACAGTACAGGTAACTTTGTTAACCTGCGTGGGTCCTGTTTCTGATGGGGTAACTGTCGTGGTGAATCCTATTCCTGTAAAACCAGTTGTAACGATAACCGGCGAAACTACCTTCTGCGATGGGGGTAGTGTAGTGCTGACTTCTTCGGCTGATGAGGGTAACCAGTGGTATAAAGATGGTGTGATCCTGGCTGATGAAACGGGCAAAAGTTATACCGCCCGGGTGAGTGGGAAATATACCGTACAGGTAACTTTGTTAACCTGCGTGGGTCCTGTTTCTGATGGGGTAACTGTAGTGGTTAATCCTATTCCTGTAAAACCAGTTGTAACGATAACCGGCGAAACTACCTTCTGCGATGGGGGTAGTGTAGTGCTGACTTCTTCGGCTGATGAGGGTAACCAGTGGTATAAAGATGGTGTGATCCTGGCTGAGGAAACGGGTAAAAGTTATACCGCCCGGGTGAGTGGGAAATATACCGTACAGGTAACTTTGTTAACCTGCGTGGGTCCTGTTTCTGATGGGGTAACTGTAGTGGTGAATCCTATTCCTGTAAAACCAGTTGTAACGATAACCGGGGAAACTACCTTCTGCGATGGGGGGAGTGTGACACTGACTTCTTCTGCTGATGAGGGTAACCAGTGGTATAAAGATGGTGTGATCCTGGCTGAGGAAACGGGTAAAAGTTATACCGCCCGGGTGAGTGGAAAATATACAGTACAGGTAACTTTGTTAACCTGTGTAGGTCCTGTTTCTGATGGGGTAACTGTCGTGGTGAACCCTATTCCTGTAAAACCAGTTGTAACGATAACCGGAGAAACGACTTTCTGTGATGGGGGTAGTGTAGTGCTGACTTCTTCGGCCGATGAGGGTAACCAGTGGTATAAAGATGGTGTAGCTATCGCCGGGGAAGCCGGTAAAGGAAAAGTATACGTAGCCAGGGTTAGTGGAAAATATACAGTACAGGTAACCTTGTTAACCTGTGTAGGTCCTGTTTCTGATGGGGTAACTGTCGTGGTGAACCCTATTCCTGTAAAACCAGTTGTAACAATAACCGGCGAAACGACTTTCTGTGATGGGGGCAGTGTCGTGCTGACTTCTTCTGCTGATGAGGGTAACCAGTGGTATAAAGATGGTGTGATCCTGGCTGAGGAAACGGGTAAAAGCTATACAGCCAGGGTGAGTGGCAAGTATACAGTACAGGTAACCTTGTTAACCTGTGCAGGTCCTGTATCCGATGAGACCATAGTAAAAGTCAATCCCATTCCTGTAAAACCAGTTGTAACAATAACCGGGGAAACGACTTTCTGTGATGGGGGTAGTGTGATACTGACTTCTTCTGCTGATGAGGGTAACCAGTGGTATAAAGATGGTGTGGCTCTGGCTGAGGAAACGGGTAAAAGTTATACCGCCCGCGTGAGCGGCAAGTATACAGTTAAGGTAACTTTGTTAACCTGCGTGGGTCCTGTTTCTGATGGGGTAACTGTAGTGGTTAATCCTATTCCTGTAAAACCGGTTGTAACGATAACCGGCGAAACGACTTTTTGTGACGGGGGTAGCGTGACACTGACTTCTTCGGCTGATGAGGGTAACCAGTGGTATAAAGATGGTGTGATCCTGGCTGAGGAGACTGGTAAAAGTTATATCGCCCGGGTGAGTGGGAAATATACCGTAAAAGTAACCTTGTTAACCTGTGCAGGTCCTGTTTCTGATGGGGTAACTGTCGTGGTGAATCCTATTCCGGTAAAACCAGTTGTAACGATAACTGGCGAAACCATCTTCTGCGATGGGGGTAGTGTTGTGCTGACTTCTTCTGCTGATGAAGGCAACCAGTGGTATAAAGACGGTGTGGCTATCGCCGGGGAAGCCGGCAAAGGAAAAGTATATGTAGCCAGGGTGAGTGGCAAGTATACAGTACAGGTAACCTTGTTAACCTGTGTAGGTCCTGTTTCTGATGGGGTAACTGTCGTGGTGAATCCTATTCCGGTAAAGCCCGTTGTAACGATAACCGGCGAAACGAATTTCTGTGATGGGGGCAGTGTCGTGCTGACTTCTTCGGCCGATGAGGGTAACCAGTGGTATAAAGATGGTGTAGCTATCGCTGGGGAAGCCGGCAAAGGAAAAGTATACGTAGCCAGGGTTAGTGGAAAATATACAGTACAGGTAACCTTATTAACCTGTGCAGGTCCTGTATCCGATGAGGCCATAGTAAAAGTCAATCCCATTCCTGTAAAACCAGTTGTGACGATAACCGGGGAAACTACCTTCTGCGATGGGGGTAGTGTAGTGCTGACTTCTTCTGCTGACGAAGGCAACCAGTGGTATAAAGATGGCGTGGCTATCGCCGGGGAAGCCGGAAAAGGAAAAGTATATGTAGCTAGGTCCAGTGGAAAATATACAGTACAAGTAACCTTATTAACCTGTGTGGGTCCTGTATCCGATGAGATCATAGTCACAGTCAATCCTATTCCTGTAAAACCAGTGGTAACGATAACCGGGGAACCGACTTTCTGTGATGGGGGGAGTGTGACACTGACTTCTTCTGCTGATGAGGGTAACCAGTGGTATAAAGATGGGGTGATCCTGGCTGAGGAAACGGGTAAAAGTTATACGGCCAGGGTGAGTGGAAAATATACAGTACAGGTAACCTTGTTAACCTGTGCAGGTCCTGTATCCGATGAGACCATAGTAAAAGTCAATCCCATTCCTGTAAAACCAGTTGTGACGATAACCGGGGAAACTACCTTCTGCGATGGGGGTAGTGTAGTGCTGACTTCTTCTGCTGACGAAGGCAACCAGTGGTATAAAGATGGCGTGGCTATCGCCGGGGAAGCCGGAAAAGGAAAAGTATATGTAGCTAGGTCCAGTGGAAAATATACAGTACAAGTAACCTTATTAACCTGTGTGGGTCCTGTATCCGATGAGATCATAGTCACAGTCAATCCTATTCCTGTAAAACCAGTGGTAACGATAACCGGCGAAACTACTTTCTGTGATGGGGGTAGTGTGACATTGACTTCTTCGGCAAGTGAGGGCAACCAGTGGTATAAAGATGGTTTGGCTATCGCCGGGGAAGCCGGCAACGGAAAAGTATATGTAGCCCGGATGAGCGGAAAATATACGGTAAAAGTAACCTTGTTAACCTGTGCAGGTCCTGTATCCGATGAGATCATAGTCACAGTCAATCCTATTCCTGTAAAACCAGTTGTAACGATAACCGGCGAAACTACTTTCTGTGATGGGGGTAGTGTAGTGCTGACTTCTTCGGCTAATGAAGGTAACCAGTGGTATAAAGATGGTGTAGCTATCGCCGGGGAAGCCGGCAAAGGAAAAGTATATGTAGCGAGATCCAGCGGAAAATACACAGTAAAAGTGACCTTGTTAACCTGTGCGGGTCCTGTATCCGATGAGACTATAGTAATAGTGAACCCAATTCCTGAAAAGCCTTCGGTGACGATAACCGGGGAAACGACTTTCTGTGATGGGGGTAGTGTAGTGCTGACTTCTTCGGCTGATGAGGGCAACCAGTGGTATAAAGATGGTGTAGCCTTGGCTGAGGAAACTGGTAAAAGTTATATCGCCCGGGTGAGTGGAAAATATACGGTAAAGGTAACTTTGCTAACCTGTGCAGGTCCTGTATCCGATGAAACCATAGTAAAAGTCAATCCTATTCCTGTAAAACCAGTTGTAACGATAACCGGGGAACCGACTTTCTGTGATGGGGGGAGTGTGACACTGACTTCTTCGGCAAGTGAGGGCAATCAGTGGTATAAAGACGGTGTAGCTATCGCCGGGGAAGCCGGCAAAGGAAAAGTATATGTAGCTAGGTCCAGTGGAAAATATACAGTACAAGTAACCTTGTTAACCTGTGTGGGGCCTGTATCCGATGAGATCATAGTCACAGTCAATCCTATTCCTGTAAAACCAGTTGTAACGATAACTGGCGAAACCATCTTCTGCGATGGGGGGAGTGTTGTGTTGACTTCTTCTGCTGATGAGGGTAACCAGTGGTATAAAGATGGTGTGGCTCTGGCTGAGGAAACGGGTAAAAATTATACCGCCCGGGTGAGCGGAAAATATACGGTAAAGGTAACTTTGCTAACCTGTGCAGGTCCTGTATCCGATGAAACCATAGTAAAAGTCAATCCTATTCCTGTAAAACCAGTTGTGACGATAACCGGGGAAACTACTTTCTGTGATGGAGGGAGTGTAGTGCTGACTTCTTCTGCTGATGAAGGCAACCAGTGGTATAAAGATGGTGTAGCTATCGCCGGGGAAGCGGGTAAAGGAAAAGTATATGTAGCCCGGGTAAGTGGAAAATATACAGTACAGGTAACCTTGTTAACCTGTGCGGGTCCTGTTTCTGATGGCGTAACTGTCGTGGTGAATCCTATTCCTGTAAAACCAGTTGTAACGATAACTGGCGAAACCATCTTCTGCGATGGGGGTAGTGTTGTGCTGACTTCTTCTGCTGATGAAGGCAACCAGTGGTATAAAGATGGTGTAGCTATCGCCGGGGAAGCGGGTAAAGGAAAAGTATATGTAGCCCGGGTAAGTGGAAAATATACAGTACAGGTAACCTTGTTAACCTGTGCGGGTCCTGTTTCTGATGGCGTAACTGTAGTGGTTAACCCTATTCCTGTAAAACCTGTTATAACGATAACAGGGGAACCGACTTTCTGTGATGGAGGCAGTGTGACGCTGACTTCTTCTTCTGCTGATGGTAACCAATGGTATAAAGATGGTGTAGCTATCGCTGGGGAAGCCGGCAAAGGAAAGGTATATGTAGCCCGGGTAAGTGGAAAATATACGGTAAAGGTAACCTTGTTAACCTGTGCGGGTCCTGTATCCGATGAGATCATAGTCACAGTCAATCCTATTACTGTAAAACCAGTTGTAACGATAACTGGCGAAACTACTTTCTGTGATGGGGGGAGTGTGACATTGACTTCTTCGGCAAGTGAGGGCAATCAGTGGTATAAAGATGGTGTAGCTATCGCTGGGGAAGCGGGTAAAGGAAAAGTATATGTAGCACGGGTTAGTGGAAAATATACAGTACAAGTAACCTTGTTAACCTGTGCGGGTCCTGTTTCTGATGGCGTAACTGTAGTGGTTAACCCTATTCCTGTAAAACCTGTTATAACGATAACAGGGGAACCGACTTTCTGTGATGGAGGTAGTGTGACATTGACTTCTTCGGCAAGTGAGGGCAATCAGTGGTACAAAGATGGCGTGGCTATCGCTGGGGAAGCCGGCAAAGGAAAAGTATACATATCCAGGGTGAGTGGAAAATATACGGTAAAGGTAACCTTGTTAACCTGTGCGGGTCCTGTATCCGATGAGATCATAGTAACAGTCAATCCTATTCCTGTAAAACCAGTTGTAACGATAACTGGCGAAACTACTTTCTGTGACGGGGGCAGTGTGACACTGACTTCTTCCGCTGATGAAGGTAACCAGTGGTATAAAGATGGCGTAGCTATCGCCGGGGAAGCCGGTAAAGGAAAAGTATACATAGCCAGGGTTAGTGGAAAATATACAGTACAGATAACCTCGTTAACCTGTGTGGGTCCTGTTTCTGATGGCGTAACTGTAGTGGTTAACCCTATTCCTGTAAAACCTGTTGTAACGATAACCGGGGAACCGACTTTCTGTGATGGGGGTAGTGTGACATTGACTTCTTCAGCAAGCGAGGGCAACCAGTGGTACAAAGATGGCGTGGCTATCGCCGGGGAAGCCGGCAAAGGAAAAGTATATGTAGCGAGATCCAGCGGAAAATATACAGTACAGATAACCTCGTTAACCTGTGTGGGTCCTGTTTCTGATGGCGTAACTGTAGTGGTTAACCCTATTCCTGTAAAACCAGTTGTAACGATAACCGGGGAACCGACTTTCTGTGATGGGGGTAGTGTGACATTGACTTCTTCAGCAAGCGAGGGCAACCAGTGGTACAAAGATGGCGTGGCTATCGCCGGGGAAGCCGGCAAAGGAAAAGTATATGTAGCGAGATCCAGCGGAAAATATACAGTACAGATAACCTCGTTAACCTGTGTGGGTCCTGTTTCTGATGGCGTAACTGTAGTGGTTAATCCTATTCCTGTAAAACCAGTTGTAACGATAACCGGGGAACCGACTTTCTGTGATGGGGGTAGTGTGACATTGACTTCTTCAGCAAGCGAGGGCAACCAGTGGTACAAAGATGGCGTGGCTATCGCCGGGGAAGCCGGCAAAGGAAAAGTATATGTAGCGAGATCCAGCGGAAAATATACAGTACAGATAACCTCGTTAACCTGTGCGGGTCCTGCTTCTGATGGTGTAACTGTAGTGGTTAACCCTATTCCTGTAAAACCAGTTGTAACGATAACCGGGGAACCGACTTTCTGTGATGGAGGCAGTGTGACACTGACTTCTTCAGCAAGTGAGGGTAACCAGTGGTATAAAGACGGTGTAGCTATCGCCGGGGAAGCCGGCAAAGGAAAAGTATACATAGCCCGGGTTAGTGGAAAATATACAGTACAGGTAACCTTGTTAACCTGTGCGGGTCCTGTTTCTGATGGCTTAACTGTAGTGGTTAACCCTATTCCTGTAAAACCTGTTGTAACGATAACCGGGGAACCGACTTTCTGTGATGGGGGTAGTGTGACATTGACTTCTTCAGCAAGCGAGGGCAATCAGTGGTATAAAGACGGTGTAGCTATCGCTGGGGAAGCCGGCAAAGGAAAAGTATATGTAGCGAGATCCAGCGGAAAATACACAGTAAAAGTGGCCTTGTTAACCTGTTCGGGTCCTGTATCCGATGAGACTATAGTAATAGTGAACCCGATTCCTGAAAAGCCTTCGGTGACGATAACCGGGGAAACCACTTTCTGTAATGGGGGCAGTGTGACGCTGACTTCTTCAGCTAATGAAGGTAATCAGTGGTATAAAGACGGCCTGGCTATCGCTGGAGAAGCCGGCAAAGGAAAAGTATATGTAGCGAGATCCAGCGGAAAATATACATTACAAGTAACCTTGTTAACCTGTGTTGGTCCTGTTTCTGAGGGAGTAATTGTTACCGCCAATCCAATCCCTGCTCTTCCTACCATCACTGCCGGAACTCCAACTTCCTTCTGCGATGGTGGAAGCACCATCCTGACTTCCTCTTCCTTAACCGGAAACCAATGGTATAAAGAAGGAATCCTGATTCCCAACGCTACTGCCAAAACCTATACCGCAACAGAATCAGGTAACTACACCCTAATCGTGACCAGCACAGCTGGATGTACCAGTCCGATCTCTTTACCTGTCACCGTTACAGAAGTCCCTTACCCGCCAACTCCAGGTATTTCTCCTTCAAATACCACTACTTTCTGTGAAGGTGGCAGTGTTACGTTAACCTCAACTTCTTCATTTGGAAATCAATGGTACAAAAACGGCATCCTGATCCCTAATGCAACCAATCCTACATACGATGTAAATACCATAGGCGTATACACCGTGAAAGTCACCAATACTACCGGATGTTCGAGTGCCATTTCTGCGACAACAACCGTTACTGTAACTCCTGTTCCGAAAGGATTTGATGATCAGCTAAACACTTTATCCTGCACACAATCTTCTTTCAACTATCAGCTGCAGAACAATATCAACAACACATTAAAAGGAGGCAATGCCGTGCCATCTTCTTTTACCTGGACCGTAAATTCTCCGGTATTAGGAGCCGTTAACGGTACTGGAAGTTCCATCAATGCCACCCTGATCAATACCAGCACCACTCCACAAGAAGTCGTATACACAGTAACTCCAAAAGCATTAACCGGTGGTTGTGATGGTGTTCCTTTTAAAATCAAGATCAGTGTTCCCGTATGTTTGGGGATTTCAATTAACAAGACTGCCGACAGGAATTCAGTTTCCTCTGTCGGAGATAAAATCAACTACACCATCACCGTTAAAAATACCGGACATGCCAATCACAATCAGGTAGTTGTCAATGATCCTTTAACAGGAGGTATCCTAAGCAACCCTACCGGCGACAATGGGAATCAGATTCTGGAAAAAGATGAATCCTGGATTTACCGTACTTCTTACACCCTTACCCAATCAGATTTAGACAACAACGGAGCTCCTTCAGCAAACATTAGAAAAGTACAAAACGTCGCAATGGTTCAGTCTGCAGAAGCACCAATACCTTCAGCAGATGTGGCAGATGTGGCGATCCGGCAAAACCCAGTCGTCCGTCTGGTTAAAACAGGTGTGTTAAACAACGATTACAAAACGATCGATTACACCTTCCTGATCAAAAATACCGGGAACGTCACCCTTCGCGATGTGGAACTGATTGACCCTAAAATCCCTGGTCTGGCGATTTCAGCACCAGCCGTACTTGCACCTGGTGGCTGGACAACAGTTAAGGCAAATTACACCATTACAGAGGCAGAGAAGAAAGCCGGAATCGTAAGCAATACGGCAACGGCGACAGGGGAGTACAGGCCTGGCAGCAGGGTTTCGGATATCTCCGGAACGAATGAGCGTAATGATGATCCTACAATTATAGATGTGGTACGCTATCCTGCCGCAGTAGATGATTTTGCAAAAACCAAAGCAGATATAGAGGTAATGGTGCCGGTAGCAAATAACGACCGTCCAAGCTTGTTCCCGCTGGATGTAAGTACCATCGATGTAAAAACGCAGCCCTTAAACGGAGTATTGCAAATGAACAAAGATGGCAGGATCGTTTATCAGCCTAATAAAGGCTACTCGGGAGTAGAGAAGTTTACTTACATGATCAATGATGAAAACGGACTTCGCTCCAATATTGCAGTGGTGACGATCAATGTGGTTCCTCCAGACCTGGAGATTCCAAATACCTTCACACCAAACGGAGATGGTAAGAATGATACTTTCCAGATTAAAGGAAGAGAAAATTATGATGCTATAGAGATCTCCATATTTAACCGTTGGGGCGATGAAGTCTACAGAAGTAAAAATTATAAAGATGAATGGGATGGTGCCGGCTTAAATGAAGGTACATATTTCTATGTTTTAAAGCTTAAAAAGGGAAGTCACGAAGAGTCCCGAAAAAGCTGGGTGCTCATTAAAAGATAAAAAAAATGAAGAAGATCAGATATACCCTGGTACTTGCTTACCTCTGCTTCACGTTAATCGGGAGCGCAATGGCACAACAGAATATTCAGTTTTCCCAGTATATATTTAACAGTCTGAGTGTAAACCCAGGCTATGCAGGATATAAGGAGGAATGGTTTGTACAGCTGGGGCTAAGGGCACAATGGGTAGGTGTAGAAGGGGCGCCACAAACAGCGATCGCCTCCATTGATGGTATCCTGGACCCCAGAGACCGGAAGATGGGCCTGGGCTTTCAGATCACAACCGATAAGATCGGTGTTCAGTCTGCCACCTCTGCAACGGTCAATTATGCTTACCGTTTACAACTCAATGGCGACGATACAGAACGTTTAAGTTTTGGCCTGGGGGTAGGTGTGGCGCAATATAGTTTGAAGGGACAACTGCTCACAACAATCGACAAAGAGGATCAGGCGGTGCCGGTAGGAAACCAGAGCAATATTGTCCCTGATCTGCGTTTTGGCGTGTTCTATAATTCCGATTACTGGTACCTCGGGCTCTCTGCTCTGGACGTATTTTCCGGCCCCAAAGATAACCTGAACAGAAATCAGTCCTCTTCTCTAAATATCATCCGCAGCCGTCATGCTTACTTCATGGGAGGCGGATTGATCAACCTTTCTCCAGACCTGAGGGTCAGGCCAAGCATCCTGATTAAAGAAGATTTTAGAGGCCCGACAAGCGCAGACCTGAATGCAATGGTCATCATTAATGATAAAATATGGATCGGCGCTTCTTACCGGGCAGGCTTTAACCTCTGGAAGAAACAACTCCCAAGCCTGCCCCTCAGCAACCAGAATTCTATCTCCGGCATCTTCCAGTTTTTCGTCAATGATCGGTTTAGAATTGGTTATTCTTACGATCATGTGACGAGTAAATTAGGCAGCAACCAAAATGGTTCTCATGAGCTGACGATGGGCCTGGCCTTCGGAAAAGTTCCAAGGTCCATGATTTGCCCAAGGGTCTTTTAAACGAAACACTAATGTTAAACGAAACATTAATGAGTCAATGGCGAGAAATGCTGTCCTGTATTTTTGATCCCGGATACCACGCTTCCGGGAATTCCTCCATCGGTAGTCGTAGGACGATTGATCTGAATTAACAGATCATTGTGTTTCTCGAGCAAAGTGATGTATTTGTTCATCCAATATTGTACAGAGGTATTGTAATGTTGCTGCTGATCAATATTTCCTGCCATCAGATCCGCCATAATCTTATTCCCTGCCCGGGCAAAATCCTCTGGAAATTCATTTGCAAAATCATGACCTATAGCATGGCCGATTTTACATACCACATCAATGCTGAGGTATTCTTGCTCAAACCAGTTGTAAATGGAAGTTCTGCTTACATTCAATAAACGGGAAAGTTCACTGATGCCAATTTTGGTCCTTACGATGCGCTCAATTAAGCCGTCTTTGTTTAAAATCATAGAATAATAGATTACTTACAGGTTTATATGGAAACCAGCACTATTACACTACACATTAAGATCAGTGGGAACTAATCTTAGGAAAGATAAGAAAATTAATTCTTAATTTCAAAAAGAATAAAGTAAATATTTTATTCAAATAGCAGATGGTCCAGGTCTTCGTAAATAGAATTATTGCTCCTGAATTCAGGAATAATCTCTTTCATCTTTTTCACCGTTGCATAATTGTCATTGAGCTGATTAAGTTTTAAGACCTCATCGATGACGGTTTGTACGTAGGGAGAACTGTAGCTGATGGTTCTGGAGATTTTGATCTTTTGATGGTGGGTAGGGATGGTTTGCTCTTTTTGATGTAACAGTTCTTCATGAAGCTTTTCTCCCGGCCTTAAACCGCTGTAAACAATTTTAATGTCCCTGATGGGGGATAGGCCGGCGAGCTTGATCATCTTCAATGCCAAATCTGCAATCTTGATCGGTTTTCCCATGTCAAAAATGAAAATCTCTCCGCCATTCCCCATTGCTGCTGCCTCAAGTACCAGCTGCACGGACTCAGAAATGGTCATGAAGTAGCGGGTGATCTCCGGATGGGTCACCGTTACAGGCCCCCCACGTTCTATTTGTGTCTTAAATCTGGGGATTACGGAGCCATTGGATCCCATCACATTGCCAAAACGTGTGGTGATAAACTTTGGAGAACACTGTTTTTCATTTAAGGATTGTATGTAGATCTCTGCCAACCGCTTGGATGCACCCATGATATTGGTCGGTTTAACGGCTTTATCGGTAGAGATCATCACAAATTTCTCCACACCGAAGGCAATAGAAATGTCGGCGAGATTTTTCGTTCCGGCCACATTGGTCAGAATGGCCTCTGCCGGATTGTCCTCCATCATAGGAACATGTTTACATGCCGCTGCATGAAACACAATCTGCGGTTTGTATTTTTCAAAAAGCAACCGCATCCGGTCCGGATTCTGAATGCTGGCCATATAGATCTTTACCTTATGACTTAGAGCAAGGTCTTCCACTTCCAGCTGCAATTCATGAAGGGGTGTCTCCGCCTGGTCGCATAAAACGACATATTCCGGCTGGTAATTCAACAGCTGGCGGACAATCTCAGAGCCAATAGAACCGGCAGCACCGGTAACGAGAATGCGTTTGCCAAGAACTTCCCTAAAGATGTTTTGTCGCTGGAGAAGGATGGGCTCCCGTTGTAAAAGCTCTTCAATGCGGAGGTCTTTCAATTGGCTAAACTGAAGTTTGCCATATAGCCATTGACTGGAAGGAGGGACAGTAAGTACTTTGATACCGAGCTCTACGGATTTCTCAATGGTTCTCTTTTTAGGCTCCAGAGAGAGCAAGTCACTGCTGACAACCAGTTTTTGAATCCCATGTTTCCGCGTCAGTGTTTCGATGGCTGCCGAATGGTAAACCTTTGTTTGTTCGATGTATTTGTTCACCTTATCTGAATCGTCGTCAATAAATCCCATCACCTGACAACAGTTTTCCTGCAAAGCCTCCAATGCCTGTTTCAGTAAGATGGCCGTCGCATCAGAACCATAGATCAGGATCTTTTCTTTTTGTTCTCCGCGTTCTCCATCTTCCAGGTCCTTGAAATAGGAAAAGAGCCCTTTTACCACAATCCTCAACAGAATGAGCAAAGAAGAGGAAATAAAGAAGTTGAGGAGCAGGACGGTATCAAGCCAGCTCAGCTCCAGCTGAAGATAAGGGACGACAAAAAGATTGCTGACTCCGGTAAATAAAATACTGCTCAGCAGAACGGCAAGGAAAATTCTCACCATATCCTTGGTATTCGAATACCGGATGATTCCGGTATGGATCTCCATGAGGATAAAAACCGGGATGGCAATGAAATGAAACAAAATGATATAGGCGACGTGACTCAGGTCCAGCAGACCTACAAAGTCAATTCTATGGATGAGTAACAACGACATGCAAAGCGCCCAGCTCAGGATAAACTGGTCAATAAATAAAATGAGCCATCTGGAATGGACTTTTTCCTGGAATATACGTTTCATAAGGTTATAATTTTTGTAGAGGGTAACGGTAAAGGGGAAAGAAATCAACTTCAGGATGGAGGGCCATCCCGGCTTTTTTTACCAGCAACTGATATTGAGGGGGATTGATCACAAACCTCCAGCTTTTATAGCTTAACAGGAAATCTGAGAAACCGGATTTCCATCTAAACAGGGAATCTTCTTTAAAACCCAGGCCACCGCCAAGGTGATAATAACGCATGCCGCACCTTCTTCCGATGAGGCTGATTTCATCGATCAGAAACTTAGCTGGCGAATTGTTGAGGTATCTGGTGCGTGTAGCCATCAGGTGACACTGGGCAATGTTTCCGGTAAAGGTCACAATG
Source organism: Pedobacter sp. FW305-3-2-15-E-R2A2 (assembly GCF_038446955.1). NCBI lineage: Bacteria > Pseudomonadati > Bacteroidota > Sphingobacteriia > Sphingobacteriales > Sphingobacteriaceae > Pedobacter > Pedobacter sp. FW305-3-2-15-E-R2A2. The sequence goes on from NZ_CP151803.1 coordinate 2,602,288, forward strand.
GATCCACTAATGGCTTCCTCGCCGTCGTAGACCAAAATTAAGCGGCAATCGAACTCATCGGTGCCCAAAAGATCCAGGAAATAACGGAGGCTGAAGTGATAGTAATCTGATGCGCCGATCCGCAGCATATTCTCCTTATAGATCTCCCTGAAAGTGCTGATGTCGGCTGTTTTCTTGGATTCTACCACCCGGAGCCCTGCTTTCCATGATTTCTTAATGGATTCATAAATGTTCTTTTTGTATTTCTTTCGTTGCTGCTCCACAGGGATACTCAGGTCTATACAAATGGTCTTCCCATTGTCGTGGAGCCCGCCAAACCTTTCCAGAAGCAAGCATTGCCGGAATAAAGGATGAAGCCTGGAAAAAACGGAAACCTGCTCTTCCTGCTCCAGAAAAGAGAGAAAGATGAGTTTAAAGCGATCCATGAAACCTTCACTGAGCTGTTCAAATTTAAGGTTGGAGACAGGTCCGGCATAACCGTATACGGAGCTGAAATCGGAGAGTGCAGAACCTTCGATCCGTCGTCGGATTAAAGGGAAAGCAATAAAGTCTGCCGCCTCCTGGTAGACGAAAAGAAAGGGACTCCCGCTTTCATCAAGCGCATGGTAATGCCAGGTATGGTAAAAGTCGTATTCTGCAGATCTTTTAATATAATCTACCCATTCTTTTTTCTGTTGGATGGTAATAAGGGTATACTGCATATCGTCAGTTGTTAATGGGCGGGAACCTGATATCTATATAAGGGAAAGAAGTCTATATCTGAGGATTTGTCCAGTGGTAACTCCTCCAGAAGCGAATCGTAAACGACCGGATCAGCAATGTAACGCCAGCTGCTGAAATCCAGAATGAGGTCGGAGAAACCTGCTTTCCATTCAAAAAGCGAATCCTGTTTGAAGTTTAATCCTCCACCGAGGTGGAAATATTTAGCGCCCATCTCCCGTCCGATAATGGTGATTTCATCGGTAAGCAGCTTTGCCGGAGAATCGGGGAGATAGGCGGTCAGGGTTCCCAGAAGATGAGCCTGGATGATGTCGTTGGTGCAGACAATAAAAGCGCCGCAAACCGCCTTCCCCTCAATCTCGATCAAGAGCAGTTTGCTGTTAAATTCATCGGAATGATGGAGGTCGCTAAAATAGGATGGGGTAAAGAGGTAATAATCTGAAGCACCAATCCTTTTCATGTTTTCTGTATAAATGGCAGCGAAAGTGCTGATGTCTTCCAAAGAATTCCCTTCCCTTAAAGTATAGCCTTTTCGTTTCAGTTGACGGATCTTCTCCCGAAGTCGCTTATGGTATTTCTGTCGCTGTTCTTCCAGCGAAATACGGAGGTCTATCGCAATGGTCTTCCCGTTGGCATGAATTCCACCCATGGCTTCAATGGATAAATGCTGGTCGAAAAAAGGATGCAGCCTTGAAAATACGGAGACAAACTGCCCCTCTTTCAGGAAAGCCAGAAAGGATTCCCTGAACCGCTGAAGAAAGGCATGGCCAAGAGATTCAAAACGTTGGTTCGAAATCGGGCCGGTATATCCGTATACAGAGGTCAGATCGCCATAGGTAGTAGCGGCAATGGCCCTCTGAATCAGTGGAAAAGCGATGTAATTTTCTCCTTCCTCGTATACAAAGAGCAAGGGCAAGCCGGTGTTGTCCAGGGAATGGTAATACCAGGTATGGTAAAAATCATGCTGCAAAGAATTTCTGACATAATTCTTCCATTCTTCTTTTTCCAGGATCGTGAGTGTTTTTTTCATTTCATTAAGGATTATAACGGGTTTAACCGCTGGTATTCCTGACGGGTCAGTATCATGTCAATAAATCGACTACCATAATTGATTTGCTTAAAGCCTGTTTTTCTGTACAGTGCAAGCGCCGCCAGATTTTTGTGGTGTACATCGAGCATGACGGTCTGCAGGTTTAACTCGTCAAAAGCATACTTCAGGATTTGCTGTGTCGCCAAAAATGCAATGCCTTTTCCCCAGAATTTTTCCTCGCCGATAAAGATGTGGTAATGTGCGTTGCGATCCCTGATGTCTACCAGCTGGATATTGCCGATGTATTGACCGGAGCGTTGCAGGCAAATGGCAAAACGCCTTTCGTTCGGCCTGGCCATTACCATTGCAATCCATTCCCGTTCTATTTCCGGACTGATGAGCTGCTCAGCGCGATGTTTGGTATAACCCCATATTTTTGGATTGTTCCGCCATTTACAGGCAATTTCCGCATCTGTAAGGGCCAGGGGCCGGAGGTAAACCTGGTAGTTCATAACAGCGATCTGACGGTTTCAAGAATATGGTCCATGTCCCGGATGCGGTAACGGTGGTCAATGGGTAAGGGAAGGAGGTGCCTGGTCAGGTAATGCTCAAAGAGGTCCTCACTTGCCCATTCCAATACATTGGGCCAGTAAGTAGCCACAAATATCTTTTTAGCAATCAAGGCTTTTCTGGCGCCGGACTCATCAATCATCAGGGGGTAAACCATCGGGCCATCGATCGCACTAAGGTTGATCGGGAGCTGATTGATACTGGCTAAACCTTGATGTAAATGTTGGAAATTGGCGTTTCTGATGGACCTGCAATCTTCATAGTCAATGCCCGACAAGATCCTTTGGCTCAGCACAGACATCTTTTTGATGGAATTATTTCCTAGAATGACGTTGTTCTTCAGGTAATCATGATACCCTGTTTCTATACTCAGGTCAATGCTTTTGATCAAATGAGAAAAGCGGTACACGGAGATGTCACTTTCCAGGGATAAACGGGTATTGCTCCCGGTATAAAGATAGGCACCATCGGGTACGCCAAAGAATTTCCTGCAGGAATAGAAGGTGTCTACGCCTGCTACAGGCGGACAAAAGAACGCCTGGGCATTGTCGACAATCAGGTTTTTTACTGTCTTTGCCAGCCGGCGTACGGTGTCCTGCTTGATCCCGAAATAATTGGTATAGAGTAAACAGGCATTTTCTTCAGGTTCAAAATCAATCTGCGGCTCCAGCTGCTGGTTGATCCGGTAAAAACGGTAGGGGATACTTAACCTGCGTAAAGGTTCAAGCAATACTTCACAGGTGAAATAGGGCAGGTAAACCAAGGTGTATTTTTTTACCCTCAGCAGGTATTCAAAAGCATTTCTGCCGGTATTTAGCTTAATGAAAGATGGATAGTGCTCCTGTCCCTCTGGAAGCTGGAGTTCGATATATCCACCAATTGTTTTATGTTCTTTCCTCATCCTTGTCCTTGTTTATACATTCTTCGATGTGGGGGTTGATAATATTCATATAAATTCGCAGGAACCCTTGCATTGTATCCAATTACCTGACGCAGTTCTTCGGACAGGCTTTCTCCGAAATCATAACCGAGAAAGCGGGGGTAATCGAGCTGCTGCTTAAAGTAAGGAACGGTATAGCTGAGCGTCAGGGCCCGTCTGGGAAGGTCGGTATAGTTTTTTCCGGCGGCATGCCATAACAGGGAGTCAAATAAAATGATGCTGCCCTTTTTCGCGATGGCACGATCTGATTTGCCGAAAAACCGAACTTCATTGGGCTTGGTATCCGTTTTATGAGAGCCGGAAAGGAAAAAGGTAGCCCCGTTTTGCGCGGTGAAATCATCGAGCAGGACCATCATCTGAACCATCAGCTTCAGCTCCCCGGTAAAGCTCCGGATGTCGCGGTGGATGTTCTGAACATAGGGCTTGGCATCCTTTAAATTGATCACGCCATTGATCCCGTTCAGGATATAATTGCCCTTGAGGAATTGCCTGATCTGCTGATCGCAATAGCGCTCACTGACAAATTTTAATCCGAAATTTCCAGGCTCTAGCAAATGGTGGAGCGTCCCGGCCATATCGAGGTCAATGCCATTCTCCCGCTGAATTTGTCGGCGGACGAGGTAAGCATCATTGAGCGATTGGTTGATCTCCTCTACAAATTCAGGACTTAACACATTTTCATAAATTAACCAGCCATATTTATCCATAGCGGTTTCAAAATCTTTCTCCTTTTCCGGAGGGTAATTGAATAGGTTTTTCAAGGTTCTTGGTTTTAAGTGTTAGGAATTTAGCGCTCTGTATTGTGGGAAAAAGCTGCTTTCTTTTGGAGCCGCCCTGGCATCGACGAGCTGCTGGTATTGCTCCTGATCGGCGATGAAACACCAGGTCTTGTCTTCCAGAATCAGATCAGAGAAAGCCGATTTGAATTGAAACAAGGAATCCGGTTTTCCATTCAAACCTCCGCCAAGGTGGTAATAACTGATCCCCAGGCTGCGTGCGATAATGCTGATTTCATCGATGATGAGTTTGCTCGGGGAAAGCTGGGTATAGGCAGCGGCAGTGGCCGATAAATGGTTCCTGATGACATGCCGGGTATACATGATGATGTTCCCGCAAATGGGGATATTGCCATCGTAAACCATAATGAGCCGGCAATCAGGCTCGGTTGTATTTAACAACCGCTTAAAATAGGCTTCATCGTACAGGTATCTGGAAGAGGCACCATTTCTTTCCATATTGTCCAGGTACATGGCGGTGAAAGCTATTATGTCGGCAAGGCTGTCGGTTTCCCTGATCTGGAAATCCTTGTTTCTCAGCTGCCTGATTTTTCGGGCAAGCCGCTTTTCGTATTTCAACCGCTGCATTTCAATGGGCATCCTGAGGTCGATGTAGACGGTTTGCCCGTTGTCCCGCAGTCCGCCTATTTTTTCCAGTAAGCGGGGCTGATCGAGGAAGGGTTGGAGCCTGGAAAACACACAGACATATTTGCCATTCTTCATGAAGTCCAGAAAAGACAGCCTGAACCGATCGATCAGTGACTCGTCGAGTGTCTCGAAATCATGGTTGGAAATCGGCCCGGTATAGCCGTAAACTGAGGTGAGGTCAGACCAGTCAGTACCTTCAATTGCTCTTTTGAGGAGGGGCAAGGCGATGAAGAGGTCCTGCTCCTCGAATACAAAAAGAAAAGGATCGGTATCTTCCCCGAGGGAGTGATAAGACCAGGTATGATGGAAATCATGGTGGATGGAACGCTGAACATAAGCGGTCCATTCCAGTCGTTGTCGGATGGTGATGAGCTGATAAGTCATAGTTGTTTTTTTATCAGAAGCAGGAATTAAGCCTCCTGCAGGATATGAAGCATGCGTTCATTAATAAGGCTGATTTCAAATTTTTCTTTAGCAAATTTTCTCCCGTTCAGTCCAAACTGAACAACGTCAGTGGTATGCTTGTAGAAGTATTCCATGCTGGAAACCAAGGCAGAAACATCTTTAACAGGTACTAAAAATCCGTTAACAGCATTGGTAGCTGGGTTCACGGTCTCTTTACAGCCTACGGAATTACTGGTGATAATTCCCCTTCCCATGGCCATCGCCTCAAGCAAACTCCTCGGTACGCCCTCTCCGTAATAGGAAGGAAGGACCACAATAGAAGCATTGGCCAGAAAAGGACGTACGTCAGACACGGAGCCATAGTATTCAATCACCTCACCCGAACTGATTTTTTCGTACAGGTCCGGGCCAATTGCATCAATGTTTGGATCAAAAGCGCCAATCAGCTTAAACCGGATTTCCGGATAACGCTGTCGCATCAGCTTTGCTGCTTCAAAAAATTCGCGGATCCCTTTGGCATTGATCAGCCTGGAGATCATAAGGAAACTTAAAGGCGTAGTGCGGGGAGGGGTATAGTGATAATGACTAAGGTCTACTCCCGAACCATTCACTACATAGGATTGATGTTTGGGGCCAATAATGCCTCTGGTGATCAGTTTCTTCCGGTCGTCCTTGTTCTGAAAGATGATCCTCAGTCCGGGATCTGGTCTCAAACTATATTTTAAAAGCATCCTGGTGATCATGCTGACGAGTCCTTTCCTCCGGTTCACATCGCTGAAATTGTAACCCAGACCGGTTAACATCGGGGTGATCCGCTTTACGCGACAAAATTTGGCCACCAACGTCCCGTAAATCACGGGCTTAAAAGCATAAGGAAAAAAGACATCCGGCTGAATCTCTTTAATCACCCGGTACAAGGCACGGAGGTAGTGTAAATCCGACAATACGGATACATGACTGGGTTTTAAATCGTTCTCCCTGAGTTGTACACCCATCCCGAGCAATCGTTCTCTGATGTCTTGTCGCACGATTTTAGGGCTGAATACGATGACCTCATTTTTGAGGAGCAAGGCCTCAATTAATTTGCCGCGGAAATCCAGCAGTGAATCCGAAGAATCACAAACCAGCAGTATTTTCTTTATTTTTCGTTCCATAATAAAATAGGTTTTGCGCCTGCGCCATTGCGTACAGCCTCCGGAACCTGCTGTACCGGAAGTAACTGTGCAGCATAGGGGTATTCTGGTTTCCACAAACAAATGCTGGTGCTGATGGTACTCTTCCCTGAATGCCGGTAAACGTTGCTGTTTCCACCACTGATATAACCCGGTTTGGCATTAAAGTCTGTCTTGATGGGCTGAACGGCATTTTCAAAGTAATTGTTGTCGGTACGGACCGTCGCATCCATTGTCGACCCAATCCCATACCCGCTGCTGTTTTTGATGTAGTTGTTCATCACATGCACCTGCCCGAAACGCACACCGGGTTGCCTTTCTGAATTGTTGCAGAAATAATTCTTATAAACGGTTACCCGCAGATGCCCGGCATCGTTGGTGTTCTCATCGCCAAAACCAATGAGCATCGCCTTATGGTTGTCGTGCAGCTTGTTCCAGGATAAGGTCACGTAGTCTGCCCGGTTGCCAACATCAAGCAGACCGTCGTAATAATCCCAGCCATGATTACGATCGGAAGATAAGGTGCAATGGTCTACCCATACATGATGGGCGCCTTCTTTGATCACAATGTTGGAATAAGAAACTACATTTCTGATGGTCATATTCCTGATGATCACATTGTGATGTCCGTAAATAAGCAGGCCTACACCTTCCATCGAGGAGCCACCTTCGCCAATAATTGTCTTGTCAGATTTAATGTTGATGAATCCTTTTCCTTTGATGTTTCCGGAGTACCGGATGGTCATTGGAAAGGGAGAACTGGCGGCTGCACGGAATGCGGCGAGCGTCGAAACCCGGATAACCGGGCCGTTTTTGCCACCGGTAGTGCGGCCGTTAACCATCGCAAAACCAATAATTTCCGGCGCCTGCTCCCTGGGTTCAGGAAAGAAAACAGAAAAGAAATAATACAGAAGTAAAAAGGAAAAATACATGATGATTTAATTTTTAGAAGGAAGGACTACTGCAACCTGACCACGCTCTTTTTGATAGAATTCCTGGTACCAGTTCACAAAGTTTCTCACGCCATCTTCCACCGAAACCCAGGCTTGATGAGGACATAATGCCTCGAGTTCGCCAATATCGGCCCAGGTGGCTACCACATCACCGTCCTGCATGGGTAAGTATTCCCGTTTGGCCACCATTTTCAGGTTTTTCTCAATCTCCTGAATGAAATCAGTCAGGCTTACCGGTGCCCCTCTGCCGATGTTAAAAACACGATGGGGGACGGGGCTATTCGCTGGTTGTGGCCGGTCAAGAATGAACAGCATCCGGGAAATAATGTCGTCGATATAGGTGAAATCCCTTTTCATTTGTCCATTGTTAAAGACCTGAATGGCTTTTCCTTCCGTAATGGCCTTGGTGAAAAGAAATAAAGCCATGTCTGGTCTGCCCCAGGGACCATAAACGGTAAAAAACCGAAGGCCGGTAGCGGGGATCCGGAACAGGTGACTGTAAGCATGTGCCATGAGTTCATTACTTTTTTTAGAAGCAGCGTATAAGGAAACAGGAAGGTCGGTCTGCTGGTCGGTAGAGAAGGGCATTTCCTTGTTTAAGCCATAGACACTGGAAGAACTGGCATAAAGAAGGTGCCTGATCCTGTTGTAACGGCAGCATTCCAGCACATTCAAAAAGCCTTTGATGTTGGAATCGATATAGGCATCAGGATTGGTTAAACTGTAGCGTACACCAGCCTGTGCGGCAAGGTGACAAACGGCTTCAAATTCATAGGTCTCAAAGAGCGTCTGCATGGCGAGCGTATCACAGATGTCCAGTTTGATAAAGGTATACTGACCATATTTGTCGCTGTCTATAGGTTTTGCATAGGTAATTTCCGTAGCCTCAATCCCCATTTCTGCCAGGCGCGCATATTTCAGACTGACCTCATAATAATCATTGATGTTGTCTATCCCGATCACTTCATCGCCACGCTCCAATAAGGCTTTGGCCATATAGGATCCGATAAATCCGGCTGTTCCGGTTACTAATACTCTCATAATGCATTGTTTTTTTGAATGAGTTTCTTATACCATACCTCAAGGCCGAAAACACAGAAAAGCATTTTTGCCCTTCTTTCGTCCGAAACCCTGATCTTTTTTGCAATCAGATCTTCAATGAAACTTTTTTTGATGATCCTGGAGTAAAGGGTGTCCTTTGCGAGCAGATAATCGTTAATCACGGTTTTGAGTTCCTCATCTACCCATTTGCGAAGGGGGATTTCAAATCCCCTTTTCGGCTGATTGATCAGCTCTTCGGGCAAATAATTTACAGCCAGATCCCGGAGGATGGATTTAGTGGTCACATTGTGAATCTTGAAATGATCGGGTAAGCCGGGCGCAAAGTCCAATAGCTCTTTGGATAAAAATGGACTCCTTCCTTCCAGGGAATGTGCCATGGTGGCGGTGTCCATCTTGGGCAACAGGCGACTGAACAGCATAGACTGGAAGTCCATCAGTAAAATCTTGTTCAATGCACTGAGCGGGAGCTTGTTGATGGCAAGCAGGTCTGAGGAAATCTCTTTCATCAGCGGCCTCCTTAAAAACTGATCTTCAAAGCCGACAAATAAATCAGAAGAGGCGGAACAGTAGATCTTGACGACATCAGTATAGCTGGCAAATTTTAATAAACGATACAGATAGGTGTAATAACTCTGCTTTTCGTTCGCTATCGGCAGGATTCCCGCGAGGATCTTTGCGCTGATTTTGGTTAGGTTATTGGGCTGAAAAAAGTCTAAATGCCGGAAAGGAACATAACGGCGGTAACCGCCAAACAATTCATCGGCCCCATCGCCATTAAGGACGACAGTGGTATGTTGTTTTGCGGCCTTGGCGACATAATAACTCGGGATGGCGGAGTTGTCGCAATTCGGCTCCCCGTGACCGCTTAAAATGGTTTCAATGTCGTTCTGCAGATTGGAAAAATCAATGTCTACGACGGTATGGTTGGTGCCATAGCTTTTAGCTACTTTCGCGGCCAGCCCGGATTCATCATAGCTTCCGGGAACGCGGACGGTAAAGGTGTTGAGGCGTTTGGCATGTTTTGCAGCGATGGCGGTGACGAGGCCACTATCTATTCCGCCACTTAAAAAGGAGCCTACATCGAGGTCGGAACTGTCCATCCTGCGGTGCACGGCAAGCTGCAGTAAGTGATCGAGCTGCGCGATAGAATCTTCATGATTGAGCTTGCTTTCCTGTTTATAACCTTCCTGCATGTTAAACCAGGTCACATCCTGTTCTTTCATTTTTTGTGGGTCAAGCTTTAAATAGTGCCCGTTTTCGAGTTCAGAAACATGGAGGTAGGGGGTCGATTTCCGGTAATGATAGCCGAGATAGAGGTAGTCGGAGAGGGCAGCATAATCGATCTCCGGTTTGGCAATCTGCGACAGGATATTGAGCTCCGAAGAAAACATCCAGGTATTTCCTTTCCGGTAAATAAACAGGGGCTTTTTGCCGGCCCGGTCTCTGGCGAGGTAAAGCATCCGGTTTTTAAGGTCGTACAGGGCAAAGGCAAACATGCCGTCAAACTCTTCCAGCATTTTCATGCCCATGAGCTCATACATCATCAAAATGGTTCTGGTGTCTGAATTGGAGGCCGATTCCAGCCCGTATTTCTCCCGCAGTTCGAGGTGGTTGTAAATCTCCCCATTGAACACGATCATTAAGCCGTTGTATTCCATGGGCTGTTTTCCCAAAGGGCTCAGGTCCTGAATGGCCAGACGGGTATGGTACAGGTGGAGGTTGTCGATGCTTTGCAGGTCCTGCTCATCAGGGCCGCGGTGCCATAAGCCCTGGAAGATCTCTTGCTGATCTACCGGAATTTCATAATTTATTGTTCCAAATATTCCGCACATAATTTGTTGTTTGTTTTTATGCTATGTATTGACAATCAGCTCCATCCATTGATTTAGAATCTGCTGCTCACTGAAATGTGATTCGATATATTTTTTTCCGTTCTGACCGAGCATATATCGCCCTGTAGGGGTCATGTCCATCATCTTTTTCATTTGATCAGCAAGGCTCCTGGCATTTAAGGGCTCGGAAAGCATCCCGCATTTTGCGGCATCAATGAATTCTTTATTGCAGTCGATCGCAGTCACGACAACGGGTTTTCCATGTGCCATCGCTTCCAGAATGGCATTCGGCATGCCCTCATAATGGGAGGAAAGCACAAAAGCATCGGCGGCTTTTAAGTATTCAGAAGCATTTTGCTTGAAACCCAGAATCCGTACATAGTTCTGAATGCCGAGGTCAAGGATCATGCGGTGTGGCCAGGTTTCCTCATTTAATTCACCGATGATCTCCAGTCGGAATGCCCCGGGTTTAAGCAGGGCAATCGCTTCAAAAAGAGTCACATAGTCTTTGTTCCATCGGAAATGTGCCACACAGATCCAGGTAAAAACCGCTCGCGGCCGACAACTAATGCTGCTTAAATCAGGAATAGAAATCGCATTGTGGATCACCAGACCTCCCTTTTTGGCGAGCTTTAAGCGCTCAAAGTTGTCTTTCGAAGCCTGAGAATTGAAGACGAGGGCATCGTCCATGCCGATGGATAACTTATAGGGGAGGTACCATTTCCTGTTGATCACCGAGGTTCTGATGGAAGAAATCAATTTGAAATCCAGGCTGAGCTTCAACATCCTTGCAAATAGAATGGCGATGAACATAAAGGCGACCACATGTTCAGGCCTGAAATCCCGGATCAACTTTTTTAGCTGCATCCAGTTGCGTGCCGGCTGGCCAAACCAGCTTTTCAGGTATTCTACCCTGATCCCCATTTTTGTAAAGTCCGTATCGAACTCATTAATCGGCTTTAAGGAAATGATCATCACTTCATAGTCATTGGCCTTCAGGAATTTGGCTATTTTGAGCATTTGTGTCTCTGCACCTCCTTTGCTCAAAGAAGGACTGAGGAAGAGCACGCGCTTCTTAGGATTGTTCATATGGATGCTTTAAAAAAGGGGTGGTTAAATGATGCAAGGCCTGTAGTTCAGGGACATGTTGCTGGTAGGTCTTGCTGTAATTTCTGGCGGTGATGGAAATGTGGTAGTTCAGCCTGAAGCTCTGTTTGCCTTTGTAGCGGATCATCTCTTTATAGGGATGATATAAGGCTTCTTTAATGGCGTCGGAGTAACTGTCTACGCTATTGTCTTTACTCAGAAAACCATTATGACCATGCCTGATCATGTTCTTAATGCCGCTAACAGGGGTACATACCGGAATACAGCCGACAGAAAATGCCTCAATAATGGAAATCGGCATGCCTTCATAAAAGCTGGACAGACAAAAAGCATCTGCCAGGGATAAATAGTCGACGACATTGTATTTACCGCCCAGAAAGCGAATGTGAGGATCTCCGGAGGCCATCTGCCGGAGCTTTTGGTGCAATTGCTCATTTTTAGCTTCCCCGATGATCAGCAGGCTGCATTTCTTAATTTCGGTGGTATTGAACTGCTGAACGGCTTTGATCAGTAATTCCTGGTTCTTCTGCGCGGCAATCCTGGCCACATGGACGAGCAGGAAAGTGTCGGAGCCTAAGCGGTGTTCTTTAAATACTTCCTTATAGGCAGGGCTCTGAACGAGATCCGGACGGCCATTGGGAATTAAAATGTCGTTGCCAAGACCATAGCATTCCTGAAAGGTCTGTTTTACATCTTCGGAGATCGTAATGGCCTGTACTTTGTTCTTTTTGTAATAAGTCTTCCGAAAAATCCTGGCGATGTAACTGGGACATTCCTTTGGGGAAATGTTATGCAGGGTATGAAAAAAACGGGTCTTGGAATTCCCTAAAAAATACAAAGCGAGGTATTCGAACCCGTTTAAATGGGTGTGCAGAAAGTCGGGCTTTTCTGTGTTTAGCCAGGCGGTAAGCCGGAACATGACGAGGAAATTGATACCGGGCCCTTTTTCGAAGGAGATATACCTGACCTTGTCATGGATTTCTTTTCTGAAACCCTTTTCCAGGTCATTGCTGCGAAGAGAGACCAGGGTCACTTCGTATCGCTCATCCTTCGCGAGTTCGTTACAGAGGTCAACTACAAAGCGCTCCGCGCCACCCTTGGTTAAAGAACCAATCAGGTGCATTACTTTAATTTTTGATGCCATTTTTTATGGGTGTTGAAGCGCGATGTAGCGACCTGAGTATGCGGTTTGTGGTGCTGCTGCAAATTCTTCTTCCACAACCGGCCCTTCCTTGCCGTTTAAAAAATGGAGGTGAAGAATGGCGAAATAGAGGAAAAAGGTAGGCCCGTTTCCACTGAGCAGCCAGGAGTTATGGGATAGGGAATTGATGGAAACTGCAAGGAAAGCCCCGCAAAGACAAACCATCATTGCATTTTCTTTTTTCCGGACCTCCCGCAATGCCTTGATGGCGATGCGCAGTACCTTGTAATACAGGGCGATGAGCAGCGCAATCCCGAGGATGGGCCCGAGGTAAGTGAGGAACATGAGGTAGGCGTTATGGGAGGTAATTCCCGAAGAAAATACCTGGTTCCGGTAAATGACATCTCCCCAGGTTTTTCCGTAAAAGATCAAGCCATAGGGGTATTCTGCACAGATCCTCAGGTTTTCTGCAGTCAGGGTGGTTCGGTCGTACTCCGAAGCGCTTTGCTCGTTTTTGCTGAGAATATTGTTGTAGCTGTCGAAATTGTCTTTAAGCACAAAGGTGTAGAGGATGGTCCCTGCAACGACCGCAAGCACCACAATCAACACTGCCTTGTATCTGTAATAAGCCCATAAAAATAGAAATGAAGCGCATATAAAGCCGATAAATACGGAACGCTGCATGCCGAGGTAAATAAAAATAAGGCAGCTCAGCAAAATAGCAGCTTTGATCAGCAAATGCTTTTTATAGACATAGCTGTAAATGAAGAGAAAAGGAACAAGTGCCGCCAGCTGATAACCAAAGTTAAACTGGTAAATGGCAATGCCGGAAGGGCTCTGAATCACCTGTTCGCCCATGAGCAATGACCGGAGCGCATTGATCTTTTCGGGATAGAAAGGATTGAGCACGAGCACGAATGCGGAAAAGAGCAGCAGGCCATAAAATACATAGATGGATACCTTAAACCGCGTCCTGTTTGTACCTGAAAAATAGTTAAAGAAAAGTGCACACATGCTGATGTTAATGAGATTGGAGAGGAATACTTTGTGGTCTGACAATCCCACTACGTCGTATAAGAAGGTGGCCAGCAGAATAACCAGCAGTTCCCGTCCGTAAAGGAAGCTGATCCGGTCTTCTTTAAACAAAGTGATGAGCGGCAGACAAAACAACAATGGCGCAGGAATCCTGATCATTTCCGTTAAGAAAATGCCATAGGAAACGGAATAGAGGTAGAGTGCAACAAATAAAAAGATCAGATATTTCATGTTTCCTTAATTGAGTATTTGGAGGATGGAATGAATAAAGGCGTCGCCATCATTGATCGCAGTCCGGTAGCGCTCCTGTCCGTTTTCTGCGATTTGTTTATAATAGGGGTACCGGGTAATCACGAAATCCAGCTTTTCTTCCAGGTCTTCCATATCCCAGCGAATGGGGACATAGGTCTCCTGCGGAATAAATAACTGAGGGTAGGTGTCCAGGTGTTCCATCGAAGGTTTGATCAGGATTGCGCCTGCAATAAAGGTTTCAAAATCCCGGTAGCAGATCTCTCCCCAGCCAAAAGGACTGATGCTCAGCTTTGCCTTTCTCATCTCCTGCCAGTAGCGGAATTTAGAGATGGCAGGGCCGCGGGCGATGTTCAGGTTCATGGAGTCAAAGAGCTCAAGAACCCTGTTCCGCTGATAGGAAATGGCATTTTTAAGGTCCTTTCCGTGATGGATGCTTCCCCGGAAGGTCAGGTCAAAAGGCCGTTCCTTTTCTACTTTGCTAAACCTGGTCGGATAGAGGTAATAACTGAGGTAATTGCTCAGTCTTGACATCTTGTAACCGAAGTAACGGTAGTCGTTCAACCCGATATTCCAACCCAGTTTTACCTTGTGCAGCTGGTCTTTCGGACAGGGTTTGAATTCGGTAATTTCCGTTTTTAACTTTCTGTCATTTAACCAGATCCGGAGGTCGTTCTGCGTGTTTTTGTCGGTGTAATAGCGCTTGTCTTTTAACACTTGTTTCTTCAGGAAGACATCTACAAAGTCGATGATGGGGAAGTCGCTGGAACCACTGGAATCAGCGGTGTCAAACCAGATGAGTTTGCCCACCGTTTTCTTTAATTCTGATAACAATAAGAGCAGTTCGTATTCATTTTCAGGAGTTCGCTTATAGATGTCCTGCCAGCCATTCATAAAGTATCTGGAATGGAGGAGCAGGAAATCTGCATTCCTGAGTTTAGGGCTGGTATGGTCGGTATGGAATTCAAGTTGTATCCCGCTTTCTCTCAGTTCCTGTCGCCATTTATGGAAAGGATGTGTTTCTGAAAAAAACCTTTGAGAAGGCCAGTCCAGGATTTTTAATGTCTTCATGATGGTCTGTAGATGGAGGGGATGGAAGATTTAATGGTGTTTCAGGACAATGCATTTCAAGGTCATGAAGATGATGTGCAGGTCGGTCCAGAGGCTTTTATGGTCAATGTATTTCAGTCCTTGCTGTAGTTTCTTCGGAATAATATCCGTCCGGTAAAAATGCTCAGGATCACTGGCCCTGGCGAGGAGCTCACTTTCATCAATGTATTCAATGGAGGCCCAGTCTGTAATTCCCGGCCTTACGCTGAGGACCCTTTGCTGTACAGGGTTGTACAGGGCTACGTACTTGCTCACTTCCGGCCTGGGGCCAACGAAGCTCATCTCGCCCCTGAGAATGTTCAGCAGCTGCGGAAGTTCATCTAGCTTATATTTCCTCAGCCAGTATCCGGCCCTGGTAATGCGGCAGTCATGGTCGCCAACAGTAAGCAGGCCTTGCCGGTCGGCACCACCATACATCGTTCTGAACTTGATGAGCTTAAAGCAAACCTTTTTCCTTCCCACACGGGTTTGACGGTAAAAAATACTGCCTTTGGAATCGAGTTTTACCCAAATGGAGATGAGGATAAACAGGGGGCTCAGCAGGAGCAGGGCCGCTAAGGAAAGCAGCAGGTCGAAAATTCGTTTAGGGTCCATGATACATCGGTTTAAGCGGTTGTTTTCAAAGGAGAAATGCTGAGCTGAAGCTGTACGGTATTGATCACAGATTCGATGATGTAATCGACTTCTTCAATGCTCAGCTGCGGATAGATGGGCAGGGAGATCTCGCAGGCATATTGTTTATAGCTGTTGGGATAGTCTTCAATCTTATATCCGGTATGTTTAAAATAGGTCAGCATGGGCATGGGAATGAAATGAACATTGACCACGATTCCGAGTGCAACAAGCTGGTCAATAATCTGATCCCGCTGTTCTTCAGAAATACCTTTTATCCTGAGCGGGAAAATATGGTAGGAAGATTCCCTGGAATGGTCTTTTAAAGTAGGGGCGGTAAACCAGCTGTAGGCATTGAAATGGTGACAATACTTCAGTGCAATGTGCTTCCTGGAAGGCAGGAGCAGGTCTTTGTATTGCCTGATCTGCGCAAGACCTATAGCGGCACATATGTCGGGCATATTGATTTTTAAACCCTGGTAAAGGATGTCGTATTTCCAGTTGGCGCCCCTGGATTTCGCGTAGGCATCTTTGTTTTGTCCGTTCAGGGCAAAGACTTTTAAAAAGCCGTATTCTGCCTCGTGGTTAAACTGTTCGGGCAGGTTCAGGCAAATACAGCCGCCTTCAGCGGTGGTGATGTTCTTTACGGCATGGAAGGAGTAGATGGTGATGTCGCTGGCCAATGCGGCGGATTTACCGCCATAACATGCGCCTATGGAATGGGCGGCATCTGCGATGAGTAAAATCCTTCCTAAAGCACGTTGTTTTTCTGTAGCAGGAATAAATTGTTCCATAACCTCCGCTTCTTTGAGAAGGGCATTGATGGCCTGGTAATCGCAGGGTAAGCCGGCAATATCTACGGTAATGATGGCTTTTGTTTTCTGGTTGATGGCTTTCCTGATCTCGACCGGGTCAATGGTCAGGTCGTCGGAAATGTCTACCATCACTGGTGTTGCACCGCAATGTAAAACGCATAAGGCAGTGGCACAATACGAATAGGCGGGTATAATGACTTCATCACCTTCTTTAATGCCAAACCATTTTAGCATCATGATGGCCCCTGAAGTCCATGAGTTTACACATACAGTGGCTTTAGACCCGGTCAGTTCCATCATTTCTGCTTCCAGAGCTTTCACTTTGGGACCTGAGGTAATCCATCTTGATTCCAGGGTGTCCAGCACTTCATCAATTACATTTTGGTCAATAAACGGAGGTGAGAATGAGATGTTCATAGCTTTATAGGTTTAGATTTTTAAGAAACCCTGCGGATCAGTTCGAGCCATTTGGCTGAGGTGTTGGCGAGGGAGTTGGTTTCGTTAATTCGTTTGGCATTGAGGGCGATCTTGGCGCGCAGAATCGGGTCGTCGAGGACCATTTTTATAGCAGAGGCCATTTGATAGATATTGCCTGTTCTGATCAGGAGGCCGTTTTTTCCGCTTTCCAGAATGTCTGAAGGACCGTATTCGCAATCGGTGGCGATACAGGCGGTACCCATGCTCATGGCCTCCAGCAGGGCATTGGGATAACCTTCATTCCTGGAAGAGAGGATGAACAGCTCAGCCTGACGGTAATAATCCTGCATGTTTTCCCGGAAGCCAATGAGTTTTACCCGCTGACTTAACCCGAGCGAGCTGATTTGTTCTTCCAACATCGCCCTTTGTTCCCCTTCACCGGAAATCAGCAGGTGGACACTTTTTTCTTCCACTCTTCTGAAAGCCGCAATGAGCAGGTCAAATCCTTTTTGCGGACTCAACCTGCCGGCGGCAAGGATAAACCTGCCCGGATAGACAGGTTCCTTGGTCGGGATGGGAAATTCGTTTATCGGGTTGTTGATCACCTCGAAATTGTCAAGCTTCTTAAAGGGACTGATCTTCCTGAACCCCTCAATCATACCCTTTGAAGGAAGCACAACCGCCTTTGCCCGTTTGTAAACAGCGAAAGAAAGCCATTTCAATACCGGGTTAAATTGGTTCAGGGTATAGTCCGGCGTAATGCGCTCGGAAACGAGATAGGGTATTTTTAAAGACAGGCAGGTCAGTCCGATCCAGATATTTGCTGAGGTCATAAAGGCGATGGCGCATTTGGGTCTTTCCTTTTTTAAAAAGGCCCGGAGCCGGAAAAAACTGAGCAGCGCATACCAGATCCGAAAGAAAAGACCGGTTCTTCTTGGCGTGTTGACCAGCGGGATGACCTTGATGCCTTCCGATAAAAAATAGGCTGGCTTTGAGGCATTCAGGCAAACGATGCTCACCTGAAATCCTGCCGCATCATAGTAATTGGCGAGGTTGGAAATGACCCTTTCCGCACCACCGCCATGAAGGGAGCTAATGGCGAAAAGTAGTTTTTCAGGAGATTCGGTTACCATAACGCGGTAATGGTTTTGATGGCTTTGTTAAACTTGAAATAGCGGAGGTCAAAAAGAAAATATTGACGCAGGTAGATTTTCAGCAATGCTCTTTTTTGAAGGGAAGAGCATTTGAAATTCCGGATCATGAGGTTGAAATCGCTGACCATTCTCGATTTCCTGATTTTAGGATCGATCATGCTCCAGATCCCCCCGGTATGGAGGCGGTAACAAGCCATGACCTGCGGGATGACGTAAATTTTCTTCCCGGTACTGATCGCGTGTAATTTGAACAGGGTGTCGGAACCGTAAGTCTGGTAATACCATTTCTTCAATCCGATTTCCCGCACTTCCTTGCTGTTTCGAACCATCAGGGAGCAGATTCTCGTTTCGTCCCTTTTGCCGAGTAACAGGTCTTCGTAGCTGAATTCCATGCTCACCGGAGTCGGGTGCATATAGACCGTCTGGTCGTAATCATTGATCACCCGGGTATAGTGACAACAGATGATGTATTCCGGATGACTTTCCAAAAAGTCTACCTGCTTTTGCAGCTTGAAGGCATCGGTCCAGAAATCATCCCCGTCACACATGGCGATGTATTTTCCACGGGCCATATTCATGGTTCGCAACTGGTTTTTTATAGAGCCAACATTCCCATCGGAAGTCACCATATGGATGATGTCCGGATGCTTGCGCTGGTAATATTCCAGGATGTTCCTGGTATTGTCGGTAGAATGGTCTTCGCCAATAATGATTTCAAACTTGAAATTGCAATCCTGCATTAAAAAGCTGTCTATGGTTTGGGCAATGTATTTTTCATGATTATAGGTGATGCAGCAAATGCTGACCATAATTTCTGATTGAGGTTCCATTTCGGTTCGGATTAAAAAGTATGACCATTGATTTGTTGAAGGTTGTTGTCGGATGGGTTAGTCTTGATTTCCTTTCTCTTTAGCAGGACCGGCTCCTGGTAGTTCTGCACCCTCATGATCAACCTGCAGATGAGGTCGAGGTCTGCGGTGGTCAGGGTATGGTAGAGCGGCAGACAAAGAATCCGTTTCACAACATCATCACAGACCGGCATCGGGGTCTGATTTACATAAGGCAGACTGGAGAGAGAAGGGTAGAAATACCTCCGGCAATAGATATTGGCGCCTTCCAGCTTTTTCATGCATTGCTGCATGAGTATTTCACTATCGAAAAGAATAGGGAAATAGGCGAAATTATAGTCCATATCTGCATTGAGCTTAGGGAATTTTCCTTTGATGTTTTTTAATCTTTTGTAATAATGGTAGGAGAGTTTTCTCCTGGTTTCCAGAATCTCTTCAATGTGCTTCAGGTTGCAAAGCCCCATTGCTGCGCGGAATTCGCAGTTTTTAGCATTGATGCCTGGTCCGGAGAAGGTTTCAGGGCCATTATGACCGAAATTCCGCATGCCGGCCATGATTTTTAGCAGTTTAGCATTTTTGGTGAATACGGCACCGCCCTCAATGGTATGAAAGAGCTTGGTGGCATGAAAACTGACAGTACTGATGTCGCCATAGGCAAATACAGATTTGTTTTTATAGGTCGTTCCAAAACAATGGGCGGCATCATAGATCACTTTCAGCTGATGCTTGTCGGCAATGGCTTGTATGGCATCGATATCGCATGGGTTTCCATAGACATGTGTGGCGAGGATGGCCGTTGTTTCGGGGGTAATAGCGGCTTCAATTTTAGCAGGATCGATATTGAAAGTTTCCGGATCGATGTCTACATATACAGGCGTACAACCTTCCCAGACGATACTGCTCGTAGTGGCGACATACGAGAAGGGAGTAGTGATGACTTCACCCTGAATGCCAAGTGCTTTGATGGCAAGTTGAATGGCAATCGTGCCATTGGATACATATAACAAGTGTTTGATGCCCAGATATTCCTGAAGTTTCAGCTCCAGTTCGTTCAGGAGGGGCCCATTGTTGGTCAGCCACTGGCGTTCCCAGATGCTATCTATATAGCGTTTAAAATCTTCTGCCTTTGGAAGAAATGGTTTGGTTACCGGAATCATTTTTTAGCGATTAATTGTTTGAAATCTGTTATTGCAGTCAGCCGGAAGAGGTTGCTCATAAAGAGGTAGGTAAGGGCGTAAAAAAAACCGCTTACAAGCATCCTTGACCAATCCTTCAGGTGTAAGGATCCGGCGAGGTAAGCATCCAGGAAATAGCAGCACAATCCAGTGATGGCGGCCATTCCGAGGATGGGCAACAGGTCTGCTACCTGTTCCATGGTCGGATAATTGATGAGTTTGCCGCTGTAATGGGAATTGATATAATACCCTAAAAAGTTAAACAGCAGCTGGAAGTATAATAAGCCGTAAATCCCAAAGCGGATGACACTGAGGATCCCGATGAGGCTGATGGTTTTCTTGATGATTTCCAGCTTCAGCAGGAGGTCACTTCTTCCTTTTACTTTCAGAATGTTCAGGTTGTAGGCATGCAAGGGGTACATGATCCCGGCGATACAAAGAATCTGAAAGTAAGGAACCGCAGGAAGCCATTTCTCGGTGAGCAAAAAGCGAAACAAAGGTTCGGCAATGATGCTCAGGAAAATCAGAGCCGGGGCATTCCAGAAAATCACTTGCTGCATGATTTTTCTATAGACGGTCTTCAGCTGGCCATTGTGTTCTGCGATCTCGGAAAACATGGGATAAGTCACCTTATTGATGGCATAAGAGATGTTGGAGATCGGCAGCTGGCTGATGGCCTCCGCCCTGGAGTAATAGCCCAATGCGGTAACGGAATAAAACTTTCCGATAATCAGCACATAAATGTTCTGATGGATGCTGTCAATGATGCTGGAAAGGGCCACTTTATAGCCGAAACCAAAATGATACTTTAACTTCTCCCGGTCAATGCGCCATGATGGCCGCCAGGGAGAAGTGATCCAATGCATCATCGTAGAGCAGATGGCGGTAAAAAGGTTCATCCAGACCAGGCTCCATACGCCATATCCCATCTTTGCCAGGATCAGCCCCAGAAGCCCCCCTGCAATGGCCGAAGGAATCTGGATATTGGTTTGCTTCCTGAAGTTCATCTCCTTGGTCAGAATGGTGTTCTGAACCGCGAAAAAGGCGTTTAATATAATGATCAGTCCATAAACCCTCAGCACTGCACGGAGTACTTCCTGCCGGTAAAACTGCGCCACCAGGGGCGCCAGCAAGAACAGGAGGAAATAGATGAGGATACTTCCGCAGAGGTTTACAAAAAATACCGTCGAATAGTCTTTCTGATCTGCCTCCCTGCTCCTGATGAGGGAAGAGGTTAAACCGCTGTCCATCAGTACATGGCCTACTGATATAAAGACAGACAGCATGGCAATCAGTCCGAATTCTGCAGGTGCCAGGATTCTGGCCAGCAGGATGGTGATGACAAAGCCCACAATCTTAATGCTGAACTGTTGTCCCAGCGACCAGAATACACCGGAAATGGTCTTTCTCTTTAATTCCATAAAGACGTTTTTTTTCCAACGTTGCTGAGGTAGGCAATCACCGGTTTTTCAAACCAGGTGGTGATCAGGTAGGCGGTCAGGATCATGATAAAAATGGGCCAGAGCAACAGCAGGTACTCATTCGTAATTCCTTCCCGGATGAGCCATAATTGTATGGTATGACCGATATGCTGGTGAATCAGGTACAGCGCATAAGAGATCTCTCCGATAAAGACCAGTGGACGGAAGCGGAGGAAACCAGCCTGCCGGTACACAAAGAGGTAAAACAGGGCACAAAGCAGCGCGGTAACGATAAAATCAATGCGCTGTGGCGAAAACAAGCTCAGCAGGGCACAAATGACGATTTGAAAGTGCCAGAACCAGCTTTTGTCGCCCTTCCAGATCTTATAAAAGCTGATCCCCATCAGGAATAAACTGCCGTAATACAGTTCAGGATGGTGTTTATTCCAGAGGCAAACTCCAAAGTAGAAAAGCAGGAAAACAAAGCCAACATGTTTTATTTTCGGAATCAGCCGAAGCAGGAGCAACAACAGCATAAAGCCGTAAAAACACAATTCAATCAGTAAAGACCAATAGACGCCATCAATTGCCCGGGTTCCGAATAAGGCAGGAACCATACTGATGTTGATGAGCAACTCTTCTGTTGTCCGCTTCAACAGCGCGGGACCAAAGTATTTCATGAGGAAAAACGTAAGGAGCATGCAGAACCAGAAAGTGGGATAGAGCCGGATAAAGCGTTTGTAGATGAATTCTCCGGGATGTTTCACTTTTTCTATCGTCATGAAGATGACAAAACCACTGATGATAAAGAACAGATCTACGCCATAACGGCCATATTCAAATTCCCAGACGCTTGTAGTGAGGTTGCTGTCGAACTTCTGCCCAAAGCGGGTGGTATAATGATACAGCACTACAGCGAGCGCGGCAATACCTCTCAATCCGTCTAATTCTGTGATTCTTAGCCTAAGGTGTTTCATCGGAATTCAGGTTAATGGCGGATAAATCTGTTTGCAGCAAGAGGAGCGGAGGCGTTACCGCTTAAGATCACATCGCTGACCGGGATATTGCTCAGCAGTGCGCAATCCAGGTGATCAAAGACCATGATGACGTTTTTCCCCTGAACCTTGATGACGGTTCCTTCCTGATTGTAAAAAAGACCGTTTTTTACCCGAATCCTGTCGCCGGTACTGATTTCCCGTAAACTGACCACTTCTGCATCGCTGCAGTGTCGGGTATAATGCTTGATCTTTTCGATCACCTGGTCACGGATCACGGCAGGCTTCGCCATATAGTAGACGAAGTTGAGCACTCCCAAGGTCTGTCGGACTTTATATTCTTCGCGTTCATCAATGCGGACAAACACATAGGAGCTGAAAAGGGGAAGCTCGACGGCCTTTTTCCGGTCTGTCCATTGACTGATCACTTTTTTAACCGGACAGTAGGATTCAATTCCCTGCATTTGCAAAAGACGGTCTACTTTTTTCTCCCATCTCGGACGGGTATAAATCACTAACCATTGTTGTTTCATAATGAAGGCGTTTTGTTGAGAAAAGGGTACAGCTTCGCTACCTCAGTCACATGAGTGGGTTTTGTTGGGCTGGAAGGGGTAACGTTTGGGTATTAGTTGTTTAGTTGTAATCCGTAGCCGTAACCGTATCCGGCGTAGCCATAATTGCGTTTGTTCTCGTTTTTTGTATCGTTAAGCACCACCATAGGGTTGTTTAACTTTTTATGATCATAGATATCCCTCAGGATATTCAGCTGAAGTTTGTCTGTATAATTGTACCTGACGAGGTAAATACTGGCATCGGTATAAGGGGCGAGACTAAAGGCATCTGCGACGAGTCCGACGGGGGCAGTATCGATGATGACATAGTCAAATTTTGCCTTCAGGGCCTCGATCATCTTGCCTATCCTGGGATGCATCATGGTCTCTGCAGGATTTTCAGGTATTTCACCACAATCGATCACGGAAAGGTTAGGGGAGAGTTCAGACTGCTGAATAATGTCCTCTATTTCCAGGTCTTTCTGCTCGAGGTAGTCGGTGATCCCAATGCCTTTTTTCATTTTCATTTTTTCAAGGAGGTCGGGCTTCCGTAAATCAAATTCCAGAATCACCACCCGCTTGTTGACGGAGGCGAGGGTCATGCCGAGGTTCAGGCTGAAAAAGGTTTTTCCCTCTGATTTCATGCAGGAGGTGACAAGTAATACTTGATTGGGCATGCCTGAGTTCATAAAATGAAGGTTGCTCCGGATGTATCTGAACAATTCCGACATAGTAGAACGGCTGTTGCTTTCCATCACTTTGTTCTCATTTTTATCGAGATGGCTGAGCACACCGAGGAGCCTGACGCCGGTTAACAGTTCAATGTCTTTAGGATCTTTTACCTTATTATTGAGGAGCTGTTTCCCATAAATGGTGCCTGCCGGGACGAGACATCCAAAAATAATGGCAAAGAGGTAGATCAATTGCTTTTTGGGTGATACCGGAATGGAATGGTAGGCCGGTTTATCAATGACCTGTGAGGTGGGCACCGTTCCGGAAAGAGAAAGTGTGGTTTCTTCTCTTTTTTGAAGGAGGTACCGGTATAGGCTCATCTTTACCGCTTGTTCACGACTTCTTTCCAGTAAACCCCTTTCCACTGCTGGTGCAGAATGGATTTTACTATTGAATTGGGAGGCCATGGCGCGCAGGTTGTTCCGTTCGATCAAAATACCTTGTTTGATGTTGTGCAGGTTTTCCTCGATATTGGATTTCAGGGTAATGAGCTGATCAGTCAGGTTCAGGACCAAAGGATTATTGGCATTCGAGGTGCGCAGCATTCTGTTCCGTTCCTGTTGCAGGGCGTTGAATTTGCTGGTCAGTTCGTTTAAGGTAATGTTATTGATGTTGAGGGAACTGGGCACCATTTGAAATTGATTGTTGTTTTGTCCGAGGTATCTTTCCAGAGATTCGATCACGCGGAGCTGCACCTCGGCAGTCGACAGCATTTGACGGTATTCTCCGGATTTAACCATATTGATCTGCGCATCGGCACCCACATCGGTCACCATGTTGTCCTGTTTGTAGCTTTCTACATCCTGTTCTACATTCGATAAATCCCTGCTCAGGTAGGCCAGCCGTTTGTCAATAAAGTTGATGGTGTTGACGGCAATGATGTTTTTCTTGGTCACATTCTCATCGTTATAGGTTTTGATCAGGGTGCTGAGAATGTCGATTCCACGCTGAGGAACGGGGTCCTCAAGGCTCACCACCACGGTGTTGGCGTCTTTTATGATGGGAAGTACGCTGAGCCTGGTTTGGCTGTAGGCTTCCGTCATGGTGTACATGTTGTTGAATTTAATGCGGACAGAACTGTTTTGCCTGCGGGGCGCAGGTCCTTTCTGAACAAGAAATGCATATCCTGGTTTCCTGATTTCTTCTCCATAATCATACACCCAATGCTCGTCTTTGTCGCTGAGCATAAAGGAGTTTTGGTTGATCGGCTGCAGGGTTAATGACTTGGTGTAGGCCAGTGGACTGAGTGCAATGACGGTTACCTTGAAGGGCAATGTATTTGCGTAGAGCTCTTTGTCTTTTAAACCTTCTTTCCGAAAGTAGGAGGTTTCTAAAGAGAGGCTTTTGATTACTTTGTAAATCAGTTCCCTGGAACGCAGGACTTCCATTTCATTGTCTACTTTTTTGTCGGTATGGAACATGTTCAGGTCGCTAAAAGCGGTTCCTTTGAGTTCCCCATCGCCTTTTTTATCGTCCTGCATTAATAAGGTACTGCTGATTTTATATTTGGGGGTAACGGTACTCAGGTAAAAGAAGGCTGCGGCCATACTGATTACAATAGCGATCAGAAAAGCATACCAGTATTTCAGGTATTTCATTACCGATTCCTTCATGTCTTCCGACAGGCCCGTCATTCTATGGTTGGTGGTCATGGTGATTATTTTTACGTTGTTGGAGATCTGGTTTACCTGATGAGCGCGGTAACGAGGACAGCGACTGCAGAGATGCAGGCGGTGACAATTGGCAGTGCGCGGTTATTCGGACTGAATTCTTTTTCTTTCGATTTGTCCGGTTCCACATAAATGACATCATTCTGTTTCAAATGAAAATATGGCGATTGGAAGACTTCCTGTTTGTTGAGGTTTAACCGAACCATATTGCGTTCTCCGTTGATTTCACGGATCACGAGTACGTTTTCGCGCTTGCCATAGACGGTCATATCGCCGGCCATTCCCAAAGCTTCGAGCAAATTGATCTGTTCGCCGGGAACAGTAAAGGAAGCAGGTTTGTTGACTTCCCCAATCACCGTGATCTTGAAATTAAGGAGTTGTACATCTACAACGGGAGATTTGACGAACTTGTTCAGCTCCTGGGTGATCAGCTTTTGAGCTTCCTCAATGCGTAAGCCTTCTACTTTCAGATTTCCTACTACAGGGAGCGTCACCATGCCACTATTGTTTACTTTGAAGCCTGATCTTTTATTGCTGCCATCGGCCTCTGCTGCTCCGGTACTGCTGGCAAATAATATATTGGATTCTGTGTTTAAGCTGTTCACAGAGATGCTCAACAAATCATTCTTCTGAATCTTGAGTTCTGATTCATACGTCCGGATTTGACTTTTGGAAAGTTCAGACAGGTTGCTGAAATAAACCAGGTTTCTTTGTGGTGTGCATGCGCATAATGCCAATGCGAATAGGACCAGTGAGCGTTGTAGTTTTTTCATGATGATACGGCGGTTATTCTTTAATAAATAATATCCTTTCTATAAGGTGAATTAAAGTTATGTATTTATAAATCAGAAGAATCTGATGTCATCATGTTGCCGCTAAACTGTTAAATATGGTCAGGGGATTTTACAGAATTCAAGGGCAGCTGTGCAAGCGATTTACAGCGATTTACAGGAGGATTTACAGAAAGAAGATTTTATACAGGGGAGGTAATGTTCTGTTTTTTCAGTTTTTTCTGTCGGAAAATTTGTCGTTCCGCTTTTTATGAACTGAACCTGTAAAGTTGTGATTAGAAGTGGTTGGGAAAACGCAGTACTGAGGCGCGTATCATTTAAATTGAAAATATTTTTATGGAATGGATGTCATGTCATTTATTTAAACAGTAATTTGATCTTTTGAATAAAAATTTGTTTATAGGAAATTTGTTTAACTCCTGATTGCTATTTAGCTTAGTGTGGTATTTATTTTTTTATAAACCTAACAGCTTATGAATCCGATCACATTAAGTCAGGAAAGACGTTTATTGATTGATGCTTTGAAGGAACAGGCTTATTCTAATAGCATCCGGTTTATTTCGACTCAAAAAGAGCAAAATTATGGCGATTTACATGTGGAATACCTAAGCCTGATCGAATTGTTTGAAGAATTGAGTGATGTCGGTGCTTTTCTGAATTTCTATGAAAATATAGAAAGTGCATTTTTATTGTTGTTAAGAGATAAGCCACGTGATTCGGAACAGACTTTCAAGTCATTCCTGCAATTAACGACCCTTTTCAGGGTCATCGAGGCGAATAAACCACTTATCCATACAAAGATCGCAGAATTTCGGCAATTGATTCAGGATATGGATGCTATCGAAGCGGAAGGCTTGGTTTATAAAGCTTAAAACATTATCATCCTATAAATTTTAGGAACCGGGTAAAACTTCTGCATTGATCTTAATTTGTAATATGAGCTCAAAATTTTTATATTAGGATTACACTAAAAACTGATCCTTTTTCTAAACTTTTGAATTTATGTTCGACCAACTCAGCAAATATAAACAGGGAAGTTTCTTTTTCCAGCCGACGGACAGTTTGGTAGAGGTCTGTAATGTCCCTAAAAACAAGTATGGACTGTACCTTGTTTATGCATTAAGCAAGGGAAGGGTGGAGTTGGTTTACATTAATAAATCAGGTCCACCGGAAAAAAAAGGTGCAATAAAAGACCCCAGAGATATTGCGGATGACCTCCGGGAAAACCTCTTAAACGGCTATCAGTTTGGAGAAATTGAGCGTAAGAATTCCTGGCCCGTTCAATTGATGATTGAAGATATTGAAGCACTGCATGTCCATTGGTACGTGACTTCTGATGAGAAAAACCACGATTTACCTGCTACCATTAAGTCAAAGATCCTTCAGATCTATATGGGAATCTACGGACATCTTCCGCGTTGGAACCGGGCGTAAAAGCAGGATTATTTTACATAAACCGTTTTGATGTTTACAAATTCCCTGATGCCAAATGCGCTGAGTTCTCTTCCATAGCCGCTTTGGTTGATCCCTCCAAATGGCAATCTTGGATCCGACTTTACCAGTGAGTTTACGAAACAGGATCCGGCGTTTAACCTTTTGGCAGCGATTTCTTCTCCGCGTTTCACATTGGCTGTGAATACTGCCGCACCCAGCCCAAAGGGACTGTCATTAGCAATTCTGATCGCTTCTTCTTCATTTTTTGCAGAGAAAATCAAGGCTACAGGACCAAATATTTCTTCTTCATAGCCCGGCATGCCCTTCCTGATTCCCGACAATATTGTAGGTGTATAGTATGCATGTTTGCCCTTAAAAGCTGGAATTTCTCCACCAAGAATACATTTTGCTCCGGCTTCGATATTAGCCTTTACCTGTTGGTGGAGTTCATCTCTCAGGTCTACTCTTGCCATCGGGCCGAGGTCGGTCTGCGCATCAAAAGGATCACCTGTCACCTTCGATTGCATTTTTTCCAGAAAGATCCGGGTAAACTCTTTTTCAATTTCCTTTACGAGGATAAATCTTTTTGCAGCAATACAGCTTTGACCGTTATTGATCAGTCTGCTTTGCATACAGATTTCGGCCGCCTGTTCCAGATCGGCATCAGCCAATACCAGATATGGGTCACTTCCGCCCAATTCCAGGACCGTCTTTTTTAAATAATATCCTGCCTGTTGGGCCACCTGTTTGCCCGCTTCCGTGCTTCCGGTCAGGGTAACGGCTTTTATCAAAGGATGGGCAATCACTTGTTTTACAAATTTACTGCTGATGACCAGAACCCGGAAGATGTCTTTAGGAAAACCTGCCGCGCTAATGATTTCTTCAATGGCCAGTGCACATCCCGTTACATTGGAGGCGTGTTTTAGCAATCCGCCATTGCCGGCCATTAATGCCGGGGCCAGAAAGCGGAAAAGCTGCCAGAAAGGGAAATTCCAGGGCATTACCGCCAGTACCACACCCAAGGGCTGGAAGCTGACATAGCTTTTGGAGGCTTCCGTTTTTATCTCTTCGTCTTTTAAAAACGCTGCTCCGTTTGCGGCGTAATAATCACATACTGCTGCGCATTTCTCGATCTCCGCAATTCCGGCAGGAATGGGTTTCCCCATTTCTTTAGCCATCAATGTGGCGAGTTCCAATTTTCTTGTTAACAGGAGTGCAGCGGCATTTTTTAACAAATCTGCACGGGTTGAAAAGGAGGTGTCCCTCCATTTCAACCAGGCGTGATGTGCTTTTTCGATCTTTCCGGAAATTTGTTTTTCGGAATCTTCTTTATAGGACTTGATTAATTTACCGTTGGTAGGATTGATGGAATGAATACTCATTTTAAATGTTATTGATCATTAGATAACAGTTATTATGGCTTCAGGTTTTCTTTAATAAAAACCAGTGGGTTGAAAAAGCGGAGGTCCAGTTGTTTTTTATTCATGGTTAACCAGCTGGCACATCCATAATCATCAAAGCTTTTCCGGATTTCCAGGTGTAAATGATGGTAATCACCGCCATATTTCTTTGACTCCGCAGGGGTAAACAAGCGGGCGATCTTTACATTTTCATCTACCTGTTGTCCCTGGCTCACATATACTTCTTTTAGGTGCTTGTAAGAGGTAAATATGAATTTCCCATCGGGTAATTTATGCTTCAGGACTACCGTTCTCTGGTTTTCGCCCAGGTGTACGGAGCAAACAATACCCTTTGCCATTGGATAAACGGTAACCAGTTTGCTTTTGGGTTTTAAAGGATTGATGTCTATTGCGGTATGTACATGTCCCTTCAGGTAGCTGTCGCGATGATCTCCGAAAATGCTGACCACTTTAATTTGTTTGGAGTCTTTGCGGTTGGCCACATCAAAAGGAAGATACCAGGTGTTGGCTACTGCTGTGGGCGCAGTAGCGATGTAATAAGGTTTCCATCTATCTTTATCGCGTTCAATGGTCATGGGCTGATCTGGCGCCAGCCATAGCAGTAACATAGGGAATAGTAATAATTTCATATTCTTTGATTAAATAAGACGCTTCAATGCAAGGATATATCCTAAATGCATGCTTTCATGAAGCGGCAGGTAACTAATGATGTCGTTGATGTTGTTTAATTCCAGTCCCATACTGTTTACCCAGGGGTTATAGTGATCGAAATGATGTGCTTTAAGGTCGGTTTCCAGTTGTGTCGTTGTGCTGAGCAAGAGGGCTTTTATGTCTTCAATTTCTTCCGCTGAGACTTCTTTTTCCGGCTTTGTACCCGGTTTGTAAGCTTGAATGAATGATTCGGGCACCAAGGCTTCCTGTCCTGCTTTTACATAACAAAGGTTCTGCTGACTGGCAATTAAATGTGCAATGTTCCAGATGACGTTGTTGTTGAAACCATCGGGGATTTTATTTAACTGTTCCGTGGTCAAATGTTCCACAGTCTTTAATACGGCAAACCTTAATTTTTTAAGGGTAGTTACCTGAGGGAAACTTTCGTTGGGCATGAGGATAGGGTATAGGGTTTAAAATCAAAAAAATGGCAACTATAATTATTTTGAAAGATAGTTATTTTCTAATTTCAGACCTCTATTCCGGAAAATAATCTCCTGCTTAAGTTTTATCATCTCTTGTTGTCGGTGTTAGATCGGTTTCCCGGGGAGCCTATCCAGTCTATTCTTCAGTACCTCGTATTCTTTTTCGAGCGTTCGGAAGGCTTTGGTACTCGTATGCAGGCCCCGGTCCAGCTGCTGCATCCATAAATAGTTTGCAGAAACCTGTTCAAATCTGGCTTTTAAAGCATCATATTTTCTTTTTTCTTGTTTTTCCTCCTCCGTTTCCTGCGCTCCGTTCAGGTTTCCAAGGTATACGCTATTGGAAATTCGTTTTCCATCGGCCGATTTGAAGCAGATATAGACTTCCATCTGTTCATGTAGCTTTTCTTCCTCCACAAAAGGGATAAAATGACTTCCGGCGTCCCTGCGACAGGCATTGATATAATTACGGGACTGCCCATCTACAGGATGGTGAACCAGAATCATCACCATGTCATGTGCCAGTCCGTCCTGAGTGTCCCAGCTGATCTGCAGGCCGGTATCCGTTTTTACCATTTTCAGGTTTTGGGCAATTTCCAGATCACCATAACTCAGCACCACTTTGCTATAATCTACACTGATGTTAGGATATTCGCCTTGTAAAGCCTGTTTTTTGTTGTAGGAGGTGGCCAGGTTGTGCTGATTTTTAACCGTTCCCCTTGCCTCAATTTCGAAACTGGAATTGATGAAAGTGGTCATATTCTTTAAAAGCCTCATGGTTACTGCCATTGACTGATAATTGGCCAGCTGATCTTTACTGTGTCTGGTCCGTTTGTGGCCTATGGTCCGCGTCACGGCCTGGCCATTTAAGATATAGGAAACAAGATTCCCTACTTTGCCTATTAGTGGGCCGTGAGGTCCGTATGGTGATAATGCCATAATGATTGGATTAATTGATTTAACCTAAGTTACACTAAATTCCATATAGTTACAATGGTTAAACGAAGATTATTTATAATGTTATCTTATTGTGGTCGTATAGCGCTTTCTTTCTTTGGAGCCAATAGAAGAAGTAGAATAAGTGCAGAAACAGGCTTGATAGGGCAATTAACCGGGTGAAGGCCCTAGCAACTCCCAGTAAAGGCAGTGTCAATGCCCATAAAAGAGAAAGCACGGTACGAGCGCAAATCCGGCTCATCTCAGCGGGAGCTTAAATTAAAAATGACAAAGGGATGAACAAGGGGGGAAGAAAGGTGCTTTTCTATTCTTTTTGTGAATATTACGAGATAGCAGGAAAGAAGGGTGTCAATATACGCAATAAAATTAGATGCAATGAAATTTTACCTTAAATCTATCTCGTCTTTTTGGGTCTGTTCAAAAAAGAGAGGAATAATTAGGGAAATATCTGATTTTTTGAAGTATTATTTGATTATGTATTGTATTTTTGCACAAAAATTCAAATAAATGACTCGTAAGAATAGTAATTCGGAAAAAACTGCGGATGTTGTATTGATTGGAGCAGGGATAATGAGCGCAACACTAGGGATGTTACTCAAAGAATTGCAGCCGGATATCACCATAGAAATTTTTGAAAGACTGGACGTTGCTGCGGCAGAGAGTTCTGATGCCTGGAATAATGCAGGAACAGGACATTCTGCTTTTTGTGAATTAAATTATACCCCACAATTGGCTGATGGTTCAGTAGAAACCGCAAAGGCAGTAGCTATTGCAGAATCTTTTGAAGTATCCAAACAGTTTTGGTCCTTCCTGGTTGAAAATAACCTTGTAGGATCACCGGAAACATTTATTAAGAGCATTCCTCATATCAGTTTTGTGTGGGGAGAAAAGAATGTGGAATTTTTGAAGGAACGTTATGCGAAGCTTCAGGAGAGCCTTCTTTTTCAGGGGATGAGCTATTCTGAAGATCCTAAGCAGTTAAAAGAGTGGATGCCATTGGTGATGGATCAGCGTGATCCTGCCGAAAAGGTCGCCGCAACAAGAATGACACTGGGAACAGATGTGAATTTTGGTGCTTTAACGAGAATGATGTTTAACCACCTGCAGAAAAAGGAAAATGTAAACATGCATTTCCACCATGAGGTTAAAAAGCTAAAACAGAAAAACGGACTTTGGGAAGTCAAAGTAAAGGACGAAGCAACCGGAGATAAAAGAGTCGTAAAAGCAAAATTTGTATTTATCGGAGCGGGTGGCGGATCTCTTCCTTTATTGGAGAAGTCTGACATTCCTGAAGGAAAAGGTTTTGGTGGTTTCCCGGTAAGCGGACAATGGCTGAAATGTATCAATCCTGATGTCATCGCTGAGCATGATGCAAAGGTATATGGTAAAGCTTCGGTAGGCGCGCCACCGATGTCTGTTCCACATTTGGACACCAGAATGATCGATGGGAAAAGAGCTTTGCTTTTTGGTCCTTACGCCGGTTTCTCTACCAGATTTTTAAAACATGGTTCTTTGATGGACCTTCCGCTATCTATTAAAGTAAACAATATCCGTCCGATGATTTCTGCCGGACTGGATAACCTGCCGTTGACAAAATACCTGATCAATCAGGTGCGTCAATCTCCGGAAGATAGGATGGAGGCCTTAAGAGAATATCTGCCAACCGCTAAAATGGAAGATTGGGAACTGGAAACTGCTGGTCAGCGTGTTCAGGTGATCAAGAAAGATGAAGAACATGGTGGAATTCTGGAGTTTGGAACAGAAGTGGTTACGGCTGCTGATGGATCTATTGCAGCACTATTGGGCGCTTCTCCAGGTGCATCTACTGCAGTATCCATCATGATTACTTTAATGGAACGTTGCTTCGGCGACAAAGTGAAAAGCCCGGAATGGCAAGCTAAGCTGAAACAAATGATCCCTTCCTATGGACAGTTGCTAAGCAATAATGTAGAAATGACGAAAGAAATCAGGTCAAATACGACGGAGACTTTAAACTTGCAGGCTGCAGGTTAAGGATTAGTTGATCTAAATATATAAAGAAGGCCTTTGGTGTAAAACCAAAGGCCTTTTTTAGTAGGTGCAGTTTTTTAGAATGGCTGTCACTGCTATTTATCGTTTGTTTGATTTAAGTTTTAGATAATATTATATTTAATAATGTAATTATAAGTTTGTTTTATTGGGAAATTATTATCTATATTTGATTAATTATTTTTTTTGATAGTAAACTTTAAGCTGTGTTTTATTGGAATCTGCTATAGACATTTATGGGAAACTTTTGATTGCTGTTTTTAGCTTTATCGCTCCTTCTATGACATTGTTAATAGGCCTTTTTGGAACAGGAATAACGGTGTATAGAAAAAAGAACGAAGATTTTTTAAAACAATCAGAAGACTTGGTAACAAATCCCGGTAATCTTCCTGGTATCAGTAATGATAAAAAAATTGGTCTTATTAAGGATAGAATTAAAAACTTAGATCTGATAAAAAAGGGAATGGAAAGAGATCATAACTTATTAAGTCCAAAACGACAAGTAAGGAGGATTTTTATGCCATTGTTGTTGTCTACGGTTCTATTAATAGTTTATTATTACATCAATGAAGAAGACCTAAAAGTCCTTGCCTTTATAAGGATTGATCACCTTTCATTATTCTTAAGTTTCGGTTTGTTATTTTATGTAATCATGGTATTATGGCAAATTTTTTGCAAAATTGTAGAAGTTAAGTGCTTCATTGAGATAGAAAATAAATATAGAAATGTTAATAATGTAGATTTTAAATAATTTAAACTTGTAATGAAATGACTGAATTTAAAGTAATTGAGATTGTAGATGTTGATGTGATTAGGTTGTCGCCTGATTGGACAGTGGTAGCAAATGGCGTTGAAATTTCCGGACAAACGATAAAAATATTGGACTATACGGCATCCACTAAAGAAGAATTTGAAGCTGAGTACACTATGGAAAAGCTAACAATACTACTTCTAAACAAAAAAGTAGTTCTTAAGAATCCTGTTTTAATGCCAGATGATGAGAATACACAGGCAAAAATTTCTTGTAAAGTACTCCTTAATGATGTTAATATAGCAAATTACTTTCCAGAATATAGGCCAAAATCGTTATATCTAATTAGTTAAGCAAGCAAATTTTATGGCTGTCGATCTGTGGCAGCGAGATTTTAAATCTTCTCCTGATGTGTGAGATTACGGGAGAGGTTTTATGATGGTGTTTTAGGTCGTTTTAATGTAATAGATTCCATTTATGATGTCAGTTATTGAAAAAAATATAAAGTGGATAATAATTCTGTTTGTGAGCACATTTGCTGTTCTGACTATATTTTTAAGTGATTTTAGTGGTATGAGTGATGGATTTACTCGAGTAGGTTTTCCAATTGTTTTTATGCAGGATACTGGGGGGAAGTGCATTGATTGCCAAGACATAAAATGGTTTAATTTATTTTATTTGGTATTAGATCTGCTATTTTTCTTTTTAATTTCTTTGTTTATAGTTTTTTTCTGTCTAAAGAAATTGCCTACTAAAGGATGATATATAAGTGCCAGTATGAAACAATAAATACACAAATCTCGGTAATAAACAAAACCAAAAGATACAAGGTCACATCATTATCCAATGAGGCCTATAGATGGAGGAATCAAAACTCTTCCTGTCTGTAAAGACTTCCATATATATCACAGGACAAAGAAATAACTAATAATGACAAATAAAGAGTTTTTACATATCATCAGAACAAATATTGATGAAATTGGCTACCATCTTACACTTGTTAATGGTGGACAACATCCCGATTTTTCCTATTCTATTGGATTGACCGAAAAATTAGGTTTTGAATTGATTATTGCAGGAGGAGGATTCATTTCAATAGAGGAAAACGAATCGGTATTCAATGGTATATTTAATAAATTGAAATCTGGACACCTGGTTGATTCTGAATTTTTCTTGCCAAATAACGATAGTTATTATTTAACCAAGGTAGATTCGTCTTGGATTAAAAAGCTAATGTTAGGTGTTTATGACTACTATAATGTAAACGAAATCATAGCTTATCAAATTATTCCGGAAGATAGAACAATGGATACACTGTTAATGTCGGAACCGATGATTCCTAAAGATCCTATCTGGAAATGGCTGGATATAAATTGGGATCTAGATGCACCTAAGAATTCTTATGTAATAACTGATATAGACTCACTAAAAGGCAAAACCATTATCGAACTTACACGATGGGAGGAACATGTATGGGAAATGTTTTCGGGAGCAGGGCCAGATGTAAGCGAAAATGACATTAGGACAGTTCCATTAGGAACAATCTTGGGAATTGATTCTACGTTAGAAGTAATTACAAAATTGACTGTTGGTCAGGGTTTATGGCGAGATAATAAATATTCAAGCTGGCAAGATTGGTAAATCTCACCGCTGGTGTTGCATGTGCTTTAGTATTTTTGCTGAGGACTATGAAGTGTCAGAAGTAGACTACTGTACAAGGTTCTATAATCTCCTGATTGGAAAATGGAATACCAAACAATGGATGATAGCTTAGTTTTTTAATAATGAAAATAAATGTAGACGAATTACAAGAAGCATTGACCACCTTGCTCTTAAGACTTAAGGATTACCGAGGTGATGGAGTTGAATTGAAAGAAGATTATTACTGGGATTTCTGTTCGGATGAAATGTTTGATTTTAGCAAAAAGCCAGTAGATTTTTCGATAGGACAATTAACGGATGATTGGGAAACCATAAAGAACAATGTTAAATCAGATACCCTTATTGCTTATGATCT
The DNA here is from genome assembly GCF_038446955.1 of Pedobacter sp. FW305-3-2-15-E-R2A2. NCBI lineage: Bacteria > Pseudomonadati > Bacteroidota > Sphingobacteriia > Sphingobacteriales > Sphingobacteriaceae > Pedobacter > Pedobacter sp. FW305-3-2-15-E-R2A2. The sequence goes on from NZ_CP151803.1 coordinate 2,637,960, forward strand.
GGAAAGACTATCAAAGATTCTCAGAGTTTTAAGTATTGAAAATCCCGGTTTTTAATAGCTCAGAAATATCATGAAAAAAGCTTTTAAATTATACTTAGGTGTATCGATCATCGTCCTGCTTACGCAATGCAGGGAAAAAGAATTGAAACAAGAAATCTATAATCCTGATGAAAAGAAAGTCTCCATAGTCAGACTTATTGCAGCGCCGGATCTATACCATAAAAAAACAGTTCAGGTTAAAGGATTTGTGAATATTGACTTTGAGGACTGTGTGATTTACTTGAGTAAGGAAGATTTTGAACATGGGCTGTATAAGAATGGTATCTCTATTGATCTTTCAAAGGACGAGTTCAAAAAATTAACTGGTTTTGATGAACAGTATGTTCTGCTGGAAGGCATTTTTGACAAGACAAACAATGGCCATATGGACAATTTTAGCGGTTCTATAAGTCATGTAACCGATATAGCGCTGTTGAAATAGAATGGATGTGCGAAAAAGAATTATAGATCAAGAACAGTGACTATCTACCATATGATACTTTATATTTTTAACAAGAATTCAGTAAATTTACTATTATGAATATACAGGCGGAGAAATTAGGCATATTGCAACAAATCATCAATTCTGATGATGCCAATCTTATTAAGGATATTAAATCGTTAATAAGCAGTAGGGATATGGATTGGTTTGACGGATTGAGTAAAACGAAAAAGAGTGATGTGACGGAAGGGATAGCGCAACTTGATGCTGGGGAGGTCTTTAGCCATGAAGAGGCTGGAAAAAGATTTGGCTATAAATAACGACCATCATTTGGTCAAAAAAAGCTGGCGATACTTTCCAGAAAAATGTAGATCTAAGCAAAGAACCTTTTATTGTTCGTAAAACAAATAAAACAAAATACACTTATATCGGTGTAATCATACCTCATATTTCTGTCGTCTATCGTGTAAAGCCAGGAAAAAGAACGCTCGAAATTGTGACTTTTATAGATAACAGGCGAAGCTTGAAAAAAAATAAACGTTTTATTTATATATGAACCTTAGGTAAGGTTTTGTAAATCAGAAACTCAATTGGTGGATCTAAAAGAATTCAAATGGAAAACTTGGATATAAATAATGCAAAAATGAGATTACTTAAAGATATAACTGAAGATTATGCAAGATGATCTCAATATAAAAGAGAAATATGAGCTGCTTATTGCTACTTTAAATATGGTACTTGTTCCTGTTCTGGAGATCGGCGTCTCTTATTTGGATACAGTTCAGTACTGTTTAGATGAGTTAGAAGGTGATTACTATACCTTTCTACATGAAGACTTGGTTTCCGAGTTGCGTAAAGCGGGAATGATTGCTGATGCGGATTTCATTACAATAAAAAATATAAGGTCTAAGATCGATCAAATAGAAAATGATCAATGGAATGTCCAGGGCTTTTTGAATGATAAAAATTGGCAGGAAATCCGTGCCCTGATTGTTAATTTATATTCAGGACATCAGAAAGAATTTTAGAAAGGATGATTAGGCAACCGAAATTTATAAAAAGGCGGGGAGCTTAACAATGAATGAAAATACCGCAAACATTTTTCCTATTTTAGGTATTATAATTATCCTAACTAATCAAAACATAATATGACCCTAGTAAAAGCATATGCCGCTCAGAAGGCAGATAAACCACTTGAACCTTATCAGTTAACCCGTCGTGAGCCCGGTGCCGACGATGTGGAGATCAAAATTTTATACTGTGGTGTATGCCATTCGGATATTCATACTGCGAGGAATGAATGGGGAGGTACGATGTATCCCACGGTTCCCGGACATGAAATCGTCGGAAAAGTAAGTCGTGTTGGTGGCAATGTGACGCGGTTTAAAGTTGGAGATACTGTTGGTGTAGGCTGCTTTGTAGACTCCTGCGGTCATTGCAACAATTGTAAAGACCACCAGGAACAGTACTGTGAAAACGGGCATACCCAGACCTACAACTCATTGGAACAGGATAAAAAAACAATTACCTACGGTGGTTATTCTACCCACATTGTGGTGACGCAAGGTTTTGTGCTGAATATCTCGGATAAGCTCCCTTTAGAAAAAGTTGCACCTTTGTTGTGTGCAGGAATTACAACTTATTCTCCATTGAAATATTGGGGCGTGAAAAAGGGCGATAAACTGGCGGTTGTAGGATTGGGTGGTTTAGGGCATATGGCGGTGAAAATTGCTTCTTCGATGGGGGCTGAGGTAACCATGTTGAGCCGGTCACCAGGGAAAGCAAAGGATGCAGAGGAACTAGGGGCACATCATTTTGCCCTGACTACAGATAAAGAAAAAATGAAGGAGTTGGCGAATAGCTTCGATTTCATCATAGATACCGTTTCTGCTGAACATGATTATAATGAATATCTGGCTCTGCTGGGTACCAACGGCGTGATGGTCCTGCTTGGCGTTCCGCCAACTCCATCCGATGTGCAGGCATTTCATTTGATTATGGGACGTAGAAGTCTTGTCGGATCATTGGTAGGAGGGATCAAAGAAACTCAGGAAATGCTGGACTATTGTGCCGAACATAACATCACTTCTGATGTAGAAATGATCCGGATGGACCAGATCAATGAAGCTTATGAAAGAACTTTAAAAGGTGATGTTCATTATCGCTTCGTGATTGATATGGCTTCCATAGATTAAGAAAAAACGATTGTATATTAACTGGCCATTGACCTGTTTCTGTGATGGAATAAAAGTCAATGGCCAGTTCTTTTTTTGTTTGAAATAGACTGTTAAAAAATGATAGAAGATTTTAGCGCCTCTGAAAAATATAGAAAATACCTCATAGCACTTCAGTTTAATGAGGTCAATGTGTATACCGTTTGGGGAACTGATATGCTGGATGAGGAAGAGGATAAGCTCCTGGTAAAAGGAGATAAACTGCTTTGCTTTAAGCAGCTGAATGAAGTTAAACAGAAGCTGAGCAATATTGAACATCCTTTTCTGGATGTCGCAAATTTTGAAAAATGGGCAGTAGAGGAGGAATTAGATCAGTGCTATAATACCAATGAACTGAAGCTGTTGTCCGACTTTAATTTAGAGTTATTGAATGATAAATTCTCAGCTTTAGAGGTTTTAAACTGCCTGAATCTGATTCAGGATTTTTCAATTCAAACTAAGGATCGCTTACTTCTGTCGTTTTTTGATGATCCTGTAATGGTCGGTTTAAAGGATTTTATCTATAATGATCATTTCTGGAAAAAGGAAGAAGGTATGGTGATGGAACCTGTTACAGATGAAGCAACGGGCCATTTAATAAAAAGATTGTACGATGTTTTTTATACGCAGATAATAGTTGTCTAGTTTATAAATAGTAAAGGCGGATGAATCTTCATCCGCCTTTACTATACAATATTGGCCTTTCTAGAGATTTCTGGTCTGGTAATTTCTTACTGCAAAGCTGCCAGTCAATAATAAGATGTTGATCATAAAAATGATAACCATCATTCCTCCATAGTTTTCAAAAACCATTGCGCCAAGGTAATGTGCCTGAGGTATGCGCTGAAAAACCATATAAGTCAATGCGAAAAACAGAATTTCAAATAACTTTTTGCTTCCCGTAAGGATACCCAGGCAAACGCTGAGCAATACGATTAACATTGCCCCATTCATGACCTGAAGCACGGCCATCAGATTTGAGGCCATCAGCAAACGAGCCATGACTGGCAAAGCCAATACAATGAGCAGGCAGAAAGCAGCAATGATCTGTGCCGGAAGCATCCTTTGCAATGGCTTATACGAAGCATAAGTGAAATAATGAACCCGGTTTGTTTTCTCTTTTGTGGCCAGCTCTGATATTCTGCTGACTTGCAGAAAGAGGAGAACCGGCAATAGAAAGGAATAGGCAAAGGATAAAGGAACAAACAATGTTGCCACCCAAAGACCGATATTCAGCGCCCAAAGCCATTTGGAATCTTTCCTGACCATGAGCAGTAATTCCGTCCTGATGAATGGAATGATGCCGTAGGCCGCAGTGATCGAAGGGAGTAGTGATTTTTGAAATCCGGCGTAAGGTACTGCTGGTTTTTCCAATAAATCTTCCCAGGTTTTTTTCTTTTCCTTTTTGACTGCTTGTTTAAAGTCAAAACGGTGGAAGAAAAACGAGGATAAATAGACCAATCCGACCATCAGGCTGATCCATAAGGCCCTGCTGAGCAGGAATAGTCCGCTCCAGGAAACACCTTCCCATACAAAAGTTTTAAACGTTCGGTTTTTGTGAATGACATAACCAAGAGATACTTTGTCAATGTTTTCATTAAACTCGATGTTGACCTTGTCTTTCACACCGTTGAAGACTGTCCTTATCCCAAGTGCATCGGTAACCGGCACCATAAGATTTTTGCTGTTGCTATTGACATTACTCATCAAAGCCCCGAAAAGAAAGAAGAAGAGCAGGTACTGCAGGATACTTTTCCGACCCAGAAATACCTCTGCCAATATCGCCAGTCCGGAGACTAAAAACATTGCCGGAAGAACCATAAATAAGTAGGGGAGGATAAAGTCGCCGATATGAAAAGGATAACCCGAACTTCTGACAAAAAACATCAGTATTCCGACCAGAAAGGCCAGACCTGAAATGGTCAACAGGATCAAAAAGTTACTAAAAAGTTTGCTGAGAAGGTAGCCAAAATTCGAAATGGGCGTGGTGGCAATGATCAATCCAACTTCCGTGTCGACGTCTTTTTTTATGCCGCCAATCACGAGAAAAAAGCCACATAGGGAGAGGATGAGTGTGCTCATCAAAGCAGTCACATGACCTACCCAGGCGGAGTTGTAAACGCCTTTATACCCTAACATCGTCAAGGTGGTATAATTTGCTTCGGGAGGGGGGACGAAAGACCAGGCGGCATAAATGGTGACCGCCAGTGTAATTAGAAAGGCATAACTGCGGCTGCGTTGCAGGTAGTCTGCTTTAATGATGGGATATAGATAATTCAAGGCCTTAATGCTAGTTTTGAGTTAAAAATAAATAGGCATCTTCTAAACCCGCATTTACATTTCTGGCGCCCGGTTCTACTTCCTGAAAGCTGGAGATGTAACGCAGTTGAGTTTTATCCGCTTGTCTGCTGGTATTGATCACGAGGTGTTTTGCTTTAAAGGCAGCGAGGTCTGCATTTGCAATGACCGTTTCAAAGACCCTTTTGTCAATTCTTTTGATGATCTCTGAAGGAATGGCTTTGCCAATCAATGTGCCGCTTTTCATGATGGCTACTTCATCGGCAAGCGTCTCAATATCGGAGACAATGTGTGAGGAAAGAATGATAATGGCATCACTGGCCATCTCCGAGATCAATTGACGAAAGCGAACCCTTTCTTCCGGGTCGAGCCCCACAGTAGGCTCATCAAAGATCAATATTTTTGGATCATTGAGCAGGGTCTGAGCGATTCCGATCCGCTGTTTCATTCCTCCTGAGTAGCTACCTATAGGTCGTTTTGCATCTGCGGTCAGGTTCACGCCATCGAGCAACATGTCGATTCGTTTCCGCAGACCGGGTCCTCCGACACCTTTCATCGCTGCAATATATTCCAGAAATTCATAGGCATTCAGATTGGGATAAACACCGAAGTCCTGAGGTAGATAGCCCAGTATTTTTCGAATGGCATCCGGGTTTTTGACAATGTCTTCTCCATTCAGAAATATCGTTCCCAGCGTTGGTTTGCTAATGGTCGCAATAATTTTCATCAGGGTTGATTTTCCCGCACCGTTTGGTCCGAGCAGCCCCAATACGCCCTTCTCCATGGTCATGGAAAAATTGGATAATCCTGTTTTTTGTTTGTTGTATTTTTTGGTTAGGTTTTTAATCTCTAAGATCATGGATTTCGTATTTATAGAGGTAGGACATGGGGAGAGACAATAAGGTTACAGGATGCTGGTTAATTAAGGCATATTTTTTGTATTATTGATACTACTCTGCGTTTATCCTGGTTAAAAACAATTTACTACCCTAAAACGTTAGCTATCTACATGGAAAAAATGCCTCGCTGGTCTAAAATTACGCTCAAAATATTCGGAGGCCTTGTCGCCTTAGTCTTCCTCATTTTCACTGCTATTGGATTGTATGTCAATGCCAATAAGAAAAGTCTGCTGGAGACGATTACCAAACAGCTGAATAAGAACCTTAACGGGACATTGACCATCGGAAATATGGAGCCTACTTTCTTTAAAGGTTTTCCCGGAGTTTCCATTAGTCTCAAAAATGTGGTCATGAAGGATAGTCTTTGGAAAACACACCAGCATACTTTGCTCGAAGCAAACGATTTTGATGTGGCAGTAAATACCATGGCCCTGCTTACGGGGACAATTGAGATCAAAAAGATTGGCATCAGCAATGCGAAGATCTACCTGTTTACGGACAGCAACGGCTATAGCAATACGGCAATCTTCAGAAAGAAAGACAAAAAGAAAAAGCCGGAAACAGAAAGCAGCTCAGATGCGAGGCTCAGAAAATTTAGCTTAAGACAAGTCAGTTTTGTGGTCGACAATAAAAAAGGGCACAAACTTTTTCAGTTTGATGTAGAAACGCTGAACGGAGAGATGGACTATTCCTTTTCGGGATGGGAAGCAAAGCTGAAGCTAAAGACTATGGCCCGAAGTCTGGCTTTTAACACAAGAAGAGGGAGCTTTATCAAGGATAAAATGCTGGAAGGACCTTTTAAGATCAATTACAATGAGGATACCGGAATCATTGACGTGGCAGAAAATCAATTGAACATCGGAAAAGATCCTTTCCTGATCGGTGCTAAATTTGATACTTCCAAAGAAAATACTGATTTTTCCATCAATATTAAGGCACCCGGAATCCTGTGGAGGGATGCGGCGGCCTTACTGGCACCCAATATCAGCGCTAAGCTGAATATGTTCGACCTGAAAGTACCAATAGATGTGACTTGTACACTGGCGGGAAATATGGGCCCTGGTGGTGATCCTGCGATTAATGTCACGGCACTGGTCAAAGACAACGTGCTGACCACCCCTGGTGCAGTGATCGACAGCTGTAATTTCAGAGGGGTCTTTACCAATAATTACCTGAACGGACAAGGTTTTACAGATGCAAATTCGGCCATCAAACTTTACCAGTTTAAAGGGAGCTATTCAGAAATGCCTTTTTCTATTGATACAATGTTTATTCATAATCTGGATAAACCCATCGCTACGGGTGTCTTCAAATCGAAATTTGAGATCGCGAAGCTGAATAAGGCGATTGGAGAAGAAACGCTGCATTTTACCAAGGGAACGGCAAATGTGAAACTGGCCTATAAAGCGGATATTGTGGATTTTAAGTTGTCGAAGCCTATTGTTACGGGGGTAGTTGACATTCGCAATGCCGATGTCAGCTATGTGCCCAGGAAGCTCAATTTTACGAATACGGCAATCTCCCTGAATTTTACGAGTACAGATCTTTTTATCAAAAATATCCGTTTGCAAAGTGGTAAAAGTGTGATCACGATGGATGGAAGTGTCCGTAATTTTCTAAACCTCTACTATACGGCACCGGAAAAGATTTTGTTGAACTGGCAGATTAAAAGTCCGGAGTTGCACCTTGGCGAATTCCTTGGCTTCCTGGGGAGCCGTAAGCCTGCAAAGAAAACAAAACGACATGCTAAACACAGTAGTTTTTCTGAAGATATGAACGATCTCTTCGAAAAAAGCATGGTGGATATGCATTTAAGGGTCGCAAAAGTATATTATAATAAATTTGTAGCTACTGATGCTACCGCAGACCTCTTCCTCTCCGAGGCGGGCATCGGATTGAAAAATATAAGTGTTAAACATGGGGGAGGCTCCCTGAAATTAGATGGAAATATCTCTCAGAAAGGCAGCTTAAATCATTTCTCTATCAATACGACGCTGAGCAATGTAGACATTAAGAATTTCTTTTATTCTTTTAATAATTTCGGAATGACAAGCCTGACTTCAAAGAACCTGAAAGGATTTCTCTATTCCAAAACAAAAATCGGTGGTACAATTACCGATCAGGGGAAATTAGTGACGAACTCCCTGAATGGGAAGGTTGTATTTGATGTCAAAAAAGGAGCTTTACTGAGATTCGATCCGATTAAAAACGTGGGGAAATTTGCTTTCCCTTTTCGTGACCTTGACAACATTACTTTTGAAAACCTGAACGGTCACTTTGATATCCGCGGACAAAGAATCACCATTAACCCGATGCAGATCAATTCCAGCATCCTGAATATGGATGTTGCTGGGGTCTATTCCATGTCAACGGGCACGAACATCGCACTCGATGTGCCACTTAGAAACCCTAAAAAGGATGATGACCTGACCGACAAAAGAGAAATTCAGGCGCGCAGGATGAATGGAATCGTACTTCATTTGCTGGCAACCGATGGCGAAGACGGAAAGATTAAAATTAAGCTCAACCGCAACCGCAATAAGGGGAAGTAATAAGGCATTTCTGCAGCTTCCTCCCCATTCCAGAAAATATTTCATTAAATTTCAATATGCAGGCAACCTAAATCAGGTTGCCTGCGTACTTGTGGATATAGATGATTTAAATTTTTTACGTGGACGAATCAATCATTCAGGAATTAATCGATGGCTGTAAGCGAAAAGACCGGAAAAGTCAGAAAGGACTTTACCAGGGCTATTACAGCTATGCCATGAGGATGTGTATTCGTTACGCGAAAGATAAGGATGAAGCTATTGAACTCGTTAATGATGGTTTCTTGAGGGTATTTATCAATATTCACCGATATGATAAGACAAAACCGTTTAAGCCCTGGCTAAGTACCATCATGATCAACACCTCAATAGATCATTATAGAAAGCAAATAAGGCGAATGGAAATGGAAGAGTTAAATGCAAAACATGAGTTAGAGGATCAGGAAAGTATCCTTAGTCACATACATTATGAAGAACTGATCATACTGGTACAAAAGCTTTCCGTTGCTTACAGGACTGTCTTTAACCTGTTTGCGATAGATGGTTATTCTCATGAAGAGATTTCTTCTATGCTCTCTATTTCCGTAGGAACGTCGAAGTCGAACCTCTTTAAAGCAAGAGAACAATTGAAAAAGATGCTTAAAACAACCTGATCGGATTTTGAGCATAAAATATAATATAAACGTTTTAAAACACCATTATGGAATTAGACGATAACGAGTTTGATGCCGCCTTTAGAAAAAGGGTGTTTGATGCTGATCCTCAGTTTGAGGAAGCAGCATGGGACAAAATGGAGGGCAAGCTCAAAAGAAGGGAACGTATTGTGCTCTTCAGGAAGGGGACTGTGGTGTTGTCGTTGTTACTTTTAATCGGGTTGATCGGTTATTATTCATTTGATAAAAAGACAGAAAATAAAGCGAAGCCTGAGTTGGCAGAAACAGGAAAAGGTGTGGAAGGATCTGATCATGATTCGCCCAAAATTGATACTGCTGCGGGTGGAAAAAATGATTCTTTTAAAGATCAAAAGAGCAGTTCCGGAACAGAAGAGCGGGTTGCAGGTGTTGGAAATGATAAGGGAATAATATCTTCGAAAGGGCTGCCTGGTGGAAATGAAGTGTTAGCTGCCGGCAATAAGCCTGCAAATCGTCATCTGGCTGATTTGCAAAAACAGGATTTTAATCTTGCAAATGGGAAAGGGGAGCCTGGGGAGGGATCTCTTTCCCTAAAGCCGGATTTTGGGAAGCCCGGAACTCCGGGTGTAGAAAGTACTCCTGTAGTACAAAATACTCCGGGAGTAGAAAATACGGTACTGCCTCAAAAGAACGTGAATTTTAAAAAACGTGTGCCCATGAGTCTGGCCCTGAGTGCAGGACCTGAATTCAATTCTGCTGCCGCATTGATTGGAGGGAAAGGTGGTTTTAGTGCAGGATTAACCTTTAGTGTGGGCATTGCAAAGAATTTCAAACTTCAAACCGGACTGAAATATAGTGCTAAAGATTATACCACCGACAGCTATGCTTACCGGATCAGAAATCCTAAAATTCAGGGAATCATTTCCGGGATTGATGCTTCCTGTGCGGTGCTGGAAATTCCTGTGATTGCCTCTTATACGGTGATGGAGGACAGAAAGCGAAGTGTAGACCTGAACCTCGGATTGTCCAGTTACCTGATGTTAAAAGAGGATTATACCTTCAAATATACCCCTGCATCGGGGATTTCGAACCGTCTGATAGAGAAAAACAATGCCAATCAGCACTTGCTGAGCGTCGTTGATCTTTCCGCGACTTACTTTATAAAGCTTAAGACCGAGAAGTTTAAAATAGGGGTTGAACCCTTTGTTAAAATACCCTTAACGGGAGTTGGTGAAGGTAGAGTGAACCTGAAATCAAGCGGGATCTCTTTAAAAATACGTTATGACCTGGACAAGTAACCTCAAAAGACTCCTCCTTGCAGGAATCTTTTTCGCCATTCAGCTGAATGCGGTGGCACAGACCTATGCCAGCAAGAACATCAGGCTGGCGCTATATTCGTCAACTCCTCTGGAAGACATCCGGGCAGCGACGGATAAATGTACTGGTGTGATCATCAGGGAGCGCAAGGAGATCGCTTTTCAGGTCGCTATAAAGAGTTTTGAGTTCGACCGTAAATTGATGCAGGAGCATTTTAACGAAAATTACATGGAAAGTGACCGATACCCTTATGCGAAATTTAAAGGGGTCCTGGATCAGCAGATAGATTGGAATAAAGATGGGGTATACAATGTGACAGTGACGGGAATATTGACGGTTCATGGGGTAGATAAAAAGAGGACGATTCCCGGAAAGATCAGCATCAGTAATGGACAGGCAGAGGTCAGCACGGAGTTTAAGGTCGCTTGTGTAGATCATGGGATTAAGATTCCAAAGCTGATGTTTACGAAAATTGCAGAGCAGATAAATATCAAAGTATCGGGGAAATTTAATCAGTTAAAATAGGAGAAATCATGAATAAGTTCAGACTATTACCAGTCGCCATTTTACTCATGGCTAGCGCAGCCCATGCTCAAAATGCAGATTCATTGTTGAAGACTTTGAGCACTGCAGATAAAAGTGAAACCGTTGCTGCGACCTTCAAATCAACTCATGTGGTGCTGTCTCATTCTTCTGAAACAGAAAAGAAACATGACCTGGACCTGCGGATTCGCCATCATTTCGGAGATATCGGGGGCAAGTTTGGAAGCGCTCATACTTTATATGGCCTTGATGTGGCTTCGGATCTTTTCATCGGCCTGGATTATGGGGTGTCTGACCGCTTTACGGTAGGTGTTGGGAGAAGCAAACAGGATGAAATGTATAACTTCTCGGGAAAATATAAACTCCTGCAACAAAAAGTAAATGAGACGATGCCCATAAACCTGACCTTGTTTGCGCAGATGGGCTGGATTGCCCGGGAGCCTTTCAGCAACAGTGAATTTTCAAAATATACCGATCGTTTTTCCTGGGTTTTTCAATCGATCATCTCCCGGAAGATCTCTTCCAGATTTTCTTTGCAGGTGATGCCGGGACTAACGGTCAGAAAGAACGTATCCGATACCCGCGATCCGGAAACCCTGTTTTCGGTAGGTTTTGCCGGAAGAATGAAACTTACTAAAAGGTTCTCTTTTGTGGCCGATTACACCTTGGTTAACGGCTTATCAAGACCTACAGATCTGAGTCAGGCGTACTACAATCCTTTAGGCCTGGGGCTGGAAATTGAAACCGGCGGACACGTATTTTCTCTCAACTTTATGAATTCCGAATATATACTGGAGAATAATTTTATTGCCAATACGAAGAAATCATGGACCAAGGGTGGGGTCAGATTTGGCTTTACGATCTCCAGGAATTTTACACTGTTTAAATCTAAAAATAAAGACCCGGAAAAACGGTCAGATATCTACTAAACTAAAACGAAAAATTATGGAACGCGACGAATTTATCAAATCATTAGGATTTGGGCTGGCACTGGTATGCACAGGATCCTGTTTTCAGGCATGTGGTGGAAAAGGCAACACCGGTACGCCGGAACCCAATCCGAACCCTCCCGGAGGAGGTGGGGGCGGTGGAAGTACAGCTTCTGTTAATCTGGGCTCTCAACTGCTGGCAGTGGGAGATCAGGCAACCGCAAATGGGGTATTGTTTTTTAGAATTGCCACTGGAGATACCAGCAGTTCATTTGTAGCCACTGAGGCGGTTTGTCCGCACCAACAAGGGGCATTGGTCTGGAAACAAGCTTTAAATAAGATTCAATGCCAGTTGCATTTTTCAGAATATGCAACAAATGGTGCCGTACTTCAAGGACCACAAAATACGACCGGCAATACCCGAACTTTAAAAATATACAGTACCGCCGTTAATAATGGAACACTAACAGCAACTATCGCTTAGTGCTGCGGAAAAAAAAGGAGGAGACCCTGGGTCTCCTCCTTTTTTTTCCTTTATGTGTTATTTTTTGTTCACAGGAATTTCAAAAAGCGCGAGTTCAATGTTCTCATAATGCTTGGGAAGTATGTTTGAAGCTTCAGGAATGATATTTCCGAGGTACTTGAACCCACATTTCTCATAATAAGCGATCAGTCTGGGATTGTCTCCCCAGGTATCCATCCGGATGTATTCTTTTCCTTTCTCTGCCGCAAAAATATGCGCCCAGGAAACGATCTCATTAACGAAGTTTGCCCCTCTGAATTCCGGATTGGTCACAATGCGGTGAAGATAAATGGAGGGATCTGCGTCTTTCTCTTTCCAGATCAGTGGATCATTAAAGTCTATTGCGAAAATACAGGCTACCTGCCCGTCGATGAGGATTTTCCACTGCCGTTGTTCATTTAATTCCCTTTCAATCAGGCTACGTTCGAAACCCTGCCAGTGTTTATTGAAAACCGTTTTTTGGTAGGCAATGGCATCGTCGTACAATTCGAAGATCCTTTCTATATCGTCTAAAGTAGAGGGAACTACCTGCATATTTTTTAACATGTTGCTTAAATTGAATTAATGGCAAAAGTTGTAAATTTATCTGGAGCAGGACAGGTACAAATCTGATTGATTTTATGAGTACAGTTGCTTATTTCTTTAGAGATATTCCGGTTTTCAGAGATATTTCGGCGTATTTGTGCCTGTAAATTCCTGTAAAATAATAAATTTGAGTAGAAAGACCACCCTAAAAAAGAACAATTATGAAACGTAATGCAACAGCCGTTTGGAATGGCACGATTAAAGAAGGTGCAGGTCACCTGAGTACGGATAGTAAAGTCTTAGACCAGACGCAATACTCTTTTAACAGCCGTTTTGCGGATGGAATAGGTACAAATCCGGAAGAATTAATGGCCGCTGCACATGCCGGTTGTTTTACCATGAAGTTAAGTCTGGACCTGACGGAAGCTGGTTTTACGCCTGGAACTTTAGAAACTAAAGCCACGATCTCTTTAGATAATGGCGTGATCACAAGCTCACACCTGGTGCTGAAAGCCAGTATTCCCGGAATCACGGAAGATCAATTCCAGGAGATCACCGCAGGTGCAAAGGCAAACTGTCCTGTAAGTAAAGCTTACAATATGGAGATTACCCTGGATGCTGCTTTAGTTTAAGCAACAGCAAAAAATGAATTAAAACTTCTGTTTAAAAAATATCCCTGACTCTTCAAAGACTGGAATCTTTGCCCTGAAGGGGGCAAAGATTCCTATGTCTTTTCTGAGCAGGGATATTTTTTAATCTAAATTATTGACCAAATATTGCTGAATGATTCCATGCAGTATTTGGTACTTAAACCTTTAACCTCCAAAAAAGTTAAACAATCTCTATGAAAACTATGAGGGGCCTTCCAGGAAAAAGATGCTTTCTGTGAAAAGGCATAGGAAGATTTGCCCCCCCTTCAGGGCAAACATTCCAGCCTTTGAATAGTAATGCTTCTTTTTCAGGTATTATATTCTCATTTTTTTGTCATTGCAAACGAATTGTGCCAAATGACCTGGTTGAAACTGAATGAATTGCTAGAAAACCGAGGTAAATTTTCTATTTTCGGGTTTTCAACCATAAAAATCTCAACCACAAACCAATGAATAAGCCGATACTTGTTTTGAAATTAGGTACAGCCTCCATTACGACTCCAAAAGGGGAGCTTGATGAGGGGGTAATTGCCGATGTTGCTGCACAGGTGGCAAAGCTGGCCAAAGATTACCGGTTAATTCTGGTTTCTTCGGGTGCAGTTGCTGCCGGAAAGCAATACATCAAAAATTACAAAGGTAAAATCTCCGAAAGAAAGGCCGCTGCGGCAATCGGAAACCCCATTCTGTTAAACACCTATTCAAAATATTTTTACCCCTACGGCATTCAGATGGCGCAGAGTCTTTGCGAGCGCCGGCATTTTTCGAACAGAACTCAGTTTCTTCAATTGAAAGATACTTATGAAGAATTGTGGAAAAACGGGGTGATTCCTATTGCCAATGAGAACGATGTGGTGAGCGATCTGGAGATTAAATTTTCCGATAACGATGAGCTCGCTACTTTATTAGGTGTTGGTTTCGGTGCTTCGATGATTTTACTCGGGACGTCTGTTCCCGGAGTATTAGATAAAGAAGGAACAGTGATTGACAAGATTGATTCCATCAATAGCGATGTCTTTTCACTCGCCAATAAGAAAACTTCGGACCTTGGATTGGGTGGCATGGTTTCCAAGCTGACCTTTGCACATCTCGCTTCGACGATGGGGATTAAGGTGGTGATCTTTGGAATCCGGACCGTTAACGGAATTCTTGATGCGGTTCAGGAAAAAACAGGAACTTCCTGTACCCCTAAAAACGCGTCTATTTCTGCGAGGAATAAGTGGCTGGCCAGCGGAAGCCTGGTAACGGGCAGACTGATGGTCGATGAAGGGGCCTGCGAGGCGATCAGAAAGCGCAAGAGCCTGCTCGCTGTAGGTGTGATCAATGTGGTCGAACAGTTCGGTAACGGAGAGATCTTTGAGGTGATTGATGCAGAAAAGAATATCGTCGCAGTAGCCAGGGCAAAGGCATCGTCGGCGGCCATATTGAAAGACTCAAAACAGCATAACCTGGAAATTGCCAATGCCAGTGACATCGTTATTTTATAAGCAGCAAATGGAAACTATAGAAAATCAATTGATCAATGCGAAAAAAGCCAGGTACTCCATTGCTTCTTTAAGTGATAACGGGCGACAGGAAATCCTGGTTCTTCTGGCTGCAGCAATCCTTGCCCAATCGGCAGAGATCATTGCAGAAAATTTAAAAGACCTGCAAAAGATGCCGGATACGGACCCTAAAAAGGACCGCCTGCTGTTAAACGAAGCGCGAATTTTTGCGTTGGCAGAGAGCCTGAAAGATGTGGCTGCTTTGCCAGACCCCACCAATAAGATCATCTCTGAACAGACCATGGCCAACGGCCTTTTTATCCAAAAGAAAACGGTGGCTTTAGGGGTGGTGGGTGTGATCTATGAATCCAGACCCAATGTAACCATCGACGTGGCTTCCTTATGCATCCGCTCAGGAAATGTTTGCCTGTTGAGAGGTGGACAGGATGCTTACCATACCAATCTTTTCCTCGTTTCCATCATACAGGAAGTGCTGGACAGATCGGGACTGGATAAAAATGTCGTACAGCAATTGCCTGCAGAGCGGAAATATATCCTGGACATTCTGAGAGCAGAGAAATACATCGATGTGATCATTCCCCGGGGCTCCAATGAACTGATTGATTTTGTGCGTAAAAACGCGCTTGTTCCGGTGATAGAAACTGGTGCAGGAGTATGTCATACTTATATTGAAAAAACAGCGAAACTGACTGCAGGAGCAGAGATCGTATGCAATGCAAAGGTCTCCCGTCCATCGGTTTGCAATGCTTTAGATACGGTTTTAGTAGATGAGGAAGTGGCGGATGATTTTCTGAGGCTATTATCTCCTTTACTTGTGGAGGGAAACGTAGAAATCTTTGCCGACGAGATCGCTTTCCGCATATTGGAAAAAAACAACTATCCTCAGCTCGTTCTTGCTGCTCAGGAAGATTTCGGACGGGAGTTTCTGGACTATAAATGTTCCGTTAAGATTGTCAGAAATATAGGGGAAGCACTGGCACATATTTCGGAGTTTTCATCGAAACATTCCGAGGCCATCATCACCGAAGATCCCGCACAGGCGGAGCGTTTTCTGGAAGAAGTGGATGCCGCCGTAGTTTACCTGAATGCGTCTACGAGATTTACTGACGGACAGGTGTTTGGACTGGGTGCAGAGATTGGGATTTCTACGCAAAAGCTTCATGCCAGAGGTCCTTTTGCCCTGGAAAAACTGGTGACAGAGAAATGGATCGTAAGGGGAGCGGGGCAAACCAGAAATTAGCTGCTAGTTCTTTATTTCCCCACTTGGGGAAAAAAGAAGGACAATATTTTCCTCATAATTATAGGTGAATACCTGCATACAGGTATTATTACCTGTTTATTTGGCTATGGCTTGAATTTTGAATATCATCAGGAAAAACCATCCCTGATAAATGCAAAATAGTTTAAGCAATCCTCAACCCCCGCTCTTAAAAATGCTCGGTGGAATAGAGGATTATGCAATTCTGCTTCTTGACAAGCTTGGAAATGTAGCCAGCTTGAACAAGGGAGCAGAAAAGATTAAAGGTTATTCTTCAAAGGAAATTATTGGTCGTAATTTCAGAGTGTTTTATACGGAAGAGGCACTGAAAAACAGGGTCCCTGAATTGTTGCTGGAAAAAGCCCTGCTCAAAGGAAAGGCGCAGCACCGGGGATGGCGGGTTAAAAAAGGTGGCAAGACTTTCTGGGCTCATGTAACCATTACCACCATTTATGATGAACAGAATGAAGTGATTGGGTTCTGTAAATTTACGCGTGATCTGACCGACAAGTTAAACGCAGAAAAAGCATTAAGAGAATACGCCCGCTTACTGGAATTCAGAAATAAAGAACTGGAACAATTCGTCTATATTGCCTCTCATGATTTGCAGGAACCCTTGCTCACCGTAAACAATTTTATTGGCTTGCTAAAGAAGGAATATGGGAATCAGTTTGATGAAAACGGCGCCTTATACCTGAAATACATCTCTGAATCTACAGAGAAAATGAAATATTTGATCAAAGGTTTACTGGATTATGCGAGACTGGGAACTCCGGCACCTAAGGAGCCTGTGGATTGTAATTTTTTAGTGGAATCGGTGAAACAGGAACTTTTCGATCTGATCGGGGCTACCGGAATGACGATTCAATACGATAAACTGCCGATAGTTTATGGCTATGCGGCAGAATTAAAACAGCTTTTTCATCACCTGATCAGCAATTCTCTGAAATTCAGGAAAAAGGATGTACTTCCGGAGGTTCAGATTAGAGCGACTGAGGATGATCAATACTGGAATTTCGATTTCAGCGACAATGGGATTGGTATCGAAGCACAGTATAAAGAGAAAATCTTTTCTATCTTTCAGCGCCTGCATAGTCATGAGGATTATGAAGGACATGGGATCGGGCTTTCTCATTGTAAAAAAATAGTGGAGCTTCACAGTGGGGAGATCTTTGTAAAATCTGTCATAGGTCAGGGCAGTACCTTTTGTTTTAGCCTGAAAAGTAATATATACCAATGAAACCATTTTATGATCGCTTCATAACCATTAATAAAACAGATCTATTCTGATGAAAAAATTTAAGAACCTTAGCTGTGTGTTGCTGGTAGATGACGACATCCCAACCAATTATATTCACCGTAAAATAGTTCAGAATACCAATATTGAAGTGAGTGTAAAGTCGATTACTTCGGCAAGGGAGGCGTTGGACTATCTGACATTTTCGGGGAAATATGAAAACGATGAAGATACCGAAAGACCGGGCATTATCTTCCTGGACATCAATATGCCGGGAATGAGTGGCTGGGATTTTATGGAGGAATATCGTAAAATTGATGCTGCACATAAGGCGAGAACAATTGTAGTGATGCTAACCACTTCTTTGAATCCTGATGATGAATTAATGGCCTCTGCGAATCAGGAAATCGTTAATTATATGCATAAACCACTCAATGAGGATGCATTTGTTAAAATTGCAGGTAAATATTTTGAGGAGATTAGCAATTAAATCTATAGATTGGCGGTAAATTAATTTACAAATGAAACCTCCATCTATTAAGGATATTGCAAAAAGAGCAGAAGTATCCATCACTACCGTTTCCTTTATCTTAAATGGTAAAGCAGAAAAGATGCGCATCAGTAAGGAGGTCATCAAGCGGGTAGAAGAGATCATTCAGGAGCTTGGCTTTAAGCCAAACCAGGTGGCCAGAAGCCTGAGGACCGGAAATACAAAGACCATTGGTCTGATCGTAGAAGACATTTCAAATCCGTTTTTTTCTGCGATTGCCAGACTTATTGAAGATAAAGCGTATAAAAAAGGATATAAGATCAGTTATTCCAGCACGGAAAATGACCCGGTGAAAGCGAGAGAGCTAATCGAGATGTTCAAGTCGCGGAAAGTAGATGCTTATATCATCGCACCCGTTCCGGGAATTGAAGAAGACATCAGACAATTGCTGGCGGAAAGGATTCCAGTGGTCATTTTCGATAGGAACCTGCCTGACCTGGATGTCAACTATGTCGTGGTCGATAACCTCGAAGGAGGATATTCTGCGACGGAATTCCTGATCAATAAGGGAAGAAAGAATATTGCTTTTGTAACGGTTGACGTAGGAGTTGACCAGATCAACAATCGTTTTCTGGGTTATCAGAAGGCATTAAGAGATCATGGAATTAAGGCCAATGAGAAAACACTGGTGAAAATTCCTTTCGATGCCACCGAGGAAGATACGAACAACCTGTTAAAGGTCCTGTTTGAAGAAAACCCTCAGATCGATGCGGTATTTTTCTCTACGAATTACCTTGCAGTGCGTGGCTTGTTCTTCCTGAAGAGCATTCAGAAACCGATTAATGATGGCTTTATGATTGTGGCCTATGATGACCAGGATGTGTTCCGGATTCATACACCTCCAATCAGTGTGGTTGATCAACCCATAGAACAGATTGCTGAAAAGATCATTGATATCATTCTTCAGGAACTTTCCGCGGATCGATCATTACCCCAGTCTGAAAGAAGTAAGGTGATTTTACCTACTAAATTTATAGAAAGATGATTTAGAGGCTTAAGCCTCTAAATCTTTCATAATCGCTTTAACTTTATCGCCAAGTCTGGCATCAGTTTCTTTAAAGCTTTCTTTATCTTTTAATGGCGCATTAACGCTGCAATAGAACTTGATTTTAGGTTCTGTTCCGGATGGTCTTGCGGAAACAATGCTGCCATCAGCAGTAATGAACTGCAATACATCCGATTTTGGAAGCTCCAGTTTCGTTTTCTCCCCGCTTAACAGGTCGGTTTCTGTACCCAGTTCATAGTCCTTCAGCGTCACGACCTGAGCACCTCCGAGGGTAGCAGGTGGATTGTTTCTGAATTTCTCCATCATGGCTTTGATTTCTTCCGCTCCGGTTTTACCTTTTTTGGTAATGGAAACCAGCTCTTCTTTATACAAACCGTATTCTACATACATGTCTAACATTGCATTGTATAAACTGCTGCCTTTATCTTTATAGAAAGCCGTCATTTCAGAGATGAAAGCACAGGAAACGATCGCATCTTTATCCCTTACCAACTCACCGATCAGGTAGCCATAACTTTCCTCGCCACCACCAATAAAAGTTTTCTTGCCCTGCAGGTTGGTCATCAGCTGACCGATCCATTTGAATCCGGTTAAGGTGTTATAGTAGGTAACGTTTTTCTTTTTAGCGATCTCTTCAATCAGGTTACTCGTCACAATCGTTTTCACGATGTACTGATCACCGGTTAGCTTTCCTTTTTCTTCCCATGCACTCAACAGGTAGTTGATCAGTAAGCTTCCGGTTTGGTTTCCATTCAGCAATACAAACTCTCCGTCGTTATTTTTTACAGCGATACCTACTCTGTCTGCATCCGGGTCTGTTGCCAATACCAGATCAGCATCAATTTCTTCCGCTTTTTTAAGGGCCAGGGTCAAAGCTTCTTTTTCTTCCGGATTTGGATACACTACCGTAGGGAAGTTTCCATCAGGTTGGCTTTGTTCTTCTACAAGGGTCAGGTTGGTGAAACCAAACTGCGCCAATGCCTGAGGCACAAGCGTGATTCCGGTACCATGAATAGGAGAGTAAACAATTTTAAGGTCTTTCTGACGGGCGATGGCTTCCGGAGAAACCGACAGTTCAGTGATCTTATCCAGATACAACTGATCAATTTCTTCTCCGATCAATTCTACATTGGCATCGATGCGATCGAATTTCACTTCATCAATACTGCTGATTTTGGCCACTTCGTCCATCACCATGGTATCGTCAGGAGCGGTGAATTGGCCGCCGTCTTCCCCATAGGCTTTATAGCCATTGTATTCTTTAGGGTTATGTGAAGCAGTTAACATCACGCCACTTTTGCAACCCAGTTCTCTGACTGCAAAAGAAAGCTCCGGTGTAGGCCTTAATGCTTTGAAGAAATACACATGGATTCCATTGGCAGAAAATACATCTGCAGTGATGCCGGCAAAGTAATCGGAATTGTTACGGCTGTCGTGCGCAATGGCTACTTTGACCTTTTCTCCCGGATATTTTTTCAGCAGGTAATTGCACAATCCCTGAGTTGCAGTACCAATGGTGTATTTATTGATCCTGTTGGAACCTGCACCCATGATGCCGCGTAATCCTCCTGTTCCAAATTCCAGACTTCTGTAGAAAGAGTCTGTGAGCTCTGTAAAGGCTTCTTTGTCTAAAAGCTGTTGGATTTCTTCTTTTGTTTTCGTGTCGTAATTACCATTAAGCCATTGGTTTATGGTGCTTAAGGTTGCGGCTTCTAATTGCATATGATAATGTTATAACTTTTGATTGGTTATGGGATAAACAAAATTGCCTGTACCATGTTTTGCAGGAGGACAAAAAAAATGCATTATTCCAAATTTTATTTTGTGTATTTAGTGCTATATATCGGCGATTTATTTAATTTCACGCCCAATTACAAGTATATAGCCAATTTATCAAAAAATAAAATTCTTACCTCAATTAAATGAAGATATTAAAGTTTGGAGGAACTTCCGTAGGAAGCCCTGAGCGCATGAAAAAGTTGCTGGACATTATTAATCCAGCCGAAGAGCAAATTGTGGTCCTATCAGCCGTGTCTGGTACAACCAATAGTTTAGTGGAAATTTCAGGCAAACTTTTAAAGGAGGATAAACAGGTGGCGTTAAGCTTAATTAACGCATTGCACCAGAAATATAATGAATTTGTGATAGAGCTGTTGCCTGAGGAAGAATTTCGCGGACAGGGGCAGGAAGTGGTAGATTATCATTTCGGCTTTTTAAGTTCATTGGTGAACGATATTTTCACACCAATCGAAGAGAAAGTGGTCTTGGCACAAGGTGAATTGTTGTCGACTACCCTCTACCATATTTACCTGAAATCTATCGGTGTTGCTTCTGTATTGCTTCCTGCATTGGACTTCATGAAGATTGATGAAGACAATGAGCCTGATGTTCCATACAGCACCAGACATTTACAACCTTTGCTGGATCAGCATAAGGGAAATAAACTATTCATCACTCAGGGATTCATCTGCAGAAACAGCTTTGGCGAAGTAGATAATTTAAGACGTGGTGGAAGTGATTATACCGCATCATTAATCGGCGCCGCGATCCTGGCCGAAGAGGTTCAGATCTGGACGGATATCGATGGGATGCACAACAATGATCCAAGGATCGTAAAAGGAACGAAACCTATTTCTCATCTCTCTTTTGATGAGGCTGCAGAGCTTGCCTATTTTGGGGCAAAGATTTTACACCCACAGTCGGTATTCCCGGCACAAAAATATAAGATTCCGGTACGCTTACTGAATACAATGGAGCCAGCTGCGGCAGGAACATTGATCTCTATAGATAGTGAAAAAGGAAAGATCAAATCTATCGCTGCAAAAGATGGTATTACAGCCATCAAAATCCAGTCGAGCAGAATGTTATTGGCTTACGGTTTTCTAAGAAGGGTATTCGAGATTTTTGAAAGGTATAAAACGCCAATCGATATGATCACGACTTCGGAGGTTGCCGTTTCTTTGACAATAGATTTTACGGATAACCTGGATAAGATCGTAGAAGAGCTTCATGCTTTCGGTTCGGTAGAGATCGATAATGATCAGAGTATCGTTTGTGTGGTTGGAGATTTTAGTGCAGACAAGCATGGTTATGCAGCCCGTGTACTGGATTCCATTAAACACATTCCTATTCGCATGATCTCTTACGGTGGAAGTAATTACAACATTTCCCTGCTGATCAATACGAAAGATAAAACAGAAGCTTTAAAGAGTTTACATAACCGTTTGTTTGAATAAGGAAGCGGTTTTACCGCTTCCTTAACCAGACGACAATGGCAATGATCAGGACAACCAGGAAGAAGAAGATCCTGACTCTTCTGTTGTATTCCGCAGAATTCATCTTATTGTTCCTGTAATCAATATAATTGCCAATATAGATTAAACTCAAAACAACGATAAAAAATATAATCAGATACTTGAACATTATGTTTTCCGATAAAGATATAGCACGTTTCGCGAATTTAGAAACACCCTTTTATTATTATGACCTTACTTTACTGCAAAAAACGTTAAGTGATTGCGCAGCGGCCGCTAAGGTATATAATTTTCATGTGCACTATGCCATGAAAGCAAATTTCAATCCTGCTGTTTTACAAAAGATCAAGGCCGTAGGTTTTGGTGCTGACTGTGTAAGCGGGGGCGAGGTGAATAAGGCCATCGAGATTGGCTTTGATAAAAAACAGGTTGTTTTTGCGGGAGTGGGTAAGTCCGACCGGGAGATCAATGCTGCACTGGACCATGATATTTTCTGCTTTAACGTAGAATCTGTTCAGGAGCTGGAAGTGATCAATGAACTGGCGGAAAAGAAAGGAAAGCTGGCGAGAGTGGCCATCCGTATCAATCCAAATGTAGATGCGCATACGCACCATAACATCACGACCGGATTGGATGAGAACAAATTCGGGGTTAATTCCTGGGACCTGCCTGCCTGTGCAGAGATGTTAAAGAAAAGTCCGAACCTGGAATTTATAGGGATTCACTTCCATATCGGATCGCAGATCACGAACATGGATGTCTATAAAAATTTATGTGTACGTGTGAATGAATTTGCCGGATGGTTCGAAGAACGTGGTTTCATCGTAAAAGTATTAAATGTTGGCGGTGGTTTAGGGATTGATTACCATAACCCGGAACAGCAGGTGCCGGACTTTGCTGCTTATTTTAAAGTGTTCCAGGAGTTTCTGGAAGTAAGGTCTAACCAGGAGGTTCATTTTGAACTGGGCAGGGCTTTAGTTGGACAATGTTCTTCACTGATCAGCAAGGTGCTTTATGTAAAAAACGGAAAGAAAAAGAACTTTATCATTCTGGATGCCGGAATGACGGAATTAATGAGGCCGGCTTTATATCAGGCTTACCATAAAATTGAAAACATTTCTAAGCTTGCTTTGGAAGATTCGGTAAAATATGATGTGGTTGGCCCGATTTGCGAAAGCACAGATTGCTTTGGCAAAGAGGTCGAATTGCCAGAAACCTTACGTGGAGACCTGATTGCTTTGCGCAGTACAGGTGCTTATGGAGAGGTCATGGCTTCGCATTATAATTTAAGAGAGAACATCGTTTCTGTATACGATACGGAAGGATAAAGGCTTGTTCGGCTTTGCTTTCAGGAATTGGCAGTTTTTGCTTTAATGTTGCTGAATAATAGCTGATTAATATAATTCTGGTTAAAAAAGAAGGTATTACTACTCAAAGGCTGGAACCTTTGCCCTGAAGGGGGCAAAATTCCTATGCCTTTTCCTAGAATACCTTCTTTTTTTTTTGAAATTAAGTGTCAAAATCAGGCACAATGAATCATCGTCAAAATAGAAATCCTGCATGGGTACGCCATTAAGAAGGCAATATACCTGTGCAGGATTTTAAAAAAAAGAGGTGTTTCTTTGAGGACGTTCGAATATTTGCCCTTCAGCAAAGATTCGGGGACGAAAAGAGATTCCTCTTTTTTTAAAACTAAATTTTATTTGAATTTCAGCTATAGAAGTACTACTATTTAAGCAGTCTTTTCTTTTATTCTTCGAAAAAGTCGATCAGACCACCGAAATAGTATTCGGTTAATCCTGCGGTGAATTCGTCGTAATCTTCGTCAGGGATATTCGTTTGCACGAATTCCAGCGAAGTTCCTTTTTTGTCTTCATGCAGTTTAATGGTCACGATAGAAGGTTCATTTTCTTCTCCGAAATACCATTGCTGAACGATCTTTTTGCCGTATTCCAATTCCAGGTTTTTACCTACGATATCGCCATCCCAAAAAGAGAATTCTGTGTTTACTTCTTCTGTAAATTCCGCTTCTGCACCTGTCCACAGCTGGATGCTTTGCGCCTTTGTCATCGCCCAATACACCTCTTCAGGAGGAGCAGGGAGGGAATAATATTTTTTAAATGTTTTCATTGCTGGCGCAAATATAGGTTATTTGAATGCGTTTATTCCAGTCACATCCATTCCGGTGATCAATAAGTGAATGTCATGTGTTCCTTCATAGGTCACTACAGATTCTAAGTTCATCATGTGTCTCATGATCGAGTATTCTCCGGTGATTCCCATTCCACCTAACATTTGTCGGGCATTACGGGCGATATCCAATGCGATTTCTACACTGTTTCTCTTGGCCATAGAGATTTGTTCTGCAGTGGCTCTGTTTTCACTTTTCAAGACACCTAAACGCCATACCAGCAATTGTGCTTTTGTAATTTCAGTCACCATTTCGGCTAATTTCTTTTGCTGCAACTGGAATCCGCCGATAGGTTTACCGAATTGTACGCGTTCTTTGGAATAACGCAATGCGGTATCATAGCAGTCCATTGCAGCACCCAATGCGCCCCAGGCAATGCCATAGCGTGCCTGGTTTAAGCAACCCAATGGTCCCTTTAATCCACTGATTTCCGGGAAAAGGTTTTCTTTGGGAACTTTCACATTGTCAAATACCAGCTCGCCGGTAGCGGAAGCCCTTAAGCTCCATTTGTTATGTGTTTCCGGAGTGCTGAAGCCTTCCATTCCTCTTTCTACGACTAATCCTCTGATTTTGCCGGATTCATCTTTTGCCCATACCACAGCGATATCTGCAAAAGGAGCGTTGGAGATCCACATCTTTGCGCCATTCAACAGGTAATGGTCGCCTTTGTCTTTTATATTGGTTACCATTCCACCAGGGTTCGATCCATGATCCGGTTCGGTGAGTCCGAAACAGCCCATCAGTTCACCTGTAGCTAATTTTGGAAGGTATTTTTTGCGTTGTTCTTCTGTACCATAAGCGTAGATCGGGTACATGACCAAGGAGCCCTGAACGGAAGCGGTCGACCTGATTCCGGAATCACCGCGTTCGATTTCCTGCATCAGGATTCCGTAGGCAATGTAATCCAGTCCGGCGCCACCATATTCTACAGGGATGGTCGGTCCAAAAGCACCAATTTCTCCCAGCCCTTTGATCAGGTGTTTAGGGAATTCTGCCCTTTGTGCATAGTCTTCAATGATCGGGCTCACTTCTTTCTTCACCCAGTCTCTGGCCGCAGAGCGGATCAGCTTGTGTTCTTCCGTAAGTAATTCGTCGAGTAAATAATAATCAGGAGCTTCGTAAAGGTCTTTTTTGGCAGATTTATTCATTGTTTACACTATATTTGGTTAAGTGATCAGCTGTTGCTTTTGTTTGAAACGGGATTTTTTCAAAGCCCTTTGCTTCAAAGGTAATAATTTCGGGGAATGGCTGGTAAAAACCGTCCAAAAAATTAATTTTGCCAAATGAGTTCAGCAAATAGCTATATACAGACCGTTGCGTTAAGAGATGTAAAGTGTTTCGCCCTTCACGGCTGGTACCCGGAAGAGCATTTAACCGGGATTTACTTTTTGGTAGATGTGGTGGTCACTTTTGTCCATACCGGAGATACGGAAAACCTGAACCATACGGTGAATTATGAAGTGATCAATACCATCATTCTGGAGGAAATGCAAAACACGCAGAAGATGCTGGAAACGGTGGTGAAGCGGATTCTGGACCGTGTGATTGCCCATTATCCTTTTGTGTTGACTGCCCAGGCAGGGATTCGAAAAATGAACCCGCCAATGCCGGGGGAAGTTGGCCATTCTTTCGTTCAGCTGAGCTATACTGCTCCTGAAAAGCAAGCTTAAATCCTTTTAAATTACCCTCCTTTAAAGATTAAAAAAACCAAATATATAATGGAATACACTAAAATAACTTCAGAATTGCTGGAGCTGATCAAAACAGCTGTTGGTGCAGAAAGTGTTTTTACGGATGAAGATTCTTTAAACACTTATTGTCATGACGAAACTGAAGATTTGAAATATTACCCTGAAGTAGTGGTTAAACCTAAAGATACTGCTTCAGTGGCTGCCTTATTAAAATTATGTAATGCACATCATGTTCCTGTGACGCCCCGTGGTGGTGGAACGGGTTTGAGTGGGGGCGCATTGCCGGTCTTCGGTGGCGTATTGCTGTCTATGGAGAAGTTTAAAAAAATCATTGACATCGATACAGAAAACCTGCAGGCGGTAGTGGAGCCGGGTGTGATCACCCAGGAATTTATGGATGCCGTTGCTGAAAAGGGATTGCTTTATCCCATTGATCCTTCGAGTAAAGGCTCCTGCTTTATCGGCGGAAATGTAGCGCATGGTTCCGGTGGGCCAAGGGTGGTGAAGTACGGAACGATCAGGGAATACATCCTGAATCTGGAAGTGGTTCTCCCTACCGGAGAGGTAATCTGGACCGGTGCAAATACCCTGAAATATGCTTCGGGTTACAACCTGACACAGTTGATGATCGGTTCTGAAGGTACCCTGGGTGTGGTTACGAAGATTGTGGCCAAGCTGATTCCAAAGGTTCAGCACAGTGTACTCATGATGGCTTCTTTTTCTGAAAATGAACAGGCTTGTGGTGCGGTATCGGCCATCTTTAGGGCAGGGGTGATTCCTTCTGCGCTGGAATTTATGGAAAGAAGGGGAGTGGAATGGGTAATTGAATATGACGACATCAAATTTGACCTTAAAGATGGGGTCAATGCTTTTCTTTTGATCGAATTTGACGGCGATGATATGGATGCCATTTTTAAAGACTGTGAGCGTGTGAATGTCGTACTGGAGGAGTTTGGTTGTACGGATGTGCTTTTTGCAGATACTGCGATGCAAAAGGACGAACTGTGGAAGATCAGGCGCACGATGCCGGAGTCGGTGAAGTCTAACTCTATCTATAAAGAAGAAGATACCGTGGTGCCAAGAGCGGCGTTGCCGAAATTGATTAAAGGAATTAAGGAGATCGGTGGCAGATATGGCTTCGAGAGTGTGTGTTACGGGCACGCAGGGGATGGAAACCTCCACGTGAACATCATTAAAGCAGGGATGAGCGACGAAGATTGGAAAAACAAATTGAAAGAGGGGATTGTCGAGGTATTTGAACTGACCAGTGCATTGGGAGGAACCATTTCCGGAGAGCATGGAATTGGCCTGGTGCAAAAGGATTTTATGCCGATAAAATACAGTGAAATCCACCTGAACCTGATGCGCAGCATTAAAACGGTCTTTGACCCTGCGGGTATACTGAATCCGGGGAAGATCTTTTAAGATTTTTAGCGCTATGATAAGCCTGGGATGGCCGGATTAAATTCGGGCCATCCTTTTTTTATGAGGTTTAATGTCAGAGGAGGGTCAGACCTTGGGGTTTGGGATTGGTTTTTGATGTAGCAAGTTCTATTTTAGAAAAATAATGGATAAAACGAAGATTTTGCTGATCGAAGATACACCGGACCTGGTTTCTGTGATTGTGAGGGGCCTTACTGCTGGGTTACGGTTTATGCCATTTTGATTGCCGTTTTATACGAGAACTTTCACATCACCAGGATCTCTGTTCCGATTGCTGTTCCTACGATTTTAGGGACGGTGATCTCCCTGCTGCTGGCTTTTAAATCCAATCAGGCTTCCGACAGGTGGTGGGAGGCGAGGACCCTCTGGGGAGCAATCGTGAATGATTCCAGAACCTTGACAAGGCAATTGATTACTTTCATTGACGTGCCATTCGGGGCCTCAGATGAGCGGTCATTCTGTGAACGTATGGCGAAAAGACAAATCGCATGGTGTTACAGTCTTAGCCGGTATTTGAGAGGAGAAGATCCACTTTTCCAATTGGAGCGCTTTATCAGCGCGGAGGATCTGGAATACATTAAAAGGTATAGCAATGTTCCATTGGCGCTGCAGGAGTTGCAGGTGAGAGATTTACGGAACGCCTTTAAACTGGGCTGGATCAATGAATTTCAGCAAGTGCAGATCGATAAAACCTTAACTGCTTTTTCAAATGAGATGGGCGGATGTGAACGGATTAAGAATACGGTTTTCCCATCTACCTATGCCGTATACATTCATTTTTCACTGATTCTGTTTATCATGCTTTTGCCCTTTGGCCTGATTGAGTTTTTTGGAATCATTGAAGTCCGCTTGTAATTGCCATCTCCTGTTCTTTTTTCTTAATAGAGAAAATGGCGATTCATCTGCAGGATCCATTTGAGAATAAGCCAACGGATACGCCTACGACTACTATTTG
Source organism: Pedobacter sp. FW305-3-2-15-E-R2A2 (assembly GCF_038446955.1). NCBI lineage: Bacteria > Pseudomonadati > Bacteroidota > Sphingobacteriia > Sphingobacteriales > Sphingobacteriaceae > Pedobacter > Pedobacter sp. FW305-3-2-15-E-R2A2. The sequence continues at coordinate 2,666,606 of NZ_CP151803.1, forward strand.
CCGGACGATTGAAAGAGACCTCAAGCAGATGCTGAAAGAAAGTCATAAGCACGATGAAGACCTGAAAGAGAAGTCTGCGCTGAAAGCGTCCAATATCTTTTATATTCTTTAAGCGCTGCGGTAATGAGCCCTGTAAAACGGAGGCCGGTAAAAGAAATCTTTACCGGCTTCTCCATTTTTCGGCCCCTGAGCCGCTTTGTCTATTTATTTTCCAATTGTTCAAAAGAGATCATTCTCGCCTTTTCGTTTTCCGGGATAGGGCATGCCGCTTTTGTATGATAATCGAAGGCAACACAAACGGTTTTTCCTTTACTGCAGGCCACTTCTTTTCCATGTTCGTGTTTGACCAACAGGTATTCCAGATCGAAGCTGCTGTTTCCTATTCTTGAAGTTCTTACATACATGCTGATTTTATCGTCGACCAATATTGGGAGGATGTAATCCAGACTCGCCTGGGCAATGACAACCCCTGTCTTTTTCCAATCCCATTTAATGGCCACGTTCCAGTATTTAGACCTCGCAACTTCAAGATAAGTAAAGTAGACCGCATTGTTCACATGGCCGAACATATCAAAATCTGCAAACCGGGTTTCAATCTCTGTTTTATACTTAAAACTGTCTAAATGGTTGATGATGTCTGCCTTTTTGTCTTGTTGTTTTGGTTTTGTGCGCCATAATGTCTTGAAATTCATAAAAAATAGGGTTGGTATGAGTGTTGATTAGCTGTTTAGTATAAAATTAAAACTTAAATAAAAGGAGAAATAAGCAATGACACTAGTAAAATTTAACAACAGAACCAGAAACACTGCACCTTACTTTAACAACGTATTTGACTCTTTGTTTAGTGAGGCATTAAATAAAAATTTAACTGTAAACAAAGTTCCGGGAGTAAACATTCTGGAGACTGAAGCAGATTACAAAATTGAATTGGCTGCCCCTGGTTTGACAAAAGAAGATTTTCAGATCAACTTAAAGAAAGACACTTTATCGGTATGGGCAGAGAAAAAAGTAAGCGAAACTGATGAGAAAAAAGACTATACCCGCAAGGAATTTGATTATTTCTCTTTCGCAAGATCATTCGTGTTGCCTGAGAGTGTAGATGCAGAAAAAATCGCTGCGGAATACATCAACGGGATTTTAAACATCACGATTGGTAAAAAAGATGAAACTAAGTCGGCTACTAAAGAGATTAAAGTTTCTTAATACAAGGTTTTCATAATTGGTTTGGTTTAAGGTTGTAAGGGCATATCGGGAGATATGTCCTTATTTTTTTGAGGGTGCTCAGAACAGATCTCATTATTTTCAACAATATCAATCTGTAAAGTGTTAAGTCTTGTTTTAATTCATTGCGTTATATGTGCATCTTTATTGTAAATTAAGCGGCAAAAAGAAACTAAATCATTATTACGAAATTACGAACAGAAAAATATGAAACACGGACTTCTAATTGACATGGATGGTGTCATTTACAGCGGTGAAACTTTAATCGAGGGCGCAGATAAGTTTATTGCCAATCTGCTTAAAAACGACATACCCTTTACCTTTATGACCAATAATAGTCAACGTACCCGGCTTGATGTGGTTCGTAAGCTAAAACTTTTGGGCATTGAGGTGACTGAAAAACATGTTTACACCAGTGCTATGGCCACCGGTAAATTCCTGGGTGATCAGGGCGAAAACGGAACGGCTTATGTATTAGGCGAGGGGGGACTGATTACCAGTTTACATGAAAACGGCATTAACCTGGTGAATACTGATCCTGAGTTTGTGGTATTGGGTGAGGGCCGGAATTTTACTTTGGAAATGGTACAACGCGCGGTAGATATGATTCTGGCAGGCGCAAAATTCATCACGACCAATCAGGATCCATCTCCTAAAAAACCAGGATGGAACAACCTCGGTATCGCAGCAACTACGGCAATGATCGAAGAGGCAACCGGCAGGAAAGCTTTTGTAATTGGAAAGCCGAGTCCTGTAATGATGCGTTCGGCCAGAAAGTATCTGGGACTGGAAACTGCAGAGACGACTGTAATAGGGGATACCATGGAGACCGATATACAGGGAGGAGTACAAATGGGTTACAAAACGATATTGGTTTTATCCGGAATTGCAAAAAAAGAAAGTTTAAGTGAGTACGCTTTTAAACCGGATTTAATTGTCGGTTCGGTAGATCAGCTTGAATTCCCTTTGAAATGGTGGTAATGCCATTTTACCGGGAAAACAAGGTACAGCGAGCTTTCTACTGGAATAGGTATTGGCCATATTCAGTGCTGATGATGTTATAAGTTTATCAAAAAATCACTATGTTAAATATAATTTAAAGCTCAGAAGATGGTATTAAGTTATTAATAATCAAAAGAATAGAAATAGAGTTGAAACAAAAGAGCCTATATCATTGATTTATGATACAGGCTCTTTTTGTCTTCAAATTAATCGAAATATAAGTTTATATCGGTAAACAAAGGAGCGATATTACAGTATTCGTGGGTATAAAATTTTCATAGCCTGTACGTCTCCTGTAGTAAAGGCAGTCCATGGAAGTACAACAGAATTCATAACGGAATTAGGATCTACCAGAGGGGGAGTGGTTTGCCATGGATTTGTAGCCTGAATAAATATACCAACATTCTGATCAGTATGGTTTAACCCGATGGTATGACCAAGTTCATGTGTGATTGCAAAAAGTTTTTCACTACTGATCAGGCCGTTGTACTTGCTGTTAATCTCAATGCTTACCCCAGCTCTGCCATTTGATGTTGGGAGATAAGCACGTGCAATCCAATTGGCATTTTCGTAACCCATAAATACCCGGGTATCTGATGCAAAAGCAAAATCTGTTGTAGACATTCCGAGTTCAATACTTCCATCATTACTGACCATGTTGTTCCAATTCGAAGTTGCGCCCTGAACAGCCGTTTTCCATTCAAGTGGTACAGACGGTTCGATATACAACCTGATATTCTTGTGATAAGGGTTTTTGACAATATAATTGTGTCTCCAATGTTCTGTCTGTGGGGAGCCTGCAGGACTTTCGTTTTTTATTCTTGTGGCAACTTCCTCGGCGCTGATGATAATGTCGTGGTCAAGAATAAATTTTCCGTCTTTAAAAACGACATTTTCCGCTTTGAATCCTTGTTTAACAAAATAAGCTATTGAAGATGCCATATCATCTTTTGCATTTGGTGTAGCTGTGGTTTCCTTTTTTTTGCAGGATGAGACAATTGAGGAGAATAGTAAGATGCAAGCGAGCAGGCATACTTTGTTGAAATAGGGTTTAGTGTTCATGGGATGATTTAGTTTAAGTGTGATTTATTTGATTGATTATAGTTAAAGTAAAAATAGATTAATTTATTGTGCTTGTCAAGTGTTTTTTTTTGTTTGGTAAATGTTTGACAAAACAAACTTTTGTAAGCCAATCTGCTCTCTTGTTTGGTGTAGCAGGACTCATTTGATGAGTGGTTAGATCGTCAGACAGGTGGTTCAAAAAAGTCCGTAACTTAAATAAACTTTAGATAAATGAAAACAGGAAATAGTTATTATTAATAAGTCAGGTGTTTTTTGATCAAAAAGGAATGGAGTAGCGTGTTCGAAGCTACTGCAGCTTCAATTTCAAAATCTTCTTTTTTATGGAAAATGACAGGTGAATTGATCTTTCTGATCCGTTGTACCTGGATAAGCAGTTGTTGTCAGGGTTTAACCGGCTGTCGAACGGTTTTAGAATAGAAATAAATACAAGACACAAAAGGCTGTATCATGATTTATGACACAGCCTCTTGAATTATGCTTTACCTGGTGTACGTTTAAGCGTAACCCAGGATTTTTAATACCTGCTTACTGTTTTGCTCTTCACCGAATACCTCAAAGTTGAACGTTTCATCTCTGTTTCTGCGAATGATCACATGTTTAGGACTTGGCAACAAGCAATGGTGAATACCGCCATATCCACTCAGTACTTCCTGATAAGCTCCGGTATTGAAGAAGCCGAGGTATTGTACTTTACGTGTTTTAGGCATGAACACACTGTTCATATGTGCTTCCTGATTGTAGTAATCCTGGCCATCACAAGTGATCCCACCTAAGTTTACCCGTTCATATTCTGCATCCCAGTTGTTGATCGGAAGGAGGATGTATTTTTGGTTCAATGCCCATACATCCGGAAGGTTGGTGATGAATGATCCATCCAGCATCAGCCATTTCTCTCTGTCGTTCTGTTGTTTACGACCCAATACTTTATATAAGATACCAGATGCTTCTGCAACGGTGTATTTACCAAATTCAGTGATGATATCCGGTTCTACCACATCGTGCTCTGCACAGATCTCTTTAATCCTTTTTACGATTTCATTCACCATGTATTCGTAATCGAAATCAAATACCAGGGAGTCTTTAAATGGCATACCGCCACCGATATCTAAAGTATCCAGCTCAGGATTGATCTTTTTAAACTTGCAATACAAGGTCACGTATTTTTCCAGCTCATTCCAGTAGTATGGAGAGTCTGTGATTCCGGAGTTGATAAAGAAGTGAAGTAATTTTACCCTGAAGTTAGGATTGGCCGAGATCTTATTGTTGTAGAAATCGATCACATCTTCCATACGGACCCCTAATCTGGAGGTGTAGAATTGTGAATCCGGCTGCTCTTCTGCCGCGATACGGATGCCCAGATTACAAGGTGTATCCAGTTCTACTTCATCATCGAAAAGATTAAATTCTTCTTTGTTGTCCAGTACAGGGATGATGTTTTTATAGCCATCATGCAACATATCAATGATATACTGTTTGTACTGGTAGGTCTTAAATCCATTACAGATTACGGTGATGTCTTTGGTAAGGGCACCTTTTTTCTCTAATGCCTCAATCATGGGCATATCGAATGCAGATGAGGTTTCCAAATGGATGCCATTTTTCAAGGCTTCTTCAACAATGTGCCTGAAGTGCGAACTTTTAGTACAATAACAATACTTATAATCCCCACGGTAATTGTTCTTGATGATCGCCGTTTGAAATAATAATTTGGCTTGTTGGATTTTCTTACTTATCATTGGGAGGTAAGTGAAACGTAATGGCGTACCATAGGTTTCAATCATCTCCATCAGATTGAGATCTTGAAAATATAATTCGTCGTCTATAACGCTGTAACCTTCCTGAGGAAAACCAACACTTAGATCAAGAAATTCGGAGTAACTCTGCATTTTTTATATTTTTGAACAATTATTTAAAGGAGTAGCAAATTAAAATGAGTTAATTTCGGTTCCAAAGATAAACACTTTATAAAATACACTTGTATTTTTTTTTATGACTAAGACTTTAAAAATTATTGAGGTAAAATCCGAGATCGGCGCCGGCACCCGCGGAGCCAGTTTAGGAGTAGATGCAATTAAGATTGCGGCATTGGATTTTGGGAGCAGATTTTTCAAAAAACACAAATCTGTAGAGGTGCCGAACGAGAACCATTTATTGCTTGAAGGTACCGGGAGCCCCTATGCGAAGCGGATTTCTGGAATTTTGACCATGGTAGAGCGGGTGAGTGAAATGGTGCAAACTACACTTGATGAGAAACAATTTCCAGTGGTTCTGGCAGGTGATCACAGTACTGCCGCCGGGACTATTGCAGGTATAAAAGCAGCCTATCCCAAGTCGAAATTAGGGGTAATCTGGATCGATGCACACTCAGATTTACATTCGCCTTACACTACACCTTCCGGAAATATGCACGGAATGCCGCTTGCGATGGCGCTCGACGAAGATAATTTAGAGTCGAAGGTGAACAAGCTGGATCAGGAGACGATCAACTACTGGTATCAGCTAAAAAACGTGGGAAATATAGCACCTAAGATTAATTATCGCGATCTTGTGCTGATTTCTGCAAGGGACATGGAGAAACCGGAAGAATTTTTACTTAAGAAAAACAAAGTAAAGATCTACACGACGGCGGATGTCCGGAAAAGAGGCGTAGAGCGGACAGTAATCGACACTTTAGTCTACCTTGACCATTGCGACCTGATCTATGTTTCATTTGATGTAGATTCTATGGACCCTACCGCATCCCGCGGAACAGGAACACCGGTTGCACAGGGACTGACAGAAAGAGAAGCGGGAAAGCTAATGTCCGGGCTGATCACCAACCAAAAGGTATGTTGCTTCGAAATTGTAGAAGTAAACCCTACTCTCGACAGAGAGAATCAAATGGCAGAACATGCCTTTGAGATTTTAATTAAAGCGACGAACGCTTTTAGAAACGAGTAAATTATGAATATCGAACAACATATTACCACTGCAACGATAGCTGCAGTAAAGCATTTATACGATCAGGAGATTCCTGAAAAACAGGTTAGTTTACAAGATACCAGAGTAGAATTTGAAGGACAGATCACGATTGTTGTGTTTCCTGTCGTACGTTTTTCTAAGAAATCACCGGAAGTAACGGCAACTGAGCTTGGCGAATACCTGGTAGAACATATTGAAGAAGTGACTGCATTTAATGTGGTAAAAGGATTCCTGAACTTAACCGTAGCGGATAGCTATTGGTTAAACCTGTTTAACCAGGACCTGCTGAGCCCTGATTTTGGCGCGGTACCGGCCAATGGTAAAAAGGTGATGGTGGAATATTCTTCGCCAAATACCAATAAGCCATTACACCTTGGACACGTAAGGAACAACCTGCTGGGATATTCTGTGGCGGAATTGCTGAAAGCAAGCGGTCATGAAGTGTATAAAGTAAATCTGGTGAACGACAGGGGAATCCATATCTGTAAATCCATGCTGGCATGGCAGAAATGGGGAAATGGCGAAACTCCTGAAAGTTCCTTGTTGAAAGGTGATCACCTGGTAGGAAAATACTATGTCATCTTTGATAAAGAGTACAAAAAAGAAATTGAGGCTTTAAAAGCAGAAGGACAGACAGAAGAGGAAGCGAAAAAGAATGCGCCACTAATCAAAGAAGCGCAGAAAATGTTGCTGGATTGGGAGAATGGAGATGAAGCGGTGATGTCTTTATGGAAAACCATGAATGGTTGGGTATATGACGGCTTTGCCGTGACTTACAAAACCATGGGTGTCGACTTCGATAAATATTATTATGAGAGCAATACTTACCTCTTAGGTAAGGGAACGGTAGAAGAAGGCCTGGAAAAAGGCGTGTTCTTTAAGAAACCGGATGGCTCTGTATGGATTGATTTAACTGCGGATGGTTTAGATCAGAAACTGGTTTTACGAGCGGATGGTACTTCCGTATACATCACTCAGGATCTGGGAACTGCTCAAATGAAACACGATGATTTCCAGATGGATGATTCCTTATATGTGGTTGGAAATGAGCAGGATTATCACTTTAAAGTGTTGTTCCTGATTCTGGAGAAACTGGGTAAAACCTGGGCTAAAGGATTACACCATTTGTCGTACGGCATGGTGGATCTTCCAAGCGGAAAAATGAAATCAAGAGAAGGTACTGTGGTTGATGCCGATGATTTGATGGCAGAAATGGTGGAAACCGCCAAACAGAAAACCGAAGCCTTAGGAAAGGTGAACGACTTCTCTGAAGAAGAAAAAGAAAACTTATACCAGAATATCGGATTGGGAGCGTTAAAATACTTCCTGTTGAAGGTAGAGCCTAAGAAACGCTTGTTATTTGATCCTGCGGAATCTATTGACTTCCAGGGGAACACAGGTCCGTTTATCCAGTATACTCATGCACGTATCAAATCGTTGTTGAATAAGGCAGGATATGATACGGCCAGAGGTGGTGCGGAAAAGGTGATGCTGACAGCTACAGAACGTGAGATGATCATGTTACTGGCAAAATATCCTGCAGAGCTGATTGCTGCTGCAAAGGTGTATAGCCCTGCAAGTCTGGCCAATTATCTGTATGAAGTGGCTAAGCTATTCAACAAGTTCTATCATGAGGTTCCGCCAATTGTGAAGGAAGAAGATGAGGAATTGAAACATCACCGTTTAAACATCAGTGCGGTAACTGCAGGAATTCTTAAATCCGGAATGAGGATTTTAGGAATCACCGTTCCGGAAAGAATGTAAATTCCGTTTATCCTATTTGAAAGGTGCAGAGGTGCACCTTTTTTGTTTACTTTTTATAACACATAAAAAAAGCAGGACTTAATTTAAGCCCTGCTTTTTTTTGAGAATTTAATAATTCTAGAGATTTGGAAACATGGTTTGCGCCGTTTTTCCAATCAAAGGCATTTCTTTTTTCTCTCCCTGGATCGCACCGATAAAACCGATTACCCATAAGATAAATATTCCGAGATAGACCAATTTATAGATCAGACCTGCATCGAAAGGCATGATGGCAACAAAAATGCTGAGTCCAATATTTAAACCAAGTACAATAAGAAAGAGTAACAGCGTTTGTCTGAGGTGAAAACTACCCAGCTCTGTTTTCTTGTCTTTGTGCATGGCAAAGTAGGCCACCAGCCATCCTATAAGGGTGATGTAGCTGACAATTGCCGCCGTCTTTCCATCGTCTGTTGATGAGTTAAAGTTTGTTTCCATAGATTCGATTTGTTAATTTTCGATGTTAATATAATAAAATAATTGTTATTCAGTTGATTTATTTACTTACACCGGGGTCTGTGGGTACCGGTTTTTTCTTTCTGAAAGCTGCAAAAGTCATCGGGCTTTTGGCAGGTCTTTCATCACCCAATAACACGCCCCATTGCCTGAATGTCTCTGTTCTATCGAAGATTACTTTCAGTACCGCAATGATTGGCATGGAGAGAAACATTCCGGAAACACCGGCAATACTTCCTCCGATAATTACCCCGAGAATCGCAAAGAGGGCATTGATCTTCACTTTGGAGCCTACAATTTTTGGCATCAGGATATTGTTGTCCAGAAATTGTACGACTGCAATTACTCCTAGTACCGTAATTACCGGCCATAATTCCGTAGAGGAGGTTAGGGTAAGCAATACACCGATGATGTTTCCGATTAAAGCACCTACATAAGGGATCAGGTTTAAGATCGCGAAAATCACACCGATCAACAAGGCGTGTTTGATGCCGATCAGCAATAAGATCCCTCCCAATAAGATGGTCATATAGGTCACCTGAATCAACAATCCTATCAGGTAGTTTTTGATGATGGCCTCTGTCTCGTAAATGGCTTCTTTTACCTTTGGATGGTGATCAGGTTTAAACCACATGAAAATGAAACGCAGTAAAATGTCTTTGTAAAACAACATCAGGTAGATATATATGGGAAGTAATCCCACAAATACAAAAATGGAGCTCAGTGTTACTGCCGCACCACTTGCCGCTTTTCCAGCCATTCCCAACAGGTCATCACTCTTTTCGGTAATGAATTTCATCTGTTCAGTGGTAGAAACGTGACTGATGGTACTGAACCACTCGCTGAGTGATTTCAGGTGCGAATTTACATTGCTTTTGATCTGAGGAAAATCTGCCGCCAAAACACCGATTTGCGCGGAGAAGAACCATACAATGGCACCTACAAAAATCACGACAAGGAGGATGGGCAGGATAATTGCGGCAATTTCCGGAAACTTGTATTTCCTTAAAAAGCGAAATATAGGAAGAAGCACAATGCTGATGAAAAATGCCATGATTACGGGCATGATGATGTCTTTTCCAATAACCATCAGCGCGCCAACGAGGACGATTCCGAGAAGTTCAATGGATCTTTTTACGGTTAGGGGCATTTCTTTCATAAGGAGATGGGGCTTTTAGAGCGATAATACGGCTTGAATTGTAGTTTATTTGTTTTTTCAAAAGGTAAACACGGTAAGGTATGAAATGTTTGGCTAGTTTTGTAAATAATCAAAACACAGTATATTTCTTTTTATGATCAGTAACGAAACCATAGTTGCCTTATCTACACCTCCAGGAATCGGGGCTATAGGTGTGATCCGCCTTTCGGGTAAGGACGCAATCACTATCACAAATTCAGTTTTTAGTGGAAAAGACCTGCTGAAGCAGGATTCTCATACACTACATTTTGGGTTGATAAAGGATGGAGATATGGTGATTGATGAGGTGGTGGTGAGTTTGTTTGTCGCCCCGAAATCTTATACGAAAGAGAATGTGGTAGAGATTTCCTGTCATGGGTCGAATTACATCATTCAACAGATCATTTCTTTATTGATCAGAAGAGGAGCATCGGCGGCTAAGCCAGGGGAATTTACTTTAAGGGCATTTTTAAATGGTGGATTAGACCTTTCCCAGGCAGAAGCAGTTGCAGATTTGATTTCCTCGGATTCCCAGGCAGCGCATAGCGTAGCGATGAACCAGTTAAGAGGAGGTTTTAGTACCGAGCTTAATTTGCTAAGGGAGCAATTGATTCATTTTGCTTCCATGATAGAACTGGAGCTTGATTTTTCTGAAGAGGATGTGGAGTTTGCAAACAGAGACCAGTTACAGGATCTGATCAATAAGATCACTTTGGTGATCAATAAACTGATCCGTTCGTTTGAATTGGGGAACGTGATTAAGGAAGGAATCAATACGGTAATTGCGGGTAGACCAAATGCCGGTAAATCAACGTTGTTAAATGCGCTGTTAAATGAAGACCGGGCAATTGTGAGTGAGATTGCGGGGACAACAAGGGATACGATTGAAGAGGTTTTAAATATCAATGGGATTAACTTCAGGTTGATCGATACAGCGGGAATCAGAGAGGCTACAGATACGATTGAGGCGATAGGAGTGGAGAAGACGATGCAGAAGATTAGTCAGTCTGCGGTATTGGTGTATTTGTTTGATGTACTGAACCTTTCTGCTTCAGAGATTAAAGAGGATATCGCAAGTTTGCATAAGCCTGGCGTATCTTTTGTTGCGGTAGCGAATAAAATGGACCTTTCTTATAATGACAGGCTTAAAGAATTAAATCTCCCTGCTGATATCAATTTTATTTCGATCTCTGCAAAAGAGAATCAGGGGATTGAGGAATTGAAGGAATTGATTTATAATACGGCAGTAGGTGATAAGTTATCAGCGAATCATACAATGGTAACGAACATCAGACACGTGGAGGCCTTGCAGAAAACGCAGGTGGCATTGAGCAGTGTGGCGAACGGATTGTTGAATCCGGTAACTTCGGATTTTCTGGCCATGGATATCAAGCAGGCGCTTTATTACCTAGGAGAGATCACAGGCCAGGTGACAACTGATGATTTGCTAGAGAATATTTTTAGTAAGTTCTGTATCGGTAAATAATCGAGGATAAATACCACATAGTTACGACAAGCAATGACAAGTAAGTAGCTTATTGTTAATAAGTTATGTGTATTTCTTTTGTCCATATTTTTGGATATATGCTTTTGTTTTTCTGACTTTTGTAGCGCATTTGTAGCTTTTCTCATCTAAAAATCTTGTGAAAAATTCACCTGGTAAATGATGGCGACTAAGGACATCTAATGACACTTAATAACACCTATTGACGCCTAATGACACTTAAAAAGGGCGAGTTAACTACAGGTGTTATTGGTGGATTTGATCAAAAAAGCTGTTGCATCTGCGTTAAACAAGCTTAGAATGAGTTCGAATATTAAGGTCAAAAGAATTTGTGAATTCTGCGGTAATAGCTTCATGGCAAGAACGACTGTGACCAGATTCTGCAGTCATATTTGTAACAGCAGGTATGGCAAACGAAAGGTCCGGGAACTCAAGATTCAGGCTTCTGAAAAACAAGTTGTAGCTACTGTAGCTGCTACTGCTAAAGATGTAGTCGCCGCTGAATTTTTAACGGTCAGTGAAGCTGCCAGGTTGTTGAATATTTCCATCAGAAGTATTTATAACATTATTCAGACAGGTAGGATAAAAGCGGTAAGATTAACTCCCCGAAAAACTTTGATTAAAAGAGTGGATATTGATTTGATGCTTGTACTTTCTGAATATCAAGTGCCTGTTCTGAAGGCACGTAAAAAGAACCCACATCCAAAGTATTGTTACTCTATGACTGAGGCGCAAGAGGTACTTAATTTTTCTGAGAAAGCATTATGGGATCTGTTAAAGAGGAATAACATTCCGAAATATCGTGACGGCAAGTTTAGTTACGTTTTGAAGTCTGATCTATCAGGAAAGTGCAATTGTTTGTTGATTAGAATCCTAATCTGATGCTATATTTGCGACATGAATTTACCCATGCGAATCAACTTTGATGATAAAGACTATACTTACATCATTATCACCAAGGGTATCACTAAACTTACTACTGAAATCCAAATTAATCTCCATGGTATGGAGTATTTACTGTCTTGCAACTCAGATGGGGATTGGTATGCTACTGATGCTACAATAAATGATCATCCTGAACTACTAAAAGCAATAGGGAGAAACATCAAACTTCGATATAGGTTGTAAACAATATTATAGGTCTAAGAATATCAAACAAAGTTCTTATGCTTATTTAAGATCTTCATACGCTCTTCTGCTTCTTTTCTAATTTCTAGAACTGTTTTTTTTCTCGAAGCAATGATCCATTTTTTTAGGTCGGACTTGTTGAAGTATAACCTTTTTCCTGGCTTGCTTACTGGGATCTCCTGTCTGCTTACTTTTGTGTATATGGCTGCTACAGAGATCTTGAGGAAATTAGCAGCCTCCTGGATTGTTAAAATATCGTTTTCATTGGGATCTTTTGGACGTAGTTCCAGGAGTAATTCTTCAATGCGCTCTACTTTCTCAAATAGGATTCTGATTACTTCAGGAAGTTTTTCAAAACTAAATGGTTCCATAGGCAGATTACGTCCCTTTTATTGTTAGCGTCCTAATTGTTCCTAACACAATATTTGTCAATTTAAAATGTAGGTTGTCCCACATGGGAAATTTTTCCTTGACTGCTGTATGCTGGATAGTATTTCAGAATAAACTTGCTTTTGGAAGAGTCTGCTAAATATCCTGTATTCATAAAGAAAAATATTATTGAATTGGTTAGTAAATCATTCTTTTTCAATAGGCTTAGTGGTTTCTGAACGCCTTTCGCTCTTTTCCATGATAGTATTCAGAAGGAGATGTACCAAAGTGTTTTTTAAAACTGGTGGAGAAATGAGCGAGTGTACTAAAACCAGTTAGATCTGCTATTTCCGAAATATTGTATTTACCTAGCTTTAAGAGTTCAACGGCTCTGTTGAGTTTATATATTTTGAAAAATACATTCGGATTTTCACCTGTAAGCCCCTTTACCTTGTAATAAAACTTGGTTCTTGATATATGCAATACCTCGGTCATCCTGGTGATATTTAACTCCGTATTTGATAATTCATTCTCCATTAAACGGTATAAGTTTGTCATGAATGCACTGTCTTGAGCTGAAAGTAGATTTTGTTCAATATCTGGAGTTTGCGTGGTTTGCCCCAATAGCTGACGAATGTTCTCACGATTTTTCAACTGAGAATTGATGATTGCTAATAAATATTGAGGATCAAATGGTTTTGTAACGTAAGCGTCTGCGCCAATATTCAGGCCACCAATTTGTTCCTCAACCGTCGCTTTTGAGGTGACCAGAATAACCGGGATATGGGATAATTGAATGTCCTGTTTGATCATCTGACAAAATTCATATCCGTTTATGCCTGGCATGACCACATCACTCAGTACCAGATCTGGAGCCTCTTCTCTAATACTTTCAAAAGCACTTCTGGCATCAAATCTACACAGAATTCTATAATAGGGAGATAGCAATGTTTTGATATAATGAACAATTTCCGGGTCATCATCAACTATTAAAAGCGTTTTTTGAATTGAATTTTCATTATTTTCTGATTCCGTTAATTGAATTTCCTTGAATTCACCTTCTTTCTCCATAGTTCTGTTACTACGCTCTGTTGGAAGGTATGCCTGGTCATTTACTGGTAGGATAAATGAAAATATTGTTCCACCCTCCGGATTATTCTCAGCCTTGATAGCACCATGGTGCAAGCTAACAAGACATTGGGCATAATAAAGACCGATGCCCGTACCCCAATTGTAGTTTCCCCCATTTCCTTCATCTATCTGATAATAGCGTTCAAAGACCTTCTCTAATTTATCTTCTGGAATCCCTATGCCGGTATCTTTTACAATGAGGTGGATATAGTCCAGGGTTTGTGTTGAATCAGTTAATTTATAATGCTGTTCAAGATCATTTCCTTTAATAACATTAAATATAATGTCTATTTTTCCTCCTGATTTTGTGAATTTTAGTGCATTAGAAATTAGATTGGACATTATTTATCCAGTTTGTCAGCATCAAGAAACATAAAAAATGAATCTTCAAAGCCATGCGTATTGAGGATGATATGCTTGTTTGCTGCATTAATTTTGAAAATATCCACTATTTGATTCAACTCAGACATGAGGTCTGTTTTTTTGACGTTTAACTTTAAGCTATAGTTTTCCAGTTTATTAAAATCCATCAGCTGATTGATCAGTTTCAACATTCTATTAACGCTTCTATTGACGATCTGAAGTAACTGCTTGTTTTCGACTGTAATGGCATGATCATTATATAAGGTTGCAATAGGGCCAGAAACCATGGTTAAGGGTGTTCTAAATTCGTGAGAGACATTTGCGAAAAATGTCATGTTCATTTTGTTAATACTTTGCTCTTTTTCCTTCTCGTATTTGGCCATAAGCGCAAGCTTTTTTGTAGTTTTTATCCTTTTTGTTGCCTGGATAAATAATAGAATGACGCAACTGGACAATAGAAAATAAATTGTGAATGCCCACCAGCTCAACCAAGGTGCTGGAGATACTCTTACTTCTATCGAATTCTCTGCATCAATAATTGATTTATCATTGTTTGTCATTTTCACCTTAAACTTATAGCTCCCTGCTGGTAAATAGGAGTAATAGGCTTCCCGATTTTTATTGGCATCAATCCAATATTTATCGTATCCCTCCATCATATAGGAATATTGAACCCGCTCGAAATCACTATAGTCAAGGGCCGAGAATGAAATGGTAAAATTGTTTTGATCGTAATTTAGTTGAATATCAAGGTTATAGGTCAAATGTTGAATGATGGTCTTGCCTTGATAAGGTTTAATTATTTTGCTATGAATTCTCAGGTTTTCAAAATAAAGTGGGAAACTTCTCTTGACTGCTACATTTACAGGATTAAAAAAAGTTAAGCCATGGGTAGCACCAAAGATAATAGTGCCATCCGGTAGCCGGCAAGAACTAAATGGATTGAATTGGTTTCCACCAATCCCATCAGCTGAATAATAGTTGGTAAATTTATTTACTGTTCTATCGTATTTACTTAGGCCATAAAGTGTACTGACCCATACGTTTCCTTGAAGATCTTCCTCGATACTGGATATATCGTTGCAGTAAGTACCAGGCATAGTTTCCATTTGTTTTGTTTGATATTTATATCGGAATAAGCCATTTGAAATTGTTCCAATCCACACATCCCCGAAAGAATCCTGGTATAAAGTCGCTGGGATCAATTTGGATTTTTTAATGAATTTGCGTATTTCAATTGCTTTTGCTGATGTAGTTCCTGGATCAAAAACACGAAGATCCTGATCAAATGAACCCAGCATAATTAAGGAAGAAGATTACCGTTTATTATGTGATAGAATTACCATTCAAAAAGCGAAAGAACATTTTATCGAGATTGCTAAAGGTAAAGTGGAAAGGTACGAGTTAGACAATATTTCGGCCTTGCAATTTATATTTCATGATGCGCTTTCCGGCGGGGTAACTACTTCATTGGTGCTTGATGCCCATGGTAAAACCCTAAGTTCCGCTTTTCTTGAAATGGAGCTGTAACCTCAACTCGATCAATCACGCGGCAAATAAATACAGCCACCTGATAGATCGATTTATTGCAATTAACTTGCATGTATGCGATTCGTGTTGAGTTTTTTAGAATATGAGCCGGTTAAATTGTGTGTCTTCAATGTAATTCTTCTGTATTTAGTTGTACTCCGAGTTTTTTTTTAATTATTATGGCTGATATAAATGGAAATATCCTTTTTTTTTGCTACATCCTAACAATGGAATCTCTATTTTTTATCTTTTTTAAGGTTTTTTTAATGAAAAAACTACCTTTACTCGCAGAAATAATTAAATAGATGGGGTCAGTCATTGAAAATAAAGTCCATTCTTTGTTGCAAAGCATTGCTGAAGGCGATGAAATGGCATTTAGTCGTTTTTTTGATCTTTATAGGCCGAACATCTATACCACAGTGATTCGAATTACTAAAGATGAATGGATTACAGAAGAGATATTACAGGATACTTTTGTTAAAATTTGGATCAATAGAGATACTTTAGTATATATCGAGAACATTGAGAACTGGTTGCATAAGATTGCAAGAAATGTCACTTACACTGCACTCAAGAGGTCATTTAAGGAAAAGCAGAACTTCAATCGGATGGCTCAGGACTCTATTTCCCTTTTTTATCCAGAAGCCTATAACGATAAAGAGGAACAGTTTCAGGGAATACTTGAGATGGCAATAAAGCGCTTACCCCCTAAACAACAAGAGACTTTTCGATTAATAAAGCAGCAAAATTTTAAAAGAGAACAAGCTGCAGCCGAGCTCAACGTATCGGCAGAAACTGTAAAATGGAATTTGGATCAGGCGATGAGAAGTGTTCGTGCTTACTGTCTTGCAAATTTAAAAGACCTACCTCTGATTTTTATCATACATTTCTTTTCAAAATATTTCTAATTCATACCCCCCAAATCACTTTTTCCGTAGTCTATATGGAAAACCATTACGCGCTAAGCAGCGGCGGCTAAAGTAGGCCAGGCAATTTTGGAATTGTTTGGTATTTACTTCAGCTATAAAACTATACTGGTGGAAAATCAGTGTAGAAAGTAATGCATACAAATGATAAGATTTTTAATATACAATAATGGAAAATGCCAGACTAGCTTATTTATTACAGAAAGCTATTGAAGATGAAATCTCTGATGAGGAGCGTATGGAGATGCTGAATTTGATGGAAGACCCCAGTCAGGAAGAGGGTGTGAAACAACTTTTGTTTGATGCTTTTCAGCGCCCTAAGCCCTTGGAGGATGTAAGCGCATCTACAAGAAACCAAATACTGGAAGCGGTATTAAAATCCGACCCTGGAACATATAGGTCGAAAGTTGCTTTTCCAACTGGAGTTCAGAAATGGGCTATCGCCGCGGTTATTGCATTTATCTCCCTTTTTGCTGTATTTTTCATCATAAGCCGTAATGATCAGCCTGTGGTGGTTCAATCTATGGCAAAACATCAGAATGATATCGCTCCAGGTGGTAACCGGGCAACCCTGACCCTTGCAGATGGTTCTGAAATTTCATTGACGGATGCATCAAAGGGAACTATTGCCAATCAGTATGGTTTGGTCATTACAAAAAAGGCCGATGGTCAATTATTGTATGAAATGAGTCATCAGGAAATGGAGCATTCTGAAGGATACAATACCATAACGACACCCTTAGGTGGGAAATATGAGGTCTTACTACAGGACGGAACCCGGGTGTTACTTAATTCTGGATCATCAGTTACTTATCCTTTAGCTTTTAAAAAGGATAGCAGAAGAGTCACGTTAAAAGGTGAGGCTTATTTTGAAGTTGCCAAAGATCAGCATCGGCCATTCTTTGTCAGTACTCCAGGGATCAGAAATATTCCCGGCCAGGAAATTCAAGTACTTGGCACCCATTTTAACATCAGTGCTTACGCAGATGATGATGCTTATGTGACTACCCTCCTCGAGGGAAGTGTAAAGCTTTCTGTTTTAGGTGCTCGTGATGGAAAAATCCTTAAACCAGGACAACAGGCAAAGGTTGACGAGCAACAGGTA
The DNA here is from genome assembly GCF_038446955.1 of Pedobacter sp. FW305-3-2-15-E-R2A2. Classification (NCBI taxonomy): domain Bacteria; kingdom Pseudomonadati; phylum Bacteroidota; class Sphingobacteriia; order Sphingobacteriales; family Sphingobacteriaceae; genus Pedobacter; species Pedobacter sp. FW305-3-2-15-E-R2A2. The sequence continues at coordinate 2,684,362 of NZ_CP151803.1, forward strand.
AAGATTTCTGATGGGGATATCAATGCGGCCCTGGCCTGGAAGAACGATGTTTTTTATATGGTTGATCAACCTATTGAAAATGTAATGCGTCAGTTAAGCAGGTGGTACAACATAGAGGTCAGTTATGCTGCTGCGGTCCCTAAAATCGGTTTTTGGGCTCAAATTTCCAGGCGGAAAAAACTATCCGAGGTGCTGGATGTACTCGAGCAAACTAATGGTGTCCATTTTAAAATTGAAGGAAGGAAGGTAATAGTTATGCCATAAATCTACATAGTCCTTAAAAGGAAAATAAAAATCAACAACCTAGACCAGTCAACAAACTAAAACCAACTTTAATGAAGCTATCTGTAAAAAAGATCCTGCTCTGCATGATTTTTACGGTCGGGCTACTTTTGTTCTTAAAGGCACCCGCACATGCACAAAATATAACGCTAACAAAAAATGAATTTACCTTAAACGAGTTGTTCTCTGAGGTCAGGAAGCAAATAGGTTACGACTTTGTTTTTACGACTCCCCAGGTTAATATGGCCAAAAAAGTGACGGTAAAATCTAAGAATTCGGCACTGCCAAACCTTCTTGATGAGGTCTTTGAAGACCTGCAAATCAGTTATATGATTCAGAATAAAACAATCGTCATTACTGAGAACAAATCAAAAAAACAAAACATTATAGAAGGATTTGTAGGAGATAAAAAAGATAGAAAGCCAATTCCCATGGTAACTGTAGTGATAAAAGGGACTAACTCTGCTGTGCAAACCAACAAAGACGGTCGTTTCACTATTAGTGTTCCCCCAGGCGCAAAATCATTGTCATTCAGATATCTTGGGTATAAAACAGCTGAAATGCCAATTGAACCAAATTCGGATTATACCATTTACCTGGAGGAAGACGAGCAGACTTTAAATGAAACGGTCATAACAGGGATTTTTGAACAAAAAGCAGGAAACTTTACCGGAGCTTCCAGAACGCTAACCGGAGCAGAATTGAAGCAGGTAAGTGCTAATAATGTTTTTGCTGCTATTGCTGCATTGGATCCTTCTATCCGGATTGTTCCTAACAATATTGCTGGGGGTAATATTAATAAACTTCCGGAAATCCAGATGAGGGGATCCAACTCTTTTCCTAATCTTAGTGGGGAACTCTCTGCCAATCCAAATGCGCCTTTGTTTATCCTGGACGGATTCGAAGTCAATCTTCAGCGTATTGTAGACCTGGATATGAACCTGATTTCCAGTATCACTCTTTTAAAGGATGCTTCGGCTACTGCAATATATGGTTCACGTGGTGCCAATGGCGTAATGGTGGTTACCACGATCAGTCCTCAGCCAGGAAAGATACAAATCACATTTAACAATGACTTTAGATTGACTACTCCAGATTTATCTGTGTATAATCTTTTAGATGCTGTAGATAAACTCAATTTTGAACAAAGAGCAGGCGTATATAAAGCGGGGAGTAACCAGGGACAATACAAGCAGGATGTTTTGTATAATGAAAGGTATAAGGCAATGAAAAGTGGGGTCAATACGGACTGGCTCGCCATCCCTACGCAAAATGGCTATAGCAATCGCAGCTCTTTGTATTTACAGGGCGGAGATGAAGCTATTCGCTATGGGCTCCAATTTTCAGGAGATCTGGCTTCAGGCGTTATGAAAGGACAGAACAGGAAAAATTACTCCGGACAGTTTGACCTGAATTACCTCGTTAAAAAGATACAATTTAAAAATTCCATCCGCATTTTTCAGAATCATTCCAATGAATCACCTTATGGAGATTTTAGTGAATATGTAAAAATGAATCCTTATTGGGCACCATACGACGAGAATGGTAAGGCCAGACAGATGCTAGAAGATTATAGAATTGACAATACCATTTTCCGGGAAACTAATCCCGTGTATGATGCTACTTTGCATTCTGTCAACCGTAGTCAGTACTTCGGTATCTCTAATAATTTTCAAATGAGATATAATGTGGCGCCTACCTTATATTTAGAAACCAGCTTAAGTCTGAATAAACAAAACGGATCTTCTGATGAGTTTTATTCTGCCCAGGACAGCCGCTTTGTTGACATCACGGACCTGAATAGAAAAGGTACTTATAGCGTGCGTAATGAGAATGTTTTTAGTTATGAAAGTTTAACTACTGCTAATTTCAACCTAAGTAGAGGTCCTCATCAATTATTTTCAAATCTTGGTTTTAACCTATCGAGCAATAAAACTGATTATTACTCCATCATCACAGAAGGTTTTCCATTTGATCGCCTCGATAACCTACTTTTTGCTGCCCAATACCAGGCTAATGGCCGACCAGCAGGGGATGAAAGTACCGTACGGAGGCTTGGATTGGTGTATAGTGGAAGCTATACTTATGACAACCGTTTTTTAGTTAATGTATCCCTTCGTAGGGATGGTTCCTCTCAATATGGAACAGAAAAGAGGTTTGGTGCTTTCTGGTCTGCAGGTTTAGGATGGAATGTTCATAACGAAGCTTTTTTTAGAAAAAGCGATGTGGTGAACAGGCTTAAAATTAGAGGAAGTTACGGTTCTACAGGTTCTCTCAACATCCCAGCATATAGTGCTCAGTCACGTTATAATTTTGGTACCAGTACCAGTTACTACGGGGAGTTAGGGGCAACACTCATTGGTTTGGGGAATGAATTTCTGAGTTGGCAAAATGTACTAAAAGCTAACATCGGGATGGATGTGATCATGTTCAAGGAAAAGCTGGATATCCGATTAGACTTCTATCGTGAAAACACGAAAAATTCACTTACTCAAATTACCCTGGCACCATCAACCGGGTTTTCTAATTACTCAGAGAATCTTGGGAAAATACAAAATACAGGATTCGAGTTTTCTGCCCGATACAAAATCCTGGAAAATTCTTCGAAGGGATTGCTATGGTCTGTAAATGTGAACGGATTTACCAATAAGAATATCCTGAAATCACTTTCTAATAAGCTAAAAGCGTCTAATGAGAAATTGAACAATGGAAACGATGATCAGGTATTGCCAAATATTTTATTAGAAGAAGGACAGGCTATTAATACGATCTATGTAGTAAGGTCTCTTGGTGTTGATCCGACTACAGGCTCAGAAGTTTTCCTCAGCAAAGACGGTCAGAAAACATTTGTTTGGAATGCGGCTGATAAAGTGCCTTATGGCATCAGTCTGCCTAAATGGAATGGGAACTTTGGAACTAACTTTATGTATAAAGGCTTTGATTTTAACTTCATTTTTAATTATCAATTTGGTGGTCAGCTTTACAATCAAACGCTGATCGACAGGGTTGAATCAGTGGATCCAAATTATAATGTAGATCGTAGAGCCTACGATCTGGGCTGGTCAGGCCCTGGAGATATCAGTCAATATACCAGTATTAAACCTGGCACTGAGAAAACCAAACTCAGTTCTCGCTTCGTTCAGGACGACAACAGTTTGACATTGAGTTCTGCATCAGTAGGTTACAATTTTTATCGCAATGCGTTTGTGAAGAGGTTAGGTATGAGGAGTTTGCAGCTTACCGCCATTACCAACGATCTTTTTCGTGTGAGTTCCATTGAAATTGAAAGGGGAACAAGTAATCCTTTTGCCCGTACCTATTCCTTATCCCTAAGAGTTGGCTTCTAAAATTTAAAAATATGAGTAATAAGATATTGATTGTATTGTGTCTGATTGTTTCAGCCTTGCTACCTTCCTGTAAAAAGTACCTGGAAGTAAATCCTAAATCCAGCCTTTCTGAAAAGCAGTTGTTCGAATCAGAGGTTGGTTTTCAACAAGCCTTATCAGGCGTATATTCTCAAATGGCATCACGGGATTTATTTGGCGATAACCTGAGCATGGGTTTTGTATCTGCCCTTGCCCAGAATTATGCCGTATCAGGATCGGGAGTGAAATTTGTTGAAACCAGGGCGCTTAACTATAGTTCGGCTGAGGTGATCGGTATCACCAACAAAATTTGGAATACAAGTTATTCTGCAATTGCCGGGGCAAACAAAATCATTCTGAATACAGAAAAAAACAGAGCAGTACTCTCTGACATGAATTACGCACTGATTCGTGCCGAAGCCATAGGTTTACGTGCTTACCTCCATTTCGAACTTCTGCGGATGTTTGGTCCCGAATATACCACAGGTATGAATTTGAAAGCTATACCCTATAAAACTACAGTAGACCAATACGCCATTGTTCCTTCTACCACAGCGCAGGTGTTGACTTTAGCACTTGCCGATCTGACTGAAGCAGAAGCTTTATTGAAAGATAAAGATCCCATTCTGTCCAATTCATTAGGAAGACAAATCAAGATGAATTACTATGCGCTGAAAGGGTTAGAAGCAAGGATTCGCTTGTATGCTGGGGATAAACCAGCTGCATTAAGGGCTGCACAAATTGTGGTGGGATCTGGAAAATTTCCTTTTGTAACTACTGCCGCCGCTTCTGCAAGTGCTGGTTTTCGAGACCGTTTATATCTTACCGAGCAGGTCTTTTGTATTCGTGTCAGAGATATAAAGACCTGGGCAGAAGATGAGTATTTTAAAGCAAATGGTAGCACCAGCTCAAAATTGACGCGTTCTCAGGCAAATTTTAATACGCTTTACGAGACTACAGATTTCAGACTTCTTTATAGAATTGAACAGGATAGAGGCACACCCTTTCCTTCTAAATTCTGGCAGTCATATCAATATGATACAATGGATTCAAACCGACTTGACCAATATGTGCCACTTATCCGTTTGTCTGAGATGTATTACATCCTGGCTGAAGCGGCACCATCAGTGGTAGATGGAATTGGATACCTGAATATGTTGAAAGCGAATCGCGGTTTACAGGCATTACCACTAGATCTTAGCCCGGCTGCGCTGACTACTGAAATTACGAAAGAGTACCAGAAGGAATTTTATGCTGAAGGGCAACTGTTTTTTTATTACAAACGTAAAAAGATCCTTCGTCCGCAGTTTATGAACACAGATCTGTCGCTCAGTAAATACGTTTTGCCCATCCCACAAACTGAACTGGAGTTTAATCCTAACTACTAATGATGAATTTATATGATGAAGTATCTATTAATTTTTAGCCTATTATGCCTAACGCTTGCCTGTAAAAAGCAAGAGGTTCCTACCTATACAGGCGCGCCGGGTATCTCTTTCTATATTGATAAATTTGAACCTGATAGCCTGAGTTATTCCTTTGCCTTCTCTGTTAATCCAAAACTAAGAGATACTGTTTTCCTAAAAATGAGAGTGGTGGGGGCTGCCGCTGATCATGATCGGCTTATCAAGGTGAAAGCAGGGGTGGGTACTACTGCCCGTCAGGGATTAGACTACGAACTTCCTGAAATTATGCTTCCTGCGGGTGCTTTAACCGTGCGGTATCCGGTGGTTTTCCTGAATTCTCCTGAAATGCTATCGACTACTTTCCGGTTAGTGGTAGAAGTTGCAAAAAGTAAAGATTTGGAACCTGGTGCTACAGGAACAGAAATAGCTGAGTCCATTAGCCTGAAAGAAATGAAAATAGATGTGAGCAATCAGTTGCTAAAACCTAGCTACTGGGCTGACATGGAAAGTGCATTTGGAGATTTCAGCGTCGTTAAATTCAAATTCATGATACAAGTAACAGGTTTAACAGACTTTTCTTATGAGGCACTCGGACTTGATGGCTATTATAACCTTCCTGTTAAATTGAGAAATGCCCTTGAACAGTATGAGCTTAATAATGGGCCATTGATGGATGAGTTTGGTAATCCAGTAACTTTTTAATTCACATTAGAATAAAGTTTATGCATAAATCTATTTTTAGAAACCTTTTGATCCTGGTGCTGATGATCTGTTCAGCATGTCAAAAGGACGAACAAAATTTTACATACGAAAAATTAAATGAGGTTTCCATCACAACAACGGCAACATCATTTGTACTTACCCAGCTTGATTCATTAAAAATCAACCCGCAAATCACAGAAACTATTCCTTCAGAAGAGGGGCTTAGTTATGAATGGATCGTTTATCTTCAGGGCGCTGATGACAAAGCATCGTTATTATCAGTTGATAAAAATCTCAAATCCAAAATTAATCTGGCTCCGGGGAATTATTCTATACGCTACAAAGTAACAAGTAAAAAGACGGGGGTATCATCATTCCAGCTGTATGGCTTAATTGTAAATGGTGCATTTTATCAAGGATGGATGGTTTCCAACAATAAAGATGGTCAGGCCAAGTTGTCATTTATACGCACAGATGATGTTCTATTCCTATCACCGGCAGAAAATATAAACAATAAGACCTACCCGGGAAAGGTCATTGCCAGCTATTCCGCCATTGATCGTAATATCGCTTTAACCCTACTTTTTACCGATCAGGGTATATACAGATTCAATGCAAATGATTTTATAGAAAATGGTACTGCCAGCAGTATTTTTTCAGAAAGAAAAGCAGTCGTATCTACTGCTGCTTATGGCCTTAATAAAGGGGCTTATGACCAATACATTGTAATGGATGGCGGTCTTTATGGAGGAATTGGCCCTGCTTTTTATCCTGCTCAGGTATTGACTCCTTTTTCTGAGAGATTTACTGGAGATTATTCCTTGTTTCCAGCCATCATTTCCAGCTCTTCAAATTCAACGTATTTTTATGACAACAAAAACAAGCGGTTTATGCAGTCTGAGTTTTTTGGCAGGTCCATATGGCCTGCCGCTGCAACTTCGGAGTCTCAGCATAGTTTTAATATGGCTGATGTGGGCATGACCATGATCGCTTGTGATTATGGCGTACAGAGTGTGTTTTTTGATGATGAATTATATTTTGTGATGCAAAATAATGCAGGCGCCCGATACCTGTATTCACTGGAAGGGGATCTTCCCGGAATAAATCAATTCATAAATAATAGTCCGGACATCAATATTGCTAATGCTTTCGCAACATCCAGCGTTACAAAACAGCTTTATTATTCGGCCGGAAATAAGATTTATTTATATGACATCACGGCCAATTTATCCCGATTAATTTATTCGTTTCCTGCCGATGTACTCATCAAGGATATCAAAATGTTGCGCTCCACCAGTAAGCGTATCGTTGTCGCAGTTAATAAAGGTGCTGTAGGTGAGGTGTTTTATTTTGACCTCAGCAACGTTGGGGATTTTGTGGGCAATACCTATGTTAAAAAGTTCGAAGGTTTTGGAGAAATCGTTCAACTGAGTTATAGGAAATAAATATTGGGGCGGTTTTATTGTATCAATGAAAAATAATTTATAAACAAATGAAAAAAATAATGGTCACTACTGCTAGCCTTTTATTAGGATTTACAGCATATAGTCAACAATCAAGATCTAATCCTGCATTAGATTCATTAATGAATATCAAAGATCCTTTAACGCTTCGTCATAAGCTAAAGACATTAGGCTCAGGTTCTGAAGCTGATTTTGGGTTGTTACTGAGCTATTACAGGGGTTCAAAAAAATCTAGCGATTCTATTGCGCAACTGGCCATCAGGAAGTTCCCAAAGGGTCAGATTGCGCTGGGCTTAAAGTTAAGAGCGGTAGGAACAGAGCAGGATCCGACAGTTCAGGAGCGCTTACTGGGGAAATTAAAAAGTGATTTTCCAAAAGGGAATTTCGAGCAGATGAATTTTGCTTTGGCCTATAATTTTGCCAAGGCTAAGAACTCAGGGAAAGCCTCTCAATATCTAGCTGTACTAAAGGGCAGGTCACGTTCTATAGCAATGGGTACTATTCCAGGGATGATAATGGACTTTGACCCAAAAGTAGCGGAATCCATTGTTGTGCAAGAAATGGCTACCGCAGGTCTTACAAATGAAGACCGCATGACGCTATTAAATATACATAGTCAGATTTTGTCAAAAATGGGAGAAGATCAAAAAGCTTTTGCTGCCATCAAGGAGTATTATGAGCATACCACAAAGAAGAGCCCTGAGCTGAGTGCTTATTACTTTTATCTGCTTAGTAAATCAGGGGATTATCAAACGGCGTTTCCCGAGTTGGAAAAGGCCACAACGGAGGGTTTGGCTGATGCAAAGCTCAAGGAAGAACTCAAAAAATCATTTGCAAAATTAAATCCTGGAAAAGATGCAGATGCTTATCTGCTTTCTATTAACCGGAGATTGGAGGAGAAATTAAAAAATGAGATGCGTTCACAGATGGTAAATGAGCGCTCCCCAAATTTCAAGGTGACAGATGTAAATGGTAAAATAGTTTCATTAACTGATTTTAAAGGTAAAACCATTGTTCTTGATTTTTGGGCTACCTGGTGTGGTCCCTGCAAACGGTCATTACCAGCTATGCAAATGGCAGTTGATAAATACAAGGATGATCCTAATGTGAAATTTCTATTTATTCATACCTGGGAATCAGTGCCTAATCCACAAGCTGATGCCATGAAATATCTTGCAGATAATAAATTTAATCTACCACTTTATATGGATTTAAGAGATGTAAAAACGGAAAAAAATCCTGCAGTCTCTTTATTTGGTGTGGATGGAATTCCTGCAAAATTTGTGATCGATACTGAAGGTCATATCCGATTTAAGATGAGTGGCTTTGGCGGAACGAATGAGGTTGCTGTTGCTGAACTTTCAGCAATGATTGAATTGTCACGTTAGTCAAATCAGATAGATCATATGAAACGATTAATTATAATTCTGGCTGTACTATGCTTTTTTTCGGCTGATGCTGATGCTCAGAAAGTTACTCAGACTAGGAAAATTGAAAAACTGATTACAAACGTAATAGACTCCGGCTTTCGGTCGAGTGTACTGATATCCGCTTACGATACCCTAAAGCAGGTTGCCGACAATTCTGTGTTTAGCGGAGTTGTGGTTTCTGCCGAGGGGCATATCCTCACTGTAGCCCATGCCACAAGGCCAAAGGAGGTGTATCTTATTACCTTCCCGGATGGTGTTACACACCTTGCTGAGGGATTAGGTCGTATAGCTGTAGCTCAGGAGGGTCGTGATTTAGATTTAGCGATGATCAAGATCATAAAGCCAGGGAAATGGCCTTTTTCCAAAATGGCATGGAATACTGAAATGAAAGTCAACCAACCAGCCGTCAGTATTTCTTATCCCGGGTCTTTCGACCGCAAACAACCGAATGTACGAGTTGGTGTGTTGTCTAAGGTAGATTATACTGAGGGCTATTTCGTGTCTACCTGTAAAATGGAACCAGGAGATTCAGGTGGCCCAGTTTTCGATGCTACCGGTAGGGTAATAGGGCTTCACAGCTGGGTGGAGGCTAATGAAGATTTTAATTTTGAAGTTCCTGTAGATCTATACCGAAAATACTGGTCTGCCTTAAATGTGGCCAAAAACTATAAAGAGCTTCCTCAAGCAGATACCATAATATCTATACCAACTGCAGTAAGCATTTCAGCTATTCCGCCAATACAAGAATTGGCGGAAATTCCCGGGCAATTTAGCAAAAGCACACTTGCTATTCATAGTAGTAGGGGGCAAGAGCAACTTGATATTCTAGGTACCATCATCACCTACGATTTCGCTTCCACAAATGATACCTATATCCTCAGTAAAAGCTCCATGGTTGCAGACCAACCAGGTGTGATGTTGCATGGAAAGAAGATTCCATTAACTGTAATCAGTAGGGATAATGAGAATGACCTGATTCTACTTAAGGTTCTAGAAAAATTACCATCTGGCATAAGATTGAAAGCTGATTTAAAGCCTTTGGAGTTGAGCAATGAAAATCTTGGAAATTTTCTAGTTTCCTCTTTGGGTAACGGCCTTAAAAAAGTGGGTGTATTGAGTACTGTTTATACCAATATGCTGATGCGTTTTAGTGTAGGGTATTTTGGAGCAAATGCAAATTTCATTAATAAGAAAATTACCATTACTGATATCAGTGAGGGAAGCGCAGCGGCTGTTAATCTTAAACTTAACGATCAGGTGATCGGTGTGAATGGTGTACCTATTAGTAAACCCGCGGAATATGGCGCCGAATTATCAAAATATCTTGCTGGAGATTCTATTTCTATCGATGCCATAAGGGATGGTCAGGAAATTCATTTGAAAATGTTCCTGCCCGCTTACCCTGGCGAGAATCATGTCGCCAGTCAATTTGAAGGTGGCAGAAGTGCAAGATCGGATGGATTTAATCGTGTACTAGTTCAGGATGCGGCTATCGTACCTGAAAAATGTGGGGGCCCGGTATTCAATATAAAGGGTCAGTTTTATGGAATTAATATCGCCAGACACAGCAGAACATCAACGATTATTATGCCCGTTGATGTGATTTCAAAATTCATCAAACAGGCGCTAAAAAGTTAATGGTCCCTGAATTTCAAAACACTTAAGCAGTTTAAAACTAAAAAAATGAAGAGAATTAATTTATTGATCATGAGCATCTGTTCTGTGTTTCTATTGACAGGAAATGCTACTGCTCAGTCCTTAGCTGTGGATACTTCCTTTACCGGGCTTTTTAATTCCATTAAGTCTGAGGTAGACCCTCTGCGAATGGAATTGATGTTGAACATGATGCTCGCTAAGCCTTTGAGTACTGAAAACGAAAACTTATTGGATGCCAGTGCCCAGAACACTGCAATTACATTTGCTGAAGTAGGAAATCTGGCCAAAGCCCAGTATTGGGCAAATCAAATTAAAGAAAAAGAATGGAAAAATTCAACCTGTCTGGCTATTGTGAGAACACTCATCGAAAAGGGGCGCCTTGCAGATGTAGAAGGGATAATTAAGCCCATTATTAATGCCCCAGAATTAAAGGGGGGCGGAGCCCTGTTTTCTGCTGCCGAAAAACAACAATTTGCTTATCAGTATGGAGTTGTCCTTTACAAACAAAGAAAATATAAAGAAGCTTTGGTTTACCTGACTCCTGTAACCGAAAAACAAAAAAGGGAGGGTTCTTCAATTTATGTACTTGCTTTGATTCATTCCGGTGATACAATCCTCGCTTTTGATGAGCTGAACAAACTACTCCGTAAACCTGGTTATCATGATGAAGAATTTAAGTCTGCTGCAAAAGAATTGTTCATTAAGAAGTATGGGAATGAAGAGCGGTTTCGGGTATTAATGGATTCTGTAGTAATGGATCAAGATAGGCGTATGCGCGAAAGAGTGGTCAAAATGAAGGTGAATGAACCTGCCCCAGACTTTGAAATTAAAGATGTAAACGGCAAGAGCGTTTCTTTAAAAAGCCTGAGAGGAAAAACTGTTTTCCTGGATTTTTGGGCAACCTGGTGTATTCCTTGTGTAGGCTCATTTCCTGGCATGCAGAAAGCTGTAGATTATTATAAAAACGACAGTTCTGTAGTATTTATGTTCATCCATACCGCAGAGAAAAATTTAAATGCTGTTGAAGATGCTAAGAAAATTATTGCAAGCAAAAAGTATTCATTCGATGTTTTCATGGACTTAAAAGATAAAGAGTCAGGTAGGAATCCTGTGGCTTCAATTTTTAAAGTATCCAGTTTACCCACAAAGCTGGTTATTGATAAAGAAGGAATAATAAGATTTAAAAACATAGGATATATTGGCCTGGATGAAGCAATTCCTGAAATTAAAACTATGATTGAAATGTCAAGTAATTAGTTATGTAAGTAAATAAACTTAGTTAGTAATTGGGTAAATATTAGAAATCGATTTTTTTTGGTAAATACTTCCACACCCATAACAAGTGTGTAAAATAAATATCAAATTCCCACAATGTTTTCAAGTCTGGAAGGCTTTTAATATGGAAGAGGCTTTTCGTTTCGTCTACTATTTCAAGGAAATCAAATTTATCGGCTTTAACCTCTTTAATAAATGCTGCTGTGAAATCAGTATAATTTTTTTTTGAGACAAGATGCCTGGGGCTAAAATATATTGAGGTTAAGTATGATAGATTTGTATTTTTAAATTCACTTAAAAAACTGAATATCAATGTTATATATTAAATTAGAAAAGTGATGGAAAAATATTACAAAATACTGATAATCAGTAATTTATGTATTTCTAATTTACGTACTTTTCGAGTGTTTGTTTTTGTGTAAACGATTGATAGTCAGTGGTTAGTTTATTTTGTATCGGGAAATAACCGATGGTAATTACCACATAATAATGCTGAGTAAGTGACTTATTGCTAATGAGTCCAACAATGATTTAAATTATATGAGTCCGGGAAGTTTTCCTTAATATCATTATTACGGATACCAGTTGTTTTATTATTTTACCAATGCTGTTGTAATTATTGATGACTTAAAAGCGTATAAGTTGGCTTCAAGATTTTTTGTATCTTTAATGGTGCCTTTTAATGGAGATACAAAAAATTAAGTTCATTTAATCTAAATTATACTGCCATTGAAACGGATCATCAATAAAGTAAAGGATTATTGGCACTCAGATACCAGCTTTATCACATTATTGGTAATGCTCTTTTTTATGGTATTCATTATGCCAATTTTGTTAGAGGGAGCTGTAGTAGACATCTTGTTTTTAAATATTTTATTCCTGGCGCTCTACTTTATTGGGATTTTTTCAAGCGAAGACAAGTGGAATATATATTTATCATCATTTCTGTTCTTAGCGCATTTGATTTTGCTGATGATTAGATTTGACGATACGCCCAAAGAATACTATTTGATAGAGCGTTTAGTTGGGCTTATTAATATGAGTTTGTTCATTTTTATTAATGTTAGATTATTATTTCGAAATGCAGAACGCAATATTTTTAGAGTAATAGGAGCCGTAAATGTCTACCTCTTATTTGCCTTAATGGGTGCCTTTGCTTTTGAGATTTTAAAAATTCAAACCGGTAAATCAATAGCTGGTAATATTAGTTTGCAAAATAACGATACGGATTATGCCGCTTATGTTTATTATAGCCTGGTATCGTTAACTACTGTGGGCTATGGCGATATTTACCCCGATGGAATGGCCTCACGTATGCTTTCAGTTTTGCTCTCTGCAGTTGGTATCCTATATCCTGCCGTGGTTATTGCGAGGTTGGTTACAAATAACATTGTAAGTAACAAAAAAAAATAGTGAGTTACAGACGTAATGTATTCAATGCTGATCATCTAAGATCTGTGTATTCTTAAAAATGCATCAGGCGGTAGCTTTTCTTCATGAAATAGTTTGAATTGCTTTTTTTGTAGCTTTAGCGCGAACTTTAATAAAAAAATAGATTTTATTAAAGCGTACACCAATCTGACTTAGAAGAAAAATTACAGATGCCAAGTTATACCGAACATATAGATAAAGCGCTTGTTGATTTATTGAAAGACAGTAATCAAAATGCTTTTAAAGAGATCTATAATCGTTATAACGGCCTGCTGTTTGCCTACGCGTTCAAGAGGTTACAAGTAAAAGATGAGGCGAAGGATGTGATTCAGGAAGTTTTTATTGGGCTTTGGGAAAATCGGGAGCATTTCATTCTAAAAACCTACCTGTCTGGATTTCTCTATAAATCCGTTCTAAACAAAATACTCAATATTTGGAAACACAAACGAGTAATCCGGCATCATGTACTTAGCCAGGCGTTGCAACTTGATGTGGATTCTGTCGAAACTGATTTTCTTATCCGGGAAAAGGATATTGCAGCCCTGGTAGAAAAGGAAATTGCTGCTATGCCACCACGGATGCGAGAGATTTATGGTTTGAAATATAAGCAATACTTGTCAGTAAAACAGATCGCAACAGAATTGAACATATCCGAGAATACTGTCGCTACCCAGCTACAGCGCGCTTCTGCGCATTTGAAGAATAAGCTGGGTTTGTTAATTTTTGTCATTCACATCCTACAGAGATGACTTTTATTCATTGAATTAAGTTTTTTTAAAAAAAAAGTAAATGCTTGTGGTTGATCCTGCCCTCTGAGTTGTCTATGCCATATAACAGGTAAATTATCAAACAACTGACTACACAAGATGGATAATCGTCAAATTAATGATTTATTGGATAAACTAGCGTTAGAGAGCTTTAATGCCAAAGAAGAGCAACAGGCGCTTATGTATATCCATAAGTTCAATTCGGATAGTTCTACCGGTTTAACGGATGATGAATTTTTTAAGGCTGAATCCGAGATGTGGGAAGTAATCAATCGGAGTAGCAGACCCAATCATTTCAGGTGGTTTCGGAATTATGCCGCTGCTGCAGTTGCCACAATTATATTCGCAGCTGGTCTTTATTACTATACCAGTTCAAGTTTAGGGGGAACAAATCTGGTTTCCTACACAAGAGACATTCCTGCGGGTAAAGACGGGGCTACTTTAACATTGGGAAATGGAAAAAAGATAGCTATTTCTGAGGCATCGGTTGGACTGTTAGTTGACGACCCCGATATCACGATTACCAAAACCGATAATGGGATGATTGTTTACAAGGTGAAGTCTTCATATGGTGATGTTACCGAATACAATACCTTAGAGACGAGCAACGGTCAACAGAGTCAGATCATCCTGCCTGACAATTCTAAAGTTTTTTTAAATGCAGGATCTTCCATAAAGTATCCCTCATCTTTTTCTCATTTAAAAGAAAGACGGGTTGAACTTTCTGGCGAGGCCTACTTCGAGATCTCGAAGGATAAAAATCATCCTTTTATAATAAAATCGAATCATCAGGATGTTAAAGTTTTAGGGACTCATTTTAATATAAATAGCTATGGTAATGAGCGCGCTACAAAAACTACTTTAATAGAAGGAAGTGTGCTGATAAATAATAAGTATATACTTAAACCAGGGGAACTGGCTATCAATAGTGATGGTAAATGGGATGTTATGCCAGCGGATATAGATTTGGAACTAGCCTGGAAGAACAATGATTTTTATTTCAGAGAAACGGCTATGGAGAATGTCATGAAACAAATTGCAAGATGGTATAACATCGAGGTAGAATACAGTGATCCCCGGTTAAAATCAATAACCATAAGCGGTATTATATCTCGTACTAAACCAATTTCTATTGTACTGGAAACGCTAGGAGCAGCTGGAAAAATGCGCTTTAAAATAGATGGACGTAATGTTACTGCGATGCCACAATAAAAAAGAATCAACTCGGGAATTAAATATTAAATACACCTAAACCAAACCACAACATGAAAAGACATTTACGACAAAGAAGTTAAAAGCAGAGTAGGTCGTTGAAAAAGAGCCGAAAAGTGCTGTCAACACTTCCCGGCAAAGCTTGAGCGACCGTCCCGAAAAGTCGGGAAAATAAATGTTTAGTCTACAACAAGTATCAACTCAAACCATTCAAAAGTATGGAATTATATGCTTTTAACCAAGGTAGGGCACCGCTGTGTCTACCTCAAAAACTATTACTAATTATGAAACTAGTCATAATTATTCTCATTGCCTCCCTAATGCAGGTTTCTGCTGTCGGGTTTGCTCAAAAGGTCTCATTGAATGAAAAGAACGCTATGTTGGAATCTACCTTCAAAAAAATAAGGTTACAGACAGGATACGACTTCGTTTATGATTCAAAACTTATTGACTTCAATAAAAAAGTGAGTTTGGAGATAAGGAATATGGATCTGGAAAATGCCTTGTCCCTAATTCTGGATGGACAAAATCTCTCATTTGAAATAAGAGATAAGGTCATTGTTTTAGCGAAGAAATCACCTTCACTTCTGAAAAAAATAATCAGCGAATTTACTGCGCAGGATATCAATGGCATTGTGCTCGACGAGAAAGGACTTCCCTTGCCAGGAGCAAATGTCAAATTAAAAGGTCAAGACAGAAGTGTAAAGTCAAATGGACGCGGGGCCTTTATTCTTCAGGGTGTTGTGCCTGGAGAAGTATTGCAGGTATCGTATGTTGGTTATGAAAATTTTGAGGTTACGCTTACTGAAGAATTGCTTCGTAAAGGCGTTTTAGGAATTAATTTAAAACCTACTGCCGCAAGCTTAGCAGAAGTAAGTATAGTAAACACAGGGTATCAAAAGCTGAGTAGGGAGAAAATAACGGGTTCAGTAACCACAGTTGGGAGTGCTGAACTTGAAAAAAGAAACAGTACCAATATTATGCAGAACCTTGAGGGCTTAATCCCTGGACTTGTACAAACTCGTCTACGTACAACGATCAGAGGTGTAAGTACTTTAGATGATAGCATGCGTGGAATTCTTTATGTAGTGGACGGACTGCCGATAGAAGGGGGGATCAATCAAATTAACCCATACGATGTGGAGAGTGTGAGCGTACTTAAAGATGCTGCCGCTGCTGCAATTTATGGTGCCAGGGCTTCTAATGGGGTAATTGTCATCACCACAAAAAGAGCCAAAGAAGTTGGTAAGACGGTGGTGGAAGTTTCCGGTAACGTCAGTATTACTGAAAAACCGGATTATAGCTATCAAAACTGGATGAGCCCGGCTCAGCAGGTTGATTATGAAAGCAATTATTATAAATGGTGGTTCAATGGTGGCGGAAACGGAGGGGCGACTGTAGACGACCCTATCGGCGATTTCGAAAGCAGAATCTCCACATCGAATTTCATTACCCCTATTGCATACGCTTATTATCAGCAAAAAAAAGGAACGATTAACCAGGCTCAGGTTGATGAGGTGTTGAATAATCTGAAGAAAAACGATTTTCTTGCTCAATATAAAGATAACGCTATTCAAACCGGACTTACACAACAGTATAATTTTGCGTTAAGGACCAATAATGGAAAAAATCAAAATAGCCTGGTTGTAAATTACACGACTTTTAATAATGGGGGTAACAATAACACAACAGGTGGTGTTACTACCGGGAGTAATCTGGCACTCATCAATTCCTTTAATAAAACACTGAATCTCTTTTACAAAGGAACCTATAACGTTGGGAAATGGTTAGATCTGGATTATGGGATAAATAGTATTATTGGAAAAATAAGAACACATAACAGTGAGTGGGCGAATGATCCGAGTAACGTGCCTGCTTATTATAAGCTGTTGAATGATGATGGTTCAAGAGCCTATTATTATACCAGCCGTTTTAATGGTTATAATGAGATTAACAAAGAACGAAATCCTGCCTTAGCCTCATTTATGTTTAATCACCTGGATGAGCTGGAACGCGATTTCAATACTAACTCGACGTTAAATACAAGGTATTATGTAAACCTGAACATTAAACCTTTTCAAGGCTTTACCATATCACCTATGTTTCAGGTGGAAGATGGCCGCAGCACATCGTCGACTTATTCAGAACCAGAGAGTTATACGATGCGAATTATCCAAAATGCATATACTACCCGTACAGGTACAGCGGGGAATTATGTGTATGATAATCTACTGCCACAAGGAGGTAAACTGGGAACTTCTCAGCTTAGAGGCACAAATTATACCGCAAGAGTACAGGCCAATTACAATAAAACGTTCGGAAAGCATGGGGTAATTGCGCTGATTGGTAGCGAGTTTCGTCAGACATTAGTCCACACTGGAACAAGAGGGATTTTGTTAGGCTATGAAGACCAATTGCAGACAGGAACAAATATGGTCAATTATGAATCATTATATGCGATCAACAAAGGAGCGATCTGGGACGTAAACTATCCGACCCGTCAATACCATTTCAATCAGATCTCTTTCGATCAAATTTCAAATTCCACATCTTCAATAAACCCAGATGAAACAAAACACCGATATGGTTCTGGATATGCAAACATTACTTATACCTATGATCATAAGTACAACATTTTTGGCTCTGCAAGAAAAGATTATGCTGATTTGTTTGGAGGTGATGAAAAATATCGGGGAAGGCCACTGTGGTCTGCCGGTGCTTCATGGATAGCCTCGAAAGAGGGCTTTCTGAAAGATATTAAGGCCATCAACTATCTGAAATTAAGAGCTTCCTATGGGTTCACCGGAAATACAAGGAATGTTACTGCATTTCTTGCTGCCACAACATCAACCAATCCTATCACCCAATTGCCAAATGCAAATGTATCAAATCCACCTAATCCGCAACTGCGTTGGGAAAAAACTGCAACGATTAATATTGGAACCGATTTTTCCCTTCTTGAAAATCGCTTGAGAGGAGCAATTGACGGGTACAGACGTGTGGGGACTGATTTGTTTGCATTTAAACGTATGGATCCCTCTGAAGGGTTTACTGAAATGACCATTAATAATGCAAGTATGGTGAATAAAGGTTTGGAATTGAGCTTAGCATATGATTGGTTCAGGCCTGAAATTCGTGATGGATTTGGATGGTCTTCAAATGTTACGGGGTCTTTGAACAACAATAAGGTAACTAGCGTTGACGAACTAACAAAAGATCCCTTCACTTTGGCCGCCGGCGGTTCCTTCAAAGTAGGTTACCCTGTTGCATCCATTTTTGCATTCCGGTTCGCTGGTTTGAGTGCTACAGGTGTACCTCAATTCTTTAATGCAGCTGGCCAGCCAACAACTGGCACACTTGGACCAAGTGATGCAGATGCTATAGCCTATATGGGAAATGAAGACCCTAAGTATAACCTTTCAGTCAATAATGATTTTAGTTATAAAGGTTTTACCCTGAGTGTTTTTGCAATTTACCAGGGAGGGAATTATTTTAGAGCAAGGCAGGTGCCAATTGGATATCCTGGTCCGGGCTACAATCAAACCCCTTCTTACGTTTTAGATGGATGGTCACCAACCAATACCAATACAGATGTACCTGCTAGTGGTCAATTTTACCAGGTTCCGCTTAATAATCAATACTACTTATCTGATAACCTGGTACGCAGGGCGGATTTTTTCAAAATCAGGAACATTGTCTTAGGTTATGCAATCCCTCGCGAAATGGCGTCGAAAATTAAAGCTTCTAACCTACGATTACGTTTGCAGATTGACAATCCAAACATTGCGTGGTATAAGCAGAAGGACATCCGTATCGATGCGGAGACGGCTGGGGCAAGGATTCCAACTTCTTTTGTTTTAGGTCTCAATGCTAATTTTTAATGATGATGAACATGAAAAAAATATTATCCTTTGTAGCCGTGATCATCATGGCCTTGTTGTCTGGGTGTGCAAAATATACAGATATCACCCCTAAGGGACAAAATTTACTGAACCGTATAAATGACCTCGATCTGTTGATGAATATCAATTATTCCGGATCGGCTTATGATTACATCAGGCAGACTATGCTGATCAACGATAATTATCTGCTCGCTGATAATGTACCAAATGTGATTTCTGGAGTCCAGCGCATGAGTAAAATTCTGCTGACTTACGATGAGACTGGAGATAGAGCAAGTCTGGCTGCCACTGATGATATCTACGAGGGGCTTTATGGAACCATCTCAAAAGTAGCAAACATTGTCATCATCATGGGAGATCAGGCAACTGGAGATGCTCAGCTGATCAAACAGTTGAAAGCAGAAGCTTATATTTTAAGGGCATTTTTACATTACCGACTGGTCAATATATATGCTAAAGCATATGATCCGGCAACAGCGGCAAGTGATGGGGGTATACCTTATGTAACAGATATTAATTTTGATAGAATTAATGAGAAGAAGACCGTAAAAGAAGTTTACGACAACCTATTAAGTGATCTTGATGCTGGAATTTCTTCTGGAGCGCTGCTCAACACACCAAAGAATAGTATGCGTATTGCAAAAGGCTTTGCTTACGGTGTAAAAGCACAGGTCCTGCTATCTATGAGGAACTATTCAGCTGCCCTTGATGCAGCAAATGAAGCTTTGAAATACAATAGTACATTGGAAGACCACCGACCTTTGCTAGCCATAAATCCTATAGCTGCCCGCTCTCTTAATCGAGTTGGTGTTAGTGCTTCAGATAATGTGTTATATGCCTATGGAAGTAGCATTGATCCATCCATTCTAACCGCATCACCAGAGGTATTGACAAATTACGAAACCGGGAACATCATTAAAGACCGGACTGAAACATACAATTACCAGTATGGTCAGTTGTTTGTCGGTTTGCCTGACAGTCCCGCCTGGCTGGCAATTAATTATCAGGGAAACTCTGCCGGAATGACAACTTCCGATTTGATTTTGATGAAAGCTGAGTGCCTGATCAGAACAAATAAAATTGATGAAGGCATGATTGAGCTGAACAAAATTCGTGTGCGTCGTATAGATCCTGCTAATTATACTACGCTTTATGCTACTACAGAAGCACAGGCGATGGCTTATCTACAAAAAACCTCAAGGGTAGAATTTATTTTTACGATCAGGAATTTTATCAATATCAAAAGGTGGAACAGGGAAGGTAAGTACCAGCAAACTATTACAAGAACAGTAAACGGCAAAACATATACTTTACCGACTGATTCTAAGTTGTACATATTCCCTTTTCCTCAAAGTGCAACACAATTTAATGAGACCTTAACCCAGAATTACTAATAATTATAATTATGAAAAAGAACACTAACGCCATTTGTATATTGGTCATTTCCATCTGTACATTCTTAATTTTTGGGAATGCAGCTGCGCAGCAAAATAGTGTATTAAATATAGGAGATCAGGCGCCTCCGCTAAAATATTCCAAATGGATTAAAGGTGAGCCGGTTAATTCCTTAAATGGAGAACAATTGTACGTGCTGGAATTTTGGGCCACATGGTGTGGACCCTGTAAGCAAGCAATGCCACACTTAACTAAGCTGCAGCAGCAATACAAAGGTGAAATTTCGTTTATTGGCGTAGGAATATGGGAGAAGGTGCCTGAGGGCAAGCCCTATGAATCCTCATTGCCTGCTGTAGAGAAATTTGTAAAAGGCAATGATGCCAATATGGGCTATTCTGTTATTGCAGATAACAATGAGCAGTTTATGGGGAACAATTGGATGAAAGCAGCAGGAGAGAATGGCATCCCATCTACATTTATTGTAAAGGATGGTAAAATTATATGGATCGGCCATCCAAATTCACTGGATAGCATTTTGCCAGAAATGCTGGCAGGTAAGTACGATATGGAAGCGTTTAAAACCAGATTTACAAAAAGTGCAGCATCTGCAAGAAAACAGAATGCCGAATTGATGGCTGCTTTTACCCCTCTGCAGGATGCAATGAAAGCTAAGGAATATTCAAAAGCACTTGAGTTGATTGAACAGTTAAAACTATCGCAACCCGATTATAAAACGATGATGGATGGCATGAAATTCAAAGTTTTGTTGGAAATGGATGAACAAAAAGCAATGAATTTTGCCAGGCACTGGCATAAAGAACTAAATTCAGCTTCTTCAATTGTGCTCGGTGATGTTTACAATAGGGATGGTTTATCCAAAGATACCTATCTGTGGACAGCGAATAGTTTTGGGAATATTGATACCTTAACGAATCCAATGTTGCTGGATGCATTGGCAACTTGTTTTTTTAAAGGCGGCGACTTTAAAAATGCTATAAATTGCCAGGAAATGGCATTGAAATTAGCCAGAATAGCTTTAAAGGATGGTACGATGGTAGGAAGTATAATGGACTACACAGTTACTGATTACGAAGCTAAGTTGAAACAGTACAAAGCCCAATTATAACTGGTCGTCGATGATTTATGGATAAAGCGCCTTTAGGTGCTTTATCCATTTTTATGAAAAAATCAAATCACAGACCTTTAGATTGTTAGAGCGTGAGGAGGATATAGTTAATTATGAAAACTGAAACCAAGTTGTTGCTGTTATGTCAAATTGCTGTTTAACCAGAGTGCGGGGGAATTAACGGACTGTATTTGAAGCATGAAATTTACACAGATTACCAGGATCGGTATATGGACAACAAACCAGAAGTAAACATGGAGGTTATTATACGACAGAATATGATATGGTACACAATGGAAAAGGAATAGATGAAAAGAGTGAATATCCTTGGAAAGAAAGCCGCGGCATCGGGATGTCTTATGGATATAATAAATTTGAAACAGCTGATGACTATTCCAGCTCAAAAAAAATAATTGATTTACTGATCAATAAAGTTGGGAACCGCGGTAATTTACTGTTGAATATTGGTCTTGATGCCAATGGCCTTATACCAGTAGTAATGCAGGAGAGCCTTCTCAATATTGGCGAGTGGTTAAATCTGAATGGAGAGGCCATTTATGGTAGTTCTGCATGGGAAAAACGCCCCAGTCAAGCGACAAGTCTGTGTTTTTTATGACGAATCAAAATCAACTGTATGTAATCTGTACAAAATGGCCCGATAAGCCGATAACAATTAGGGGCATAAAGAAGGTTGGGAAAGTAAGTATGATAGGCGTAAATAACATTATAAAAAAGTCATTTAAAGCTAATAGCCTTACCATTATACCGCCGGTTTTAAATCCTGGAAATTTGCCATGTGAACATGCCTAGGTGTTTAAAGTGGAATGGTTTATATCAATGTAGTAACCACATTATGGAGAAGAAAATGTAATGTTTAAACAACTCTTACCTAATTAGTTGTTGGTTTTCCACATAACAAGTGAGATAACCATTGATGATAATTTATGATTCTTATTTGTTGTTTATTGTAGTTAAGTGTCTTGTATTCATGATTTTGTGATTTGCGTATCGGCAAATAGTTTAAATATCTGAAAATCAGATTGTTGATTGTTGTTTGAGGACGGGTTGAAGGATGCTGGTAGATATTTTAAGGTGCTGTATATTGAGCCTTATTTTATTCTGATGTATTCGATCTTAAAGCCATCATTAACATTATCAGCAATAATTAGGGTGTCATTTCGCAATGAAATAACGCTGTTCTGATTTGGATGATCCAACGTCGAACTGAACCGTATTGCATGATCTTCTTTACCCGAATAGATGCTTTTAGTCTTATACAGTTCATAGGATCCCTGTTCTGAAACCTGATCGTTTGTTTTTCTGATATAATTAAATCCGATTTTAAACTCAAGGACATGATTTATTGCCGGATCAGCATTCTCAGATTTACCGGCATAACCACCACTTTTTTTGGTATACTTCCATGCACCAATCAACTGTTTATCCAGTGAAGAGCCCGACGGGGATCTTCTGCATGTTGCGGAGCTAAATAGCAGGATCGCCATCAGAGAATAAAATATTGTTTTCATTATGAATATAACAACATCAATTGAATTTGGTTTTCAGGAGCTAGTCCTGCATGCTGTATCTTTTTGTATCCTCAAACCATTTCAGATAACCACTGATCCATAAACCCTGGCCTTCGAGAAATTTTTTCACCACTGGTGTATATACACCGAAATCCGGAAGATTATGATATAAAGTCATAAACTCCTCTACGCGTGAATTATACATTTGCACTGCTTCATCAAAAGCATCTTCCATTGGGCATTTTCGCTCATTTTGAATGACAAGGACCAGGTTCAGAGCTTCTTCATCACGCATTTCCTTTTCAAATGAAATCAGATCATTACTCCATGCAAATAAGTCTCCTCCAATGTTTCTGGCTTGCTGGACAAAGGGGTGTGCTACGATATAATCAGGCAAAATGCCGGTCACCAGTTCTATCTTATCGTTTACAGTGGCCATGGCGACATTTTTCCTGCGGATCGGGATGTATTCCTGAATGGAAGGATAGTTAATGTTTTTACGGTAACTGATAGAAGAATCTATTTCTATGCCTTCAAGATATTCAGACACATCGCATATATATCTTTTTATCCAGTCTTCTGTAGCAATAGCTTCGAATTCCCTCATCAGGATGGAGAACTGATGAATGATTGGATTTTCTTCCGGATCAGGTACTGAACCCCTTGCGACCTCCATCATCCGGCAGGTTACCTTAGACAATTCATCTGCCTGGTAAGGGGCATAATAATCATCCTGTGCAATACCCCAAAGCAATGCTCTGGTAAACGAGATGGATAAAGGAAGGGGGGCATCCGGCCAGGAATGTGCAGCCCAGGAAGCGCCATCAAGTCTTTTCATCATTTTGAGAAAGGGCTCGGGCAGCGTACCATAATCTTCATTGATCCATTGCTCGCTTTTTTCTCTCATTAATGTTAGGTATGGACTTACCCTTGATGGGAATGGGTTAAGGAGGATGGTTTTAAGGTTTTTCATAATGTTTTTTTAAGGATTAAGGATGATTTTTATCTTAAAATGTGCTCCTTTAAACAAACCAAATTGAACCACCCATTGGTCAGTATGTTGTTTTGCTACTTTAGCATGTTGATAAATAGCAGAGACAAAGACGCAATAAAGACGGGGAATAACAATTGCTAACTTTCCCTATATCGCTTGCTGTACTTGGTCCAGATATAAAGTCCGGCAATGAAATGGAGCACATTCTTTCCGATATCTGTATGATGTGTCAGATCTATCAGATTGAGTTTATTGATGACCAAATATGTTTGATCTAGTGTTTGCTTAAATTGTTCGGCATAAACCTCCCTAAATTGTACTCCTGTTTGCCGGCATTTTATAATAATCCAATTGCCTGAATCTTTATCCTCTATTTCCTTCCATACAGAAAGATGGTCATTCATAAATATTCCCCATACATCCATATTACGAATGAGATTAAATATCAGGTCGAATTCTTTACGCCCAAACTTATCTTAAACGATCCAGATCGCGTATGTATACATTCTCATAAGAATCACATTTATTCTGGATTCAATATATTCCTCAGCAAAAAATGACCACCTGTCGATATCATGTTCTTCCATACAGCCTTTAAAATAATCAACCATGAGCATCAGGTAATTGCAGGAAAAGTACAGCACAGTCGACAGCTTAATGAGCATAATATAAGGAACCTCATACGCTACAACAGATATTCTACAGCTTATTTTAAAAATAATAACCGTTACTTTAAGCTCCGGTTATTATAGTTACTCCTGGATTAAAATCCAACGATGCCACCAATTATAGCACCTATATTACTGGCAGTATCCTTAAGCTTATCAACTACCGCATTAACAGTGCCAACGACAGGCTTTATAATTCCACCAACAGAGCCAATAATTTCAGTTAATCCACCGCCTTCAACGTATTTCATCTCTATATCGTTCATTTCCTGAACACCAAGGTTTTTTAATTCTAAACTTTTCATAATTAGGGATTTTTTAATTTAAAATCCTTACTCTATTTAAGGCTTTTCAGGAGACGCCCAGGTTGGCCAACGCTGAAACGAATATAATGATAGTAACTATAAAGATTAAGTGACTGGATTTTTGGTCGACATCACATTTTTATAAATAAAACTTAAAAAGAGTTGTTCTTTAACTAAAGAACGACGTTTATATTTTTTTAATGCGCAATTTTATATCATTTTGTTCAATCTATTCATTTTCCGAAACAGACTTGATCCAAGTTTATGGGGGGCAGGTCAAGTTCGCGCTTAAACGTAAATCAAATAGGAGGCGGGTTGAGAAAGCCATTAGCTATTATAAAATAACTTAGAGAGACTATTTGATAAGCTTAACCTCGCTTCAAATCATCGACGGTGCTTTACCGAATTTTTGTTTGAACGAGCGCGAAAAATGGGGCAGACTTTCGAAGCCGAGATCTAAATAAATGGCCGATGGCTTTTGATGTTTCTGTTCGATCAAATGCTTTGCTGCTTTTAGGCGTTTATCTAACAGCCATTGACGGGGCGGTACGCCAAACGTTTTTGCAAAGTCGCGTTTAAAACCTGCCAGGCTGCGTCCGGTGAGCCGCGCAAATCTTTCAATCGGAACGTTAAAATGAAAATTGGTCATCATAAAGCGCTCCAGATCAATTTTATGAGGTTCTGCAAAATCGAATAAATATGACCTCAATTGCGGCAGGCTATGTAATAATAGTTTAACGCCTTCTTTGACTTTGAGGATACCCATATCTTCTGTGAGCGTTCCTGCTGTGGCCTGTGCGTAAGGAATAATGGATTGAAAATAGCCAAGAAGAAATGGATCGGAGGGAACGGGCACGTTTGATGGGCCGACATATTTAGGACTGGTGTCGATCTGTTCTTCCAGTGCTATTTTGCGCAACAGATCTTCCTGAAGGCAAATAACGATACTTTCATAGGCTTGTCCGGGAAGAGGTGTTTTAGTTAGTGTACCCAGCTGATTTTTACCTACCAGCAGCATTTCGCCTGCTTTGAGCTCCAGGCGCTGGTCGGCCGTTTCTAAATGAAGTTGCCCGGAAACCATCAATACCAGCGTATGATGGTTCCAGAAGCATACTTTATCTTTCCGTTCTGCGGAGAGATAGGAATAGAAGATCACGCCGGGAAGTATTTCAGCTGGATTGGTCATTTATCTTTGTAAATAAGTGCCGCCTAAGATGGCGCCCGGTGCAAAAGTAGTATTTAATAATTCTATTTCAGAGGTTGTAAATTCAATGCTCATGGCAGCGATATTTTCCGGTAACCTTGAACGGCGGCTCATGCTTACCAATGGCATGATATGGTCGCCTTGCGCATTTACCCAGGCGATGGCGATTTGTGTAGGTGTAACTTGTTTATCCTTCGCTAAGGCTTTCAATATTTCCACTTTTTCCAGGTTTTTGATGAGGTTATCGCCTTGAAAACGAGAGAAGTGCAGGTGATGATCATCGGCTGCAAGCGGCGCTTTCATATCGCCCGTTAACAAACCTTCGGCAGTGTTGGCAAAGGCGGCTACTGCGATACCCATTTCTTTAGCTGCCGGCAATAATTCGCTTTCTATTTGTCGGTCTGCCAGTGAATAGCCAATTTCCAGTGCACTGATCGGATGAATCTGGTTTGCTTCACGCAGTTGATCAGCTGTGATCTCAGAAACACCGATGTAGCGGACTTTACCTTCTTTGATCAGGTCGGCTACCGTGCCTATAATATCTTCTACAGGTACGCTGCCATCCATCCGGCAGGGCTGGTACAGGTCTATGGTTTCAATGCCTAAACGGGTAAGCGAATAATTGATGAAATTCTTGATGGCCACAGGGCGCAGATCCAGGCCCAGCCATTGGCCATTATGAAAGAAAGCCCCAAATTTAACGCTGATGAAAGCATCGTCCCTGCGGCCTTTAATGGCTTTGCCGACTAATAATTCATTGTGTCCTGCACCATAGAAGTCGCCGGTATTTAAAAAATTGATGCCATTGTCAAGTGCCGACTGTATGGTGGCTATGCTTTCAGTTTCATCTGGCGTTGAACCTCCCCATACGGAAGACATGCGCATACAGCCCAAACCTAGTTTGGACACGAGCGGGCCGTTTTGGCCCAATTGTATTTTTTTAATCGTTGTCATGATACAAAGATCAGCTTTCGATCATTATTGAGCTTATCTATACGGCTCAAATTAATTATCCTGGTAGCTCATGATAAAATTAAAAACACTGTTTGTAAATAAATGAAATGAACAGATTTTAGGCTTACTTTTAACAGTTTTTGTTCTAATTAAATAATAACTTAGTTTAAACTATTTGCATTTAAGCCATGTCCCGATCAAAAAAACTGATAGGTTATTTTTTACTGATTTTGCCATTTTGCTATGGCACAGTACAAGGACAGTCCAATCTGATCCGCGCAGAGCGGCAGAAATTGCCTTATGTTAAAGACAGTATTCGTTATATCAATTCGATAAACCGCCTGGGAATGCTTTATCATATGAAGGATATTGATAGCAGCCTTTATTTTGGCATGATGGCTAAAGAACTGGCCAGCAGGATGGAGTATCCCAAAGGAAAAGCAGATGCAGATAATGTAATCGCCTCGGTGCTTTATATCAGGGGAATGTACCAGGAATCACTTCAACTCTACACACATGCTTTATCTGCTTACAAAGCGCAAAAGGATACGCCAAATGTGAGTCAGGTAACGATGAACATGGGTAACGTATATCTGAGTCTGAATGACGCTAAAAAGGGGCTTGAGCTTTTTCGACAAGTGATGCGAACAGGAAGGAGAGACAGTATTATGAGCCTTGTATATGCCAATTACTGCATGAGTAATCCGGATCTTTCAGATGATAGTCTTGCGTACTATATTGACAAAACCCGTGAGATTGCCGGTATTTATAAAGACTACCGGGTACTGATTGCAGTAAAAGAATTGGAATTCGACCTGCTGCTCAAAAAAGGCCGTAATACAGCAGCACTAGCACTGCTTGGAACTACGTTATCGGAGGCGCGGAAATATGAGCTTGATGATCAGGAAATTTATTTACTGAGTTCCTACACCAGGTTTTACAAGAATCAGCCGGATAGTGCATTGCATTATGCCTGGCTCAGTTATCAATTGGCTAAAAAAAAGGATTATGTCCTGGAGCTAATCCCGATATTAAAGGACATCTTACACTATACCGCGTTATCAGGTAATAAGGATCAAATGATCAGCGTTCAAAAGCTGCTGGAAAGTGTAATGGCTGAAGAGAATGAGAAGCTTAAAAAATTTGTAGGGGATTACATCAAGTACAGTACCATACAAACTGACAATACATTTTTAAATCTTGTCAATAAGAACAGCAAAACTAAGATCTTGATGTTAATTGTCATTTGTGTAGTTGGTATATTTTTACTCCTTTTTATTTACCGGTTATACCAGATTTCACGTAAACATCAACGTGAACTGGAACAGTTAAACCTGACGGTGCTGGAACAAAATAAAACCTTGCAGGTAAATGATGAATTCAAAAACAAACTCTTCTCTATTCTGGCGCATGATTTCAGGACGCCACTGATCTCTACCATAAGTATTGCCAGCCTAATGAAGGACAATCCTGAGTTTACAAAGTCAGAAATGGAAGAGTTCTATGGCGACATAGAAAGACAAGCTTCGGATATGCTGGATTCATTTGACAGCATATTACAGTGGATCAAGCAACAATTGTCCGGTTATCAATATAATCCGGAAATACTGGTGCTTTATGACCTGTTCTGCGAATCAGCAGAGATCATGAAGCAACAGCTGGACGCCAAAAGGATAACCTTGTCTAATCAGATACCAATGCACATCACCGCAACATCTGACAAGGAAATGTTGCAGTTTGTGAATCGTAATTTACTGTCAAATGCCATTAAATTCTCCCCTGTAGGCAGTACGATTGTAATTAACAGTATGGAGGATGGTGATTCGATTACGGTGTCGGTTACCGACCAGGGGCAGGGGATGGATGAACTAACGATCAGTAAGCTATTTTCAGTGTCCGGTAATTTTGGCTCTTCGACTCAACACGGAGCTGGAATCGCACTTTCTATGTGTAAGGATTTTATTCAAAAGCTTGGCGGGAGAATCTGGGCTAAGAATGCGACACCAAATGGAGCGGTATTCTCCTACGCCATTTCATCAACGGTATAATTCATTTCAAACATTCAATATCCATTTTTAATTTCTAAGGTAAATAAAACAAAATATCCCTCTGAATATATGACAGAAAAAAGAAAGTTTAATAAAGATAAGGGGCTTGAAACTGAATAGCCATAACAGGAAACTTCCTGTTATGGCTATTGTTTAGCGGGACAACTCTATCATGGCAGAAAGCTCCTTCACTGCAGCCTCATTTGGCCAGGCAAATCCACTTGTTTTAAAACGTATTTTCCCGTTCCCGTCAATTACAAATTTTGCAGGGATTCCATCTACACCAAATGAAGATACCGCAGGATTCTTTTTTGTCTCCGGATTTCTAACATCCATATATAAGGGCAGATCCAGGTTATGCGTTAATAGGTAGTTCACCGCATCCGATTTAGGGTCTGGAACAGTTTCCCAGGTGTGAATAAACAGAAACTTTACATTCGGGTCATTCTTGTATTTGTTGACCATCAGTTGCATCCCCGGAAGAGATTTTTTACAAGGCCCGCACCAGGTGGCCCAAAAGTCCAGAACAATCGTTTTACCCTTAAAATCTGACAATGACACTTCTTTACCGTTAAGGTCTTTAACTTTAAAATTTGGCGCCTGCTCGGCGATCATCTTAGCTGTTAATTCCGCCTTATACTTTTCTTCAAACTGATGTGTTAAAGTGGTTAGGTAAGCGTCTGCATCTTTTCCCGGATTTATTTTTGAATAGGCATTTTTCAGTTCTTCCTTAAAATTATCATCAACTAAACCTGCCGATGCTGCTTTTTCCAGCTCTGGAAATGCCTCCTGGTATCTGCCTGTTTTACTCATCAAATAATAATATTGTGCGGTCAATCCTGCACTTTTTCTTGGTGCCTGCTCATAGCACTCCTTTATAGCAGCAAAAGCCTGGTTATGGTCACCTTTCTTATCCATCACCTGACTGTACAGATTTAACAGGAACAGCCGGTCTTCCTGAACATTCGTCGGATTTGCCAATTCTTGATCAATCAATGTTTCTGCGGCTTTCAGATCGTAAGCCATAATTCCCGTCGCAACCGATCCAACATACATGATGCGTGCGGTTTGTGCAATCTGATTAAAATGGAATAAAGCCTTTTCCGAGTTTTTTGCCATCACAAAATTATCTACCAGTGTAGCGATGTACTGGTCAAAACTGTCATGCTGATGGGTTTTCATCAGGCGTGTAAGAATTTCTTCCTTTTTTAAAGGATCGATGAAGATCTTCAAAGAATCAAGACTTGCTTTATAGGGCGGTTCGCCCTGCTGGCTGTATGCTGATGATACTGAAAATAGGATAGTAATGAGCATAAATATTTTTTTCATTTTGACTAGATATTAAGTGATTCTTTAAATTCGTTGTATAGTCTACAGGTTTTGTCTGGCAGGGGCAAGTTGTATGATTTCACCGAAGCCGGTGAATTTTTTAGCGAAGGTGTTATTGCTAAATTGTCCCAAGCCATTAATGTCGAAATAATAGACCTCACCCGCTGCACCGGTATTCACACCAATTACCAGTTGTTTACTGGTGCTGCGCTGCATTTCAATGTCTTTGATCACGTATCCCGAAGGGAAAGTGTAAATCAGGCGTGACGAATTCGCAAGGATGTCGTATAGATAAACCTTGTTGCCAACAGTATAATAAAGTTGTTTTAGAATCGATGAAGTTGCAAAGTTATTTGCACTGCCGATTTCCGGACTATTCAGCATTTTTTGATTAATCCCGGGATAGGTGTTGTCAGCATCACCGGTCAGGGACAGCAAGTAGCGACCGGCATTATCTTCCATAATGCAGTACCATTCAATTCCCTCATCGCCTAAGATGGTTACGCCGCGGTCATAGGCAATCATTTTTTTACCGACGTTCGCCATATCGAAAGACATCGTTGGGGTTTCACGTGAACGTTCCAGGATTCTTGAGAAGTTTCCCATCTGCATAAAGGACATTGTGGTGTTGTCATAAAAATAGCTCAGGTTAAAATTGGCGGGGAAAACACCAGGGAATAAATCATAATTGCCGGGAATGCGTTCGGTGAAAGGGGTAACGTTTTGCGAAGTCGTACCGGAAATGCCAACGTACAAGCTGCGGTCTGCAACAATGAACTGTGAAAATTTTGAGGTGTTCATTGAAAATACTGGTGTGGTTTTGAACGGAAGTGATGTCGCCAAATTTGGAAGTACGGAACTTTTATCGCCAAGTTCCAACCAGTCGTTACTATTAAACCGATACGCATTTTGATCGGTAAAGTAATAGAAGAAACCACCTTTCCCGAAATTATATAAGCTTAATGGTTTTCCTGGATAGGTTTTATTGTTGGCGACTTCCATGGGGTTGTCAAAAATCACATCATCCGTCCGGATCAAAGAAACCTTGCCTTTTCCATCCTCGCTATTGACTACATACCATCCGTCTGGATAGAGCCCGTTTACGGTAATGATATAACGCTGAAGCGTATAAATGCCATTTCTGCTACTCGTCACCCTGTAAGTCATCGGATAAGTACCTGGACTTAAGGTTACTTTGATACGTAAGTTTTTAGATTGGGCAATGACTGTTGAATCAAGGGTCCAGCTGTAGGTAAATGAATCTCCTTCAGGCATTGTTTCTACCAATGTTGGCGTGATGACCAGCGAATCCAATTGAGCTACCGTAAAACTGGTAGTGGCATCCTTAATCTTAATATCGTTAATTTCCTGATATTTAAATGATTGATTGTCCTTGCTGCACGCAAATGTTAGCATGACTACAACAATCAGGCTGAGCTTTAAAAAATATTTTAAATACATAATATTAAAATTAAGGGAAGGAAATTTGTTGACCGTTCTCATCTAATAATGGACCATTTGCAGCTTCATAAGCGGCCAGTGCGATTCTTAGCGTAACAGGAAAGTTCAATTGACCGTCAAGCCCTATCTTTTCGTAAGAATAATCTGTGATACCCAGTGTTTTCACCATGAACTTGTATTTTACAGCGCTAAACTCCCCAAAATCTGACGAGAGTTCTGGCCAGTAAGCAGGTTCGATATACTGGCTGGTTACATCAATCTTCAGATATCTGAAATTTTCTTCAGTCTGCAGATTCGCGGTTGTAGCGGGTGTCGCGCCAAAAGTACCCAAAGTAAAGTCCTTGGTTTCTGCCGGTTCCAATACAATTCTATACACATTGCTTGCCATACCAACAGAGTTGATCAGTATAAGGGGATAATTAAATGTGGAGACTCCGGCTGGAATGACTACTTCTTTCAGCTCAAAATCCACTCCTGCAGTGGCATTCGTTCCTTCAACTGCTTTTAGCAGTACCGTACGCGGCTGATCGGACAGCTTCCCGGTAATGCGCAAGGGTATAAATAGGGTGTCCCTTTGTTTTTCAGTAGCTTGCAAGGCAAAAGAGTAACTTCTGATTCCAGTGGTATGTAAAAGTTGGTAAGTATAGGCAAAGAAACTAATGCCATTCTTTCCCTGATAGCTCTCGACTACCTCTTTCTTGCAGGAAAAAAGGCAGACTATGATCATAACACATAATAAGTATTTCATAATATCGGTTTGATTAGTTAGCATAATTCGGATTAAATTGAAGTTCAGCATCTGGAATTGGGAGTACATAATCCTTTGGTGTCATACTGATGTTACGGAATTGCATGAGTCGTGACTTAATGCGCTTATAATAAAAGAACAACTGCCCTTCCGCATAAAATTCCTTTTGGTACTCCTTAGTGATCTCCGAACTGAGTGTGCTGGCTGTAATGGTATTTGCCAGAATGTCAAGTCCCCTGTTTTGGCGTACTGTATTTAGATATTCAACGCCGATGGCCGGAGTTGCCGCTGTTTCAGCCAGGATATAGTACATTTCTGCGAGGCGTATACCTGGTACATACTGATCCCGTAAGTTGTCGTTAATCGCAGTTGTAGCAGTAGAGGCCTGCCAGAATTTAGAGGGAAATGTGCTTCCTGCATCAGACTCAAGGCGATATACGTATCTGATGTCTGTGGTGCCTCCGGCTGCGGTTTCATAAAGCCTGGAAAAGTTAGCGTCGGTTCGCGTTAGGGTTTGTTCTACAGCGCCTCTAAACCTGAAATAACGTTGTACGGTAGGCAATATATCCCTAACCCTGATCATAAATACCTGCTCATTGAAATACAAGCGGTCACGTACCACCAATCCCGCAGATATCGCACTTGCCTCTGACTGCGTTACAAACTTATATTTCGTCGAGTTGATCACTACATTTGCAGCAGCAGCAGCACCGGCTTTATCGCCACTGTACAATCTGATTCTTGCTTCCAGTGCTTTTACGCCATAGTAATTCAGTTTATTCCGCCTGGTCCGCAAATCACTGGTCACAATCGGATCAACCGGCAATAACAAATCTTCGGCTTCTTTCAGGTCTGCCAGGGCGAATTTAACGACATCAGCAGTTGTTGACGGTTTATTTGCATTTTCGTTGACGTCCTTTTTGTAAGGAATAGCCTTTAGATTGGCACCCGCAGTATATTCAGGCCCGAACATCCGCAATAAATCAAAATGTAAAAATGCCCTTAAGGCTAAAGCCTCGCCACGGAGCTGTGCATACGAATTATTCGTCAGCACAGACCGTCTTGTTTCTGTATTTATAATGATCTTATTCGCTGCGGCAATTGAACTGTAGCTGGTAAACCAGATGGCATTGGTATATCCGGCCACTTCTGTTGAAGTATAGTTCAGGGCTTGTGTCTCCTGTAGTTTAACCTCCGACTGGGAATTAATTGTTGAGTAATTTTGTGCCAGCGCAGAAATGAAACCCATAGAAAGGTTATCTCCGTAAAGGTTTTTACTGGACAGCTGGCCATAAACGCCTGATAAAGCCTGTTGAAAACCAGGTTCTGAAGTAAATAACTGATCTTCAGATAAACTTGTTTTTGGTGTTACATCCAAAAATTTTTTACAACTGGAAAGCGTGGCACTTATTGCCAGAATTCCTATGATTAATGTTGTTCTTTTCATTGGGATATGAATTTGTTTTTTGAATTAAAATCTTGCACTCAGGCCAAATGTGTATTCCCTTGCAAACGGATTATCTGTACCACGTTCAATTTCAATGGTGCTGAAGTTGGCCAGGTTATTCGTTGTTCCACTAAGGGTCAGGTTCTGCAAGCCTAATTTTTTAACGAAGGGTGTTTTGAACTGATAGCTCAAATTAACTGAGCTGAGCTGAATGTTGTTGTCACGCTGAACAAACCTTGAGGTAAGTTTTGTTGGTGTCGGTGAGGAAGTAATTCTCCGGTATGGACTCAAACTTCCAGGTCCGGTCCATCCCAGTTGGTATGCTCTCCGGTCTACGTTATTTTTAGCATCAACAGCTTCCACCCGGTTTAACAAGGTACTGTTATACAGATCAGCGCCGTAGTTATAATTGATGCTAAAGTTTAACGTGAAACCTGCATACATGAAATTTGAATTGACAGCACCAGTCCAGGTTGGACGGCTATCGCCAACATAAACCTTATCATTCACGTCCCAGACAAAAGTAGGGGTACCATCTAATTTACGATATACTTCCTGACCGGTAATGGGATCAATACCCAGTGATTGTACGGCATAAATGGCCGTAGTTGACTTACCTTCAATAAACTGGGCATTCTCCACAGTCTGTTCGGGGTTATTGGTATTTAGTGCGGCATTGAAGGATTTAAGTTTGTCAGACAATTCTTTTAATACGGATTTATTAGTCGCTGCATTGACAGATACATTCCACTTTAAGCCTTTGCGAGGTTGGGAAAATATGGTATAACCCAAATCGAGTTGCAATCCTCTGTTCTGGATTTTACCTAAGTTTTCGGTGTAAGAAGCAAAACCTGTACTGGGCGCCAGTGAAACTGTAGTCAGGGCATTCTGGGTGACTTCATTATACACCTCCGCGTTGAAAGTCAAACGGTTATCAAAAAAGGAGGAAGCAAGACCAACATTCGACTTCAATACCTGTTGCCAGCTCAAATTCGGATTCCCAAGTCCACCAGGAAAGGCACCTACTTCGCCAAAATAACCAGTCGTTGTGCCGAGGTTATACCTGAATTGCGCTGCATAAGGGTTCTGTACAGAGGTACCGGTAGAACCGTAGCTTCCACGAATTCTCAACAGGTTGACTTTTTCGCTATCCTTCAGGAATTTTTCGTTGTTGATGTTCCATCCTAAACCTGCAGACCAGAAATTACCAAATTTATTATTTTCTCCATAGGCCGAAGAGCCGTCCCTGGTATAGGTGAAATCGGTAAAGTACCGGTTGTCATAAGAGTAATTGGCACTTCCGGTATAAGAAAGATTGTTTATTGTACTTTCTGCCCCTGTAGGTCTGCTGTCTGCATATTGAGCAGCAAACAGGAGGTTATCTAAACGGTCAAAAGGAAAACCCTGTGTAGATACGGAATAGGAATTAAAGCGTGTACTGGCGAGCCTGAAGCCTGCATATACCGTAACACCGTGCATTCCAAAATTCCTGTTGTAATTTACTGATCCTGTTCCGTCCATGCTAAAGGAGGTGCTGTTGTCGACAGTGTAGCTACCCCTTGCACTTAAATCGGAGACGCCATCAAACCGGCTGTCCAGAGCCGAATAGAAATTGTCTACCGTTCCATTCACCTTTGTGATTCCCAGGGCGCCATTAAACCATAAAGATTTATTGACATCATAACGCACAGTAGTGTTGTTTCTTAAATTGAAATTCTTATTTCTGTTGTTAATGGTGTTGTAGGTAACATCCATCAATGGATTTAATTTAACAGAGCTTACCCCTGTTGCGCCGAAGCCTGTATTGATATTTTCCAGGTATTTATTTACATTCCCATTTTCATCGTAAGGTTTCCAGTAGGGATTCAAATCCAGATACTGACTAAATTCTCCATAAGGTGAATCATTGGAAATCACCTGCGTGGCTATGGTATTATTTTGGAATGTTAATTTATCCGTTTTATAACTCAGCGTAAAACTTCCGGAATAATTTTTCCTGTCCTGTTCTTTCATTACGCCCTGTAACAGATTTCCACTAAAGGTAAGGTTAAAGGTCAGCGACTGGTCACCTCCGCGTAAAGACAGGTTGGTTCTATTGTTGATGCCTGTTTGAACAGGAATAGATTTCCAGTCGGTATTCACACCGCTCAACACCGCTTTATACCTTTCGGAATTAATATACTGACCTCTATAGCTGTCGGTAAATCCGACACGCCTTTCAAAATCCAGTTTTTCTGTTGAATTCAGCATGTGGTAAACAGAAAGGTCGGGAGAAGATAACGTGAAATTGTTGCTTATAGAAACCTCTACTTTTCCTCTTGGTGGCAGGATCGTGGTAACCACCATAACACCATTACCTCCACGGGAACCGTACATTGCCGTAGCCGAAGCATCCTTTAATAAAGTTACCGAGGCAATTTGATTCATGTCTAAGTCTACGATCGCCTGTAATGAAACCTGAAATCCATCAAGAATGAATAATGGGGTATTGGGGTTTCCAACAAGTTCTGAACCAAGGGTCGGGTAGGAGGTCTGCCCACGCATGGTCACTTCCGGAAGTGCGTTGATATTTCCTCCTATCTTGTTGTTGGGAATCATCCTGAAAGAAGGATCAAGTGCGGCGATACCGGTAAACAGATTTACCGGACTCACGGCCTTAAGTTCGGCAGCAGTCATGGTTTTAGCAGCACCGGTATAGGTACTGACCTTCCTGTCGACCATCCCCGTAATCACTGTCTCGTTCAGTGAGCGCTGATCCTCAACCATGTAAATGGTATAGACTGAGTTCGCTGAGATCGGCACATCAACCGTCTTATAACCAATGAATCTGAATTCCAGAGATTTAGCATCCCTTGGAATGCTAATGGTAAATTTTCCATTTTTATCCGTCTGGACGACCGACTTTGTTCCCTTAATTGATACTGTAACGCCCGGGATGGGCTTACGGTCTTTGTCGTCACCTACAAAGCCGGAAATGATTTCCTGATAGGTCTGGGTACCCGCTTTGATAACCACAGTCTTTTCTGTAATAATGAAATCCAGGTTTTGCCCGGCAAAAACCTGTTTAAGCACAGCTGATAAATCAGAATTTTCCACCTGAATGCTGACTGGTGATGAATTTTCCAACAAATTGTCTGAGTAAAAAAAGTTGTAACCTGTCTGTCTCCTAAGCTCCTTAAAGACAGCTCTAAGCGAAACATTTGACTGGTTTAAGGTCACTTTTTGGGCAAGGCTCGACGCACTTACCTGCATAAGGCATGCTATTATAATTACGATGGTTAAGCGCATAGTTAGCAATAATTTTAGGTACAGCCGTTTAGGCATACCAAATTTCTTTGAATTTTGATACATTAGTGGTCGGTTTGGTTGAGCAGCCTCTTTTGCGTTGGACCGTAGGGAGGACTGCGGTTA
Source organism: Pedobacter sp. FW305-3-2-15-E-R2A2 (assembly GCF_038446955.1). Lineage (NCBI taxonomy): Bacteria > Pseudomonadati > Bacteroidota > Sphingobacteriia > Sphingobacteriales > Sphingobacteriaceae > Pedobacter > Pedobacter sp. FW305-3-2-15-E-R2A2. The sequence goes on from NZ_CP151803.1 coordinate 2,721,872, forward strand.
TAATTTTGATTTTAATCAGATAATCCAAACTTTTACCAGGTCCTGATGTCTAGTCAGGGCTTGGTTTCGTTGAACATATCTTTAGCTAGTGTAGTTTTCTTTTCATGTGGTTTGGTTTAAGGTTAATATTCTGTTAATTAATAGGTTGGTTGATTATTTTGATACGTATACTGTTCTTCCTTTGACTTCAAAATGAGCTTCTCCGGTTGATTCCACAATCTCAAGTACTTTTGACATTTTATCAAACCTTGATACGCTGCCACTAAACCGCTGCCTGGTTTTTTCACCAATGTAAATGACCTCCACATTATACCATCGTCCGATCATTTTCATGATGGTTTCAATGCGCTCACTTTGGACTACAAATTCATTGTTTTTCCAGGCAACAGCCAGGTCTGTATCTATTTCATTGATTTGTATTTTATCGCCTGAAAGCCTGGCCTGTTGCCCTGGTTTTAATATTCTGGAACTACCTGCTGCAGACAATTTCACACTTCCTTCCAGCAAGGTGGTTTTTTCTACTTCGTCATCGGCATAACTGCTGATGTTAAAATGTGTGCCCAATACTTCCACTTCCTGCCTGTCTGTCTTCACAATAAATGGGTGTTGCTTATCCTTCGCTATTTCAAAATATCCTTCACCGGTAAGTTTAACCACGCGTTTTCCATTTTCAATCAGAGAAGGGGTGTAGGTCAGGCTCGAAGCCGCGTTTAAATAAACGACTGAACCGTCAGGTAAACGTACCTGATACGTTTCTCCCCGGGCGGTAGATAAGGTATTGGAGGCGTTCGGGTCAGAAACATTTTCATTGATTTCGTACACCAGTCTGCCATCAGCGGATTTGGTGATGACCATTCCCGATTCCCTTCCAATTTCTCCCTTGGAAGCATTTGCTAAACTGATCTTCCTGCCATTTGCGAGGGTAAGTGTGGCGCCAAAATCACCCGGATTTACATCCTTTACCGAGACTACGGCAGGGGCCGGAAGCTTTCCTGATTTGTAATTGAAGAAATAAACTCCCGTACATACTATAGCCAGAGCAGCAGCAACAGCGGCGATTTTTAACCAGAGTTTAACGGTTTTATTTTTACCGGCAGGTATAGCTGCTGCTGTCTGAATCTGAATGAACAAGTCGCGGTCAACCTTTGCCAGTACTTCGGCAATGGCAACATTAGCTTCATAACTTTCGTCCTGAATTTCTAAAACGTCTACGATGATGTCTCTCAATAGTTCCTGATCTTCATCAAGCTCAAAGTAATTCATCAAACGCTGTGTTTCTTCAAAGCTACAGGTATTGTCCAGGTATTTTTTGAAGAGGATATAAAGTTGATCAGATGATTCCAAGGTTCAATTTTTACAGCTAATACGGAGCTAAGCAAAAAAATCCTTAGTCAGTTAACAAAAAAATAACAATTACTTTCGAAAAGTAACGATCAGGATCAAAAACCTTTGAATAAAACACCTAAAACTACAGAAATGGTAAGTGTGGAGGAATCCTTAAAATAGGTTCGGAGAAATCTATTGGCCTGCAGCATATGGCTACTGATGGTTTTGGCGTTAATCCCCATAATCTCCTCTACTTCTTTGTAAGATTTACCCTCTAATTTGCAGAGTGTAAAAACCATTTTACGCTGAGGAGGCATCAGGTCTATGGCCTGTTGCATTTTTTTGGCTTCTTCTTTATTCAGCATATCTTCTTCAATATGAAGGTACAGCTCTGAACTTGAAGCCACCATTTTAGTCAATAAACGTTTATCTTTTGCCGCTTTCCGAAAATAATCATGTACCAGGTTCTCTGCGATGCGAAAAAGATAAGATTTAAAAGACTTTTCGGGATCAATCTGTGCGCGTACTTCCCATATTTTGAAAAAAAGCTCTTGCAATATTTCTTTTACCAGATCCTCAGATTTGAGAAGTTTGAACAAATTTCCGGCGATCCGAAATTTGTAATTGTTGTAAAGCATTTCAAACGCACGCGCATCACCGCTTTTCAATTGAAGCAATAAAGACTTCTCGTCAGTTTGATTAGTGTTGACCATTCGTCTTACAAAGATACATTAACAAAAGAAGACAAAGTAATCATAATTTCTGGAAAGGCTACTGGACTCCTCCCTTTACCCAACTGCACACCCCATATCCTGCAAGTGTATATATATTTCTTCCACTCAGGCTTCTTATTGAATTTAAGTCTTTTTTGAGTCCTCTGAAAAATAATTTTGATTATCAGGAAATTTGTGTATCATTGCAGCATGAACATGATCTCAATACAAAGCTTTATACCACAGCCGATTTATCGGAGGGGATAGCTATGTATTGAATAAAAAATATTTAAAACAAAGAATCCCCTTAGAAAACCTGAGGGGATTCTTTGTTTTAAAGGAGAATTTTTAGAATGAAGTGTTTCGAGTCTATATAACAAAACATAAATAAATAATAACATGAAAACGACATCAATACAAAGCTTTATACCACAACCGATTTATCGGAGGGGATAGCTATGTATTGAATAAAAATATTTAAAACAAAGAGTCCTCTTAGATAACCTAAGGGGACTTTTTGTTTAAACAAGAATGATTTCCCGATCTATTTTCCTGTGGTGCAATGGCAGCACGTCTGATTTTGGTTCAGAAGATTGTGGTTCGAGTCCATGCAGGAAAACATAGTTTTTTATGATAAACGGAAATATAGCTCAATGGTTAGAGCAGTACCCTTATACGGTACCGGTTAAAGGTTCGAGTCCTTTTATTTCCACCTATTTTCCTGTGTTGCAATGGTAGGTTAATCAAGACAACCCCATTGCAACACTTAAACTTTCAATAATTCTTGTTTCCTCATCGTGTCCATCGGTTGATAATCTAAGCAATGGCAGTCCGATAGTTTTCAAAATATGATTCTTCCTGCTGTCTCTTTCCTGTTGCAATTTATTGTTATGGAATGAAACCCCGTCCACCTCAATAGCTAATACTGGAGTTTTATCAATTTTGTTGTACAGCAGAAAATCAATTCTTGAATTATTTTTTATGAACCTGATTTCCTCTTCAGAGAAGAGTTGGGAACCCCGAACAAGGTCTAGAAGTTTATATTCTCTGACCATATCAATTGAGGAGAATTGCGTGTTGTTTAACAATATCTTCTCGTTCAACAGCTGATGGATAATAAGCTCCGCAGGAGATCCTTTGACATTCTTGTTCGATAAAAGAAACTGTTTAAAGGCCTTATTGTACTCTTTATACAGAAGATCAAAAACAGAGCGGATGCTGCCTTTGATCATCGTTTCAGCCGGGTCGGTGGTATAACAGATATAGCGTATCAGATCACCGATATTAGTTCCGTGAGGAAGATTCATCGATGCCGGTTTTACTACAATAAATTCTTTAATGGCTCTTGATACGGCAACATTTACCAGGTTGGGGTTATCAATAAATGTTCCTATTTTGTTTTTAACCGTATTAAATATGATCACCTCTTTTTCCCGTCCCTGGAACTTATGTATCGTATCGGCTTCTGCTCCGGATGGCAGCTGTTTTTGCAGTATATCTGCATGGTTTCTATATGGCGCAATAACTCCAACTTTTGTATAGTCCGCAGAATAGTGCTCACGGATATAGAAATCTGTTTCGTCTATCTGTCTCTGATTGTAATTAGTCTGTCCACCCGATATATTTGTCTCAATGATTCTAAATGGATGATGATCCGTACAAGTCATAATCACCAGCTGATTATTGTAGTACTTTTTATTACAGAATCCAATGATCGTAGGATGACATCTGTAATGTTCTTTTAGCAGCACCGATTTAACGTTATCCCGATATAAGCCTTTCAGCGAGTTCAAAATATTCTGTTTAACATAGTCATATGCGGGAGAAATGTTGTACTTAACCCGAAAGTGCTCTGCTGCTGCTTTACTCTGTTTGTCAACAATATGGGTAAGCTGCATACTATCTCCAACAACAACTACATTTCGGCAACATGAAAAACATACGGCAGACTTTATAATATCTACCTGTGAAGATTCATCTATAATCAGATAGTCAAACAGGTGTTCTTTGGGAATGCTCGTGTGTAGCGAGAGCGTAGAGCTTAAAACAACGGGATAATGCTTTGTGAAATCATCAAACTGATTACGGTAATCTTTAGCCGTAAATGTTTTTTTGTCTAATCGGCTGTATTTTTCATATAAAACAGCATTGAATACCTCTTTAGAGGTTTCAATAAAACTTTTAAGATTAGCGTCTTCATTGTTAGCTGCCAACCAGTTTTCAATATCCAGGATTTCGTTCTTTATTTTTGCTATGTATAATTCATAGAATTTGTGGTTAACATAAACGGGTAACTCTTCACTGTGCCGATTAATACTGGTGAGGTCAAATAAACCATATTGCAGCACAAATCTCAACTTGTTTATGATAGATAACTTGTTTTCAAGGTTAATTGCCGACAGCAATTTTTTCAAATTCAAAGCTTTTCTGAAATTCCATTTGCGGTAAAATTTCTTGTCGAGCGCAAACTTTATGTTCTGCTGAAGTGGTTGTTCTGCTTTTATATGGTTAAACTCTAATTCAGCATCAGACAACTTCGTTTTTAAGGTGGCTAATTCATTCCGGGATTGAAAGCATTTCATGAGTATGGAATCCAAATCCCGAACCTCATTCATTGCTTCTGTCAATCGCTCTTCCGGAATTTTAAAATCCTGATCTATCGTTTGCGCTTTAATATTTTCGAAGAATGAGGTCTTGTTGTCGTTATTTCCAAGTGATGCCACAACCATTTCATAGCCATATTTCTCTAACTTTTCCCGCACATTGAATACCGCAGTATTATTGTTTGAAACAATTGCAACAGTTTTGTTCTGTACAATAAGATTGGCTATAATATTTAGGATTGTTTGGGTCTTTCCTGTTCCCGGAGGACCTTCTACTATGCTTATGCTATTTCTAAGCGTAGTCTCAACCGCTAGTTTCTGACTTGCGTTGCAGCCGAAAGGATAGATTAATGTCTCTTTTGGAATGTTAAGAGCAGGGTTGATTCCTTCAATGTAGTTGGATAGTGCCGACCTTAATTCTGGTATACCACCCATACCATCCAGAGCCTTGAGTAATATTTCAGTACTTATTTGATTCGGATTTTTACTATCTGTCTCCTCTGATGGAATGTCAAATGATACTCCACCACTTTCTTTTAGGATCTCTTTAAAATAATTGATTACTGATTCCGTCTGACCAATATTTCTTTTTATATCAAAGATTTGAATATTGGCATTGTTTTCAATTGGAGAAGAGCAACGGTCTCCATTTCGAAAAATCAAATAACGACCATAATTATCAACAGTATTATATTTCTCATTTAATTTACCATTCTCATATATGCATACATCTTCTCGTCTCGATACAAGCGGATGGTATTGCACTTTGTCAGCTCCATAATTATAGCTGCTCCCATTATTAAATGTGATGCGATACCCGTTGTCAATACGAACAACCGTTGAAATATTTCTTTTATATTCAAATTTCAGGGAGGTGTTGTTTTTTAAGTATACGATGAACGGATGATCCATTAACTTCTTTTGTTATAAATATATAACTTCGAAATTACTAAATTAATCCTTAGGAAAAGCCTGAGATATAAAAATGATAGCTAATAAAAGCGGGTAAATTATTTCCTGCCTGTTTTAACGGCTGGTTTTATAGTTATACCAGGAACCTTTTTCGTCAAGAATTTTTAAATAGCTGTCATATGGTTCATTAGCGTGATAAAGTTGATACAGCTGATCAGTCAGCGCTGTGAGGAAGTTAAAGAAAATTGAAAAGTCTTCTTTTGAGTTGTAAAGCCCGCCCCACTCATTCAATACCCAGTTTAACGTTTTTCCATCCCGGCTGGTGATCGAAAATTCCAGGTGAGGAGTATCATCATCTGTTTTTTTATAATGGTCGAGCTGCAGTCCCCCCAATAGCCCGATTTCCCTTACAGGAACCTGAATGGAGTGTATTTCCGAAAATAAAATAGCACCGAAACAGAGGCTGGTAAAGCCGTCTTTACTTAGTGAAACAGTTTCTGTCGACTGCCTTTCGGAGGCCGCTTTAAACAGCCTGTAAATCGCCACTAACATTAAAGGTAAGAAGATCAGCAATAGCCAGGGTGGGAAAAGTGGGTCCGAATGCGTTAGAAAAATGCTGATCGTTAATGGAATAGTTAGCAGCGCGGTAAAAAACCAAAACAGAATAGTGGAGGTTTTTTTACTATTATTAAAACGGAAGCGATAGGTATTCATCAATGACCAAAATACAAGATGTTTATTATAAAAACAAAGTAATCCGATATCTTTGTAGCTTATTTATAATCCGATATTCTTGTTTTTTTGTATCGGAAGGGGAAAACCCTGTATATATAATCATCATTTAACAAATCAGAAGCAATCGATATTCACCGTCATTTTCTGCAGGTGCCCGATGAACGCATGGCAGCACTTTTTGTTCAGGATGATCTACTGCTAATTTCCAAAGGTGCCCTAACCCTAAATTTATTGGCTGGGCATTGGGTTTCGGTTGATAATGCAGGTCAAAATAATATTCCTTCAAAAAGGCTTCAAATTCTGCTTCTGAACCGTTATGTAATTCTTGGAGCTTTTCCCGGATTTCAGGAATCAATATTTTTTGTTCAACCTGATTATTGGGTAAGATGTCACTTGCAGCACCATAATAGGTGCATAGAAATGTATCCGTTCCAATGGTCGAACGATCTACATGATAAGAATATACATCTGTTGAAATGAAGTCTAGCTCTTCATCCCGTTCGTAGCTTTTAAGTAAGTTGAGTGAAGGTGATGCTCCGAAATCTGCTAATAACTGCAAATCGGTTAAGATAGTTTCCCTTGCTAAATTGCCTTTTTCTGATAACTGAAGCGCTAAAAGGTCTTCAATGGAAACTTCTGTAATGTTCTCTTTTAATTGAAGTTTAGACACGATTTCTTTAAAATCTCCAGCTAAATCTCTGGACCAGCAAATGGCATTCACAGCACCTTGAAAATTGGTATTTACAAGGTCATAAAAAGTAGAAACCGCTCCAGTTTGATGGTTGTTGGAAGATTTAATTTTCATATTTTAGAATGAATAATTTAGCCGCTTAATTCTTTGCAAGAATAAGGAATAGGTTTGTAGATCATGCTAAACTTTCTTTTTTTATAGAATTTCTTCAGCGCTATAGCCATAAAAACGATGTCATTAAAAGAATCCAATTCGAAACTATATTGTTACATTAAAGCAAACGCTTGCGTAACAGACTTGATGCAATAGCCATTCTGCCTTCTTCTCTAAATGGCTAACTTAGCGTTATGAAGCATCTGTTTTTTATTGGTCTATCCTTTTTATATTTAAGTGTTAAGGCACAGGACGCAAGTTTGGCTTTGCAAAAGAAGCCTATGCTAAGTTCGCAAACTATTGACAATCAATGGGCTAAAGTGCCCGATGGATTAAATGTAAGTTTTGCTTCTTCCAATACACGTTTTGCAAGAGAATTACCACCCAAATTGAGTGTAGAAATGAGGTGGGAAGCAAAAGCCTGGAAAGGCGAAAAAATACATACACAACTGCTGGCCTGGGCAAACAAAAATGAAAACGAGATCAGTTTCCAGGTTTACGAGCTGAAAGACAAACAAGGCAACTTCATTAAAAAAGAAAACATTACGGTTGGTTTTTTAACGTATGTCATCACCGATGAATTCAAAAATGGCTGCGGCTATCGGAAAGCACAGGATTTCGATTCTTCGTATGTGGCGGATATGATTGATACAAAAACTACATCTACAATGCTGGCGAAAAACAGTACCCAACCAATTTGGCTAAGTATCAAAGTTCCGGCTAACACAATCCCCGGAGATTATAAAGGCACAATTAAGATAAAAGGAGATAAGGATTACTCATTACCTATCATTGTTCAGGTATTGGACAAAACTCTTCCTGGTCCTGACAAATGGAAATATGATCTGGATCTGTGGCAACATCCGGCAGCTATAGCACGTACGCACCATACACCTCTATGGGGCGCTGAACATTTTTCATTGATGAAAGATTACTATCAGATGCTGGCTGATGCTGGCCAAAAAACCATTACCGCAAGTATCGTAGATGAGCCCTGGGGACATCAAACCTACGACGATTATCCAAGCCTGATTAAATGGACTAAGAAAAAGGATGGAAGCTGGAAATACGATTATAGTTTATTTGATAAATATATAACCTTTGTGATGGACTGTGGCATTACCGAACGCATCAACTGTTACAGTATGGTGCCTTGGAAAATCGCTTTCAGCTATTATGACGAAAATTCTCAAAAAGAGGCTGTTTTTACAGACGCTATCGGTACACCGGCTTATAACACTTTCTGGAAAACGATGCTTATTGATTTCGCACAACATCTGAAACAAAAAGGTTGGTTCAGCAAAACTTATATTGCAATGGACGAAAGACCGATGGACGCCATGAAATCGGTCATAAAATTATTAAAAGAGACCGATAAGAACTGGAAGATTGCATTGGCAGGAGAGTATCATCCCGAAATAGAACAAGATATTGACACGTACTGCATCGCTTCAAAATGGGATTTTCCATTGGCCACTTTGGAAAAGCGTAAACAACTGGGTAAAGTAAGTACCTGGTATACCTGTTGTACTGAGCCTTATCCAAATGGGTTTACTTTCTCCTCTCCGGCAGAAGGAGTCTGGATAGGCTGGTACACGGCAAATAAAAGTATGGATGGTTATTTGCGTTGGGCTTATAATAGCTGGACTAAAAATCCTGTGTCAGATAGTCGCTTTACGGCATGGCCAGCCGGAGATACCTATCAGGTTTACCCCGGACCATTTAGTTCTATGAGATTTGAAAAACTAATTGAAGGGGCTCAGGATTTTGAAAAAATCAACTATTTAAAGTCACTTTATACGAGAAATAAGCAGACCGAACAGCTAAATGAGCTAAATAAGGCTTTGGAAATTTTCGATATTAAATCATTGTCCGGTACCACTGCTGAGGAAATGCTGGGGAAGGTAAAACCGCTTCTTAATCAATAACTCATTCAGAATGCCTTCTCTTGTAGTTAAACTTAAACTTTATGGGCATGGCAATTTTTAAAAGAACAATTTCAGGAGGTTAACGGGATTCATTAATAATCTCTAAAACACATTAAAAACGTCTCGTATGATGGGCTTAATAGTGTTAGTGATGGGTTTAACATCAACACCAAAATCAAAATCGTTTGCACCGATTTCAAGTACTTTAACACCAAAGGATTCATCAATAATAGTGACATGAACACCAAGACTGCCTTGAACTTGTTTCATTTCGGTATCGTTCATTTCCTGAATACCAAGGCCTTTTAATTCTAAATTTTTCATAATTAAGGGAATTTTACTGAGGTTCATACACTGTCGAAGGCTTTTCTGGGACTGTCTGTGGTTTACCAGGCCTTGGTACCAATATACCCTTAGTTAACTAAATTTAATTCATTCAAGTTGTTCATTTGCTTTGATATTCAATAAGATGGAGTTGTGGTGATGATATGTTATGTATCTTCATTGCGATCTAAAACCCTATTTTGTATGAATGATTATATTAAAACAAATGTTCCCCTTACCTCTGCTTTGGTACTACAACAATCGAAGTCCGTATACACTTCTGAGTTGGAAAAAAGGTATCTCGAACATATAGACTTCAGCGAGGTAATGGCAGTCAGTGAGCAGATGAATGCAGTTACTACTGTAATTAGTAATGTGATTTGCTTACGAAGAAATTATATAAGAAAAGTACTTTTGGAACAACTGCTTTCAAACGATGAACAACAGATATGCATACTTGGAGCCGGACTGGATCCGCTATCAATTTTTCTATTGGAACACCAGACAGATCGGATTAGCAATATTTTCGAGGTAGATGGGAGTGACTCTATCCTGATTAAAGCAGCAATTTATTCGGATTTGATTCCAAAGACTGATCAACCTCATTTTATTCAATGTAATTTAACGGATACCGACTTACTTATGGAGATGTTGTTACTAAAAGGATATCAGCCTGAAAAACCTACTATTGTTGTTCTTGAAGGAGTTGTTCACTATATCCATAATCAGGAATTTGTTAAACTAATGCAACAGTTTGAATCTGAGGGTAAGCACAACGTAGTAATTATGGATTATAGCCTTGGTGATATTGATATTCCTGAAGATGTCCTATCTCTTCACCATACGATTATAGATATGTTTGAAAAGTTCATAAAGACTAAAGTGAACCTGAATGCCAGGAAAGAAATGACCGTAATTCTGGATGGTTTTGGAGCGACTGAACTCCGGGTAGATGGGATGAAAGATGTGGAATTTCAGTTGAATGGGAATAATTTATTATTTCCTCAGCAAGGTGAAGGGGTGTTGGAAATGCTTGTTTTTAACATCTGATCTTCTGTTGCTGTAAATAATATGCTTGTGATATTATATTGATGAATCTGCAAATGCCTGAAAAGCGGTTCCAAGAGGTAACCATTATAGCGCTGACTGCTAATAATAGGGTAGAATTGAATATTTTTAATTCTTGAAAATTGTTTATATGATTTCATATTTTGCGATTTAATACATTATTAGTTAATTATTATTTCTTAGTGAAATGCCATGTGTCACAAGTGTGGGTTCAAATCAAATTTCGTATATTTGATTTTTATAAAAACAATGTAATTAGGGGGCAATTTTAAGATGATCTATTTTACATGTTTGATGTTTTAACTTATTTTTAATCAGGGTGTTATTGGTGAATTTTAAATGGTGATTTCTGGGCTCTGGTTCCATCCCCATCTTCATAACTGAATGATAATCAATAGTTGCCACTTGCTTCATTGGAAAGTAAGTATGCAGAATTGCCACAAAGCATAAAAGGTTAAATATAAAGTAAGTTGCTGTAAATCAATGATTACAGTGGATTGCCTTGTTTGTGTCCTGTGGAGAGTGTTTTGGTCATTTTTATACTTCGGTTAGGACTTGGATAAATTTGTGCATCCGTAAAAATCAAGCATAAAATTTCGCCTCAATGACCTCTAAATACAAGTAATTTACCTTAAAGTGGGAGAGGTGATGAATACTGCGTTTTTCTTTGGAAACTATTTAGTTTTTGAAGATAATTTTTTAAAGAATTTAGCACATTATGATAAATAGTGACAAAATATTAGAAGTTTTAAATACCTCACCCAGTGTCGATATTTTAAGACTTCGCAACAGGGAAATTCTCATTGTCTTTTTAATTGAAACTTTTATAACGGGGCAAACGGTGGTGTCATCTGACCAAATCCACAATAAATTGACTGATTATCTTGATTTTAAACAAATCGAACAGGACGAGGATATTGAGTTGGAGGCGTTTGATACCTACGAGGTAAAGGCCAGGAAATACATTAGAAAGTGGACTGATAGTGGTTTTTTGACGAATTATCAGGACGACAAAGGAGAGGTGTTTTACGAAATGTCGGCCCATGCCAGTAAAACTATCGATTGGCTGACGAGTTTAGAAAAGAAAGAGTTTGTAGGTGCTGAATCGAGGTTTAAGGATCTTTTTAGTCAGTTACGGGATTTGGTTGAATTTACGGATGATGACCTGCAAAAGCGTGTGGAGTTGCTTGAACAAAAGAAAGCTGAAATTGATCAGCAGATCAATGCACTGCGCAGTGGCGATGGCGTAAAAGTATATGAGAATTTTGAGATTATACCACGTTTTAACCAATTGACCCAATCTGCAAAGGAACTGCTTTCAGATTTTAAGGAAGTAGAAGACAATTTCAGGGAAATTACCCGTCATATTTACTTAAAGCATTCAGAAGGAAACCTGACAAAAGACCATATACTTGAATTTACCTTCGATGCACTAGATGAGCTGAAGGAGAGTCAGCAAGGTAAAAGTTTTTACGCATTCTGGTCTTTTTTGCTTAATCCTGACTTGCAGGAGGAATGGGGTAACCTGAGTAAATCGCTGTTCAACAGGATGGAGGATAAGGAAATCCCGGTAAAGGATTTCTTCCTGAAAGACATGAAGAAATTCTTACATTCTTCCGGGCAGAAGGTGTATAAGGCCAATGATAAGATGGCGGAGAAGCTGGGCCGTATCATCAGAGAGAGTGAGCACTCCAAAGTGCATGTCACCCGTAACCTGATTCACGAGATCAAGACAATGTTGATTGAAATCGGAAAGAAAAGGAAGAAACCGGATGTGGGTTTTATGCTCGAAACCGAGCCAACGATCAACCTGCCATTTGAACGCAAACTGACTTTTGATCAAACCGAAGAAGTTACGTATAAAAACAAACCTAAACGAGCAGATACAGATTTTCTTCAGGCCGAAAACCTGGTCCGGCTTTTTGGAAAAAAACGTGTGGACCGGGAGGCAATCAGAAGCCGGATAAAGCAGGTTTTGGCAGATAAACCACAGGTAAGTCTGGCTGAAGTGATTGAGCTAAGTGGCGGAATTGATGATGGCCTGCCGCAATTGTTTGGTTATTTATCGGTGAGTAAAGATTTTAAACATACCATTAACAAGGACAAGGTGGAACGGATCGTGTTTGACCGTAAAAGCCTCAAGTCCATTCATATACCAGAAGTAATATTAACGAAATGAGTAATTTGAACAATCACCTGAAACCATATTCGAAAGCAGTAGTGAAATTGCTGAAACATGGGACAGTGTACAGTAGTGCAGCTGTGTGGGAAGAGTTGTTGTACTACCAGGAAGAGATTCAGGAGTATGTAAATGTGATAGGACTCGAGCTGATCATGAGGAAAGACGAGGGATTGGCCTTCGTTACTCAGTTTGAAGACGAAGAAGGAAATACACTGGGACTGGTGAGCCGCAGGCAAATAGGTTTTGAAACTTCTATTGTATTGGTGGTATTGAGACAGTTGCTGGAAGAGTTTGACAACAATCCGGTCCAGATACAGACGACTGAAAAGTTGATCAGCCATAGCGGTATACTGGAAGAGGTGGAACTGTTTTTACCCGAAAAATACAATCGGGTTAAGCTGCTGCAGGAAATGGATAGCAGTATTAAAAAGCTAACGGAATTTGGATACCTGAAAATCGTAAAACAAGAAGCCAATCCTTTGTATCAGATTCAACGTGTAATAAAAGATAAAGTGACCATAGATATATTAAAAGATTTTAAATTGAAGCTGGAGGAGTATGTATAGTTTGTTTAGCACAAGTTCGGACAAAGCAGGGTTCAGGCTTCAATATATGGAAGTATACAACTGGGGTACTTTTGATGACCAGATCTTCCGGATTTCACCGAAAGGAAACAATTCCTTGCTTACCGGGGCAAATGCATCCGGAAAAAGTACTTTTATTGATGCCTTGCTGACTTTGCTCGTTCCTGTTAAAAATGATCGGTTTTATAACCAGTCGTCGGGAGCAGAAAAGAAGGGCGACCGGAATGAAGAAAGTTATGTTTACGGTCATTATGGCAATATACAAAGAGAAGGGGAGCACAGTACCACCACTCAGAAATTGCGGGATCATACTGCATATTCGGTTTTACTGGCTTGTTTCGAAAATACCGACGGACAGGTAGTCACCTTATTCCAATTGCGTTGGTTTAGCAATAACGAGTTGAAGCGTTCTTTTGGAATCGCCCGGATACCGCTTGAAATTGAAAAGAACTTTACGCCTTTTGACGGAAAAGGGAATTGGAAAAAACGTCTTGAAAAATTATACAATACCGGAATTCAAAAAAAGCGGATTGAGTTTCAGGATGGGCCGGTTAAATATGGGGAACGCATGGCGCAATTGCTGGGCATGCGTTCTGTAAAAGCATCGAGTTTATTTAACCAGGTAGTAGGCGTTAAGGTTTTAGACGATCTAGATGATTTTATCAGGGTAAATATGCTGGAACAACTGGATGCTGAATATGAATTTTTACAGCTGAAAGATAACTTCATGACGCTGATGGATGCCAAGGTAAATATTGAAAAGGCTAAAGAGCAGATTGCTCAATTGATTCCTATTCATGAACTGGCGGTTCAGCTCGAGGAAACGGCTAAAAAGCTAAAAGTTCTTGAATCAGACCGGGAAATCGCAGTGTATTGGTTTACTGCAAAGGGAGCTGAACTTACCGCCATTGAATTGGAAACGCTGAAGTTAAAGATGGCAGTATTGAATGATGAAATTGCTGCACTGAAAGTTAAGGAGGAGGATTTAAAAATTCAGGAACGGGATCTGGCCATAGCGATTGCAAATGACGAAGTAGAAATACAACTTGAAAAACTTGTGGAAGAGATAACCAGGTTAGAGCGCGATCGTGACCGCAGTAAATTTCGTGCGGACAGCTATAATGGCCTGGCTTTGGGCCTTGATTTACCCAAAGATCCAGACCGTTCTGCCTTTGAAGAATCAAGGCTGCTGGCCGAACAAAAGAAGAAAGATTGTGACACTCAGCGACTGGTGGAAGATGATTTAATGCGCAGTGCCCGCAACGAAGAAGATGAACTTAAAACCGAGGTTGAAGGATTGGTGGCAAGGGTACAATCTCTTCAGAAGAGTAAAAATAACATCTCGGGGCGTGAAGCAGATATCCGTGAAGATATACTGGCACACATTGGTGCCACAGCGGATGAATTGCCTTTTATCGGTGAGCTGATCAGGGTGCGTGAGGAAGACAGTCAGTGGGAGCTGGCCATCGAAAAGGTGCTTCATAATTTTGCATTGCGGATTGTGGTACCTGAAAAATATTATAAACAGGTGAATGCTTATGTAAATAGCACCAATCTGCGGGGCCGCATTACCTATCAGCGTTTCCAAGGTCATACCTCCATCGGCAGCATGCGTCATCGGTTGCAGGACGATAACCTGTTGGTAAATAAGCTTGAATTTAAAACCTCAGGCAATTACGCGGAATGGTTGGAAGAGATGGTTACCGGGCAATTCGATTATGCCTGTGCGGAAAGTCTGGAAGAATTTAACCATTTTTCTGAAAAAGCGCTGACCAGAGAAGGCTTGATCAAGGGGGTTAAAGGAAAACACGAGAAAGATGACAGGGCCCATGTATCCAAACGGGAAAATTTTGTTTTGGGCTGGGACAATAAAGAAAAGATCGGACTACTTAAAAAGGAGCTGGAACTGCTCCAGGTACAACAGCAAAAGAATCTGGAACTCCTCAAAAGATTGGCTAATGGGCTTTCGGATATTGATTTAAAGAAGGAGAAATTGTCTTCATTTTTATCCTTGTACCAGACTTTCGATGACATCAACTGGGCAGTGTTTGCAACGGAGATCCAACAGAAAGCCACGATGAAACAAAGCCTGGAGAAGGCTAACGATAAAAATCGTGTTTTAAAAGATCAGCTTACCGTGGTGAAGGGATTGCTTGCTGCAAACGGGCAGGCACTGGAAGTTAAAAATAAACAAAAATATAAGCAGGAAGATAAGCTGGAAGACTTACAACTTGAATTGGATGGGCATAAGACCACATTGGATATGTTTCGCGATAAACAAATTGATGTTGCCACATTTGAAGCTGCGCACCCTCAGCTTAAAGAGATTGACTATGCAAACTTTACCACTGCAAACGCAACTTTCAGAGAGCATATCCGAAATGAAACCACCCGTTTGGAAAAGGAAAGAAACAGCAAAGAGCATGTCATTGTCATCAAAATCAATGCATTTAAGCAGCCTTCGGAGGAAATCACACAGAAGTTTAAAGATTGGCGTGCCGATGTAAGTATGCTGCCTGATGCTTCAAATCTGGAGTTCATTACCGAATACAATACGTTTTTAAGGCGGTTGCAAGAGGATAACCTTCCGCGGCACGAGAAAAAATTTGACGAGTATTTACAGGAAACCATTACCAATAAGATTGCAGATTTCAGAATGTTTTTTGAAAACTGGTCTGATGCCATTAAAGAAAATATAAACGTGTTAAACGAAGCTTTGAGTGGTATCGACTTCAAGACCAATCCTAATACTTATATACAGCTGGTGGTGCCTTCAAAACTGAGTGAAGATGTTAAAGAGTTTAGGAACTTGTTACAAAAGGCCATCCCGAATGTTAAAGCGGCTGAAGGTCTGACAGATGTAAAGCGCATGCATTTTGAACAGCATATTGAGCCTTTGATCCGCAGACTTGAAAAAGAAGAGTGGCGTAAAAAGGTGATGGATGTGAGGGGCTGGTTTTCCTATAAAGCGGAAGAGTTCTATAAGGAAACAGGGACGAAGTTTAAGACCTATGAAAATATGGGGCAGTTGTCCGGAGGTGAAAAGGCACAATTAACTTACACCATATTGGGATCGGCCATTGCTTATCAGTTTGGCTTAACCAAAGGCGGTCTGCAAACCAATTCTTTCCGGTTTATCGCGATCGATGAAGCATTTAAAGCCCAGGACGAGGATAAAGCAAGATACCTGATCACTTTGTGTAAACAATTGCACCTCCAGCTTCTGGTGGTCACGCCAAGTGACAATATACATATCGTAGAGAACGACATTTCCTATGTTCACTTTACTGAACGTAGAAATGAGCGGAGCTCCTGGCTATATGACATGCCTATAGAACAGTTTTTGGAGGAACGTGAGCAATTTGAGGCAAACTAGCAATTTGCAGGGGGTGTTAATCCCCTGCAAGTTGATCGAAAAGGAAATAAGGATTTTCTTTAAATTGTAGAAAATCACGTTCCAGCTTGTTTTTTATACCGGCGAGTTCAGCGCTATATGTAGGATTGAAGGAGATGTTTTTCCTTTCCAGGGAAATGACATATTCCAGCAGATTGACGCAGATGCTGAATTGTCCGGTAGTCACAGTCTGTTTAAGGACCTCGTCTTTTTTCTGAATGGCATCATACCAGAGTGTGGTATCGGCTGCACGGGTGACATCAGCAATAGGGTGGATCTTTTCCAGCCCTTCCAGCAGGAGCTGTTTATCGGCAGGAGTGGGAACCCATTTTAAACGGTTTTTATTGTTAAACCGATTGTTTCTCGCCGCCATATTATAGGTGCTCAGTTCATAACTGAAGTTAGGTACCCGTCTGTTGTCCCATTGAGTGTCATCATAAAACATCTGGTAAATCAACCGCCTCACCTGTTTCAGGTTCACTTCTGATACCATCGTCATTCCTGAAGTTAACCTTGCTTTGATCATTTGTTCGAGTATGTTCAACCTGGTGAACTGAAGGTAACCTGCCAGTTTATCTGTAATGATTTTCGAGAAAATCTTTTGGAGGCCGAGTTTGATATAGAGGAATTCCTTTACATCAAAAGCAATCAGGTTGCTGATCAGTTTTTTGCCCGTAGAGGAGTAGACCACAAGGCTCGTCAGGATTGCTAACGTGGCGGATACGCTCGCTAGGATCACTGCGGCTAAACGGAGACCGGAAGGTTTAAAAATCCATCCCAATGCAGCAAATACAATAAAAGCAAGTCCGAACAGCAGGGGACTGCGCTTAATGTTTTTAGCTGTTTTTTTAAATTTGGTGAGGAAGTAATTCAGGTTTTGTTCCCGCCAGCCCTTCTTTTGTTCTACCACCGGGCTTTCATAGGCGTGCATAAAGTAACTCATTACATCTGTAACGATCATCAGGTCAAATGGGTCCGGGTTCACCCTGCGCTGTCGCTTTTTATCTGCCAGCATGAGGCTGTAGAGCCCCTGGTTATCCGTGATTCCTCCATCCATCAGTGCGAAGGAGCTGATATGACTGTCCTTCTGCTCTTCTGCTGTTAGGCCACCCTCCGGTTCAAAGGAGAGCGGAAAGCTTTTTTCATTGTAGTTTTCATAGTAAAGCGAGGTTTTTAAAGCTGCAGAGCTAAGTGTCTTTTCCGGCGAGTCCGAATAACTGAAATCTGAGGGGTAAACAACGGGTTCAAATCCTATTGGAAAACAGGAAGAAGCAGCCAGAACGTCTCCGAGTTTGATCTTTTTAAAGGTTTCCATCTGTTTGTTGTCAAACCATAGGTAGTTATTGCCGATCACCTGGTGCTGGTTGTCTGTACCATCCGTCTGGAAACGGAAACTCAGCCCGCGGTAAAACTCGGTACTGTTGAAGCAGACCTCCATCTTTTTTCTATAGGTTTTTTCAAAAAATACGGACATGGTTTGCTGTTTGAAAAAGACCTGATCATATGCCTTTGCAAAAGAATTGATCAGGTTCCGCTGTTTTGCATCAGCACCTTCCTGCCATTGACTTTCGTCGTTCAGCGTAGCCAATGCCAGCTCCACGACAGCCTCTCCATTGAGGTCATGGTACAACTTGCGATAAAAATCGGTAAATGGCACGTTTTGATGCAGTCCTGCGGCGAAAAGCATGGAAGTAATTGTCCCTCCCGAGGCTGAAGACATGAAGCTGATTCTTTCTGTCAGAGGTTTATCGTCAATTTTCAGGTAATCCAGGTAGCTTAATGTGCCCAGCGCATAAGCTGCAGCGCGGAAACCGCCACCTGAGAAAGCCATTCCAATGTTTTGGAAAGGATTTAATGTAATGAGCGCGTCGTTCGTCATTGTTTAAGAAGTTTGAGTAAGCGTTAATGTGGTAATATAAATAATTATTGATAAAAAAAATAGATTAATATGATTTACAGTGAGTTATGGTTTGTTGAGTAGAGGCTGAGGGCCCAATCTACACCAACAGAATCGGCAATTTTCTTTGCCTCAGTAATTTTGAACAGGTCAGATGTTTCAATGGCAGGAAAAACAGCACCGAGAAAAATGAGGTGTATGGTCAGTCCGGTTTCCCTGATAAATTGCGACAGACTTTGCATAAAAGGTCCGGATACATCTGCAGTAAAAGGTTCCCAAAAATAAAGGATCATATTTTCTTTTGGAAAGGAATACGCCAGGATATCTGTACATTCCAGCCGGATATCTTTACATTTTTGAGTCGGGGAATTGTACTTGTCCAGGTTGCCTTTAGCGATTTCTGTTAAATAAGAAGAGATTTCTATTCCTGTGATTTTTTGAAAGGGGTATTCGGAAGCGATCAGCAGGTTCCTGCCAAGTCCCGAACCGATGTCGACAAACGTGTATTTGTTATAGTCGATGCGGTGTTCTTTCAAAAGATGCATCGCTTCCCTTACAATGTTCACCGGACTTGGTGAATAACGGTAGGCGTTGACAAAGCGTTCGAGGTTAATGTCTTCCGGCAATTCATATTGCTCAAAAATGGTGCTGGTCAGCGTTCCGTACTTCTGGTCAAACTGATCTTCATTTTCCCTTCTTTTTGAATTTTCATGTGCCAGCTCTTTTGCATTGGCCCATTGAATCAGGTATTGAACTGCAGTTGCGGTATCATTAATTTCCAGAAACTGGTCTTTAATGAGGCTGAGGTTGTTTGCCGTATGCTGATCGGCAAGGCTTAACTCTTCATCGTAGATCTTTTGCACGATCTGTACCCTCATGTTTTCATCATCTGCTTCCAGAATTCGCTGATATTGGCTGTCTAATTTAGCGGCCAGTGAATTTAAAGTGTTTTGGTTCATAATAGGGGATTATGTTTTTAGCGTAAATTATAAACTTTGTTCCTGAGGTATTGGCCCAGGTCTTTCTGATGGAGTTCATCTTTTGAAATCAATTCCCCGAATCTGACATGGACACTAAAATCACGCTTCAGGAAAAATTCACGGATAAGGGTTGCTTTGCCCAATGGGGGATACAAGCCGACCAACAGGTAGAACAGGCTGCTATTTCTGCCGGAAATGTATATGGGTAATATGGGTGGTTTTTGTTTGGATATGATTTTGCTGAAAGTACTGCTCCATGGAGTGTCTTCAATCCTGAATTTCCTGAAGGAGAATCTGGAGATGTCGGCAGCTGGAAAAAAGGCGACGGTATTCCCCTGTCCGATATTTTCCAGTATGTTTTTACAAGCCCTGAACTTGAAAGCGTAATCTGTAGAATCATCAAAAATATCTACAAGCAGGAAGTTGTCTGTGAGACTTTTAATCGGCGAAAGATAGCTGTTGACCACAATTTTGAATTGCTGCCGGCTGCGGTCAAATAATTTGACCAGTAATAATCCGTCTACAATTCCATGGGGATGATTGGCGACAATCACAAAAGGTGCTGTTTGCTGAAGCTGACTCAATCTGTCCTGATCATAAATCAATTTGATTCCTCTTTCTTCAAATACTTTATCTACAAAATCAGTCCGCTTTGTATCTCGGTAACGCCAGCAAATGTCATTCATATCATTCACTTTTATTAGCCGGTTGATGATTCCGTAGAGCGTATTCAGGAATTTATTTTTTGACGTCAGTCCGTCATATACTTTTTCAATATCAGGCATAAGAGAGCGTTTTTATTCTGTTAATCTATGAAAATTAAAGATACCTGGGCTTCAAATTTGAACTAAAAAGAAACGTTAAAAGTAAAGGTCGGTATATTATTATTAATTTATCAAGTATTTTAATTGAGAAAAAAGTTGGCTATATTGCATTAGCAACCAGAGGGTTGCTGACGTTTCTTCCCCCTTATTGTTTATTGATTAACGTAACTCTCAAAACATGAATCAATGGTTATATACCTCCACTAGCTATCGGATATTGGTGCAATTCCTTTTCCAGATAGAAGGTTGCGGTATGTTTAATTCTCGCAAAAAAAACGAATGGTCGTTCGAAGATTTTCTTCAGAAAACGAACCCAAAAACTGAATGTCCGGATATTTTTATTCACCTCCTCCTGACATTGGGATGGCTGGTGAAAAAGCGGAACGGAAAATACCAATTTACCATCCATACCAATGAGGGCGCAATTCCCTCTGGGGCCAAAGATCTGGTTTTGCCTGATTTTGTAAGCCCTGATGCTGATCCGGCCAGGATTGAATTATTCTTAAAGAGTTTTAATGCACTAAAATCGGGCTGGGATGCGGGAGACCTGCTTTACAGGGTCTTGTTCGAAGGAATTATTTTATTTCCGGTGATGCAACGCATGGCAACCCGGTATACAAGCGCGGCTAATGGTTTTGATCCGGAATGGTTTCATCCGCAATTGCGGGAACCGGTAACAGGGCTGATCCAACAGTTGGGCTGGATCGCTGGAAAGGAACAAAAATGCCTGTTCGGTGAAAATTCGGCAGGCTTTTATCAAAACGATGAACTTCTTCAGATTGACGATCTGATTACAGATTTGTTTAACACAGGGGAACTGAAAGATCAGCCCCGTTACATTGCTGTATGGAATGCTGGAGATGTTGCAGTGCTGCAGCATATTTTTCAACTGGTTCGTGCCAAAACCAAAAGAGGGGCTGAGTTGACGCGTTATCCCTTACAGCTCATCGGAATAAGGGGGAGCCAGGAAGAGCTGGATACAGCTGCACAAACGTTAGCGGATATTCCTCATGTGCTGATCAATTACAATCCGGAGAAAGGTCCGGAAGATTTGTTGCAAATCCTGGAGGAAAAGTCGGTCGATGCATCGGGAATTCTACATATCAGTCTGTCTCAACATCAGGTGCAGCCGGGCCGGGATTTATATACCGGGATCCATCGCGATTTTCCGCGTTATTTCGAACAATGGTTAAAGATCATTGGTCCGCATGGTTTAATCTTGTCGGAGAACCAGCTGACTCAACCGGATGCTGACCGGAAGTTTATACAGGATAAGAATTCAGCGGCATTGGAACTGATGTACGGACTCTCGGGATTTTATCCTCTGGATGCGGCATCGTTTATGTTTAATGCAGCAAAATCTGGGTTGTTTCCGGCTTCAGCACCGGAGCAGCGGGAGAAACATGCATTTGTGAATGAGGTTCGCTCCCTGCATTATAAAATGAAGGATTTTCAGATCCGTCACGCTACCGGAAAGGACATAGCGGTTTTAATGCAGTTGGAAAACGCCTGTTGGGCAAAAAAAATGTGTTTAACCAGAAAGGAGATCCAAAGAAGGTTAACTGTGTTTCCGGAAGGACAGTTTGTGATTGCAGATCAGGAGGGGGTAAAGGGTGTCATCTACTCACAGCGTACTGCAGCTGAGAAGGCATTGCTGGAAACTACTGTTGATCAGGTAGGCGAATTACACGAGGCCAAAGGGAAATTTATGCAGCTGCTCTCCATTAACATATTCCCGAAAGAACAAAGCCGGGCTCTGGGAGATCAGTTGCTGGAGTTTATGCTGCAGCGTGCCACACTGATGACAGACGTAGAAAAGGTCTATGCAATTACAAGAACAAGAGATTTTGTGGGGAATACCACTGAAAGTTATGCGGATTATATCAAGCAAACCGATCAGTTCGGTTATTATACCGATGCTGTGCTGCGTTTTCATCAGGTACATGGTGCAAAAATTATAGCTGTGGTGAAGGGCTATCGTAGTGGAGATACTGAAAATTTAGGGAATGGGATTTTGGTAGAATATGACCTGAAAACCAGAACTCCTTTTAAAGGATCAGCTGGTATTTCAGCTGCTGAGACAGGATGGAACATCAGCTTTGCTGAACTTGCAGATGCCCTCAGCGGTTTTGTTCAAAACTTAATACCAGAGGAGGAACAGATAGATGCAAACCGTCCATTAATGGAAATGGGACTTGATTCCGGTGACCTGATGGGTTTTGGCTTGTTTTTGAAAGATAAATATAGTTTACAGCTGCCGAGCTCTTTCTTTTTTGAGCAAAATACATTAACGCTTGTGCTGGAAAAGGTGGCTGATGAATTAGGCGTTCGTTTAAATGAAGGACCGGGAACCGAAGAACAGTCTTTTTCAAAAGAAACAGAAGTGGAGAATAGGGAAAAAGTGAGGGAACAAGCTGCGCAGGAAACTGAAGATGTTGCTATAGTCGGATTTAGTTTCAGGCTTCCCGGCGCAGATACTGTTGAAGCGCTTTGGGAAATGCTGTCGACAGGATCATCTGCCATTACTAATATGCCGGAGGGTAGGCTGAACTGGCCTGCATGGGTAGATTTAAATGGGACACATAAGGGAATCGATAAAGGCGGTTATCTGAAAAATATCGAAGAATTTGATACTTTATTTTTCAGGATTTCCCCAAAAGAAGCGGAATTGATCGATCCTCAGCAGCGGTTTCTTTTAGAGCTGACCTGGGAGTTGCTGGAAAATGCAGGATATAAAGCGGCGGCATTGAAAGGAAGTAATACGGGGGTGTTCATTGGTGCGAGTGGCAGTGATTATGAATTGCTGCTGCGGGAACAAAATGTTCAAAGCACTTTAACCGGCACGGGGACTTCAACAGCCATGCTGGCAAACAGGTTATCCTATTTTTACGGATTTGAGGGGCCGAGTATGACCATCGATACGGCATGTTCGTCTTCTCTTGTAGCGGTAGATGAGGCCGTTAATTCCATTAAATCAGGTAGATGTGATCAGGCAATAGTAGGCGGGATTCATTTGATTTGTCATCCGTCCCGGAGTTTGTCTTATCACCAGTCAAATATGTTGAGTAAAGATGGCGCTTGTCATACTTTTGATGAGCGAGCTAATGGCTATGTAAGAGCAGAAGGGGCGGTGGTAATGATGTTGAAGCCATTGTCAAAAGCCCTGATTGACGGGGATCATATCGCAGGCCTGATTAAGGGGAGCGCAGTGAATCATGGAGGACAGTCGGGGGGGCTGACTGTTCCGAATCCTGAAAAACAGGCTAAACTTCTTGAAGATGCCTGCAGACGATCCAATCTATCTGCCAGGACGATCAGTTATATTGAAGCTCATGGCACTGGAACGAGTCTGGGTGATCCGATAGAAGTGTCGGGGCTGATTACGGCATTTAATTCGCTGCTTCATAAGGAACCGGGATTCAAATCCGGCCTTAGCAGTCAAATAGTTCCCTGGTGTGGTCTGGGCTCTATAAAAACAAATGTGGGGCATCTGGAAGCAGCAGCTGGAATAGCAGGCATGTTGAAAGTGCTGGTCTCGATGCAGCATTGTCAATTGCCGGCAACTATAAATTTTAAAAACTTAAATCAAAAAATAGAATTAGAAAATACGCCGTTTTATATCCATCATGAACTGCGTTCCTGGGGTGTTGAAGCTGAAAGGCTTCGCGCGGGGATCAGCAGTTTTGGAATTGGTGGTGCCAACGGACATGTCATCCTGGAATCGTTTAGGGAAAAAGAGCGTCCGACAGGTAATATTGAAGGCCCTTTTCTTTTTGTATTGTCGGCAATGGATGCCGGGCGGTTAAATGCTTACGTCGAAAAGATGCTGGGCTACCTAGGAAAAAATCCGGATGTAGATCCGGCCGGCCTTTGTTATACGCTTCTGGAATGCCGGGAAGCGATGAAGGAAAGGATCTGTGTGGTTTTTGAAGAGATTTCCGGGCTTGTTTTTCAACTGAATGAATACCTGAAAGGAAGACCTGCAGCTATTTACAGGGGAACGGTCAGGTTAGATAAAATAAATCATTTTCAGCAGCAGCTGAGCTTTAGCCGGTCTGATCTGGCCGTGTTGTCTAAGAATGGAATTGCAGGATTATGGGTTTCAGGTGTCGCGGTTGATTGGGAGACCCTATATGGAGAACAACGGCCGGTTAAACTCAGTTTACCCAGTTACCCCTTTGCGAGGGAGCGATATTGGATCACTGCAGCCGAACGAACAACAGGCCTGGAAAGGGCAACTGTGGTGAAGGAAGAGAAATTGATGATGTTTAGCCGGAGCTGGGAACCTGCAGTATTAACTGAGGGGGATGAGTTACCTGGAAACACCTTGTTGCTGGCCGATACTGGAGTCAATGAACTGGCATCCGGTTTAGCTGAGCAGATTGGCAATGCTGTGATCTGTGACCTGGCGGAAGGAAAAGTGCTTGCCGAATCCGGGGAAGAGATTTCCGGACTGATCGACCTGGGTGGATGGAGTGCTGCAGGTCCGGTATATGAGGACTGGCTGGCATTGTTGCAGCAGCTGATCGCCGGTCATTCCGGTGGCAGATTAAAACTAATGATCGTTAGTGATGGTTCAGGTGACGGTGTCAACGTTTACGGTGCGGAGCGTTTTGGCTTGTACCGGATGTTGCAGGCAGAGTACCGTCATGTGGAAAGCCTGCATCTGGAAATAGATCCCTCACTGGATGCCGCGGAACGCATCCGCGTCATCGCTGAAGCCTACCGGGCTAAAAGTATACACAGCCGCTTACGTTATCATCAGGGGAACTGGGAGCAACCAGTAGCAGAAGAAATCGCAGTAGAAAAACAGGAAACAGGGGTGCTGTATGGCCCTGTCCTGATTACCGGTGGTATGCGCGGTCTTGGAATGACCTGCGCGCGGCATCTGGTGGAGCACCGGGGGATCAGACAGCTGATCCTGCTGGGACGTGAAGCCATGCCGGAAAGAACACTTTGGGAACAGGAGAAAGCGGCATCTACGGCAACAGGGAAAAAGATCCGGGACATCCTGTATCTGGAAAGTCTTGGGGCATCGCTGATCCTGCTGAATACGCCATTGAGCGATAAAGCAGGATTGTTTTCCGCATTGGAAGAGGTCAGGACAAGCTGGGGGCCTGTAAAAGGGCTGCTGCATTGTGCAGGTTATGCGGATGATGAAAATCCTGCATTTATCAGAAAAGGTATTGCTGCCATCGCGCAGCTTCAGGTACCGAAAACGATTGGATTGCAGCACCTTCATGAGGTGCTGGAGGGTCATGCCCCTGATTTCCGGGTGTTGTTTTCCTCTGTTTCTGCATTTGTGCCGGTGCTTGGTGCCGGTCAGAGTGATTATGCGATGGCGAACAGTTATATGGACAGCTTTGCTGCCTATCAGCGTTTGCAGGGAAAAAATTATACGAGCATCCAATGGGGAAGCTGGAAAGAAAGCGGGATGGGTGAAATCAGCGGAGGGGTATACGGTTCGCTTGGCTTTTTATCGCTGACTGACCAGCAGGGGCTGAAAGTGCTGGATGCAGTACTTAGCGGCGCTGTAAAGGCTCCTGAATTTTTCGCGGGGCTGTGTGATGTAAATAGATTTAATGCCAGGCAGCTGTTCATGGTGCCAGAGAAACACAACATCCAGGTCAGGGAAAGAGAAAATACGGGCGCCTCAGGTCTGGTTCCGCTGACTGTTCTGAGCGAATGGCTGACTGATCAGGTCAGCATAGAATTGAAAATACCGGCTAATAAGCTGGAAGAAGATATAGCTTTTCAGGAATATGGAGTGGATTCGGTGATCCTTGCTCAACTGGTAAAAAGACTGGAACAACAAATCCCGGATGTGAGTATTTCTCCAACGGTGATTCTGGAATATCCAAACATCAGCATGCTGAGTGACTATTTACAGGAACATTATCAGCAGGAATTGTCCTCAGTCTTGCAGGAATATCAGGGCAGTTACCCTGGGATAAATCAGCGTAAAACAACAGGGTTGAACGGGAATTACGAGCATGTTCCCATCGCTGTGATCGGGATGGCTTGTCATTTTCCTGATGCACCGGATCTCGCCGCTTTTTGGGAGAACCTTAAACAGGGGCGGGACAGCATCCGTGAAGTACCTTCAGAAAGGTGGGACACCTCCCGATATTATGCTGCAGGAGGGAAACAACGCGGAAAAAGTGTGAGTAAATGGGGTGGTTTTCTGGAAGATATCACTGGTTTTGATCCTGAGTATTTTGGGATCAGTCCGGATCTGGCAGGTCTGATTGATCCGCTGGAAAGGCAATGGCTTGAAGTAAGTGCAGAGGCAATGGCCGATGCAGGTTACCGCAAGTCCGATATCTGGGGTAAACGTGTGGGCGTTTATGCAGGCAGCCGCTCAGGCAGCTTCCAGGAAAAGATCAGCGAGGTTCACAAAGACATGCTGGCGGGTATCGGACAGAATTTCATTACCGCCCACCTGGCGCATATTTATAACCTTCATGGTCCGAATATGGTGGTGGATACGGCTTGCAGCAGCTCGCTGACCGCTATAGACCTTGCTGTAAAAGCATTGCGTTCAGGTCAGGCTGATTTAGCACTGGCCGGAGGTGTGGACATTCTGCTGGACGAAAAATTATATGTTTTACTGAGCAATGCCGAAGTACTTTCTCCCGATGGGAGAAGTAAAACATTTGATCAGGATGCAAATGGAACAGGATTGGGAGAAGGTTGCGGGGTGTTGATGCTGAGGCGTCTGGATAGTGCCCTTGCAGCCGGAGATAAGATTTACGGCGTAATTGAAGGGACATCGGTAAACAATGATGGAAATACCATGGGGATCACGACGCCCAATCCGGTCGCCCAGCAATCTTTGATTGAAGAGGCGATTAAGGATGCAGGAATAGACGGATCTACCATCAGCTATATAGAAACCCATGGAACAGGTACCCTGATTGGCGATCCGATTGAGTTAAAAGGGATCACCAGGGTGCTGGAGAAATACAGTGCCGGAAAATCGGGGATTTGTGGTGTGGGTAGTGTAAAAAGCAATATCGGACATTTACTGAGTGCTTCGGGAATTGCCGGTGTGATCAAGACCCTGTTGTCGATCAGTGCCGGTCAGATTCCGGCTACACTTCATTGTGAGCGGCCAAACCCACGTTTTGACTTTGGGAAATCAGCGGTGTATCCGGTTCTTCAGTTGCAGGACTGGGTTGGACTGAAGGGGATTCGGCGGGCCGGGGTCAGTGCTTTCGGTCTTGGCGGGAACAATGCCCATGTTTTACTGAGCAATGCAGGAATTCCTGCGTCTAATGCAGTTAAGGCACCTTTTTCAGGATCTGGTATTGTCTATAACCGTAGCCGTTACTGGCCGGAAGAACAACTGTTACAGGAAGAACGGCATCAGTATAAAAGCGCAATTGCAGAGAAACAACCGGTGATGGAGGGAAGAACCACAGCCGGCGATATTGCCTTTGAGCAATACCTGCAGACCAAAACCTTCAGGCAGTTTCAGGAATGGGTTGTTCGTTCGGAATTTCATCATGAGAATTATATTTTACGGGACCATCGGGTACATGAAGTGCGTATTGTGCCTGGGGTAACCTATCTGGATATGCTATTGCGGACGGCAAAAGAGTTGTTCGGGGAAGAGCTGATGTTAAATAAGGTGCTTTTTACCTCACCTCTGACTACCACCGAATCTTTTAACCGCCTGGTCGAAATCCGGTATAAAGTAGGAAAAGATAGCCTCTATGAGGCTGGTATTCATTCCTGCCGGATCAATAAGCAGGGGGATGTTTATGGAGAATGGGAACAGCACATGGAATGCCGTCTGGACGATGCAGCAGGTGTTTTACATCCGGAACTGGATATCGCAGGGTTTATCGCGAACAGTGAGGCTGTATTTGAGATGTCTTCTGTATATGCCCTGGCAAGGACAGTAGAGATCTGGCATGGGAATTTTATGCAAACCAGGGGTAAACTTTACCAACGGGGAGAAGAGGAACTGATGGTATTGCATCTGAGCGAACAGGCCGAACATTACCGGACACAGCTTCTGGCCCCGCCGCCATTTTTAGATGGCGCAACCTTTGCCGGAAGCTCCTATTGCTTATCCGACGGTACGGGCTTACTTTCCGGAAAGGTACCTTATATCCCTTTTTCAATTGATCAGTTTGAATTGCAGCAGGCACTTCCTTCCACACTTTTTGTGTATAGCAGAAAACAGCAGGTCAGTGCTTCGTATCCTCCCGAAGTGATCAAAAACAATATCCTGTTGTACAACGAAGATGGGGTTTATCTTGGCGGTTTTACGAACCTGACGAGCAAACGCATCCGTCATCCGGAACTGATCAGACAACTGATCGTACCCAGGGAAAATGTAATCCCTGCATATCCTCTGACCAGCGACAGCGGGATTCGGGAAAACAGTAGAAAGACTGCGCAGACGATCCGTGTTTATTTAAGAGAATTATTGTCGGCCAGGCTCCATCGTCCGGCTGCAGAAATAGAAGAAGACCGGGGGTTTTATGACCTTGGCCTGGACTCAAAACAAACCATGGAACTGGTTAAAGATCTCGAACATAAATGTGGTCATGATTTTTATCCTTCACTGTTGTTCGAGTATCAGACCATTGCGGAACTGAGTGCTTATTTAGAGCAGAATGATCAGGCGCATTTTATATCCGTTGATCATCCGGATACCTCATCGGCATTGTCAGCGGAGGCAGGCTTTCAGCAAGAGGTAGTACCAAAACATTTAACTGAAGTAATACCTCCGGTTGGATTGGATTCAGGTAATTTACCAGGTGATTTACTGAGCTATAAATCAGTTGCTTTGAATGACTCTTTTAAAGCGATAGATAAAGGGTCGTATGGTGATGATCCGATTGCGGTCATTGGAGTCAGCGGCCGTTATCCGGGGGCAAAAGACCTGGATGAATTCTGGGAAAATCTGAGTCAGGGTAAGAACAGCATTGTCGAAATCCCGGAAGAGCGTTGGGATTCCAGTCTCTATTTTGACCCGGAAAAAGGAAAGGCAGGAACGAGCTATAGCAAATGGGGCGGCTTCATCGCAGATGCAGATAAGTTTGATCCTTTATTTTTCAATATTCCTCCTATAGGAGCCGAAAATATGGATCCCCAGGCCCGTTTGTTCTTACAAGAGAGCTGGAAAACGGTGGAAGATGCGGGTTATACGGCAAAGAAATTATCAGACACGGAAAAAGTGGGCGTTTTTGCAGGTGTTTTCTGGACAGATTACCAGCTATATCGTGCCGGAGGGACTGAAGGGGCCTTTATGCCAAGCAGTTTTGTATCAATGGCTGCCAATACGGTGTCTTATCATTTAGGTTTCCGGGGTCCCAGTATCGGGATCGATACCCAGTGTTCTTCTTCACTGACGGCCATTCATCTGGCTTGTGAGAGTATCCACAGGGGCGAAAGTACGGTGGCACTTGCCGGAGGAGTAAGCCTGAGCTTACATCCAAGCAAATACACCTGGCTGTCCAATTCGATGTTTTTATCCTCCAAGGGTACCTGCGAAAGTTTTGGAGAAGGCGGAGACGGTTATGTACCGGGCGAGGGTGTGGGGGTAGTGCTGTTAAAAAGGCTGAGCAGGGCTAAAGCAGATGGCGACCGGATTTATGGGGTCATCAAAGGCACTGCTGTGAACCATGGAGGCCGGAGCAGCGGATTTACGGTGCCGAACCTTCGTGCACAATCTGCAGTGATCAAAGAAGCCATCTCAAGGGCGGGAATACAAGCCGGCGACATCAGTTATATTGAAGCCCATGGTACGGGGACAAGTCTGGGGGATCCGATCGAAATTGCAGGACTGAGTCAGGTCTTTCCTTCAGAAAAGACCGCATATTGCAGCATCGGTTCTGTGAAATCGAATATCGGGCATGGCGAGTCTGCGGCAGGGATATCCGGGCTGAGCAAAGTGTTATTGCAATTCAGACATCAGCAGCTGGTACCTTCCTTACATTCTTCGGTATTGAATCCGAATATAGATTTTAAAGTCAGTCCGTTCCGGGTACAGCAGGAGCTGGAAGCCTGGTTACCGGAAAATGGCAAGCTCCGCATCGCAGGGATCAGCAGTTTTGGTGCAGGAGGCAGCAATGCACACCTCATTGTGGAAGAATACCTTCCTGAACTGCATCAGGCTTATACCGGTAAAGGACCCGCAGTCATTTTACTATCGGCAAAGAATGGGGCAAGGTTGAAGGATCAGGTGCAAAACCTGTCTGACTACCTGGCATCACATTCCGGTCTGAACTTGTATTCCATTGCCTATACCTTACAAACCGGCAGGGAAGCAATGGAAGAGCGGCTGGCCATGACGGCCATTGACCTGGATGAACTGAAGGCTAAACTGACTGCTTATCTGGAAGGAGCTACCGGCGACTTTTACACGGGTAACATCAAAAAAGACCAGGATGGTTTTGTTCTGGAAGGCGAAGCCATTGAGGCTTATATCCATGCAGCCATAGCTGACAAGGAAGCGGCATCGCTTGGGCAACTTTGGGTAAAAGGAGCTGAGGTAGACTGGTCCTTGTTGTATCAGGGAGCGGACAGGAAGCCGGAAAAGATCGGCTTGCCTACTTACCCTTTCGCAAGAGAACGGTATTGGTTGCCGGATGATTCGGTTTCTTCAGTCAAATCTTCTGGTCATACAGCCGGGAAGTTGCACCCTTTGTTACACCGAAACGAATCAACCCTTACAGCTCAAAAATATGTTAGTGTTTATACTGGTGAAGAACATTTTTTAAAGGACCATAAGGTCGCCGGAGAAAAAATATTGCCTGGGGTTGCTTATCTGGAAATGGCCAGGGAAGCAGGTGCCCGTTCAACGGAACAAAGGATCAGCCGGTTAAAGGATGTATTCTTTCTAAGCCCATTAAAAGTAAATGGTAAATCAGAGACCGTTTATACCGGGGTTTTTCAGGTTGCTGATGAACTCGCCTACGAGGTGTATACAAAAGACAGTTTGGGAACAAATAAAGAAGTTCATAGTCATGGGTACTTTGGGTTAGAGATACCAGAGGAAGCTCAGCGATTGGACCTGCAGTTGATTCAGGACCGGTTAAAAAATAAAAGAACAGGAGAAGCCTGTTACGAATTGTTCCGCGCGACAGGTCTGGATTACGGGGCGGGTTTTCAGGGTTTGAAAATGCTGTATTATAACGATACAGAGGCGCTGGCTATGATCAGTTTACCGAAAAGAAAGGATTATATACTTTCTCCTGCCGTATTTGATTGTGCTTTACAAACCTGCGCAGGTTTAAACCTGGCTAAAGGAGCATTGCAATTGCTCCTTCCTTTTAGTGTGAGGGAGGTCAATATTTATCAAGACCTGCAGTCGGCGATGTGGTGTTATGTGAGGAAAACAGCAGAGGGTAATGAAAATGATCAGGTTAGTAGCTATGATATTGATCTGTTGGATGATAAAGGAGCATTGCTTTTGAATCTAAAGGACTTTGTCGCACTGCCTGCAGCTGGTTTCTCAAAAGAGTCTAATGAGATTGGAGTTGATATAGCAAGCCGTTTGTTCAGTCAGGATTGGGAGGCTGCTCCGTTGGCCAGTAGTACAAAACAGCGGGACCAGAATTATTTGGTCCTATTGGCCGGTGGAACTGCTGATCTGGCCGACAAATTAAAAGAAAGATTGGAAGTTGAAGTACAGGCGATTCCACAGGCCACAGAGGCTGTATACTTTTGTATGGTGATGGAACAGCTGCAACTGCAGCTCCCTGGGAATAGTCCGGTACATGTGATGGTTGTTTGTCAAAATAACGATTACCTGGATTATGGCTTTATATCAGGCCTGTTGAAAACAGCAACGCTTGAAAATCCAAATGTTACGGCTAAAGTTATTGGTGTAGAAAACCTCTCTGTGAGAGATGTAGAAGCGATTTCAGATCTGCTTGAAGCAGAAAAAGAGAGCGGTGAAGCAGAGTTGCGTTATATAGCAGGAGAAAGGCAGGTTAAAGTGTTTCAGTCAATCTCAGCACTTGAAACCACCACAAATACGGTCCACATCAAAGAAGGAGGGGTGTACCTGATTACAGGAGGTGCAGGCGGACTGGGAAGAATTTTCGCTGAGCACCTTAGCAAAACAAAAAATACAAAGCTCATTCTGACTGGAAGAAGCCAGTTAACCGAAAAGGTAAAGGCATCCATTTCGGAAATGGCAAATGTCAGCTATTACAGCTGTGATTCGGGCAATAAGGCCGAAGTCCTGTCTTTAATTACTGTAGTTAAAGAAAAATATGGAAAACTAGACGGGATCATTCACAGTGCGGGTGTAATACGCGACGGTTTAATCGTGAATAAAACTATACCAGAAATTGAAGAAGTTTTCTCTTCTAAAATCGCCGTGGCAAAAAATCTGGATGAAGCTACAAAGGACGAGGCATTGGATTTTATGGTCTTTTTCTCCTCCATCGCAGGGATTGCCGGCAATATTGGTCAGGCAGATTATGCCGCTGCCAATGCTTACCTGGACGAGTTTAGCGGGTTCCGTAATGAGCAGGTTGTAAAAGGAGAGAGAAGGGGTAAAACGATCAGTATCAGCTGGCCGCTATGGCAGGATGGAGGAATGCAGGTGGATAAAGATACGCAGCAGCATCTGGAGCTTCTGTGGGGAATGTTGCCAATGCCTGCTTCAGAAGGCCTCAGGTTATTCGAGGCGGTACTCAATAGCGCCAATAGCAGGGTTATCGTTAGTTATGGAACAGGAGATGGACTTTTTATACAAAAAAGGGCAGGACAGGTACTATCTCAAAATGATCAGTCCTTTGAACTAAATGCCTATGATTTACAAAGAAAGGCAACCGGCAAACTGCTTGAACTGATCTCCGCATTACTGAAGCTGGATATCCGGGAAATCAACAGCACTGAAAAAATCGGGGATTATGGTTTTGATTCTATTTTGCTGACCCGTTTTTCTAATGAGCTGAATGCTTTTTACGGCTTGAAATTATTACCAACTATATTCTACAACTACCCGACTGTAGATGAACTATCTGGTTTTTTAACCAGAGAATTTCCTGAAAATGTCCGGGCTAAACATGAACTGTCAGGAGCTGAAGCTGAACTACCTGTTCCTGCTCATGAAACCATGTCATCTGTTGCAAATCAGCGCATCAACAGGTTTGGAGTTCCACAGCCCTTTATTGCACAGCCAAAGACCGGTAACAAAGGCATTGGCATCAATAAAAATGCGAGGGCGCCAATTGCTGTTGTTGGCATAAGCGGTCGCTTTCCAGGTTCGGAAAATATAGCTGCTTTTTGGGAAAATCTTAAGAATAACAGAGATCTGATCACTGAAATTCCTGCAGACAGGTGGGACTGGAATACCTCCGGAGCCCTCCAGAAGTCGGCCGGCAGGTGGGGTGGTTTTATCACAGATATAGACAAGTTTGATGCGCTGCATTTCAATATTTCGCCCAAAGAAGCAGAACTCATGGACCCTCAGCAAAGAATTGCCCTGGAGGCCGTTTATCATGCGCTTGAAGATGCGGGGATTGCATTCGATGCACTTAAAGGTTCCAATGCAGGTGTATTTATTGGGGTCTCGAGCTCAGATTATGCAACGCTGATACATCAGCAACCTGGTTTAGCCAGTCATGCGCAATCGCCGATAGGCACTGCTTTTTCAGTATTGGTAAACCGGATTTCTTATCTGCTGGATGTACACGGGCCGAGTGAGCCCATAGATACGGCTTGTTCAAGTTCGTTGGTTGCCATCCATAAAGCGGTTGAAAATATCAGAAATGGGCATTGCGATGTGGCAATTGCCGGAGGGGTGAATGCCATGTTATCGCCTGAACTGACCTTATCATTTACGGAGGCAGGGATGTTAAATGAAGTTGGCAGGTGCAAAACTTTTGACCAGACGGCGGCGGGCTATGTAAGGGGGGAAGGAGTAGGGATTCTGATCTTAAAATCTCTGGAGAAAGCAGAGGCTGATGGAGACCGTATTTATGGATTAATCTCTGCAACAGCAGAAAACCATGGAGGAAGGGCAAATTCGCTAACCTCTCCTAACCCTTTGGCGCAAAAAGAACTGTTGTTGAAGGCTTATCGTTCGGCGAGTATAGATCCGCGGGAGCTGAGTTATATAGAAGCACATGGTACCGGGACACCGCTAGGGGATCCGATTGAAACCGAGGGTTTAAAGCTGGCCTTTAAGGAATTATATAAAGACCGGGGACTGGATTCTCCGGTTGTTCCACATTGTAGTATTGGCAGTGTAAAAACAAATATTGGCCATTTGGAAGCCGCTGCGGGAATAGCAGGCATGATTAAAGTTTTGCTCTGTCTTAAACATCAGACCTTAGCAGGTAATCCACAATTGGAAACACCCAATGAATACCTGCGACTGGAAGGAAGTCCGTTTTCTTTGCAAAAAGAAACAAAGGCCTGGACAACTGAAAACAATAAAGCGAGGATCGCAGGCGTCAGCAGTTTTGGACTTGGAGGCGTCAATGCGCATGTGGTGGTTGAAGAATATTTACCCGGAGTACGGGAGGTATACCATAGCCAGCTGCCTGCCATTTTTATCCTCTCGGCAAGAAATGTGGCAAGGTTAAAAGATCGTGTCACAGATTTAATGAGCTTTCTGGAGTCCCATTCAGACGCTGCTTTCTACGATATCGCCTATACTTTACAAACAGGCAGGACTGCTATGGAAGAACGCCTGGCCTTTCTGGCAGAGAATAAAGAAGAACTGATCCTACAGCTGAAAGATTACCTCAAGGGGGAAACAGCCGGATATTTAACCGGAAGCGAAAGGAAAAATGACCTTAGTTTTCTATTGGAGGGTGAAGCCGGTAAAAGCTTTATAGAGACTGCGATTAAAAGCAAATCGTATAAAATACTGGGACAGCTTTGGGTAAAAGGATTTCCTATTGACTGGTCGCTACTCTATGACGGCATAAGGCCGCAAAAGATCAGCCTGCCCACTTATCCCTTTGCACGTGAACGTTATTGGATCCCGGATCAGACGTCGTTACACCATGGGGCTGGTAAATTGCATCCACTGTTACACCGCAACGAATCAAACCTCAGGGAGCAGAAATATGTGAGCACTTATACCGGTGAAGAAAGCTTTTTGAAAGATCATCAGGTTGCAGAAGAAAAAATCTTGCCGGGAGTGGCTTATCTGGAAATGGCGAGAACTGCAGGGGAAAGAAGTCTTGACCAGAAAGTGACCCGCTTAAGGGAGGTCAGCTGGCTGAGTCCCCTGAAAGTAAACGGGAAACCTGAAGAGGTCAGCATAAGGCTGTTCCCATCCGCTGAAGAAGTCGGATTTGAAGTTTACACAATGGGAACAGGGGAGTCCTTGCATAGTCAGGGGATATTGGAAACCGAAGAACTTTTGTCGCCGGAACCTTATGACCTGGCATCGATGATGCTGCGGTTCCATAAGGTGAAGGAAAAGGAAGCGTGTTACCAATATTTTAAAGATAAAGGATTGGGATATGGTCCGGCATTTCAGGGTATTGAAAGATTGTATTATAATGAGGAAGAAGCTTTGTCGAAGATCGTACTTCCACTGGAAAAAGATTATGTGCTTAGTCCGGGGATACTGGACAGCGCATTGCAAACCGTATCAGGTCTGGCTTTTGGGGTAGAAAACACGGCACTTGCCTTGCCATTTTATGTAAAAGCTGTAAACATTTATGCTGAACTGACAGTTGGGATGTGGGCGTATGTAAGAAAAAGCGGAGGTAGCAGACCTAATGGCAAAGCCGTAGCTTATGATATTGACCTGATCAATGACCATGGAGAAGTGGTTATAGAAATGGAAGAGCTGGTGATGGTCGCTGTTCCCGGTGTGGCTGCTGCGGGGATGTTATATAAGCCTTTATGGGAGCGTAAAGCTGTTCCGGAAATAAAGGGGGCAGGATCCGTTGAGCTGTCTTTGGCTGCTAACCGGCATTTGATCATCACTGGTGGTTCGCCGGGTCTGTTTGTTGCAGGTTTAACGGCCTGGCTGGAATCCGGAGGTGCTAAGGTAAAAATATTGACAAGCCTTTCTGATTTGGAAGGTTCGATAAACAGTGGTGATCATCTTTATTTTACTGGCGGACTGGATAGCGAGGTAATCGGATCAGATTCCGGAAAGTCTATATCGGATGCTGGTCAGGAGGCCGAAGCTAATGTAAAATATGGGCAGCATGAACTGGAGATGTTCAACAGCATGAAAACATTGTTAGACCTGGCAGATCCGGAAGCTGAGCTTTATTTGGAACTGTTTACCTGTAATACGCAAAAAGTGGTTTCCGGGGATCAGGTCTCTGTAAGCGGAAGCGGGATTCCAGGATTGCTGGGCTCACTGGCGCGGGAATATGAAAAATGGCAGGTACGGGTAACCGATCTGGAAACCGAAGCCCTGGAACAGGAGGATTTCATGCGCTTGTTCAGTACACCTTACGATGTTCAGGATATACTTCAGGCTTACCGTGCTGGTCATTTGTACCGTCGGGTATTGTTGCCTTTACAGCTGGATCCGGATAAGGAAAGCAGGTTCCGGAAAGGTGGAACCTATGTCATTCTTGGCGGCGCTGGAGGAATCGGAAAAGTAACTACAGCTTATCTGGCTGAAAAATATGGCGCCACAGTCATCTGGCTAGGCAGAAGCGTAGCCGACGACAAGATCTTTGCTTCACAGGAAGAAATTTCCAAAACAGGTCCGCGTCCGGTATATATCCAGTGTGATGCGACTAAAAAGGAAAGTGTGGCCGCTGCATTCCGGGAGATTAAAGAAAATCATGAAGTAATTCATGGCCTGTTCCATTCGGCATTGGTACTGAATGATAAACTCATTGCAAACATGACCGAAGCAGATTACCGCAGTTCTTTTGATCCTAAAGCTATTGCCAGTCATCACCTTGTCAATGCTTTTAAAGGAGAAAACCTGGACTTTATCTGTTTTTATTCTTCTGCGCAATCGCAATGGAATGCGCCCGGACAGGGTAATTATTCATCCGGTTGTATGTACAAAGACAGTTATGCGCAGGAGGTTTCCCAACGTCTGGGCATCCGGACACATGTGATCAACTGGGGGTATTGGGGCGAAGTTGGAGTAGTCAGCTCAGCAGAATACCGGCAGCGGATGCTGATACTAGGCATAGAGAGTATTTCTATCACTGAAGGGATGCAGGTACTGGAAACCGTGATCGCTAATGGACAGGAACAGGCAGTAGTCTTGAAACTGTCCGCAGAAACGGTGTCAAAGACCAATAGTTTACTGAACGATAAGGAAGTTCTAAAAGCAGCAGCACATACAAATCTTCAGGTACAGGAGATTTTAATTCCATCATATGTGCATGAAGGAGCCTATGAATCACAAATGTTTCAGATTTGTATTAAAAGCCTGCTTCAAACGCTGCAGGAAATGGGACTTGAAAAAGCCGGTCTTAAGACTGAGGATTGGAAAGAGATCAAGGGATCTGGCAGGACCGCTGAAGCAAGTTATGATGACTGGGCTGGTACCAGGTGGATTGACGACCACAGTCTGCTGATCACAGAGCTGAGTACAGCATTGGGTATCAGTGATAAATACGAGCGGTTATTACACTCAATGTTAAATGCATTGGGAACATTGGGGCATATAGAAATAGAAAAAAACAGGATTGTGATATCGACAGGAATAAAAGAAGCCTTGCCTGGTTTCAATATGACCGGGGCGATTGAACAGCTTAGTGCAGCGCATACCGGTCATCGGGTTCATCTGGAGCTATTGTCCCGTTGTTTATCCTCCCTTAAAAAAATACTTACGGGAGAATTGCGGGCTACAGATGTGATTTTTCCGGAGGGAAGCCTGGCTTATGTGGAAGGCATATACAAAGGCAATTACAGAGCGGATTACTTTAATGAATTACTGACTGCACAGGTGGCAGCAAGCATCATCAGCGCTATCGGAGAGAAAAAAGACGGGGATAAGTTCCGGATCATGGAAATCGGTGCCGGAACCGGAGGGACCAGTGAAATGTTGTTCAGGAAATTAGCTGGATATGAAGCTTCGATTGTTTATGTCTATACGGATATTTCCAGGAGTTTCCTGTTACATGCTGAACGGAATTACAAAACTCAGGCACCCTATCTTCAAACGGCTTTATTTAATATTGAGGACTCTCCTGAGCTTCAGGGAATCGAAATAGGTTCATTTGATCTTGTTTTGGGAACCAATGTGGTGCACGCCACCAAAAATATTGGCAAAACCCTGAATAATATCAAAGCGGTATTGAAAGAGGGAGGTTTGCTGATGCTGAACGAAATTGCCCGTACAGATCTTTATACGACCCTTACTTTTGGATTGTTGGATGGATGGTGGTTATCCGAAGATCGGGAGCTCCGTCTGGAAGGTAGTCCGGGGTTGTCAGGAGCAGGCTGGACCGCAGTTCTGGCGGAACAGGGTTTTGAACATACGAAAATATACCCTGAGGGAGCAGTATTGCCTCAACAGGTCATCATTGCGGAGAGCGATGGGTGGATTAGACTGTCTGCTGCTGTTGTAAAGGAGAGGAAACCAGCTGTCCAATCGCAGGCAGAACAGCCAATAAGAGGGCTACAACAGATAGAACAGTCTCTGGCAGCGCCAGATTCGTTAAATCCAGGCAAGTCGCTCAGGGATCGATTGGAGCTAAAAGTGACCAGTATTGCTTCAGAAACGATTAAGTTACCTGAAGCGGATTTCGAAGCAGATGTCCCGTTTACAGAATATGGGTTTGATTCCATATTGGGAACGACGTTGATGAAGAACATCAATGAAGCCCTGAACATCACGTTAAAGTCCACAGATATTTTTAATTATCCCAACATAAAGGAGCTAAGCCAATACATACACGAGAGGTACGGAAAAGAAATAAAGCTGCCTGTTAGTACCGTTCCTTCAGATGAGTTCAAGCCTGTAACGGCTTCGGTTAAGGCGGTGATCCCGGATGCAGTACCACGCCCCAGGTTTGTATCTGAAATTAAAGATAAACCAGTTGTTCAGGAGCCTGCAAAGACAGGTGACATTGCCATTGTTGGCCTGAGCGGACAATTTGGTGCTGCTGGTAACACGGAAGAATTTTGGGATGCTTTGGTAAAAGGGAGGAGTCTGATTGAAGACGTTCCGGATTCCAGGTGGGATACAGCGCGTTATGAAGGGGGAAGGGAAAAGGAGGAAATGAGCAAACTGTCCTGTAAAAAAGGAAGCTTTTTAAGAGATATAGATAAGTTTGATCCTATGTTTTTTAGAATTTCCGGAGCAGAGGCAGAGGTCATGGATCCTCAGCAACGTCTGTTTCTGGAGCATTGCTGGAAGGCGATAGAAGATGCAGCGATCCGACCTGAGCTATTGGCTGCGAGCAGGTGTGGTGTTTATGTTGGCGCTGGTGCAAGCGATTATTTAAACATTCTGGATACGAAAGCTGCATCTGCATTCTGGAGCAATTCGAGTTCAGTTCTGGCCTCCCGGATATCTTATTTTTTGAACCTGAAAGGTCCTGCAATAGCGATAGATACGGCATGTTCAAGTTCTTTGGTAGCGATTGATATGGGATGTAAGAGCCTGCAAAAAGGGGATACTGACCTGATCATCACCGGAGGGATTACGATCATGAATACTCCTGAATTCTACCTGCTTGCGAACAGAGCCGGTATGTTATCTGCAGATGGGGAATGTTTTACTTTCGATAACCGCGCAAACGGATTTGTTCCCGGAGAAGGGGTTGGAGTGCTGATTTTGAAACGACTGGAAGATGCGGAGCGGGATAATGACCAGATCTATGGTCTGATCAAAGGTAGTCTGATCAATCAGGACGGGGCAACGAATGGGATTACAGCACCGAGCGAATTGTCGCAGCGGGAATTGGAAAAAGAAGTTTACCGTCAGTTTAACATTCATCCTGAAACCATCAGTTATGTAGAAGCTCATGGTACGGGCACGAGTCTGGGAGATC
The DNA here is from genome assembly GCF_038446955.1 of Pedobacter sp. FW305-3-2-15-E-R2A2. Taxonomy (NCBI): domain Bacteria; kingdom Pseudomonadati; phylum Bacteroidota; class Sphingobacteriia; order Sphingobacteriales; family Sphingobacteriaceae; genus Pedobacter; species Pedobacter sp. FW305-3-2-15-E-R2A2. The sequence continues at coordinate 2,762,111 of NZ_CP151803.1, forward strand.
CGATCGAGTTTGACGCACTGACCGCGTCATTCCGCGCATTTACTGCTAAAAAGCAATATTGTGGACTTGGAAGTGTAAAAACAAATATCGGTCATACGTTAATGGCCGCCGGATCTGCCGGAGTCATCAAGATTTTACTTTCCCTGAAAAATCAAATGATACCGCCCACAATTAATTATGAAAATACCAACCCATTAATAGATTTATCAGACAGTCCATTTAAAATTCAGGACAAGCTTGAAGTCTGGGCGTCTGATGCTGAGCATCCAAGACGTGCTGCGGTAAGTAGTTTTGGTTTTAGTGGAACCAATGCGCATCTGGTTATAGAAGAATATTTACCTAAAAATAAGCCATCATATACTTCGGATAGAGGAGCGACTATCGTGCTTTCTGCAAGGAACCGGGAAAGGCTTTATCAGTATGCAGGCGATTTAAAAAAACACCTGCTTTCAAGTCCGGAGGTTAGTTTATATGATGTTGCTTATACTTTGCAGATTGGCAGGGAAGCAATGGAAGAGCGATTTGCCGTAACCGTAGACAAGATTACGGATCTGATTACTGAGTTGACAAACTTTTTGACGGGTAACACAGGGATGTTTTTTATAGGAAGTGTCAAAAAAAATCAGACTGATCAGTCTGATCTCATCGGGCAGTCTGAGACTGAGATAGCGCAGCTATGGGTTTCAGGTGTAACGGTTGATTGGGAGACCCTATATGGAGAACAACGGCCGGTTAAACTCAGTTTACCCGGTTATCCCTTTGCGAGGGAGCGATATTGGATCACTGCAGCCGAACGAACAACAGGCCTGGAAAGGGCAACTGTGGTGAAGGAAGAGAAATTGATGATGTTTAGCCGGAGCTGGGAACCTGCAGTATTAACTGAGGGGGATGAGTTACCTGGAAACACCTTGTTGCTGGCCGATACTGGAGTCAATGAACTGGCATCCGGTTTAGCTGAGCAGATTGGCAATGCTGTGATCTGTGACCTGGCGGAAGGAAAAGTGCTTGCCGGATGCGGGAAAGAGATTTCCGGACTGATCGACCTGGGTGGATGGAGTGCTGCAGGTCCGGTATATGAGGACTGGCTGGCATTGTTGCAGCAGCTGATCGCCGGTCATTCCGGTGGCAGATTAAAACTAATGATCGTTAGTGATGGTTCAGGTGACGGTGTCAATGTTTATGGTGCGGAGCGTTTTGGCTTGTACCGGATGTTGCAGGCAGAATACCGTCATTTGGAAAGCCTGCATCTGGAAATAGATCGCTCACTGGATGCCACGGAACGCATCCGCGTCATCGCTGAAGCCTACCGGGCTAAAAGTATACACAGCCGCTTACGTTATCATCAGGGGAACTGGGAGCAACCAGTAGCAAAAGAAATCGCAGTAGAAAAACGGGAAACAGGCGTGCTGTATGGCCCTGTCCTGATTACTGGTGGCATGCGTGGTCTTGGAATGACCTGTGCGCGGCATCTGGTGGAGCACCGGGGGATCAGACAGCTGATCCTGCTGGGACGTGAAGCCCTGCCGGAAAGAACACTTTGGGAACAGGAGAAGACGGCATCCACGGCAACAGGGAAAAAGATCCGGGACATCCTGTATCTGGAAAGTCTTGGGGCATCGCTGATCCTGCTGAATACGCCATTAAGCGATAAAGCAGGATTGTTTTCCGCATTGGAAGAGGTCAGGACAAGCTGGGGGCCTGTAAAAGGGCTGCTGCATTGTGCAGGTTATGCGGATGATGAAAACCCTGCATTTATCAGAAAAGATATTGCTGCCATCGCGCAGCTTCAGGTGCCGAAAACGATTGGATTGCAGCACCTTCATGAGGTGCTGGAAGGTCATGCCCCTGATTTCCGGGTGTTGTTTTCCTCTGTTTCTGCATTTGTGCCGGTACTTGGTGCCGGTCAGAGTGATTATGCGATGGCGAACAGTTATATGGACAGCTTTGCTGCCTATCAGCGTTTGCAGGGGAAAAATTATACGAGCATCCAATGGGGAAGCTGGAAAGAAAGCGGGATGGGTGAAATCAGCGGAGGGGTATACGGTTCGCTTGGCTTTTTATCGCTGACTGACCAGCAGGGGCTGAAAGTGCTGGATGCAGTACTTAGCGGCGCTGTAAAGGCTCCTGAATTTTTCGCGGGGCTGTGTGATGTAAAGAGATTTAATGCCAGGCAGCTGTTCATGGTACCGGAGAAACACGACATCCAGGTAAGGGAAAGAGAAAATACGGACGTTAAAGAAAGTGGAACCGATAAAAAAGGCAAAATAGGGTTGGAGGATTCAGGTCTGGTTCCGCTGGCTGTTCTTATAGAATGGCTGACTGATCAGGTCAGCATAGAATTGAAAATACCGGCTAATAAGCTGGAAGAAGATATAGTTTTTCAGGAATATGGAGTGGATTCGGTCATCCTTGCTCAACTGGTGAAAAGACTGGAACAACAAATGCCGGGGGTGAGTATTTCTCCAACGGTGATTCTGGAATATCCGAGTATAGGCATGCTGAGTGAATATTTGCAGGAACATTATTCTGTTGTATTGTCATCTGTTTTATCCACGCACAAGACCGCGCATAACCGTGCAAATCCCACCGGGGCATCAAAGAATGAGGTAAGATTGCTGAATGATTCGGGGTCGATAAATCAGTTTGTTTTAGAAAAACAGGTGATATCGAAGGATCAGGTTGCGGGATTGAATGGAAATCATATTCCTATCGCCGTAATCGGGATGGCTTGTCATTTTCCTGATGCACCGGACCTCGCCGCTTTCTGGGAGAACCTTAAACAGGGGCGGGATAGCATCCGTGAAGTACCTTCAGAAAGGTGGGACACCTCCCTATATTATGCTGCAGGAGGGAAACAACGCGGAAAAAGTGTAAGTAAATGGGGTGGTTTTCTGGAAGATATCACTGGTTTTGATCCTGGATATTTTGGGATCAGTCCGGATCTGGCAGCTATGATCGATCCGCTGGAAAGGCAATGGCTTGAAGTAAGTGCAGAGGCAATGGCTGATGCAGGTTACCGCAAGTCCGATATCTGGGGTAAACGTGTGGGCGTTTATGCAGGCAGCCGCTCAGGCAGCTTCCAGGAAAAGATCAGTGAGGTTCACAAAGACATGCTGGCGGGTATCGGACAGAATTTCATTACCGCCCATTTGGCGCATATTTATAACCTTCATGGTCCGAATATGGTGGTGGATACGGCCTGCAGCAGCTCGCTGACCGCTATAGACCTTGCTGTAAAAGCATTGCGTTCAGGTCAGGCTGATTTTGCGCTGGCCGGAGGTGTGGACATCCTGCTGGACGAAAGGCCCTTTATTTTGATGAGCAATGCCGAAGTACTTTCTCCTGATGGGAAAAGTAAAACATTTGATCAGGATGCAAACGGAACAGGCATAGGGGAAGGTTGCGGGGTGTTGATGCTGAGGCGTCTGGATAGTGCCCTTGCAGCCGGAGATAAGATTTACGGCGTAATTGAAGGGACATCGGTAAACAATGATGGAAATACCATGGGGATCACGACGCCCAATCCGGTCGCCCAGCAATCTTTGATTGAAGAGGCGATTAAGGATGCAGGAATAGACGGATCTACCATCAGCTATATAGAAACCCATGGAACGGGCACCCTGATTGGCGATCCGATTGAATTAAAAGGGATCACCAGGGTGCTGGAGAAATACAGTGCCGGAAAAGCGGGGATTTGTGGTGTGGGCAGTGTAAAAAGCAATATCGGACATTTACTGAGTGCTTCGGGAATTGCCGGTGTGATCAAGACTTTGCTGTCGATCAGTGCCGGTCAGATTCCGGCTACACTTCATTGTGAGCGGCCAAACCCACGTTTTGACTTTGGGAAATCAGCGGTGTATCCGGTTCTTCAGTTGCAGGACTGGGTTGGACTGAAGGGGATTCGGCGGGCCGGGGTCAGTGCTTTCGGTCTTGGCGGGAACAATGCCCATGTTTTGCTGAGCAATGCAGGAATTCCTGCGTATAATGCAGTTAAGACACCTTTTTCAGGATCTGGGATTGTCTATAACCGGAGCCGCTATTGGCCGGAAGAACGGCTGTCACAGGAAGAACGGCATCAGTATAAAAGCGCAGTTACAGAGAAACAACCGATGATGGAGGGAAGAACCACACAGAGCGATACGGCCTTCGGCGAGATGGTCTTTGAGCAATACCTGCAGTCTAAAACCTTCGGGAATGCTCCAGAATGGATTGTTCGGTTGACCTTTGATCATGAAAATTATATCCTTCGGGACCATCGGGTACATGAAGTACGCATTGTACCTGGGGTAACCTATCTGGATATGCTGTTGCGGACGGCAAAAGAGCTGTTCGGGGAAGAGCTGATGTTAAAGAAGGTACTTTTCACCTCACCTCTGGCTACAACAGAATCTTTTAACCGCCTGGTGGAAATTCGCTACAGGGTAGGAAAAGAGAGTCTTTATGAGGCTGGTATCTATTCCTGCCGGATCAATAAGCAGGGGGATGTTTACGGAGAATGGGAGCAGCACATGGCATGTCTTCTGGAGCACTTGCAGAAAACAACTTTTGAAAGGTTCGATATTGCAGGGTTTATAGCAAACAGCGATAGCGTATTTGAAATGTCTTCTGTTTATGCCATGGCAAGGACAATGAACATCTGGCATGGGGATTTTATGCAAACCAGGGGTAAGCTTTATCAACGGGGAGAAGAGGAACTGATGGTATTGCATCTGAGCGAGCAGGCAGAACATTATCGCACACAATTTCTGGCGCCGCCGCCGTTTTTGGATGGTGCAACTTTTGCCGGAAGTTCCTTTGGTCTTTCTGAAGGTACAGGTGTATTTTCCGGAAAGGTGCCTTATATCCCTTTTTCAATTGATCAGTTTGAATTGCAGCAGGCACTTCCTTCCAGACTTTTTGTATACAGCAGGAAACAGGTTGCTGATACCGCAACCTTACCGGAAGTAGTTAAAAATGATATTTTGTTATATAACGAAGAGGGGGTTTACCTTGGCGGTTTTAGGAACCTGACCAGTAAACGTATCCGTCACCCGGAGCTGATCAGACAGTTGATTACACCTTTGGAGGATGGCGTTCAAGAAGAACTGCAGGGGCCGGCAATAGCGGCTGCTTCGTCTTTGGTTTCTGCAGGAACAACGACCACAGCAGTTAACCATGATTTTCCTGAGCATGGAGATCAGGCCGGGCAGGCGATCCGTGTTTATTTAAGAGAATTACTGTCGGCCAGGCTCCATCGTCCGGCTGCAGAAATAGAAGAAGACCGGGGCTTTTATGACCTTGGCCTGGACTCAAAACAAACCATGGAACTGGTTAGGGATCTGGAACAGAAATGTGGCCATGATTTTTATCCTTCTCTGTTGTTCGAATATCAGACCATTGCTGAACTGAGTGATTATTTGCAGGAGAATGACGAGGTACATTTTATATCGGTTGATCTACCGGCTGATCGTCAGGCTACATTATTGGCATCGTCAGGAGTTTCTGGTTCTCAGCAAAAGGCTGCAGCACAGCATTTATCTGAAATAGTACCTCCTGTTGGATTGGGTTCAGGTAATTTATTGAATTGTAAATCAGCCGCTTTGAGTGATCCGATTGCGATCATTGGGGTTAGCGGCCGTTATCCGGGGGCAAAAGACCTGGATGAATTCTGGAAAAACCTGAGTCAGGGTAAGAACAGCATTGTTGAAATTCCGAAAGAGCGTTGGGACTCCAGTCTCTATTTTGACCCGGAAAAAGGAAAGACAGGAACGAGCTATAGCAAATGGGGCGGCTTCATCGCAGATGCAGATAAGTTTGATCCTTTGTTTTTCAATATTCCTCCTGCAGGAGCAGAAAATATGGATCCCCAGGCCCGTTTATTCCTGGAAGAGAGCTGGAAAACAGTGGAAGATGCCGGTTATACGGCGAAGAAATTATCAGACACGGAAAAAGTAGGTGTTTTTGCAGGTGTTTTCTGGACAGATTACCAGCTATATCGTGTCGGAGGGACTGAAGGAGGCTTTATGCCAAGCAGTTTTGTATCAATGGCTGCCAATACGGTGTCTTATCATTTAGGTTTCCGGGGTCCCAGTATCGGGATCGATACCCAATGTTCTTCTTCACTGACGGCCATTCATCTGGCTTGTGAGAGTATCCATAGGGGCGAAAGTACGATGGCACTTGCCGGAGGAGTAAACCTGAGCTTACATCCAAGCAAATACACCTGGCTGTCCAATTCGATGTTTTTATCTTCGAAGGGGACATGTGGGAGTTTTGGAGAAGGCGGGGACGGTTATGTGCCTGGTGAAGGTGTGGGTGTGGTACTGTTAAAAAAACTGAGCAAGGCTAAAGCAGATGGCGACCGGATTTATGGGGTCATCAAAGGCACTGCCCTGAACCATGGAGGCCGAAGCAGCGGATTTACAGTGCCGAACCTTCGCGCGCAGTCTGCAGTGATCAAAGAAGCCATCTCAAGGGCGGGAATACAAGCCAGCGATATCAGTTATATTGAAGCCCATGGCACGGGTACAAGTCTGGGGGATCCGATCGAAATTGCAGGTCTGAGCCAGGTTTTTCCTTCAAAAAAGACCGCATATTGCAGCATCGGTTCTGTGAAATCTAATATCGGGCATGGCGAGTCTGCCGCAGGGATATCCGGTCTTAGCAAAGTGTTATTGCAATTCAGACATCAGCAGCTGGTACCTTCCTTACATTCTTCGGTATTGAATCCGAATATAGATTTCAAAGTCAGTCCGTTCCGGGTACAGCAGGAGCTGGAAGCCTGGTTGCCGGAAAATGGCAAGCTCCGTATCGCAGGGATCAGCAGTTTTGGTGCAGGAGGCAGCAATGCACACCTCATTGTGGAAGAATACCTTCCTGAAGAGCATCAGGCTTATACCGGTAAAGGACCCGCAGTCATTTTACTATCGGCAAAGAATGGGGCAAGGTTGAAGGATCAGGTGCAAAACCTGTCTGACTACCTGGCATCACATTCCGGTCTGAACTTGTATTCCATTGCCTATACCTTACAAACCGGCAGGGAAGCAATGGAAGAGCGGCTGGCCACGACGGCCGTTGACCTGGATGAACTGAAAGCTAAACTGACTGCTTATCTGGAAGGAGCTACCGGCGACTTTTATACGGGTAACATCAAAAAAGACCAGGGCGGTTTTGTTCTGGAAGGCAGGGCAGGTGAAGCCTATATCAGGGAAGCCATCTCCGCACAGGAAGCCGGATCATTGGCGCAGATTTGGGTGAAAGGAATTCAGATTGACTGGTCTTTGTTGTATCAGGGAGCGGACAGGAAGCCGGAAAAGATCGGTTTGCCTACTTACCCTTTCGCAAGGGAACGGTATTGGGTACCAGATGATTCGGTTTCTTCAGTTAAAGCTTCCGGTCATGTTGCAGGAAAGCTACACCCTCTGTTACACCGCAATGAATCGGACTTTATGGAGCAAAAATATGTTAGTGTTTATACTGGTGAAGAACATTTTTTAAAAGATCATAAGGTCGCCGGAGAAAAAGTATTGCCTGGGGTTGCTTATCTGGAAATGGCCAGGGAAGCGGGGGAACGAAGCCTTCGTCAACAGATCACCCAGTTGAAAAATGTGACCTGGTTAAGCCCTTTAACAGTAAAACATAAAGCGGAAGAAGTGACCATCCTGCTGCATCCATCGGCTGAAGAGGCAGGATATAAAATCTATACAACCGGGGATTCCGAAGTGTTGCATTGTAGTGGCACCATGGGCAGTCGACAGTTGCCCGTTCCCGAAACTTATGATCTGAATTCAATAACCAAACGTTTGGCTGGAGTAAAAGATGCTGAAACCTACTATCAATATTTTAAAGAAAAGGGACTGGAATATGGTCCTGCTTTTAAGGGCATTGAAAAACTGTACTATAGTGAGGAAGAAGCATTGTCTAAAATAGTGCTTCCGCTGGAGAAAGGTTATGTGCTGAGCCCGGGAATACTGGACAGTGCCTTGCAAACCTGCGCAGGTTTGATTCCGGGAGCAGAAAGCGATGCTTTAGCTCTGCCGTTTTTTGTAAAGGCTGTAAACCTCTATGGGGAACTCAGTACTCCAATGTGGGCATATGTACGGAAAAGCAATAGCAATAGAAGTGGAAATTCGGCGATTTCCTACGATATCGATCTCATGAATGACGAAGGTGAAGTGGCTTTACGAATGGAGGGTTTTGTTACCTTACCAGTCAGGGGCCAGCGTCAGGTTTCATTAGATCGGCCATCTGTTCCTGCGCTTCATTTGTATGATTACAGCTGGAAAGAACAGGAGCTGATTCCTGCAGAGGGGGATGTTCCGGAGCTTCAGGTATTATTGGCCGGAGGATCAGCGAATCTTGCCGATCAGCTTTCTGAGGGCCTTGAAGCAGAGGTCTCGTTCATTGCTGCAGGAAATAAAACAAGCTATTTTAATGCTGTTTTCCAAAAGATCAAAGATAGGATACAGCAGAAATCAAAGGTAAACCTGCTGATTGTATATAAAAACGAAGATTATCTGGAATACGCCTTTGTTGCTGGTTTGTTAAAGACCGCAATGCAGGAAAGTCCGGGAATAAAGGGTAAAATCATTGGAGTGGACGGACTTGAGCTTAACTTAAGTGAAGAACTGCTGAGGATCCTGGAAAGAGAGAGGGGCATCTCGCTTAGCGACACAGAGATCCGTTATCAGAACGGTAAAAGAGAAACGAGACAGTTTCAGTCCTATGATATTGACCAGCAGATTCAGCAGCCAGTGATTAAAGAAGGAGGTGTTTACCTGATTACCGGTGGTTTGGGCGAAATCGGAAAGCTGTTCGGCAGGTACATTGCAGGCTTCAAAAATACCCGTTTGATTTTTACCGGAAGGCAGGAGCTGAGTAAGGAAAAAGAGGAGGCTTTATCCGATATTCCAAACTGGGAGTACCATTGCTGTGATGTCGGCAAGAAAGCCTCTGTAGCGGCATTGATGTTAAAAATCCGGGAGAAGCATGGTTCAGTTAACGGGATCATTCACAGTGCGGGCGTGATTCATGACGGCCTGATTGTTCATAAAACCAAGGAGCAGATCGATGAGGTGTTGGCTTGCAAAATGGCCGGCGTCGAACATCTGGACGAGGCCAGCAGTGCAGAACCATTGGATTTTATGGTGCTGTTTTCTTCTTTATCCGGAGTCACGGGGAATATCGGACAGGCTGACTATGCTTCGGCAAATGCCTATCTGGACCATTATGCCCGGTATCGCAATGAACAAAAAGCAGCGGGCTTGAGACAGGGACATACCTTGAGCATCAACTGGCCTTACTGGGAGAATGGAGGAATGCAGATCGATGCGCATAAATTGGAATACCTGCGAAGTAAATGGGGAATGCTGCCAATGCCATCAAAGGAAGGGATCGCTGCATTTGAAGCCTTACTTTCAGGGGGCTCAGATCAGGTTGCAGTAATTTATGGGTTAAAAGAAAAATTCTATGAAAAACTGGTCGGAACAAAGAAAAATCCTGCTGAAAAACCTTTAGAAGTGAAGAATGTCGAGGGCCCGGACCAGTCTGAGCTGATCGCATCTCTTAAGGAGATCATAGCGAAACAGTTAAAACTTAAGGTCACAGACCTGGAAGCAGATGTTGATTTTTCGGAATATGGTATGGATTCTATCCTGATCATGAAAATTCTTCACACGCTGGAATCCCAATATGAAATCGTTATGGACCCAACATCCCTGATCAATTATCCAACGATCAATGCGCTGGCAGGCTATATGGAAACAGAAATGGTATTGAAGCCGGTTGCGGTTGAGCAGAATGACACGAGGAATAATGAGGTTAAGGACAGCACGCAAATGCCTTTGCCCAACCGTTTTGCTGATCAGCGCTTTGTCAATAATCATGCGAAAAACAGCGGAAAAGTAGCCATTATAGGGATGTCCTGCAGACTTCCTCAGGCAGATGACCTATCTGAATTCTGGGAAAATCTAAAATCCGGAAAAGATGCGATTACAGAAACCCCGGCGAACAGGTGGGATATTTTGAAACACTATTCTGAAGTGGCAGCGCCGGATAAGACCTATACGACAAAAGGAGGATTCTTAAAAAATCCGGGGTTATTCGATGCGAAATATTTTAAAATCAGTGATGATGATGCCATCTCAATGGATCCTCAGCAAAGGATTATTCTGGAATTGAGCCGGGAGCTGTTGTCGCATGCAGGATATCATAAGGAAGAGTTGGCAAACAGCCATACCGGTGTCTACCTTGGAGCTAAAGACAACAATTACATCCGCAATCATTACCATCTGATGCCGAAGGCAAGTTACAAGCATACGGTCGTCAACAGCATCAGCAATATGACTGCAGCGCGTGTTTCTGACTTTTACAATTTGAAAGGCGTAAGTAAAGTGATTGATACGGCCTGTTCAAGCGCTCTGGTTGCGATTCATGATGCCTGTGATGATATTTTATCAGGAAAAATAAAGATGGCCATAGCAGGAGGAATTTCTATTATGACAGATCCTTTTTCCCATATCGGTTTCAGTCAGGCTGAAGTATTGTCCAGAGATGGCAAAAGTTATGTTTTTGACGAACGGGCAAACGGGTTTGTACTGGCAGAGGGCGGGGGACTTGTGATGATGAAGGAATATAATCAGGCGAAAGCAGACGGGGACCAGATCTTCGGGGTCATCATCGGTTCGGATGTCAACAACGATGGCCATACCATGGGGCTGACCGTTCCAAATAAAGAAGGACAAAAGCGTGTGATTGAAAATGCGTTGACGAGGGCCGGAATTTCAGCGGAGAAAATCAGTTATTATGAAGCTCATGGAACAGGCACGTTACTTGGCGATCCTATAGAAGTGCAGGCCGCTGCAGAAGTCTATGCTTCCTATTCCGGAAATAAGCAATATTGCGCTATTGGCGCTGTAAAAAGTAATCTGGGGCACAATATGACTGCGGCCGGGGTAACCGGCCTGATCAAGATCCTTTTGCAGATGCAACATCGTCTGCTCGTGCCTACATTGCATTGTGAAAATCCTCATCCAAGGTTTAAATTCCAGGAATCACCATTTTATCCGAATACCTCCCTGAAAAAGTGGGAAACAGCGCATGCCATTGCTGCCATATCCAGCTTTGGATTTGGTGGAACGAATTGTCACATGCTGATCGAAGCAGCACAAAACAATCATTTCCCACAAAGGACCGCATTGCCGGTAGAAAGATTATCTGGCAACCATTACTGGCTGGGACAAGAGATTGTAAAAGGAGAGATAACTGCAAGGGTAACAGAAGCGCATCCGGCAGTAGTACTTGCGCAGGCAAAAAAGCCGGTTAGTCAGGAGGTTGACAGGAAACCGTTGGCAGAAGCTGAGATCCGAAAACTGCTTCAGCAGGAAATTGCAGGCGTATTACAGGTGCCTTCTGATGAAATCTCATTCGATGAAAGTTTCATGGAATTGGGACTCAGCTCTACACAATTGATTGGAATGACGACCGGTTTCTCGGCTAAGCTGGAAATCGAATTATATCCAACGCTTCTTTTTCAATATGATACGATAAGAAAACTAGCGGAATGTTTGCTGGAGGAGTATCCAAAGGAAATATCGCTTTATCTGAAATTCGATGAAAAGGAATTTCAGCGAGCTATCAGCAGCACATTCGACTTTCCAAATGCGCCTTTATCGTCTGCTCCTAAAACCGATGGCGTAGCGGTTATCGGTCTTAGCGGAAGGTTTCCTGGTTCAGCACAGCCCGAAATCTTCTGGCAGAATTTGAAAGATAACCTGGACCTGATTACTGAAATTCCATCCGACCGCTGGAACTGGGAAGATTACTATGGTAGTGCTGCTCAGAATAAGAATAAAACCAAGGCAAAATGGGGTGGATTTATCGCAGATATAGATAAGTTTGATCCGCTGTTTTTCAATATTTCACCGGCCGAGGCTGAGTTAATGGATCCTCAGCAGCGGATCACTTTGGAAGCAGTATATACCGCATTGGAAGATGCGGGGCTTGCTGTGAATGCGTTGAAAGGTACGAATACGGGAACTTTTATCGGGGTGTCTAGTTTGGATTATTCCGTTTTGATCAATAAAAAATCCGATCTGTCGGGCGATGCGTTATTTTCTACAGGAGCTGCGCATTCTGTGCTGGTGAACCGCATTTCTTATTTGTTGGACATCCACGGGCCGAGTGAACCGATAGATACGGCTTGTTCAAGTTCTTTGATCGCGATCCACAAAGCAGTAGAAAACATCAGAAACGGACATTGTGATATGGCGATTGCCGGTGGGGTTAATGCCATGTTATCTCCTGAACTTACCCTGTCGTTTAGCCAGGCCGGGATGTTAAGTGAAGAGGGAAGGTGCCGCACTTTTGACCAGGGAGCAAACGGTTATGTAAGAGGTGAAGGCGTGGGCATCCTGATCTTAAAATCATTGGACAAAGCCGAAGCTGATGGAGATCATATTTACGGGGTAATCCGGGGAACAGCAGTAAATCATGGCGGGAAAGCCAATTCATTGACTTCTCCGAACCCTTCGGCACAGCGGGAATTGCTGTTAAAAGCTTACCGTTCCGCCAATATAGATCCCCGGGATGTCAGTTACATTGAAGCTCATGGTACAGGAACGCCTCTTGGGGATCCGATAGAAACCGAAGGGTTGAAGCAGGCATTCAAGGCACTTTATAAAGACAGAGGCCTGGATTTCCCTGCGGTTCCTCATTGCAGTATTGGCAGTGTGAAAACAAATATCGGCCACCTGGAGGCAGCTGCAGGTATTGCGGGAGTGGTTAAGGTGTTGTTTGCCTTAAAGCATCGGATATTACCGGGAAATCCACATTTAAAAACACCAAACGAGTATTTAAAATTAAAAGATACCCCATTCCATTTGCAGAAAGAAACCCGGGAATGGGCGACTGAAAACGATAAACTTCGCATCGCCGGGATCAGCAGTTTTGGTTTTGGTGGCAGTAATGCGCACCTTATTCTGCAGGAATACAGATCAGAGCAGAAAGAATATGTTGCGCCTGGTGCAGTCGTTGTGATTCTGTTATCGGCAAGGAATAGCGGTAGGTTAAAAGAGCAGGTAAAAAACCTCGCTGATTATCTGGAGCGTCATCCGGATGTGTCGTTATATCCAATGGCTTATACACTGCAAACCGGCAGGGAGCCGATGGAGGAGCGGTTGGCAATGACTGCAAGTGATCTGAATGAATTGAAGCGGAAGCTGAATGGTTATCTGGAAGGAAAAACCGGTGATTTTTATACCGGCAATGCCAAAAAAGACGGAAACGGATTTATTCTGGAAGGCAAGGCAGGTCAGGCTTATATCAGAGCAGCTATTGCTGAACAGGAAACCGGATCGCTCGCACAGCTGTGGGTGAAAGGTGTAAATGTGGACTGGTCATTGCTTTATCCGGGGCTAAAACCACGGAAGGTCAGTTTGCCTACCTATCCTTTTGCACGCGAACGTTACTGGATTCCTAATCAGTCGTTAAGCCTATCCGATCCTCAAACCGGAAAATTACATCCACTGTTGCACTGCAATGAGTCGGATCTTAGTACGCAGAAATACCTCAGTATTTTTACCGGGCAGGAAAGCTTTTTAAAAGATTACCGGATGGCCGGTGAAAAAGCCATGCCTGGGCTAACCTATCTGGAAATGGCCAGGGAGGCAGGAGCAAGAAGTCTGGGACAAAGGGTGACCCAGCTCAAGGAAATTTCCTGGCAGAACCCTTTAAAAACAGGTAGTGAAGCAGTGGCCTTGAACATCCGTTTGTATCCTTCCACTGAAGAAGCCGGATCTGAGCTGCATACTGCCGGATATGACGTATATACAACTGACCCGGAGGAGACGTTGTACTGTCAGGGTATTTTAAGCAGCCGGCCATTGTCCTTTCCGGAGCCATACGATCTGGAATTGATAACCATCCGTTTAACCGAGGTGAAGGAGGGAGAAGCATATTACCAGTACTTTAAAGAACAAGGACTGGAGTACGGGCCTGCATTTAAGGGCATCGAAAAACTGTACCACAGCGAAGATGAGGCATTGTCTAAAATCGTACTTCCTCTGGAGAAAGGTTATGTACTGAGCCCTGGGATACTGGAGTGTGCATTGCAAACCTGCGCAGTGTTGATGCCAGTGATTGAAAAAGGTGCTTTATCGCTGCCATTTTTTGTAAATGCGGTGAGTATTTATGGGGAACTCAGTGGCAGGATGTGGGCTTATGCGCGGAAGCGTGAAAATAATACCAGTGGAAACACCATCATTTCGTATGATATCGACCTTATTAATGAACAAGGGGAAGTGGCTTTACGAATGGAAGATTTTGTGATCTTGCCCGTCACAGATCTGGATTCAGGTTCGAAAGAAAAGGTACCAGTAGCGGGGTTCCAGGAACATCAGATTTCAACAGAACAGAAATCAGTTCCGGCGGTTCATTTGTATGATTATAGCTGGAAGGTGCAGGAGCTGATTAATACAGATGGACATTCTTCAGAGCTTCAGGTGTTGTTGGCGGGAGGCTCGGCCAACCTTGCTGATCAGCTTTCCGAAGGGCTTGAAGCAGAAGTCTCGTTCATTCCTGCAGGAACTAAAACCGCTTATTTCAATGCTGTTTTTCAAAAGATCAAAGATAAAATACAGCAGAAATCAAAGGTAAATCTCCTGATTGTATATAAAAACGAAGATTATTTAGAATACGCCTTTGTTGCCGGTTTGTTAAAGACCGCGATGCAGGAGAGCCCGGGAATTAAGGGAAAAATTATTGGGGTGGATGGACTTGAGATTAACCTGAGTGAAGAGCTGCTGAGGATATTGGAGGGAGAGCGGGAGACTTCAGTTACCGATACTGAAATCCGTTATCAGTATGGAAAAAGAGAAACAAAGCAGTTCAAGTCCCATGACTTTGGGAATCAGGTGCAGCAGCCAGTGATTAAAGAAGGAGGAGTTTACCTGATCACCGGTGGTTTAGGGGAAATCGGAAAAGTATTCGGCCGGTACATTGCAGGTTTCAGAAATACCCGTTTGATTTTTACGGGGAGAAGAGAGCTCAGTAAAGAAAATGCGGATGCCTTATCGGATATTCCAAACTGGGAATACCATTCCTGTGACCTCAGTAAAAAAGCAGCTGTAGCAGCTTTGATGTCGAAGATCCGGGAGAAACACGCTTCCGTTAACGGGATTATTCATAGCGCAGGTGTGATTCAGGACGTTCTGATTGTGCATAAAACAAAGGAGCAGATCGATGAGGTACTGGCCTGTAAAATAGCTGGTATCGAACATCTGGACGAGGCCAGCAGTGCTGAACCATTGGATTTTATGGTGCTGTTTTCTTCTTTATCCGCAGTAATGGGAAATATCGGACAGGCTGACTATGCTTCAGCAAATGCCTATCTGGACAATTATGCCAGATATCGAAACGAACAAAAAGCAGCTGGTTTGAGACAGGGACATACCCTGAGTATCAACTGGCCCTACTGGGAAAAAGGAGGAATGCAGATCGCTGCGGATCAATTGGAATACCTGCGAAGTAAATGGGGAATGTTCCCTATGCCATCGTCAGTGGGGATTATTGCATTTGAAAACCTGCTTTCAGCAGCCTCAGAACAGGGTGTTGTGATTTACGGATTAAAAGAGAAATTCTATGGGCAGCAGGTTGCAGGTAAAATAAATGATGCAGTTGGTTCCGGATCTGAAAAAAACATTCCGGCAGGACTACAGAAAAAGGTAGAGGATAAAATCATTGCGCTTGTCGGAGAGGTATTGAAAGTCGAAGAAAATCATATAAAAATTGACGATGAATTAGGGGATTATGGATTTGATTCTATTTTGATCACCAGATTTTGTCATCAGTTAAATGAATATTATGATTTGGCGTTATTGCCTACTTCATTTTATCACTATCCGACTGCCGGACGTTTTACCCAATTTTTATTGGAGGAACATGTAGGCAGTTTAATACAAAAACATGGTGGTCCGGGAGCAGGAAATCGTACCAATTTGATAGAGAAACCTGAAAACGGACCGCATTCAGTGGCCTTATTGAAATCCCGTCTGAATCAGGATCGTCGGTTTACGCAGAATAGCAAGCCTGCTGTTGCCGATAGAGGGCAAGATGAAACGCGTCAGGAAAATGCTTCCGTTGCAATCATCGGAATGAGCGGGCGTTTTCCCGGTTCTCCGGATCTCGCGGTTTTTTGGGAGCACCTCAAAGTGAACAAGGACCTGATCGTAGAAATACCTGCAGAGCGATGGGACTGGAAAGCATTTTATGGAGACCCTAAGCAAGACAAACATAAAACGAAAGCAAAATGGGGTGGATTTATTGATGATATAGACAAATTTGATCCGTTGTTTTTCAATATATCGCCGATGGAGGCTGAATTGATGGACCCTCAGCACCGGATCGCAATTGAAACCGTTTATCATGCCCTGGAAGATGCAGGAATTAATGTGAAGGACCTTTCCGGATCAGACACCGGTGTTTTTATCGGTTCCTATTTTAATGATTATTCTTCGTTGGTTCAGCGTCATGGTTTAAGTCAGGAGGCACAGTCCATTACAGGGCTTTCTCATTCCATCCTTACCAACCGCATATCTTACCTCTTTAATTTAACAGGGCCGAGTGAGCCGGTAGACACGGCTTGTTCGAGTTCACTCGTTGCGATTCACAGGGCGGTAGAAAACATTCGTTCCGGGAATTGCAGGATTGTCATTGCTGGTGGCGGAAGTTTAGACATCATTCCGGAAACACTGCTGCCTTTAAGTCAGGCTGGAATGTTGAGCGAAGATGGGAGGTGCAGAACCTTTGATCAGGCTGCAAATGGTTACGTGAGAGGTGAAGGTGTGGGCATGCTGGTTTTGAAATCATTAAAAGAGGCCGAAGCAGACGGGGATCGTATTTATGGTGTGATCCGCGGAACTTCCGTCAATCATGGAGGAAAAGCCAATTCGTTAACATCCCCTAATCCAGCAGCACAGAAGGAACTGTTAATAAAGGCCTATCGTTCGGCAAATGTAGATCCGCGGGATGTCAGTTATATAGAAGCACATGGAACCGGGACTCCTTTGGGAGATCCGATCGAAACAGAAGCACTCAAACTTGCTTTTAAAGCGCTCTATAAAGAGCGGGGACTGGATTTTCCAGCTGTTCCACATTGTAGTATTGGTAGTGTAAAAACAAATATCGGTCATTTGGAGGCTGCTGCCGGCATCGCTGGAGTTGTTAAAGTATTGTTGTCTTTAAAGCATCGGATCTTACCCGGAAATCCGCACTTAAAAACACCAAATGCCTATCTGCAGTTGGATGGGACGCCATTTAGCCTGCAAAAAGATACAAGTGAATGGGCAGTTGAAAATCATAAAACAAGAATCGCGGGGGTAAGCAGTTTCGGTTTTGGTGGCAGCAATGCACACCTTATTCTGGAAGAATACCCGTTGGAAAAGCAGGTTTACGACACTGGAAGTGGTCCGGTAATTATATTGTTGTCGGCCAGGAATGTAGCGAGGCTGAAAGATCAGGTAAAAAACCTGGCAGATCACCTGCGATCCCATCCGGATGAACAACTGCATTCCATTGCTTACACTTTACAGACAGGCAGAGAAGCCATGGAAGAAAGGCTGGCATTGACAGCAGGAGATCTCCAGGAGCTAACCACAAAATTAAATACTTATCTCGAGGAAAAACCTGGTGATTTTTATACCGGTAATATCAAAAGAGATTCAGGCAGTTTTGTGCTGGAAGGCAGGGCAGGCGAAGCTTATATTCATGCGGCGATATCTGGACGGGAGGTTGCGGCATTGGCACAGCTATGGGTAAAAGGCGTTGGTATAGATTGGCTATTGCTCTATCCGGGCAAAAGGCCGCAAAAGATCAGTTTGCCGACTTATCCTTTTGCACGTGAACGTTATTGGATTCCGGATCAGCAGGTTAAATCAATGAATGGGGCAGCCACAGGTTCCGGATCTTCTGCAGATATCTTATATATGCCTTTATGGGAACGAAAATCCCTGAGCGCTATAAAAGCTACCGGCTTGGAAAAGGTAACTCGCAATTCTGGTCGTTATCTGATCATCACTGGCGGTTCACAGGGTCCGTTTGCTGCAGGTTTAGCAAATTGGTTGGAATCTGAAGGTGTAGAGGTGGAAGTATTGACAAACCTTTCTGATTTGGGAGGTTCGATAAACAGTGGCGATCATCTTTATTTTACTGGCGGACTGGATAGGGAGGCAATTGGATCAGATTCCGAAAAACCGATAGTGAATGCTGTAGATGGTGACCTGTATGCCGAAGCTAATGTAAAATATGGTCAACATGAATTAAACATATTCGGCAGCATTAAAACATTGTTAGACCTGGCAGATCCTGAAGCTGAACTTTACCTGGAACTGTTTACCTGTAATACGCAAAAAGCGGTTTCCGGGGATCAGGTCTCTGTAAGCGGAAGCGGGATTCCAGGATTGCTGGGCTCACTGGCCCGGGAATATGAAAACTGGCAGGTACGGGTAACCGATCTGGAAACCGAAGCCCTGGAACAGGAGGATTTCAGGCGCTTGTTCAGTACACCTTACGATGTTCAGGATATACTCCAGGCTTACCGTGCTGGTCATTTGTACCGTCGGGTATTGTCGCCTTTACAGCTGGATCCGGATAAGGAAAGCAGGTTCCGGAAAGGGGGAATCTATGTCATTCTTGGCGGCGCTGGAGGAATCGGAAAAGTAACTACAGCTTATCTGGCTGAAAAATATGGCGCCACAGTCATCTGGCTAGGCAGAAGCGTAGCCGACGACAAGATCTTTGCTTCACAGGAAGAGATTTCCAAAACAGGTCCGCGTCCGGTATATATCCAGTGTGATGCGACTAAAAAGGAAAGTGTGGCCGCTGCATTCCGGGAGATTAAAGGAAATCATGAAGTAATTCATGGCCTGTTCCATTCGGCATTGGTACTGAATGATAAACTCATGGCAAACATGACCGAAGCAGATTACCGCAGTTCTTTTGATCCTAAAGCTACGGCAAGTCATCACCTTGTCAATGCTTTTAAAGAAGAAGACCTGGACTTTATCTGTTTTTATTCTTCTGCGCAATCGCAATGGAATGCCCCCGGACAGGGGAATTATTCATCCGGTTGTATGTACAAAGACAGTTATGCGCAGGAGGTTTCCCAGCGTCTGGGCATCCGGACCCATGTGATCAACTGGGGGTATTGGGGCGAAGTTGGGGTAGTCAGCTCAGCAGAATACCGGCAGCGGATGCTGATACTAGGCATAGAGAGTATTTCTATAGCAGAAGGGATGCAGGTGCTGGAAACATTGATCGCTAATGGACAGGAGCAGGCCATCGTATTAAAACTGTCAAAACAGAGCAGTTCAAAAATTGGTAGCCTGTTAAGTCATCAGCAAATTATAAAAGCTGAGCCTACAGCTCTTCGGTTACAGGAAGTTCCGGTTCCTGAATACCAGCATGCAGAGCCCTATGAATCAAGGATGTTTCAGATTTGTGTTAAAGGCTTTTTGCAAGTGTTGTATGAACTGGGCCTCGAAGGTGTTGATTTTAAGGTGGAGGTTCAGAAAGAAAGCAACACGGACTTACAGATTGGGGATCGCGACCTGTTGATTCATAAACTGCGAACCGTACTGGGAATCAGCGATAAATACGGACGGTTATTCCAGTCGATGTTGGGTTGGCTGGAAGAAATGACACACCTCAAAATAGATAGAGATGGTATCGTACTATCGGCAGACCTAAAAGAAGAACTGACTGGTTTTGACCTGACCTATGCGATTGAGGAACTTTCAACAGAACAACCGATTTATAAGGCACACCTTGATCTGTTGTTGCGTTGCCTCTCTTTACTGAAAGAAATATTTACAGGAAAAGCGAGGGCGATGGATGTTATTTTTCCGGATGGAAGCCTTGCCTATGTAAAAGGAATATATACCGGTAATCATACTGCAGATTATTTCAATGAATTATTGACTGCGCAGGTTGCAGAGAGCATCATCGCCGCCATCGGAAAGAAAAAAGAAGGGGATAAGCTCCGGATCATGGAAATCGGTGCCGGAACAGGAGGGACCAGTGAGATGTTGTTCAGGAAATTAGCAGGATACGAAGCTTCGATCGTCTATGTGTATACCGATATTTCCAGAAGTTTCCTATTACATGCAGAACGGAACTACAAATCTCAGGCACCTTATCTTCAGACGGCTTTGTTTGATATTGAGCAATCGCCTGCAGTTCAGGCAATTGAAACAGGCTCATTTGATGTTGTTCTGGGAACCAATGTGGTGCATGCCACCAAAAATATCAGCGTTGCACTGCGCAATATCAAGGCCGTATTGAAAAAAGGAGGTTTGTTGATGCTAAATGAAATCGCCCGTACGGATCTTTACAGCACCCTCACTTTTGGACTATTGGATGGTTGGTGGCTGTATGAAGATCCTGAAGTTCGTCTGGAAGGCAGTCCGGGTTTGTCGGCAGTGGGTTGGACGGCAGTTCTGGCGGAACAGGGTTTTGAACAAACGAAAATATATCCTGAGGGTGTCGCATTGCCACAACAGATCATTATTGCCGGGAGCGATGGAGTAATTACAATTCCCAGAGCCCTGGAATCGATCACAGCATCCTTACAGCCGGAGCAATCCATTGCAGGTCAGTCGCTAAACGGGCAAACTCCGGCAATACCAGGCACATTAAAAATAAGCAAGTCGGGGCTGGATAGTTTATCGGCAGAATTGATACGTATTGCGTCGGAAACGGTGAAACTACCAATAGAAGCCTTTGAAGAAGACAGGCCATTCTCGGAATATGGATTTGATTCCATCCTGGGAACTACCCTGACCAAGAACATCAATGACGCGTTGAACATCCTGTTAAAGTCGACCGATATTTTTAATTACCCAAGCATAAAAGAATTGAGTGAATATATCCATGGATGTTATGGGGATGATTTGATTTCGAAAAGAATGATTCGTTCGGATGATGAGGACGATCAGGCAGAGGAGAAAGCGGCAGAGCCGGAAGGAGAAGAAGCCATTGCGATTGTCGCACTTGGAGGTATTTTTTCCGGTGCTGTGGATTCGGAGCAGCTTTGGGAGCAAATCATGTCGGGCAATGTAATGGACAGGACGGTTGAAGTTAAATCAAAAGGTACTTCATTTCATTATGGCGCTATTACCGAGGTTTTTCAGGAATCGTATATCCGTAAGGTTGGTCTGACACCTGAAGAGTTTTCTGCCATGGGCCGCCAGCAAAAATTGATATTTGGTGTTCTGGGGCAGGCGATTGAAGAGAGTGGGATTGCGCTGAAAGACCTTTCAGCTAAACGAACAGGTGTATTTATCGGATCACAGCAATTGCTTCCTGAAGCTGATGAATTGGGAAATATAAATGTTGATAAAGACATTTCTTACATCATCCCGAACAAGGTTTCCTTCCAGCTGAACCTGAAAGGACCTAGTGAGGTTGTTGATACGGCTTGTACGAGCGGATATGTCGCCTTACACCGCGCAATTCAAAGTATTTATACCGGTGAGTGTGAACAGGCAATTGTAGGCGGTGTCAATGTGATCTCCAGACTTGCACTTCAGGAAAATGCGCTGGGTAAGTTAACCGGTTTACTGAGCAACGGGCAGGTGACCAGAAGTTTTGGCGATGAGGGGACCGGCTTTGTTAAAAGTGAAGGTGCAGGTGTTTTGATCATTAAGCCATTAAAAAAGGCCAGGTTAGATGGAGACAAAATTCTGGCCCTGGTGAGGGGAAGTGCCGTTTATCACGGAGGTCGCGGCTTTTCATTGGAAACGCCGAGTGCAAAAGGAATGAAGGAAGTGATCAAGGCTTGTATCCGTAAGGCAGGAGTAAATTCGGATACCATTGATTATATCGAGGCTCATGGCGTAGCTAACCGAATGGCTGATGCCATTGAGTTGGGAGCTATTAATGAAGCTTATAAGGAGTTGAGTTCCAATCCAGAAAAGAAGTGGAACATCGGAAGTGTGAAGCCGACAGTAGGGCATCCGGAACTTGCTTCAGGAATTGTATCCATTATTAAGGTGATCATGGCATTCCGGAATAAGACCATACCCGGAATTTCAGGATTGGATATTGTGAATAAGGAACTTGATCCGGGGCATTCGATGATCCTGAAATCTGAACCAGGCTATTGGAGCAATGGTGTTTATCCAAGAAGGGCCGGGTTGAACAGTTATGCCGTTGGAGGAATGAATGCCCATGTTATCCTGGAGGAATACAAAAATCCGGTGGCTGATGCTCCGGTAGAAGCGGGATCTTTAATAAAATAGTATAAGCGAGAATCTTATGATGGAAAAAGATATAATACAGCAATATAAGACACAATTATCTTCGATCGTGTCGGAGATCTTTCAGATGAAACTGGAAGAAATAGACCGGTCGTTACTGCCTTTCGATTATGATTTTGACTCGGTACAAATGATCCAGTTTGTGAGGGAGTTTAATGAAACTTTCGGTCTGGATATCAAAATGGGCCAGATGTTTGTCGCCGACGATTTCGGGGCTTTATTTAACCTCCTTGAAAATGCATTGCTGCAAAAGGCAAGGACAGCAAGTGAAGAATCCGGACAAGTCCAGGCCCCTGAGCCGGAAATTCGTTACCCATTATCGGAGGGGCAAAAAGGTTTGTTTTTTATCCAGCACTTTGATCCGGATCATACTGCCTATAATATTCCTGTTGCTTTTACGCTAAATCTGGATGTTCCCGAATCTATTCTTTCGGAAGCATTGGCACTGATGCTGACTACACATCCCATTTTGAGGATGAACTTTTTTAACGATCAGGAAAGCGCCGAGCTTTATCAATGTGAAAATGGACGGGCAACTGTGCCTTTGATTTATAACAGAGAGGGAAGCGAGAAAGTGCATCAGGAAGGATGGTTGTCATTACAGCGAAAACCATTCGACCTTAAAAATGATTGCCTGTTGCGGTTATATGCCGGTGTTGATGCTGTTAAGCAAAGCACATCCCTGCTCTTTGTGATTCATCACATCGTGTTTGACGGAACATCGAGTATCTTTTTTGTCAGGTCATTTCTCGAAAAGATCGAATACCTGATGAAAGGGGAGAAATGTAGCGATCAAGCGGAAGACCTTGCTTTTTTTGATTATGTGAACTGGGAACAAGCTTACCTGAACAGTGAAAAGGCAAATGAAAATCATTTGTTCTGGAAAGAGAAACTGAGCGGGCAATTACCGGTATTATCTCTGCCTTTTGATCAGCTGTTTTCAAAGGATCAGGACTCCAAAGAAATGGCTTCAGAAACACTCATTCTGGATGCAGCAGCATTGGACAAATTAAAGATCCTGGCGAGGGAGTTGAAAGTCAATTTGTCGGTATTGCTGTTGAGCGTATACAATGTATTTCTGAATAAAATAACCGGCGATGAAGATATTATTGTGACCACACCAACCGCCGGACGTCCTAAGAAGGAACATGAACAGGGGATTGGCTATTTCATCAACATGATGATCGTCAGGAACCGGGTTTCAGCTAAAGCTTTCTTTAATGATTTTGTAAACGAAGTAAAACTTCAGTTTGTTCATGGTATTGATCACGCCGCCTATCCTTTTCCAAAACTCGTTTCGGAATTCGGCTTAGGTAAAGCACATGAAAACGGATCTGTACTTCGGGCGGGTTACCTGTATCAGAATTTCTTTGATGCGATGCTTGATAAAAAAGAAGGGATTTATGAACAGGCAGAGATGCTGACTGATTTGTTCCAGGAAAGTGAAGAAGATTACCTGATTGAGGTCTGCGACTTCAGAAAAGAGCTCCGGATCAATTTAAAATATAACAGGCATTTGTTTCAGGAACTGACGATCAAACGCCATCTGGGCTATTTCAAAAAACTGCTGACCGAAGTTCAGAAAGATTTTAAAAAGGAAATTAAAGACTATGACCTTGTACCTGAAGCAGAAAGTCATCAATTATTTTCAGAATGGAACAATACCGATGTTGGTTATCTGAATGATGTACTCATTCATGAATTGTTTGAAAAACAGGTCTTACAAAGCCCGGAAAAGGTTGCCCTCGTATATGAAGGGGAGGAACTCAGCTATTTTGAGCTGAACCGGAAAGCAGATCAGCTGGCCCGGTACCTCAGCAGTAAAGGGGTAAAGGACAACGCCCTGGTGGCCATATGTGTAGACCGCTCGTTGGAGATGATGATTGGTTTGTTGGGAATTTTGAAAGCCGGCAGTGCCTATGTGCCATTGGATTTCAGCTATCCTATAGACCGTTTACAATATATACTGGATGATTCAGGGGCAGGTTTTTTACTTGCAGCAACGGAAGTGCTGGAACTTTTTCCGGCTGGAGGCAGTTATTTGCCTTTGTGTCTGGACGAAGACACCTGGCAAAGTGAACTGATCGTGCAAGAGGCCAATGAATTAACAGACCCTGTTCCGAATCGCCCTGCGACAAAACAAAGCACGGAATCTCTTGCCTATGTGATCTATACTTCAGGATCTACAGGCAAACCAAAGGGCGTTGGCGTAAGGCATCGGAATGTGATGAATTTCTTTAAAGGGATGGATTTGAAGGTTGGAAATGAAGAAAGTCAGGAAGTCTGGCTGGCGGTAACCAGCATCAGCTTTGACATTTCTGTACTGGAACTCTTCTGGACGATCTGCAAGGGAAGTAAAGTGGTCATTCAGCCAGACCGGCCGGTTTATAAAACGGAGAAGGCAAATATGGATTTCAGTCTCTTCTTTTTCGCGGCACAGGAAGAGGTTACCCATTGCAATAAATATGAATTGTTATGCAATGCGGCGCGATTTGCCGATCAGCATGGTTTGTCCGGTGTCTGGATTCCGGAACGTCATTTTCATACTTTTGGTGATCAGTTTCCCAATCCCTCCGTCGCCGCTGCTGCTGTGGCCGTATTGACCAAAAAAATAAAGATCCGGGCCGGAAGCGTGGTACTTCCTCTACACGATCCGGTGAGGGTTGCAGAAGAATGGGCGATGGTTGATCACCTTTCTGAAGGCCGTGTTGAGCTGTCTTTTGCTTCCGGCTGGCATCCAAACGATTTTATATTTTCGCCGGAAGACTATGAGCAACGTCATCAGAAGATGCGCGAGAAACTGGTGGAGGTAAAGAATTTATGGGAGGGCGCTGCATACATTCGTAAAAATGGTACAGGACATGATTTTAAGGTGCAGATCCACCCTAAACCGGTACAGCAATCACTACCGGTATGGATCACTGCGGCCGGGAATCCGGAGACTTTCATTTATGCCGGTTCTATAGGAGCGAACCTGTTAACCCATTTGCTTGGCCAGAATAAAGAAGAGCTGGGAGAGAAAATTAAACTTTATCGCCGTTCCTTAACGGAGCATGGTTTCGATGCAAATCATGGTAAAGTGGCTTTAATGCTGCATAGTTTTGTTTCTGAAGATCTGCAGCTGACTAAAGAGGTGGTTCGGGAGCCTTTCAAAAACTATTTACGTCATTCTGTGGATTTAATAAAACCTTTGGCGAAACAGGCGGGCTTAGACATGGAGAAAGATCTGGAAGCCATTGTTGAAATGGGTTTCGAGCGGTATTTTCTAACAAGCGGTTTATTCGGGACCCCGGAATCGTGTATGTCCCGGGTTTGGGAATTTACTGAAATCGGAGTCGACGAAATTGCCTGCCTGGTGGATTATGGCATTGACAACGATACCATCATGTCTAATTTGCCAAATCTGGTTAAACTTCAGCAATTGCTGAGACAATCGGCACTGCATCAGCGTTTTTTACAAAAGAAGCTGAACAAACCCTGGGTTCCCGAAGAAAATATCAGACAACAAAGCGTTACTCACCTGCAATGTACGCCTTCATTTGCTCAGGAGCTGGTCACGCATCCCGGAGGTCAGATTGCCATAGGGCAGTTGAAAAAGTTACTGGTTGGCGGGGAGGCTTTAAGCCCGTCGATGGCTGCCGATATTTTTAATTGTGGTCTGAGCAGGATTTTCAACATGTACGGACCTACAGAAACCACCATCTGGTCTACCGTAAAAGCTTTGGGACCTGATGAGCAGATTACGATTGGCGGACCTATTGCCAATACACAAATTTATATCCTCAGTCCGGAAAATGAACTGGTGCCAATTGGGGTGACCGGAGAGTTGTGCATAGGAGGTGATGGTGTAACGACAGGTTACCTGAACAGGAAATCATTAACCGACGAAAAGTTTATCGACAATCCCTTTGACAGTGGTAAACTTTTGTACCGGACCGGTGATCTGGCGAGGTGGCTGCCTGAAGGGGAAATTGAATGCCTGGGCAGGATTGACAATCAGATCAAATTACGAGGACACCGGATTGAACTTGGAGAAATAGAAAATGCCTTGTCCGCCCACGAATCCATACAAAATGCAGTAGTGATTGTAAAGGAGCAAGGGGAGGGCAAACAATTACTGGCCTATTATGTACCTGTTCAGACAGAAAATCTGCAACCTGCTGCATTGAAAATTTTCCTTCAGAAATCCCTGCCGGATTACATGGTCCCATCGCTGTTTATTCCAATCGCACAAATTCCGCTAACCCTGAACGGAAAGGTAAACCGTAAGGTACTGGAACAACAAGACATCATATATGGAGGAGATCAGGAATATCGGGCACCGGGCAATGATGTGGAGAAAAACCTAGTCAGGATCTGGAAAGAGGTCCTTGGACTGGATAAAATAGGCGTTTCCGACAATTTCTTTGAACTTGGAGGCGATTCCATTAAAAGCATACAGGTGATCAGTAAAGCCAATCAAATGAACATTCATTTGACAACCAGACAGCTTTTTGACTACCAGACGATAGAAAAACTTGCTCCTCACAGTCTGGTGAAACAGATCCATGAAGAGCCGGAAATCTTGACCGGAGCAGTTGGGTTAACCCCGGTTCAGCAGTATTATTTTTCACTGAATCATCCGAAGGTCAGTCATTTCAATCATGCTGTACTTTTAGAAATAGATAAGAAGATCAGTACCGAACAGCTAAAATTCGCTTTTTCGAAGATCTGTGCACAGCACGATGCTTTTCAGCTTCGCTTCAAAAAAGAGGGAGCGCACTGGCATCAGCAATTTAGTGCAGATGCATTGTCGCCGGACTTTCTGGAAAGCTATGACCTGAGCGCTGTTAGCACTGATGTATTGGATACCGCTATTGAAAATGTGAGCGGGCGTTTACAGGCGAGTCTCGATATCGCAGAAGGACCGCTCATCCGCGCAGGGCACCTGTTATTGGCTGAGGAGCAGTCTAATCACAGGCTGCTGATTACTATCCACCATCTCGTGATCGATGGTATTTCCTGGCGGATTCTGATCTCCGATCTTTTGACACTGTTGAGCACATCGGAAGCGGTTTTGCCAGCCAAAACTACTTCCTATCAGTATTGGTCGGCATCACTTTCCAGGTATGCTTTTGAAGACGAAATTAAGAAAGAGCAAGGCTATTGGCTGAAACAGGCAGCTGCCAGCGGGTCTTTACCTAAACTGCTCGATGTTCAGAAACCGCTTGAAAAAGCGAATCGGATATTTGCCCGGATCAATACATCGCTATATCAGCAACTCATCACGGTATGCAATCAGGCCTATCGTACTCAAATCAATGACCTCATTATCTCTGCACTGTATTTGTCTTATCGGGAATGGTCGGGAAGAGAATTGATGCCGGTATATATGGAAGGACATGGGAGGGAAGAGTTATTTGAAGATGTCGATATCAGTCGCACTACCGGTTGGTTTACCAGCATCTTTCCGGTTTTGATTGATGCTCCTGCAAGTAAAGACCTGCCATCTTATATCAAAACGGTAAAAACGATATTGAGGGCAATTCCAAACAAAGGCATTGGTTATGGCATCTTAAAATACTTAAAAAGAGAGAACGGATTACATGACGCTGCGGTGCCGGAGTTGATGTTCAACTACCTCGGGGATCTTAGTTTACCTCCTGAAGCTACCGGATTATTGGCCCTTGCAGAAGAGTCCTTTGGAAATATGGTGGCACCGGAGAACAGGAGTGAGGATATCCTCGTGAACGGAATGGTGACCAAAGAAGGCTTGACTTTCGAGTTTAAGACAGCGTATGCATTGAAAAACGGATTGATGCTGGAACAATTCGCCACTTTATTTGAACAGCAGCTGACTGCCGTAATCGCACATTGTGCCAACCCTTCCAGTTTTGGTTTTACTCCTTCAGATTTTCCGCTATTAAACTGGGATCAGGGAGAACTGGACAGGTTCTTATCCGAATCCCATGGCAAAGAGCGGCAGCAGGAGATCGTTCATATCTATCCGCTTTCTGCCTTACAGGAAGGCATCCTGTTTGAAACCATGTTATCTCCAGATTCGATGATCTACAAAAGTCAGATGATCCTGACTTTATCGGAAGAGATCGATCTGAATGCGCTTGAGGCAGCTCTGGAGAAAGTTACCAATGAATATGATGTCTTAAGAACTTCATTTTATCATGAAGGATTGGTTGCTCCGGTTCAGGTCGTATATAAAACAAGGACGCTGGAAATTGAGAAATATACATTAAGTGATGCTGACCGGGACCAGCAGCTGGAGGTATTGGTGAAAGGCATCCGGTCACAACGCTGGGATTTAAGTAAGGACCAGCTGCTGAAAGTGGCGGTGGTTAAATACTCAGAACAGGAAAGTAAACTGATCTTAACCCGCCATCACATGATATTAGACGGTTGGTCGAATGGCATTTTCTCCGGAGCTTTACTGTCGGCTTATATTGCGTTAAAGAATGCAAAACAGCTTGCTTTAGCTACCAGTCTTCCTTATTATAAATACATTGAGGCACTTCAGCAAATGGATTCCGGTAAAGCCGAACAATTCTGGTCCGGATATTTATCTGACATTAGCACCAGGGCAGTATTGCCATTGTCTGGCCTGTCGGAAAGCAACATGCCGCAAAGCCGGCAGTCTTTTAAGGAATTGTCTTTTCTTGTTTCTGAAGAATTAACCAAACGGTTAAAAGTATTTTCGAGGAAGGAACACATTACTTTGAATAGTTTGATCCAAAGCTGTCTGGCCTTGATGTTGTGTAAGCTTTCCGGCGAAAAAAATATACTGCTGGGAGATGTCAGCTCAGGTCGGACATTGTCGGGAATAGATTTGTCGGATATGGTTGGTTTGCTCATCAATACCACACCAGGGTATTTTAACATCAATGCCGATGAAAGTGCAATTGACTTTTTACACCGCAATCAGAACTCACTACAGGAGAAACTGGAATACGAACATACCCCTTTATCTTTGATTCATCAGTATGCACAATTGAGCAATAATGAGCAGCTGTTTCAGGTTTTGTATGCTTATGAAAATTTCCCCGTAAATGAATCCGCGATCACAGACCTATCTTCTTCATTTAAAAATCTCGAGGCGCTGGAAGAAGATCATTATCCGCTCGCGTTCAATTGTAAAGTTTCAGAAGTCTTTACCATAGGCATCAAATACGACGAATTTTATTATGACAGCGAAACTGCAGAAAGGTTTTTTAAATACCTGGAGCATGTAATAGATCAGGTCCTGAGGCATCCGGAAGGATTGTTGTCATCTATTGACTTGCTGACTGCGGTAGAAAGAAAGCAACTGCTTGTGGAATGGAACGATACTTTTGAACCTTATCCGGAGGCAAAGACATTTATCGATCTCTTCGAAGAGCAGGTGCTGAAGAGCCCGGATCATATTGCTTTGGTATTTGAAGGAGAGCAACTGACTTATAAAACATTAAACGAACGTTCAAATCAGCTGGCAAATTATTTAAGGAACACTTATCACATTAAACCCGACGACTTTATCGGGATCAAGCTGAAACGCAGTGAAGCGGTGATTGTGACGATACTGGCTGTTTTAAAATCCGGCGCGGCTTATATTCCGATTGATTTTGAATATCCGGAAGACCGGATCAGGTATATGGTAGAGCAGAGTCAGTGTAAAGTGCTGGTCGACCAGCAGGAACTGGATTTGTTTGCTTTGGTCGCGGACAGCAACAGCGAAGAAAATCCGGAGAAACTCAATACTTCGGAAAGCCTGGCCTATGTGATCTTTACTTCAGGTTCAACAGGAAGGCCAAAAGGAACCATGATCACACATGAGGGGATGTTAAACCATTTGTATGCCATGATCAGTCAATTGGAACTTACCTCGGATAGTGTGATCGTTCAAAATGCCTCTTTTTCATTTGACATATCGGTATGGCAATCCCTGACTGCTTTGATGACAGGTGGAACAACCTTAGTTCTAGGTAAGGAAGAAATCCTAGATCCGGCCGTGTTTCTGCAGCGGGTGAATGATTGTCAGGTGTCGATATTACAGCTGGTACCTGCTTATTTAAATAGTTTGCTCGACATTATTGAAGAAAATGGGGGGACTCATTTCGCCAACCTCCAATACCTTCTGGTAACCGGAGAGACTTTTCATTCCAGTCTTCTGAAGCGTTGGCTCCAGAGTTTTCCGGGAATAAAAGTAGTAAATGCCTACGGGCCCGCTGAAGCTGCGGATGACGTGACCCTCTTTTTTACCGATACCATGCCTTATACCCAAACGATCCCGATTGGTTTCCCGGTTCAGAACATGCGTATATATATTGTTGATGAACACATGACCCTTTGTCCTGTGGGGGTACCAGGTGAAATTTGTGTTGCCGGAATTGGTGTAGGACGGGGTTACCTGAACAATGAAGTATTGACGGAGCAGAAGTTTATGGATGATCCGTTTTTCAGCGAAGTCAGCGAAAAGTTCCGTTCGGTACCGGATGATGAACACGCGATCCATACGGAGGAGGTAAAGCGGAGAAAACGCCTGTACAGGACAGGAGATATTGGACGCTGGCTGCCGGATGGAAATATCGAATGTCTGGGAAGGCAGGATGACCAGGTGAAAATCCGTGGATATAGAATTGAACTGGGCGAAATTGAAAATACCCTGCAGGGAAATCCTTCGGTAACTGCCGCAGCTGTTGTGGTAAAGGAGAACAAATCAGGAGATAAATATCTGATCGCTTATTTTGTCAGCCCGGAACATCTGGAACCATCTGCTTTGAAATCAGATCTGGAAAACAGGTTGCCAGCTTATATGATTCCTGCTGTTTTTGTGAGGCTTGAAAAATTACCGCTAACCGCCAATGGGAAAATAGACAAAAAAGATCTTACCAACAGGGCGGAAACTGCAGCGATAAATTGCGGGTTTTATGAAGGAGCAAGGAATGAGACAGAAGCAAGGTTGGTTGAGATCTGGGCAAAAGTTTTAAAAAAGGAAGCTGCTGAGATTGGCATCCATGATGATTTCTTTGCGTTGGGTGGTCATTCTTTACTGAGTGTCCGGTTGAACGGTATGATTAAGAAAGCATTTGAATTGGATCACCTTGAATTACAGTTTTTATTCAGATATCCAACCATATTCCTGTTTTCTAGTGTGTTAAGTCGCTCAGGTATGGATGGTGTAAAAATGCTGAGCGGCAATCCCGCAATTGATCAACACCTGATTGAATTAAGAAAAGGAGAGGACAATGCCATTGTTTCATTTGTGATTCCTGGTATGCCAGGCATTGCTGATGGTTATTTTGAACTGGCCGGGGCATTACCCGGAAATGGAAATGTTTATGGGTTACAGATGAAGGGGTTGTTTGAAGATGAACAGCCTCTCAACAGTATTCCTGAGATCGCCGCAGCACAGCTGATGTTGATCCGTAGCATTGCTGATCAGCAGGAAATCAACCTCGTTGCTCATAGTTACGGTTGTCTGGTTGTTTATGAATTGCTGAAACAGCTTCAGTTTAGCCCTGACCTCAAAATTGCCAATGTCTTTTTAATTGACGGATATACTGATTTGCTCGACAACAGGTTTAGTCAGGCAGATATCGAAATGGATTTTCTAAAAGGAGTGGAGCAGATCAGCAATGAGGTCATCATTGGAAAAGAAGCGCTCATTCATGGATTACTACAGGAAAGGGAAAACGACCGCCCTGCAGCATTGATGGCCCAGCTGGAAAAAAGAGGGATTGACATCTCTTCCGCCTATTTACAACGCTTGTATCAGACCTGTGTCGCCAGCATGAGCATACACTATAAACCTGAAGAAAAGTTACCCTATCCTGTCATCAGCATTCTGGCCCATGAGGGCGCAGAGCAGCTGGATGGAGATAAGGATTGGAGCAGATATTATCAGGACATCAGGACTGTTAAAGCGACCGGTACGCATTTTAGTATGGTAAAGGAGCCACATTGCAGGCGTTGGATTACCCTGACTCAAACAGAATTTAAACCCTATTTAACCTCTTAACGCTTTGAAAACAATAGAAGAACACGAATCACAAGTTAGAAGTTACAGCAGGAACTTTCCTGCAACTTTTAGCACTTCATCTGGTGCTTATTTATATGATGAAGCCAATAACCGGTATGTTGACTTTTTCTCAGGTGCCGGTGCACTGAATTATGGGCATAATGACGAGGACATGAAACAGGCGCTGATCGATTACATTAGTCGAAATGGAATTGTCCATTCGCTGGATATGGCCACGGTTGCCAAAGAAAGTTTTATAGATAATTTTATCCGTTATATTCTGAAGCCGAGGGGACTGGATTATAAAATACAGTTTACCGGACCAACGGGTGCGAATGCGGTGGAGGCAGCTGTAAAACTAGCACAGATCGTGAAAGGGAGAAATCAGATCATTTCTTTTACGAACGCCTACCACGGACACTCTAAGGGGGCATTGAGGTTAACCGCGAATGCCTATTACAGGGAGGGCCTTGAAGATGACCTCTCGCAATCGACTACATTCCACCCTTTTTCGGGTTATCTGGGCCCTGATATTGATACCTCAGTGCTGCTGGATAAACTATTAAGCGACAAGGGCAGTGGTTTAAGCAAGCCGGCAGCCATCATTTTAGAAACCATACAGGGAGAAGGTGGAATTAACATTGCCACACAGCAATGGCTGCGAAACATGCGGGAAATGACCAGCAGACATGGGATCCTGATGATCATTGATGACATTCAGAGCGGCTGTGGCAGGACCGGTGATTTCTTCTCTTTTGAATTTGCAGACATACAGCCGGATATGGTGGTCTTGTCTAAATCGATCAGTGGATGCGGTTTGCCGATGTCGCTGTTGCTGATCAAGCCGGAAATTGATGCCTGGAAGCCCGGGCAGCATACCGGTACATTCCGGGGGAATAACTATGCATTCCTCACCGCTGCAGTCGCCATTGAAAAATATTGGAAAGATGATCAGCTCAGCCAAAAAGTAAAAAGAGAATCCAAAGCCATTGTGAGTTTTCTTCATGAAATAAAGGAGGAATATCCGGGGGAGCTGAGTATAAGGGGGCGGGGTTTTATGATCGGGCTTGAATTTAAAGACAAAGCCATGGCTGTTGAAGTTTCCAAAGCTTGTTTTAAAAACGGCCTTGTGATTGAAACCTGCGGGGCTGAGGATCAGGTGCTCAAATTGTTTCCGCCGCTTACGATATCCGCAGAGAGCCTGGAGAAAGGTCTGGAGATCCTGAATAGCAGTATTGTTGAATTGATGAGAAATAAAAAGCCAGTATACCTATGAAAGCAATTATGTTTCCCGGTCAGGGCTCCCAGTATAGAGGTATGGGGAGGGATTTATTTAACCGTTACAAAACTGAGACACAGCAAGCTTCAGACTTGTTGGGGTATGACTTGCAGGAACTTTGTGTCGCCGATCCGCATAAACAATTGTCGCAAACCCAGTTTACGCAACCAGCTTTGTACGTGGTCAACGCCTTTGGTTATGCTGCGGTCAAAGAAAACAGTTCTGCTTCGTACTTTGTTGGCCATAGCCTTGGGGAGTACAATGCCTTACTCGCGGCAGGGGTCTTCGATTTTATTACCGGCTTAAAGCTGGTCAGGAAGCGGGGAGAGCTGATGGCTGAAGCTTCTGGCGGCGGCATGGCGGCAGTTGTTGGCGTTGAAATGACCGAATTGAAAAAAATGCTGAGTACTCCGGATTATGAAGGCATAGATATCGCCAATTTTAATACCCCTTCGCAAATCGTCATTGCCGGGAAACAGGAGGCCATTAAAAAGGTAGTTGCTGAATTTGAAGGTAAAGGGATCAGAATTATTCCTCTGCAGGTCAGCGCGGCCTTTCATTCCAGATATATGGCCCCGGCTGCGGTAGATTTTGAAGGTTTTTTAAAAGGGTTTGAATTCTCCGCTCCGACCATTCCTGTAATTTCAAATGCATTGGGCATTCCTTATGAAAAAGAGCAGACAGTGAGGTTACTGAGCACACAGATTGCGAGTCCGGTGCTGTGGACCAACAGCATCCGTTTTCTAATGGGAAAGGGAGTGGTTGATTACCAGGAAATCGGCAGCAGCATTCTTTCAAAAATGGTTCATGAGATCCGGGAAAAGTGCAGTCCTATTTTAGGGCAAAGTAATGCCATTGCCGTTGAACGAAACGGAACTGCGGTAAAGAACGGACAGCTGAAAACTGAAAATGAAAATTCAGTGCCAAAATCCGGCAGAAGTCTGCCGATGAAACTGGGGAGTAAACTATTCCGGGAAGATTATCAGATTAAATATGCTTATGTGACAGGTGCGATGTACCGGGGCATTGCCTCAAGAGAACTCGTCGTAAAGATGGGGAAAGCCAATATGCTTGGCTACCTTGGGACCGGTGGATTATCACTTGAAAAAATTGAAGCGGATATACAGCATATCCAGAATGAGCTTACAGAAGGCCAGGCATTTGGGCTGAATTTACTGCACAGCATCACCGATCCTTCCTTTGAAATGGAAACGGTAAAGCTCTATTTAAGGTTAGGGGTGAAACACATTGAAGCTGCCGCTTATATGCAAATGACGGAATCTTTGGTCTATTATCGTTTATCCGGTTTGCAGCAGGGAGAAAATAAAGAGACCATTTGCAGGCATAAAATATTGGGTAAGATCTCGCGGCCGGAGGTCGCAGAAGAATTTATGCGGCCTGCTCCGGAGAAGATCGTCAATAAACTGCTTCGGGAAGGACTGATCAGCGCAGAGCAGGCTGAGCTTTCGAAAACGGTTCCGATGAGCTATGACATTTGTGTCGAAGCAGACTCGGGTGGACATACCGATGGTGGGGTTGCCCTGGTGCTTTTGCCCAGCATTCAAAGACTGCGCACAGATATTCAAAAGGAATATCAATACCAGAGACCAATAAATATTGGTCTTGCAGGAGGGATCGGAACGCCTCAGGCCATTGCCTGTGCCTTTGTGATGGGCGCAGATTTTGTACTTACCGGATCGATTAATCAATGTACCGTGGAGGCCGATATGAGCGATTATGTAAAAGACCTCCTGCAAGAGATCAATGTCCAGGATACGGCTTATGCACCTGCCGGAGATATGTTTGAAATCGGTTCTAAGGTTCAGGTACTTAAAAAAGGAGTGTTGTTTCCTGCAAGGGCAAATAAGTTATATGCGCTTTATACACAGTATAATGCATTACATGAGATTCCTGAGAAAACGGTAGAGCAACTGGAGCGGAATTATTTCAAAAAGCCGATTCCTGAAATCTGGGAAGAAACCATTACCTATTTTAAAAATAAGGGGGAACATTCCGAAATACAAAAAGCGGAACAAAATCCAAGACATAAAATGGCACTGGTTTTCCGCTGGTACTTTGGCTACAGCATGCGGCTTTCCCTTGCGGGAAATAAAGATCAGCAGGTTAATTTCCAGGTCCATTGTGGTCCGGCGCTTGGTGCTTTTAACCAGTGGGTAAAAGGAACAACACTGGAAAGCTGGCGGAACCGTCATGTAGACGAAATCGGGGTGAAAATGATGGAGGAGTCGGCCAGCCTCCTGGAGAACATGTATCAATCCTTTAAATCTTAGCGCCTTTATAAAACATTTCAAAATTCTAAAATCATGAACAATCAACCTATCCCCAGGCTCCGTAAAACAGCACAGCTTCAGATTAAAGAACACCTAAAAAAGAATACTCCGTTTGTTTTGTTGCCCGAGAGCAATTGGGAAACAAAGAGAGACGAGTTTCTGGAAAGGCTGGAAAGTTTCCCCCTTACCTTACTGAGGTACCATAAGACAGATCCCGCAGCGACCAGAAACAATGCGACTTATCTGAAAACTAGTTATTCGGCAATTGTTAAAAATATGGATGCTTATAAAAAGAGTCCCGATTATACCTATAATGTAGCCTCCGATATCAGAAATCTTGGGCAGGATATCGGGAAATCTGTATTTGAACAATTTGCACCGGATGTGGTGTCTTATTCAGTTTTAGAAGAAATCAATTTCTGGGTCAATTTTGGAGGAGACCCCAGTGGTTTACATTATGATGTTTATGACAATTTTAATTTTCAGCTTTCCGGGAAGAAAGTATTTTATATTGCTCCGCCGGGCTGGAAAAAATATCATGCTAAAAAGGTTTCTACCTTTCAGGGGCACACTTCTTCGTATGGTAATATCCGGAACCTGCGGGAGAATGCTTCCGACAGGGAGGTTCAGGAGCAGCTCAATGAGTTTAGTGAAGTAGAATTGAATTGCGGAGAGTTGCTGTACCTGCCCACTTGCTGGTGGCATGAGGTACATGCCAAGGATAGTCTGAATACCAACGTTAATTTCTGGTGGAGGAATGAGTCAAAATTACTGTTTAAGTTTTTGCCTCAGCTCTATACTTCTTTGTGGACCTACGCTTACCGGAAGGCGAAAGGAATATGATCAACGAATTTAAAATCGCATTTCTATTTTCCGGTCAGGGGAGCCAGATCCGGTGTATGGGGCAGAAACTCTTTGACCATCATCCCGTTTTCCGGACGAGTATGGAGCACAGTCATGCGATTGTTCAGCAACAGTTGAACAGGAATTTAATCGATGAGTTGTACCATAGCGGAACTGCTGTTTTTGATGATATACTGGTCACCCATCCGGCGATCGTTGCGGTTGAACTTGCGATGTACGAATTGATGAAGGAACTGGATATTACCTGCGACTATGTCTTGGGGAACAGTCTTGGAGAGTTTGCTGCCGGTGTAGTGGCGGGAATATGGACTGCCGATAACGCTCTGGAGATGGCGATTGAGCAGGCAAAATCAATCAGCAGAAGTAACGATACCGGTGTCATGTTGTCCATTATCTGTGCAAAAGACAAAATTTCGAAAGCTTTGCTGGATAGGCATGGTCTTTTTCTGGCAACGGATAATTTTGACGGGCATTTTACCGTTTCCGGTTCGTCTTTACATCTGGATTCATTTCTATCGGGACTGGATCAGCAGAGAATTCAATATGTACAACTTCCTGTTAAATATCCTTTTCATTCTCCGCTCATTGAAATGGGCTGCAAGACCTTTGACTATTCGCTTGCTCATCTTGGCGCATTTCCGGATCCCGGGCCTTGTTTTATTTCAGGTTTAAAAGGCGAAGGCCTCAGTTCCATGCCCCAGAGCTATTTTTCAGACATTGCAAGGGGCTATATTGATTTTCCAAAGGCCGTTAATTATATGGAGCAGATGGATGGTCCTTTTCTGTACATTGACCTCGGTCCTTCAGGAACGCTGGCTACTTTTGTCAAGTATAATCTGCCTCTTTCATCGGCATCGAAGAGTATTCCCATCATGACACCCTACAAAAGAGAAGTGGAGCAGCTGGACAAACTTGCCCGGATTTTAAATTTAATCCCGGATTAGCTTCTTTTGTTTTATATATTTAGCCGACTTAGCAACAAATTGAAATGAGTGATGGCCTTCTCTTGTTAAACAGAACTGATCGGACTTTTAGAGCTGGATTTTGTATTATAAAAGAAAATTTACCAGGTTTAAGTCAATATTTTAAGGTTCTTCATCCGAATGAACGGGCTTATCTTGATTCTTTGAGATTTGATCGGCGCCGAGCCAGTTATTTACTTGGCAGGGTAGCTGCAAAACATGCCATTTCAAGGCTGGAGGAAGGAGTGGGGATGGATGCCATATTTATTGATTCCGGTATTTTTCAGTTTCCTGTGGTAAAAAGTAAGCTCTTGTCGAATGTTCAGGTTAGCATTACGCATTGTGATGACCTGGGGCTTGCACTGGCATTTCCGGAAGATCATCCTTTGGCTGTCGATATTGAAAAAAT
This sequence comes from Pedobacter sp. FW305-3-2-15-E-R2A2, assembly GCF_038446955.1. Lineage (NCBI taxonomy): Bacteria > Pseudomonadati > Bacteroidota > Sphingobacteriia > Sphingobacteriales > Sphingobacteriaceae > Pedobacter > Pedobacter sp. FW305-3-2-15-E-R2A2. The sequence goes on from NZ_CP151803.1 coordinate 2,800,193, forward strand.
TGACGTTGCTCAGGCGGAGGCCTTCGAAAGTCAGCTGACTGCTGGAGAGCTCCGGTTAATTGCTCATACTGAGCCGGATTCTCTGATCGGTTGTGTAACGGTATGGACCATAAAGGAGGCCCTGTCCAAAGTCTTAAAAACTGGTTTTATGATTGATTTTAAAGTGCTGGAAATCCAGTCGCTCGAAAAATCCGGTCATTGCTATACCAGTGAATTTATCCATTGCGCACAATATAAGGCGATTTCCTGCAGGCATGGCGATTATATTTGTTCCATTGTCCTTCCAAAGCAGACTTCCTGTGATTTAAATGATTTCTGGCTTGCTTTTAAAGAAGTTGCCGGAATGCCTTCCGCGCCATCTGAATAGATTTTTATTTTATAAGCACCAAAGATAATAAAAGAACTATTTGAATTGTTGATTATTATAGTCTTAGTGTTATAGGGATATATCTTCAATTCCCTGCTTCAATTCGGCAAGCATCGTGTCTATCGCCTGAATTTTCTTTTTGTTCTTGTAATATTTGCTCCAGAGGCTAAAGCCAACAACATAAAGGGTATTAACACCTATAGCGGTCAGGGTAAACAATAGTGTCCCCCGTCTTGTGATCTCGATGATATACATTGTTATTGCAAGCCAGAGTAGAAGATTGTAAATCCAAATATAGATGGTTAACGTTTTGCGTTGCCATTCTAGTTTTTTTACCTGGTGCTGCAGATATTCGATACTTGATACCCCAAGATCTTGTGTTTTAAAGCTATAACTTTTCCAGGCAACAATTAAGGCCAGGATCATTAAACTAGAAATAGCTGCAATACTTAGGTCGAACGGCCAGCGATATTTATTTTGAAAACTTAAATAAATCCACCCGATCACGCTAAAAGTCAGGAGGAAGCAGATACTCATAACTACGTTTGATATCCAAAGTTTATGCTGATGCTTTTGCCACTTGTTTTGCGCAGACTGAATGTCCGTAATTTTCAACTCTTCGATCACTTGTTGCGAGAGCCAGTTATTTTGTATGTCTTCGAAGCTATTCATGTTTTTTTTTATTCATTAGTTGAAGAAGGCGATCTTTAATTCGATTTATTCGTACGCCAGTGTTGGACATACTTGCTCCTGTTATCTCTGCGATTTCCTTATAGCTTTTTTTTTCCAAAACCAGAGATATGATCAGGCGGTCCTGTGCTGCCAGTTGACTGATGCTATAGCGTAGGTCAATTAATTGCTTTTCCTGTTCTTCCTTTTCGGAAATAGAATCTATATCCGGCATTTGCAATGAATCCAAAATGGGCTGATGCTCATGCCGGCTATTTTTCAAATTAAAACCAATTGCGGTATTGACCGCAATCCTGTAGATCCAGGTACTAGCTTTAGAATTGCCTTTAAAGCTCTTTATGCTCTTCCATATTTGGTAAAGTATCTCCTGGTAGAGGTCTTCAGCATAAGAAACGTCATATAGATAGGCGCGACAAATCCTGTAAATGCTAGCCTGATTTTCTTTTACAATTTTGGTGAAAAAATCTTGTTGCTCCTTGCTATTGTCCAGCATGATTTATTTAGAGTTAAGACTTACCAATAAAAGTGTCAATTTCAGACCATAACCATTCTGGAGCATCGTAATTTATAAAGTGTTTTGCAGATGGACTGATTGAGATTTTACAAGTTTTGCATTGACTGTATTGTTGCGTAAAAATATCCCTCACATATTCGCTGGTAAAGCCCGGGTTTTGCGGCATTGACTGGAAGGCCGCAAGAACCATTACAGGGATTTTAATAGCTTCAATCTCTTGGCGGTCAATTAATGAAGCAAAAATCGGGAGGTAAGGTGGTTGGTTGAGCGGTTCAGTAGCGTTCCATTCATCGCCACTACAGGTTGCATCTGGAATGAAAAGCATTGGTTGACCTTTGCCAATAATTTTTACTTGAAAAGCTGTTTCGAAAGATGTTTTTGCAAGTCCTGAAAGGATGGATAAGGAAAATAAGATGATAGTTAATATGGCATTTTTCATTGTGAATTGGTTTTTAGTATTTAGTACAGGTCATTGGGGATTTCTTACAAGAAAAAATGATATTTTAGAAAACAATAATTCTATCTCTCATCGCCAGTCAGCATTTAGCGTTAAACAAACCGAAGATATACTTAATCTGTCAGCCAATCTCATTAGGGCAAAGTATAAAGAATTGCAAATAAAATAAGCCACTGTAAATCATTGATTACAGTGGCTTATTGTTTGTACCTCAGCAAAAGCTAAGGGGGCCTTAATGTCTATTTTAACGTCACATCCAGGTAAACAGAATGACGTCCGTATGTTTGATAAAATGGTTTAAAAACCACATCATCAATTCTGAATTCTAACTGCTTTGGATCACCTTTAATTGATTTGCCTATATCTTCCGAATCCAGCGTTACTTTGCGCCATTCTTTTCTTGCTTCCGGCTCCTGAGCGGCCAGTAATATTGGTCCGTAAAACAGACTGGCGATGTTCTGCTGGTCCATAACTGGATCCAGGTGAAACTGGAAAGGCATTTTTAATTCGATGACATCACCATCTTTCCATTTGCGGCTTAATTTTAAATAACTGCCCGGTTCAGCCTGAAGCTTTTGTGCTACCCCATTGATCGTCACAAAAAATCCTTTGGTAGCCCAGCCTGGTACACGCACGTTGACATCAAATTTTCCATTTCCCTTAATGGTCAGACGGGTTTGGTCTTCTTTTGGGAAATTTGTGGCCTGTTCCACCGTCACGTTTCGTTCTGCCCATTTTAGCGTTGAGGGTATGTATAGATTGACGTAAAGCGCCTGGTTGTCCTTACTTTTAAAGTAAATTGAATTTTGAAGCTTGGTACTGCTTTCTATTGCTGTACCGTTGCAACAGGTAAAACCAGTCATATCCGCATTGCCAAATTGTTTGATCGATCCCGGTCTGAGTGGTACGTGATAGGTGTTTGCAGGACTATTCTCAGCTACGGAAGCCAGGATATGGTTGTACAATCCACGCTCGTAATAGTCCATTAACTCTGCCCGCTGATCGAAGAGAAACAGGTCACTTGTCAATTTTAGCATATTATAAGTAGCGCAGGTTTCGTTCTGTCCTCCTTCAGAAAAGCCATTTTCATATAATGTTGCAGGTTGGCTGATGAAACATTCTGCGTTGGCGGGATTACGTGCACCTGCAACGCCACCAATGCTGTACATATAATCGTTGATGGTTTTATACCAGAAATTATCGGCAATTTTATAATATTCCGGATTTTTGGAGACACTGTACATTTCAATACTTCCTACAATTTGAGGGATATGTTGGTTGGCATGCAATCCACGGAAATTATCTACATTTTTGGCCAGGCCCTGTGTGTGTGCCGTATCGCCAAAAAACACTTTGATGTTATCAAATAATTGGGCGGTTTTCAGGTAATTCGGTTGACCAGTAATCCTATACAGACGGGCCATTACCTCATTCATGCCTCCAAATTCACCGGCAATATAGGTATTCCACATTCTTATTCTCGTTTCTGTTGGCAGCTGACTCAGGCGGGCATATACCCAATCACTCATACCGGTAGCGATTTCAAGTGCTTTTTTGTTGCCGCTTACTTCATATATATCCATTAAACCAGCTAAAATTTTATGCAAGGTATAATACGGTGCCCAAACCTGGTTCTTCTGTCCGCCGTACTTGGCTCCGTTTTCTAACATGATAAACTGGTCGGGAGGGTAAGCGCTGAGGAATCCTTTTCCCCAGTTCCAATAATCGGTGCGGATGCCCGCATCAGTAAGATCCGAATCAAAATCTGATTTGCCGGGACCATGCGGTACGGCCCTTGGATCATACACATAGGTATCACCTGTTTTTTTTGGTTTTCCGGATAATTGTGACAGCTCGTAAAGGGCGTCAATCATATACTCCATTTTTTTGGAGAAATTGGCCTGAAGTACCTTATCATACCCGGTGCCGGCATAGGCTTGTGCAATTGCCGTAAGGTAGTGACCGGTGGCATGGCCCCTTAGTTTCGTATCCTGACTATCCCATACCCCCAAAGGCTGTGCTCCTTCAGGTTGTTTCCGGCCAAAGGCATGGCGGAACATATAGAGAAAGGAGTTTGGATCTGTGGTAGCTAATGTTCTGATAAACTTATCGCGGTTTTCAACAAATTTGGTTTCATGGCCATGGGCATCAGTTTTCAGCGCAACCTGGTCCAGGTCAAATGCCTGCAGCTTTGAAACTGGTGTAGTTGATTTTTTTGACTCCTTTATGGTGACAAACGCTTTTGGTTGAAAATCTGTTCCCGCAACACGCCCGGTAATGGTATAGCTTCCAGGCTTAAGCACAGTGGTGTTGTCGGTAGGAGAAGGCCAGAGCACACGCACTTTTGGGCCTGTCCTTCCTTTCTCGTAAGTTCCCTGTACGTAAGCAGGTAACCGTGGCAAATTGCCTACCATTGTTTCTAATTCTACATCAGATACCTGTATCAAATAACGGTTATAAAGTTGTGCTTCAGTTTTAGAAAAATGTGGAAGATCATCTTCAGGCTTCCCGGTAGTATTTACCGAACTTTGATTGGCACCACTTTGAGAATTGTTATAAATTCCGGCCACCTGTCTTCTGCTTAAGGGAACACGGTAAATGCGAAAATCATGTATCATGGCATTCAGATAGGGGTCTCCCGGCAAGAGCGATTTTCCGATATAGAGCAATTTTTCTCCTGGATGCTGACCGAATATGGCTGTTAGCTCCATGGGAATGGTCTTAGCTTCAGCCACCGGTTTACCATCTACATAAGCCGTTATCGATTTTGATGGAACGTCTATTACTATGGCAAGATGTACCCATCTATTCAATTCTATCGCAGGAGAAACCGCTTCGTTATGATTGCCTTTTCCTGTTGTTATTGATGCCTGATTACCTTCCCGGGTACTGGTACCAACGGGAGCTGTAAAAAAATGTTTGTTGACGTCCTTTCCGAAATCAAAAAAGCGCTGGCCAGGTTGCTTTGAACGCAAGTTTATCCATCCTGATATGCTGAGCGATTCTATATCTGTTAGTGCTTCGCCCGGGATCGTAACAAAGGAATTGCTATTTCCGGAGAGGGACAATACTTTTCCAAACCGACTGTCATTGATAAATTTGACCTCGGCACCTTGAAATTTGGCATGCAAATTATTTCGGGACCAGTCTTTAACATCTCCGTCAAGCACATAGCGGGCAATCATTCCGGTTTCACCGATCCCGTCTAATATCTGGTCTCCATTTTGCGCCTGAGCGGCGTTCATACCCTGGGTCAAAACAGCAACAAACAAGATGGCACGCAAGAATACTTTGTACATTTTCATATTTAAATCATTTTCATCAATAACCTTATATACCTATCTGTAAAATCCTGTTTTTTGCCAGGAAATACCGGGATAAGAGGAGATGATAAAACTAGGAAGAATCCATAGGTTTCTATAAGTCTATTTTAGCTAACAATCCCATGATATTAACAGGTATCCTTTGTTAAAATTAAAGATAGATAATGGTTTAATCTTTCTGAGGGCCTTGAACCTTTGAGGCAATTGGTCTTAGAGGTATGGTCAGGTAGTGGTAAAGCTTTTTTTAAGAAGCCTTAACAGGTGTAAATGCGGGTTGAATCGGTTAATATCAGATCATAATTAAGTTTCTTCCTGCTTTAACTTTGAAAATATTTGACTGATTCAAGTTATCACATGAAAATAAAACATTACCTGAGCATCGGTACTTTCAGCATGATTTGCGGAATGAACCTATCGGTGCATGCCCAAAAAAGAGAACTGGCCCCATTTAGTCCTACAGCGGGAGAAATGACCAACACATATCAACAAGCCAGCCTTATGGATACTGCAGCAAGAAAAATTGCAGTTAATACAGATATTACACCGCATTGGAATCCGGATAAAAAGAGCTTCTGGTACAGAAAAAATCTGGACGGCAAGAATTGGGAATATGTCTACGTGGATGCCACTGCAGGCAAGCGCCGCCAGGCATTTGACCATAGCCGGCTTGCAGCAGCTTTGGAGCAGTTGCAAGGAAAGCCGATGTCTGCTGCCCGTTTAAGGATCAGTGATATGTTTTTCCGGAATTCAGGAAGCAAGCTTGTACTTAAAACCGGTAATCAATGGCTGGAGACTGATCTTAAAAGCTATGGATTGAAAGAAACGAAGGATACTACCGGCCTGGCCTATAATCCTAAAGCTGATTTACAGCGAACACGGTCGAGATGGGAGGGCCTGCGTTCCGTTTTGTTTTCGCCGGATGGGAAAACAAGTTTGTCGCTGAAGTCGGGAAATGTTTTTCTGAAAGACAAAAAGACCGGACAGGAGTTTCAGCTTACGCAGGACGGAACTGAAGATGGTCCTTATGGCGAGTTCAGCTGGTCGCCGGACAGCAAGACGATCATTGGCCACAAAATTTATCCGAAGAAAATTAAAGAGGTTTATTACGTTCTTAGCTCAGTTCCCGGCACCAGCCGTGGTCAGCTGAAATCCCATGAGTATGCCCAACCTGGTGATGCTTTTACCAGTTATGAACCTTTTATTTTTAATGTAGCTACAAAAAAGCGCATTAAGGTAGATACAGCACCAATTGATTTCTTTGGCCCGCAGCCATTGCAATGGAGGCTTGGTGACAACCGTTATTTTACCTATGAGCAGGTAGATCGCGGGCACCAGCGTTTTCGTGTAATAGAAGTAGATACGCAAACCGGGAAAACAAAAAATATCATAGATGAGCAGACAAACACCTTTATTTATGAAAACCGGATATACACCCATTACCTGCCGGAAAGTAATGAAATGATCTGGACCAGTGAACAGGCAGGTTACCGACATATCTACCTGGTCAACACCATTACCGGGAAGCAGCAGCAGGTAACCAGAGGAAATTGGGTCGTACGGGATGTGGATAGCATTGACGTCGCCAAAAGAGAGATCTGGTATAGTGCCAGTGGGAAAAATGCAGCGGAAGATCCCTATTTTATCCATTATTACAGGGTGGGATTTGATGGAAAGCACCAACTGGAACTTAGTCCGGAAAAAGGGACCCATCGGCTATCGTATGCTCCCGACAGAACGTTTTTTATAGATACTTATTCGGAGGTGAACGTAGCCCCTGTAACACTGTTGAAAAGAACTTCGGACGGAAAAACTATCCTGGAAATGGAGCGGGGAGATACCAAGGCTTTCAGCGAGGCAGGACTTCGGTTGCCGGAAGTGTTTGTGGCAAAAGCAAGAGATGGTCAGACGGACATCTGGGGAATCATCTGCCGGCCTTCAAAAATGGATAGTTCAAAAACCTATCCGGTGATCGAATACATTTATGCGGGTCCACAGGATAGTTTTGTGCCTAAAAGCTTTACACCGTACAGTGAGCTGCAAAGCATGGCTGAGCTGGGTTTTATCGTAGTACAGATGGACGGAATGGGAACGGCAAACCGCTCTAAGGCTTTTCATGACATATGCTGGAAAAATCTGGCCGATGCCGGCTTTCCGGACCGCATTTTATGGATGCAGGCCATGGCCAAAAAATATCCCAATGCCGACATTAGCCGTGTAGGCATTTATGGTACATCTGCAGGTGGACAAAATTCAACAGGTGCGCTACTGTTTCATCCCGAATTTTACAAGGCTGCTGTTTCTGCCTGCGGATGTCATGATAACCGCGTGGATAAACAATGGTGGAACGAGCAATGGATGGGTTATCCGGTGGCTGCTCATTATGAACAGCAATCGAATGTTACCAATGCAGCAAAGCTACAAGGAAACCTACTACTGATTGTTGGGGAGGCAGACGAAAATGTTCCTCCTGAATCCACCTTCAGAATGGCCGATGCCTTAATTAAGGCGAATAAGGATTTTGATTTTCTATGTGTCCCTGGAATGGGACATAGTGATGGTGGCAGTTATGGCCGTCGCCGTAAAAGAGATTTTTTTGTCAAACATTTACTTCATGCAGAACCGCCCTTACGAAATGTAACTGCCGGGCCTGCCAAATAATGCGTACATGACTAAGATAAAAATTTGGTTTGCCATGGCCGTTATGATGGCCTGGTCTTTTACCGTTTTCGCGAAGAATAAGGGGATTCAATTTACGGTAGCTATAGAAAACCCACAATCTCATTACTATCAGGTGGAAATGCGTTGCGTTGGTTTTCAAAAAGATAAGTTGAATTTTAAACTGCCGGCCTGGACTCCTGGTTACTATTGGATGATGAATTTTGCAAAGAACGTCGTTAAGTTCCGGGTAAGGACTGCGGGAGGAAAGGAGCTGAATTGGAAGAAGGTCGATAAAAACAACTGGGAGGTAAAAACCGGGCGGGCAGAGGAGCTGATCGTTTCGTATGATGTTTTTGCAAATACCGCTTCCGTTGCCGATCCTTTTCTGGATGAAAGTCATGCGTATATTTCTCCGGCAGGCGTTTTTATGCATATCGACGGCGAGCTTGATGAACCTGCAGAGATCGCATTGAAATTTGATAATAAGTGGACTAAGGTTTCTACTGGACTGGATGAGCTGACCGGCAAGTTGAATACTTATCGGGCGGAGGATTTTGATACGCTCTACGATAGCCCAATCTATATTGGAAACCAGGAAACAATGACTTTTAACGTAAAAGGGATCAGGCATACGCTGGCGATTGCTAATACAAAGGCTTTTGATACTGCGCGTCTGGTGGCGGACTTAAAAAAGATAGTGACCGCAGCGACTGATATCATGGTTGAAATCCCTTATCAGCATTATACTTTTATCATTATGGGGCCGGGACAGGGGGGATTGGAACATCGCAATTCTACAGCTGTTTTCTCTTCCCCCGGGTATATGATGGAAACGAAAGCGGCTTATAACGGATGGCTGTCTTTTCTTGCCCATGAGTATTTTCACCTGTACAACATTAAGGCCATCAGGCCACTGGCTTTAGGTCCTTTCAATTACGATAAAGAGAACCTGACCAGGATGTTATGGGTGTCGGAAGGTTTTACAGTATATTACGAGTATATCGTGTTGTATAGGGCCGGCTTATTGAGTAAAGAAGAATTTCTGGATGCGATCAGTGCGGTGATCCGAAACTATGAGAATGTTCCAGGAAGTTTGGTGCAGTCGGCAACCGAATCCAGTTTTGATACCTGGATCCAATTTTTTAACAGGAATGAAAATGCATCCAAAACTACCATTTCTTATTATGATAAAGGTTGTGCGCTGGCTTTTTTACTGGATCTGAAGATCAGGCAGGCCTCCAATTCATCAAAGTCACTGGACGATGTAATGCGCAGGTTATATAAAGATTTTTACCTGGATAAAAAGCGGGGTTTTACCGATGATGAATTTAAACACATTTGTGAGGAAATAGCCGGCACATCGCTTTCGGAATTGTTTAATTATGCTTCCAGTGTAGATCGGATTGATTATCAAAAATACTTAGATACCGGAGGTTTTACTATTGACTTGAGTCCCTTGCCTGATCAGGGATTGGGTACTGATGGCTTTTTAAAACGGAATTACCAGATCCATTTAAATAAAGGAGCTGATTTTTTTAGACTTTAGATTTTAAGTATGTATAAAAAAACCGGATGATCAATTGGTCATCCGGTTTTTTTACGCTAAAACTATGGCTTTCTTGTGATCGTAGGGATTTGCACCGTAAGGGTAAATGTCCCGGGTGAATAAACCATGAATTCAAAGAATACCGGGTTTACATTTCTGTTTTCAACGGTAAACCTGCCAGGAATGCGGTAGTAATTGCCTTTTCCATTATTCCCTTCTTTAATCGGAAAACCATTAGGAAGGACCAGAAATCCCCATTCCAAACTGCTGTTTGTTTTTACGAGTGGAAAATATGGATTCATCTGTGCGAAGTGGCCCCGGTCTCCTCTGGTGGTCACTTCTCCCTGCGACGGGTCAAAGGCAACCCCATTTTTATCCAGGAATTTGAAGATAATTTTATTGGGACCGTTTTTGTCATAGGTAATGTTCAATGGCAATGGGGCTTGGGAAGAAAATCCGGTTTCCGCAGCCACATCAGACGTAGTGAAAAATGGTCCTACAGGCGTTCTAAAATGACTTTTAACCTGCAGGTCTATAGTACAGGCATTTGTTATTGTTCTGGTGCCTTTTTCATTTTTTACCTCCACATCTATTACATAAAGCCCTATTGGTACATTTTCTGTGGCCTGCGACAAGGCGATACGTCCGCCAATCTCGCCAATAGTAAGTGGAACGGAAGGTTTCATGACTATCTTTTTGTTGACCAGTTCCTCTGTTGAATCTGCGGTTGTGATTTCGGCGGTAAACTGCCGGATCATATAGGACCTGAGCATTTCCGGTACAGCTGCACCAGTGGCTTTGTTTCTAACGGCCAGTAATTTGGCATGGACAGGCCCTGTAGAGCCATCCAGTTCAATGGATTTTGAGGTCGTGACATTTCCCTGCGTTGCAATCAGCGGATTTGGTGAATAGTACATGAAGTCGCTGATGAAGCCTTTCTCTGCTTTCTTACAGCCATATGCTGCGACAAGCAGCATTGCACTGGTAAGGAATATTTTTATATAATTTTTTCTCATAATTTTTGTTGCTTAGTCGAAATTAGAAGCGAATAAACGTATGCTGATTGCTCAATACATTGAGGATCCCACCGCTGGAGGGTTCGATGCCGGTGGTCTGACAGTGGGTGCTGACATCTCTGTCGGGGCTGTTATCCGGCAGGGTAATACCAGGGACATCGAGGCCATTATTGACTTTAATGAAAAAGAGGTAATAAATGGGAACGGACGACCATGCATCAGTTGGTTTTGGTTGCAGGATGCGTTGTATGGCAACCTGTGTATTGGCATTGTTGCCAGCCAGTGTAGCTACTTCAGGGGTAGTGGTCATTTCCACCCTTGATTTTACACAATATATGCGGAGCGAATCGGCGGTGATGTCGTTGTACATATCGTTGAGCGTATAGTTTCCGTTCTCATTGATCTTAAGGATTGAATCCTTTTTTATTTTGATGTACCTGTTAATAGAATAATTGGTAGGGGCAAAAAACGTTGCTGCAGCATTCACTTCATCTTTCATCTGGTAATGATCGATGACCATAATCAGGGTGTCAAAGAGTTTATGAGGATGTTGTTTCAGGTATTCATAAGTGCTCAACGGACTTTTCGGACTGCTTAAGCCTCCATCCGTCAGGTAACTGCTTTTCTTGCAACTGGCTAAACCACCCATCGTCAGGGCAGCTATAAAAATGTATAAAATTATATTTTTCATGGTTTTACATTTTAGAACTCCAGAATGGGGTTTGAGTTAATTTTTTATTGATATTTATCAATGCCGGATCAAAAGGCCAGTAGTTCTTTCCGGCGGTAATCTCCGCCATGGCCATTTTTGCACCAAATTTTGACAGGCCGGTTTTACGGGCCAGGCGGATCAGGTCATAATAGCGATGCCCCTCCAGGAAGAGCTCCCTGCCACGTTCTGCAATGATGCCATCGAACAGTTCTGCGTCCGTACCAGTCCATGCTGTCAAACCCGCTTTGCTCCTGATGTCATCCAGGATGGTCCTTGCAGGACCAAATTGGCTTTGTGCGGCTAAAGCTTCCGCTTTCAGCAACAGGATGTCTGCCAACCGGAATATAATCAGGTTATTGTGCGCAACGGCGGTAACTACATTTTGTCCTGAATTGTAGGTGATGTTGGCATATTTGATGCAGATCGGGTCTGTGGTACTGAGCAGGGCAAAGCTTTTGCTGAACCGCAGGTCGTCCATATTGTTGTTATACAATTCTGTCAGGGTGAGCTGATTCAGCGTGAAGATGGCGTTTCCTGTCCGGGTTGTTAAGTAGGGTGTTTTTAAGGTATAGGTGGAAATTCCTTCCAGTACACCTTCATTTGCTTCGCTCTGTGAAATTTCAAAAATACCTTCGGTGGATTTTCCTTTGAAGATGTTAAGAAAATCTTCCCTGTTCAGCATTGTGTAAAAGTTTTGGTCAATTACGGCATTGGCGGCGATGTTGCAATTGGCATAATCTCCTTTCCAGGCATAGATGTGTGCCAGAAGGGCATAAGCTGCACCCTTATTGGCTCTTACCGCCCGATTATTTGCGGAGGTATAATTCCAGCTCAATAAACTTATTGCGGTGTTCACATCTTTAATACATTGTTCCAGCACCTTTTCCTGTGGTGTTCGCGGCAGGTCAACCTGTTCAATAGGATTGCCGGTACTGGTCAGCAGCGGAACATCACCCCAGACCCTTGCCATGAAAAAATATTCAAAGGCTCTCAGGAAATATGCTTCTCCGATGAGGTTGTTTTTAACTTCCGCAGAAGTAAAATCTGAAGTCGGTATGTTCGGGATCTTTTCGATACAGCGGTTTGCCTGGTTAATGGCGCTGTAAAAAGTGTCATATCTTCTCAGTAACATCATCCGGTCGCCGGTTTCAGCGGCAGGTACCGAAATAGACCAGTTCATGTTGGCTACGTCTGCAAAGCGGTATTCACCGGTGGTGTATTCATCTGCTGGCAGGTCTCCGTATGCATAAAAAGCAAGTCCGCCCGATGCCGTAAGTGATTTGCGTAACAAAGCATAGCCACCTGCCACAGAACTGTTGGCATCACTTTCATTCTTCCAGAAGGTTTCATCAGTAGATACACTGACTGGTTTCAGGTCAAGGAATTTTTTACAGGAAGATGCGCTGGTCAGGATCAGGAGCACAGCGATATAAATGGATAGTTTTTTCATCTGTATAGTATTTGATTTTTATCGGTTATGAGGCTGTCATAAGCATACTATGAAGCGATCATGAGCGATGTTTCTCTAATGATAAAAGTTAAAAGGTCAGTTCCAGGCCAAAGGTGTATTTCTTAGGGATCGGATAATCGTTTCCACTGGAGTATCCATCGACTCGTACAGCCTCCGGATCAGGAACAGATGAGTTGGACCAGATTTTTACGTTATCCAGCACCCCATATAACCTGACCATGCGCATACCTGCTTTACGGCTGATTTTTTCCGGTAACCGGTACCCGAGGCGTATATTTTTAATGCGGATAAAACTGGCATCTTCGATAAACATACTCTGGCCGATATGCCATTTATCGACGCTGTTGGTGATTAATCCAGGGTATTTAGCAATGTCACCCGGTTGGCTCCAGAAATCATCAATATTAAAGTTCGAAGCTGGCCCGGACCTTGGTCCCCATAACTGATAGGGCCTATCTGTTCCTGCATCCTGAAATTTGTCCGATAAATAACCATTGCGCAATTTCCTTCCCGAAATAAAGGTCAGCAGCACATCCAGGCTAAAACCTTTATAGCTGAAGGAGTTGGTCAGGCCCCCGGTAATGTCAGGATTGGGATTTCCCACAGAAACATTGTCATTGTAATCGATGATGTAATCCCCATTCTGGTCTACCCTTGCAGGATCACCTGCACTAAATTGGTTGCCACCTACCCACTGGGTAATGCGTTTTCCGGTAAGTGGATCAATTGGTACATCGGATGTGTTCGCGTAAATTCCATTTACCTGCCAGACCTTGTAAGTAAACAGGGGTTCTCCGAGGCTAAGGGTTTGCTGCATCCAGGGATCACCAAAGGTGAAGTCCCGCCCTCCATTGGGGAGTTTGGTGATGTAGTTTTTGTTGTAAGCGATGTTAAAATTGGTGTTCCATTGAAACTTAGATTCCGGGCTAAGATTTCGGGAATTGATACTGAGTTCCACACCCGTATTTCTCAGGTCCACATAGTTGTTGGAGGCTTTACTGAAGCCGGTCGTGAGTGGCAGTGGGATATCAAATACCTTATCTTTTGAATCTCTGATGTAATAGTCTGCCGTTACGCTGATGCGGTCGTTGAACAAACCCAGATCTATTCCTGCATTGAACTGCGGGCTTCTTTCCCAGCTGATGGTAGTAGATGAAGCGGGGCTGTAATAATTGGGATAAACCACCTGGGTGCCGTTGTAAGTGGTTTGGGTACCATATTGCCCGTTATCGAGTACGGAAAAGGGATATGAGCCATCCGTAATGAGCGATTGGTATTGCGCATAATAGGCACCCGGATCATTACCCGTAATGCCATAACTGGCCCTTAGTTTAAAATAAGAAAGTGTACTTTTTAAAGGTTTAAAGAATTCTTCTTCAGCGACGTTCCATCCCAGAGAGGCAGAAGGGAAGGAGCCCCAGCGGCTGTCGGAGCTATATCTAGAGGAGGCATCTGCCCGGTATACGGCCTGAAAAAGATACTTACCTTTATAATCATACACAAAACTTCCCATCCAGGACAAGCGTGACCTCTCCTGAATTTCGTTACTGGTATACAGGTTCGGACCGGAAGCAATCCCGTTTACAGTTTTTACGGCATCTGTATTGCCTACACTGCTGCTATAGCTATTGTTGTTGATGTTTTTCTCCATACCCTGCAGTAAGACCAGGTTGAAGTTGTGTCCGCTTTCCAGAGATTTGGCATAGTTGATCGTGTTTTCCAGTTCCCATCTGTTTCCCTGATAAACATAGCTGTAGGCTTCATTCATGCCACTTCGACTCAGTAGATTAGGTTTAAAATAACTCCTTGTATTGTTACTGATGTTATAAGAGATAGTACTTTTGAAATTTAAACCCGGAATGATGGTATACTGGGCGAAGGTATTCCCATTGATGCTTGTGGTTTTGTCATCGTCCCTCAGCTGGTCATATCTGCCGGTATACAATTCCTGTTCATCCTGTCCGATTTTCCAGAAAGAAGAAGGGAAGCCCCAGGTGGTAAATGGATATTTGTTCTGATCACCCTGACCATGCCTGGCTTTGGTAAGGCCGACAAATAAATTGGTCTGTATCTGAAGGGACTTTGTCGGATTTACCTGCAGAAACAAACTTGGGGTCACGCGTTGTATGTCATAACCTTTCATGACACCTTCTTCACTGTAACGGTTAAAGGAGAAACGATAGGAACTACCTTCCGTTGCATTGGCGATGCTGGCATCCACGTTGCTGATCAGACCCGATTGCAGAAACAGTCCCTGCCAGTCTGTGTTGTTGTTAAAAGCCGCATTTAGACTATCGGTTAACATCATGCTCAGATCACCCAGACCTGCATAAGTTCCGTTTCCGGCATACAATAATCCCATTTTAAGTCTTCTTTCGGCAGTTCCGGTCTGTATAGGCTTTAATGCCGGTTTGTTTGCGACACCAAAATAGCTGGCTACACGGATCTGTGGCGGGGCTCCGATCAAGGGGCGTTTTGTTTTCACAATGATGACGCCGTTGGCGGCCCTGGCCCCATATACCGCAGATGCCGAGGCATCCTTTAAGATGTCTACCGATTCAATGTCATTGGGATTGATGGCCTGAAGCGGACTGCTTCCATAAGCAGAACCAATGTCATTCACATCATAGATCACCCCATCGATCACATATAAAGGAGCAACGTTCTGGTTTAGGGTAACGCTGCTGGCCCCACGGATGTTGACAATGGTATTTCCGCCAGGTTCACCAGAGGTGCTTAAGACATTCAGACCAGCCACACGGCCCTGTAGCATGGCGTCAAATGTAGAGTAGGGGGTGTTTTCAAAGTCTTTCCCCTTTACAGAGGCGATAGCGCCCGCTGTCTTTCTGCGTTCGACATTCTGGTAACCGATCAAAACAACTTCGTTCAGTCCTTTGGAATCTTCTTTTAACTGAAGGTTGATGGTTGTTTTTCCATCTGTGGAGACTTCCTGTCCGGTGTATCCGACAATGCTGAAAATCAGCGACGAAGATCCTTCTTTTCTTAGGGTAATGCTGAACTTTCCGTTTTCGTCAGTTGATGTGGCTGCGGATGTTCCTTTTTGTCTTACAGTAACACCTGGAATTGGAGCATTCGCGGCATCGGTTACTTTACCGGTAATCTTCGTTTGCGCAAAGACGAGCCAGGGAATCAGCAGAAATGCGAATAGCCCGAAACATCTTTTAAAAAAAAATGTAAAAGTTGGGTTCATAATAATAGTTGGTTTGGTTAATGGTTTTGTTGACTCAGATAAAATTAGGCTAGTGCATCAGCTTTCTCCGTGATGATTTTACCCGGTTTCTATCGTTTTTTAACTGCCTGATAACCAATAGTAATTATTTGTGATAACCCAGAATTTTTAATCTACCGCGCTTTAGGTTTCTTTTTATGAGGCCGATGGGGGATACTGTCAAACTTCATTTTATAAGTTGGCTTTAGGTAAGAGTAAGTCGTTGTTTTAAGATTTTTATCCTGCACTGGTTTGAGTACTGCCAATAGATTATTCGCCACATCAGGATTTTGTTTCCTTTGGGTTGCACTAAAATCAAACATCCTGGCGAGATGCCGGGCTTGAGAGGCCATGCTCATATCAGGTAGAGACAGGTAGCCCTTTTCAGTCAGTTGATGGATCAGTTCTGCAAACTCCTGCTGTGGGGCGAGCCAGTTAATTTTAAATATATCATTACTAGCCTCAGTTAACGTTGATCCTGGATTTTGTGAGGGCTGTTCCAGTGTTGGTTCAAGGGTGATCAATTCTACTTTATCAGACAGCAGTAAGATCAACATGTCTGTCATTACGTCCGCAACGCGCTTGGGCAGCGAGATGTGATGGAAAAAATTCAGTTGGATATCCTCAGCTTCCCGAACTTCCTTATAAAATTTGAGCAGGTTTTTAATCACTAAAAGGTCGTTTGGGATGCAGGCGAAAACAGGCTCTTTTCGTAATTTCTTAATGATGCGGGCAAAACCGTAAAAAACATTGTCGATCCATTCATTGATATATTCGTCGATATCAAGTAAGATGCTGTCCCGTTCGAGATCCTCTAATTCTCTGATGCGCAGGCCCCGGGTATCAGTAAAGTCTTCGTTCCCATGATATTGACGATGATAATGCATGAACGAACTCAGTATAGTCACTTCATCACTCTTGTCTGAAGTATACAAAGGCAGGGACTCGAAATTTTCGGAATACCAATCGTTCAGGTCTTTCTTTGACAATTTGTAGTCAGATAAGCTGCTGGTGATATAGGTCGTTGCTGGCTGCTTATCTATCGTCATAAGCAGCCGGCTGATAATGTTCAGGTGTTTTTGGAAACTATCTGTATGTGTGATCATTTTTTTTTCTCAAAGGTGTCGCCTTTTCTCGTTAAATCAAATAGTTTTGCAATTACGTAATTCATCGGCTTCATCATTCTGGTAGTTACATTTTTAGAAAAGTCTGTTTTGTGGCTTGAATAAAGCGCAGTATTGGTTTGTATCTCTAAGAGATTGATTATTATCCATATAAAAGGAAAGAGTAGGATGAATTAAAGCTTTTTGCATCTCGCTTGAGTTGATAGAAAATGCTAAGGCATACTGCTGACCATTTTGAGGATCGGTTTCCCTTTTTCCACAATGTAAGTGGCAAGCTCAACTGCTTTATTACTGCCGACGTTCCTCGCAGCATGAATTTTACCTGCGGGGATAAAGAGGACCTCTCCGGCTTTAAGTGTTACCGGGGGCTTACCCTCAATCTCATATTCGAACACCCCCTCAAGAACATAGATCAGCTCTTCGCCCGGATGGGAATGTTTTCCGAATGAAGCCCCTTTTTCAAAATCTATCCTTACCTGAATGGCTTCGTGTCCAGGGATGCTAAGATCTTGTGTTTGAAGTGCTGTGCGCTTTATTCCAGGCTGCTGCGCTCTGGCCGCTCTTGAGCTGAAGGATAAGGCAAGACTAAAAATAACGATTGCAGTCAGTAAGTAATTTCTATTCTTTTCCATTGTTTTTAATTTAAATTGTTTGATTTCTTAGTCAAACCTACAACTATAATGATCTTAGGATGATCAATAATCAGTTGAAATGGACAAAGTTGGCTATGAAGCAGGCATAAGTAGAGGCGAAACTATTGGAGTCCAATTAATCAGAACCACTGACCGAAATTTTCAATATTTTGGACTTTTGATAAATGAATTTAATTTTATATCATTGTTTTGGTAATACCGACCTAAACCACCAACAAAACAACCGACCAATAAATGAATTCTTTCCTAAAGATTCAAAACAAGTGACGCCATCGTTTAGAAGCGATCAGATTCAGGTATTGTTTGAACAATACTATATATCACTCGTAGCGTTCTCCTGGAGAATTGTAAAGTGTGACGAAGCAGCGCGCGACATTGTGCAGGATACATTTGTCAAGCTGTTAGAAAAAAACTACCTGTTTCAGGACAATGAAAATGCTCAAAAGAGCTATCTGTATGCAACCGTAAAAAACGCTTCTCTAAATTACCTTCGCAGAGAAGGGGTGGCAGGTAAATATCTGGAGGTTAATGATTTCAAGGAGCAGGACGAGAAACTGTTACTGGACGCATTAATCTATGCGGAGCTTGTAGGCCATTTACATAAGGCAGTTGATTCCCTTCCGGAAGTCTGTCAGCGTGTTTTTAAATTATCCTATATCGAAGAGAAGTCGAATCAGGAGATTGCAGAAGAAGTGAACCTCTCTATAAATACGGTTAAAACACATAAACAGAGGGCACTTAAGCTCTTGAGACAGCGGTTGATTCCGATCTACAAAACCGTCAAAACTATTTTTCCTTTCTTTTTTTAAAACCTTTGTCATCCTTTTCTTCAGGCTGCGTGTCTTAGATAATAGGATGGGAACAGCAGAAGGAATATAAACCAAATATTACATGGATTCGAGACATTTTAGAGCAGCTAAACTTATTTCCCTTTTTGCACAAAAACAGATCTCTGAAGCTGAACTTCAGGAACTGAAAGATATGCAGACCGATTTTCCCGAGCTGGCAGATTGGTTAAATGATCGTGGCGTAAAAATGGAAGAAGTCAATGCGCGCCTGGACTACTATCGTTCCATAGATAAAAATGCGGAGTGGGCAGCTGTTTTGAATAAGTTAAAAGAGAAAGAATCCAAAAAGAGTACAGGAAAGAAATGGCGGGCAATAGCCGCGTCTATATTGTTGATCGCCGCCATTGGAGGACTGTTATTCCGATATGGAATGGAAAGCAAAACTACAGCCGAAATCCTACCTGGCAAGAACATGGCTGTTTTGACCCTGTCGGATGGAACTAAGGTCAAGCTTGATGAGCACTCTTCCCAAACCATAGCCGACGGTAAGACCTCTCTCAATGTCCATAATAGTTATCTCGATTACTCGGCCAGCGCAACTACGGAAGTAAATATCCACAAGCTGGAAGTTCCGAGAGGAGGGACCTATCATATTCAGCTGGCCGATGGAACTAAAGTATGGCTTAACGCAGAGTCGGAACTCGAGTTCCCATCCGCATTTACCGGAAAAGAAAGAAATGTAACGGTAAAAGGAGAGGCTTATTTCGAAGTGGCAAAAGACCCTTCCCATCCCTTTAAAGTTAAGGTGAACAGTACTGAAGTGGAAGCTTTAGGGACGGCCTTCAACATCAATACACATCTGCAGGGTCAAAATGTAAAAACCATCCTGACAGAAGGTCGTATTAAAGTTACGGAGAACAAGCAACACAAAATCATCAATGCAGGATATGAAACCATTAGCGGGCAGGGTGATATTCAGGTTAAGGTAGCCAACCTGGACGAAGCACTCTCCTGGAAGGATGGATATTTCTATTTTACCAGCAAAAGCCTGACCGATATTCTTGCTGAAGTATCAAGATGGTACAAAGTTGATATTGACCTGCAGGTAAAACCGACCAGTGATCATTACCACGGAGGAATTCGAAGAAGTGAGTCTATTACAGTCGTTTGTAAGGCTTTATCAGACCTTACAGGACACCAATTTATCATTGAAAAGAATAAGCTCATCGTGAAATAAGCTAAGATTATATTTTTAAAACCAAACCAATATAAACTATAAATCACTCTAAAAGATATGGAGAGAACTTTTGCAACCTGAGGCTACCTGATATTCCTGGTTAACAGATCAATGGTTCGGCCGGACCCCTGATCTTCTACCTTAAGCATTTTTCAAACCAAACTATTATTAACCATAAACCAGTCTAACAGATATGGATAGAATCCTTAGTGCCTTGTCCGTCAGGAAATTGACGGTCTTTCTTATAGGCTTAACCATCTTGATCACTTCCACAAAAAGTGTCGCTCAGACCGTCAATCTTGACTTGAAAAACGCGACACTTGAAAGCGCTTTTTCGGCCATTCAGAAAACCACCAGTTATCGGTTTATTTATAAAGAGGAGACACTTAAACATACCAATCCGGTCAATATTTCGCTGAAAGGAGAACCACTGGCCTCCGCCCTGGATAAATTGCTGGCAAATCAGGGGCTCAGCTATCAGATTCATGATGGAACTATTGTGATTAAGCCAGTTCCGGCAGCACTCGCCAAACCAGTGAAGCCAATCCGGAAAGCGGTACCCGAAGCTCAGATTTCGGGTAAGGTGACAGATGAAATCGGAGCGCCTCTCCCCGGGATCTCCGTGCGGATAAAAGCAAATGCTCTTTTCG
Organism: Pedobacter sp. FW305-3-2-15-E-R2A2; assembly: GCF_038446955.1. Lineage (NCBI taxonomy): Bacteria > Pseudomonadati > Bacteroidota > Sphingobacteriia > Sphingobacteriales > Sphingobacteriaceae > Pedobacter > Pedobacter sp. FW305-3-2-15-E-R2A2. Next base: position 2,820,628 of record NZ_CP151803.1, read on the forward strand.
GAACGGTGACCAACGCTGAGGGCTTATTTAGCATGAGCAATGTTCCTGAAAAATCTATCCTCGTTTTTTCCTCGGTAGGATTTAAGGAGGTAACTGTAGCAATCGATACGATCACTGACTACGACCTCAGGCAGCTGAAGATTGTGATGAAAAAGGGGGACGGTGAACTAGATGAAGTGGTCGTAGTGGCGCATGGCGTACAAAAGAAAGTCAGCGTGGTAGGCGCCATTGTTACTGTCGATCCGAAAGAGCTCATTGGACCGGGACGTTCACTCACCAATCAACTGGCCGGAAGAGTCGCCGGTGTCTCCTTTAGTCAGGGCTCAGGTCAGCCTGGAAAAGATGGTGCGAATTTCATCATACGGGGGATTAATTCTGTAAGGGGAAGTTCGGAGCCTTTAATTCTCATCGATGGCCTGAGAAGGAATATTGACGATGTAGATCCAAACGATATCGAGAGCTTTTCCATCCTTAAGGATGCCTCAGCAACAGCCGTATACGGACTTGAAGGGGCCAATGGGATCATAGTAATCACCACCAAGACCGGAAAGATCTCAGAGAAACCCAGTGTCAATATGTCCTTGTCGTCCTCAGTCAATAATGCAACTTACAAACCAGATTGGATTGATGCGGTACAATATGCGAAGATGAGAAATGAAGCATTTGTGGTCCGTGGAAAGAATGCTCCTTATTCTGAGGAGATCATTGCAAAATTCGGGGACAAGGATATGGATTTTTATCCAAATGTGGATTGGTATGATGCCTTGATTAAGCCCAACAACCTGGCGCATAAGGGAAATTTTAATATTGGCGGAGGGGGCAATGTGGTCACCTATTATATGTCCGGAGGGTATTATACCGAAGATGGGATGTTCCGTGGAAACCTCCAGTCTTATAACTCTAATGCGAAGTACAACCAGTTCAATTTCAGGTCCAACCTAAGGGCCGACATTAGCCCTACGACGACATTGGGCCTGGGTTTTGACGGAAGGTACAATACGACCACTGAACCCGGACAGGGGACTGGAAACATCCTGGACATCATTAACGAAATCAATCCTACACTTTTCCCGACACAATATTCAAACGGGACTGCTCCGGAAGAATCAGACGGGGCAGTCAATCCCTTCTCCTTATTGAATAAGACCGGCTTTCTCCGGAACTACTCAAATGTGATGTCAACGAATCTGAACCTAACGCAAAAGCTTGATTTCGCACTCAAAGGTTTGTTTTTCAACGGGATCGCTTCCTTTTCAAAAATTAACGATTATAACCATCAGTACATCAAAAACTATCAGCGGCACCGGCCCGATTTTGCCAATAGCTATATGGGGACGGGAAGGGATGAGCAGGGCAATCTGGTGACGATCAATACGACGCCTAACCTGGACGATAAAATGAAATTTATGTCTAGTCCGCCGAGTGGAAACCGGGTGGTGGAAGTCCAGGGAAGTTTGAATTACGCGCATGATTTTGGCAAAGACTTTTCCACTACGGCCCTTGTTCTGTACAAACAGCGGGAGTCTATGGCCGATGTACCGGGCGGGACAGGAACTGACTTATTGATCAATGCGCTTCCGGTGCGGGAGCAGTCTATAGCAGGCCGGATTACAGGGGGATATAAAAACAGATATTTTGCCGATATTAATTTCGGAGCTTCAGGATCTCAGATGTTTACTCCGGATAAACGCTGGTCTTCCTTTCCGTCTGTTGGAGCAGGATGGATGGTCTCGGAAGAAAAATTCTGGGCCGGAATCAGGACGGTAGTCAATCAGCTGAAGTTAAGAGGTTCATATGGTGTAGTTGGCGCTACTGGAGGGGCATCCCGGTTTGGTTATCTGGCTTCCACAGCAGCACGTGATGGCTATACCTTTGGTTTTGGAGGTACCGCCTATAGTGGTGAGATTATTCCCGGAATCGGTGAATCAAAACTCGAGCAGCTTGGACTGACCTGGGAGAAAAACAAGAAATTGAATCTGGGGATAGAAATGGGCTTGTTCAACCAATTTAAATTGGTGCTGGACGTCTTTAGGAATACAAGGGAAGCCCAGCTGATCAATCTGAACCGTCTTCCGGCAACATTAGGTCTACCTGCTGTGCCTCAGGGAAACCTGGGTAAAATGTATTCCAAAGGTTTTGACATGGATGTGGTCTATACCAAGAAATATGGAGATTTCCGAATCAATTACCTCAGGGGAATTCTCACCTATAACGTGAATACCATTGTAGAGAATGGGGAGCTGGATCCTAAAATGCCATACCAGAGTGGTATAGGCCTGGACTGGGGCAGGGATCTCGATTATATCGCCTTAGGGTTGTTCAAAGATCAGCAAGATATCGACAACAGTCCTGTGCAGACCTGGAACAAGGTCCTCCCGGGGGACATCAAATACAAGGATATCAATGGTGATGGGATCATTACACCTGAAGATCGGATCTGGCTGGGAAGTTCCATCCCTAAATGGACCTATTCTTTAGCGATTGATATCAGTTACAAAAACTGGACGTTTGCCACACGTTTAATTGGTAAAGCTGATTTATTCCGCACGATCAGTGGGGGCCGCATTCCTTTTAATGCGAATGGAAGTAAGGGCGCGATTTATAATGCGGCCTATAATGACCACTGGACTCCGGCTTCTTATTCAGGTACACAGGCAACAGAAAACCCCAATGCGATCTATCCCCGTCTGGCAGTAGGTTCTGACAATACGAATAACGCTCAGAAGTCGACTTTCTGGGTAAGGGAAGCGACCTATGTACGCCTTGCAGATATGGAGGTAGGTTACAATTGGATTCCTTCCAATTCAAAGTTCCCTTTTAAGAGCATTTACATTTATGGCAGAGGGGATAACCTGGCTACGTTTTCCAATTTTAAGGATTGGAACCCTGAACAAACTTCTTCCTACGCCTACCCACTCAAACGTACCTATTCACTGGGGCTGGATGTCAAGTTTAAACTGTAACCACAGACCTGTTAATCTATAACTATCAACATGAAACAAAGCGCAATGAAATACTTAGGAATAAAAACAACCGGCCTTATGATCATGATGCTTCTGGCAGTGAACTTGCTTTCCTGTAAGAAGTATCTGGATGCAGAAGAATACCTGCATGAAGTGGATAATTTGAATGACATCTGGAAATCCCGGAAAGACATACGTCAGGCCTGGGCAGCATGTTATGGTCATCTTCCCAATTTTTCGGATATCCATTACAGCTGGCCATTTAGTGGTGCCGGAGACGAGGGACATGCCGGACTGGATACTTATCTCGCTTTGCAACTCTCGCAGAGTAAGTATAATTCAGACAATTTACCTTCGGAACTGAACTATTGGGCCAAACTCTACCAGGCCATTCGAACCTGTAATCTTTTTCTGGAAAAATCTAACCTCGCTGATGATAAGTTATTGAAAAAAGGAGAGGTAGAATCTTATCAGGCGGATGTTAGATTTTTGAGGGCGTACTATTATTCACTGCTTCTGGAAATTTACGGCCCCTTTGTTATTGTCGATAAGACCGTTGATTATGCCAGCGGGAATTATCCGACAAAGCGTGCCAGCCTTCAGGAATGTGTGGATTTTCTGGTGAAAGAGTTGGAAACAGCCGCCCTGAATTTACCTCAACAAGCCGATGTCCTTTCTTCAGATCTTGGCCGTCCTTCTAAAGCAGTGGCGATGGCTACCAAAGCCAGGGTACTTTTATGGGCCGCGAGTCCGCTGGTAAATGGCAATGCAGAGTACAACTCCTTCTTTGATTCGGAGGGCAAACCCTTTTTTGGGACCGGATATGATGAGACTAAATGGGTAAAGGCAGCGGCAGCTTATAAAGAAATCATTGATCTGAACCAGTATCAGCTTTTCACCCTTCCTGCGAATAGTGGTTACCAAACCGTACCGCTGGGGGATTTTCCAGGCAATGATGTCGCCTGGCCAAATGGCCCTGCAGGAATAGATCCATACCGTTCTTTTAAAGCCTTGTTTAGCGGAGGGGATCACTATTGGAATTCTGAGGTGATCTGGCAGGTTTCGAGACCTAATCAAAACTTTAATCTGACTGCCCTGGGCTGGCCGCGGGGACACAAATCTTCTAACGCCATGTATACGGGACGTGTAGCCGCTACGCAAAAAATCGTGGACAGTTACTTCATGAACAACGGAAAGACCATAGAGGAAGAAAACCAAAAACTATACAAGGATATTTCCACATCGAGGGCAACAGATGGATTGTATATATTAGGTGATGGGAGTTATACCAGTTCGCCGATTCATACCAATTTTTTAAAAGGTAATGTTTATCCGGCTGTACCCAATCGCGTGCTGAACCGGGAAGCACGTTTTTATGCGACTATTGGTTTCCATGGACGGGGATTCAAGCAGGATGATAAAACTGATCCTTATTATTATGTGGACTATCGGGCAGAGACTGCCGATGGATATATCGAGACCGACAGGCCTTCTGTAAGAACCGGCTATTCGATTGTCAAATATATCAACGATGGTGATTTGCGAATCGAAGGATCCTTTGAAAAACAATACCCCATCTACCGCCTGGCTGAGATTTACCTGGCCTATGCAGAAGCACTTAATGAAAGCGCTCCTGGTAACCCCGATATCCTGCTTTACCTCAATCAGGTACGGTATCGCGGAGGTCTTCCTGGTTACCTGCAAGGTTCAAAGGAGGAGATTCGTAAATGGATCAAGCGGGAGCGTCTCGTGGAATTGGCATTTGAAGGCAAACGCTACTTTGATATGCGACGTTGGAAAGATGCTGAGGATGTACAGAGAGATACCTGGGGCAATCCTTCCGGGGTAGGTGGGTCAGTATATGGCATGAATTACCGAGCTACGGGCATCAGTTTTTATGATCGTACAATTATTGATGGATATTCCTTTAAAAAGAAGAATTATTTCTTTCCTCTGCCATACGTAGATGTTTCCAATCATTGGGGAAAACTGATTCAAAATCCGGGATGGTAGCAACAAGATTATTCAATATTAATGATGAAAATATTATGGAACGTATAACCAATAAATGCCTGTTCCTCTTTTCTGCTTTGACTCTGCTGTGCTGCCTGTCATGTGGTAAACTGGATTATGAAAACAAAGAGTTTTATAAGAAAGAGCTCTATATTATTAGCGGAGAATCTACTGCAGCAACAGAAAGGACAATCACTTCGCTGGAAGCCTACACTTTTAATGATACCTTGAAAATCCTTAACGACAAGTATGATGTGGAGTTGATCGAAGACCTTAAGGACGGTCTGGTAGATGTTAAATTTAAGATTGGAATTGGAGGTTCATTGCCTGCCGACAAGGATATTGTGGTAAAAGTAGCTTTCGACGAAGAAACGCTGTCAGACTTTAATGTGGAAAACAATACGGCTTATGCTATTCCGGCGGCTACGCGATATACCGTCAATGCACCTCGCGATGAGCTTTCCAAAGCCTTTATCGTGACCATAAAAAAAGGAAGCTCTTCGAGTTCATTGATATTTTCTATCCCTATCAAAAGGGCTGAAATTGGTGTTTACGCTAAGTATGCTTTTCCCTTAAGAATTGTAGAAGCTAACGAAAGCAGCCTCAGCCGCCTTTATGATAATTTTATGGTCGCAAATCTGATCGTAGATACGGATAAGATTGTAAACTGGTCTGGATTTCCGATTCCGGAGCTTCCGGAGGGGCGCTATCATTCTGCGCGTTTACAGGGCAATGCCGGAGAGAATACCGTCAATGGGCTGCTCTACAGCTATAAGTATATTACCCGGTTAAGCAAAGATCCAAAGGATAAAGGGCAATTCATGATCTGGGGAACAGGAGTGTGGAGCTTCGAAGTATTCGGGATGCATTCCATAGGCTGGATGTATAATAAGCTTTATCTGAACAATCAGGTCTACGGCACCTACACTATGGAACCTATAGCAGCGGGGGATCCTAAATTTCCTATGACAACCTTTAGGTATTCTACGATTCAGAATAGCAGTACCGACAATACTTACGACCCAAAAACAAAAACACTGACCCTGCATTACAAAAATGTGATTGGTGCGGATTATACCGATGTTTTAACCTTTGTTGACGATAACCTGAACATCAGGGATGCCAATACATCGTCTGGACCTCATAATTGGGAGCATGTAAGACAATCCGGCTATACCTATTGGCTGCCTATTGACGGAAAATAAGACAAAGTATGAATGGTTTATCTATAAAACAGAGATCGTAATACCTGCTGCAATAGCCCTGATGAAGGAAAATGTCTTTTATGCGCTTCAGTAATGGCTGAAGCGCCCTGCAGGACCGCTGGTATTGGTCCTTTGTTGTTTCTTTTTTTGAATTTGATCAAATAATCGCTAAATTATATAGGGTAAACGAATACCTGAATATTTGTCGGTCATCATGTAAAAACCAAAGAGATGAAAAAGCGCGTTCTCATCAGCGTCCTGCTGGTCGCCATGTTTTTCAACCATTTAAATGCACAAGTCAAAAAGGCTGTAGCGAAACCTAAAGGAAAACTGGAAGCTTCTAAGGAACCCGCTCTCAGCAAAATAGATTTTTTTAGCCAGACACCTGATGGGGCGGTACAGATCTTTAATGATGAACTCAAAAAGCTACAGATCGTGCTCAGAGATATACAAGAAACAACGACCTATGACTATGATGCGAAGGGCAAGAAACTCAATAGCATTGCTTCTACTTCGAGAAGATTGATCTTCGACAAAGGGCTTAACGCATCGATTGTTGCCGATAAGAATGACTATATCACTGAAATCTCCCTTGAACAAAGTAATGGCAATGGGAGATATTTTAAGGAGATAAAAAAAATGCTGGGCCTGACTGCCTGGCCGGTTATCGCCCTGAATGAGTCCGATACCACCTTTAGGAATGGGAATCTGGTCGCAACGACCTCTTCTTATAAAGCACTGAATGAAGACGGAGACGAAACGGGTAAGAATGGACTTGCGCTTAGCATGAAGCGGATCAGTCTTTATGCCTATGTACCCAAAGAACTGCGGCAGTTCGATGCCCAGGACATCATTGTACATGACAATGCCGAAGATGTAGGTTATTCGGTGGTAGAATTCATGAAAAAAATAGGGGTCAACCTGCTTTATCAGGACTATGAGCAGACTTTTGCAATAGAGGGGGAGTTGTCGGGCTACAGTCGGAATTATCAATTCAGCAATTCCGTTTTTGTGACGATCGCCACTTCAGCACTACGGAAAATGAATAGGATGGAGCTGACCTGTAAGGATCCCATCACCTTTTCCAAACTAAAAAAAGCCCTTGGCATTCAGCAATGGGCAAAAACTGGCAGCGACCCTGAGCTCGGTGCCGACTATTATGAGTTCAAAAATATACGCTGTAATGTTTATTCCAGTGCAAAATTTATATGGCTTGATATTAAGCCATTAGAGGAGGATATGCCTTCAAGATTGGAGAATACAAAGACACCGGGATTCGATGACCTGGCCAATCTTTATCAGTCCGGGCCACCGGAACAGGTGATAAAGACGATCACTGCCAATTATGTAAATGGGATAAAGCATGACGATGGCTTGAAAAAATGGGTTGCTGATCCACTTGCCGATAAGCTTAAATTTTACTTTAAAGCTCCCAATGCTCCTGTTGCAGTATGTATCTTCAATTACAAGGTTTCAGTTAATGATAACAACAGCCTCACGATGTATCTTTATTCCAGGGACACGCAATACCTGAAGGACATTCTGTCACAATATCAAAACAGCGCTTCCAGGTCGAAATATATATACATGGTAAAAAAGAACAACGTTATTGTGGAACAGACCGGTGATTTTGATGAGATCTGGTTCATGGACAGGGCGGTCAGAGCGCAGCAACTTGCCGGGCAGGAACAGCAAAAGGCTGAAATTGCGAGAAAAAAAGAGCAGGAAAGACTTGATGCTATAGAACTAGAGAAACAAAAAGCGGCCAGATCAATGGAAACATTAAATAAGTTGGGTGATTTCTTAAAAGCGCCCAGGAAAAAGCCATAGTTCTCTGTTTCTTTAAAAGTTTATTTTTTTATTTCCGTAAATTGCTAATTGCAAGCTGGTTGTACTATGCAGGCTGTTCTACTATGTTTATTTGTTTGCCGTTTTGTTATATTTGAATACTTTAAGTAAATATTTATAATATAAAATGAGCTCAATATTCTTTGTGTGTTACATTTAAGATTGCTCATCTCGTATTATTGAGGCTGGAAGAAGTAAAATATATCATGAGAAATGCGACTATAGTATCATTAATATTCTGCAGCTTATTTTGCAAAGCGCAAAAAGAACTAAGTATAGTTGCCAAATTTAAAGCACTTAAGACATTTGTACCGTATGCGTTCATGCCAAATGATAGCATCATCAGATTTCAAAAGAGAAAATATTTGGTAAAAACTAAAGCGTATCTCGAAAATGGCGAATTCATAGGTGTCGATATCTGGAATCCTTTGGGGTATGTAGAACATACAAAAAATGAACTTTCCAAAGTTACAGCAGTCTTTTACGATGCCTATGAAATAGACCTCGCTAAGACTGCTAAGATAATAGATCATAAACACATTAATATTGACGGCGAAACTTATCGGATCAGATTTTTTAATAAAAAAAGGAAAGAGATCTATTATTTTGCAGGGATTGATCCCGAATATTTGTATATTATCAGATATAAATAAGTCCTCAATAGTGTGCTCTGATTCGCTGATTCCTTTAATCTATTGCTAAGATGGCCTAAGAATTATTTGAGCCGCACTGTAAAACGGGATTGAGTATTTCAATCCTTGTTTATTATATTTCCTATTTGAATAGTATACACAATTTGTGAAGAAATCCCGTCAATGTACCCACTTAAGTTAAACGCATCAATACCTCAATCGCGATGAATGCCATTCTAGCATTGCAATTTCATGAATCTAATTTAGCAATTTCCACACTAAGTTTAAGGTGATGTATTCTAATTGTTAAATAATTTGTTGTAATATTATTTTATTGAAATATTTTTTTACTTTTGAGGTAACTCGGAGGTTTTTTAAACTTTTTAGTTTAAAACTTATTGTTAAACAGCTCTTTATGATCTTTTTAGGTTTTTTTTGAACTTATTTTTCAATTGTTTTCGTCAATATGTCTGCGTGTTTTATTAACATATTACTGGGTATTGGTATGCCTTTTTATTTTTTCGCTGTTATTGAGTTTGTTGTAATTTAAAATTAGTAAATGTTGTTTATGATAAGAAAAATGTTGTCTGTATATCTGTTATGGATTCTTGGCGCTGTTAGCTATGCCCAAGATTTAAAAAGGGTCTTGCCACCTTCACCCAGCAGTAATGAGTTTGATAAGTATGTTAATCATGTCGTCTCGTTACAAAGCGGGACTCCCGAAATAAATATACCGATTTATGACATACAGGTGGGATCTGTCAAAATCCCAATAGCACTTTCTTACCATGCCTCAGGAATCAAATTCGCACAGGCGAACGGTGATGTTGGTGTGGGGTGGGCTCTAAGCCCAGGATATAGGATCACTAGGACAACTTATGGTTTTGCCGATGAACAAACTGTAATGCCAAGCCAACATGAAATCAATAACAAAGTGTATTACGAAATGGATAGGCTTACGCGAGAAAGGTATCTGTCGAAGTTCAATAAAAGTAGTGAATCCCACAGATTTTTAGATGGCCCGTTTGATGATCTGGATGGTCAATATGATATATTTACTTATGGTCTCGATAATACTTCAGGCAGGTTCCTGATCGATGATAGGGCCAATAAGACAACCACTTTATTGACTGGAGAATTTGGCTCTAAAATCAATTACACCACCAAGATGCTTCCAGCGAATAGTCTATGTATTAACGCAATGGATTTTATGGACACCAGGGGTGTCTTTTATGAGTTTGGGAAAGTTGAAAACAGTAATGAAGATCTTTGCGAAACTACAGGTGTTAGAGGTGGTTTAGTTACGACGGCTTGGCCTCTAACTAAAATCAGCTTGCCATCTAATCAACAGATATATTTTAAGTATAGGAAATTTTATGAGCAAAGAGGGGCAGGAGTGACTTCGCTTTCTCTTACCTATGGTGTTCCTAGACAGTCTCGGGACGATTGCTATCCCGATCAAATGGTGTACTCTAGTAGTGTAACAGGTTCTCCTGGATATTATGATATCTATAACACGATGGAGATAACCACACCTAACGAAAAGGTGACTTTTGAGCGGGCAACGCAGGATCAAAAGATCAATGCTTTGAATATTTCTACTATAACAGGAGAGTTAAAGAAAAGAGTTCTGTTCTATTATAGTTCAGGTGGAAACAATCGTCAGTTTTTAGATTCTTTAAAAATCTATGATGCGAATTTGAAAAATTCGTTCACTTACAAATTTGAATACGATTCCAGAACTACCATTTATCGGAACTATGATTTTTGGGGTTATTATGCAAGGGATGGGAGGTCTGATCTGGGATATGATGCTTCTTATCTTCCTGAGCTTAAAGTGAATTTCAGTGCGATCAATTCTGGGATGACATCTCCTGAAGACCCCTGCAATTTTAACCGCTACAGTGCTTATGATTTTGGTGCAAATAAAAGTCAGGCTTCCGTCGCATATAGTTTAAAAAAAATTACTTATCCTACTGGTGGTTTTACAGATTATGTTTTCGAGCCGAATCAGTTTAACGCGAATGGAAAGATTCAAAGCGGTGGAATTCGTATACGAGAGATTCGGTCTTATGATAAATCTGAAAAGCTACTGCTTTCAAAGAGTTACCTATATGGAAAAAACTATTCTGGTTATGGAAAAGGACAAACGTTGCCTGGTTCAGAAATAGGTATGAATATTAGCGAACGGGCTGAACTTGTTGCCATAACAGGCGGAACGTATATGGAGGCCGTAAGAAAACTTGTTTATTCTTCTGTCCCGGATCCAGAGATTGCTGACAGTTATGTGATGCAAAATTATGGATGGTATGATGAAGTTACTGAAATAAATAAAGACGCTGCTGTTACCGGAAAAACGGTTTACAACTTCGATCAGAATTACTTTAATGCAGGATGGTATCCCCGGGAGGTTCAGAATCCTGCTCCATTTGTAAGGACATACGATTACCGAACCGCACCTCGCTTAAAGGAGAAGCGCTTTTATGAAACAACAGCTACCGGAGAGAAACTTGCACGAAAAGAGACTTACGAATATAGCGCAACTGCTACGAGTCAGTTTAATGGTTTCAAAGTGAGTGGCTTTGCAAGAGCCTCTCCCGCAGAAAATCGATATCCGACGGTGTTTAGTTTTGCTATAGGCGGGCATAATTCACTCTTTAATTATGCTGAATATGACATCATCGGTGGCGCTAAGCAGTTATCTTTGCAGACAGATTCTACTTTTAATACGGATTCTGGAGTATTTGTAAATACAAAAGCCTGGACGTTTAATTCCCTTGGGCAAATATCAACGAACACGGAGACAACAAGTGATGGGGAAAAGATAGTCTCTAAGATGACTTATCCAATGGATTATGCCAGTACTGAAGCTGCCAATAATGATATTGCAAAAGGGATTCAAATCCTTAAAGATAAAAACGTTATCAATCCTGTTGTAGAGCAGTATGTTCAGAAATCTAACGCTAACGGAACTAACCTCAGAACCGTATCTTCTATTTTTACTACTTATAAAAAGACAATACCTTACCCCAATGTTGTCTATAAAATGGAGAGTCGACAAGGCATCACAAATTTCATCCCTGCGACTGTTACTGTAACAGCGAGTGTAATAGACAGTCGTTATAAGCCGAAGATCTCTTTTAACGAATATGATGGGCGTGGTAATGTTTTAGAGCAACAAAGGATCAATGGGATTAAAGAGGCCTATCTCTGGGGATACAGTTCTCAGTTTCCGGTTGCTAAAATTCTAAACGGTGATTACAATGTGGCTAGGCAATATGTAAGCCAGGCTGTACTCGACAATCCCGAGAATGACCTAGAATTAAGAAATGAGTTGAATAAGTTAAGGTTGAATCTTACTGGTTCACAGGTTACTACTTATACTTACGAACCTTTGGTCGGAGTAACAAGTATAACAGATGAGAAAGGACAAACTTCCTATTATGAGTATGATGGATTTCAACGACTAAAAAATATCAAAGATCAGCATAATAATATAATAAAAAACTATACACTTAATTATGGATTGAGTCCCTATGTCGCTCCGACAATTTATAAAAGTGTTGCGATGAGCAAAGTGTTTACAAAGGTTTGTACGAATGGGCTTACTGGAACTAGTGTTTCCTACACCGTTCCTGCGGGAAAATATACTGCTACTGCAAGTCAGGCTGCAGCCAATCAGTTAGCAACAAATGAGCTCAACACTAAGGGACAGACTAATGCTAATGAGTATGGGACTTGCATCAATACCTGTACCGGTGAAGGTCAAAAGATAGTTAATGGTTATTGTGAAACAGGTACGAGATACAATTTGTACTCTATAAGGTCAGGAAATGGTTATAAATGCACATATGAATACCAATGGTCTGATGGCTCAAAGAGTGGACTCCTTTCTGACTATAACGATTATGCCTGCGCAATAGACTAACCCTGATAGACTAACTGAATTTAAAATGATAGATGTTAAAAAAATAATTGTACTCGGGTTGGTTTTAATGGTTGAGGTATTTAATCCTGCAGCAGCTCAAAAACCATTGGTACTGTCAAAATATAGTGGCGAGAACGAAATTAAGGCACCTGGTAGTGTAACCCTGATAGCTGGGTTTCATATTCCTTCAGGAAGTACAGTGCGAATCTTTACGATTCCCCCTGTTCTGAACTTTCCAAATGTTGCTTCCAGGCCTAGCAGTAACCAGAATTATATGTTAACCAGGACGTTTAAAATGGCTAATGTTAATAATGGAAATATAGACAGTCTGCGAAAAGTATCCGATGAAAATCAATCGGTACAATATTTCGATGGTCTTGGAAGGCCATCACAAGCCATCACCATTCAGGGGAGTCCTTCATTCAGGGATATTGTACAACCCATAGAATATGATGCCTTTGGAAGAGAGGTTAAAAAATATCTTTCCTATGTTTCTGACAGCTCATCAAGCGATGGCCGATATAAAACCACAGCATTGGCTGATCAATTGACTTTTTATAATAGTCCTACTCTCCAGGGGGCACCAGGGTTAGTTTCCATTCCAGGAGCTGCCTTTTCTGAAATAAAATTTGAACGCTCGCCATTGAATAGGACGTTGGAGCAGGGCGAAGCTGGTGCATCCTGGCAGTTGACTTCAGGGCATACGACAAGATTTGTGTATGGAGTAAATAATATGGATATTGCTGCTGCCTCAAAGGGTTTTGCTGTAAGGCTATATACTGCAGCATATGTGGAAGGCATAGGCAAAGAGCATGAGCGAATGCTTTCAGGAACGGGGTACTATAAGGTAAATGAGTTGGCACTGACCATCAATAAGAATGAAAATTGGACGGAAGCAGATGGAAAAGCTGGGACGGTTGAAACATATATAGACAAACAAGGGAGAACCGTTTTAAAACGCCTTTTTAATAAGAATGATGCAGGAGGAGTAGAAATCCTTTCAACTTATTATGTGTATGATGATATAGGTAACCTGAGTTTCATATTGCCTTCGGGTGCAGATCCGGATGCAATCACGTTACCATCGCAGGCAGTTCAGAATGATTTTTGTTATCAGTACAGATATGATGAAAGAAAGCGACTGATCGAGAAGAAGGTTCCGGGGAAGGGATGGGGAAGTCTGGTTTATAACAATCTGGATCAATTGGTGCTAAGTCAGGATGCGGTGCAGGCTAACAGCGGACAATGGTTGTTTAATAAGTATGATGTGTTTGGGAGGGTGATCATTACAGGGTTATATTCGGATGTAAATAGAAGGTCCAGATATCAGATGGAAACTTTGATAAATGAAGAAACCAAGTTCTTCGAGACAAAAATAACAACTGGGAATGGGTATAGTAATCAAGCTTTCCCAACAAGTATAGCCGCCTGTCACAGCATTAATTATTATGATCATTACCAGTTCCCAGGTAATGATTTTGGTCTTCCTGATACGGGGAAAAATGAAGTGGACGGAATTCGGACTCAAGGCGTGCTGACGGGTAATAAAACAGCTGTTTTGGGTACTGAAACGATGTTGTTGAGGGTAAATTATTATGATGATGAGGGAAGAGTTTTACAGGTGAAAAGCCAAAATCATTTGGGAGGAACGGATGTCGTTTCCAACAATTACAATTTTGCCGGAGAATTGAAGGAAAGTGTAAGGAATCATACCGTGAACGGGAAAACAACTGTAGTGAGTAACCAGTTTGAATATGATCATGTAGGGCGAAAACACAAGACTATGGAAAAGATCAACAATGGGGATGAGATTATTTTAAGTAAACTCGACTATAATGAGATTGGTCAGTTATCCATGAAAAGCCTTCATAGCTCTGACAAAGGAAATTCTTATCTCCAAAATACTACATTTGGTTATAATGAACGGGGATGGTTGAAAAGAAAAATCTCTACTCAATTTAGTATGGAACTACTATATGATGATGGTGCTTCTCCTCAATTCAATGGGAATGTTGCAAATCAAAAATGGGGAACTGGCAGTAGTTTCTTAAATAATTTTACTTATGGTTATGATGCTTTGAGTAGGCTTAAGAATGCCAGTAGTACGGGGATAAGAATGACGGAAGCATTGACATATGATGTAATGGGAAATATCTCTACTATGAATAGAGATGGGGAAGGAGCGAACCAGTATAAGTATAATGGCAATCGCTTGAGTCAAGTCAGTAGTGGTCCACTTCAGACCGGTTTGTATCAATACGATGAGAATGGAAATGCGATAGTGGATGGAAGAAATAAACTTAATATCGGTTATAACGTGTTGAATTTGCCTGCTATGGTTACTAAAATCGGACTAAATTTAATTTATACCTACAACGCGGTAGGAAATAGACTTAAAAAGTCGAGTAATGGAGCGGTTAGGAATTATGTGAATGGAATTGAATACGTAGATAATACTATTGATATCATTCATACAGATGAAGGAATCGCCAGGAATAATGGCGGTATATTTAGCTATGAGTACAATCTATCAGATCAACTGGGGAATGTAAGGTATAGTTTTCGCAAACATCCGATAACTGGAGCAGTCGAGCGACTTCAAAGTGATGATTATTATGCTTTTGGTAAAAGAAAGTCTTCTGGAAACACAGTCTCTCTAAATAATAAGTACCTTTATAATGGAAAGGAAATTCAGGAGGAAATGGGCGAACAGTACGACTATGGCGCAAGATTTTACGACCCCACGATTGGAAGGTGGAATGTGGTGGATCCCAAATCAGAATTACTTGAAATGTCTTCCCCCTATGTTTATTCTCTAAATAGTCCGGCAAACTTTATTGACAAAGACGGGGAACTACCTATTTATATTAACGGTAATACTGAAGGGGACAGTGAACGTGGTAATAGGTCTTATTGGGATGCGCAATTATTGAGGACCATTGCTAGTTCTGGAATGCCCAATCCTGGAGGACAAATCCATTGGGTTGATGGAAATAGAGGGAGACAAGCGATACACGGAAAGCATTATGTGACCAATGATCGGGCTTTTGGAGCTATGGACAGATTTTTAGGTGGTCAGATGGATGCAAAAAAAGACTTTAAAGAAATACTGGCAAAGCTGGAGCGTGATCCTAAGACCAATAAGATTATCGAAAAAATTCAAATTTATACACATAGCCGAGGGGCTGCATTTGGAGCAGGTTATACTGATGCGCTTTTAGAATTGATAAAAGAGAATCGTGGTCAATTTGAAAATCCAGATAAGGTCATTGAATTTGTATTAAATTTGGCCCCTCATCAATCAGATTCAATAGAAGCTCCAGTTGGATCAAATTCATTTTCTATTGATCATAGCTGGGACGGGCTATCTGGTGACGATATGGGGAATAATACGGCTTTTACAACCAATACGGGATCTTGGTCTTTAAAAAAACCACACAAAAATGGTAGTTTTGGTAAAGAGGTGGGCGCATTTTTGAAGGCTTTTCAGAAAAGTAAAGGCGATAAAAAACAATTCGTTCGTGATTTTGCTAGCTTGTTGAAATCTTATGGTATTGACTTACAGGAAGAATAGCTATGAAAAAACTCTTTGTATATCTTTTTTTATCCGGGCTAAATATTGTATTATATTTTGCCTTAGCAATCGTAGATGTATTTGCGGAATTTCTATTTTTTGGATCGGGTAAATCGAGCGAAAAATACTCTTTTTGGGGATCATTATTTTTTGCTCTGTTGCAAATAATCATTTTATGGCTTCTCTATAAAAAACAAATCCTTTTAAAGGATAAGTTGCTGCTAATCATAAATATAGGAATTGTGGTGTGCTTGTTTGTTATTTCGCTGTTTATCGCCCAAGCGTTTTAGTCTATTAAGTAAGCTTTTTAAGGAATGATATTAACCTATTGATTGGATAGCCTGGTAATCATTTGGTTAGTATAAAAAACCCGGGATTGAAATATTTCAATCCCGGGTTTTTTATACTTCCTGCTTAAATCCTATGCACTACATATGAAGAAATTCGATCAGTATACCCCGCTTAAGCTAAACGTACTAAAACTCCTTTTCTCTTTACCACATTTTTATAATCCCATTGTATCACCTTTGATTTTTCAATCCAGCGGGCCAGATGCTCCAGGTTAACCTGTTCAATTTCCGTGTAGGTAATGGAGGCGTCCTTAAATTTACCGCTGCCAACCTTTAGTTCAGTTTCCTCAAAATCAGCACCGCTCCAGAACATCAAACGGATACCAGCTTTGAGTTTACTATAGCCAACAATGGGATTACCATCTATAAACCAGACCGGATGTGCATGCCAGATCTTACTTTCTTCCTCCTTG
Source organism: Pedobacter sp. FW305-3-2-15-E-R2A2 (assembly GCF_038446955.1). Taxonomy (NCBI): domain Bacteria; kingdom Pseudomonadati; phylum Bacteroidota; class Sphingobacteriia; order Sphingobacteriales; family Sphingobacteriaceae; genus Pedobacter; species Pedobacter sp. FW305-3-2-15-E-R2A2. The sequence continues at coordinate 2,837,554 of NZ_CP151803.1, forward strand.
AGTTGAAGGTTAATTCCGGCGGATAGCAGGTTACAGATTTCAGAATCTATCGCCGACTGAGTGTCATTATAATGCTGTATATCCTTATTCATCAGATTTCGATATCTTCCACTAAAATAGGAATAAATTATAAAAAATGTCTTGATCTTCAAAAGCGGAATGGGCACGTTTATTGGTATATCCAGTATATTTGAAGATATTAGAATTTTCTACCCATAACAATCGATATATGCAGGAATCCATCCTTCCCAAACTAGAAGCATCAAGAAAAGAGCTGCTGGATTTGGGTATGCGCAATACCCTAATTAATTACAAGGTACAAAAGGCGAGAGGCATCCATGTGGTGCAAGAAAAATCAAGCTCAATTTTTGATATTATCGTTCGTCAGAACAAAGCCATGACTTTTCTAAGCAGACCTGATAAAGACGACGATGATACTGAAGAGATGCCTGCACTTAGTGAAGAGGAGCTGGAAGATACCTACAATGATACGCGACTGCAAACGGAGGATACAGAGCAGAAACTTCAAACTAAGATGCTCAATACCTATTACTTTGCCCGTACGAGTATAGAGGAGCAAGGTGTTAATATTTTATACTTGTCGCTGGGCATGCTGAACTGGTATGAACAGGGCAATACGACCGAACCACATCAGGCGCCCCTGGTTTTGCTTCCCGTAACGCTGGAAAGGTCCAGTGCAAGCGAGCGTTTCCGGTTGAGGTATACAGGTGGAGACATTGGAGCCAATCTCTCTTTGCAAGCCAAAATGATGACAGATTTTAACATCACCATTCCGGATTTAGGGGAGATGGAAGATTTTGACATTAAGGCTTACATGGAGGATATTGCTGCAAGAGTAAAACACCATACGGCCTGGAGCATAGACCATGATGCAATTGAACTTGGTTTCTTCTCTTTTGGTAAATTTATGATCTACCATGATCTGGATAGCAGCAAATGGCCGGAAGATGGTAAACCCAATGATCATGCGATCCTTGGCTCTTTATTTGGTGCGGGGTTTACAGAACCTGAGCCAACGGCCAATGCCGAACACAATCTGGATAAGGAGACGAAATCCCATGAACTGTTTCATGTGGTTGATGCAGATAGTTCGCAGGTATTGGCGATGCTGGCTGTTCATGAAGGAAGGAACCTGGTGATTCAGGGCCCTCCGGGAACGGGGAAATCCCAGACGATTACCAACCTGATTGCCAACGCAGTTGGCCATGGTAAAAAAGTCTTGTTTGTTGCAGAGAAGATGGCGGCTCTGGAGGTCGTGAAACGCCGGCTCGATTCCATTCATCTGGGAGAAGTCTGTTTGGAACTACACAGTCATAAAGCCAATAAAAGAGAGTTACACGCGGAACTAAAACGCGTTCTGGAATTGGGGAAACCCACTTTAACACATTTAGAAAATGAGTTGGTGGAACTGGATGCTTATCGCGGCAGACTTAACGGTTATTGTAATTCGATCAATCAGGAGATTGGAAAGAGTGGATTATCAGGGCAAAAAGTCATTGGTTATCTGCAACTAATTGCAGATCAATATAAAAACATAAAACTGGCTAATGTGCCGGTTACTGATATTGAAAGCTGGGATATGCTCCGTATGAGCAAAGCGGAAAAGAGGACAGAAGAGATTGAGGCGAGGTTGAAAGAAATCGGAGTTCCGGCCAGTTTATTATTTTATGGCAGCAAGCTTAAGCTCTTGCTCACACATGAGCAGGAAGCTTATCAGGCTTTGATAGACACTGCACTTAAAAGCACAAAAGATTTAGCCCATACTGCAAAGGAAGTTTCTGCTGCATTGCTCATGCAAGAACCAGTCATTTCCACAGAGATTGATGGTTTGATCGCTGCAGCGAACGTGGTTGCCGAAAGCCCGGACTTAAGGGAGATCGCAGTAAAAGATATTGCCTGGACTGCCAACTATGAAGACTTGAGGGAGCTGCTGGAAACCGGAGATCGCCTTGCGATACTAAAACATTCTTACGACCAGGTGCTCTTACCGGAAGCCTGGAGTCAGAATGTTTTGCAAATCAGGCAAAACCTGCTGATACATGGAAGGAAATGGTATAAATTCCTTATTGGCGATTATAAGAGAAGTGTGAAGGAACTGGCTTCCTTTTCGTTGATACCGTTACCTGATGATCTGGCTACCAAAATCAGGTATACCGATGATATTCTGGAAGCCAGCAGGTTGAGTACTACTTTGGCTGAGCATGAGGCCTTGGCGCAGAAAGTGTTCGGGTCCAGATGGCAGAAGCTGAAAACCCGCTGGAAGGAACTCTACGAGATCCTTCAGTTTCTTTCTAAAGTACACAGTGATATTTCCAATATGGTGTATCCAGCTACGATGCTGGAGGTGCTGAGCAAAAATGAAAATTCCCTGCGTACATCTGAATTGGCCGGTAAATTAAGCGCGGCTTCATCCAGACAGCAGGAAAGTTTTGATGCGCTCCTGGGAAAACTGAATTTCGACAGTAACCTTGTTGCTGAAAATAGACGATTGACTGCCCTTAATTTCAATACTCAACTTGATTTGCTGCAACGCTGGTCTGATCGTTTTGTGGAACTCCATCACACTGTGCAGTGGAACAACCTGGTCGAGACAACTGAGCAGGAAGGCTTTGCTTACCTGACCACACTTGCCGCAGAATGGGGGGGAGCCCAGACTTATTTAAAAGTTTCCTTACAAAAAACATGGTATGAACACCTGATTACCAGGGTCATGACAGATAGACCGCCTTTACGCGGTTTTGAGCGATCGGGGCATGAAGAGACGATAGAGAAATTTAAAAAACTGGATGTACTGAACTTAGTTTACAATAGGGCGCGTGTGGCACTGACGCATTTTGAGTCCCTGCCCAAACCTGAAGGCGGCGGGCAAATGAGTGTGTTGCGGACAGAGTTTAACCGGAAGGCGAGGCATATGCCGATTCGTAAGCTGATGCAGGAAGCAGGTCTGGCCATTCAGGCCATTAAGCCGGTGTTCATGATGAGCCCGATGTCGATTGCCAGTTTTCTGCCTCCCGGAGATATTGAGTTTGATCTGGTGATTTTTGATGAGGCCAGTCAGGTGCGCCCGGTTGAGGCATTGGGTGCGCTATTGCGTGGAAAACAGCTCGTGGTAGTAGGGGATACCAAACAATTACCACCAACAAGTTTCTTTGATAAGCTAAATACAGAAACGGAAGACGAGGATAATGTAACTGCTGATATGCAGAGTATTCTTGGAATGGCGGATAGTCAGGGTGCCCCGCAACGCATGTTGCGCTGGCATTATAGAAGTCGCCATGAATCATTAATCAGCTTGTCCAATCAGGAGTTTTACGAAAATAAACTGGTGATTTTCCCTAGTCCGGGTTCAAAAACCCAGATGGGATTGGCTTTTCATCACCTGCCGGATGCCGTGTACGATCGTGGTAAAACGAGGAGCAACCCCATAGAAGCGGAAACTGTAGCAGAAGCCGTTATTCAGCATGCCTTGCGAAATCCAAAGCAAAGTCTTGGGGTAGTGGCTTTCAGTACTTCACAAATGCAGGCCATACAAAATGCGCTGGAGATAAAGCGCAGAAAGAATCCTGAATCGGAGCATTTTTTCAGGAGTCATGCGGAGGAGCCTTTCTTTGTGAAGAACCTGGAGAATGTACAAGGAGATGAACGGGATGTGATCTTTATCAGTATTGGTTACGGCAGAATTGAAGATGGAAAGGTGCCGATGAGTTTCGGTCCGCTGAATAATGAAGGTGGGGAGAGGAGATTGAATGTATTGATCACAAGAGCAAAATACCGCTGTGAGGTGTTCGCAAACATTACTTCCGACGATATCGTTACCACTACAACCACCAAATTTGGCATCAGGGCTTTAAAGAGCTTCCTGTATTTTGCGCAGCATGGTAAGTTTGCCGTAGATCAGGATGTACCGATCCTTACTGAACGGCCATTCGAACAAATGGTCGCAGGCCGGTTAACAGCTGCAGGTTATACGGTTCGGAATAAAGTAGGATCTGAAGGGTTTTATCTAGACCTGGCAGTAGTTGATCCGGAGCATCCCGGAAGATATTTACTGGGAATTGATTGTGATGGTGAGTCCTATGGCCAATCTAAATCAGCCCGCGACCGTGACCGCTTGCGTAAGCAGGTGTTACAGGGAATCGGTTGGAAGATGTACCAGGTCTGGAGTACAGAATGGTATCGCAATCCTGAACGGGAATTTCAGCGTTTGCTGGATTTTTTAGAAAAAGTAAAAGTGCAAACATCGCTTGATGATCAGGAGGAAGAGGAGACCCGCATTGAACCGGCCACATTGTTAAGAGAAGAGCCGGAAGAAATTGACCTCAGTATTCCAGTCTATGAGCAGGCAAAGTTGTCACTGGGTAAGAACACTGAAGAGTTGCACTTGTTGCCTTTTGATAAAATAGGCAATTGGATTGCAAAAGTGGTAGAAAAGGAAAGCCCGGTACATTTTGAGGAGATGGCCAGAAGAATTGCCGAGGCTGCAGGCCTTTCAAAGATCGGCTCCAGGGCACGCTATACCTTAGAAGCAGCGACTACTTATGCGGTAAGTTCCGGTTTGATCAATAAGAAGGACGACTTTCTCTGGCATCCCGAAATGGAAACTGCCATCATCCGCAACAGATCGGGCTTAAGCAGTACTTCCAGAAAGCTGGTTTACATTGCTCCGGAAGAAATGAGCCAGGCAGTGCAGAAGGTGGTGCAGGAGTCTGTGGCCATTCAGCCGGAAGTGGCCGCTCCTTTAATTGCGAGGTTATTTGGTTTCAGCAGAGTTACCGAAGAGATTAAAAACGAATTGTTATTGGTATTAGAGCATAATGTAGCTATGGGTAAAATAAAGAAAGACGGGGAATTGCTTAAGGAGATTTAAATTTGATTCATTGGTCATTGGCATATTGTATTTATCAGGATTCATACCTGAAGTACTTTTAGTATATCTGTATTCCCCAAACAATTTGCAAAGGCTTTTCAATTATGCGGATTTTATAACGGTTTTATAAGGAAGTTGCTAGGGCCTCAACCGGCCTGCAGCCCATTCAAGGGCTGCCATCATAATGCTCAGATTTATTTTAGTTTCTACAAAATGGAATAGACTATAGGAAGGCTATATGCAGTTTCTGTATTTTCTGTTAAAACAAACATATGACGACTATTGTTGTAACTAAAAATTAAACGCATATTTAATTACACAATTAACTTATAAATTATGGCAATCTTATCAAAAAGCGCTTTTGGTTGTCCCAATGGGAAAATCGGAAACATGGTTTACTACATGCTCAAAGGACAGCCAGTCTGCAGGCTGATCGGTGAACAAGGCGAGCCCAGCATTAAACAACTGGCCAATTATCAGGCCATGAAGGTCACAATGGTTCTTATAAAACAGATGAAGGAGTTCATTACCAACAGTTTTGAACTGGAAGCGAGGGGAACCGTAAAAAATGCACACAACCTTGCGGTCTCTTACAATAAAAAACAGGCATTGCAGGGAGAATATCCCAATATCAGCGTAGATTACAGCAAAGTGGTACTCAGTTATGGGCAACTTCCCGGAGCAAGGGACTTCAGCATCAGTAAAACGGAAACAGGATTGATCCTAAACTGGAATCCGGAAAGCTATGCAAACGGGCATGACGGTGATGACATCCTCATGATTCAGCTCTATTATCCTTTGATAAAAAAAGGAAGATCCTTACTGAATGCATCAAGAAGGGATTCCGGTCAGGTATTTATCCCCATAGAGGAATCAATGATTCAACAGCCGATAGAGGTCTATGCCTGCTTCAAATCGGCCGATGGAAAGCAGATTTCAAACAGCATCTATCTGGGAAACATAAATGGAACCCTAAAAAGTGCCGAAGAACTAGCTGCCCAGGAAAGATACATCACCTTAAAAACCAGGTTTGATCAGGTCGCTACCAAATATTTAGCACAGAAAACAGAAATAGAATTTGCGCGGAAGGACGAAGACAAAGCTTTTCGGAATCTGAAAGTAGAATACCTGTCTCTGAAGGAGCAATTAGCACACCTTCCGGGAGGTCCTGGTTAAAGGTTAGCGATCAGCGCCCAACATGTTTTTGATAAATGTCGCCTTTACTATGTTAAAGGCTGGAACTTGCTGTGCGCTGAATTTCGGAATTGATCCTTCCCTGATTTATCTTCCGGCCTCGATTGGCTTTGCTCCTCAAAACTGAGCAGCAAAGCGCTTTTTGTCCAATACATGAAATTCTTATTGATTTGCATTTTTCTTCAACCACTCCAGCCTTCTCTGATCGGCCAACTGCTTTACCGCAAAACCTTCAAATTTGGCATTAAAGCCAACTCCATCAGGGCTAGCCGCCATAAAGCCAACCATCACTGGTGTGTTATCTTGTAAGTATGCGTTCCGCATCATGGTATAGGTTTTGTCATCATAAGAATAAAATATTTCAACTGCATCTAGCCTTCTTACCGCTTTTATCCATATAAATGCAGGTGCTTTGTCCAGTGTGATTACACTCCAATCGCTCGTCTTATGTGTAACCACAGTACTTAGATTGTATTTTCCATCTACAAATTCGATTCCTGCCTTGATATAATTCTCATGATCTGTACGTAACATTAATCCCATTTGATCGAAACGGTTTTTATAATTTCCGGTGATCTTAACCTTTACTTCAAATTCGCCTCCATAGGTACTGTAATAGAATGGCGCATCATCCACAGTAAAGCCATAGTGTGAAATCCTCCAGTAATCGCTCTGAGGGGTGACAAACATGTTTAAGGCATTGTCTTTAATTTCCCACTTTTCGGGTTCATTAAACCACTGCATCTTTTCCAGGCGCTGAGCAAAACCTGCCTGCGCTATCGCGAACATCACCACACTTAAAATAATCTTTTTCATTTGTTGTTTTGAGTTAATAAAATATTACTCCGCAAATGTAGATGGTCGTGCATGACGCGCCAATACTGATTAATAACCATTTGAAATGAATATTATTTATCCGGGTGTTTTCCTGTTATCAGAATACAACGCATATTTAAATCAGAATTAACACTATATTTAGTTTTGGCTAATATGCAACAAATAGTTTTGTGCAGAAATGTTGAACTATATCCATCATATAAAAGAAGGGGATCATGTATCTTTTGAAATAGTTTTTACACTATGTCATAAAAAGGTGTATGCCTACTTTTTAAAGAAGACAGCCTCCGAAGATATCGCTCAGGAGTTAACTCAGCTGGCTTTTATCAAATTATGGAATTTTAAGCATACCCTTTCTGAAGAACATGAGCTCGACTTACAATTGTTCCGGATTGCAAAAACAACCTTACTCGATTATTTTAAAAAGCTGAGTAATGACGAGCGGAACCTTAAACTTTATTACCACAATCTTTCTGAAGAAGCGGTTGACCAGAATCAAAAATTTGAAACCAATCAGCAATTAGAAGTCGCATTAAGTGTCCTTCCTCCAACACGAAAAAAAGTCTTTATTTTAAGTCGCCTGCAGGGTTACTCTTATAAAGAGATTTCCGAACAGCTTTCTATTTCGCCGAGAACGGTAGAAAAACACATCTCACTTGCTGTAAAACAGCTTGACGGATATGCTTATCTGCCATTGTTCCTCCTCCTTGCGGAATACCTGCGTTAATTTTAAAAAATATTTTTTATCCGTTACGGGTTTATCCCTGGTTCAATCGTATTAGTAGTATGAATGTATCTGATGAGTTATTAGATCGATATTTTAAAGGAACTTGTAGCCCCGAGGAAAGGCTTCAGGTGTCTGAGTATTTAAGTAAAATTGACGACTTGCCAGATCATTTGTTAACCAAAGCCGATTGGGACGAAACCATTGATGCCGGAATAGATCATGCAAAAACTGAGGAGATGTTTAAAGCGATAAAAAAACAAACCTTAGCTAAGGTGTATCGTTTAAAATGGATTAAAATCAGCTCAGCGGCGGCAGTTGTCCTTGCCGTACTTTTAGTGGCCCTCTTTAACTGGAAGCATACTCCGCCAGCGCCCAATCTGACCGAAAACAAAATTTCAAATCTTAATGATGCAAATGCCATCAGCTGGAAATCAATCACAAATTATACAGACAACAACCAGTCATTTACCCTGCCGGATAGTTCGACCGTCAACATCTTTCCGGGCGCTGAGTTAAGGTACGCTGTTCCCTTCGTAAAAAATAAGCGGGAAGTGTATTTAAATGGAAAGAGTTTCTTTCAGGTGGCTAAAGACAGCGAACATCCTTTTGTAGTCTATGCCAAAGGAATTTCTACCACTGCTTTGGGAACCTCCTTTACCATTACTGCCTTAGGCAAAAGCAGATTTATTAAAGTGCAGTTGCATACCGGTAAGGTCCTCGTGAAAAATATAGATTCCGTTCATCGCATCGCCTCGTTTAATGAAGTTCTCCTTCCGGGAAAAGAGCTGGTATACAATAGCCAGATCAATAAAGTGAAGGTTTCGGATTCCAGAATTTTAGCCAGAAAGGAAAACCTGATCAGGGAGCTAAACTTTACACAGGCACCTTTGGTGGATGTTTTTCATAAACTGGAAAAACATTACCATGTTAAAATCAATTACGATCGTGCAGATATCGCCGAAATGTCGTTTACAGGTAGCTTAAAACTAACCCAATCCATAGCTTCTATTTTAGAAGAAATTGCCGAATTAAACAAACTTAGCCAAACTAAAACAACCGAAGGTTACCTGATTAGAAAGTAAATCCAGAACCATATTAAAACAAATTGAACCCATAGCAGAAGGTGGGTAGGGGATCCTTTTGACTAAAAAACAACCAAAAAAAATAAACTATGCTTAGAAAATTTACTACACATTTGTTCTTTTGCCTGCTGATGTTATCAGTATCGGCAAAGTCCTGGGCCCAAACATCGGAGATCACAGGGATTGTAAAAGATGAAACCGGGCTCCCTTTGCTGGGTGCCTCCATACTTTTACTCAATACTAAAACCAATGAAAAGAAGGGGATCATGGTCAACTCCGAGGGCAAGTTCCAGATCAAGGGGCTTTCTGCAAATGTACCTTACAGCATCAGTGCCTCATTTATTGGTTATGTCACCAAAACAATAGATAATTATGTACTCAAGGCGGGCGAACAGGCCACTTTGCTGATCCAGTTGAATCCCACTTCTACCTCCTTGACAGACGTGGTGATTGTAGGTTATGGAAGTCAGAAGAAGAAGGATGTAACGACTTCTATTGCGAGCATTAAAGCCGCTGATCTCGAAAACCAGCCCATTAGCAATGCCGCAGAGGCAATGGTTGGGAAAATGGCCGGGGTACAGGTGTCCCAGGGGTCGGGAACTCCCGGAGGGGCACTGGCAATTAAAGTTCGTGGGGTCGGTACGATCACTGCAGGTTCAAATCCCCTGTATGTAATTGATGGAGTACCCATCTCCAATGATAACATCAATACCTTAAATACAAACGATATCGCCTCTATTGAGGTGTTAAAAGATGCCTCATCTGCCGCAATCTACGGTTCCAGAGGATCTAACGGAGTGGTCTTGATTACTACGAAACAAGGTAAGAACGGGATTTCAACCATCAATGTAAACAGTTATACCGGCTGGCAGTCGTTGGCACACAAAATTGAGATGATGGATGCTTACCAGTATGCGCAAATGGTGTTAGAATCCAGAAATAACTCGTATACAGATGCAATGGAGTCGATCAATAGAAAGAAAGTTGCCCAGGGATTGCCTGTGGTTAATTTTAGTGTGAACGATAACAATGGCCTCCGTCTGTTTAATACCGCCAACAACACCAATACGGTAATGCCATTGGAGGTTTTGCCCTATTTACAAGGTCAGCAGGGTTTAACGAATACCGACTGGCAGGATCAGGTTTTTAGAACTGCACCGATACAAAACCATTCCATCTCTGCTGCAGGCGGAAGTGAGCTCTTAAAATATTATGGTTCACTGGAGTATTTTGATCAGGATGGGATCGTTTTAAATAGCGGTTTCAAGCGTTATAGTGGCAGGTTAAACCTGGAAGGAAAAAAAGGTGTGGTCAGATATGGCGTTAATTTCAGCCCCTCTGTTATCAATGAGAAAAAAGTGAACGCTAACGGTGCTTACAATGCTAACGGTGGTGGTATTGTGGCTTCGGCCCTGCATTACTCGCCAATTTTCCCGGTATACAATACTGATGGAAGTTATAGTTTTGCCCAAAACTCCTGGAGCCCTGGCACGATTACCACCTTGCCAAACAATACTACTGCAAGCGGTAACGGAGAAACACAGGCCTGGAACCCGGTGGCATTGGCGATGCTTCAAAAGGATGATGTCGCTGCAACCAGAATGACGGGTAGTGCCTTCCTCGAAGCAGAAGTATTAAAGGATTTAAAATATAAAGTTCAGCTTGGTATTGACCTGTTTAATAGTTCTGAAGATATTTTCAGGCCATCAACCCTTCCGCAATCCAATACCGCCGGAAATCCATTGTCGGATGCAACAGGTTCTTCGCGCACGATAAAAGAAACCAACTGGTTGTTGGAGCAAACCTTAAACTATACGAAAACTATAGGAGACCATAACCTGAATGCGTTGATCGGCTGGTCTACGCAAAAAGACGATTTAAGCGGGAATTATGCTTTTGCTTCCAAAGGCTTTATCAGTGATCAGGTAGAATTTATAAAAGCAGGTATCGTAACGAATGGAACCGCGACCAGAACACAGTGGGCCTTAGCTTCAGGTATTGCAAGGTTGCAGTATAGCTATAAAGGAAAGTATTTATTTACTGGTTCGGTAAGGGCGGATGGTTCCTCAAAATTTGGAAAGAACAACAAATGGGGGTATTTCCCTTCTGCATCCGTTGGCTGGAGGTTATCTGAAGAAGAATTTCTTAAAAAATCAGAGTCGATATCTGATCTGAAACTAAGGGCCAGTTATGGTTTAACAGGTAACTTTAACATCCCAAATTACGCGGCTCAGGGTTCTATGAATAATTATGGTTATGTATTTGGTGGTACTACACCTGGCGTGATTAACGGAGCCGCTCCAATTGCACAACCCAATGATAACCTGCAATGGGAAAAAACAGCACAGTTAAACCTGGGTTTTGATGCCGCTTTCTTCAAAAATCAGCTGACTTTATCTGTTGATGTTTACAATAGCAATACCAACAACCTTTTATTGGATGTTCCGGTTCCTATCTCTACAGGTTTTTCAACTGAATTGAAAAATATTGGCAAGGTAAACAATAAAGGGATCGATATTAATTTGGGTACACAGCAGCAATTTGGTGCAGTGAAATGGACCGCAAGTGGAAACTTCTCTAAAAATATAAACAAGGTAGTGGAGTTGGGACCGGGTAATGCCGATATCATCAAAACAGGTTCTGTAGCTAACGCTTATTTTATCACAAGAGTAGGAGAGCCTATCGGATCTTATTATTTGCCGGTAGTTTTAGGGGTATTTAAAAATCAGGCGGAAGTTGATGCCTATCCTCATTATACAGATACTCAAGGCAACTATGACCTGAATACTTCTAAACCAGGTGATTTTAAGTTTAAAGATGTGGATGGCGATGGCATCATTGATTTGACGAAAGACCGTGAAATCGTAGGAAATTACTTACCTAAATTTACGTATGGCTTTGCGACTTCTGCCGAGTACAAAGGCATCGATTTAAATGTCTCTATGCAGGGCGTTCATGGAAATAAAATCCTGAATCTTTCCCGCAGGTATTTTGCAAATAAAGAAGGGAATATGAACAATATGCTGAGCTCGCTGGACCGTTGGGTTTCAGAAAGCAATCCAGGCAGTGGCCAGGATGTAAGGGCAAACCGTGCTGCCAAAGGAAGTAACGGTACCACATCTACCTGGCATGTTGAAAACGGATCATATTTACGCATCCGTAATATCGCGCTGGGTTATACACTGCCTGCAAACTTTGTGAAGCGCGCATCCTTAACTAAAGTGAGGTTATATGTGTCGATGCAGAACCCTTTTACTTTTACCAAATACACGGGATATAATCCGGAAGTGACCAACAGGGCTGATGCCACTACAAATGGAGAAGATTATGGCGTATATCCAACTGCTAAAACAACATCAATAGGCATTAATATCACTTTATAAAATATAAACAGATGAAACCATCGTGATCTTACAGATCACTTAACGAAATGAACGTTAAGATCATGATAGCTTCATAACCATTAAATAAAAATATAAACAGATGAAAACATATATCATATCAATCCTGACTTGTGGTTTAATGATAACCGCCACATCATGCAAAAAGTTCCTGGATTTAAAACCGCTCGATTCCTATACGGAGAATACCTTTTATAACGATGAAAAAGGATTACAGGGAGGGCTGATCAGCTGTTATGATGCTTTGCAGACCGACAGTCTTTATGGAAATAATTTATTGACATTGGGCGAGCTCAGGGGAGATAACCTGATCGATAATGATCCAGGATCGGGAGCAGGTGTCCGCAACCAGATCGAAGTGTTCTCTGAAACTTCTGCCAATAGCATTCTTTCTGGCACATGGATGGGGCATTACAAGGCAATATACCGTTGTAATATCATTTTAGACCGTGCGCCGGCAATTAGTATGAGCGAGACGGCTAAAAATCAAATTATCGGACAGGCAAAGTTTATCAGGGCCTTAAGTTATTTTAATTTAACCCGCATCTGGGGAAATGTTCCTTTGGTGCTTAAAGTTCAAAAAACAGAAGAGGCCAGGGAAAATACCCGTGCTACAGCTGCGCAGGTTTATCAGCAGGTGATTGATGATTTAACCGATGCGGCCTTAAAACTTCCAACATCATGGCCTGATGCCCAGCGCGGAAGGGCTACGAGTTATGCAGCGACAGCGATACTTGGTAAGGTTTACCTTTACCAGAAAAAATTCGATCTGGTAGAGACTACGCTGAAACCCGTGGTTACAGCGATTTATGCAAGAGCAATATTGGATACTGTTCCGCAAACTAAAACTTTCCCCAATAACATGAAAACCAGCAAGGATATCATTTTTGCAGTTCAATATTTATCAGGTGGAGTAAAAGAATTTGTAAATCAGGATAACCGCTACAGAAATAACAACAATACCAATATCATTAATATTCCTCAGGCCTTATTTGAAACAAGCGATAACCGTAAGGCCTTAGTTGCCTTAACCGGAACTGGAGGCAGGCCGGGTAAATTTAATACGCCACAGGTCAATAATGAAACCAGTAGTGATTTTCCGGTGATTCGCTGTGCTGATGTTTTACTGATGTATGCTGAAGCATTAAATGAAACTTCTTACGGAAACACTGAAGCATTTAAAGCGCTGAATGCGGTGCGTTTGAATGCTGTTGCCTCTGCGAAAACGCCGGCTATATTGACTTCGCAGAGCGAATTCAGGACTGCTGTGTATCTGGAAAGGCGATTGGAGCTGGCCCTGGAAGCGGACCGTTGGTTTGACATCGTAAGAACAAGCCAAATGAATGTGATTTTTCCTGGCATCCCGTCTTTTAGAAGTATCTATCCGGTTCCGCAGGTTGAAATTGACAATGTTAATAATAAAAGTGGCTATCAGAATGCTGGCTATAATTAATTAGTCTTAGAATTTGACCGGTACCTTTTAAGGTGCCGGTCTTTTATAGCTTGATCACCTCTAAAAAACAATCATATTCGAATGAACATGAGATTCCTTTTCCTTTTAATCTGCGGCTGTCTTTTCAGTCTAAGTGTCTGTGCACAAGTACAACAGCAGCCAAACCCACAATATCAGCTCAAAACTACATTTAACCCTGTTCAATACAAGAACTTCTATCTGCTTAGCTTATTGCAGCAGGATCAGGCGGTAAAACAAGTGATTAAAAATGATCCTGAGCTGAGCACATTGTTTAAAAACAGAACCCTGAAAATAGCCGATGCCCTTAAGAAATGTGCTAGCGACATCGCTTGCTTCGCCGCTGCCTTTAAATTCACTGAAGATGAAATTGCGACGGTAAGTCTTCGATTAGGCCATATTTTTAAACAAGGTGCTGCTTTAAATGCCCTGCTGAAGAATGATGTTATTCCTTCCGGTTGTTATGCCTTATATGGTAATTTCAAACCTGAAGAAATGCTGGCCAAAGCCTGGGCTCAGGATGCGAAAGCAATTAACCACACGATTGAAGTTTATGTGGAAGGTGCCAAAGCCAACTATCCGAAAATAGATTCTATAGGATTTAACGTGAAGGATAAAAGCTACCCGGAACTGGTGAATACCAATGCTTTATTGAGCTTGAACACCAACAATAGTTTGTTCTTTGAGCCCTCCATGCAGTTTGCGCTGATTGCCCTGGAAATTAACGAACGGAATGATGCGGGAGATTATGAGCCGATGGTGAATACCGTCAACAAAGCAAGCCTCAGCGCTATAAAAAAGACAAACTTTGGTAAATATAAATACAGCCTGATATTGGTGCCGGGTGAAGGGCCTGAAGAGCATGACACAGAATTAAGTGCGGGTGGAATGTTGCGCTGCCGGCTGGCGGTAGAACAATACAAGAATGGAATGGCTCCCTTTATTATGGTCTCAGGTGGGAGGGTTCATCCCTATAAAACGAAGTACAGCGAGGCTTATGAAATGAAGAAGTTCTTAATGAATACCTTGCAAATTCCTGAAAGCGTAATTATTATGGAGCCTCATGCCAGGCACACTACGACGAACCTCCGCAATGCGGCCCGGATCATGTTCAGATACGGCATGCCCATGGATAAAGCGGCATTAACCGTTACGGTTAATTCTCAAAGCAGGTACATTAGTGAGGTGATGCCTCAGCGCTGCATCAAAGAACTCGGATATGAACCTTATCGGTTAGGGAAACGTTTGTCGGACACGGCACTGGAGTTTTTTCCAAATGTGATGTCATTACAAATTGATTTTGATGAACCTATGGATCCATAAAGACGACGATTTTTGCCGTAATAAATAAGATATAGCACATCCTAATCGAAAACTTTTAGGATATTAGAAATCTCTACTTAACAGGTGCTGTTTAATTTATGAAAAAAGGTAAATGCTGTGATCTTGAAACCTGCATGATGTGCAGAATGGTGCTGAAGGAATGGAAGTCTGCAATCGACAATAACCGTAAAAATTTTATTGCAAAAAAAGGAGAGCTGATCATCAGAGAAGGCGATCCGGTAACAGGGATGTACTTTGTCCAAAATGGAAATGTTAAAGTGCATAAACATTGGGGCGAGAAAGAACTGATTGTACGCTTTGCCAACTCGGGTAAAATCTTTGGTCATCGTGGTTTAGGGACCAGTAGCTCCGTTTATCCTATTTCTGCTACTGCACTTGAAGAAACCTCTCTTTGTTTTATCGACCTGGAATTTTTTATCGCTACTTTAAAGGTAAACCATGATTTTGCCTTTAACCTCATGCTATTCTATGCAGATGAACTGCAGGAATCAGAAAAGAAAATGCGTAACCTGGCCTTGATGTCTGTAAAAAGCAGGCTTGCCGTGGCCTTATTACAATTAAAAGATCAGTTTGGTCTTAATGAGGCCGGTCAGCTAAATATAGAATTGAGCAAGCAGGATCTTGCGGCGTTCACTGGTGCAACGTACGAAACGGTATTCCGGATGACCACTGAATTGGTCAATGAAAAACTGATCTCTTTGTCGGGAAAGAACATACATATTGTAGATGAAGTAAAATTAAGATTCCTTACTCAGGAATCTTAATCCACTTAAAACTTGTAGCCTATCCCTATCCCCGCATTCCATTTTCCATCTTTGCTGTTCGTTTTAGCATTGTAATACAGTGGAACCTGAATGGCGAGATGATTGTAAATGGTCGTAATACCAACACCCAGATTGGGGGTAAGTATTGAATTTTGTGGGGCACCTGTCGCGACTTTGTCTTTCTTAATGCGTAAGCTGGGTAATAATCCAACCAATACCGATAGTGGTTTTTTAGAGAATTTGATGGCCGGTCCGGTACAATTGAGGTAGGCCCCCTGGTCTACATAACCTGCAACAATTACACCCTCAAAAAGAGTAGCCCTGGTCTGTACGGAGTTGCCATTGTTTTGTGATTTTGCGGTTAAAGTCAGCGCACAAAGACTAAAGAAGAGGTAAACTGATTTTTTGTAAAGATTTGTCATATGAAAAGTTTAAATGGTGGCGGTATTGTGATTATTGAAAGTTTGAATATTACTGATGGGAAGGGTTTTGTAATTGCCCTTTTTAATGAGTTTGTATAGGGAGAAACCGGATAAATTACCTTGTTCCAGTTGCTGGTTGAGTTTTTTTAAAGTGGCAGAAGGGTAGATGGCACATAAAGGTTCCATAAAATCTTCCTGTGCATATACATAATAGTCGTAGCATGGAAATGTGAGTGTATGCTCCAGCAGCTCTTTTAAGGTTTCTATATCCATTTCGATCATGTCACAAGCGAGAAGCAGGAGGTCATCATTCGGGTATTTAAGGCCTGCACTGAGCAGACCTTGTAGCGGTCCTTTGGCACTGGTCTCGTCTATAATCAATTGCTCAGCAGAAAAGAAATGGCTATAAGTTTCCAGCTGTGTAGGATTAATGGAGACATTCACCGGGATATTTAACTGTTCCAGTTTAAAGACGGTATGTGTAGCCCAATTACCTGATCCAAGCGCAAGGAGACCTTTGTCTTTACCCATCCGTTTACTCTCTCCGCCGCATAATACCAGCGCCCTGATCATAAGGCCTCAAATTCATAAAGGTGTTTATTCGGATCTCCGGTTTCTGTATGACAATTACAGTTGCCTCCCCATTCCTTACTGCCGTCGGCAAAATGTTCACATTTCCAGATCGGGACCTCATGTTTAATGCGGTCAATGATATAACGATTGCTGGCATAGGCTTCCCCACGGTGGACGGAAGCAGTAATGACCACCACTGCTGATTCGGTCACTTTTACTTTTCCAATTCGGTGTTGGGCATAGGCAATACTCAGGCTCCAGCGGTTTCTTGCAGCAAGTAGAATTTCTGCAATCATTTTTGTAGCCATTCCGGCATGGGCTTCATATTCCAGGTACTTCACGGCCTTACCGATATTGTGGTTTCTGACTTCACCGCTAAATAAAACCACGGCTCCGGCTGTCGGGCAATGTGATTTCTGAAGCAATGCAACCAGATCGATCTCTTTTTTTGTGATGAAATCCATGTTACCCTCCGCTGCTAGGTGGAATAACAAGAATATGCTCATTTCCTGTTAAGAGATAATGGTCGCTTACCATCTCGTCCTGTATAGCGAACCTGCAGCGTTTTAACACTGCTGCGGCTTCGGGATTGATCAGGGCGAGCTGTGCCCTTAAATCTGCGATGGTATGAACGCTGGCTTTAAGCTCAAACTCCTTTTTAAAAAATTCCTTTAATATGGCAAATACCTGTATTCTCATTCTTTTATCCTCCTATATGAAGCATGCTTAACTTGCTTCCTGTAAATTTTATACTTTGTTTTTGTGCGAGTGCTTCTCTTAATCGCAGATCGAGCTCGGCGGGAGCTGAAACACCTTTTATGGCGATGGGTTGATCATTGCTCAGACAGCCATAAATATTCCCATATACATCCAGGCGCAGGCGGTCGCAATCGGTACAGAAAGGCTGACTTTCATTGGCAATGATGCCAAATATATTTCCCGCTTCCGTTTGCCAGTAATTGGCCGTGGCGGCCTGTTTTCTTGGGATAGGGCTAAATCTGTATTGGGTGCTGATCAGCTGGAGCATTTCAGATTGGGAGAAAAAGTATTCCTCTGCCTTTCCGTGTAAATGTCCCATCGCCATGATCTCTAAAAACCGAATGATGATCTGTTGATCAGCGGCGTATTTTAATAAAGGAATCACCTGATTGTGGTTCAGCCCCTTCATGATGACCGAATTTATTTTTACGGCAATGCCGGCATTTAAGGCTGCGTCTATCCCTCTGAGTGTTTGGTCAAGCCCATGTCTTCTTCCCATCATGAAAAAAGTATGCGGATCTGTTGCGTCCAGAGAAACGTTGATTGCGGTTAATCCGGCAGCTTTTAATGCCGGTACCTGTTTTTGAAGCAAGATTCCGTTACTGGTCAGATTCAGATCGGTAATGCCCAACTTTCGGGCACCTTTAATTAGGTAAGGAAGTTCTTTATACAATAAGGGTTCACCTCCTGTAAAACGAATTGTACTAAAGTTCAGGCGTTCATGTAGCTGAGTAATCAGGTTCATCAACTCTTTTGCTGTCAACCCGTTTCCCTTACTTTCCGCATGATTTTTCTGGTTCTCTTCGTTGCTGTAGCTACAATAAGTGCAAGCCATATTGCAGTTGTTGATCAGGCTGATTCTTAGTGTTTTAAAAGTTCTTCCCAAATGGTCTTTTAGCTGTTCCATCACATGAAAAATAAAAGTTTAACAGAGGCAATGGTCAGTACGGCACTCAAAAGATACCGTACCGTAATGTTTTGAAAGCGGGTACTGCCAAAATATGCGCCGGTAATTCCGCCGGTAGCGGCCATGATAAACCAGGTAATGGCAGAAGGGGTGATCATCAGAGCTGCAGAACTTCCCAATAATCCACTCAGTGAATTGAATACGATAAATAGGGCAGATGCGGCCGCTGCCTCCTTTACATTTGCCCATCCCAGCAAAATGAGTACCGGGCTCAGGAATATGCCACCGCCAATGTTGAGCATTCCGGAAAGGCCACCGATGAGTGTGCCGATCAGGAGGGCAGGCAGTAGCTTTACCGGTTTAAGGTTTTCGGTTTCATTTGGTTTTATGCCCAGGAGCTTAATGATAGGCAGCACCAGTGCCAACCCCAATAAATAATGGTAAATATTGCCTTCAAGCGAGTATTTCGAACCAATAAATGCTGCCGGAATTGAGGTGATGAGAAATAACCGGCACAATTGCCACCTGAAATACCCTGCTTTCCAGAAATGATAAAATCCCATGCCAGCCACCAGGATATTCAAGACGAGTATCAGTGGTTTATAGGTACTCACCGGGATGGTAAATAAAGAAAGTATGGCAATGTAGCCGCTTGCGCCTCCATGGCCAACTGAAGCGTAAAGAAAACCTACAAGGTATAAAGCAAATGCGATGGTGATGTCTTGTTCCATGATTTAAAATGTATTTAGGGATTCTTTAATGATCGGGGTAAATTCAGTCCGGGCAGACTCACAGAGCGGGCAGTGGTAATCCTGCGGAAGTCGGGAGAAAGGAGTTCCCGCAGGAATATTGAGGCTTTCTTCGCCCCAGGCCTCATCATAAATGCTCAGGCAATGTTTACATTGATGAACATAGCTGAGTTCCGGTTTAATAGGACTGTCGGTTTCATAATAGTGCTCTGCCTGTTCTCCGGCAGCAAGGGTTTGTTGCTGATAGTAGGCTTCGCAAAGTCTGGTTAGCTGAGGAAGCAGGTCTGCTTTACTGATCCCTTTTATATAGGTATGGTAATGCTTTGAATTGGGGTTGAAGTCGATGGTATGCAACAGGTCAAAACGGGCATCATTGTGATCTTCCTGCGTTTGCTTTTTAATGATCACAGAACCGAAAAGGCCGCTCTTTGGATTGATTTTAATGGCAAAGCAAAGCTTGAATGTTCGCAGATCAGCGGCGTTAAAACCGGCTACCAATTCGTGTTTTAACCTTAATCCCTCTTCGCAAAGGTCTTCTGTCTGCCAGTTCAGCTCGTTGGAGGCATGGCGGACGTTCATCCGGTTTTTATCCAGTATGGCGTTCCATAATTTCCGGTCTGCAGGTTCCACTCCTTTGATAATGATTGATTTCCAGGGGGTCGTGTGGATCTGGCCGATTCGTGTTTTATTGCAAACTTTGCAGAGTTCTTTCAAAAAGGCGACGGGAAACAGTTCGTTCCTCCGGTAAATACCTAGCCAATATTTTTCATTATATTTATTAAAGCCTTCATAATAGGGGAGTTGGAAGTCGGGCAGCCTGAGCGGCGAGGAAGCTTCCTGGAATAAAAAGCTACCCCCAGCGCTCACCGTTGTTTCAAGTTGTCTTCCCTCAATCTCCGGCTGATCAAAATATAAACTTCTCTGGGTTAATATGGTATTTTCAATCGCTTCGCTCAATACTGCGATATCTTCTGAATAAACCAGGGAAGACCAGTAATAGATGATGTTGGTCTTAGGGAAGCGGATGTATAAATGCCAGTAACTGCCAATATCTGAGGAGATAAAATTTAAATTTCCGCTGAAAAAAGGGATCAGGTTCTGACTGTCATCAATCAGGTTTATTTTGAGCCCGGGCGTATAGCTAAACGTGTCTAAGATGTCCTTATAAACCCCCTCGCGCAGCCAGTTTGAACTGTTAAATAGATCTTCTGCTACATAAGAACTTACGATATTTGGGTGCCGGTCTGCATCTGTTTCAAAATCGGTATCCGAAATGAGAAAACCATGTTCAATATCTTCCAGCTGATCGGATGTTGCTGAAAAATAAAGCTGCTGCCGGGTACCGAAGCGGACGTTTTCTACTCCTGATTTTTCCAGCGTTTCCAGTATCACCGAAAGGTCACCAACAGAGACGATCCCTCCGGGAAGGTTAACTTTGACCTGATGATTTTTAATTTCCGTGTTTTCCATGTTAACTTATTTTTTCTGGCAATTGTTTTTGTAAGGCTTCCTGAAGGATTAGCTTCACTTCCGGTTTACAGGATCCGCAACCCATCCCTGCACCCGTAGCTTCACAAAGCTGTCCGAGATCCAGGCAGCCGGAAGCGATTTTCTTTTGCAGGTTTCCGACACCAACATTATTGCAGCTGCAGACCAGTTTTCCGCTTACCGGATCATTCTTTTTTCCGCTTCTCAGCAATTGCAGCCTTTTATCGCTCAGCTCCGTTTTGTTGGCAATCAGGTCTCTGAATTCGAGGAATTCACTCTTATCACCGATTAAAATCGTTCCCACCAGCTTATCCTGATGGATGATGCACTTTTTGTAATAGCGTTTGGCCTTGTCGATAAATACTATTTCTTCATAGTTTACCTGATCGGGACACTCGGATAACCCGATGCTGCAAAGGTCAAATCCATGGATCTTGATGATGTTCATAAACAGGCTCCCCTGATAATAGGTACTGATATCGCCATTATGGAATTTAGCCACGACTTCTGCCTGTTGTTCTGCAGCGGCGGTGATTCCGTAGAGTGTTCCTTCAAATTCTGCAATTTCTCCGATAGCGTATACCGAGGGATCGCTGGTTTGCAGGCGCTCATTGACCAGTACCCCACGTTTGCAATCCAGTCCGCATTCCCTGGCGAGTTCAATATTGGGGGTCGTACCGATGGCCAGTATAACCGCATCGCAGTTGATTCTCCTGCCACTCTTTAACTCAATTCCGGTTAGTTTTGACCGTCCATAGTAAATCTGTACTTCATCATTGTAATAGATGTCACAGCCCTGATCCACCATTTCTTCGTGTAGCAGCTGACTGCCCAATGGATCCAGCTGACGGTTCAGGAATCGGGATACCCGCTGGATAATGGTAATCTGTACCCCTGTCTCTCTCAAGGAGGCCGCCATTTCCAGACCGAGTAATCCGCCGCCAACAATGGCTACATGTGCATTTTTCGGGATATGTTTTTTGAAATTATCAGCATCATTTCGGTTGCGCATGGTAAAAATACCAGGCAAGGATGGTGCGTTTTTCGGCAGGGTAGCCCGGCTTCCGGTGGCCATGACTAAAACGTCGTAAGGCGTTTTTCTACCGGTAACGTCTCTCACATATTTTTTCTCCCGGTTAATGGCTTCGATGCCAATGCCCCTTAAATGGCTGATGTTGTACGCTGGTTCCTCTTCGTCCTTCATCTTGATGAGTTGTTCCCATTTCTGTGTTCCGCTGATATAGTCGGGCAACATGACGCGGTTGTAAAAGGGGAGGTTTTCCGTACTAAAGACGGTGATCTCATCTGTGGTGTTGATTTCCCGATAGGACCTGACAAAGCCATGGGATCCCGCGCCGGCACCAATAACCACAATCCGCTGAAAATCCTTTTTGTATTTCTCTATGTGCACCGCACAATATTTAAAATCCGGCTCTTTTGATAGCGGGTCAATAATGGTGCTGGTAATGTTGTTGGCGCGGTTCAGGTCGCTACCCAGAATTTTTCCCCAGTGCATCGGAAGAAAGACTACACCTTGTTTTATCGTTGCGGTTACTTTTGCTTTTACCTGCACTTCTCCGCGTCTGGACCTGACCACGAGGACCTGTTGATCTGCAACATCGAGCAATACGGCATCCGCAGGATGAATTTCGAGGAAGGCATGTTTAATGTGCTGCTTCAGTTTGCTTACTTTTCCGGTTTTCGACATGGTATGCCATTGATCGCGGACCCTTCCCGTGGTTAAAATGAAAGGGAAGTCCTCATCAGGTAGTTCGCTTTTCAGCTCATCAGAAGGACTGTGCAGGATGGCTTTTTTTGAAGGGGTAGGAAACAGGTGGTTGGTAAAAAGTCGTTTTGTGCCTTTTCCTGTTTTCTTGTAGTATGGCCATTGTATGGTCTTACTGTCGTCAATCTGCTGGTAATCTAATCCGCTGATATTGATGCTGGTTCTGTAGGTGAGCTTTGCATGTTCTTTGTAGATGTCTTCCATGGATTTGTACTCAAAACCCTTGTAGCCCATTTTTGTAGCAAAGCGGCAGATGATCTCTGCATCGGGCAAAGCTTCTCCGGGGGGATTGATCACTTTTTGCAGGTGGCTGATTCTTCTTTCGGAATTGGTCATGGTGCCTTCCTTTTCTGTCCATGCCGCTGCGGGTAAAATCACATCGGCATAGGCCAGGGTTTCGGCCTTATCTGTAATTTCCTGTACGACCAGATATTTTGCCTTTTTTAAGGCCTGCTCTGCAAATCTTGCATTGGGCAGGCTGGTTAAAGGATTGGTGCACAGGATCCATATGGCTTTCAGTCTTCCGTCATTTAACGCTTCAAACATTTCAGTTGCGGTTAATCCGGATTTATCGGAAATGGTGCCGCCTCCCCAGAATTTTTGTACTTCCAGCCGATGTGCTTCATTGTTCAGGTCCCGGTGTGCGGGCAATAGATTTGCCAGGCCGCCAACTTCACGACCACCCATGGCATTGGGCTGACCGGTTAGGGAAAAAGGACCAGAGCCTGGTTTTCCGATATGGCCTGTAATCAGGTTCAGGTTAATCAGACTCAGGTTTTTATTTACCCCTATGGAACTTTGGTTTAGTCCCATTGTCCACAGGCTGAGAAATCCTTTGGCATCGGCAATATAACTTGCCGCCAGTTCTATTTCAGCCAGCGTAAGTCCGCAGATCAACGCAGCTTCTGCTAAGGTTCTTTCGAACACCCTTTTCCGATAGTCCTCAAAACCACTTGTATGCAGGTTGATGAAATCGATGTCTATATTTCCTTTTTCAATGAGCGCTCTTCCAATGGCATAATTCAGGGTAACATCAGTGCCGGGATGGAGTTGAAGGTGAAGGTCCGCGAGTCCACAGGAATCTGTTACCCTTGGGTCGGCTATGATCAGTTTGACTTCAGGGTTTGCTGCTTTATGGGCTTCGATCCGACGCCAGAGGATGGGATGACACCATGCCGGATTGGCCCCGGTTACGAAAAAGCAATCGGCCAGTTCAATGTCTTCATAACAAACAGGTACACTGTCTTCTCCCAGGGCCATTTTGTAGGCGGTAACGGCGCTGCTCATACATAAGCGGGAATTGGTATCTATATTGTTGCTGCCAATAAAGCCTTTGATCAGTTTATTAATGACATAGTATTCTTCGGTAAGGCATTGACCGGAAGCATAAAAAGCGACAGAATCGGGGCCGTATTTATCAATAAAAGTCTTAAATACTGCTGCGGTACGAGTCAGCGCATCATCCCAGCTTACCCTTTGCATAGGCATGCTTTTGCCATAGCGCATTTGCGGATAAAGCAAACGGTCACTTTTGTCATTTACGGTATATTGAAGATTGAGCCCTTTGCTACAGAGCATACCCCGGTTTACCGGGTGATCAGTATCGCCTTCAACAGTGACGTTATCGTTTTTATCCAGCGTTACTTTCACGCCACAGCCCACCCCGCAATAACAACAGGTGCTGGTAAATACTTTATTTGTCTGCGCTGGCATATGTTGAGGTTAAGCTTGTAACAGTTCGGGTTTGATGGTTTCCCTCTTTGCGGAGCCTTTGACCTGGAATTTTGTGATAAAGACCATCAGTCCGATCACGGCTACCCCAATGCCGATATAATGAAAGGCGTCTGCATAGGTCAGGTGTTCTGATTTAAACAGGAAGCCAACCAGCATTGCCCCAATGTTTCCGCCGGCACCTACAATGCCGCTTACCGTTCCAATGGACTCTTTATTGATAAATGGCACAATTCCGTAAGTTCCTCCGTTGGCCATTTTAAGAAAAAGTGCAAAAAATAACATGGCGGCGATGGCCATGCCAAGGGTTTGTGATTGCGCAAACAGACTGATCCCAATTCCTTCAAGAACCAGCAGCGCACCCAGTAACAATCCTTTTCCGCGTAAGCCATAAGATTTCCCTACTTTATCACTTACGTAACCACCCAATGCCCGGGCAAAGATGTTCATGCCACCAAATATGCTGGCCATGGCACCGGCCATGATCATGGAGGCACCAAACTGATCGGTAAAAAAGGTAGCAGCTACATTGTCCACTGTAATCTCAATTCCGAAACAGGCAGCGTAGGCGAGGGCAAGTACCCAGGTTCGGTAATCTTTTAGTGCGCTGACAAAAGAACCTTTTTTTGCAGTTTTAACATTGGTTTGTTCCAGGTCTTTGAAATTGCCTGCAGGGCTGTCTTTGGTATATTTATAATAGATAAAAGCCATGATCAGCAGGATGACACCCGGAACAACCATGGCCAGTCGCCAGGAGTCGGCTTGACTCACAAAGCCAAGGCCAGCAAAACCTGCCGCAATAAGTGGCATGATGAGATTCGTTACTCCTCCACCCAGGTTACCCCAGCCTCCGGTTACGGCATTGGCTGTTCCCACCACATTTGGGGCAAACATCATCGAGGTATGGAACTGAGTGATGACAAATGAAGCGCCGATAATTCCGATAATGAACCTGAATAATAGAAAGCTTTCATAACTGTTACTCAATCCGATACACATGACGGGAATGGCACCCACGGCGAGTAAAATGGTATAGGAAAGGCGTGGACCCAGGGTGTCACAAAGTTTTCCAATGATTAAACGGGCAATAATTGTTGCAGAAACAGAAGCAATGATGATGTTGCCGATCTGATCCTTGCTTAAATGCAATTGTTCGCGGATCAATGGCATTAATGGGGCAACACCAAACCAACCGAAGAAACAGAAAAAGAAGGTCACCCATGTGATGTGAAAGGTTCGCATTTGAATGCCTCTGGCTGAAAAAATGTTGAGTTTACTTAGTGGCTTAAAGTCAGCAGTCATGGTTTGTTTAGGTTTAGGTTTCTAAAATGTGATGGTTTATGGCTCTGTTTTTTATTTATAATGGTTAAATGGATAGAAGGTGATTAAATCGTCTTTGTTAAGTTGTTTTGAATCTGCGGGTTGCATGGCCAGTCCCTGGGCATGGATAGCGGCAGTGACGTCTCCGGATCCATTGAAAGGGACTGAATTTATTCCGCCGGAGTGGTCAGTGCCGACAGGAAAAAATTCTGTTAAAAGGTGTTTCTTTGTTTTGTTTTGCAAAATTGGAAGCCTTTGCTGGGGCCTGGCCTCGTAGCCAAAGCAGCGGTATAAATAATGTTCTACAAAAATGGTAAACGTGCTGAGACAGGAAAGTGGGTTCCCTGGAAGGGCAAAAACTACGGTTCCTGATGGTGTTTTTCCCACCAGTAGTGGTTTGCCGGGGCGGATACTCACCTTATGAAACAGTGTTTTAACACCCAGCTCTTGCAGTACAGCAGGTACATGGTCGGCATCTCCGGCAGAAACCGCTCCGTTAATGATCACCAGATTGGCTTCCAGTGCAGCGCTTAACAGGCTGGTTAACTTTTCTTTATCATCGTTGACATGTGCAGATAGCACCGGGCAGATTTTCCATTGCTTGAGCAAGGATTTTAGAAGATATTGATTGCTGTTGCGAATCTGGAAAGGATTGATACTGGCAGAGGGGCTCACTATTTCATCACCCGTGGTGATCAGGGCTACTTTTGGTAGTTTGTAAACCTGCAATATAGCTTTGCCTACAGTTGCCAGTAAAGCAATGACCTGCGGGCTACACCTTAACGGAGCGGCCAGAAGCAAGCTTCCTTTACTGCTGTCTTCGCCTTGTCGGGCGATGTTCTGATAATTTTTCAGGCCGTCGGAATGTAAAATTACCTGTACGTCGGACTCTTCTGCATCTTCTCTTCTGATAATGATGTTTGCCATTTCAGGCGTAGCTGCACCGGTCATGATTTTATAACAGCTGCCTGAAGTCAGTGGGCGTTTGGCTGGCTGACCGGTAAATATGGTCTCTGTGATCTGGTATGTTCTGATGCCTTTTTTCCAATCGCTTTGCATGATGGCATAGCCATCCATCGCAGCCCGGTTGAATGGGGGATAATCACGGTCTGCATAGATGTTTTCTGCCAGGATCCGGCCATCCGCTTCTTCCAGGTGGATGTTTTCTCTTTCAAAGGAACTGGAAATTGCAGAGAGGATGGAAATCGCTTCTTCAAAACTTGTCAGGCTCAATGTCCACCTCCCTTCATCATTTTTCGGGCATGGAAAATTCCCGGTAATACGGCTTCCAGGGATTCTCTGGCTCCACTGCTGCTTCCAGGCAGGGTGAGGATCAGGGTTTGCGAAATGGAGCCGGCTACTGCACGGCTCATCATGGCCATTGGGGTCCGCATTTGACCGAAGTTGCGCATGGCTTCGGTAATTCCATCTGCATCCCGTTCCAGAATTTCAGTTACAGCAGTTACGGTATTGTCGCGGGGACCAAGTCCAGTACCTCCGGTGGTAAATATAAAATGTACATCCTCGGCTACCCATTTTAGCAATTGCTTTTGGATCAGCTCTTTGTCGTCCGGCAGGATTTCGTAGGCTTTTACATTTGCATTGACCTGTTCCAGCATTTGCCGGATCATGATTCCGCTTTTGTCTTCTCTTTTTCCAGCAGATGTGGAGTCTGAGCATACTAAAATTGCACAGACAGGAGGAGTGGAGAAGTACTTTTTCCGGTCACTTTTCCCACCTGTTTTCTGCAGCAGTTTAATGCCGCCTATCTCCAGTGTGCTGTCCACAGGTTTGAGCATGTCGTAAATTTCCAGCGCTGCAACGGATACTGCGGTCAGTATTTCCATTTCGATTCCTGTTCTTCCTATAGATTTGGCCTCCCCATTTATGGTGATTCCCGACCTTGGACTTTCATTGATTTCAAAACTGATGTCCATGCTGTCTATGGTTACCGGATGGCAATGTGGAAGCAGTTGTGGGGTCAGCTTGGCGCCTAAAAATCCGGCAGCTCTGGCTACGTCGAAAAGATTACCCTTAGGGAGTTGGTTATTTTTAATGATCATCAGGGTTTCTGCTGAACAGTAAATCACCGCTACCGCTTTTGCTGTTCTCAATGTGATCTGTTTACCGGTGATGTCGCGCATAGTTGAGGTGTTTATATTAATTGGCCATGGAGATTGCTGATCCCATTTTTCAGGCTAAAGGCATTTTCGTAGCCCTTGGCTCTTAGTTTTTTTGCCGCCTGTAAGCTTCTGATTCCAGTTTGGCAATAGAAATAGAAGTGTTGGGCAGCATCGTATTTTGTTAAATCAAATTGTTCAAGCTCCTGTAATGGAAGGTGTTTACCGCCGATATGCTGCGCTTTTCTTTCTGCTATTGTCCGGACATCAATCAGCTCTATACCTGTTCCCTGAGTTTTTTCTGTAAAGGCTGCTGCTGTCAGTTCAATGGCTTTTGGGGCTGGCTTAAATCTGGAATGGCTTTTAGTTCTTGATTGCTGATCGGCTGAATAGGTGGTTCGTGTAATTGTGTTGCTTAAAGCTTCAAAACTGAGCAGCTTTCCGCGGAGTACTTCTTCCTGATTTAAGGCAATTTTAACGACTTCATTGGCCATCATGCTTCCAATAATATTGGTAGTGATCATGTAGGCACCGCTTTCTGCGCAGGAGGGAAGCGCTTCTTCCTGATCCGGTTCCGGAAAAAGACAGCGAAGCGTAGGGGAACTCTGGTAATTGAATACGGTTAGATGTCCTTCTGTTTGAAATATGGCGCCATAAACCAGGGGTTTGTCTTTTACTACACAGGCATCGTTGATCAGATATCTGGCCTGAAAATTATCTGTGGCATCGACTACAATGTCGTAAGCCCCGACCAGCGGCAGAATATTTTCTTCGGTTACAAAAAAACGATGTTCATGATAAAGCAGGTAAGGATTTCTGGATTTGAGTGAAGCAATGGCTACAGCCGTTTTATGCCTCCCGGTATCCGGGTAATTGAAAAGTGTTTGCCTTGAAAGGTTCGAATTGCTGATCAAATCTCCATCTGCCAGGCCGATATCGCCTATTCCCGAAGCGGAGAGGGCAGTCAGACAGGGGCAACCCAAACCTCCGGCACCAATCACAAGAACTTTCACCTGCGCTAGTTTCTGTTGCCCTTTGAGGGCAATGAAATCCAGTTTTAAATGACTTTTGTAGTAGTTTTTATCCATGCTCAGGCAAATTTGTGATTACGGTTTTTACTTAATTCTTCAGTCCGATGTAGACCAGTCCATCCTCCACTTTTACAGGATAGGTTTGTATCGCGCACTCGTCCCCGCTAAGGCATTCTCCTGTCGACAGAGAGAATGTTTTTTTATGAAAAGGGCAGGCGATTTTAGGATCTTCGCCTACTGAGCCTATCATACCGCGACTGAGGGCCATTTGTTGACGGTGCGGACAAAGGTTTTGTGTGGCATACCACTCATTGCGGCGTGTAAAATAGAATAATGCGATCTGCTCATCGCCGCATTTTACACATACTCCGCCATTTTCTACCGCATCCTCTACGCGGCAGGCTGCAAACCAGTTTGTTGTTGTTTCTATCATGATTTCTATTTTTGGATTAAGCCAATGTCCAGTCTGCTGCTTTTTTCTGGCCCCGCATTTCATCGAATCTTACACTTGGATCTTTTTCTTCAGGAGCGTTCACGAAGTGGTTAAAGCGTTTTCGGATCTCCGGGTCTTCAATTGCTGTTTTCCATTCACACTGATAACTGTCTACCAGCGCCTGCATTTCCAGTTCCCACTGCGCTGCCATACCGAGGCTGTCATTTACGACTACATTTCGCAGGTATTCCATACCACCTTCCATTTTGTTCAGCCATGGTGCAGTCCGGGTTAAAGGATCGGCCGTACGGATATAGAACATCAAAAAACGGTCTATATATTTAATACAGGTATCACTGTCTACGTCTGTAGCCAATAATAAAGCGTGCTGAGGTTTACTTCCTCCGTTACCGCATACATAGAGGTTCCAGCCCTTTTCAGTAGCAATGATTCCAAAATCTTTACTTTGTGCTTCTGCACATTCGCGAATACAACCGCTGACTGCTGATTTCAATTTGTGAGGTGCACGCAGACCTCTGTAGCGTTCTTCTATCCGGATCGCATAGCTTACGCTATCGTGTAAGCCAAATCTGCACCAGGTGCTGCCGACACAACTTTTTACGGTGCGTAAGGCTTTGCCATAGGCATGACCGCTTTCAAAACCTGCGGCAATCAGTTCTTCCCAGATCAGGGGGAGGTCGCTCAGATGTGCCCCGAACATATCTATGCGTTGTCCGCCTGTGATTTTGGTGTAGAGGCCATACTTTTCAGCGACCTGACCTATAATGGTTAGCTTTTCGGGCGTAATCTCTCCTCCCGGGATACGCGGTACGACAGAGTAAGTGCCTCCTTTCTGGATATTTGCCAAAAAGCGGTCGTTGCTGTCCTGGGCAGTATCATTGCCTTTTTTGAGAATCATGTCGTTCCATAAACTCGCTAAAAGCGATGATACCAATGGCTTGCATACTTCACAGCCATCGCCTTTGCCCAGATTGTCCAGCACCTGCTCGTAACTTTTTAGGTTATGTATTTTTATAAGATCATAGAGTTCTTGTCTGCTTAAATGAAAATGCTCGCAGATGACGTTTCTAACGTATTTGCCATTTTGCTTCATGGTATGGAGCATCAGGTCTTTTACCATCGGAATGCAGCCTCCGCAACCTGTTCCTGCTTTGGTGCAACTCTTTATGGCGTCAACTGATTCGCAGTTTTGTTCGGTTACTGCGTTGCAAATCGATCCTTTGCTGATGCCTTCGCAACTGCAGATCAGGGCCTCGTCGGGAAGTCCGGCCAGTCCGGCATTTTCTGTTGCTGAACTGCCGCCCCTTGAGCCCAGGATCAGATCCTCAGGATTTGGTGGAAGCAATATTTTATTGTTTACGGTCTGCAGGAGCATGTTATAAGCTTCTGCTTCTCCTATTAATATGCCGCCAAGCAGATATTTTCCGTCATTGCTGATGTTAATGCGTTTGTAAATGCCTTTGTGGCTGTCTTCAAAAAGTATGGTCCTGGCATCTGGTTCTGTGGTAAAAGGATCTCCAAAGCTGGCTACATCCACTCCGATCAGCTTCAGCTTGGTACTCATGTCAAATCCTTTAAAGGTTTTAGTGTCATTGCAAAGTTTTGCCGCTGCGACTTCCGCCATTTCATAACCAGGGGCAATTAAACCGTAGATATTATGGTCAAACAGGGCACATTCGCCTATGGCAAAAACTGAAGGATCGCTGGTTTGCATATGCTCATTTACGATAATGCCACCTCTTGTGCCTACTTCGATGCCTGATAGCCTGGCCAGTTCGTCTCTGGGTCTGATTCCGGCAGAGATCACCAGCATATCTGTTTTTAATTCGCTGCCATCATTAAATTTTAAGGCGGTAATCCGGTCAGTACCTTCAATACTGCTTGTTCCTTTATTGGTATAGATGTTCAGACCTAATGCAGTCAGTTTGTTTTGCAGCATCCCACTGCCGGCAGCGTCGATTTGTCTTGGCATCAGTCGGGGAGCAAACTCGATCACATTGGTCTCGCTCAGATTTAAATCTATCAGGGCTTTTGCTGCTTCGAGCCCTAATAAGCCACCGCCAAGAACGGCGCCTGTTTTGGCATGTATGGCATAGTTTTTTATCAGATCCAAATCTTCAATGGTACGGTATACAAAAACACCTTCCTTGTCAATACCTGGGATATCAGGTACAAAAGGGGCAGAGCCGGTAGCAATGATGAGGTAGTCGTATTCCAGGGTAAGCCCCTTTGAGGAATGGATGGTTTTGCCGGTTCTGTCGATTTCTTTTACCGGATCATTCAAATAAAGTGTGATTCCTTTTTCCGAATACCAGTTTTCTGTACATAAAGAGAGGTCATCTGCAGATGTTCCATTGAAGTATTCACTTAAATGAACCCTGTCGTAGGCTCTTCTCGGCTCCTCACCGAAAATTACCAAGCTAAAATCACTGGATTTGCTTATTATTTTCTCACAAAACTTGTATCCCACCATTCCGTTTCCAATTACAACTACTTTTTTATGTTTCATGCCTGTTGTTTTTGTATTATTTGTGTATTATTTGATTTGTTTGGTTCTTTTTACTCTTGTTTCGTAAATTTTATTTGGTGTTGTCTTATTGTTGTGTGTTTTTTGTTTGTTTTCGGGTGTTATTTATCGTGATATTTTTGTTTATATGATTTTTGTTGTGTAAATATATGATTTTATGAATATAAAATTGTGATTATATGATTTTTATCATTAAATAATATATTTTTGATGAGTATTTATGGTGAATAGTGAGTTTTTTATCTAAATTTTTAGTTTAATGTTAGAAAAAGAAGGTGATTTTGGGATTTTTGTAATAGGTGGTGGTCCTGGGGACCCCGAATTGATTACTTTGAAGGGATATCGCGTATTGAAAAGAGCAGAAGTGATACTTTATGACAATTTAATCAATAAAGAGCTGCTTGAAATCGCGCCGAAGGACTGTAAAATGGTTTATGTAGGTAAACAGCCTTACGGAAACTATACTCCGCAGGAAGTTATCCATGAGTTGATTAAAGAATATACACAAACACACCGGGTGGTGGTTCGTTTAAAGGGAGGGGATCCTTTTATTTTTGGAAGAGGCTTTGAAGAAGTGCTCTTTGCTGAAAAACATGGTATTCCTGCTCATTATATACCCGGAATCAGCAGTATGCAGGCCAGTGGATTTAGTGGCATCCCTTTGACGCATCGCGGGGTTAGTGAAAGTATGTGGATCATTACCGGTACCAAGAAGGATGGCAGTTTGTCTAATGATCTGCGTTGTGCGATTAACAGCGCGGCGACTGTTGTAATTTATATGGGAATGAAGAAGCTTGCAGAGATCGCGGGTGTTTACAAAGATGCGGGGTTAGGGGGGATGCCTGCGGCAATCATACAGCACGCCTCTTTGCCGCAACAGAAAAAGGTGGTATGCAGGGCTGAGGATTTGCCTGCGGCAGCCGCCAGGGGTGGATTGACTTATCCTGCCATCGTTATCGTTGGCGAAGTGGTTGGGATTAAGGGGGCTGCGTAAAATTCAAGGTTGCCGGGTAACCGGCAACCTTGAATTTGCATTTCTACCAGAAAATGCTGTAAAGTGCAATCAGCACTCCTGTAATGATCAAAGCGCCTGCAGCAAAACCAGCGTTGGTTTTAAACATACTGCGGTCAACTTCCAGTCCTTTAGGATTTACTCCATTTCTGTTTTCAAATAAGCTGATAATGACCATGCTGACCACACAGATGATGAATACAAAGCCCATTCTATCAAGGAAAGGGATTTCGTACAACATGCTGCCATCTTTTTGTTCTGCCAATTTTGCGAACCCAAAATTGCTTAGCCATTCCAGATTACAGAAATTAGGAAGTGCTTTAAACCCTACGGAAAGCAAAAATCCTCCGATGGTGGCAAAAAGTGCCGCGTTAGAGGTGGTTCTTTTCCAGAAAAATCCCAGGATAAACATCGCAAAGATGCCCGGCGACACAAATCCCGTGTACTCCTGAATAAATTGAAAACCTCCCTTTTTGTCAATTCCAAGCTGAGGAGCGATGACAATGGCCAGCAACATCGCAACAATCACCGTAATCCTGCCCACTACCACCTGTCGGTGTTCGTTTGCTCCTTTGTTGATGACTTTGTTGTAGATGTCCAGTGTGAAAATAGTGGCAATACTATTTGCTTTTCCGGCCAGTGAAGCCACGATCGCTGCGGTCAGTGCCGCAAAAGAAAGACCTTTTAGTCCTGAAGGAAGTAGGTTTAGCAAGACCGGATAGGCGGAATCTGCATTTAAAGATCCGTCTTTTACCATGGCCGTTTTAAAATCTCCATAGCCTTCTTTATACAATACATAGGCGGCAATTCCCGGAAGGACCACGATTACCGGCATTAACAATTTCAGTCCGGCAGCAAAAAGCAATCCTGATCGGGCGGTCTTTAAATCTGCACCTAAAGCCCTTTGTGTGATGTATTGGTTACAGCCCCAGTAATTCAGGTTTACGATCCACATCCCGCCAATAAGTACGGTTAAGCCCGGAAGGTCCATGTAATGAGGGTTTTCCTGGCGGAAGATCATATGGAAATGATCCGAGGCTTTTTCTTTAACCATCGCCAATCCGTTCAATACCCCTGAGCTGCCAAAATGAGTTGCTACCAGTTCCAATGCCAGGTAGGTCGTGGCCAGTCCTCCTAAGATGAGGAAGAAAACCTGAATGACATCAGTATAGCCGATTACCTTCATTCCACCAAGGGTGATGATGATTGCGAATACCGCCAGCACATACATGCAGGCTGTAGTATTGATGCCGGAAATGCTGTTGATCGCCAATGCGCCAAGGTATAGGATCGAGGTCAGGTTGACGACCACATAGAGCAATAGCCAGAAAACAGCCATGATCATGGCTACTGTATTGTTGTACCGTTGTCCCAGGAACTGGGGCATCGTATAGATTTTATTTTTCAGGTATACTGGAATGAAGAAGATCGCTACAATAATTAAGGTAGCGGCAGCCATCCATTCGTAGGTAGCGATTGCAAGGCCCATTGTGAACCCGGAGCCGCTCATTCCGATAAATTGCTCGGCTGAAATATTTGAGGCGATCAGAGAGGCTCCAATAGCCCACCAGGTCAGTGAGTCTTTTGCTAGAAAGAAATCTTTAGAGTTCTCTTTGTGTGCTTGTTTCTTGCGGTAAACGGCAAATCCATAGACCGCAACAATCAGGAAGTAGACGAGGAAAACGATGTAATCGTATGTACTCAATGAGTTCATGTGAATTGGTTTATGTAATTTTAAATGAATCTGTTAATGATGTTTTCCAGCAGTTCCTGCTGGCCGCTGATGCTTTGCGGTTCTCCTTTTTCCACTGCATAGTTGCGTAAAGCTTCCAGGTCCATCAGCCCGTTTTCAAAATCCTGACCGGCACCCTTGTCAAATGATGCATAGCGGTCGGTTCTGATTTTTTTGTAATCGGATTGCTGTAGGATTTGATCTGCTGTAACCAGTGCTCTGGCAAAAGTATCCATCCCCCCGATATGCGCATAGAACAAATCAGCAGGGTCGGTCGAGTTTCTTCTGATCTTAGCGTCAAAGTTGATTCCCCCGCCTTGAAGACCATTGGCCTCCAGTACAATCAGCATGGCTTCTGTCAGCTCATTGATGTTGTTTGGAAACTGATCGGTATCCCATCCGTTTTGATAATCACCTCTGTTGGCATCCATAGAGCCCAATAAGCCTGCATCGGCAGCAACCTGTAGCTCATGTTGAAAGGTGTGACCAGCAAGAGTCGCATGGTTCACCTCAATGTTTAACTTGAAATCTTCCAGTAAGCCGTATTGACGAAGGAAATTACTTACCGTTGCTGAATCGTAATCGTATTGGTGTTTAGAAGGTTCGCATGGCTTCGGTTCAATAAAGAAAGTTCCTTTGAAACCCTGTTTGCGTGCATAGTCTTTTGCGGCATGTAAGAATTTTGCCAGGTGTTCCTGTTCCCGTTTCATATTGGTGTTCAAAAGGCTCATGTAGCCCTCACGACCACCCCAGAATACGTAATTCTCTCCACCCAGTGTAATTGTGGCATCTAAAGCTGATTTCACCTGTGCAGCGCCATGCGCCAAAACATGAAAGTCAGGATTTGTTGCCGCACCATTCATGTATCGGCGGTGAGAAAACAAATTTGCCGTTCCCCAAAGTAGTTTCACGCCACTTACCTCCTGTTTTTGTCGGGCATACTCCACGATGGCCTGGAGCCGTCTTTCATTCTCAGGGATGTCGTTGGTGTAATCTACCAGATCCACGTCATGAAAGCAGTAATAGGGGAGATTCATCTTGGTGATGAACTCAAAGGCCGCGTCCATTTTGTCTTTTGCGCGGGCTACTGCATCGGATTTTTCATTCCATGGATGAATGATGCTGGCTTCGCCAAAGGGATCTCCGCCGGTGCCGACAAAAGAATGCCAGTAGGCACAGGCAAAACGCAGGTGTTCCTTCATCGTCTTTCCTGCGATCATTCTGTTTTCATTATACCAGCGAAATGCCAGTGGGTTATCTGAAGCTAATCCTTCAAATTTTATGGGTCCAATTCCTTTGAAAAATTCCTTTTCTCCTGTCGTTACTGTAATCATTTTGGTTCTTTTTTTTGGTTGATTTAATGTGGTCTTAAGCTTGAAAATATTAGAAAAATGGGGGCTATTGTACTATTTTTACTTTTTCTTTATAGTTAAATTTAAATATAAGTTATTGATATTCATTGTTTAGTGGCTATTATGTTATTTTTGTATTTAACTCTGAAAGCCAATCCTGATAAATGGGTTCATAGCTGGCGGTTAGGCTTGGTTCCATGTATTGAATGGGCCTGATCAGGCTAAAAGCTTCGGCCGGATGGGCGTAGGTCTTTGCACCAATTCCTGCCCCCAATGCAGCACCCACACTGCCATCATTCTCATACAATTCCACAGGTGCACCGGTACTATTCACAAAGGCTTCG
Organism: Pedobacter sp. FW305-3-2-15-E-R2A2; assembly: GCF_038446955.1. NCBI lineage: Bacteria > Pseudomonadati > Bacteroidota > Sphingobacteriia > Sphingobacteriales > Sphingobacteriaceae > Pedobacter > Pedobacter sp. FW305-3-2-15-E-R2A2. The sequence continues at coordinate 2,873,569 of NZ_CP151803.1, forward strand.
AGAAAGAGTTCGCTGAGAAAGAGGTTCGCTTTTCCGCAACGGATGACATTTGGACGAAGCCCGTTGCTGCGCATGATGTCTAGTCCGTAACGGAAGGCAAAGGCTATTCCTTCCTGAACGCCCCTGAAGATATGAGCAGGGTTGTGAAGGTTGAAATCTATGTTTTGAAAATGGCCACCAATTAGCTTGTTATCCAACATGCGTTCTGCGCCATTTCCAAAAGGCAATACTCGTAATCCTTCTGCGCCAACGGCTACCTGTTTTGCTGATTCATTCATATCCGCATAGGATATACCGGATGCCAGCAGGTTTTTAGTCCAGCGGTTCATGCTTCCTGTGCCATTGATGCAGAGTAAGATGCCCAGCCTTTTCTGCTCTGGCGTATAATTGACGTGGGCAAATGTATTGACCCTGGATTGCGGATCGTAAGCCAGCTGATCACTTAGTCCGTAAATTACTCCGGATGTACCTGCTGTTGCGGCTATTTCTCCTGGCTCCAGGACATTCAGCGAGAGTGCGTTATTCGGTTGATCCCCTGCTTTATAAGCGACAGGGATTCCGACTTTTAAGCCTAACAGCTGTGCAGCGTTTATGCTTACCGTTCCATGCTCCGAAAAAACAGGTTTAATTTCCGGAATCAATTCCGGATCAAAACCATAGTGGTTCATTAATGCGGCGGATAAGGTGTCTGTTTTAAAATCCCAGAACACGCCTTCCGATAGGGCAGAGATGCTGGTGCTGATGCTGGAAGTCAGCTTCATCGCGATAAAATCGCCGGGAAGCATCACCTTGTGAATTTTTGCGTAGACCTCAGGTTCGTTTTGCTTTACCCAGGCCAGTTTTGAAGCGGTAAAGTTGCCCGGAGAATTGAGCAGATGACTTAGGCAATAATCATGACCCAATTCATCAAAAGCAACGTTTCCTAATGTTACGGCCCTGCTGTCGCACCAAATGATGCTATCCCGCAGGAGCTGTTGCTCCTGATCTACCAGTACTAAACCGTGCATTTGGTAGGCAATGCCGATTGCTGAAATGTCCAGTGGATTAAAAATGCCTTTCATTTTGCAGATTCCGAAAGCCTGCTGTGTATGTTCCCACCACATTTCCGGATTTTGCTCTGCCCATCCCGGTTGCAGCGCCTGAATTGCGCTCTCTTCTTCCGGATATTGTGCGGTAATAATGGCCCTTTGTGAAGTTGAGTCTACAATGGCCACCTTAACAGAAGAAGTGCCGATGTCTATTCCTAGTAATAACATATCGTATTGTGGCTATGGTCTTTAGTGGGTAAATATTTGGTTATCAGAAAACGAATTTAGGAGAATGTTTTATAATTGCAATCGATTGCCTAAATTATTTTTGTAATTTTACTGTACGTATGAAGCGTCAGAAAAGAACAACGATATATGATATCGCCCAAAAGCTCAATTTAGCGGCCTCTTCGGTGTCAAGGGCACTGAGTGATAGCAATAAGATTAATGCAGAGACCAAAGCCCTGATTTTGAAAACAGCGGCGGAGATGAACTATCAGCAAAATTCGATGGCATCTAACCTGAGGAAAGGGAATAATCCAACGATTGGCATAGTTGTACCCCGGATCAATCAATATTTCTTTTCCAATGTCATCGCAGGGCTGGAGGAGATTACTTCTGAAAAAGGATATAACCTGGTGATTTGCCAGTCTAATGAGCTCCATGCACGTGAGGTGGAAGGGGTAAATGCACTGGTGAACCAGAATGTCAGCTGTATTGTCATTTCTATTGCCGCAGAAAAGGGGAGTCCGGATCACCTTCAGCAGGTCTTAGACCGGAATATTCAGCTTATCCAGTTTGACCGGGTAGTAGCCGGGTTAGAGACTTTTAAGGTATTGAATGATAACAAGCAGGCAGCCTATGAAGCTGTTACACACCTGATAGAACAGGGGTATCGTCGGATTGCTTTATTGGAGGGCCCCCAGGAACTTCATATTTTTAGAGAACGTAAAGAAGGTTATATCGCTGCGCTGGAAGACCATGGTTTCCCGATCCTTTCTGAGCTGATGTATGCAAATGCATGGACAAAAGAGCTGGGAGCTGCCGCTACCGCCAGGTTGCTGGATATGCCGAATCCTCCGGATGCAATTTTTGCCTCTACTTCTGATTTTGCCGCGCTGGGGGTACTGGAAGCGGCCGGGAACAAAGGAATCCGCATACCTGAAACACTTGGTATTTGCGGTTACTCTAATGAACCATTCACTGAAATTACCAGCCCATCTATTACTACCGTAGATCAGTTTAGTGTGGAAATGGGCAGAAAAATAGGAAATCTATATTTTCAGGAAATAGAGAATTTCGGTGCGGAAGATAAAATAAAAACGGTAAATGTAAGGCCTAAGCTCATTGTGAGGAACTCTACCAGGCGGAAATTGCAATAGAAACATACCAAATATAAATTTTAATGGGACAGAGCGGGTTATTGATTATACTGATCTTATTGTTCATTTCGGGTAAAGGCTCAGCACAACCCGGACCGGTTCAGTTTTCCCGCATGGATTTGTCCAATGGCTTATCACATAATCAGGTGAATGCCATACTGAAAGACAGTAAAGGCTTTATGTGGTTTGGAACACTTAGCGGCCTCAATCGTTATGATGGACAGGTCATGAAGGTTTTTAAACATAATCCCAGAGATACTACGTCTATTATCGACAACTTTATCACCAATATCTATGAGCTTCCCGGTAATAAGTTGTATCTGGAAACGAGGAGTGGGGCGAATATCTATGATCCCGAAACGGAACGTTTTATCAGGAATGTAGATGCCTGGTTTAAATCGCTGAATATCCCTGTAAAGGGCATTTCCGGTGTGTTCAAAGACGAAGATGGTAATTTTTGGTTCAATGCAAAGGAGCAGGGCGTGTTTAAGTATGAGGTGTCTGCCGCAAGGACCCGCTCAGTTGAGGCTTCGTTCGTTACCGCGATTCAACAGGACAGGAAGGGGAACATCTGGCTGGTTCACCGCGATAAGACCATTACGCAGCTGGATAGAAAAACAGCCAAAGTAAAACAGCGCATTCTGGTGTTTAAGAAAGTGAATCCGGTAGATTTTCAGGAATTTAAATTATTTGTAGATCAGGATTCCGACTTGTGGATGTATACACTGAACAATCAGAGTGGAATCGATTATTATAGCCCTGTCAATGGGCAGCGCCGTTTTATTGATAAAAGGAAGGACGTATTAAACAGTAACCTGATCAATGGAATGATACAGGACGAGCATGGACAAATCTGGATCGCTACAGACCACGGCGGGATCAATCTGCTTGACAAAAAGAACTTTAAAATAAGGTATCTTCTTCATAAAGAGGATGATCTCAAAAGCATCGGGCAGAATAGTATTCTGTGTATTTATAAAGATGATTCGGGAATTATATGGGTGGGGACTTTTAAAAAGGGACTTAGTTTTTACCACGAGAAAATTCTTAAATTTCCTCTTTTCAAGCATCAGGCGAGCAATCCGAATGGCCTGACCTACGATGATGTGAACCGTTTTGCAGAAGACGAGCATGGAAATATATGGATCGGTACCAATGGAGGTGGATTGTTCTATTTTAACCGTAAAACCGGTCAGTTTAAACGATATCAGCATCAGGCGAATAATGCCAACAGCCTTAGTAATGACATCATTGTGAGTCTTTATATTGACCGGACTAAGCGATTGTGGATTGGGACTTACTTTGGTGGTCTGGATAGTTTTGACGGAAAGGTTTTTACACATTATAAACACCAGCCTGAAAATCCGAAAAGTCTTTCGGACGACCGGGTATGGGACATTCTGGAAGACCGGAAAGGAAATTTATGGGTGGCTACATTAAGTGGTGGCCTGGACCGTCTGGACCGGAATACGGGTATCTTTTACCATAAGCGCGCGGGAGAGCAAAATAGTGTGCATTCTGACTTCCTTTCGAGTCTGATCGAAGATAGGAAAGGAAACCTCTGGATCGGAAGTTCTGATGGCGTAGATCAATTGAAAACAGATGGAAATTTTGTTCATTATAAATATGAGGAAGGTGATGCCAATAGTTTAATTAATAACGTAGTATACGATTTGATGGAGGACAGTTATGGTTTCATCTGGATGGCAACAAGGGATGGTTTGAGCAGGCTGAATCCAGTTACAAAACAGTTCCGGAACTTCGATATCAAAGACGGACTTGCGGAAAAAGCGACTTTAAAAATCGTAGAAGATCATCAAAGAAACCTCTGGGTAAGCACGGCAAACGGACTGTTTAATGTCATTGTTAAGCCGCGGCTTCCTCATGATTTTTCTTATACTTTTCATAAATATGATGAACATGACGGTCTTCAGGGAACTGCATTTAATGCAAATGCCGGGTATAAAACGCGGGCAGGGGATTTACTGTTTGGCGGCGCAAATGGCTTCAACCTCTTTCAACCTGGTCACATTAAAACAGACCATAGTAAGCCAGGGATTGCATTTACTGATTTACAGATTGACAACAAAAGTGTGGGGATAGGGGAAGATTTCGGCGGACGCATTATTTTGGATAAATCGATTACTGCTACAACAGCTATTGAGCTGAATTACAGCCAGAATGGCTTTGCAGTTGAATTTGCTGCACTCAATTATTTCAATCCTCAGAAAATTCGTTACCGGTATAAACTGGAAGGCTTTGATATGGACTGGCAGGAAGCCCAGCCCAACAGTCGCCGGGCAACCTATACGAATATCGACCCAGGGACTTATTTCTTCAAAGTGATGTCTACCGATGCTACAGGAAATTGGGTGAATAACGAAGCTACGCTCGAGCTCATTATTCTTCCTCCATTCTGGAGAACATGGCTGGCCTATGCTGGATATGTGCTGCTAATAGGGGGGACTTTGCTATACATCAGACACCGTGGAATAGCACGCTTAAAGAAAGAATTCCTGCTCAGACAAGAGCGTCAGCAGGCACATCGGATGCATGAACTGGATTTAATGAAGATTAAATTTCTTACTAATGTAAGCCATGAGTTCAGGACGCCATTATCTCTGATTATTACTCCTTTAGAAAAATTAATCGGACAGGATGTCATATCAAAAAAACAGGAATTACAGCTCATACACCGCAATGCAAAGCGACTGCTGAACCTTGTTAACCAGTTGCTCGACTTTCGGAAAATGGAGGTACAGGAACTCAGGCTTCAGCTGAAGGCCGGCAATGTGATTTCTTTTATTCAGGAGCTTTGTCTCGCCTTTAATGACATCGCCGAACAGAAGCAGATTACTTTATTCTTTCACACTGTGGAAAAGCGATTGATCGTGGCCTTTGATCATGACAAAGTGGAAAGGATAGTCTTCAATTTGTTGTCCAATGCTTTTAAGTTTACGCCTGAAGGAGGAAAGGTAACCGTAACGCTGATGGTTACCACACAGGAGCAGGGACAGTGCCGTTTAATTCTAAGGGTAACAGATACCGGGATTGGGATGGAACCGGATAAAAAGGAACGGATATTTGAACGGTTTTTTCAGAACGATATGCCCGGGTCTATAGTTAACCAGGGTACTGGCATTGGACTGTCTATTACGAAAGAATTTGTAAAATTACATGGAGGTACCATTCAGGTAGATAGTGTATTAAATGAAGGCTCTGTATTTGAGGTCTCCTTGCTTTTGGCAGCCCTTCCCGAGTCTGAGGAAGTGATTGAGACCAGGGCGGACTCCTTTGCTGACTCATCCGTATTATCCGAAGAACCGACGGCAGCGCAAAGTTTGGCAAAGGACCAGGAATTCGTTTGGAAAAGCAAAAAACAAATCATTGTGCTGGTAGAGGATAATGAGGATTTCCGGTTTTACCTGAAAGACAACCTCAGCACCTATTATCAGGTGCTGGAAGCATCGAACGGTAAAGAAGGATGGCAAAAAATCCTGTCTGTTCATCCGGATCTGGTGGTTAGCGATGTGACGATGCCGGTAATGAATGGAACGGAGCTTTGTCAAAAAATCAGGTCTGATAAACGTACCGCTCACCTGCCTGTAATCTTGCTCACTGCTTTAAGTAATGAAGATCATCAACTGGTTGGTTTAGAGACTGGTGCTAATGATTACATTACCAAACCATTTAACTTCGAAATCTTGTTGTCGCGCATTAAAAATATCCTTCAGCAGCAAGCGCTGGCTAAAAAGACTTTTCTTAAACAAGTCGAATTTAAACCTGCTGAAACGAGAATAGAATCCATGGATGATAAGTTCATGAGGCAGCTGGCCGGACAACTGGAAAAGAACTTGTCCAATGCGGCTTATTCTGTGGATCAGCTCAGCTCAGATCTGAACATGAGCAGGGTGGGGCTATACAAAAAGATCCTGCCCTTAACCGGAAAATCTCCGATCGCCTATATCCGTTTTTACAGGCTCCAAAAATCAAAAGCACTTTTGCTGAAATCTCAGCTCAGCATCTCGGAAATTGCCTATGAATCAGGCTTCAGTAATCCCAAACATTTTAGCCGCTATTTCAAACAGGAATTTGGTGTCTTACCTTCAGTTTACGCGCAGCAGAAATCCGGAGAAAGCCCTGTTTAGTCAGATAAAGCCCGTTTTGTTAACATTTCGACACCTATTTGTTATCATTTGAGTCCCTTTGATTGATTTCGTTTCCTATACTTTTAATCTCAATTAACCAAGTATAAACCGTAAATCTTTCTAATGTATAAAATTAGGGTCATCGCCATAATCTTTATTGGCACAGCCTTGCTACAGCTCAATGTTAAAGGACAGGAAACTGCAAGTTATGTCAAGACCAGCTCTGGAATTGAAATTCACCTTCCAAATTCTTTAACCGGCATCAAAAAAATCCGGTTGGAGCCTGTATCAGATCAGGTCATCCACGTGGTTGCTACCGAAAAGTCCGAATTCAGTCCGCAAAAGAGCCTGATGGCCTTAGACAGGGTGAATCGAAATGTTGCCTTTACCACTGTTGCAGACGATAACCGGATCATTCTAAAAACGAATGCCCTAAGTGTTGAAGTCGCCAGGACGACCGGTCTGCTGACCTATCGCGATGCAGCCAATAAGCTATTGCTGCAACAGAGCGCTGTTCCTGAAGCGGCATTATTGCCTCAGGTCTTTAGCGGATCTCCTTCTTATCGCGTTTCACAAGTGTTTGACGCACAGGAAGAAGAAGCCTATTATGGTTTGGGGCAACATCAGCAGGGAATGATGAACTATAGAGGACGCAGGGTAGACCTCATCCAGTACAATACGGAAATTGGGGTGCCATTTGTCATTTCTAACAAGGGATACGGGATCCTGTGGGACAATAATTCGATTACACGTGCCGGCGATATCCGGGATTATCAGCCGCTTTCCGCTTTAAAACTTTATTCAAAAGAAAACAAAGAGGGCTGGATTACGGCCAGCTATGCCAAAAGAACATCCCCTAAAAACATATTGTTTACCAATGCGGTGTCTGAGCTTTCCATAAACTGGCTTACAGATCAGCATAAGTTTCCTGACAGCATTAAAATGCAGGAAGCGGTAGTCAGTTATGAAGGTTACCTCGAAAGTGGCTTAGAAGGCTTGTATCAGCTCCAATTAAAATATGCCGGCTATATTAAAGTCTGGTTTAATGAGGAACTGGTGGCCGATTACTGGCGACAGGCCTGGAATCCAGGCTCTGCAACACTCGACCTCAGACTTCAAAAAAATAAAAAGGTCAGATTCAGGATGGAATGGATTCCGGATGGCGGAGAATCTTATCTCGGCTTAACTTGTTTGCCGCCAATTCCTGAAGCATTAAAAAATACCTTTGCTTTGCAATCTGAATCCGGTGCAGGCGTTGATTACTACTTTATTGGAGGCGAAAACGCAGATCAGGTCATTTCCGGCTATCGTACCGTTACCGGAAAAGCAGTGCTTTTGCCTAAATGGGCAATGGGTTTCTGGCAAAGCCGGGAACGTTATAAGACGCAGGATGAACTCCTCTCAGCAGTAAAAGAATTTCGCGATCGTAAGATCCCGCTGGACAATATTGTGTTGGATTGGTCCTACTGGAAAGAACCGGAATGGGGCAGTCAGCAGTTTGATCCGGCAAGGTTTGCCAGTCCCGGGCAGATGATCAAAACTTTGCATGACCAGCACGTGAAACTCATGATCTCAGTCTGGCCCAAATTTAATAAGGGTTTCGATATCTACCACGATTTTGATAAAAAAGGATTTCTTTATCAGCGAAACATTGAAGATGGCCGCCGTGATTGGATTGGAAAGGGATATTCCAATACTTTTTATGATGCTTTTAATCCAAAAGCAAGAGCTGCATTCTGGGATTTGATGAACAAAAGGCTGTACAGCAAAGGGATTGATGCCTGGTGGATGGATGCAACAGAACCGGATATGCACTCTAACCTGCCGGTTGAGATCAGGAAAGAACTGATGAATCCCACCTATGAAGGTTCTTCGACCACCTATTTTAATGCTTTTCCATTGGTCAACGCAAAAGGGGTATATGAGGGACAGCGGGAAGAGAATAAAACCGACCGTGTATTTATCTTAACCCGTTCTGCTTTTGCGGGTTTGCAACGTTATGCCGCTGCAGCCTGGAGTGGCGACATCGCTTCCAGATGGGAGGATATGAAAAGCCAGATTAGTGCCGGTGTTAATTTTTCACTTTCAGGAATGCCTTACTGGACGATGGATATTGGTGGCTTTTCAGTGGAAAAACGCTATGAAAACGCAAAGGGGGCTGACCTTGAGGAATGGAGGGAGCTGAATACCCGATGGTTTCAATTTGGTGCTTTCGTACCATTATTTCGTGCGCATGGACAGTATCCCTTCCGCGAAATCTATAACATCGCTCCTGAAAATCATCCGGCCTATAAAAGCATGCTTTACTACAATCAGCTGAGGTATCGGCTGATGCCCTATATCTATGCACTGGCAGGGAATAGTTTTCAGCAGGATTATACCATTATGCGTGGTTTGATGATGGATTTTCCTAAAGATCTAAAGGCTTCCAACCTAAACGATGCCTATCTCTTTGGTCCTTCATTGCTCATCAATCCCGTTTATAAATATAAAGAGAAATACAGAAAAGTATACCTGCCGGAAGGTCAGGGCTGGTACGACCTGTACAGTGGAAAGTACTTTAAAGGCGGACAAGAGCTACAGGTGGCGACTACCTATGAAAGGATGCCGGTATATGTAAAAGAAGGCAGTATCCTGCCTACAGGACCAGCTTTGCAATACACCGATGAGAAACCTGCAGATACGCTGACTGTATTTGTTTACACAGGCAAGGACGCGACATTTTCTCTTTATGAAGATGAAGGCAGGAATTACAATTATGAAAAAGGCGCCTTTTCTACCATCAGTCTTAAATACACAGAAAGCACAAAAACATTGGAATTGTCTGATCGCAAAGGAAGTTTTGAAGGCATGTTGCCACAACGCAACTTCAGAATTATAGTGATCAGTCCTACAAAAGGAAAGGGACTTGATTTCAATCAGAAAGCAGATTACAACCTGACCTATACCGGAAAACAGCTGTCTGTTCAGCTTAAATAAAATAATCCCGCCGGCCATGTGCTTTGCCTGGCTGGCGGAAAACGAGCAAAACCTAATACTAACCAAATATAAAATGAATCAATTATTTACTCAATCTTAATGAACAGCATGGAAAAGAAATTCACTTTCAAATGGAAGAGCATCTTTTTGTTGATGCTGTTCTCTGTGCTGACTTTCGGTCAGCAGGCAGTGGCACAGCAGCGCCAGATCAATGGAAAGGTAAACGGAGCAGTGAACGGGCTGCCCATTCCTGGAGCCGTGGTAAAAATAAAAGGTAAAAGTGGTGGTGTAAGTACCAATAACCAGGGTATTTACCGCATCAGCGCAGAAACCGGCGATGTGCTGCAAATCAGTTCCATTGGATTTGTCAGCAAGGAAGTCAAAGTAGCAGCGGCGAATGTCATCGACATCAACCTCGAAGATGATTTGCAAAATCTTTCAGAGGTGGTCGTGGTGGGCTATGGCGTACAACAGAAAAAACTCCTTACCGGGGCTACGGTCCAGGTAAAAGGGGAGACGTTACAAAAACAAAGTAGTACCAATGCTTTACAGGGGCTACAGGGACTTACACCTGGTGTGCAGATTGCTTCCACCTCCGGACAACCGGGCGAAGGGATGAAAGTCACCATCCGTGGATTGGGAACGGTCGGCAATTCAGGACCGCTATATGTCGTGGACGGGGTGCTTACCGGCGACATCAGTTACCTGAACCCTGCAGATATCGAATCTGTTGATATTCTGAAAGATGCCGCTTCGGCAGCGATCTATGGTTCTCAGGCGGCCAATGGCGTAGTCCTGGTGACGACCAGACAAGGAAAACGGGGACAAGCGGCACAGATCACTTTTGATATGTATGCTGGTATTCAGGACGTAGCAAGAAAGGCGGAGCTGCTCAATTCTGCTCAATATGCCTCCATGATGAATGAAGCAGCAATCAATGGGGGGAAACAACCGATTTTTAGCAATGCCCAGATTGACGCATTGGGAGCTGGAACCAACTGGATCGATGAAATGCTGGTTAAAAATGCGCCGACACAAAATTATGTGCTCGGTGCTTCAGGAGCTTCTGAAACTTCGGTTTATTCTCTTGGGCTTTCCTATACCGGACAGGCAGGCGTGGTGGGTGGAAAAAAACTATCCAACTATGAGCGCTATGGTTTCAGAATCAATTCTGAGCATAATTTTTATAAGGACATTCTTAAAATCGGTCAGCATCTGACTTATTCCGACATAAAAAATAATGGGATTGGGGTAGGTAATCAGTACAACAACTCCTTACGCGGTGCATTCAATACCAGTCCATTTGTTCCGGTTTACGATGATCAGGGCAATTTCTTTGACAATAGTAAGTCGACCTGGAATAATGGAGAGGCAAACCCATATGCTTTAATGGTACTCAATAACCAGAACAGACGCAACACCCAAAGACTGCTGGGCGATATTTATCTGGTAGTAGAGCCCATCAAAAACCTGAAGTTCAGGACGAGCCTGGGCATGGACTATAGCGCCGGGGAAAGCAATTCCTTTAAACCGATTTATAACCTTTCCATTTACGCCTACAATACCGTAACCAGCGCAAGTCAGTCGATGAATAAGGGCAAGTCTTTGATGTGGGACAACCTGTTGAGTTATAAGTTTGACCTTAAAAAGGATCATGTTTTTGAAGTCATGGCAGGAAGTTCGGCTTATCGTGCTGATGGTTCCAATATCTTTGGTACCAATACCAATTTGATATTTGAAGACCTGGATCATGCCTGGCTGAGCAATGCACTCAATAAGAACAGCGCCGGGATCACCATTGGGGGAGGACCTTATGATGCAGACCGGAGGCTTTCGTATTTTGGCCGTTTAAATTACAATTACAAAGAAAAATACCTGATCAATGCGACTTTCAGGGCGGATGGTTCTTCCAGATTCGCTGCTCAAAACCGCTGGGGCTATTTTCCCTCTGTTTCCGCAGGATGGATCGTAACCAACGAAAGCTTCCTTGAAGGGCAGAAAGGATGGCTCGACTTCCTGAAACTCCGCGCCAGCTGGGGGCAGGTAGGCAATCAGAATATCTCGGCCTTCCAATATTTATCACCCATTACCTTTGATAAAGTCAACTATGTTTTTGGAGATAAAGAAGGTGTGCTTACCCCTGGGGCTTATCCGAGCAGACTTGGTAACCCTAACGTGAAATGGGAAACTTCCGAACAGACAGACCTTGGTTTTGATGCGACCCTGCTCAAAGGAAAACTGAATGTGAATTTCGACTGGTATAAAAAAACAACCAAAGACTGGTTGATTTCAGCTCCGATCCTCGCTACTGCAGGAGCATTGCCTCCTTTTATCAACGGAGGGAACGTGAAGAATTCGGGAGTAGAGCTGGCGGTCTCTTATAAGGGCCGGATTAATGAATTCAATTATTCGATTGGTATAAATGGTGCCTATAATAAAAATGAGGTTGGAAAGATCCCAACAGCCGATGGCATCATTCATGGCGCAACAAACCAGCTTTACGACAATTCACTGGAGTTCTATCGTGCTGAAAATGGATTTCCTATCGGGTATTTCTGGGGTTTAAAAACAGCCGGTATTTTCCAGAATGTAGACGAGGTCGTCAATTATAAAGCACCTAATGGCAAAGTGATCCAACCTGCTGCAGCTCCTGGTGATGTGAAGTATATAGATCAAAATGGTGATGGGGTAATCGATAACCTGGATCGTGGAATGATTGGTAAACCTAATCCGGATTATACTTTTGGAATTAACCTGACTGCAGATTACAAAGGCTTTGATTTCTCTATGGTTGCTTCCGGCGTTACGGGAAATGACATTGTACAATCTTATCGTAACCAATCCGGACAATATGGTAATTATACCAGCAGAATTCTCGATCGCTGGCATGGAGAAGGGACTTCAAATACGATTCCCCGCGTTACCGATGACAATAGGAACTGGACTTCTTTCTCTGATTTGTACCTGCAAAAAGGTGATTATTTAAGGATCAGTAACGTCACCATCGGTTATGATTTTGGAAAGGTGCTGAAAAAGAGCTACCTGAAGCAGTTGCGGTTATATGCCTCTGCATTAAACGTTTATACTTTCACTAAATATGATGGTATGGATCCGGAGATCGGCTATGGTACAGAAGGATTTGCTTCCGGAATCGACATCGGCTACTATCCAAGACCAAGGACATTCCTGTTTGGTGCCAACCTTAGATTTTAACCTCCTAAGAATAGAAAATTATGAAAGCTATAACTATAAAATTAAGCATCTGCGCAGTGTTTCTCTTGACAATGGGCGCTTGTAAAAAGGGTTTTCTCGATGCGGAACCCATGACGACTGCAACAGATATCAACTATTATAAAACACCGAAAGACGCACTTTATGCATTGGTAGGGTGTTATGACGGACTGCAGATCATCTGGTCTGATGGCGTGGCTTTGCCTGTCGCAGCAGAAGTGATGTCTGATAATACCTTTGGTGGCACCGGGAATTCAGATGGTTTCAGTTATCAGATGCTGGATGAATTTGATAAATCACGTTCCCCTTCAGATCAGAATCTTTTCGGCCGTAACTGGATTTTATACTATCAGGCATTGTATCGTTGCAATGTGCTCATTAGTAAAATGGATCAGATTCAATGGGGGACTGATGCCCAACTGAGAAAGACCTATGAGTCGGAAGCGCGCTTTTTGCGTGCGTACCTGTTATTTGATATGGTTCGTTTATGGGGGAATATTCCCTTATTAACCGCACCTTCAGCAGAAAATGTTCCCCAGGCAAATCCTGATGAAGTTTATAAAGTAATTGCAAGTGATTTGGTCTTTGCAGCAGATAATATGGCTGCCGTTGCCTATCCTGCGCAGGCAGTTGGTAATCACGGCAGGGTCACTAAATATGCTGCTGAAGCGTTATTGGGGCGGGTTTTTCTGTACTATACGGGCTATTATTCAAAGGCTGATCTGGTTGGAGTAGTGGATAAAACAAAAGCACTGAGCTATTTAGAGCATGTCATCAGCACAGGTGGTTATGGCCTGGTCCCTGATTTTGCAAAGCTATGGCCGGCAGCTTCGCTGGATGCCTATGTCGGTGAAGACAATAAGGAAACCGTTTTTGCCATTAAATATACCTTTACCAGCGATTACAACGGAAATACTGATGGTAACCATTGGATGGTGTTTGGGGGATTGAGGGATCAATCGTTTTACCCTTATGGCAGCGGCTGGGGTGCAGAAACCGTGAATCCTAAGCTATGGAGTGCCTATGCAGCCGGTGATACCCGAAAATCAGGTTCCATCATTTCTATTGCCGATGAAAAGATTCCATTTGTCAGTCAGAATAAGCAAAGGGAATATACGGGATATTACATCAAGAAATACAGTCCGATGATTGGTCTGGATGGTAAACCCTTACCGAATGCCAATGGCAATCCAAATTTCTCCATTGGGCAATATCAGGATTATGTGTCTATCCGCTATGCTGACGTACTGTTGATGGCAGCAGAACTGGGCAGCCCAAATGCACAAACCTATTTCAACGAGGTACGGCAACGTGCTTATCAGGGGGCATTTACGCCGTTGATGGTGAGCCAGGAGAACATCATGAAAGAACGCAGACTGGAATTTGCTTTTGAAGGAATTCGTTATTATGACCTGCTTCGCCAGGGTGTTAATAAAGCAGCGCAAGAGATTGCAGAAAGCACGACGCTGTTAAATGGTGGTCAGCCGGTCACTAAAACGATCTCTGCAAGCAACATCGTCCTCACCAAAGGACTGCAACAGATTCCTTACAGCGAGATTACTTTGTCTAACGGAACCTTAAAACAAAATGCGGGTTGGTAGCCGCTTTATCATTTAATCGAATAGCAATGAAACGATATATAAAACTTTTGATGATTTCCTTATTGCCTTTTCTTTTCTCCTGTAAAAAGGATAAACACAGCATGGGAGAGGTTCTCGATAAATCTGAAATCAAATTTTCAGTCCTGCAGGATTTGAAAGCCGATGCAGGTGGCAATACCGTGATCTTGAAAAATATGACACCCGGTACTTTGCCTATGTGGGATTACGGCACCGGAACCTCTACAAAAATGACCGATACGGTGAGGTTTGCTTTTGCCGGTGATTATGTAGTTCGCTTTTCCGTTGCTACAGGTGGACGTGTGGTTAAACTTGATTCAGTGGTTGTGAAAGTAACGCAGGATAACCTGAACTATGTGAATGATCCGCTATGGACAGCACTTACGGGAGGCGTTGGCAAGGAAATGGAATGGGTATTGGATACAGAAGCGAAATTCTTCAATGGACCTATGTACTTTTATGGAACCAATATTGGCTGGCTGAAAGCAGGAGGGCCATGGAAGGATGGTGCAGTGCAGACCGGCTGTTATGGCAGCGATTGCTGGGTCTGGGAAGCGGGTTTGGGGGATACTTATCCAAATAATATGACTCAGGGTAATTATGGGTCCATGACTTTCAGTTTAAAAGGAGCAGCAGTTTTTAAAGCGGTTAAGCCGATGGAAAACATCGGCAGTCAGACCGGAACTTATTTTTTAAATGTTGCCGGAAAAATTCTGACCATTAACAATGCTACGATCTTAAGAGGATATAAACCTGCAAAAAATGGCATCACAGGGATCAGCAACTGGACAAATTACAAGATCTTGTCGCTGGACGAAAATACAATGCAATTGGGGGTGTTGAGGGATAAAGATGTAGATGGGGAAGGGCCTGCGATGATCGTTTATAACTTCCTGACTAAGACGTTCTCGGAAAATTATGTTCCACCGGTGACCGGACCTGACGAAGGTTTTGATCCGACGTTTAAGGCCGGAGAGTTATTGAGCATGCTGAGCGGGACTGGTACTGCCGGAAGACTTTGGAAGATCGATGCAGAAGGTAATCCCATCGACTGGATCGCTAAAGGTAAAGGCTGGACCAAATCTCATAACGATAGCCGGGACTGGGGATGGAACAATGCCCTGGATGTAGTTGCTAAAGATTCCTGGATATTGTTTAGTCGTATAGGGGGATTGAAGTATACCAGAAATCAACATGGTGTAGTCAGTTCAGGAACTTTTACGATTAATGAACAGACGAACGAAGTGACTTTAAACGGTGAATTATTAATCCAGTTTCCCGGAAGCTTTATTACACCGGTTAAGAACACTTTTAAGGTAGTGAAAGCTTTTCCAGGTAAGGTAGAAAGTAAAGGCATTTGGTTCGGTACCGATTATAATGTCGAAAAGGATGAATGGTTCGCTTTCCACTATATACTATAAATATGCGCTCGATATATTAATTTAAACCCTTCAGGAGCTTGTTTTAATCGACGGCTCCTGATTTTTTTGTTTTTTGTGTCTTCCTAAATTTATAGATTTAGGGAGAATATCTTTTAATATGTCAGTTACAAATCTATTCCTGGTTTTAATTAGCGGATTCGGACTGCTCCATGGATTTTTCCTGGGCATTTACCTGTGGAACTCTTCAAAGGGCAAGCTCATTTCCAACAGGATACTCAGCCTGATGTTGTTTGTACTTACTTTTCGTATTGGTAAATCCGTTATTCTGGAATTTGCAAACCATATTGACTTACAACTGATATTTACCGGACTTGCAGCTTTGCTCCTCATTGGCCCGCTCTATTATGGATATACCTGCTCCGTTTTGAATAAATCATTTCAGTTGAAGAAAGGTATGGGGGTACATTTTCTGCCATTTTTGGCTGCATTTTCCGGTGCTTTAATGATCGATAAGGAATGGATCAAAACGACACCAACCTGGGTGTTTGTCCTGATGTTTGGTCTGTATTATGGTCATTATTTTTTTTATCTGTTGATGGGTTTCCGCTACATACATCGGATTAAAAAAGAAACAGGGAAGACTTCAGAAATACAATGGCTAACCCTTTTATGTTATGCATTAACCGCAATTTGGGTCGTTTATGTGCTAAATATTATGGAAGACAAGATCCCTTACATTATTGGACCGGTATTGTATGCTGTAATTGCCTATGGGGTGACCTGGATCTTTATCAAAAGAGGATACATCGAGGCTCAGTCTACCGCTAAATATCAGACGACACCACTGAGTCAGACAGAAACAGAGGAGATTTTTGAAAATATAAAGAAGCTTGTGACAGAGGAAGAGTTGTACAAAGATGCTGATCTTAGCCTGGCCATATTGAGTAAACGTTTAAAAGTCAGCACCCAAAAGGTTTCCATGGCGATTAACTTTTGTTACCAATCAAATTTTAACAATTTTATCAATCAATACCGCATCTCTCATGCCTGCACCTTGTTTGCAGATCAAAGTTTTCAGCATTACAACATTTCCTTTATTGCTTACGAATCCGGCTTTTCCAGTCTGAGTAGTTTTAATAGTGCATTTAAGAAGGCAACAGGAAGTACCCCCTCGTCCTTTCGCAAAGAACTGGAGAAAAATAAAACAACAGCTGTGTAAAAAATATCAGCTTAATGACCATTTTGACTGACGAAATGATCATATAAGAAGATTTGTCCTTCATTTTAACCTTGTTTTACATCAAAAACATAAAATGAAAAAGATGATTCTTATGGCATTCATTGCCCTTATGACCTTAAGCACAGCCACTGCCCAAATGCAGTCGTTTAAATTTAAGCAGAACAAAAGGAAATATATCGTATACCTTCCGAAGGCTTACGATGCAAAAAAAACATACCCGCTCCTTTATAATTTTCATGGGGGAGGAATGACGGCAACAGAACAAATGTTCTATTCAGGAATGAATAAGTCTGCCGATAAGTTTAATTTTATTGTGGTTTACCCCGCTGGTATCCATGCGGATTGGAATGTAGGATTTGAAATGTCGTATTTAAATGGGACCGACGATGTTGGCTTCATTAAGGCCCTGAATGATACTTTAAGGAGGCGTCATCACATTAATCCTAAAGCGGTATTTGCTACGGGCTTGTCAAGAGGAGGATTCTTTTGCCACCGTCTCGCGACCGAAATGCCGGAAACCTTCGCTGCAATCGCTTCAATAGGAGGGCCCTTGCCGGACTCCGTAAAATACTATAAACGTTCAGACCAAAAAATTGCGGTGATGCAGGTGTCAGGAACAGCAGACCAGGTGGTTAACTACCATGGAAAAGCAGGTGCTTACAGTTCTGCATTGTCGACTTTCGACTATTGGGTTTCGCATAACCGCCTTTCTTCAAAGCTGAAAAAAGAAAAATTAGTTGACCGGGACAAAAAAGATGGCACCTCGGTACTGATTACTGAAGTTACTGATCCGGAGGCCGGGGTAATGCTCGTTAGCATTCAGAACGGCGGACATACCTGGCCGGGAAGCGATCCTTTTAATATTGGCTTTCCGCTT
This sequence comes from Pedobacter sp. FW305-3-2-15-E-R2A2, assembly GCF_038446955.1. NCBI lineage: Bacteria > Pseudomonadati > Bacteroidota > Sphingobacteriia > Sphingobacteriales > Sphingobacteriaceae > Pedobacter > Pedobacter sp. FW305-3-2-15-E-R2A2. The sequence goes on from NZ_CP151803.1 coordinate 2,891,455, forward strand.
GGAAAAACAACCACTGAGATCAATATCAATGCGCTCATGTGGGATTTTTTTAGCCGAAATAGGAAGCCCTGATACCGGGGCTAACTTTCCCTCACGATCAATTCTGTATTTAAAATCTTTTTCTCGAATTCTTCAACCGGATATTTGGCTTCAATAAGTTTGATCAGCATTTGTGTAGCCACCTGTCCGATTTCAAAAGCAGGCTGTCGAACCGACGTGAGCGACGGGTTAAATAAATCCAATACATCTGAGTTGCTAAATCCTGCAATGCCTATTTCTTCAGGAACTTTGATCTTTAACTTTTTAAACACCGTCAGACAGCCTGTACTCAGACGATCGCCGGCGACAAAAATCGCATCCGGTTTCTCAGGGAGTGCAAGGAGCTCCTTAATGGCATTCTCCAATTCTTCATAATCCATGCCACCGAAGGGACAATGTTTGATATAATCCGGGTTTAGTGTCAAATGATTGGCTTCCAATGCAGCTTTATAACCCGCTAAGCGTTCAATGGTGATGGATAGATAAGCTGAACTGGTCAAATGAGCGATGCGCTTATATCCCGATTTAATTAAATGTTCCGTAGCTTCAAACGCGCCTTTCTCATTATTGGCAATCACTTTATGGGTGTTGATCTCATCCGCCACGCGGTCAAAGAATACAATCGGCAAACCCCGGGCATGCAATGAGGTCAGGTGATCCAGGTTTTTAGTTTGTGAGGAAAGGGAAACCAATAATCCATCCACGGATCTGGAAGCCAGGTGTTGAACGTTAATGACTTCCCGTTCAAAAGATTCATGTGTTTGTGAAAGAATAACATGATAGCCACGGTCATAGGCAATAGATTCGATGCCATTGATTGCCTGCGAAAAATAGCTGTTGGCCACCTCGCTTACGATTACGCCAATAGACTTACTGCGGCGTTCTTTTAAGCTTAAAGCAATAGGATTGGGCTGGTAATTGATTTCTTTGGCATAAGCGAGAACAATCTTTTTGGTGGCAGCGCTGATTTCATGCGTATCTCTCAACGCCCTTGAAACGGTCGAGGTAGAAAGCCCCAGGGCTTTGGCAATATCTTTTAAAGTGGTGGACTCAAACATACAAAAAGATCAGTTTCGTAATGATACTATTTTTTTTTAAACCTAAAGATAAATTTTTGATCTGGCTTTTGGCAACGTTGTCGGGAACGATTGCACAGATTTAGTGCTCCATACTTTAATGTTTATAAAAAAAACAATGTAGAATTGTTAAAGGAAGACTGCAATAGTTAACCGAAAAAACCAAATATTACTTAATGTATGAAAAGAGTTTTACTATTCTGTAGTATGCTGATCCTTATGATGGGGTTAGCTCGAGCACAACAAACAAGACAGATTTCTGGAAAAGTAACAGATAAAACGACTAAAGGTCCCATTCCTGGCGTATCTGTTACCCTTAAAGGTACGACAACCACAGTCAGTACCGATGAAAAAGGGCAGTTTAAAATCAATGTTCCCCTAAACGGAACGGTAGTTCTGCAAGCCAGATATATCGGCTATAAGGTCCTGGAGAAAACAGTTGGAACGGAAACCAGGCTGGACTTCTTTTTAGAAGAAGAAGTTTCTGCTTTGAATGAAGTCGTCATCAATATCGGTTATGGAACCGTAAAGAAAAAGGATTTAACGGGTGCGGTTTCTTCCGTAGCTGCGGATGTAATTGCAGCAGCACCGGTATCTTCCGCTTTGGAGGCCATCCAGGGTAGGGTTGCCGGAATCAATATCTCCTCAACAGAAGGTTCTCCGGATGCAGAGCTCACGGTGAGGGTACGTGGAGGTGGTTCTATTACCGGCGACAACTCTCCGTTATATATTGTTGATGGATTTCCGGTATCCTCCATTGCAGATATTGCTCCGCAGGATATAGAAACCATTGACATCTTAAAAGATGCGTCTTCTACAGCTATATACGGCTCAAGGGGTGCAAACGGAGTTATATTGGTGACCACTAAAAACAGCAAAGACGGTAAAACTACCGTCAGCTATAATGCCTTTACAGGAATCAGAAAAATCGCCAATAAACTGGATGTATTGTCTCCATTAGACTATGCAACCTGGCAATATGAAAGGTCACTTTTAGACAAATCTCCAATTGACTATACCCAGTACTTTGGTACCTATGCAGACATCAATCAATATGCAAGTACTCCTGCAGACGATTGGCAGGACCGTGTTTTCGGCCGTACCGGAAATACTTTTAATCAGAATTTAAACATCAGCGGAGGAGGTGAAAAAACGAAATACAGCATCAGTCATTCTTTTGTTAAAGATAAGGCCATCATGCAGCTTTCAGATTTTGAGAGACAAAACGTCAATTTTAAGCTGAATCACAAATTGTATCAGAAACTGACCCTGGATTTTGGATTTCGCTATGCAGACAATAAAATCAAAGGAAGCGGTGCGAATGAACAGAACGAAATTTCTTCTGCAGATTCCCGCCTGAAATCGGCCATGCTTTATCCTCCTTTTGCGGTTCCTGGTTTAACAACCACTACCGAAACAGATGATGAGTTCAATTTATATAATCCCCTGGTTTCCATTTCTGATAATGACCAGTATATACACCGTAAAACGTATAATATAAACGGAGCAGTTTCTTATGAAATCATTGACAATTTAAGACTGCGCTCAGAAGTTGGTTATGATGCTTATAGAAATGACCAAGATCGTTTTTATGGTACAACTACGTATTATGTAAGGAATGTTCCTTCCGCAACCAATCAGAATCTTCCGGCCATTATTTTCGCGAATACCAATAGAAACAGCTTTAGAAATACCAATACCTTAAATTATAATTTTAGTAAAATCCTGGGTAAAGGACATAATTTAAATGCTTTATTAGGACAGGAATTCATCAAAACTGAGCAAGGTGTATTAACGAATGTAGTTCATGGATTTCCAAAATCATTTACTTTTCAGGACGCCAGGGTATTGTCTACCCAGGGAAATGCAAATTCGATCGACAATAACTTCTCTCCCGATGATAAACTGCTGTCGTTCTTTGGCAGGGCAAATTATGATTACGAAGGGAAATACCTGTTGAGTGCAACATTCAGGGCAGATGGTTCGTCGAAATTCTCTGAAGGAAACCGTTGGGGATATTTCCCCTCCGTTTCAGCAGCATGGAGAATATCTCAGGAAAATTTTATGGGCGATACCAAATCCTGGTTGTCTGACTTAAAACTGAGAGCGAGTTACGGTACTGCCGGAAACAACAATATCCCTTCGGGGCAAATGACACAGACCTTTCAGAACTCGGTGACGACATGGGTTAATGGCTTTGACAATTACTGGGCAGCGTCAAAAACAATGGCCAATCCGGATTTAAAATGGGAAACCACAGTGACCAGAAATTTAGGGCTTGATTTCTCTTTGTTAAACTCAAAACTGACGGGTACTATTGATGCCTATCTGAACCATACCAAAGACTTGCTGATTCAGTTTCCTGTAGCCGGAACGGGTTATGATTTTCAATACCGGAACATTGGGGAAACACAAAATAAAGGACTGGAGTTCTCTTTGAACTGGAATGCAATAAGAAAAACCAATTTCGACCTGTCGGTAAGTGCAAACATTAGTTTTAACAGAAATAAAGTAGTCTCCCTTGGATCTGTTAAAAACTTAAACGGTTCATCCGGTTGGGCATCAACAGAAATCGGTGTCGATTACTTAGTAGAAGAAGGAGCTTCCGTTGGTAGAATTTATGGTTACCAGAACAATGGAAGATATGAAGTTTCCGATTTTCAAAGTTACAATGCGACAACCGGCAACTGGGTGCTGAAACCGGGTGTAGTGGATGCGACTTCATTTATCGGAACGGTTCGACCTGGTACGATGAAAATAAAAGACATTTCCGGTGATGGAAAAATTGACTTGTCAGACAGAAGTGTGATCGGGAATGCCAACCCTTTAAATACCGGTGGGTTTTCTGTGAACTCCAGAATCTACAATTTTGATATCGGTGCCTATTTTAACTGGAGCTACGGAAATGACATCTATAATGCCAATAAAATAGAATATACTTCTACAAGTAAATACAATTCCAGAAATATGATTGCTGAAATGGCTACTGGAAATCGCTGGAACAACCTTCGTTCCGATGGCACGATCAGTAATGATCCTGCTGAACTGACTGCTATGAATGCAAACACAACATTATGGTCGCCTTATATGAAAACGTTTGTATTGAGCGACTGGGCGGTAGAAGATGGCTCATTTTTAAGGTTGTCGACTTTAACACTGGGTTATACTTTACCACAAAATATTGCTGATAAATTGAAAATGAAAAAACTGAGGCTGTATGCTTCTGGCTATAATTTGTGGCTGTGGACCAATTACAGCGGATTTGATCCGGAAGTGTCTACCAGGAGAAAGACAAGCCTGACTCCGGGAGTGGATTATTCTGCCTATCCGAAAAGCAAATCCTTTGTTTTTGGTTTGAATGTTAATTTCTAGGACCTCATTAATTTAAAGAACATGAAAAAGATTATATATACATTATTCCTGCTTGGCGGACTTACGGTGATCAGTAGTTGCAAAAAAGCACTGGATGCGCCTACAAAATCTTCACTCGATGAATCTGTTATTTTCTCTAATCCCGGATTGGCAGAAGGTGCGATTGCAGGCATCATCCAGTCGTTTGGCGAAACCAACTCTTACCGGGGCCGTTTCCTGGTTTTTTACGGAATTAATAACGATACAGAAGTTAACAATTCGCTGAAAGCAGTGGACGATGATAAATCGAAGTTGTCGAATTACAATACCAATGTAAACAACGGCCAGATGAATACGGAAAATAATGCCTGGGCTAAATTTTATGAAGGCATCGAAAGGGCAAATCTGGCAATCAAAGGCATCAGGACCTATGGGAAAATAGAAAGCAATGCGCAAATGGCACAGATTTTAGGAGAAATCTTAACGCTACGAGCCGTATTGTATAACGATCTGATCAAAGGATGGGGAGATGTGCCGGCACGTTTTGAACCGATTACTACGGCAACGACTTATCTGGAACGAAGTGACAGGGATGTGATCTACAAACAGTTGCTGGGGGATTTGGATGAGGCGACGAAATATCTACCCTGGCCAAATGAAAGTTCAGTGACGAGTAATGTAGAGCGGATCAATAAAGCATTTGCAAAAGGGTTAAGAGCCCGTCTGGCTCTAGCTGCCGGAGGATATGCGCAACGTTTGAGTGGAACGATAAACCTGAGTGCAGATCCGGAGCTATCAAGGGAAAAGATGTATGCCATTGCAAAAAATGAATGCCTGGAAATTATAAACAGTAATCGGCTTAAACTCCTGGGCTTTGAAGAAGTATTCAGGAAATTGAATGAAGAAGTTGGTGCGGCTGGTTTAGAGTCGATGTGGGAAATTCCTTTTAGCGAAGGAAGGGGAAGGGTAATTTTTGATCTGGGGGTGAAACACCTGAAAACGGATAAATATACCGGTCAGAATAAAGGAGGAGCGGATGGCCCCAATCCAATCATGTTATACGAATATGATGTGGACGATGTCAGAAGAGATGTAACGGTAGTCCCTTACGAATGGGACGGCGGAAGCGGAGATAAAGGCGGGATCCAGGTGCCCTCTGCACTTGGCCGTTTATACTTTGGTAAATATCGTTATGAATGGATGAAGAGAAGGGTAACTTCAACGAATGATGACGGCTTAAACTGGATGTATATGCGTTATGCAGATGTCGTTTTAATGGCTGCAGAAGCGATTAATGAATTGGATGGTGCAGCTGCCGCAGCACCTTATCTGAAAATGATCCGCGATCGCGCTTTTCCTAATCAGGGGACAAAGGTGGCTGCTTTTATGGCTACGGCAACGGCTTCAAAACAAGCCTTCTTTGAGGCAATTGTGAATGAAAGAGCTTTGGAATTTACCGGAGAAATGCTCAGAAAAGGGGATTTGATCCGCTGGAACTTATTGGGTACCAAATTGGCTGAGGCAAAGGAGAAACTAAGACAACTGGAACGCAGAGAAGGGAAATATGCTAATCTTCCAGCCAAGATCTATTATAAAACACTGGCCAACGGAGAAACAGTCGAAATTTATGGTTTGAAATTCGGTGATACAGATGCGAAAGGCGCTACTTTGGGTTATACCTCTAATAAGGTATGGACCATGTCTGCTTCCAACGATGTTGTAGCCTATTGGGATGCCCTTTTTCAGAAAGATCCAAACAGACAACAATGCTGGCCGATCTGGCAGGTATTCCTGGATTCCTCAAATGGATTGTTGAACAACAGTAATCTGGGACTTTAAGGCATTGCTCATGAAGATTGTACTTGGGGTTATCCTGCCACTTTTTTTTGCGATGATGCCTTCAACACATCGGACGGTTTATATTATTGGCGATTCGACAGCTGCTGATAAAGAGAAGAAAGTGTTCCCTGAAACAGGCTGGGGAATGGAGTTGGGACGTTTTTTTACACCGAACCTGAAAGTAGACAACCGGGCGATGAATGGCAGAAGTACCAGGTCTTTTATCAATGAAAAAAGATGGGCATCTGTTTTAACAGCATTAAAGGCAAAAGACTATGTATTGATTCAATTTGGACATAATGATGAGAAAATTGATAAACCAGGGATTGGAACTTCCCTTGCCGAATACAAACTAAACCTGATCAGATATGTTCAGGATACTCAGGCAAAAAAGGCATATCCAATTTTACTGACCCCTATTGTCCGTCGTAATTTTAAAGATGGTATTTTGATGGATACACATTCGGGATATCCTGATGTAGTCAGGAAACTGGCCGATTCGTTGCACATCCCTTTAATCGATATGCAGGCAAAAACGGAAAAACTGCTGACCGGATTGGGAGAACAGGCTTCCGTTAAATTATTTAACCATGTGAGTGCCGGTCATGTGAATTACCCGGAAGGTAAAAAAGACAATACACATTTAAGTCCGGATGGTGCAAAAGCAGTGGCGGCTTTAGTTGCGGAGGGAATCCTCGAAACAAAGACTGGGCTGGCTGGCTATCTGAAAAAAAAACAGGATTTTAAAGAATGAAAAGGACAACAGAAATTCCCCTGCGTTTTTATCTTTTTGCAGTGCTATGCCTCTTTGGGTTCCTGGCTTTTAAAACGGTAAGGGCACCGGTTCATATTTTTTTGATCGGCGATTCAACCGTTGCCGACTATACTTTGGATTCAGGTTACCTGGAAAAGAAATTCCCCTTAAATGGCTGGGGATAGGTTTTTCAACCCTTTTTTGTAAGAGATAGCCTGGTCAAAGTTCAGCGTCTGATCAAGAGTGACTCGGTATTGATTCTGGACAAGGCAAAAGGTGGGAGAAGTACACGTACCTTTTTTGAAGAAGGCCGATGGGCGGAAGTTCATAAAGCTTTACGTAAAAACGACATCGTCATGATTCAGTTTGGGCATAATGATGCAGCACTGAACAAGCCGGAACGCTACGTCAATATCACAGGGTATAAGGAATTCCTAAGACTGTATGTCAATCAAACCAGGGAAAAAGGAGCAATTCCAATTTTAATCACTCCTGTAAATAGAAATTATCCCTGGAAAGATGGCCGCCTGAGTAATGCTCATGGTGAATATCCGGCTGCGGTTAGGGCAGTAGCCATGGAATTAAAGGTAAAATTGATCGACCTGACACAGCTTTCTATCGCTGCATTTACCGCTAAGGGCGAAGCGGAAGTCAGCAGCCGATATTTTATGAATCTTGAAAAAGGAAAATATCCGGCTTATCCCGGGGGACAAAAGGACAATACCCATTTTCAGAAAGAAGGGGCGATCACCGTTGCAACGCTGGTATTTAACGAAATGACCAAATTATAATGAATAGACTTAAGCTCATTCTGCTCTTAGTTTTTGTTTGCTTCGCGCTTAGGCTCAGTGCTGAAGAACATCCCCTGAACCGATACGATTTTGTGGTTTCCGCAGATGGTACCGGTAATTTCAGGACCGTTCAGGAAGCCTTCAATGCTGTTCCCGATTTTAGAAAAGTAAGCACCACGATCTTTATCAAAAATGGAATTTATAAAGAAAAATTAAACCTCAGCGCTACTAAAAATATGGTTAAGATCATTGGCGAAAGTGTTGATAAAACCATTTTGACTTACGACGACTGGGCACAAAAGAAGAACATATTCGGCGAAGAAAAGGGCACTTCAGGATCTTCGGGCACTTATATTTATGGCAATGGGTTTTCCGCCGAGAACATCACTTTTCAAAATACGGCGGGTCCGGTAGGTCAGGCCGTAGCATTATTTGTTGCAGGAGATCAGGCTAAGTTTACCAATTGCAGGATGTTGGGCTTTCAGGATACGTTGTATACCTATGGTTATGGCAGTCGGCAGTACTATGATAAATGTTATATTGAAGGAACGGTAGATTTCATTTTTGGCGCCTCCACTGCGGTGTTTAACGAATGCGAGATCTTCTGTAAACAGGGAGGCTACATTACCGCCTCTTCATCGCCTGATACTTCCCGGTATGGCTACGTTTTTTACAACAGTAAAATCACCGGAACGGCACCCGAAAATTCGTTTTATTTAGGAAGACCCTGGCGCCCTTACGCTAAAGTAGTTTTTATCAATTGCGATCTGGGGAGCATGATCCGGCCGGAAGGATGGAACAATTGGGGCAAAGAAAGCAATGAGAAAACCGCTTTTTATGCGGAATATAAAAGCAGGGGGAAAGGGGCTAATGCTAAGAAGAGGGTAATCTGGTCGCATCAGTTAAATGAGGCTGAAGTTCTGGAGTATAGTTTAATCAAAGTGCTGAGAGGTTGGAATCCTCAGCATACTAAAACTGAAAGACCATGAAGATGAGCCTGATCTTATTGTGGATTTTTGTGGCCTTTGCGGCAATAGCACAGCCTTTTCCAAAATCATTTAAGGTGGCACAGGATGGGACAGGTGATTTTAAAACCATTCAGGAAGCGGTCAATGCGGTAAGAGATTGGTCGGAAGTTCCAGTGACCATTTACATTAAGAAGGGAGTGTATAAAGAAAAATTAGTCATCCCTGCACAGAAACCGAAGATTTCTTTAATCGGTGAAGATCAAACTCAGTGTATCATAACTTATGATGATTTTTCCGGAAAGAATGGCATCAATACCTATAATTCGCATACGGTTTGGGTAGCAGGAAATGATTTTACAGCCGAGAACTTAACGTTCGAGAATGCCTCCGGACCAGTTGGTCAGGCTGTGGCCCTCCAGGTCAGCGGGGATCGGGCACAGATTAAAAATTGCAGAATTATAGGTAACCAGGATACATTGTTCCCTTCGGCAGATACCAGCCGGCAATATTATCTCAACTGTTATATCGAGGGGACCACCGACTTCATCTTCGGGGCTGCAACGGCAATTTTTGAAAATTGTGTCATTCATAGCAAGAAGAATTCTTACATCACAGCAGCTTCCACAACGCAAGCACAGCCTTTCGGATTTGTGTTTCTCAATTGCAGATTAACTGCAGCACCGGCGATTAAAAAAGTATACCTCGGCAGGCCATGGCGGTCTTATGCAAAAACAGTTTGGATCAATACCGAAATGGGCGCACATATTTTGCCCGAAGGATGGCAGGTCTGGAATCAAAATGAGAACCATAAAACCGCGTTCTACGCAGAGTATGGTTCTTACGGTCCGGGTTTCGTAAAAGAACGCCGCGTGGATTGGTCTGAACAGCTCAGTAAAAGGGAAGCCGAAAAATATACATGGTCAAACATTTTTAAAGGAACCACTGCCTGGATTCCGAAATAACACCTATGAAACTACTACTCTTTACTTTGATCATTTGCTGGTCTGTTTCGGTGAAGGCCCAGATTTCTAAGACCTGGTTACCTGATTTAGGGAACGGAAGTTATAAAAACCCGGTAATCGATGCGGATTATTCAGATCCCGATGCCATTCGCGTCGGCGATAACTATTACCTGGTCTCTTCCAGCTTTGATGCGGTTCCGGGACTGCCTGTTTTACACTCTAAGGACCTTGTGAACTGGACAATCATCGGACATGCCCTGAAAAGACAAACTCCATTTGAACATTTCTCAAAAACACAGCATGGAAATGGCGTTTGGGCACCGGCAATCCGTTTTCATCAAAAGGAATTTTACATCTATTACCCGGATCCGGATTTCGGAATCTATATGATCAAGGCTACAGATCCTAAAGGACCCTGGTCTGAACCGGTCTTAGTAGAAGCAGGTAAAGGTTTGATCGACCCTTGTCCGCTTTGGGATGAAGATGGTAAAGTTTACCTGGTTCATGCCTATGCAGGAAGCAGGGCGGGAATAAAGACAATTATCGTGGTCAAAAGAATGAATGCTGCCGGAGATCAAACAATTGATGAAGGGCAATTGGTCTATGATGGACATGAACTGGATCCTACGATTGAAGGCCCCAAATTTTATAAGAGAAACGGATTCTACTACATTTTTGCACCTGCAGGCGGCGTATCTACGGGATGGCAATTGGTTTTGAGGTCGAAAAACATTTATGGTCCATACGAAAGGAAAGTGGTAATGGATCAGGGAAAAACGACAATTAATGGGCCACATCAGGGAGCCTGGGTAAATACGCCTGCAGGGGAAGACTGGTTTTTGCACTTCCAGGACAAAGGAGCTTATGGCCGTGTTGTTCACCTGCAACCGATGAAATGGCTGAACAACTGGCCGGTGATGGGAACAGACCTGGATGGGGATGGCATTGGTGAACCTGTTTTAACTTATCGTAAGCCAGTGAATACGCCAAAATCCACCAGGATAACACCACAGGAAAGTGATGAGTTTAACGGATTAGATTTAAGTTTACAATGGCAGTGGCAGGCCAACCCAAGAGCAACCTGGTCGTTCAGAAATGTTGAAAAGGGAACATTACGTCTGTTTTCTGTTAAAATGCCGGATAGCGCCAAAAATTATTGGGATGTTCCAAACTTACTCCTGCAAAAGTTTCCTGCCAGCACCTTTACGGTGAGCACAAAGTTGAGCTTTAACCCTAACGTAAAACTTGAGGATGAAAAAACAGGATTGATCATTATGGGAATGAGCTATGCAAATATTGCTCTGAAAAGTAAAAAAGATGGGGTTTATATTGTCTATACCACTTGTAAGAACGCACAGAAAGGGGCGACAGAAAAGGAGCAAATTCTGACTAAGCTGAACGGAAAGGAGGTCTTTTTTCGCGTAATCGTGACCGAAGGCGCAAAATGTCAGTTTAGCTATAGTACAGACGGCGCTGACTTTATTAAGGTAAATGATGTTTTCGAAGCGGAACAGGGGAAATGGATTGGCGCAAAAGTCGGTTTGTTCTGTGTCAGGACAGAGCAAACCAATGATTCCGGCTATTCAGATTTCGATTATTTCAGGGTTTATTAACCGGGATCTCCATGAAAAATTCAGACAATTTCAACCGCAAATAGAATGGCAACGATTGCGTAGTTATTTTCAGTCAAAAGGTTTTATCCTATACTAAAACTATGTAGACTTGCCATTATACATCAGCTAAAACAAACCAATATAAAGTATCGACGAGCATGAAAAAGATTATATTTTCAATTTTTGTATTTCTACTAAGCACCTCATTTTGTGCAAATGCCCAATCTAAAAATGGAACACCTTATTCTTTTAATAACCTTCCGGTCATTGCCAAAACTTCTTTTAAGAAAGACACTTTTAATATTGTTAAATATGGTGCAAAAAATGACGGCTTAACTTTAAATACAAAAACCATTAATGATGCAATCATCGCCTGTCATCAAAAAGGTGGTGGTGTGGTTCTGGTACCAAAAGGAATGTGGCTGACAGGTCCGGTCGAATTAAAAAGCAATGTCAATTTACACCTTCAGGCCAATGCGATTTTGCAGTTTAGTAGTGATTTCGACCAGTACCCTTTGGTGGCAAGCAATTGGGAAGGTCTACCTCAAATGCGTAATCAGTCGCCCTTGTGGGCAACAAATCAGCAAAATATTGCCATTACAGGTTTAGGAATTATAGATGGAGCCGGAGATGCCTGGAGAATGGTTAAGAAAGAAAAGCTGACGGAAAGTCAATGGAACAAGCTTATTTCTTCAGGTGGAATCGTATCGGAGGATAAAAAGATATGGCATCCATCTGAAAAGAATTTCAAGGGATCAAAATTGAAAAATCCTGGAGAGATCACACCGGATAAAACACCGGAGTTTTATCAGTCCATCAAAGATTTTCTAAGACCAAATCTATTGGTTTTTACTTCCTGTAAACGGATTCTACTGGAAGGAGTAACGTTCCAGAATTCACCCGCCTGGAACATTCATCCCTTGATGTGCGAAGACCTGACGGTGAGAAATGTTTATGCTAAAAACCCATGGTATGCCCAAAATGGTGACGGTATAGACATTGAGTCTTGTAAGAATGTATTGATCGAGGGCAGTACTTTTGATGTTGGTGACGATGGAATTTGCATAAAATCCGGTCGTGATGCCGCGGGGAGAAAGCGTGGAATGCCTACGGAAAATGTTATTATCCGAAACAGTACCGTTTATCATGCACATGGCGGATTTGTAATTGGAAGCGAAATGAGCGGTGGGGCAAAAAACATCTTCGTATCGGATTGTTCCTTCATCGGTACAGACATTGGCCTTCGTTTTAAAACAACCAGAGGCAGAGGAGGAGTAGTGGAAAATATTTTCATCAAGAACATCAACATGAAGGACATCATCGGGGAAGCGATTTTATTTGACATGTATTATGCCGCGGTAGATCCGGTACCCTTGAAAGGCGAAAAAAGAGAAGCACCCAAAGTAGTCCTTTTGCCGGTAACCGAAGAAACACCTGTTTTCAGGAATTTTGACATCAAAAATGTAGTTTGTGACGGCGCAGCGAAAGCGATTTTTGTAAGAGGGCTTCCGGAATTGAGCATCAGCAATATCAAATTCGAAAACCTGACGATTAAGGCAAAAGAGGGAATAGACATTCAGGAAGCAAAAAATATAAGTTTAAGCAATGTGAATCTGTACATCTCAGATGCCCATCCATTGATCAATATCCAAAACGGAAATCAACTCAATTTTAAGAATATCAGTTACAACTCTGCTGATTTACTGTTCCGTATCAGCGGAGATAGAAATAGTGGAATCACTTTAACAGGTACAGACCTTTCGAAAGCAAAATCTAAAAATGAATTTCTGGCTGGTGCTACCGAAAAATCACTGCAGATCAATAAATAATATGCTGATGACCGATAAAAATCAAATTATATACTGATGAAAAAATCAAGCGTTAAATATTTTGCAGCAGCCTTAACTTTAGGCTTATCCTTTTCTGTAAAGGCTCAGGATCAGCTGGCTGAAAAAATGGCGGCAACTGTCATATCGGTTTGGAATGATACAGCCGGTACGACACCAAGCTTAACTCCCAAAAAATGGTCTTATGATTTAGGCGTAGTGTATGAAGGTTTGGAAGGCATTTGGAAAAGAACTGGTGATGCGGGCTATTTCAAGGCGATGCAAAACAATATGGACCGTTATCTTTCCAAAGATGGCAGCATCATTAATTATAAACCTACGGATTTTAACATCGACCATGTTAAAAACGGACGCACACTATTGACCTTATACAGGGTAACTGGCCAGCAAAAATATTTTAAAGCAGCTACTGCACTCTGGGATCAGTTACAGCAGCAACCACGGACCAAAGAAGGAGGGTTTTGGCATAAAAAAATCTATCCGAATCAGATGTGGCTGGATGGGTTATACATGGGGGAGCCCTTTTATGCAGAATACGCCGCAATGATCAAAAATGAAAAGGCATTTGACGACATCGCGAATCAGTTTATCTGGATGGAAAAGAATTCCAGAGACCGCAAAACAGGATTAATGTACCACGGGTGGGATGAATCGAAAAAAGAACAATGGGCAGATAAAACGACGGGACGTTCGCCACATTTCTGGGCAAGGGCAATGGGCTGGTATGGAATGGCGTTGGTGGATGTTCTGGATAATTTCCCGCAGAACCATCCAAAACGTAAAGAATTGTTGGCCATCCTTCATCGTTTTGCCGTTGCAGTGCAAAAAGTACAAAGCCCGAAAACGGGATTATGGTACGACATTCTGGACCTGCCTCAGGGGAAGGGGAATTATTTTGAATCCTCAGCCTCCGGTATGTTCGTCTATACTTTCGCCAAGGCAGTAAGAAAGGGCTATCTGCCAGGTACTTATTTCTCTATAGCGAAAAAAGGATATGAAGGGATGCAAAATACCTTTATTGAAAAGGTAGATGAAAATCGGGTAAACCTGACCAGAACCGTAAGTGTTTCCGGCTTAGGTGGCAAACCTTATCGTGATGGAAGCTACGCTTATTATTTAAGCGAAAAGGTGGTAACCAATGATGCAAAAGGAGTAGGTGCATTTTTGCTGGCCGCTAATGAAATGGAAATTGCAGTCCTGCCGAAACCTGGTCTTGGTAAAACCGTGATGCTGGATTCCTATTTTAACAATGAAGTTAAAAAAGACCAGACTGGAAATGATCTTTCATGGCATTACAAATGGGAAGAACAGGGAAATACCGGATTTTCGTTCTGGGCAGGACTGTTTAATAACGCAGGTTTCCAGACAAAAACGCTGTATGACGCGCCAGCTACTGCCAATTTAAAAGAAACTTCGGTTTATATCATTGTTGATCCTGATTTCGAGAAAGAAAATCCAAGTCCCAATTTTATAACTACGGTGCACATTAAAGCAATTGCCGACTGGGTAAAATCTGGTGGAACTCTGGTTTTAATGGCCAATGATGCAGGCAATACAGAGCTTAAACATTTCAATGGTCTCGCTTCGAAATTTGGGGTATTTTTTAACGGAGACAGCAAAGGCAGAGTGCCTGTACCAGGGAACTTTGAAACCGCTAAGTTGGAGGTTCCGGAAGGTCATGAACTGTTTAAAAATGCAAAAAATCTGTTCATCAAGGAATATAGCAGCTTAAAACTTTCGGAGCCTGCAACATCCATCTTGAAAGACAAGGACGGAGCGGATGTCATGGCGGTCAGCCGATTTGGCAAAGGAACAGTGTATGTGATCGGCGATCCATGGTTGTACAATGAATATCTGGATGGGAGGAAATTACCTGCAGTATATGATAATTTCAAAGCAGCGCAAGACCTGCTGAACTGGTTGGGGAGTTTATAATAGGAGAGGAATGAAAAAAATTATATTTTATACGTTAAGCTGTATCGGCTTCTGCTCCTGTGCGGCCGCACAGGATGCAGCTCAAAGCGAAGTCAGGAAAGACCTGATCGCAGAAAGAATGCTGGTTTATCAACTTGACAATGGGGGGTGGCCAAAACAACTTCGGGATGGCAGTGTCGTCAAATACGAAACACAGATTGATGAAGCTTTAATGGCCAGGATAAAAGCTACTTCTGAAAAACATGCAACCATAGACAATCGCGCCACAAGCCGGGAGATCAATGCACTGGTGAAAGCCTATAAAACAACGGCTAACAAAGCGTATTTAGCGGCAGCAGAAAAAGGAGTAACTTACCTCCTGAAAGCTCAGTATGCCAATGGCGGCTGGCCCCAGTATTATCCTGATCAAAGTATTTACAGAGCAGAAATCACTTATAATGATGATGCCATGGTAAATGTGCTGAACATCATGTTAAATATTGCGACACAAAGCAATGATTTTGATGTACTCTATAAATCCTTCGCAGGCAAAGCGGAGGATGCGGTTAAAAGGGGAATAGATTGTATCTTAAAAACGCAGGTCATACAAAATGGAAAACCAGGCATTTGGGCTGCCCAATACGATCAAAATACATTTAAACCTGCAAAGGCAAGGAATTTTGAACCCGCCTCTTTGAGCACTTCGGAATCGGTTGGGGTAGTCAGGTTTTTAATGCGGATCCAAAACCCGGAACCTGCGATAAAGAAATCAATTTCCAATGCAGTCGACTGGTTTAAGCAAGCAAAAATTACGGGTTATAGATTTGCAGAATTACCTGATAAAAAGGACCGGGCGCTCATTGAAGATCCAACTGCAGTCATCTGGGCGAGGTTTTACGATTTCAAAACCAACCAACCCATTTTTGGTGACAGAGACCATTCTATAAAATCAAATGTTGCCGATATCAGCTTCGAACGAAGAAATAATTATGCCTGGTATGGCATTTGGCCAAATAACCTTCTCCTTAAAGATTTCCCTAAGTGGCAAAAAGCCAACCCTTAATTTACTGAAAATGATCTTATCTCAAGAAAATTTAAAACTCCTGTCGAATGGGGTGATAAAGATGCCTGCTGCAACCAGCTTTGAACTTCCTGAAAAGGTATTACAATTTGGAACCGGTGTTTTACTTCGGGGGCTTCCCGATTATTTTATTGATAAAGCCAACCGCGAGGGGATTTTCAATGGACGTGTGGTGGTCGTAAAATCAACAGGCAATAATACCGAAGAATTTGATCAGCAGGATTCACTATATACACTCTGCGTTCGTGGTATTGAAGGGGGAGTTCCGGTATCGGAAAACATCATTTCATCGGCCATCAGCAGAGTCATCGCCGCTAATCGGAACTGGGAGGAGGTCCTGGACATCGCCGGATCCGAAGCACTGCAGCTGATCGTTTCCAATACAACCGAAGCAGGTATACAATTGGTAAAAGAGCGAATTGGTCAGGCTCCGCCACTTTCTTTTCCTGCAAAGGTATTGGCAGTATTGTACAGGAGATATCAGGTTTTTAATGCAGCTGAAAATTCAGGTCTGGTAATCATTGCAACAGAGTTGATTCCTGATAATGGCAGAAAGCTGGGACAAATTGTATTGGAATTGGCCCGTTTTAATGAGCTGGAGGAAGAATTTATTTCCTGGTTGCAGGAGCATAATCGTTTTTGTAATTCACTGGTAGATAGAATTGTGCCGGGTAAGCCGGATGAAGCGATGCTGATGGCACTGAAAGAAGAACTGGGCTATACAGATCATTTGTTATCCATGACAGAACCTTATCGTTTATGGGCGATTGAAGGGGATGAAAAAGTGGCGGAAATTTTATCATTCGCGAAGGCTGATCCGGGAGTGGTCATTGCAGAAGACATCGAAATATATAGGGAATTAAAAGTAAGGCTGTTAAACGGTACACATATTTTAAGTTCCGGAATTGCATTTTTATCTGGTATAGATACCGTTACAAATGCCATGAAAAATGAACAGCTTAAGACGTACATCGACGTTTTAATGGCAACAGAAATTGCTCCGGCAATACCTTATCCGGTAACTGAAGCACAAACTACCGCTTTTGCCGATACGGTGAAAGACCGTTTCGCAAATCCCTCAATAGCACATTTGTGGCTGAACATTACTTTTCAGTATACCATGAAAATGAAGATCCGCATTTTGCCATTGCTTTTAAATCATTACCAATTGTTCAATCATGTTCCCGGAAATATTGCCTTTGGCTTTGCTGCTTACCTGATGTTCATGAAGGCAGATTTACAAAAGGAAGGAAAATACTACGGTACTTATCAAAATGCCAGTTACCTCATTAATGATGACCAGGCGGCTTATTTCGCTGATAAAATAATACAGGATCCTGAAAACTATGTTCAGAATATACTGAGTGATACCGGTTTCTGGGGCATGGACTTAATGGCATTAACCGGATTTATTCCGGCAGTTAAAAACAAATTTGAGGACATTGAAATAAAGGGTATGGCCATGGCATTGGCAGGATTGGGAAAGCGGAACAAACCACAGGTTTTAAAAATACATCCCAAGGATAATGTCCTTGTGGCACTCTGTGATTTGAAAGCAGGGGAAAAGGTGGAATATCAGGGTACCTCTTATTTATTGCTGGAGGATGTGCAGGCAAAGCATAAATTTTACATGACGGATATGAATGCCGGAGACGAGGTACTGATGTATGGGACCTTAGTAGGTAAAGTACAGTATTCGCTTCAGGCGGGTGCGTTGATGACTACCGATAATTTGAAACATGCAGCAGCGCCGTATCAATACCGTCCCTATAATTACAGCTGGACAGCTCCGGATGTGAGTAAATTTGAAGGCCGTACTTTTAATGGTTACCATCGTGCTGATGGCAGGGTAGGAACGGCAAATTACTGGTTGTTCATTCCCACTGTATTTTGTGAAAACCGCAACCTGGACGTGATTCGGGAGACATTACACAACGAATTGGGATATGCGGTTACCGCGAAATACAAAGCCTATGCGCAGGAGCTCATTGCGGCATTTAAAAATGGTACAGACATTTCCAGCTTAACCGCACCGGCATCTTTTGAGGAGCATAGAAACGAAAGACCATTTAAAAACATTGATGGGATTAAATTTTTGAATCATCAGGGTGGATGCGGAGGAATCAGGCAGGATGCAGCGGTATTGAGCAAATTACTGGCTGCTTATGCGGACCATCCCAACGTAGCTGGTGTGACCGTTTTAAGTCTGGGCTGTCAGAACCTGCAGGTACAGGATTTCAGAAATGACCTGCAGGAAAGAAATCCGGACTTTGATAAGCCCTTGTATATTTTTGAACAACAACAGTCGCAGAGCGAAGAGCACATGATTGCTGAAGCCATCAGAAAGACTTTTGAAGGTTTGGTAGAGGCGAACAAGATAGAACGTTCGCCGGCACCATTAAGCAAACTGAATATTGGTGTGAAATGCGGTGGTAGTGATGGGTTTAGTGGCATTTCTGCCAATCCGGCTGTGGGTTATACTTCTGATTTGCTGGTTACCCTGGGTGCAACAGTTTTATTGGCGGAATTTCCGGAGTTATGCGGCGCCGAACAAAACCTGATCGACCGCACAAAAGAGGAAGGAGCCGCAAAGAAGTTCATTCATTTGATGAGGGCTTACAGTGAGGCAGCGGAGCATGCAGGATCTGGTTTCCACATGAATCCATCTCCCGGAAACATCAAAGACGGATTGATTACCGATGCTATTAAGAGCAATGGTGCCGCAAAGAAAGGAGGGACCTCGCCAGTTGAAGACGTACTGGATTATACCGAACCCGCCACCAAAGTCGGATTAAATCTGGTCTGTACGCCAGGAAATGATGTGGAGGCAACAACAGGTAAGGCTGCCAGTGGGGCAACCTTAATCCTATTTACGACCGGATTAGGCACGCCTACAGGAAATCCGGTATGCCCGGTGATCAAGGTAGCCACCAATAATGCCCTGACCAAACGAATGGGGGATATCATCGACATCAATACCGGTCCGGTGATAGAAGGGGAGAAAACCATTGAAGAAATGGGGGCTGATATTTTGGAATATTGCATCAGGGCCGCAAGTGGTGAAGTGATTCCAAAATCGGTACTGCTCAATCAGGATGATTTTATCCCATGGAAAAGAGGCGTTTCTTTATAGCCTCTTTCTCATCATGATGTCGGTCTGCTCATCCTCGCCCATTTTAAAGAGGTGTTGACCGAAGGGAACAAATCCATTCCTGGTATAGAATTTTATGGCTCTTGGATTCTCTTCCCAAACACCCAGCCAGATGGAGGATTTTTTTAATAGTCCGGCTACTTCCTGCGCTTTTTCATACAGGAGTTGTCCGACTTTTTTACCGTGGTAGGCACTTAAGACGTAAATCCGCTCTATTTCGAGCGAGCTTTCCTCCTGTAATTCGGTCTGCGCCTGCCCTGTATTTACTTTAAGATAGCCGATGGCACGCTGATCTTCCCATGCAATGTAGAACTGCGAATCCGGCTGCTCAATTTCTGCGCTCAGTTTCTCCTGATTGAAATTTTCATCCAGGTATTTTTTCATATCGGCCGCAGTGTTGCTTGCTGCAAAGGTCTCAAAAAATGTTTCTTTCCCGATTTGCTGTATCGTTTCGATCTCCCTGATCGAGGCTTTACTGATTTTAATGTATTCCATAATGGGCTTTGATTTCTTAAGTTATAGTTTTCGGATGTAAGTTGCCAGGTCATTTTCAACGCTATTGTTCGTTTTTTCCAGATGTTCAACAATCCGCTGTCGCTCTGCTTCGGTTTTATTCTGGCTTAATTTTTTCTGTCCCTGCAAATCGGTTACTTCCAGTTCAAACGCTACGATGCCCCTCATCATCCCTTTTTTAAATTTGTCGGAAAGGCTGTTCCATTGTGCCAGGTAATCCCGGTCATAAAAGCTAATCATCTCTTCCAAAACCTTGATTTTGGAACTTTCCTCCTCAAGAACTTTTGCTTTACCATAGGCATGCACTGAAATGTAATCCCAGGTTGGAACGCTCTCTTTTTTATCATAATGACTGGGTGATATATAGGCATGTGGTGCTGTGAACAGGACTAAAGAAGTATTTGCTTCGATGTATTTTGCCTGCTCATTGGCAATGGCAAAATGAGAACTTAGAACTAATTTACCTGAATTGTTATCTATATAAAATGGTAACTGGGTGGCAATGGGAATATGCTCCTTATTGGTAATGATCGTTGCAAAACTGTATTGCTTCATGAAAGCAATTTTTTCCGCTTCGTCCTTAAACTGAAATTGATTCGGTATGTACATAAAACTAATGCTCCTTCCTTTTGTTTCCTCAAAAATACCCCATAATTGGATTACCTTTGTAGACCAATATTAATAAAATGAATAGTCCAATTTCTCTGCAGCTTTTCACTGAAATCTCATTCATCTCCTCTTCCGGCAGGTCTCTTTATTTGCAGCTTTCGGATGCAATTTTGTCCTTCATCAAAAATGGAAAATTACGCTCTGGACAAAAATTGCCTGGTTCAAGAGACGTTGCCGCCTTATTGAAAATTAACAGGATTACCGTTGCTAAGGCCTATGAAGAATTGCAGACACAAGGCTGGCTGGAAAGCTTCGTTGGCAATGGCACGTTCGTCTCCTCACACATTGTAGATCACGAACCCGAAAACCTGGGTGGGAGCCTTGTACCTGCTTCATTAAAAAAGGCTGGCTTTAGCATGCCATCGATGAACTACCTGGATAAGGCTTTCGACAATCCTGTTACGGAACTTCATTTAGACGATGGTTATCCGGATCCCAGACTGGCGCCATTAAAGGAATTTTATCGGGCTTACCGTACCCAGTTAACGCGAAGCGGATTATATGATAAATTTGGCAGTTACAGCAATTCTGCTGGTCCTGGTTATTACAGAGAAGCGATAGCCGACTATCTTAATGAAACGCGGGGTTTAAAAGCAAAGGCAGGTAACATTCTTTCTGTGAGGGGAACTTTAATGGGGATTAACCTGGTCTGTACTGCACTGATTAATCCAGGTGATGTCATTGTTTCGGGGATACCGGGCTGGAAAAGAGCCGAACATAATTTTATTCACGCCAGAGCCAGACATATCGGGATAAAAGTAGATGAATACGGGATCGTTGTAGATGAACTGAAAGAAATCTGCAGGAAACAAAAGGTGAGGATGGTTTACGTCACACCGCATCACCATTATCCGACTACAGTGTCGCTCCGGATTGACCGTAGATTAGAATTATTGCGGCTCGCTAATGAATATGGATTCATCATTTTTGAAGATGACTACGATTTTGATTTTCACTATAAACACCGTCCGCTATTGCCACTGGCCAGTGCCGATGAAAACGGTATGGTCATTTACTGCGGATCATTCGGCAAAAGCTTTTCCCCGGCTTTTCGCATGGGATATCTGGTGGCTTCAGAAAATGTGATCCAGCACCTTGCCAGGGTTCGGATTCTGTTGGATAGGCAGGGAGACCACATTTTAGACCATGCAATGGCCGAACTGTTGAATGATAACACCACACAACGTTACCTCAGGAAGGCGTTGACTGTATATGAAGAAAGACGTGATCTTTTCTGTGAATTGCTAAGTACTGAACTGAAAAATGGCGTAAATTTTACCGTTCCTGAAGGCGGGATGACCGTTTGGACGGAATTTGATCCATCAGTAAACCTGGAAATCCTGGCAAAAAAAGCGTATGTCAAAGGACTGCACATATCCGATGGCAAAGCACACCAATATTCTGACTATAAAACCAATGCGATTCGTTTGGGCTTTGCCTCTTCTTCAAAGGAAGAATTGATCAGGAGCGTGGAAATTCTCAAAGGGTTGATCTGATGATCTTTCTGTAAGTTCAGGAAACAGGCCGGATCGAAAAACGATCCAGCCTGTAGCCATTCCACCAGAGCCATTCCTGTTATACTTATTTTTCTGTTTTATAAAGAATTACAAATATTACCGGATAAGGTGGCTCCGGCACCATTTGAGGCAATTACCGTAGTTTTAGCGCTTGAAGTGCTCAGCACCGGGATGGAGTAGGGCGGTGTAAAGGCAGTAACACCATTACCTGAAATGTTTCCTGTGACACTTGTAAACGTATTATTGATCACCTGAACAGCGGTGGAATTATTGGCCATCAGGTCTATTGGAATCTTAACATTTTCGAAAACGTTCGACTGCACCAGCAGGTTTGCCTCAAATCCTGCCTGGATGCAGGATTTACTTACTGTACTGTTAAAGTAACTGTTTAGGATATGTACTTGTCCAAATCTCACCCTTGGCATTCTGGCCACACAGCCCTGTGCCCACCAGCAACGGACGAAGGTAATGCGGAAACGGCCTCTGTCGCTGGTCACATTATCTCCCGATCCGATCAGGTCTGAGAAACGGTGGTCATCCGAGCCTCCGGGACCATCCGGTTTTGGTGCCTTTAAATAGCTGAATTTACAATAAGAAGCAGTAATGTAATTAGAGCCGGCTTTGATGTCGAAATTACCGTCAACACCATCCCTGAACTCGCAATGGTCGACCCATACATTACTGCAGGAATCTAAAGTGCAGTTGTCCCAACCGTCAACGTCATAGGCACCCGGTCCTTCAAAAATAAGATTCCGGATGATGATATTAGTGCAACGCTTAACGTAGATGATACCAGAGTTGTTCTTGCTTTGATCTGCCGACACCAATTTAGCTCCGGGGGAACCAAAAATGGTTTTCCCTGTCTGGTCCTGTAAGGAAATTCGGCCTCCTGAAGGAATGGTGATCGTACCATTAACCTGCACCACTTTTACACTGGTATTTTCTATAGCCGCCTTTAAAGCGGCGTAAGTACTCACAATGGTAGGAGTAGCGGCTCCGCCGCCTGTAGTTCCTCCATTTTGAGAGGCCCATCCCGGCGCGGTACAGGTAGCTTCGGTGATTACTCCCGATGCGGTGGATATCGTTTCCTGAGGCTCCGCATCAGCAATTAGCCCGCGGCCCTTCTCGCAGCTCAGGAAGGTACAAGCCATGGCAAGCGCGATGGCCAAGGAACGAAAATAGTTTGTTTTCATGTTGATTTTTTAGGATGATTAAATGATTTGGTTAGTTAATTAAGTAAACCGAATTTCAGCTCGTTCGGCGGTTTATGGAAACTGTTCCGGTTAAATTAAAAGTCAGGAATCGAAAAAAAGAGGAGTCAGCCGGAAATATTAACGCAATCGTAACCGGGATCGATTGCATTCCAGATCGTATAAAACCGGTCAATGTTAAGGTGCTGATATTAAATGTTATTTTGACATTTAATATTCTTTTTCTACATTAGGGATACGATCAAATATAGATATAAACGTATGAACAACAGACTCTATCCAACCTGCTTAGCCCTCATTTTTATTGGCGCTTTAAGCGGATGCACCAGTTCCTTAAATAAAAATGCCGCAGTCAACGACACCTCGGCTGTATCAGTCCTGTCCGTTCCCGATTCCGGAGCCTTTAAGGGGGAAGTAAAAGGGAAAGCAGTGAACCTCTATACTTTGGTGAATAAGAATAATGCAAAAGCAGTAATCACCAATTACGGAGGACGTCTCGTGTCTTTATGGGTTCCTGATGGTAAAAACGGCTTCAAAGACGTGGTGTTGGGGTACGACAGCCTGAAATCATATCAGAAAAAAGGAGAACCTTTTTTCGGTGCCTTAATCGGCCGCTATGGAAACCGGATTGCAAAAGGGAAATTCAGTTTAGATGGAAAAGCTTATCAGCTGGAATTGAATGATGGTGTAAATACCTTGCATGGTGGTTCCAGTGGTTTTTACGGGCAGGTATGGGATGCTAAAAAAATCAATGATCAGACCTTGGAGCTGAGTTATGTTTCTAAGGATGGAGAGGGAGGATATCCGGGAAACCTGCAGGTTAAGGTAAGCTATGAGCTGACGGATAACAATGAGGTTAAAATCAGTTATACTGCAACTACAGATAAAAATACCGTGGTTAACCTGACCAATCATGCCTATTTTAACCTCAATGGAGCAGGAGATTCGACGATCACCGACCATTTGTTGAGTATTGATGCGGATACTTACACGCCGGTTGATGAAACTTTAATTCCGACTGGAAAAATAGAAAAACTTGCAGGTACGCCATTTGATTTCAATAAACCTACTTTAATTGGTGCCAGGATTAACGACAGCAATCAGCAATTGAAATATGGAAAAGGTTACGATCATAATTTCGTGTTAAGAAAAGCTGCAGGTCTGCAGAAAGTAGCTACAGTGAGTAGTCCGAAAACAGGTATTGTAATGGAAATTCTAACAGAGGAACCCGGACTTCAGTTTTACAGTGGTAATTTTCTAACCGGAGCAGATCATGATGGAAAAGGAAAAAGCAGCTACCCGCACCGTTCTGCATTTTGCCTGGAAACACAGCATTTTCCTGATGCACCAAATCAACCTGCTTTTCCGACAACAACATTGAAGCCAGGACAGGAATACAAAACAGTAACCATTTATCGGTTCTCTGTAAAGAAATAGTGAACTAAAAGAAACAAAAAAAGGGAGATCCGAATAGCCGGATCTCCCTTTTTTTGTTTGTAGCTCCCCGCAGGAGTAATTCAACTACCAGAACTTCACATACAACGCTGCAATGAGCAACAGCGTGACCACGATCAGCGCCATCGTAGATGGGGCAACTTTGAACATGGATTTATCAAGTTCGAAAGCTTTAGGATTTACTTTAGGTCCGGCCAGACTCATCAAAATCATGATGGCCATCGTAAAGAAGAAGGAGAGCCCCATACAGATATGGAATGGAATCTCGAAACCACCTTTACCATTCGGATAAGCGGTATACAGCAAGGTATCATTGCCCAACAGGCCTGGTGCCATTTCATTGAAGAAAACGGAGAACAGAAATCCGGCCAGTACACCCGCAATGGCTGCGCTACCGGTGGTTCTTTTCCAGAACATCCCCAGGATAAACATGGCAAATACACCCGGACTAATAAAACCGGTGTATTTCTGGATAAAGGTAAAGCCACCTTCACCACCAATACCAAGGAGGTCATTCCAGGTGAAGAGTACCGCCAGGATCATCCCCACAAATACGGTTGACCTACCCACAAGAACGAGGTTTTTTTCTTCTGTACCTTTCTTAAAATACTTGGCGTAGATGTCCAGGGTGAAGATGGTCGAAATGCTGTTTACCTTTCCGGCAAGTGAAGCCACGATGGCTGCGGTTAATGCCGCTACAGACAGCCCTTTAAGACCGGTCGGTAAAAAGGTAAGTATCGCAGAATAGGCGCCGTCTTTGCCACCGATCAATTGAGGTAAATGTCCGCCTTTGTACAATACATAAGCCGCAATACCTGGCAACATCACGATTAACGGCATCATCAGCTTTAAAAGACCAGCAAAAAGAATCCCTGTTCGTGCGGTTTTAAGATCCGCTCCCAATGCACGCTGGGTGATGTATTGATTACATCCCCAGTAGTTGAGGTTGATGATCCAGATGCCCGCAACATAAGAAGCGAGTCCAGGGAAAGTCAGGTATTTACTGATCTCATTTTGTGTCGATTCTGCTGTCGGTTTTGGAATGATCATCTTGAAGTGCTCAGGAGCATGATCCATCAAAACCTGGAATCCGGCAATGGCATTGGCGCCAACACCGAATTTCTCACCTACTACCGTTAAGGCGATATAGGTGGTTACCAATCCTCCAAAGATCAGAACAGCCACCTGAATCACGTCAGTATAAGCCACTACTTTCATACCTCCTAAGGAAATGATCAGTGCAAATACAGCAAGTCCGATCATGATCACATGCAGGTAATCTCCACCCGTAAGTCCGTTAATGGCCACAGCACCCAGGTAAAGGATAGAAGTCAGGTTCACAAATACATATAAGAACAACCAGAAAACCGCCATGATCAGGGCAACAGACTCGTTGTACCTGGTCTTCAGAAACTGAGGCATGGTATAGATCTTGTTCTTGAGGTAGACAGGAATGAACCAAACCGCAACGATAATCAGTGCAATGGCGGCAATCCATTCGTAAGCTGCCACAGCAATGCCCAGAAAGAAACCTTCGCCACTCATGCCAATAAATTGCTCGGCAGAAATGTTGGAGGCGATTAGAGAGGCACCTATGGCCCACCAGGTCAGTGTTCCTTCCGCAAGAAAGAATGCTTTGGCATCATGCTCATTCTTTTTACGTTGTCGGTAAATATAATACCCATAGCCGGAAACGACTAAAAAGTAGATGATGAAAACTACATAATCTGTAGCTACTAAATTATTGTTCATATGGCTCTATTTGGTTAGGTTGAACAAGTGTCCGCTTATTTATAAAAGATTTCGTTCCATTGCAGTTCATTTCTAAACTGGTTGATCTTGGTATCGGCACCGATGTTGATATATTCTATACCAGCAATGTTGGCAAAATCGAGTAAATGCGCGCTGGTCAGATTCTGACTATAAGCGGTATGGTGTGCACCTCCGGCATAGATCCAGGCAGCACAGCCGGTTTTCATATCAGGGAGTGGTTTCCATAACACCTGTGCGACAGGTAGCTTTGGCAATTGGTGTTCAGGTGCTACCGCTTCCACTTCGTTTACAAGTAAGCGGAATCGATTGCCCATATCGATAATAGAAGCATTGAGTGCATTTCCTGCAGCAACACTGAAGATCAGTCTGGCTGGATCCGCTTTGCCGCCAATGCCTAATGGATGTACTTCCAATCGCGCTTTTTCATTGGCCAGAGAAGCATCAACTTCCAGCATATGGGAACCCAGTACCATAGAATTGGCCGGATCAAAATGATAGGTATAATCTTCCATAAAAGCATTGGCACCAGGTAATCCGGCACCCATTACCTTACAGGCACGTACCAATGCTGCGGTTTTCCAGTCGCCCTCTCCGGCAAATCCATATCCCTCAGCCATCAATCGCTGAGCGGCGATGCCAGGGAGTTGAATCATACCATGTAAATCTTCAAATGTATCGCTAAAGCCTTTAAAATTACCATCTTCCAGGAATTTCTTCAGACCAAGCTCTATTTTTGCCGCCTCATAGACAGAAGGATGTCTGTCGCCACCAGGGAGCAGGTCGGCGGTCATAATGTAACTGGATTCGTATACCTTCAGGAGCTCCTGAATGGATTCCTCAGGAATGCTGTTGATCACCGCAACGAGGTCGCCAATACCGTAAGTGTTGACTTGAAAACCAAACTTCAGTTCAGCCTCTACTTTGTCGCCATCAGTAACGGCTACATAACGCATGTTGTCGCCAAATCTCGCAAATTTAGCGCCTTGCCAATCGTGCCAGCCGGCCGCTGCCCGTGTCCAGGTATCAATTTCCTTCAATACTTCGGGATCCTGCCAGTGGCCTACCACTACTTTTCGGTCTTTGCGCATCCGGGTCACCATAAATCCAAACTCCCGGTCGCCATGTGCACTCTGGTTCAGGTTCATGAAATCCATATCGATGGTATCCCATGGAATGTCACGGTTAAACTGGGTATGCAGGTGAAGTAATGGTTTCTGAAGAATATTCAATCCCCTGATCCACATTTTAGCAGGGGAGAAGGTATGCATCCAGGTGATGACGCCAATACAATTTGCAGCAACATTGGCCTGTTGTAAGGTTTCAAAGATCTCCTCTGGTGTTTTTACGATGGGTTTATAAATGACTTTAACGGGGATCTGTGGAGCGGTATCCAGCGATCCCGCTACCTGCTGTGCGTGCTCGGCTACTAATTTCAATGTTTCTTCTCCGTACAGGTGCTGGCTACCGGTAATGAACCAGACTTCTAATTCTTTTAAATTGATCATATTTCTTAGCTTATCTTATTATATAGGTTTCTTGATTTATTTAATTGCAGAGAGACGGAAAAGTCCAGCTCCGTGTTTATTGATGTTGGCGGTAAAGGTCCCCTTAACGGTGCCTTTGTCAGTTTTGCTCCAAAGATCTCTGACCTTACAGGCCTTGCTAAAACCAAGATCTTTCAGGTTTACAGAAATCTTAACAGGCTGGTCATCATCGCCCGGGTTAAAAAGGGCGAGGTATTGATCTCCGGTTTTTCGGTCCTCTGCCACCCAACAGATTCCCTGTTCATTACGAAACAATTGCCGGTTGTTTGTGCTGTGGTTCAGGACATTGAGGACCTCCCTGTTCGTCAGCAGGGAAAGGGTAAAAGCGTCATTTCCAGGCAGGTCGCCACCAAACATCAATGGGGAGCGAAATATCGTCCATAGCGTCATCAAGGTATATTGCTCATCTTTGGTAAAGGCAGTCATCCTTGGGTTTCCACGCTCTGCACGAATCCCTATTTTCCCCAATGGAAGCATATCGCCATCCGGCCAGGCACCTGCTGCGCGGTATTTATTCCAGCGCTCAAAAACATCAAAATGATCTTTTAGCATCGGCCAGTTGTCCCAGAAATCGTCTACAGTACGCCACATATTGGCATGCTCCTGAACATGAGGAGCGCTTGCGATTGGTGTTTCTCCGGGTGAGGTACTCAATACAATTTTTCTACCCGTCAACGCGATTGCTTTACGGATCATTTCCACCTCTCCGGTATGGTAAGGTCTGGAAAGGTCATCCACCTTAATAAAATCCACGCCCCATGAAGCATAGAGTTTAAACAAAGAGTTGTAATATTCCTGTGCGCCATCACGGCCCGCCACTACGGTATACATATCCCGCAACCACAGGCATTGCAGCTCTGTGCTGTAAATGTCTTTGGCGGTAGCTTTACTGCCCATGATGGGCAAGTTGCGTTTTACCGCTTCGACCGGAATGCCCCGCATGATGTGGATGCCAAATTTCAGTCCTTTTTTATGGATATAGTCTGCCAGCGGCTTAAATCCTTTGCCACCTGCAGCAGATGGAAAACGGTTTACAGCGGGTTGAAATCTGCCATAGTCATCGAGAACATAATCAGGGTTGCTTTCATTGTATCCATGTGCTTTGTCATTACCTACATACCAGCGGATGTCTACGACCACATATTCCCATCCGAATGCTTTCAGATTTTTAGACATATAATCTGCATTGGCTTTTACTTCAGATTCTACTACAGTAGGACCAAAGCAATCCCAGCTGTTCCAGCCCATTGGAGGCGTCCTGGCCCAGTCGTGAAAATCTTTTTGCTGTGCTTTTACGGTGGTTAGCGTTCCAAGCAGGAACGCTGCTGCCCATACTATTTTTTTACTGCCCATAATAACTGTCCGGACCATGTTTACGTTCAAAATGTTTCTTGATTAATGCTTCCTTCAGTTTTGGTGATTGCGGGTTAATTTGATTGGTCAGCAACGCCATTTGTGCTACAGATTCCAGCACGGCGCTATTATAAACTGCTTTTTCTGCCGTCTTCCCCCAGGTAAAAGGAGCATGATTTCCAACGAGGATCATTTCCACTTCATGGTGACTATAGCCAAGTTTCTTAAAGTGGTTGATGATCTGGAAACCGGTTTCATATTCGTAATTTCCTTTGATCATCTCGTCATCCATTGGCGGTGCGCAGGGAATATCCACCGTCAGGTGATCGGCATGAGTGGTCCCAAAAATAGGTACATCCATTTGTGCCTGAGCCCAGGAGGTCGCATAGGTGGAATGGGTATGTACAATGCCATTGATTCCATCCCAATGTTTGTAAAGAACAGCATGGGTTTTGGTATCTGAAGATGGCCTGAGTGATCCTTCCACGGTATTGCCGTCAAAATCTACGATCACCATTTTATCTGGCGAAAGATCTTTGTAGGGCACGCCGCTTGGCTTAATGGCAAAAACACCCTCATCCCTGTCGGCGGCACTTACATTTCCGAAAGTAAAAAGCACCAGGTTTAACTTTGGTAGTTCCATATTAGCCTCATAGGCCATTTCACGTATGATTTTATAAATGCTCATGATACATCGGTTTAATCTGTTTTTGATGATCGTGCTCCAGGTAATTGCCAAGAGCCAGGTATTCCTGGTATTGCTTGCGGTATCGTGCTATGTTTTCCTGATTTGGCTGATATTCTGCTTCAAATCCTGTCCCCATGGCTTCCATTGCAGCTTCAATATTTGGGTGAATCCCGGCCGCTACTGCAGCAAACATGGCTGCACCTAATGCGCAGGTATGTTCAAACCGGTGAATTCTGATCGGCATTTCCAATACATCAGCCATCATCTGCATGATGTAAGGTGATTTTTTAGCGACTCCACCTATGCCGATAATGCCTTCTACGGGTACGCCCTGATCCCTGAAACGTTCAACAATGCATTTTGCCCCAAAACAGGTTGCCGCAACCAGGGCCCGGAAAATGCGGGGAGCATCAGTTCCCAGACTTAAACCGGTAATGGCGCCTTTGAGTTCCTGATTGGCATCGGGAGTTCTTCGGCCATTTAACCAGTCAATGGCCAATTCGGCATCATCGCTATCAGTCAATAGCTGAGCTTGTTCGCTTAAGCGGGAAATGATTTTCGCTTCGAGTTCTTCTTTTAACGCAATAGCAGTTTCCTTGTGAATCAGAGAGGATTCTAAAAGCAGTTGATTTAATGGCCAGCTGATTAGGTTTTTAAACCAGGCATATACATCTCCAAAGGCCGATTGGCCAGCTTCAAGTCCCATCATTCCAGGAATAACAGAGCCGTTTACTTGCCCGCAGATGCCCTGTACCAGCTTGCCATCCAGGTCAGCCGAAGGAGCAATCAGAATGTCACAGGTGCTGGTACCCATGATTTTACAAAGGTGATAAGGGGCGATTTGGCCACCTACAGCACCCATATGTGCATCAAATGCACCTACACCAACCACCACTTCTGTGGAGAGTCCCAGACGGGCTGCCCATTCTTCGCTTAATGTTCCTGCCGGTTCATCTGAAGTATAAGTGTCTTGGAAAAGCCTTTCCCTGAATCCTGATAACAGGGGATCCAGCTGACTGAAAAACTCTTCCGGTGGAAGGCCTTCAAACTGCTCCGCCCAAAGTGCTTTATGGCCTGCCGCGCAACGACTTCTTTTCATCTTCAAAACATCATTTCCCCCGGTCAGCAGGAATGGAATCCAGTCGCAATGCTCTACCCATGAAAAGGCCGCATCGCGAACAGCAGCATCGGCCCTCAATACATGAAGGAGCTTTGCCCAAAACCACTCGGAAGAATAAATGCCGCCTACATATTGAAGGTAATTGATCTCAAATTTAGTGGCATGCTCGTTGATTTCTGCGGCTTCTCTGATTCCGGTATGGTCTTTCCAAAGGACAAACATGGCATTTGGATTTTCTTCAAAGCCGGGAGTAAGGGCCAGAGGTGTTCCGGATTTGTCGACGGCCACAGGGCTGGAGCCTGTCGTATCTATAGAAATTCCTTTGATCGCGTTTGCAATAGCAACACCACCGGCTTTCGCAATACAATCTTTGACAGTATGCTCGAGTCCCTCGATATAGTCCAGCGGGTGTTGTCTGAACTGATTTGAGGAAGGTTCACAATACAGATTTTTTTGCCATCTTTTATAATAATAGACGGAAGAGGAGAGCTCGGCTCCATTTTCGGCATTTACAATTACGGAGCGAACAGAGTCAGAACCGTAATCAATACCGATGACATATTTGGTTAGTTTCATGGTCATTACAATAAACGTCTAATTAACGTTTATTTTTTTGACAAATGAAAATTATTATGAAATTTCTTTCAGATCGGCCGGATTACATACTGATCAGATGCTCGGGATTAGGGATGAAATTTAAGAAGGACTGAAACTTGGCTTTGTATTTATTTTTATCAAGCGTATAATAAAAAGCGCCCCGTTTGGAACTGGATTTATCTTTCTCAGTGAGTTTGATGAGCAGGTCTGTAGAATTCACTTTCCGGATAAAATTCCGGTTGTCGATTTTGGTATTGTATACCTGTTCGTAAAGATTCTGTAATTGAGGAATGGTGAATTTTTTCGGTAACAATTCAAACAGAATAGGGTGAAGGGCCGCTTTGTAGCGAATTCTTTTTTTCGCTTCTTCAACCATGATGTCATGATCAAAGATGAGTGAAGGTGCATCGTTGATCAGGAACCATTCCGCATGATAGCGATCACTGATCTGTGTTTTGTATTTATTGATGTCTATCAATGCAAAATAAGCAACGGATATGGTACGCTCTATCGGATCTCTATCCGGATTTCCGTAAGCCTTTAGCTGTTCCAGATATAAATCTTTAAGTCCGGTCAGTTGAAAGAGAATGCGTTCCGCGGCACCGTATAAGTTTTCATCGGCTTCCACAAAACCACCCATCAGACTCCATTGGTCCTTTGCCGGTTGGAAACCTCTTTTGATAAGTAATATTTTCAATTGTTCGCCGTCAAAGCCAAAGATGATGCAGTCGACTGCAACCAGAACGCGCGTCTGTTCAGTATAGGTAATCATAGAGTAGTTATATTTAGCAAAAGCAATTTATAAAAATTTAAGGCAAAGCTACAAAAATAATAATCGTTGATTTGACGTTTAATATATAATTCATACATTAGCCGGGGTAGGGATGATCGCCTGGCAGGTTCCTGATTGGACACCATCAGGTCATCAGGCAACCCGATAACCAACGAACCAGAACCAAGTATGAATTTTTTAAAGTACCAGCCAGCTCTGCTGATTTTAGCAATTCTTGCTCCTGATTTCTCCAATGCTCAGGCGATTAAAAAAGATGGCAACCCGATTGTCACCGATAAGTTTACCGTAGATCCTGCGGCAATGGTCTATAAAGACAGTGTTTACCTGTACACCGGACATGATGAAGCACCGGATTCGAAAAATTATTATGAAATGAAAGAATGGCTGGTCTATTCCTCTGCAGATATGCTCAGCTGGAAAGCACACCCTTCTCCACTGAATGTAAAAGCTTTTGAATGGTCAAAAGGGGATGCCTGGGCCTCACAGGTCATAGAACGTAAAGGTAAATTTTACTGGTATGTTGCTGTAGAACATCAGAAAGGAGGGAAGGCGATAGGGGTTGCGGTGGCAGATAGCCCCCTTGGCCCGTTTAAAGATGCGATTGGTAAAGCTTTGGTCACTAATGAAATGACGACTTCCACCAAAATTACCTGGGATGACATTGATCCTTCTGTCTTCATTGACGACGACGGACAAGCCTATCTTTTCTGGGGAAATACGGCCTGCTATTATGCAAAACTAAAAGAGAACATGCTGGAATTTGATGGCCCTATAAATACCATCCCTGGCCTGCCAAAATTCACGGAAGCACCATGGATCCATAAACGCAAAGACTGGTACTATCTTTCTTACGCGGTAGAATTTCCGGAAAAGATTGCCTATTCGATGAGTAAAAACATCAATGGACCATGGGTTTATAAAGGCATTTTAAATGAAATCGCTGGCAATTCCAATACGAACCACCAATCCATCATCCAGTTTAAAGGAAAAGATTATTTCATTTACCACAATGGCGCCATTAATCCCAATGGGGGCAGTTACAGGCGTTCTGTTTGTATAGACAGACTATACTATAATAAGGATGGAAGTATGAAAAAAATCATCATGACTACTGAAGGCATAAAATAATATGAAATATAAAAGCAACTTAATCGCCCTGCTGCTGGCCGGGACATTTTTTAGTGCTGGGGCACAACAACCGGAAGTTATTGTAGTCAATGCCGCTAAATCCGAAGGGAAAGTCTCACCTACAATGTGGGGGGTGTTTTTTGAAGACATCAATATGGGGGCAGACGGCGGTATCTATGCCGAAATGGTAAAGAACCGCTCGTTTGAATTTCTTAAACCATTGATGGGCTGGTCTGTAAAAGGAAAAAAGATCGGAGAGGGCGACCTGCTCGTACAGAACAGGCAGGGCGCAAACCTGGCAAATCCAAGGTACCTGAGGGCGACCATCAAAGGAGCTGCAAAAGGAGAAGCAGGGATCAGCAATGAAGGTTTCAAAGGTGGAATGGGTATAAAAAAAGGCCTGAAGTACGACTTTTCGCTATTATACAGACAAATAACCCCTGGCATCACCCTGCATGTGGAGCTGCTCGACGAGGGAGACAAGGTATTGGCCGCAGGATCAATGAAACCAGCCGATGCTTCAGGAGAATGGAAAAGCCAGGAACTGAGCTTTACAGCGGATGCCACTGCAGCGAAAGCCAAAATGAACATCTGGTTTGAAGGAAATGGCGTACTGGATATGGACATGATCTCTTTATTTCCTGCGGATACCTGGAAGGGCCGCAAAAAGGGCATGCGCAGAGATATGATCCAGATGCTGGCAGATATGAAACCAGGGTTTATCCGTTTTCCGGGCGGTTGTATTGTCGAAGGAATTGACCTGGCCAACAGGTACCAATGGAAAAAAACAATTGGACCTATAGAAGAACGTCAATTGATCATGAACCGCTGGAATGTGGAGTTTAACCATCGTCCGTCCCCTGATTATTTTCAGACTTTTGGACTTGGATTTTTTGAGTATTTTCAATTGGCCGAAGATATCGGTGCAGAAGCTTTGCCGATCCTGAACTGTGGCATGGCCTGTCAGTTCAATACCGCCGAGGTAGTTGCTTTAGATCAGCTGGATCCCTATATACAGGATGCCCTGGACCTGATCGAGTTTGCTAATGGCGATGTTTCTTCTGAATGGGGAAAAGTTCGCGCATCGATGGGACATGCGGAACCATTTAATATGAAATACCTGGGTGTAGGTAATGAGAACTGGGGTCCTCAGTATATTGAAAGGGCGAAAGCCTTTCAACAGGCCATTAAAGCAAAATATCCGGCAATGAACCTGATCTACAGTTCGGGAACAGGCCCTGATAATGATGAATTCCGCTATCTGGATAAAGAACTGCGCGACATGAAAGCAGACATTATAGATGAACACTATTATCGCGCTCCGGAATGGTTCCTCAAAAATGCTGCACGCTATGACAATTACGATCGTCAGGGCGCAAAGATTTTTGCAGGAGAATATGCCGCTCACATTAAAGGAGACGCGACAGGGAGCAACAGAAACATCTGGCAGGCAGCATTGGCAGAGGCGGCATTTATGACCGGCCTGGAGCGCAACGCAGCGGTTGTCAATATGGCCTCTTACGCCCCTTTATTTGCGAATACCGAGGGTTGGCAATGGGCCCCGGATTTGATCTGGGTAGATAACATGAATATATATGGAACGCCAAATTATTATGTGCAAAAACTTTTTTCTACCAACAGAGGTACACAGGTTTCACCTGCCTTAGCAAATGGTAAATCACTTTCCGGTCAGGATGGTTTATATGTTTCTGCGGTGGTCGACAGTATTAAGAAAGAAGTCATTGTTAAACTGGTCAATACGAATGAAACCGAAAGAACGAAACAACTTACTTTCGAAGGAATAAAGAAAATGGCCGGAGCAGGAAAGTTAACCACAATTAAAGGAGCTCTTCTGGACCAGAATTCTATACAAAAACCTTCCAATATTGTTCCTGCAGAGTCGATACTGAAGTTGAAGGGGAAAAATGCAATCCTGAAAATGCCGGCAAATTCTTTTATGATGCTAAAGCTTAGCTACAAATAAAGGTAGACGAAGGATAAATTGACACAGACGGATAAAGACTGACATAAATGAATCAGAATGAATATAAAGTTCAACTTATATAACCCTAAACTATTACTGAGCTGTATGGTTCTTTTGCTGACAAGTGGCGCTGTGCTGGCCCAAAAGCAAAAAAATACGGCTTATCTTTTTACCTACTTCACCGGCAACAGCGGTTTAGAGGAGTCGATCCGTTTCGCAATCAGTAATGACGGCTATACTTACAGGGCCTTGAATAACGATCAGCCGGTGATCAGTTCTGCCGGAATCAGTTCAACCGGCGGGGTACGTGACCCTCATATCTTACGTGGAGCTGATGGTAAAAGCTTCTACATGGTGGTTACCGATATGGTATCGGCCAAAGGCTGGGACTCGAACCGGGCAATGGTCCTGTTAAAATCTACCGACCTGGTCAACTGGACTTCAAGTATCATTAATATTCAGAAACGTTTTCCCCGTCAGGAAAACTTGCTGAGGGTATGGGCACCTCAAACGATATACGATCAGAAAGCAGGCAAGTACATGGTTTATTGGTCGATGAAACACGGTGCAGAGCCGGATAAGATTTATTGGGCCTACGCGAATAAAGACTTTACGGACCTGGAAACTGAACCTAAACAACTTTTCTTCAGCCCGACAAATGGTGCCTGCATTGATGGGGACATCATTTTTGACAAGGGAAAATACCATTTGTTCTTTAAGACCGAAGGGGAGGGATTGGGAATTCGTGTAGCCGTTTCGGATCACTTAAAAGAAGGATATGTATTGCGTGAGGGCAATGTACAACAGACAAAAGACCCGGTAGAAGGTGCGGGAGTGTTTAAACTCAATAACGGGGAAGGTTATATTCTGATGTATGATGTGTACACCAGGGGCCGCTACCAGTTTACCAAAACCAAAGACCTGAAAAAATTTACGGTGGTTGACCACGAGGTGAAGATGAACTTTCATCCCCGTCATGGAACAGTGCTTCCGATTACAACACCAGAAGCAACGGCATTGTTAAAAAAATGGTACAGTGCTGAAAGTGTGCTCAGCTCTTTCCAGTCGGCGGCGATCAAAAAGAATAATGTGGTTACAGATACCACTTCTTCCACACTTTATCTGCCGGTAAAACAAGGGACTTCCCTTAAATCTTTTGATCCCGGTTTTGTGATTTTTCCAGGCATGGAAATCAGTCCCAAAGCTCCCTATGATTTTACGAAAGGGCCGGTAAAGCTAAAGATCAGTGTACCTGGAAGAAAGCCAAAGGTATACGAGGTTGCTGCGTCTGTAGACTTGAATCCGGTCTTAAATGGCTATTATGCTGATCCGGAAATCCTGTATTCGCATAAAACCGGAAAATACCATTTGTATCCTACCAGCGATGGCTTTACAGATTGGTCCGGAACCTATTTTAAAACATTCTCTTCCTCAGATCTGGCCGACTGGAAAGATGAAGGTGTAATCTTAGACCTGAATAAGGACCTGAGCTGGGCGAAGAGAAACGCATGGGCGCCCACCATCGCGGAGAAGAAACGGAATGACAGTTATAAATACTATTATTATTTTACCGCTGCACAGAAAATAGGCGTTGCCGTTGCGGACGATCCTTCGGGACCCTTTAAAGATAGTGGAAAAGCCCTTATTGCCGGAAAACCTCAAGGCATTAAAGACGGGCAAGAAATAGACCCTGATGTTTTTACAGACCCGCAGAGCGGTAAAAGTTATCTATATTGGGGAAATGGCTATATGGCTGTGGCATTATTAAATGACGACATGATCTCCATAGATTCCTCCTCTGTTAAAGTGATCACTCCTGATGAAACGTACAGAGAGGGAACGGAAGTATTTTACCGGAAGGGTAAATACTATTTTTTATGGTCTCAGAACGATACCAGAGATGCAGATTATGGCGTCAGGTACGGAAATTCAGATACACCAACGGGCAAAATTAGCTTGCCTGAAAACAACCTGATCCTTTCCAAAGATGTAAAGCAGGGAATTTATGCAACGGGACATAATTCAGTGATTCAGGTACCTGGGAAAGACGAATGGTATATCATTTACCATCGTTTCACCCGTCCTGCCGGACTGGCGATGGGACAATCTGCAGGCTATCACAGGGAAGTGTGTATTGATAAGCTGGAATTCGATGCAAACGGAAATATTAAAGTGGTGCAACCTACATTGAAAGGTGTTTATATAAACAAGTAATGAGAATGCTCATCGCCGCTTTATTGCTGGTCCTGTTCGGTTTGCAGGCCGCTGCACAACAACCGCAACAAAAAGACAGCAAAGCAACCCTGCTGGAAATGCTAAAAAAGGTGAATAACCATTGGCAATCCAGCCATACACCCGAAGTCCGGGCATTCTGGGATGAGGCTGCGTATCATACGGGCAACATGGAGCTGTTTGCCATTACCGGCGAGGAAAATTACAGGAAGTATTCAGAACGCTGGGCGAGTCATAACCAATGGATGGGGGCCAGGTCTGCTGATAAATCCAGCTGGAAATATCAATATGGTGAAAAAGATGATTATGTGCTTTTTGGTGATTGGCAAATCTGTTTTCAGACTTACATCGATCTGTATCATTTAAAGCCCGAAAATTATAAAATAGCCAGAGCTAAAGAAGTGATGGAATATCAGATGAGCACCGCTGCAAATGATTATTGGTGGTGGGCCGATGGCTTATATATGGTGATGCCGGTCATGACGAAATTGTACAAAACAACTGGAGATAAGCGTTACCTGGAAAAATTATACGAATATTTTGAATATGCAAATGGCATCATGTACGATCAGAAAACAGGATTGTATTACCGGGATGCCAAATATGTATATCCCAAACACAAAAGCGTAAATCAAAAAAAGGATTTCTGGGCAAGAGGTAATGGCTGGGTCTTTGCCGGCCTGGCAAAGGTCCTGAAAGACCTGCCTGCGAGTGATCCGCATTATAACTTATACCTCTCGAAATATAAAATCCTGGCGAAAGCCATTTTAAAAAGTCAGCAGCAGGAAGGATACTGGACCAGGAGCATGTTGGACAAAGACCATGCGCCGGGACCGGAAACGAGTGGTACGGCTTTTTTTACTTATGGCTTATTCTGGGGCATCAACAATGGTTTCCTCAAAGAAAAAACCTATCTGAATGCCGCATTGAAAGGCTGGAAATATTTGTCTGAAGTGGCACTTCAGCAGGATGGACGCATTGGCTACATTCAGCCCATTGGAGAAAAAGCGATCCCAGGACAGGTTGTAAATGCAAATTCTACCGCCAATTTCGGTGTCGGTGCCTTTTTACTGGCAGGTGCCGAATGTTATAGGTACCTCAATAAAAAGCCGGTGATCAGTACCATCGCAGAAAATGGATGGGCCAACAATTCCGTAAACACCGTCGTGTTCCGGAAAAACTCACTGGTTACCTTTAAAGACACACAATTCGCGGCCTATTATGATGCGGATCAATACTTGGTCGTTGCCAAACGAAACATCAATAAAAAGGAATGGGAGGTTTTGCGGAGTGCCTATAAAGCCGATGCAGGAGACGCACATAAATCCATCAGCATTATGGTGGACGACAAAGGTTACCTTCATGTGGCATGGGGCCAGCACAATAACGGGCTCAATTACGTCAGAAGCATTACCGCCGGTTCTTTAACTTTAGGAACACCGGAAGCCATGCTGGGTACAAAAGAAAACAAGGTCAGTTATCCGGAATTTTATAAACTGGCCAATGGAACGCTCTTGTTTATGTACCGGGATGGAGGATCTGGAAACGGGAACCTGATGATCAACAGCTACAACCCCGGAACAAAAAAATGGCAGCGGATACAAGATAATCTGATTGATGGGGAAGGGAAACGAAATGCCTATTGGCAAACAGCAATTGACGATAAGGGCACCATACACCTGTCTTGGGTATGGCGTGAAAGTCCGGATGTAAGCAGTAACCATGACCTTTGTTATGCGCGGTCTAAAGATGGAGGACTAAGCTGGGAAAATGCTGCCGGACTGGCGTATCAACTCCCAATCCATCATAAAAATGCAGAATATGCAGCAATGATTCCTCAAAAAACGGAGCTGATCAATCAGACTTCCATGTTTGCCGACGAAGCCGGAAATCCCTACATCGCCGGATATTGGAAAGATAAAAGTTCAGCGGCGCCACAATACCACCTGGTCTATCACGATGGGGAAAGCTGGCAGGTAAATGCACTGGACTTTCGGACAACTGATTTCACGCTTAGTGGAGTGGGAACAAAGCGCATTCCCATATCCAGGCCACAGGTCGTAGCCTGGAAAAGTGAGGGGCTGTTAAATGTAGCACTGATTTTCAGAGATCTGGAGCGTGGAAATAAAGTTTCTATTGCCATTTGCCGTGACCTGAAGCAGTACAACTGGGTCGTTACTGACCTGAGCCAAAGTCCGGTCGGCGACTGGGAGCCAAGCTATGATACCGAATTATGGAGAGCCAAAGGCAGGCTGGACCTCTTTCTGCAACGCGTGGAGCAAATAGACGGAGAGGGAAAAGCCGGGAACAAACCCAGCCCGGTTCAGGTATTGGAATGGAAACCGGAATGAGGCTGATCAGTGTATGGAACATCAGGTATTCAGCTTATAGCCTTTCGTAAATGGTTTGCGGTATTTCTTCAGGTACTCAGAAGGCCGCAATCCAAACAGTTTTTGAAACTGCTCCCTGAAGTATTTAATGTCACTAAAGCCGGATTCAAAGGCAACCTGATTTACATTATGCTCAGAATTGATGAACAGCTGAGCAGCCCTTCTTAATTTGATATACCGGATGAACTCATTAATGGTCTTTCCGGAAATGGTCTTGACCTTTTTATACAAGGCAGAATGACTCATACCCACCTCCTCAGCCAATATTTTAATACTGAAGTCAGGATTATTCAAATGCTTTTCTGTAATCGCAATACATCTTTCTAAAAATTCTTTGTTCTCTTTTGATACCCTGGAATTATTGGATTGCAAGGTGATCTCATTGTAAAAATAGTTTTGTAACGTGCTTCTGCTTTTCAAAAGATTAGCCACTCTCGCCAGGAGCATGTCTTTGTCAAAAGGTTTGGTAATGTGGTCATCCGCGCCCCCTTCAATCCCTTTCAGTTTGATTTCTGCTGAGGAACTGGAGGTCAGCAAAATTACAGGAATATGGCTTAAATGAGGGTCTTCTTTAATCTTTGTACAGAGTTCCACGCCACTCAGTTCCTTCATCACCACATCGGTAATCACAATATCCGGCATGTTCGCCCGTACCATTTCCAATCCTTCTTCCCCGCTTGCTGCTTCATAAACGATGTACTCAGAAATAAACAGCTGTTTGATGTAAGCACGGATTTCTTCATTGTCGTCCACAATGAGAATTCCCGGCTTGTCGGTACTGAACTCATTTGATACTTCCGCCAAATGAGGCTTTGCCGGAAAATCATGATGCTCGGCTATTAACTCGGCTAAAAATACAGGGGTTTCATCGGTATGTTCATGGATCTGCTGCCCCGGAAAATGAGCTTTTCCTTTTAGAAGTTTAAGGAAGAAATCCGTTCCTTTACCCGGTATACTGGAATAGCTTACTTTTCCAAAATGCTGATTGATAAACTTGTTGACCAGGTAAAGACCGATCCCAAATCCTGGTTTGGAAACCTGGTTTTTCTCCGTCACCTGATAGAATCGGTTAAATAACTTGTTTCCAACTTCATCCGAAATTCCGCTCCCTGTATCTGTGATGTGGATCTCTACCTCATCTTTCGTTTCTTTTATGGACATCCCGATGGTACTACCATCAGGGCTGAACTTAAAGGCATTGGAAATCAGGTTGAACAAGGAGATCTCAATTTTCTCCCGGTCAATGTAGAGGTCAATATGTGCTGCCGTACTGGAGAAACTAAACTGGATATTCCTTGATTTAGCCTGCTGACTGAAGCAAAAATAAACCTCTTTACAAAATACCACGAGATCTGTTTTTGTGATCTTCAGGTTTTCTGCATCAGATTTCCTGAAAAGCAGCAGCTGATCAACTAAACTCAGCAATCTTCTCGCATTTCTATAGACTACCGTCAGGTCTTTGGAATCTACATGGCTTTGGTGATTCAAAATATCTTTGAGCGGGTTGATGATCAAGGTGAGGGGAGTCCGGAATTCATGCGATACGTTGGTAAAAAATCCCAGCTTTTTCTCGTTGAG
The DNA here is from genome assembly GCF_038446955.1 of Pedobacter sp. FW305-3-2-15-E-R2A2. Lineage (NCBI taxonomy): Bacteria > Pseudomonadati > Bacteroidota > Sphingobacteriia > Sphingobacteriales > Sphingobacteriaceae > Pedobacter > Pedobacter sp. FW305-3-2-15-E-R2A2. Next base: position 2,933,386 of record NZ_CP151803.1, read on the forward strand.
CTCTTTCTCCTGTTCTACCTTCAGGTGAGCCAGTTCTACCTGATACTGCAAAGCAGTTTGTCTTTTTTGATAATTCAAGTAAATATAGATAGAGCCGGCAAAGCCAATCGCGTAAAAGATATAAGCCCAATACGACCTCCACCAGGGAGGCATCACTTCGATCAGCAATATCCTTTCATTTTGGAGCCATTTACCTTCTGCATTGGTCGACTTGATTCTCAACCGGTAACTGCCTTCCGGTAATTTAGAGTAATTGATGGTTCTGTTGATGCCGGGATCATTCCAGTTATCGTCCCAGCCTTCCAGGTAATAGGCATAGGAAATTTTGTTAGGGGAGGAGTATTCCAAAGCAGCGAAACCCACAGAAAGTACGGATTTGTCGTAGGGCAAGGTGATTTTCTCTACCTCAAATATGCTTTTTTTGTCCTCAAAGCTATCGTCCTGCTCATAGGGTATATTGTTTGTCCCCAGATCAGTGATGAGTAACCTGGGTTCAATCGAATGTGGTTTGATTTGCTCAGGGTGAAACAGGTTAAATCCTTTAATGCCACCAAATAAAAACTCTCCTGACCTGAGTTTCAGCGCAGCATTGTAATTAAACTGATTGCTTTGGAGTCCATCGACTTCGTGGAAATTTTTAAACTGTCCGTTTAAGGGGGTAAACCGGCTCAATCCACTAAAGGTCGAGATCCAGAGGCTCCCGGCATCATCTTCCAGGATATTCAGTACTGCATTACCGCTTAAGCCATCTTTTTGAGACCAGGTTTTATAGGCTCCTGTCTTACGGTTAAACAACAACAAACCGCCACCTTCAGTGCCTATCCAGAAATGGCCTTTTTTGTCTTCATAAATGGCTCTTACTGCTGTATTCAGGTTAAAGAAAGTATGCTTTTTGTTTTTGAGGTCTACCCGGATCAGGGAGGAGAAAGTACCCATCCACAATACCCCTTGTCTGTCTTCATTAATGGTAATCACATTTTTAAGCCTGGCATCAAATAGCTCAAATTTATTGTTTGCCGTATTGAGCTGATAGGTTCCTCCATCAGTGCAGGTCCCGACCCAGATGCGCTTAGATTTATCCTGATAAATGCTCCAGGCATTTTTATCCATGATCCTGGTTTCAGTATTGAAGCAGGGATAGTATTGGAAATTACCTGTGGCAGGATTGAACCGGTTCACCCCTCCACCATAAGTAGCCAGCCAGAGATTGCTTTTTTCATCTCTCACGATACCGGCTACATTGTTATTGCTGAGCGAATTCGGGTCAGAAGGCTTGTGGGCATAGCTGGTAAATTGATTGTTCTTTCGGTTCCAGTAACTTAAGCCTTCGCCGTCTGTACCAACCCATACATTACCTTGCGGATCTTCACAAAAGGACAGGATAAAGTTGCTGATGAGTCCGTTGGCTTTAAATGGTGTGGAATTGACGGTGTTAAACCTGGTTTTATGTTTATCTATAATATTGATCCCGCCCCTCAGTGTGCCGATCCAGATCCTTTGGTCTTTATCCTCAAAAACGGTAGTTACCGCACTACTGGTTAACATTCCAGGTTCCTTACCTGATTTAAAATGAGTTGATTTTTCTTTCTGAATGTCATAGCTAATGATTCCCCCACCATCAGTGCTGATCCATAGTTTATGCGCCCTGTCTACAGATAAGTCAAATACAGCGTTGTTCAATTGAATACCGTTCTGCCGGTTGTAGGGATATATTTTTTTCGTCCTAAGCTCATATTTATAAAGACCGGACTCATTGCCGATCCAGATATTCCCCAAACCATCAGGTGCCATACATTGTACATCCATTGCAAGATTCTGTACGGGCGTAATTTTTCTTGTCTTCGGATGATACAAACACAGACCATATTCCTGAATGTAGAGCCATATGTTTTTACGTTGGTCTATTTTTATAGATTTGACATGATAGGAATTACTTTGATCCTTCCCGTTTTTATAGGGAATTTGTACCGCGATATCTTTGTCCTTTCCATATTCCAGGAGCCCTTGTCCATCGGTTGCGATGTAAACCTGATCCTGTTCGTCTCTGACCAATCCATTAATGGCATAAGAGATGTCCCTGAATCCTTTTTGATGGGAAAAGCGGATCATGCTGAACTTGCCGGTCGCCACATGATATAAGTTAGCTCCCTTTTTTGTGCCTATGATCAGGTTGTGATGGGCATCTTCCTGGATGCATACAATACGGTTATCAACTAAAGAGGTTTGATCATTCAGCTTGTTCCTGAATATTTGAAACCGATAGCCATCATACCGGTTTAATCCCTCATAAGTTCCGAACCACATAAAGCCATATTTGTCCTGATAAATGCTGGTGACGGCGTTGTTTGACAGCCCATTTTCAATTCCCAGATAATATAAATACGGATGATTAACGGCGCTCGAATAGAGATTGCTCAAAAGAATGAGAACAAGACAGAAATATCCCTTCATGAAAATGTTTAGTACCCCCTGATTTGGTTAGAATTAACTGACACAAGTTAATCAATTTTGCCTGAAATATGCCTTAAAAACGATTTCACCCCTTACATTTTACCATTATGCCCCCCATATTTATGCTGCTGCCGTAGTTAGATTTGTATACAACCAAATATTAAAACCATGAATACCCACACCACAACTACGCAGGTTTTCCTGTTGACGACATACCCTTTTTTTAAATAAAATAAACCAAGACATCGCAGGTCATCCGGCGATATTTTTTTGCCGGATTTAATAACTGTTATATTGACGTTTAATGTAGGCTTGCCTGATCTCCTTTTTCTGGGAAATGGCTGCTTCGGATAGGCAATACCTAAATCAAAATAAATAATTAACAAACCAACCAAACCAGTATGAAACGAACCGATGGAAGTCCAAATGCTTCCAAATTAGAAAAGCCCTGTTCCAGGCTCAGAATCTTGCGGGATGCAAACAGAAAATTAACTCACCAAATCAAACAAAGCAAACATGAATAAAACGCTACTCAAATACAGCTGGTGTCTTTGCTGTTTCCTTATGGCCTTTACCTTTGCCGCATCTGCACAAACGGAAGTAACCGTAAAGGGCTTTGTAAGAGACAGTATCGGCGGTATTCCTTCAGCAACAGTAAGGCATACAGATTCAAAAAACGGAGTATCTACGAATCAGGACGGCCAATATTCCATAAAGGTTCCTAAAACCTCAAAATTAATATTTTCTTTTGTAGGCTATAAACCAAAAACAGTCGCCGTTTCCGATTATAAACCCAATTCGGAAGGTATTTACACGATTTCAGTCACCTTGTCACCGGATGCCAGTGCCTTAGAAGAAGTCACGGTGGTCGGATTTGGAACTCAAAAGAAAGCGAGTGTCATCAGTTCCATCATCTCCATTAATCCGAAAGAACTAAAGGGGCCAACCAGTAACCTGACCACCATGCTTGCCGGTAGGGTAGCAGGTATGGTGGCCTACCAGCGTAGTGGTGAGCCGGGGGGCGATAACGCCAATTTCTTTATCCGCGGATTGGGAAGTTTCGGTGCAGGAAAACAGGATCCCTTAATCCTGATTGATGGTATTGAATCCAGTAACAACGACATGGCACGTTTACAACCCGACGACATTGCTTCATTCAATGTTTTAAAGGATGCCACTGCTTCTGCGGTTTATGGTGCCCGTGGTGCCAATGGGGTGATTATCATCATCACCAAATCAGGAGTTGATGGAAGAACGAAATTCAGCTTCAGAACTGAAACCTCTTTATCGGGTAATGCCCGGAACTTCCGGTTTGCAGACAATATTTCTTATATGAAAATGGCGAATGAAGCCTCCTTAACCAGGAACCCATTGGCCATACTTCCCTATCTGCAGACTAAAATTGATGCTACTGCAGCCGGCGAAAATGAATTGCTGTATCCAAATAATAACTGGATTGACCTGTTGATTAAAGACAGGACGATAAACAACAGATACAACATCAGCGCAACAGGAGGAAGTGCAAAGGCACGCTATTATGTGGCCGGTACTTATAATGTAGACAATGGCGTGTTGAAAGTTGATAAACTGAACAATTTCAACAGCAACATCAAAATGAAAAATTACTCGATCAGGTCCAATGTCAACTTAAACATCACTGCAACTACAGAGGCGATCATCAGAGTATATGGTCAGTTTGATGATTATAGGGGACCAGTCGGTGGAAGAGATGAGAACAACAACCGCATCAACGGGGGAGAGAAGATTTTCACTCAGGCAATCGGCTCAAATCCCGTGATGTTTCCTGCAGTATATCCTGCCAGCTATTCTCCTTTTACCAAACACCCTTTGTTTGGGAATGCCAGAACCATTGGGGATGGAACCTACATTAACCCTTACGCAGAAATGGTAAAGGGTTATGAAGACAGAAATGCATCCACACTCCAGACGCAACTGGAACTGAAACAGGATTTGAACTTCTTTACCAATGGTTTGAGTGCCAGAATGATGGCCTATGCACGCAGGTATTCTTTTTTTAATGTCAGCAGACAATATAGTCCTTTCTATTATTCCCCGAACGTTCAGCCCGACGGACAGCTCACTTTATCTCCGCTTAACGATGGAGGGATTGGATCATTAGTACCGGTAGGTACAGAATATTTAAGCTATGGCGAGGGTGATAAAGAGCTCAACTCTACTTTTTATGTAGAAACAGCATTGAATTACAACCGGACATTCAATGAAAAACATGCGGTTACGGGGATGGTGATCTCTACCATGAGGAATTACCTTTCGGGAAATGCAGGTTCCTTACAACGCTCATTGCCTTCCAGGAACCTTGGGGTTTCGGGCAGGGCCACTTATGGTTACGATAACCGCTACCTGGCCGAGTTTAGCTTCGGTTATAACGGTTCTGAACGCTTTGCTGATAACAACAGATATGGCTTTTTCCCTTCATTCGGTCTGGGGTACGTGGTTTCCAATGAAAAGTTTTTTGAGCCGCTTAAATCATTTATACCGAGTATGAAGCTAAGGGCAACCTACGGATTGGTGGGTAACGACCAGATCGGAAAGACGGAAGACCGTTTTTTTTACCTGTCTGAAGTCAACATGAACGATGGCACCTATGGCGCGCGCTTTGGTGAGCTTTTGGAAGGCTATAGAAATGGAATTTCTCTCTCCAGATATGCCAATAACCTGATCACCTGGGAACGGTCCAAGCAGGTCAATTTTGCACTTGATTTTAACATCAAAAATGCATTGGACGTCACCCTTGAAATCTACAGGAATACCAGGTCGAATATCCTGACCGAGCGTACCTTTTTACCTTCAAGTATGGGCCTGCAGGCACCGGTAAGGGCCAATACGAACAAAATGCAGAGCGAGGGTGCCGACATCTCTTTAAATTATAATAAGAGTTTTGGCGATGGCATGTACATTCAGGGCAGGGGTAACTTCACTTATGCAAAAAACAAAATATTAGTCTATGACGAACCGGCATTTTCGGATAAGGAAGCCTACAGATATCACGTAGGACGCCCTTCTACACAACGCTTCGGTTACATTGCAGAGCGCCTCTTCACCGATGATCAGGAGGCAATGAATTCCCCGCAACAGTTTGGTGCCGTAGCAGGAATAGATTACCGTGGGGGAGACATTAAATACCGTGATGTAAATCAGGATGGTGTCATCAGTGATGCAGATATGGTTCCTCTGGGGCTTCCTGAATCGCCGGAAATCATTTATGGTTTCGGTGGAACAGTTGGGTTTAAAGGTTTCGATCTGAGTGCATTTTTTCAGGGATCTGCCCGTTCCTCCTTTTTTATCGACTCCGAAAAAATCGCTCCTTTTGTTTTCAGAAATGGAAACCAGAATGGCTTGTTAGATGTGATCAAGGAAAGTTACTGGTCGGAAGAAAACCGTGATATCTATTCCCTATGGCCAAGATTGAGTCAGACTCTGGTTTCCAATAACAACAAAACCTCTACATGGTGGATGCGCAATGGGTCATTTTTAAGATTGAAGACCGTCGAACTGGGCTATTCTTTGAAAGATAAGACCGCAAAAAGACTCGGATTATCCAGTCTCCGGATGTATGTGAACTCTTCCAATCTTGCCGCCCTCAGTAGTTTCAAATTATGGGATCCTGAAATGGGAGGAAAGGGCCTGGGCTATCCGATCCAGGTGGTATATAACATTGGTATCAACGTAGAACTTTAAGAATCATGAATAATTTAAACCTAAATAAAGCCAGTAAAATACGCTCCTATTTAATGATAAGCGTTTTATTGCTGACGGCTTTCTCCTCCTGCAAGAAATATCTGGACATCATACCGGACAATATCCCGACGATTGATAATGCCTTTACTTTACGCAATGAGGCCGAAAAATACCTGTACACCTGTTATTCTTTCCTTCCAAAAGATGGAGATCCCACCTATAATATTGGATATATGGCCGGTGATGAGGTCTGGATTCCCTATGACCAGAGGGAATTTGGTCCGAATGCCTGGCAGATTGCGAGAGGTTCACAGAATGCTGCTGATCCTTATTCCAACGCCTGGAGTTCCAGAAGGGGAGGTGGAGGTCCGCAAGACAATAGTGGAGTCGGATTCTACGGACTATTTACGGGTATCCGCAACTGCAATATCTTTTTAGCAAATGTGAAGGACCCGACTAAGGTGTTGGACCTCAGGCAAGATGAACGGGAACGCTGGATTGCAGAAGTACAGTTTTTAAAAGCCTATTATCATTTTTACCTGTTGCGGATGTATGGTCCTATTCCATTGGTAAAAAGTAACATTGACATTAGTGCGGCGGAAAATGATGTCAGGGTTAAAAGAGCGCCTTTTGATGAAGGTGTGACTTACATCACCAGTCTTTTAGATTCGGCTGCCACAACTTTACCCCTGATCATCGGCGACCGTGGCTCGGAACTGGGGCGCATCACAAAACCAATCGCTTTAGCGGTTAAAGCTAAGGTGTTATTAATGGCGGCAAGCCCGTTGTTTAACGGAAATAGCGATTATGCCGGTTTCAAAGATCAGGATGGGATCAATCTTTTTAATACCAGTTACGATGCCAATAAATGGAAGCTGGCCTCCGATGCAGCGAAAGCAGCGATTGAAGCAGCGACAGCTGCAGGTTTTAAACTGTATGAATTTCCGGTATCTGCATTTAAACTTTCTGATACCACTAAAAGACAAATGTCCATCCGCAATGCATTTACTGAAAGATGGAATGCTGAGCATGTATGGGCGAATCCTAATTCTTTAGCGGCAGAAGGCCTGCAAAGAAATGCAATGGCGAGAATCAATACCAATATTGGTGTCGGTACTGCCAGACAGCAATTGAGTGTACCCATAAAAATTGCTGAACAGTTCTATACCGTTAATGGTGTGCCCATCAACGAGGATAAAACCCTGAATTTTAATAACAAATATTCCTTAAGAACGGCCATCAGAAGAGAGCGCTTTCATGTAAAGCAAGGTTATACCACAGCACGTCTCAATTTCGACAGAGAGCCGAGGTTTTATGCTGACCTTGGGTTTGATGGCGGGGTCTGGTATAAATACGATAGCCCTACGAGTTCAGATTCAGCTACTTATGTTTTGGAAGGTAAATCTGTTCAGCTTGCCGGCGCTAATAATTACGGCTGGTATAATGAAACCGGATATTTCATCAAAAAGGTGGTCGACTGGAACATGGCAAGTACTTCTTCCAATATTTCCTATCGTGCCTATCCATGGCCACAAGTCAGACTGGCAGACCTTTACCTGATATATGCTGAAGCCTTAAACGAGACGCTGTCTGCACCTGATGCGGAGGTTTTTGACTATATCAACCGTGTTCGTAAGCGCGCGGGATTGTTAGATGTTCAAAAAGCATGGACCGATTATTCAAGCAATCCAACAAAATTTGGCAATCAGACAGGAATGCGCGAAATCATCCACCAGGAACGCTTAATAGAGCTGGCATTCGAAGGCAGCCGTTATTGGGATATTCTGAGATGGAAAAAGGCGACCGAGATGTTCAATCAAAACATTACCGGTTGGAGTGTATCTCAGGGTACAGAACAGGAGTATTATAAAGTAAGGACCATTTACCCTCAGAGTTTTATCGCACCAAGAGATTACCTGTGGCCAATCAGGACTTATGATATCACCGTTAACCCAAAACTGACGCAAAATCCAGGATGGTAATTAAATTAAAGAACATGAGAAACAATAATATGATAAAGCTGGTCTCCTTTTTTCTGGGACTGATCATACTTAGCCAAGGTTGTAAAGAAGATGAGCTGTTGCCTTTAACAGACAATCAGACCCCACCAGGTATAGTGTCGAATATAAGTGTGGAAAATGGTCCTGGAAAGGCCAAGATCACCTACTCTTTACCAAATGAAAAAGATCTTTTATACGTAAAAGCAGTCTATACACTAAACAGTGGAAAGGAGTACGAGGTCAAATCATCGATCTACAACAGCTCACTTGAAGTAGTTGGTTTCGGTGATACAGACGAACACACGGTTAAACTTTATTCGGTAAATCGCAGTGAAGTCGCTTCCACACCTGTAGAGGTTAAAGTTAAACCGCTGGAGAATGCCATCTGGTCTGTATATAGAAGCCTGGGGGTGATCGCTGATTTTGCTGGTATCAAGCTGACGGCAAAGAATACTTTTCAGTCTGATCTTGCCATTGAAGTCCTGGTTCAGAAAGATGGAAAATACGTTCCCAGTGCGAAAAATATCTATACCAAAGTGATTGACATTGATCAGTCGGTACGTGGTTTTGATACCGTGTCACAGAAGTTTGCGGTCACGATCAGAGACCGCTGGCTCAACTACAGCGATACCTTGTATGCGACGCTGAAGCCACTTTATGAGACGGCACTACCTAAAACGGATTATCGTCCGATTACCTTACCTACGGATGCCACACAGGAATATACTTCTACCAGCCTGAGTTATATGTGGGATGGAAATATCATGGACTGGCCAAGGATTTCCCTGACAAAGACGACCATCCTGACGCCTCAATGGGTCACCTTTGACCTGGGTAAGCCGGCCACTTTGAGCAGGATCGTGATCTGGGATTATCCTGAATACCTGAACGCGGGAAGAACCTACTATTATGGAGGTGGGGTAAACCAATTCGAAATATGGGGTTCTGATAATCCGCCAGCTGATGGCAGCTTTAACAACTGGACCCTTATGGGCACCTTCCAGGCCAAAAAACCATCAGGAAGTGCTTACGGTGTGCAAACAGGAGAGGATTATGCCGCTGCAAATGCCGGATTCAGTTACAGCCTCAAAATTGGTGCACCTAAAGTGCGGTACCTCCGCATCAAGAACAATAAAAACTGGCAGGGTACCACCTTTATGTCAGTGGCTGAAGTTCAGGTTTATGGTGATCCAAGATAGTTAATGACCCCGAAATTTAATCTTATAAAGATGAAACATAATATATTAAATCGCCTGTTTAAGCTGCCTCGTTTAGTGCTGCTTGCGATGATGGCGATAACGCTTGCTTCTTGCGAAAAGGCGGATAAGTACAAAGAGTTCGTTAAAGATGGCGAGATTTCCTATATCGGTAAACTGGATTCCGTGAAAGTTTACTCCGGTAAGAACCGGGTCATGATCAAAGGCATGATCACTTCAGATCCGAAAATTGTTGAATGCAGGGTCTTCTGGAACAATAAAAAAGATTCCCTGGTGATACCCGTGACGAAAGAAATGATCGCTGATACGATTCATCGGTTTGTCAATATTGCCACTGAAGGTTTTCAGAACTTTTTGATCTATACTTATGATGCGGCAGGAAACCGTTCAATCCCGGTAAATACTTCCGGACGTACTTATGGAAGCCGATACCAGGCTGGGTTGACAAACAGAGACATTACGGATGCAAAGACGGATGAAACTACGGGTATTACTACCCTGAATTGGTTGGGTATGGACCGTTTAACCGGTGTATTTGCGACGGATATCACGTATACCAAGCTCAACAACCAGTCGGCCACAGTCAGAATTCCTATAGATTCTTCCAGAATCGCTTTGAAGGATTTCAAATATGGTTCCACGATCAATTACAAAACGCTGTTTTTACCGGACACGATCAGCGTCGATACCTTTTACTCGGCGGTCAGCACAAGACAGATCGTGGCACCTGCATTCCTCAAAATAAACGTGACCAATACCTATCTTAAGAATGCCGGTGGCAATTTTTCCAGATCTAGCTGGGACAATTCCAGATGGGGTTTGGTGGCCGACTGGACCACAAGTGCCGGAGCAAAGAACGTGAACAATACTTACGGGAGTTATGAATTCAGAAATGGCTCGGGGATGATTTCCTTCGAAGCGGGCTGGGGACTTCCGGGGATAACCGATGCATTGATTTATCAAACGGTTAGTCTGCCTGCGGGAACCTATTCTTTTGAAGCAAATGGTCTCGATCAGAATGCAGGAGGAACTCGGTATATCGCAGTAGCAGCAGGTAGCTCATTACCGCTGGTTGCCGATATTCCAACTGCTGCCATTAAATATGGAATCTTAAATCCTCAACCGGCCACTGCCACAGTGAAGTTAGAATTTACCTTAACGCAAACCACCCAGGTGTCGATCGGTTTTGCTGCTTCAATGCCGGCCAATGGCTATTATACTAAAATTGGAAACGTTCGCCTTTATACCATTCAGAATTTGTAACCTGTTCTGAATCGAAGGACCCCGGAGTTCAGCACGTAGCTCAATACAGATGCTGAACTCCGGGGAACTTTAGTGCTCCACTAAAAACTAATCTCCTTATTTATCAATCATGCGCCACAAAAAGATATATTTCATCAGTTTGATGTCCCTGCTTTTCAGCACAAAACAAGCCGCAATTGCACAGCAAAGCCCAATGCCCTCAGTAGCATCCGACACTCAAAAACCAATCATTTTACTCGACTCGGGTTCGTTTAACAGTCCGGCTAAATTTAAATCACGCTGGAATATGTTCTATCCCTGGGGCACAGACCACAACGGTGCCGCAAGGATGTATAAAAAACAGGTCTCCATCCTTTCCGGAGGTGTGCTGCAAATTAAGGCAAATCGCCACGAAGCCTGGGAAGGCAAGAGCACTGCTGATCCCAAACTAAGGATCTTTTATCATTCCGGAGCAGTGCACCTGAAAGAGAAAATAATGGTCACTGGAGCGAAACCCAGATGGGTCATCAGTGGTGATTTTCAGGTGCCTTCAACTAAAGGGACATGGCCCGCATTCTGGATCACAGGCTCAGAAAGCTGGCCGCCGGAAAGTGACATCATGGAGTTTAAAGGCACAGATACCACCTGGCAAAACACCGCTACCGGACCGGATTGGAAACACCTGTCCTGGCAAAATAAGTTAAGCGCAGTTCCTAAGCCCCAGGACTGGCACAACTATAAAATTGTGATGGAAAAGACCTCATCCACCGATGTCAGCATTGAATATTACGTCGACAATGTGAAGACTGATACGCACACCGCAAACTTTGTCGACAAGCCTTTCTGGCTGATCATCAATATGCAAATGGGAGGGGATAGTGGTACCGCAGCCCGGTCTTTAAAGACCGCAGTAATGAAGGGAAGAAATGTCTATGTAGCCGCCTATTCTAATTAAATCATTAATAAATATTATGAAAACTAAATTGTTGATATTCAATCTTGTAATTTTATCGGTAGTCGCGGGAAGTTGTAAGAAGGGAGTACTTCCCATCAAAAAAGAAAACACGGAATCATCGCTAAGTACAGCAATTATTCCGACCCTGACCACCACCGCATTTACCAGCATTACCACGGTTTCAGCAACCACCGGAGGAATGATCTCGGCCAATGGAGGAGCATCGGTTACGGAAAGAGGAATCTGTTATGGCACGAACCCTAATCCGACCATCGCCGGTCTGACCGTTGCGCCAACAAGCGTGTCAGGTTCAGGTGAATTTATCGCAAGGCTCAGCGGACTAACGGCCTCTACCAAATACTATGTCAGGGCATTCGCTAAAAATAGTGTCGGAATTGCTTATGGTAATGAAATCGAACTCAATACCGCAGATGTAGTCAGCGCGACTTTCTCCTTTACCCCAATGTTTATCATCGGATCAACCCTCGCTGCGACAGATGTTGAGGTGCTGACCGATGGTGGCAATGCAGTGACTGAGAAAGGAATTTGCTGGAGTACCACAGCGAACCCGACGGTGGCCAATAATAAGTTAAAGCACAACAGCACAGGACTTGGTAAATTCCGGACGATGATCAAAGGATTGAACGAAAAAACAGATTACCATGTCCGGGCTTATGCCATCAATGCGAAAGGCGTTAGCTATAGTGCTGATGTGACCTTTAAAACGATTCCGGCAGGTAAAATGACTTATACCTTTAATAAAGCAACAAACCCTACTGAAGCGCAATTGGCGGCCTATGATCGCCTGCAAATGCCAATAGATAGTGCCAGCTGGTACATCAAAAACTTTACCTCCGCAACCAAACATGTTTACCTGAATTATGACCCGGGAGTACCAACTGCCGATGCCAACAATGAAGGCTGGATGAGGTTTGGTGCAAGCACAGGTGTGCAGAACATCAGAACTATGCTGCATGAAATGAACCATACGCTGGGAACAGGAACTTCTGCCTGGTGGTCCGGGAAAATTTCAGGTGGTAAATACCAGGGCGAGCATGTCAATGCATTATTGAAGAAAATCCAGAACAGCAGTGTTGATGTGCAGCTGAGTGGCGATGCACAACATTGGTGGCCTTATGGCTTGAACCAGAATTCGGAGGTGACTTCCAGCTGGGATTATGTCTACAACTGTCTCATTATTGAAGCAATGCGAAAAGATGGAATGACGTCCTACAGCGGGGCTTATACGCCCTGATACACCACTTAATTAACAACACAATACCCTTAATACCCTATAATCCCTGTTTTCGTCAGCATACTTCTCTCTCCGGTTCAACTGAGGAAAGATTGTGCTGGCGATTTTGTTTAATATGGCTGGTCCACCGACTATTTTGTTACATTTGAATCCTAAAAAAACAACAGCCAGCCAAAAAATGCGTTTACTGCCAATTCTTATTCTTGTTGCGTATTTTTTGGTGCAGTCTGCAAACCTTAAAGCGCAGTCATGGCCGGCAGAGAATGGCAAGTCTCCCTATGGCAATTACGCGCTTAAAACCTATACCATTTCTGATGGCCTTCCTTCTAAAAATACGACGGCTACCTTTAAGGATAAAAGAGGGTTTATCTGGGTAGGCACGGAAAATGGGCTTTGCCGTTTTGATGGTTATACTTTCAAAATATTTTACCATAGGCCCGGCGATAGGTCCTCGATCAGCAATAACTTCATCAGTACGATCGTAGAAGACCGCAAAGGCAGACTATGGGTAGGAACGATGGACGGATTAAATTTAATGGATCCGCTGACCGAAAAGTTCCAGTCCTTTTACCACAACGAATCCGTCGCTTCCTCGATCAGTAACAACAAAATATGGTCTCTGCTTTGCGATAAACAGGGGGTCATCTGGGTAGGAACTGATGATGGCTTTAACAAATACCAGGAAGCCACAAAATCCTTTACCGTTTATCAGCCCAATCAAAAATCACCAAATGCCATGGTGGGTAAATCTGTCAACTCAATTATTGAAGACGGACAGGGCAGGCTATGGCTGGGGAACTGGAGTGGGGGATTAAACAGTTTCGATAAACGTACACAGCAATTCAAAAACTTTCCACAAAAACAACTGCCGGGACTTAAAAATCCGAACGATGTATGGGCAATCGCTTATGATGAAAAAGGAGCGATCTGGGTAGGTACCTATTGGAGCGGATTGTTTCGATTTGACCTTAAAAATAATACCTTCAGCGCCATTAAAGCTCCGGATAAAAACAATCCGGGCATTTATAGCATCCTACCGGTATCGGGTAATACTTTACTGGTTGGCGGAAGCAATGGTTTTCATTGGCTGGATACAGAAAATAACAAATGGGAGCCGATAAAAAATCTGGTCAACTATGCCTTTGGCGATGCCTATAAAGACCGGGACGGCATCATCTGGATCAATGCAAAAAATGGCTTTATAAAGATCGACAGCAAACAATACAAATTCGACCTGAAAGCGCTTCAGCTTGGCGGTGCCGAAGTGAAAAGCCTTGCCAGTAAAGATGATCAGATCTGGGTGGGGACGAATAAAGGATTGTACACCTTCGATTACAAATCCGGAAAACTCTCGGCATTCAGGAAAAATGGAACACCCAACAGCCTGGAAAGTAACGACATCAGTAAGCTTTATTTCGATGCTAAAGGAACGCTGTGGATCCTGACGGAAGATGGATTTGACAGTTATGACCCACAGGGGAAAACATTTTCGCATCATGACCATCATTCCGCTTTGGGGAGCCTGTTTAATGAAGATGTTTTCCGGGATATCCTGGAGGTTGAACCAGGAATCTATTACCTGGCTACCGATGCCGGGCTTAAAGTTTACAACAGCCATAACCATACCTTCAAACATTATTACAGCAATAAGAATGATAAATATGCCCTGAGCAATAACCACTTATATTCCTTGTTAAAGGATCAGAAAGGAGACATCTGGATCGGGACTTATGGAGGCGGTCTGAACCGTTTCAATCCGCGAACAGAACGTTTCGAGGTTTTCCGTTCAGAGGAACGTTCCAATGGCAGAATCAGCAGCAACATCATCAGAGCGCTGTTTCAGGATTCCCGGCAAAACATTTGGGTAGCTACACCAGATGGATTGAATAGATTTGAAGCTAAGGATCAGAAATTTGTGGTCTACTCAAAAAAGGATGGCTTTGCGAGCAATGTATTCAGGGACATTGCAGAAGACCGCAATGGGAACATCTGGGTGGCTACGGAAAGCGGACTTTCGAGATTTGATCCTAAAAGCATGAAGGTCCGGAATTTTGATGAGGCGGATGGGGTGTATGTGAACTCCGTACTGCTGAACGACGGCAAAGACATTTACCTCGCAGGAGCATTGGGCCTGATCAGGTTTGATCCCCTGGCCATTCCACTCAATAAAATTATTCCTCCTGTTTATATTACAGATTTTCAGTTGTTTAATAAATCTGTGGTCCCTGATCCAAACGGACCATTAAAACAAAACCTGAACCTTAGCACTGAATTGACGCTTGATTATGAGCAAAGCGTGTTCTCCTTTGAATTCGTCGGACTCAACTACCGCTATCCGGAAAAAAATGAATATGCCTATAAATTGGTTGGCTTTGATAAAAAGTGGAATCAGGTCGGAACACAGAGAAAAGCCACCTATACGAACTTAAATCCGGGCACTTATCAATTCCACATCAGGGCCTCCAATAACGATGGCGTCTGGAACGAACAGGGAAAGGTATTGATCATCAACATTCGTCCGCCTTGGTACTGGACCTGGTGGGCTTACACGCTCTATGCAGCCACAATTGCGCTGCTCATCTACCTGTACCTGCTTTATCGAAATAAACAGGCCGACCTGAAATACAAAATAAAAGTAGCGAGTATAGAAAGTGAAAAAGAAAAAGAACTCAATGAAAAGAAACTCTCTTTCTTTACGAACATCTCTCACGAGTTCCGTACGCCTTTAACGCTGATCATCAATCCGATTAAGGAATTGCTGTACCATGACGATAAAGATGTGGATACGAGTAACCTCAATATCGTCTACCGGAATGCAAAAAGGTTATTGAGTCTGGTAGATCAGCTCTTGCTCTTCAGGAAAGCGGATGCTCAGGCAGACAAACTAAAGGCCGCAGATCTGGACATCGTCAACCTCTGCAAGGAAGTTTACCTCTGCTTTTCCCATCAGGCCAATTCCAGAGGGATTGCCTACGATTTTGTAAGCTCATCAGATCACATCTGGATCTATGCAGACCGCGAGAAACTGGAGATCGCCATATTTAACCTGTTGTCGAATGCGATTAAGTTTACACCCGAAGGAGGGAGCGTAAGACTTGAAATCCTGGAAATCCAGGATCAGCTGAGCATTAAGGTGATCGACACGGGTTGTGGCATCCCGGAAGCGGCAGGGGAGAAAATTTACAACAGGTTTTACCAGGAAACGGATGAAAACAGTTCTTTGAGAACCGGTTTTGGAATCGGATTGTTCCTGGTTCGTAATTTCATAGAAAATCATGGTGGATCCATCACGTATACAAGTGTACCCAATGAAGGGACTACTTTTGTCATCAGCCTGAAGAAAGGAAAACACCACATCCATCCCGATCAGGTGATTCCCGTGTCTGAAAGCAGTTCCATGTTGCTGATGGAGCTGGCAGAAGAACAAGACCATACAAGGGCTGAAGAAGAACGGGTCACTGCCGAACCGCAGGACGAAGCACTGGCTTCAGAAAAGAAAACGATACTGATCATCGATGATAATAAATCGATCAGGGATTATCTGCTGAGCATTTTCAAACCTTATTATCATTTGCATGTGGCCACAAGCGGAGAAGAGGGGATGACGATGATCAGGGAGCTGCTGCCTGATTTTATCATCAGTGATGTGATGATGCAAGGCATCAGCGGCATTGAAATCTGTAGCCTGGTGAAAGAGGATCCTGCTTTAAGCCATATTCCGGTAGTATTGCTTACCGCCAGTTCTTCCCCGGAGATTAAACTGAAAGGTCTGGAAACCGGAGCAGACGATTACATCAGCAAACCTTTCGACAAAGACTTACTCATCGCCAGGGTGGCCGGAATCCTGAAAAGCAAGAACAGCCTGCAGAAGTATTTCTATAACGAGATCACCCTGAACCCTACGACCTCAAAAATCTCTGCAGAATACCGGGATTTTCTGCAGGAATGTATCCGGATCGTAGAGCAACACATTACCGATCCCAATTTTACTATCCAGGTACTTGCGGAGGAAATTGGCATTTCCCGTTCCAGCTTGTTCAATAAAATAAAGTCCATTTCCGGGAGGTCTTCCAATAGCTTCATTCGTTTTATTCGTCTGAGAAAAGCAGCAGAAATTTTTATCAATACAGACAACACCATTTCGGAAACAATGTTTATGGTCGGCATCAACGACATCAAATATTTCAGGGAACAATTCAATAAACTGTTCCACATGAACCCTTCAGATTACATCCGGAAATACCGGAAGAACTTTTCCAACAACATCACCCTGAGTAAAGAGCTCAAGAAAAAATAATCCGGCTTCCTGCTCCCGGATTAAATTACCCCCGTTCTGCCGTTTTTAAGGCTTTTACCACTAAAACCGCATTTTTACCCCTCACATATTCTCAGTTTGCCCCCCTGAATTCCGTTTAAAACCATCGAATTTAGCTTTCGTCAACACGATACCCAGATCTGTAATTACGCTGTGCGCACAGTCAGATTCCATAAGATTTTAGGTGTAACAGTTGATGAGCTAATCCTAAAACCAAATATAAACGATATGAGAAAAGTTATACAAAACGTGTATGCTCCGTTTTGGCTGATGACAAAAAGGGCCCTCGTAGTAACCGCTATAAATGCGCTGCTGCTTTCTGCCCAGTCCACAAAAGCTTCCGAGGGACTGACGGTCAATTTTCGCCAAAATGTAATAACCGGAACTGTCTACGATGAAAAGGGAGGTACATTGCCGGGCGTCAGCGTACTTGTAAAAGGGACGACAACCGCTGCAATGACCGATGCATTGGGAAAGTATTCCATTAAAGTTCCTGCCGACAATGCGGTGCTTATATTTAGCTACATAGGCTATACCAAACTGGAACTTCCTGTTGGAGGTAAGGCAGTGCTCGATGCAAGACTATCACCCGATTCCAGATCATTAAACGAACTGATCGTTGTTGGTTATGGTACACAAAAGAAGGAAACCGTAACCGGATCGATCTCTCAGATCAAAGGCGCAGACCTGGTAAAAAGTCCACAACCCAATTTGTCCAATTCACTTGCAGGAAGGTTTTCCGGGGTAATCGTCAATAACAGAGGTGGAGAGCCTGGTTATGACGGTTCAAACATTACCATCCGCGGACAAGCGACAACAGGTAGCAATAGCGTACTGGTAGTGGTTGATGGAATTCCCGGACAAATCGGCGGACTGGAACGTCTGGATCCGAACGACATTGAAAGTGTTTCTGTATTAAAAGATGCCTCGGCTGCGATTTATGGAAACCGTGCTGCAAACGGGGTCATCCTGGTAACGACCAAAAGAGGGAAAACCGGAAAACCTTCCATCAGCTATAGCTTTAACCAGGGTTTTAGTTCACCAACACGTTTACCTAAACTTGCAGATGCGGCAACCTATGCACAGCTGATGAATGAGATCAATTTCGATTCCAGTCCTTCAGGAGGCATGAACCAATCTTATAGCGAAGCGCAAATCCAGAAATTCAGAGACGGTTCTGACCCTTTGCTTTTTCCAAATACAGACTGGGCAAAAACCGTCCTTAAAGATGTCACCAAACAAAATCAACATAGCCTGTCCGTAACCGGAGGAACTGAAGATGTGAAATACTATGTCTCACTGGGGATGATCAATCAGGACGGCTTGTATAAAAACGGCGTAGCCAATTACAAACAATACAATTTCCGTTCAAATGTGGATGCCAACGTGAGCAAACGACTTAAAGTAGGCTTGTCACTTGCGGGAAGAGAAGAAAATAGGAAATTCCCGATCACGGGTGCAGGCGATTTGTTCCGTTCCATTTACAGGGCCAAACCAATTGTAGCTGCATTCTATCCGAATGGATTTCCTACCAGAGGGATCGAAGGGGCAAACCCCGCAGTATTGGCCACAGATTTAGGAGGAACCAGCAATAACCCTACACAGGTATTGAATGCGATCCTGAAAGGCAGTTACCAGATCCCTGGGATCGAAGGATTGTCAGCAGATGGATTTTTCTCTGTCGATAAATCGAATGTCTTCACTAAAACTTTTAATAAACCGTATCTATTGTACGAATACCAAGCTTCTTCCGACTCCTATAAGTCTGATATCTATGGTGGTAACAACAAAAAAGCAACGCTTAAAGAATCTCAGCAAAGAGAATACCTGCTAACTTCCAATGTGAAGCTGAACTTCGCACGTCGCTTCGGTCTTCACGACATCAATGCTTTTGTAGGTTTTGAACAAAGTAAAAACAACATCGAGTATTTTGATGCAGAACGTTTCAATTACCTGTCTACCCAATTGCCGGAATTGTCGCAGGGTGGAACAGCAGCAACAGATTTTCTGAATTCTGGTTATAGCTCTAATTATACCCGCAGAAGTATCATCAGCAGAATCGCCTATTCTTATGATGATAAATACCTGTTTGAAGGTCAGCTTCGCCGCGATGGATCGTCCATTTTTGCGAAAGGGAAGCAGTGGGGATCTTTTCCATCGGTTTCTGCCGGATGGCGCATCAATAAAGAAAGATGGTTTAGTGAAAACGTGAAGTTCTTTGACGAACTGAAACTGAGGGCTTCCTATGGTTCACTGGGAAATGACAATGTAAAAGGATTCCAGTTCTACGACAATTACATTTTGATCAACAACGGATTTGTCGCACAGGCACCAGGTGGAACCCCAACGATTCAACCGGGAGTAGGTTTATCTAAACTGGCCAACCCGGACATCACCTGGGAAGTATCTAAAAAGCTGGATATTGGTATCAATGCCACTTTCTTACAAAATTTTACATTGGAGGCGATCTATTTCAAACAACAAAGGTCTGATATCCTGGCAGCAAGAAATGCTTCTCTTCCAGGCTCATCCGGAATTGTGAATCCTTACAATGATAAAAGTGCAAATTACAATCCTTTGGTTCCTTCAGAAAACATTGGTAAAGTAAACAGCGAAGGTTTTGAAGGTACATTGGGTTATGCCCACCATGGGTCTGAATTCAACTGGGGCCTGTCCGGTAATTTCACTTATGCAAAAAGCAAAATCATCTTTGTGGATGAAGCATCCGGTACTTTGGCTTATCAAAGAGAAACCGGAGGTCCTTTAAACAGCTATTTATTGTACAACAGCATCGGAATGTTCCGTACACAGGCAGACCTGGACAGTTACCCACATGTTCCGGGTGCGAAGGTAGGTGACCTGAAATTCCAGGATTTTAATGGTGATGGTGTTCTGAATGCGGATGATATGACGCGTCAGAAATATGGCAATATCCCTCAGATCACTTACGGTTTTAACTTCAATGCTTCTTATAAAAACTTCGACCTGTCGGTTTTGTTTGCAGGCCAGACACAGGTAAGTCAGTATGTATTACCGGAATCAGGCAGCATCGGGAACTTCTACAGCAGCTGGGCAGACAACAGGTTTAGTCCGACCAATCCGAATGGCAGTTATCCGAAAGTAACCGAACGCGCATCCAATGCGATCAGTGGCGGAGGGTATAGAAATACCTTCTGGCTAAACAACGCTTCTTTCCTGCGACTTAAAAACGTGGAGCTGGCGTATAACCTGAAAGGGGAGTTCCTGTCGAAGATCAAAATTTCGGGAGTCCGGTTATTTGCAAGTGCATTCAACTTGTTTACCATCACCAAAGTAAAAGATTATGATCCGGAAGGAAACAGCGAGAGCGGTCAGTTTTACCCTCAGCAAAGGATCATCAATTTAGGTGCAAACGTTAAATTTTAAATCTTGTCAAAATGAAGTACAAATATAGCATACCAGTTTTTATTCTAATAAGCGGTGTACTGGCACTGAGTTCATGTAAAAAAGATTTTCTGGACGTAACAGCAACAGACCGGATTCCTACCAATACACTGGAATCGGATACGGCAGTATTTGAAGCTTTTGTGACCAACGAATACATTGGAACAAAGCTTCAGGATAAAGAAGCCGATGGTACAAATCCCGGATTTGGCCGTGGCTTTGAATACAGCATGTGGAGTTCGTTAACAGACGAATCCATCTACAACAATGACGATGCCACCTGGATCATCCAAAGAGGGCAGCTGGCACCGGAAAGTCTGGGTGCATTGGGCGTGATTTGGGGCAGAAGTTACCGCAGTATCCGTGAATGTAATTACGCATTGACGGTACTGGCGAAGATCCAGATGAGTGCTGCACATAAAACGATGCTGGAGGGCGAAATCAAATTCATCAGGGCATTCCGCTATCAGGACCTGATCAGAAACTATGGAAAAGTAGTGCTGATGGGCGACAAGGTGATGGGATTAAAAGACGACTTACAAGATCCTGCCTTGTTTAAACGGGCAACGATCAAAGAAGGTATTGATTATGTGGTTGCTCAGCTGGACGATGCGGCCTCAAAATTGCCTCAGGACAATAGCGGAAGCTGGGTTGGGGGTAGAGCTACAAAAGGTGCAGCGCTGGCACTGAAATCCAGATTAACCTTATATGCCGCGAGTCCATTGTATGCTGCAGGTACCTGGGACGCTGCCGTTAATGCAGCACAACAGGTGATCGCACTGAACAAATACAATATTTACCAGGGCGGTTACGGGAATATGTTCCTGATCAACCAAAGCACAGAATCTATATTCGAACGGGTATACACCAAAAATGCCAATCATGTGCACCTGGAAATTGCAAACGGACCAAATGGTTATGGGGGATGGGCAGGAAATACGCCTACACAGACGATGGTGGAGGCCTATGACCTGACCAATGGCTTGCCTGCAAATGCAACAAACCCCTTATACGATCCTGCAAAACCTTATGAAAACCGTGATCCACGTTTTAAGGCGACGATATTGTACAATGGCGCGGCTTACCGCGAACGTAATATCGAAACCTTTATTCCGGGTGGAAAAGACAGCAGAGATGGAAACGACAACTGGAATACGACTAAAACCGGTTACTACCTTAAAAAGTTCATGAATGATGCTTATCCATTGCAAAATCCATGGGGAAATGCCGGTTTTCAACCCTGGATCTATTTCAGGTATGCGGAAATCCTGCTCAATTTTGCAGAAGCTTCGAATGAAGCCTATGGTCCTGATGCCGTTCCTGCCGGAGCTTCTTTCAGCGCCCGTCAGGCCATCAATATGATCCGCGCCAGAACAGGTGTAAACATGCCGGCTGTAATTGCTGTGGGAAAAGACGATATGCGTATTGCAATCAGACATGAACGTCAGATTGAACTGGCATTCGAAGAACACCGTTTTTACGATGTAAGAAGATGGAAAATTGCAGAGGTAACCGAAAACCTGCCTTGCCGCGGAGTCATCATCACTAAAAATGCCGATGGCAGTTTCAGTTTTGCCAGTAAAATCGCACTGGATGGACGCAAGTTTGAACCCAAACATTACTGGTTGCCGATCCCGAGGGCGGAAATCCTTGCATCGGGCAATAAGCTGGACCAAAATCCCCTTTATTAGGATTTTTAAATACACACACCTGAATACACGCACCTGAATACCTAAACTCCGGAAAGCCTGGCTTTCCGGATGTTTTTTATCCCAATTGAGAAGATATGTATAAGAATAAAAGTCGGGTCATGGTTAAGATGACCTTTGCCGTTTTGCTGCTGCTGCCGGTCTTGACGAAAAGCCAGAATGCGCTTCCCGTTAAGATCCGGATAGACGTTGCTCATCCGATGCAAACGATAGAAGG
This sequence comes from Pedobacter sp. FW305-3-2-15-E-R2A2, assembly GCF_038446955.1. Taxonomy (NCBI): domain Bacteria; kingdom Pseudomonadati; phylum Bacteroidota; class Sphingobacteriia; order Sphingobacteriales; family Sphingobacteriaceae; genus Pedobacter; species Pedobacter sp. FW305-3-2-15-E-R2A2. The sequence goes on from NZ_CP151803.1 coordinate 2,955,890, forward strand.
GTTCGGAGCTTCCGATGCCTGGACCTGTCAGTATGCCGGCCTTTGGCCGGAAGAGAAAAAAAAGAAAATGGCTGATCTTTTATTCAGCAATGACTTTGATGCCAAAGGAAATCCGCTGGGAATCGGACTGAACTTATGGCGTTTTAGCATCGGTGCCGGAAGTGACCAGCAGGGTACAGCAAGCGGAATCAGAGATAAATCCCGCAGACAAGCTTCCTTTTTGAAGCTGGACGGAACCTATGATGAGGCTGCAATGCGAGGGCAGATGTGGTTCATGCATGCGGCCAAGGCAAGAGGGGTAAAGAAATTTCTGGGTTTTGTCAACAGCCCGCATGTTAACTTTACCAAAAACGGAAAAGCCTATTCCGGCGATGGAAAAAGTAACCTTGATTTCAGTAAGAAAAATGCTTTTGCTCAGGATCTCCTGAAGACGATTCAAATCATAAAAAAGCAGAGCGGCATCACTTTAGATTACCTTAGCCCGGTAAATGAGCCCCAATGGAAATGGGATGAAGGCAAGCAGGAAGGCTGTCCTTATACCAATGCAGAAATCGCAGAACTGGTCAGGACATTGAGCCCGGTTTTAAAGAATGGCGGCGTAAATACTAAAATACAAATTGCCGATGCCGGACAGCTGGATTACCTGACCGATCATAAAGATACCCCTAAAAGCCAGCAGATCTCTTACTTTTTCAATGCCGGATCACCGGGTTATCTTGCGGATTTATCCAATCTGGACCGGAGCATTTCAGGACATAGCTATTTTACCACGAGTTCTGAAGAACGTTCCATCCGCATCAGAACAAAGGTGGCCGCTGAAGTGGCAAAAGTAAAAAAACTTCGGTTTTGGATGTCAGAGTATTGCGTTCTTGGCGATAGCCTGTTGAAAGGAGAGGGCAGGGACACAGGAATGACCACCGCACTGTTTATTGCAAAATTGATGCACCATGACTTCAGTTATGCCAATGCCACTTCCTGGCAATGGTGGCTGGCCATTTCAGCAGGAGATTATAAAGATGGTTTGGTGTACATCGACAGGGATAAAAACAAAGACAAAAACGACGGGAACGTTGTGGAAAGCAAAATGCTTTGGGGAATGGGAAATTATAGCCGTTTCATCCCTGAGGGAAGTCGCCGGTTACCAATAAAAATGGAAAATGGCGATCAGGTGTATACCTCAAGCTATAGCCATGCGGGTAAAATCGTCACTGTAATTGTCAACACCCGAAAGGAAGCAATTGCTCTGGAAATCGAGGGGATCAGCAAAAAACAAAGAAAAATAAAAACATATACCACCTCATCTGGTTTGAGTCTGGCGGCCGGAACAGTCAATTCCAATTCCATCCGGATTCTGCCGGAATCGATCACCACACTTATAACCGATAAAATCTAATCAAGCCCAAATGAAAACTTTAAGATACCTGGTTTGCCTGCTAGCCCTTCCTTTAGCGATAGTCACCAATACCGAAAAAGCCAATGCCCAGCAACATACTTTCGCCCTGAGCGACAGTACCTTTCTGCTGGATAACAAACCTTTCCAGATCATCTCCGGAGAAATCCATTACCCCAGAGTTCCCAGAGCAGCATGGAGACAGCGCATGAAAATGGCGAAAGCCATGGGACTGAATACAATCGGCACCTATGTATTCTGGAACCTGCATGAACCTGAAAAGAACAAATTCGATTTCAGCGGGAACAATGACATTGCCGCATTTGTAAGAATTGCCAAAGAAGAAGGCCTTTGGGTGATCCTGAGGCCCAGCCCTTACGTTTGCGCAGAATGGGAGTTTGGAGGATATCCTTACTGGCTGCAAAATGAAAAAGGCCTGGAGGTAAGAAGTAAAGAAAAGCAGTACCTCAAAGAATATGAAACCTATATCAAAGCAGTCGGTAAACAACTGGCGCCTTTACAGATCAACCATGGTGGCAACATCCTGATGGTACAGGTCGAGAACGAATATGGCTCTTACAGCAACGATAAAGAATACCTTTCCATCAACCGGGAGTTGTTTAAGGAAGCCGGATTTGATGGATTATTGTACACCTGCGATCCGGAAGCAGACCTGAGCAATGGACATTTGCCGGGCTTATTACCAGCCATCAACGGACAGGACAATCCTGCCATCGTAAAAAGCAAAATCAAGGCCTTAAACGAAGGTAAAGGTCCGTTTTTTATTGCCGAATGGTATCCTGCATGGTTCGACTGGTGGGGAACACCTCATCATACCGTTCCTGCAGAAAAGTATACCGGTAAACTGGACGCCGTGTTAAAAGCAGGCATCTCCATCAACATGTATATGTTCCACGGAGGCAGCACCCGGGGCTTTATGAATGGCGCCAATTATAAAGAGACCACGCCTTATGAACCTCAGATCAGCAGTTACGACTATGATGCCCCGTTGGATGAAGCCGGCAATGCGACGGATAAGTTTATGAAGTTCAGGGCCGTGATTCAAAGCAATCTCCCAGCCGGACAAACACTTCCTGAGGTTCCCGCCGCTAAACCTTCCATGGCAATTCCGGCAATTCAGTTTCAATCTGCGATCAAAGTTGCTGAGCTTTTAACAAATCCTGTACGTAACCTTAAACCCATGACTTTCGAAGACCTGAATCAGGCCTATGGATTTGTCTGGTACCGCAGTACCTTAAATGGCGGCAAAACAGGAACGCTGAAAATCAAAGAACTGAGAGATTATGCGGTCATCATGATCAATGGAAAACGCGTGGGTATCCTGGATCGCCGCCATGCTCAGGACAGCCTGTCGATTACGCTGCCAAAAGGAAAAGTAACACTGGATATTTTAGTAGAAAACCTGGGAAGGATCAACTTCGGACCGAACCTGCTTAAAAACAAAAAGGGAATCACCACATCGGTTAGTTTTGCAGGTACTGAAGTTAAAAACTGGACAATGTTTAAACTGCCTTTCAACGAAGTTAAGCAACTGAAATTCAAAAGTGCCTACAAGGCCGGTAATACTCCGGTAGTCAGAAAAGGAACATTTACCCTGAAAAACACAGCAGATACTTATCTGGACATGCAGAAATGGGGAAAAGGTATGGTTTGGGTAAACGGCAATAATCTTGGTAAATACTGGGAAGTGGGCCCACAACAAACACTTTACCTGCCTGCAGAATGGTTAAAGAAAGGGAAAAATGAAATTGTGGTATTGGAACTGAACAAACCGGAACAGACTGTTTTATCCGGACTTGCCAGACCGATCCTGGATCAGGTAAATAATAATTTAAAGTAAGTAAACATACCGAGGGTTAAGATACAATCTCATCTGGTTAAATTTTGAGCATTTAAAAGTCAGGCCGTTGTATACTTTTACAACGGCCGACTAAGCCCAATCTAACCATAAACCACTCGATATGAGAATAATTCTATCATTTAAGCTAGCCTGTTTAATACTTTTTCAGGTATTTTTTTGTCTGACATCTTACGCCCAGACAAATTTAAAAGGCAAGGTTGTCACTGCAGACCAGCTGCCTGTGCCAGGCGCCAGCCTCCGACTAAAAGGTGTTGCTGCAGTCACTAAAACAGATGTTAACGGAAACTTTAACATGACCTATAACGGGGCCTCCACCTTAACCGTTTCGGCAATTGGCTATGTAACGAAGGAAGTGCAGCTGAAGGACCAGACATCGCTCAACATCACACTTTCAGAAGATGTGAATAAACTGGAGGAAGTAGTGGTCACGGCGATAGGGGTGAAACGTGAAAAACGCTTGTTAACGTATAGCAGCCAGGAAATTAAAGCAGAAGAGCTGTCAAGAGCCAAAGAACCCAGCCTGTTGAATTCACTGACCGGTAAAGTTGCCGGGGTCCAGATCACGAGCACCAGCGGTATTGCAGGATCTTCTTCCAGAGTCGTGATTCGCGGCGACATCTCCACACAAAATTCTTCTCCTTTATATGTCATCGATGGGGTTCCAATGGACAATTCCGAAACGAGTGTGGGAGGAGATCCTGCAGGTGCAGGAATCAGCAGAATCATAGATGTGGATCCCAATAATATAGAAAATGTCAACATTTTAAAGGGAGCAGCTGCGACTGCACTTTACGGTTCCAGAGGTGCAGGTGGTGCGATCATCATCACAACCAAAAGCGGCGGATTTAACAAAAGACCTTCGATAAACTTCATGTCTGATTATTCATTTGAAAAAGGCATTAACCCGGAACGCCAAACCACTTTTGCTCAGGGAAATAATGGTGTTTTCGCGAATGGTGAAGATCAAAAAACAAGTACTTCATGGGGCCCGAGAATGGATACGCTGAAAGTTAATGGTGCCTTAGCACCTAAATACGATCCTTATGATTTCTTCAGAACGGGAAGGACCTTCAATAACAGTTTAAATATCAGCGGAGGAGGGGAATCCTCTTCTTATTTCCTTTCCTATTCTAATTTCAATCAAACGGGGATCAATCCGGGAAACGATTTTAAAAGACATTCCTTCCTGGCTAAGTATACGGCCAAAGCCTATGATAACCTGACGACCAGCTTTCAGCTGGGCTATAGCAACTCCCTGCAACACCGATTACCGGAAGGAAATTCTCAAGGCCCAATTGCCCTGGTTTTATACCAGCCGGTATCCTGGAATCCTTATCCTGTTTACAATCCTGATGGTACCATGCGCCTGTTCCGTTTCTCCAGGAATGCACCTTTATGGACGCTGGATAATATGGATAACAAAGATCTGGTGAACCGCTTTTTACCGGTAGCCACGGTAAATTATACGCCCACCAAATGGCTTACGATTACGGAAAGGGTTGGAGCTGATGTGTCAGTAGAGCAAATCAAATTTTGGGAAAACCCTAGTCCTGCGATCGGTAAAGCCGGACTCATTAGAGATCAAAACATAAATTACCGTCAGATCAACCATGATTTGTTAATCAACGCCAGGAAGCAATTTGGTAAACTTGATGCCGACCTTTTACTCGGGAATAACTTCAACTCGATTTATTCTCAGGCGATCGCCTTGAATGCGAATGGCCTGCAGATAAAGAAATTCTATAATGTTAGTGGCGGATCAACCGTGACGAGCTCAGAAGCAAATTACCTGGAAAGAAAACTGGGCTTCTATGCACAGGCCAACCTGGAGTACGACAAGTTCCTGATCTTATCACTGACCGGTCGTTACGATGGCAGTTCCAAACTTTTTAAAGACGAACAGTTTTATCCTTATGGCTCTGCAGCATTAGGTTTTATCTTTAGCCGCTTTATGCCGGAAAAGGCAACTAAGATCATGAACTTTGGTAAAGTCAGACTTTCTTATGCTACCGTGGGAAATGACCTGGTAGGCCCTTATGCCTTAAATACGCCTTATTATTCTCCAAGTCGAGGCACCGCCATCGGAAGTACAGATTTCCCATTCCAGGGACAAGCCGGATTTATGCAAAGCGGAACATTGTCTAATCCATATCTGATCAACGAGACCTTAAAAGAATTTGAAACGGGGCTGGAACTGAAGTTTTTCAACAACCGCCTGTCTTTCGAAGGTTCTTATTTCTCCAGAAAATCGGAAGACGGGATCATTCCTTCTGTAGAGATTTCTGCGGCTACAGGATTTAGCGGGACGACGGTGAATTCTGCCGTGATCAGAAACCGTGGTATTGAATTGTTTTTAACGGGAACTGCCATCAAAACAAAAGACTTTAACTGGGATGTTTCCCTGAACTTTTCACGCATCCGAAATAAGGTCCTGGAGATCAACGATGAAAAAGGATTGACGAATGTAGACCGCTTTAGAGTAGGCTACCCCGCAGGAGTTTTTTACGGTGCAAAATATGCCCGCTCTGCATCAGGCCAGATCTTAATTAATGACAATGGACTCCCTTTTACGAGTGCTGAGTTAGGTGTGGTTGGTGATCCTAATCCGGATTGGTTAGGCGGAATGACGAATACCTTCAGGTATAAACAATTGAGCTTAAGTTTCTTCTTTGACGTTAAAGGAGGAGGTGATGTTCAAAATGATTTCGAATCGCTGGCCTTGTTTTATGGAACTTCAAAAGCCACGGAAAACAGAAACCCGATAGTTGCTGCCGGGGTTAATGAAACTACTGGCCTTCCAAATACAAAAGAGGTGAGCGCGCAAGCCTATTATCAGGCGGTTAGCGGGATTTATGAGCATATCATCGAAGATGGCAGTTACATCAAACTTAGAAATGTAAGCCTGTCTTACAACCTGTCTCCTTCCTTATTTAAAAAGGCGCCATTTAAAACCGCTTCATTCACGGTAACCGGAAGAAACCTTTGGATTCATGCACCGGATTTTCACGGCCCGGATCCGGAAGTGAGTACCGGAGGTACAGGAAATGGCGACAGAGCGATCTATAATTTTACTACGCCTACTTCACGCTCCATCGGTTTTTCACTGAAATTAGGTTTCTAAAATTATTCACTCATTCATAAATAGATACTCATGAAAAGAATTTCGATATATATACTTTTAATGACCGCTGCCTTATTTAGCAGCTGTAAGAAAACACTTGATGTTAATGACAATCCCAATCTGCCTACAGATGTTCAGGAATCTCTGCTGCTTGCACCGGCAGAATTGAATATTGCAGATTTCGTATATGCAGGTAATGCCAGCATCATCGTCCAATATTTTATGCAGTCGACCGCGGCAAATCAGCCCAATCCCGGCTTTTGGAATTATAACATTTTCAACCGGGATCTGGATGGCGACTGGTTTAATATTTATGTCAGCGTATTGAAGAACCTGAAACTTTTAAACGACAAAGCGGAAGCCAGTACAAATCATAACTATGCAGGAATTGCCAAGATCTTAACGGCCTATACTTTAGGTACCGCAACAGACATATGGGGTGAGGTTCCTTATTCGCAGGCTTTCAAAGGTGCAGATAATTATAAGCCTGCTTATGATAAACAGGAGGATATTTATAAAAGCCTGCAGTCATTACTGGACCAGGCGATCTCGGATATCGGTAAAAACGCCGCAATCAAACCCGCTGGCGAGGATTATTTCTATAAAGGTGATATGAATAAATGGAAGAAGCTGGCTTATACGCTAAAAGCACGTTATCACATGCACCTGACCAAAGCGCCGGGCTACAATGCACAGGCCCAGGCAGATCTTGCCTTAGCGGCACTGGCTCAGGGAATGGAAGCCAATGATGATGATTTGAAATTTCAATATAGCGGAGCGGCGGGTGCAGAAAGCATCCTTTATACGGTTTTCAACCCGGTGTCCACCAATCTGTTGAACCAAACCTATGTGGAAGGATTTAAAACGAGAAATGATCCACGCTTAACAAAGCTGGTAAAACCTGCGCAATCTACTGGTTTATATACTGGAAGAAGGGTAGGGACAGCGCCGGGAACGCTCTCCGAATATTCTTATCCTACAGATTTTTATGCGGGGATTGGCGCGGCGGCTTACCTGGTAAATTATACGGAGGCATTATTTCTCAAAGCGGAAGCTACCCTGATTAAATCCGGAGCCAGTCTGGCACAGCCTGTTTATCAGGAAGGCATCAGACAACACATGCTTAAAGTTGGGGTTTCTAATCCTGAAATTACTACTTATCTTAGTTTAAGAGGCACGCTGAGCACAGGAAATGCGTTACAACGAATTATGGAGGAAAAGAGCGTTGGCAGTTTCTTTAACCTTGAAAACTACAATGACTGGAGGAGAACGGGATATCCGTCAATCACAGCGGTAGACGGTGCATTGTCTGCCATTCCAAGAAGATTACTATACCCTGAAACTGAAATGAGAACCAATCCTCAACCCCAGCAATCGGCAAAGATAACCGATAGGCTTTGGTGGGATGCGCAATAGTAGAGAACGACAATATCTTTAAGAAAACACAATTATGAAACTGACTAAAATGAAATCATTGCTCCTGATGCTGACCGCCGGAACCGCTGTACTTCCGGCCAGGGCACAGCAGAAGAAAGACTATCCGATACAACCTGTTGCCTTTACGCATGTCCATGTAAATGACCAGTTCTGGGCACCAAAAATGCAGGTTAATGCTTCGGTTACCATTCCTTATACTTTGCAGAAGTGTGAAGAAAATGGACGGATAGATAATTTTTTAATGGCCTCTCATGAAAAAAAAGAGGGTAAACTTTCTCAGTTTACCTTTGATGATACGGATGTATATAAAGTAATTGAGGGTGCTTCATATGCCATGCAGGTGAAGAAAGATCCGGCGATGGAGCTGTACATCGATTCATTGATTACCATCATTGGCAAAGCTCAGGAAAAGGACGGTTATTTATTTACGTTCCGCACGGCAAATGTGAAGAAACCTCATGAATGGATTGGAAGTAAAAGATGGGAAAAGGAAGAGGACCTGAGCCATGAACTGTACAATGCCGGACATTTATACGAATCTGCAACCGCCTATTATGAGGCAACGGGTAAACGGACCTTGCTCGACATCGCCCTTAAAAATGCAGACCTGCTGGTTAAAGTTTTTGGCCCCGGAAAATTGGAGATCTATCCCGGACATCAGATTGTCGAAATTGGTCTGGTCCGTCTTTACCGCATTACAGGGAACCAGAAATACCTGGACCTGGCTAAGTTTTTTCTGGATGTGAGAGGGCCTAAGGGCGATGCATACAACCAGGCAAATGCGAAAGTGGTTGATCAGAAGACCGCTGTAGGTCATGCCGTACGTGCCACCTATATGTATACCGGTATGGCGGATGTTGCCGCATTGACCGGTGATCAGAATTACCTGAATGCCATCGATAAAATATGGGAGGATGTGGTCTATAAAAAGTTATACATCACTGGCGGTATCGGTGCTACAGGTGCAGGAGAAGCATTTGGCGAGGCTTACCAGTTGCCAAACATGTCTGCCTATGCAGAAACCTGTGCAGCCATCGCCAATATTTACTGGAACAGCAGAATGTTCCAGTTGCATGGTGACGCCAAATATATGGACGTTCTGGAAAGAACACTGTACAATGGCTTGCTTTCCGGAGTGTCTTTAAGTGGCGACCGGTTTTTTTATCCGAATCCACTGGCTTCTATGCACCAGCATCAGCGTAGCGCCTGGTTTTCCTGTGCTTGTTGCATTTCCAACATGACGCGGTTTTTACCTTCGGTGCCGGGTTATGTGTATGCACAGAATAACAACGACCTCTATGTGAATTTGTTTATGAGCAATAAGGCTGATGTCAGTCTTAAAGCAACTAAGGTCTCCCTTAGCCAGACCACAGGCTATCCCTGGAATGGAAAAGTAGACATTAGCGTTAACCCTGCAAAATCGGCTAATTTTGCCCTTCATATCCGCATCCCGGGATGGGCTGCGCAGTCGCCGGTACCGGGTGACCTTTACAGCTATATGGATCCGTCTAAAGCATCTTTCAAATTATTACTTAACGGACAACCTGCTACGTATAAAATGATCAAAGGTTATGCGGTTGTGGAACGTAAATGGAAAAAAGGAGATCAGCTGACCCTTGATTTGCCAATGGAGGTAGAAAAGGTAGTGGCCAATGCAAAGGTAAAAGACGATGTGGGCAGATTTGCTTTTCAGCGCGGACCAATCGTGTATTGCCTGGAAGGACCAGACAACAAAGACGGATTGGTTCAAAACATTATGGTCGACAAAAACGCAAAGGTAACGACCGCATTTAACAAGGATAAATTAAACGAAATTCAGGAGATTTCCGTAGAAGGAACGGGGACCAAAAGACAGCTGAATTCAGAAGAACTGATCCAGGTAAAGCAAAAGGTGACTGCCATTCCATACTATGCCTGGGCCAATCGCGGACCGAGCGACATGACGGTTTGGATTCCCTATGAGGCTTCCTCGGCGAGGCCACAACCTGCACCAACAATTGCTTCGTTAAGCAAGGTGAGTTCTTCTTCAGACAACTCACGTTTGCTGGAAGCGATCAGAGATCAGTACGAGCCCGCAGATTCAAAAGATACCAATTATCCGTATCTGCATTGGTGGCCAAAAAAGAACAGCACAGAATATGTGCAGTATGATTTTGCGGAAGCACATACGGTTTCAGAATCAGGTGTTTATTGGTACGACGATCAACCTTGGGGAGGCTGCAAGATCCCGCTTTCCTATAAGCTATTGTACTTGAAAGAAGGCAAATGGCTGCCGGTTGAAGTCATCACTGACTCAGGAATCGCTAAAGACCAGTTTAATGTGATTAAGTTTAAACCAGTAAATACCAAAGCGCTGAAACTTGAGGTTCAACTCCCACTGGAACAATCCTCGGGCATTCATGAATGGAAAGTGAAATGATAAAAAAGATTTTATTTTTCCTGCTGTTCATTGGAGAAACCTGCTTTGCACAAATAAAAAAACACCAGGACCCGGGAGCGGGCAACCCGATCATACCGGGTTATTTTGCAGATCCGACGATAAAGAAATTTGGAGATACTTATTACCTGTACGCCACCACCGATGGAAACGGTGGTGGCTTTGGGCCATCCCAGGTATGGATTTCTAAGGATTTTGTGAACTGGAGTCTGCAGGACATGAACTGGCCAACCACACATCATTACTGGGCACCGGATGTGACGCAGGCAAAGGACGGAATGTACTACCTGTACTATTGCCAGCCTGTCGAGATCTTTGGCGCGAAATCATCGTCGCCTGTCGGTCCCTGGACATCCCTGTTGCCAGCTGGCGAACCTGTAGTCCGTAATTTTCTGGTGCCCGATGTGATTACCCTCGATGGTCAGACGTTCAGGGACGACGATGATCAAATGTACTTTTTCTGGGGTACATGGGGCATTTATCCCAACCACGGTTGCGGAGTCGGTCTGTTTAACGCAGATATGAAATCTTTTGCCCGGTTGGATAAGATTCCAAACACGATAGCCAAAGATTTCTTTGAAGCTCCCTTTATGTTCAAGCGGAATGGGATGTATTACCTGACCTATTCGTCGGGAAGATGTGAAGATGATACGTATAGGGTGCAATATGCGGTCAGCAAAACGGGACCGATGGGGCCTTTTGAATACGGAAAAAATAACCCCATTCTTGTGACCAGCGCAGATGGCACGGTCCATGGGCCGGGTCACCAATCTGTATTACAGGAGGGAAAGGATTTTTACCTCGTTTACCATCGTCACAACAATCCTCATTCCGGTGGGGGATACCACAGACAGGTTGCAGCCGATAAATTGGTCTTTGACGCGGATGGAAATATCGAAAAACTGATTCCGAGCCACAATGGAGTAGGTTATCTGGCTAAAAATGCCAACGCTTTTCCGGACCTGCTGTTTGGCGCAAAGGTAACGGCCTCCTCCTCATATAGTGAGGAATTTAAGCCGGAGTTTGCAGTAGACCAGAACAATGGCACTTTATGGAAACCTGAACACAATTCAGCAGCATCCTTTTTGAGCGTTGATATGGGAGCTGTTAAGCAGATCAAAAGTGTGCACACCCAGTTTGAATATGCAACCTGGTATTACCAGTACCTGATCGAATCTTCATTAGATGGGGTTAAGTGGGTGGTCTTTGCTGATCAGCGCAACAATACCACACATGGCAGCCCGATGATCGATATTGGGAATGTAAAAGCAAGGTATCTGCGAATCACCATTTTGAATACGGAATATCCGGGTTTGAATAAAGCAATCTGGAACTTTAAGGCTTTTGAGAACGACAGCTACCATCCTAAAATGTTGGTGGAAGCGAAAAAACCTTCAGCACTGACGACTTTAAAACCCGGAGGACTATTGATAGACCTGGATGCGGATGCCATGGAGATCGGTACTGCAGTAAAAGAGTGGCACAATAAAGGCAAGCTGGGCGGACAGTTTTTTACTGATAAAGGTCTCTCTCCTTCGGTAGAAATGCTGGCCGGAAGAAAAGCCATCGTTTTTCCCGGTAAATCAAGTATGACTGCCGACTTCAAAGCTCCGGAATCCATGCTGGGCAACAGTAGTTTTTCGGTTGCCATGTGGGTTTATAATGAGTCCATCCAGGACGAAGAACCGGTGTTGTCCTGGACAAGGAGAGGTGGCATAGACATTACCAATGCCAGTATCGGCTATGGAAGCAATAAACGCTTCGGCGCAGCAGCCCATTGGGGATGGCCGGATATGGCTTATCAAACCCTGCCTGAAGCAGGAAAATGGCATCATATTGCAGTGGTCTTTGACGGGACAAATGAAAAGCTGTATGTGGATGGCATATTGGATCATCAGGAGCTAAAAATGTTGTTTATCGCCAATCTGAAAAACTTTATGCTCGGCAGGAATGATGATGCTACTGCTTTTTTCTCAGGCGCGATCTCCTCATTGAAAGTTTATGATGTACCGCTTAGCGAGGCTGAAGTGATTGCCCTTTCTAAGGAACCAGGTAAATCTGATATTGCGGTTTATCTGGATGCAGCTAAGTTAAACTATGGGCCGCTAAACAACTGGAAAAATGAAGGTTATCTTCCCGGTGATTTAAATGACCTGTCTGACCAGACTTTTGTAAATGATCTTTCGGCTAAGCTGGCTGTTCAGGTAAAAGAAAATGCACAAACCGTACTTGCTGAGCGATGGAATACCTTGCTGGAGCGACTCGGGAAGGAGCGGAGTTCCTATAGTATGGTTGCTGTGCTGGCGGCTAAACAATTTGGAGACCTAAAATGGCATCAGCTTACAAAAGTTTACAACAAGGCAGGTGTACAGACCTATATAGACGGCGTGCTGAATCCCTCAAAGGATTTTGAAGGTCCGTTTTTGAAACCGGATGTTGCTGTAAATGGGATTGCTTCCATTGTCGTTTACGATCATGAGCTGAGTGCATTGGCCATCACAGGTTTATATCAGAAATGGAAAGAAAATACCCCTGTGTCAGCAACAGTCGCTTCTTTTGAAAAGCAACCCATCGCTTTAAGTCCGGGACTGGTACGCCTGTCTGCGGCTGAGGTTCAGCTTCCCGGAGGGATGCTTCAGTATGATTATTCGGCAACAGACGACAAAGGCCAGGTACATCGTTCCGGCTGGATCAACAACAAGGAGTATACAGATTTTAAAGTAGCCGGGAACAGATCTTATCGCTATACCCTGAAAGTAAGAGACAGTTATGGCAATGTGACTTTACCTGCAAGTCCTGTAAAGGTTTCGACAGCACCCGGTCTTTTTAAGATATATCAGGATGATTTTAGTGTGGCTAAAGATTATTTAAAAGGCACCACTACATCAATCTGGGCTGGATTACTGGGAAAAGCAGATCTGGCAAAAACGGAAAACGGTACTTTGACTTTGGCTTCCACCGATACGAAATGGGATGGCAATGAGAACAAAGGGCCGTTTTTGTATCAGCAGATCACTGGCGATTTTATCGCAGAGGTAACGGTAGCTGATGTCAGCGGACTGAAAGAAAAGAAAGCCAACGGTGCCAATGATGCGGGATTGATGGTTCTGGGCGATCAGGACCTTCTTTTACAGAATAGCATTTTTCCGGGTTGGGGCGTTGGAAACATGGTGACCAGTCTGGATAAAAACGGACGTGTGCAGACCAATAATGCAGCTGCATGGGGTTTTTACAAACACCTGCAAATTCAACGCAGTGCTAATGTGTTTTATCTGCGTGGGAGCAGTGATGGTGTAATCTGGAATGATTTACCTGGTAGCCCGATCGATCGGCCGGACCTTGGTCCGGTGCTAAAAGTGGGGGTATATCAAGCCACTTACGGAACGCAAAGCGGATATGGTTCTTTCCGCGATTTTAAGATCATTCAAAAGAAATAAAAGCCACCGGTCAGTTCCATCTGGCCGGTGATTTTATTTATCTGTCTGGCTTCATGCCGGCCAGCCTTTTTCATTGCTAAAGGTTTCAAATGAAAGCCTGGTAAACAAATTTTCATCTTCTGTTCCCATCTTTTTATTATAGGCTTCATCTGCCAGATATAGCAATGCTTCAAAATCCATTTCTTCCGGCATTTCAGTCGGGTCATTGAGTACCCGTTCATAATATTCTTTTCCATTTGCAACGACACAGCACCGGACGTATAGGAAATAATCCACCGAAAAATGCTTCCCATCTTTATAAGAATCCGGACCGATATTGGAAGCATAAGCAAGGCCATCAAGCTGGTATAACTTTTCTGAAAGAATTTCAGCGAATTGCTGGATGTCTTCCACTTTCATTGCGACCAGTTGTTTTAAAGCGGGTTTCATTACGGCATCGTCATCTCCGGTTTTTTTCCAATTGAAAGTGGCAATGATCTCCCAGAATAACTCCTCGTCCATTGGCCTGTAGGTTAATGCTGTCTTTTCAGGAATGGCCTGACCTGCCGATAATTCTTTGTAACCGCTGCGTTGTTTATCCAGAATCAGCTTTTCCACTTCTTTGATACAACTACTCTCATCAGTGAACTGCTTCGTATTTTCCCTGGCTTTTGCACCCACTTTACCAAATGTAACCGTATAGCTTGCACCAGATACTTCAACCGTCCAAAGCTTGTTCGATTCTCCTTCCTGATTTAAAAAAGTTCTCTTCATCGGTAATTAGTTTTATCGTTTATACGCCTAAAGTAAAATTAATTTCTTTGATACGCTAATCAAAGCGGAAAAAGACATCCGCTTTAATCGAACAGGATATTTTTGACCGGAGATATTGCCTTTATTTTGCAGATACTACTTGTATTTTAACAATTGGATAGGGAAGCTTATTTATAGCAATTAATAAACGTTAACTTGACGTATATTAGCACGTGTTGACCGGATTTTAACCTGTTTGTTATTGAATTCTTGACTACCTGTTAATATCTGTACATTAATGCAGAATTGATGCTCAACAACCAAACCGTTAACCAAAACAACCGACCATGAAAGTGCTTCCTTTTACTTTGCTTGTACCGGATGATAAAAGTGTAATCTCCGAACAAATTGAGTTACCTTATTTTTATCAATACCTCCACCGTCATGAGGAGTGGCAAATCACCTGGGTGGAACGGGGAGAGGGTACGCTGATTGCTGGCAATAACATGCATGCCTTTCGTTCCGGGGATCTGTTTTTAATCGGAGCAAACCTGCCTCATTTATTCAAGAGTAATCCCGAGTATTTTATGGGGGATGAGAGTAAATGTATTAAGGCCAGTTCTGTTTATTTCAATCCTAATGGACGATTATCAGGTTTGTTCAAAATGCCTGAATTGAACACCGCCAGCTCCTTTTTGAAAAACAACAAACATGGCTTTAAAATTCCTGAAAGCTATGCCGCACTGTTATCCGAACGGATGCAGAACCTGCATGAAGCAACCGGATCGGCTGTTTTATTTGCTTTTCTAAGTTTAATGGAGGGACTTCAAAGTGTAGAAGAGGAGGTAGAACCTCTTTGCCCTGACTTTTACTCTTCCAATCTTTCAGAACATGAAGGCATGAGGCTCAGCAACATCATTAACTTCATTATGCGCAATTATAACAACCGGATCGATCTGGAAGATGTAGCCAATGCAGCTTATATGACCCCTCAGGCTTTTTGCCGTTATTTTAAAAAACATACCGGACATACCTTCATCTCTTTTTTAAATGAAGTGCGGATCAATGATGCCTGTAAAAGTCTGGTCTCTGATGATAAACCAGATTGCATTTCAGGCATTGCTTATAAAGCCGGTTTCAACAGCATCGCCAACTTCAACCGGGTATTCAAGAATTTAATCGGGCGCTCGCCAAGAGCCTATATCGACGAATACAATAATGTAAGTCGCATCACCAGCATTGCAGGATAAACAAATCCTGTCAATTGCGACAGATATTAACGCCTTTTGACCGTATTCTAACCAGTTTACTGTAGAATTCCTGACTGGCATTTAATAGCTGTACATTAATACTCAACAGCTAAGACGAACCAAAACAAAGATCACTAAATGAATAAACCATACCAATTACTTCTGATGATGTGCCTGCTGCCCTCAGTTATTTTTTCCCAGGAAAAAGCTACATCCAGCCTCTATGAACAAACCAGTGAAATGGGGACCACCATCATTACCTACCAACAGGATGTCAAAGCCATCCGGGATTTTTACTGGCCGTATGTGATCGAGGGCACTTATCCGGAGATTGCCCGGGTCTATTATTCGCCCGAGCAACGGAGCCGCCTGCTCAGCGTTCAAAAAGAATACCTGAAAAGAATGGAGCAGCTGGAATTTGATGCCTTCAGTGTATATGGAAAAGTAGATTACCTCTTGCTGAAAAAAGAGATCAGGAGCGAAATCGCAGAATTGGAAAAAGCAGAGCTCAATGAAAAGGCGATCCTTAAATACATTTCTTTTGCACCTGGAATTTATGCGATTGAAAAGGATAGACGTAGGGGGAAAGCCATGGATTGGCCGGCCGTAGCCGCGAAGTTAAATGCGATTACAAAAGAGGTCGGGGCTTTTAATGCCACATCGATCAACAAAACAACGCTGAACAAAGCGAAGATAAAAAACATCAAAGAGGTGATATACGGCCTGAAGACGAGATTAAAAGGTGTTTACGAATTTTACAAAGGCTATGATCCTTTGTTCGATTGGTGGCTGCCTAAACCTTATGAAACATTGATTCAGGCTTTAGACAATTATGCTTCCCTGTTTTCCGAAAAACAAAGCGAAGCACCTGTTCAAAAAGACAGCAATTATGGCATAAAAGGAAATCCAATCGGACAGGCAGACCTGACCGCACAATTAAAGGCGGAAATGATTCCCTATAGCCCGGAAGAACTCCTGAAAATCGCGGAGAAGGAATTTGCCTTTTGTGATCAGGAGTTGTTAAAAGCTTCTGCAGAAATGGGGTTTGGGAAAGATTGGAAAAAAGCCCAGGAGAAAGTTAAACAGAGTTTTGTCGCACCTGGCAAGCAGCCTGAACTGATTGTACAATTGCAGGACGATGCACTGGATTTTATCAAAAAACAGAATTTAATGAACATTCCTGAGCTGGCAAAAGAAACCTGGGGCATGGTCATGATGTCGGCAGAAAGACAGCTGGTCAATCCATTTTTTACCGGAGGCCGGGAAATCAGTATTTCCTATCCAACAGCGGGCATGACTGACGGAGATAAATTGATGAGCATGCGGGGCAACAATCCTTACTTTTCAAGGGGAACAGTACAACATGAATTATTGCCGGGTCATCACCTGCAATATTATATGAATAGCAGGTACAAGAATTACCGGGAACTTTTTACCACACCTTTTGGAATTGAAGGATGGACCCTGTACTGGGAACTGCTTTTGTATGATAAAGGTTTTGCTAAAAGCCCGGAAGAGCGCATCGGAATGTTATTCTGGAGAATGCACCGTTGTGCAAGAATCATTTTCTCGCTCAATTATCATTTGGGCAAATGGTCACCAGGGCAGTGTGTTGACTTCCTGGTAGACCGCGTAGGGCACGAACCAGCCAATGCCGAAGGGGAAGTGCGCAGGTCATTCGAAGGGGGCTATAGTCCATTATATCAGGTGGCTTATATGATTGGAGGATTGCAATTGATGGCGCTAAAACACGAACTGGTAGACAGCGGAAAAATGACTTATACGGAGTTTCATGAACGGGTAATGAAGGAAAACCTGATTCCTATAGAAATGGTCCGGGCAACCTTAACCGGACAGTCCCTGAAAAGGGATTTCACCTCTCAATGGCAATTTTACAATTTCAATAAATAATCCGGTATGAAACAGCAACCTACAGAATTTAAGCCTTCACTCCGGCTAATCGATGCAACGATGCTCGTTGCGGGCAGTATGATCGGATCCGGAATATTTATTGTCAGTGCAGACATTACCAGAAATGTGGGGAGCTCGGGATGGTTGCTGGTGGTCTGGCTGATCACCGGATTCATGACCTTAACTGCGGCTTTAAGTTATGGAGAATTGAGCTCCATGTATCCGAAAGCAGGAGGGCAGTATGTGTATCTGAAAGAGGCTTACAACCCCTTGGTGAGTTTCCTGTATGGCTGGAGTTTTTTTACGGTCATTCAAACGGCAACAATCGCTGCGGTGGGGGTTGCTTTTGCAAAATTTACCGCCTATCTGCTGCCCCAATTTAGCGAAGACCGGGTGATTGCTGATCTTGGCTTTCTGCAGATTTCTCCGGCACAACTGCTGGCAATTGTCATTATTGTGGTGTTAACTTATGTGAACAGCAGGGGAGTAAATGCAGGAAAATCGATCCAGACTTTTTTTACGCTTGCCAAGTTGCTCAGCCTCTTCGGCCTGATTGTATTTGGTTTGTTCTTTATGAAAAAAGAGGTCTGGGAGCTCAACTGGAAGGATGCCTGGGAATTAAAACCACTCGCAGGATCAACGGGAATAGCTGAATATACTACCCTGGCTGCTTTTGGTGCCATTGCGGCAGCGATGGTCGGTTCCATTTTCAGCAGCGACTCCTGGCACAATGTAACCTTTGTGGCTGGTGAGATTAAAAATCCGAAGCGAAATGTAGGCTTAAGTCTCGCCCTGGGTACGATCATGGTCACTGTCTTATACATCTTAACCAATATCATGTATACAGGTGTCCTTTCTCTTCATGACATCGGACACGCCGATAAGGACAGGGTGGCCGTTTCTGCTGCCCAGGTGATTTTCGGCTCCTCAGGAACGGTGATCATCGCATTGATGATCATGGTGTCTACTTTCGGATGTAATAACGGACTGATCATGGCGGGGGCGAGGGTATACTATTCGATGGCGAAAGACGGCCTTTTCTTTAAAAAAGTAGGTACGCTGAACAAGAATTCTGTACCGGCTTTTGGCCTCTGGATCCAATGTTTTGTGGCTTGCCTCTGGTGCCTTAGTGGCAAATATGGAGACCTGCTGGACATGATCTCCTTTGTGGTGGTGATGTTTTACATGCTAACGATAGGAGGGATCTTTATCCTCAGGAAAAAGCGTCCGGATATAGAACGTCCTTATAAAGCATTCGGATATCCGGTTTTACCATTGATCTATATCGTGATGGGACTGGCATTCTGTGTGTTATTGATCATTTACAAACCCCGCTTCACCTGGCCGGGATTGATCATCACTTTGATTGGCATTCCGGTTTATTTTATCATCGGTAAACTTAACCATAACAAAGCTTCTTAGTTTTATTAATTGTCAAATGGATTTTTCATAAACGTCTATTTGACAATTAATAATAATTGTATACATTCGGTATATGACGTTCAAGAAAAACCTATTTCATACGCTGAGCCTTTCCCTGCTTATTCTGAGCAGCGGCCAGTCGCTGATCGCACAGCAAACTACCGTAACCTTAAAAGCAGACCAGCCCTCGGGACAAATTAGTAAACACATTTACGGACACTTTGCGGAACACCTCGGCCGCTGTATTTACGATGGATTTTATGTAGGGGAGAATTCCAAAATCCCAAATACAGCAGGGGTAAGAAATGACATTGTTGCTGCTTTAAAGAATCTCAATATTCCAAACCTGAGATGGCCAGGTGGCTGTTTTGCCGACCGCTACCATTGGAAAGATGGGATAGGCCCCAAAGATCAGCGTCCTTCAGTTGTAAACACGATGTGGGGTGGGGTTACCGAAGACAATAGTTTTGGAACCCACGATTTTTTGAATATGTGTAAGCTTCTGGGGACAGAGCCTTACCTCGCCGGGAATACCGGAAGTGGAACGGTGCAGGAACTGGCAGATTGGGTGCAGTATGTGAATTTTGAGGGCCGGAGCCCGATGTCTGACCTACGCGTTAAAAACGGACAGGAAAAACCATGGGAGGTAAAATTCTGGGGAGTAGGAAACGAAGCCTGGGGTTGCGGAGGAAATATGACCCCTGAATATTATGTGGGCGAATACCGTAAGTATGCCACTTTTATGGAAGGAAAAAATTTATATAAAATAGCCTCAGGTGCTAATGGCGATGATTACCATTGGACGGAGACTTTGATGAAGGGAATTCCGCTGAATATGATGGATGGTGTTGCTTTACACCATTATTCGGTTCCGAACTGGGATAAAAAAGGTCCTGCTACAGGATTTACCGAGCAGCAATATTTCGATACCATGAAAAGTGCGTTGCGTATGGAGGAGCTGATTACCAAACATACGGCAATCATGGATAAATATGATCCCAAAAAGAAAGTCAGCCTGGTAGTGGATGAATGGGGCGGATGGTATGATGTGGAAAAAGGAACAAATCCAGGATTTTTATACCAGCAGAGCACCATGCGTGATGCGATGATTGCAGGGGCCACGTTAAATATTTTCAATAACCATAGCGACCGTGTTAAAATAGCGAATCTTGCACAATGTGTCAATGTTTTACAGGCGGTAATTCTGACCAGCGGAGAAAAAATGTTGCTTTCTCCAACCTACCACGTAATGGAAATGTATAAAGTACATCAGGATGCCACTTTAATCCCGGTAGAGGTTAAAACAGCCGATTATGTTTTTGGCAATGAGAAACTGCCCTCAGTTTCTGTGTCGGCATCAAAGGATGCCGCCGGTCTGACGCATATTTCTGTGGTCAACGTCAATAGAAATAAAGAAGAAGAAATACAAATTGACTTGGCCGGAAAAACTTATAAATCTGTTTCCGGGCGTATTCTGACTGCTGCAAAAGTCGATGATCATAATACGTTCGAAAACCCGGAAGCCATTAAACCGGCGGCCTTTAAAGCTGCGGTTTTAAAAGAGGGGAAATTGAAAATTAAACTTCCGCCATTTTCGGTGGTAGTGCTGGAATTGAAGTAGATTCGTTAAATAATGACGCCTATGTACCTGAAAGATATTACGACAATGATGTCGCTTTACTGGTCCAATTATAAAACCTTTGTCAGCGCATCTACCCATACGGATCACAGCCTTGCTTCTGAACATGTTGTTTATTGGAAGGAAAAGCTTTTTACGAATTTTATTACCTATCTGCTCCCTTTCTGTCTTGTCGCTATAGTTCCCGGAATTTGGATTTCTATCGTAGAAGGTTATTATATATTTGCCTGCTTCGGCGTATTTACAGCTGTAGCTACCGGGATGATTGTGCTAAAAAAGAGCTGGAATTTATTGATGCGCAAAATCATCGTTTTTCTGATGATCTACGGCCTTTCCCTGATATTGATGCTATATCTGGGACTGTTCGGACTTGGGATGGTTTACCTGTTGGCACTGAGTGTATTGGTTGCATTGCTATTGCCGAAAAATCTGGCGTATTGGGCGATTGCGATGAATCTGGTGGTATGCATAGGCTGTGTAACCCTGCGGACCTTAAATTTGCTGGAAACCAGAGTTGCAAGTCCTTATAATGTCGGGATTTGGATTGCGTTCATTGCCAACCTGATTTTCCTGTGTTTGGTGATCACAGCCCTGATCAACAAAATGATTTCTCACATGGAGAAAGCGATGACGACCAGGTTTAAATTAAAGTATCTGCTAAGGCAGGAAACAGCTAAAGGAACGCTTAATGATGAATTGATTAAAGAATCGGAAGCAAACTATAAACGTCTTTTTTTTCTTAGTCCATTACCTATGATTGTACTTGATCCCGATACGTTAAAGTTCCTCCAGGTCAACGAAGCAGCGATGTTAGAGTATGGGTATGACACGGATGAATTCTTAACAATGAATTTCTCCGACATTAAAGTGGAAGAGGATATGACGCCGCCGGAGCGACATTTTATTCCAGATTTGAACATCGGTCAGCCTTTAAAAGTCATCACCAGACATCGTCGCAGGAACGGCGAGACATTTCGTGTGGAAGTGCGGTCCGATATCATTATTTTTGGGGGTAAACAAGCCTCTCTGCTCATTATTCGTGACATCACTAAGGAAGTCAATTATCTTGAGGCTATTGAAGCTCAGAACCAGCAACTCCGCGAAATTGCCTGGACTCAATCCCATTCTGTAAGAAAACCGCTTGCAAATATTTTATCATTGACAGCACTCATCAGTGCTAAACCTACAGAGCTTCCCGATACCCAGCTGCTGACCTACCTGAGTGCATCCGCAAACGAACTGGACAGGTCTATAAAAAGCATAATTGAAAATGCACGGAGTGTCCATTGAATTGAACTAACCCTTATTTTGCCTTTTTTATCTGTTCCTCAAAACATTTCTTCATCTTTGAACATTCTTCCCGGAATTTTTTGTAAATAGTAAAATATAATATGACCACTGAGCAAAAGGCATGGGATGAATTTAGGTACGGGGATGAGCGCGCGCTAAAGTTTATATTTGATACCTATTACAAACTCCTCTTTAACTACGGACATAAGTTTACACCGGATGATCATATCATAGAAGATGTGATCCAGGACCTGTTTGTTAAACTTTGGGTAGACAAAGAACGGATTAATCCCACCGATTCTGTAAAGAATTATATCTACAAAGCTTTTAGACGGAGACTGATCAGAAAATTAGATTATGCCCCCAGAATTATGGCTTTTCCTGCAACGGAAGAAAAAATCGGGTTTGAAATAGAGCTGGGCCATGACCATCGCATGATCAGTTCTGAACGTACCATTAAGATTCAACACAACCTCGCTATTGCACTTGGTAAAATGACTCCGCGTCAGCGTGAGGTAATCCATTTGCGGTACTTTGAAGAAATGGATTTTAATGAAATTGCGGAGGTAATGCAACTTTCAACGAAAGCGACTTATAAACTGCTCTATCGGGCAATCGATGCGCTTAAACAACATCTTCCCAGGTTTGATTACCTGGTGATACTTTATTTGCTGGATCTCTCCAGGAAGTAGCCTGCTTACGTGGATAATTTACCGCCCTCAAAAAAAAAATAAATTGACTGGGGTAAAATCTGAATCCCGTGTGTATATATCATTAACAAATCATGAATGACTTGAATGCAACTGACTACAGCAGCTATGATACGCTGGATTTTTTTGAGGATGAAAACTTTATCCACTACATTTTGCATCCCGACGAAGGAAGTAAAGCCTATTGGCAGGACGTTTTGTCGAGACATCCCGATCGTGCCGTTGATATGAACGAAGCGGAGAACTGGATTGTGATGTTGCATGCACAGCAGGTATACACGCCTGAAAATAGCAGTGAGCCCTCATGGCAGCAAATCAGCGAACGTATTGCCAGACATGAGCACATCACAGTTAAATATGTGATTCCGCTTAAACGCGTAGGTAAGTGGGCCTCGGCTGTTGCCGCAGTCCTGATGGTCTATTTCATGGTCGCCGAACTGATGCAACAGGGTAAACAGGTTGTTCAATCCAGATACGGAGAACTGCGTAGCATTACCCTTCCGGATGCGTCAGTAGCTACATTGAACGGGAACAGTAAGATTCATTACGTTCGCGACTGGCGTTCTGACAAGCCAAGGGAAATATGGCTGCAGGGAGAAGCTGCATTTACCGTAAAACATGTAGCCCTTAAAAACAGGTTCCAGGAAGCAGATTCATTTAAGGTACACGTTAACGGTATTGAACTGACCGTGTTGGGCACAAAGTTTAACATTAAAGACAGGCGTGGGCAAACGGAAATATCTCTGCTGGAAGGAAGTCTGAGAATTGAAAAAACAGGAGTGTCAGCTTTTTCCAAAATCATGAAACCAGGGGATGTTTTTGTATACGATGGCAAACAAATTCAAAAGGAACTGCAAAAAAATGCAGTGGCAAATCAATCCTGGACAAAGAAAGAATTGCATGTTGATGGGTATACATTAAAAGATATCGCTGAAATCTTGGAAGATACTTATGGCTATCAGGTTACAATCAACGCATCAGATCTGACAGGAAGGCGACTTTCGGGTACCATCCCGTCCGGTAGTCCGGAAGATATCCTCTTTGTCGTAGAGAAAGTATTCGATGTAAAAATTATTAAAAATAAAAACCAGCTTATGATCACACACTAATGATAGCCTAACGCTCAACCGAAATCCTAAACCATAAACCAAACCAAACTAAATGAAAAGAAAACTACTGATTATCCTGGGAGTATTTCTCACTGTGGCCTTTGCACAACCCCTGCTGGCACAAGAGCAAATTACACTTCAAAGGGCATTAACCGAGATTCAGAAAGTCTACGGTACCAAATTTTCTTACCAGGCTGACCTTATCAATAATGTGAAGGTCAGTTTGAAGCTGCCATTATTAGCTTCAGAACCGGTAGAAAATGTGTTGAAAAGAGTATTATACCCAAATAAAATGCTTTTCCTGTACGTTCAGGAAAATTACTATACCATCATCAGAGATACACGCGAAGATGAACAGCAACAGGAAGCTGCCCGGCAAAATATACCGGAACCAAATTATAGAACCATTTCAGGAAAGGTTACCGACGAAAAGGGTAGGCCATTAATTGGTGTGACCGTATTTCCGGAGGGGATGGCGGTTAGGCAAGGAGTGATCAGCAGCAGCGATGGCAGCTACAACCTGCGTTTACTGGGGCCTGCCGATGCCATTGTATTTACTTACGTGGGTATGCAACCAAAAAAGATTGCCTTGGGAAAAAGCAATGTGATAAATGCCACGCTTTATAGTGAGCAGAATATGCTGGAGGAAGTTGCGGTTGTCTCTACAGGATATGCCAAAATACCAAAAGAACGTGCTACCGGCGCTTATGGCGTCATTAGTGCGAAGGAGATGAAAGAGGTGCCTTCAGTTAATCTCCTGGAGAAACTGGAAGGGTTAACTCCGGGGCTGGATGTCGACTTAAGAAACAATACCATCAGCATCCGCGGAAAAAACAGCTTTGGTTTAGGAACCAGCGTAAGCCCTTTAATTGTTATCGACGGATTTCCGGTAATGGATAACGAAGATCGTCGTCCTGCTTTATCTTACCTGGCTTCGGGTAATGGGACCAGCGGAAGCGCCATTCTGAACCGGTTTAATCCGGATGACATTGAGAGCATAACGGTGCTGAAAGATGCTGCTGCCGCTTCCATCTGGGGTGCGAAGGCCGCAAATGGGGTCATCGTCATTGAAACGAAAAAAGGAAAGAATACAGCTCCGGTAATTAGTTTTGGCACCAACCTAAGCATTTCTGCTCCGGCTGATCTGAACAACATTAAGGCGATGAACAGTGCGCAGTACATTGACCTGGAACGCGAACTGAAAGATTTGGGGTTTATAGCAGATCCGGCCGAAAAACCAAGCTGGGCGAGTTTTAATTCTAACAGACCTCAGAGTGAAGCCCTGGAATGGATGTTTAAAGTAGACCGTGGCACCGCTACAGCAGCAGAACGCGACGCGGCCCTGGCGGCCCTGGGACAGATTGACAACAGGAGCCAGATCAGGGATCTTTTGTTGCAAAGGGCAGTTTCTCAGCAATATAACCTTTCTCTATCCGGCGGAGCCAGCAAAAGCAGCTATTACCTGTCTACCAATTATACCAAAGACATTCCTGTGTTCCGTGGTAACAAGGCGGAAAGTTTCTTTGTGAATTCTAACCTGAACAGTAAATTGTTCAATGACCGCCTGGACCTGAGTTTTGGACTGAACTATAACTATTCCAACAGCGTCAATAACCCTGCAGCTCTCGATGCAATGGGACTTGGAGAAAAAGGTTTAAGACCCTATCAGCTACTCCGGGATGCCAACGGAAACAACATCTCCCGCGCTATCCGCTATAGAGATGAGGTAGTTCAGGATTTCATGAACAAGGGATACCTGTCATGGCGTTATTCGGCATTGGATGAACTGGATAAAACTGATTATAATCTGCAGTCTAATCAGTTGCGTTTCAACATGGGGGCAGATACTAAAATTATTGATGGCGTGAATTTCGTAGTTTCCGGAATGTTGCAGCGCAACATTGAGGAGACGAACAATGTGGATATGGTTGACAGTTATGGGGTCCGTGACATGTTGAACTACGCGACTACCTTAGACAAGAGTAGCGGGAAACTGGTAACCGGTATTCCATATGGAGGTGTTTTAGGACTGAGCAATTATAATGGATGGGAATATAGTCTGAGATCTCAGGTTAATGTGGATAGGAATATAGGTGATCTGTTGAACATTGCTTTCCTCGGTGGGGCAGAAATTCGTCAAAATAGACACCAGTATTCTTCTCAGCAACGTTACGGTTTCAATGAAGACATTTACCAGGATCGGATTGTTAATCCAACGGTGCCGTACGACAATGTAGATGGATGGCAATCAACACTGACTTATAACAACACGCTCAGAAAAAATATCAGTCGTGCATTATCGTATTATTCCAATATTGGCTTGTCTTTTCTGAATGGGAAATATGTGGCATCAGGAAGTCTTCGCTTTGACGATTTTACCATTACAGGCGCGTCCCGCAACCAGCGCGCAAAACCACTATGGTCTGCAGGTTTTAAATGGAATGCTAAAATGGAGCCTTTCGTTAAAGACCTCAACTGGCTTAGTGCACTTAATTTCAGACTAACTTACGGTGTTGCCGGAACTTTGCCCACCGGATCAGGGAGCGTCGTCAAGATCAACACCAGTTTGGACAACCTGACAAACGAAACTACTGCCGAAATCGAAAGTCCTGCAAACACTCAGATTTCCTGGGAAAAAGTTAAATCCTTTAACTTTGGGGTTGACTTTGGCATACTGAACAACCGACTGGCATTTAATATAGATGCCTATGCTAAAAGGACATCTGATATTTTATACAACCTTCCTTATAACTCCACCTATGGCTGGACAATGCTGCAGTTCAATAGCGCGAGTATGAAGAGCCACGGTTTCGAGTTGGGGATGCGTGCAAATGTGATCAGCCACAAAAATTATTCGTGGAATTCCGTCTTCAATTTCTCTTATAACACAAACGAAGTAACCGACAACAGGTTTAAGAAAAATACAACCGGCAACATCATCAATTCGTCTTTACCTACAGTAGGTTTACCAATGGATTACGTGTATGCCTACAGGTGGGCAGGGCTTGATGAGAAAGGCCAGTCCCGGATATTCAACAAGAATGGTGAAATCCTGAATGCAAACGTAGGTAATAACCAGCTGACTTCGGATGACCTGGTGTACATGGGTAGGGCTACTGCGCCTTATTTCGGTGGATTTAACAACGATTTCAGGTTCAGGCAATTCACCATGGGGGTGAGGATCTCCTATGCGATGGGCAACGTGATCAGAAAGCCTTCAGTGGAGAGCTATCCGGATTATTCACCTTATCAGGGCGCTATCGGGATGCAGTCTGACCTGGCCCTGCGCTGGAAGCAGGCCGGAGATGAAAAGTTCACCAACGTTCCCGGCTTAAAAGACATCAGTTTCAATAGCCTGAACAGGTATAAAAATGCAGACATCCTCATGATAAGTGGAAGTTACATTCGCTTACAGCAGATCTCCTTAGGCTATATTGCAACTACTGAACTGCTGAAACGTACCCCCTTTAAATCGGCTTCAATTAATGCCAGTGTAAGAAACCTGGGCCTGCTTTGGCGAAAAAATAAATATGGGGTAGACCCACTCTATATGGCCAGTACCAATTACAATAACCTGGCACCGGCGAAAGCATTTTTTATCAGTATTAACACATCGTTCTAACCGGGCGCATTCAAAGATATTTAAAATGAAAAAATTAACTTATAAAATCTGTCTTGGCCTGTTCCTCGTAGCCATCAGCTCCTCCTGCAGAAAATACGTCGAGGTGGACCGGTACGGTGAACGTACTTTGAAATATACGGAAGACTTTCAGTACCTCGTGAACAACCGGGGCAACTTTGAGAAATCTTATATTCTTCCGCTGGTAACCAATGATGACATGGCCAGCACAGACCTGAACCATCAAAATTCTATGGCTGCCGAAATCAAAGCGGCATATGTATGGGGTTCGGCTTTTTATGGTGATACACAATCAGACATTGGATGGAATAACCTCTATAAAAGTATCTATACCTGTAATGAGATTATTTTTAGTGTAATGTCCAGCCAGAAGGGGACTGATGCACAGAAGAAGGAAATTTATGCCGAGGCACTGGTGCAAAGGGCATTTGCCTATCTGATGCTGGCCAATCAATATGGCGAGGTTTACGATCCGGCAAAAGCGCAAAGTCAGGTTGGCATTCCTTTATTGACGACTCCTGATTTGTTTCAGAAACTGGAACGCAGTAGTCTTAAAAAGATATATGAGCAGATAATTTCAGATGTGGAACAAGCTATTCCTTCATTGCCTGATAGGGGAACCAATAATGGACATGCTGCAAAAGTATCCGCGTATGCTTTATTGTCGAGAACTCACCTATATATGAGGAACTTTAATCTTGCGGGAGAATATGCAGATAAAGCCCTGGCGATTAACAGTTCGCTCAACACTTTGGAAACGTATATTGGAAACACTGCATCTTTTCCGAGAAGACATGAGGACCCGGAAGTTTTGCTGTCAAGGCTTTCTGCAGGAAGTTTCTTTTCTCAGCTGAATCCGGAGCTGATCAACTTGTTTACTCCCGGAGATGTTAGGCGGGAACTGTTTACCGGTACAACTTTTGGCGTGCCGGGCACCGCATACATCCGTCCTCAGTTTAATGAATTTGCCAGCCATACCGGTCTTTCTGTACCGGAAATGATGCTCAACAGGGCAGAAGTATATGCCCGGGCCGGCGATGTATCGAAAACATTGGAACTATTAAATAAACTTAGAAAAACGAGAATCAAAGTGGCTGATTACCAGGAACTGTCGGTTTCCGGTCCTGCTGATCTGCTCCCGGCTGTGATCAACGAACGCAGAAGGGAACTGATGGGAACTGGTTTGCGTTGGTTTGACCAACGCAGATTAAACCTGGATCCTGAATTTGCAAAGCCTTATGTGCGTACGTTCCTCGGACAACAATATACTTTAAGTCCAGGCAGTAATCGGTACATCTACCCAATTGCACCTGCGGTGCTGGACCTCAACCCTGAAATACAACAAAGCCCAAGATAAATGAAAAAAACACTTTTTAGCACCTTATTTGTCCTTCTGTCCATATTTAGCTATGCACAGGACAGTAAACATAGATTAAACCTGAACCCCGCTTTACCAGTCGCGGGTAAACAATTAACACTGAAGTATGATGCCAGAGGAACTGACCTTGAATTTAGTGATGAGGTATCGGCCGTGGTACTCCTTTTTCATAATGCCACTCAATGGAAAGCCCATCCCATTACGCTGAGCAAAGTAAACGGAAGCTGGACCGGCAATCTGGTATTGCCTGCAGACGTTTCCTTTTTAACCTTAAGGTTTTTTCAGGGAAATGCAGACCAGCCTGAAGCTGCCGATAATAACGGCGGGAATGGATTTTACAGCCAGGTGCTGAGCCCTAAAAACAAACCGGTACAAGGAAATTACCTGGGAGAGGCAATGCTTTGTGTTGCGACAGACGAATTAAGACTATTTGCTACGCCTGAAAAGGACGGTGCAAGAGTGGAGCGCTTGCTGAAAAAGGAATCACAGATTCGGGGCGCAATCCCTACTGAAGATCAGTTGTCCGATATACAGCGCTACTATCAGTTTACCATTAAAGATACCCTTCGTGCAGAACAGTTGCAATCGGAAATTAAGTCCCGTTTTCCCAAAGGAAATACCGCGAGATTCATCAGTTTTCAGCGCGCGAATCAGGAAAAAGATCAGATGAAGTTTGTAGCTGGCCTGGAGCATTTCCTGGAAGAGTTTCCACTGGAAAAATGGCGTGAAAATCCAGGCTCCCAAGCCTACATCTATTATACGGTGTACCGTGCCTTAGCGACTGCGTATTTCGAGAATAAAGATTTTGATAAATTCCTGACCTTGTTTAAGCACATCGATTTCAAAACGGCCAACGAAATTTACCGCTGGAATCTGACAAAGACAGAAATGATGGGATCTGACGAGGAAAAGAAGGCACTTTTGCCTTTAAGCAGTAAGATCATGCCTTATCTGCTGGAACGGAAAAATGATGGTTCCTACAGGGAGGATTTTGCTGGCAATGATTCGCTGATAAACCAAAATGTGAAGGAGCAGTTGAGCGATAGGATTTTTACGCACATTTCTTTGTGTAAAGCTGCTGGGACTTATCAGGAAGCCGCTGATTATTTGCAGGAGCTTCCTGAAGACAAGAAATATGCTAATGCTGATCTGAATGAGATGCATTTGTATATACTGGAGAAATTAGGCAATCTGAAAGAAATCAAACCTTTGCTGGAAGCAAGCATAAAAAGCAATGCGGTTACCCCATTAATGTTCGATAAACTGAAAGAGATTTACCTGGCAGAACACAATGGCCTTGTTCAGGGATACGACAACTATCTGGCTTCACTGAAGTCTTTAGATGCCT
Organism: Pedobacter sp. FW305-3-2-15-E-R2A2; assembly: GCF_038446955.1. Classification (NCBI taxonomy): domain Bacteria; kingdom Pseudomonadati; phylum Bacteroidota; class Sphingobacteriia; order Sphingobacteriales; family Sphingobacteriaceae; genus Pedobacter; species Pedobacter sp. FW305-3-2-15-E-R2A2. The sequence goes on from NZ_CP151803.1 coordinate 2,986,023, forward strand.
TAAGTGCCATGCGCCATCATGTGATGGAAAATATGGTGAGCCATCCACTGATTCCTTTCTCATTGGAAAATGCAGAGGGTAAAATGGTAAACTCTGCAGATTGGAAAGACAAGATTGTAGTGATTGATTTTTGGGCAACCTGGTGCAGACCTTGCATCATGGCTTTTCCTGGTATGCAATTGCTGGTAGACAAGTATGCGAATGATGCAGCAGTAGCAATTTATATGATTGGCACAATGCAATTCGGTGACTATAAGAAAAAATCGGTAGACTATGTGAAGAGTAAAGGGTTTCGTTTCAACTTATTGCATGATGCGGTTGGTGAAAAAGGCGAGCAGAATCAGGTATTCAAAAGCCTGACTCCTTTGTTTAACTCTTCAGGTATCCCCCGCAAGATTATTGTCAAAAATGGTATAGTACGCTATAGTTCTGAAGGTTATTCCGGTAGCCCGAGTCAGCTGATGGACGAGTTGTCGATGGCGATAGAAATATTGAGAGCAGAAAAATAAAGACGATGAGAAACATATATAAAATTACACTATCTGTATTGGGCTCAATGCTTGCTTTTTCGGCCCAGGGACAGATGAACCCTAAATTCAAATTTGAAGAAGCATTGAAGCTGATTCAAAAGAATTATGTGGATGAAGTGCAGGACGAACGTCTGGTAGATGCAGCGATTAAAGCTATGGTTAGCGATCTTGATCCGCATTCCAGTTACATCAACAGAGAGGAAGCTGAAGCAATGAAAGGTGCAATGAGTGGCAGTTTCGCAGGCATTGGCATCAGTTTCATGATGGTAAACGACAGTACGTTCGTTACTGGGTTGAATCCCGAAGGTCCGGCTTTGCGGGCCGGGTTAAGATTAGGCGACCGCATCACCGCAATTGATGGTCAGGGTATTTTTGGAAAGGGAATAAAGAACCAGCAGGTAATGATGATGTTGAGAGGGGAGAAAGGGAAAGAAGTTGTACTGGATGTGATGCACCAGGGCAATACTGTTCCTGCCAGATTAACCATTATGCGCGAGCAAATTGCAGACCTTTCCGTGCATTCCAGTTATATGGTGGACAAGGAAACTGGCTATATCTCCCTATCCATTTTCAGTGCTTCTACACGCAGGGAGATGGATGCAGCGCTAAAAAAGCTAAAAGAACAGGGAATGAAAAAACTAATTCTTGATTTGCAGGGAAATGGTGGTGGTTATGTGGAAGCGGCCATAGGTGTTGCAGATGAGTTTCTGCCTAAAGAAACCATGGTTTTCTATGCTGTAGGAAATGATGGGGTAAAGGACCATTATGCGACCGGCGGTTTTGGTCAGTTTATGGAAGGCAATATGGTGGTGTTGATTGATGAGTCTACCGCTTCGTCCAGCGAAATTGTAACCGGTGCTTTGCAGGATTGGGACAGAGCTGTAGTGATTGGACGCAGAAGCTTTGGAAAAGGCTTGATGCAAAGGCCATTCACCATGGCCGATGGCGCTGTTTTACAGTTAACAGGCGCGCGTTATTACACCCCTTCAGGACGGTCAATCCAAAAGTCATATGTTAAAGGAAAAGCCGACTACTATGAAGATTTTAAGCGTCGGATGGCATCAGGTGAGCTAAAGGAAGAAGGACATTTTAGTTTCCCTGATTCTTTGAAGTATACCACTATGAAAAATAAAAGAACAGTATATGGCGGTGGTGGTATTATGCCAGATCGGTTTGTACCAATTGATACAAATGAATATAGTGTATGGATGGGTAATATTATGAATAGCGGATTGGTTACGAAAACCAGCTTCGACTATGTACAACAGCATCGTGTGGCCTTGCTTGCAGGCTACCCGGATTTTGCTGCATTTAATGCCGCATTCGTTGCGCCTGCCGATGTGCTTGACCAGCTTTTTGCTGATGCAGGCAGAAGAAAGATTCAAATGCCGGATAAATCAGACGTCTCTGCACGTAAAGTACTTGCCGTAGAGCTGAAAGCACAGATAGCTACACTGGTTTACAGTGGAACAGACTTTCCATTAAGGGTGCGTAATGAAGCCAATGGTAGTTTCTTGTTCGCAGTGTCCGTTTTGAAAGATCAGGCCTTGTATAACCGGCTGTTGAAGGGGCAGGAGAAGCCTAAAAAATTAAATAAAAAGAAGTAATACTGCAAAATTAAGAAATGAGAAAAATGAGAAAGACAATTTTATGTTTATTAGCGGGAATGGCACCTTTAGGTCTTGCTGCACAAACGGGATACACAATTAATGGGCAGATTGGCAAGCTAAATAAACCAGCAAAAGCTTTTCTGATGGTGAGATTTGGTGATAAAATGCAGCTCGACTCCACTTTTCTGACAAACGGGAAATTTCAATTCAAAGGGGTGATGGAATCTCCAATGGAAGCTCATCTGCGTGTCAGACATGATGCAACGCCAGACCATCCTGGCAAGGTGCGAACCTATGATGTAAAACCGATCCTGCTTTCAAATGAGACGATTACACTTACGAGTAAAGATTCCATCTCAAAAGCGGTGATAACCGGTTCGGCATTGAATGCGGAAAATGATAAGGTAACCGCTTACCTAAAACCGATCTATGACAAATACGAGGCGCTAAACACAGAATTTAATGCGCAACCAGAGGCAAAAAAACAAGATCAGGCTTATATCCAGACGCTGGAGATACGGGCAAAAGACATTGAAAATGAAATCCTTGAGGCGAAGATGTCTTACATTACTAAAAATCCTGATCAGTATATGTCGGTAATGGCACTTAGCTCATTAGTAAAGCCTGATTTTGATATACTCGCACTGGAAAAAGTTTTCCTGACCATCAACGAAAATCTAAGGTCATCTTATCTTGGCAAGCAGGTCGCTGAAAAAATTGCTACACTTAAAAAAACGCTGGAAGGTGTTGAAGCTGCTGATTTTGCTCAGCCCGGCGTAGATGGAAAGATGGTGAAATTATCTGATTATCGTGGTAAATACGTTCTGATCGATTTTTGGGCTTCCTGGTGTGCGCCTTGTAGAAGAGAAAATCCAAATTTGGTAAAGGCATATGAGCAATACAAATCAAAGGGCTTTGAGATATTGGGTGTTTCTATGGACAAAGCCAGTGATAAAGCGAAGTGGCTAAAAGCAATAGAAGATGATAAATTAAGCTGGAAGCAGGTTGGTGACATGAAGGGTTGGGATAACGAAGCAGGACTGTTATACGAAGTAAAAGCCATACCAATGAATTTCCTTATTAATCCCGAAGGTAAAATCATTGCGAAATATCTGCGTGGGGAGGAACTTTCCAAAAAACTTGAAACGATCTTCAACCCGAAGTCATGATCTTTATGTTTTTAAATGCTGTACTCAGTTTTTAGATCAATAGAAGCTGTTGAAAGAGAGAATTTCACTTTGGAAATTCTCTCTTTCTCTTATAGCATTTAAATCGCTGCTTTAACAATCTTACCCAGACGTTTAAGGTCAGCCTCCAACTTAACGTTCCATCCCAGGGCAAAATTCAGTCGCATACAATTGTTGTATTGGTTGTATTGACTGAACATCCTGCCGGGTGCAAAACTTATATTTTGCTGGAGTGCCCGGTCATACAATTTTGCGGTATCAATTTTCTGGTCCAGCTCTAACCATAACATGAAACCACCCTGAGGCTGAGAGATTTTGGTGTTATTAGGGAAATACGCTTCTATTGCCCCCTGGTATTTCAGACAATTGGTATACAGCTTACTTCTGATGGTCCGTAAATGGTGGTCATACCTGCCGTGTTCCAGAAAATCAGCAATCACTTCCTGATATAAGGTAGGGGTGGAAATCGTCTGTAATAACTTTTGCCTGATGATTTTCTCTTTATATTTTCCCGGAGCAACCCAGCCTACCCGATAGCCCGGTGCCAGCGTTTTAGACACTGATCCGCACCACATCACGATTCCGGCCTCGTCAAAAGCTTTGCATGGCTTGGGCCTTGTCGCGCCAAAGAAAAGGTTGCCATACAAGTCGTCCTCAATTAAAGGGATATCGTATTCGGTCAGCATTCTTACGAGTTCCTTTTTATGTTCCTCCGGCATCATACAACCCAATGGGTTACTGAAATTGCTGATAAAGCAGCAGGCATTTAACCGGGGCAGTACTTTTTTTATGGCCTCTAAATCCACCCCTGTGATGGGATGTGTTGGGATTTCTATCGCTTTTAATCCCAATGATTTTATGATTTGCAGGATCCCAAAATAAACCGGGCTTTCTATAGCCACGGTATCACCGGGTTTCGTCACGGCCATCAGGCAGTTAAAAATAGCGTTCATTGCACCGGAGGTCGTTACAATATCATCTTCAGTAATTTTGCCTTCCAATACATAGGACCATTTGGCGACCGATCTTCTGAGGTTAAGATTGCCCTGTACCGGTTCGTAACTTGTCCCGCCATCAGCCAATCGCTGTACGACACTAATCACGCCCTTGTTCAGTTTTGCGATGGGCAATAGACTTTTGTCCGGGACACCCAGCGAAAATTGGGTAATCTGATCATTGGTCAGGGTATTGAAAACCTTGCTGATCAAGTCTTCGGGATCCTTTGTCTGCGCTGAGGTTTTTAGTGCGGTTACAGAGGGAAGCAGGAATTTTCTCATCGAGGCTTTGCTCACAAAATATCCCGATTTGGCTCTGGGTTCAATAAGTGATTTACTCTCCAGTTCCAGATAGGCCTGTTTAACTGTCGTCAGACTTACATTATAAAGCTTTTGCACCGTTCGGATGGAGGGCAGCTTATCACCAAGTTTTAAAGTTTTACTCGCAATCTGCTCCTCCATTACTTTCGCAATTTTAAGGTATAAGGATTCCTTTTTCATATCAATTTATTGACAGGTGTTCAGCCAGTCAACTAATTTATGGATAGATTTCTTTAATTTGGTATTGTCATCCTGTAAGTCGCCAAATGTAGCATAAAGCGTTCTTTTGGCCTCTTCTATTAGCTCATCACCGATATCGGAAGGAACCTCTTGTTGCAGACCACGGGAATTCAATACCACTTCATCTTGTTCATTGATGGTCGCAAAGGCAAAACCGATGACCTCTTTATCCTCACTGACGATACTTAAAGGAAGGCCAAAATCTGCGGTTAGTTTTATGGTTTTACCTTGGGTGGGTTGATATATATTGATAACCGACCTCATGTCGGATAGGTACACTTTTCGAAATTCTAAATTTGTACTTCTATGATTTTGTTTATTCATAACCTGGTATTTGACTACAAAGCTAGGCAGGAACAACATTTAGATACAGATACAGAAAACAGTTTATTCTAGGGTACAGATGTATTTATCTTTTCTGTCTGAAATTGTTAACGTCCAGAAATGGATTGCTTGCATATCTGAAATCAAATAGCTTTGTAAGCTTAAATTCTGCGTATAAAATGTTAGAAATGGCACTATGGCCTGCATGTTCCTCAAGGGCATGTAAATTTTGGTTATCCCAGACATTATTGGCCCAGACATAGCCCTCTATATTTTCTTTTAGCATGCAACCCTTTCCGAAAATAAACCCATTAATATTATCTTCAAATTCAAGAATTCCAGGCAATTTTCCTTCGATTAATAAGCTCAGTTTCATCATGGTTGGAACGAGTTTTAAATTGCTCATTGAAGTACTCAACATCAGCTGAATTGCAGCGTGTAAACTTTCCAAAGACCTCACAATACCAGGATTCAGGATGATCCGGGGTTTGTTTAGTTTTATAAATCCAAATGCAATGATCGACTTATGCGCTATATAAGAATTGTTTTTTTTTAAACCAGGTTTAGGTCCAGTTTTCATATGATTTCGATGAGGGTACGGTGAGAAAAAATCCAAAATAGCATTGATGGTTGTACCAGGTTAATCAATACTGACTACATAAGGAACAAATGAATATGACTAATGTTTCATTTGTTTATGTTTTTGTTTAGTAATTTAAACAAAATGTATTGCCAGATGTTGTTAAGCGTAACCTCTGAATATGGAAATTCCAGCTCTCAACACTTTTAACCTTTTCAGGATAATCCAGGATAGCCTGTCCTGGATGGAATGGTCTTTTATTTCCATTTGCTTTTTTGTCCGCTAACTTTTATATTGTTAAACATTGTGTATGAGGGACGAAGACCAAATCTTATTAGATCGGCTCAGGAATGGAGATCACTCTGCCTATGAAGCCATATTTAAGAAGTATTATAAAATGCTCTCTGCAAAAGCTTATTTTATGCTTGACGACGAGATGGAGGCGGAAGATCTGGTTCAGACCTTGTTTGTTTCCATTTGGCAAAAAGCCCGGTTTCATAGCATTAATACTTCTTTAAATGCTTATTTACTTCGGGCAGTACACAACCAGTGTATCATGTATCTTAGAAAAAGAAAGGTTTCGGAACGCAGACTCAATGAATATAGCCTTAGCCTTGATGAGCCGATACAAGAAGAAGAGACTGAATCGGACAGAAATGAGGATAACCTTAACCTGGCTTTTAATGAACTGCCCGTTCAACGACAGAAAGCATTTAAGCTGGTGTATATAGAAGATAAAAAATATAAGGAGGCAGCACACGAGATGGGGCTTTCGGTGAATTCAATAAAAACACATTTAAAGCTTGCAGTAAAGGCTTTACAAAAAAAACTGATCAATTTTAAATGAACATTCACCTGAACTGGGAATAAATGCGTCTAATAGTTAGTAATGGAATATAACAAGGAATACATACAGGGACTTTTATTTGAAAAGATCACCGGGACAATTAGTGAGGAGGATAACTTCATTGCTGAACAAGCGATTGAGCAGGATGCCGCGCTGAGGGAATTCTGGGAAACTTTACTTGTGAAAATGAAAAGTGCCAAAGGAAGTTCATTTTTATCGGGATTAGATGCGGATGCCGCATGGGATAAAACTGAGCCTCGTTTTAATGAAATGTCAGATTCGTTTTTTAACCGGAACCGGCTGCTGCTTTATGGTGCAGCTGCAGTATTGATATTTGCGCTTCCTTTTGTATGGTATTTTAGTGCTCCATCAGATACTGCATTAGTGCTTCCCGAAAAAATCGCTAAACAGGTACACCTTAAAACCGAAAATGGTACTGCCGTTGACCTATCCTCTGATCGTATTGTTACGGTAGGGCAGACCCATTTTAATGCCAATCAAAAGGAACTAAGCTATACCTCCGGTAATGCCGGGCATAAGGAATGGGCAACACTGATCGTGCCCCCTGCAAAAGACTACAGGATTCGTTTATCAGACGGCACACAGGTTTGGCTAAATGCGGCTTCCAGTTTGCGCTTTCCCGTTCAGTTTGGACCTCAGCAGGCACGGGAGGTTTATTTGTCAGGGGAAGCTTACTTCGAGGTTACGAAAAACCCAAAACAGGAATTTATAGTGCATACTACCGGCCCGGACATTCATGTTCACGGAACCTCCTTTAATGTTAATGCCTACGAACAGGGGCGTTTTGCAGCTGCCCTGGTCGCGGGTTCTGTGTCGGCCACGACTAAAAATCAAAGCATTAAATTAAAGCCGGGGCAGGAAGCCATACTTGAGCGGGGCAACTTACAGACCAGACCATTTGAGGTACAGGATGCACTTTCCTGGAGAAACGGAACTTATTTTTTTCATAAACAACCTTTGTCCGAGATTGCAGCCGTGATTAGCCGTTGGTTTGACGTAAAGATCGCCTGGCAAACACCTGAAGTTGCGGAACAGACTTTTACCGGAGAGATCGATAAAAAACTGCCAATCGAGGTCGTCATTGCTAATTTACAGCTATCTTCAGGTATTAAAGCAGAGCTTAAAAATGGGACGCTGACCTTCCGGTAAATTTTTTTAAAATTCCATTCACCCATTTGGGCAAGTGCAGCGTCATTAGGCAAACCTTTTATAAACCTAAATGTATGCTTAAACAACTTACCCGATCGGGCCGGCTTGTGTTGCCGGTTGTTTTCTTGCTGCTGCTGGCCTTAGCGGGCCAAAGCCAGACGAGTAACAGCAAGATCAATCTTAAAGGCAGGAACATCAGCCTGGCCGAAGTATTCAAATCTATAAAGAAGCAAACGGGATTCACCGTATTTTACAGCAACAAGCTGTTGGACGATTCAGAACTCATCTCTGTGGATTTTACCGGAGAAGCGCTGAACACGGTCATGAATCGTATTTTGAAGGACAGACAGCTGGACTGGCTGATTAAGGAAAAGTACATTGTATTGCAAAGAGCCACACCAGCAGCCCCAGTTCAACAACGTAAAGCGGAACCCGCTAATGTGGACAAGGCACAGCAGCTCAGGGGAACGGTAACGGATGGAACCGGAAGTCCTTTACCTGGTGTCAGCATCAGACGGAAAGAGGTCAATTTAGGAACAGTGACAGATACGCAGGGCCGTTATGTAATTGAGGCTCCGGCCGGTACTGCTCTGGTGTTTTCCTATGTAGGCTATAATAGCCAGGAAATAACGGTTGGCAGTCAGGCTACACTTGATGTAAAACTGTTGGAAGACAATGCCGACCTGGCTGAGGTCGTGGTGGTGGGCTATGGAACTCAGAAAAAAGTAAACCTTACCGGAGCAGTTTCCATGGTTTCCGGAAAGGAGCTGGCTGCACGGCCCATGGGTCAGACTTCTGCTGCCTTGCAGGGGATGGCACCCGGTGTTACGGTGAAACAAAGCTCCGGGAGGCCCGGCGCTGATGGAGGAAATATCCGCATTCGGGGGGTAGGTACCATAAGCGCTTCTGCCAGTGATCCTACTGCATTTAATGGCGCCAATCCCCTGGTGATGATCGATGGAATCGAAGGCTCCATGAACAATATAGATCCCAACCTGATTGAATCCATCTCCGTACTTAAAGATGCAGCTTCTTCTTCCATTTATGGTTCCAGAGCTGCGAACGGTGTAATCCTGATCACCACCAGGAGAGCAACAGCAGATCAGGTCAGCATTTCCTATAACAATTATATCGGATGGCAGGATCCAACCAATATGCCAAAATTGGTGAATGCCCTGGATTACATGCTGCTGATCAATGAGGCCTATGTAAATACGGGCCGTACGCCTCTTTACGCAGATGCATTGGTTCAGAAATACCGTGAACAGAATGGCGTTAATTCGGATCTGTATCCGAATACAGACTGGCAAAAGGAAACCTTAACCGGATCTGGTTTGCAGCAAAGCCATTTTCTTACCATTCAGGGAGGCACGCAAAAAGTGAGAATGCTGGGCTCTTTTGGCCTTTTTGATCAGAAAGGAATCATTGAAAATTCAAGCTTCAAACGGTATACGATACGCAATAATGCCGACATTACTTTTTCGGACAAGCTGAAAGCAAAGATCGATCTGCAATATGTTAATGCGATCACGACTGATCCCGCTGTCGGTTCCGGTGAAATCTTCCAATGGATGAATGGCCTTCCCGCAAACCTGATTGGGGTTAATGAAAGCGGTCAATGGGGCGTAGGCTGGAATGGTAACAATCCGATGTCGGCCAGTAAAGACGGAGGCACGAACAGAACAAGAGCGCCATTTGGAAGTATCAATGCCATTGTCAATTATAAACCACTGGAATGGCTGGAAGCAGAAGCCGCTTATTCTCCAAAATATGCACTTTCCTCTGGCAAGAACTTTAGAAAAGCAATTCAGTCTTACCTGCCCAATGGCAGTCTCAGTTTCCGTACTCCGGCGCTGACTTCCCTGAATCAGTCGCAGACACAGTCTTTCTTTAACAATCTCCGGGCTACGCTCACTGCAAGTAAAAACCTAAAAGACCATACCTTTAAATTGCTGGTTGGTGGGTCCAGAGAAGATTTTTATGCAGAATGGATTTCTGCTTACCGGGATACCTATGTTCTTCCGGAATATCCTGTGCTGGATGGTGGCTCAGCTTCGAACCAACAGGCCAAAGGCAGTGCGGAGGAATGGGCATTACAATCACTGTTCAGTAGATTCAATTACAGTTATAAAGGGAAATACCTGTTGGAACTGAACGCACGCTATGATGGCTCCTCCCGCTTTTCAAAGGGCAATAAATATGGATTCTTTCCCTCTGCTTCGGCAGGATGGAGAATTTCAGAAGAAGGTTTTTTCAGTGGATTGAAAAAGACCATCAATGAAGCGAAACTGAGGTTTTCCTGGGGAAAACTTGGCAATCAGAACATAGGAACTTATCCTTCTACAGCTGCACTGGTACTTGAATCCACAGCTATGGGTAAGCAGATTGTGAACACCGTGGCGTTAAATGACCTCTCTAATAAAAACATATCCTGGGAGACCACTGAAGAAAAAAATATAGGTATTGACCTGACGCTTTTTAATCACCTGAGCATAACGGCCGACTATTACCGCAGGCGCACCCGGGATATCCTGTTGTTACTGGATATCCCTTTGATCATCGGCCTGAACAGGCCCAATCAAAATGCAGGTACAGTAGACAATACAGGCTGGGAGCTGGGTATAGCCTATAAAGGAAGCCTGAAGGACTTCAATTACAATATGAGCTTCAATTTGTCGGACGTAAAAAATACAGTGGCTGACATGAAGGGAATTAACCAGACCGGACTTACGGTAAACCGTGAAGGGCATTCCAGTTTATCTCTTTTTGGATATGAGGCACAAGGTCTGTTCTCTTCTGATGAGGAAGTGGCTGCGCATGCCAAACAATTCGGTACGGTGAAGGCGGGCGATATTAAATACAAAGATCAGAATGGTGATGGTTTGATCAATGAGCGTGATAAAGTAATCATTGGTGGAACCATTCCCAGGCTTACTTATGCGGCCAGCCTTGGGGCTTCCTATAAAGGTTTTGATTTATCAGTACTGCTGCAGGGGGTGGGTAAAGCTAATGGTTACCTGAATGGACCGGGTGTTCAGCCTTTCAGCGTTGGAGGTGCACTGGGTGGGACGATCCGTGAAGAAAACAAGGACCGCTGGTCAGTGGCGAATCCCAATGCGAAATACCCAAGGTTAGCTTTCGGAGAATCGAATAATGAACAGGCTTCCAGTTTCTGGGTGAGGGATGCCTCGTATTTGCGTATCAAAAATATCCAATTGGGATATACCTTATCTGCCGGCCTCGCAAAAAAACTGAGTATCAAACGCCTCAGGCTTTTTGCCAATGGTTCAAATCTGGCTTCATTTGACCGCTTTCTTAGCGGATATGATGTGGAAGCACCAGTAGGCTCAGGAAGTATTTATCCCCAGGTTAAGTTATACAGCCTTGGCTTGGAAGCAACATTTTAAAGATAAAACAGATGAAAACAAATTTATACTTCACTATACTGGTGGCTGTTTTAATAACAGTGAGCCCATCCTGCAAAAAAGGATACCTGGATAAAAATCCATTGTCTGGACCTTCAGATGAAACATTTTTCGTGAACCAGGAGGAACTCCTGCTGGCAGTTAATGGCCTGTACAGGTATGCTGCCTATTCGCCACTGGATGGAATGCCCCTGAACCTTACGATAGATGATGGCACTGATATCGGGTGGGACCGTAACAACAGCGCCCTGCAAAGTCTGGGCAAGGGGAATCACGACAGCAATAACCTCTATGCAAGAGAGGTCTGGACCCAGGCTTACGTCGTAATTGCCAAATGTAATTTTGTACTTGACAATATTGAAAAAGTAAGAGATAAGACTACACCGGCAATATTTAACCGGTCGAAAGCCGAAGCCCGGTTTTTGCGTGCCTATACTTATCAATACCTGTCGGACCATTTCGGTGGTGTACCACTGGTGACCCATATGTTAAGACTGGAAGATGCGCAGATTGCCAAAACTCCGAAAGCAGCGATAGTAGATTACGTCATGCAGGAGTTAACGGAATGTGCTCCTGATCTTCCGGTAGTTTATACCGGAACTGATGTAGGAAGAGCAAGCAGAGGTGCCGCACTGGCAATAAAAGCGCGCACCGCATTGAACAATGGCAGGTGGGCCGAAGCTGCAGATGCCGCGAAAGCGGTGATGGACCTGAATGTTTACAGCCTGCACGACAACTTTGGCGCTTTGTTTAGTTATGCAGGGCAGAATTCCAAAGAGATCATCTGGGCTTTTCAATACCTCCGTGCTTCAAAAACTAAAACCCACTCTACACCCAATAACCTTCTTTCCAGGAACGGACAGGGATTCTCAAATAAGGTGCCTTCACAGTCTTTGGTCGATGTATATCCTTGTACAGATGGCTTAAACATTGATGAATCTCCGCTTTTTAACCCTGCTGACCCTTATAAAAACAGGGATCCAAGACTTGGATTTACCATTGCATTGCCAGGATCAGTATTTTACAATTATCAGTTTGAAACCCATAGGGACAGTTTGAAATGCTGGAATTACAATACCACACCGGCTACGCGGGTAGACAATCAGGAGGCGATTAATGCTTTTGCAACCTTTACAGGCTATTGCTGGAGGAAATATGTTGACCTTGAAGATAAACCCGACCGGACCAATTCTGAACTGAACGTGATTCAGATCAGGTATGCTGAAATTCTGCTGATCTATGCGGAGGCAAAAAATGAACTCAACCAGCTGGATCAGTCGGCCTACGATGCCATCAACCTGATCAGAACCCGGCCAGGAGTAAATATGCCTGTGATCGTTGCAGGAAAAACACAACCGGAGTTTAGGAGCCTGGTGCATAAAGAACGTATTTATGAACTCGCTATGGAAGGCTTCAGGATGTCTGACCTGCGCAGATGGAAAATTGCCGAAAAGGCCATGAACGGAAATTTTTATGGCAGGGTACAAAGGGGATTACTTGCTGCTGCACCTCATATTGACGAAAATGGTTTAGCAGATTATTCTGCCTTGCCAAACCGTGCAGATCTGAGGGTGATAGAGCAGCGCAGTTTTAATAAGGAACGGGATTATCTCTGGCCAATTCCGAATATCGAGACGGTTACCAATACGAAACTAATTCAAAACCCCAACTATTAATTCATCGGTTTTATCTGACCATATACTTATTCAATTATGAAACGTTTTCTTTTAAATACGCTGCTGCTTTTAATCGCGTTGCTGTGGTTCAAACCTTTAAATGCCCGTCAACCCCAACGTCAGCACTACGATATTTGCATTTACGGAGGTACCTCATCGGGAGTAATTGCTGCCTATACCGCTGCCAGAATGGGCAAGTCTGTCCTGTTGATTGAACCCGGAAAGAATCTGGGAGGGATGAGCTCCGGTGGCTTAGGACTCACTGATATCGGGAATAAGTACGCCATCAGTGGTTTGGCTCTGGATTTTTACAGAAGAATTGGCCTGCATTATGGCAAATTTGAGCAGTGGATCTTTGAACCTCATGTTGCTGAAAACCTGTTTCTTGATTATATCAAAAGGGCTAAAGTGGAAGTCCTGTATGAAAGCCGTTTAGCTGCGGTAAGCAGGGAAGGCAAGCTGATCACCGGAATAACGCTGGAGGGCTCGAATAAAACAGGGCCGGGAAATCTGGTTAAAGCGAAAATGTTTATCGATTGTTCTTATGAAGGAGACCTGATGGCAAAGGCTGGCGTATCCTACACGGTAGGCAGGGAGGCAAATGATTTATATCAGGAAATGTTCAATGGCGTACAGCTGATGAACGGCCATCAGTTTCCAGATGGAATAGACCCCTACAAAACTCCTGGCGACCCCTCAAGCGGACTGCTATGGGGGATTCAGCCAGGCGTGTTGGAAAAAGAGGGTACTGGCGATAAAAAGGTCCAGGCTTACAACTTTCGCATATGTTTAACGAATAACAAACAGAACCTGATACCGATCACAAAACCGGAAAATTATCAGCCTGAAAAATATGAATTGCTACTCAGACAAATGGAAAAGAGACCATGGAAGTCCTTACAGGATGGTTTTATATGGAGTGCAATGCCCAATGGAAAAACAGACATCAACAACAGAAATGGTTTTTCAACAGATATGATTGGAATGAACTGGGCGTATCCGGATGCAGACTATCACAAACGAGCGGAAATCTGGAAGGCTCATGTCGATTATACAAAAGGTCTGCTCTATTTTGTTGGAAACGATCCGCGTGTTGCGGAGCACATCCGGCTCGAAATTGGTCAATGGGGATATCCTAAAGACGAATATACAGACAACGGGAACTGGTCTCATCAGCTCTATATCAGGGAGGCCCGTAGGATGGTCGGTAGCCTGGTGATGACCCAGGATCATTGTCAGGGGAGGGCGCGGGTTACAGATGGAGTTGGCATGGCGGCCTATACCATGGATTCGCATAACTGCAACAGGCTGGTCATAAATGGAATGGTGAAAAATGAAGGAAATGTTGAGGAGGGGGGCTTTGGACCTTACCCTATTTCTTACCGGGCAATTGTTCCAAAAGCAAATGAGCTGAGCAATCTTTTAGTGCCGGTTTGCCTTTCTGCGAGTCATATCGCTTATGGCTCTATTCGTATGGAGCCTGTTTTTATGGTACTTGGACAAGCTGCTGCGGTTGCCGCTGTACAAGCCATAGACCATAAAAAAACGGTACAGGAGGTAGATGTAGCAGCAGTACAGACCCTGCTTAAAAACGATCCTTTGGTGGATGGAAGTACTCCGGAAATTCTGGTGGATAATAATGATACGCTAAAAGTGAAAAAGAAAGGCGACTGGACCCTTCAGCGCCAGGGGGGATATGGACCTGATTATTTTCTGAGTGAAACCGGAGGACCGGAAAATAGCATAAGATACCTGCCGGAGATCATTAAAGAAGGAAAGTATGAGATTTATACCTATTATCCCAAGCAAAAGAATGCGGGAGCTTCGACGAGCGCAGCAGTCTATGATGGCAAAAGAACGAAAGAGATTTTAATCGCAGATGAAGAGGTTAAAGTACTCGGACAGACCTCAGGCGAGTGGATCAGTTTAGGCCAATATACGTTGGCGGCAGGAAAGGGGGCGTATGTTCAGCTGTCAGGAAAAGGCAGAACCGGACGTGTGGTTGCGGATGCCGTATTACTTGTGCCTCTGGATAAGCGGTAAAAGGAAATGTTTGTGTACATCAGCTGTCGCAAATCCCCTCTAAATTGTCGCATTATCCCCCTTTCCATTTGCGTTTTTACCAGGATCTTTATTAAAGCAAAGGTAGGGTAACTGCCACAATCAAAAACTAAAAAACAAGCTTATGTCAGACAATAAAGTTTCATTACACAGAGTGATCAAGGCCAGTCCCGAAAAGGTGTATCGTGCCTTCACAGAAAGTACAGCGATCGCTTCATGGTTACCACCTTACGGTTTTCTTTGTACGGTACAGGAAATGAACGTTAAGGTAGGGGGTACTTTTAAAATGTCCTTTCAGAATTTTACCACCGGTAATGGTCATTCATTTGGTGGTGAATATTTAGAGCTCAAACCCAATGAGTTTCTTAAATACACCGACATATTTGATGATCCAAACTTGCCAGGTGTCATGACGACGACCATTTCGCTTCAAAAGACAATGGTAGGTACAGACCTGAAAGTATTGCAGGAAGGAATTCCTGCAATGATACCGGCCGAAATGTGTTACCTGGGCTGGCAGGAATCACTGGAAAAACTGATTAAACTGGTGGAGCCTGAAATACCGGATGCCGGATAAACGCTTGGTGAAAGCTCCCTGAAAATGAAATTCAGGGAGCTTTTTTTATGCAGTTTTGCGGTCAATGTCATCAACAACTAAAGCTCCTGTTGTCTCCCAAAGTCTTCGATAAACAGGCCCAATCTTAATTTTATCTGGTCAGATATAATTTACAAATAGTCAGCTGTAATTTACAAATAGTCGGATTTGTACACAAAAGAGTCAATTCCCTACAAAAGATAATATCGGCCATATGATAAATTTGTAACCAGGCTAACGCTACAACCTAACCAAATAATTTAAAAGATGAACAGAAGAAAGCTGCTTCAAAGTATTGCTATTGGCATACCTGGTCTATTGCTATCTAAAAATTTTGCGGCACTGGCTCATGAATTCCCAGAAATTTCAGAAAAAGTCTTATCAGGCCCTTTTAGTCCTACCTGGAAATCACTGCAGTCTTACCAGACCCCGGACTGGTTCAGGGATGCTAAATTTGGCATGTGGGCACATTGGGGCCCCCAATGTCAACCTGAAGCCGGCGACTGGTATGCCAGGGAGATGTACATGGAAGGCAGTCATAAATACAAATTTCATCTTGAAAAATACGGACATCCTTCCAACTTTGGCTTTAAAGATGTGATCCATAGCTGGAAAGCTGAAAACTGGGATCCGGAAGAATTGGTTTCGCTGTACAAAAATGCCGGTGCCCGGTACTTTATGGCGCTGGCGAACCATCATGACAACCTCGATCTTTATGATAGTAAATATCAAAAAAATTGGAATGCTTTAAAAATGGGACCTAAAAAAGACCTGATAGCCGGTTGGGCAGCAGCTGCAAAAAAGAACGATCTTTTCTTTGGGGTCAGTGTACATGCCGCCCATGCATGGAGCTGGTATGAAGTGGCCCAGCGTTCCGACCAAAGCGGGAAATATGCGGGAATAAGCTACGATGGCAAATTAACAAAGGCTGATGGAAAGGGGAAATGGTGGTCGGGTTTAGACCCACAGGAGCTTTACGCCCAAAACCATCCGCTAAGTAAAAACAGCCTGGACAACGGAGCAATCCACAGGCAATGGCACTGGGGAAATGGCGTGAACCGACCAACTAAGGCCTATATTGAAAAATTCTACAACAGGACGATTGATCTGATCAACAACTACCATCCGGATCTGGTCTATTTTGATGATTCCCAACTTCCGCTGTGGCCGGTTAGCGATGCCGGGCTTCGCATCGCCGCTCACCTTTACAATAAAAGCATCAAAGAAACAGGGAAGCTAAATGCAGTGATCACCGGAAAAATATTAGATGAAAATCAGCGTAAAGCAATGGTCTGGGACATTGAAAGGGGCCAGAGCAACGCTATTGAACCACTTCCCTGGCAAACGGACACCTGCATAGGAGATTGGCATTATGACCGAAGCATTTACACCAGAAAAGGGTATAAAACAGCTAAAACCGTGATTCATACCCTGGTCGATGTGGTGAGCAAAAATGGAAACCTGATGTTGAATATTCCGGTGAGGGGAGATGGGACAATTGATGAACTTGAACGTAAAGTGGTAGAAGATATAGGGGTATGGATGAAGGCAAACGGGGTTAGCATCTATGGTACCCGTCCCTGGAAAATATTTGGTGAGGGGCCGGCGCAACAGGGAGCCGCGAAACTAAGCGCACAGGGTTTTAATGAAGGAAAAGGAAAACCTTTCACGGAAACGGATGTTCGTTTTGCGGTTAAAGGGGAGCAGCTTTTTGCTACGGTGATGGGCTGGCCGGCTTCCGGTTACGCATTAATTACCAGCCTTAAAGAAGACAGTAGCTATTATCCGGAACAAATCAACAAAGTGGAATTGGTGGCAACCGGACAGGAGCTGAAGTTTGAAAGAAATGCAGCCGGGTTAAAGGTCTATTTTCCTGAATCGGCGCCCACAGCTTCCTACGCTAACGCCTTAAGGATAACCTAAAAAAAATGGCGAACATCAAAATTCCTCCTGTTGTATTTGGAACCAGTGGTTTGGGCAACCTCTACCATGCCCTGGACTACGGAACAAAAAAGGCAATCGTCAATGCATGCCTGACCTCCTCGTCTGACCTCACTTTTTTTGATACCGCTGGTAAATACGGCGCAGGGCTTGCCCTTGAAGTGCTGGGATCTTGCCTGAAAGATTTGAGAATTGATCCCTCAAAGGTATTGATCAGCAATAAACTGGGATGGTACCAGACGGAGCTGAAGGATCCGGAACCTACATTCGAACCTGGCATATGGAAAAATCTGAAAAATGATGCAGTTCAGCGCATCAGCTATCAGGGAATCCTGGATTGCTTTGAACAGGGAAACAAGCTGCTTGGAGGTTATCCTGCAAACTTTGTTTCTGTTCACGATCCCGACGAGTACCTGCGTTCAGCAGAAAATGAAAGGCAAAGCCGGCAGCGATATGCGGACATTATGGATGCCTATCAGGCATTACATGAGCTGAAATCAGCCGGAAGCGTTGCTGCTGTAGGCATTGGTGCTAAAGACTGGAAGGTCATCAGAAAAATCGAACAGGATGTTCAGCTGGATTGGGTGATGATTGCAAACAGCCTGACCGTTAAATCTCACCCGAAAGAACTCATTCAGTTTATTGAAACACTGGATAAGAAAAATATTCCGGTCATCAATTCTGCAATTTTTAATGGGGGCTTTTTAACCGGAAGCGAATTTTACAATTACCGCCGGATTGACGCCAACAATGCAGATGACCAGGCACTATTGAATTGGCGTAGCGATTTTTTCGACATTTGCAGTCAATATGGACTGCTGCCAGCTGAAGCTTGCTTTAATTTTTGCAGGCATTTTTCAGGTATAAAGAGTATTGCAATGAGTACGACAAGAGTTGAAAAAGTAGCACAGAATCTAGCGATGACATCAAAGCAGGTTCCCCGGGAATTCTGGATAACTATGTATAAAAACGGATTAATTGAAACCCCCATCATCTTATGATCACACTATCTTGTGAAACCCCCGGTAAATTTGAATTTAAAGAAAGTACCCTTCCAAAGCCAAAGAAAGGATACGCGCTCCTGAAAATTAAGAGAATAGGCATTTGTGGAACGGACTATCACGCTTTCGAAGGAACACAACCTTTTTTTAATTATCCCCGGATCCTTGGTCATGAGATTGCTGCAGAAATCGCCGGTCTTGAAACTGAACAGGAATTCCGTATCGGCGAAAAGGTCACCATTAACCCTTATTTCTCCTGTGGTCAATGTATTGCATGTAGAAATGCCAAACCCAATTGCTGTGAACACATCAGCGTATTTGGTGTGCACGAAGATGGTGGCATGCAGGAATATATTTCCGTACCGGAATCAGCGCTCATTCATGGCCAGGGCCTGAGTTTTGATGAACTGGCACTGGTGGAGCCCTTAGCTATAGGCGCTCATGGCATTAGACTGTCTGAGCTTAAAACAGGCGAATTTGTTTTGATCTTAGGCGCCGGACCAATAGGATTGGGTACCGCCAGCCTAGCACAAATAGCTGGTGGGGAAGTTATTGTAGCGGACTATAATACCAACCGACTGGATTTTTGTCGTAATCAACTCGATATCTCTCATACGATCAACCTTTCAGAAACCGATATGTATACCAGCCTGAAGGAAATTACCCATGGTGACATGCCAACGGTGATTATCGATTGTACAGGAAATCAGGAGGCCATAAACGGAGCCTTGAAATTTCTCGCTCATGGCGGAAAACTAATTCTGATCGGACTTCAGAAAAAAGAGATCAACATCAGTCATCCCGAGTTTCATAAACGTGAGGCGACACTGAAAAGTAGTAGAAATGCCTTATCTGATGATTTTTCGCATGTCATTAACTGTATCAGCAAGGGGCTGATTCATCCATTGGATTTTATCAGTCACCGCGTAGCCTTTGAAAGCTTACCGGGGAATTTTGAAAAGCTACTGAACTCGCAGCAATCGGTCATCAAGGCAATGGTGGAATTTGACTAATTGTTTTTATTTTTAGCGGCAACTTGCCATGACCAGAAAACTCATCAAAAACTATTTTCATCTGTTAAACACAGATTATGTCAAACTGGGGGCCAAATGGAACTTCAGCAATGTGATGAGTCCATACTATAGAATATATTACATCGATGAGGGAGAAGGAGTGATTTCCAGCTTAGCGGGGAATGTAATTTTGAAGCCCGGAAACTTATACCTTATTCCGAGCTTCACCCTTTGCGACCTTTCCTGCAGCCACTTTTTAAGTCAGTATTTTGTGCAGTTTTTCGAGGAGTCTCCTGATGGCTTATCGCTGTTCGCAAATTGCAGAAAAATCATGCACTTAGCCGCAACACCAATTGACATTGCAAATATCAACAGGATACTGGCCATAAACCCAGGAAGAGGCATCAACCGGTCTGACGATCCCAAAGTTTATGAAAAAGACATTTACTACAAAGAGTATACGGAGCTCAATAATTTACAAAGCGTATCAGCTCAATATGAAACGCAGGGCATTATCTTACAATTAATTTCAAGATTTCTAAAACCCGAGATCTTCAGGCAGGATAAACTCGCTGTAATTCCCTCGGTAATTCTTGATGCCATAAGTTATATACAGATCAATATCAGTTCGGTATTAAAGGTAAGTTATCTGGCAGACCGTGCAAACCTGAATACCGATTATTTTTCCAGGATATTCCACCGGTATACCGGAAAAAGTCCGGTTGCCTATATCCTGGAAAAAAGAATAGAGCGTGCACAATACCTGATCATCACCACAAACTACCAATATGGCGATATTGCTCAGCTAACGGGCTTTGAAAACTCCCAGTATTTTTCCAGAATTTTCAAACGTTTAACTGGTCTCACACCGGGAGCATACAGAACACAGAACCAAACAATGAACCTGATCGATTAATGGTCTTTTAGCCCTTTCATCCAATCTTTGAATTTGTTGACTTGCTCCATGATAAAAGACTCATGTTCTTCTTCTCCTTCCGGGCCTGCCGGTAAAATGTGTTCAAAATAAGTTCCTTTCAATACGCTGCGTAAGATACCTTCACCCAAAAATGGCTTATTGTCATTTAGTGTTTTTGCGGCTTTGAGTAAATGGCGGATATCGTATTGTAAAGGATTAATATCGGGTACCTGTTTATTGAGGTCCAGCAGTTCATAGACGGCAATCCTGGCTGTCCTTACGGAGCTTTCCATGGTAAATACCACATCATTGTTGGTTTCTACAAACTGTCCGATCAGTCCCAGGTTTTTGCAACCTTCCGGAACCACTCTTGGACGATCACCTTTTGCCCTCGGCATAAACATAGAAGTAATATAGGGCATGAAAGCCGTGCGGACGATCGTGTGCTTTACCACATCATCCAACTGATCAATGATGCCCATATGGTAACACAATTCCGCAAGAATCTCATCTCCGGTACATTCAGGCATTACTTTTTTGACCTGATTTCCTTCCTTATCCATGAACAGGGCGTACACCCACAGGACTAAAATATCATCTGGTTGTTCCGGGAAATGAGGTTGCCTGTTACAGGTAAAACTCATTAACCAATTGGAATCTGTAATGGTCACGATTCCACCGGTAGCTGTTTTTCCGGAATAGGGGTCATTTACACAATATTCCTTTAGTTTTTCAACCAACGCAGAAGGCCTGCAGGTTAAAGTCACGGATTCCCAGGCCGACTTTTCGATATTGCTGCAGAATTTCTCCGGTTTACCAAAGACAGGTGATTTGGCAGCAAGGTTTTTCCAGAGCTTCCATCCACCGCTCTTTCCGCTCGTGTTGTTGTCGACAGTGATGACAGGTGCTTTTTTGTTATCCCCATAGAAAGTATCTTCGGTCATCGAACCAGTGGTCACAATCACATAGTCGTCTTTTCCAACGGGTATTTTAACTTCTTTTCCATTTTGCGTTGTAATGATCCCTTCCACTACTTTTCCCTCGGTATTGATATGAATATCCAGGTCATTAATGAGTGTATTAAACTGGATGTTCACCCCTTTGTCTTTTAGGAAATTGCGTAAAGGCGTTACAAAGGTGTCGTATTGGTTATATTTAGGGAATACCAGGGACGAAAAGTCATGTAATCCATCAATCGCATGGAGGAACCGGTGCATGTAAAGTTTTAATTCCAGCAGGCTGTGCCAGTTTTCAAATGCAAACATCGTGCGCCAGTAGGTCCAGAAATCACTGCTCAGGAAGCTTTCACTAAAATAATCTTCAATGGTCAGATCGTCCAGGTCTTCTTTTTTCTTCAGCAGAAGCTTGATAATAGCCATCTGGTCTTTTTTGTTCAGGCCGAATTTGCTGAAATCTTTTATTACGCCCTGCTGATGGATCAGGCGGGCTTTGGAGTAATTAGAGTCGTTGTCATTGATTAAACGGTATTCATCCAACACGGTATAGGGAGCCGGCATTTCAAGCGCCGGAATGTCCTGAAATATATCCCAAAGGTTTTCATAGGTCATGTCCATTTCCCGGCCACCCCTGATGATATAACCTTCCTTCGCATTACCTGCACCATCCAACGACCCTCCATCGATGTGCAATTGTTCTAAAAATGTGATGTTTTTCGCGGGCACCTGTCCATCACGAATAAAATAATATGCAGTAGCCATGCCGGCAATACCGCTGCCTATGATATAGATTTTACTGTCCTTATAGGATTTACGGGGGATTCCTCTGTTACGTTGATAGTTTCCAATCTGATCCGAAAAGGGCATAGATTTTTGCGGGGTATTGCGTTGCTGCTCTTTGCTGGAATCAGGTTCATGATTCACATTTCCATCGTTAGGGGAAGTGTTTAATATGTTACTGAATTTAGAGGTGATTGCTTTCATTGTTTATGATTTAATTTAATGATAACAGGAAAAACAAGATATAGCTCAAGTTTAAAACAAAAGTAACCGCAAAGGCTAATGCTTTAAATGCATAGCATCATACAAAATGATGATGCATATCATACTCTTGAATCAATTGGATAGGAGAAAGCTTTGCTGGCTAAGATTGCTAATTCAAGCATTTTTTAATAATATTGTGTAAAGTAGGGGACATGATAGATTATACCGTAATAACTGACCAGGAGCTGGCCAAAATGCTTGCATTAGGGGATCAGACTGCCTTTGCGGAAATCTATAGTCGCTACAAATTTATCCTTTACAACCATGCCTGGAACAAAACCCGGGATAAACAGGAAGCACAGGATACCTTACAGGAGGTTTTTGCAATGATCTGGTCTAAAAGAGCAACGATCAATATTGGCAATAATCTTTCCGGTTACCTTTATACCTGTGTTCGAAATCACATCCTAAATGTCATTGTCCGCAGGAACACCCACAATAAATACACCTCTTCGATATTGAAATTTGCGCAAACAGGGCAGGTGCTTACCGATCACCTGATCCGTGAAAATCAATTGAAAGCTTTGATCGACAGGGAGATTGCTGCACTTCCTCCACGCATGCGTGAGGTATTTGAGCTGAGCAGAAAACAACACCTGAGCCATAAACAGATCGCTGAAATAATGGGTACGAGTGAAGAAACGGTTAAAAAACAAATGTCCAGAGCGTTAAAATCACTACGCTTAAAGTTAGGGCTTCCCGTTTTCATCCTCATGCTGTTGTTTTACCGGTAACACATTTATTTTTTTTCCTTGTACCACCCCGGCCATCCTTAGTTTGTCTAACTGCCAGACTAAACTAAATGATGACAACCAGTATTGTAAAAATCGAAAACCTTTCCCACCGCTACAGTCTTGACTGGGCCATACGGGATATTAATTTTGAGATCAGCCCAAGAGGAGTCCTCGGGTTGCTGGGCTCTAACGGCGCAGGAAAATCGACTACGATGAACATTCTTTGCGGGGTACTCAACCAAACGGAAGGAAATGTGTTCATTGATGGGATCGACACCAGACTGCATCCCGAACAGGCGAAACGAAAACTTGGATTTCTTCCCCAGCATGCTCCTTTACACCTCGACCTGAATGTCGATGAGTACCTGACCTATTGTGCCCACATCCGGGACGTTCCCGCAAAAAAGGTGCGAATGGCAGTCGCAGAAGTGAAAAATAAATGCGGCATCAGCCATTTCAGTAAACGCCTGCTGAGCAACCTTTCCGGAGGCTATAAACAACGGGTCGGCATTGCACAGGCAATTATTCATCATCCGCTCCTGGTGGTACTGGATGAGCCTACCAACGGGCTCGATCCCAACCAGATTCTGGAGGTACGGAAACTGATCAAAGAAATCTCTGAAGAGCGCTCGGTGCTCTTTTCCACGCATATCCTCTCGGAAGTGCAGGCCACCTGTAAGGAAATCAGAATGATAGAAGGCGGGCGAATGGTCTTTGCCGATACCATGGAAGCCTTTAACAATTACATCATGCCAAATTCTGTGCTGATCTACCTGGACAATCCTCCATCCATGGAGACCCTCAGTCGCCTTCCGGACATTACGAGTGCCGAAGCGCTCAGCGACGGTGGTTTAAGACTCCATTTTAAGGGCTCCCAAAAGAACATTTCGGCAAAGATCATTGAAGCCAGTATCAGCAATGGCTGGCAGCTCAGCGAGATTATGCTCGAGAAAAGCTCCCTTGACGAAATATTCGCCCAACTTTCCAACCATAAAAAGCCAGTATAAGCGCATGAAGAAAATACTAAAAATCGCAAAATTAGAACTCAGCATCTTATTCTTTGCACCCGTAGCCTGGCTGGTCCTGATCATCTTTTTCCTGCAGAGTGGCAACCGCTTTCTGGGCCTGTTTGGCAGTTACCAGGAGGCCATATCCATGGGCAATCAGGTTACTGACCTGAGTTTCGCCATGTTCCCGGGTACAGGCGGCCTTTTCGAACAAACCTTGCAGAACATTTACTTTTACATCCCCTTACTCAGCATGGGGCTGATGAGCCGGGAAATCAGTAGTGGCTCCATTAAATTATTGCTTTCTTCGCCCGTTACTGTTAAAGAAATCATTTTCGGGAAATACCTGGCCATAACTCTATATGGTTTCTTATTGGTCATGATATTGCTGGTATATGCGCTTACCGGTGGGGTCTTGATCCGCAATGCAGATTATGGATTGATCGGATCGGGCCTTCTGGCTTTATTCCTCCTCATTTGTACTTATGCGGCAATCGGACTTTTCATGTCCAGCCTTACCGGTTATCAGGTGGTTGCAGCGATCAGTACATTGGCTGTATTTGCAGCCTTACAATACGTAGGAAGTGTTGGCCAGGATATTGATTTTGTAAGGGATTTCACTTATTTCCTTTCCATTTCGGGTAGAACGGACGACCTGCTGAAGGGACTCATCAGCAGCAGGGATGTGATCTATTTTCTCCTTATTATTGGCTTATTCCTTTCGCTCTCCATTCTGCGGCTGAAAGCGGCCAGATCTCCTCAGTCTGCCGGTATGTTGTTGATGAAATACACAGGCATTGTTACAGCGGCACTTTTGATGATTTACCTCAGCTCGAGGCCACAGTTCATTTGGTATAAAGACCTGACCGCAAATAAGGTCCGCACACTGACGCCCAATAGTCAGGCGGTTGCAAAGCAGATCAAGGGCGATTTGAGCATCACAACCTATGTGAATCTGCTGGATCAAAATGTTTATGCCGGCCTGCCGGTCTCCAGAAATCTGGATATGTCCAGGTTCGATGCTTACCGCAGGTATATTCCGGGCCTGAAGATGAAGTACGTTTATTATTACGACATCACTGATCTTAAAAACAATAGAAACATGGTCTACCAGGGCGATCTGACAGGTTTGACCGTAAAACAGGTGGCAGAAAAAGTGGCCGATAATATGGGACTGGAGGTCAATGATTTCCTGTCTCCGGCCGACATCCGTAAGCGCATTGACCTGCGAAGCGAAGACAATAATTTTATTCGTATCCTGGAATACCAGGGAAGAACGAGTAAGTTGAGGCTGTACGATGAAATGGATGCCTTTCCTTTAGAAACAGAAATCACGGCAGCCATAAAACGCCTGATCGTTCCGGCACCGCGAATCGGAGTCATCACCGGACACAACGAACGCAGTATTTTGAAAACAGGAGAACGCAATTATGAATCCTTCCTCAACGCAAAAAAAGTAAGGCGCTCGCTGATCAATCAGGGTTTTGAAGTGGCTGCGGTCACACTGGATTCCGGTTCGGTTCCAGTTGGTCTGAGCCTGCTGATCCTGGCAGATCCGGCTACGACATTAAAGCCTGCTGAACTCACGGCATTAAAATCGTATATTGACAATGGAGGCAACCTGATGATCACTACAGAACCCGGACAGCAACAACTGATCAACCCGATATTAAAATGGGTTGATATCCGGTTAAAGGAAGGCGCCCTGGTGATGCCGAGTAACGACAATCTGCCAGACCAGGTGATCGCAACAACCTTCAGGGAAGGAATGCCGGTGGCGATGCCAGGGGTATCCGCATTGCAATATGACAACAGCGGAGCTTTCCTTGCCGATACCTTACTGGTGAGTGCTGCCAATGGCTGGAACAAACAGGGCGAGCTGGCCAAAGGGGCGACTGAGATTTCCTATCGTCCGGATCAGGGAGATGTCAAAGGAAGTTACCCAACAGCTATCGCACTCCACCGGACGATCAAAGGGAAAATGCAAAAGATCTTGGTATCCGGAGATGCCGATTTTATGTCTAATAAAGAGTTGAGCCAGCCAAAAGGAATGAATCAAAGGTTCAGTACTACTGTGTTCAAATGGTTTGTCAACGGGGAGTTTCCGGTAGATACCCGGCGCCCCGAACCTAAAGACAATGAAATTTTGCTTAAAAAACGACAGATTTCAACGCTCAAGTTGGTGTTTACAGGTTTAATTCCTTTATTAATCGGCCTTCTGGGGGCCTACATCATCATCAGCAGGAAAAGAAAATAAATTTTATTCCCATGTACCACTTTGATAGCCACTATATTGTCTAACTATTTAATCAGCTTTTCCAACCACCAACATGACAGAGGAAGAATTACAGCAAATACTAAAAAGGTACAGCGAGGGCAAGGCAACCGAACAGGAAAAAGCATTGCTCGAAAGCTGGTATCTGAATTACAATAGCGACCATTCCGAACAGGCTCAAATGCCCGAGTTGCTGGAAGCGGTGGATAGGGTATGGGCAAACGTAAATCCGATTACGGTAGTGGCCAGGCAGCTTTCCTTGTTTGCAAAATTGAGCATCGCTGCTGCGGTTCTTTTAATTTTGTCTTTTGGTACCTGGTTTATCCTGCAAAAACAGGAACCGGCAGTATTTGAGCTGAGTGTTGCTAAAGATATTGCCCCTGGACAGAACAAGGCGACGCTTACGCTCGCTTCCGGCAGGAAAATCATTTTGGCGGAGACTGCAGTCGGCGAGATTCTCAGGGAACCAGGGGGGCTCAGCATCAGTCATACCAAATCGGGAGAACTGATCTATACCTCAAAGGCAACCGGGAAACAGACAGCCGGCGCAGCATGGAATACACTCGAAACCTTTAAAGGGGAGCAACATCAGCTGATGCTTCCGGATGGTTCTCATGTCTGGCTGAATGCAGCTTCTTCCATTACCTTTCCTGATTCATTTTCAGCTACGCGGGAAGTGTCGGTCAGCGGTGAAGTGTATTTTGAAGTCGCCCATGACCCATCGAGGCCGTTTATCGTAAAAAGTAAGGGGCAGCGGGTCGAGGTATTGGGGACACATTTTAACATCAACGTTTATCCGGATGAACTTTCAGGTAAGACAACCTTGCTGGAGGGTGCGGTCAGGATCAGTACTGATGCCAACGGTTCCAGCCTGCTGAAACCAGGAGAACAGGCCAGTCTGACTGCCGGAAAGATCAGGGTTGCCAAAGTATCCACGGATGAAGTCATCGCCTGGAAGAACGGTTATTTCATGTTTGAAAGCGAAGACATCCGCTCGGTGATGAGAAAAATATCGAGGTGGTATAACGTAGAGGTGGTCTATGAGGGAGAAGTCCCTCAGGATACCTTTGGCGGTACAATTGACCGTTTTGCCAAAGTCTCCCAGGTCCTTAAAAAATTACAACTGACCGATAAGGTCCATTTCAAAGTAGAAGGAAGGAGGATTATCGTTACGAAATAACAAATCCCGCGATGATCCATAAAAAAGGCCAGAAGTGCTTGCAACACAACCGGCCAAATGACTGGATCATTTACATACAATTTGCGATTCTATTCCATAAACCAGACAAACAAACTTAGACATTATTGCCCGATAAAGCAATAAGAATGGTCCTTCATCGGCCACTGGGTTTTTGTCACAAACAAGATGAAATGTATAAAACCTATACTTATAAACTATTGTTCATGATGCGACTCACCACCGTCATTTTAATAGCAACCATAATGCAGGTCAGTGCTGCGGGCTTTGCCCAGAAGATTACACTGTCTGAAAAGAAAGCGAACCTGAAATCCCTTTTTAAGGAGATTCGCAGGCAAAGCCAGTATAATTTCCTGTATACCGATGCACAGCTGGCCAGTACAAAGCCAATTGACATTAAGGTCAGTAACATGGAACTTAAAGCAGTCCTGGACCTGATCTTTCGCGATCAGCCACTGACCTATACCGTGGATGAAAACACAATCGTAGTCAGTGAAAGGAAGTTGTCGCTGATCGACAAAATCAGTGAATACCTGCGTGCCATCGACCTGAGCGGACAAGTGCTCAACGAAGCGGGATACCCCATGCTTGGAGCAATCGTACGGGTAGGGGGAACGAAAAAAGTAACCAGTACCGATGTGGAAGGTAAGTTTTTTCTGAAAGATGTGGACCCGCAGGGAACGCTGATCATCTCCTATGTCGGTTATCGTACAGATACCATCGCCATTGCCGGAAAAACGAGAATTAATGTGAAAATGGACCCTCAGCTCAATCAGATCCAGGAGGTTCGTATTGTGTCTACAGGTTACCAGGATTTACCGAGAGAACGGGCAACAGGCTCATTTGAGTCGATCAGTAAAGTACAGTTACAGCACAGTACCGATCCAAACCTGATCCGCAGACTGGAAGGAATCACGACCGCTATGGATTTCAGAAATGACCTCAGACCCATAAATTCCAGTAATCCCAACGCACAACGCTCACCCTTGGTAAACCTCACCATCAGGGGAAAGAACACCCTTAACGAAAATGAAAATGCAGACCTGAACGGGAACTTCAGCGGCCAGGTGTTGGTGGTGATCGATGGGATTGCCAGCCCGTATTCTATCGATAAGGTAAACCCCAATGATGTGGAAAGCGTTACGATCCTTAAAGATGCTGCTGCGGCTTCGATCTGGGGATCCCGTGCCGCCAATGGAGTGATTGTGATCAAGACAAAAAAAGGAGGATACAACAGCAAACTCAGGGTATCGCTGAGCAGTAACCTGAACGTTACGGAAAAGATTGACCTGTTCTATAATAAAACAATGCGGATCGGGGATTTTGTGGAAGCACAGAAATTACAGTTTCTAAATGCCAATAAACCTCTTCCGGCGGTCAGCATTAGCAGTCTGTACGGACAGGAAACGGTTTCGCCGGTGGCGGAGATCCTGGATGCCTGGAAATTCAAAGGGCTGAGTACGGAACAGGAAGCAATGGCGCAACTGGAAGCACTTAAAAACAACGACATCAGACGAGACTATACCAAATACTTTTTGCGCAATGCGCTGACTCAGAGTCATGCACTTGCCATCGATGCCGGTTCGGAAAAATTTAATTACCGCATATCAGGTGGCTACGACAAATCCATCAACAATACCCGGAATTCCGGACTGGACCGGATCGTGCTGACGTACAGTGCCTCAGCCCGGCCGCTAAAAAACCTGGAATTTCAGGGGAATATCAGTTACAATGTCCAGAACAATGAAGAACAGGCCGAGGAAAACCGGATCAGTGGGGTAGCGAACAGCACATTTTTCCCTTATTCCCGATTGGCGGATGACCAGGGCAATCCACTCGAGTTGACCAAAACTTACCGGCCGGGTTTCATAGATCTTTTCGAAAGTACTTATACCGGAGGCCAGTTTTTAAGCTGGAGGTATAAACCCCTGGAAGACATCAACGAAGGTTACAATACGCTTAAATCACAAAACCTGAACCTGAATTTCAGCAGTACCTATCAGCTGTTGGAGGGGCTGTCCCTGCAGGCCACTTATAATTACAATACCGGTAGAAATGAGGACAATTCGCTGTATCGGCAGAATTCATTCTATATGCGGAACCTGATCAATTATTTCACGACTTCGCTGGCTTCCACAGATCCTAAAACGGGCAATCCGGTAACGCCGTATGTGCGTCAGATCCCTCTGGGCGGACAATACACGACCGGTCTTACCAAATCGAACAACCAAACCTTAAGGGGTCAACTGAACCTGAACAAAAGCTGGAGCGAAAAACATGAAATCTCGGCCATTGCCGGTATAGATCTGGCGCAAAACTACAGCATCCTCAAAACCGATGGTTATTATGGCTACAATGAAAGTACACTGAGAAGCGATAACAGGCTGGATTATAAAACAATGATCCCTATTATTTTTGCGGAAGATTTTAGCGGTTATAATGGAGAGTACATTGCAAACCTGTCCAGGGGCTTTCTGGACAACAAAATCCGGACCTTCAGTTGGTATGCCAATGCGGCGTATACTTTCAATAGAAGATATACCTTTTCGGCAAGCGTCAGAAAAGACCTTTCCAGCGAATTTGGCAGGGGGACGAACCAAAAAGGAACGCCTTACTATTCTGTTGGTGGAAGCTGGAACATTGCTGCCGAACCTTTTTACCATTCGGAGCTTTTTCCGGTGCTGACTTTCCGCTCTACATTTGGTTATAACGGAAACGTGAACCCATCCATACTGGCGCGTCCGCTGATTACTTATTCTGATGTGAATGGCGACAATGACCTGCCTTATGCCTATACCAGTTATGGAACAGGAATCTCCAACAGCAAACTACGACCGGAGAAAACAGGAATCTGGAACATTGGTTTGGATTTCGGACTGAAAGGAAACCGGTTGTCTGGAAGTTTGCAATACTATAACAAAAAGACCACTGACCTGTTGGCCAATGGCGAACTGGATCCGAGTACGGGTTATACCAACATCACGTATAACACCGGAAACCTGCGGGGTTACGGAATAGACCTGAGCCTGAATTCCCTGAATGTGCAAAGCGGACTTTTCAAATGGAACAGCAATTTGTTATTCAGCTATAATAAAGTGAAGGTGACCAAACTTTATGCAGCTACGGCAAGTCTTGCAGGAGCCGTGGTTTCTAACAGCAGTGGCTCCTATAATGAAGGCTATGACTTGTCGCGCGTGTTTGGTTACAAATGGGCAGGACTGGATCCTAAAACCGGTGATCCCAGAGGTTATCTTGATGGTGCAATCGTGACGATCGCAGATAACGCGGAAGGAAATGCTGCTTACCAGGGCATTCAAAATGGAGCACTTAGCTCAGTAAAGTACTTCGGTTCGGCAGTACCGGTATATTATGGTGCCTTTCGCAATACCTTCAGCTACGGGAATTTTTCGGTTTCCGCAAACCTGATGTATAAACTGGGTTATTACTTCCGCAGACCTGCTTCGCAAATCGTAAACTATAGCCAGCTGAACAGCAATATTCCGCTGATTCAGGGCATCGAATACCAGAACAGGTGGCAAAAGGCCGGAGATGAGCTAAATACCAATGTGCCTTCCGCGATTTTTACCTCCAGCAATCAGAACCGCGACAATTTCTACAAGTACGCGGAGATCAATGTGCTTAAAGGTGACCATATCCGCCTGCAGGAACTTAACTTTTCTTACACCATTACGCCTGGAAAAAGCTGGTTTATTAAAAATCCCAGGATTTCTGCTAACGTAAATAACCTGGGGATCATTTGGAAAGCAAACGATCAGGGTATAGATCCCGAAGTCTTCGATTATCCCAATCCAAGATCTTACAGCTTTGGTTTTTCTGCTAACTTTTAACTGTTGACTATCATGAAAATAAACAGACTTATATTTTTGCTCTCTGCACTTGGTATCCTGGTCTCTTCCTGTCAAAAATATGTTGACATTAAGAAAAGTGGGGCACAATCGTTTATAGAGTCAGCGAACGATTGCCAGTTGCTGATGGACAATTATGAATTGTTCAATACCGGATATCCGATAGATGGAGAGGTTTCTGCCGATGATTACTATATGAACGATGCCAGATTTGGTTCGGACCAGATCAGTATCGAAGACCGGACGATTTATACCTGGCAATCCGGAGCCATCAGAACTGCTTCACAGCAATGGGTAGACATCTACAATAAGGTCTATCATGCGAATTTGGTACTGGAAGCCGTACAGGAGCTCAATGGCAAAGAACAACCTGCCGTACTGAATAATTTAAGGGGCAGCGCCTTGTTTTTAAGGGCTTATGCCTTTTGGAATCTCGCACAGTTGTATACAAAAACCTATGATGCTGCTACGGCTCAGAGCGATCCCGGAATCCCTATCGACCTCAGTTCAGACATCAATGACGCGCCTGGCAGAGGAACGGTTCAGGAAACTTATAACCGCATTGTTCAGGACCTGACTGAGGCTGCAGGCCTGATGAACCCGGTTTCTTCTGTGGCCTCACGCCCTAACAAAGCGGCTGCATATGCCATGCTGGCGAGGGTGTACCTTTCCATGAGGGATTATCCGAATGCGTTAAGCAGCGCTAATGCTGCATTGACGTTGCGGAATACGCTGATCAATTTCAATACGCTGGACAAGGGATCATTCTCACCTTTCAGAAGGTTCAATGAAGAGGTCATTTTTCACTCCACCTTGTACAGTAAAAACGGTTCATTAGAGCCGGGTTATGGTTATGAAGACCTGGCCATCATCAATCCGGAGCTGGTCTCTTCCTATGCGGCTAATGACCTCAGGAAGACCATCCTGCTGAAGGAAAACACCGATGTTCCCGTACCTGCAGGAACCTATAGGTTTACCGGGAATTATGAGGGGGCGGTAGCTTCGGCAAAACTTTTTAACGGGCTTGCAGTGGATGAACTCTACCTCATCCGGGCAGAATGTTATGCAAGGGCAGGCAATATGGGCTCAGCGATGGGCGACCTGAATACTTTGCTGCGCAGCAGATGGACCGAAGGTGCTTTTACAAACCTGGAGGCCGGTAATGCCGACAATGCCTTGTCCATCATTCTGGCTGAACGACGTAAAGAATTGTTGATGCGTGGCCAGCGCTGGACGGACCTGCGCAGGTTAAACAAGGATCCCAAATCTGCTGCAACCCTAAGCAGGACGGTTCAGGGAATCACGCATACGCTGCCTGCAAATGACCTGCGGTATACCTTACTCATCCCGCAGGAAGTGATCATGAAATCGAAACTCCAGCAGAATCAACGATAGTTAAGCAATATCATAATTAGGATACAGCTGTGTAATTTGTATTATGATTTAGCGATTTAAGTACTGTAGTTCTTCATGCAGTACTTAAATTAAAAACCGAAATTTTATTGAAATGGTAATTATCATATATGGACCTTTATTGTATTCTATTTATTCCTTTTCCTGAATTAATTATTTGTTGATAAATAGTTTCCTTTAGGTTAACTATTGTTTTCGTAAATGTGTAGCTTCGTATGAGCTGGGGTCAAATTGCGTTATATAACTATCTTTGTTAAATGGGAACAGAAATCAATATCAATCCGACTATGCTTACCTGGGCGATTATAAGAGCAGGATATGTCCTTGGAGATTTTTTGGAGAAGTTCCCAAATGTAAAAAAGTGGATTGAAAAAGCTAAAAGTCCAACCGTTAAGCAATTAGAGGATTTTTCCCGGCGTGTTCACATTCCTTTTGGTTATTTATTTCTCCAGGAACCACCTAAAGAGCAAATTCCTTTTCCTTTTTTTAGAACCGGTAACCATCAAACTAACCAGGTTAGTTTAAATGTTTACGATACTATTTTAATATTACAACGCAGGCAGGATTGGCTTATTGATTATTTATTAGATAATGATGGAAGCGCACTTCCTTTTGTAGGTAAATTTGATCATAACGCAAGCTTTGAAGCCATTGTTGAGGATATTAGAAATACTTTAAATCTAGATCCTGAATGGGCTAATGATTGTCAAACCTTTGAGGACACATTAAACTTCATCACTAAAAAAATTGAGGAAGTTGGCATTATGATTAATTTCAATGGTGTCGTTGAGAATAATACCCATAGGGTAATTCCTGTTAATGAATGTAGAGGGTTTGTTTTAGTGAATAAAATGGCCCCTTTTATGTTTGTAAATGCTGCTGATGCTAAAGCTGCTCAGCTATTTACTATTATTCATGAACTTGCTCATATTTGGTTAGGTGAAAGCGCCGGATTTGATAACCAAAATTTATTACCGGCAAACAATCCCGTGGAAAGGTTATGCGACCAGGTAGCTGCAGAATTTTTAGTTCCCGCTATTTCTTTCCATAAACGCTGGGCTAACAGTGCTGATATTAACAAATTGGCTAAATATTTTAAAGTTAGCTCAATTGTCATCGCCAGGCGAGCCTTAGATTTAGGCAAAATGAATAAAGCTGCGTTCTTTCAGTTTTATAATCAATATATGGAAGGGGTTCGGATAAAAAAGGAAGGTCAGGGAAGCGGAGGTGATTTCTATGCTACTGCCAGGAAACGAATAAGTGTAAGTTTCGCTGCATATGTAGATCAAGCTGTTAGACAGAACAAGCTTTTATATCGGGATGCCTATAAGATTACAGGATTGAGAGGAGATACTTATCAAACTTTTGTGACTAAACATATTTTCTAATTATAACCAATGGCAGCTCCTTTCGTTTTAGATAGTAACTTTTTTATTCAAGCTCATAGAATGCATTATCCAATGGATGTCGTGCCGCGTTTTTGGTTGAAAATTACTGAATTAGCGGAAAAAGAATTAATCGTTTCTATCGATAAAGTAAGAGATGAGCTGCATTTAAATAAGGACGGTTTGACATTATGGTGCGACGAGAATTTGCCAAAAGATTTCTTTAAAGACACTGATCCTATTATACATGAGTATGTTGTTGTTTCAAATTGGGTGAACTCAAAATCTGGTCACTATAATTTAGCGGCTTTAAATGAATTTTTAGATTCAAATGAAGCAGATGCGTGGTTAGTTGCCTATTCCCTGGCAAATGGAAGCGAAATCGTTACTCATGAGACAAGAGAGCCTAACAGAAAGAGTAAGGTTAAAATTCCGGATGTATGCTTGCCATTTGGAATAAACTGCGTTAATACTATTGAAATGTTTAGATCATTAACTGAACAATTCTAAGTATAAGCCATCACCTAAAGATCCCATAATTACCGAAGGTTGCACTCACAAACTATGCAGATATAGTCGACGGAACTCGTTTGTAACATAAAAGTTAATATTCTGGGAATATCGGACAATATGCTAATCCTATATCTGCGTTTTTGCCTCTAGTTTTGGTTTAGTACTAAACCAAAAACAAACAGGGATGAAAATCAAATTAATTATGTTACTCATTTGTGCCTTCGCGATCAACCTCGCAAAGGCACAAACCAATGTCATCAGAGGGAAAGTTTCTGCTGATACCGGGATCGGGATACCAGGTATCTCGATAAAAGTAAAAGGCACCTCCATTGGAACAGCAACGGATGCAAATGGCAATTTTAGCCTTCAACATGCTGTTCCCGCTACGCTTGTGATATCCGGAATCGGCTATCTGACAAGAGAGGTCGTGTTTAACAACCAGGCAAATTTTAACGTCGTTATTAAAAACGACATGCAGGACCTGAACGAAGTGGTGGTCACGGCATTGGGGATTAAAAGAGAAAAGAGAATCCTTACTTATAGTTCACAGGAAGTAAAGGGTGATCAGCTGACACAAGCCAAAGAACCCAATCTGGTGAATGCCATCGCGGGAAAGGTTTCCGGTGTGCAGATCACAAGCTCTTCGGGTACCCCGGGAAGTTCATCACGGATTGTGGTGAGGGGTGCAAATTCATTCTATGGAAATAACGAAGCCTTAATGATCATTGACGGAATTCCGGTCGACAATAGCGAGAGAGGAAACCTCAATTCTGGCCCCGGTACAAACAGGATCGCAGATCTTGATCCTAATATTATCGACAACATCAACGTGCTGAAAGGTGGTGCGGCAACGGCTTTATATGGTTCAGATGGTGCAAAAGGAGTGATCATCATCACCACTAAAGCCGGACAGAAAAATAGAAAACCAACGCTGAACATCAGCTCTGGTTTTTCATTTGAGAACCCATTGCTGCCAGAGTTACAGAATAAATATTCTTTGGGAACCAATGGGAAATATTTTGATGGGGTAACACAAAAAACGAGTACCTCCTGGGGAGCTTTGATGGATACCTTAAAGATTAACGGACAGGCTGCAAAAGTCTATAACCAATCCGACCTGTTCTTTAAAACAGGAAAAACCTATAGCAATACCATGAGCGTTGACGGAGGGAGCAATATCGCTTCTTATTTCGTTTCTTACTCCAACCTGAAACAGGAAGGAACAGTTCCATCAACCTCATTCAACAGAAATACACTTTTTGCAAAATACAACATGCAGGTGATCAAGGACCTGAACATGACCTTTTCATTGAACTATGCCAATACTAAAAATGACCGTCTGCCAGAAGGTTATGCTTTGGAAAGCCCGGTTTGGACAATATTTTCTGCGCCGGTATCTTATGATTTAAAACCTTCCCTGAATGAAGATGGGACCCAGCGACTGTTTAGGTTTTCCCGCAATAATCCGTATTGGGTGACGGAAAATATCAAGAACAAATCGGTAGTGAACAGGTTTATTCCAACTTTTACTGCTGATTATAAACCATTAGAATGGTTAACGATCACCGAACGCTTTGGTGCAGACGTCTATGTGGAACAGGATAAATACAAAGAATCGAGGCTGTCGGTGTCAAACCCTAACGGTCGTCTGGTAGACAATAACGTCAATTTCAGACAGTACAATAACGATTTTATGGTGAATGCCAACAAAACGATTGGTGATTTTACCATGGATCTGCTACTTGGAAATAACATCATCTCTACCTATTTACAAACCATCTATGCGAATGGTTTAGGAATTACGGTTCCAGGTCTTGACAATATGAGGGCTGCATCCAACGTCACTTATAAAGAGGAGAGCTTTATCAACAGAAAGATTGGTTTTTATGCGCAGGCCAATATAGATTATAAAAAGTTTTTGGTATTTTCCTTAACAGGAAGATATGATGGGAATTCCGTGCTGGCCAAAAAGAGTAGCTTTTATCCTTATGGCTCTGCAGCAACAAGCTTCATCTTCTCCAATTTCTTCTCTCAGGGATTGTCGGAGGTGATGAACTTCGGTAAGTTGAGGCTTTCCTATAGTACAGTTGGAAATGCGAGTATTGGCGCCTACAGCTTACTAAATCCTTATGAAAGCCAAACGATCAGGAATATCGCTTTCCCTTATAGCGGGCAGTCCGGGTTTTTAATCAGTGACGTATTGAATGATCCAAATTTAAAGAATGAGCGGATCAATGAAATTGAACTGGGTTTAGAAACCGGATTTTTCCGGAACAGGATTAACCTGGAACTGACTTATTTTAATAAGAAAACAGTGGATGGCATCATTCCAACTGTAGCAATTGCCCCTTCAACAGGCTATAATTCCACGAGTGTGAACTCTGCTGAAATGCGCAACCAGGGGATAGAGGTTTTGTTAAATGTCAAACCGGTAAAAACAGAAAACTTTAGCTGGGATTTTACTTTGAACTACAGCCGGATCCGCAACAAAGTATTGGCGATCTATGGAGATTTAAAACAAATCGGGAATGGCTTCACCAATATTATTTTAAACCAGCCATATGGGGTGATTTATGGAACGAGGTACGACAGAAATGCGGAAGGAAAACTGCTCATCGATGATAGCGGACTACCAGTTGTTGCAGAAAAACAAGGAATTATAGGCGACATCAATCCCGATTGGATGGGAGGTCTGGTGAACAATTTCCGGTATAAACAATTTGGCCTCAGCTTTTCTTTTGACGTTAAAAAGGGTGGCGACATCCAAAATAATGTAGACGGTTACGGTTACTTCTATGGTACGCCTAAGGTGACTGAAAATCGTGGTCCAAGGGTAGTAGATGGGGTAAATATCAATACCGGAAATCCGAATCAGGTGGAAGTAAACGGACAGAGTTATTACCAGCGCATCAACGGAATCCTGGAATCTGTAATTCAGGATGGAACCTACGTTAAATTAAGAAATGTAAGTCTCGGTTATACGGTTAAACCTTCATGGATTGCCAAAAGTCCGTTCAAAGCGATGTCATTTAACATCACTGGCCGCAACCTCTGGATCTATGCACCACACTTTACCGGTGGTGATCCTGAAGTAAGTTCATTTGGTTCCTCTAACGGATCGCAGGGGATATACTCTTTCTCTACGCCAACATCGCGCTCCTTTGATTTCAGTTTAAAGCTAACCTTGTAAATTATAATACGATGAAGATGAAAAAGATATACCTGGTTTTAACGGTCATCAGTCTGGTGATGAGTTCAGGATGTAAGAAATATATTGATGTAAATAATGACCCCAACAGGCCGATCAATGTGGGTGAACCCTTGATGCTGGCACCGATTGAAATGCTGATCTCCCAAAATATAAATGCTGCCGGTGATGGCAATTTAAGCATCGTTTTGCAGCAATACCTACAGGTGATTGCACTGAATCAGGTGGCCCCAAATTTCGGTACCTATTTGATGTACAACCAGGACATGGATGGCGACTGGTACAACATGTATGTAAGGACACTGAACAACCTTTCGATACTCAAAGGTAAAGCTGCTAATAATGGTAATTCTAATTATTCGGGGATTGCCAAAATTTTAACGGCTTACTGTTTAGGAACAGCTAGTGATGCATGGGGAGATATCCCTTATTCAGCGGCTTTTAATGGCAAAGGTAACCTGACACCAGTGTACGATAGTCAGGAGTCGGTGTACAAACAAATCGACGCCTTGCTGGCGGATGGAATCGCAGATATCGCAAAGAAGGCGGGCCTGAAACCAGCAAGCGACGACTACTTTTACAATGGTGATATGGACAAATGGACAAGGCTGGCTTATACTTTAAAAGCCCGTTACCTGATGCACCTGACGAAAGCGCCGGGCTATAACGCCACTACACAGGCTCAACTGGCAATCACTGCACTGAACAACGGGATGACGGGGAATGATGATGATCTGAAAATGATTTTTGTGGGTACTCCGGGTACAGAAAACCCATGGCAGCAAAACTTTCTTCCTGCCAGCACTTTGGTACTTGCCAATACCTTTGTGGATGGGTTTAAAACAAGAAATGATCCGAGGTTAGCTAAAATGGTGGCACCGGCAAAAGAAACCGGACTTTATACCGGCAGGGAAGCAGGTTTGGACGAAATTGGAAGTCTGGAATCTTATTCCATCCCTGCAGCTTTCTATGCAGCGCCAAATGCATTTAACTACCTGGTAAACTATTCGGAAGCACTGTTTTTAAAAGCAGAGGCCACATTGATCATATCCGGTGCTGCAACAGCTCAACCGATATACACGGAGGCGGTTAAAGCACATATGGCAAAAGTTGGTGTCAGCACAGGCGATGCAAATACTTACCTGACCAGCCGCGGAAACTTAACTTCAGCAAATGCCTTAAAACTGATTATAGAAGAAAAATCAATTGCTAACTTCCTGAATGCGGAGAATTATACAGACTGGCGCCGCACAGGATTTCCGGTATTAACAAAGGTTAAAAATGCCCTCTCGGAAATTCCTAGAAGGGTATTGTATCCAAATACAGAAATCATTTCCAACCCACAACCTCAGCAGAACGCGAAACTGACCGATAGGGTATGGTGGGATAAAAATTAATACAATTCGTCGAATAAAAATTATATCACAAATATGTGGTATAATTTTTATTCTGATTTAGCAATGAAACTAAACCTATCAAACCAGGATTTCTGTCTATACCTGATCAGTCAGTTTCCTTTCGCTGCAGATGATGAAAAGGAAATCATGCTTACTGATTATCTGATGGAGCATTTTGAAATGCCTGCAAAGGACTGGCTTGAAGAACTGACAGGCCAAACAGAGGAAGACGGAGGGGAGCCGGATCCCTGGACTGGATATACCTATATCCATGAAGTAAATGATAAGGTGACTCTTTTTGCAGAATTTCATTCCTTCAATACGGTCTATTTTTTCAATGATATCTATTTAGGAAACACCGGAGGACATTTTCACCTGTCTTTACTAACCTGGACGGAGCTAAAAGAAATCATCGCAAATGATAAGACCGAAGGGTCTCCGCTATTTTTATTGTTGCTTCCCCTGGTTATCGGCAATGAGTCGGAAAAACCAGAAATTGAAAGTAAGATTTTAGAGGCCTTGCAACAGACCGCGCTTCACCTGAATGAGGTGCATTTGGAGCAGATCACCAAATTTCTGACGAGTCATTTGATTTTCGGGGAGAGTGAGAAAAACAGATTCACACCTAAGGAACATATCGGCCTGACCACCACCCGTAACCATTCAGAAAGAAATGAGCAACATCGTGATGAAGAGCTGCAACAAATCAATGAAATCATCAGTTTGGCCAGTACCTAATGGTTTGCTTTACTGGATTTTACCCATACCAGTTTATTCGGGCCATTAAATCGGTATACATCCTGCCACCAGCTGGCTCCCCCGCGACAAGACGTAAAAAGCAGCTTCTTTTTGTGATCAATCCTGACATCACAAAGCTCTGAACAGTTAGACCTGGAATAATCCGGGTCAGCTAGTTTTTCAAACTGCGCGGATTTTGGCTGGTACAGCCAGATGCTGAATATCCGGTACACACCCATCCCGGCATCGGGAATGGAAAAGGCAACATCATCATAGCCATCGAAATTGTAATCGGCAATAATGCTCTGCCTGCTCTGATCCGGATGATCTCTGTCGGGCAATTGCATTACTTTTTTTCTTCCGTCAGGATATTCGATGTGGAGCCGCTCATGATTGGTATGATTGAAGGAAAGCAAAGCGCCATGCAAAAGATACTTATCCTCGCCATCATAACTGTCTGATTTTTGAGCTGTGGATTCCAATGAAAAGCGCTTGCCATCCTTTTTTCTCAAATACCAGATGTCCGAAGTCTCTCTTAAGCCCAGCGTTAATCCGTAGCTCCCCGTTACCTTCCCATGGATCACTTCATTCCACACATAGGTCGTAAAATCAGGTTGCCCGCTTTTTCGTTCCGTGCTGTCTACCGTCCGGCTTTTTACCTGTAATGGAATGATCCCTTTCTGACCCTGATATTGTACGAAAGCACCTTTGCCTTGTGTTCCGAAGTAAATCCGGAGTCGAAATGTCCTGGCCTCGCCAACTGATTTCAAGTCGAAAGGCTGAGCATTGGCATTGGCAATGATCAAAAATAGAAATATAGTAGTCAGCATTCTTTTCATCGGTTAAATATAAAAAGATCAAATTTATATTTTAGGTACTTTTTTTGCTCTTCTAATAATTAATGAAAAAAATCTTATTATTACTCTCCAGCTTGCCATTTATTTTTTCTTGTCAGAAAGAAAGCAGCAAACTCACAGATATCGAAAAGATCAGTTTTGATCATTTCTCTCCGGAAAATTTTTATAAAACCTACCACATCCTCAACTCGAAAAAAGTGAATGTGGATTCGTTAAAAGCCTACAATAGAGATACCTTAATTGGAGGTTCATACGAACTTAGTCCTTTTGACGCCTATCCTAAGGAAATTCAATGTTATCCGAATTATAGCTATTACGCGCAAACGGAAGAAATGCAAGACCACATCACAGAAGAAGACATCAAAGAGAAAAGGGTATTTGGCGTTACCCCGGTAAAGGAAATTGCATTGTTCAAAAATATAAAATTCAATTATGCCGACTTTGTAGTAGATAAGCGCAATAACAAAATAGTGGGCTGTATTTTCAGTACAAGAAATCATGCTGAAGTTGATTACTACAAAAAGAATATAGACTTGCTGCGTGAAAAATTAGGGAATCCTAAAGCGACTTACAGAGGCTTCATAGACGACAACGGTGGTCCGGTCCATTACCCCTTACTATATGACATCTGGTTTTTGAATGGCAAAATGTTTCAGTTCCAAATGAACTTAAAAGAAGAAGGAGCTGAAAAATACGAATCTATCACGCTATTGATTTTAAATGAAAATCTGACAGATACTTTTGACAGCTCATTCAATATGAATTTTACGGTTTTCAAAGATTATTTTGATAAAGAGCGGGCAGGCAGGTTTAACATTGAAAATTTACTGTCAGAACGTGTGGAACGAAAAGATCAAGATCTAGACGAAGCCGGCAAAAGGGCGCAGAAAGTGGTAGA
Organism: Pedobacter sp. FW305-3-2-15-E-R2A2; assembly: GCF_038446955.1. Classification (NCBI taxonomy): domain Bacteria; kingdom Pseudomonadati; phylum Bacteroidota; class Sphingobacteriia; order Sphingobacteriales; family Sphingobacteriaceae; genus Pedobacter; species Pedobacter sp. FW305-3-2-15-E-R2A2. Next base: position 3,027,944 of record NZ_CP151803.1, read on the forward strand.
CTCGATTAAAAGACCCCGATAAAAACTTCCGCGAAAAGTGTAAAAACTATCTTTCTGCAGAAATCAACTCAAATTCAATGCTGATCGAGAGTCCATGATCAGATACGATCTCCGCTGTTCCGCCAAGTTGTTCGGCCAATCCCCGGATCAGTGTCATTCCCATAGTCTTACCCTGATCGAGATCCTTCGGCAGACCTGTGCCGTTGTCTTTGATCTGAAAAATGTACTTTTCATTTGAGCCTTTGCGGAGACTGATCTGGGTTTCTCCCGGACGATCATCGGGAAATGCATATTTAATGATATTGGTAATGGCCTCATTAATGATCAGTCCGAGGGGAGTAGCCTGCGTAATATCGAAAGATATTTTAGGAATGTCAATGATAAAATTGATCCTTTGACCAACATGAAAAGTATCGCAGAGAAACTTCATCAGGTCATGGATATAGGCATGGATATCTACGATATTCAGGTCCTCAGATTGAAAAAGTTTTTGATGGATCAGAGAGATCGACTGGATCCGGTTCTGGCTGTCCTTAATGGCAAGCCTGGCCTCTTCATTGTCCAGATAATTGAGCTGTGAATTCAATAAACTGGCAACCACTTGCAGGTTGTTTTTGATCCGGTGATGGATTTCCTTAATGAGCCATTCCTTTTCATTCAGGAGCTTTTCCTGACTTGCGAGCAGCAGCTCGAGGGAATGGTTCTTATTGGTAATGATCTGCTGTTGCGCTACAAGTTGCTGATTGGCTTTTTTACGGTGGTAGTAGTTGCGGTAAATCAGGCCCATAATGAGCAATAATGCAGCAATACCGGCCCATGTGATTTTGTTGGTGAGGTCTGCTTTTTGCAGTTTACCCAATTGAAGGATGCTTTCCTTCCGCAGCAACTGGTTGTCTTTCTCCTGTTGTTTAGACTGGTAACGAAGGGCAAGTTCGGAAATGGTCCGGTTTGCAGAGGCATGTAACAGGGAATCTGAGATTAACTTATAAAGTTTATAATGTACAATTGCCGAGTCCAGTCTGTTTGTAGCAGAATCCAGCTGGTACAAAGAGTGGTAGGCATCTTTAATTTTGGAAAGGGGATAGGTTCCCGCAGGCAGTAAAGCTATTTTGTTGAGATAAGTTCTGGCTTTGGCAAAGGATTTAATGTGCATGTAAAATGCGCCGATCATGTAAAAGCTTTCTGCTTTATGAAAAGAATGGCTGGGTATCTTCTTTCCCCAACGGATCATCTCCAGGAAATGCGCTTCTGCAAGGGCATTTTTTTTCAATGCCGCATAACATTCTCCCCTGATGCCGGAAATGATCATCCAGCCCAGCTCGGATACTTCTACTTTTCTGATGTTGGCATCCACGATCTTGAATACTTCTGCGATCTTCCCTTGGGTAATTAGTTGATCTGCAAGGTTTTTGACTGCGGTAAGTCTCGCGTCACTTTCCCTGGGATTGGTCCGGTCCACCGCCTTCCGGAAATAGTCAATGCTTCGCTGTGTATCTCCCATAACTCCATAAATCCTGGCCAGGTTGCTATAAAAATAACCTGCGGAAGCATCGCTTTCCGTCAGCTCCATATAGTCTATCGCGGAAATTGCATAAGATAAGGCCGCTTTCTGGGCTCCGCTGAATTGGTTAATCGCCGACAACAGGTCGTAGGTAAATTGCAGGTTTTTATACCCCAGCTGCTGGTATCTTTTGAGCACCGAAAGAAGTTGCTGTTCCGCGAGTTTAAGATTCCCCAGATTTAGGTTTACATCCGCAATTCCTTTCGCCATCCCGATTTCCTGTTCCGTCCGGCCAATTTTTTTATAATACGCTAGTGCAAGTTCATAGAACCTGATTTTCTCCGTTCCAAAAGGCAGATGGTCTCCAATTCTTGAAGCGGTGGCTGCTGCCACCTCCTCATCTTCGCTGGATTCGCAATCCTTTAAAAGCCGGGCAAAATGTTCGTCTGATTTTTGCCGCTGACCGCCTTCCCGGTAGCAGTCGCAAAGGTAAAGTTCGGCCTCATGTACCAATTTAAGGGCTTTCTTAGCGCCGGCGATTTTTTTTGCCTGTAGGAGAAAGTTAGCCGCAGTATCGAGATCGGTCTTATATTCTGCTCTTTTGTAAATAAAATAGCTGCCTGCATTGATGAGCATTCTGGCTTTGGTCAGCTCGTCCATACCTGAGGTCAGGGCAAGGGCAGCTTTAGTGGCGCCTTTCCTCAACAGTACTTCTGCAAGGACAGTCCTGCTTTCTTTATCGACTGCAGTGAGCTGACCGCTTTTACCGGCATCTGTCGCCGCGACTGCAAAGAAATAAGCACTGTCCAGATTTTGTTTCGTATCGGACTTATTATAGAGGTAAAACCTGCTCAGCTTGATCTGGTAAACGGCTCTGTTTTCTGCATCCTTCTGTTTGGACAACAAGGCCCTGAGCTCGGACAGGCTATTCCGCAGATTGGTCTGGGCAATACCTGGCAGGTAGTGCAGACATAAAATCAAGCATAGAATAAGATAGCGATGCTTAATCGGTAAATTCATACGAAATCCCCAGTTTTTTAATTTTAGAATTTAGCGTCGTGGAAGGAATATTCAACAACTCGGCGGCCCCTCCCGGACCAGATATCTTTCCTTTACATAAATGGAGGATTTCCAGGATATATGCTTTTTCCACTTCTTCAAGGGTCTTCATTTTTCCGGTTGCAGGCTGACTTCCGGTAAGGTTCAGATTTCCGTTCATAGGCTGTTCAGTCTGCACTCCCGGCGCAAGTCCGGTATCGGTTATTTCAGTTCCGGAACTCAGTAATACTGCCCGCTCAATCAGGTGTTCCAGTTCCCTGATATTACCGGGCCAGTCGTAATCGATCAATTGCTGAAGTGCCGCAGCAGAAATGGATTTGACCGGCCTTTCAGATTTGCTGCTGTACTTTTCGATGAAATGAATGGCAAGGGCTTCGATGTCTTCTTTCCGTTGTCGTAAGGAGGGAAGTTCGATCGGAAATACGTTGAGCCTGTAATAGAGGTCCAGCCGGAACCTTCCTTCTGCCACTTCTTTTTCCAGGTTGCGGTTGGTCGCGGTAATGATCCGTACGTTTATCTTTTTCGTTTGATTTGCCCCAAGGCGTTCAATCTCTTTTTCCTGAAGGACACGAAGGAGCTTAACCTGAGCCTCCAATGGCAGTTCGCCGATTTCATCTAAAAACAGGGTTCCACCATCTGCCTGCTCAAATTTCCCGATCCTTCTGTCGCTGGCACCGGTAAAAGCACCTTTTTCATGACCAAAAAGGGTAGATTCAATTAAGGGGAGCGGCAAGGCTGCACAGTTTACCGTCACCATCTTTTTCCCTTTTCTAGGGGAGAGTTCATGCAGGATCTGAGCAATACGTTCTTTACCCGTTCCACTTTCCCCAAGAATGAGCACAGAAGTATCATCCGGAGCAACGATCTTCACCTTGTCAAATACAGAATTTAACAGTGGACTGTGGCCAATAATCCCATAAAAATGGGAGGGAGGCGATGGATTTACCTTGACCTCTTTAATTTCGGTCATTGGTTTGCTGAAGAATACTTCATCGATCATTGCACTAAAAGGCGCCATGATCTGATTGGCCAGGTCTACATGAATGCTGTTGTAAAGTTCTCCTTCTTTGCTGAAGAATACGGCTCTGTACATGTCGCCGTTAGGAGCCGTAATGCTGGCGACAATCGCAGATTCGAGTCCGAATTTATCTGAGATCACTTGCGTCCAGCGGTCTTCCATGCGTAGTTTTCTGAATTCGTAAGCGCAGTACAATTGCTTGTCGAGCTGCAATCCCAGCGGGTTCCAAAGTTTATAGTCGCGGGTAGATACGGAAAGCAGTTTGAGCATCGATTCTGTAGATTCCAGCTGATAGTTTCCGGAGGCTGATTTGATAACGTTGCAATCGCGCGAAGGGCTCCGGGGATTCATCCTGGTCAGAAACAGCTGATCGAAAGGTAAAACAGGTTGCAGCAATTGCGCAATTTGCTTTACTTTTTCTGCACTGGCTTCCTTTTTTACAGTGATCCCTGCCAATTGCTGTACCAGTCCCATCTGGTGCCCGATGTTATACTTGATGTTTTGCCCATGCCGGTATTGTGCGATATCGAGCATGACCAACAGATCTTTCTCCCGGAATGGTTTGACCAGAAATCCATAGGGCAATGTCGCTTTAGCGGCCTGAAGAATGCTCTGGTTGGTATTTGCAGAAATGTAAATGAAGGGTATGTCCATATTAGAGAGCTGAATCCCTAAGTCTATTCCGGTACGGTCCCCCTGCAGGAAAATATCAATAAGTACCCAGTCGGGCTGTTGTTCAGCGATGAGTTCCAAGGCCCTTGCTACTGAAGGTGCAATGCCACAGCTGTCGTACCCTGCTTTTTTTAGCATCAGGCTGAGGTCATTGGCGACGATAAACTCGTCCTCTACGATCAAAATCTTATCTTTCATTCCTGCTCATTTCAGGGTTATCATTTACCAAATAAAATGCCATGCCTTAAGGCTTTGATTTGCTTTGCTTTAGGTGTTTCCGGCAAAGTACAATTGATGATATATCGTGAATTTACGATTTCATTCTGCTAACGCAGTATATGTTTTCTCAAGATGTTCAGTTTCTTGAGTTTAGAGTTTAAGGTTGTGGCCGGGACACCGAGTATTTTTGCGGCTCCTGCCGGACCCGATATTTTACCGGCACAAAGCTTCAATACAGACAGGATATGACTGCGTTCATTTTCAGCGATGGTCTTAATGTTGGAAACCTGATCTGTTGCAGGGATTCTTCCCGCTGCAACCGGAAGGGAGACGTCTTTGATGACTGCTCCTTTTGTCAGGAGTACACTCCGTTCCATCACATGTTCCAGTTCTCTGATGTTTCCTGGCCATTCATGCGCCATGAGCATTTTAAGCGCCTTTTTAGACAACTGTTTAGGCTTGTCTGCGTTTTTCATGGCCAGCTTGCGGAGAAAATGAGAAGAAAGTTGCTCAATGTCTTCTTTTCTTGCTCTTAGCGGAGGCAACTGGATTGGAAAGACATTTAGCCGGTAGAAAAGATCGCTTCTGAACCTCCCTTCCTGTACCTCTTTCAGCAGGTCAAGATTGGTTGCGGCGATGATCCTTGCATCGGTATGAATCACTTTTTGTCCGCCCAGACGTTCGATTTCTTTTTCCTGTAAGGCCCGGAGTAGTTTTCCCTGAAGCTCCAGCGGGAGCTCGGCAATCTCATCGAGGAACAACGTACTGTTGTCGGCGAGTTCGAATTTACCGATCCTGCGTTCCAGAGCACCGGTAAAGCTTCCTTTCTCATGTCCGAAGAGCTCGCTCTCGGCCAGATTGGAGGGTATGGAGGCACAATTGAGCTTAACCATCGTTTTAAGCTTTCTGGAAGAGGCCTGGTGAATCGCTTTTGCAATCAGCTCTTTTCCAGTCCCAGTTTCGCCCAGAATCAATACCGTACTGCTGGAAGTGGCCACCTGTGCTACGGATCTCAACACCTGCAGGATCAAAGGACTGCTGCCCACGATATCCTCATCAAGGTAATTAAGGGATATTTCTTCCGCCTGCAGTAATTTTTCTTCTTCCAGTTGTTGTTGATAATCCGTAATTTCCTGTTGCTGCTTTGCGATAATTTCCCTTGCTGCCTTAAGCTCCTCAGAAAGTTGAATGAGCATATCTGGTTCCCCGTATTTCATTACCCGAAGATAGGTCATTTTACGATTATACGTAAATCGCTCTTCGTAAAATGACGAAATAAAGTAAATTTTAATTTATGAAAATAAGATCAATGTGCTGTATTTCAGTGTCTTGATCCCTTGGTATGTTTGTTGGTTAGTCCAGTTCAAAAATTTAAAATTATGAAACCATCACCAGATCTTTTATCGCCGGAAAACCATGCTTTAGTATTAATCGACTTTGAAGGCCAGATGGCTTTTGCTACAAAAAGCATTTCAATTACGGAATTGAGAACCAATGTGGCCATTATTGCCGGTGCTTCTCAGATTTTCAAGGTACCTACCATTGTGACCACAGTGGCAGAAGATTCTTTTGCCGGACCTGTATTTCCGGAAATCGAAGAATTCTATCCTCAGGCAACTTCAGGTTATATCGACCGGACTTCTATGAATACCTGGGAAGACGGACCGGCTTACAAAGCCATCACCGGTACAGGAAAACAAAAATTGGTGCTTGCCGGCTTATGGACGGGCGTATGTATTGTAGGCCCTGCATTGTCTGCGTTGTCAGAAGGATTTGATGTTTTTGTCGTTACGGATGCCTGTGGAGATGTCAGTGCAGAAGCACACGAAAGAGCCATTCAAAGAATGGTCCATGCAGGGGTAAAACCGATTACTTCGGTTCAGTACATCCTGGAACTGCAAAGAGACTGGGCAAGAACCGAAACTTATGTTGCGGTAACTGACCTGATGAAAAAGTATGGCGCAGGATATGGCCTGGGAATTCAGTATGCACATAAAATGATCAAACACTAATTGTCATTTCAGCTAAAAATGAATATTAATTATCCTCATTTGGCGAAGGTACTGGCCATTTGTATTTGCTGTTCAATGGCAACTGCATATGGCCAGGGCATTAAACTGATGCGCTACGATGAGGATTATAGTCAGCTGAAAGATTCGGTCAGGAATTTCTACAACACTTTGAAGTTCCTGCCGCTTTCGGCGGATAAAAAGGTATACCTCAGTTTTGGGGGGGAGATCAGGGAAGAATTCGGAGGGAAAATCAATGAGGATTGGATCAGAAATCAAGGGTTCAATTCTTCTTTTTTACAACGTTATTCGCTATATGCTGATTTGAATATTGGCGAAAGACTGCGCTTTTTTACACAGGTAAACAGTGCCCTGGAAAATGGCAGTAAATATGGCCCTTCTCCGGTTGATGAAGATCAGCTTGCTGTTCAAAACCTGTTTGCGGAGTACCGGATCCTTAAAGATTCGTCCAATACACTGGTCCTTCGTGTGGGCCGGCAGGAAATCAACTATGGCTCAGGGAGGTTAATTTCAGTTAGAGAGGGGACAACGGTCAGGCAGTATTTTACAGGAGCTAAAGTTGGGTATGCGACACCCCGGTTTTCAATTGATGCCTTTGTTTTGGCCGCTGATGAAGTCAATTTTGGGGTCTTCGATAATCGCCCAAGCCATCAGGCCAATCTTTGGGGTGCCTATTCAAATCTCCATATTCAAAAAGCCGGAAACTTCGATTTTTACTACTTAGGCATCAGACGCGACCAGGCGGAATTTGAGGAGGGCATCGCAAAGGAAGTCAGGCATACTGTAGCTACCCGATATTGGAAAAGTGGTGGCGGTTTTATCTATAATTTAGAGGCTGCCTATCAGTTCGGAAAATTTGGAAAGGGTGATATTGATGCCTGGACACTGGCCATTGAGTTGGGGTATACTTTTGAGAATACCAGATTTAAGCCTTCGATTAACCTGAGAAATGATTACATCTCGGGAGATAAAAAAGCAGGAGACGGGAAACTGCAAACCTTTAATCCTTTATTTCCTAAAGGGGGCTATTTTGGTTTTAATCCGCTTATCGGGCCTTCTAATTTAATGGATTTACATCCTTACTTAACACTTGCCATCACGGATAAATTAACCGCTCAGGCGGATGTTGTTTTCAACTGGAGGTATTCATTAAAGGATGGGATCTATCGCCCGGGCGGAAATTTTAACACCGCAGGTTCCATATCTAACCACCGCTTTATCGGTACTACTTATTTGTTAAGTGCAGATTATCAATTCAATAAACACCTTTCGTTTAGTGCCGGCGGACAATATTTCCGGGTTGGCGATTTCATCAAAGACATCGTTCCGCTTTGGGACAATTCAAAGTTTTTTAATGCTCAGGTATCCTATAAATTTTAAACCATAAGAAAATGAAAAACAACTTCAGAATAGCCATGATTATATTTTCTGTATTCGTTACAGGAACAGCATTTGGACAAGCCAGCACCGCCATCGGGACGGCCAAAGTTTGGGGTACGATGGATGGAATTGCCATCGAAGGCGTCGTTCAGGGACCATCGGCGCAGCTGAGCGATTTGCAGATCGCTTGTGTTTTCGAATATACAGAAGGTGATATTTTTAATACGCCACCGGCACTTCCTCCGGCTTTAAATGGCCTGGTGCACTTAGATCAGGATATGAAAGGCCTGCTGACCGAAATCCGCAAAAGCGGGAAATTTCATGGTCATGCGAACGAAACGATTTTAATTTCCCCACCAAAAGGGACGATAGGTGGTAAAAAACTGCTTTTAATCGGTCTTGGCGACAGGAATAAATTTAGCCCGGATTTGATGACGGGAGTGGGGAGCGTTGCGATGAGAGAAGCGATTAAACTAGGCGTAGACAATTTTTCTTTTGCAAGTGATTTAAAAGATGCAGGAATTGACTCGCCAACGGCACTGGTTGCCGGAAACGTAGTGAGGGGTATTTTTGAAGCTTACCGGACACAAACCTGGTTAAAAGAAAAGAAGATGTCCACTTTTAAGCCGGTCTCAAGAGTAATCCTTCTGGCTGGTCCGGCATTTTTTACCACTGCGGGTGAAGGAATTCAGGAAGCAATCGCTGCCCTGAAAAATTAAGAAATCAAATGGTAGCTAAATAAAGAAAATATGACGACTGCAGATATCATTTTATTCAATGGTAAGATACATACCATTGCAAAACACAAAGAAGAAATAACCGCTGTTGCGATTAAAGACGGGAAATTTATCGCCACCGGTAAAGACACCGACGTGATGAATTTTTCGGGTGCTGCAACAAAATTGGTTGATCTTCAAAAAAGAAGGGTAGTTCCGGGAATTAACGATTCCCACATCCACCTGATCCGTGGAGGATTAAATTTCAACCTGGAATTGCGTTGGGATGGCGTTCCATCACTTGCGGATGCCTTAAGAATGCTTAAAGAGCAGGTTGATATTACTCCATCGCCGCAATGGGTGCGGGTAGTTGGAGGCTGGTCTGAATTTCAGTTTGCGGAAAGAAGAATGCCGACGCTGGAAGAAATAAATGCCATTGCACCGGAAACGCCGGTGTTTATTCTTCATTTGTACGACCGTGCTTTTATGAACCGTGCCGCGCTTAAGGCAGTTGGTTATACCAAAGATACCCCAGCTCCTCCGGGTGGGGAGATCCAAAGGGATTCAAAGGGAGAACCTACGGGATTGATTATCGCGAGTCCAAATGCGATGATTTTATATTCCACACTGGCCAAAGGTCCTAAACTTTCTTACGAACATCAGGTGAATTCTACCCGTCATTTTATGACCGAGCTGAACCGTTTCGGCATCACCAGTGTGATCGATGCCGGTGGCGGTTTTCAAAATTTCCCTGATGATTATAAAGTCGTAAATGAATTGAATGAGCAAAAACAACTGACCGTTAGGATTGCCTACAACTTATTTACACAACGCCCGAAACAGGAATTTGAAGATTTTGACAATTGGACAAATACAGTAGAACTTTACCAGGGGGATGACATGTACCGCCATAACGGGGCAGGGGAAATGCTGGTTTTCTCGGCCGCAGATTTCGAGGATTTTCTTCAGCCAAGACCAGACCTTTCAGACAATATGGAACCTGAACTGGAGCGTGTGGTTCGCTTGCTGGTGGAAAAAAGATGGCCATTCAGACTTCATGCTACCTACAACGAGAGCATCAGCCGTTTTTTAACTGTTTTTGAAAAGGTAAATCAAGACATTCCTTTTGCAGGATTGCCCTGGATTTTTGACCATGCGGAAACGATAGACGAAAGAAATATTGAACGGGTAAAAGCATTGGGTGGCGGGATTGCAGTTCAAAGCAGAATGGCTTACCAGGGCGAATATTTTACAGACCGCTATGGTGTAAAAGCGGCGTTGCAAACACCACCAGTTAAAAAAATGCTCGAGATGGAAGTGCCTGTCGGCGGAGGTTCTGATGCCACAAGGGTAAGCAGTTACAATCCCTGGGTTTCCATGTTTTGGTTAACGGCAGGAAAAACCGTTGGCGGACTGAAAATCTATAATGAAGATACGGTCCTGAGCAGAGAAACGGCTTTAGAACTTTACACCAGAGGCAGTGCCTGGTTTTCCAATGAACAGCAAAAGAAAGGCGATATCGAAGTGGGGATGCTGGCCGATTTAGCGGTACTGAATCAGGATTACTTTGAAGTTTCTGATGAAGAGATCAAAAGCATTGAATCTGATTTAACCGTTGTTGATGGTAAGATTGTGTATGCAAAAGGTGATTTCTCTTCCTTCTCCCCACCAAAAATACCGATTCTGCCGGACTGGTCGCCAACCAATAGTTATAACGGCTACTATTCTCCGATAACCCATCAAACAAATCAACGGGGAAAGACAAATGGTGCTGATTCGGTTTTATCGATGGTCCACGCTTGCGCTGGCAGCTGCGATGTACACCAGCACCATCACGATGCCGTCAGAACCAGTAACCTGCCTGTGAACAATTATACCGCATTCTGGGGTGCATTGGGCTGTTCGTGCTTTGCTTTTTAAACTATGGAAAATATCATCAAATACCTGCTTTATTCTGATTTAGGATCAGAAATTAACAACTGGGCCGTACTCATTTTCAGGGTTTTGCTCATGCTCGAACTCTTCAGGGTGCATGGAATGAAAAAGTTTCGTGTTCAAAACGGAGAAAAGGAGCATGTGCCCAATCCGCTTGGCTTGCCGGATAAACTGAACGGATTGGTGGCTACATTTTCTGATACTGTTGTCCCAATTTTCGTTGCCCTGGGCTTCGGAACAAGAGTTTTCCTCTTGCCATCTATTGGCGTAACGGCAATCGGTTACTTCCTGGTACACCGGAAAGATTCAATTGAGGTTCGGGATGTGCCCTACATGTACACCCTGGCGATGCTCTTTTTATGGGTAATCGGTGCCGGAACTTATTCAATAGACCACTATTTAATCAATACATTTTTTTAATACATCACATCGAAATCACAACATCATGGAAGCAAAAATTGGAATCAGCGCGGAAAACCTCGCAGAGGTGGCACATTCACTCAGCAAAATTCTCGCAGATGAATACGTCTTATATACAAAAACAAGAAAAGCACACTGGAACGTAGAAGGACCAGACTTTTACAACAAACACAAATTCTTTGAAGCGCAATACACGCAATTGGAAGAGGTGGTGGATGAAGTCGCAGAACGCATCCGCAAACTTGGTCATTATGCACCGGCATCACTTAAAGAATTTCTGGCTTTAACACACCTGACCGAAGATGACCGTGGCAAAAATGATGCAACCACCTATATCAAAGCGCTGCTTGCTGATCATGAAAGCATTTTAATTCATTTAAGGGGAAACATCGATAACTATGCTACAGCGTTAAAAGATGCTGGCACAAGCGATTACATCACAGGTTTAATGGAAAAACATGAATCCATGGCCTGGATGTTGAGGGCGCATTTATCTTAATCATCACGATATGGAAACCAGTAAAAACATCAATTTCGTCACCTTGCTGCTGACTGCAATTGCAGGCTTTTGTGATACCATTACCTTCGTGGCGGCAGACCGGATTTTTTCAGCGCATGTCACCGGAAACTTTATCGTATTTGCCTATCAGATGATCAAAGGTGCAGATGCGGATGCCTGGATCAAATTGCTCACTTTCCCGGTGTTCATACTCGCCGTAATTGTGGGCGGATGGATTTCATCCAGATTCAAAAACAACCATTTCCTGCTGTGCTGCGAAGGGATCATCCTGATTCTTGCAGGAGTCCTGGCTTATAGTTCAGCTGGGGCAGGAGCGCAGCTGCTAACCGTTCAGATGTATGTGATCACGATGATGATTGTTTTTGCGATGGGATTCCAGAATGCATTCGGAAAACTCTACGTGAAAGAAACCCATGGACCTACTACGATGATGACGGGTAATGTGACCCAGTTTTCGCTTGACCTGGGTGCTTTGCTGAGCAGCGGCTTTGCAGATCTGAGTTACCTGACAGGTTTGAAAAAAGGCCTGGTTACCCTGGGCGGATTTTTATTGGGCTGTGTTTTGGGTGCTTACGTGGGGAAGGTTTTTGGACTGACAGGCGTTGTCCTGCCGGGAGTGGCAATGGTGATCTGTTATTTTACAACCAGATCAGGGAAAGAAATAAATTAGAATGAATAAAATATTAGGATTGCACCACATCACCGCCATTGCGGGTAGTGCACAGAAAAATCACGAATTTTATACCAGGGTGCTGGGCTTGAGACTCGTGAAGAAAACGGTTAATTTCGATGATCCGGGAACTTATCACCTCTACTATGGCGATGAAAGAGGTTCTGCGGGAACCATACTTACCTTTTTTCCATGGGAAGGAATCGCTCAGGGGAAAAACGGAACCGGTATGGCCACAGAAATTGGCTATGCGGTTAACAGCGGAAGTCTTGCTTTTTGGAAAGACAGGTTTGAAGCATTCCAGGTGAGGCATGAGGAAGCAGAGGAACGCTTTGGAGAAACACTGCTGAAGTTTAAGGATCCTGACGGGCTGGAACTGAGCCTGATCGTTCCGGCAACAGCGGATACCAGAATTCCATGGGAAACGAATGAGGTCAACATTGAAAATGCGACGAAAGGTTTTCACAGCACAACGCTGACCTTAAAAAGCATCGACAAAACGGCTAAAGTGCTGACCGATATTTTCGGCTACAGGCTATTGGCGCAGGAGGGAAACCGGTTCCGTTTCCTAACGGATAGCGTCCCGAATTCAGCGATCATAGATCTTTTGGAAAGTCCTGAGGGGCAGCACGGAATATCAGGCGCAGGAACCAATCACCATGTGGCATTCCGGGTGCCCGACGAAGCAGTTCAGCAGGAATTCAGAGAAAGGATCAGTAGTCAGGGGCTTCAGATCACACCAAAAATAGACCGTGATTATTTCTTTTCTCTTTACTTCCGGGAACCTGGAGGTGTGCTTTTTGAAATTGCAACCGATAATCCGGGTTTCACAGTAGACGAACCGCTGGCAGAGTTGGGAACACATCTGATGTTACCTCAGCAACACGATTACCTGCGGGCTGAACTTGAAAATATCCTGCCAAAATTAGACTGATGAATGAATTGCGAATGGAGAAGACTGAGTTGATAATGGAAAAAGAAACAGCAAGGATAGAAGCGTTCAGTGACGGCGTATTTGCCATCGCCATCACTTTGCTGGTATTGGAATTGCGCGTACCCGAGCTTGCTGAAACAGCAGGTCCCGGAATTTTAGCAGGTAAGCTGCTGGCGCAATGGCCAACATATCTGGCATTTGCCATTTCATTTTTCAGTATCTTTATCATGTGGGTGAACCATCATAAACTGTTCAAACAGATTTACCGGAGAAATACGGGAATCATGTTTGCCAACGGGCTGATTCTTTTTCTGGTATGCTGCGTTTCCTATCCCAGTTCATTGCTGGCAGAGTTTTACGATACCGGATCGCAGCAACTCGTGATCAGCATCTATACCGGAACGTTTGTGCTGGTGAACCTTTCGTATAACCTGTTGTGGTTTTTGGCTTGCCGGGACAGGAAGCTGTTAAGACCGGGACTTACAGAAGCCGCAATTCTGGGAATCAGAAACAATTACCTGTATGGATTGCCAACTTATATCGCTGCTTTTGTCCTTTCCTTTTACTTTCCGGTTTCGGCATTGCTGATCTGCGTTTTGTTATGGATCTATTGGGCCATCTCTTCAAAAAAAGTTGTGCTAAGCAGTTAGTTCGTCAGTAAATCAACAAATCATATTATTAACTACATAAAATCAAAGAAAATGGACAAGATTACAGTAAAAGACGGTACAGAAATTTATTACAAGGATTGGGGTACAGGACAACCGATCGTTTTTCATCATGGCTGGCCTTTGTCAAGCGACGACTGGGACGCACAGATGATGTTTTTCCTGGATAAAGGATTCAGGGTGATCGCACATGACCGCAGGGGACATGGAAGGTCTACTCAAACTGCCAATGGCCATGATATGGATACCTATGCAGCGGATGTTGCAGAACTGACGGCGGCACTGGACCTGAAGGACGCGATCCATGTAGGACACTCCACAGGCGGTGGCGAAGTGATCCGCTATGCGGCCAAATATGGAAAGGGCCGTGTGGCTAAAGTGGTATTGGTGAGTGCCGTGACGCCAATTATGGCACAGACGGAAAGCAATCCTGAAGGTGTTCCATTGGCTGTATTCGACGAAATCCGTCAGGGAACGGCCACCCAAAGACCTCAGTATTTCAAAGATTTTACCACTGCATTTTATGGTTATAACCGCGAAGGCGCAAAGGTATCTGAAGGCATCAAGGAAAATTGGTGGCGTCAGGGCATGATGGGCGGAATAAAAGCACATTATGATTGCATCAAAGCTTTCTCTGAAACAGATTTCACAGAAGACCTTAAAAGCGTAGATGTTCCGGTATTGGTGATGCACGGTGAGGACGATCAGATCGTTCCAATCGCGCTTACCGGAGCAAAAGCAGTGAAACTCGTAAAAGATGGAAAACTGATTACTTATCCTGGTTTTCCTCATGGAATGCCAACTACAGAAGCGGCAACCATCAACGCAGACCTTTTGGCTTTTATTCAGGCTTAAAGAAAAAGCATGTTATTGGTAAAGACCGGCCTGCAATCCTCTTGCAGGCCGGTCTTTTTTTTGGGCTAATTTTTACCAATTGATGAAAGTGCATGCTGATCAATTGACGTGATCATTGACCTCAAAATTTAGTGTGCAAAAGAGAACCTTCTGGAAATACTGAATCCCCAGCGGTACTGCCCTTTGAGCCAGGAACTCGTGGTTTGTGGAATGTACTGCATCTCCTGAATGCCGGTGGCATTCGTGAAGTTCAGGTGGAATACGTGTCCACCCGTCTCCATTTCCAGCCCTACACCCAGGGGGTTGTAAAATTTGGTAGCCGTAACCTGTTCCAGATAAGCTTTGTCCGACTTATCCCGGAATGGCAAAAAGTAATCTACGACCAGTGCCATCCGGCGGGTAAATTTAAACCTTCCACCAACACCAACTGCAAACATGTCGTTCTGATCACGGAAGGCGGTGAAATTCCGGTGCACGTAACTTGGCGTAAGCGTAAAGGAGAGATTGGAACTGAATTTCCTGGCCAGGATGATTTGTGCCACCCAATTCTGCCGGTCTTTAAAGCCATCGTAAGCGATGGGTGAGGAGGGATCATCCTTGTTCGCGGTCACTGCTGCAATGGTATTGCTGCCAAACAGGGTCACTGCAAATGGAATGCGGTCATCAGTGGTTTGCTGAAGCAAGCGATATTTCAAACTCCCTTCATACAGCTGTTGTACCGCCGTTGCGCCTTTTGCTCTGGCTAGTCCTATGGTCAGGTTATCGGTTAGCCCGTATTCAAATCCAATCCGGACATCCGTTGAATTGTCCAGGCCGAAAAACTTCCGGATTCCGCCATTACTGCCGGCGATATCGCCAAAACGGTGGTCTACTTTAAAATCCAGTTCATTCTTGTAAAGGGTTTCGTTGGTATGCCCGTTGATGAGCTTGGTCGATTTGAAAGTCGCGCTTACTTTCTCTTTACCAGCGGCCGGAGCTGCCAGTTCCTTTTCGAGCTCTTCCTGTGCAAATGCGGTCTGCCCGGTTAACAACAGCAGGGCAGAAAAAGCGAGTAACCGGGATTTAGATGTTTTTATCTTCATTATTTTTTAGGTAAAAAGGTGGCCTGAATACGGACTTCAACGTATTCAGCAATGTTTTTAAATACAAGGGTTGGGATCTCAATCCCATGGTCGGCAATCCGGACTTTAAAGACCGCGTTGGCATTTAGTGTTCCCTTGCTGACCACCAGATCGGCCTGGGTTTTGTAAGCTTTGCTGATCCCGTGAATGTTCAGGTTACCTTCAATGTTGACTTTGTAGGTTCCATCAGCAGTCATATTGACCGGCGCTTTAATGCTTCCCTTAAATTCAGAAACCGGATACTTGTCGGACTCCATGTAGTTCTCATTGAAATGCTCCTGCATCAGTTTCTTTTTAAACTGAAAAGAGGTATTCTTAACTTTGAAAATGATGTTGCCGGATTTGGTGTCAATTACAGAGCTTCCGACAGCACTTTTTCCTTCGATATCTTCCATCACCGTGCTGGAGAAAAAAGAGACTTTTGCGTTGTTACAGATCAGAATTTGCTGCGCATTTACCGAACAGCTGAAGAGGATGAATAGGATAAAAAGACAGGTGTTTTTCATGATAGTTCAGTTTATTCAGGCATGTTTTTATCGAACCATTCTTGTAAAGATTTCAGCTCTGCCGCAGACAGCGTTCCTCCCATAGGCATGGATTTATTGACCAATACCGCCTGGCGGATCCTGCTCTGGTTGGTCGTAACCGAAGCCAGGCCATTGAAAGTCCATACGGCTGCCGCGCCTCTTCCTGCACTGTGACATCCGCCACATTTGGTTTGAAAGAGTGCCTGGGCGAAATTGGTATAGGTCACTGCTGTTCCCGGTGTTTCGGGATTAGGGGGTGTTGGTGCCATTTCTGCAGCTTGTCTTTTAGAACAGCTGAGCAATAGCAGGTACATTACGGTCAGGGTCAGGTAGACCATACGATGCTTCATAGGGGGTAGTTTAAGGTGAAAAATGTGTTTAATTATAAGTGATACGCGGAGCCCGGATTAATGGTTGCTTGGGGGTTTGAAATATACTTTGGAAAATAAAATAATAATCTGTGTATCAGTTTGATAGATGACGAAAAATATATTTTTCATACCTTGCGCAACCTTTTATCGGTTTGCATCGTATGAGGAAGTAGAAAATGGTCAGGTTAAAAAAGGTAATTACATTTATTTAGGTGCAGGAAATTATTAAAGGGTGTATTCGGAAAGACAGATCCAGTCAGTATCTGCTCTATAAAGAACTCTATAGCTACTGCATGGGCATTTGTAAACGTTACGCGGTAAATGATGCCGATGCAGCAGAGGTGCTGAACAATGCCTTCCTCAAAGCATTTAACCACATTGAAAAGTATGATCCCAGTAAACCTTTTAAAGCATGGATGGCAAAGATTACAGCCAATACAGCAATCGATCACTATCGCATGAAACTCCGGTTTTCGGATCATGATGACATTAGCGAGCATGGACATATTGGCCAGGGAGCAGCAGTTTACGACCAGTTGGCCTATGACGACCTTTTAAGCCTGATTCAAACCCTTTCTCCTGCTTACCGTATTGTCTTTAATTTGTATGCGATAGATGGGTATTCACATGAAGAAATTGCCGAAATTTTAAACATATCCACCGGAACATCGAAATCAAACTTATTCAGAGCAAGGCAGAAATTGCAGGAAATGCTAACCGCAAACGATCAGGCCAAAACAGGATTAAAAGTGATAATAGCAAAAGATAACCACATCAGCATAAATGAAAGACGAGCATAATATAGACCAGTTGTTTAAAGCTGGACTAGGTGATCCAGAAATTCCATTTAATGAATTGGATTGGGAGAAGATGTCCAAAAAGCTTGATGCCCACGAGAAGAGACGCATTTTGTCGGTTTGGTGGTTTGTTGGCGCAGGTATTGCCGCTACAGTCCTGATCTTCCTGTTTACCATTCTGCTGGAAGAGGAACCTGTAAATAAAAATTTGCTGAAAGCCAAAGTCGGGAAGCCAGACAAGGAAACGGTAGAAAGACGGGGTCAGGTGGAAGAGCTGGTCGAGAAGAAGAGGAGCCTGGCCTTGGTGGAGCATACAAATAAAAAGGAGCATAGAAATCAAAATGTAAGCGGACCGAAGTCCGGAAATCAAAGAGGGGAGCCTGGAGCATCAAAAATTCAACTGGTGTCAACGAATCCCTTGCCGGAAAAAATTCTTGCTTCCAATTTTTCGTTGAGCACATCTCATGGGGATACGGCACAATTTATTCCGATGAAAGGATCGGAAGCATACCCTGCAGCTAAAGTGCCCGGATTTGCGACTGTGAAGCGTTCCGGTTTGTCCCTAAGTATCATGGCAGCCCCGGACATCTCCGGCACAGGTGCTAACGTGTCCTCAAAGGTCAGCACGAACATCGGACTGATGGTAACTTATCCGCTCAGCAGGAAGCTCAGTGTAAGCACCGGAATCATTTACGCGAAAAAGCTGTACAACTCAGCTGGTCCTGCTGCAATCAATAACGGATATGGGAATCAATCCTGGGAGGTGAATGCAGATTGCCGGGTATTGGATATTCCTTTGAATGTCAACTATCAGGTGTTCAAGAGAAAAAAACTTGCGATAAGTGTGAATACGGGATTGTCCAGTTACCTGATGTTAAATGAGCGCTATGATTTAACGAGTGGTCCTGAACGCAGTGCTTCAAGGGTCGAGGTGAGCAATCAAAATCAGCACCTTTTTGGCCTGGCGAACTTATCGGTAAGTGTGGAACGAAAGATAAATTCATCATTGAGCATCGGAGTACAGCCATTTGTCAAATTGCCACTTACCGGAATAGGAAATTATGATATACGCCTCAACTCTACGGGTGTTTCTGTATTTATGAGCTTTAGCAAACTGACGAATAAATAAATGATGTGCAGCAGTTCGGTCAGGTGTTCCGCTCTTGCAGATACTGACTTGGCGTCTTTCCAAATTCCTTCTTAAATGCTTTGCTGAAATAGGATTGGGTTTGAATCCCAACCCGGTACATCACTTCCGTTAACAACACATCTTCCCGGGTCATAATTTCGACTGCTTTCCGGAGTCTGATGGAGCGTATAAATTCTCCGATCGACTGCCCCGTAATGGTTTTGATCTTTTGGTATAACTTAGTCCGGCTCATTCCAATCTCTGAACACAGAAATTCTATATCCATTTCCGGATTGATCAGGTGGTCATTGACAATGCTCAACAGTTTTTCCATAAACTCCCGGTCTTTAGTAGAATGCACGAGGTCAATGAGTTCAGTCTGGTGATCTTTGGAATAATGATCCTTTAATTTCTGGCGCTGTTCAAAGATATTTTTGATGTTGATCTGCAATAAGCTGATGTTGATCGGTTTACTGAAATACAGATCCGCACCGGATGCTGCACCTTCTATTTCTGCCTCTATGCTATTCTTGGCAGTCAGCATCAGAAATGGAATATGACTCGTTTCCAGGTCTTCCTTCAGCGCTTTACAGAGCTCGGTGCCCGTCATTCCAGGCATCATCACATCACTGATCACCAGGTCTGGAAACTCTTCTTTTGCTTTCAGCAATCCTGCATAGCCATCTGCCGCTTCAGAAATATGATAGCTTGCGCTCAGCGTATCTTTCAGAAAGGACCGCAATTCTTCATTATCGTCGACAATCAAAATGTGTTTACTGAGGGTTGGAATCTCCGGAACGGAGACCGGTGCGACAGGCAACGCGAAATCAGATTTATAGCTGATGCTTTCCAAACGGGTTCCCCCTTGTTCATTGCTTTGTCCCCAGAGCTCTTCGGGTTTAAAAGCCTCCTTATCACAAGGCAGGCCGATGATGATCTCGGTACCCTGATGCCTTTCACTGGATACATGAATGAGCCCCTTGTGCAGCATGGTCAGGCTCTTCACAAATGCAAGGCCTACACCTGATCCGAGATGGGTCTCGGTGATGCGGTAATAGCGCTCAAATAAGTGGCTTATAGATTCTTTAGAGATGCCAATGCCATTGTCTGCTACGCGGATATAAACGTACCTTTTCCCCTGGTAATTGCTCTTGATGTGCAATTGGTTTTCAAATAATGGCTGGTAATTGTCCAGGTTGTCCAGGATCTCCAGCACAACTTCACCGCCCTGTTTGGTATATTTCAGGGAATTATTGATCAGGTTTAAAATGATTTTTTCAATTACATTTCTATCGAACCAGGTATCGGCCGGTTGTACTGTATTTTTAACGATGAAATTAATGTGTTTCTCTTCTGCCATCTCTGCAAACTCTTCCGCCACTTCGTCAATAAAGAGGTTGATGTTGCCCTGGATAACTTTCAGTTGCAGCGCACCGGATTCAATTTTTCTAAAGTCCATCAACTCATTGATCAGGCTGAGCAGGCGGTTCGCATTGCGGTGAATGGTTTTGTAATAACTCAGAAAAGCCGCTTTTGAATCTTCTTTCAACAACCGGTCTATTGGTCCGAGGATCAAAGACAAGGGTGTTCTGAATTCGTGAGAAATATTGGTAAAGAACTGCAACTGGATCTGGTGCATTTCTTCCCGTTGCTGCTCCTCCAGCGCCCGCAATTCCATGCGTCTTTTGAAACTGAGCAAGGCATAGGCGATCCCGGTCAGCAGGACCGCAATGATTAATCTGAACCACCAGGTGGCCCAGAAAGGAGGGGAGATGTGGATGCGCACCGCAGTGCCGGCTGCATTCCAGTTGTTGTCATTATTGGAAGCCTTTACCCGGAATACATAGTCACCAGGATCCAGATTCGTATAAAAAGCTTTTTTAGTATTTCCGGCGTAATTCCAGTCTTTGTCGAAACCTTCCAGCTTGTAGGCGTATTTGTTATTTTCCGGTGCCGTATAATTTAATCCGGCAAAACTAAAGGAGAAGGTCGACTGCTGATAAGAAAGCGCAATATCATTGCTGAAGCTGATGTCTTTATCCAATGGAGAATCTTTAACGCCGGGCAGCATTCTGTTGTTGAAAATCTGAAATTCAGTGATGTAAACAGGAGGAATGAACCGGTTGGTTTTGATCTCGTCAGGGTAAAAGGAATTGAATCCGTTTACCCCACCAAAAAACATTTCTCCTTTTCTGGTTTTTAAAAAGGCATTTGCTTCAAACTCCAGGCCCTGGAGGCCATCGGCTTTATTATAGGAACTGGCTCTTAATGTTTCCGGATTAAACCTGGTCAATCCCCTGGAGGTCGAAATCCAAAAGTTACCCCGGTCATCCTCTGTGATACCTTTGATAAAATCGGTAGACAATCCGGCTCTTGTAGTATACATAGAAAAGCTGTTTTTGGCTGGATTAAAGAGGTACAATCCCGACTGACCGATCCACAATCTTTTTTTGCTGTCTATAAAAATGACGCGCAGGTCTGGTCTTTTCTCTTCATTTAAAAAGTAATGCGTAAACCGCTTTGTATTCAGGTTATAACAGTTCAGCCCGCCATCGTCTGTGCCAATCCAAAGGTTCTGATGTTGATCTTCATTGATGGAGATGATGTTTTTGCCACTGATTTGTGTATTTCCGGCGCCCTGTATCAGGCGACTGAATTTTTTACTGCCCCTGTCCATCAGATTCAAACCGCCATAATAGGTGCCTACCCATAAATTTCCCTTGCTGTCTTCAAATGTTTTCTGTACATAATTGGAGGAGATGGAGGAGGGATCTGCCGGGTTGTTCAAAAAGCGGCGGAAGGTTCCGGATTGCCGGTCCATCAGGTTCAAACCACCAGCCCAGGTGCCAATCCAGAGCTGTTTGAAGCGGTCTTCGGTAATGTTCAGGACCGCGTTCGAGCCCAGGCTCTCTTGCCGAAAGGGATCAAATTTATAATGTGTAAAACGCTGACTGGCCTTATGGTAAAAATTCAAACCACCGCCATCAGTTCCTATCCAGAGGTTTTCATCCTGATCTTCATAGAAGGCTTTCACGTCGTTATAACTCAGGCTGTTTTTATTCAATTCCTGCTGTACGAGCCTGAACCTTTCCGAACCGGGGGTATACAGATTGATCCCGCCACGATGGGTGCCTACCCATAAATTGTCCTGCTTGTCCTGAAATAAGGCAGAAACTGTCCTTTGAGAAAGACTGGAAGCATTACCGGGTTCATTTTGGTAATTTTTAAAGGTGTTAGTCTGAGGATTGAAACGATCCAGACCACCGTTTACACTTCCTATCCAGAGGTTGTTCTTTTGATCTACGATGATCGCCCGTACGAGGTCACTGCCCAGGCTGTTGCTGTTCTTCAGCTCATGTCTGTAAATTTTGATGCTGTGATT
This sequence comes from Pedobacter sp. FW305-3-2-15-E-R2A2, assembly GCF_038446955.1. Lineage (NCBI taxonomy): Bacteria > Pseudomonadati > Bacteroidota > Sphingobacteriia > Sphingobacteriales > Sphingobacteriaceae > Pedobacter > Pedobacter sp. FW305-3-2-15-E-R2A2. The sequence continues at coordinate 3,049,868 of NZ_CP151803.1, forward strand.
GGAAGGTTGGTAGGCAATCATCCCCTGTTCTTCGGTACCCAGCCACAAGGTCCCATCAGCGGATTCCGCGATGACCCTCAGGGTATAATTGGAAAGACCCGGTATTTTCATAAACGCGGAACTCTTTTTGTCGAACTTATAAAGCCCGCTGTCTGTCGCAATCCATAAGTTTCCTTTCCGGTCGGTATGAAGGTCGTTGGTATGGTGTTTGAAATGGCGAAAGGTAGTTGTTTTGTCATTCCGAAGCTCCAGAAGACCCCCGGAAGTAGCAATCCAAAGCCCGGTGGCATGTTCCTCAATGGCGGTGACATTATTACTACCTGAAGACTTTCCGGCGGCAGCCGAACCTGTTTTGTAACGCCTGAAGCTGTTCGTTTCCGGATCAAACCGGTTCAATCCATTGGAAGTACCGATCCAAAGTTTTTTATTTTTATCCTCATAGATGTGCCGGATAAAGTTATCAGATAAACTCGCAGGATCCCTGCTGCTTTTGAAAACAGTGATCTGTTCTCCGTCGTACTTGTTTAACCCATCGCGTGTCCCAAACCAGAGGAAACCCCGGTGGTCCTGAAAGATGCATTCAATGGTACTGTTGGAAAGTCCGGCATCAATCCCGATGTGCTTAAATTTTGGATTTTGCGCAAAGGTGATCTGACAGCTGATCAATAAGAAGAACAGTACATTTTTAACGAATGAACTCATTTGGTATAGCTACAGGTACTCGGTTTATATTTTGTTAAAGGTAATAGAAATTGTGACTTAAATTGCCGTATAGCCTGCTTTTTACACGTTGCACCGCTGAAAATTGTCAAATAGAACAAAAAGAAAACACGATAGCACAAACGTACAACCGGAATAACCGTTTCATTTGTATCAGTAAATACTAACCAAATACTGTATGCGAATTTTTACTTTTATTGTCAAGCTCAACTTATTGTTGTTGCTTTTTCTTTCCACCACAGCAACGCTCTATGCACAACAAACGGTGACCGTTACAGGGGCGGTGAAGTCCGCTTTTGATCAGCTGGGGATTCCCGGTGTCAGTGTATTGCTGAAGGGCAGTGCCATTGGTACAGTAACCAACACAGACGGAAGTTTTTCGCTCAAAGTTCCCGGGGGATCAGGGGTTTTGATTTTTACTTTTATAGGTTACAAAACTGAAGAAGTGGCCATTCCCCAATCCCGGGTCTTAAATGTCATGCTGAACGAAGATGCGGCTAAATTGAATGAAGTTGTAGTGGTCGGTTACGGAACCACCAGAAAGCAGGACCTGACTGGGTCTGTTGCCGTGGTGACCGCAAAGGATTTTCAGAAAGGGAGTATCACTACTCCGGAGCAAATGCTTTCGGGTAAAGTATCGGGTGTGGCCATTACTTCCAACAGCGGTCAGCCTGGGAGCGGAAGCACCATTCGCATCAGGGGCGGATCATCCCTCAGCGCGAGTAATGATCCTTTGATCGTGATCGATGGGGTGCTGCTGGAAAACAGCGTAATTGGAGGCGCTTCCAATCCTTTAAGTTTTATCAATCCAAATGACATCGAGTCTTTTACCGTTTTAAAAGATGCTTCAGCCGCCGCGATTTATGGAGCAAGAGCTTCTAACGGCGTGCTCATCATCACCACTAAAAAAGGTTTGGCAGGTGAATTGAAAATAGGGTTCAACTCGGTCAATTCCATTACTAAACTGGGCAAACAGGTAGATGTGCTCAGCGCAGACCAGCTCCGGGAAATCGTCAATAAAAATGGCAGTGCTGCTCAAAAAGAACAGCTGGGCCAGTTCAATACCAATTGGCAGGATTTGATTTATCAGGATGGTTTTGCCTCAGACAATAACCTGAGCATTAGCGGAGGGATCAAAAACTTACCTTACCGCCTGTCGCTGGGCTACCAAAATCAAAGCGGGGTACTCAGGACCGATAAACTGGAAAAAACTTCCGCCGCTGTTGTATTCAATCCTACTTTTTTTGATAAACACCTGAAACTGGACATCAACCTGAAAGGCAGTGTACAACAGGCGAGGTTTGCCAATCAGGCGGCCATTGGTGCTGCCGTGAGTTTTGATCCTACCCAGGCGGTCTATACCAACAGACCGGATTTTAACGGCTACTGGGAATGGCTCGATTCCAGTACCCCAAGCGGACTGGTCAATCTGGTGGGTAGAAACCCGCTCGGTCTTTTGCAACAACGTGAAGACCGTTCGAATCCTTACCGCAGTATCGGGAATGTGCAACTGGATTATAAATTTCATTTTCTGCCGGAGTTGCGGGCCAACCTGAATATGGGCTATGATGTGGCAACGGGAAAAGGAACGGTGTTTGTGAATCAGAATGCAGCGGAACAGATCAACAGAATGGGGATCAACAACAGGTATAAACAAAACCGGGCAAATACGCTGGTAGATTTCTACCTGAATTATGTGAAAGAGTTCGCTTCTATAAAAAGCAGGGTAGATGCTACCGCTGGTTATTCTTACAATGACTACCAGACCAAATTTTACAACTTCGCTGATTTTGATGCCAATGGAAATAAGATCGCAAACAGCGATCCTGACTTTCCTTTCAATACGCCACAGAACAGGCTGATTTCTTATTTTGCGAGGTTAAACTATAATTATGATGAACGTTTCCTGTTGACGGCCACCCTAAGACGTGATGGTTCGTCTCGTTTCGGACCAAGCTATAAATATGGCTATTTTCCTTCCGTAGCCCTGGCCTGGACCTTAAAGAACGAATCCTTCTTAAAGGACAACAAACTGATCTCTGCACTGAAATTGCGCATGAGCTATGGCATCACCGGTCAGCAGGAAGGCATTGGCAATTACGGTTATTTGTCTACCTATGGCTTGAGTACACCTAACGCTTCTTATCAGTTTGGAGATACCTTTTATCAGATGTACCGGCCTACGGCTTACATTCCGGACATCAAATGGGAAGAAACGGCAACGACCAATATCGGCCTGGATGCCGGAATCCTGAACAACAGAATTACAGGTAGCCTGGAGCTTTACCGCAGAAAAACCAGCGACCTCCTTAACCAGATTCCTCAGCCGGCAGGAACCAATTTCAGCGCAACAGCGATCATCAATGTAGGCGATATGCTGAATGAAGGGGTAGAGCTGAGCTTAAACTTTGTTCCGATACAACGTCCGGATTTTGAATGGAATTTCAGCTTAAATGCGACCTACAATAAAAATACGATTACCAATCTGACGGTAATTCCAAATGATCCGAATTATAAAGGATTTCCTTCAGGTACCATTGCCGGAGGGGTGAGCGGACAGTACGCTTTCATCAATGCCGTAGGCGCTCCAAAAAGTACTTTCAACTTATTGCAGCAGGTGTATGATCCCTCGGGCAAACCGATCGAAGGCATTTATGTAGATCAGAACGGGGATGGCTTAATCACTGAAAATGACCTGACCAAAGGCAAGTCTGCGGATCCTAAATTATTCCTTGGTTTCAGCAACAACATGACTTATAAAAAATGGAACCTAAGTTTTACGATGCGTGCCAATCTGGGCAATTACCTGTACAACAATTCCTTTAGTCAGCGGGGAAACCTGACTCAGGTGCTGGGAACCGCCATTTTGCTCAATGCCTCTCCCAATTACCTGGTCACGAATTTCAAAGGCCAGCAATTGTTGAGCGATTATTATGTAGAGAACGCTTCCTTCCTGAGAATGGACAACGTCAACCTGGGCTATAAGTTTGGGACGATCCTGAAAAATAAAGCCAGTCTGCAACTCAATGCAAGCGTACAGAACGTGTTTGTGATCACTAAATATAAAGGACTTGATCCTGAGGTTCCCTCAGGTGTAGACAATAACCTTTACCCAAGACCACGTGTATTTTCATTGGGCTTAAACCTTAATTATTAAAACGATGAACCGGAACATAAATAAATCCTATACCCCATACAGGCTTCGCGGAACCAGGGCTCTTGCACTTGTCGTGCTGATCCTGCTTTCTGCCTGTAATAAATTAGACCTTGCACCTACCAACGACCTGACCGCAGAAAAGGTGTACTCCACGCCATTGGGCTATAAACAAGCCCTGGCCAAAGTCTATGGTGCATTTGCGCTGACCGGAAACGCAACCACAGGCCAGCAGGACATCCCGGTAGAAATTATCAAGGATGAAGGAAACTCTGATTTTTTAAGACTGTACTGGAACCTGCAGGAGCTGACCACAGATGAAGCAGCCTGGTCATGGCAGAATGATGCCGGGATCCAGGGACTGCACGAACTGAGCTGGTCTTCAATCAACTCGATCATCAATGGTCTTTATTACCGCTCTTATTTTCAAATCACCCTTTGCAATGATTTTATCAGACAATCCACAGATGATAACATTTCCAAAAGAGGGATTAGCGGCGCAGACGCAGACAACATTCGTAAATACCGCGCAGAGGCAAGGTTCATCAGGGCTTATCAATATTGGGTATTGATGGACCTGTATGGCAATCCTGCATTCGCTACCGAAGACACGCAAATTGCCAGTAAAGATTTTCCGAAGCGGATCGTAAGGGCCGAGCTCTTCAAATATATCGAGTCCGAACTTTTGGCGATTGAAAACGAACTCGCTGCTCCAAAAAGTAATGAATATGGCAGGGCAGACCGCGCTGCAGCATGGGCATTGCTGTCGCGCCTTTACCTGAATGCTTCGATATATACAGGGACAGCAAAATATACAGAAGCGATCACTTACAGCAATAAGATCATTAACGCGGGCTATACCCTGCATGGTAAATACCGGGACCTGACCATTGCAGACAATCACCTGAATACGGATGAATTTATCCTGACGATCAATTATGATGGTACGAGTACTCAGAATTTTGGCGGAACGACTTACCTGATGCATGGGCCGGCCAATGTGCCTGCCGATGTTTCGGGCTCGAACGGAGATTGGGGCGGTTTGAGGTGCACACAGCAGTTTGTCAACCTCTTTGCCGATAAAACCGGAAACACCGATAGTCGTGCGCAGTTTTACATGGCGGGTCAGAATCTGGAGATGAATGAACTGTATGTAGAAACGGAGGGTTACTCGACCACCAAATACCGCAATAAAACCAGAACCGGAGCAGCTGCGCCGAACCAGGATGCCGCTAAAGATTTCTCGGATATTGATTTTCCTTTATTCCGTCTGGGTGAAGTGTACCTGAATTATGCAGAAGCCGTTTTGCGCGGCGGTAGTGGCGGTGATACCGGAACTGCGCTGAGGTACATCAATGCCTTAAGAACCCGTGCCTACAATGGCAACACATCGGGTAACATCAGCCTGAGCGCATTGAATCTTGATTTTATGCTTGATGAACGTGGCCGGGAACTGTATTATGAAGCAGTAAGGAGAACAGACCTGATTAGGTTCGGTAAATTTACAACAGGCGTTTATTTATGGGCCTGGAAAGGCGGGGTAAAAGCAGGAACTGCGGTGGCAGATAAGTACAACCTTTTCCCCTTACCGCCGACAGATCTCTCCGCAAATCCAAATTTAATTCAAAATCCAGGTTATTGATCCAGGTACCGGCCTGTTGGCCTGCCGATAAAATATAGAAATTATGAAAACATTATGGAATCCCTTTTTTTATCTGATCCTGTTCAGTATTGCGCTATCCGCTTGTAAAAAGGAGAAAAGCAGCAATGTGATGACCATACCTGCTGCAGGAATCAAAGGATTTACTGCTTCCAGCAACAACCTCAGCTTATCTGAAGCCAATGCAGAAAAGAATGTGCTGACCTTTAGCTTCACCGCTCCGGATTACGGCGTAAAGGTTGTGCCCACGTATACCTTACAATTCGATCTGCCTGCCGATACTTCAGGAGAAAATGCCTGGGGAAAAGCGGTTGAAGTAAAAATCCCGGCGGATAGCCTGAGGAAAACCTTTAAAGGAGCCGACTTTAATGCCTTGCTTGCGGTACAGCTTTTATTACCAGTGGAGGTGAGCAGCACGATCGCGGTGCGCTTAAAATCGGATGTAAAGCAGAACAGCGGCCTCGCATCGGAGGTAAAACCCATTTATGCCAGCTTGACGATGCTGGTTAAACCTTACCGCTCTTTTGTGGAATATCCTGCTTTACTGGTTAAAGGTGGTAATTCCTGGAGAACACCTGCGGAAAGAACCAATGGATACCTGCTGACTTCAGCAAAATTCAATGATAAATATGAAGGGTATCTCGACCTTCCAAATGCTGACGGATGGGGCGGCGACGCCTTTACATTAATTTCCACAAAAGACGGGAAGTCTTATGGCTGGGGAACGAGTGCAACCACGCTGAGTGTTGGCGGAGGCGGATTATGGCTGACACCCGCACCGAACCAGATGAAGGTCAATGTAGACCTGGATGCCATGACGATTAATTATACACCTGTTCATTTCTTCATCTCCGGTGACGACAATGCCTGGAGTACTTCGGCTACGCCGATGGTGTATAATGCAAATACCAGGGTCTGGACTGCCAGCAATGTTTCGCTGACTGCCGGAAAGAATTTTGCATTTACCTGCAATGGGTCTTACGACATCAGTTATAAACTGGATAAAGCAGAAAATGGGGTGCTCATGTTTGCTGGTGCACCAACCTGGGGCGGGGTGAATATCCCTGTAGCCAAAACCGGCGTATTTACAGTTACCCTGGATATGAGTGCCGGAGATGGAAATTATACCTATTCAGTCAAATAATTAAAAAGACAAGGAAATGAAAACAAACAAATGGTTTGCCCTGATATTTACACTGATCGTAATCAGTATTGCCTGTAAAAAAATTCCTGCAGGTGCCACACAAATTTACCCTGAACCCGAACCTCCCGGAAGTTATGCCAGAGGGGCAGATGTCAGCTGGCTGACGGAAATGGAAGCTTCAGGGAAGAAGTTTTATAACAATGCCGGAGTCGCGCAGGATTTGCTTAAAATCCTTGGGGATAAAGGCGTCAACGCAGTCAGATTGAGGGTGTGGGTCAATCCCACCGGCGACTGGTCGGGCATGGCCGATGTATTGGCGAAGGCCAAACGCGTCAAAGCAGCGAATATGAGGTTGCTGATTGATTTTCATTACAGCGACAGCTGGGCAGATCCGGGCAAACAAACTAAACCTGCAGCTTGGAATGGGCAGAACATAGATGCCTTAAAGACTTCGGTCTTTAACCATACGGTAGAAGTGCTGACGTTGTTGAAAAATAATAAGATCGTACCGGAATGGGTACAAGTGGGAAATGAAACCAATAACGGCATGTTATGGGAAGAAGGCAAAGCTTCTTTGAACATGAAAAACTTTGCAGACCTTGTCCTTTCCGGATACAATGCGGTCAAATCAGTTAACGCCAGTTCAAAAGTGATCGTACACCTTTCTAACGGCTATGACAATGGCATGTTCAGGTGGATGTTCGATGGCTTAAAGAGCAATGGTGCCAAATGGGACGTGATCGGAATGTCTTTGTACCCTGGGGTTGCCGATTGGCAAACTAAAAATACCCAATGTCTGGCCAATATGAACGATATGCTGAGTCGTTACGGCTCTGAAATAATGATTTGTGAGATGGGTATGCCGGCAGCAGAAGCCGCCGCATCCAAAGCCTTTATCAGTGATCTGATCTCCAAAAATAAGTCCCTGCCAAACAACAAAGGTTTGGGCGTATTTTACTGGGAACCTCAGTCTTACAATAGCTGGAATGGCTATAAACTGGGCGCTTTTGATGATACGGGCAAGCCAACGATAGCAATGGATGCGTTTTTACCTTAATAACTGATGATGTTTTCTAAAAGTGTTTTAATTTTTCTTTTTATTTCGATAATCAGCCTTTGCGGCTTTGCTCAAAGCAAAAAGACCAGATCCGGAATTTTTGTCGACAAAAATGGCGTGATGCGATGGGAGAAGGACGGGAGCGAAGCCAGTTTTTTCGGCGTCAATTATACTGCTCCGTTCGCCTATGGCTACCGTTCCATTCAGCGGACGGGCATTTCTGTAGAACAGGCCATTAAAGATGATGTGTACCATTTCTCCCGTTTGGGTCTGGACGCTTTCCGCGTCCATGTCTGGGATGTGGAGATTTCCGATAGCCTGGGAAACCTGATCAATAACGAACACCTTAGACTGTTTGATTTTCTCATCGCAGAGTTGAAGAAAAGAAAGATTAAAATCCTCATCACTCCAATTGCTTTCTGGGGTAATGGTTATCCTGAAAAGGACGAGGACAGGGGAAGCTTTTCCGGGAAATACGGAAAGCAAAGGGTGTTGGTAGAAGAAGCCGCAGTTTTGGCCCAGGAGCGTTACCTGAAACAGTTTTTTCAGCATAAAAATCCTTATACCGGTCTTACTTATCAGAACGATCCGGATGTAATTGCTACGGAGGTCAACAATGAACCTCAGCACAGTGGCGTCAAAACATTGACCACACAATATGTGAACCGCATGGTAAAGGCAATTCGCGGAACGGGATGGACTAAGCCTGTATTTTACAACATCAGCGAGTCTCCTAAATATGCAGATGCCATCGTAAAGGCGGATGATGTACAAGGTTACAGCTTCCAATGGTATCCCACAGGTCTGGTTTCCGGACATACTTTAAAAGGGAATTATCTCCCTCATGTGTCCAGGTATCACATTCCTTTCGATAAGATCCCAGGTTTTAAGAAAGGGGCGAAGCTGGTCTATGAATTTGATGCGGGGGATGTACTGGATTCCTATATGTATCCGGCAATGGCCAGGAGTTTCCGGGTTGCAGGCTTTCAATGGGCCACCCAATTTGCTTACGACCCCATGGCCACAGCCCAGGGAAATACAGAATATCAGACGCATTACCTGAACATGGCGTATACACCTGCAAAAGCGATCAGTTTATTGATTGCTTCCAAGGCATTTCATGCACTGCCGAGGGCAAAAGCACAACCTACAGATAGTTTATTTGGTCCCTTCCGGTTAAGCTACGCGGCTTCATTGAGTGAAATGAATGCAGCGCAGGAGTTCTATTATTCGAATACAACCAGTTCTAGACCCGTCAATGCAAATCAACTGCAGCACATTGCGGGTGTCGGAAGTTCGCCTGTGATCCAATACAGCGGAACAGGAGCGTATTTTGCAGACCGGATTGCGGATGGGGTATGGCGACTGGAAGTAATGCCGGATGCCAGATCTTTAAGTGATCCTTTTGAACGGACTTCTCCGGATAAAGTGGTGACTGGTATCAGCTGGGCCAATCAGGACATGAACCTCCAGATACCTGATCTTGGGACGTCTTTTGCGATCAAAGGCCTGAATTCCGGCAATCAAAGCAAGGACAAAGCGGTATCAGGAAAATTTAAGATCCGCCCGGGAACTTATCTGTTAACACGTGAAAATGTAAGTACTGCCTTTAATGCCGACAGCAAATGGTCTGTGATTCAACTGGGCGAATTTGTGGCACCTAAAGATACGCAAAGCCCAATCGTGGAGCTGTTCAATGCCGCAAAAGACCTGGATCGGATCATGCTGTATAATCCGGACTGGAAACACCGTCCGATCCAGAATGCCCCGGCGGGAAGCCCTTCGGTGAAATTCAATATGCCGGAGGACAAAGCCATCCCGATGCTGGGATTTCAGGTGTATTTTGGCGACCGTATGAAATCTGCAGGTCTGAAGCAGGTGATTGGTGCGGATACCCTGGTCATCCGGGCAAGAAGCAGTCAGTCTGCTGCTACCATCCAGATTGGTCTGATTGATGTCAATGCTCATTTTTTCGCCACCAGGGTAGCACTTGGTGCCGATTTTAAAACGATAAAAATACCGTTAAACAGTTTGAAACCCGCTGCTCAATTGCTGTTGCCCAGACCATATCCGGGATTTCAGCCGCTCTATGCGCAGTCTGCCGCTTCTGCGAGCTTCGATGTGAAGCTGACGGAGAAAGTCGAAGTCAGCTTTGAACAAGGCCTGGAAATCTCCTCTATCTATTTTAAGTAAATCAATTTGTATGAACATCCCAAAAAACATATTTAAAGTAACCGGGTTAAAGTTGCTGGCCGCATCTTTTTTTATCCTCCTGTCTGCCTATGGCCAAAACAGAATAGAAATTGAATTAACAGATCAATGGAAATTTTATAAAGGAAAAAACGAACAGGCCTTTGCCAAAGATTTTAATGACCGTGACTGGAAAACCGTAACCGTGCCGCACGACTGGGCCATTTCAGGTCCTTTCGATAAAGAAATTGACAAACAAGTGGTGGCCATTACTCAGAATGGAGAGCAAAATCCGACAGAAAAGACGGGTAGGACAGGTGCTTTGCCTTATACCGGCGAGGGCTGGTATCGCAACAGCTTCAAAGTTCCGGCCTTATCAAAAGGACAGCGTACCTTGCTGGTATTCGATGGCGCAATGAGCGAACCCCGCGTATTTCTCAATGGAAAACTGGTCGGACAATGGAATTATGGATACAACAGCTTTTATCTGGATGTGACCGGACAGGCTTTGCCTGGCCAGATCAACCAGTTGGCGGTACATTTGTCTAACCTGCCCAAATCTTCGCGCTGGTATCCCGGAGCAGGTCTTTACCGCAATGTGCACCTGATCGTAAAGGAGGAACAAAGTATTGAGCAATGGGGCATTTCCATCACTACTCCGGTGGTTAGTGCAAAGTTTTCAAAAGTAAATATCAAAACGAGTGTGAGGGGAGAAAACCTGCGTCTGGTCACTCAAGTCATAGATGGTCAGGGTAAGGAAGTTGCTTCGGGAAGTACAGATCAGCGATTTGGTAATGAGTTTGATCAGAACATTGAAGTGACAGATCCGAAATTATGGAGCCCTGAAAGCCCTTATCTATACACTGCTGTTTCCAAAGTCTATCAGGGCAATGTGTTAAAAGACGAGGTGAAGACCCGCTTTGGTATCCGTGAGATCCGTTATGAGGCCAATAAAGGATTTAGCCTGAATGGTCAGGTCCGTAAATTTAAAGGCGTATGTCTGCACCATGACCTTGGCCCACTGGGTGCCGCAATTAATGTGGCAGCGCTCCGCCGGCAGCTGACGATACTGAAAGATATGGGATGCGATGCCATCCGCAGCTCGCACAATATGCCCTCCCCGGAACAGTTGGAGCTCTGCGACGAGATGGGTTTTATGTTCCTTGCCGAAAGTTTTGATGAATGGGCCAAGCCAAAAGTAGAGAATGGCTACCACCTTTATTTTAATACGGATGCGGAAAAAGATGTGGTTAACCTGGTTAGAGCGAACCGCAATCATCCGAGTATTGTGATGTGGAGTTCCGGAAACGAAGTTCCTGATCAATGGGGAGCTGAAGGAGTAAAACGGGCCAAATGGTTACAGGATATATTTCACAGGGAAGACCCGACAAGGCCGGTTACGGTAGGTATGGATCAGGTGAAAAACACCATGCAGTCGGGATTTGGTGCCTTGCTGGATATTCCGGGTTTAAACTACAGGCTTCATTTATACGATGAGGCTTATCAGGCTTTTCCTCAAGGTTTTATCTTAGGCTCAGAGACCGCTTCTACCGTGAGTTCAAGAGGGATTTATAAATTCCCTGTAGTGATGGCTAAGGACAAACAGTACCCTGACTTACAAAGTTCATCCTATGATATGGAATGCTGCGCCTGGTCTAACCTTCCGGATGATGATTTTGTCCTTCAGGACGATAAGCCCTGGGTGATCGGGGAATTTGTATGGACAGGCTTCGATTACCTGGGAGAACCTACACCTTACGATGAACACTGGCCATCGAGAAGTTCCTATTTTGGGATCTGTGATCTTGCAGGCCTGCCAAAAGACCGCTATTATTTATACAGAAGCCGCTGGAATCAGGAAAAGCCCACCCTGCATTTACTTCCACACTGGAACTGGGAAGGCAGGGAAGGAGAGACCACACCGGTATTTGTATATACCAGTTATGAAAGCGCGGAACTGTTCCTGAATGGAAAAAGCCTTGGGATCCGCAAAAAAAGTAAAGACAGTCCTCAGAACCGCTACCGGTTAATGTGGAATGAGGTCAAATACGCACCAGGGACCTTAAAAGTGGTGGCCTATGATGAGGCCGGGCGTCCTGTGGCGGAAGAAAAAGTCGTCACGGCGGGTAAACCTGAGCGCCTCGTTCTTGAGGCAGACCGGACTGAGATCAGTGCCGATGGGAAGGACATTTCCTATGTTACAGTTTCCGTGGTGGATAAGGATGGCAATCCCTGTCCGACGGCAACACTACCGCTTAAATTCAGCGTGGGCGGTGAAGGTCGGTTCAAAGCGGTATGCAATGGCGATGCCACTTCTCTGGAAAGTTTTGAATTGCCAACGATGAAGCTGTTCAGCGGGAAACTGGTGGTATTGGTCCAGTCGACCAAAAAAGCAGGAGCGATTGAACTGAAGGTCAGTGGCAGCTCAGTTAAATCTGAAAAGATCAGGCTGCAATCCCAATCAACCGGGAAATAATTCATAAGCGTCTTTAAGACTTGCTTAAAGACGCTTATATTGCTATTATTTACTGTTGTAAAAAGGGAATCACTGCTTTGCCATCCGCGTTCTTCAAGCTGATGCCTAGAAGTTTGGCTACAGTCGGGGCCACATCTTCGAGTCCGATTAAATCAAGAACAACTCCTTTTTTAACACCTGCTCCGGCAATAATAAAACCGGTTTGTATTTCAGGGACGTCAGGGAAGAAACCATGAGCACCTCCTTTTTTAGGCCCAACCACTGCTCCGGAAGCCGCATCCTGAATGTAAACTCCCTTTGCAGCCGCCAAAGCAAACATGGCATGTGGATCTGCTCCAATTTTATCCAGCTCATCCCGTTCTACTATTCTGAATAGGAGCTGGTATTCTTTGGGTAATTCCGCCAGTTTCTTACGGACTTTAGCCAATGTCTTCAAATCGTTATTGTCCTTTAAATGAAAAAACGCAGCTCCTCCGGCAGACTGAAATTTTGCTACCGGTTCTTCTATACCTACTTTAGGGTCGATTCCGATTTCTGTCAGCCATACATTGGGCGAAAGGACTTTATTGAGGTCTAAAAAGCCGTGGTCGCCGGTGATGATAATGGTGGTGCTGTCTTCCAATCCTGCTTTTTTTACGGCATCTAAAAGGTTCATCACTGCGTGATCTGCAGCGGCGAGCGCTTTGTTTACTCCTGGTCCCGATCGACCTTCCTTATGTTCTGCCCCGTCAACACCAGCAATGTGGATTGTTAACAGGCTGGGCTTATATTTACGGAAGATGTAGGCTGCCATCCGGCTGTTGTTTTCATCCATCGCTAAAGAGCTTAGGTTCAGGTCTTCCATGTCGACCGCGCCAATGGCATATTTTTCCATTTCTTCCAGCAAGCCTTTTGGTGTTGCAAATTCTGAGATCGCGCTTTTGCGGTCGGCCATATTCGTTGCAGACCATATTTCGGGTAGGTTATAATCGATCTCTGCGCCAACAGATACCGGCCAGGATATGGAGGCCGATTTCATTCCTCCCTTTCTTACCGCCTGCCATAAAGTTTCGGCTTTGATCTTTTTGCTATCCGTTGTCCATTCATATTTCCGCTGCTCATTGGGCATGGTGTTATAGGTGATGCCGTGTTTGGCGGGGAAAGTACCAGTAATCAGGGTGGTATGGGAAGGATAGGTTACACTTGGAAATATGCAACGGACACCTTTTGCGTAAGCTCCATCTTTCATTAACTGTTGCAGGTTGGGTGTAGGCCAGCTTTTGTCAAGGTAAAAATCGGGGCGGAAGCCATCGATGCTGACCAAAATAACATGTTTGCTGGTTTGCGCATGAACGCTAAGGGAAAGGACTGCGGTTAAAAGTATTAAACCTATATGTCTTTTTAAAATGTAATGTTTCATCTTTTGGATTAATTAATAAATGGGAAAATTTCCTTTGCTTTTTTGTTGGCTACCAGTACCTTATTCATATCGTGTTTCATGGTAACCACGCCGGTTGTGGTGTTATTTTTGAAATCATCCATTTCCCTGTTTTTGGGGATAAAAGAAGGGATTTGCGCTACCAGGTCGGCAGGTTTTACATTTTGATTGTTCAACTGTTCCGTTTGAGAGACCGGAAATTTAATCCCCAGATCGGTCATTCTTCTTCCTTCGGAGATAAAAATCTCCTGCCTCATTCTATACACCAGGTATAACAACGCATCCTGTGTCGTTGCCAAATTGATATCATCGGCGGTCACCATTGTACCGGAAATGGTTGAAATATTGATGTTGGCAATTTTTCTGTTCAATACATAACCCGTTCTTTCTATGTCATTTTCATCGAACCGGACTTTTACCGCTGTTAACGGATAATCGGTTCTGTTACCTCCATTACGCGTTTCTTTCACATCGCTCAAAGAGACCACCGGCCGTTTGGCGATCACCTCAGTTAACAGATTTTTTAAGGTGGTTTGTGCGGCAGTCAGCTCATTTCCAGAAGCCTGGGCTTCTGCAACAATCAGGTAAGCTTCTTCCGATTTGATATAGCTTACCGGCTTTTGATCCAGCGCAATGGTTCCGGTATTGTAGTACTTGGGATCTAAGAAATCCAGTCGTGGGAGTGGCGCAAACTCATTGGTGGTGGAGGAGAAAAGATAGGTCTGGAAATCGTTGGCAGCTGCATTTTGTCCGTCAAAAGCCTGCTGTTTCAGTAATAAAGGATTCGCCATTGCGGCAGTGGCAAATGTTTTCGCCTGTGCAGCATCGCCCATATCGTAATAGATCCTTGCCTTTAATAAGGTATAAGCCAGTTTTTCATTGGCATCGGTTTGCAGTGCCAATGCCTGGTCAAGCGCTGTAATGGCCAATGCATAATGTTCTGCAGGACTAAGTACGGCCCCTTTTGCTGATCCTGGAAGCCCCGTAAACAGTTCTCCACTGAGCACATGTGAAAAGGCATTGATGAAATACATCTCTGCCTTTTGTACTGCAGTCGTCGTTTTGTCGGCATTTACAACCGTTGTTAAGCCATATTCTGATAACTCACGTAATCTTTGAATGGCCGACTGGATGTTGTTCACATCAAGGTCAAAATTATCGATCTGAGGAATGTCGAATACTTTGTTGCTTAAGGTTCTGTTGTTGTAATAATTATCGGAAACCAGTTCCGTATTGACGATGACCTGGTTCAACGTTAAGGCCATTTGTCTCCTCATGCCCGTTAACCAGGTTGTCGATACGTTTGTCGTGGTGAGGTAAACCTCATCTGTAATGTTTGGATTGTCCTTTTTGCAACTTAAAAAGCTGCCGGATAGCGCGGCGGCAATAAATATGTTCTTAATATATGTCTTCATTTTTTTCTCTTTAAAAATTTACCCTCATTGTTCCAACAAATTGTCTCGGTGCGGAATAGGTAGAGTAGGAAATACCCCCCGTAGTGGCTCCGTTCTGGCCCTGTGAACTTCCACTGATGGTGGCCTCCGGATCGAAGCCTGAGGTGGAGAAGTTCAATGGGTTGACTACAGAAAAACCTACATTGACGCTTTTTACTGCCCCTTTCCATGCGGTAGGTTTAAAGTTATAACCCACACCAATGGTCCTTACCTTGATGTAATCGGTTTTCTCTACAAACCTATTCGTGATGTCAAGCCATTTGGTCCTTCCGCTTTTATCAATTTCGGCCTGTGGAATCCCTTCTGTCGAGGCACCGTAATTGAACCTGAACTGCCGGTCAAATGATACGGCATTGGCCCCTTTCTGGTAATCGGCATTGGCAAAGAAATTGAATGATTGATATTGGAAGTTCAGCCCCATGCTGCCAAAGAGATCAGGTACGGTTGTACCCAGGTTTTGCTGTGCAGCAGTGCTGACCAAAAGTCCTTCCTCATTGAATACCCCATAATTGCCCCTGATGAAGCCAATCGGATAACCTTCCTGGACAACAGTTTGGACCGTTCTTGCACTAAAACCATTGATGTTAAATGCAGCGGCACCACCTGAACTCAGCACTTTGTTATACAGGGTGTTTACCGATAGGTTAAACTTCAGGCTTGTACTGGCCGTTTTGATGGGCGTGAGGACCGTATTGAATTCCAGTCCGCGGTTAAGGATTTTACCTGTATTTTGTAACTGGCTGATCTGTCCTGTGGAAGGTGCCGGTGGAACTACAAATAAGGCGTCATTGGTAATGGAATGATAGAAACCTGCCGAAATGACCACCCGGTCATTTAAAAAGCCAAGGTCGATTCCTGCTTCTATGGTATTGGTCTTTTCAGGTTTTAAATCCGGATTTCCAGGTTGTCCGAAGGACGCTGCCTGTGCACCATTGAAACCAACGAAAGAGATGGTCCGCTCGTTTGCAAATGGGGTAGGGAAGTTTCCGGCAATACCGTAATTACCGCGGACCTTAGCGGAGGAAACGACATCAGCAATGGCCTTGAAATAAGGTTCAGCACTTGGAATATAGGAAATCCCGATTTTAGGGTAATACTGTGTGCCAATATTTTTTCCAAAAGCAGAGTTTCCATCTCCACGCAGGCCAAGATCCAGGAACAGCTTGTTCTTATAACCCGCATTCTCCTGAAGGTAGATCCCATAACTGGTCACCGCAGAATAATATTCATCACCCGTTCGGGTTGCTGCGATGCTGATGGTCTGTGCACCGTCCCTGATGTTGGAACCGAGGTATTGTATCTGATGGTCCTCATTTCTGAAAACCTGTCCGCCAGCAGTAGTAATGAAAGAGAAATCGCCTGCTTTTGCCTCATACTGTCCGTTGAATTCGAAAGTCAGACCGAGGTAATTTCTATCAAAATTATCGATACTTCCCTGATCGTTTATCGAGGTATTGGTGGTGTGGGAGAGGTATTTATTGGTCGTAATGATCTGTTGCCGCTGTGCCCGGTAATCCACGCCGCCGGTTGCTTTGAACGTCAGGTTTTTGAGTGGCTGGTATTTAAACACCTGGGAGGTCTGGAACCTGTTGATCGTAATGCCATTGTCCTGCAAGGCCTCTGCCTGATCAACATACGCCTTAATAGCTGCATATTCCTCATCGGTCATGGCATCCAGGTCACTTTTGAACTTCGGACCGGTAATAGAAGATGCGCCACTCTCGGCAAACCACAAACCGGTATAGCCACCCTGGTTTCCATTACGGCTACGTTTATATTTATTATTGATATAACTGAATGAACTCTCGTAAGTAACTTTTGTGCCCAATGAGGCCCTTAATCCCGTTCTGAGGTCAATCCGCCTGTTGCTGTTCTGGTCGTAGATTTGTGTTCCTGTACTGTTCTGATAGCCACCGGAAAAGCTATATCCGAACTTTCCATCGCCACCGTTTAGGGCCAGGTTGTGTTTCTGATAAAAGCCATTTTGTAAAAGCAGGTCTTTGCTTCGTTTGAAATGCAGATAATCAGCAGTAGGGGTTTCCACACCCAGCTGTGTCTCCAGGGTAATGTCCGTCTTATCCGCGCCCCCTTTTTTAGTAATGATCTGAATGACACCATTAGCCGCATCCGAGCCATATAAGGTCGTGGCTGCACCACCGTTCACGAACTCAATTTTTTCTATGTTATCCATAGGGATATCCGAAATCGAGCTGATGGCCGCACCCGTTGCACTTCCACCACCCAGGGCAGCTCTGGTATTCAGGTTGTCCATTCTTACCCCATCTACATAGATAATAGGAGTAGAGCTGATGAAAGCCGAGTTGACACCCCTCGAGCGGATGATGGAGGTTGCACCCGCCTGTCCGCCGGTTAACCTGATCTGTGCATTTGGCAATTTGGACTGGAGCAGCTGATCTATTCTGGAAGCGGGGATGTCTCTGATGTCTTTTTCAGAAATGCTCACGACATTCGAGGAGAGTCTCCTTTTGCTTACATCAATCCCCTGACCGGTTACTACGACTTCGTCCAGGCCCAAAAGGTCTTCTTCCAGTTGAATATTGATGCTAAGGCTTGCCGAATTTCTTGGAATATGGAACTCCCTGGCTTTAAAACCTATGGACCTCACCTCAATAACGACATCCTCCTTGTCTGTTGGAATGGATAACCGGTAGCTCCCTTTGCTGTCCGTTTGGGTGGCAGCTGTACTGCCTTTTACCCTGATGCTTACCCCAGGGAGCGTTTCTCCTGTACGCTTATCCGTAACTACACCTGAGACCAGCATTGGAGGCCATACTTTTTGAGTATTGATCAGGATGTACTTATCACTGATCTGACGGATTTCCACCCCATTATTTTTCATCAGCTCTTTCAATATTTGAGCTACTGATTGTTGTTTAGCTTCTATATTGAATAATCTGGCGGTGTTTAGGCTATTGTTTTCATAGCCAATTACAAAGGGTGTTCTTTTTTCGATTAAATCAAGTACCTTTCTCAAAGGAAGATCCTTTGCGGATAGGTCTATCTTGATATCATTCATCGATTGCCCGGCGGTTGAACCAGCGTAGAGCAACGCATTTGAAAGAAAAAGCAGGACTAGTGTTAGCTTCATTTTGAGGTTAAAAAGTGACCATGTCGGGTGTTTGGAACCCGGATAATATTTTTGCATCTTTGATTAAGTTTTTAATGTTTTGAACGATCATTGGAAATGATGAGCATTGCTGCAATGCTCATAAACAGCCGTAAATGTTAGCGCATTTCCGGCTTTTTTTATGTCTGATTCTTTTACATAATCTTTATTTAATGGTGATCTGATTGGTTTGATAAGTAAACTTTCTTTTGGTCAGTATGGATAGAATTTCCATGACCCTGTTGGCCGGTTCCTTATTGAATTTTATGGTGTAGCGCTTACCCTGATCTGTTTTGGTATTAAATACCACCTTTAAGTGATAATACCTTTCGAGTTGTCTGGCAATTTCGCTGAGTGTACTGTTGTCTATATAGAGTTTATTGTCCTTCCAGAAGGAAAAGAGTTCAGTATCTTCTGTCTTAAGTTCTGTTTTGCCTGTGGCTTTATAAAAACTTAGTGTGGCGCCATTTGTCATTCCGCCGGCTATGGTTTCCTCAATGCCGGCAACATTTTTAGC
This sequence comes from Pedobacter sp. FW305-3-2-15-E-R2A2, assembly GCF_038446955.1. Taxonomy (NCBI): domain Bacteria; kingdom Pseudomonadati; phylum Bacteroidota; class Sphingobacteriia; order Sphingobacteriales; family Sphingobacteriaceae; genus Pedobacter; species Pedobacter sp. FW305-3-2-15-E-R2A2. The sequence goes on from NZ_CP151803.1 coordinate 3,068,784, forward strand.
CACCATGACCTTACCGGTCAATACCGCTATTTTTATCTTATCCATATCCGGATAAGCATTGATATTGAATGATGTTCCAAGAACTCTGGTGCTCAAAGCGCCTGATTGAATAATAAATGGCCGGTTTTTATCTTTAGCTATTTCAAAAAATGCTTCACCGCGAAGGGAGACTTTGCGCTGGTTTTCTCCAAAATCCTTGGATAGGATGAGCTCAGTGCCGACATTCAGCAAGACCTTAGAGCCATCAGGGAGCAGCAGTTTCTTTTGCTTATGGCGATCAGAAAATAAGGCAATTTCTTTTTTTGATGCCTGTCTCCACTGACTGAGATAAGTATAACCTAAAATACCCGTACTCAGCATCAGTAATACTGCTGCTGCATATTTAAGATAAGTTGTACTAAACCAGGGTTTCTTAACGGGATGTATTTGACGGGTTAAATAAAGTTTAATATTTTCTGCCAATTCAGTTTTTGAATCCGGATCACTTAATAACGGAGCTTCTTCATTTACAGAACCAATGGTATGGTACCAGGAGTCTACAGCATTGCGCAGTGCTACATCTGTATCGTCTTGGAGGTATTTCGTTAGGACAGCTTTCAGCTCCTTCTGCTTGTTTTTGTCTGACATCATTACAATAGATATCACAGCTGAGGGCAGGAGGTACTTTAAGCCAATGTTATCAGTACATCAATTATTTGTGATGAAGAAAAACCGCCACTGCCAGAATAAAACCAATTGTAACATCCGAATTGTGCTGACCAAGTTTAAACCGGATTTTATGGAGTGCAGAGCTGATGTTGTTCTTAACAGTCTGTTCCGACATAGAAAGGCTGAGTGCAATTTCTTTTATCGTTAACTCTTGTTCCCTGCTCAGGCGATAGGGGACCTGCAACCGTTCCGGAAGGTTGCTGACCTCTGACTCTACGAGCTGCTCAAGTTCTTTAAGAAGCAGAGAATCATCTGTTCTTATCCCTGATGGTGCATTGATCGCAGCATATAGCGCGCTTTCGTTGGTGATCGTAATTCCTGGTCTGGAAAAATAATTGATGATCGCATATTTTGCGGCTCTGAATAAATAAGGCGCTATGCTATCCCTTTCATCAGTCACAATTTTAGCCCTGTTTTTCCAAAGACCAAGGAAAATATCCTGAACGATATCTTTGGCCTCATCAGCGTTTTTAATTTTTTGCCAGATATGGCGGTATAAATCTGCCCAATATTTATCCAAAATTGTCGTATAGGCAAGGTGGTTGTCGATTTTTATCAACGCAATCAAACTGGTATCAGAGGACAGATTCATAAATTGAAACAAAACTACAAGCGCACTATAAACTCCATATTAAATTTAAATTAATACCCGATCTACGCCAATTACCGCTTGTTAAATTTTGAAGTCTGTAAAAATCTAACAATTCTATGGCAATTAATATTGACTCTAAGTTTAATTTTGCACGATAAATCAATCAAAATGCTTAGAAAAGGTTTCTCCCAGCTTGGTATATTTCTACTGACATCGATTTCGTTCTTGCCTTTGTTTGTCTTATACAGGGTGGCAGATGTGCTTTATCTGTTGGTGTATCATGTTTTTGGCTACCGCAAAAAGGTAGTTAGAGAGAACCTGAGTAAGTCTTTTCCGGATAAGAGCCCCGCTGAAATTAAGGTCATTGAAAAGACGTTTTTCAGATATCTGGCCTCTCTTGTCATTGAAATTGTGAAAATGAAAAGCATTTCAAAAAGCCAGTTGCATAAACGGGTGAAGTTTAAGAATGTAGATTTGGTAGAAGCTTATTTAAAGAATAAAGAGAGCGTACTTTTCTGCTCTTCACATTATGGGAATTACGAGTGGGTATGTATGGCCATCGGACTGACCTTTTCAGGGGAGCATTTCCCGATTTACAAACCTTTAACGAGCGAACCTTTTGACCATTGGTTTTTGAAGATGAGGAGTAAATTTGGTAACCATATGGTGTCTATGCGTCAGACATTAAGAGCGATTCAGGCAAATAAACAGCTCACAAGCATGTTTACTTTCGGCAGTGATCAGGCACCACCAAAAGAGGAATCTATTTACTGGACTACTTTTCTGAACCAGGAAACTTCTATCCAGTTGGGGATCGAAAAAATAGCAAAGAAAACCAACCGACCCGTTTTTTATCTGAAAACAAGCTATGTAAAACGTGGCTACTATGAAGTAGACTGTGTGCCGGTTTGCTTAGATCCTTCAAAAACCGTGGAATTTGAAATTGCAGAGCATCAGGCCCGTATTCTGGAAGATATGATCAACGTGGAACCCGCCTATTGGTTATGGAGCCACCGCAGGTGGAAACACAAGCGGCCCCTGCCTCAGGAGGAAAGTCGCCGCACTGCCGATATGGTTTAAATGATCAGCGTAAATCCCAATCTGGTTTTACTAGCGCAAACTGATATTCACTGGCCCATTTGCCCTCTGAAAATACACTGTCTTTAAAGTATTCTTCTTCTCTGAAACCCAGGCTTTTCAGCAAAGCAATCGCGGCCTCATCCTGCGCATCCACGATTTTTACGATCCGGTTCACTTCTGATTTGCCAAACACGAGGGATATCATCGCTGATGCCGCTTCTTTTGCATAACCTTTGCGTTGTTCGGCTGGAGAAATGTTAACTTTCATTTCGGCGGTAAACTTCTCATTTTGTTTGAATCTAATGGAGCAATCGCCAATTCTCTGATCGCTGACCGTGCTTTTTAGTATGTATATCGACCAGGCGCTGGTTATTATTTCCTTCCGCCCGCCTGCCGGTTCGACAACGGCGGTTCCCAGATCCAAAAGATATTTCCGATAGCTGATGAGGTCAAAGTCTGAACCGTTATAATTGAAATCCTGCTTTGAGCCTTCTCTTGCCGGATCTGTTTTCTCTGAAATTTCTATGTTTTTAGGGGCATTTAAAACACCCGCATACATGCTGTCCGAAACTGCTCTTCCATTGTCTTTGACAAAGGAGATATAGGCTTCCATGCGTTCATTTACATGGTCCTGAGCGATCTTGAGGGTATGTACGCCTTCAATTCTTCTTGAACCGAGTAAATCGCAACGGGATACTTTTAAATCAGGAAAATAGACCACCAGCATTGCACGATCATTGGCATACTGATAGGCCTGATCAGCCGTTACTTCCCAGTTAAAGGTGATTTGATCGCCTGTCTGACTAAGGGTAGGATGAATGGCTGCAGGAAGCGTTCCCATGCTCAATAATACTTTGCTATAGTCCAGGCTGAGGTTTGGATAAGTTCCCTGAAGGGCATTTTTTTTATTGTAAGAAACCGCCTCATTGTATTCGTTTTTGTCCGTTCCTGCTACCACAAGGCGATATCCTACCTGGATAGCAGGGAGGGAAGGGCTCAGGATCTCATTCACAAGTGTCATTTTTTGACAGTTTGCTTTCCTGCCCGGAGTGAGGGGTTTAGAACTTCTTCCTATTTTTCTGATGATGTATTTACCGTTTAAGGTATAACCCACCAGGTTGCCGATTCTGCCGTGGAATCCGCCAAATATGCCATTTATTAATTTTCCCATAACTGTTTTTTAATTAAGTAATTGACTGCTGTAATAACAAGTTACGAAATGTTTTTGATATGAATATCATATGTTGTTAATTAAAATTAATAATTACGTAATTATAAATACATAGTTGATAGGTCAATTTAACCTATTATTGACCTATCAACTACCTGTTAATGATCAGGTAATCATTAGTAAAAATAAAACGTAAATGATTAAGATATCAGCTGCATGCAAGACGGAACGCATCCCCTAATCTTTAAAGCCCGCGCCATTGTCGTTTTGCAACAACATGGAGCGGGCTTATTTTATTTTGCAGATGCTGCAGGTATTTATAACCTATAGGGCTTTGGGCTGCGTATTTGTGAATTTTACTTTGTAGGGGAATTTAGGGATCTGACTTGCGGTCATTCCCCATTCATGGTTAAAATGCGTTTGAGGTGCGCCGGAAACCACCAGCCATAAACGGCTCGTATTGGCTGGTTTGGTAAATGAAAGTGATCCCTGGGTATTTGATCCTATGGTACTGTAAGTTGCGGTTCCGCTGCTGTTCACACTCACAAAGCCATAGCGCCATCCCTGTAGGTTCACAAAGGTCCCGTTGTTGATGCCACTAAAATTTACTGTTGCGGTACTTGTTGAAGGGACGTTCAGTTCAATGACATTAAAACCGTAACACTCAGGTGCATTCGCTGTGTTAACCGTATAATATTGATCGGCGGTGTTATAAGTCAATAGTGTTTTAAATACGGCATTCTGGCTTTGTGCCGCTGCCTTTACGTATTGTCCATCAGGAAGATCCCAATTCACGCAACGCATGGCATAATCAAGGATTTCATTATTAAGCACCGACTGACTGCTGTTAGTGATCCGTTTATAGGTTTGGAGTGGATGCTCCGGGCTTGTAGCCGAACGCCATAAGATGCCCAGAAAGTCTTTCCCGCGTTTCAGCCTCCAATACTGCTGAAGATGGAAGGACTGGTATCGTATTTCTTCATTTGAAAAGTTCTTATAACAGTTGTCATAAAAGAATTTTACATCGTCCAGAGATCCTGAAGGATAGATTTGCCGCGACATATACTGTGCACACTGCTCCCAGAAAGACCCCACATAATTCTGGTCTCTGTAGCCATAAGTTCCATCGCAATGCACCTGGTATTGAAAGGTATGTCCCAGTTCGTGTGCAACCACAGAATTGATGTTTAATGCGGCAGGTGAGACCCATAGTGCGCCAACGACGTTGTCGAACCCGGCACCTGCAGCGATCCAGTCGGTAGTGTATTTCACGAAAATCATCAGCTTTCTGCTGTCCAGGTTTGAAGTCGGGCCTGTGAATTTCAAGGTATCCCGATAGCTCTTATAAATCTGCTCTGCTTTAATCAGGACATCTGCCGGGTTGAAACGTAAACTTACGTTTGGCGCTTGAGCAGGATTGGTAGTAAAGCCTTTATCCCAAAATATAACGATATTGGCGGAAGCAGCCGTTCTTGCATAACTCCATTCAGAATTGTTATTATTCAGGTCCATGCCTTGCCATTCGTTGGGGATATAAATGGTTTTTTCTACCAACAGGTTCGTTCCCATCAATGCTGCTTTTGCATTGTCTTTTACATTTGCGCTCTCTTTTTTACAGGAGGCAATCATTACCGCAAGTGCGATAATCATCATTTCTAATTTTCTTTTCATGTTTTAATTTGGTTAGGGTGATTTAATTTTTTTTAGAAACCTTACCTCTGGTGTGTTTCTAGTTTGCTGACTTACAGGTGCTTATTATTTATGTAAGTCATGAATATTTAAATTTATATCCTTACTGGTAATAATAATGCGCTTATATTAACTGATAGTCATTGTAAATTCTCCCTGATTTATCCCATTGTAGCTAAAGGTGTTTTCCGGTATCTCCAGGAGATATACCACCTCTTTTGCAGCGATAGCAGCTGGGATTGTATTGGAATGGGGCGTATTTTGGTATTGGATAATAGACACCTGCCCGCTAAACATCAATAGTGCCAATACGAATGATTGGAGTCTTTTTTTATTGTTTTGTCGAAAATTAGCCGGGATTATACCTGAAATGGTCCAAAAACCATGGAAAAAGATGGGTTTTTATGAATTTTTTAACTTTTTACCCGGTTTTGAGCCTGGATTTGGTACATCGTTTGAACTGGATGAGTCACCTATTTAAAAACATAATTAACAATCATCTACTTATGAAAAACACTTCTTTAAGTCACCAGATTTGTGATCATCGCTCTTGTCTTGAAGTCTTCGCCATGAAGTTTACAAATGATGTGGAGGATGCCAATGATTTAGTTCAGGATACCCTGATCAAAGCCATTCGTTATCATGCTTTGTATAAACAAGGTACCAACCTGAGAGGTTGGTTATATACCATCATGAGAAATACCTTTATTAACGATTATCGTAAAAATAGCAGAAAGATCGCGTTGATTGATACTACGGATGATTTATCTCCCTACCAGCTGCGCAACAGTGCTGCAGGGAACCATGCTGAGGATAAATTTGTGATGGAGGACATCCATAAAGCTTTAGCAAAATTGCAGCCTGAATATTCCGGTCCGTTTTTAAGGTATTTTGAAGGATATAAATATCATGAAATAGCCGAAGAACTGAATATTCCGATTGGAACGGTGAAAACCAGAATCCATGTGGCCAGGCAGGTGCTGAAAGAACAATTAAAAATGTACAAGGATCGGGTTAAAATGAATTAGCCACATCTGATTGATGATATAAAACCCGCTCAGGCGGGTTTTTTTATGAAGCGCTGTCCTAAAGTAGAATGGTGTATGATTAAACTTTCAGTATATTTTGAAAGTTGGGTAACTTGTGCTATGTTTGTATATGGAACTGGCAGAAGCAAAACAGAAATTTATAGAAGCCTGGGGTAAACTGGGTTCGGAATGGGGGATAAACCGCACGATGGCTCAGGTGCATGCCTTATTGCTGGTCTCGCCCGAGGCCCTCACTACAGAAGAAATCATGGACGACCTGAGTATTTCCAGGGGCAATGCGAACATGACGCTGAGGGATCTGATCGGATGGGGCCTGGTCGAAAAGCAACATCGGGCGGGTGAGCGTAAAGAGTATTTCTTTGCAGATAAAGACACCTGGAACATTGCAAAACAGGTAGCCAAAGAACGAAGAAAGAGAGAGCTTGATCCGGTTCTGAAAATTCTGAATGAATTATCCACAGTAAAAGGAGACGATAAGGATCCCGAATTCCTGACTTTCCATAAGTCGGTGACCGACATTAATAAATTGGCTAAGAATGTCGACAAAACACTGGATACCATGATCAAAGCGGAAGAAAGCTGGTTTTGGGGATCTATTGTTAAAATGTTCAGGTAATAATTTTTCAGGGGAATTTAAAACACAAAAATATGACAACGAATTTTTATAGAGCAACCTTGCTCAAGGGCTTTGCTATGTCCAATCTTTTGGCGCTCCTAATGGTAGGGCTGTTTAAATACACCAAATTACAGGACAGCGGAGCACTGGTGTTTTCGATATTTGTGATTGTGCCTATATTAATGGGGATGGTCAGTGCCTGGTTCTGGATCAAACTTGAGCTGAGAAGCAAACATATTGTTGGTTATTCGATCTTAAATGGCCTCCTTGCCATTTTGTTAAGTTACATTTTTCTGGGCGAAGGGGTAATTTGCCTGCTGATCGTATCTCCTCTTATTTTTGCCTTTATCACTAGCGGAGCTTTTTTGGGACAGCGCATGTTCCGTAAAAATAATCAAAGGCTAAACGTAAGTGTATGCTCCCTGCTCTTCCTGGTGTTTGTCGTGGATTCGCTCTCGGAACATAACCATGTAAATCTCGTTGCTGATGAAATGGTCATCAATGCCACACCGGAACAAATTTGGAAGCATGTCGTTGCCTTTGATAAAATAGAAAAGAAAGACAATTACTGGCTATTTCAGATCGGGATGCCGAGCCCGGCGCAAACCACTGTAGAAGGATATTATAAAGGCGCAGGGCGGAAATGTATTTTTAGCAACGGCTATATTTTTGAGGAAAAGATTGTCACCTATGAACCCAATAAGAACCTCACTTTTGACATCATCGGCCAACCCCTTGATCCTGAAATTATGGGACATATAGACATCCTCCGGGGACAATTTCTCTTGAAAGATAATGGAAACGGAACCACTACCTTAATTGGCAACAGCTGGTACCGCCTGCATGTTTTTCCCATTTGGTATTATGACATCTGGGCCAAAAGCATCACCAGAAATGTGCATTTGAGGGTAATGGAACACATTAAGGAGTTAAGTGAAAAAGGATAAGGTATTTTCATTTGTCGTCCGGCATCTGAGCTTTTTAAAGCATGTTCCATTGTTTCCGCAGGTGTTCGACAGCATGTTGAAAATCAGGGTCTTTCTGACGAAGCCCGACCTTCTGGATTGGTTCGATGAAATCGAAACAGAGGTATTGCGATGGGAGGGAACGGATGTCAGCCTGCATCAATATGGCGGAATTCAATTTAACCGGAAGGGAAAGGAAATCGGACATTTACACAGCAATGGATTGCTGGATGTCTTATATACCAAAGAGAGGAAAGGACTGTTGCTGAAAGAAGGCAGGATCCAGCCCCATCATGTTTTTGAAAAATCGGGCTGGATCAGCTTTTACATCGTAAGCCAGGAGGATAAAGATTATGCTAAGGAACTTTTGAAGATGGCCTATGATAAATCTGGCAGGGAATTTCCTACCAGAAAACCGTATACAGTGCAGTCAGTATGCCCATGATCAGGAGGGACCCAATGATGAAGCCGGTATTGACTTTAAACATAGCGGTATCCACTTCGATGGCTTTCCGATCGGCTTCTTTTTCCGGTTTCCACAGACTCATCGCCACCATAATGATCACAATTAACACAAAATCAATGGTCATTCTGTCGAGGAAAGGATAGTCCGGAAATGCACCATTGGTCCAGACCGGCAGAAACTTCAATACCGTAGAAATGGGAATCGTCAGTAAAGCTCCGGTCATGGCTGCTGCAGCTGAAGTACGTTTCCAGTAAAAGCCAAGTAAGAAAATGGCCAGTACACCAGGAGAAATAAATCCGACATATTCCTGTATGAACTGGTAGGCCTGATCCAAGGATTTTAGCGCAGGGGTGACCAATGCTGCAACAGTAAGGGAAACGACCACTGCCCATCGCCCTACACGCACCATCTTTTTATCGGTCGCCTCTTTTTCAAAGTATTTCTTATAAATATCCAGAGAGAAAATGGTCGATATGCTGTTTGCTTTACCTGCCAGTGAAGCGACAATCGCTGCTGTAAGTGCGGCAAATGCAATTCCTTTTACACCTGGAGGCAGTAAATTCATTAGCGTTGGATAGGCATGGTCTGGTTTAATCACTCCGGCATCAGACATTTCTGCATGAAACAATCCTTTATTGTGCAGCACATACATCACAATCCCGGGAAGGACGGCAATTACGGGAATCAGCAATTTTAAAAATGCGGCAAATAAAATTCCCTTACGTGCGGTTTTAAGATCAGCTCCTAAAGCCCGTTGCACAATATATTGGTTGCAGCCCCAGTAAGCAAGGTTGTTGATCAGCATTCCTCCAATCAGAACCGACAGACCCGGAAGTTCTTTATAGTACTTGTGAGAAGAATCAAAGATCATATGAAAATGCCCGGGAGCTTCTGACCTTAAAACGGAGAGTCCTTTGAAAATATCCTGACCAAATCCATATTCCTGAGCAAGCAGGGAAAGCGCAAGATAGGTGGTGATCAAACCGCCAAGAATCAATACGATGACTTGTATAACATCGGTATAACCGATCACCTTCATTCCGCCTAAGGTAACCACCATTGAAAAAATACTCAATCCGAAAATACACCACTCAAAACTTAGGGTAGATATCGACGAAATGGCCAGTGCACCGAGGTAAATAATGGAGGTCAGGTTTACAAATACATAGACCAGTAACCAGAATACAGCCATGACCGTGCTGACCTTATCGTTGTACCGCTTCGATAAAAACTGCGGCATTGTAAAGATTTTATTCTTCAGATACACCGGAATGATGAAGATGGCGACGATGATTAAAGTCGCAGCCGCCATCCACTCGTAAGAAGCAATGGCCAGCCCCAATGCGAAGCCGGAACCTGACATCCCGATAAAATGTTCGGCCGAGATGTTCGAAGCGATTAAAGAGGCGCCGATCGCCCACCAGGTTAAAGAACCTTCGGCGAGGAAAAAATCTTTTGAACTGATGTTGGCGGACTTTTTCTTATGATAAATATAATAGCCATAGGCAGATACGGCGATCAGGTAAACAAAAAAAACAATATAGTCTGAAGTTTGTAATTGGTTCATAGTTTGGTCTTCTCGGTATTTTATATTTGGCGTGGCGGGAATTCAGGATACATTGTGATCACTCACAAGATACCATTCTGTTGTACGAAATGTGGCGCTTTCGTACAACAGGGGGATGGTTTTTGTGTCTGAGCTTAGGGGCTTAGAATTTTAGAACTTCAGCGTAAGCGGCAGGTATTTGCTCACCAATGCCTGATAATAGGGTTTCAGTTCTTCCCAGCTTTTTTGGTTGGGGTTCTTGGAGTAGAGATCGTAAGGATTAAACAGGTCCACCCATTTAAACATTTCATGATCTTTTTCATTCATCAGATGATCGTAGGCATGCTCCCGGTGCTGGGCATAAAAAGAATGGTAGCGAAGCATATACAAACCGGGTTCAGGAATGTAATCTTTCATCATATGGTATACATATTCATCGTGACCCCAGGACATATGGACCTGGTCAAGACCGCAATTTTCTTTATAAACACCCAATTTACTTTGATAAGTTTCATTGTTGAAATCGGGGTTCTGACTGAAAAATTCAGGAAAAACAATTTTATCAGAATAGGCGCACCCTACCGGAAAAGTATCACCTACTACCGCCCACTGCGGCTCGCCAAATAGGCATAGCACCTTTCCCATATCGTGAATGAGGCCAACCAGTACCATCCAATCCGGATGCCCGTCATTTCTGATGGCTTCTGAGGTTTGAAGGAGGTGCTGCATCTGATCCAAGTCCGTATCCGGATCAGAATCGTCTACCAGTTCATTTAAAAAGTCGAAAGCTTTCCAGATCGGCATTTCTTTTTTATCAAACTTCAGGTAATCTGCTTTTTTCTGAATCACGAAATCATAAGTTTGGTAAGTATGGTTGAGGCGATAAAATTCCCTTACGCCATCTTTTACCGTTTCTTCATAATTTCTGAATTCTTCTTCTTTTTTCTCTTTGTTGATTTCAGCAGGATCCGGATAACGGTTCAACACATCGTGTTCCCATTCATCTAAGTGTTCCAAAGGACTATTGTCTTGTGCTGCCGAATTGATTTGGTTAGTATTCATAGGATTTTAGGTTAATCTTATGATTAAATATGTAGTTTTGAAAGGGTAGATGCTCATCTTCTAACCAGATTTATTTACTTAACCGATTAAGTAAATGGTCAACCTAACCAAATTAACGAAACCACCTTTAGTAAAAATGGGCAACATTACCATTAAAATGCTGGCTAAGGAATTGAATTTGTCGACTGCTGCAGTGTCAAAAGCATTACGGGACAGCCATGAGATCAGTGAGCCTACGAAAAAGCGTGTATTGGAATTGGCGGCTGCTTTAAATTACGTACCGCATCCTTATGCAGGAAGCCTGCGTGAAAAGAAAAGCAATACCATTGCAGTCGTGATTCCTGAAGTGGCGGATAGTTTCTTCTCACTGGCCTTAAACGGCATTGAAGCGGTTGCGATCGCAAATGGCTACCATGCTTTGATTTACCTTACCCATGAGCGCTTTGAGCGGGAAAAGACCATTCTTAAGGACCTGGAATCCGGAAGGGTGGATGGGGTCATTATGTCTGTGACCATGAAAACCGATACTTTTGACCACATCAAAACCTTGAATAAGATCGTGCCGATGGTTTTTTTTGATCGGGTCTGTGAGGAAATTGATACGGCAAAGATCACCACAAATGATGAGGAATGCGGTTATCAGGCCACGCAGCATCTGATCGACAGGGGTTGTAAAAAGATCGCCATTCTGTCCATCTCGGAATCCTTGTCGATCAATGCCAAAAGAATTCAAGGCTATCAGCAAGCGCTGCTGGACAACGATAGCAAATGCGGGGCATCCTGCATCATTGATTATGGAGAAGATCCTGCGGAAAACTTTGAACAGCTCAGAAAGGTTTTTCAGGCGGCAGACAGGCCTGATGGTATTGTGGCCACGGTAAGTAAAATGACGACTGATATTTATCTGGTCTGTATGGAATTGGGCCTTCGCATTCCGGAGGACCTCAAAGTGGTTTCTTTCTCTAATGATTCTAACGTTGCCATACTTAACCCTTCCTTAACCACCGTTACACAGCCTGCATTTGAAATGGGAGAATTGGCTGCGGGCATCCTGTTTAAAGCATTGAAGAAAAAGTATCTGGTATTGAGCGAAGAAAGTACAGTTGTTCCCTCTCAGCTTTTTGTCAGGAATTCCACGTCAGCATCGGTTTAAATGAAATTCTATTCAATTGAAAATGACCATCAGACGAGGTGTTCTGTGCTTTTACTTTACATTTTTTGTCGGAAAATTGTTAATTTGTAAGCATTAAAAGCTGGTCATCCTTAAATTATACCATTATGAAATCTACCCAATACCTCAGTTTAGCTTTATGTGTACTCTCTTTGAGTGCCTGTAGTATCTTTAAAAAACCTGCTAAAGAACAAGCAGGAGAAGATGCGAAACAAACCAATGTCATCACCGACCGGAAATGGAAACTGGTGGAACTTGCGGGCAAGCCCGTGGCTGATAAAGTAAATGGCAAAGAACCATTTCTCTTACTTCAGAAAAGCGAGAGCCGATATTCCGCTTCCGGAGGTTGTAATGGAATAGGAGGTGCCTTTACCCTCGAAAACAATGGAAGAATAAAATTTGAACAGGGCATGTCTACTATGATGGCTTGCGACAATATGGAGATCGAACATGGGCTGAATGCAGCTTTGATCGCCGCAGATAATTACAGCATTAGTGGAGATCACCTGTCTTTAAATAAAGCCAGAATGGCGCCATTAGCCCGTTTCAAAGCGGTCAAATAGCACAAGGTTTTAATTGCGGCCTGTATCCTTTTCATAAAAAAAGGATACAGGCTTTTTTTATGGCTTTCCAATTTAATTTCCTTTATTGCTGATAAATTCAATAACTTGTATTCTTTATGGCCAATTATAGCACCTATACGGATAGCGAGTTGATTGCTTTATGGAAAGAAGGTAATGATGCCGTATTTAGAGAAATTTATCTGCGATACGATAAGCTGCTATACTTATACGCTTATAAAAAACTCAGAAACAGGGAAGAGGCCAAAGATGTGGTTCAGGATTCTTTTACCTGGCTGCTCAACCACCGCAATGAGATTCAGCTGAACAGCAGCTTATCCGGATATCTTTATAAAACGGTCCTTCATCAGATTCTGGACATCTTTAAACATAAAGGCATCATTAAAAAATATGCCGAAAGTGGAGAACATTATATCGAAGTCAACTCTCCGGAAGCGGATTACCTGATCCGGGAAAAGGATATCGCGGCATTGATTGAAAACGAAATTGCCGCCATGCCTCCTAAAATGAGGGAGATCTATACTTTAAAAAGAAGAGAGTTTTTAAGTACCAAAGAAATCGCAGGACAATTGGGACTCTCCGTACATACGGTATCCACTCAACTTAAAAGAGCATTGAAGCACCTTAAGGTAAAACTTGGGACGGTAGTGTTCATTCTATGGGTGCTCTCCTGAAAATTATTGTGCTGTATTTCAGTAGTTTAGGTATTTTATGATATTTTTTTTAGTTGGATGTACCTAATCCATGATCCTGAATCGCCTTTACTTATTGTTGAGCAACAAGAGCAAAGCATTCCATGAAGAAAGACATCAAAGAAGTATTGGATAAAGTTAGTTCTGGCACCGCCAGTGCTGAAGAAGAAACTATGGCCAGGCTTTGGCTGCATCAACTACACCAGAACGAAGAAGCCGGACTTTCAGAAAATGAACTCAACGAGGTTAGTGACGAGATGTGGGCATCGCTGGAAAAAAACAGAAAACAATCCTCGCCCAGGACTGGAAAGTTATGGCCTTATATTGCGGCTGCAGCATCGGTAGTTTTAGTGGTTGGTATCGGTTTGTATTTTTTCAAGACTCCGTCTGCTGATCCAATAAAGGCTCCTCAACAATATTCAAATGATGTTCCTGCAGGGAGCAACAAAGCTTACCTGACCCTGGCCAGCGGAAAGAAAATTCTGCTAACCAGTGCAACCAACGGCATGCTTGCAGAGGAGGGAGGGGTAAAGATCACCAAAACTGCAGACGGGCAACTGGTGTACACCATTGCTGATGAGGGAAAGAAATCAACCGGAAAATATAACCGCATCGAAACACCGATTGGAGGTCAATATGAGTTGCAATTGCCGGATGGCACCAGGGTTTGGCTAAATGCAGCCTCTTCCTTAAAATATCCCGCATCTTTTTATGCGCTCAAACAACGCAGCGTAGAATTAATCGGGGAAGCCTACTTCGAAGTGGCAAAAGATAAAACGAAACCATTCCTGGTGAAAAGTAAAGGGCAGGAAGTGGAAGTTTTGGGAACCCATTTCGATGTGAACGCCTATCCGGATGAGCAGAGCATCAAGACGACCCTGATGGAAGGCTCCGTGAAATTAAATGGACAGCTTACTTTGAAACCTGGTGAACAATCGGTGCTGAGCGATGGAAAATTCAATGTGAAAGAAGTGAATGCCATTGATGCTGCCGACTGGAAAAACGGGGAGTTTGTGTTCAATAATGAACCTTTAACGAGCATCATGAAGAAAGTTGCCCGTTGGTATGGCGTCGAGATTGTCTATACCAATGACCTTGGCAAGGTACCCACATTTTCAGGTTCTGTTTCCCGCTCTGAAAATATTTCAAGTGTGTTAAATATGTTAGCAGAAACCAGTAATGTGCGCTTTGCCATCGCAGGAAAACAAATACGTGTAGCTACCAAATAGAAGATCTACCAAATAAAATAAATAACCAGGACCTAACCAGTCCGATCGTTAACCAACCGTCAATAACGAACCTAACCATCAACAAAAACCAAACCACATGAAAAGAACCAAACACAAAGCAAGTTAATACTTCAGGAGGTTTTTAAGAAAAAAGCCATGAAAGTGTATCAGCACTTCCATGGCAAAGATCTGAGTTAACCCAAAAAACAAATTTGAGATCCGTTCACGTATTAACCCAATCCAACAAAAGTATGAAATTAAATGCTTTTAACCTAGGTATGCTATGCCGATGGCTACTGCCTACACTTCTATCAGCTATGAACTTTGTTGTCGCAAAAGTGCTGGCAACAAATAAAAGAAGACTACTCATGAGAGTTAATTTGATCATCGCCATCATTACCACCTGCTTATTACAAGTCAGTGCAGCAGGTTTTGCTCAAAAAGTCAATTATGTAAAACAGAACACTACACTTCATCAGGTCTTTCAGGAGATCAAAAAGCAAACCGGCTTCCGGGTTTTATATTCTGATCAGAATTTAAACAGCCAGATGAAAATTAATGCCAATTTTAAAGATTCGGAATTGGCCCAGGTAATGGAAACTTTATTAAAAGACCAAAACCTGACCTACAAAATGGAACGCAGGAACATCCTGATTAAGATCCGGCCCACTGCCTTCCAGGAGATGAACGCGATCCTTAAAGACATTAATATCAGTGGAAGGGTGATGGACAAAGATAAAAAGCCATTGCCCGGCGCATCTGTTAGCGTGAAAGGAACGAATAAGGTGGTCAGTACAGACGAAAATGGAAACTTTGCACTGAAAAATGTAGAGGAACAGGCCATATTGGTCGTTTCTTTTGTAGGCTATCTGCGAAAAGAGGTGCCGGTTAATGGCGGAAGTGTTTTAAACATTGTGCTCGATGAGGATGTCAGTCTGCTGGGCGATGTGGTGGTGGTCGGTTATGATACCAAAAAACAAAGCGAGCTGACCAGTGCCGTTGCTGTGGTCTCTTCCGCAAAATTAAAGGATGTGACCGCCAATTCTATTGGTGCCATGCTACAGGGAAAAGTGGCTGGCTTGCAGGTGGTGAACAGCTCCGGTGCGCCGGGTGCCAATGCGGAGATCAGGCTGCGTGGCGTATCTTCTGTGAATGCCAACCAAAGTCCGCTGTTTGTGGTGGATGGGATTATCGGTGGGAATTACGATCCTAACGATGTGGAAAGTGTCACGATCTTAAAAGATGCGGGTGCTACTGCTATGTATGGCTCACAGGCAAACGCAGGGGTGATCATCGTTACCACCAAAAGGGCCAAACAAGCCGAAACGAGGTTCGAAGCTAAAGTATCCACCGGTTTCAGAACTGCCGATTTTGGGAAGATGGAATTGATGAACAGCAATGAACTCTACGATTACCATAAAGAGTTTTACCGCGACTACGTGGTTGGTGCTGCCAATAACTCTTACAAGATTGACCTTGTGAAATTCTATTCGGAGCGTCCTTTATCACTAAGAAGCCAGGATTATGACTGGTCTAAAGAATCCTTTAAAAAAGCCCCGATTTATAACTTTTATCTGTCTGCCAGTGGTAAAACAGAAAAGAACGATTATTATGTAGGTGCCTCCTATTATAAAGAAAAAGGCACTTTCATCAATACCGATTTCGAGCGCGTCAACTTACGCGGGAACTCGACTTATCACTTCTCCAAAAAGCTGGATTTAACCAATAACATCAACCTCAGTGCCTCACAGGGCAAGAGTTACGATTATATGGATGCCTATTATTCTTTCCTGAATATGCCCTGGGATAATCCCTATGATGCCAGCGGAAACCCGGTTTATGTAGATGGAAATTCTACCTTTAAATGGTGGTCGAGGGATAAAATAAACCCGATTCACACGGTACAAAATTCAGATCATCCCTATAAAGGTTTCAATGTAAATTATGATTTGGGAATCAATTACCGCATTACAGATTGGCTTACCTTTGCCAGTTCAAACCGGTTGGCTGCATCATTCGACAAAGGCAGCAATTATGTGTCTTCCCTTGCTGCTGGGACTTACCACGGCATGGGCTATCTCGATGAGCTGAATACCCTGAACTATGGCCTCATCAGCAACCAGTTGTTTAAATTCAATTTTAAATTCGGCGAGCACAGTTTAAGCGGTTTTGCTGGTGGAGCTTTTGAAATCAGTAAAAACGAAACTTCCGGTGCTTCGGGTAAAGGACTGCCGGAAGGTTTGAAAGTGCCTGGTGTGATCTCCAGCAATCAGGTGATCGTTGGTGCGCACAATAAGTACATCTTACAGTCTTTATTGTCGCAGGTAAATTACAGCTACAAAAACAGATATTTCCTATCGGGCTCATTCCGTTATGATGGTTCCTCTAATTTCGCGCCAAGCAAACAGTACGGTGGCTTCCCATCGGTATCAGCTGCATGGGCGGTGAGCAATGAAGATTTTCTGGCCGACAATCCCATCTTCAGTAACCTGAAAGTACGCGCCAGCTACGGCATCACGGGGACTCAGGATATTGGTGCCTCCCGTTTCCTGGGTCTGTTTTCCCTCACCACCAAATACAATTCATTAGTAGCGGCAGTGCCTTACCAATTGCCAAGCCCTAACTTAACCTGGGAAAGCAAACGCCAGCTCAATGCAGGTATGGACATTGGTTTATTTAACCGGGTGAATTTAACCTTTGATGTATATCGCAACGATACCAAAGACTTATTGCTACAGGTATCGCAACCCTTGTCCGTTGGTTTTGAAACCAAATGGGAGAATGCGGGTACGGTCATTAACAAAGGGATTGAGCTGGGCATTAATTCGACCAATATCAAGACCAAAGACTTTGAATGGGTTACTGATTTTACCCTCAATTTTAACAACAATAAATTATCGGGTTTCCCTTCGGACATCGTAAAGACAGGCTCCTGGAGCATCTCGCAGATTTACCGCAACGGCGGAAACCTGTTTGAGTTTTACATGCCAAAATGGTTAGGTGTTGATGCACAAACGGGGGCACCTGTTTGGGAAAAGCTCATCTACAATACAGAGGGCAAAGCGGTAGCCAGCGAAAAAACATCGGATTATGCCCAGGCCAGCAATCAGGAAGTCGGTTCAGCACTACCTAAATACCAGGGTGGCTTTAACAACAGCTTCAGGTATAAAAACTTTAATTTAAGAGTGAGCACCTATTTTAATTACGGCAATAAGGTCTTTAGTAACAATCTGAGGTTTATGATGAATGATGGTCATGAGCCGTATTACAACCAGATCAGGTTACCGAAAGATGCCAAAATCTGGACGCATCCAGGTGATACCGGGGCTACAGAACCAAGTCCGCAAAACTCGGCCAACTCTACCGAAACCTCCACCCGTTATTTAAAAGATGGAAGTTACTTTACGATCAGGAACATTGCTTTGTCCTATACCTTGCCTTCGGCATGGGCGAAGAAAATCAGCATGAGCGATGTAACGGTAGGCATTACAGCCGATAATGTGGCCACCTTCTCTAACTTCTTAGGTCAGGATCCTCAAACGACCATTACGCCAACGCGCTATGCAACGCCGGGGGTCTCGGATTTTAAGTATCCTAACAACCGTCAATATTTGTTAAACGTCAATTTCAGCTTTTAAGCAGGTTTCAACCTATTAAAATTAAGTATATGAAAAATATAATATTTACCCTCATCGTGTTTTTTATGGTTGCGGCAAGCAGCTGTAAAAAATTGAGTTCCCTGCCAAGCGATGCCATCAGTACGGAAACATTGGTGAACACCAGCGAAGGGTTAACGAATGCACTGAATGGAGCTTACGCTTTGTTTAAAGACCATATTGAATTTAATGGACAAGTCGACATGAACAACATGTACCTGCGACAGTTTTATCATTTAACTGATTTTGCCAGTGACGATATTGTTTGCGGACAGGTAACCACCGATCCATTGTATTATAGCTTTAGCCTCGACCATTCACCTGCTCAGGCCAACAGCCGCTATTACTGGTATTTATCGTACAAGATCATTACTGGTGTAAATACAGTTATTGATGCCGTGGAGAAATCAGGCAAAAATGATGCAGCCACCAACCAGTTATTGGGCGAGTGCTATTTCTTACGTGCATTCTGCCACTTTAACCTGGTTCGGTTGTTTGGCAAACCTTATACGGTAGACCCGAATGCTCCGGGGATCATTCTACGTACCAATCTTAGTGATCCTTCAAAAAAAGCAAGGTCGACTGTTAAAGAAGTTTACGATTCTGTGCTTGCTGATGCGGAAAAAGCTGCGGGTTTAATGACCCGTTCACGTGGGGTTCAATATGCCTCACAGGAAGCCGCATGGTCTTTACTGGCAAGGGTTAACCTTTACAAAGAAGACAATGCAAAAGCCATCGAATACGCAGATAAAGTGATCAACTCCGGTAAGTTTACTTTGGCCACTAAAGACACGTATCCAAAATTGTTTGCCAATGCCACCAGTGCGAGTGAAACCATTTTTTGCATTGCCTTTACGGTTGTGGATGATTATGGGAAATTTGGTTCTATCGCCTCCATGATCTACTCGGATGGTAACTCCGGCTGGGGCGAGGAATACGCTTCTTCCTCCTTACGTGCGGCCATGTCTGCACATCCGGAGGATGTTCGCTGGTCGTATATTGTTCCTTTAAAAGATGCCGGGGGCGTGGTTCAGAAGAAAAACGGGATTGAAGTGTATTACATCAGCAAGTTCTCCTTTCAGGACAACCTACCGAATTTAAGTTCACCCATCATGTTCCGGATCGCGGAGATGTACCTGATCCGTGCCGAAGCCAATGCGAAAGCAGGTGCTACTGCGGCAGCGCTGGATGATGTGGATCTGATCCGCAAGAACCGTGGTCTGGAAGCTTCGCTTTACAATAAGGTTGTACCTGCAGGTTCAACAGCTTTAGATATCGTCTTAGCGGAGAAACGCATAGAGATGGCATTTGAAGGGCATAGGACCTATGATGTGTTCCGCAATAAAAGAAGCTTGAATAAAGCCTATTGGGGATATCACCTGACCGGTTTAAAAGAGACCGATGTGGATCTTTCGAGAACACCGGCTGGTTATCCTAACCTGAGCGTGCCTTATACCAGTCCGCGGATCATTTACTATTTGCCGGTAGACGAGACCTTGAGCAACCCACTGGCCACACAAAACCAATAACCTAACCATCACCTTGTAATATAGATTGATATGAAAAATTTAAAAGCTTACTTGTTCCTGCTGTCATTGGTGATGGCAGGTTCAATATTCAGCTCCTGTAAAAAGGATAAGACCGAGATCAAAACCGATTTATTATATGAAGTAACGGTGGATGGCGCTACGGCAACTTTCAGCATAAAAACCGAAGGTGTGAGCAATTACCAATGGGATTTCGGGGATGGTAAAACTTCGACAGAAGCAAACCCAAGTCATACTTATCCGGGGAAGGGCAAATATGTTCCGACACTGATGGCCTCCGTAAATGGTAAACCCGTGGAAGCATCAACTGTGTTGCAGATCGCTAAAGTCTCTCCGGTAAAAATGAACGACAATTCCTTTGACGACTGGAGCACAGTGACCAAAAATGTGATTCCTTTAGGCTCGAAAAAAGGCATTTTTAATCTCGTAAAACTCGATTACGATGGGAACTATGTGTACCTGTATGGCGAGATGAGCGGCAAAAAAGCAGATGCGGTTATTTTTGATTTCTTCATTGATACCGACAACAATCCGGCTACGGGCTGGCTTACTGGTAGCTTTACCGATGGGGGTTATGATGTGTTAATGGAAGGTCAGTTGCTTACCGCTGGTGTAGATATTTTTTACCATACCGGTGCCAACCAGAGTGACTTCGGCGGATTTAAACCCCAGTCGATAGCTGAGGCTTATACGGTGGGTACCGTGAAAGATGAGGCTGGACTTGTCAAATTTGAGGCGCGGATTTCGCGGAGTAAGCTGAAAGGTTTAACAGGTACCGGTATGCGCATCGGGATACAGGTCATTAAAAATGACTGGTCAGTAAACCTGGGCAATGCACCGGATGAAGGGACCTCAAGTTTCTTCCTGGATATGAACGAATAATTTAATACCGAAACATTTTATGGAAAAGATTTTAACTGCTGATCAGTCGGCTAAGGGACGTTTAGTGTCCTTAGATGTGATGCGAGGGATGATTATGATCCTGCTTTGTGCAGAGAGCTGCAAGGTTTATGAAGCGATTATGCACATTGATCCTGCACAACCTATGGGTGGTTTGATCACCCAGTTCTTTCATCACCCATGGCATGGACTGCGCTTCTGGGATCTGGTTCAACCCGCCTTTATGTTTATGGCAGGAGCCGCGATGTACATTTCTTACCGTCGTAAACTGGAAAAAGGACAAAGCTGGGGCGACAACCTGGGGCATATCCTGATTCGCAGTTTAAAGCTTTTTATCTGTGGTGTAGCGTTGCATTGTGTTTACGCGGATAAACCCGTTTGGGAGCTTTGGAATGTGTTGACGCAATTGTCGTTTACCATGATCGTTTCCTACCTGATCATCAACAGGTCTTATACCTGGCAGCTTGTGTTTTCCATTGGCTTGCTGGTGCTTACCGAAGTGTTGTACCGTGGTTTGCTGATGCCTGGTTTTGACCAGCCTTTTGTGGAAGGGAAGAATTTTGGCGCTTATGCAGATACTTTGCTAATGGGTAAAATTAACAGCGATGGTTGGGTAACGATCAATTGCATTCCTACTGCGGCGCATACCATCTGGGGGGTATTGGCAGGTAAACTGCTGATTTCGGGTAATACCAGCGCTTACAAAATAAAGACGCTGATCATTGCCGGTGTTGTTGCACTGGTTCTTGGCTTTGGCCTGGATCTGTCTGGAATTACACCCATTATCAAACGCATCAGCACCAGTTCCTTTGTATTGGTTTCGGTGGGCTGGGTCTTGCTGATTTTGGCTGCGGTGTATTGGCTGGTGGATGTGAAAGGCAATGTGAAATATGCCTGGATTTTCACGGTAGTAGGCATGAACGCCATATTTATCTACCTGTTTTTTGAGACAGTGGGGGTACAGTGGCTAAACGGCAAGGTGGCGATTTTCTCCGGCGACCTGTTGCACCTGTTTTTAAATGTGCCGGTTAGTATAGCTGCGGTGGTATCTGCCATTGCGGTACTGGTTGTCGAGTGGTTCCTGTGTTACTGGCTGTATCAGCGAAATATCTTTTTTAAACTATAGACATCCTATTCCATATCAAAAACTATTAAACATACGATCATGATCAAAAAATATAGATGTACTACACTAAGCATTGGTCTGGCTGCAATGCTGTTCTCTGCTTCCTGTAAAAATCAGGAAAATCACCTGGTTGAAATTGACAATGTAAATGTCAGTTTCACCGAAAGCACTGAAGATTTTCCTAACCCGGAGCGTGGTTTTTACCGTTATTCGGAAACGCATTCCAGTAACTATGAAGCCTTGTCTGCGGAGGAACTGAAGGGCTACCGTTCGCTTCAGTCTGTACAAAGTGCGAATTATAAGGTGTTGAGTACTTTGGTGTTCCGGTATTATGTGTTGGATGATGTGGTGAATACCACCATTTCGGCCTCATTTATTACCAATATAAAAAAGGATTTTGAAGCGGCACGTGTTGCTGGTGTGAAGCTGATTCCGCGTTTTGTATATACCGTTACCGCAAAGTCGGGGAACTGTCCGGAAGGTTTCATTTGCCCGCCATACGGCGATGCATCCAAAGCCATTGTTCTGAACCATATTGCACAGCTAAAACCCGTTCTGCGCGACAATGCAGATGTGATTGCCTGTGTACAGCTGGGTTTTATCGGCACCTGGGGGGAGCAATATTATAGCGACTTCTTTGGCGATGCTTCCAACAATGGCGGTCAGGGGGGTAAATTGCTGGACAACAACTGGAGGGACCGGATAGAAGTGATCAAAGCGCTGCTGGACGCGGTACCCGCCGACAGGATGATCCAGCTGCGTTACCCGCAGATTAAGCAACGTTATCTTTATGGCGTTAACGCCCCGATCACATCAGCCGCTTTAACCGAGAGTAACGCTTTTAATCAAAGCGACATCGCACGTTTAGGTTACCATAACGATTGTTTTCTGGCAAGTGTGAATGATTTTGGTACCTACGTAGATTATGGCAACAGTTCATCGCCAAGCAGATCGGATGGCGCGGTCTTGAACACTTTAAAAGATTACTTCAAAGCTGATAGCAAATTTGTCGTGGTTGGCGGAGAAACCTGTTCCGACGATTATAGCCCTGCTAACAATTGCGAACCTGCCGGCAAAGCACAGGCTGAATTTGCCTCATTACATTACAGTTTCATCAACGCCCATTACAATACCGCTGTTAATAACGATTGGCAGGATGGGGGCTGCATGGATAATATTAAGCGGAACCTGGGATATCGTTTTGTCTTACAAAGCGCTGCACTGCCGGACAATGGGGTTAAAGGAACCCAGATGAACATTAAGTTAAACCTGAAAAATGTGGGTTATGCCTCGCCCTATAACAAGCGTACGGTAAAGCTGCTCCTGCGCAATACCCAAAATGGGGCAGTTAAGTCCTTTGACCTGGCTACAGATGTCAGGAAATGGTATTCCGGAGCGGTAATAGTTACGGAAGGCATTCAGATTCCTGCTGATTTCCCGGCAGGTGATTATGAAATGCTGCTAAATCTGCCGGATGCTTATGCTAGTATTGCGACGAAACCTGAGTTCAGCATCCGTTTGGCAAATGCCAATGTTTGGGAAGCGGCTACAGGATACAATAAACTCAACCATACCGTAAAGATTAACTAAACACTACTGTAAAAATAAACTAAATCATACCGTTAACATGAACTACTTAATCCATTGTAAATGATCAGGTTCTTTAAAATATATTTGCTGTTTAGCTTTCTGTTTTGCGTTTCGGCTTTGCCGCTTTACGCACAGACCAGCGTGACCATTAAAGCCGGCGAGCAATGGTATGGCGGCGCGGTAAACGAAGCCCATCTGATGCCCTTTAAGGATGGCTATAGCCTGGATATGTATGGCGATGTCCGTGGAAACCAGGCGGTGCCGTTATTGGTGTCCAGTAAAGGGAGGTTCATTTGGAGTGAAGAGCCCTTTAAGTTCAGCTTCGAAAAAAACAAGCTGGTTATCAGCGCTGCGAAAAGCATCGTCACCATCGATTCCGCAGGTAAAAACTTAAAAGAGGCATTTGGCAATGCTTCAAAACGCTTCTTTCCTTCAAAAAATAAACTGCCTGATACCTTGTTGTTTAGCAAACCCCAATACAATACCTGGATAGAGCTGGTGTATAACCAAAACCAGCAGGACATTTTAAACTATGCCAGGTCGATCATTGACAACGGTTTTCCGCCGGGTGTATTGATGATCGACGATAACTGGGCGGATTATTACGGCCGGTTTGATTTCAGAGCAGACCGGTTTACAAACGCAAGGGCGATGGTGGATAGCCTGCATCATTTGGGTTTCAAAGTGATGCTCTGGGTGAGTCCCTTTATATCGCCGGATACGGAAGTTTTCAGGGAATTGCTGGCTAAAAAACTATTGCTGTTAGACAATGGGGGAGATTCCGGTTTGTCATGGGAGAAAGCAGAGAAACCAGCCATCATTCCCTGGTGGAATGGTTACAGTTCCGTTATGGACTTTACCAGTCCTGAGGCTAAAACCTGGTTCCTTGGCAGGCTGGAGCATATGGTCAATACCTATCATCTGGATGGCTTTAAGTTTGATGCCGGCGATGCGGAGTTTTATCCACCCAATGGTGTGGCTTTTAAAAAAGTGAGTCCAAATGAGCACAGCAGGCTTTGGGGCGAAATGGGTTTAGCCTATCCGCTTAATGAATACCGCGCGATGTGGAAGATGGGAGGCGAGCCATTGGTACAACGCCTGCGCGATAAAAAGCACAATTGGGAAGACCTGCAAAAGCTAATACCTCATTTAACCACTGCCGGTTTATTGGGTTATCAGTTTACCTGTCCGGATATGATCGGTGGTGGAGAGTATGGTTCATTTATCGGTAAAGATAAACTGGATGAACAGTTGGTGGTCCGGTCTGCACAATGCTCTGCATTGATGCCGATGATGCAGTTTTCTGCGGCACCCTGGCGTGTACTTTCCAAACCAAATCTGGCTGCGGTTAAAAAGGCGGTCGCCATACGGGCTAAGTACACGCCATACCTGATGGAACAGGTAAAAAAGGCAGCTGTTACCGGCGAGCCTGCGGTACGCAGTATGGAGTACGAGTTTCCTGATCAGGGTTTCGCTGAGGTCAACGGACAATTTATGCTGGGCAGCAAATACCTGATTGCTCCGATGTTAACGGATGGCGGTGCGAAGACCATTTACCTGCCAAAAGGCAGCTGGAAGGATGATCTGGGCAAGAAGATAAAAGGTCCGGCAACGATAACAATTGAGGTTGGCCTGGATCGGTTGCCCGTGTTTGAACGTACTCATCCATAGCTAACTAATTAATTGATAAAAACGATGTAAGAATCTAGTATGTAGCTGTATAAATAATTAACTAACCAACTCATCAATCCCTAAAAATTAAACATTATGAAAAATCTATTCCTATTGGGAATCTTAGCGTTCCTGTTGAATGCTTGTTCCAAAAGCAATGAAATCAATGGTCTTTCCGATAAAAACGAGAAAGAAAGTTCCGCACAAAACCTATTGGCCATTACCAGTTTTTATGTAAACGGGACCTCCGGAAACGATGCAAATGCGGGAACCTCTCCGGCTCTGGCACTTAAAACCATTCAGGCGGCATTATGGAAAACTACCGACGGTGCCGGGGCTACCATCTATGTAGCAGGAGGCACGTATAAAGAAAGACTGTACTGGTCGAATTCCGGTGCTTCAAGCGCAGAGCCGATTACTTTAACCAATTATAACAATGGCGTGGTGATCCTGGATGGCGTGAATGCCACCAACACCGCTCAGAATGAGATGATCGCGATAGCCAGTAAAAGCCACATCAGGATCGATCACATCAACATCGCAAACAATTACAGGAGCAATGCCAAAGGCATTTATATGGTAGGCTCCGGTACGGATGTTCATTTTACCTTTTGCAAAATTTATAATATCGGCTGGACTACCAATTCCAGTGCAGTACCCTCAAGTACAGATAATGCCAGTCCACTGATTGTGGTTGGCTCAACAGGAACATCTTATAACGAGATCTATATTGGTAGTAATGAGATTTATAACTGCAATACCGGATATAGCGAAGGGCTGACCTTAACCGGCAATGTCGAGAATTTTCTGGTAGAAAGTAATGTGGTGCACGACATTAAAAACATCGGTATTGATCTGTCAGGTAATTATTCCTGGACAAACGCGCCTGCCAATGTTAATTTTGCGCGCAATGGCAACGTAAAAAACAATACCGTATACCGCTGTGTGTCGCCGGTGGCTACCTCTGCAGGCATTTATGTAGATGGTGGAAAATGGATCAACATCGAAGGAAATACCGCTTATGAGAATTCTACAGGCATCAGTGCAGGCTGTGAGAACAATAACAACAATACCGAAGGGATCAATATCCGAAGCAATTTTATCTACAATAATGTAGAAGCCGGAATCATCATGGGCGCCAATGCGCCGAACAGTAAAGTGATTCATTCTACCATCACCAATAATACACTGTTCAAAAATTACTCAAAAACCGGCTGGGGCGGAGAAATCCACCTTCAAAATACAGATCAGCTTTCTATCAGGAACAACATTATCCAGTCGGCCAGTAATATTGTCATCGTGGCTTCTGCCGGTTATACTGCTACTAATCTGTCTTTTGACTACAATAAGTATTTTTCTACTTCAGGTTCTTCGGCCAACATCACCTTCGACTGGGGGAGCATCAATCAGGCTACCTATGGCTCTTTGGCTGCATTTAAAACCGCAACTGGTTTAGATGCCAATTCCACTTATGGTACAGCGTCCTTTGTTTCGGCCAGCTTACCAAATCCAAATCTCCATTTAACCAGTGCTTCTTTATGTGTGAACATCGGATTACCCTCGTTTGTGGCTCAACCCGGAGAGCTTGACATTGATAAAGAAGCAAGAGTTCGAAATGGCCGTGTAGACATTGGAGCAGATGAATCCGCCTATTAAAGCCCATTAAAATTATTCAAAACCCTTAACCGTTTCATTTTGAAAACAATAGAAAACCTATTTGAAATTACTTCCAAGTTCAGATGTCATGTGGACATCTCCACGCTGAAATCTTATGGCACAGGACACATTAATGATACCTATCGCCTGAAGAATCTGGTGAGCGAGGAGTACGATTACCTGCTCCAGAAGATCAACCACCAGGTATTTAAGAATGTGCCCAAACTGATAGAAAACATGTGCAGGGTGATTGCGCACCTTAAAAAGCAGATGCTGACTTCAGGAGAGGGCAATCCTGACAAGGAGGTGATGACGCTTGTCGCCACCAAAGAAGGACCCTATTTTTATCAGGACAGCAATGGGGACTATTGGCGGATGTGCCATTTTCTAAAGGATACCAAAACTTATGATGTGGTAGAAACCGAGCAACAGGCCTATGAGGGCGGAAAAGCCTTCGGAAAATTTCAGGCCATGCTCGTTGACCTTTCGCCCGAACTGATGTATGAGGTGATCCCTGATTTTCACCACATCGGAAAAAGGCTGGAACAGCTGGAGCAGGCCAGGACTGAAGATCCGCTTGGCCGCGTTGCGCTTGTACAGGAGGAACTCGAAATCATTGATGCCAGTTCCGGATCGATGTCGTTTTTTCAGCAAGATGAACAACTGCTTACCTTGCCCAGGCGCGTGATCCATTACGATACCAAATTCAACAATGTGTTGCTAAATTTAGAAGACCGGGCCCAATGTGTCATCGATCTGGACACGGTAATGCCCGGTTATGTGGCCTACGACTTTGGTGACGCGATCCGTACGATCATCAACAGAACTACAGAGGACGACAAGGACTTGTCGAACATCACACTAAATATACCCTTGTTTAATGCCTATACCAAAGGATACATGGAAGAGGCCAGGCAATTTATCAATGAATGGGAGTTGAGGTCTTTGATTAAGGGAGTGCTTTTGCTCCCTTATATGCAGGCAGTGAGGTTTCTGACGGATTATATCAATGGAGACCGGTATTATAAAATAGCATCCGAACACCATAACCTTCAGCGGACCCGGGCGCAGCTTAAATTGCTGAAAGAGCTGTTTGCGCATTCGGAATCCATGGAAGACCGGATATTTAAAGAGGCCAGAAAACACCAGTTAATTAACAATTAAAGAGATGAACAGAAGACATTTTTGCGCCAATGGATTGGTAGGATTGGCGGGATTGACCTTAATGCCTGAGGCATTATTCGCGCGTGCCAAAGACAAGATCCGGTTGGGTTATATCGGCGTGGGTTTAAGAGGACGGAATCACATCAGTGAAGGGCTCCTTCGCTCTGATGTGGAAATCACCGCCATTTGCGACATTCAGGAAAGTTCCCTGAAATATTGCCGCGCACAGTTTGTGAAAGCAGGGAAGAAGCTTCCCGCGGAATATACCGGAGGGATAGATGCCTATAAAAAGTTGCTCGAACGCAAGGATCTCGATGCTGTGATCATTGCCACGCCATGGGAATTCCATAAAGATCAGGCCATTGATGCCATGAGGGCCGGGAAATACGTGGGTTGTGAGGTGATTGCCGGCATTACAGTAGCAGACCACTGGGAGATTCTGAAAGTTTATGAGGAAACCAACGTCCCTTACATGACCCTGGAAAATGTCTCTTACCGCAGGGATGT
The DNA here is from genome assembly GCF_038446955.1 of Pedobacter sp. FW305-3-2-15-E-R2A2. Taxonomy (NCBI): domain Bacteria; kingdom Pseudomonadati; phylum Bacteroidota; class Sphingobacteriia; order Sphingobacteriales; family Sphingobacteriaceae; genus Pedobacter; species Pedobacter sp. FW305-3-2-15-E-R2A2. The sequence continues at coordinate 3,097,218 of NZ_CP151803.1, forward strand.
GCTCGCTGTATTGAACATGGTGAGGAACAATGTTTTCGGAGAACTCGTTCATCTGGAGGGTGGCTATCAGCATGACCTGAGGCCTGTTTTGTTTAACGACGGTGTAAATTTTGATGGCAAGGGCGGAGAATTTGGCCCCAATACCGTTGGTGAGGCACAATGGCGGACACAATGGAATGCTGATCGGAACGGAGATATTTATCCTACTCATGGTGCCGGTCCGATTATGAATTACATCAACATCAATTGCGGGAACCAGTTTACGAATCTCGTTTCCTTTGCCTCAAAATCTAAGGGTTTGCATAAGTATATCGAGAAAGTATCTCCTGGAAATAAGAACCTCGCTGTAGATTTCAAAAATGGAGACCTGATAACGACCATGTTGAACTGTGCAAACGGAGAAACGGTCACCTTAACTCACGATACGCATTTGCCAAGGCCTTATTCCCTCGGATTCAGGGTACAGGGTACAGAAGGTTTGTGGATGGATGTTGCGGATTCGATCTATGTAGAAGGCAAATCAGGAACTTATGATGAATGGGATAAAGCTAAGACCTGGCTGGATAAATATGATCATCCGCTATGGAAAAAGTACGAACATCTGGCCGAAGGGGCTGGTCATGGCGGCATGGACTGGTTTGTATTTAATGCCTTTGTAGAGTCCGTGAAACAGAAAAAACAAACGCCAATTGATATCTATGACTCTCTGACCATGAGTGTCATTACGCCGCTTTCTGAGCAATCTTTAAAAGAGGGCAATATGCCGCAAAAGTTTCCTGATTTTACCAAAGGGAAGTGGAAGGATGCCAAAAGTAAATTTGCACTGGATAGCAGTGGTTTTTAAAAAGGGCTTTATGTAAAAAATCGCATTCACCTAAATCTCTGTTTAGGTGAATGCGATTCTTTCAATTGGTGTTTACTATTTTTTTTGTACTCCTTTTTTTGCAGCCTCAATAATCACGCTGGCTACTTTTTCAGGTTGCGACAGAAAGATCACATGGCTTCCTTTTACTTCTGTGATTTTTGTATTGGAGCGTTTGTACATCGCATGTTGAATCTCCGGAACAATACTTTTGTCTTCTGTAGCGATCACACCATAGGCAGGTTTATCTCTCCATGCTGCATGCGTAATGGCTGTGGTAAATCCTTTTGCATAAAAGGCTCCTTGTGAAGCGAACATGAAATCCGCATCTTCTTTACTGATGTCGGCAGCGAAACCTTGGTGGAATTTCGCTTTGTCATAATAAGCGATTCCTTTATCATCCGGAGGCAATACTCCGTTTTCCGGTGCAGGAGGAGCAGTTTGAAGCCATTGTATGCTCGTTTCCCCATTATCCGGCTGCAAAGCTGCGATGTAAACCAAAGCCGCTACTTTAGGATGATTTCCTGCTTCTGTAATCACTGTTCCTCCCCAGGAATGTCCTGCAAGGATTGTCGGGCCATCTTGTTTATCTAAAGCAAGCTGTGTAGCTTTTACATCATCCTCCAAAGAAGACAAAGGGTTTTGCACGATCGTTACATGATATCCTTTTTTTGTGAGCACTTTGTAAAGCGCTTTATATCCGGAGCCATCTGCAAAGGCACCATGTACCAATACTACATTTTTTACTTCCTGAGCATTTACTTCATTCACTGTACCTGCTACTGATGCGATGGCTACTGTTGTGGCCAATAGACCAGTTTTGATTTTGTTTTTTAGATTTTGAGTTTTCATCTTTTTTGTCGTTGAGTTTTTTGGTTCGTATCAACAATACAAAGATGGGAGGAAATGGGGCCTCAGGTAATAGACATACTTCCTATAAGATTGTAATTTTTTCCCTTAGGCGATTTGTTTCTTATTTCTGTATCCAATGGGAGAGTAGGAAGTGTGCTTTTTGAAAAAGTTGCTGAAGTAAGCCGGGTCTTCAAATCCCAGTTCATAGGTAATTTCTTTGGAAGATTTGTCTGTGTAGTATAGTAGTCTTTTCGCTTCAATGATGATCCGTTCCTGGATGATCTGAATCGGGGTCTTTTGCTGGAATAAGGCAAAGAGATTGGACAATGTTTTGGGCGATCTGTTGAGTTGTTGTGCATAGAAGTTTACAGAATGTTCATTGTGAAAATTGCCTTCTACGAGTAAATTGAATTTACGGATGATATTGAACCTATCGTTCTGCATTTTTGGGTCCGGGAGGTATGCTGATTTGGCCAGCTGGGTTACCGTAATGATCAGTCTTTTTAATAACATGATCAGCATATCGTTCTGCACATGGTCGGAAGTGTTCATTTCTGAAATGAACATATGGAGCAATAATAACATTTTTTCCTGTGCAGCTTCATTCAGATTGATGAACAGATTCTGGCCTATGGCAAATAGAAATCCTACGCAGCTCACTTCTGCATCATGGTCTACCATACAGTAAAACTCCCTGTTGAATTGCCAGGCTACGACATCTGCACTACGATCAAAAAAGAAAGACTGATTGAACATCAGGGGTAACACAGACTGCGCCGGAAATACCATTTCTTCCCCGTCAATCGTTACGGTCTGCTGCTCAGCACGGTTCCAGACGATCGTGAAATATTTATTGTCGCGGTCTTTGCTATAGAACAGCCGGTCAAAATATTGCTCCGCGTTTAGGAGCAGGAGATGGCCGCCGGAATTGGAATCAGTGAGGTGTAATTTCATTTCAGGTAAAAATAAATGATTATTTTTACAGTTTATGAAAAAACAATCCATCCCCATACATGTAGCCGAACTGGAAGAGAATGGTATAGAAATCCATCCGATCAGCAATAATATCGAACCTTACCAAATGCCACATAGGGACGATCATTACATGTTCATCATTCAGCAAACCGGTTTTATGTTATTGGAAGTGGATTTTAAGGAAGTGGCCATACCCGGCGCTTCGCTATGTTTCGTTGCTCCCGGTCAGGTACATCGTTACCTGAGTTACGAAGATGCTCAGGGTTGGTTGATGTTTGCAGACACGAGTTTGCTTTCCGTTCAGAGCAGGGACATCTTCAGTGCCTATTTTAATGCCGGCCAAATCGCTACAGTTGAGAAAGATGATGCGGTATTTAAACTCCTGCCCTTATTGGAGGAGGTAGTTGGTAATGCCTTAATGCCATTGCGCGAAAAATTGATCAGTTCGCTTACCGACAGCCTGACCTCACTGATCGCTTCCAGCATCCTCAAGTCCCAACAGGTTAGCCATGTGATCGGAGGACAAAAATACAACACGGTGATCCGGTTTAAGAAACTGGTAGCGGAAAAGTACAGCGAATTGAAACAGGTCAAAGACTATGCGGAATTGCTCCATCTTAGTCCGCTTTACCTGAATGAAATCACGAAGGAAATTACCGGATTCCCTGCAAGTTACTGGATCAGTCAGGAGATTATTCTGGAAGCCAAACGCATGTTGTATTATACAACCCTTGATGTAAAACAGATCGCTTATGCGTTGGGATACGAGGATCATGCCTATTTTTCCCGCTTTTTTAAGAAACATGTAGGGATGACCGCCCTGACCTTTCGGAGTGTAAAACCGTGATTTGTCCAATCATAACCCTTGTCTGACTATCTTTTGAGAATGGTCGGCCTCTTAATTTTGTAGCCGTATAATAATTCATAACATACGTTACAAAATGAAAGAAACAAATAACATTACTTTAGTTATCGAGGGTACTCAGCCCCAGATTAACCACACCACAATTCAAACCGAACAGCGTTTTCAAAAAATAATCATACCCATTATTGTTTCGGTTTTTGCGATATATCTTACTATAGGCATGACCTTGGGGATACTTCCTAGCTTTGTGAAAAACGAATTGAAATTTAGCAGTCTCCTGGTAGGGGTAGTGATCGGGATACAATTTTTATCTACCTTATTAACCAGGGCATACGCAGGCAAACTTACCGACACTAAAGGTCCAAAGCTAAGCAGCAAAATTGGTATACTGCTGATCATCTTGTCCGGTGTCGTCTATCTGATTGCGGGATTTTTTAGTCAGCTGGCGTTGGCCGCTTTAGGATTGATCATACTCGCGAGGATTGTTCACGGAATCGCAGAAAGTTTATCCATTACGAGTGCATTAACATGGGGAATCGGATTGGTTGGCACCCAGAAATCGGGAAAGGTGATGACCTGGAACGGGATTGCCATGTATGCCGGAATAGCGATAGGTGCGCCCATGGCCATCTGGATGAAAAACTCTTTTGGCATTTCTTCGGTGTTTTTTACGCTGATTGTACTCTCTGTAATCAGCTGGCTTTCTACAATTCAGCTTCCAACTTTGCCGGTAGACGCTTCTCATGTCAGGACGCCATTTTACAAAGTGATTGGTCTCATCGCCGGACAAGGGCTCGGACTGGCTTTTTCCTCTATTGGATTTGCCTGTATCTCTTCCTTTATCTCCTTGTTATTTGCTGCAAAAAACTGGGGCAATCCATCCATGGCTTTTATGATATTCGGGATGTCTTACATTCTGACCAGGGTCTTTTTCTCTTCTTACCCTGACAAGTTTGGGGGATATAAGGTTGCGCTGGTATCCCTGCTCATCGAGGCTGCAGGCCAGCTTTTGATCTGTTTATCATTAACAGAAACGATGGCGCTTTTAGGCTGCGCGCTTACCGGAGTTGGGTTTTCGCTCATCTTTCCTGCACTCGGCGTACTGGCGATTAAAAAGGTAGCACCGCAGATGAGGGGAACAGCCTTAGCAGGTTATGCCGCATTTTTTGACCTCTCTTTGGCACTTGCAGGACCGATTGCAGGACTCATCGCAGGTTGGTTCAGTTATCAGGCGATTTATTTATTTGGCGCCATTAGCTGCCTGCTTGCCTTATTCATCGTGTTTTCAAATAAAAATAAGTAAAGCCTGGTTTGTCTAAGAAACCTGTAAAAATTCATTATGGAAATAGTAAAGAAAAAGGGCATACGCTCCGTGTTCAGCGTAAAGGAAAAAATCTTCCTCAGCCCACATTATATCCGGATTATCTTTGATATGACGGAACAGCAAGTTCAAAAGTTTGCTCAGGCACAGATTGGTGCACACAATAAAATATTTATCCCTGCAGCCGGTTCAAACGAGGTTCTGTTTCCGGATGATGCAGAAGTAAGCGGGAAGCCGGCTTCGGTAAAAAGAACCTATACCACCAGACATATCGATCTTTTGAAAAAGGAATTATGGATTGATTTCATCGATCATGCGGACCATGGCCCGGCCTCTTGCTGGGCAAGCAGGGCGGTTGCCGGAAGCAAGCTGGGAATTGCCATGAAAGCCGGTGGCAGGCCACTTTTTCCAGAGAAAGCAGTGTATTTCTTTGTAGGAGACAGCACTGCAATTCCGGTCATCGCTGCAATGATGGATCAATTGCCTACGCATGTACAGGTTAAAGTGATTCTTGAAGTATATGGACCAGAAGATGAATTAAAGCTGTCTTCCAGGGCCAATGCGAGCGTTAACTGGGTTTACAATCAGCAACCAGATATGGGCAGTCAGCTTTTTGAACTGGTTCGGGATTTAAGCTTAGCAAACCACCAAAGCTTCTTCTTTTTCGCAGGTGAATTTGAGCCTGCGAAAAAGGTCCGGCAACACTTTAAGGAGACACTAGGTTGGATACCTGCCAATTATTCGGTGGTTTCCTACTGGAAAAAGGGCGCATCAGAAGATGAATCCTCTTTAGAACGTTCCGAAGACAGACGTTCCTAACTTGTTGCGTTTTTATCCCTATTGATCTTCTAAACCCGCTCAGGCGGGTTTTTTATTTGATGGTAATTTCAATGCTGATTAATCTTTTTCAAACCATTATAGTCCAATACGTAGGAGCGACCGGGAAACATCCGGTCAGAAGTTAGCATGGGGATTTCTACTTCACACAAATAGAAAAAGTAATGAAAAAGCAAATTTTAATCTTGTTGGGGCTGCTGGCTATATTGTCCTCCTGTTCCAGCTACAACTATTATTCAGTCAGCAATAAAAAGCTGAATGACAAATACCGTACTTATGCCTGGCTGCCGGAAGGTAAGTCCAAAGCTTCGAATATCTATGATAATGATGTTGCAGCAGATAAAATTGTAGAAGCGGCAAGCGCTGCGCTGGACAGCAGAGGTTTTACGCTGAATAATCAGAAACCAGATCTGCTGATCAGGTATACTGCTGTGGTGAATAAAGAAACCAAGTCTTATAACGAGCCTGTGTATTATGATCCTCCGGGAAGATATGTTCCGCGTGTAGGGGTTCACCGTGGCCGTGCTTTTTACTATTATGCATACCGTAATCCCTTTCCTGTTTATGTAGGTAATGAACAGCGAACTGTAAATGTAAAGCAGGGGAGTATCATGATCGATTTAATTGACCGCAAGAGTAAAAAGGTGATCTGGAGGGGTTGGGCCGAAGGAGAACTGAATAATCCGGAGAAAGCAATTAATCAATTGCCGGAAGTGATTGCGAACATTTTCAAGAAGTTTCCAGTTTAAAAAGGGGTTGATGCCCTCGGATATTTACATCCAGTGCTTTATTGGTCAGGACCATTAGCGCACTGGATTTTTTTTACAATGTATCACCTTCAATAAAAGGGCAGCTTGTATTTCCTGGAAGGAATTTCTAAATAATTTGGTTTGATTCCAAAAAAATGTAATACATTTATTTAATTACTTACTAATAACTGTGTTTTGAGAAACCGCCCTTTTAACTTAGCAGCTTAATAATAACCGTTATAACCGCAGGTTATTATTTCTATTCATTCAGGCTTTCTGCCTGAATCGGTTTTTTATACCCTTAATTTATTTATGGTCAGCTTGTAATGCCCCTGTTTGCAGGGTGTTCTACAGCTTATCGTCAAATCATTTTTTGATTAGAAACATGCAAGTTGTTAAGAAATTAACCTGGCAGGTTATACCTGTCAATACCCCCTTATATAAGAAAAAATGCCCTAAATGCAGAAATAGTAACCTCTATTATAGCAGCAATAAGTTCAGATTAAACGCACAAAAAAAGAACATTGATGTGTGGTTGATTTATAGATGCCTGAACTGTGATACCAGCACTAATATCACCATCTTGTCCCGTACCAAACCTGGATTAATAGATAAAGAGCTATTCCAGAAATTCAATGATAATGATGAAGAAACGGCATGGAAATACGTATTTGATGCAGATACCATCCGACGAAACAGGATGGAGTTCGATTACAGTAATGTTGAATACGACATTATCCATGATCCTATTGCGCTCCTGGAGATCTGTAATATGGAAGCGGATGTGATTGAATTTGAAATAAGATCCAGATTCAACCTTGATTTAAAATTGACTCATGTCATTAGAAAATGCTTCGATATTTCGCTAAACCGATTGGAGGAAATGTTAAGTGCAGGTGTAATTGTTGTTTTACCTGAATGTGCGGTGAGAAAATGTAAAGTGAAAAATGGAATTACCCTTACTGTGCCTATTGAAAAGCTGAAGGCATATTTAGGGTTTTACTAAAACCTACGAAATTCCCGGTGAACGCTCCTTTGGAGGGTTCACCGGTTGAACATTAGCCGGTAGCGCATTTAAATACATAAGAAATAACTAAATTGACCGTTAACCGTATAATACCTGGAATAAATAAAAAATACTAATCACAGCTTAATTATGACCGATAAACTAACTTTTTTTTCCGAAGCGGATAATCCTGAAATGATCGCAGCTTTTCATAAAGCACAAGAAACATTCAAGTATTTCTGGAGAGAACTCTCCTGGGAGTTTCGCAGGATTGTCCCTGCACTTGATCTGGCTTGTGTAAAAGTAGCTTTCATGGAAAATGTATCTTATCAGGCAGCACCTATCGTGGAGCATATGTGGATTAATGACGTGGAGTTTGATGGATATGTGATTAGCGGTACACTCGCAAATGACCCGAACGAACTCTCGAACGTTAAAAATGGAGACTTTGTTGAAGTGCCCTTAAATCAGATTAGTGATTGGTTGTTCACCAGTGGCGGAAAAACCTATGGAGGATTTACCATACAAGTATTAAGAGCTGGCATGGATGAAGAGGAACGCATAGGACATGATCAGGCCTGGGGATTAGACTTTGGCGATTATAACGATGTTTCCGTTGTTTACGAACAAAAAGAACATCCTGAAAATCTCATGGAGCATCCGATGAGCATCAATATGAAAGATAAGTTAGCCGCGTTTATTGGAGAACATCCGGCAGAACTGAGCAAGCAGGATCAATCAGGATATACGATTTTACATAGAGAGATTGTGGCAGGGAATAAGAGTTCTGTAGAAGTTTTACTGCAATTGGGCGCTGATAAAAATATAAAGACCGGTAAAGGGAATTCCGCATTGGACCTCGCTAAACAGGTAGGATGGGAAGAAATTATTCCGATGTTCGAAAACTAGCAAATCCTTCCGGATCCTATTGTAGAAAAATTGATCGCCCCATCACTTATGGGGCGGTTTTTTATATTATTATAGTATTTTATTGGGAATTGTCTTTTAATTCCTGAAAGTACCATTCGAAAAATTTAAAGGTTTCCGCTCTGGGAAAAAACTCTCCCTTTTCGAGGGTGTTTCACAAACTGTGTCAATAGTGTAACTTTAAACTATCGACATAATTATGGCAACACAAGAAGACTTTGATTTCGAAAGCTTCAAAAAGGAAGCTATAGCTGGCTTATATGCCGGCAAGAAAATGACTGGCACGGATGGGGTACTAGCCCCGATGATGAAACACTTTCTGGAATCTATGATGACCGGAGAGCTGGAGCACCACATTTCAGAAAGTAAGCTAGCCGGTCAGTCCAACCGTAAGAACGGGAAAAGTAAGAAGACGGTTCGCAGCTTGAGCTCGGGAGAGTTTGAATTGGAAACCGGTCGGGACCGCCTGGGCACTTTTGACCCTAAGGTTGTCCCCAAACGCCAACTGATCATTACAGAAGAACTGGAAGGGAACATCCTCTCGATGTATGCAATGGGGATGAGTACGCGTGCTATGCGTGATTATATCCAGGAAATGTACGCCATGGACATTTCTGCAGCTGAGATCTCACGCATTACTGACAGCGTACTACCAGCCGTGCAGGAATGGCGCAACAGACCCTTAGAAGCAGTTTACCCCTTTGTCTTCCTGGATTGCATGTTCTTTAAGGTCAGGGTAAATGGTGTAGTGGAAACCCGTGCAATCTACAATATCCTGGGTGTGGATATTGAAGGCAAAAAAGATGTTTTGGGGCTTTATACGGCTGAAAACGAAGGCGCCAAATTCTGGCTTTCGGTACTCACTGATCTAAAAACGCGTGGTGTTGAAGATATCCTGATCGCCTGCATTGATGGACTAAAGGGCTTCCCTGAAGCTGTAGAGGCTATCTTTCCAAAGACCAGGGTACAGCTTTGCATTGTTCACCAGATCCGCTGTTCTATGCGCTATGTTCCTGAGAAAGATAAAAAGGCAGTAATGGCCGATATGAAGCCAATCTATCAGGCGAATAATGAACAGCTGGGATATGAAAAATTGCTGGAGTTCGAAGAGAAATGGGGGACGAAATATCCCCTGAGTTGTAAGTCCTGGCTGGACAACTGGGTAAACCTTTCTGCATTCTTTGAATACGATCAAGGGATCCGTAAGATTATTTACACCACCAATCCGATTGAGGGCGTACACCGCCAAATCCGCAAAATTACCAAGACCAAGGGGGCTTTTTCTTCTGAGCAGGCACTGATGAAACTCATGTATCTGGTCATCAAAAACATCAGTAAGAAATGGACGATGCCAATCCATAATTGGGGACCGGCATTTTCACAACTTTATATTAAATTTGGTGACAGAATTCTTCAAGAGAATAAAGGATTCTGAGAGGCGTTAATTTTTGAAACTGACACAGTTCATGTTACACTCCCCCCTTTTCGTTCCTGTTTATTTCTAATTTGGCTGCATTTGGGATGGCTGATGTTTTCAGCTTTTCCTTATGAGTCGCATAAAGTCGAGCTGCAGTTTGAAATTTTTCTGATTTATCATAACCTTTTATATAGTTCTTCCTTTTGATCTCATCACTGACCTGATCGCAGTTAGTAAAGTTTTTGCCAGTATCTACAAAATGAAGTAAGATCCAGATTTCAAAACAAGGGTTGTTTTCGAGGATAATTACTCCCTGCTTCTCCGCTTTTTCCTTGTGAAGTTTGTATGCAATTTGTTGGTGATCCTGAATGATTTTGTCCATATCTATAAGCGCATATACTCTGGAATGGTCCTTGCTAAGTTCCATAGCACGATCCAATACACCGATATAACTACCCAGTTTTTTAGGGAAATCAGGAGCTATTGTTAAATTCTTGGGCCTATCTGTCTGTCTTACATCCGCAAAATATATACGTTCTGTCTCACCGTCTCCCACAAGTGCTACAGATGCTCTGACCTTTATTTTGGGTCTTTTGTCTCTCGCCATATTAGGGGTTATTAGGAAGATAAGGTGATCCTAAATTTGGCTTGGCGCCAAGTCTTCCAGCTTTATAAGCATTTATTAAGCTTGCATCTTTCCTTAAGGTTGAGGTGTCAAAATCGGCGGCAGAATATAGTGTTACTTCTCCATCAACACTTTTTTCGCTAAACCAAAGTGCATCCCAGCGGATGAAATCTGTATCAGCCATTAGAGATAAGTTGTGTGTTGTGATTAGAAGTTGAGAGCCATTAGAATTTAATAAAAACATTTGTAGGAAGTATTTCATCAGATCAGGATGAAGTGAGCTTTCCAGTTCATCAATCCATTTAAAATGATTCCCATAAATCAAATCATAGAGTTCTCCTCCAAGGTTAAAGTATTTCTGTGTGCCGCTGCTTTCCTTTTGCAAGGATAGTTTGTATTGCCGACCCTGACTTGTTTGATGTATGAAGTCGATTTCGATTTCAGAATTATCTATAATGGTATTTCTAAGATCTTTAGCCATTTTTGATAAACTCATCTTTAGGCTCAATGCCAGTGTTGGCAATATACTATTTGCATTGAGTATTTTTTTTGCTTGATTTTGCAAGTTAGGTACATGTATGGATAGAATCTGACTGTCGGCCCTATTCATGAAATCATTCATCCAGACCTTAAATTTCTTGTCAGTGTTGATTCTAATTGCATTGGAGTTCGCTGCGTTAATGCCGAATTTAGCATCATTAGCAAAAGTATCATTAGCCCATTTTTTTAGTTTGGACAGTTCATTGATATCCACGTTTGTTTTTGTGAAGGCACCTAGAACACTGTTATTGTGAAGGGTATTGCTTTCCAGAAGATCTTTTTCTCTTGCCGGTGCTTTGATCGTGCTTCCAAATTGAATTTTAGTAAGCAGTTTCTCCATATCTGTTTCCCTGGAAAAGAGTAAAGCAGGTTTAGGTCTTCTGTAAAAATTGAGTTTCTCCTGTATAATAGCTTGCTTATTAAATGTCACCTCGTAAACATATCTAATGCTATTAGAATAAAAAGAGAGTTCAAAAAAGGAATTTATGTCTAATGGGGCTTCACAAAATAAAAATGGGTCGAAATCAAGTTCCTCATCTTTAGTTGTTAGTGGCTCCAATAATAGCTTTTTGAGGAATGCAAATGCATTTAAAATAGTGGTTTTTCCGGATGCATTCGCACCATAAATGTATGCAAGTTTTAATAACCGTCTTCCATCATGCATTTCAATTTCATAAGCATCTTTTTCTATGCCATCAGCCACTTCAAAGCTGATTTCTACTTCATCTTTGATTGGACCAAAATTCCTTATTTTTAGATAATGTATCATTATGATGCCTTGATTTACGGTTTATCTTCAAATTTAGCGATTATATTTGATTTTGAGTAATTGTATTTCTATGCCTATAGATTCTAGAGTATCAATTATTGATGGCTCTTTGTATTTATAAAATTTAAAATATGGTTTCTTCGTTAGAATTTCTGCCATATTCGTAACACCGTGAAATGGGAGTAGATAAACCGCCTTATAATTTTAATGAGGCGGTGTTTTACTTTTATAAAATCTTTAGTTAATTAGGTATATATAAAAATAATCTTTTAAATCCCAATATGGTCTGTTTTGTGGGGTGTGTATTAATTGACTGATTAATAGGTGTTTGTGTTGATTGTTGTGTGGTTTTTTTCGTAACTTTATGTTCATATAGGCTTGTTACCTTTACAGTAGATATGGAGATAGTATCATGGAAATTAACTACACCATTTCTGTGACGGGATTACTAGCGGTTCTGATCCATTACATTTTGAACTGGATTGTTTTTATGCTTTAGAAAAACTTTGCTTGAAAACCAGGATCCTTTCAGTTAAAAGCCTGACGAAATTCCAGCGGCGATAAATTCGTCTTCTTTTTGAAAAGCGTGCTAAAGGATTGCGCGTGCTCAAAGCCTAAGGAATAGGCAATCTCGCTAACCGAAAGACTGGTCGTGGAAAGTTTTTCTTTGGCTTTCGCGATCAGTTTTTCATGAATGTGCTGCTGTGTGTTCTGCCCGGTATGAACCCGAAGCAGGTCACTCAGGTAGTTCGGCGAGAGGTTCATCTGTGCAGCAATATATTGTACCGTGAGCAAACTCTGTACCTCGCTGTTAAAGTAGTCATCGATCAACTGCTCAAACCTCGTCAGCAGCGCTGAATTGTTATTCTTGCGGGTTAAAAACTGCCGCTCATAAAAACGGTTGGAGTATTTTAGCAGGCTCTCGATCTGCGTCAGAATGATCTCCTGGGTATGCTTATCGATATGCTGGCACTCCTTATCAATTTTATGGAGGATCGTGATCAGGTCATCTTCTTCCTCCGCCGACAGGTGCAGCGCTTCATTAACCGCGTAATCGAAAAAACCGTAGTGATGAATGCTGTTCGCCAGTGTATGCTGTAACAGGAAGTCCGGGTGAAAGATCAGGAGATAACCGGACCCGCATTCCATATTTTGCAGGTCCAGTTGTTGCACCTGGTTAGGTGCGGTAAAACTCAATACTCCTTTATCGTAATCATAATGCTGTTGTCCGTACCTGATCTTACCTTTGGCTTCCCGTTTGAGCGCTACACAATAAAAGCGGTTAACGAAACTCTTCCAGATCTCGTCTTCCAAAAAAACACTTTCCGCCAGATTGATCACGCTCACCAGCGGGTGGCGAGGTTCTGTTAAGGACAGCAAACGGTGAAATTCTGATATGGAGTTAATGGCGTTCATAAACAAAACTAATCAATTAAACCCATACTGAACTCATCATAAGGCGCGCCGGTATCCGTACCTAAAGGCACGATGTTTTCCAGTTGTGACAGGTCCGCCGGAGTCAATACAATCGTTGTTGCCGCAATGTTTTGCTCCAGGTACTTCCGGCGCTTCGTTCCAGGAATCGGCAGGATACCTTTGCTCATGATCCAGGCCAAAGCCAGCTGCGAAGAAGTGACCTGCTTAGCTTCAGCCATTGCTTCGATCGCTTTCACCAATTCTATATTCTTGTCAAACTGCAGGCCCTGGAAACGCGGGATTGCCCTGCGGAAATCATGCTCAGGCAAATCATCGATACTTTTGATCTGTCCGGATAAAAATCCACGGCCCAGCGGGGAGTAAGCTACAAAACCGATACCCAGTTCCTTTAAAGTGGCCAAAACCCCACGTTCTTCCACCGTCCGCTCGAACAAAGAATACTCGCTTTGTACGGCGGTGATCGGGTGTACGGCATGTGCCCGCTTAACCGTTTCAGAAGAAACTTCCGACAAACCGATATAACCTACTTTACCTTCCTGAACCAGCTCAGCCATTGCCTCCACTGTTTCCTCGATCGGCGTATTTTTATCCAGGCGGTGCAGGTAATACAGATCAATGTAATCCGTATTCAGATTTTTGAGCGAACGCTCCAAAGATTTCTTTACATAGTCTTTCTTACCATTGATGGCCCAGGTTACCTTATTGTCATCATCGATCTCCCAGCCAAACTTGCTCGCTAAAATATACTGATCACGTTTGCCACTGATCGCTTTAGCGATCAACTGCTCATTCTTCAGCGGTCCGTACAGATCGGCAGTGTCTAAAAAATTACCGCCTAACTCCAGCGAACGTTGGATCGTCGCGATGGCTTCCTGCTCATCCGCAGGACCATACATATGTGCCTTTTCAAAACCCGTCATGCCCATACAGCCCAGGCCGATCACAGGCACAACCAAACCCTGGCTGCCCAATGCTATTTGTTTTATTTCCATGATCCAAAGGTCGCTAAGCCAAATCGTGCGCATGTATGCAAACCCCTGAAGCTTGTAAGCAAATCAAGGAATGATTTTTTATATTTCTTTAGTGTTCTGTTCGATCAGTGCCGCCATCTTTGAATTAAAGGTGGTCAGATCTGTTCCCAGCTTATCAAAGAAATCCATATCGGCGGTTTCTACAGAGACAATGGCTTTTTGCAGTACGCTTTCTCCCTCCGGGGTCAGTCTGATGGTCTTCGCCCTGGTATCTGTTTTATGTTCATGGCGGGTGATGAATTTCTTCTCTTCCAGTGTCCTCAATACTTTTGACACCATCATCCTGTCGGCATTGCCCTGGTTGGCGATATCGACCTGCGTTACCTGATCACTTTCCCTGGATAACCAGGCCAGTGCACAGAGCAGGGCGAACTGGGTATGCGTCAGGTCTAAAGGATCTAAGACCCGCTTTTGTTTCCGCTGCCATAACATGGTGAGCTGTCCGAGCAGATAACCTGGGCTGTCTTCCGGCTTTTTAAAATGAAATTCAATTTTTTTGGACATCGTCTCAGCTTTTCTTGTTGCAGATAAAATTCAGTACGGGAATTAGTTTGATTTTAGAAAGGTGATGTTGTATCCGTCCGGGTCTTTGGCAATCAGGATCCTCCCGAAAGGTGTGGTCTGAACTGGTCCCAATAGTGTTACCTCCTTTGCCAATAACCGGGCCTGCAGGTCCTCTATTTCCTCCTCAATTGCGAACCAGAGTGAAGCACCGACGCCCAGTTCTTTTCCTTCCAGGTTGGCGATGGGCGTTCTGATGGCAAAACTTGCCTCGCCCTTGTTGTAGCTAAAAACACAGGCCTGTGGGTTGGGTATTCCTGCTTCTTCAAAACCTAGTTTTGTGGTGTAAAATTCTTTCGAGGCTTCCAGATCCCTGACTTGCAGGGACGCAAATTCTAATTTTCTCATCGTGGATATTCTTTTGTTGTCGCAAATATAGTATTCGCGACAACAATATCCTAATCTTTATTTAATTCTAAACAAATTACCCGCTCGAGGTATTTCTAGGGCACATGTGTTTTAATGCTTCCTGATTTTTCTGTATTTGAATTTATTCCGGATGTGGTGATTAAAGTACCTTCCTTTTGATCCCGCTGCTTTTAGCATCGTAAATATCTCAGGAGGAACATTCGCGTACCTGTACTTTAAGCCGGATACAAATGTGATCAGCAGTGCAGTTGAATCCTGGTCGTAATCAAAGCTTTTAATTACACTTGAAGGCATGGGTTATGAATGTTGGTCCACTACTATAATTTTATCGGATTTTAATTTATCCTCCTGCTGTTTGGCAATTATTTTTTCTTTTTTGAGGTCGATGCGAATGATGTTATATAAGCTCATGTAAACATTTGCGATCCATATTATTGAGAAACCTGAGATCAGATAACCTCTCCAATCAGGGTACAGTAGTTTGTATTGTGTGATGATCAGCAGGAGTAGGGTTACATAATGACTGAAGCAGTACTCACAAGTGAACATGTAGCAAATTTTCCTTACCAGAATATACCGGCTCTTTTCAGACTGGTTTGAAAAAAACACCTGTGCTTCTTTAAATATCTGTTCTTTTGTGACCGTCCAGGCGATGCAGGAAACAGGCAGTGCCAGGATGAAAACCCAGTATATTTTATCTTCCATGAGGTATGTATTTGCTATTTATATAAAAGACACCGGCGGTTAACCGGTGTCCTTTTTTTGTTTTTATATATCGGTGCCTGGAGTTGTCCCTGGCTCATGACTTGATCCCAGAGGTTTATGTTTCCGCTCCGGCCTGGAGACCAGGTTTGTTCTTCCCATATCTGCAATAGATGAAGTTTCGCCGTTATCTTTCTTTTTGTCATTAATGCGCGCTTCTGTTTCTTTATAAACAGTCTTTTTTTGCCCATAATCTTTTTTCTGATTACTTACCTTGTTGTTCATGATCGTAGATTTTGGTGAAAAATATATTTACGATATAGTAACAAGTCTGAACTGCTTATGGTTTTATCTGATGCTGATCGTTTTTATTTAAAGCTCAAACTATATCTCTTATGATTGGCATTTTTAGCGTAGGATAATCGATATAACCTTGTTTTCCACCACCGAACATCGTTGCCCTGTCTGGTTCATTAAGTGCTGAATCTTTTTCGAATCGTTCTGGCAGATCAGGATTTGCCAGAAACAGTGTGCCAAACGAGATGAGCCCCGCTATGCCCTTTTTAAGTTCTGCTTCGGCAGAAGCTTTATCATAGCCTGCGTTTGCAATAACCGTTTGCTGTATCATATTGCCAAACAATTCTATTTCATCATCTGCCGGATAGTGAGAAGGTGAGGGGAAGTATGGGCTGCGTTTCATTAATTCTACATAGGCAAAATTCAGTTTGTTAAGCGCTTCAATTAAATAAATGTAAGTGCCGGCAGGATCATCCAAAACCATGTTGCCATAAGGATGAAAAGGTGAAATCTTAATCCCTACCTTATCACCGCCAACAGCGCTGATTAATTGCTGCATTACTTCCAGCACAAAACGAGCTTTATTGGGAATGCTCCCGCCATATTCATCGGTTCTTTGATTGGCACTTTCCGCGAGAAACTGGCTTGGTAAATAACCATTTGCCGCATGAAGCTCTACACCATCGAAACCAGCTTCAATTGCATTTTTTGCTGCCTGCCCGTAGTCTTCAATCGTTTGCCTGATTTCGGTAATGGTAATTTCCCGGGGCGTTTCGTAATCTTTCAGACCTTCTGAAGTGAAATGTTGCATGCCCTGTATAGGTAGTGGAGATGGGGAAAGCGGTAATTTACCATCCCTGTCTATTGAATGTCCTGCACGACCTGTGTGCCAGAGCTGGGCAATGATCAGGCCTCCATGATCGTGTACAGATTTTGTGACTTTTTTCCAGGCTTCGATCTGCTCGCTCGTGTAAATGCCAGGTGTAAGCGGACTGCCAGTTGCTGCTTCACTAATCCTGATCGCCTCGGTGAATATCATGCCTGCACTCACTCTTTGCGTATAATATTGAACGGTCAAATCGCCTACGATTCCGTTATGATCAGCACGGCTTCTGGTCATTGCAGACATTGCCATTTTATTCTTTAATTCCAGATTTCCTAACTGTATTTTTTCTAATAATTTCATGATGCTTTTAATTTTATGGTTGGTCTTTGTTACGAATTGTAAAGTGGCAGGTAAACCTGATTTGCAAAATCCTCTGCTGTGGTAGGGCTGGTCGTATCGTCATCCCTTTTTTGATAATTCATAAAGCCGGTTTTAATTGCCGTTCCCATTTCAATCAGATTATCCACGAAATCAGCTGAAAAACCATTGCTTAAGAACGTCTGCTTAACCTGTTCAACCGGGAGCTGCACATATGGCAAATCAGGGTTGCCAATGGCTTTACCAATAATGCCGGTAAGCTCTCTATAGGTATAGTCTCTTGGTCCCATCACGGCATGGACACTTTTTCCGCTGAAGTCGAGGTTTGCCAAATGTCCGGCTGCAATTTTTGCCACGTCCCGTGTAGCCACCATCGGTATGGAATGGTCCCCGTCTGCTGCAGTACCATTGAAACCCATTTTTTTAACCAGACCTATCGTTCTCAGGAAATTTTCCATAAAATAGGCAGAACGGATGTGCAACACATTAACACCGTTCAGTTGGTTTAACCTGACTTCCTGTTCAGCTGTACCGCCCATTATGCCATTTCCTTCGTGCATATGAGCGCCAAGACTGCTCATGTTTACAATGTGTTTGATGCCTGAATTTTCGATGGCTTCAATCAGCTTACCGGTAACTTTTCTTTGGTAGGCCCGTGTATCCTCAGCCATTACATTATCTGGTAAAAGCACGAAAGCGCTGTCGGCATTTTTGAAGGCACTGGTCAGCATTTCTACATCGGTTATCGTTCCGGCAATTATTTCTGCCCCCTGACTGTGATATTTTTCTAACTTTTCGGTGTGTCTTGCTATTAATGTTACCTCATGTCCTTCGTTTAAAAGAATTTCTGAAATTTTACTACCCACCGTTCCAGTGGCGCCAAGGATTACTATTTTCTTTTTCATTTTAGTATTTTTAAATTGTTGTTGATGATTACTATGCAAAGATGTGGTGATTAAAAAAGTGAAACTTGTATCAGATCACTGTTCTTTCCAGGTCGTTCCGTTTTCCAGTTGCCCGGTTTTCAGATCATTTTTTATAATATCCAGCGCGCTTTTAAGCATCGATTTTACTGTTTTCATGAGTACCAGCCTAATTTGGAATCTCCAGTGTCTTTATGTGTTGGTCTGATTATCAATGTTCTTGTTCTCGTAGTAGCTAATGGAGATTGCCGCTATAACTTCCCTCGTCAAAATGGTGCGCATCTCTCTGCGTGATGAACAATATGACATCACTTGTTTCCATTGCGCGGAATGTTGGGCTTTCCATTTCAACCAGTGTACTTTCTCCTCCGATAAGAACCATGGTTTCATTGACGTTTATTTTTCCGTCAAACACATAGAAGAGGAAGACACAGTTTTCAGAAGGTGATTCGGGCAGAACAATTTCTTCGCCCTTCTCCAGTCGCAGGTCCATCAGCCAGGTATTGCTCCTTATTTGAAGCGGGAAATCATCACCTTTGCCTGCTATATTCCGCCAATGGTTCCTGCTGTAAGTTTCAGGCAATTGATGAAACTGAACTTGTGGAGGAAGATCCGCGGTTTCCGGCCTGATGAATATTTGCAGACCCTCTAAAACTCCGCCTTCTTCCAATACCTGCTCTTCGTGATAGAAGTTTGCTCCGGCATTCATCATCATTAGTCTCTGGTTTGAGATCACATCCGTGTATCCTTCAGTGTCGAGATGCTTAACATTGCCGCTTCTCAGATAAGTGAGAATCTCATCATTTTGGTGTGGATGCATGGGGATCAGTGTCCCTGGAGTTATCCGCGCATGGTCAATCCTTCCGATTGTGGAAAAGCCAGTATCGTTTAACCGGGGGAGGATAAGCCCAGGGTATAAAATTTGTATTCCAAAGCCACCATGCTGTTTACCGTATTTGATGGTATTGTCTATTTTTGTTAGCATTATTCTGTTTATTAAGTGTGGCGCTTTTAACTTATTTCTACGACAACTTTTCCGATGTAACCGCCTTGTTCAGCATACTCATATGCTTCTTTGTACCCCGCGAATGGGAATTTTTTATTGACTTCAATCTCTAACCCGTTCTTTAGTGCGCCTAGTAAAATAGCTGTGTATTTAGTGGAAGGACTGGAGAGCATTACAATGTGCTTTTGGGAGGTAAACAGGTTTTTAAAAAGTGAGAGCGGGATCTCAATCGGTTTTGGTGTTGGGTTCAGGAACAGGGCCTTAGGTTTCATTATCTGTCTGGCGTTTTTGTAACCCATTTTTCCTGACAGGTCGATCACAATGTCGTAAGTGGCTTTACTGGTCAGCACATTTTCCCTGGCATAGTCTATCACCGGATTTGCTCCCCATTTTTTTGCAAATGCCATTCCTTTGCTGCTTGTAACTGCAGTTACGTTGGCACCCCGTTGTTTTAATAATTGAAGTAAGAACATTCCGAAACCTCCGGTAGCTCCATTGATCAGAATGTTGGTTTGGGCGTCGATAGTACCCATTTTTTCCAAAGCAGTCATCGCTGCAGTACCAACTATGGGAATGGCAGCAGCTTGCGCAAAGCTGATGTCAGCAGGCTTTTTCCAGATCAGGGAAGATGTCAGGACGACGTATTCAGCTGAAGCACCTTCTTTCATGATATTTTTTACTACACCAAAAACTTCATCGCCTTTTTTGAAGCCTGTTACAGAAGGCCCGATATCTTCCACGATGCCAGCGAAATCAGCACCCGTGTACTTTGGGAATTTTGAGCCCGACATTAATGTCATTTCACCTTTCCTGATTTTCCAGTCCATGGGATTGATGGAAAATGCTTTTACTTTGATCAGCACCTGATCTGATTTAAACGCAGGTTTTGGTTGTTCTACAATTTGCAACACCTCCGTGGTTCCGAATTTTTGATATACTATTGCTTTCATGATATTATTTTTAATGGTTTAAAATGATATCACAAAGTTGTAAATAGCCAGATCGTCAAACTTGTATCAGATCACTGTTCTGTATCAAACAAAGGTGTTTTGAGCAAATGCACAACAATGCCAGCGGGGGCCGGAAGGAAGATAAAAGGCGACAATAATAACGGTAACGGAGCATGAGGCCAGAAGAAAGCGAATGATTATATGATCTTAATATAAAATCACTAAAGGAGTTAATGAGGACAAGGCTTTTAACGAGGCAAATGACGATCAAACACAATTAGCAGGCTAATAAATTTCAATTAAATCACTATTGTGCTTCAGGGCTTTAGGCGGCATTCCAAACATTTCATACATGTATTTATTGAATTGAGGGAGGTCATAAAAGCCGGTGTCATAGGCAATATCGGTAAGGCTTCTGTCTTTGTCGGACAGTGTGATATAAATAGCCTGGCGCAGTCTTGTCCATAGTAAATATTTGGATAAGCTGCTACCAGTTTGTTCCTTAAAGAGTGAGGCCAAACGGGATGGCGAAAGAAAAACTATATCGGCAAATGTTTGTGGCGTTATATTTTGTTCAAAATAGTTAGCCTTGATATATTCGACTATTTTGGTAACCCTTTCATCATATGCTATTGAAGGTAATTTAGAGAGTAAGGTATCCACTATCTTGTGGACATCTAAGCTGTCCTTTGGGGTCTGAAAGAATGCATTTGTTTCCTGTGGCGAATCAAAAACAGCATAATCCTGATTTTCATTAAACCTGCCTGCCAGTTCTAAACCAATATTTGAGTAGGGTTCTATATTTAAAACATTTAATGTTCCTTTTTCTGCAACACAAAAATGGGAAACATGAGGCTTGATCAAAAAACCGTGAATACGCTCATAAAGTATTCCATTGATTGTTGAATTAAATGGAGTATCGTTTGAGAAAACGATTTGGTAGGCCGAATGACGATGAATTTCTACGGTGAGGTTACGGGCTTTGAGCGCAAGAATAAACGGGTTATTGTTCTGTTTTGTCATATTGCTAAATTCGAGATGTTGCAGGTCGGGAATTTACAAATTATATATCCGGATATTCTATTTTTATGCTGTAAATATCACATTCAGGCATGGTGGCCAGAGCCATATTCAAGAAGAAGCCCTGCTATTTTATTTTAGCAAGGCTTCTTTATTTTTTATCTGTCTGTTTAACGATTACTCTTCGATCAACTGTTTTTTCCAGTTTGTTGTACCGGCCGAAGGGATGGTAATTTTAGTCGGGTCTTTACGGTTGCTTTCTGAACCTTCCAGCTGACTTGCATGTTCCCTTACCGTTTCACGAAGATCAGTGATCTGTTGGTCGTCCGATTCGTTAGTCGTTACGGTGTTGTTTTTCCGGAATTGGCCAAAGAGAGCCCGTACAGCTGTGCTTAGCTTAGTTCTGGATCGTTTGCCGGAATCCGGTGCGAATAAAACAGCAATAGCAGCACCTGTGGCTAAACCGATCAGTCCGGCAAAAGCCGTTAAGCTTTTGTCCTGATGATTACTTAACGTGGAGTCGATTAACTTTTTATAATTCATAAGATGATGATTTAGGATTTTTTAAACAGCGTGATTGCCAGGCCCGTTACCACAGCGCCCAACAGGTAGTAACCTACGGTGAGTACTTTTACTTTGGTATTTCTGGCCACCGGGTCTGAGTCAAGCCCCATGGGTTCTGGTAATGTAATTGCACCTATTCCGGCACTGAGGCCCATCACCGCAACTTTTGGCCATAAATATCTCCGGTCGCCGGCCCCGATGAGGCTATAATAAAGGGCATTACCTACAATATCTCCAGCAAGGGTCGATTTGTATAAAGTGTCCTTATCACTGATGTTTCCACCGAAGTAGCGAATCGTTTTTTGCAAGGCATCTTCGCCCAGCAAATCTACCCTCGGCATATCAGGACTTGTTTTCTTCAGGCTTTCATGTAAAGCGTTCAATGCGATGGCTCCGGCAAGGCCGGAGACCAGGTTTTTAATTTTACTCATCATATGATTAAGAATGTTGTCCCTCATGAACGCCCTCTGCAAACTCCTCTACGATTTTATCATTAAAAGCGGGAAGATCTTCCGGGCTCCGGCTCGTCACCAGGCCTTCATCAACAATTACCTCTTCGTCGTACCAATCTGCTCCGGCATTCACCAGGTCTATTTTTATGGTTTTTGTGGAAGTTAGTTTTCTGCCTTTCACCACCTCTGCGGTGATGAGCACCTGTGGGCCATGACAAATCGCTGCTACCGGTTTTCCCGCGCTGAAAAAGGCTTTTACAAATTCAATCGCTTTCTCATTTTTTCTGAGTGAATCCGGGTTCAATACACCACCTGGAATCAGCAGTCCGTTGTATTCATCCGGATTTGCTTCGCTGAGGGTTTTGTCTACCTCCACGTAAATCGTCCATTCGTGATCGCCCTTCATGGCTTGTATCTTTCCCGGTTTAGCTGAAATGATATGAACGGTAGCGCCTTCTTCTTTTAACCTTTGAACCGGGCTTGTCAATTCTGTTTCTTCAAAGCCATTTTCCGATAATACGGCAATGGTTCTATTGCTCAATTGTCCCATAATACTATTTTTTGTTTTACGTCGGTATGTCCTATAACTACAAGTGCGCTTCCCGAATGGTTTTTTATTTTTTGAATAGTGGCCCTGATGGGGTCAATTGCAGCAGGGGGGTGCATAAAAAGTAATTAACAACAAAGCAGGTTAGCTTTGTCTATAAATGCCTATTTTTATTTTTTTTTGCACGAATGGCTAAAATTTTTATCGTCGAAGACGAAGCGGAAATACGGGAAGAACTGATACAATTAGTTAGTGCGCGGACTCATGATGTTATCGTAGGGGCCTGCGGCTCGATAAAAGAAGCATTACTACTCCTCCCATCTGCGGCTCCGGATATGGTATTGATGGATATAGAACTTTCTGATGGCCAGAGTTTTGAAATATTGGAGCGCCTTCCTTCAACACCTTTTTCGGTAATTTTTGTAACTGCCTATGCGCATTATGCACTACGTGCCATCAAGGCGGGGGCATTGGATTATCTGTTGAAGCCCGTAAAGGAAAAGGAATTGTATGATGCCCTCGATAAAGCCAGCTTGCGACCTAATGTCTTGCATGCGGTACAAAAGGAAATCCTCTTCGATAAGCAATCGACAAGGTTGGTATTGAAAACCCTAAATGAAACGTATTTTGTGCGCCATTCCGATATTCTATATTGTAAGGGAGATGGTGGCTATACGACCTTCTTTTTACTTGATGGCAGAGAAATTACAACAAGTACCACACTCAAAGAATATGAAACCTTGTTGCCGGAAGGTCTGTTTCTGAGAATTCATAAATCTTTTCTGATTTGTCTAAACTTTATTATTTCGTACCATCATGATGGCTTTGTTTTTTTACAAGGTGGTATACAAGTGCCTGTATCTACCCGTAAGAAAGATGTATTGATGCAAAAAATGACAATTAATAATGCCTAATAAACCCTTGAAGATCTCCTGCCTACTCTCTATTTGGCTAATCATTACCCTATTTATCAGCTGCGGGGGCCCTTCCTCTCCGCGAATCAATCAAAGCCAGTTACTGGATAGCTTATCTGAGCAGATAAAACTAAGTAAACAGCCTAAAAAAGCAATACCACAACTACAACAATTAATAAAAGAAAATCAAACGGATAGCGTCATACTTAGCCGGGCTTATTTTTACCTCAGCTATTGCTTACTTAAAAATAAACAAGACTCTGCTTCGTTTGATATGGCCCAAAAAGCTTTAACTATATTGCCGTTGTCGGAAAAAAATGGAGCCCAGGCAGCTACCAATTTCTATTGGATGGGCTATCTTGAGCAAAAAAAAGCGCAATATTATGCGGCAACCTATTACTACACACAAGCGGCATATCTTATTGATGCTGGCAATTTGAAGCTCAGTTTTCCAAAATCTTCCGGTATTATTTTATTATGGGCATCACAACTCAACAGTTTCAATAACAGACTGGATTTATCTAATAGATTTGCCAGGAAAATACTCTTTCTTTTGAAAAAAGATACCAGTATGTTGGCAAAAGACTTGTCTATATCCGCGAATTTATTGCTTTCACTAGGGCATTTAGATCAAAAAGGACTGGCTAATGACTCCGTTCGATTCTATTTAAATCAGGCCACAGAATTAAGAAAGAAAACCAAACTTGCCCGTATAGATTACAATTATTATATATCAAAAGCAAAAATATTTTACGAAGGTAAAGAATTAGATTCTGCCCTTTACTATCAATTAAAAGCCTATAAAGCAGATACCTCCAATGCTTTTATGGCCTACAACAATCTATTGGGCATTTATGTAAACCAGCATCAATTGTCAAAAGCACATGTGGCAGAGCGTGAAGTTACCAAGCGGTTAAGCCAATCTGATGCAGATAATTACCTGATGTATCTGGAGAATAAGATCGCGTTTGCTATCGTTCGTGGCGATAATAAAAAGGCACAATCGTCATTTGAAGCGTATGTTCAAAAAAAGAATGAGAGAGAGAAAAATGAAAACCGAAAAGCAGCAAACGAAATATCTTCGCTCTATAAAACAGTGCAAAAAGACCAACAAATTGGTGCATTAAATAAAAACATAGGTAAGATAAAGGGACAATTGGAGTTGAACAGGCTCTGGTTGGTGGTGATTATCCTTTTTTCAGGATTGCTATTTGCGATGATATTATTACTGTTTTTAGACCGAAGGAGAAAACAACTCATTACCGAAAATAAGCGGGTTTCAGATCTTAATGTCAAACTTGAATTGGAACAAAGGTTGTTGCGGAGCCAAATGGACCCTCATTTTATTTTCAATTGCTTAGCGGGTATTCGTGCTTTGGTCCGGCAAGAGAAAACTCAGGAGACCCTCACTTACCTGGATCATTTTTCCGTTTTGATGCGAGAGAAACTAACTGCAGGTAACCAACGAAATATTGACCTGAAATCTGAACTGGACTTTCTGGAAAACTATTTAAAGCTGCAGCAAATGAGGATGCCAGGCAAATTCGACTATGCATTTGAATTGGACAATGAGGTTGCCAATATGTTTGATGAAATAGAGATGCCGGCAATGTTGCTTCAGCCATTTATAGAGAATTCTATTTTACATGGATTTAAGAACATCAGTTATAAAGGTCATATACACGTATCAATGGCCATTAACAAGGAGGTTTTAAAGATCATCATTAAGGACAATGGCGTTGGTTTGGATACCACTGATCAGCCCACCCATACTTCGCGTGCCACCCAAATTGTAACAGAACGAATTCAGCATTTACAAACTGAAGGTTTAGGAGAGGCTAGACTTTCGATGAATTCCCAGGCGGATGCTCCTGGCACAATTGTCACTTTACGGATTCCGGTTTAAGTGTAGCGCTCGTTAACTGAAAGCCTGCACTTCTTTATCGCCTTGTCTACCCTAGATTTTATTTCTTTTATTTGAAACAAAAAATAGATATGATGAAAACAATTATTTTAACTGCATGTATTGCGTTTGCAAGCTTAAGTTTAGTATCTGCAAAAGCAAAAATCCCTATTTGTATTCCCTGCGAATCCATAGAAACTGTGCAGGAATTACCCAAAGATTCTGAGATTGCAAAACTGATAGGGAAAAATGTAAACGTAGCCTATATGTACAAACAATACGGAGCGCTTTGGATGTCTCTTTGGAATAGTGATGGAAAATATGTGTTGAGCGATGAGGGTAACACCAGCTATTTAGAAGTTGATGCACAAATGGCCAAAATATTAAAGGAAAAACATAATATCGATATAGAAACTGCAGGAAGCCCCTTGTCTTTTTGGAAAAAAACAGGCGGAAAACTGGTGTTCTTAATCATTGCAGGTATCATTGTTTATGGAGTGATCCCTTCAAAAGATAAAGAGGTAAAACCTGTCAAAATTTAACATACCTGATCATTCTTATGAATCCTTTATATTTAATCCCCGTAATTGTAATAATTGCTGGTGTGTGCTACATGGTGTATATGAACGCTCAGCACAGTAGTGCAAAATCCGAAATCAATTTAGAACAGGAACGCAGCAGATATGATATTTACAAACAAGAGCTGTTAAATGAAGATTTTGCGAAGCTAAAGCAATGGATGAAAGACAAGCCTATTGATGCTTTTACAGGGGCATCCGTACCGCAATCTACCAGTAATAAATTACAGGAAATAGTGAGCGATGGCGTGAAAAACATCGCGTTATCTGCCATTGGACTAAGACTACGCAGGGTAGAAACGGATTGTTTTTGGGTATTAAGCGGCAAAGATTTACATTTTCTAAGCACCAATACAGAGGGCGATTTAGACGAACATATTATTTTTGACACCTTTAGAATAGCCGCTGCCAGCTTGCAATACTCAGGTGTATTAAAATCGCAATTGGGGGTATATTCACAAGCTGCCGAAGAATATCTACCTAAAGTGCATCTCATTACATTTAACATTGATGACAGTTCTTTATCCCTCGAAATTCACGACCGGGTAAATTACACACCTGGTCCTGCCGATATGTTAAATATGAAAAAACAACTGGCTACCCGAGCCAAATACCAGGTAGTAGGCGAGAAACTTGTGGACATTTTGCAAAGTAGGTTTAGCAATTTAAAAACAACCTAAACAACTATGAGCAACTTTTTTAAAGTTTTCAATGCCCTATTCAAAGAATTGAGCATGAATAAAAATGGATTGAACGGCTATGATTTAGATTGTTTACTCGTAAGTTCCATGTATGCCGAACAACAATCGGCATACTTAAACTCTTATGAAACAGGACTTAGTCTATCTACTATCAAAAAATTGGTAGAAGAATATTGGGACGTTTATGATAGAGATGATGCCCTGAAAATATTGATAGACCTGCTCCACAGAAACGAAGACGAATACGTAGATTTTGTGTACCAAGCTTTAGAAGATGAAAGCAATTATGAAGCGCTTTTAAAAGCGAATCTGCCAACCGATGAAGGTGCTTTTGAATATTATTTAGATCTGTATAGAAACTTAGGCAACGCCATCCCAGAGCTGATAGAAGCAAATGTAATCAGCCATTTTTCTGAACTTAAAAAGATAAAAGACAGCGGTTGGAATCTTGGCAGGGCCGCATTTTTAGCCCGTTGCTGTTTTGAACTAGGCCATCTTTCAGAAGAAGAACTTAAAGATTATTTAGGTAAAACGCATACTGCTTTAAAGAAGTACTGCGGCACCTGGAGAGAATATACCATAAGCTATATTTTTGGCAGATCGATTTGGGGTGGGGCCAATAATGCCGGCATGATATCCATTGCAGATACTTTGTTAAACAATGATAAAAGCCCTTTGAAGAATAAAGCATTGTGATCAACTATAAAAAGAGCAGAGCAAAACAACGCCCCATCATTTTATTGATGAGGCGTTGTTTTGCTTTATGTAGTTGTTTTTTTATTTAAACAACTGGGCTAAAGTTTTATTCAGTTCTTCTCCTCTTAAATCTTTTCCTACGACTTTTCCATTTGGATCAATCAGGAAACTGGCAGGTACTGCTTTTACACCGTATTCTGTAGCTGCAGTATTTTGCCATCCTTTCAATTCAGAGACGTGTGTCCAGGTTAAGCCGTCTGCTTCAATTGCTTTTAACCAGGCCTCTTTTTTAGAGTCGAGTGAGATGCCTAAAACTTCAAATCCTTTGTCATGGTATTTTTTGTAAGCAGCAACTACGTTGGGATTCTCTTTTCTGCAAGGACCACACCAGCTTGCCCAGAAATCGATCAGCACATACTTGCCTTTGAAATCAGACAGCTTAACGATCTTTCCATCTTTATCAGCCATGCTGATTGCAGGAGCAATTTTACCTTTACCCGTTTTTGCATCAGTTGCCAGGGATTTGGTGACCATCGCACCGACAGCAGATTGTTGCGCTTCTTTCGTTAAAACGGCAAATAACTCTTTGGCCACAGGGAAGTTGGGATAGCCGATAAAGCGATCGTAAATAATCGCTGCAGCACCCGCCGAGGAAGGATGTTTAGCGACGTAGTCTTTTACTACCTGCTGATTCTTTTTATCCAGGGCTGCAAATTCCTGATCAATTCCGGCACGTGTCAATGAATCCACTTTAGTTCCGGCAGCTTTCGCTGCTTTTTCTGCTTTATCCAGTTTACCATAAATGCCACCTGCTGTTGCCGTGATTTCTTTCCATGGGCCATTATAAAAACCCATATATACATCCTGAGCTGCAGATCCTTTGATCTGAGCCATCGCAAGACTATCGGCTGTTTTTGTTACCGTAATTGCTGAATTTTCCAGGATAAATTGAATCGGGTATTTCAGGCCCTTGTTGCTCAGACTGTAAAAGCCCGGAGATTTAACAGCTCCTTTGAATACAAATTCACCATTGGTCACTTTAGCGGAATCCACCGTTACCTGATTGCCGTTTAGCTCATGCCCCAGATAGATCTTACCTGTTGCTTTGGCAATGTTTCCCTTTAAAAGGTATTTGCCATTCTGAGCAAAGCTTGGTGTGCCCGAACAGATGATTGCTGCAAGTGGCAGTATGGTCAATGCTTTTTTGATGTTATTCATGTTGTTTATCTTTTATTTAAGATGATTATTTGCTTACATTTTGTACAATGGTACCATTGCCCGGGTTTTTAATGGCGCCCAATGGGATTGGCATCGTCCACAAATGAGAAGTAGGAGAGAGTGAATAATTCTGACCATTTTCTGTTTTTGTTAAAGTGGTCGCGTAGTTCGGATCTTTATTTAAACGACGCGCATCGGCGAAGTTGGTAATGCTGTTGATCAGCTCATTAGCCTTTGTACGTTGAATCAGCTTAACAGCATCAACTGTGTTTGATGCAGACAGCGGTACGTAATTTTGAGCGAAAATCCTTTTCACACGCACCGCATTTAAGGTGTTCATTGCTCCGGGAACATCGTTCAGACGTGCCTGGCATTCGGCTTTGATCAGGTACACCTCAGTGGTGGTCAGACCTCCATAGTTAAAAAAGCCAATAGTGATGCTCGTGTAATAGGTATCAGCAGCAACCGTTCTCAACTTCCAGCGGGAAGCAAACCTCGCATCGCCGGTTTCAAATTTAGTTGCACGATCGGTTCTCAAAGCAGATTCACGTCCTGAGAAATTACTGCTGCCATGACGATAGTAATAGTTCTCTACGAAATCAAACCCCATAGGTGAAGGTGCATTGGTATATTTGTCTGCTTCCTCGATCTGGGTTTTGTAGGTGGCATAAAATTGAGGCCAGTCGAACAGTTTATCGTTATACTTCAATGCTTCGTTTGTCGCACTGAGCGCATCTGCATACTGACCCATCGTTAGGTAGATGCGCGCTTTAAGTGCATAAGCTGCGCCTAAATTCGGATGCAGGGCTGTCGCGCTTGTGGCGCGAAGATTTGGAATCGCTTCGTCGATGTCTTTCAGCATGAAGGCATACAAATCCTTGATGCTCACCTGAGTATGCGGGGCATTAATGTCTGCACTTTGAATCAGTGGCACAGATAGCTTACTGGCTGCGTTAGCAGCTTCGTAAGTGTCTGCAAAATTATTGGCCAGTACATAATAATTTACTGCCCTCAACACTTTTGCCTGTGCAATCAGCTGTGCTTTATCTGCATCTGAGCCTTCCGTTGCCGCAGGAACATGCTCAATTAACAGGTTACTTGTCGATATTCCGGTATAAGGCGTGTAATAAGTCCCCTCATCGCTACCGCTGATCGGAATCCGGTCTGTATTCTCATTCCAGAAATAATTGGCCGAATACAAAGGATAATAATTCAGGTTCGCCGTCGTTTCAAACTTATCGTTCATCAACAGGATGGCCTGCGTAATTGGCGTACGTTGGTTTCCATACTCATCACGAATCATAGCTTCGTAATCGGCCAATGTAGTTGGCGTTTTTTGACCTTTTGGGACAATGTCCAGGAATTTTTTGCAGCTGCTAAAACTAACTAATAGTATCAGTGCTGAGATTTTCAGTGTATTTGATAATATCTTTTTCATCTTCTTGATTTAAAAATTAAGATAAACTCCCCATACATAATTTGCAGGCAGGTATCCATTCAATAAATACTTGGCTTCTTTACTTTTCGCTATCGTGAATGCGTTCTCCACATTGAACTGGAACCTCAGGTTTTCCAGGTTGGCTTTTTTGAGCAGGTTTTTCGGTAAGCGATAGGCGAGGGAGACGTTTCTAAGGCGGATATTTGAAGCATCGATCACATTGATGTCTGCTTTCTGGTAGATCTCCGCACTCTGACTGTTATAGGCAGGATCTTCTGCAAACACCAATCTTGGAATATCGGTTCTGTTCTCATCACCAGGCGTTTTCCACCTGTCGGTGATCTCTTTATTGACCGCAGTGATTTGAGTTACATAACCTCCAAGAGCGCCGTTGTACGCACTTCCCAATACCGGAAGGAAGGTGTTTCTCATTTTATGTCCACCTTCAAAGGTCAGCAAAAATGAAAAAGAGAAATTTTTATACTCCAACAAGTTGTTAAAGGCACCACTATAAGTAGGAACCGTTGAACCGCTGTACACAATAGAGCCTAAGGTAGCTGGAGAATTCAATACTTTTTCCCCTTTATCATTGTACACTTGTGGAAGGCCGTCGGCACTTAATCCTGCCCAACGGTAGCTATAAATCGCATTGTAAGGATTTCCGATTCTTGGATAGGCCTGAGGGTAATCCAGCTGTAAATAATACACCGGCGCTTCGACATTTACATAGGTCACCTTGTTTTTGTTATGCGCATATAAAATGCTGGTATTCCAGGTGAAATCTTTGCTCCGAATCACATCCGCAGAGATAGACAACTCAATTCCCTTATTGGTCATTTCGCCGTTGTTGATCGCATAAGTGCTAAAGCCAAATCCTTCTGTAGGTACACCCATGGTGCTTGCTAAGAGGTCTTTACCTTGTTTGTTGTAATAATCCAGGGATCCGCTGATGCGGTTCTTGAAAAAGGCAAAATCTGCACCGACGTTGTTGGTGGTTGTTTTTTCCCAGGATAATAAGGGATTTGGACGGTTACCAACGGTTCCCTGTAAACCACCTACGTTATTATTACTGCGGTAAAAGGCCGTCATGTAAGGCGCTGCATCTTTAGCAATGTTTCCACCGATACCATGAGAAACCCTTAATTTCAAAAGGTCTACCCAGTCGGCATTAAAGAAGGATTCTTTGTAGATGTTCCATCCTGCACCCACAGACCAAAGTGGTTTGTTCTGGTATTTGGAATTGGTGCCCCATAAGTTGGAACGGTCCCAGCGCAAACTTCCTGTAACCAGGTATTTGCTGTCGTAGGCATAACCTGCGTTTGCGTAAACAGATACGAATCTGTTGACATTTTCACGCTGACTGGCAATATTGCTGTTTGAAAAAGATTTACCGCCAAGAATTGCACCTGGTACGGCAGCTAAAGCTTTGGCGTTGATCAGGTCGAAGGATAAAACTTTAGGATCGTAGTTGTACAGGTATTGATCTTCAAATTCCAGTTTTGTATCTCTGATCTCCGTACCTACGATGGCCGTCAGGTTATGTTTGTCTCCAAATGTTTTGTCGACATTTAATTGCTGGCGGAAATTATAGGCAGAACTAAAACTATCCTGATCGTAATTGATATTTCCATAAGGCATGTTGAAGGTTACCGGTCCTCCGGCAACTTTTCCGGCATAGCCGTTTACCTGATCTCTCACATAGAAAGAGTTTTTATCGAACAATCTGTTGAAACGATCTGAACCAAACTCGTATTGAAAAGTAGAACGGTAAGACAGCCATTTGGTGATGTCTGCATTTAATTTAATGAATGACCTGTTGCTGAAACTTTTTAACCTGCCCAGGTTACGGCTCTGCTCGTCCAATGCGGTAATGTCCATGCTGTAAAGACCATTGGAATTGATCAGTGACATGGTATTAGCGCTAAGGCGGGAGACACCGGTAGAGGTGAAGTTGGTGCCATCTTCGTTCTTTAGGCGGTCGTACGGCAGGTAGGCATACTGCGGAGACTGAGTATTGTAGTTTTGCTGTGTAGCGTCGTTATAAGACAGGTAATTGCTGAGCTCCAATGTCAGCCATTTATTGATCTTTGTGGTGTTGTTGATGTTTAGACCAAGGCTTTCGTCTTTGGTATATTTGTCTTCGAACTTATTGTTGCGATAGGTTAGTGACGAATAAAAAGAGTTGGTTTCGGAAGCACTGCCAACGCTCACATTGTATTGCTGATAGAATGGATTGCGTTTGCTGTATTTTTCCATGTCATCATAATATTGATAACCAGATGAAGCCAGCTGGTTTAACTTGGCATCCAGTTGGGCCTGAGTTAATGTTCCGGCATATTTTGCAAGGATGGCCTTGATGCCCTGGCTCTGGTAACCTGCATTGGTCAATACATTCGCAGCATAGGCGGCAGAATTTGCAGCTTTCAGCTTTGGATTGTTGGTTTCCCATTCTTTTTCCAGGCTCACAATATCTGCCGAATTGGTCAGGTTATCGGTGTATACTCCGTTGGAAGAAAGTGTAATTGTGCTGGAAGCCGAGATCTGAGGTTTACCTTTTTTAGGCTTTTTGGTAACGATGACCACTACGCCGTTTGCTGCTCTTGCCCCATAGATAGAGGCTGCTGCTGCGTCTTTTAATACGGTGATGCTTTCGATATCTTCCAGATTTAGTCCCGGAACATTTTCGGTAATTGAGCCATTGGTATTGTATTTGGTGTTCTCTACGGGAAAGCCGTCAACCACGAATAAAGGATTGGTTACCCCTCTCATAGAAGTGGTTCCCCTGATCAGGCCATTGTTATATCCTGCAATCCGGCCTTCCAATAAAGAGCCCATACTGCTTAGGCGCTGTTGCTCCAGTTTTTTTGCCGGGATGCTGGAGAATGCTCCGGTAACGCGTTCTTTTGGAAGGGTCTGATATCCGGTTGATACCGTAACTTCCAGCAGTTGTCCGGTTTGTTCCGTCAGATTGATGCTGCCCAGGTTCTCCTGAACGGCAACTTCCTTATTTTGATAGCCCAGATAGGAGATGACAAGCACCGCCTTATCGTCTACGTTACTCAGGCGAAATTCTCCGTTCTGATCCGTGAGGGCCTGTTTTTTTGTTCCTTTGACTTTTACGGTTGCACCAGGAAGCGGAAGGTTGTTCTCGTCCAGAACTTTTCCTTTTACATCAATTTCCTGAAATCGATGGATCAGTTCCTCCACAAAACTGCGTTCCTTTTTCCTGATCAGCACGGTTTTGTTGCTGATGCTGTATTCGAGCGGCTGGTTTTTGAAGATCTGCTCCAGCACATCTTTCAGCTCTGCGTTCTGTACATTGATGTTTACCTTGTTGGCATCTTTCAGTTGCGAATAGATGACAATAAAATCATATCCACTCTGGTCGCTGATCCGATCAAAAATCGTGAACAGTTCTGCGTTTTTTGCAGAAAGGGTGATCTTTTGTGCGTAGGTTCCAGCACTGACTTGCATGATCAATGCAAATAAGAGAAAAGTGGTTAGCTTCATGATTCTCCATAGTTTATACTGCGCGCCTTGGCGATACCGCAGATGAGTGCAATTTTTGTACATTTGTTTAGGTTGGTTGAAGCTATTGGCCTTGTATTTTCGAGATCGCAGCCTTTAGCGGTTAGTTGATAATTTTGTTGACGGCCGACCTTATTTTATACCAGTTCGATTGGCGTCGGACTGGTGTTTTTATTTTGGTCTGGCTTTAATAGTTTAGGTAAGATTTTACTTCATTACGGTCACCCTCCTTCCTTCGACAATAAATTTAACGGCATTGGAATAGCTGAGCATGTTTAACACTTCGCTAATGTTTTTATTCCGGGAGATTTTCCCACTGAATTTTTCTTTAGAAACAGGGCCCTGGTAGGTGACTTCAATGTCATACCATCTACTGATTTTCAGCATGATTTCGTCGATGCGTTCTTCATTGAAACGAAAGTCTCCGTTTTTCCAGGCTAGGGTTGATTTGATGTCGGCCGGGGAAACGAGGATGTTCTCGCTGTTGTTTACGAGGGCTGTTTCACCTGGTTTTAGTAATTGTTCTTTTTGATGTTCATTGGTGATTTTCACACTTCCTTCGAGTAGGGTAGTGCTGGTGTTTTGTTTATCTGGGTAGCTGTTGATGTTGAAATGAGTTCCGAGGACTTGTACTTCCTGTTGGTTGGTTTTTACAATGAAAGGGTGTTCTTTGTCTTTGGAGATTTCAAAGTAAGCTTCTCCGGTGAGTTCTACTTTACGGCTTTTTAGTCCGGCAAAAGATGCAGGGAATTTTATGGAAGAAGCAGCGTTTAACCATACTTCACTGTGATCCGGGAGTTGGAGTTTGTAGGTTTGACCGTTTGCAGTTTCCAGCGTATGGGTTTTATTTGCAGCACCCTTGTTTTGATCTTTTATGCTATAGATCACCTCTCCGTCGGCTGATTTGGTAATCAGGATGCCAGCTTCTGAGGCAAGTTGTCCGCTGTTGGCGTTTGACAGGATGATTTTTTTACCGTTGTCCAGGGTTAGTGTTGCAGAGTTTATGCCAGCTGGAATGTCGTTATGGAAGATGTTTTTTACATCATGATCTTCTTTTTGAAGCGCAAGTCCGATACCAACAATGATAAGAATTGCTGCAGCGGCTGCTGAAATCCTTGGCCATAGTTTTATCTGTTGACCTTTCTTGTTAGCATTTTTATCAATGTGTTCTGGCTGTATTTGTTGTTTTAATTCAGCCCACCTTTTATCAGTATCGAAAGTATTGTAGGCTTTAAAAGCTTGCGCGGCATCAGTTCTGATTTCCTGAAGTTCTTTTAACAGATCTTCTTCTTCAGTATTCAATTCCAGGCCGGTGGCTTTATTAGCCTCCAGTTTATCCAGAACTTTATCCCAATCCGGGCCAAATGGTGTTAGTTTATTATTCATAATCAATACTGTGTCGTAGGAAAGTAGGAGATGGGTGACAGCAGCTCTTAAAAAAGATGTGATTATGTTGTAATCTATTGATTATGAGTTGTTAAAAATGTTTTTTTATTTACAGGATACTCATGAGTAAACCAAGAGTTTTGGTTCTTAATGCGTTATATGCTCTTTTTAGTTGAGTTTTTACGGTGTTAATGGAAACACTTTGCTTCTCGGCGATTTGGGCATAGCTGAGTTTGTCCATTGCATGGAGCATAAAAATCTTTCTGCGATCGGGTGGGAGAGACTGGATCATCTCGATGATTTTTATATAGCGTTGGTGTTGGAGCTCCAGATCTTCTTCCTCGTCTAAGATTGCTTGTTGTTCTTCGAGTATGGTTAGTTCAGTGTTTCGCTTTTCTGCAATGGCAGTTTTTCGAAGGTAGTCGATGCTTTTGTATTTTATTGCTCTGCGAGCGTAGGCTTCAAAGCTGGTGGTAAGGTTTATGAGGTCACGTCTTTGCCAGTAGTTGATGAAGAATTCTTGGACGAGATCTTCGGCGATGAATTGATCGTGGACGTAGTCCATAGCAATCATACACAAGAATTTATGATTCTTGTGGAACAGTACTTCAAATTCATCAATGTTGAGTGCGTCCCGATGTTCCCCCACCATATGTCAAAGATATGAATATAGTTACGGAGAATTAAGCGTTTGCATAGGGGATTTCTGAAATTTAAAATAGAGGAATTTTATGGATGCTTAACATTTCTTAAAATCTATTTTTGCTGTAAAATTAGAGATGGCTTTTAATCAGGACGTTCCATTGTTCTTATTTCCCTTCGTCTATCTGATGATCATTGTTTATTCCTTTTTGACTGAGAAGTAACTAGCGATTTATATATTTTCTTCTGAACTATTTCGTCGATTTAATTGATTTTCATTTTGAATAGATGTGATTCTACCAATCATTGTTGGTTTTTTATTAAAAAAATAACATATCAAAGATGTCACTAATGTTGCTCAAGTTAGTAAAGTTTAATGATCTATTGAGCCCCTCCCGAAAAACTAGCCACTTAGAACTAGAGAATCAGGCGTTTTCGGGGGGACGTCACTTGCAAAACCACAACAATACA
Source organism: Pedobacter sp. FW305-3-2-15-E-R2A2 (assembly GCF_038446955.1). Taxonomy (NCBI): domain Bacteria; kingdom Pseudomonadati; phylum Bacteroidota; class Sphingobacteriia; order Sphingobacteriales; family Sphingobacteriaceae; genus Pedobacter; species Pedobacter sp. FW305-3-2-15-E-R2A2. Next base: position 3,133,501 of record NZ_CP151803.1, read on the forward strand.
GTGGAAATTTACATTATTTGCTAGTGTATTATTACTATATTTGACACTATAAATTTAACTAGGCGTTGAATGAACCGTATTAAAGAAATTTTGAAAGAAAAAGGTATTTCACAAACTTGGCTTGCTAAACAGTTGAACAAAAGTTACAACACAATTAATGAATATACCCGAAATGTTAGACAACCAAGTATTGAAGATTTGTACCGAATTGCAAAAATTCTGGAAGTTAACGCCAAAGATTTATTGAAAGAAGAATGAGTAAAGAAAATCTAATAGAAGAAAGTCTAATACAGCAGCTAAAGGGGCTTAAATACATCTACCGTCATGAAATTGTCGATAAAAAATCATTAGAAAATAACTTCCGTCAAAAATTTGAAGCACTCAATAGGGTTCGATTAACGGATAGCGAGTATTTACGGTTACGTGAAGAAATTATAAATCCTGACGTTTTTGAAGCTTCTAAATTATTACGTGAAAGACAATATTTCGAGCGTGAAGATGGAACTCCTTTGCATTATACATTAGTAAACAACAAAGATTGGTGCAAAAATGATTTTGAAGTCATCAATCAATTACGTATCAATACAGAAAATAGTCATCAAAGATATGATGTTATTCTACTCATTAATGGTTTACCCGTAGTGCAAATTGAACTTAAAAAGGGTGATATTTCGCATCGAAAAGCCATGCAGCAGATTGTTGATTATAAAAACGAACCAGGTAATGGCTATGGTAATTCCCTGCTTTGTTTTATGCAATTGTTTATCGTTAGTAATGGTGGAAGAACGCTTTATTTTGCAAACAATAAGAATCAACACTTTGCCTTTAACGCAGATGAACAATTCTTACCAGTGTATGAATTAGCAGATATTGACAATAAAAAAACCAATAACTTATATGATTTTACGGATAAATTTCTAAGCAAGTGTACTCTTGGCGAAATGATTAGCAAGTATATGGTATTGGTAGAAAGTGAGCAGAAATTGCTTGTAATGCGACCATACCAAATTTATGCGGTAAAAGCCATCGTGGATTGCATTAAAGACAATAGAGGTAATGGCTACATATGGCATACTACAGGTAGCGGTAAAACGCTGACTTCGTTCAAGACCTCAACTTTGTTGAAAAATAATCCCGATGTTGAAAAATGTTTGTTTGTAGTAGATAGAAAAGACCTAGATCGACAAACACGGGAAGAATTTAATAGATTTCAAGAAGGTAGTGTAGAAGAAAATACTAATACCGAGACTTTAGTAAGGCGTTTACTATCTACGGACTATGCCGATAAAGTTATTGTTACTACCATTCAAAAATTAGGATTAGCTCTTGATGGTACAAACAAGAAAAATTATAAAGAGCGTTTAGAAACACTTAGCAATAAACGTGTAGTGTTTATTTTTGATGAATGTCATCGGTCTCAGTTTGGAGATAATCATAAAGCTATTAAAGAGTTTTTTCCTAATGCTCAGCTATTTGGGTTTACAGGAACACCTATTTTTGATGAAAATGCAGCTTATAACATTCGAGAAGGTGAATATGCCTCCTATAAAACTACGAAGGATATTTTTCAACAAGAATTGCACGCTTATACGATTACTCATGCGATAGAGGACAAGAACGTTTTGCGTTTTCATATAGATTATTTTAAAGGTAAAGGCATGCAAAATGCTAAACCAGGTGAAGCGATTGCGCGGCAAGCAGTTGTAGAAGCCATTTTGGAAAAACACGATGCTGCTACTAATCAACGTAAATTTAATGGCGTATTAGCAACAGCTTCCATTAATAATGCCATTGAATATTATAAACTTTTTAAAGAGTCTCAAAAAAAGAAACAAACCGATAATGCAGATTATGTTCCTCTGAATATTGCTTGTGTATTCTCTCCGCCAGCTGAAGGAAACAAAGATATTCAGCAAATACAGGAAGACTTAACACAGGAAAAAGAAGATAATAAGCAAAATCCAGAAGAGAAGAAAAAAGCATTGACGGAAATAATTACTGATTACAATAAACAATTTGGTACCAATCATAGTATCAATGAGTTTGATTTGTATTATCAGGATGTACAAAGACGTATTAAAGACCAGAAATACAGTAATAAAGATTATCCACATAAAAACAAGATTGATATTACTATCGTAGTGGATATGTTGCTTACAGGTTTTGATTCCAAATACCTTAATACGTTATATGTAGACAAAAACCTTAAATATCACGGACTGATACAAGCGTTTTCACGAACCAATCGTGTATTAAATGACACGAAACCTTATGGTAATATTTTGGATTTCCGTTCACAGCAGGAGCTGGTTAATCAGGCAATTGCTCTTTTTTCCGGAGGAAACAGCGGAAATGCTAGAGAAATATGGTTAGTTGATCCTTCACCGGTGGTGATGGATAAATTCAAACAAGCCGTAGAAAAATTGGGGGGATTTATGCAGGATCATAATTTGCTTCGCGAACCAGAAGAAGTATATAACTTAAAAGGGGATGCTGCAAAAATAACTTTCATTGAGAATTTCAAAGAAATACAACGGTTAAAAGTGCAGCTAGATCAATTCACTGATTTGGATGAGGAACAAAAGGCGAAAATTGAAGCTATTTTACCAAAGGAAAATTTTCAGGAGTTTCGTAGTTCCTATATAGAAACCGCCAAACAATTTCAGAAAAGACAGCAGAAAGAAGGTGACGATGCACCTCCTGAAATTCAGCAATTAGATTTTGAATTTGTTTTGTTTGCATCTGCGGTAATCGATTATGATTACATCATGAACCTAATTGCAGATAGTACGCAAAAGAAACCTGCTAAGCAAAAAATGACCAAAGCACAGGTTATTAGCTTAATGAGCGCTAATGCTAATATGTTGGACGAGCAGGAAGATTTAACTGAGTACATTAATGCATTAGACTGGAATAGCGGACAGGATGTAAATAGTTTACGCAATGGATACGAAGATTTTAAATACGATAAATATAACAAAGAACTGGCTGCCATTGCCAATAAACACATTTTGCAAACGGCAGATTTAAAGAGTTTTGTAGAAAAAATAATGAGCCGAATGATTTTTGACGGAGAAGAACTAACTGACCTATTACAACCCTTACAATTAAGCTGGAAAGAACGCAGAGTAAAAGAATTGGCATTAATGGAAGACTTGGTGCCACAACTAAAAAAAATAGCCCAAGGGCGTGAAATTTCAGGACTAGCAGCTTATGAATAATAAATTAATACCCGAATTGCGGTTTCCTGAGTTTGTGAATGATGGAGAATGGTTGGATAAATCATTAATTGACACAGCAGATAAAAAAGTAAAATGGAGTTTTACAGGTGGTCCATTTGGTTCAAACCTTAAAGCAAGCGATTACACTTTATCTGGATTTAGAATTATTCAACTTCAAAATATAGGTGATGGTGAATTTAATGATGACAATAAAATCTATACATCTATTGAAAAAGCAAATGAGTTATTAAGTTGTAACATCTACTCAGGTGATATAATCATATCAAAAATGGGAGATCCCGTTGGAAGAGCTTGTATTATCCCAAATTTTCTAGAAAGATGTGTTATGGCATCTGATGGTATAAGGTTAGTAATTGATGAGAAAAATTATTCTAAATATTTCATTTATTCATTAATAAATTCAAAACAAATAAGAGAAGCTATTGAAAAGAAATCAACTGGTTCTACAAGAAAAAGAATTGGTTTAGATGTTTTAAGAGAAGTAGAGTTAATTGTTCCCAAATCAATAAAGGAACAAAAAAAGATAGCTGATTGTCTTTCTTCTTTAGATGGAGTAATTACAGCCTACAATCAAAAGTTGGAATTACTTAAAGAACACAAAAAAGCTTTAATGCAGAATCTTTTTACACAAGAAGGTGAAACTGTTCCAAAGTATCGTTTTCCTGAGTTTGCAAATGATGTCGAATGGGTGGAAAAGAAGTTGGGGCAGATTGCCAATAATTTAGATTCAAAAAGGATTCCGATTACTTCAAACCAAAGAGAAAAAGGGGATATTCCTTATTATGGAGCTTCTGGAATTATTGACTACGTTAAGGGATATATTTATGATGATAATTTGCTTTGTATTTCGGAAGATGGTGCAAATTTGATTGATAGAAATTACCCAATTGCATTTAGTATCACAGGTAAAACTTGGGTAAATAATCATGCTCATGTTCTAAAATTTGAAAATTCAAGTACTCAATTATTAGTTGAGAAATATCTTAACTCAATAAGCATTGAAGACTTTCTAACCGGAATGGCTCAGCCGAAACTTAACAGAGGTAATCTTGATATTATTCCAATTCCTTTGCCTAAAAATCCTAAAGAACAACAAAAAATAGCTTCTTGTCTTTCTGCCTTAGATGAACTCATAACAGCGCAGGTGAAAAAGATAGAACAGTTGAAACAGCACAAAAAAGGGTTAATGCAAGGATTGTTTCCTAAAATGAATGACTAGAAAATGAGTACAATAAATAATTTTGCAACCCTAGCGGAGGTAGCTTCAGATTTTAGAAAGGATTTAACTGGCGATCATCGTAAAGAAAAAGATTTAATTTTATTTTTCGCACACAATGGTATCGGTAAAACCAGGCTTTCCATGGAATTTAAACAAGCAGGAAAAGAGTTTGATGGTGATGGTAATGTAACCAAGAGAGACACATTGTATTTTAATGCGTTTACAGAAGATCTTTTCTCTTGGAATAATGATTTGGAAAACGATACCAATAGAATACTTAAACTTAATCCTGATTCTGCATTTTTTGATGGACTGCATGAATTAGATTTAGATGTCAAAATTGAATCCTTCTTTAATAATTATGTTGATTTAAAATTTGACATTGATTATGATACATCAACTGTAGCTTTTTCAAGAAGTATAATTGTTGATGGTAATGAGAAAACAATTGAAAATATTAAAATATCAAGAGGTGAGGAAACTTTATTTATTTGGTGTTTTTTTCTTGCTATTTGTCAACTTGCTATTGACAAAGATCCTGCATATGGTTGGGTGAAGTATGTTTATATTGACGACCCAATATCGTCTCTAGATGAGAATAATGCTATTGCGGTGGCCTGCGATTTATGCAATTTACTAACAACGGAAGGTAACGAGATTAAAGCTGTAGTTTCTACCCATCATAGTCTGTTTTTCAATGTACTTTACAATGAATTTGGCAGAAAGGTTAAAAACAAACGTTACTTTCTACACAATAGAGGGCATGATGGCTATGCTTTGCAGGACACAAATGACACGCCTTTTTTCCATCATATTGCCACATTAAGTGACCTAAAAAAAGTAGTTGAATCAAACAAAATCTATACTTATCATTTTAATTCATTGAGAAGTATTTTAGAAAAAACGGCAACGTTTTTCGGTTATGATAAAATTGATAGATGTATAGATGGCTTAGAAGATGATGTGCTTTTTGAACGAGCATTGCAATTATTCAGTCATGGAAAGTATTCAATATTTGACCCAGTAGAAATGGGTGACGATAACAAAGAACTTTTTAAACGCATTTTAAATGGATTTCTAGATAAGTATGAGTTTTATTTTCCGGAAATTTTTAATGAAGAAATAGTTATGGAACCAGTAGCAGAAGTAGTAATACCAGCAGCTGAAACTCCAATTGAAGAAGAAGTTCAAGCAGCCGAAGAAGTGGCGATACAAACACCAAGATTAGATAAGAACAACAATTAAAATGACACAAAAAGAACAACAACAATTGGGTAAGACCCTTTGGGATATAGCAAACGATTTACGTGGAGCAATGAATGCGGATGATTTCCGTGACTATATGCTTTCTTTTTTATTTTTAAGGTATTTGTCTAGTAACTATGAAGAGGCTGCAAAAAAAGAATTAGGTTCAGATTATCCTAAAACAGATTCAAATATTGTAACGGAATTTGGTGTATCAACACCACTTCAATTATGGTATGAGGGAAATTTGGATGATATTGAAGAGTTTGAAAAACAAATGAGAAGAAAAGTCCATTACGTGATTAAGCCGCAGTATTTGTGGAGTAATATTACCGAAATGGCAAGAACTCAAGATGATGAACTAACAAGAACTTTAGGTAAAGGGTTTAAATATATTCAAGACGAATCATTTGATAGTGCCTTTCAGGGGTTGTTTTCTGAAATCAATTTGAATTCTGAAAAGTTAGGAAAAACATCTACAGATAGAAACGAAAAACTTTGTAAAGTTATTACTAAAATAGCTGAGGGCATTGCCGATTTTTCTACTGATTCTGACACGCTGGGAGATGCATATGAATATTTAATTGGTCAATTTGCCGCAGGATCTGGTAAAAAGGCTGGTGAATTCTATACACCTCAACAAATTTCAACCATATTATCTGAAATCGTAACCTTGGATAGCCAAGATCCAACAACAGGTAAAAAAGATAAAATGGACAAGGTGCTCGATTTTGCATGTGGATCAGGCTCTTTATTGCTGAATGTGCGAAAACGAATTAAGGATAGCGGGGGGAATATTAATAAAATTTATGGGCAGGAAAAAAACATTACGACCTACAATCTTGCCCGAATGAATATGCTTTTGCATGGTATAAAAGATACAGAGTTCGAAATTTTTCACGGAGATACCTTGCTTAACCATTGGGATGTATTGAATGAAATGAACCCTAGTAAAAAGATTGAATTCGATGCAATAGTAGCTAATCCCCCTTTTAGTTTACGTTGGGAACCTAACGATACGTTGTCAGAAGATTTTCGTTTCAAGAGCCATGGATTAGCACCTAAATCTGCTGCTGATTTCGCTTTCTTATTACACGGTTTTCATTTCTTAGGAAAAGAAGGAACGATGGCAATCATTTTGCCACATGGTGTTTTATTTCGTGGTGGTGCCGAAGAACGAATTCGTACAAAATTATTAAAAGACAATCATATTGACACCGTAATAGGTTTACCTTCTAATTTGTTTTATTCAACGGGTATTCCTGTTTGTATTTTGGTGTTAAAAAAATGCAAAAAACAAGATGATGTTTTGTTTATTAATGCCGCTGAGAACTACAAACCAGGCAAAAAACAAAACACCCTGAGAGAAGGCGAAAAAGGTGAACCGAACGACATTCAAAAAATTGTAGAAACTTATCAATTCAGACCTGAACATATTGAAAGATATGCTCGTAGAGTTTCAATGGATGAAATCGAAAAAAATGGCTACAATCTGAATATCTCTCGTTACGTAAGTACATCAAAGGACGAAGTGCAAATTGATTTGAAAGACGTTAACGTTAAATTGGCTTCAATAAATGAAAGTATAAAAATAAATACGGATAAGCATAATGAATTTTTAAATGAATTAGGTTTAAATAACATTTAATTTCATAAGAGTTTGTGTCCGGTCTCTATTGAAGATGTAGATTAAACTAACAATAAGCCCTCTAAATTTTTCAGAGGGTTTATTATTTTATGTATTTGTAACAATTTCGATATTCATTCTCGAATGATACACCGGGCAATGGTCCTAGAGGAAAACCAAATTCAACTTCATGGGCTATTGAAATTATATATTTAGGTGGATATTTCTTTCCGTCATAAATTTGAAAGTATCTATCTGATAATAATTTGATGGGTGGAATTTCTTCCTTGGAGATTCTTTCAATTACAGCGAGAACGTGGTGGTTCCGGGCCTTGTTGACCCCCTCAAAATAGAGCATGAGCTCATTGTGGCGTACGGGATCTAGTGTAGTATGGGATGAGAACAGCTCAGATAAAGCAGGGGTATCAAACCCCAGAAGCTCCTGAAATGAATAGTCGCTACCAGCAAATAGTTGCATATAGGTATTGACTGTATTACGGGAAATACCGAGAACAGAACCTATTTTACGGTTACTGTAACCCTCCAGATGTAATGTGAGTATTTGCTTTAAGTCCATCGGATCAAGTTTGTTGGCCATATCGCTGTATTTAATAACGATAAGGTAATTCTTTCTTGATCTTTTAAAGTGGCACAATTCGAACCGTAAAAAACGGAAAGATGGGCTAAAACTAAACCACTAAAGTGGCATCATTTAAACCGTAATCGCTGGCACTATCAGGCCGAAATAGCTGGCACAATTCAAACCGTAATATCCAATGGCTGCTTTTATGTATGTCTCTGTATAAATTTCGCCCTGTTTGGTTTTAATCATAATGCTGGGAGCATCTAGACCTATCGAATGCAGGTATTGGGTAAATCTTAAAGTATGGCCTTTCTTTCTGAATGTAAACATAATCCTAGAATCGTTGCCTGTTCCGTTAAGATAATCTTTATTTACCTCTTCAAGATTATCATAGTATTTTTCCTCAATGGGCATGTCATCGTTCCATCTTGAGGGATTATCCCTTGTTACGTAAACTTTCTCGAATTCATTGGTTAACAATAGATCCAGAGAGAATCGAAACAGAACTGATGGTGATCAGTACCATCAACAAATATAGAATCCCAAACATCATGAATAACATCCTTGTCATCGGTAAACTGTTTGGTTTGAAAACCTTCTTTCAATGCTACCTCATGTCTAGAAAGTAAACTTCCTGCTTGGATGAGTGTTCTTGATGTGGCCACAGTATTGGCGTGGTAAAGAAATTTGACATCTTTTTCTAACAGCAATCCGTGTAATTTTTCAGAAGAGAGTGCAAATCGATCTAACATTAAAATAAAGATATTAAATATTCTTGATAGTGACATTTTGATTTCCTAATCTCTAATGTTTAATTCTAGATGATCAAATGTATTTCCTCAATAAAGCTTATTTAGGTCTAAATGACCTAAGTCTCATACAACCAGAGTTATATAAATTTACTTCACGAAATGCTATCATTTGATCGGCTTGTAGGTTTGGAAAATGTTAGCAAAAGTCAAAATATGACATTTAGGATAGATAGTATGTTTGAGCGTTAACTGTGCTTGTTACTGTTGCTTTTTAAGGTGTGAGCTAAAGGATATAGGTGTTATTTTGTTGCCAAAATTATTTATCTTGTCGGCAATTGATACATAATTATTATCCTTATGTCGTTTAGCCCACTTATTGAAAAGAAAGTTCTAGAGTTTCAGAAACACCTACTATATGCTTTACCTTTATTTCACGAGAATGATTTTGAACACGCTCTGGAAGATTTTAGGAAAGCTGTTGAAGCTTTTATGAAAATTATCATCATTGAAAGATGGGGTGATAAACTAGGGTATGAAATAGTTATTGGGAAATCTGATACTTCAGGAAATGATGTCGATTCTAGTGTCCATCTAGGTTATGCATCATTATTTTATGTTGTACAGCAAAATGATCTTTTAAACTCAACTATGATAAATGCGTTGAGAGAATTACAGCGGTGTCATGTGGGGGCACACAATCCTAATGAGCCAATCGACTATCGTGTTGAGGCCGAAGTTTGTAAGCCATTAATTAAAAACTTGTCTATCTTCCTACATGCAAAATTTTCGATAAATGAACCTGAGCTGTTGTCTGAGGCATTTGAAGGAAGGTTGAATTTGGAAGAAATTCACAAATTATTATATTCACCCTGGACTGATTTCTATAATGCCACGGATCGACTTTCTCGGACCAATCGGTTTATTTTGATTTCACCACCGACGTTTGACGACTGCTCTTTGGACCAACTCAGGCTACTAATGCTAATAAATTGGTCGTTTATTTTAGATTTTAATCCTGAATCGAAAGAGACAGGTTTATACAAAAGTTTTGAAGGTGGCAAATTCAAAAGTATTTCGCATTTGACTATTGAAAATCGGAATAAAAAAAATCTTCTGTCGAATGGATCAGCAGGAAGTGTAAATTGGCTATTTGCTAACGGCCTCAAATCATTATCTAATTCAATAACTAAAAATTTTTCCAGCTGGAGAACAAAACGCTATCATCATTTCATTTCTGAACAACTAAGTGAATTTGCATCAAAAGCGACACATCAATACATAGTTATTTACCTATGGGATGACTGGGATTATTTGGAGGAGCTGATTCGGAGTATCTCAGATATTGAAAGTGTCTCACCAGATTTATTTAGACATTTAGTATTATCGACTGACGAAAGTGTAGCAAAGCGGCTACCTGAATTGACGCGATGGGTGCCAGATATAGAGGTCATACCCTTATCTTGGTCATCACTGGTGGGACATTTGCAGGCAACAGTCGATGAATTTGAGAATGATGAAACCAGATATTTAGTGCCTGGTAGAACCTCGAGTGAAGAAATCGCAATTGTAGATATCTCTGACATGTACAATAAACTTTTAGACGGCCATATAGAGATTATTTACAAATCAATATATCTTCAGAAAAGACCTTCCGATCAGTCGAATATACCTCCATTTTTACACGGTGAAGAAATTACATGGCACGATCTAAACGTTAATAATGCAGTAGAACGTTATAGGTATAATGACTTAGTTAACAGTATCTCGGAAACACTTTCTAAGGCCAAAAAATCATTTAAATTTGAGTTATTGCATAAACCTGGAGCTGGGGGCACTGTTCTAGGACGTAAAATATCATTTAAATTGAGGGAAGTCTACCCTACAATTTTAATTAAACGCTACAATACAAACACCTTTGAACTACTTTCTCAATTTTTAAGTAAAGTTAATAAAAATGTTCTTGCGATTGTAGAAAGTGCAGCAGTTGATCAGGATGATCTCGAAAGTTTAATCAAAACATGTAATGCAAAAAAACTCACAGTTTGCTTTGTTTACGTAAAGCGGGTTATGGGGAATGCTGGACAAAAGAATTTGTTATCTTTCATTCTAGAAGATACAATTGTAGATCGCGCTGAAAAGATGAGGTTTGTTAGCCTAGTTGAAAGGCATTCAAAGAATGCCAAAGACGTTAAAGAACTTGAAAAAAGTCTACCGGCTAGTTGCGAAGTCATCGACTTCTCGTTAGCTATAAGTGAAGATCTTTACAATCATACTAAGTTAAATGACTATATCGGTGCCTATATTAATAAGATGCCCGATAATCAGGTTCAGTTCACTGTATTTGTTGCAATGGCCTATTATTATTCGCAAAAAACTGTATCTCATTTGATATTCCGGGCGATGTTTAAAAATGGATTGCCAGAAGAATTGCGTCATACCAAAGCGAGTGAGCAATATATACGAAAGCTTTTATTACAAGAATTTGACGTGCGTGATCAAGAATACAGCGAGTATTGGAGACCAAGGTTTTCAAAATTTGCAGAAGGGATAATGACCAACGTATTAGGGAGGGGGGGAAAGGACGCTTGGAAGGATCAAATTGCGGCCTACGCGCTTCGTTTCATTGAAGAGTTTAAAAGGAACAACGAATTTCTTGTGGATGAAAGCTTGCAGCTTTTGAAAGGTATGTTCTTTAGTAGAGAAAATGACGAATCTATTATGAATTCGCAGAATCGATCGGTTGGTTACAGCTACAATTTCTCGACCCTACTAAGGGATATAGCTAACAAAGAGCGTCAATTGGAGGTCCTTAAAGCTTTAGTTGATGCCTATCAAACAGAAAGCCATTTTAAGGGACAGCTAGCTAGGTTTATTTACGAAAACCCCGTGGAGCGAAAGGATTTTGAAGAAGCAAATGCGCTCATCGACGATGCATTGAGTTCCTTAGATGGAGATTCAGATTTTAACCTGCACCATTTTGGGGGAATGAGTAAAAGAAGAGAAGTTGAGTTTCTTCATAGTTCTTACAGAAAAAAAGGAGAGTCTGAGATTGAACAGACTGAATTAAAGGAAATAGCCGACAGTGGTTGTGCTTTTTTTGAGGCTAGTTTGCAAAGAAATTCCTCCAATATTTATGCGCATGTAGCAATTATACAGATGTTGGCAGATGTTATAGATTATGGTCGTGAATTATCTGGCATGGATAATCGTTCGAGCTTCCTAAGTAGTAACAGGAGTGCTTGGTATTTGGAAAAGTATTACACTATCCTCGAAAATATAGAGACCGCTAAAATTTTGATTGAGAATCAGGAAACGTTAGGTGATACATCTAAGCTGACGATTTCAAGGAATAAAGTACGAGAAGGGGAAGGCAACGTGTTAGGGCTGATTGGTGATTTTGACGGATCGACTGGAGTTTATCAATCTCTTTTGGATTCTGTGGAGAGGGCTTTTCGTCCGAAAATGAGAGTAATGGTAATTCAATCTCTGTTATTAGGTAAAGTTAAGGGTGAAAGAAGAAATATTAAAAATGCATGGAAGAAATTGAAGGATGAAGAAATAAATCGTATTCAACAACTGTTAAATGACAATATTCTGCAGGACCCTACAAACATGGTTAGTTTTCGGCTATGGTTTAGTTTCATTCGAAACACTAATGTGGATATCTCAGTCGACGAGGCTATTTCTAAGCTTCGGATATGGCACGATAACGCAGAGAGGTCACGGTTCCTTCAACTAGAGGCGGCGTATTATTTATATGTATTGTATGCCTCAAAAATTATAAGGGCAGGCGATTCAATCAGCCTTACTGATCGCACACAGTGCGATTTTTATCTTACACGTTGTAGTTCTCTTTCGATAAACAGATATTTTGCTTTTGAGTATTTGTCAGTTTGGGAGGGCATAGACTCGATTATAAATCATAAGGAGACAAGGGACTTAGATAATGGTGACTACCGTAGGGTGTCGGGAAGAATTACAATTATAAATGAAAGACAGAATGGTGTCATTAAGCTGGATTGTGGATTAACTGCGTTTTTCAATCCTTTTGTTAATGGCTTCCTAAAGGGTACTAATGAGACAGACAAAGTTGATTTTTATGTTGCTTTTAGACATGAAGGACTGGTTGCACTAGATGTTAAAAAAAGCGATTCGTTAACACTTTCAGTCCCAGTAGCAACCACCATAGAAAAGGTAGATGTTATCGAACCAATCGAAGACATTATGGAAACTACAGTAATGGAGGAAGTGATAGAAGAAGAAGTAGATAAAAATTTCATACCAACTAGACGCTACACTATTTCCGGTCCCAAGGTGCTTAGTAAAATTGTACTTGATGAAAAGAACAATCCATCACGGAAGAACCGAAAATAGTATTAGAATATTACTCTGATCTCGCAGAAAAAAATGCTAACGCTTGACACCAAGTTTGCGATATCACAAATTCTTCGGTGTTGTTACTGAACGTGACAGTTGGTTGGATAAATTAAGTGGTTTAAATTCGTAATGACAATAAATTAATTTTTATGGATAGAGATATTGATTTGGAATTTAAAAGTCTGGTAAAGAACTGTATTGTTCCCTTTTTCAAGAGCCTGGGATTTAAGAAAAGTAACTTGAATTTCAACCGGACAATTAATGGTGTCGTACAATGCGCTAACGTTCAAAAAAGCCAATGGAACCATCATGAACGGATTTCTTTTACGATAAATCTAGGCTTCTATAATGAGACGGTGTTCCGGATCTCGAAGGATAGGATTAATGACTCGAAGTTTATAAAAGTAGATGAATGTTTTGCCTCCGTTAGAACAGGTCATTTAATATATGATCACGACTATTGGTATGAAATAAATTTGGAATCTGATTTCCCTGAAATTGAAGAACGGGTTATCAATGATTTGAATCAACATTTACTCCCTTTATTTGAAGAACTTCAAACATTAAGTTCATTGTGTGAAGTACTGCGTATAACCAGAGAAGATCGCCCTTTTAATTTGATGATTAATAGAAATGACCTTGCTGTTTTAGAGTTGGAGTTTGGCGATTTTCAAAATGGGAGAGACATACTTATAAATCAATATAAAGAAGCGATTATTCCAAAATCTACGAGTCACAAAACTATTTATCCAGACGGGAGGGAAGAAGTTCGCTGGTCGGAGCCGCGAGTGAATTCTTTCCAAATTGAAAATCTAGAAAGAATAGCTCAGCAGTACAAAATTGAACTGGAATAGGGCTTGAGGTAAGGTCAGAACTTCTTTGCCTTCTTGTTTCTATTAAAATAAAATGATTTAAACTGACTGCTCCTTATTGAGGCTTGACTTCCGTTTTGCTGTCCCTGACTACGCTAAATGCATATCGGAAAAAGTGTGGGTTATATGTGTGGTTTCGTTTTAGTTTATATTGTTGATAAATATTATCTCAATAGTTAAATTAAATTCTTTTTGTTCTGTATATTTGACATGCGAATAATAAATATGCTATGCTAATATTGAACGAAATAATTAAAATCACAGCCTGGTGGAGGTTGGGTGAAAGTCCCGAACATTTCAGTGTATTTGTTACTCGCAGCACCATCAGGCTACTTAAAAACTATATTTATGCGAGTAACTAAAAAGAACAAAGTCAGAACACAAAAAGTCGTTAGGTCATTAAAAGTCCAACCACAAATCCGTTTCAATCGTAACAGCAGAACCATCTATCCTCAAATCATACTCTCCGGAAATTGGTTGAATAGTTTAGGCTTTGCTCCAAATTCACATGTATGGATCACCACCAGTAACAGGAAGCTAGTCATTATACCGATGAGTTATCGATGATGAAATTGTTTCCAGGATATATCTTTATGAACTAAAACCTCATAAAGATGTATCCTTGTTGATACAGGTAAAAATACCTGTTTTTCAAAAAGGAGGATTTCTACCCACAAAAGTTCATTTTTATTTCCATAGCTTTACGATAGATCTAATGAGATTTAACAACTCACTAGAAGTATTAACGCATAAATCTCAAAAAATGAAAACGCCTCTCTCAGCCATTTATGGTGGTGATTCTATTTTTGCTTTTTCTCAGACATCTATTAAAACAGTTTATCCGCTTTTTCCCGGATCAGCCAATTGTCTTTGCAAGGAGCAAATGCTAGCAAGCTTTTATTTGTCAGTTGTTTTTAACGGTTTTTTATGCGGGCCAATACCTCAGGAATGCGCCTATTTCAAATCAAACCAATCATAAAACATTTAAAACTTAAAAACAATCATCATGGCAAATCCAACAATCAATCAGAATGGTACTGCAACCATTACACCTTCACAGAATTGTACAATTACAACTTCTAACGGAGCTTCGACTACCATTAACACGGTAAATACTTCAACTTCAAATAACCTTATGGTGGTAATTTCGGGTATACCAACTGGTGCATCCGTATTTGTGAATGGTCAACCTTCTCCATATTTAAATGGCCTGTTTACGGTTCCTGCAAATTCACCTGGATTTGCGATTGTCGCATTTGGTAACATGGGGGGAGCTGTGATCACGATCCAGAACAACACCAGTTCTGCGGTGCCTGCCAGCGCTTTAATTACCTGTGTAACTGCTTAAGTATTAAAAACTCTAGTAGTTGAACTTTTCAAGAAAGACAGTAAAAGGAGGAGTATGTATCCTTGTTTTCTTTCTGACGATGTTGAGTTGGACTCTGGTATCAAGTCAGAGTCCAACAAAACAAATTCAGAAACCAATTACGCTATTGCCCTTTCAATACACCCAACTGAAGACCAATAATGGTACATCTTGTGTGTATTATATGCGAAATATAAGCCTCTCCAATATTGCAGTGGCCGTGAATACCGGAGCTCCCGATTCCATCAAATACGACAATGGGTCACTTGTTAACGGGATTCATACTTTAGCACCAGGGCAACAAATCATTGTAGTTGGGGACTTTAAAGGAAAACAACTTTCTACCATTAACCTGTCTTCACAAAATGTAGCAATTACCACGATGCTCTTTTGTCCTGGGAATTGATTTTTATTATCCCTATTAAATCAACCTATTTTGAGCCAGATCACCAGTGGCGTTACTTTTAGTAATGCAAAATTCGGAGGAGGAAGTTTATATGTTGCTGAAGCACAAGGCAGCGAATTTGCCGCAGTATTGTTACCTGCCGGCTCAACATATACAGAAACACTCATTGATTTGCCCACTGCTTTTCAGCAGCAGGTATATTTCCTTTTTAGCAGGGTAGAACTGTCGAATACCGTTACCGACGACTATCAAAAGTATCTATCGACCTTTAGAACAGGGACAGGCATTGCAGGTTATCTTGGCCTCGCCTGGATTCTGGATACGACTTTACCACTTTCTGCCAGCAATACTACGGTGATCAATCTGGTTCAATACACCCCGGGAAGTAGTTTTGTGGTGGCCAAAACCACCAATCTCTCTATCGGGAACAATTTCGCCACTTTAAACATCGACAACAATACCGTGGTGGCCTACAGTCCGCTGGATGCACCAACAAACATAGAATTTGCCTTTAACAGCAGGTATCCGAACATCAGTTTCGCAAATAAAACCATTGGTACCCAATCCCTTTTCAACAGCAATATGACCATTCCATTTGGTGTTGCAGGGACCGGAAGTTTCAGGTTTTCCCTTGGATTTAACCTCAAAATGGATTTCCAGGGATATGGACTTCAAAACAACTATTACTACCTAAGTGGCAGCACATTGAACGTTTTTACGTATCCAATACTTAAGCCAGGTAGTAATGTGAATGAATATGCAATTACACAGGCTCAGATAGACTTGCTGGACATCGGCAATGCTGCTCAGCTCAACACTTATTTTGCCTTTACCGGTAAAATATATAACAGCGATTCGGGCAATAACAGGGCAGCTATATTCCCAAGTTACAATGCCATTAATACGGGATATCCCATTGGATTGGTCCCTTTTATAGATTTAATAACCAGTACTGAACTGATCAATAATCTATATCCGACTACTTATACGGCAAGGTTTGTCATTTCTCCATCGCCGCGTAACGCAAAAGATCAGGTGTATTACATGGTTCCTGAAGGAGATTTTTACCTGGACATGAGTGCCAGTCCGACTGCCATTCCTGATGAGAACGGGCAGTTTGATTTTCTGCCGGGGTTATCAGGCACAGAGGTGATCACTTTCAGTCCATATGTGAATACCGGGGAAAGCGCCACTGGAGATCGCTTGCGCTTTATTAGCCGGCAGCCCGCATATGCGCCGAATTTTCCAACTGAGCCGGTTTCCCTGGCACAACCGGGTACAGATAATCCGGTGTTGACTTCCGAATACCTGACTTCCTGGGCCAATATTGTTTCTGCCAGCACTGGAAATGTCCAATATGCCTGTCAGCCGCAAGGGGCTTCTTTATATGCGAAAGGGCATGGGGTTGCTTCAGAAGACCCCAATTCAAGCTTCCTTGGTTTCTTTGAGCCCTCAGTGGACATGCCTCAAGCTGACAATTTTTATGTGCCTATGGTTCCTTACCTGGGCATTCCGGCAATTTTGCCTCCCGGAACGGGCGATATAAAATCCTTTGAATCAAAAATATTGAGTGCCGAAAGAAAAGCTAAGATTACAAACAGCTTTTCGGCGCCCAATGCCAGTAAAAGCAGGGCCAAAAGAGCGATGCTTTCTTCAGGAGCCAATGCTACCGGTTATACACCATCAACTACACCACAGGGCTTGGTGGCCAATGTGATGGATACGGGAAGCTGGAGCTTGCTCAACCTCGCTCAGAATACCGTAGACGAAAATCCGGCTGCACATTGGTATGTGAGCCCTGTAGGTCAGGTTCCTGATCCTGCACCTGAATATCAGCTGAGCTTTATCAATTTGAGTTCGGAACTGCAGTCGGCCTTTCTCACCAATCAGCAATTTGTGGTGATGACGAACAATCAATACCTGGGCACCTTGTTTTCTACGATACAGGACCAGGAGGGAGGCACAAGCGCAGAAGCGATCTTCAACAACAAAATGTCGATTGAAGACTGGCCATTTGATTTTAATGTAGGCACCAACAATACTTACGCAGATTACAACAACGTACTGATCTTTAAATTTTGTCAGGGGACCGTTTTGGACAGGGTGAAGAACCCGAAAGACTGGACCCAGGCCAATGCTTTCAATATTGCTCCGGATGCCTTAGATGGCTCTTATAATCAATTGGTGGCCATTTCTTCCTGGCTGCAAAGTTACCTGCAATCTGCCGAAACAGCTTATTACAATGCTGCAAATGCAGCACAAAGCGCTGATGAGGTGAATTATTATGAAAAATTCCACCAGATCATTAACGATCCCAACTGGAATGGCATCCTTGCCCTGAAAGCGGACATTAATCTACAGGAATTCCCGCAGCAGTTAAAAGGGCTGATCAGCGGAATCAACCTTAAAAATTTCAATGCACACCATGTGGGCGTAGAAGTAAACAGGGTAGATGCAACCGGTACGATCACCATGGGACCAGTCAGTTCTATTTTCGGGCTGATCAATTACATTGATCCGGCTTATGGGGTCCAGGTGGCACAAGGATTAAGTGTAGACAAGCCAATCCCACCTTTGGTGAATGCCACCTATGATTTTAAAGTACTTTCCTTACAGGTATTGTTCGAGAATACCGCCATTAAAAGCTTCTCCAGCAAGATCCAGCTCACGATGAACAACCTGTTTTCGGACAAGGTGGCCTTTACCAATAACCCATACGGTGCAGCAAAACTCAATACCGTGGTGCTGAATGGCACCTATCAGGATCACAATGGAACAGCGGTATATGTGTTTGACAATAAAGAGGATAACCTGTTTTACTTTGACAGTAACTTACTGCAAAATGTAGAGATTACCAAAATACAATTCAACACCTTAACCACTGATCCTTTAGCAGTTGATATTGAAACCCGCTTTTTGATGTGGGGATTCCTGAATTTTGGCGTGATCAGTTGTGTACCACCCCAGCCACCGCCACCTCCGGAAGTGGATCCAAGTACCTTAACGGCCTACGTTTTCGATGCCTGGTCTTTTGGAACTAAAGAGGAGGAAGATGCGGATTATCAAAAGGGATTGAGTTATGCGGATCTCTATATTGAAATGGGCTTTAATCTGAACAATCCTTCGGTAGTGAGTTATGCCTTTGATGCGAGTCAGATCTCTTTTAACTCTTCTCAAAGTACTACCCGCGACAGTAGTTTATATCCAAATTTTGCTTTATCCATCTCTAAATTAATGAGTGGCAATGAGGAGTCAGCGCCTTCCAGTCAGGGTTTCCTCACCCTTGGTTTACCCGGGGTAAATGCGACCGGGCTTTCCGGCGACTGGTACGGCTTGCAGATGAACCTTAACCTGGGGAGTCCGGGAGAACTGGCAGGTAACCTGGGATTCAATGCCAGCCTGTTACTGGCCTGGAGCCCGGGGGAGCAAAAAGATTCTAACACCTACAATATCCTCATCGGCATCAAATTACCGGGCACTTCCAGCAATGCGAAATTGCTCAGTATCCAGGGCCTGTTAAAATTAACCATCGACAAGCTGCGTTTGCAATACATTCCGGCTGCGAGTGCCGATGCCCAGGGTTCTTACCTGCTTACTTTATCGAACATCGCCTTGAAATTCCTTGGAATATTGAAGCTTCCACCAGGTGGAAGCACAAATTTCCTGCTTTTTGGGAACCCCGCGAAGGGTGCTACTTCCAGCAGTCTGGGATGGTATGCCTCCTACAATAAAACGCCTTAACCAACCAGAATGTAGCCAAAAGAAATGCTTTATGACAAGAATACTGTATTGGAACATAGAAAAATTTTCAATAAATAAGATCAACGATCCTAGTACGAAAAGAAAAGACAGATCGCTTCCCACTGGTGTAGTTGCCTCAGGGAACCGTAGTGATTTGATTTTAAATGTGATGAACGTAAACAGGCCGGATATCTTTGTGATCATCGAGACCACAACAGGTGCTGGCGCAGAGGGTACTTTAATCAACACTGGGGGCAGTCAGGCGGCATTGGATTTGTTGCAGAAAATACGCACCAGATTTGGCGCAACCTGGATGTTGGTTCCTCCTTTGATTGTTGGTCAGGGCACTTTAAAAGAAGGGGTCTGCGTATTTTTTAACAGCGCCAGCAATCTGTTTTTTACCGGGCCTTTTGGCTGGGTAGGTGGAGTTAATCCGGCAAGTGCAATAGGAACAGGTGCTACAGTTGCCTATGCTGCGCCCTGGGATACTGCTTTACCTGCTGTAGACACCCCGACAACGGCCGGGATTATTAATGGTGGACTGCCACAAAATCAATTTGCCGGACAATGGCTATATGATGATGGGGCTACCCCCGCGGTACAACTGGAATTTCCGAGCGCTGGTGAACGGCCGCCTTATCTGACCACCTTCTGGGATGCCGGCAGCAATAGAAATATAAAATTGCTGGCTTATCATGCACCTCCGCCAGAAACGCTTATTTCTGCTGAAGGGGTCGATTCCTTAAGCAATATCAGAGAAATCACCAACCTGCTTACGGCGCAGGATGATGCGATCATCATGGGTGATTTTAATGTCAATCTATCAGATGCTGTTTTGTCGGCTGAGGCTTACGACACCCTTATTGGGGATAGTTATATCAGGCAGGTTAACCCGACCACCGTATCCGGCTTTCCGGATCAGGGGTATATCTGTACCACTTTATATGGTACTTCCGGAAAGAATAAAGCAGAGCCTACGAATACCAGAGGCTATCCCGCATATGGATATATGACGCAAAACAGTTACGACAATATGCTGACCCGTTATGGGGATGCAACGAGGGCACCGGTTTCAAGTAACATCACGATCGTGAACCTGGTTACCGGTTCTCCTTATACTAAACCGACTACACCTGCTTATGCCGGCCCAAAAGGATCATTGGCTTATATTACTGCAATGGAAAAGGATAGCACAGCTACAGATCCTTTAGCACCAGTTGCGTTGCTGTTGCCCCCAAATCCAACACCCAATGGAAACGGTGGGTATGCGCCAAAGACAAAAGGTGTTGGAACAAAATTCCGGGAGTGGGACAACTATGGTGTGGTAAGAAGCACCAGCGACCACATGGCCTTAATTATTGACTTTTAGTTTTTTTTAGAGATACAATTATGAGTTTACAACCACTTGCCGACGAATTTAAGCAACAAGCCAGCCAGAATAACGGTAACATCACGGTGAATGCAGCTTCATTTACCAAAGCAGGACTTAGTGTCCCTGCAGATTTAGACCTTATGCTGACTGCCGGCTATCAGCTTGCTGCAAACAGCAGTCTGTTAATTGACACCAGTGGTACCACGATAAATGACCCGGTAGGGAATACCCTGACCATTACAGGGGTGGCAAGTGTGCTCCAGGTGGAGGCTTCCAATACGGCAGTCTCCTTTGTCGTTACCGATGATGGGCAGGGTAATGTGCAATTTGTAATTGTCATCAGTCTGAGCAGCTGGACTTTTGCCACGAGCTGGCCATTTATGGTGGGTGGTATTTACAGCGATTTACCTTATACCCATCCGACACTTATTTTTTCATCAGCGCCACAAAGCGAATATGTATGGCAGCAAAACGAGATCAGCCTGGTGGCTGGTCAGAACTTTGCCAGTCTGATTCAGCTCACAGGAATACTTGCGCCCCTTGTAAATTTCCTGATTGGCTGGATTAATGGTAAACAAATCGCCTTATCAGGCTGGCTCGATCCATCAAAGGTAGATAATGATACGATTCTTTATCCGGAGATGGATTTAAAAGTGGAGCTGGATGTGCAGGTGATCCCCTTTAGCTTTCTGACCGTGAAAAGTCCGGCGATAGGCTTTAAAATTGAAACGGTACAGGATACAGAAACGGAATCCAGGATGATTGCGCTCCATAGTACTGAACCCACACTTGTGTTGTACGAAGAAGAGGAAGAAGAAGATGGTGATATTGTACAGCTCTCCAGTCTTTATTTTGAATTACAGCTTTTATTGGGAACCACCATCCAGATGGATTTCAGTACCAGCGTGACACCTGATCAGAACACTTATTTCCTTGGGGTAACTCCTGATCCCTCCACACCGCTGACGCCGCTGAACCTGTTTTCTTTGATGGCAGGCAATAACTGGTTTACCATTTTACCACCTACACTGCAACAGTACCTGAATGCAATTGCCTTTAAAGGTTTTGCAGCTACGGTGAGCTTTAACAATGGTTTTGCCATCGAAAGCGTTTCTGCTACAGTAGGTTCTACGAAGCCATGGGTGCTGTTCGAAAATTTTATCATCAATGAATTTGATGTGACCTGGCTGATTATCGGGCCAGGTAAGATCAACTCGCAACTGATCCACCTGAATGCCAGTGTGGATTTCTTCCCAACGATATTTCAGGGAGGATTTGATGTGGAGATTACTTCCGACCTTACTTTATCCGCCTCGTTTGAAGGTTCTGTAACCTTTAATAATTTAATGAAGGCGATTACCAATGGGGCCATAGATATCCCTCCAAGCCTGTTGCTGGTAGAGTTTACCAGCTTTGGGATGGCAATGGACATCAACAATAAGTATTATGAGTTCTATGCCAATACCAATATCAACCTCAATTTCATCACCAATATTTCCGTTACCAATGGCAGCCTGAAGATCACTTCTTCTACACCAACCAGTGGATCAGGAGAAAGTGTGTTTACTGCGGCAGTGGGTGGTTTGTTTGCGATAGGAGGCCTGCAGCTCAATGTGGATGTGAACTACAGCTCTGCAGCTGCCGGTGGATGGAACCTGAGCATTGCCATGCCTGCAGGAAAAACCCTGGATATCGGCTCGCTGATCAAACAGTTGTTTAATGACATTTCTTTGCCGGACAGCTTCCTGCCAGACTACCTTAAAATCACCCAGTTCTCGTTGGTGTCTTATGTGCCAAATGCTACCATAGGGACCAGTACCTATGAAGTGAAAACATCGGTGGTCTGGAAATTTACCTTCCCGATCATCAATCAGCCGATTAATATCCTGGCTAATTTACGCCTGAAATATACAAGTACGCCTTCCGCTAGCGGTCCGGCGGTGACCAGTTATGAAGGCGCCATTGCCGGAACCGTGACCTTAGAGTATTTCAATGCAGAGGTGAATATTGGCTACGACTTTTCAAAAAACAATCAATTGCTCTCCATCCAGTGGGAGGGATTCATCACCGAATATAACGTTACTGATGCCTCGAAAACGATCACTTTCCGCATTGAAAAATGGTCTGTGGGAAGCCTGATTACCTCGTTTATGAAAATGATGGGCGATCCTACTTTTGAACTGGACTCGCCATGGGATTTATTGAACGACCTGAGCCTGGACGGCTTCTCTGTGACCTATAATCTGGATACGAAAGACATCAAGGTCAACTACAAATTCGGAAAGAGCCTCAATCTGATATTTATTACCATCAATGGCATCAGCCTGACCAAAAATTCAGACGGTGTATTCATCTCATTTGATGGATCATCACCAGTTCCTGGGGTGAACGACAGTAATTTATTTAAACCAGAGAAAGGCGGACAGGACATTAACAAAATGCCTGAAGTACCTGGGCAGGGTTCAGAATATTTCGGACTTTACCTGCTGGCCATGGGACAACATGTGGAACTGACCAATAGTGCTTCTTATCAATCCATTAAAGAGGTAACCGATGCCATGCAAAAGGCATTTACGGAACCGGAAGCGGGGACTATCCCGATAGGACCGGGTTCTGGGAATACGTTGCTTAATTTTAATGAAGACAGCAATTGGCTGATTGCCACCAGTTTTGGGGTGTTAAATGTAGGCACCAAGGATACGCCAGTCTGGACCGTTGATGCGCAGATCGTGTTCAACGACCCGAACCTTTATGGGCTCCGCATTGCCTTAAGTGGTGATAAAGCGAAAGTGCTGAAAGGACTCGTATTTGAGATCATGTATAAAAAGATCTCAGATTCTATCGGGGTATACCAGATGGACCTGACACTGCCGGATAAATTGCGCAACCTGCAATTTGGGGCAGTGAACATTACCCTTCCCTGCATCAGCCTGGAAATCTATACCAATGGCGATTTTAAAGTCGACATTGGATTTCCGCACAATATGGATTTTTCAAGATCCTTTACCCTTCAGGCCATTGTGCCGCCGGGAATCCCTGCAATGGGTTCCGGTGGATTTTATTTTGGCAAGCTGAGCAGTGCCACCACCACTCTGGTGCCGGCAACGAGCTATGGTAACTTTAATCCCGTACTGGTATTTGGAATAGGACTACAGGTTGGCGTGGGCTATAGTGTGGATTATGGTCTCCTGAGCGCAGGGTTCAGCCTCACCTTATTTGGGATCATTGAAGGGGTAATTGCCAGTTACCACCCTTATCAGGGTAGCCTGGAAGGTCAGGAGAAAAACCTGCAGACGGTAGAAACTTCTTACTACTATTACCTGAAAGGTACGGTGGGGATCATTGGTAAATTATATGGTTCTATCGACTTTGGAATTATCTCTGCCAGTGTAAACATTACGATCACGATTTACGTACAGGCTGTTTTTGAAGCCTATAACAAAATTCCGCTCGCCATTGTGGCCTCTGTGGATGTCAGGGTTTCTGCACGTCTGAACCTGGGTTTCTTCAAAGTCACCATTCATTTCAGTTTCACGGCAACGATCAGACAAGACCTCACCATCGGTACAGACAATCGTGCGGCTGCGCCATGGAACAAAGACCTGACTGCAACATCGGCAGTTTCGGCACTTGCCATGCCACAGTACAGGATGATGGCCGGTAAGACTGGCAGCAGGCCAAAGCTTCAGTTTAACACGATGCTGGCCAGCGGATCTGAAGATGCATTGCCGGTACTTAATTTATACTTTGTACCACACCTAACAGTTTCTGCGCCTAAAGGAAGTACGAATCTGAACAGTCAGCAGGCACAATATGTAGCTACCTTGTTTATTGATGCACCGGACCCGAATGGTCCGAGTGATGGCACGACTTCGTTTGAACGGTTGAGCAGTGATTTCTTCCGCTGGCTGGTGGCCAATTACATCGACCCAAATGCAGGGCTGACTACACGTGCAGCAATTGATGCACAGGGGATTTCAAAACTGGATCTGGACAATTTAATCGCCTTGCTGTCTAACGAAGACAATCCTTTCCCGATTCCCACAGCGGATATACTGGCCTTCCTGCAAAGTTCATTTGCGGCGGTTAACCTTCAGAATCTGGGCGAAGATCTTCCTTCTGCGGCCATTTTCCCGATGTTCTATGACCTCAGTTTAAATGTACCCGGTATTCCTTTGAGCATTGATTTCAGTCAGTACAATATGGCCACTGCCGAGTACCTGGAAGAGGTGAAGAAATGGTTTGCTGAACTGGAAGTGAGCGTTTCGGAAGAAAGTAATTCGGCGCCACAGGCAAAAATGACCGCTGGCGCAGAACCAAGCTATAGCATGTCGACCTTTGTTTTTGAAGATTACTTTGTGCTGATCGGAAAACAACTGGCCGGATATGGATCTGATGCGATGAACAATTTTACTTACAAAATTGACAGTGCCGATGATAAAGTGGCAGTAGACCGCAGTTTGCAGACCATGACGACATGGGCAAATGGCCTTACCGCAAACGGTTATTCCAACCATGTGATCTTGCAGGACATCGCTGTTGCCAACCAAAATCATCCGCTTACTGCTGGTGTATCACTTCAGATTACGGGTGTTATGCATCTGATTGTTAGCGGTGATACCTTTAGTTCGGTAGCGATGGCATATGCGGTTACCTCAGCCATGCTGATTGTTCAGAACGGTAAGGTACCCGGTTTACTCGCAGCAGGACAGGTAGTCAAATACAATGATAATTCTTATACGGTAAAAGCAGGAGATACGCTGGAAGCAGTGGCAGCCGGGTTAAATACGACGCTGGCCTTACTTTCTGAAGACCTGGTATTCCAGGAGACAGCGGTAACGCAGCCTGGCGGATGGTTGATGATTGGCGCAACAGTTTACACGGCTAAAAACGAGGATACCTTTACTTCGGTGGTGACCAACATTTATAAAGATGTGGATGTTGCCGGACTGTTGATGCAAAACCAGGTAACCCCCGGTTTGTTCATCAGCGGGAATACTTTTGTGTATGATTCGGTAACGTATACCATTGTGCCGGGAGATACGCTGACCAGTATGGCAAGAAACCTTAGCGATTCGACTAAAACTACGGTTACTCCGGAAAATCTGGCGGCAAGTCCTGCTGTACAGTCGCTGAATATCCAACCGCTCGGACAACTGTTAATTCCACCTTTCCTTTACCGTGCGGTTACTTTTGAGGATCCGGCCCAGGCCGATACTTTGTTGAACCTTTCTGTAACGTACAGTACTACTGTGTCGTTGATGGCTTCCAATTATTCAAATCAGCTCATCGCTGACCTGTTTTACAATGGAGAAGGTTACAGCAGTGCCAATATTCCGGGCTTAGAGATTCTGGATGTGAGCAGTATCCTGGCTTATTTCACGGAAAATGGCTGCTACGGACAATTGTCTGGTATGGCATCCAGGTATCAGCTGCATGGCATGCGTTTGCCTACTAATTTACCGGGACTGACCTTATCGGCAGGATCACCATGTCCGACAGATAGTGATTGTGCCCTGTTCTCTTTAACCGGACAGGAGTTTGTGTTGCCTGCAGATGTGGCCAAAGGTTTTGAGATCCAGCTGATCAACTCTTCGCTGAGCTGGCTGCAGATTGATGGAAAATCGATGAATGAACCGGGAGGAAATATGCTTTCGGTGATACTGGACGATCCGGATATTGAGCAGATCAATACTTTGCTGAGTTATGCGCAGCAAACGGGAATCAAACCAGAGGTGCTTTCCTTGACGCCAATGAAACCTTACGATTTATTGCCATTACAATATACCTTCCAGACCGTTACCAAATGGCAGTCGTCCGGAAAAGTAGTCTTGCCGTATGGCAGCATGGGCAACCAGAACGATATCTCTCCATTGATCTGGATGTTCCCTTCGGGAATGCTTGCCCAGCTGGCCTTGCCAAAACTGGCGGGATCTATGTTTGGCGTTCAGATAGGACAATACGATGCGGCCAAAGGCATGATGGACTACCGTTCTTCTTCTTATTACGCCTGGAATACGATCGTAGAGATCGATCTGAAAAGGCTGACCGGGGAATCCACCGCTGTGGTGAATGCCTATACTTACGAGTTGATGGGTGCCGATGAGGCCGGTGCAACGATCTTACAAAGATTGCTGCAGGCGCTGGATCCGAATTCCGGCAACAACAACAAAGGTACGATCACTGATATTCAGTGGTTGTATGAAGCGGATGGCGGATTGATGTCGGTAGGAATGGACAGCATGAAGTCCTTTATCGTGCAGGCCAACCTTTCCACGGAAACGAATCCTTCCAATCAGGCGATGAGAATGGCCATGATGGCGGTTGAAGAAACGACTTTAGACACCGGAATCCTCAACAGCACCTACGATTTTATCCGTTTGTTATGGGAATGCAGCATTACCCGTTCGGGAGGTTATTACTTACTTTACAACGAGATTGAAGGCAATAAAGGCTTCCCTGACAGCATATTTGGTAAAGGGGATACCGCTACCATCCGCCTGATGGTGACTTATAGCGATGTCTTTGCCAATAAACCGAGCAATTACATGAACTGTGCAGTAACGGGAGATAAGATTGATGTTTCGTCTTGTGTGGTTTATGCAGAAAGTGCGGAGCAGACCGGGCTGACGGTTTATGCGCAGAATGCGATGGATACCCCATTGATCATCAGTTCGAGGTATAACATCCTGCTGAGTGAGTTTGCAGAAATTAACGCCAAGGTGGTTTTAAACACCACCATAGCACCGGTACCGGTGATTACTTTTAGCGGATTGGTATATGAGGTAGGCAGAATCAGTACGGTGAACAATCTGGCAACGATTTCCGCTTATTACAGTGTAAGTGCTACCGATCTTCAGGCTTTAAATCCACAGATCACAGATTGGAACAATTTAGCGTTGTGGCAATTGGTGAGCATTCCTGAGCTGAAATACACGGTTTCCAGCGCTGCCGGAACTCCGGGAAATACTTTTGGAAGCATTGCCGCTTATTACTTTATAGACATGTCGGTATTGGGATGGGCGGTACGTAATGTGGCCAATTTCTTTGGTACCAGTACTGCATTGACCATCAATGACCAGATTTTACACAAGGTATCCAATGTGCCGCAAGGAGCGGCTTCATTTGAGCTTAACCGTACAAATCCTGTGTTACCGGAGAATTATAAAGTGACAGACCCGGATTACGCGAAAATATACCTGGACAATTTATACAATCTGCTCAGCTACAATGTGATTGAGAACGCGGATTTTGGGCCTAGTGAAATTGGATTGCCTGCTGGTCCGGGGACTTCTCAGAGTCAGGATCAGCTGTTGGGAAAAGCAGATGCGGATCCGATAGAAGAAGAGTTATGGGTGTATAATCCGGTGATTCCATTGGCGCAATTTGCCAAACCGAACCCTTATATGGAGCTTCCTCTGGAAAACCCGGTGGGTTATCCGGCAGGTTATCCTCAGAAAGAAGACAACCCTTATCTGGGGATTGGCGGACAGGCACAGGTGCATTTTGACTGGGTAGATTACTATGGCAACAACACGATTACGCCGTTTAGTGACCCAAGTCTGGATCCGCAAACGCCATTGAACAATCCACCAGTGCAGATTGCTTATACGGATGAGCTGAAAGGACTGGGTAAATGGCCGAGTCTGGAAATGAGTTATATATTTGACAATGACCAGGGTAATGGCGCTGAACTGGCTTTGAACTTTAACTTTAATTCCCAAAGATATGTGCCGCTGGATGTCCCTGCTGATCAGCAGCAAGACTGGAAAGCCAATGCCAGGAACGACCTGATCATTTATACGAATATTTATTACCAGATCACGCAGTTGAGTCCTAAGGATGGACACAATACGCTAAGCATCAACCTGAGCACTTCACTGACTCCGAATAAGGATTATGCGATTGCCGGAACGCAGTTTAACCAGTTGCTTCAGTTTGTAAAAGATGCTTATACTTATTTACTGGCCAGATCAAATGAGCAGGATGCAACTCCTCCGGTGATGAGTCCTATTGTGAATCCGATCAACGCGGCTGATATTGATACGGCATCTATTTTACTGTTAACGGTTGATGTGGAATTTGCCAGGGATCTCGACTTTGTAAACAATGACTTTAAGGATAGCGACCTGGTGACC
Source organism: Pedobacter sp. FW305-3-2-15-E-R2A2 (assembly GCF_038446955.1). Classification (NCBI taxonomy): domain Bacteria; kingdom Pseudomonadati; phylum Bacteroidota; class Sphingobacteriia; order Sphingobacteriales; family Sphingobacteriaceae; genus Pedobacter; species Pedobacter sp. FW305-3-2-15-E-R2A2. The sequence continues at coordinate 3,162,441 of NZ_CP151803.1, forward strand.
AACGCTGTTACTGCGGTACGGCCTCAAACGATCATTGCGCTGACAGAATCTGATCCAACTACGCCATCAGGTACTCAGGATACGCAAACAAGTCCGAATGGTCTGAACGAGTTTGCAGCGAAATTTGAACTGGCTTTTAGCAATCCCGGTGTTTATCAATTGAAAATTGCGATTGGTACCAATCCGGAGCAGGCGGGAAGCAGCAGCAGCAATCAGGCGGTATATGTGGTACGTATGGGGCAGGAGGAAGGACAGGGGATCTATTGGTCGGCTTCAGAAGCTTGTTTCTATCAGCTGACGCCTCAATCTATAGAAAACCTGGATACCAAAGGTCAGGTGCCTGCGGAAGTGACGGATAAATTAACGCCATTGCTGAATGTGGTCTATAACAACCGGACGGATTTTGATGTACAGCTGAAAACGGTACTTACAGAGGCAGAATTTGAGCAGTATCATTATACCATTTATGTGTACAGTTTACTTCCGGTATTTTATGCGCCTAAACCATTAAACACCAGTCTGGTTTCTAAAAACGGAGTTCCGATTCAGAAATATGTGACCGGTAAAGGGTTGGTAGACAGCTCTATAGAATTTAAGAATTTTGCAGGAATTGATATGGACAACTGGGCGGCGCAATCGCTCAATGTGATTGATGTATTCCTGACTTCAGATTTCTCCGTGCCGGGATTTCTGGTAGATGAGCTAAAAGCAGCTGATGAAAAGATCTGGCTGGGAGAACAGCAGATTGATGCCGATACTTTTGTGGAAGCGATTACCAATGCGAAGAAGAGCCTTGCAGATACGATTTCCAATGAAATTGAATCTGTTTTAACCGCTCCGGTGATCAGTGATGATCCGGAGAGCCTGGCGAATGCGAAGGAACAGTTTAAACAGCAATTGCTGAACCAGCTGGGAAATGCTTACAGTGTGAGTGCTTTGGTACAGACGAAAGTAACGGCGACATCTGATTTTACAGGCTTTACCAATAATACCACTCCGCCAAGGTTGTATGGTGTTCCTATGGTGGATAATCCGGCATTCCAGGGGGTGGTCTCTTTGAATCAGGACATGGTTACGCTGGATGATAACCTGAAAAGCATGTACAGTATTTCGACAGCTAAAATACAGCTGAATGCGAAAGATGCAAGTTCGGAGGATTCTTATTTAACGTTTAGCTTCTCTACAAAGAATGCGAAAGAATACAGCAGTGTGGAGCTCAACCTTTCTTATGTGGTGACGCATATCGAGTTCCAAATCAGTGATGTTCCGGGAATTGAAGGGTATAAGGGTTCTAACTGGCTGACCTTTATTATTCCAGCCGATGTGAATACCCCGGTAAGTCCGGGATCAGATCTGCAGGTCTTGCAACAAAACCTGGGACTGGTAGATATTCCTATCGTGCTGCGTAATTATCCAACTCCGCCAACGCTGACCACCCAGACGGGGAATGCGGTTGATGTTTCGGGAGATACGGAAAACGCGAAGTTAGAGAAGGCTTCGCAATGGGATTATACTTATTCTTACACGGAGGATCAGGCTGCACAAGACCGGATATTCTCTGAGATTGAGTTTAACCTGATACCTGTGCCTCAGTCGAAAATGATGGCCGCTTCTTCCCGCGACCTGTTTAACGACATGGCGCAACTGGTGACGGTTTGGCCGCAGATATTGGATGATTTTAACAAATACCTTACTGCGATTACGGCTGCTTCTACTTCTTCAGATCCTAATTTGGATAATGCTTATTATGCATTGCAGGCTTTAGTGACCTTAACCAATAATCTGGCAATTGCCTGGAATGATTATACGAGTGTCGTTTTAACCTCCGATGGTGAAACCGATACAAAACGCGCCTTTGATTTCATGATCGTTCAAACGGATGATAAGGACAATGGTAATCGCTTACTGGTGACTATTGTACCTCCTGATGAGATCTCTGAGCAGGATATATTGAACTATACCGGAAATAATCAGGATATCGTGGTGACGTTGCCAAATATGCCTGTGGTGAGTATCCCTGACTATACCACTGTTCCGGCTACTGATGAGGATGGCAAGGTGATTCCTAATGCGTATTGGTACCAAACCATGGGTAAAAATCCAGTTTATCTGTCCTGGCTAGATTCCTTGTCGATCGCGTCCAGAAAGGTGAATGTAAATGAGCTGAATATTTTAGAGTTCCAGTATGCCTGGGCAGGATTGTCGATCATCAGAAATGAAGATCTGATTCCGTACAACCCTACAAATCCTCAGTTTATCTACCGTAGTCCATTGGTGAAGTTCTCCAATAAGCTGGTGCCGATCCTGAACAATGATTATATCTTTGACATTGCAGAGCTGATGGCGGTACCAACGGTACAACATTCGCTTGGGGAGTTGCTGGCTAATTTCTTTGCGGTATTTTTTGCCAAGGATGAACTGGATCAGCAGCTGATTAAATTAAGTGTGACCTGGAACTATCCGATATTGCAGAGTGAGTCGATCCAGACGGACCCATTGGTATTACCGGCAGCGATCCAATTGCCGATATTGCTGGCACCGCCGTTTAATTTTGCCATCCCGGCAGATTTTACGATTCCGGCGGGAGGTTGTTCGGCTACGGGAAGTCCGGCAGATTCGTTTGTATGTAAGTTGTCTGCAGCGATCAAGACCTGGTATGGACAGAATAATCCGACTACAACCAATGCCTGGCTTCAATTGGATGTGTCTGTTTTCTCTTCATTAACGGAGGTTAAACTGCCATTGATTGAGTTGAAGAACATAATTTTATTTTATAGCGACATTAATGATTTGAACTAAACCGGGCTTGTTTTACAGGAATTACATCTCCCTTGCTGAGGCAGGGGAGATGTATTGTTTTCAGGATATATTTATTGGTCTTCCAATTCAGCACGGACCTTTTTAACATAGTCCAGTTCGACATCTGCGATACGTGCCGCTTGTTCATCAGATAAATTAAGCTCCAGTATAAGGTTCTTTACTACTTGCTGGGTTTTTTTTTCTCTACCTCTGCGATAAAAGAAATCGTTTTCTTCCTTAAAAAATGTACTTACTGACTGCATAGTGTTTTCAAATTGTTGGTTAATACTACTTCGTAATTGTGCTATGTTGAATATCGTCTGGTAGTTCTTCACTAATTCGAATATCTAATCTCAGCACGTCTCTGACGATCACAGGAAGTGTAACTTCAAGATTTTCCTTGATGATCTTATCATACTGACTGGCTTGTGGCCGATTGTTATTTTGCTTTGACATTAATCAAATGTACATATTTTAAGTTTAATTAGTAAATATTATTTCTTTGTAATTTATTTATATTGATTGGTACGCCATTCTATGGAGAAGTAATGGTCTAAATGCCACTGGTCAATACCCAAGTTCTCCTGATCAAATTCCTGATGAAATCTTTTTGATTCAATTTTTCTTTGCCACATAATTAAAACCTCTTTAAATTTTAAATTATGTTAAAAAGAAAAACAATTCAGCTGTCACTCTCTGTGGTGATAGCGGTAACGATGTGTTATGAGTATAATACACTTAAACTGCCAGTAAAGCAGGTTTCTTCAATTAGCATAGGTCAAAATGGCCATCCTCAAGATACAACAGTCAGTACTTCTTTTAGTTACGGAAAGTAATCAGGCGAAGCTCATGACACTTAGGCAACACCCAGGTTCGACACTTCAGGTGCCGAAACGCTCATTTTGTCCCCTCTATTTTACCATTTATCCCCTTAATGTTTAGGAAATCGCTGCATAATTTTACTTAGAAGGTCTGTGTAACAGCTTTAGAATTAACTAAATATTAACCAAATCCCTAAAAAAAATGAGAAATGAAAAAATGAAATGCTACATGCTATTTGCGTGTATGTGGGTAGCCTTTTTATCTTGTAAAAAAGATAAGATAGAAGCTACATCAAAAAATGGCCAGGTTAAAGCCTGGGAAACCCTGATAGACGGAACTTCTTTTGCCAACTACGCCAATTTTGAGGCGGAGTGGAATTACAATTATCCCTGGGGTGCAGATCACAATGGTACTGCCCGTATGGTAGGAAGTTCAACAAATCATAATCAGATTTCGCTTAGTGGAAGTGTATTGACCATTAAGGCGACCAGATTGACCACATCTCCCGGAAATAGCACTGCCAATGGTTTTACCCATATACCCATCTGGTACAATTCCGGTGCTTGTTATGCGAAGGAAAAGGTGATCATTAATGATCAGTTTCCAAGCTATACCATATCTGGCGATTTTGCTGTACCTACAGGCAAAGGAACCTGGCCTGCCTTTTGGATTACCGGTGTGAATTCCTGGCCACCTGAAAGCGATATTATGGAATTTAAAGGTAGCAGTACAAACTGGCAGAATACCTATGATGGAGGCTGGGAGAATAAACTTACCGGGGTTTCTAACGCTGGTTCCTATCACAATTACAAATGTTGGTACAATAAAATAAATGCTACAGATGTGGAATGCCATTATTATATCGATAATGTTTGGACGGCGAGGCACGTTTTAAGCAATTCAGTGAATAAACCAATGTGGCTGATCATCAACATGCAGATGGAGGGAGATAGCGGTGGTCCCGGCCCTTCCGGCGATACATTTTACACCGGCAAAAATATCTATTTGGGCAGAGAAAGGGCCTTTTAATTTATAAAACCAGATTCCCCATAGGAGGTGGCTTTACAGCTGCCTCCTTTTATAGTATATGATAAGATGAAACCATCAAAAGGCAATTATATTCCAATGAAAAAGTATCTGATCATATTTGCGGGTACATTCCTTTGTATTTTATTGATGCAATGTAAGAAGGAAGAATTGACAATACCAGAGGATGAGGTAAGCCTGGTAATCCATAACATTAACTTGCTAAGACAAAATGGATGTCAATGTGGTAATGACTATATGCCTCCTGTGCCTGTCTTGTCTTTAAATAGCCAATTGCAAAATGCGGCAACCGGCCACGCCAGGGATATGGTTCAGAAAAACTATTTCGATCATTTATCTCCTGAAGGCGGTACACCAGCCGAACGGGTATCAAATGCAGGTTATAAAGGCAATTTTATCGCAGAAAACTTAGGCAGGGGGTATCTCCATGCAGATCAGGTGGTAACGGCCTGGAAAAATAGCGTAAGCCACTGTAAAGCAATGATGGATGCCAACAGTAAAGAAGCAGGGGTAGGGATGGCTCAAAATTACTGGGTGGTCGCCTTTGGCAGCCTCTGAATTGATCATCCACATCCCCGTTAGGGGTACCAGGGTTTACCTTCGATTTGAAATTCATTTTATTTGGCTTTATTATGACTCGTTTTTTATGTGGTTTTTGGTAAATGCAAAGTGGTATAACCATGAAAAGAAAATTCCATCAGTATTATAAACTAAAACCTGATAGAAATATATTTTAAACAATAAAAATTATCGTGTAATTTAGTTTTTGTCATGTAGACTTATTATTTTAGTCTATGAATCGCCTCAAACTTAACATTAATTCATTTTTTACCATTGGTTTAGCTTTAATCCTTCTGTTTGTAGGGAATCAATCTTATGCTCAGCAAAAAACATCAATTGGTGTAATTAGAAATACGGTACTCAGCTTCTTAAAATGGCATAAATCGGGTGCTGAAGAGAAACCTGGGGAAAGCTATTTTGTTCCCCGCTATGATGGTAAAGATTCTGTAAAGACCTATTTTGATACGGATAGCTTAGAAATGTACTACAATAATTTTCGAAAAAGCGGTTTTGTTTCCGAACATTACATTAATGAGCTCAAAGATTACTTTAATTTTTATGGCAAGTTTATTGGCCCGAAACGGGAACCTGGAGAGATCATTAAAATAGATGGGCTGGATCAGGATATCATTCTTAATACTTTTGAACCAGAAGCTGTTCTGGATCATCTGGATAAAGCAACAATTACCAAATCATTGGTTATTTATAACAAAGCTTTGGTAGGTGTAAATTTCTCCAAAGGGGTAAATATGATATTTACTTTGACCAAATCCGATAAAAAATGGCTAATTGATTATATAGGGGCTGATAATACGAGCCAAAAGAGTTTTTTTAGGCAGTGATTAATTAAATACAGTGACAGAGGAAATCAGCTGATTTCTGATAGTAGAATTCAATGATCATTAATCCGATATGAAGAATAAAATCGAAGAAATGCGATCAGCTTACGGACTTAGTGAAGAAGGCAGTCTTTTAACCATGCTGGACGATTTTAAAGATGAAGAGATCAGAAGGTATTGCCGGATGGTACTCAGAACCTATTCCGATCTGAAAAAAGAGGATTGGTCTATAGGGATGGAAGGAGGAGATTATATCTATAGTTTCGCAGGCAATCATGTCTTTATCACTGACGATATCTGGAGCTTTGATCTGGTTGCGAAACCAGAGGTGTTACAATTATTGGCAGATAAGATGAGGGCACTTAAAAAGCTATCTGAAAAAACTTAGCCCGTCATTCCATTTTTATCTTTAAGTTTATAATCGAATGTTTCACGAAACGCCATTTGATGTTATAAGCCATGCCTAAGAAAATTCTTATTGTTGAAGATGAGTTCATCATTGCAGATCTTCTGAAGAGTATCGTGGAGAAGGCTGGTTATGAGGTCTGCGGATTTGCAGATAATGTAGATGAGGCCCTGAAGCTGGTCGCCTTACACAGTCCTGAATTTGTATTGATAGATATCTACCTGAAAGGCAAGGCGAGCGGGATTGAATTGGCTATCCTGTTGGGAAATATGAATGTGCCTTTTCTGTATATTTCTGCCAATTCTAATCAAACAATTCTGGAGCGGGCAAAAAAGACCAATCCCTATGGCTTTGTGGTTAAACCCTTTCGTGAGTACGATGTGCTGGTCGCATTAGACATTGCAAACTACCGGTTTCGTCACAGCCAGAAAAAGGAACTTCATCAGGTTGCATTATTACAGAAGTCAATTGCAAATATCATCAATACCCCTTCCGAATGGTTGCAGAAAATCGTCCGGATCGGACAATCATTGCAGACATTTCTTCCTTTTGACTTGATGACGCTGGTTCCAAATTCATCGAAAAAAATAGATTGCAGCGAACAGAGTATATTAAGAATTGCCTTTGACGAATACCAGATCATAGGTGACAAGGAAATGCAACAGATAGCCGGCTTAAATTTGTCCGGGCTGGAGCTGCTTAAAAATAAAGAAAAGCCGGAGGTGATGGCAACCTGGTATGAAGCCGCAGAATTTAAAGAGCTGATTTCCCGGATGCCCTACAGGCAATTTATGGCCTCGGGTTTTGCGATGGAGTCGCACCTTGCTTTGCCCGTATTTCTTCGCAACGGGGAGGTCCTTTACCTTTACTTTTATAGCCGTCGTCCCGATACTTATAACGAAGATCATCTGATTTTATGTAACAGATTGCAAGCTGTATTGACGGAATTCGGGGAGAAGATTTTTATGGAGGAGCGATCCGGGACTGAACTTTCTGCTTCGTTAAATCCTGAATCACAGGCTAGCCGGAACTTTTTTGAGGGTATCATTGGAAAGAGCCACCTTTTGCTAAATGTCTTTGACAATGTGATGCAGGTGGCGCCGGTAGATTCTTCAGTGCTCATTCTTGGCGAAAGTGGAACGGGAAAAGAGAAGATCGCAGATCGTATCCACCATTTATCCTTAAGGAAATCGCACCCTTTTATAAAGATCAATTGCGCTGCATTGCCTGCAAGTCTTATTGATTCTGAATTGTTTGGGCATGAGCGCGGAGCCTTTACGGGAGCATACGAAAGAAAGATAGGTAAATTTGAGCAGGCTCATCTTGGCACCATCTTTTTGGATGAAATAGGGGAAATTCCATTGGAACTCCAGGTGAAGCTTTTGCGCGTATTGCAGGAAAAAGAAATAGAGCGAATAGGCGGGAGAGTGACCATCAAAACGGATGTCAGGATTATAGCTGCTACAAACCGAAACCTGGAGAAGGAAGTTGCCGAGGGACGCTTCAGATTGGATTTGTATTACCGTTTAAATGTTTTCCCTATACTGATGCCGCCTTTGAGGGATAGGAGGGAAGACATTCCGGAACTTACTTCCTACTTTCTCCAGATATTCAATAAGAAAACAGGAAAGCATATTGTAAGTGTATCTGAAAAATCTATGAACCAGATGATGAGGTATACCTGGCCAGGAAATATTCGGGAGCTCGAAAACGTGATGGAAAGGAATGTGCTAATGGCCAAAAGCAATATCATTGATGGCATCGTTTTTCCTGAAAACCTGTTGGAGTCTTCAGCACCTGCTGTTGAGCCCGGACAGGACATCGTAACTATGATTGAAAATGAGCGCAATCATATCCTTATGGCATTAAAGAGCTGTAACGGAAAGATATGGGGAAGCGGGGGCGCTGCGGAACTTTTAAATCTTCCCCCAACTACGTTGAACAGCAAGATGAAAAAATTGGGCATCAAAAAAGATAAGCCCGATTTTTGGGGTACTTAATGTAGAGGCAGGTCATAGTTTTCTATTTTAGGCAAGTATCTTTCGGCTGGATCGACTTTAAAAATAACAGTAACCCTGACCCCATTTTCGGAATTTATAGAGAAGGTACCACCAAGCTGTCTGCTCAACCCTTTCATTAAGTTCATGCCCATTGAATTGACCTGACTGGTATCAAAACCCGGAGGCAGACCAGCACCATCATCGGAGATGATTAGCTGATGTAAAGATTCACCGGCAGGGAGAAAAGAAATGTGAATATTCCCTTCTTCATTATTTTTGAATGCATATTTAATGGCATTGGTGATGGCTTCATTCAGGATGAGCCCCAGAGGGACCGCCTGCGATATATCAAGATCAACCTGGGCGATATCTTTTATAAATTGAATCCGGTTATGAAGTCCAAAGCAATCGCGTAAATAAGACGTCATATCGTTAACATACTCATTTATCCGGATGACCGTCAGATTATCCGTATTGTATAGCTTTTGATGGATCATTGAAATGGACTGCATCCGGTGTTCACTGTTCCTGATGGCATCCAGTGCTTTTTCATTTTCAATATAAGTAGACTGCCGGTGGAGGAGCCCCATGACGATCTGAAGGTTGTTCTTTACCCGGTGATGGATTTCCTTAATCAACCATTCTTTTTCCTTGACGAGCTCGCCAAGACTTTTATTTTTACGTTGAATTTCAATGTTATTATGCCCTATGATGCGGTAATTTCTATATAAAAAGCCAATAAAACACACGAGGACAACCAATCCGATTATCGTCAGATTCCGGGTATTGCGTACTTCCTGATCCCGTAGCAGACTTTCTTTTCTCAGTAAACTTAATGCCTGTTCTTTTTTTTCCGTTTCATACCGGATCTGAATCTCTTCAATTTGTCTGCTTTTTACGGTACTGAATATCGAATCTTTCAGTGCGTTGTATCTGTTCATCTGATGCATGGCTGCCAGGTATCTTCCCGCGGCAGAGTCGATTTTAAACTGGAGGAAGTGCAGCTCTTTCTTTTGGGAAATCAGGTAGTTTTTTTGGATCAGGCCGTTCAGGTAGCCGCTTGCTTTTTGGTATTGCTTTCTGCCGACGTAAAATTTCCCGATGTCGTATTTTGCCATTGAAACGATTTCATCGGATGTCTCTTTTTCAAATAGCCGGATCATTTTAAGGTAGCATTTTTCGGCTGTTGTGTAATTTTTCATTGCCTCATAACAATATCCTTTAATCTGGTAGAGGATGGCTTGTTCGAAATTGCCTTTAGCTGGGTTACGTTTCTCTACCGCAATGATTTCGTTTAGTGCTTCCTGTGGTTTGCCCTGAAGGATCTGTTGCTGGGCGATGAAGCCCGCAGTTCTGAAAATATAAACCTGACTTATAGCCATCTTTTCCCGGAGTGCCAGACATTTTCTATACCATTCAATGCTTTTTTCTGTATTACCTAGTTCCTGATAGATGAGGCCGAGCTCTCCATAATATGCAGAAGCGTTTTTGTCGGTTGATTCATCTTTGATAAATTTTATTGCCTCCAGGGCATATTGGAGTGATTTGTTGTAGTTCCCCTCGTACCTGCTGATGGATGCCATCAAATAATAAAGTTCTGAGATTCCCGGAATATTTTTATCGCGGTAGCTGGTAATCAGGTTTAAGCCCTTCCTGTCTGCCTCCTCATATTTACCTTCGATAAACAGGAGGTCGGTTAATTTTAACTCCAGCTCAAATTCTTTCTGAAGATGACGCCGTTTCTGATAGATGTGCAATGCATGCTCGTAGTAATTCCTGATCTCAGGGTTCATCTGATTGAGATGGTCATAGTTATAGATTGCCAAGCCAAGATTTAACCAGCTTTCTGCTTCTTTGTCTGCATGACCGGTTTTCTGGTAATTTGAGATGGCCTGCATGAAGTAACTCTTTCCTTCGGACAGTTTGTTTTGCGCAATACATATCTGCCCCAGAAGTATCAGGTTTTCAGATTTGAGTGCAACTGAGCTTTGTGTTTCTTTTGCTAAAGTCTGATAAACTGTACGGGAGAAATGCGCAGCGCTATCGAGGTTCTTTTTTCCCTTTGTACGATAATACGTCTTGGCAAGACTGAACTGGAGACTGCATCTGATGATATCGGTTTTTGCCTGTGCCAGTTGTTTTCGGAATATGGGGATTTCTCCCTGAGAATGAGCAGTTGTTGGTTTTAAAAACAGCAAACTGATTGTCATAAAAACCAGAAGTATAGTTTTGGACATGGTATGTTGATTAACCTTATATCGTGTTTTCATGCCTGTGGAATGACGAAATAAAGTAAGTTGAGATTTGTCATTTTAGGTATTGTGTTGATTTATAATGATTTGTGTTTTAGGACTGTCTATTGATTAATGGTGAATGTATAAAATTCATTAACCATGACAAAGATAACATCCAAAACAATTCTTTTCATCACAGGTGCATTTGTCAGCAATGATTGCTGGAGGGAATGGCAATTGTTTTTTGAAAAAAAGGGATATCAGACATTTGCACCTGCCTGGCCTTACAAGAATGAAACCGCTGATGTGCTCAGGCGACAGGCTCCGGAATCAGACATTGCAAAACAGAGATTGGCTGATCTTACTGCATACTTCGCTGATTTTGCATTAGCCCTTCCGGAAAAACCGATTATGATTGGTCACTCCATGGGAGGACTGATCACGCAACTGCTCATACAGAGAAATCTTGCTGTTGCAGGTATTGCGATCCATTCCCTTCAGCCAAAAGACGTGTTGACTTTTAAGTTTTCGTTTTATAAGGCAGGCTGGGGGCCATTGGGTTTCTTTACGTCCGTTAAAAAATCCTTTCTGATGTCGTTCAGGCAGTGGCAATATGCATTCACAAATGGAATGAGCTTCGATGAGCAAAAAGAGGCTTATTACCGCTTGCTGACTCCCGAATCTAAACTGTTGGTCAGAGATGCGATTACAGATGCTGCGAAAGTTGACTTTACAGCGCCACATGTGCCGCTGCTGTTTATCGCCGGAAGTTGCGACCGTTTCATACCTGCATCGCTTAACCATACCAACTATTCTAAATACAAGGACAAAGACTCCAGAAAATCATTCAAAATATTTGAAGGCCGTAACCACTATGTACTGGGGCAGCCTGGTTGGGAGGAAGTTGCCGGGTACACAAATAATTGGCTTGAAGAACTTTCCTATTAAAATCAAAATGATATGAAAAACTTAAATTATGGTATTACCCTGTTAAGTGTTGTTTTACTGCTTACGGGTTGTCACAAAAGAGAAGAAAAAGCAGACCTCATTGTCTTTAATGCAAAAATTGCAACGATGGTTCAGGCCGGTCAGTTTGAAGAGGCCGTAGCCATCAAAGATGGCATTATCGTAGGTCTGGGGAATTCAAAAAATATACTTGAAAAGTATGCTTCCGGCCAAACACAAAAAATAGATGCAGCGGGAAGAACCGTAATTCCAGGACTTAACGACAGTCACATACACCTGATCAGGGAAGGCCTGAATTACAATGCCGAACTGAGGTGGGATGGTGTGAAAACCCTTAAAAGGGCAATGGAACTGTTGAAGGAACAGGCAAAAAGAAGTCCGGATGGCGTTTGGATTAAAGTGGTAGGAGGCTGGAACGAATTTCAGTTTGAAGAAAAGAGACAGCCGACTATAGCGGAGATCAATCAGGCTGTTCCCGATAAACCCGTTTTTATCAGCTACCTCTACGGAAAGGCTTTTGTAAACAAAAAAGGGCTGGAAGTATTAAAGTACGACAAAAACACCCGTTATGAGGGAAGCCTGGTAGAGCTGGATAAAAATGGAATACCAACCGGTCTTTTGTTTGCAAAAGAAACCCCAAAAGCAATATATACCACATTGAGCCTGACCACTAAACTGAACCATGCAGAAAGATTGAATAGCACATTGCAATTTTACCGGGAACTGAACAGGTTTGGAATTACCAGTGCTATCGACGCTGCGGGAGGTGGACAAAACTACGATCAGGACTATGCTGTGGCTCTGGAACTTGCAAAGAATGGAAAGTTGAATGTCCGGACTTCCTATTACCTTTTTGCTCAGCAAAGAGGCAAAGAATTTCTTGACTACGAGAAATGGATAAAGGCGGCAAAGCCAAATAAAAATGACCACATGCTTGTACCCAATGGCTATTCTCTGGAAGGGGCGGGAGAAAATCTCGTTGCTTCTGCGGCCGACTTTGAGAACTTCCTGGAGCCGCGTACCATACTCTCTGATGATATGGAAAAGGACCTTGAACCTGTGATCCGTTTACTGGTCAAAAACAAGTGGACATTCAGGCTGCATGCCACCTATGGCGAGTCTATAGAACGGATGCTTGCGGTATTTGAGAAGGTAAATAAAGATACCCCATTTGCGGGATTGCGCTGGTGCTTTGACCATGCAGAAACGATTACTCCCGCGCAGATTGCAAGGGTGAAGAAACTTGGCGGAGGCATCGCGGTTCAGTTCAGGATGTATTTCCAGGGAGAATTGTATAAAAAAATGTATGGTGAGCCTCAAAAACAATTGCCTCCCATTAAGGAAATGCTGAGGCAGGGTGTTCCGGTGGGGATGGGAACAGATGCCACCCGGATTTCTACTTACAATCCCTGGATGGCAATTCACTGGTTGATTACCGGAAAGACCATTGGAGGAATGCAGTTTTGGCCACAGGACCAGGTCCTGGACAAGTTTACGGCCTTACAGCTCTACACTAAGGGAAGTGCCTGGTTTTCGGGCGAGGAACACCTGAAAGGATTGATTAAAGAAGGACAATATGCCGATATGGCGATCCTTTCTCAGGACTATTTCAAGGAAAGCCCGGAAAATATAAGAAAGATAGAATCGCTTGTAACCATTGTCAATGGGAAAGTAGTTTATGCCAAAGATAAATTTAAAGCCAATGATCCCGGAATCGCAGCAGTGATACCTGCATGGTCGCCTGTTAAATTCTATGGTGGATATCAAAATTAACCTTAATAAAAAAATATATTATGCTAAAATTAACTTATAAATGCACAATTGCATTGCTACTCTTACTGAGTTCTCTAACCATGGCCCAAATGCCAATGCCACCAAAAGTTCCCATCTGGGATGCCAATAAAGTGGAACTCCGTCTGCAAAAATTGTCGGAAGATGTTTATGCGATCATTCCTTCCACCGTTGGTGTGGAAACGACCACTGGAATTCCACAGGCAACTACGGGCGGATTTATTGTCGGCGAGAAAGGAATACTGATGGTGGAGGTTATGTTAAACAAAAGACTTTTCGATCAGCAGATGAAGCTGATCAGGTCGATATCCGATAAGCCGATACTGTATGCAGTAAATACCAGCGACCACGGCGATCATTGTTTTTCAAATTACCTGCTGCCCGATGCAACGCTGATCATTCAGAATGAATTTGCGATGGAGAATTTATCTAAAAACTACGAGGGCATTAAACAATTCATGATCTCATTGTTTGGGAAAGACAGAGGAATTGAAAACTCTGTATATCGTCCTGCAGACATTGTAATTCCAAAGAACAGCAACCTTAAAGTAGAATTGGGTGGAGGAAAGGTGGTGGAGTTGATGAATATCGGCACGGCACAGTCGCCGGCAGATCTGTTTGTCTGGATGCCCCAGCAGAAGATCTTCTGGGCTGGGAATCCCTTTATTGCAGAAAGTCCGGCAATACCCTGGTTATTTGATGGTTATTTCCTGGAACCAGCCGCAAATCTCAGAAAAATGTATGATTTACTTCCTGAGGGAACAGTGGTAGTGCCGGGGCATGGGAAAATTACCAACAAGGCAGGAATAAAATATACCATTGATTATGTAGAAGCGCTGAAAGAGCAGGTGCAAAAGGCGGTTAGTGAAAACCTGACGTTGGAGCAAACGAAAGCAAGGGTGAAGATGCCGGAGTTTAACAAAGGCTATGTATTGTTTGACTGGCTTCATTTTAATTTCAACGTTCCCAATGCCTTTAAAGACATCAGCAGCACACAAAATAAATAACAAAAGAATATTTACAAATAACCATACAATCATGAAAAGAACATTCAAATTAGCAGGAGCAATCATCATTGCTTACGTATTAATCTTCCTAAGTCCAAAAACAACATTTGCCGCGGAAGATCTGAATTCCAAAATTGCCCAGTCTGTAAGGCCTGCAGATCCTCCCGCGGGATTCAAACATCAATATGCGACCGTTAATGGTGTGAAATTACACTATGTAATCGGGGGTAAAGGGGCTCCTTTGCTACTGGTCCATGGCTTTGGGCAGAACTGGTACATGTGGAACAGGTTGTTACCTGAGCTGTCAAAACACTTCACCGTAATTGCTCCCGACCTCAGGGGTGTTGGTGAATCAGGTAAACCTGCCGGAGGTTATGATAAGAAAAATATGGCCGTCGACCTGCATGAGCTCATCCAAAAACTCGGCTATAAAAACATCAACCTTGCCGGGCATGATATCGGACTGATGGTAGCTTACGCTTACGCTGCCCAGTTTCCGAACGACGTAAGGAAAGTTGCATTGATGGATGCATTGCTTCCGGGTGTTGAACCCGTATGGTCGCAGGTTAAAGCCGGTGCATGGTGGTTTGGTTTTTTCGGGATGCCTAAGGCAGGTGAAATTGTTTCCGGTAAGGCCAATCTTTTTCTAACGAATTTCTGGCCTTTGGTAGGCTACGTTAAAAACCCTTTTACCGCTGAGGAGCGTAAAGAATTTATCCGTGCTTATTCGGTGCCAGGTGCGACAACCGGCGCATTTGCCTGGTTTGGCGCTTTCCCGCAGGACGCGAAAGACAATGTGAAGTTGATGGCAACAAAACTACAGATGCCCTTGCTGGCGATGGGCTCGCAGCACTTCGCAGCACCTTTTCTTGCAGATCATTCCAAACTGGTTGCTGCTAATGTTAAGGAGTCGGTGATCAAGGACTCCGGGCATTGGATTGTTCAGGAAAATACAGCACAGGTAAAGAAAGACCTCTTAGATTTCTTTTTAGAAAAATAGAAACTGATCGTTGTTGTTAACAGGCCATATCTTCGGATATGGCCTGTTTTTGCATAAAAAGGGATGAGGGCTTTTCGTTGGTTTTCAACGATATTTCGTTGCAAAGATCGTGGCGCTACTGTATTCCGTTGTCTTGTTGAACGGCTAAACAGATGAGGTGTCAGATAGAAAAATAAAATCTTAAATGTACAATGCTTATGGTCAATTGTTTTATGCGTTTTTGCTGGGTATACCTTTTATAGCAGGTATTTGAACGGTTAGACTGGCCGGTTTTCTGCTCATGATGTGCAATGTTGAACCCGCTTCGCTATATCATTGCTATTATTTTTCTGTTCCTTCAATTGAATGAAGCAGCAGCCTGGGAGCCTGGTGCGGGGAAATTTAAGGAAGTAGAAAAAGAGCTGCGTTTAACATTGCTCTACCAGCGGTTTAGGCTGGATTCTGCATCCGGGAAATACAGATCCGCATTTTCCAGGCTTTTGGAATATCATTCACTTAAAGATTCTATCTCCAAAGCGCGAAAAGCACAGCAGATTTCCGATCTCCGGCATCAGTTTAAAACAGAGGAAAGAGATCTGAATATCAGGTCAAAACAGAAGCATATCGACCTGTTGACCAGGGAAAGAGAACTTCAGAAAGCAGTTTTTCAATCCACATTGAAAGTCCGAAACGTAGTTGTTGGAAGTGTGATCGTACTATTTCTGCTGCTTGCTATTGTTTTTAACAAGTTCAGGCTAAAATACCGGTCCAATCAGCAGCTTCAAATGCAGCAATCTGAAATATCAACACAAAATGAGTCCATGCAGATCCTGGCGGATCAAAAGGATGTATTGCTGGAACAGAAAGAATGGCTGATGAAAGAGGTACACCACCGGGTTAAGAATAACCTTCAGGTGGTGATCAGTCTGTTAAATATCCAGTCGGCCTATTTACAGGATGAACAGGCATCCGCCTCTTTAAAGGAAAGCCAGAATAGGATGCAGTCCATTTCTTTAATTCACCAAAAACTCTATCAATCTGAAAGCAGGGCGAGGATTAACATGCAGGTTTACATCAAGGAATTTATTGATTACCTGAAGCACAGTTTTAATGTGGATACAGGAATCCGCATTACTATAGATGTTGTTTCTGTTGAATTTGATGTGATTTTAGCTGTTCCCTTAGGATTGATACTTAATGAAGCAATTACCAATGCGATCAAGTATGCTTTTTGTAACAGACCAGGTGGAAACATTAGCATTGTCCTCTCGGAGCTTGGTGATCAAAAATATGTCTTGAAAGTAATAGATGATGGTGTTGGGATTACTGAAGGGATGAAGCAGGAGGAAAACAGGTCGCTGGGCATGAGCCTGATGAAGAACCTGTCTCAGCAAATCAATGGAGAATTTATGATTTTGAATAAGAAAGGCTGCGCGGTTATACTGCAGTTTGCGGAGCGTCAGCATGTTTTTTCTGCCTGATGTGGTGATGGCTTCGGCCTTAGTGCCCTGGTTTAATATGGGAATGAATGAAAGGAATCATGTGTAATAATTTATTTAACTTTTGGCGTTTTGCAGTTCTTGCTGCATGTTTAATTTTTACAGGCATCAATCCGGTCTTTGCACAAGATCAGGAGCTGAGCACTTTAAAAAAGAAACTTACTGCGGCAACACCAGATACCAGTAAGGTAAATGTGCTGAACCGTATCGGGATGTATTTTATCAGCAGGCCGGTTCCGGAAGCAAATTTGCCAGACAGCGCCATTAAATTTAGCCATAGAGCCTTTGAACTGAGCAGCAAAATAGGTTTCTATAAAGGCGTAGGGGCAAGCTTAATGCTTCTGGCCAAAGGGTATCTGAATAAAGGAGACTCCTTAAAAACGAATGTCTTTACCAAAAAAGCAGTCCAGCTCCTGCAAAAACATGGCCTTTACAGGGAGGCGGGAGAGGCGGCCTTAAAACTGGAAGAATTCTACGTTTTTTTTGGCGGGCAGGACCTGAATATACGTGCTGCATATTATGAGCGGGCATTGCCTTTGTTTATTAAGGCCGGGGCGAGAGACCGGCAGGCCGCCACATTAAAGATATTAGGTGATTTTTATCAGCTGCTTGGACACTATGAAAAGGCTGCTGAAGATTTACAAAAGGCATTGACTTTGTATCAATCCGTAGGTGAAAAAGACCTTCAGGCAGTTTATGATTTGTTAAATGCCGTTTATGCCAGGATAGGGAACCTTAATGAGGCCCTGAAATACGGAATACTTGCCGTTCGGCTTGGGGAGGCCAACAAGGATAAATCCATGCAAATGTGCACGACCTACAACCGGCTTGGAATTACCTATTATTACCTGAAAAGGCTGGAGGATGCGAAAGGATTATTTTATAAGTCTATCGCCATTGCCCGTGATCATAAAGATAGAAATTCGGTAGTGATGCTTTCCTGTAACCTGAGTAATATTTTGATGCAGACCAGGAAGTCGGATGAAGCCTTTGTGCTCCTTCAATCAGTACTAAAAGACTTTCCGCCGGAAATTCTGCCTTTAAAGATTCAATTGGCCATCAGTCTGATCAATGTATCCACGATCCTGAAAAAATATACCCTTGCAGCTGAACACATCAAGCAGGTTCTTTTGCTATCAAAGGATCTTCCAAAATTCAACAAGGACAAGCAAATGGCCGATTACAGTGCTGCGTTGTATTATACCGCAGTCAAGGACTTTAAGGCGGCACGTAAACACCTGAATGATTTTAAGGAAGGTAGTAAAATCAACAATGAAATATCTGAACTCAGAAGCAGTTATGTGATCGAATACCGGATAGATTCGGCGGAGGGTAAATTTCTTTCCGCGATCAAAAGCTATGGTCGTTATTCCAGTCTCAATGATATTATTTTCAATGAAAGGATGACAAAGGACATCGCTCAACTGGAAATTCAATACCAAAATGAACAAAAGGATAAAAATTTAAGAATCAAAGAACAGAATATTCAATTACTGCAGAAGCAGGGAGCGCTTCAGAAGGCTAATCTGTTGCAAGAGCAAAAAAGTCAGAATCTGATGAAAGGAGGAGCATTGCTGTTGGTATTACTGATTGGACTTGGTTATAACCGATACCGTATGGGGCAGCGGATCAATAAGGAACTACACTGGCAACAAAATCAGATTGATCATAAAAATGAATCGCTTAGTTGCCTGATTCAAGAAAAAGACAGGCTTCTGGAAGAAAAAGAATGGCTCATGAAAGAGATTCATCATCGCGTTAAAAATAACCTCCAGATTGTGATTAGCCTCTTGAATTCCCAATCTGTTTACCTTAAAAATGAGGCTGCTGTGAAAGCCATCAGGGAAAGTCAGCATAGGATGCAGTCGATCTCACTGATTCATCAAAAGCTTTATCAATCCGACAATCTTGCACTGGTGGACATACAAACTTATGTTACTGATCTGGTGGTTTATCTGAAGGAGAGTTTTAATGCCGGGGACCGTATTGATTTTAAGCTAAACGTAATCTCCTCAGAATTTGATGTGAACAAAGCGGTCCCACTTGGGCTGATCCTGAATGAGGCCATTACAAATTCCATCAAATATGCTTTTGGAACTGAAGCGCAAGCGATCATCTCTGTTTCATTGAGCCGGGAAAATGAGCGGTTTGTTTTGATCATATCCGACAATGGTAAAGGATTGCAAGAACAACAGTTTCTGGAAGGTAAAACACTTGGGATGAGTTTGATGAAGGGTTTGTCGCAGCAGATTGAAGGAACATTCGAGGTCCAGGCAAAAAACGGGTTGACGATTACAATTAAATTTCCTTAACGGAAGCACTTAAATAAAAATATAGAAATAAATAAAGTTATGGATATCAGGATACTTATTGTTGAAGATGAGTTCATTGTTGCCAATGACCTCAAATTAATGTTGGAATCTGCAGGATATGAGGTATCGGGAATTGCAGGGTCAGTTGAACAGGCTAAGGAAATGATGGCTAAACAAAAGCCCCAACTTGTGCTTCTGGACATTCACCTGCGTGGAGAAGAAACAGGAATAGATTTGGCAAGGCACCTGTCTGATGAGCACATCGCCTTTGTATACCTTTCCGCAAATTCGAACCAAAAGATATTGGAAGCGGCAAAAGCCACTCAGCCCTATGGCTTTTTGGTGAAACCATTTCGTGAAAAGGATATTCTGGTTACACTGGAAATTGCCTGGTACTTGCATGAGCAAAATATGCTGCTGAAACGGAACAATGAGATCGCCCTTCAGAACACGCTGACTGATATTGTATCCCAACCAACTGAATGGGATGAGAAATTCCTGAAAATTGCAAAAACCATACAGCCCAGTATCCCATTTGATTTTGTGGCCATTGGGATGAAGAATATGGAGAAGGAAAATTATCATGGCTTGTGTTTTTTGAGGTTAAACTTTGATGAATATCAGATTATCGGTTTAAAAGAGCTGATGGTGATGACGGGGATACCGGCTAAAGAACTTCCAAAATACCAGGATTCCGCTCCGGAAGACTCCATTTCTGCATTTTACAATGCGGAAGACTTTGTGGAGATCTGTAACATTAACCCCGCAAAAAAGATAGTTTCCAAAACTTTCCATCTTTATGCTAATCTCGTGATGTATATCCCGGTTAGTGGTAAGGCTGGGTTCACTTTTTCATTCTACAGCAGGAAAGCCGACATTTACACGAAAAGGCACCTTGCTCTTGTAAAGCGACTGGCAGGGCCATTGTCAAAAACAATTGAAGGCATTCTTTCGGCCGGTAAAAATGCCCGTGTTCCCGAGTTGAACTTAAGACCTGCAGAAAAGATAGCAGCTAAGAAATCGGTAATTAAAAATGTTGATGGCATCATCGGAAATAGTCACCTTCTGCTCACTGCACTTGACCTGATTACGATTGTAGCACCATTGGAAACCTCTGTCCTCATCTTAGGCGAAAGCGGTACGGGAAAGGAAAAGTTTTCACGATCAATACACCAGCAATCTGCCCGGAGTAAAAAACAAATGGTGGTGGTCAATTGTGCCGCATTGCCAGTACATTTGATTGAATCGGAGTTGTTTGGTCATGAAAAGGGCGCATTTACAGGAGCTGTAGACAGAAGGATCGGGAAGTTTGAACAGGCAGCAGGTGGAACGATATTTCTTGATGAGATGGGGGAGCTTCCCCTGGAATCTCAGGCCAAGCTTTTAAGGGTGCTTCAGGAAAAAGAAATTGAACGCTTAGGTGGCAGAGAAACGATAAAAGTTGATGTAAGAATAATCGTTGCGACGAACTGTAATCTGGAAAAGGAAGTGGCGGCAGGCCGGTTCAGATTGGATCTTTATTATCGGTTAAATGTGTTTCCCATACTTTTACCCCCGCTGCGTGATCGAAAAGAAGACATTCCCCTGCTGGTCAGATTTTTCCTGGATAAGTATGTCAGCTTGTCGGGCAGAGAAGATATCACGGTTTCGAACCGGGCTATGGAGGACCTGCAACGTTATAACTGGCCCGGTAATGTGAGAGAGCTGGAACATCTGATAGAGCGGAACGTTTTGCTTGCGCGGGGAAAGTGTATTGAAAGGATCAGCTTGCCCAACCATCAGCATGAACTGCTGGCAAATGACCAGCAGCCGGGGCATGTCAAATCGATAGATGACAATGAAAGGGATCACATTTTGGCTATTCTAAGCAAATGCGAAGGCAGGATTTCGGGTAAAGGTGGTGCAGCAGAGCTTTTAGATGTTCCTTCAACCACCTTAAATTCAAAAATGAAAAGACTGGGGATAACGAGAAGACATTTTTCCTGATTTTTCAGGTCTGATCTTTTGATGTAGTGCTGACTTTATTTCGCTGACCCGCTTTTATATTTACGATATTTAGTGGTTTGCACTTTTCTGTTATTTGTTAATGTGTTGTTTTTCAGTACGTTGTGTTGATGGATCGCCTTTTGCATTTATTGGGAAAAAGTAAATATGAAAAAGATTTTTTTGATCTCATTGTTACTCGTTGTCCAAGGTGCTTATGTACAAGCTCAGGGGTTTAAGGCCATGAGGTTTGACGAGGATTATAGTACACTTGTTCAGGATACCACTAAAGACTGGTATCAAAAGCTCAAGTTCATGCCCATCTCAAAAAGTGGAAACACTTATTTAAGTATCGGAGGGGAATTTAGGAATCAGTATTTTAAATACGAGCATCCCGATTGGGGAGAAGCCCCAAAGGATGCGGATGGTTTTGTACTTGGAAGGTACCTCATCCATTCTGATTTGCATGTAGGGAAAAGCTTCAGGCTTTTTGGCCAGATTCAAAGTAGCAGCAGCAGCGGAGAGGCGGAGGAGCCTTCGCCTGTTAATCAAAATCCGCTGGAAATACACCAGCTTTTTGCTGATGGCGTTTTGCCGCTAGGCAATCAGGCATCATTGCTTTTCAGGATAGGAAGACAGGAACTTTCTTTCGGTTCTCAAAGGATTGTTTCGGTTAGGGAGGCTCCAAATAACAGGCAGGCCTTTGATGGGATAAAGTTGCAGTTCAGAGATCACAATATGAAGCTTGATGCCTTATATACACATTATGTACAGGCAAAAAGCGGAATATTTGATGATCGCATCTCGTCAAACATAAAGCTTTGGGGCCTTTATAGTACGATAAATGAAGTGCCTCTTTTAAAACAGATAGACTTATATTATTTGGGATACGAACGCAGGCGCGCTGTATTTGATGATATCAGCGGAAAGGAAAGGCGGAATTCTATTGGTTTAAGGACCTGGAAATCCGGCTCAACGCTGGA
This sequence comes from Pedobacter sp. FW305-3-2-15-E-R2A2, assembly GCF_038446955.1. NCBI lineage: Bacteria > Pseudomonadati > Bacteroidota > Sphingobacteriia > Sphingobacteriales > Sphingobacteriaceae > Pedobacter > Pedobacter sp. FW305-3-2-15-E-R2A2. The sequence goes on from NZ_CP151803.1 coordinate 3,184,669, forward strand.
ATATGATATTGAAGCACTTTATCAGTTTGGAAAAATATCCGGGGATGAGATCAGGTCATGGACACTTTCTGCAAATTTGGGTTATCACTTTAAAAATGTATTGTGGAAGCCTAAAGTTGGTGTGAAAAGTGAATTTATAGCTGGAGATAAATCTTATGATGATGGAAGGCTGAATACTTTTAATCCTTTATTTCCAAAGGGTGGTTACTTTGGCATGGCGGCTTTGATAGGTCCTGCAAATCTCTTTGATGTCCATCCTTATGTGGAGTTTTCTCTGACAAAGAACCTCTTGCTCAGCACAGACTATGATTTCTTTTGGAGAATGGAAAAGTCTGATGGCATTTATGCGGTAAATGGAAAACTAATTTATTCCGGAAAAAATACGAAGGAGCGTTTTATAGGTGGTCAACTCGGTACAGCTCTGGAATATAATCCAGTTAAATATCTTTATTTTAGAGCGGAATTTAGTTGGTTTGACACTGGAAAGTTCTTAAAGGAAGCAGGTCCGGGAAGGGATATCCAGATGTATGGCCTTACCGCGACCATTAAATTTTAGCCATTAATTTTTTTTGATATCGCATTATAGAAACTTAAATTTTGAAGGATAATTTTGCTGATGTCAAGGATGCCCCGGCCATCTTTAATCCTATTGATTTGTAAAGGGGTTAAGGTATAAATGAAAAAACATAAACGACACTAAGATCAAATTTAAAAGGAAGGGTCTTTAAAAGGGCCTATTTCACTTTATTTTTGGGAGGCTGCTGTTAATCCGTTTATAATAGTTACAGCAATGGTTCAAAAATTAAGCCTTCACCAAAGCCATTCACATTCACCTCATTTTTAAAATTAATATTTTCCTGAAAAACCAATCGGCCTTTGAAAGCTGAGTAGTAGAAGCAAACCTGAGTTTTAGGCGCCTTTTGATAAATTCCTTCGGGGGCAGAATAAGTTTGGCCTCCATCGTAAGTAGGTAAGACCGTTATATTTTTAGTCTCGTTGTCTCTGAACTCGATCGATCCTTCCTTAAGGGACCATTCTCCATACCGGGTTTCATTTTTATTAATCATACCTCCATCAAAGCTCGTCCTATGCTTAAGGTCAAGTATAATTGTTAAATATTCAAATTGATTCCCCTTTTTTAGTATGTAGGCTTTTATAACACCATTTGTTTCCATCACCAGGCCAAATTCAATTTCACTATTATAAAGCCCATTCTTCATTCTTTCGAGTTCGTTATGCTTTATAGTGTTTAAGTATTTGGAATCTGTTATGTTCACTTCCGATCTTTTAATCTGATCTCTCATTCTATAGTAAAAATCGGTGTCTTCATAACCCCAGTCTAATATCTTTTCATCATAGCCCCTTAATTTTAAAAAATCTGATTTCCACAAACAGGCTCTTCCCTCAGCATCCCCTTCCAGTCCTTTCATATATATATTGTTATTCTTGTTAAACTGGTCATTTAAATAGCTGGCAAAGCCCCAACCAGTAAAATTATCAGCGTCTATATTACATACAATATCACCACTGGCAAATTTGGTAACCATATTTTTGGCATGGGACATTTTAAAATGCAAAGGTTCCAAAGTCTTAATATATCTAACTTTATGGCTTTTGATTTCTGCCGTCATTTCTTTTTCCATCCATTGATCTATTTCATCTTTACTATTATAATTTAAAACGACAAACTCAACATTTTCATAAGTTGAATTATTAATTAAATTAAAAGGCAAAGTCTCCTTTAGATGATGGAGTCGATTCATACAAGTAGTACAAAATGAAATTTTGTAAGATTGGGATGTTGAAATATTCATATATATCGTGAGGTTATGTGTTTTATTTATTTTCTTTAGCTAAGGTCTGTGCACTACTGTAGCCAGGGCCATGTTTTAACATAAGCTTTTAGTTCTTCTCCGGTCATTTTCTTTTGCTTATTATGATGTTCCTCATTTCGCTTAAAATGAGGATTCATATGAGAACTATTAGGACCGATATAGTGGTTCATATGAAACAATTGTCCTTTAACGCGTTTTATTTTAAAACCTAGTTTTTTAAACCGATCTATACGTTCCCAATCTTCCGGACCATAAGAGACGAAGTATTCATTCTCCTTTCCTGCTTCTATAAAAGCATCTTTTTTATAGAACACAGCACCGCCAAAACTTTCAATCTTATCGAGATTAACTAAATTCAGAAGTCCGGCAATCCCGATATCACGGTGCTTATCTACATAGGAAAAAAAGCTGCGGGGTAGTCTGGTAAACCGACCATCATAAGGGTAAACAAAGTCGGCAATGTCATTTTTTATCAATTCTGCAGCCAGTATGATTTGTAGGGGACTTAAAATTACATCACAATCCCAATTTACGATACAATCTGACTTTGACAAGTTGCACAACTCATTTAACATTTTAGTTCTGTGGAAATTTGCCAAAGGGAAATTTATATAGGAACAGCGTTTTTCTATAGCAGATAACATTTCCCCACCTTGCTCACCAACGATTATATTGGTAATAAAGCTTTTTTCAAGCATATCAACAGAGAGGTAAAGATTTTCCTCCCTGTGCTTGTGATCAAAAGAAACAGGTATCGTAAAGGTTACGTGCGACAGGTCATATTTATAGGTGGTATAATCAAAAGCTATCCAGTCAGGCTCCCAAAAGTCTTTGGTATTATAGTCTTTTTTACTGCCCTTAAAATATTGCACTGGATGAATAACCTTTGAGTGTTCCTTTTGTCCGAGGTAGGCAGCCCACCAGGAAAAGGTGCTGTTAGAAACGATATAATGATCGCATAAACTCATTAATGCCATATCTTCAACATCACTTAAGCCCTCACTAAAATACGCGTTTTCCAGGCATTCAAAGTGAATCTTGGCGTAGGCAATATCATCGCTAAACAAAACGATCTGATAATTTTTTAGATCAGGAAAGTGATTTAGCAGCGCAAAAATGTAGTAGTTTTCAGGTAACAGATAGAAATCCGGATTGTTAATGTAATCTCCCCGACGAATATGTATTCCTATAGTTGGCTTGGTAAAAGTATAATGCTTATCCCGAATTTGCTTCAGAAAACTATTTGTAAATGAGATGTTCTGTGTTTTCCAATATTTACTGCTTTGAAAGTAGCCATGTAAATTTATGACACCTTTAATGTTTTTTAACTGTTGGTAGTATTCAGGTGTGTAATGAAATTCTGATTCCTGAATGGTTGTGCCAGGGAGGGCAGTTAGCGCGTTTAATTTTATGTTAAAATATGGCGCATATTGCCAGGTTGGCAAGGCCATTGCATAACCGTATTCTTTTGCAAGACCTGATAGAGAAGCAATCTGGAATAGTTGGTTTCCAAACCTTCCTATTTGATTCAAGCCGATACATGTTAAGGTGGTTTCGGCAGGGGGATGGTCCGCATTTTTTAAAGAAATGGATCCTGTATGTATGTTTTGTAGTTGATCTTCCATGTTCTTTTTATCGAAATTGCGGTGTTCTTGTCCCGATTCAATTAAAGACTTATAGATTAAATAGGAATTGATAAGTAACTCGTGCAAATCAATGAAATCGAAATGCTCATGTAAAATGGTACTTAACTGGATAAACAAATGTTGAAAAGGTTTGCGATTATTGATATGGTTAGCGCAATTAAGTACCCAGCTATGAAGCCAGTCTGTTTCCTGGTTCTTACTTCCATCCGCATAGATCTCCGTTACTACTTCTGTTAATACTTCCTTATTTTTATGATATAAAGCATTTGTTTTATGATCAATACCAGCCTGTTGCATTGGATCGAATCTGCTTAACAGGGAGGTAAGCATACTCATCAATTCGGAGGCTGCTTTATTGTGATCGCGAAATGCAGCCCTGATTATGCCTAATTGCAGATTTAAGCAAAACATCAAAGTGTTCTCCTGATTGATTGGTTTTGTGCTTAGGGTCATGATAATGGCATCTGAAATCAGACACCTTACTTTTTCCAATTCTGTTTCTGATATTAATTCAGTTTGTAACGGGTAAGGTTTGTAAAGATCGTACAGTACAGAATTTGAAGAACCAGGGCTAGGATTAGCCTTCAGGAAAGCAGCGATTTGCGTATCCCATAGCTTAAGAAACTGCGGTATGCTATGTTCCGGAGCTTTTATCGAAAGCCGTATATGGTCTCCCTGTGTTTTGCTAAAATGAAGAAAAAACTGATCAATGTACTTTTCTTTCTTCATCGAGATGATAAAGGGTTTGATGCAACTGTCAATTAGGAAATGCCATGAGGCGCTATTATAAAATACGGAAACACGTATCCACTTAAAATTGTAGTTACTCATAAATATTCAGATTGTTGATGTGATTTTGCAATCCGGCGTTGTTTGCTATAAATTTTGGAGTAGCCGTAATCGCTATTGGATTAGTTTAAAATGAATTAAAAACAAAGACGATTGTTTTTATTACAGCACGTAGCTTCGCTAAGGCATATCACGCTTTATCTTAAAGCAGAAATTGCTGGACTTTACGGTATGATGACCAATATTACTAAAAAAACATTTATTATCAAATCTATTTTTTATTTTTCAATAATAGCATCTATATAGCGTCTTTCGGCTAAACGGTCACTCATAAAATCTATAAACATTTGTGTGGTATAATGCTCACATTCCACTTGATTATCCTCTCTGTCTCTTTCTTCTGTTGTTAATTCATTCAGTACAGCGACTTCAGACTTGCCGTCTACTGACCTCAGTAGCAAACAGTCAACTAAGGGAGAGTTATTCCACCAATGATTGGCATTTCGATTGCCGTAATTGTACTTACCCGTATAAGTCACAATGATGGGAATATCATGATGTTTTATGCCTTTCTTTGATAGGTGGTTATATATTCCTGATGCACAATGCAAAAGACCAGTACAAGGTCCAAATATAATTTTAACCTGGTGTGCACTGATTAAACTCAAATCCTGTCTCAATTTATTAGCTTCGGAATATATAATCCGGGATTCAAGTGTTTCGCCGAGTACGGCTTTATAAAACTCCTTTTTACCAATGTTCTTTTCATCGAAGATTAATATCTTGCTTTTCGGTAAGCTTAATAAATATTTCAAAAATTTAGAATAAACCGGAAATGCCATCAGCTTATCCCTTTTAGAAGCAGAATCAACCATAATAAATAGATTTTCGTCTTCTGCTAAACCTTTCTCTTTTAACCAGCTGTTTGCCCATTCTCTTTCTTCTTCCATTATATACAATTCGCGAACATTCTGTTCCATTGTATTTTCAAAAAAAGCAACAAATTCTTCAAACTTGGGGAATATAAAATCAGGATAATTTCCATCAGAAACAACTATTTTAGTCCCGTTTGAGATGAGTTCTTTAGAAATTGAAAACACCTTCATTTTAACTTTACCATTTGAAATTTCCTCACCGTAACGCACATGAAGATGTTTTAAAAGATTGAGTTCCTCGTGGATCAAACAAATAACCATATCATAAGATTCGAATGGAATCTCAGCCCATTGACGTTGAACTAAAATATCTAAATTTGGATTATTTTGAATGAGGGCATGATAACATTCAGCAAAGTCCTTGTTTACGAAATTCATCGTTACTTTTGCGTTCGGAAAAAATACTTTCAGACCTGCCAGATAATGAATTCTGATAATTGAATCGCCTATAAAAAGAACAGGCTCTTCATAAAGAACAATGATATTTTTCACTTCATCCCGATGGTATTGTTTATTGTTCTCGACAATCTTAGCTAAAGTTAAATTATGCATACTTATTAGAGTTTAAATTCTTATTGGTTCAGTAGGTGGATCTGGAAATATAGCTGGTAATAAAAATCCTTCATCAAGAAATTACTTTAGTAGTAAAGTTGCTCTTAATTTAAAAATAAATCAATAATAATTGTTTTATTTTCTAATGTTTTGTTTGTATTATTGAAAAGTGAATGTTTTTATTTCAGAACATTGCGTCTATAAAACAAGCAGGCCTAATTGAACTTTATCATCTAAACCTTGTCAGGTTTTTGTTAAAGGAGATCAGGTAACGAGGCGGGGGATATCATAAAACAATATTAAAACATGCCACAAGAAGCCGTAAGCCACTCACAAGATCCTATAGATTCCTATTTGTCCATAAAAAAAGTTTTGATTTTGTATGAAGAGGAATTGCCTTTTTTGGGAGATTGTTGTTTACAATTCGATAAGCTAAGATACTTTAAGTCCTTTCTTAATGAAGCCTACATTCAATTGAACTTCAGGGAAGTAAAAAACTCAAAATATCATGAAAGTCTGCTTAAAAACAATCAATATGTTGACGAAATATCAATATTAAGTTGGGATGATATTGAATTTGAAACCTTCGATATTATTTTTTGTGTTTCTCATAAAGAACCAGATCTGGCCGATTTTTTAAAACAGAAATACAGCAATCCATTGTCGCCTGAAACGATCGGACTTCCTGTTTATTCCTTAACGGATTTACTACTAAGGGCACGTATAAATGTAGATTATGTTTTCCCGGTGAAGGAGGATTTAGCAAGCTATTTGAAAAACACGGGGCCGGGAGAATTGTATATTAATGAAGAGGAAAGAAAATGGGCAAACAGCTGGCTGGAGCGAAAGGGGGTGGCACCTGACGAAAATCTATACGTCATATTAGATTCTGCGGGATCAAAGCTAAAGCAATTGCCTATCCAGGTTCATTTTGGACTTTTGAAGGCGCTGTTGGAAAAACCAAAAACTAAAATCTTAATTTTCGATGAAATGAACCTTGGCAAGGAAACGTTTTATCGGGGATGGCTTGGCGTCGATAAAGCTTCAAATTTAATTTTTTCGAACGGGCTCACGCTTAGAGAAGATTTATGTTTGTTAAGTTCAACGTACATAAAAATGATCTTCGGCCCATGTACCGGACTGATGCATTGTTCTTCGAGCATTTACAATTTTTTCAAAGCACAAGGTTTGCCAATTGAGAATATTCCCTTATTGGTGGTATATACCGGAGACATGGGCACTTCATCTTACATCGTAGACGAGTGGTGGGGGGCATCGCCATTGATTAATTGCCTGATGTTAAAAAAGACAGGTGAGACTAAAAAAATTACATTGCTTGGAAATATGTCTGATGGTGAAGAAAAATTACCACAACTGCCTTGCTCGGAATACACCGTTCAATTGCTATCAGATTTCTTAATACCCAAATTAGGTTTTACTTCAAAGTAGAAGTTGATCCACGTTAAAATTTCCTTCAATGAAGGTACAGTTGATATTTTATTTAATCAAAATGATGAGATAGGATTATAAAATAATGACTTTGGAAAAAATATATTTGGAATATTAATTATTATTTGTAGCATTGCATTACTAATATCACATCATAAATTTTATCTTTTTAGGAATCAAATGTGATAAGCGTTTAGCGAAGCTTTGTTCAAGAGCGATTGAATGCTAAAGTTAGTCTTGTCTAACATTCGCGATCTGATTAAGACCCTTTCCGTAAATTTTTCTTTTAATCGTTTGAAGTGTTTAATAATACTTCTATACTGTAGTTATCAGGTTTTTATTATTTATTCGACTGAATTTCAGAACAAAATCAATTTCTATTATTGGTTTTATTAGAAACGAACAGGTTCCTGTATCGTTGACCATAGTTCATTAAGTTTTTTATCTATTCATTTAGCAATAAAGTATAATATTATCAGTATGATCGAAGACTTCATTGATCAATTAATACAGCTGGATATAAACATAGAGTTGTTTAATCAGAATAAATTACGGATTCGTGAGGGATCAATTAAGATCTCCAGCGATATTTTGAAAGAAATTGAATCTAAGAAAAAAGAGATTGTGATTTATTTGAAAAAAAACAAATCAATCCGACTTTTTTCTCCTATTCCATTGGTTGATCAATCTTCGGAATATGTATTGTCGTCATCTCAACGTCGTTTGTGGATATTGAGTCAGTTTAGTGATGGCAATGTCGCTTATAATATGCCTGGTGTTTACGTGTTTGAAGGTGCGCTGGATATGGCGGGTCTTTCTCATGCTTTTTCTGCGCTGATTGAGCGTCATGAGATTTTGCGTACCGTTTTTCGGGACAATGAATCGGGTGATGTCTGCCAGGTCATTTTAAGTACGGAGGAACTTGGTTTTAGTATTGCTGAAACAGATCTGCAGGAAGTAGCAGGTCAGCAGGAGCAGGTTCAGGAGTTGATTGCAAAAGATTTTCGCGGGACATTTGATCTTGCCCTGGGGCCATTGCTTCGTGCCGGTGTTTACCGTTTAGAAGCTGACCGCTGGGTTTTCACCTATGTGATGCACCATATCATCAGCGATGGCTGGTCAATGGAGATTTTAATTAAGGAATTACTGGCCTATTATAATGCCTATGTTCATGGATCTGAACTTGTACTTTCTGCCTTGCGTATTCAATATAAAGATTATTCCGCCTGGCAGCAGAAGGAACTTAATGAGGGAGTGTTAAGCCGGCACCGGAGTTATTGGCTGCAGCAATTATCAGGTACCGTTCCTGTACTGAACCTGGCCACAGACCGGCCTCGTCCGCTGGTCAAGACTTATAACGGCGGACAAGTGCATGTTGCTTTGGATGAGCTGGCTGTGTCGGGTTTACGTGTACTGGTACAATCAGCCGGGGCTACAGATTTTATGGGAGTACTTGCAGCGGTGAATGCCCTGCTTTACCGTTACAGTGGTCAGGATGATCTGATTGTGGGGAGTCCTATCGCCGGCCGTAACCACTCTGATCTGGAAGACCAGATTGGTTTTTATGTGAACACGCTTGCTTTACGCAGCCGCATTGGAGAGGGGGAGAGTTACCGGTCACTGCTGGAGCAGACCCGGGAGATTACCCTGGGGGCTTATGAGCATCAGGTATATCCTTTTGATGAGCTGGTGAATGATCTTCGTTTGCCGGTTGACCGAAGCCGCAATCCGTTATTTGATGTGATGGTGGAGTTACAACATGTCGAAAGTTCCCAGGAAACTGAGTCTGAGGTAAATAAAATCCAGATAAATAGTTATACACATGTCGTAAGTAAATTTGATCTGCGTTTTGTGTTTTACGCAGGAACATCTGGGCTCAGTTTATTAATAGAATATAACAGTGACTTGTATGACCGGGATACGATCACGCGCATGGGCAGCCATCTGAGCTTGCTGTTGTCTGAAATGGTGGATTCCCCGGAAGCACCGATTTCAACGCTGAGCTATCTTTCCGCTGCTGAGCGTGAGCAGTTATTGTCTGATTTTAATGCTACGGATGCACCTTATCCTGCTGATCAGACGTTGGTCTCCCTGTTTAAGGAACAGGTTTTACTTCGTCCTTCTGCCATAGCAGTTGTTTATCAGGAAAAAGCGCTGAGTTATGCAGAAGTTGATGCTGCTTCAAACCGTTTGGCACATTACCTGCTATCGGCACATGTTATCGGTAAGGATACACTGATCGGAATCAGACTGGAGCGTTCGGAGTGGATGATCCTTGTGATCCTGGGTATTCTGAAATCGGGTGGGGCTTATGTTCCAATCGATCCTGAATATCCACAGGACCGGGTTGATTATATTGTTGGCGACAGTGGCTGTGTTTTGGTGATCGATTCAGAATGGTTGTCTGAGTTCCTGCTGGAGGGGGCTTCCTTTAGCGAGGATGAAGTAATTGTTGAGCGGAAGGCTTCTGACCTGGCTTATGTGATTTATACCTCGGGTTCTACCGGGCTTCCCAAAGGGGTGATGGTAGAACATGGAGGGGTCATCAACCGGATTGACTGGATGTGGCGTTATTATGGGTTTAGTTCTTCACTGGTTGTTCTTCAGAAGACGAGTTATACGTTTGATGTTTCAGTAGGAGAGATCTTTATGCCTTTGTGCTGGGGTGCAAAGATGATTCTTTGTAGTGGAGGTGATGTGGCGGTGCCGGAACGGATTCTCCGCCTGATCACTGAGCATGGGGTTAGCTATGTTCATTTTGTGGCAGGCATGCTGAATAGTTTTATGTCCTGGGCATTTGAACAGGAAGATGTGGCGCTTCGTTTAAGCAGCCTGACTGCCCTGGTGACCAGTGGAGAGGCACTTAGCCTGGATACTGTACAGAAGTGGTACCGTAAGTTGTCTGTTCCCATATACAATTTATATGGTCCTACCGAGGCCTCTATTGAAGTAACCCATTATGAACCCCTGGCCGCTGATCAGCTGGTGCCTATCGGGAAGCCGATTTCAAATATACAGATTTACATTGTTGAGCGTCATGGAGATTTGAGTCCTGTGGGTGTTGCCGGTGAGATTTGTATCGCCGGGGTTGGCGTTGCGCGGGGTTATCTGAACCGTCCTGAGTTGAGTGCAGAGAAGTTTGTACCGAATCCTTACCAGCGTGCGGAAGAAAAGCTGCAGGGGCTGAATGAACGGATGTACCTGACCGGAGATCAGGGAAGGTGGCTTAGTGATGGAAACATTGAATTTCTGGGCCGCAAGGATGACCAGGTCAAGATCCGTGGTTACCGTATTGAGCCCGGAGAGATTGAGAACGCTTTGCAGGGGTATCCGGGGATGGTTTCTGCTGTAGTGGTTGCCCGTAAGGGGACTTCAGCAGAGCAGGAGCTGATCGCCTATGTGGTGAGTGGTTCAGTGCTGGTAATTCAGGAACTGCGTGCCTACCTGGGCAGTAAACTTCCTTCCTATATGGTCCCTTCCCATTATGTACAGCTGGACTCATTGCCGCTGAATGCCAGCGGGAAGACCGACCGCAAGGCATTGCCTGACCCTGAGGGCTTAGGTATGGCCAGTGGAGTGGCATATGTTGCCCCGCGTACAGAGCCTGAAGAAAAACTGGCTGCGATCTGGAGTGAACTGCTTGAGGTGCCTCAGGAACGTATTGGTATTGATGATGATTTCCTGAATCTTGGCGGTCACAGTCTGAAGATGATCCGTTTGAGCAGCCAGATTTATAAAATATTTGGGGTAAAGACGGGGCTTCAGGAGCTTTTTAGTAAGACAACACTTTGCGCACAGGCAGCGCTGATTACAGCTGGAAAAAAAGAAGCTTTTTCAGATATTCCGTTGGTAGACCTGTCTTCGGATTATGTATTGTCCTCCTCTCAGCGTCGTTTGTGGATCCTGAGCCAGTTTGGCGATGGTAATATGGCTTATAATATACCCGGAGTTCATCTGTTTGAAGGTACTTTAGACCTGGGCGGTCTTTCCCATGCTTTTACTGCGCTGATTGAGCGCCATGAGATTTTACGTACCGTTTTTCGCAATAATGAATCCGGTGATATCCGTCAGGTTGTTTTAAGTGCTTCTGAATCTGGGTTTAAGATTTCGGAACACGACCTTACAGAAGCATCTGATCAGCAGGACCGTGTTCATGAGCTGATAGCAAAAGATTTCCGTGAAACATTTAATCTTGCCCTTGGACCACTGCTTCGTGCCGGTGTTTACCGTTTGGGCGCAGATCGCTGGGTTTTCACTTATGTGATGCACCACATCATCAGCGACGGCTGGTCGATGGAGATCCTGATTAAAGAGTTGTTGGCCTATTATAATGCGTATGTCAGCGGGTCAGCACTTGAGCTTTCCGGGTTGCGCATTCAGTATAAAGATTATGCTGCATGGCAGCAGAATGAGCTTAATGGCGCTTCACTGAGCAGACACCGGAGTTACTGGCAGCAGCAGTTATCGGGAACACTTCCGGTACTGGAACTGGCTACAGACCGTCCCCGTCCCGCGGTGAAGACGTATAACGGCGGACAGGTTCAGGTGACTTTTGATCAGTCTGTTCTTTTGGGTTTACAAAGCCTGATGCAATCAGAAGGGACGACACTTTTTATGGGGGTGCTTGCAGGTGTTAATGCATTGCTTTATCGCTATAGTGGTCAGGATGATCTGATTGTGGGTAGTCCTATTGCCGGCCGTAACCACTCAGACCTGGAAGACCAGATTGGTTTTTATATAAATACACTGGTACTTCGCAGCCGCATAGGCGAAGGGGAGAGTTACCGTTCGCTGCTGGAGCAAACGCGTGAAGTTACCCTTGGAGCTTATGAACATCAGGTGTACCCTTTTGATGAACTGGTGAGTGACCTTCGTTTAGCTACAGACCAGAGCCGCAATCCGTTATTTGATGTGCTGGTTGAGTTGCAACACGTTTCGGATTCCGGAGAATCAGGGAACAGGTTGGGTGATGTTCAGGTTAGTGGCTACAATAGCGGTGGTATGGATGTGATGAGTAAGTTTGACCTGCGTTTTATCTTCCAGTCGGGACAAGGAGAAGAATTACATTTAAATATAGAATATAACCGTGATTTGTATGATCGTGAGACGGTTATACGTATGGGTGGGCATTTGAACGCGTTGTTGTCAGAGATGATCATTTCTCCTGATGCAGCATTCTCAGGTTTGGATTATCTGAGTATTGCCGAGCGTGAACAGTTACTGTATGGATTCAATGCGACCGATGTTTCCTATCCGGCTGGGCAGACCGTGGTTTCTATGTTCCGGGAGCAAGTTTTACTTGATCCCGCTGCTATAGCGGTTGTTTACCGGGACCGGGAATTGAGTTATGCTGAAGTTGATGCTGCATCCGACCGTCTGGCACACCACCTGGTTTCCAGCCATGGTATCGGGGCTGATGTGCTGGTTGGTTTGCTGGTGGAGCGTTCGGATTGGATGATCATAGGGCTTCTTGGAATCCTGAAATCAGGCGGGGCTTATGTTCCGATTGATCCTGCTTATCCCAAAGAACGCATCCGTTATATGGTGGAAGATGCAGGCATCGGATTACTGCTGACCCAGACCGATTACATGTTTGAGCTGGATTATTACCAGGGGGCTCTTTTTGCGGTGGATGTCCAGTTGTCAGGGTTGGATGAGGTATCCGGTGAGCTTCTTCCATGCCGGGCTTCAGATCTGGCTTATGTGATTTATACCTCCGGATCTACAGGTCAGCCAAAAGGGGTGATGATTGAGCATGGCAGTTTAATGAATTATCTTAACTGGTGTTCCGGATATTATTTTGATGATGGGCTATCGGGTCATTTTGGACTTTACACCTCCCTGTCGTTTGACCTGACTGTAACGAGTATTTTTTGTGGATTGCTGAGTGGCAGAGGGCTTTTTGTTTATGACCAGGATCAGGAGCTGGGTTCGATCCTGAGTGACAGTTTCAGCAGCTCCCGGGGGATTGACAGCATCAAGCTGACCCCTTCTCATATTGAGGTGCTGAAACATTCAGGACTGGTTTCGGGGAATATCAGCTGTGCAATTGTAGGGGGAGAGGAGGTTAGTGTTGCTCATGTTGATGTTTTGAAGGGCATTAATTCAGATATGCGGATTTATAATGAGTACGGTCCCACAGAATCTACAGTGGGTTGTATTGTAAGAGAACTGCAAAATGATGGTTCCCGCATTTTGATTGGGAAGCCGGTTTCCAATACACGTATCTATATTACCGACCGTGATGGCGGGTTGACTGCAGTGGGTGTTGCCGGAGAGATTTGTATCAGCGGGGCTGGTCTGGCACGTGGTTACCTGAACCGTGCGGAGTTGAGTGCAGAGAAGTTTGTCCCGAATCCTTACCAGCTTGCAGAAGAAAAGCTGCAGGGAATTAATGAACGGATGTACCTGACCGGAGATCAGGGGCGGTGGCTGAGTGATGGGAATATTGAATTTCTGGGGCGTAAGGATGACCAGGTCAAGATCCGTGGTTACCGGATTGAGCTTGGGGAGATTGAGGGGGTGCTACAGGGTTACCCTGATATGGTCTCTGTCGTTGTGATTGCACGCAAAGGTGTTTCGGGAGTCCGGGAACTGACCGCTTATGTAGTGAGTGGTTCAGTGCTGGTGATTCAGGAACTGCGTGCCTACCTGGGCAGTAGACTTCCTTCCTATATGGTTCCTTCCCATTATGTGCAGCTGGATTCATTGCCGCTGAATGCCAATGGAAAGACAGACCGTAAAGCTTTACCCGATCCTGAGGGCATGGGTATGGCAAGCGGGGTAGTCTATGTTGCTCCGCGTACAGAGATGGAAGAAAAGCTGGCTGCGATCTGGAGTGAAGTTTTAAATATCCCCAAAGAACGTATCGGTATCCATGACAGTTTCTTTGATCTGGGTGGGGATTCGATTAAAGTATTGAGGATGTTATTTGAAGTGAAAAGTCAATTAGATTTATATGTTGAGGTCGCTATAGTATATAATCATGACACCATATCAAAAATTGTATCTTATAATCACGATCACGCAACGTTAATTAAGCAAAAAAATAATGATGATCGGGATGCCGAATCCTATATTATAGAGGAACTGGGCCACCTTAAGGAGGAATTTGTACATCTCGGAAGTAACACCGAAAATGTTGAGGACATCTATCCAATGAGTGATATTGAAATAGGTATGGTCTTTGAATCGCAAATAAACGAAGGACTTGGGGTATACCATGACCAAAAAGTATTTTTTAGATCATTCATCGATTTTAATATTATACAGTTTGAGAATGCACTGCAATTGATGGTAGAAAAGCATCCGATTTTAAGAACATGTTTTAATCTGGATGAACTCAGTAAGCCAGTTCAAATTGTTTTTAAACAAATTCCAGTAGATGTTTACTATAAAGATATTAGTGCAAACACGCGGGAAGAACAGGAAATAAAGATCCAATTTTTCTTAAAGTCCAGTTTAGACACACATTTCGATGTTACCAATGCTCCACTATGGAATATGAGTGCGTTTAACCTGGGTAATAACAATGTTTTATTTGTTTTACAAACACATCATGCTATATTGGATGGGTGGAGCGAAATGTCTTTTGTAACAGAATTGAACAATATTTATGTAGAACTGGGAAAGGATGCTCATTACAAGCCAGATAAACTGGAATCGAGTTACAGAGATTCCGTTATCAAAAATGAAATAGACAATAGAGATCCTGTAATCAGAGATTTCTGGAAGAAGGAATTGTTAGGGTTTAACAGATTAAATCTGTTTACAGAACAGGAAAAGTTCGACAACTGGTTTAATGTTCTAGATAAAAATAGCTTTAACCAACTTGAAGAAGCCGCCAAAAAGCTAAATACGAGTGTTAAAGTAATTAGCTTATCTGCTTTTACCTATTTACTAAGAGCATTAAGTAATGATAATGAAATCACAACTGGTCTTGTAACCAATAACAGGCCTGCTCTGGAAGATGGAGATAAAATCTTAGGATGTTTCTTAAATACGGTACCACTATGTCTTTCTATTGAAGAATCTCAGACCAGCGGTGCTTATTTACAGAAAGTTGCAAGTAAATTAAATGAATTAAAAAATTATGAGAGGCTAAGCATTCTACAGATTGCTAATTTACATGATCAACAACTTACCTCACCTAATCCATTTTTCGACACGCTATTTAATTATGTAGATTTTCATATCCTTGACTCCCTTGATGAGCAGCTATCAGATAAAAAGACCGAAAATCTGGAACTACCAAAAGTAAGTAGCTTTATTCGCGGGAATACATTTTTTGATCTGGACGTTAATAAAACAGGTGGATCTCTTCTATTATCGTTTACGTTACGTAAAAAGACGGTTTTTGGTTATTCAGCACAGGAAATAGGCGCTTTGTATCTGAAGATATTAAATTACCTGGTCGAATTTCCTAAAGCTACTTTACAGGATATTTCTTATCTCTCAGATCGGGAAAATGAACAATTGTTGAAAGAATTCAATGCTACAGAAGCAGCGTATCCAACAGATACCACATTGGTCGATCTTTTTGAGGAACAAGTATTACGGACCCCAGACGCAATAGCGGTAGTATTCGAAGAAAAAGCACTTAATTATTCAGCGCTTAATGAAATCTCTAACCGTCTTGCACATTATCTTCGTTCTACCCATGGTATAGTTCGGGAAGAACTTATTGGAATTATGCTGGACCGTTCTGAGCAAATGATCATTGCTATTCTTGGAATACTTAAATCAGGAGCCGCTTATGTACCTATTGATCCGGAATATCCTAAAGAACGGATAGATTATATGATTCGGGATAGTAAATGCCGGGTGGTTATTGATGAACAATACATGAAGGAATTTAACTTGATAAGTTCTTCATATGGTAAAGATAATCTTGCTACAGAGAAAACTCCGGAAGATCTGGCTTATGTGATTTATACCTCAGGATCTACCGGCCAACCTAAAGGTGTAATGGTTGAACACGGGGGATTGCTGAATTATGTTTATTGGTCGCTGGGACATTATTTTAATGAAACATCTTCAGGTAATTTCGGGCTTTATACTTCATTGTCATTCGATTTGACTGTAACGAGCATCTTTTGTGCTTTGTTACGCGGTAAACGGCTTTTTATTTATAATCAAAACGAGGAACTGGCCGAAATTCTAACGGATAGTTTTCAGAGGGAAAGCCATGTTGATAGTATTAAACTAACGCCATCACATATACAGTTATTGAAGCATTCTGGTATAACATCGTCATCCATCAATTGTGCGATTGTTGGGGGAGAACAGGTGACATCAGAACACGTAAGGATATTGAAAAATATCAACCCTGGTATGCGCATATATAATGAGTATGGGCCTACCGAATCTACCGTAGGTTGTATTATCAAAGAACTTCAAACAGATGAACCGGTATTGATTGGTAAACCAATATTTAATACCAGAATTTATATTTGTGATTCCAAAGGACGGTTAAGTCCTTTTGGTATTCCAGGTGAGATTTGCATCGCTGGAGCAGGTCTTGCCAGAGGGTATTTGAACCGACGGGAGCTCACTGCTGAGAAATTTGTTCCCAATCCTTACCAGACTGAAGCAGAAATACTACAGGGAACCAATGAAAGGATGTACCTGACCGGAGATCAGGGACGCTGGCTTGCAGATGGTAATATTGAATTTCTGGGTCGCAAAGACGACCAGGTCAAGATCCGTGGACATCGCATTGAGCTTGGGGAGATTGAAAGGACAATTCTGGATTATCCTGAGGTGGATTCGGTGGTTGTCATTGCCCGAATAGATATTTCTGAAGATAATGAACTTGTGGCTTATGTGGTAGGTAAAGTACCACTCTTGTCGGAGGATATCAGATCCTATCTGGAAAATTTACTGCCGTCATATATGCTACCAGGATATTATGTCCAGTTGGAATCTCTTCCGTTGACTACCAATGGTAAGATAAACAGAGAGGCATTACCTAAACCTGATGATTTAGGGATGGACCATGGAATTCTGTATGTTGCTCCGGTTAGTCCTGTAGAGCATAAACTAACAGAAATCTGGAGTGAAATCCTGAGGATTCCTAAGGAACGTATTGGTATTTATGATAATTTTCTGGCACTTGGAGGTAATTCTTTAAAGGCGATGAGAGCGGTTAAATTAATACGGGATAGCTTTAAATTATCCTTGCCATTAAAGGTCTTTTTTGCTAAGAATATTATTCATGATATTGCCATTTACATCCACAAAACAGCGCCGGAAAACATAGCTCATATTTCCAGTGATCTGGACGATTCAAATGAGTTGTTTGATATTTCATTTAATCAGTTAATGTATTTTTCAAACTGGCTTAAACTGGAGAATCACACAGTCGTATCTACCTATAAATTCAGTTCGATTAATTTGGATACATTAAAATTAGCTATTCTGAAATTAGTAGAGCGGCATGAGGTATTACGGACTGAATTTGTAATGTCAGATGGTAAAATTTATCAAAAGATAATTCCTCTTGATGCGCTAAATTTTAATATCATTTCCTACGATGGAAAAAAGTCATTAAAAGACTTAAATCATATCGTCGATAAAAGACTTTCTGAAACATTCGATCTGTTCTCCAGTCCGCTATTTTACATTGAAATATGCAGAATGAAAAATGGCGAATATTACCTGATACTTACGTTGCACCATATTCTTTGTGATGCATATTCTGCAGGAATCGTAAGAAAAGAACTACCCATACTTTACGATGCGATGGAAGGAAGAGCCGATTTATTGAAAGAATTAAAATATCAGTATAAGAATTTTGCACATTGGCAAAATCAGTTTGTGAAAACAATAGAGGGCGAGCATCACAAATCATACTGGATAAATAAGTTAAAAGGCTTTGATGAAAAAGTTAAATTCCCATATTCAGAAAACAGAAAGAAAAACAGCTATTTAAGTCATTCAATTGAAACAATTGAAGGCCAGTTTTTTGAGGATATTAAAAACTATACTCAAAAACAGAACCTGACTTATGCTTCATTGCTTTTAGGTACTTTGGTTCTGATGATCAATAAATTGTCTGGTCAGGATGATCTTACAATTTTAACTCAATCGTCTGGAAGAAATTCAAGATTTTATAATGAGCTGGATGTGACCGGGCTATACGGTAATTTTACCAATTTGTTAATGGTAAGAAATAAAGTTAGTAGTGATATTTCGATAAATGAGTTTTTTCAAAATGTGTTAAATGGGTATCTTGATGATTTAAGTCATGATGCTTATCCTATGGATAAACTGCTTAAGGAACTACCAGCTAAAAATACCACATCTTTCCTGGAATCGACAGTCGTATTTAACTATCATAACTATGATTATTTGAATGAGATTGTTTATTCAAAGGTAGATAAGCATATCAAAAAGATGTCTTCACTTGATCATGAAATCAGTAATGCGCTGGTAATGCCTGTAACTGAAATGACGAATAGTTTGCGCTTACATTTTGTTTTTAACAGGAAGTATTTTAAACAAAGCCAGGTCAAAGGAATTAAAACACTTTATATGTCCATTTTAAATCAGGTCATACTTAATCCGGACCTGCTGATTGATGACATTCCATATGTTGAAGCGTCTAGAGAGGTAAATATAGTTCTCTGATGATTGAGGAGAAAGTAGTTTGTAATATTAAAATCTAAATTATGAGTATGAAAAACTGGTATTTAAAACCGAATGTAATTATTGAGCCATTAATTGAAAGATGGTATGCCTGGTCGCATCTAGTTTCACCTGCTACTGCAGCGATGAATATTGTTGGAAGGCATTTAAAAATCATGAATTCTTATATACAATCACCTCAGATTCATGCAGCAGCCGTCCTTAATCCAAAAATGCTTGGCGGGCCATTTATGGATTACAAAAAATCGCGTGTTGAAGATATTAAAGCATTGAAGGAAAGAACGCTGCAGAATCAGTCGAATTCTATTGCGTTGCATCAGGCTATCATCGAGCTTGATAACATGCTGAAAGCAAATGCAAAAGGATATTCCCTCGAAAATTTATATGATCAGGTTCCGGAATTATTAAAAGGTTATGTGGAGTTGGTTTATGATCTAAATAATAATCCATCGTTCAGACTATTTGAATCATTACTTTATTCCAGCGAATATTACAATAAGGCTTCTCAGAGCATTGCTTTGTGGGTTACTGAAAACGACGAACGTCCGTTTTGCCTAAGTACGGCCAGATTAGATGAACCTGGTGTTTTACATTTAAATTTACCGCTCGACCACGAAGGGATCGATGCGTTAAGCAAAATGAAAAGAAACCCTTGTTCAATTGATGAAATTGCAAAGACGCTGTCTATTGCAGAACAGGATATGGATTTGTTTAAGACCTTCTTTACAGAAGAAAAGCATCCTACCTATGAGAAATATGAAGGACCAAATGTACGTATGCGTTATTTTGGACATGCTTGTATACTCATTGAAACCAAAGATATATGCATTTTGGTTGACCCTTTAATTAGCTACTACGGATATGAATCAACTGTTAATCATTTCTCAGATATTGATCTGCCTGATGTTATTGATTATGTACTGATTACGCACAATCATCAGGATCATATTCTTTTTGAAACACTGTTGCCATTAAGGCACAAAATCAAAAAAATTATAGTTCCGAGAACAACCTCAGGATCACTGCAGGATCCGAATTTAAAACTGGTATTTAACCATGCCGGATTTAAAAATGTAATCGAAATTGATGAAATGGAGGAATTGAGTTTTGAAAACTGTGTGATCACTGGTATTCCATTTACCGGCGAACATAGTGATCTGAATATCCAGGCAAAAACATGTTTTCATTTAAGTTTCAGTCAGTTCACATTCCTTTTTGTAGCTGATTCCAGGGTAGTTGAATCAAGGTTGTATAAACATATTCACAAGAAAATGGGTGATGTTGATGTGATATTCCTTGGAATGGAATGTGACGGAGCACCATTATCATGGTTATATGGCCCGTTGTTGTCAGAAGAATTAGCCAGGGACAAAGACCAGTCAAGGCGACTTTCAGGATCTAATTTTGAAAAAGGCTTTCACCTGGTGGATATATTCAATCCGAAAGAGGTTTATGTATATGCAATGGGACAAGAGCCGTGGCTTGAATTTATAAGCACCGTAAAATATACTGATGAATCCAATCCAATTGTTCAGTCAAACCTGCTGGTGGAAAAATGTACCGAGCGTGGCATCATTGCAGAACGGTTATTTGGCGAAAAAGAGATTCTGTATGTTAATGCACCTAAAATGCAGTCAGTCTGACCTCATCATTAAATTCATCTGATAGGGCTTGATCTCTGTTTAACGAAGGATTTTTTTTAACCTAAAAAAATGAAAAGATTTTTGAAAATTGTTTTTCCACTCATTGGTCGTGCTGGAATAGGGAAGTATATATTTTTGGGTTTGCTTTCAGGCGTGACTAGTTTTTTGTTTATTAATTTTATCACGAGAGTAGTTGCCATGCTTACCGTAGGTTCATATACTGCGATAAGCCAGGAGTATCTGATCACTTTTGTTGCGGTAATATTTTTCTATACCTGGTCAAGGAAAGCCCTTGCTTTTTTTAGTGTGAAAATTTCTCAGAAAGTAGTGTGGCACCTGAGAAAAGAAATATTAAAATTAACCCTTAATGCAAATTATCAGGCCTTATCTACCAGGAAAAATTTCATTCAGGCCTCCATATTAAGTGACGTGGGGGCACTGGCGAATGCATCAATCGGCTCAATAGATTTTTTTATTCAAATTGTAATGGCCATTGGATGTCTGATTTATCTCGCCTCCATCTCAGTCATGCTTTTTTTTCTAACCTTAATCGTTTCCAGCATTGGGATCCTCGTTTATACGTTGTCCACAAAGGAAAATATGAAAAATCTGGTTAGTGCCCGTAAGGTTGAGAATGGATTTCATGCAAATCTCAATGCGATTTTAAATGGATTCAAGGAGATTTTTATGGATCCAAATAAAGGAAATTACATCTATGAAGAAAAGGTGTGTAAAAATGCAGCAGAATCTTCATTTTATCAGGTAACCGCAATAACGGGTTTAATAAACAATCAGATTATAGGACAAATTTTATCTCAGTTGCTAATTACTGCGGTCTTACTGGTGTTTAGTGTTACTTTAGAAATAAAAGCAAGTAATATTATTGGTTTTATTTTTACGTTGATGTACTTGCTTGGTGCAATTAGTTCTGTGATGTCCATATTCCCTTCTATCATGATGGCGAAAGTGGCATCAAATAATCTATTTGATCTGAAAAAAGAACTGGAATCCATTGAATCATTAAGTGATAAAGCCAGTAACGAGAATTTCTCCAAAATTTTTCAAACAATTGAAACTAAAAACCTTGAATTTATCTATTCACCAGAACTTGGTGATTTTAGTATAGGACCAATTGATTTTAAAATTTTAAAAGGAGAGACCATCTTTATATATGGCGGAAATGGAAGTGGTAAAACGACTTTCATTTATTCACTACTGGGCTTATGTATTCCGACTTCAGGACAAATTTATATCAATGAACTTGCTATAGATAATTCCAATTATCGAAGCTACAGGTCCTTATTCAGCGTAGTATTTAATGATTTTTATCTTTTTGAGGGAATCATAGGAGTGGAAACTGTTGACGTACACAAATGGGATAAATATTTGAAATTGTTTGAACTTGAGGGTAAAGTTTCTCTGGAAGATGGACATTTCTCCTCCACAGACCTTTCTACCGGACAAAGGAAGCGCTTAGCTTTAATCGCAGCACTGCTTGAGGAAAAATCAATTCTTGTCTTAGATGAATGGGCAGCAGATCAGGACCCTTATTTTAGAAAAAAATTCTATACCGAGATTATCCCTATTCTCAATCAGGATGGGTTTACAATTATCGCAATTACGCATGATGATAAGTATTATGGTTGTGCGCATAAAGTGTATAAAATGGAGGAAGGAAATCTTATTCTTGAAAACCTGGATTTCAAACCTAATCTGATTTCCAATACCTCATCAATTTTTTAACTGATAGCTTTTGACATAGAAAATATCCAAAGCTCATCTTTTCTGCATATAATTTTCACATGGAAAAAACACAATTGTTCTTGCTGCATTTCGCAGGAGGGAGTTCCTATTCTTATGACTTCATTAAACCTTATTTACATGATTTTGAAATTATTCAACTGGAACTTCCGGGAAGAGGGAGGCGAATGGATGAAGACCTTATTTTAGACTTCAATATGGCGGCTCAGGATTTATTCCAACAAATTCTGAAAAGAATCACTTCGACTTCCTTTTTTGTATATGGTCATAGTATGGGGGCATATCTTGCGCTTAAAATTGTGAGTATGCTGGAAAAAGTGAATAAGCGGGCATCTTATCTTATTGTTAGTGGCAATGCAGGTCCCGGAGTCAATGATCCTGTAAAAAGGTACCTGTTGGATAAACATGAATTTAGAAAAGAATTAAAGAGAATCGGGGGCATCCCAAATGAGATTTTTTCTAATGTTGAATTGCTGGAGTTTTATGAGCCGATATTGAGAGCAGATTTCCAGATCTCGGAGGAGGGAGACTTTAACGATGTTTTACCAGTAAATACCCCTCTTTTTGCCATAATGGGAGAGGAAGAAGAAAAAGTAATGAAAATATCAAACTGGGCAAATTTCACCAAACTCAATTTCGATTATCATGTTTTTCCCGGTGATCATTTCTTTATTCGGGAACAGGCCGCTGGAATTGCAGATATTCTGAGAAATTGCAAGAAAAAAGCAACTTATTTCAGTGATTTTCCGAGCAGATTTTCAAGTAAAAATTAAATACTAACAGATCACATGAAAAAGCTTAATCTTAATTTCCTTTACCCTGGATTTGCACTATTCCTTTTGGTTTATTGTATTTCACAACAGATGTTTCAAATACCTCCTGTTGGTAAAATATTAAATCCCTTTATAGGAGCGATTCAAAATGAAAACGAAAAACCTTTAGAAATTCAGTTGTTAAGCAAGTCAAATCTGGGGTTAATTGATACGGTCCATATCTATTTTGATAAACGTAAAGTACCTCATATCTATGCAAAAAATGACCAGGACTTATTTTTTGCTCAGGGATATGTTACTGCCTATTTAAGGTTATGGCAAATGGATTTTATAAGTTATAGTTCAGCAGGACGCTTATCTGAGATTTTTAAGGAGGGTTATTTGGATTATGATCGCATACAAAGGAGGGTAGGGATTCTTGAAGGGGCTAAGGCATCCCTGAAACTTATAGAGAAAGACAAGAAAACCAATGAAGTCATGACCAATTATACAAAGGGGGTTAATGCCTATATCAGTCAGTTGAATTATAAAAATATGCCTTTAGAGTATAAGCTTCTGGATTATAAACCGGAAGCCTGGACCAAACTGAAAACGGTATTAATCATGAAATATATAGGGAATACTCTATCCGGATATGAACAGGATATTCCTATGACTAACCTGATGCTTGCTCTGGGAGAAAAAGATTTTAACAAGTATTTCCCTAGCTTCAATTCGAAAATTTCACCTTTGATAAAGGACCCGGTAACTAAATTAAATTCCTCTTCAGGGTTTATTAAACAACCTAAATATCTTGATTTTTCTTTTTTAAATACATCTTCCGTAATTACTTCTGACGGTTATAACCCCAGACTGGGAAGCAACAGCTGGGTAGTATCGGGCAAAAAAACTAAAAGCGGATTGCCAATATTGTGTAGTGATCCGCATCTTAATCTTTCTTTACCCGCAATTTGGCTGGAAATGCAATTGACGGCTCCGGGTATGAATGTTTATGGGGTAAGTATTCCTGGTACGCCTGCAGTGATTATTGGCTTTAATGAAAATATTGCCTGGGGCCTTACCAATGGTGCAGATGACGTTAAGGATTGGTATAAATTAAAAATCTCCGCTGATTATAAAAAATATGAGTTCAATAATAAATGGGTTAATTTAATACCTAAGGTGGAAGTGATAAAAAGGAAAGACCAGTCTTCATTTCTGGATACGGTTTATTACACGATTCATGGGCCAATACTGAATGATAATAAATATGCTCAGGGTCAGGGAGAAATAAAGAACCTGGCTTTAAAGTGGGAACTCAATAATCCTTCAAACGAATTCTTAACTTTTATAAAGTTAAGTAAGGCCAAGAATTTTTCGGATTACAAAGCCGCCATTTCAAGTTATTCTGTTCCAATACAGAACTTCACATTTGCAGGTAACGACAATACTATCGCAGCGAATCATCAAGGAAAAATGCATGTGAAATGGGCTGATCAGGGAAGGTTTATCCTGGATGGAACAAAAAGTTCTCATCTCTATTCCAGATATATTCCTCAGGACAGCTTGCCTCAGGTCGTAAATCCTTCCGATAATTATATCATATCAGCAAACCAGCATCCTACTTCTAAAAATTACCCGTTTAACTATAACGGCTATTTTTTTGAAAACAGGGCGCTGCGAATTGATGAGAAATTAAGAGATGACAATAACTTAGATGCTGCAAAAATGATGGATATACAGCTAGACAATATCAGCGTGATTGCTCGTGATGGAATAAAAGTATTGGCAGCTCAGATGAAGGGAGCTCAGCTGCAAAAGCATTCAAGAGAATTATTGGATAGCTTGAGTTTGTGGAATGGAGAATATAATTCAAAAAATACAAATGCTGCGCTTTTTGAATTCTGGATGGGAAGAATAAAATCAAATACCTGGGATGAATTTAAAAGCTATAAATTTTCTGCAACAAATCCAGGCGATAACGTATTATTTGACCTCATCACCAATGAACCAGACAATGCGTATTTCGATCTGCTTGGAACTTCGAAAATTGAAAATGCTCATGATATCATTGTTAAATCATATGAGGAAGCAGTTGAAAGTTTTGAGAAATTAAGAAAAACAGGATTGTCAGACTGGGGTGATTTTAATAGAATTTCTTTAATGCATCTGGCAAAGATCGAGCCCTTTAGTAAAACGAATATACGCAGTGCAGGTCACCCTGAAACGATTAATGCAATGGGAAACAAATGGGGCCCATCCTGGCGGATGATTGTTGAGCTTGGTAAAAGACCTAAAGCTTATGGAATTTTTGCCGGCGGCCAATCTGGAAATGCAGGAGGGAATAACTATGACAGCTTTGTTAAGGATTGGAACGAAGGAAAATATTATTCTTTATTGTTTTTTATGTCTGATGTGGAAGCTAAAGCAAATTCGAAAAATACCTGGAAATTAAAATAACACTAAAATGAAAGTAAATATGGACTATTTAAAAACATTCCTTATCATTATAACTATAATAATTCCTGTTCAAATGATAACCTATTTCCCCTGGTGGAGTTTTATAATTTTTGCGATTGCAATAGGGGTATGGGTTGATGTCAGAAAGTATAAGATTTCGGCCTTTCTGATAGGTTTCATAACCGGGTTTTTAATTTGGTTTCTTGGCAATGTATATTTTCATTTCAGCTATGGAGGTAGCCTCTTTAGCAACGAAAAACACATTCCTGTTTACCTGATATTAATTGGCTCAGGTTTAATAGGCGGGATATTAACCGGACTATCGATATATGTAGGCAGTCAGATTTTAAAACAATCAAGTTCTCCCTCAATAATGATATCTACCCCATAAAACAATGGTTTCGTCCCATTTTTTAGAATTTAAATTTTGGAACTCATAATCTTGTTAGAAAAATAAAAGAAATGAAAACAAGATTCAGACAATACGAAATCATATTTATCAGTATAGTTACTGTAATTGTTGCAGTTGGTTATTTTTGGATAGGCAATCAGATTCAAAATCATCACTTATCAAATGTATTTGAGATAGCATACATTAAGCGTAACCTTACCTTTGATTATAATAGAAATATTCTTTTCCCTCAATTAGGGGCGTTACTGATATTTTATGGCTGTTATATCGGAATAAATTTATTGGTATCTCCTGTGATTCGTAGTTTTTTTGGCAAGAGCCAGCCTGGATTTCCATTGGCTAAAGTTTTAGTGGTCGTTTTTTCTGCTGCTTTTCTTTCTTTAATGCTGTCTGTCGGAATAAACTGGATAAGTTCAATTGCACATCCTGCCTATTTCAATTACAATTCATTTGGATTGGTCAGTCTGCTCGGATATAATGAGCGGCCTTTAGAAAATCTATTATTTGGAATTGACCGGGCTGCAGGCCTGATCTGTCTCCTTATGGTTGCTACATGTATTAGCGCGTTTGCAGCTTTTATCATTGAAAAGAAGCAAGATAGTGTGGTGATGATCGCAAATAAAATTGCGCTTATACTAGGTGTTTACTTTATTGTGGCCGTTCTGCTATTTACATTTGGTTTTAGAAATGAACCGTTTTTTAGATTTTATTTTTGCTTTCTGCCTCCAGTTGGAATTGTATATTTTTTTAATAAATATTTTTTATTTCCATTGTATGGAACATATACCATATTTAATTTAAGATTGTTATCAGGTATATTACTATCCACCTTTATAGTTACATTGGCATTTATCTCGTTTTCATCGCATGAAGATGTAAGGCTATCTGTATTTATTGTTTGGCTCTTTCAGCTTATCGTTGTCACGCCAGTTTCCTGGCTTATGTTTCAGCAACAAAAAGATGTAATATTGAAATTCAGGGTGGCTCAGATTGAACTGGGAAAATCGAAATCAGACCTGTATTTTCTACGTTCACAAATAAATCCACATTTTTTATTTAATTCATTAAATACCTTATATGGCACTGCACTAGTTGAAAATTCAACAAAAACGGCTGAAGGCATACAAATGCTGGGGGATATGATGCGTTTTATGCTTCACGATAACAATTCAGAATTCATATTAATGTCCCGGGAAATTGAATATCTGGAGAATTATATTGCATTTCAGAAACTTAGAATACAAGATTCGCCAACCATATCTGTTTCTGATCGCATAGATAACGAGGGGTGTAATTGTATGATAGCGCCGATGCTATTTATACCATTTGTGGAAAATGCATTTAAATATGGTATCGATCTGCTAGAGGAATCTCAAATAACAATTCGGCTGGATTGTAATGAAGATACTATTGATTTCGAAGTTGTAAATAATATCCATGCTGCACAAAACACTGATCTTAAATCTGAACAATCGGGCACGGGTATACAGAATGTAAAAGACAGGTTGGAGTTAATCTACAAAAATAAATACGATCTAAAAATAAATGATGATGGAAAGCAATTCACTGTCCGTCTGAAACTACAGGTATAATTTAAATCATATCAACATAATGTTAAAAGCAATTGCAATAGACGATGAGCCGCTCGCACTCGAAGTAATTAAAAAGCTGGCAGTGGACATCACGTTTTTGGATCTGACAGCTACTTTTACAAATTCATTCCACGCAATGGATTTCCTTCAGAATAACAAGGTGGATTTGATCTTTTTAGACATTAAAATGCCCAATATATCAGGCATTGATTTCTTAAAATCATTAACAAATGCACCCATGGTTATTGTTACAACAGCATACGGTGAATACGCGGTGCAAAGTTTTGATTTAAACGTCCTGGATTATCTCTTAAAACCGTTCTCTTTAGCCCGTTTTCTTAAGGCTTGTAATAAGGCGCTTGATTTATATAAATTGAAAAATAACAGCAGTCTTATTCCAGCAGATTCGAATCATATTTTTTTGAAAAGTGGCTATGAACAAATTCGGGTTAACCTGGACGATATCATTTATATCGAAAGTGTTGGCAACTATTTGCATGTAAATTTAAAAGATGATAAGGTAATTTCAAGGCTGACAATGGGAGAGATAGAGGCGATTTTACCATCATCATCTTTTATGAGAATTCACAGATCATTTATTGTCCCGAAAAAAGCAATTACAAAAATTGATAAAAAAAGTCTTTGGATAGGAACTAAGGAATTTACAATCGGGGTTTTGTATCTCGATGAGATACGTCAGGTTGTTAATAAATATTAAATCTATCATTCATGAAAATATACCTACTGGTTCTAATTTCTTTGGTGTTCAGCAAATTAAGCTTTTCGCAACAAGTTTCAAAAGACATCACTTCCTCTTACTCAATTCAGGGTACTGTAATTGATACCGTGGATAAAGCCAAGTTGAAAAATTGTACCATAGTAGTAATCAGTGCCCAAGATTCAATTTTACAGGGTTTTACCAGGACAAATTTAGCAGGCAGGTTCATTTTACAGGACCTTAATCCTGGGAAACTCACAATGATTGTGTATTCTTCTGATTATGCAGAATTCAGACAGACATTTGTGATAGACTCCAATAATAGAAATATAGATTTCGGATCGGTTTCGCTCGTTCTTAAAACACATTTGCTTCAGGAAGTAATCATTAGTGGTAACGTCTCACAAATAAAAATAAAAGGAGATACTACAGAATACAATGCCGGATCGTTCAAAATACAACCCAATGCTAAAGTGGAGGATTTGCTTAAGCAGTTGCCCGGAATTCAAATAGACAAAGACGGGAAAATTACTGCACAAGGCGTGAAAATAAATAGGGTGCTTGTAGATGGTGAAGAATTTTTTGGCGATGATCCTACATTAGTTACCCGGAATTTGCGAGCAGATATGATTGATAAAGTTCAGATTTTTGATAAAACCAGTGATCAGGCTGCATTCACAGGCGT
The DNA here is from genome assembly GCF_038446955.1 of Pedobacter sp. FW305-3-2-15-E-R2A2. Taxonomy (NCBI): domain Bacteria; kingdom Pseudomonadati; phylum Bacteroidota; class Sphingobacteriia; order Sphingobacteriales; family Sphingobacteriaceae; genus Pedobacter; species Pedobacter sp. FW305-3-2-15-E-R2A2. The sequence goes on from NZ_CP151803.1 coordinate 3,213,547, forward strand.
TAACGATGGAAAAAAAGAAAAAACAATTAATGTAAAACTAAAAGATGATAAAAAGAATGGCTATTTCGGAAAAATAGATGGCGGTATAGGTACTGATGGCTATTTCCGTGGGCAAGCGCTATTTAATAAATTTAAAGAGAAGCAAAAATTCTCTATATATTCTATCTTGGGAAATGATGGGGTTACGGGACTAGGTTGGCAGGACAACGCAAAATACGCATCTTCGACAGTTGATTTATCGGAGGCAGGTATGATTATTCATTTAGGTGGAGGTGATGAATTTGACAATGATAATGGCCGATATAATGGACAAGGAATTCCATTAGCTAAAACAGGAGGGGTTCATTATGATAATAAATGGAAAGATGATAAGCAATCCATTAATGTTGATTATAAAATTGGATCTATCATTATTAAAGGGAATAGCAGCATAATTTCAGATAACAACCTACCTGAGAATACCTTGAAAAGTATTTCGGATCAAAATTCTTATCAGAATCTGTTTAAACAAAAACTTAATGGTGTATATAAGCTTCAATTGGATTCTACATCTATATTGAAGGTAGGTTTTAGTGGCTTTTTAAAGCATACAAAATCTAATGATGATTATACCTCACAGACGACAGATCAGCTGGGAGGGCTGTTAAATAACAGCAGGAGAGAAGTAACCAATAATGGAAAGCAGAATAATTATTCCACTGATTTGTTATTTACCAAGAGGCTAAGAAAAGCTGGAAGAAGTTATACGATTTATTTAGGACAATCATTTGATGAGAACAATAGCACCGGGTTTTTGAAATCCGGGATCAATTTTTACAATGATAAAGGTACCGTAGATAGCGTACAGAACATTGATCAGTTTAAAGTTAATAATTTAAAAAATCTGACTGTTAATAGCAATTTGACCTATTCTGAACCTTTGTCAAAATCACTTTCAATATTGTTAAATTATAGTTTCGCTTATGGAAGTAGTAACTCGAGTCGCGAATCTTTTAATCCACTATCAGCAGGTAGATACACCATTTTAGATACGCTATATAGTAATGATTTTAAATTAAAGCAATTTTCAAATCAGGCCGGAGCCGCTTTAAATTATAATAAAAATAAGACCAGTTTGAATATTGGAACAAAAGTTGGAAATGTAAATTTTCAGCAACTGAATAATTTTAGCGGGACTAAATTGGATAAGAATTATACCATCTGGATTCCTCAGGCTAATGCTCAATACAGACTTTCGCAGCACTCGGCACTCAGGTTAAATTATAATGGCAATACAGTTTTACCCACAATATCGCAGCTACAACCAGTACGGATAAATTTAGACCCATTAAATGTTACTGTAGGAAATCCGGGTTTGACACCGGCATTTGATCATCGTCTGTTTTTTGGGTATAATTCTTTTACGCCATCTAATGGTCAGTTAATCGGAGTTTTTGCTAACTATACAATAACGACAAATCCAATTGTAAACGATTTGCGAACAGATACCAATGGAAAAAGTATCATTGGATCTCTGAACCTTGGAGGAAAAATGCCATCAAATATTAATTTCAATATATTTTATGATAGAAAAATAAAGCCATTGGACTTAAGCGCTGGTATTAACCTTGGGGTTAATGGTAATACTTATTATAATCTTACCAATGGAGAGATTAACATCACCAAATCTTATACCTATACCGGTCAGCTTAGGTTTTCAAAAACAGTTCCGGAGAAATATGATTTTAATTTTTCTTTGGGTCCGACATTTACTGTTTCAGGATCGTCATTACAACCAAATTTGAGCAATAGTGGAAACGGATTTCTTGGAAATGGTTCATTTGTAATTTATTTACCCTGGAAATTCCAGTTTTACTCAGATGCAAGCTATCAGTATAATTCAAAAACTGAAGTTTTCGATCAGACGTTTTCCCGTTTAATTGTCAACTCCTCTGTTAATAAAACATTTTTGAAAGAGAGAAATTTGAAACTTTCTTTATCTGTGAATGATTTGTTAAATCAAAATAATGGGTTCAACAGAGTTGTTAACGGAAATTTTATAAGTCAAAATAACTTTATAACTATAAGAAGATTTTTTATGTTTTCACTTACCTATGACTTTAACAAAGTAGGGGTGTCTAAATAACTTAATGATAAGTAATATGAAATTCAAATTTTTTTTTCTCAGTTGTCTCGCGCTATTACCAGTAAAGTCTTTATTTTCTCAGGGTAAAAGATTGACATCCTCCGGAATTATAGAATTCCAGAAGAGCGTGAATATGTCTGCTATCCTGAAAAGGAGTATTACAAAAGCGAATTCTAATTTGTTTCAGCCTGCCTACGATCAATATGTTCAAAGTCATCCTCAGTTTCTGATACTTAAAAGTACTTTGAAATTCTCTGACAATAAAACCTTGTTTTTACCTGATTCTATTGGTAATATATCCGCAGGTTTTTTTGGGCCACAGCCAATGGTGAGTCAGAATAATATTGTGTATTCCGACTTTTCAAATAAGAAAAGAGTCAGCCAGAAAAATGTATTTGATGAGACATTTGTATTAAACGAGGCAATAAAAAAGATAAAATGGAAAATTACAGGCGAGGCAAGAGATATAGCGGGGTATAATTGTTATCGGGCTAACGGAATAGTAATGGATTCTATTTATGTTGTTGCTTTTTATAGTTATGAAATTCCCGTTTCAGGCGGGCCGGAATCTTTTAACGGTTTACCAGGGATGATTCTAGGATTGATCATGCCTCATGAAAATATCTCCTGGTTTGCAACCCGGGTTACTGATACCTCAAATCCTTCCACTAATGCAAGCCCACCTTCGAAAGGAAAAAATATCAATTCCGATGAATTTTTATTGATTCTTCAGAACCAGGCTAGAGAAAAAAATGTGCCTTTCTCAATTTATTCCAAGAGTTTTTTGTTTTAAAAAAAAATAATTTTAAATTACCTATAGTAATCGTAATCGCTAAATAAGACTATGATTCAATTCATGCTATCTGTTAGTTGAAGAGGTTTATTTAAAAGATAAAGTATATTGATTATCAATTTGAATTATTAGATTTTGTTTGTATAATTGAATTGTTATAGTGAAAATAAGTCTTTTTAATCCTAATTATCATTTTGGATAAGTTTATGTGGTATAGTTCAGCGAAGCTGTGCTTAATCCCGTAAAAAATGCTAAATTTTCTGATTTAGAATTTCTACCTGTGCCTGCTTTTAGGCAGGTATTCATGCTTATATATTCATCAATCGTAGTTGCCTCGTTTGAACTTGTTGAATCCGGCAAAAAAACAGCTCTGTTAAAAGCGGAATTCATAAGTCAGCCATTCTTTTAAATTGAAAATTTAATCATATCAAATGAGTCACATATCCCCGGAATGTGCAACCTGTAATATTTTTTGAAAATCTCTAATCTGTTAATATCATGATGAATTTAGACGATAATATTGTTAGATATTTACTATCCTTTTCTATAAAATTTCCGGAGAAGACTGCCTTTACTACATTGGATAGTTCTTTACAAGAAAAGGATAAGATCAGTTACAGCGAGTTAGCTTCCAGGGTGGAACAGCTTAGTACTCGGAATAATTTCAAAAAGCATTCTCAGAAATGTGCCGTTTTATTTTACAACTCCGTTAATGATTTTGTCATCGCTTTTCTTGCCTGCCAAAATTTAGGTATCATACCAATTCCTGTACCTTTTAGTAAGGGGGGGAAACAATTCAAAAGAATTTCCAACATACTTTTGGATTCCTCAGCGACCGTGATTTTCTGTTCCATAGCGTCAGAGAAATATCTTAAATCTTCTTTACTTGATTATCCGGATTTAACTTCAGTGGAAGTTGTTTCAACCAATGAGTTTTCTGATTCGGCTGTACTTAAATTAAATTTGAATACAACTGATCAAAAGATCTCATTTATTCAATATACTTCAGGATCTACAAATTCACCCAAAGGGGTTATTGTAAGTAAGGGGAATCTTATTCATAATCAGGGGCTTTTAAAAGAAGCATTTAAATGCGATGAAGAATCCAGAATTTTTTCCTGGTTGCCTTTTCATCATGATATGGGATTGGTAGGTAATATTCTTCATACGATATATACTGGTTGTACTTGTATCGTCATGTCTTCCTTTCATTTTGTTCAAAAGCCTCAAAGCTGGCTGGAGGCCATTTCCAAATTCAATATTACACATAGTGGCGGTCCAAATTTTTCTTACGATATGTGTGTTGACAAGACCTCTGGTGAAGTTTTTAAGCGCTTGGATCTTTCGTCATGGAAGGTTGCATATAATGGCTCTGAACAAGTTCGTTCGGAAACATTAAGTAGATTCTCAAATCATTTCAAAGAGGCTGGTTTTAAGGAGGATGCATTTTACCCTTGTTATGGTCTTGCAGAATGTACTTTATTGGTATCAGGTGCAAAAGAAAGAGAGAAATCTTTAGTTGTTCATATTGATAAGAAATCTTTGTCGGCAGATCAGATCGTTTTTGCCCCTCAGGATGTTGAGGATAGTTACTCCATTGTTAGCAACGGTAAGATTATCAATGGATCAACTGTAAAAATCATTGGTTTATCCGGACAGAGGGAATGCCATGATTTACAACAAGGTGAAATCTGTATTGCTGGCAGAAGTGTGACGGACGGATATTGGAACAAGAGTACAGATCATCTTTTTTACGAAATTAATAATGAAAAGTTTTTAAGATCAGGAGATATAGGTTTTTTTTATCAGGATCAGCTTTTTATTTGTGGCAGATATAAGGAGGTCCTGATTATCAGAGGGAGGAATTTATATCCATATGATATCGAAGAAGCTATTTCATTAAATCATGAAGCTATTAACCGGAATGGTGTAGTGGCGTTTTCGGTTAATGACAACCTGATTGTCATCGTGGAAATTAAAAGAACATATCTTCACAAAAACATTTTTAATGAGGTTTTGGTTGGTGTGAATAGTCTGGTAACCAGTTCGTTCAATATAGCTCCATATGACATTGTGCTAACTATTGAGTCTGGTATACCGAGAACGACAAGCGGTAAGTTACAACGGGTAAAATGTCAAAGTGATTACAATTTCCAAAAGATCAGAATTCTAGCCTCAAAATTACATGTTCTTCCGGATGGATTAAGTCTGGACGAATTCAGCGCTTATAAAGAACAGGTATTATTATTAAAAGATTCAGATTCTATTAAGAAGTACTTACTGGATCTCATTCATAGAAAAGTTGGAATCAGCTCTATAAATCATATTTCTGAAAACACAGAATTAACCGGGATTGGTATTGATTCTATCAAACTCATGGAAATTATTAATCATATAAATACTGATCTGGATATTCATTTAGACGCCCCGATGATATTTGAAGATAATACTATTCATGCAATAACCGGCCTGATAGAAGGATTGTTATGGCTTAGGAATGAACCTATAGCAGGAAAGGAGGTTATTCTGTGAGCCCGATTGAAATCATATTACTATTTAAGAAGTTTAACATAGTTCCTGTTGTTGATGGTGATCAGATTAGATTGACTGGCGAAGTACAGCATCTGACTCCAGAAATTATTCAGAAAATAAAAGATCATAAAGGCCATCTCTTATCACTATTACAACCATCCAGATCAGAAATTATTCCAGTTTTGGAACAAAGTCGTTATGAACTGTCGTCGTTTCAGAAAGGGATATGGTTGCTCAGTAAATTTCATGGAGGTTCAGCGGCATATAATGTGGTAACCAATCTGTATTGGAAGGGAAAGTTCATTAAGGAAAATTTAGAGCAGGCACTTCATTTTATTACTCAGAAACATGAAATTCTGCGAACAGTTTTTATAGAGGAAGATGGAAATGTCTGGCAAAGTGTATTGGAAAAATCGACAGGCTTTTTCTCTTTCTTTGACTCAAGAAATAGTCCGGATATCAAAGAATATTTGAAATCTGAGATCAGAATAATTACCAGTCATAATTTCAATCTGGAGAAAGGGCCTCTGATTAAAATCAATGTTTATCAGATTTCCGATGAAGAATTCGCTTTAATTATTTCCATACATCACCTCATTTGTGATAATAGATCTGTTATCCTCTTTTTAAAGGAAATACTTGATTTTTATAAGACGCTATGTGAGTCGGAAGAAATCGTTTTAAAACCATTAAGTATCCAATATAAAGACTATGTACAATGGCAAAATCAATCCTTAAATAAAGATGGTTTAAACAGGTGTAAAGCGTTTTGGGAACTTAAATCTTTATATACTGTTGAACCTCTAAATTTACCAGCGGATAACCTGAGACCTAAAGTGATGGGTTTTGATGGAGCTTCCTCTAAATTCTATTTTGATTATGCTCTTTATCTGCAGATACAGGAATTTAGCGAAAGCAATCATATGACTACTTTCAGTTTCTTCAGGTCATGTCTTCTATTGCTGCTCCACAAGCTTTCCGGTCAGACTAGTATCATTTTTGGCACGCCTGTATCCATGCGTGATCGTCTTGAGCTTGAGGAGCAAATCGGATTGTATATCAATACTTTACCGCTAAAATTTGATATTAACGTAGAGGAGTCATTTGAAGACTTTTCTAAACAGGTTCATGACGATACATTAAAGACGCTTAGTTTTAAAGAATACCCTTTAGTCGATATTATTCAAGATAATGCTGTTAATTCCGATACAGGCAGAAATGCTTTGTTTGATGTATTGATGTCTTATCAGGATTTAACTATTGGCAGGACAAATGAAGATTTTTACAACCTGTATGGTATTCAGCTAGGTTTGCTGGATGAGTTTTTATTTACTTCAGGGGATATAGCGCATCAGGATATCAAATCTAAATTTGATTTGAGTTTTAATTTTGGAAGGGAACTGGATAAATTTTATCTGGAAATTGAATATTCTACTCAATTATTTCAGAAAGATACTATTCTTAGATTTTTTAAATATTTTTTTCACATTACAAAACAGGTTGTTTTACAGAATGATATTTTAATATCTGATATACAGGTTATTGATGCTGCTGAGCGTGAACAGTTATTGTATGGATTCAATGCTACTGATGTCTCTTATCCGGTTGATCAGACATTGGTTTCTTTGTTCCGGAAACAGGTTTTACTTGATCCGGATGCTATTGCGGTCGTTTACCGGGAGCGGGAATTGAGTTATGGCGCGCTTGATGCTGCATCAGACCGTTTAGCACATTACCTGGTTTCCAGCCATGGTATCGGGGCTGATGTGCTGGTTGGTTTGCTGGTGGAGCGTTCGGATTGGATGATCATTGCGATTCTCGGGGTCCTGAAGTCAGGCGGGGCTTATGTTCCAATCGATCCTGCTTATCCGCAGGAACGAATTGATTATATGATCAGTGACAGCAATTGCCGTTTGATCATTGACGATTCCTGGATATCGGATTTTGTTCAGCAAAGTCCTGGCCTTGGTTCGGATTATATTGCAGCAGAGATTAAGCCTTCAGATCTGGCTTATGTGATTTATACTTCGGGTTCTACGGGGCAGCCTAAAGGAGTGATGATTTCTCACGAAAATGTAGCAAGTTTTTTCATTAATTTTCAGTCAGGGTTTTCTTTGAATAAGGGAATGGTACTGGCTGCCATTACAAATTATACGTTTGACATCTCTGTATTAGAGCTTGTTGGCACCCTGATTAATGGGTTGAAAATTGTTTTAATCGCGGAAACAGACCCATTAAGTATTTTGGGGTATTTAGATAAACATCACATCAATGCCTTACAAATAACCCCATCACGGTTAAATCAGCTTTTCGAATCTTCAGCTAAAGCACTTGAGATATTACGATCTCTGGATGTGCTTTTGGTTGGTGGGGAACCATTGAGTAAGGTTAATTATGAGCGGTTGTCTGCACTCACTTCCACCCGGGTGTTGAATGTATATGGACCAACCGAGACGACCATATGGAGCAGTAGTTTTGAGATAAAAAATAGTACCTGTTTTTCTATAGGGGGACCATTACTAAATGAAAAGATTTATATTCTGGACAAGTATGGGAATGTGAGCCCTTTAGGTGTTCCCGGCGAGATTTGTATCAGTGGAGCCGGAGTTGGGCGAGGTTATCTGAACCGTGCGGAGTTGAGTGCAGAGAAGTTTGTCCCAAACCCTTACCAGCTTGCGGAAGAAAAGCTACAGGGGCTGAATGAACGGATGTACCTGACCGGAGATCAGGGGCGCTGGCTGGAAGATGGGAACATTGAGTTTCTGGGCCGTAAGGATGACCAGGTCAAGATCCGTGGTTACCGGATTGAGCCCGGAGAGATTGAGGGGGTGTTACAGGGTTATCCGGATATAATTTCTTCCGTTGTGATTGCGCGTAAAGGTGCTTCAGCAGATCAGGAACTGATCGCTTACCTGGTGAGCGGTTCAGCACTGGTGATTCAGGAATTGCGTACCTACCTGGGCAGTAAGCTTCCTTCCTATATGGTTCCTTCCCATTATGTGCAGCTGGAATCATTGCCGCTGAATGCCAGCGGGAAGACCGACCGCAAGGCATTACCCGATCCTGAGGGCTTAGGTATGGCCAGTGGAGTGACATATGTCGCTCCGCGTACAGCGGTGGAAGAGAAGCTGGCTGCGATCTGGAGTGAACTGCTTGAGGTGCCTCGGGAACGTATTGGTATTGATGATGATTTCCTGAATCTTGGCGGTCACAGTCTGAAGATGATCCGCTTGAGCAGCCAGATTTATAAAATATTTGAGGTAAAGACAGAACTTCAGGAGCTTTTTAGTAAGACAACACTTTGCGCACAGGCAGCGCTGATTGCAGCTGGAAAAAAAGAAACTTTTTCATGTATTCCGTTGGTAGACCTGTCTTCGGATTATGTACTGTCCTCTTCTCAGCGTCGTTTGTGGATCCTAAGCCAGTTTGGCGATGGTAATATTGCCTACAATGCTCCAGGGGTTTATCTGTTTGAGGGTTCATTGGACCTGGGCGGTCTTTCCCATGCTTTTTCAGCGCTGATTGAGCGCCATGAGATTTTACGTACCGTTTTTCGCAATAATGAATCTGGTGATATCCGTCAGGTTGTTCTAAGTGCTTCTGAATCTGGTTTTAAGATTTCGGAGTGTGATTTTACAGCTGCAGCTGATCAGGATGATGTTGTTCATGAACAGGTCGCAAAGGATATCCGTGCGGCTTTTGACCTTGCTCAAGGTCCCTTGCTTCGTGCCGGTGTTTATCGTTTGAGCGCAGATCGCTGGGTTTTTACTTATGTGATGCACCACATCATCAGCGATGGCTGGTCGATGGAGATCCTGATTAAAGAGTTGTTGGCGTATTATAATGCGTATGTCAGCGGGTCAGCACCTGAGCTTCCCGGCTTGCGCATTCAGTATAAAGATTATGCTGCCTGGCAGCATAATGAGCTTAATGGTGCTTCACTGAGCAGGCACAGGAGTTACTGGCAGCAGCAGTTATCGGGAACACTTCCGGTACTGGAACTGGCTACAGACCGTCCCCGTTCTGCGGTGAAGACATATAACGGCGGACAGGTTCAGGTCGCTCTTAATGGTTTGGCCGTTTCCGGTTTACGAAGCCTGATGCAATCAGAAGGAACTACACTTTTTATGGGGGTGCTGGCAGGTGTTAATGCATTGCTTTATCGCTATAGTGGTCAGGATGATTTGATTGTAGGGAGTCCTATTGCCGGCCGTAACCACTCAGACCTGGAAGACCAGATTGGTTTTTATGTGAATACGCTGGTTCTTCGCAGCCGTATAGGCGAGGGGGAGAGTTACCGTTCACTGCTGGAGCAGACGCGTGAAGTTACCCTTGGAGCTTATGAACATCAGGTGTACCCTTTTGATGAGCTTGTGAGTGACCTTCGTTTAACTGCAGACCAGAGCCGCAATCCGTTATTTGATGTGCTGGTTGAGTTACAGCATATGGAATATTCTTTTGAAAAGAAGGACGATATGACCGGGCTTCAGGTTAGTGGCTACAACAGCGATGGTATGGATGTAGTGAGTAAGTTTGACCTGCGTTTTATCTTCCAGTCGGGACAAGGAGAAGAATTACATTTAAATATAGAATATAACAGTGATTTGTATGATCGTGAGACGGTTATACGTATGGGTGGGCATTTGAACGCGTTGTTGTCAGAGATGATCATTTCTCCTGATGCAGCATTCTCAGGTTTGGATTATCTGAGTATTGCCGAGCGTGAACAGTTACTGTATGGATTCAATGCGACCGATGTTTCCTATCCGGCTGGGCAGACCGTGGTTTCTATGTTCCGGGAGCAAGTTTTACTTGATCCCGCTGCTATAGCGGTTGTTTACCGGGACCGGGAATTGAGTTATGCTGAAGTTGATGCTGCATCCGACCGTCTGGCACACCACCTGGTTTCCAGCCATGGTATCGGGGCTGATGTGCTGGTTGGTTTGCTGGTGGAGCGTTCGGATTGGATGATCATAGGGCTTCTTGGAATCCTGAAATCAGGCGGGGCTTATGTTCCGATTGATCCTGCTTATCCCAAAGAACGCATCCGTTATATGGTGGAAGATGCAGGCATCGGATTACTGCTGACCCAGACCGATTACATGTTTGAGCTGGATTATTACCAGGGGGCTCTTTTTGCGGTGGATGTCCAGTTGTCAGGGTTGGATGAGGTATCCGGCGGGCTTATTCCATGCAGGACTTCAGATCTGGCTTATGTGATTTATACCTCCGGATCTACAGGTCAGCCAAAGGGGGTGATGATTGAGCATGGCAGTTTAATGAATTATCTTAACTGGTGTTCCGGATATTACTTTGATGATGGGCTATCGGGTCATTTTGGACTTTACACTTCCCTGTCGTTTGACCTGACTGTAACGAGTATTTTTTGTGGATTGCTGAGTGGCAGGGGGCTTTTTGTTTATGACCAGGATCAGGAGCTGGGTTCGATCCTGAGTGATAGTTTCAGCAGCTCCCGGGGGATTGACAGCATCAAGCTGACCCCTTCTCATATTGAGGTGCTGAAACATTCAGGACTGGTTTCGGGGAATATCAGCTGTGCAATTGTAGGGGGAGAGGAGGTTAGTGTTGCTCATGTTGATGTTTTGAAGGGCATTAATTCAGATATGCGGATTTATAATGAGTACGGTCCCACAGAATCTACAGTGGGTTGTATTGTAAGAGAACTGCAAAATGATGGTTCCCGCATTTTGATTGGGAAGCCGGTTTCCAATACACGTATCTATATTACCGACCGTGATGGCGGGTTAAGTGCAGTGGGTGTTGCCGGAGAGATTTGTATCAGCGGGGCTGGTCTGGCACGTGGTTACCTGAACCGTGCGGAGTTGAGTGCAGAGAAGTTTGTCCCGAATCCTTACCAGCTTGCAGAAGAAAAATTGCAAGGAATTAATGAACGGATGTACCTGACCGGAGATCAGGGGCGCTGGCTGAGTGATGGGAACATTGAGTTTCTGGGGCGTAAGGATGACCAGGTCAAGATCCGTGGTTACCGTATTGAGCTTGGGGAGATTGAGGGGGTGCTACAGGGTTACCCTGATATGGTTTCTGCCGTTGTGATTGCACGCAAAGGTGTTTCGGGAGTCCGGGAACTGATCGCTTACCTGGTGAGTGGTTCAGTGCTGGTGATTCAGGAATTGCGTACCTACCTGGGCAGTAGACTTCCTTCCTATATGGTTCCTTCCCATTATGTGCAGCTGGATTCATTGCCGCTGAATGCCAATGGAAAGACAGACCGTAAAGCTTTACCCGATCCTGAGGGCATGGGTATGGCAAGCGGGGTAGCCTATGTTGCTCCGCGTACAGAGATTGAAGAAAAGCTGGCCGCGATCTGGAGTGAGGTTTTAAATACCCCCAAAGCGCGTATTGGTATCCATGACAGTTTCTTTGATCTTGGCGGGGATTCTATCAAGTCTATCCAGATTGTGTCGCGTTTAAAACAACAGGGATATTCCTTAACGATCCAGGAAGTGCTTTTATATCCGGTGATCGGAACGTTATCAAAATATGTACGTGTTACTGTTCGGGACATTGACCAGCAGCCGGTTGTGGGACTGACAGGACTGAGCCCCATCCAGCGGATGTTTTTTGAAGATTATGGCAGTACACCGGTTCATTATAACCAGTCTGTTTTACTGCGGAGCAGCTCGCGTTTATCGCTGAAGGCCCTTCGCTTAGCGTTGGATAAGCTGGTAGAACATCATGACGCCCTGCGTATGGTTTACTACCAGCAGGAGGGAACCTGGTTACAGGAGAATAAAGACCTAAGCCAGGCTTATGGCTTTGAGGAGGTGGAACAGGAATTGGATGAAGCCGGTTTTGCTTTGTTTTGTGACCATGTTCAGGGCAGTGCCGATTTATCTTCGGGTCCCCTGTTCCGTGCGGTACTTTTCCGTGGGTCAGATGGGTCAGACCGGTTGCTGCTGGTGAGTCACCATCTGGTGATTGACGGGGTTTCCTGGCGTATCATTTTTGAGGATTTATCCTCACTTTATGAGCAGTTCCTGGCGGAGCAGGTGGTGCAGCTTCCTTTGAAGACAGATTCTTTCCGTCACTGGCAGTCCGTACAGGAGGAATATAGCCGGAGTTCGGTTCTTTTGGCGGAACAGGCTTACTGGTCTTTATCAGAAGACTGGCCTTTGGCAGACCTGCAGGCAGACCAGGCCGGCGGGAGTAATTTGTACGGGGAGGGGACTTCGGAAAGTTTTTCACTGGACCGCTCCATGACCTCGCTGCTGCTGAACCGCTGTTACCAGAGTTATCATACAGAGATCAATGATATTTTGGTGAGTGGGTTGGTATTGTCCCTTGCGGGAGTTTTTGGTATTGATCATATCCGGATTGGTATGGAAGGCCATGGCCGTGAAGATATCGGTTCGGGCCTTGATGTTACCCGTACTGTAGGCTGGTTTACCACGACTTATCCGGTTTGTATTGACCTGGGTTATGCAGCTGACCGTATCCGTCAGCTGATCGAGGTTAAGGAATGCCTGCACCGGGTTCCCAATAAGGGGATTGGTTATGGCATTCTCCGTTACCTTGGAGGGGCAGGATATCAATGCCGTCCTTCGGTGACTTTCAATTACCTGGGTGATTTTGGATCCGGGGCCGGTTCTTCAAAAGAGCAAGGCGGTGTAGTGTCCCCATCGGCTTCGCTGTTCAGTTTCAGTGGGGATTACCATGGCCGGGAGATTTCCGGAGGGTTGCCCCGTCAGAGTTTACTGGATGTTTCGGGAATGATTGTGGATGGTTGCCTTCAGTTATCGGTGGTTTACAGCGCTGAGCAATACAGCACCGGTCGGATGAGGTCATTGATCAGCCGCTATCAGCAGGAACTGGAGGGCTTGATTCTGGAGTTGTCAGCATCCACCACCGTTCAGCTGAGCCCTGTGGACCTGAGTTATCAGGGGCTGAGTGTGGAACAGGTTCATTCGTTGAATGCTGATGCTTTACTGGAGGATGTTTACAGGCTTGGCCCGCTTCAGGAGGGTTTATATTATCACTGGCTGAGTGCACCTGACTCTTCGGCCTATTTCATGCAGATCAGTTGCCGTTTACACGGGCGGATTGATATTGATTTACTGTCGGAGAGTTACCGGCAGTTAGTGGGGCGTCATGGTGTCCTCCGGACCAGTTTTGTCCGGGATTACGGTGATGTTCCCCTTCAGGTGGTGCGCAAATCGGTAGGTGATGGTTTCCGTTACCATGATGTTGCTGGTGCGGATGATGAGGCAATTCAAAGGTACCGTGAAGAGGACCGTGCTCTGGGCTTTGACCTGGAATCGGGCTCTCAGATGCGTTTGATGGTTTTATGTGTCGGGCCTGAAGCCTATGAGCTGATCTGGAGTCATCACCATATCATTATGGATGGATGGTGCAACAGTATCCTGATCCGGGAGATCTTCCAGATCTATTACAGTTTGATTCAGGGTAAGGTGGCGGAGCTGGGAGAGGCAGTGGGCTATTCAAAATATATCAACTGGTTAGGCAGGGTTGATCAGGGCTCTTCGCTGGGTTACTGGGGAGATTTATTGCGTGGATACGATACTTTAAGCAGTTTTTCCGCAGGGTTTAGTTCTGCAGTTGAGGGTCAGGGGAGGGAGAAGAAACGCATCCGTTTATCTGCAGGGAATGTTAGCCGTCTTGGCGCGTTGTGCAGTAGGTTGGGGGTGACTGAGAATACCTTTATACAATCGGTATGGGGGCTTTTGCTTGGGAAATACAATGACCGTTCAGATGTGGTATTTGGTGCGGTGGTTTCCGGACGTCCGGCAGATCTGGATGGTGTGGAGGACATGATCGGCTTGTTTAGCAATACGGTTCCGGTACGCATCCGTGTATCTCCGGGGATGACTTTTACCGATTTGCTGGCCGCCGTTCAGCAGGAGTCTATTGCCGGAAGTCATTATCATTACACACAACTGGCCGAGGTTCAGCAGCAGAGTGAGCTGGGTTCCGGATTGTTTGATCATGTGCTGGTTTTCGAGAACTATCCTGTTCAGCAGATGGTGGAACAGGGGGTAGGTGATGGAGAGGGTTTACGTTTTGAATCCGCATCTTTTACCGAGCAGACCAATTACGGGTTGACTGTCACCATTATGCCGGGCGAAGAAATTGAGCTTATTGTAGATTATGATCCCTGTTACTATGAGCATTCCCGTATGGAACGTATGGAAGGGCATTTGCTTCAGCTGATTGATCAGGTCCTGGACTTTCCTGAAGATGACCTTTCAGCGCTGAGCTGTCTTTCCGCTGCTGAGCGTGAACAGTTGTTGTATGGATTCAATGCTACTGAGGTCTCTTATCCGGTTGATCAGACTTTGGTTTCTTTGTTTAGGGAACAGGTTTTACTTGATCCGGATGCTATAGCGGTTGTTTACCGGGAGCGGGAATTGAGTTATGGGGCGCTTGATGCTGCATCTGACCGTCTGGCACATTACCTGGTTTCCAGCCATGGTATCGGGGCTGATGTGTTGGTTGGTTTGCTGGTGGAGCGTTCGGACTGGATGATTATTGCGATTCTCGGGGTCCTGAAGTCAGGCGGGGCTTATGTTCCAATCGATCCTGCTTATCCGCAGGAACGAATTGATTATATGATCAGTGACAGCAATTGCCGTTTGATCATTGACGATTCCTGGATATCGGATTTTGTTCAGCAAAGTCCTGGCCTTGGTTCGGATTATATTGCAGCAGAGATTAAGCCTTCAGATCTGGCTTATGTGATTTATACTTCGGGTTCTACGGGGCAGCCTAAAGGAGTGATGATTTCTCACGAAAATGTAGCAAGTTTTTTCATTAATTTTCAGTCAGGGTTTTCTTTGAATAAGGGAATGGTACTGGCTGCCATTACAAATTATACGTTTGACATCTCTGTATTAGAGCTTGTTGGCACCCTGATTAATGGGTTGAAAATTGTTTTAATCGCGGAAACAGACCCATTAAGTATTTTGGGGTATTTAGATAAACATCACATCAATGCCTTACAAATAACCCCATCACGGTTAAATCAGCTTTTCGAATCTTCAGCTAAAGCACTTGAGATATTACGATCTCTGGATGTGCTTTTGGTTGGTGGGGAACCATTGAGTAAGGTTAATTATGAGCGGTTGTCTGCACTCACTTCCACCCGGGTGTTGAATGTATATGGACCAACCGAGACGACCATATGGAGCAGTAGTTTTGAGATAAAAAATAGTACCTGTTTTTCTATAGGGGGACCATTACTAAATGAAAAGATTTATATTCTGGACAAGTATGGGAATGTGAGCCCTTTAGGTGTTCCCGGCGAGATTTGTATCAGTGGAGCCGGAGTTGGGCGGGGTTATCTGAACCGTGCGGAGTTGAGTGCAGAGAAGTTTGTCCCAAACCCTTACCCGCTTGCGGAAGAAAAGCTACAGGGGCTGAATGAACGGATGTACCTGACCGGAGATCAGGGGCGCTGGCTGGAAGATGGGAACATTGAGTTTCTGGGCCGTAAGGATGACCAGGTCAAGATCCGTGGTTACCGGATTGAGCCCGGAGAGATTGAGGGGGTGTTACAGGGTTATCCGGATATAATTTCTTCCGTTGTGATTGCGCGTAAAGGTGCTTCAGCAGATCAGGAACTGATCGCTTACCTGGTGAGCGGTTCAGCACTGGTGATTCAGGAATTGCGTACCTACCTGGGCAGTAAGCTTCCTTCCTATATGGTTCCTTCCCATTATGTGCAGCTGGAATCATTGCCGCTGAATGCCAGCGGGAAGACCGACCGCAAGGCATTACCCGATCCTGAGGGCTTAGGTATGGCCAGTGGAGTGACATATGTCGCTCCGCGTACAGCGGTGGAAGAGAAGCTGGCTGCGATCTGGAGTGAACTGCTTGATGTGCCTCGTGAACGTATCGGTATCGATGATGATTTCCTGAATCTTGGAGGTCATAGTCTGAAGATGATCCGCTTGAGCAGCCAGATTTATAAAATATTTGAGGTAAAGACTGAATTTCAGGAGCTTTTAAATAAAACGACGCTTTGTGCACAGGCAGAGTTGATTGGTTTGGCTGAGAAAGGAGTTTTTACCGGCATTCCTGTTGTGGAGGAACAAACAGATTATCCTTTGTCATTCTCTCAAAAACGTTTATGGGTATTGAGTCAGTTTGGCGATGGTAATATGGCTTACAATATACCTGGGGTTTATCTGTTTGAAGGTACTTTAGACCTGTCGGGTCTTTCTCATGCTTTTTCAGCGCTGATTGAGCGCCATGAGATTTTACGTACCGTTTTTCGCAGCACTGAATCCGGAGATATTCGTCAGGTTGTTTTAAGTGCTTCTGAGTCTGGTTTTAAGATTTCGGAGTATGATTTTAGGAATGCTGTTAATCAGGATGATGTTGTTCATGAACAGGTCGGAAAGGATATCCGTGCGGCTTTTGATCTTGGCCAAGGTCCCTTGCTTCGTGCCGGTGTTTACCGTTTGGGCGCAGATCGCTGGGTTTTCACGTATGTGATGCACCATATCATCAGCGATGGCTGGTCGATGGAGATCCTGATTAAAGAGTTATTGGCTTATTATAATGCTTATGTCAGCGGGTCAGCACTTGAACTTCCCGGGTTGCGCATTCAGTATAAAGATTATGCTGCCTGGCAGCGTGGATCGCTTAGTGGTTCTTTGTTGAGCGAACACCAGAGTTACTGGCGGGAGCAGTTATCGGGTAGACTTCCGGTACTGGAACTGGCTACAGATCGTCCCCGTCCTGCGGTAAAAACTTATCATGGCGGTGAGGTTCAGGTTGTTTTTGCTCAGTCTGTTCTTTCGGGTTTACGCAGCCTGGTGAAGGCAGCCGGGGCTACCGTTTTTATGGGCTTACTTGCAGGCGTTAATGCTTTTCTTTACCGCTATAGTGGTCAGGATGACCTGATTGTGGGAAGCCCTATTGCCGGCCGTAACCACTCAGACCTGGAAGACCAGATTGGTTTTTATGTGAATACGCTGGCGCTTCGCCACCGGATAGCTGAGGGGGACAGTTACCGTTCGCTGCTGGAGCAGGTCCGTGAAGTTACCCTTGGAGCTTATGCGCATCAGGTGTATCCTTTTGATGAACTGGTGAATGATCTCCGTTTACCGGTTGACCGAAGCCGTAATCCATTATTTGATGTGCTGGTGGCTTTGCAGAGCAGTAGTGCTGCAGCTTTAGAAAAAGATAGAAATGCTCCTGATCATTTAAAGATCAGCAGTTATGAATTAGGTACAGACAGTCATGTGAGCAAGTTTGAACTGAGCTTTAACTTCATGGCAGATGATGATGATCTGCATTTAAATATAGCATATAACAGTGACTTGTACGATCGTGAGACGATTATACGTATGGGTGGGCATTTGAACGCATTGCTGTCGGAGATCATCGTTTCTCCTGAAGCGCCACTTTCCACACTGTGTTATCTTTCCACTGCTGAGCGTGAACAGTTATTGTCTGGTTTCAATGCCACTGAGGCAACCTATCCGGCTGATCAGACACTGGTTTCTTTGTTCCGGGAACAGGTTTTACTTGATGCTGATGCTATCGCGGTTGTTTATCAGGATATCGCCCTGAGCTATGGCGAACTGGAGTCCTCTTCAAACCGTTTGGCCGCGTACCTGATTTCAACTTATGGCATTGTCAGCGAAGAGTTGATCGGTATAAAACTGGAGCGTTCCGAATGGATGATCATTGCGATCCTTGGGATCCTGAAATCAGGAGGTGCTTATGTTCCTATTGATCCTGCTTATCCACAGGAACGAATTGATTATATCAGTAAAGACAGCAATTGCCGCGTCATTATTGATGCACAATTGCTGGCTGATTTCATGCCGTTGAGTGCCGGATGGAGTGAGGCTGCTCCGGAAGTTGAGGTGAGTCCGTCGGCTCTGGCTTATGTGATTTATACTTCCGGTTCCACAGGAACACCTAAAGGGAGTTTAGTGACACATCATAATGTGGTCAGGTTGTTCAGGACTGATCAGCCGCTGTTTGATTTTGGCCGTTCAGATGTTTGGACGATGTTTCATTCCTATTGTTTTGATTTTTCAGTTTGGGAGATGTACGGTGCCTTGCTTAACGGCGGGAAGCTTGTCGTTGTTTCTTCAGAGGTGTCTAAAGATCCTTTATCATTTTTAGAGGTGCTGAGAAACCATCAGGTGACGGTGTTGAACCAGACCCCTTCGTCATTTTATAACCTGATGAAAGAAGAGCTGGATGCTGTGACCAATGATCTTGGTTTACGTTATGTGATCTTTGGCGGGGAATCCCTGAGCCCGTCCCGTCTTGGATTGTGGCTGGACCGTTATCCGGATACCTCTTTGATCAATATGTACGGGATTACAGAAACTACCGTCCATGTGACCTATAAAAAGCTGACGCGTTCAGATATTTTGAACAACAGTCATAATATTGGCCGCCCGATTCCCACATTGAGTTGCTATGTTCTGGACAGCCTGCAGCAATTGTTACCTATAGGTGTTCCGGGAGAACTTTATGTAGGTGGGGAAGGTGTTTGCCGTGGTTATTTAAACCGGGAAGAGTTAACGAAATCGAGGTTTCTGGATGATTTGTTGAAGGATGGGGAACGTGTTTACCGGACCGGAGATAAAGCGAGGATGCTGGCTAACGGAGAAATTGAATATCTGGGACGTCAGGATGATCAGGTGAAGGTGCGTGGATATCGCATTGAATTAGGAGAGATTGAGTCCGCTCTGTCCGGTTATCCAGGTCTGTTATCGTCTGTGGTACTTACCCGTTCGGGTTCATCAGGAGATCAGGAACTGATCGCTTATGTAGTTAGTGATGCTACTTTGTCGTCTCAGGAATTACGGACCTACCTGTCGGGTAAGCTGCCTTCTTATATGATTCCGGGATATTATGTTCAGCCCTCTTCCTTGCCACTGACCAGCAATGGTAAGATTGACCGCAAGGCGCTTCCCAATCCTGAAGGCCTGGGTGTGGCAAGTGGGGTAGCTTACGTAGCCCCCCGCAATGATACCGAAGAAAAGCTTGCAGAGATCTGGAGTGAAATTCTTGACATACCCAAAGCCCGTATTGGTATCTATGACAGCTTCTTTGATCTGGGAGGGCATAGCCTGAAAGTGATTCAAACCATATCTGGAATAAAAAAAGAATTTAAGGTAAATATTGACTTTAAGAATGTGTTTTCTGATCCGACAATAGCTGGATTATCAGAGGGAATAAGTAATGACGAATGGTTACAGGCTTCTTTAAATGAGGAGAGTAATAATTATGATGAGATTAAAATATAATTGAAATATATGAAAGATCTTATATCAAGATTAAGAAATGAAAATATTCATATTAAGTTATCTGAAGAGGATTTGTCTGTTAGGTTTCCAAAAGGAAAAATAGACGAAGTTCTGTTAGGAGAAATCAAGCTTAATAAAGCGGCTTTAATTGAATATCTAAAAAGAATAAGCTCGCTTGAATATTCAAATAAGGTCATCCCCTTAGTTGACTTATCTTCGGATTATGTATTGTCATCATCTCAACATCGTTTGTGGATATTGAGCCAGTTTGGTGATGGTAATCTCGCTTATAATATCCCTGATGTTTACCTGTTTGAAGGTATGTTGGATATGGCGGGCCTTTCTCATGCTTTTTCTGCACTGATTGAGCGTCATGAGATTTTGCGTACCGTTTTTCGGGACAATGAATCCGGCGATATCCGCCAGGTTATTTTAAGTACGGAGGAACTTGGTTTTAGTATTACTGAAACAGATATGCAGGAAGTTGCAGATCAACAGGAGCAGGTTCAGGAGTTGATTGCAAAAGATTTTAGCGGCACATTTGACCTTGCCCTGGGGCCATTGCTTCGTGCCGGTGTTTACCGTTTAGAAGCTGACCGCTGGATTTTCACCTATGTGATGCACCATATCATCAGCGATGGCTGGTCAATGGAGATTTTAATTAAGGAATTGTTGGCCTATTATAATGCCTATGTCCATGGATCGGAGCTTGTACTTCCTGCCTTGCGTATTCAATATAAAGATTATTCCGCCTGGCAGCAGAAGGAACTTAATGGTGCTTTGCTCAGTCAGCACCGCAGTTACTGGCAGCAGCAGTTGTCAGGTGTTGTCCCTGTACTGAATCTGGCCACAGACCGGCCTCGTCCGCTGATCAAGACCTATAACGGCGGACAGGTTCATGTCGCTTTTGACAGGGAGGCTGTGTCGGGTTTAAGTGTACTGGTGCAATCAGCCGGGGCTACCCTTTTTATGGGGGCACTTGCAGCGGTGAATGCCCTGCTTTACCGTTACAGTGGTCAGGACGACCTGATTGTGGGAAGCCCTATCGCCGGCCGTAACCATTCTGACCTGGAAGACCAGATTGGTTTTTATGTGAACACGCTTGCTTTACGCAGCCGCATTGGAGAGGGGGATAGTTACCGGTCACTGCTGGAGCAGACCCGGGAGATTACCCTGGGGGCTTATGAGCATCAGGTATATCCTTTTGATGAGCTGGTGAATGATCTTCGTTTGCCGGTTGACCGAAGCCGCAATCCGTTATTTGATGTGATGGTGGTTTTACAGAATAAGGATGCTGTACAGTTAGGAAAAGACAATCATAGTCCTGATCACTTAAATATAAGAAGTTATGAATTAGGCGACAACAGTCAGGTGAGTAAGTTTGAACTGAGTTTTAATTTTACAACTGGTGATGATGATTTGCATTTAAATATAGAATATAACAGTGACTTGTATGACCGGGATACGATCACGCGCATGGGCAGCCATCTGAGCTTGCTGTTGTCTGAAATGGTGGATTCCCCGGAAGCACCGATTTCAACGCTGAGCTATCTTTCCGCTGCTGAGCGTGAGCAGTTATTGTCTGATTTTAATGCTACGGATGCACCTTATCCTGCTGATCAGACATTGGTCTCCCTGTTTAAGGAACAGGTTTTACTTCGTCCTTCTGCCATAGCGGTTGTTTATCAGGAAAAAGCGTTGAGTTATGCAGAAGTTGATGCTGCTTCAAACCGTTTGGCACATTACCTGCTATCGGCACATGTTATCGGTAAGGATGCACTGATCGGAATCAGACTGGAGCGTTCGGAGTGGATGATCCTTGTGATCCTGGGTATTCTGAAATCGGGCGGGGCCTATGTTCCAATCGATCCTGAATATCCACAGGACCGGGTTGATTATATTGTTGGCGACAGTGGCTGTGTTTTGGTGATCGATTCAGAATGGCTGTCTGAGTTCCTGCTGGAGGGGGCTTCCTTTAGCGAGGATGAAGTAATTGTTGAGCGGAAGGCTTCTGACCTGGCTTATGTGATTTATACCTCGGGTTCTACCGGCCTTCCTAAAGGGGTGATGGTAGAACATGGAGGGGTCATCAACCGGATTGACTGGATGTGGCGTTATTATGGGTTTAGTTCTTCACTGGTTGTTCTTCAGAAGACAAGTTATACATTTGATGTTTCAGTGGGAGAGATCTTTATGCCTTTGTGCTGGGGTGCAAAGATGATTCTTTGTAGTGGAGGTGATGTGGCGGTGCCGGAACGGATTCTCCGCCTGATCACTGAGCATGGGGTTAGCTATGTTCATTTTGTGGCAGGCATGCTGAATAGTTTTATGTCCTGGGCATTTGAGCAGGAAGATGTGGCGCTTCGTTTAAGCAGCCTGACTGCCCTGGTGACCAGTGGAGAGGCACTTAGCCTGGATACTGTACAGAAGTGGTACCGTAAGTTGTCTGTTCCCATATACAATTTATATGGTCCTACCGAGGCCTCTATTGAAGTAACCCATTATGAACCCCTGGCCGCTGACCAGCTGGTGCCTATCGGGAAGCCGATTTCAAATATACAGATTTACATTGTTGAGCGTCATGGTGATTTGAGTCCTGTGGGTGTTGCCGGTGAGATTTGTATCGCCGGGGTTGGCGTTGCGCGGGGTTATCTGAACCGTCCTGAGTTGAGTGCAGAGAAGTTTGTACCGAATCCTTACCAGCGTGCGGAAGAAAAGCTGCAGGGGCTGAATGAACGGATGTACCTGACCGGAGATCAGGGAAGGTGGCTTAGTAATGGGAACATTGAATTTCTGGGCCGCAAGGATGACCAGGTCAAGATCCGTGGTTACCGGATTGAGCCCGGAGAGATTGAGAACGCTTTGCAGGGGTATCCGGGGATGGTTTCTGCTGTGGTCGTTGCCCGTAAAGGTGCTTCAGCAGAGCAGGAGCTGATTGCCTATGTGGTGAGTGGTTCAGTGCTGGTAATTCAGGAACTGCGTGCCTACCTGGGCAGTAAACTTCCTGCCTATATGGTCCCTTCCCATTATGTGCAGCTGGACTCATTGCCACTGAATGCCAGTGGAAAGACCGACCGCAAGGCATTGCCTGACCCTGAGGGCTTAGGTATGGCCAGTGGGGTGGCATATGTTGCCCCGCGTACAGAGACTGAAGAAAAACTGGTAGAAATCTGGAGTGAACTGCTTGAGGTGCCTCAGGAACGTATCGGTATAGATGATGATTTCCTGAATCTTGGCGGCCACAGTCTGAAGATGATCCGTTTGAGCAGCCAGATTTATAAAACATTTGGGGTAAAGACGGGTCTTCAGGATCTTTTCAGTAAAACGACACTTTGTGCACAGGCAGAATTGATTGGTTTGGCCAATAAAGGTGTCTTTACCAGTATTGCTGTTGTGGAAAAGCAAAGAGATTACCCTTTATCACTTTCTCAGCAGCGTTTGTGGATTCTGAGTTTACTGAACCAGAGTAATATTGCGTACAATGTACCCGGGGTTTATCTGTTTGAGGGTTCATTGGACCTGGGCGGTCTTTCCCATGCTTTTTCATCGCTGATTGAGCGCCATGAGATTTTACGTACCGTTTTTCGCAGCACTGAATCCGGAGATATCCGTCAGGTTGTTTTAAGCGCTTCTGAGTCTGGTTTTAAGATTTCGGAGTGTGATTTTACAGCTGCAGCTGATCAGGATGATGTTGTTCATGAACAGGTCGCAAAGGATATCCGTGCGGCTTTTGACCTTGGGCAGGGTCCCCTGCTTCGTGCGGGTGTTTACCGTTTGAGCGCAAATCGCTGGGTTTTCAGCTATGTGATGCACCACATCATCAGCGACGGCTGGTCGATGGAGATTTTGATTAAAGAGTTATTGGCTTATTATAATGCGTACCTCAGCGGGTCGGTGCCTGAGCTTCCCGGGTTGCGCATTCAGTATAAAGATTATGCTGCCTGGCAGCGTGGGGTGCTTAGTGGTTCTTTGCTGAGCGAACACCGGAGCTACTGGCAGCAGGAGTTATCAGGTACACTTCCGGTACTGGAACTGTCCGGGGACCGTCCCCGTCCTGCGGTGAAGACGTATAACGGGGGACAGGTTCAGGTGACTTTTGATGAGTCTGTTCTTTCGGGTTTACGAAGCCTGATGCAATCAGAAGGGACGACACTTTTTATGGGGTTGCTTGCGGGTGTTAATGCTTTGCTTTACCGTTATAGTGGTCAGGATGATTTGATTGTGGGTAGTCCTATTGCCGGCCGAAGCCACCTGGACCTGGAAGACCAGATTGGTTTTTATGTGAATACGCTGGTGCTTCGCAGCCGCATAGGCGAGGGGGAGAGTTACCGTTCGCTGCTGGAACAGACCCGTAAGGTAGCTCTGGGGGCTTATGACCATCAGGATTATCCTTTTGATGAACTGGTGAATGCCCTTAATCTGCCGGTTGACCGAAGCCGTAATCCCTTATTTGATGTGCAGGTGATCCTGAATAATGAAGGGCCTAACCCTTATATGAAAGCACATGCACCTGAAAGCCTGCTGATCAGTAAATATCAGGGGTCAGGGGTTTTCAAAAGTATATTTGACCTTGTGTTCAATTTCAGTGCAACTGACAGGGAATTACAGTTAACGATAGATTATAACAGTGATATCTATGACCGGGAACGGATCGTCCGTATGGGAAGTCATTTGAGTTCGTTGCTGTCGGAGATGATGGTTTCTCCTGATGCGCCATTCTCAGGTTTGGATTATCTGAGTGTTGCTGAGCGTGAACAGTTGTTGTATGGATTCAATGCGACGGATGTCTCTTATCCGGTTGACCAGACTTTGGTCTCCCTGTTTAGGGAACAGGTTTTACTTGATCCGGATGCCATTGCGGTTGTTTACCGGGAGCGGGAATTGAGTTATGGAGCGCTTGATGCTCAATCTGACCGTCTGGCACATTACCTGGTTTCCAGCCATGGTATCGGGGCTGATGTGCTGGTTGGTTTGCTGGTGGAGCGTTCGGACTGGATGATCATTGCGATTCTCGGGATCCTGAAATCAGGCGGGGCTTATGTTCCGATTGATCCTGCTTATCCCAAAGACCGCATCCGTTATATGGTGGAAGATGCAGGTATCGGATTACTGCTGACCCAGACCGATTATATGTTTGAACTGGATTATTACCAGGGCGCTCTTTTTGCGGTGGATGTCCAGTTGTCAGGGTTGGATGAGGTCTCCGGCGGGCTTCTTCCATGCCGGGCTTCAGATCTGGCTTATGTGATTTATACCTCAGGATCTACGGGAAGGCCCAAAGGGGTGATGATCGGGCATGGGGCTATCGTGAATACGGTTTATGCGCAGCAGTCTGTTTTCGGGGCTCAACATGGCGACCGCCACCTGCAGTTTGCTTCTATATCATTTGATGCATGTGTATCAGAAATTTTTGTGTGTCTTTCCAGCGGAGGCAGTCTTTATGTGGTAGAGGAGGAGGTGAAACAGTCTCCTTTAAGTTTCCAGGATTATGTGAAGCGCCATGGGATTGACATTTGTACGCTTCCCCCGGTTTATGTGAGCCAGCTTGATCTGGGTGATCTTGGAGGTATCCGCAGTTTGATTACTGCCGGGGAGAGCGCAGTCGTTTCGACGGCAAATGAATTTTTAAGTTATGGTAATTATCTGAATGCTTACGGCCCTACGGAGGTGAGTATTTGTGCGAGTGTTTTTCGCATGGAACAGGGCGGGCATGTTGACGCATTGACTGTTCCTGTGGGTAAGCCGATTTCCAATACACGTATCTATATTACCGGCCGTGATGGCGGGTTGAGTGGAGTAGGTATTGCCGGAGAGATTTGTATCAGCGGGGCTGGTCTGGCACGGGGTTACCTGAACCGTGCGGAGTTGAGTGCAGAGAAGTTTGTCCCGAATCCTTACCAGCTTGCGGAAGAAAAGGAGCGGGGAATTAATGAACGGATGTACCTGACCGGAGATCAGGGGCGCTGGCTGGAAGATGGGAACATTGAGTTTCTGGGCCGCAAGGATGACCAGGTTAAGATCCGCGGTTACCGGATTGAGCTTGGGGAGATTGAGGTTGTGCTGCAGGGTTACCCTGATATGGTTTCTGCCGTTGTGATTGCACGTAAAGGTGTTTCAGCAGATCAGGAACTGATTGCTTACCTGGTGAGTGGTTCAGTGCTGGTGATTCAGGAACTGCGTGCCTACCTGGGCAGTAAGCTTCCTGCCTATATGGTTCCTTCCCATTATGTTCAGCTGGATTCATTGCCGCTGAATGCCAGCGGGAAGACCGACCGCAAGGCATTACCCGATCCTGAGGGCATGGGTATGGCAAGCGGGGTAGCCTATGTTGCTCCGCGTACAGAGATTGAAGAAAAGCTGGCCGCGATCTGGAGTGAGGTTTTAAATACCCCCAAAGCGCGTATTGGTATCCATGACAGTTTCTTTGATCTTGGCGGGGATTCTATCAAGTCTATCCAGATTGTGTCGCGTTTAAAACAACAGGGATATTCCTTAACGATCCAGGAAGTGCTTTTATATCCGGTGATCGGAACGTTATCAAAATATGTAAGTGTTGTCGTTCGGGACATTGACCAGCAGCCGGTTGTGGGACTGACAGGACTGAGCCCCATCCAGCGGATGTTTTTTGAAGATTATGGCAGTACACCGGTTCATTATAACCAGTCTGTTTTACTGCGGAGCAGCTCGCGTTTATCGCTGAAGGCCCTTCGCTTAGCGCTGGATAAACTGGTAGAACATCATGACGCCCTGCGTATGGTTTACTACCAGCAGGAGGGAACCTGGTTACAGGAGAATAAAGAGGTCAGCCAGGCTTATGGCTTTGAGGAGGTGGAACAGGAATTGGATGAAGCCGGTTTTGCTTTGTTTTGTGACCATGTTCAGGGCAGTGCCGATTTATCTTCGGGTCCCCTGTTCCGTGCGGTACTTTTCCGTGGGTCAGATGGGTCAGACCGGTTGCTGCTGGTGAGTCACCATCTGGTGATTGACGGGGTTTCCTGGCGTATCATTTTTGAGGATTTATCCTCACTTTATGAGCAGTTCCTGGCGGAGCAGGTGGTGCAGCTTCCTTTGAAGACAGATTCTTTCCGTCACTGGCAGTCCGTACAGGAGGAATATAGCCGGAGTTCGGTTCTTTTGGCGGAACAGGCTTACTGGTCTTTATCAGAAGACTGGCCTTTGGCAGACCTGCAGGCAGACCAGGCCGGCGGGAGTAATTTGTACGGGGACCGGATTTCGGAAAGTTTTTCACTGGACCGCTCCATGACCTCGCTGCTGCTGAACCGCTGTTACCAGAGTTATCATACAGAGATCAATGATATTTTGGTGAGTGGGTTGGTATTGTCCCTTGCGGGAGTTTTTGGTATTGATCATATCCGGATTGGTATGGAAGGCCATGGCCGTGAAGATATCGGTTCGGGCCTTGATGTTACCCGTACTGTAGGCTGGTTTACCACGACTTATCCGGTTTGTATTGACCTGGGTTATGCAGCTGACCGTATCCGTCAGCTGATCGAGGTTAAGGAATGCCTGCACCGGGTTCCCAATAAGGGGATTGGTTATGGCATTCTCCGTTACCTTGGAGGGGCAGGATATCAGTGCCGTCCTTCGGTGACTTTCAATTACCTGGGTGATTTTGGATCCGGGGCCGGTTCTTCAAAAGAGCAAGACGGTGCTGTGTCCCCATCGGCTTCGCTGTTCAGTTTCAGTGGGGATTACCATGGCCGGGAGATTTCCGGAGGGTTGCCCCGTCAGAGTTTACTGGATGTTTCGGGAATGATTGTGGATGGTTGCCTTCAGTTATCGGTGGTTTACAGCGCTGAGCAATACAGCACCGGTCGGATGAGGTCATTGATCAGCCGCTATCAGCAGGAACTGGAGGGCTTGATTCTGGAGTTGTCAGCATCCACTACCGTTCAGCTGAGCCCTGTGGACCTGAGTTATCAGGGGCTGAGTGTGGAACAGGTTCATTCGTTGAATGCTGATGCTTTACTGGAGGATGTTTACAGGCTTGGCCCGCTTCAGGAGGGTTTATATTATCACTGGCTGAGTGCACCTGACTCTTCGGCCTATTTCATGCAGATCAGTTGCCGTTTACACGGGCGGATTGATATTGATTTACTGTCGGAGAGTTACCGGCAGTTAGTGGGGCGTCATGGTGTCCTCCGGACCAGTTTTGTCCGGGATTACGGTGATGTTCCCCTTCAGGTGGTGCGCAAATCGGTAGGTGATGGTTTCCGTTACCATGATGTTGCTGGTGCGGATGATGAGGCAATTCAAAGGTACCGTGAAGAGGACCGTGCTCTGGGCTTTGACCTGGAATCGGGCTCTCAGATGCGTTTGATGGTTTTATGTGTCGGGCCTGAAGCCTATGAACTGATCTGGAGTCATCACCATATCATTATGGATGGATGGTGCAGCAGTATCCTGATCCGGGAGATCTTCCAGATCTATTACAGTTTGATTCAGGGTAAGGTGGCGGAGCTGGGAGAGGCAGTGGGTTATTCAAAATATATCAACTGGTTAGGTCGGGTTGATCAGGGCTCCTCGCTGGGTTACTGGGGAGATTTATTGCGTGGATACGATACTTTGAGCAGTTTTTCCGCAGGGTTTAGTTCTGCAGTTGAGGGTCAGGGGAGGGAGAAGAAACGCATCCGTTTATCTGCAGGGAATGTTAGCCGTCTTGGCGCGTTGTGCAGCAGGTTGGGGGTGACTGAGAATACCTTTATACAATCGGTATGGGGGCTTTTGCTTGGGAAATACAATGACCGTTCAGATGTGGTATTTGGTGCGGTGGTTTCCGGACGTCCTGCAGATCTGGATGGTGTGGAGGACATGATCGGCTTGTTTAGCAATACGGTTCCGGTACGCATCCGTGTATCTCCGGGGATGACTTTTACCGATTTGCTGGCCGCCGTTCAGCAGGAGTCTATTGCCGGAAGTCATTATCATTACACACAACTGGCCGAGGTTCAGCAGCAGAGTGAGCTGGGTTCCGGATTGTTTGATCATGTGCTGGTTTTTGAGAACTATCCTGTTCAGCAGATGGTGGAACAGGGGGCAGGTGATGGAGAGGGTTTACGTTTTGAATCTGTATCTGTTAGTGAGCAGACCAATTATGGGTTGACCGTCACCATTATGCCGGGCGAAGAAATGGAACTTATTGTAGATTATGATCCCTGTTACTATGAGCATGCCCGTATGGAACGTATGGAAGGGCATTTGCTTCAGCTGATTGATCAGGTCCTGGACTTTCCTGAAGATGACCTTTCAGCGCTGAGCTGTCTTTCCGCTGCTGAGCGTGAACAGTTGTTGTATGGATTCAATGCGACGGATGTCTCTTATCCGGTTGATCAGACTTTGGTTTCTTTGTTTAGGGAACAGGTTTTACTTGATCCGGATGCCATTGCGGTTGTTTACCGGGAGCGGGAATTGAGTTATGGGGCGCTTGATGCTGCATCTGACCGTCTGGCACATTACCTGGTTTCCAGCCATGGTATCGGGGCTGATGTGCTGGTTGGTTTGCTGGTGGAGCGTTCGGACTGGATGATCATTGCGATTCTCGGGATCCTGAAATCAGGCGGGGCTTATGTTCCGATTGATCCTGCTTATCCCAAAGAACGCATCCGTTATATGGTGGAAGATGCAGGTATCGGATTACTGCTGACCCAGACCGATTATATGTTTGAACTGGATTATTACCAGGGCGCTCTTTTTGCGGTGGATGTCCAGTTGTCAGGGTTGGATGAGGTCTCCGGTGAGTTTCTTCCATGCCGGGCTTCAGATCTGGCTTATGTGATTTATACTTCAGGATCTACGGGAAGGCCCAAAGGGGTGATGATCGGGCATGGGGCTATCGTGAATACGGTTTATGCGCAGCAGTCTGTTTTCGGGGCTCAACATGGCGACCGTCACCTGCAGTTTGCTTCTATATCATTTGATGCATGTGTGTCAGAAATTTTTGTGTGTCTTTCCAGCGGGGGTAGTCTTTATGTGGTAGAGGAGGAGGTGAAACAGTCTCCTTTAAGTTTCCAGGATTATGTGAAGCGCCATGGGATTGACATTTGTACACTTCCCCCGGTTTATGTGAGCCAGCTTGATCTGGGTGATCTTGGAGGTATCCGCAGTTTGATTACTGCCGGAGAGCGTGCAGTCGTTTCGACGGCAAATGAATTTTTAAGTTATGGTCATTATCTGAATGCTTACGGCCCTACGGAGGTGAGTATTTGTGCGAGTGTTTTTCGTGTGGAGCAGGGCGGACATGTTGACGCATTGACTGTTCCTGTGGGTAAGCCGATTTCCAATACACGTATCTATATTACCGGCCGTGATGGCGGGTTGAGTGGAGTAGGTATTGCCGGAGAGATTTGTATCAGCGGGGCTGGTCTGGCACGGGGTTACCTGAACCGTGCGGAGTTGAGTGCAGAGAAGTTTGTCCCGAATCCTTACCAGCTTGCAGAAGAAAAGGAGCGGGGAATTAATGAACGGATGTACCTGACCGGAGATCAGGGGCGCTGGCTGGAAGATGGGAACATTGAGTTTCTGGGCCGCAAGGATGACCAGGTCAAGATCCGTGGTTACCGTATTGAACCCGGAGAGATTGAGGGGGTGCTACAGGGTTACCCTGATATGGTTTCTGCCGTTGTGATTGCACGTAAAGGTGTTTCAGCAGATCAGGAACTGATTGCTTACCTGGTGAGTGGTTCAGTACTGGTGATTCAGGAACTGCGTGCCTACCTGGGCAGTAGACTTCCTGCCTATATGGTTCCTTCCCATTATGTTCAGCTGGATTCATTGCCGCTGAATGCCAGCGGGAAGACCGACCGCAAGGCATTGCCTGATCCTGAGGGCTTAGGTATGGCCAGTGGGGTGGCATATGTCGCTCCGCGTACAGCGGTGGAAGAAAAGCTGGCGGCGATCTGGAGTGAACTGCTTGAGGTGCCTCATGAACGTATTGGTATTGATGATGATTTCCTGAATCTTGGCGGTCACAGTCTGAAGATGATCCGTTTGAGCAGCCAGATTTATAAAATATTTGAGGTAAAGACAGAACTTCAGGAGCTTTTTAGTAAGACAACACTTTGCGTACAGGCAGCGCTGATTACAGCTGGAAAAAAAGAAACTTTTTCAGGTATTCCGTTGATAGACCTGTCTTCGGATTATGTACTGTCCTCTTCTCAGCGTCGTTTGTGGATCCTGAGCCAGTTTGGCGATGGTAATATTGCCTACAATGCTCCCGGGGTTTATCTGTTTGAGGGTTCATTGGATCTGGGCGGTCTTTCCCATGCTTTTACTGCGCTGATTGAGCGCCATGAGATTTTACGTACTGTTTTTCGCAATAATGAATCCGGTGATATCCGTCAGGTTGTTTTAAGTGCTTCTGAGTCTGGGTTTAAGATTTCGGAGTGTGATTTTACAGCTGCAGCTGATCAGGATGATGTTGTTCATGAACAGGTCGCAAAGGATATCCGTGCGGCTTTTGACCTTGCTCAAGGTCCCTTGCTTCGTGCCGGTGTTTATCGTTTGGGCGCAGATCGCTGGGTTTTCACTTATGTGATGCATCACATCATCAGCGACGGCTGGTCGATGGAGATCCTGATTAAAGAGTTATTGGCTTATTATAATGCGTATGTCAGCGGGTCAGCACCTGAGCTTCCCGGGTTGCGCATTCAGTATAAAGATTATGCTGCATGGCAGCAGAATGAGCTTAATGGTGCTTCGCTGAGCAGACACCGGAGTTACTGGCAGCAGCAGTTATCGGGAACACTTCCGGTACTGGAACTGGCTACAGACCGTCCCCGTCCTGCGGTGAAGACGTATAACGGCGGACAGATACAGGTCGCTCTTGATGGTTTGGCCGTTTCCGGTTTACGAAGCCTGATGCAATCAGAAGGGACGACACTTTTTATGGGGGTGCTGGCAGGTGTTAATGCATTGCTTTACCGCTATAGTGGTCAGGATGATCTGATTGTGGGCAGTCCTATTGCCGGCCGTAACCACTCAGACCTGGAAGACCAGATTGGCTTTTATATAAATACACTGGTGCTTCGCAGCCGTATAGGCGAGGGGGAAAGTTACCGTTCGCTGCTGGAACAGACTCGTGAAGTTACCCTTGGGGCTTATGAACATCAGGTGTACCCTTTTGATGAACTGGTGAGTGACCTTCATTTAGTTGCAGACCGTAGCCGTAATCCGTTATTTGATGTGTTGGTAGAATTACAGCATGCCGAAAATGCCAAAGAAGTTGAGAATAGCTTAGGTGGACTTCAGGTGAGCAACTACAGCAGTGGTGGTATCGATGTGGTGAGTAAGTTTGACCTGCGTTTTGTATTCCGGGCGGGAGTATCAGAGCTCAGTTTAATGATAGAATATAACAGTGATTTGTATGATCGTGAGACGGTTATACGTATGGGTGGGCATTTGAACGCGTTGTTGTCAGAGATGATCATTTCTCCTGATGCAGCATTCTCAGGTTTGGATTATCTGAGTATTGCCGAGCGTGAACAGTTACTGTATGGATTCAATGCGACCGATGTTTCCTATCCGGCTGGGCAGACCGTGGTTTCTATGTTCCGGGAGCAAGTTTTACTTGATCCCGATGCTATAGCGGTTGTTTACCGGGACCGGGAATTGAGTTATGCTGAAGTTGATGCTGCATCCGACCGTCTGGCACACCACCTGGTTTCCAGCCATGGTATCGGGGCTGATGTGCTGGTTGGTTTGCTGGTGGAGCGTTCGGATTGGATGATCATAGGGCTTCT
The DNA here is from genome assembly GCF_038446955.1 of Pedobacter sp. FW305-3-2-15-E-R2A2. Taxonomy (NCBI): domain Bacteria; kingdom Pseudomonadati; phylum Bacteroidota; class Sphingobacteriia; order Sphingobacteriales; family Sphingobacteriaceae; genus Pedobacter; species Pedobacter sp. FW305-3-2-15-E-R2A2. Next base: position 3,246,034 of record NZ_CP151803.1, read on the forward strand.
TGGAATCCTGAAATCAGGCGGGGCTTATGTTCCGATTGATCCTGCTTATCCCAAAGAACGCATCCGTTATATGGTGGAAGATGCAGGCATCGGATTACTGCTGACCCAGACCGATTACATGTTTGAGCTGGATTATTACCAGGGGGCTCTTTTTGCGATGGATGTCCAGTTGTCAGGGTTGGATGAGGTATCCGGCGGGCTTATTCCATGCAGGACTTCAGATCTGGCTTATGTGATTTATACCTCCGGATCTACAGGTCAGCCAAAGGGGGTGATGATTGAGCATGGCAGTTTAATGAATTATCTTAACTGGTGTTCCGGATATTATTTTGATGATGGGCTATCGGGTCATTTTGGACTTTACACCTCCCTGTCGTTTGACCTGACTGTAACGAGTATTTTTTGTGGATTGCTGAGTGGCAGAGGGCTTTTTGTTTATGACCAGGATCAGGAGCTGGGTTCGATCCTGAGTGATAGTTTCAGCAGCTCCAGGGGGATTGACAGCATCAAGCTGACCCCTTCTCATATTGAGGTGCTGAAACATTCAGGACTGGTTTCGGGGAATATCAGCTGTGCAATTGTAGGGGGAGAGGAGGTTAGTGTTGCTCATGTTGATGTTTTGAAGGGCATTAATTCAGATATGCGGATTTATAATGAGTACGGTCCCACAGAATCTACAGTGGGTTGTATTGTAAGAGAACTGCAAAATGATGGTTCCCGCATTTTGATTGGGAAGCCGGTTTCCAATACACGCATCTATATTACCGACCGTGATGGCGGGTTAAGTGCAGTGGGTGTTGCCGGAGAGATTTGTATCAGCGGGGCTGGTCTGGCACGGGGTTACCTGAACCGTGCGGAGTTGAGTGCAGAGAAGTTTGTCCCGAATCCTTACCAGCTTGCAGAAGAAAAGCTGCAGGGAATTAATGAACGGATGTACCTGACCGGAGATCAGGGGCGCTGGCTGAGTGATGGGAACATTGAATTTCTGGGGCGTAAGGATGACCAGGTCAAGATCCGTGGTTACCGGATTGAGCTTGGGGAGATTGAGGGGGTGCTACAGGGTTACCCTGATATGGTCTCTGTCGTTGTGATTGCGCGCAAAGGTGTTTCGGGAGTCCGGGAACTGACCGCTTATGTAGTGAGTGGTTCTGTGCTGGTGATTCAGGAATTGCGTGCCTACCTGGGCAGTAGACTTCCTTCCTATATGGTTCCTTCCCATTATGTGCAGCTGGATTCATTGCCGCTGAATGCCAATGGAAAGACAGACCGTAAAGCTTTACCCGATCCTGAGGGCATGGGTATGGCAAGCGGGGTAGTCTATGTTGCTCCGCGTACAGAGATGGAAGAAAAGCTGGCTGCGATCTGGAGTGAAGTTTTAAATATCCCCAAAGAACGTATCGGTATCCATGACAGTTTCTTTGATCTGGGTGGGGATAGCCTGAAAATGATTCGGATAACTACATTAATACATAGGGAATTTGATATTAAGCTAAATATCAATAGTGTTTTCATTAGCCCTATGGTTGAAAGTATTGCTGAGCTTATAAAAGCTGAAAAGTGGATCGAAAATTCAAAAGAAATTAGAAACGGAAATAAAATTACTATTGAAATATGAAGGATATAGTCAATCTAATTATTGAGTTAGCAGAAAAAAAAATTGATATTTATTTACAGGATGGGAAACTGAAACTTGATTTCCCCGAGGGGGATGTCTCGGATTCTATAATTCTTAAAGTAAAATCAAATAAACATAAAATAATTGACTATTTATCTACTCACGTAGGGCGAGAGGTCTTTTCAAATATCCCATTATCAGAGGTTTCTTCGGATTACGAATTGTCTTCGTCACAGCGGCGCCTATGGGTATTGAGCCAGTTTGATGAAGGGAATTCGGCCTACAATGTACCTGCTGTGCATCAGTTTGAGGGGGCATTAGACCTGTCGGGTCTTTCTCATGCTTTTTCAGCGCTGATTGAGCGCCATGAGATTTTACGTACCGTTTTTCGCAGCACTGAATCCGGAGATATCCGTCAGGTTGTTTTAAGTGCTTCTGAGTCTGGTTTTAAGATTTCGGAGTATGATTTTAGGAATGCTGTTAATCAGGATGATGTTGTTCATGAACAGGTCGTAAAGGATATCCGTGCGACGTTTGATCTTGGCCAAGGTCCCTTGCTTCGTGCCGGTGTTTACCGTTTGGGCGCAGATCGCTGGGTTTTCACGTATGTGATGCACCATATCATCAGCGATGGCTGGTCGATGGAGATCCTGATTAAAGAGTTATTGGCGTATTATAATGCTTATGTCAGCGGGTCAGCACTTGAACTTCCCGGGTTGCGCATTCAGTATAAAGATTATGCTGCCTGGCAGCGTGGATCGCTTAGTGGTTCTTTGCTGAGCGAACACCAGAGTTACTGGCGGGAGCAGTTATCGGGTAGACTTCCGGTACTGGAACTGGCTACAGATCGTCCCCGTCCTGCGGTAAAAACTTATCATGGCGGTGAGGTTCAGGTTGTTTTTGCTCAGTCTGTTCTTTCGGGTTTACGCAGCCTGGTGCAGGCAGCCGGGGCTACCGTTTTTATGGGCTTACTTGCAGGCGTTAATGCTTTTCTTTACCGCTATAGTGGTCAGGATGACCTGATTGTGGGAAGCCCTATTGCCGGCCGTAACCACTCAGACCTGGAAGACCAGATTGGTTTTTATGTGAATACGCTGGCGCTTCGCCACCGGATAGCTGAGGGGGACAGTTACCGTTCGCTGCTGGAGCAGGTCCGTGAAGTTACCCTTGGAGCTTATGCGCATCAGGTGTATCCTTTTGATGAACTGGTGAATGATCTCCGTTTACCGGTTGACCGAAGCCGTAATCCATTATTTGATGTGCTGGTGGCTTTGCAGAGCAGTAGTGCTGCAGCTTTAGAAAAAGATAGAAATGCTCCTGATCATTTAAAGATCAGCAGTTATGAATTAGGTACAGACAGTCATGTGAGTAAGTTTGAACTGAGCTTTAACTTCATGGCAGATGATGATGATCTGCATTTAAATATAGCATATAACAGTGACTTGTACGATCGTGAGACGATTATACGTATGGGTGGGCATTTGAACGCATTGCTGTCGGAGATCATCGTTTCTCCTGAAGCGCCACTTTCCACACTGTGTTATCTTTCCACTGCTGAGCGTGAACAGTTATTGTCTGGTTTCAATGCCACTGAGGCAACCTATCCGGCTGATCAGACACTGGTTTCTTTGTTCCGGGAACAGGTTTTACTTGATGCTGATGCTATCGCGGTTGTTTATCAGGATATCGCCCTGAGCTATGGCGAACTGGAGTCCTCTTCAAACCGTTTGGCCGCGTACCTGATTTCAACTTATGGCATTGTCAGCGAAGAGTTGATCGGTATAAAACTGGAGCGTTCCGAATGGATGATCATTGCGATCCTTGGGATCCTGAAATCAGGAGGTGCTTATGTTCCTATTGATCCTGCTTATCCACAGGAACGAATTGATTATATCAGTAAAGACAGCAATTGCCGCGTCATTATTGATGCACAATTGCTGGCTGATTTCATGCCGTTGAGTGCCGGATGGAGTGAGGCTGCTCCGGAAGTTGAGGTGAGTCCGTCGGCTCTGGCTTATGTGATTTATACTTCCGGTTCCACAGGAACACCTAAAGGGAGTTTAGTGACACATCATAATGTGGTCAGGTTGTTCAGGACTGATCAGCCGCTGTTTGATTTTGGCCGTTCAGATGTTTGGACGATGTTTCATTCCTATTGTTTTGATTTTTCAGTTTGGGAGATGTACGGTGCCTTGCTTAACGGCGGGAAGCTTGTCGTTGTTTCTTCAGAGGTGTCTAAGGATCCTTTATCATTTTTAGAGGTGCTGAGAAACCATCAGGTGACGGTGTTGAACCAGACCCCTTCGTCATTTTATAACCTGATGAAAGAAGAGCTGGATGCTGTGACCAATGATCTTGGTTTACGTTATGTGATCTTTGGCGGGGAATCCCTGAGCCCGTCCCGTCTTGGATTGTGGCTGGACCGTTATCCGGATACCTCTTTGATCAATATGTACGGGATTACAGAAACTACCGTCCATGTGACCTATAAAAAGCTGACGCGTTCAGATATTTTGAACAACAGTCATAATATTGGCCGCCCGATTCCCACATTGAGTTGCTATGTTCTGGACAGCCTGCAGCAATTGTTACCTATAGGTGTTCCGGGAGAACTTTATGTAGGTGGGGAAGGTGTTTGCCGTGGTTATTTAAACCGGGAAGAGTTAACGAAATTGAGGTTTCTGAATGATTTGTTGAAGGATGGGGAACGTGTTTACCGGACCGGAGATAAAGCGAGGATGCTGGCTAACGGAGAAATTGAATATCTGGGACGTCAGGATGATCAGGTGAAAGTGCGTGGATATCGTATTGAATTAGGAGAGATTGAGTCCGCTCTGTCCGGTTATCCAGGTCTGTTATCGTCTGTGGTACTTACCCGTTCGGGTTCATCAGGAGATCAGGAACTGATCGCTTATGTAGTTAGTGATGCTACTTTGTCGTCTCAGGAATTACGGACCTACCTGTCGGGTAAGCTGCCTTCTTATATGATTCCGGGATATTATGTTCAGCCCTCTTCCTTGCCACTGACCAGCAATGGTAAGATTGACCGCAAGGCGCTTCCCAATCCTGAAGGCCTGGGTGTGGCAAGTGGGGTAGCTTATGTGGCCCCCCGCAATGATACCGAAGAAAAGCTTGCAGAGATCTGGAGTGAAATTCTTGACATACCCAAAGCCCGTATTGGTATCTATGACAGCTTCTTTGATCTGGGAGGGCATAGCCTGAAAGTGATTCAGCTAAGCAGTCAGATCTACAAAGTTTTCAATGTAAAGGCAAACTTTCAGGAACTTTTTGGCAAAACTGTTCTCTTTGCCCAAGCTGAGCTGATTGTTTTTGCCGAAAGGGGGAGTTACTCCGCTATACAATTGGTTGATTTATCTTCCGAATATGTATTGTCATCATCTCAACGTCGTTTATGGATATTGAACCAGTTTGGCGATGGTAATGTCGCTTATAATATGCCTGGTGTTTACCTGTTTGAAGGTATGTTGGATATGGCGGGTCTTTCTCATGCTTTTTCTGCACTGATTGAGCGTCATGAGATTTTGCGCACTGTTTTCCGGAACAATGAATCAGATGATATCTGCCAGGTTATTTTAAGTACGGAGGAACTTGGCTTTAGTATTACTGAAACAGATATGCAGGAAGTTGCAGATCAACAGGAGCAGGTTCAGGAGTTGATTGCAAAAGATTTTAGCGGCACATTTGACCTTGCCCTGGGGCCATTGCTTCGTGCCGGTGTTTACCGTTTAGAAGCTGACCGCTGGATTTTCACTTATGTGATGCACCATATCATCAGCGATGGCTGGTCAATGGAGATTTTAATTAAGGAATTGTTGGCGTATTATAATGCCTATGTCCATGGATCGGAGCTTGTACTTCCTGCCTTGCGTATTCAATATAAAGATTATTCTGCCTGGCAGCAGAAGGAACTTAATGGTGCTTTGCTCTGTCAGCACCGCAGTTACTGGCAGCAGCAGTTATCGGGTGTTGTCCCTATACTGAATCTGGCCACAGACCGGCCTCGTCCGCTGATCAAAACTTATAACGGCGGACAGGTTCATGTCGCTTTTGACAGGGAGGCTGTGTCGGGTTTAAGTGTACTGGTGCAATCAGCCGGGGTTACCCTTTTTATGGGGGTACTTGCAGCGGTGAATGCGCTGCTTTACCGTTACAGTGGTCAGGAAGACCTGATTGTAGGAAGCCCTATCGCCGGCCGTAACCATTCTGACCTGGAAGACCAGATTGGTTTTTATGTGAACACGCTTGCTTTACGCAGCCACATTGGAGAGGGGGAGAGTTACCGGTCACTGCTGGAACAGACCCGGGAGATTACCCTGGGGGCTTATGAGCATCAGGTATATCCTTTTGATGAGCTGGTGAATGATCTTCGTTTGCCGGTTGACCGAAGCCGCAATCCGTTATTTGATGTGATGGTGGAGTTACAACATGTCCAAAGTTCCGAAGAAACTGAGAATGACATGGGTGGACTTAAGGTGAGCAATTACGACTGTGATGTATCTACCCTGAGCAAATTTGATCTACGTTTTGTGTTTCATACAGGAGGAACATCTGGGCTCAGTTTATTAATAGAATATAACAGTGACTTGTATGACCGGGATACGATCACGCGCATGGGCAGCCATCTGAGCTTGCTGTTGTCTGAAATGGTGGATTCCCCGGAAGCACCGATTTCAACGCTGAGCTATCTTTCCGCTGCTGAGCGTGAGCAGTTATTGTCTGATTTTAATGCTACGGATGCACCTTATCCTGCTGATCAGACATTGGTCTCCCTGTTTAAGGAACAGGTTTTACTTCGTCCTTCTGCCATAGCGGTTGTTTATCAGGAAAAAGCGTTGAGTTATGCAGAAGTTGATGCTGCTTCAAACCGTTTGGCACATTACCTGCTATCGGCACATGTTATCGGTAAGGATGCACTGATCGGAATCAGACTGGAGCGTTCGGAGTGGATGATCCTTGTGATCCTGGGTATTCTGAAATCGGGCGGGGCCTATGTTCCAATCGATCCTGAATATCCACAGGACCGGGTTGATTATATTGTTGGCGACAGTGGCTGTGTTTTGGTGATCGATTCAGAATGGCTGTCTGAGTTCCTGCTGGAGGGGGCTTCCTTTAGCGAGGATGAAGTAATTGTTGAGCGGAAGGCTTCTGACCTGGCTTATGTGATTTATACCTCGGGTTCTACCGGCCTTCCTAAAGGGGTGATGGTAGAACATGGAGGGGTCATCAACCGGATTGACTGGATGTGGCGTTATTATGGGTTTAGTTCTTCACTGGTTGTTCTTCAGAAGACAAGTTATACATTTGATGTTTCAGTGGGAGAGATCTTTATGCCTTTGTGCTGGGGTGCAAAGATGATTCTTTGTAGTGGAGGTGATGTGGCGGTGCCGGAACGGATTCTCCGCCTGATCACTGAGCATGGGGTTAGCTATGTTCATTTTGTGGCAGGCATGCTGAATAGTTTTATGTCCTGGGCATTTGAGCAGGAAGATGTGGCGCTTCGTTTAAGCAGCCTGACTGCCCTGGTGACCAGTGGAGAGGCACTTAGCCTGGATACTGTACAGAAGTGGTACCGTAAGTTGTCTGTTCCCATATACAATTTATATGGTCCTACCGAGGCCTCTATTGAAGTAACCCATTATGAACCCCTGGCCGCTGACCAGCTGGTGCCTATCGGGAAGCCGATTTCAAATATACAGATTTACATTGTTGAGCGTCATGGTGATTTGAGTCCTGTGGGTGTTGCCGGTGAGATTTGTATCGCCGGGGTTGGCGTTGCGCGGGGTTATCTGAACCGTCCTGAGTTGAGTGCAGAGAAGTTTGTACCGAATCCTTACCAGCGTGCGGAAGAAAAGCTGCAGGGGCTGAATGAACGGATGTACCTGACCGGAGATCAGGGAAGGTGGCTTAGTAATGGGAACATTGAATTTCTGGGCCGCAAGGATGACCAGGTCAAGATCCGTGGTTACCGGATTGAGCCCGGAGAGATTGAGAACGCTTTGCAGGGGTATCCGGGGATGGTTTCTGCTGTGGTCGTTGCCCGTAAAGGTGCTTCAGCAGAGCAGGAGCTGATTGCCTATGTGGTGAGTGGTTCAGTGCTGGTAATTCAGGAACTGCGTGCCTACCTGGGCAGTAAACTTCCTGCCTATATGGTCCCTTCCCATTATGTGCAGCTGGACTCATTGCCACTGAATGCCAGTGGAAAGACCGACCGCAAGGCATTGCCTGACCCTGAGGGCTTAGGTATGGCCAGTGGGGTGGCATATGTTGCCCCGCGTACAGAGACTGAAGAAAAACTGGTAGAAATCTGGAGTGAACTGCTTGAGGTGCCTCAGGAACGTATCGGTATAGATGATGATTTCCTGAATCTTGGCGGCCACAGTCTGAAGATGATCCGTTTGAGCAGCCAGATTTATAAAACATTTGGGGTAAAGACGGGTCTTCAGGATCTTTTCAGTAAAACGACACTTTGTGCACAGGCAGAATTGATTGGTTTGGCCAATAAAGGTGTCTTTACCAGTATTGCTGTTGTGGAAAAGCAAAGAGATTACCCTTTATCACTTTCTCAGCAGCGTTTGTGGATTCTGAGTTTACTGAACCAGAGTAATATTGCGTACAATGTACCCGGGGTTTATCTGTTTGAGGGTTCATTGGACCTGGGCGGTCTTTCCCATGCTTTTTCATCGCTGATTGAGCGCCATGAGATTTTACGTACCGTTTTTCGCAGCACTGAATCCGGAGATATCCGTCAGGTTGTTTTAAGCGCTTCTGAGTCTGGTTTTAAGATTTCGGAGTGTGATTTTACAGCTGCAGCTGATCAGGATGATGTTGTTCATGAACAGGTCGCAAAGGATATCCGTGCGGCTTTTGACCTTGGGCAGGGTCCCCTGCTTCGTGCGGGTGTTTACCGTTTGAGCGCAAATCGCTGGGTTTTCAGCTATGTGATGCACCACATCATCAGCGACGGCTGGTCGATGGAGATTTTGATTAAAGAGTTATTGGCTTATTATAATGCGTACCTCAGCGGGTCGGTGCCTGAGCTTCCCGGGTTGCGCATTCAGTATAAAGATTATGCTGCCTGGCAGCGTGGGGTGCTTAGTGGTTCTTTGCTGAGCGAACACCGGAGCTACTGGCAGCAGGAGTTATCAGGTACACTTCCGGTACTGGAACTGTCCGGGGACCGTCCCCGTCCTGCGGTGAAGACGTATAACGGGGGACAGGTTCAGGTGACTTTTGATGAGTCTGTTCTTTCGGGTTTACGAAGCCTGATGCAATCAGAAGGGACGACACTTTTTATGGGGTTGCTTGCGGGTGTTAATGCTTTGCTTTACCGTTATAGTGGTCAGGATGATTTGATTGTGGGTAGTCCTATTGCCGGCCGAAGCCACCTGGACCTGGAAGACCAGATTGGTTTTTATGTGAATACGCTGGTGCTTCGCAGCCGCATAGGCGAGGGGGAGAGTTACCGTTCGCTGCTGGAACAGACCCGTAAGGTAGCTCTGGGGGCTTATGACCATCAGGATTATCCTTTTGATGAACTGGTGAATGCCCTTAATCTGCCGGTTGACCGAAGCCGTAATCCCTTATTTGATGTGCAGGTGATCCTGAATAATGAAGGGCCTAACCCTTATATGAAAGCACATGCACCTGAAAGCCTGCTGATCAGTAAATATCAGGGGTCAGGGGTTTTCAAAAGTATATTTGACCTTGTGTTCAATTTCAGTGCAACTGACAGGGAATTACAGTTAACGATAGATTATAACAGTGATATCTATGACCGGGAACGGATCGTCCGTATGGGAAGTCATTTGAGTTCGTTGCTGTCGGAGATGATGGTTTCTCCTGATGCGCCATTCTCAGGTTTGGATTATCTGAGTGTTGCTGAGCGTGAACAGTTGTTGTATGGATTCAATGCGACGGATGTCTCTTATCCGGTTGACCAGACTTTGGTCTCCCTGTTTAGGGAACAGGTTTTACTTGATCCGGATGCCATTGCGGTTGTTTACCGGGAGCGGGAATTGAGTTATGGAGCGCTTGATGCTCAATCTGACCGTCTGGCACATTACCTGGTTTCCAGCCATGGTATCGGGGCTGATGTGCTGGTTGGTTTGCTGGTGGAGCGTTCGGACTGGATGATCATTGCGATTCTCGGGATCCTGAAATCAGGCGGGGCTTATGTTCCGATTGATCCTGCTTATCCCAAAGACCGCATCCGTTATATGGTGGAAGATGCAGGTATCGGATTACTGCTGACCCAGACCGATTATATGTTTGAACTGGATTATTACCAGGGCGCTCTTTTTGCGGTGGATGTCCAGTTGTCAGGGTTGGATGAGGTCTCCGGCGGGCTTCTTCCATGCCGGGCTTCAGATCTGGCTTATGTGATTTATACCTCAGGATCTACGGGAAGGCCCAAAGGGGTGATGATCGGGCATGGGGCTATCGTGAATACGGTTTATGCGCAGCAGTCTGTTTTCGGGGCTCAACATGGCGACCGCCACCTGCAGTTTGCTTCTATATCATTTGATGCATGTGTATCAGAAATTTTTGTGTGTCTTTCCAGCGGAGGCAGTCTTTATGTGGTAGAGGAGGAGGTGAAACAGTCTCCTTTAAGTTTCCAGGATTATGTGAAGCGCCATGGGATTGACATTTGTACGCTTCCCCCGGTTTATGTGAGCCAGCTTGATCTGGGTGATCTTGGAGGTATCCGCAGTTTGATTACTGCCGGGGAGAGCGCAGTCGTTTCGACGGCAAATGAATTTTTAAGTTATGGTAATTATCTGAATGCTTACGGCCCTACGGAGGTGAGTATTTGTGCGAGTGTTTTTCGCATGGAACAGGGCGGGCATGTTGACGCATTGACTGTTCCTGTGGGTAAGCCGATTTCCAATACACGTATCTATATTACCGGCCGTGATGGCGGGTTGAGTGGAGTAGGTATTGCCGGAGAGATTTGTATCAGCGGGGCTGGTCTGGCACGGGGTTACCTGAACCGTGCGGAGTTGAGTGCAGAGAAGTTTGTCCCGAATCCTTACCAGCTTGCGGAAGAAAAGGAGCGGGGAATTAATGAACGGATGTACCTGACCGGAGATCAGGGGCGCTGGCTGGAAGATGGGAACATTGAGTTTCTGGGCCGCAAGGATGACCAGGTTAAGATCCGCGGTTACCGGATTGAGCTTGGGGAGATTGAGGTTGTGCTGCAGGGTTACCCTGATATGGTTTCTGCCGTTGTGATTGCACGTAAAGGTGTTTCAGCAGATCAGGAACTGATTGCTTACCTGGTGAGTGGTTCAGTGCTGGTGATTCAGGAACTGCGTGCCTACCTGGGCAGTAAGCTTCCTGCCTATATGGTTCCTTCCCATTATGTTCAGCTGGATTCATTGCCGCTGAATGCCAGCGGGAAGACCGACCGCAAGGCATTACCCGATCCTGAGGGCATGGGTATGGCAAGCGGGGTAGCCTATGTTGCTCCGCGTACAGAGATTGAAGAAAAGCTGGCCGCGATCTGGAGTGAGGTTTTAAATACCCCCAAAGCGCGTATTGGTATCCATGACAGTTTCTTTGATCTTGGCGGGGATTCTATCAAGTCTATCCAGATTGTGTCGCGTTTAAAACAACAGGGATATTCCTTAACGATCCAGGAAGTGCTTTTATATCCGGTGATCGGAACGTTATCAAAATATGTAAGTGTTGTCGTTCGGGACATTGACCAGCAGCCGGTTGTGGGACTGACAGGACTGAGCCCCATCCAGCGGATGTTTTTTGAAGATTATGGCAGTACACCGGTTCATTATAACCAGTCTGTTTTACTGCGGAGCAGCTCGCGTTTATCGCTGAAGGCCCTTCGCTTAGCGCTGGATAAACTGGTAGAACATCATGACGCCCTGCGTATGGTTTACTACCAGCAGGAGGGAACCTGGTTACAGGAGAATAAAGAGGTCAGCCAGGCTTATGGCTTTGAGGAGGTGGAACAGGAATTGGATGAAGCCGGTTTTGCTTTGTTTTGTGACCATGTTCAGGGCAGTGCCGATTTATCTTCGGGTCCCCTGTTCCGTGCGGTACTTTTCCGTGGGTCAGATGGGTCAGACCGGTTGCTGCTGGTGAGTCACCATCTGGTGATTGACGGGGTTTCCTGGCGTATCATTTTTGAGGATTTATCCTCACTTTATGAGCAGTTCCTGGCGGAGCAGGTGGTGCAGCTTCCTTTGAAGACAGATTCTTTCCGTCACTGGCAGTCCGTACAGGAGGAATATAGCCGGAGTGCGGTTCTTTTGGCGGAACAGGCTTACTGGTCTTTATCAGAAGATTGGCCTTTGGCAGACCTGCAGGCGGACCAGGCCGGCGGGAGTAATTTGTACGGGGAGGGGACTTCGGAAAGTTTTTCACTGGACCGCTCCATGACCTCGCTGCTGCTGAACCGCTGTTACCAGAGTTATCATACAGAGATCAATGATATTTTGGTGAGTGGGTTGGTATTGTCCCTTGCGGGAGTTTTTGGTATTGATCATATCCGGATTGGTATGGAAGGCCATGGCCGTGAAGATATCGGTTCGGGCCTTGATGTTACCCGTACTGTAGGCTGGTTTACCACGACTTATCCGGTTTGTATTGACCTGGGTTATGCAGCTGACCGTATCCGTCAGCTGATCGAGGTTAAGGAATGCCTGCACCGGGTTCCCAATAAGGGGATTGGTTATGGCATTCTCCGTTACCTTGGAGGGGCAGGATATCAGTGCCGTCCTTCGGTGACTTTCAATTACCTGGGTGATTTTGGGTCCGGGGCCGGTTCTTCAAAAGAGCAAGACGGTGCTGTGTCCCCATCGGCTTCGCTGTTCAGTTTCAGTGGGGATTACCATGGCCGGGAGATTTCCGGAGGGTTGCCCCGTCAGAGTTTACTGGATGTTTCGGGAATGATTGTGGATGGTTGCCTTCAGTTATCGGTGGTTTACAGCGCTGAGCAATACAGCACCGGTCGGATGAGGTCATTGATCAGCCGCTATCAGCAGGAACTGGAGGGCTTGATTCTGGAGTTGTCAGCATCCACTACCGTTCAGCTGAGCCCTGTGGACCTGAGTTATCAGGGGCTGAGTGTGGAACAGGTTCATTCGTTGAATGCTGATGCTTTACTGGAGGATGTTTACAGGCTTGGCCCGCTTCAGGAGGGTTTATATTATCACTGGCTGAGTGCACCTGACTCTTCGGCCTATTTCATGCAGATCAGTTGCCGTTTACACGGGCGGATTGATATTGATTTACTGTCGGAGAGTTACCGGCAGTTAGTGGGGCGTCATGGTGTCCTCCGGACCAGTTTTGTCCGGGATTACGGTGATGTTCCCCTTCAGGTGGTGCGCAAATCGGTAGGTGATGGTTTCCGTTACCATGATGTTGCTGGTGCGGATGATGAGGCAATTCAAAGGTACCGTGAAGAGGACCGTGCTCTGGGCTTTGACCTGGAATCGGGCTCTCAGATGCGTTTGATGGTGTTGTGTGTCGGACCCGAAGCCTATGAGCTGATCTGGAGTCATCACCATATCATTATGGATGGATGGTGCAGCAGTATCCTGATCCGGGAGATCTTCCAGATCTATTACAGTTTGATTCAGGGTAAGGTGGCGGAGCTGGGAGAGGCAGTGGGTTATTCAAAATATATCAACTGGTTAGGTCGGGTTGATCAGGGCTCCTCGCTGGGTTACTGGGGAGATTTATTGCGTGGATACGATACTTTGAGCAGTTTTTCCGCAGGGTTTAGTTCTGCAGTTGAGGATCAGGGGAGGGAGAAGAAACGCATCCGTTTATCTGCAGGGAATGTTAGCCGTCTTGGCGCGTTGTGCAGCAGGTTGGGGGTGACTGAGAATACCTTTATACAATCGGTATGGGGGCTTTTGCTTGGGAAATACAATGACCGTTCAGATGTGGTATTTGGTGCGGTGGTTTCCGGACGTCCTGCAGATCTGGATGGTGTGGAGGACATGATCGGCTTGTTTAGCAATACGGTTCCGGTACGCATCCGTGTATCTCCGGGGATGACTTTTACCGATTTGCTGGCCGCCGTTCAGCAGGAGTCTATTGCCGGAAGTCATTATCATTACACACAACTGGCCGAGGTTCAGCAGCAGAGTGAGCTGGGTTCCGGATTGTTTGATCATGTGCTGGTTTTTGAGAACTATCCTGTTCAGCAGATGGTGGAACAGGGGGCAGGTGATGGAGAGGGTTTACGTTTTGAATCTGTTTCTGTTAGTGAGCAGACCAATTACGGATTGACCGTCACCATTATGCCGGGCGAAGAAATGGAACTTATTGTAGATTATGATCCCTGTTACTATGAGCATTCCCGTATGGAACGTATGGAAGGGCATTTGCTTCAGCTGATTGATCAGGTCCTGGACTTTCCTGAAGATGACCTTTCATCGCTGAGCTGTCTTTCCGCTGCTGAGCGTGAACAGTTGTTGTATGGATTCAATGCGACGGATGTCTCTTATCCGGTTGACCAGACTTTGGTTTCTTTGTTTAGGGAACAGGTTTTACTTGATCCGGATGCCATTGCGGTTGTTTACCGGGAGCGGGAATTGAGTTATGGGGCGCTTGATGCTGCATCTGACCGTCTGGCACATTACCTGGTTTCCAGCCATGGTATCGGGGCTGATGTGCTGGTTGGTTTGCTGGTGGAGCGTTCGGACTGGATGATCATTGCGATTCTCGGGATCCTGAAGTCAGGCGGGGCTTATGTTCCAATCGATCCTGCTTATCCCAAAGACCGCATCCGTTATATGGTGGAAGATGCAGGTATCGGATTACTGCTGACCCAGACCGATTATATGTTTGAACTGGATTATTACCAGGGCGCTCTTTTTGCGGTGGATGTCCAGTTGTCAGGGTTGGATGAGGTCTCCGGCGGGCTTCTTCCATGCCGGGCTTCAGATCTGGCTTATGTGATTTATACCTCAGGATCTACGGGAAGGCCCAAAGGGGTGATGATCGGGCATGGGGCTATCGTGAATACGGTTTATGCGCAGCAGTCTGTTTTCGGGGCTCAACATGGCGACCGTCACCTGCAGTTTGCTTCTATATCATTTGATGCATGTGTGTCAGAAATTTTTGTGTGTCTTTCCAGCGGGGGTAGTCTTTATGTGGTAGAGGAGGAGGTGAAACAGTCTCCTTTAAGTTTCCAGGATTATGTGAAGCGCCATGGGATTGACATTTGTACGCTTCCCCCGGTTTATGTGAGCCAGCTTGATCTGGGTGATCTTGGAGGTATCCGCAGTTTGATTACTGCCGGAGAGCGTGCAGTCGTTTCGACGGCAAATGAATTTTTAAGTTATGGTCATTATCTGAATGCTTACGGCCCTACGGAGGTGAGTATTTGTGCGAGTGTTTTTCGTGTGGAGCAGGGCGGACATGTTGACGCATTGACTGTTCCTGTGGGTAAGCCGATTTCCAATACACGTATCTATATTACCGGCCGTGATGGCGGGTTGAGTGGAGTAGGTATTGCCGGAGAGATTTGTATCAGCGGGGCTGGTCTGGCACGGGGTTACCTGAACCGTGCGGAGTTGAGTGCAGAGAAGTTTGTCCCGAATCCTTACCAGCTTGCAGAAGAAAAGGAGCGGGGAATTAATGAACGGATGTACCTGACCGGAGATCAGGGGCGCTGGCTGGAAGATGGGAACATTGAGTTTCTGGGCCGCAAGGATGACCAGGTCAAGATCCGTGGTTACCGTATTGAACCCGGAGAGATTGAGGGGGTGTTGCAGGGTTACCCAGATATGGTTTCTGCCGTTGTGATTGCACGTAAAGGTGTTTCAGCAGATCAGGAACTCATTGCTTACGTAGTGAGTGGTTCAGTACTGGTGATTCAGGAACTGCGTGCCTATCTGGGCAGTAAACTTCCTGCCTATATGGTTCCTTCCCATTATGTTCAGCTGGATTCATTGCCGCTGAATGCCAGCGGGAAGACCGACCGCAAGGCATTGCCTGATCCTGAGGGCTTAGGTATGGCCAGTGGGGTAGCATATGTCGCTCCGCGTACAGAGATTGAAGCAAAGCTGGCTGCGATCTGGAGTGAAGTCCTTAATGTGCCTCAGGAACGTATCGGTATCCATGACAGTTTCTTTGACCTGGGTGGCCACAGCCTGAAAGTCATTCAGCTGATGTCAAAAATAAAAAAACACTTTGAAGTTAATCATAGTATGGATATCCTCTTTAAAAAGCCAACAATCGAAGATATCGCAGACGAAATAGAAAAAATCAATTGGGTAAATACTGATGAATCAGAAATGGAAGAGATTAATAACATTGAAAAATTTAACATATGATAAACGAACTGTATAAAAGACTGGAGAAGCTGAAGGTCAGGATTGATGTAATCGATAACAGACTGGATATTAAAGCACCCAAGGGTACCATAGATAATGATTTATTGGAAGAAATTAAACTGCATAAAGAAGACCTTATTAATTTTATCAATTCTTATAAAACAAAAAAGAAAGTTTTTGAACGTATTCCGGTAACAGAAATCAGGACGGATTATGAGTTATCCTCATCGCAACGTCGTTTATGGGTATTGAGCCAGTTTGGTGATGGTAATATTGCCTACAATGTACCTGGTGTCTATATGTTTGAGGGAGAGCTGGATGTTGATGGGCTTTCGTATGCTTTTTCTTCACTGATTGAAAGGCATGAGATTTTACGTACTGTTTTTCGCAACAATGAATCTGGTGATATACGGCAAGTGATCTTAAGTGGGGCATCGCTGGGTTTTTTTATTCGTCAGTCAGACCTACGTGGCATATCAATTCAGGAATCTCTTGTTCATGAACTAATTGAATCCGATTCGAAAGGTGCTTTTGATTTGAGTTCTGGTCCGTTGTTTCGTGCAGGACTTTATCAATTAGAGGAAGACCGCTGGGTTTTTACTTATGTGATGCATCATATCATCAGCGATGGTTGGTCAATGGACATTTTAATCAAAGAGTTATTAGCCTATTACGGTTCTTATATTCGCGAGGAAAAATTGAACTTACCGGAATTACGAATTCAGTATAAAGACTACTCAGCATGGCAGCAGCAAGAGCTTAAAGGATCCTTATTAAATACGCATCGTTCTTACTGGCAACAGCAATTGTCTGGTATACTGCCAGTGCTGCATCTTGCAGGTGATCGTTTACGGCCTGCAGTAAAGACTTACAACGGTAAACGACTTAATCTGAGTCTGGGAGTCGAGACGAGTGAACGTTTACGTGAGCTGACACAATTGGAAGGAACCACACTTTTTATGGGGGTTCTCGCAGCAGTGAATGCTTTGTTATATCGTTATACAGGCCAGAATGATCTGATTGTTGGTAGTCCGATTGCTGGTCGCGACCATTCAGATCTGGAAGACCAGATTGGTTTTTACATGAATACGCTTGCATTGCGTACCCGTATTGGTGAAGGAGAAAGTTACCGTTCGTTGCTGGAAAAGACCAGAGAGGTTACGCTCGGTGCTTATGAACATCAGGTTTATCCTTTTGATGAACTGGTGAATGATCTTCACTTACCGGCTGACCGTAGCCGGAACCCGTTGTTTGACGTACTGGTTGATTTGCAACATACTATTCCTTCCGGGCAGGCTGGAAGTGGGATGGATAAACTTAAAGTAAATACCTACGGAAATGATGTGCATGTAGTAAGCAAGTTTGATATTCGTTTTGTATTCCAGTCAGGTTTGGCGGAGATAGATTTGTTGATAGAATATAATAGTGATATCTATGATCAGGAAACAATTTCCCGGATGGGATCGCATTTGCATTCGCTTTTGTCTAAAATGACCCTTTCTCCTGACGAGCCAATAGAGGATATTAGTTATCTTGGAGATGCTGAAAGAAAATTGTTACTAGAGGACTTCAATTCTAATGATGCATCATATCCCGGGGATAAGACCCTAATCAGTTTATTTCGTGAACAAGTTGTACGGACTCCTGATGCAATAGCAGTTGTCCATGGAGATATTGAGTTAAGTTATATGGCACTCGATGCAGCCTCTGACCGTTTGGCTCATTACCTACGTACCACCAGCAGAATCACCCATGAGCAACGGGTTGGGATTTTACTTGACCGATCTGTGCAGGCGATTGTTGCAATTCTTGGTGTTTTGAAATCGGGAGGTACTTATGTGCCTATCGACCCGGAATATCCCCAGGAGCGGATCCGTTATATGATCGAAGATGCAGAAGTTAAGGTTTTACTTACCCAAACCGACTATCTGTTTGAATTGGATTATTACCAGGGAGAACTTTTTGCAATGGATGTGCAGCTTGATGGTCTTGAAGCGCCACTACCGAATGCTGCTGTAATGAATGATTTATCTGATCTGGCTTATATCATCTATACCTCAGGTTCTACAGGGCAGCCTAAGGGGGTGATGATAACACATGGAGCTATACTTGATTATTTTTATGGAATAACAAAACATAGCAATATAGAAGAATGTCATAGTTTCGGTCTGGTTTCAACAATGTCTGCTGATTTGGGCAATACCATTATTTATGCATCACTTTTATTAGGGGGTAAGCTTCAAATATTTTCTTTGAATCAAATAACCAATCCCGAAGAAATGATCAGGATACAAGTTGATTGCTTGAAAATAGTTCCGTCACATTGGCTGAGTCTGCAAATTTCAGGTCAGTTATTTGTACCGTCTAAATGTTTAATATTCGGAGGGGAAAAATTAAGCAGGGCTACTGTAGATTATATAAATGATAATTATGGAAAATGTGAAGTCTATAATCACTATGGGCCAACAGAGACAACTATTGGGAAATTAATTAATCATGTTAAGCTAGATGATCCCGGTGAAATTTCATTGGGTTCGCCATTTGGTAATACCTGGATTTACATCCTTGATCCTAAAGGTAACTTATGTCCTTTAGGTGTTCCGGGAGAGATCTGCATTAGTGGCGCAGGTGTTGCACGTGGTTACCTGAACCGTGCGGAGTTGAGTGCAGAGAAGTTTGTACCGAATCCTTACCAGAATGCAGAAGAAAAGTTATCGGGAATTAATGGACGGATGTACCTGACTGGTGATCAGGGGCGCTGGCTGAGTGATGGTACTATTAAATTTTTGGGACGTAAGGACGATCAGGTAAAGATTCGTGGCTATCGGATTGAACCCGGAGAGATTGAGCGTGCCTTGCAGGACTATCCTGGTATGGTTTCTACAATTGTGATTACACGTCCAGGTGCTTCCGGAGAGCAGGAGTTGATTGCATATGTAGTGAGTGAGACTTTATTGTTGTCCAGAGACCTTCGGTTGTACCTGGGAAATAAACTTCCTTCGTATATGATTCCTTCACATTATGTGCAGCTGGATTCATTGCCGCTGAATACTAATGGTAAGATTGACCGCAGGGCATTACCCGATCCTGATCATATGATATCAGAAAGAGGAGTAGTATATGTTGCTCCTGGTAATTATACTGAAGAAAAACTTGCAGAAATCTGGAGTGAAATTCTTGATGTGCCTCTGGAACGTATCGGTATTTATGATGATTTCCTGAATCTTGGCGGTCACAGTCTGAAGATGATTCGATTAACTGTTTTGATACATAAAGAATTTGATGTCAAGATAGATTTGGTAGATCTTTTTGATAAACCTGTTTTTGTAGATCAGGCAGAGCTGATCAAACTTGCTAAAAAGGAAGCTTTTTTAAATATACCATTAGCTAATATATCTTCAAACTATGTGATGTCCTCCTCTCAACGTCGCTTGTGGATCCTGAGCCAATTTAGCGATGGTAACATGGCTTATAATATACCTGGAGTTTATCTCTTTGAAGGTACTTTGGATATGGCGGGTCTTTCCCATGCCTTTTCTGCTTTGATTGAGCGCCACGAGATTTTGCGTACTGTTTTCTGGAATAGTCAATCTGGTGACATCAGTCAGGTTGTTTTAAGTGCTTCTGAGTCTGGCTTTAAGATTTCAGAGCACGACCTTACAGAAGCATCTGATCAGCAGGACCGTGTTCATGAGCTGATAGCAAAAGATTTTCGTGGAACATTTAACCTTGCCCTTGGACCACTGCTTCGTGCGGGTGTTTACCGTTTGGGCGCAGATCGCTGGGTTTTCACTTATGTGATGCACCACATCATCAGCGATGGCTGGTCGATGGAGATCCTGATTAAAGAGTTGTTGGCTTATTATAATGCGTATGTCAGCGGGTCAGCACTTGAGCTTCCCGTATTGCGTATTCAGTATAAAGATTATGCTGCATGGCAGCAGAATGAGCTTAATGGTGCTTCACTGAGCAGGCACAGGAGTTACTGGCAGCAGCAGTTATCGGGAACACTTCCGGTACTGGAACTGGCTACAGATCGTCCCCGTCCCGCGGTGAAGACGTATAACGGCGGACAGATACAGGTCGCTCTTGATGGTTTGGCCGTTTCCGGTTTACGAAGTTTGATGCAATCGGAAGGAACTACACTTTTTATGGGGGTGCTTGCAGGTGTTAATGCTTTGCTTTACCGTTATAGTGGTCAGAATGATCTGATTGTGGGCAGTCCTATTGCCGGCCGTAACCACTCAGACCTGGAAGACCAGATTGGCTTTTATATAAATACACTGGTGCTTCGCAGCCGTATAGGCGAGGGGGAGAGTTACCGTTCGTTGCTGGAACAGACGCGTGAAGTTACCCTTGGGGCTTATGAACATCAGGTGTACCCTTTTGATGAACTGGTGAGTGACCTTCATTTAGTTGCAGACCGTAGCCGTAATCCGTTATTTGATGTGTTGGTAGAATTACAGCATGCCGAAAATGCCAAAGAAGTTGAGAATAGCTTAGGTGGACTTCAGGTGAGCAACTACAGCAGTGGTGGTATCGATGTGGTGAGTAAGTTTGACCTGCGTTTTGTATTCCGGGCGGGAGTATCAGAGCTCAGTTTAATGATAGAATATAACAGTGATTTGTATGATCGTGAGACGGTTATACGTATGGGTGGGCATTTGAACGCGTTGTTGTCAGAGATGATCATTTCTCCTGATGCAGCATTCTCAGGTTTGGATTATCTGAGTATTGCCGAGCGTGAACAGTTACTGTATGGATTCAATGCGACCGATGTTTCCTATCCGGCTGGGCAGACCGTGGTTTCTATGTTCCGGGAGCAAGTTTTACTTGATCCCGCTGCTATAGCGGTTGTTTACCGGGACCGGGAATTGAGTTATGCTGAAGTTGATGCTGCATCCGACCGTCTGGCACACCACCTGGTTTCCAGCCATGGTATCGGGGCTGATGTGCTGGTTGGTTTGCTGGTGGAGCGTTCGGATTGGATGATCATAGGGCTTCTTGGAATCCTGAAATCAGGCGGGGCTTATGTTCCGATTGATCCTGCTTATCCCAAAGAACGCATCCGTTATATGGTGGAAGATGCAGGCATCGGATTACTGCTGACCCAGACCGATTACATGTTTGAGCTGGATTATTACCAGGGGGCTCTTTTTGCGATGGATGTCCAGTTGTCAGGGTTGGATGAGGTATCCGGCGGGCTTATTCCATGCAGGACTTCAGATCTGGCTTATGTGATTTATACCTCCGGATCTACAGGTCAGCCAAAGGGGGTGATGATTGAGCATGGCAGTTTAATGAATTATCTTAACTGGTGTTCCGGATATTACTTTGATGATGGGCTATCGGGTCATTTTGGACTTTACACCTCCCTGTCGTTTGACCTGACCGTAACGAGTATTTTTTGTGGATTGCTGAGTGGCAGGGGGCTTTTTGTTTATGACCAGGATCAGGAGCTGGGTTCGATCCTGAGTGATAGTTTCAGCAGCTCCCGGGGGATTGACAGCATCAAGCTGACCCCTTCTCATATTGAGGTGCTGAAACATTCAGGACTGGTTTCGGGGAATATCAGCTGTGCAATTGTAGGGGGAGAGGAGGTTAGTGTTGCTCATGTTGATGTTTTGAAGAGCATTAATTCAGATATGCGGATTTATAATGAGTACGGTCCCACAGAATCTACAGTGGGTTGTATTGTAAGAGAACTGCAAAATGATGGTTCCCGCATTTTGATTGGGAAGCCGGTTTCCAATACACGCATCTATATTACCGACCGTGATGGCGGGTTGACTGCAGTGGGTGTTGCCGGAGAGATTTGTATCAGCGGGGCTGGTCTGGCACGGGGTTACCTGAACCGTGCGGAGTTGAGTGCAGAGAAGTTTGTCCCGAATCCTTACCAGCTTGCGGAAGAAAAGCTGCAGGGAATTAATGAACGGATGTACCTGACCGGAGATCAGGGGCGCTGGCTGAGTGATGGGAACATTGAGTTTCTGGGGCGTAAGGATGACCAGGTCAAGATCCGTGGTTACCGTATTGAGCTTGGGGAGATTGAGGGGGTGCTACAGGGTTACCCTGATATGGTCTCTGCCGTTGTGATTGCACGCAAAGGTGTTTCGGGAGTCCGGGAACTGACCGCTTACGTAGTGAGTGGTTCTGTGCTGGTGATTCAGGAACTGCGTGCCTATCTGGGCAGTAAGCTTCCTTCCTATATGGTTCCTTCCCATTATGTGCAGCTGGATTCATTGCCGCTGAATGCCAATGGAAAGACCGACCGTAAAGCTTTACCTGATCCTGAGGGCATGGGTATGGCAAGCGGGGTAGTTTATGCAGGTCCTTTAAATGAGATAGAGACACAATTGATTGCCGTTTATCAGAATGTTCTGGGTAAAGAAGGAATAGGTCGTAACGACAGTTTCTTTGATCTTGGCGGGGATTCTATCAAGTCTATCCAGATTGTGTCGCGTTTAAAACAACAGGGATATTCCTTAACGATCCAGGAAGTGCTTTTATATCCGGTGATCGGAGCGTTATCAAAATATGTACGTGTTACTGTTCGGGACATTGACCAGCAGCCGGTTGTGGGACTGACAGGACTGAGCCCCATCCAGCGGATGTTTTTTGAAGATTATGGCAGTACACCGGTTCATTATAACCAGTCTGTTTTACTGCGGAGCAGCTCGCGTTTATCGCTGAAGGCCCTTCGCTTAGCGCTGGATAAACTGGTAGAACATCATGACGCCCTGCGTATGGTTTACTACCAGCAGGAGGGAACCTGGTTACAGGAGAATAAAGAGGTCAGCCAGGCTTATGGCTTTGAGGAGGTGGAACAGGAATTGGATGAAGCCGGTTTTGCTTTGTTTTGTGACCATGTTCAGGGCAGTGCCGATTTATCTTCGGGTCCCCTGTTCCGTGCGGTACTTTTCCGTGGGTCAGATGGGTCAGACCGGTTGCTGCTGGTGAGTCACCATCTGGTGATTGACGGGGTTTCCTGGCGTATCATTTTTGAGGATTTATCCTCACTTTATGAGCAGTTCCTGGCGGAGCAGGTGGTGCAGCTTCCTTTGAAGACAGATTCTTTCCGTCACTGGCAGTCCGTACAGGAGGAATATAGCCGGAGTTCGGTTCTTTTGGCGGAACAGGCTTACTGGTCTTTATCAGAAGACTGGCCTTTGGCAGACCTGCAGGCAGACCAGGCCGGCGGGAGTAATTTGTACGGGGACCGGATTTCGGAAAGTTTTTCACTGGACCGCTCCATGACCTCGCTGCTGCTGAACCGCTGTTACCAGAGTTATCATACAGAGATCAATGATATTTTGGTGAGTGGGTTGGTATTGTCCCTTGCGGGAGTTTTTGGTATTGATCATATCCGGATTGGTATGGAAGGCCATGGCCGTGAAGATATCGGTTCGGGCCTTGATGTTACCCGTACTGTAGGCTGGTTTACCACGACTTATCCGGTTTGTATTGACCTGGGTTATGCAGCTGACCGTATCCGTCAGCTGATCGAGGTTAAGGAATGCCTGCACCGGGTTCCCAATAAGGGGATTGGTTATGGCATTCTCCGTTACCTTGGAGGGGCAGGATATCAGTGCCGTCCTTCGGTGACTTTCAATTACCTGGGTGATTTTGGATCCGGGGCCGGTTCTTCAAAAGAGCAAGACGGTGCTGTGTCCCCATCGGCTTCGCTGTTCAGTTTCAGTGGGGATTACCATGGCCGGGAGATTTCCGGAGGGTTGCCCCGTCAGAGTTTACTGGATGTTTCGGGAATGATTGTGGATGGTTGCCTTCAGTTATCGGTGGTTTACAGCGCTGAGCAATACAGCACCGGTCGGATGAGGTCATTGATCAGCCGCTATCAGCAGGAACTGGAGGGCTTGATTCTGGAGTTGTCAGCATCCACTACCGTTCAGCTGAGCCCTGTGGACCTGAGTTATCAGGGGCTGAGTGTGGAACAGGTTCATTCGTTGAATGCTGATGCTTTACTGGAGGATGTTTACAGGCTTGGCCCGCTTCAGGAGGGTTTATATTATCACTGGCTGAGTGCACCTGACTCTTCGGCCTATTTCATGCAGATCAGTTGCCGTTTACACGGGCGGATTGATATTGATTTACTGTCGGAGAGTTACCGGCAGTTAGTGGGGCGTCATGGTGTCCTCCGGACCAGTTTTGTCCGGGATTACGGTGATGTTCCCCTTCAGGTGGTGCGCAAATCGGTAGGTGATGGTTTCCGTTACCATGATGTTGCTGGTGCGGATGATGAGGCAATTCAAAGGTACCGTGAAGAGGACCGTGCTCTGGGCTTTGACCTGGAATCGGGCTCTCAGATGCGTTTGATGGTTTTATGTGTCGGGCCTGAAGCCTATGAGCTGATCTGGAGTCATCACCATATCATTATGGATGGATGGTGCAGCAGTATCCTGATCCGGGAGATCTTCCAGATCTATTACAGTTTGATTCAGGGTAAGGTGGCGGAGCTGGGAGAGGCAGTGGGTTATTCAAAATATATCAACTGGTTAGGTCGGGTTGATCAGGGCTCCTCGCTGGGTTACTGGGGAGATTTATTGCGTGGATACGATACTTTGAGCAGTTTTTCCGCAGGGTTTAGTTCTGCAGTTGAGGATCAGGGGAGGGAGAAGAAACGCATCCGTTTATCTGCAGGGAATGTTAGCCGTCTTGGTGCGTTGTGCAGCAGGTTGGGGGTGACTGAGAATACCTTTATACAATCGGTATGGGGACTTTTGCTTGGGAAATACAATGACCGTTCAGATGTGGTATTTGGTGCGGTGGTTTCCGGACGTCCGGCGGATCTGGATGGTGTGGAGGACATGATCGGCTTGTTTAGCAATACGGTTCCGGTACGCATCCGTGTATCTCCGGGGATGACTTTTACCGATTTGCTGGCCGCCGTTCAGCAGGAGTCTATTGCCGGAAGTCATTATCATTACACACAACTGGCCGAGGTTCAGCAGCAGAGTGAGCTGGGTTCCGGATTGTTTGATCATGTGCTGGTTTTTGAGAACTATCCTGTTCAGCAGATGGTAGAACAGGGAGTAAGCCAGGCTCAAAGTTTATCTCTGGTGTCCTCTGAAGCAGGAGATGAACAGACGAATTACGATCTGGTTGTTACCATTCATTCAGGTAATGAATTTGAACTGGGGCTTAGTTATAATAAAGCATTTTATGACCATTCCCGTATGGAACGTATGGAAGGGCATTTGCTTCAGCTGATTGATCAGGTATTGGACTTTCCTGAAAATGACCTTTCAACGCTGAGCTGTCTTTCTGCTGCTGAGCGTGAACAGTTATTGTCTGGTTTCAATGCCACTGAGGCAACCTATCCGGTTGACCAGACTTTGGTCTCCTTGTTTAGGGAACAGGTTTCACTTGATGCTGATGCTATCGCGGTTGTTTATCAGGATATCGCCCTGAGCTATGGCGAACTGGAGTCCTCTTCAAACCGTTTGGCCGCGTACCTGATTTCGACTTATGGCATTGTCAGCGAAGAGTTGATCGGTATAAAACTGGAGCGTTCCGAATGGATGATCATTGCGATCCTTGGGATCCTGAAATCAGGAGGTGCTTATGTTCCTATTGATCCGGATTATCCACAGGAACGAATTGATTATATCAGTAGAGACAGCAATTGCCGCGTCATTATTGATGCACAATTGCTGGCTGATTTCATGCCGTTGAGTGCCGGATGGAGTGAGGCTGCTCCGGAGGTTGAGGTGAGTCCGTCGGCTCTGGCTTATGTGATTTATACTTCCGGTTCCACGGGAACACCTAAAGGAAGTTTAGTGACACATCATAATGTGGTCAGGTTGTTCAGGACTGATCAGCCGCTGTTTGATTTTGGCCGTTCAGATGTTTGGACGATGTTTCATTCCTATTGTTTTGATTTTTCAGTTTGGGAGATGTACGGTGCTTTGCTTAACGGTGGGAAGCTTATCGTTGTTTCTTCAGAGGTGTCTAAAGATCCGGTATTATTTTTAGAGGTGCTGAGAAACCATCAGGTGACGGTGTTGAACCAGACCCCTTCGTCATTTTATAACCTGATGAAAGAAGAGCTGGATGCTGTGACCATTGATCTTGGTTTACGTTATGTGATCTTTGGCGGGGAATCCCTGAGCCCGTCCCGTCTTGGATTGTGGCTGGACCGTTATCCGGATACCTCTTTGATCAATATGTACGGGATTACAGAAACTACCGTCCATGTGACCTATAAAAAGCTGACGCGTTCAGATATTTTGAACAACAGTCATAATATTGGCCGCCCGATTCCCACATTGAGTTGCTATGTTCTGGACAGCCTGCAGCAATTGTTACCTATAGGTGTTCCGGGAGAACTTTATGTAGGTGGGGAAGGTGTTTGCCGTGGTTATTTAAACCGGGAAGAGTTAACAAAATCGAGGTTTCTGGATGATTTGTTGAAGGATGGGGAACGTGTTTACCGGACCGGAGATAAAGCGAGGATGCTGGCTAACGGAGAAATTGAATATCTGGGACGTCAGGATGATCAGGTGAAGGTGCGTGGATATCGCATTGAATTAGGAGAGATTGAGTCCGCTCTGTCCGGTTATCCAGGTCTGTTGTCGTCTGTGGTACTTACCCGTTCGGGTTCATCAGGAGATCAGGAACTGATCGCTTATGTAGTTAGTGATGCTACTTTGTCGTCTCAGGAATTACGGACCTACCTGTCGGGTAAGCTGCCTTCTTATATGATTCCGGGATATTATGTTCAGCCCTCTTCCTTGCCACTGACCAGCAATGGTAAGATTGACCGCAAGGCACTTCCCAATCCTGAAGGCCTGGGTGTGGCAAGTGGGGTAGCTTACGTAGCCCCCCGCAATGATACCGAAGAAAAGCTTGCAGAGATCTGGAGTGAAATTCTTGACATACCCAAAGCCCGTATTGGTATCTATGACAGCTTCTTTGATCTGGGAGGGCATAGCCTGAAAGTGATTCAGCTGATGTCTAAAATCAATGCGGTTTTTATAGTGCAGGTAAGTATTCAGAATTTGTTTAAGGAGAAAACAATTGAAAGTCAAAGTGTGCAAATAGATTTCATATTGAATCAAAATCTACAAAAGGAGAATAGTCGCAATTTAATTCCAATTGATATTATTTAACTATGATATGAAAACCGGGGAATATTTTAGTAGATGCGAGTTAATGTAATTAATTGTTAATAAGATAAATATAAACAAATGAAGATCGTACAAAGCCAATGGACAAAACCTGGTAAAAAGAATGATCAATTGTCTGCTGATGATAACAAGGGTGGATGGATTGAAAAGAAATACAATTATTTTAGTTGGGCACTCAGTGTTTTACAATTAAAGAAATATTATAATAATATTGAACTGGTTACAGATAAGGCAGGCTATGATCTGTTAATTAATAAACTAGAATTGCCTTATGACAGCGTGAAAACAGTACTGGATGAATTAAACGTATATCCGGAAGAGTTATTTATGATGGGTAAAGTTTATGCCTATAGTATACAGGATGAACCTTTCATTCATGTAGATTCCGACGTTTTTATATGGGATAAGTTTGACTCAAAACTGGAAAATTCACCTTTAATATGCCAAAGTAAAGAAGATGAAGAGTTTTATAATCAGCATTACTTTGAAATTTTCTATCCGATGCTGAAGAATTTTGATTTTTGTCCACCATATCTTGAAAAATCAATGATAAAAAATGGAAGAATTGTAGCCGTAAATGCTGGTATTATCGGAGGTCAGGATTTTGAGTTTTACAAAAATTATAAGAACCAGGTGTTTGAATTTGTGGAAAGAAACGTAGCTCATTTTGAAAAAGTAGAACTCAAAAAGACAAATATAGTCTTTGAACAGTTTTTATTCCATGCTATGGCAGAAGAACAATTAATGGATATTAATTATCTGAGTTTAGGGAATTATACTTTTTTAAGTGATATTCTTGACTTTACAGGGGTACCAGAGAAAATAAAATATATGCATTTATATGCAGGACACAAAAAAGTAAAGCTTTATCTGGACGGCCTTGAATACCGTCTTCAAAAAGACCATCCGGCTTATTATTATAAAATAATTAATCTTCTTAAAACCAATCAAATATAACCAATATGCTAATACAGGAACCCTTGATAAATTCGCAGGTAATTACACTTGCTAAAGATTATGGAGATCAATTAATTAGTACGCTGAATAATCTTAAATCAAATTTGCAAAAAGACAGTATATCTGTTTTTTGTAATGGAAATCCGGAGTGTATAGATTCAGGAATTAGTGGAAATCTACTATACCTATTGGAACTTTATAAAGCGTTGAATGATACCGTATATCTGGATGTGGTGGATGAATGGATAGAAATCTTATTGAATTATATTGATGAAAATCCAACAAACGACTATTCATTATATACAGGCAGAGGTGGATTCGTCTATTTACTAATTCAGCGAAATTCAATAACTCAGGACAAGAAGCTGCTTGATGAATGCCTACGGATAATTGTACCAGTAAATCAATGGTATTTAAATTCGGAGTTCACAACAGATTATTTTTATGATGGCAGAGCTGGGACAATGCTTGTCCTGATTGATTTATATCAAATTACAAGAGAAAAATTTCTGCTAGATTATATTGATGCTTTTCTGAATAAGATAATAGCTAATGCTAAAATCACCCGAAATGGTATATTCTGGGATGCTGCATATGAGTATAATTTAAAGTCATCTTGTAGTTTTGCTTATGGGGCAGCGGGAATTAAATACGTCTTTAAACAGCTTAATAATTTTTGTAATAATGAAGGTTTAGCATTTGTAATCAATGGTATAGATCAATACAGTAATAGCTGTTGGATTGAGAATAATAATAATTGGGGTGATTATAGCAGAGAAATTTTGAATGCGGTATCTCTTAATGAATGTAAGCATTTACATTTAACCGGAGACGCTGATCTCTTAACTCCAAGGGACAAGTGGTCTTGGGCATACGGGACAATTGGTAACCTTGGGATATTAGAGTCGGCTGTTCAAAATGATATCATACTTGCTGACATATTGAATCGAAAAATTTCAGACTTTAATGCAGAACCGATAAGTTTATTTGATGGACTAGCGGGACTGGGTTTGTTTATTCACAATTTGCCTGATACATCAGATACGATAAATGAAAAACTGGAGGAAATTAAGAAAACTGTTCTAAGTAAATCAATTGAAATAGAAACTTCTCAGGGACTCCTTCATGGTGCCTTAGGTGGAATGTATTTTATATTAAAATCACTCAGGCCTTCAGATCAGTCTCAGGATGTATTGAATTATTCTTTAACAAGGTTTTCAAAAGAGTTCAAATTTAATATTTCTCTGGATCTTTTAGATCTTTTTAAACAATGCCTGGTGAAGTTGTATCCAAGGACTATTTCGCTTTCAAATATAATTTCTCCAAATGCTTTGTCAATATTTTTGAAGAAGAGCTCCATATCCGACAGTACAGATTTATTATCAAAAATGCCAGGTTTTATTACTTCTTATCTTAAATCAACAGTATCTCCCGCAATTTATGAAAGAGTATTTGACGTGTTTCTGCTGGAAACTCAAAAGGTAGATATGCTCAATAATGAAAAGAGGTCCAGTTTACAGATTTATTTAGATAGTTTACTTTTTCAGGATAGAATTCTAACTGTTTTAAATAAACCCGATGATTGGCTTTTAATGCAAACGGTGTGTATTGCTGATTCAGTCAAATTTATTAGATCCAGGTGGATGTGGTCTTCTGATAGAACTTTCAGTGCCCTTGATAAAGAACTGGTTAAGGCAAAAGAGTTTTCAAACTTAAAAGATCCTGAAGGAGAGTTTAATTATTTCTTTCAAATCTTTGAAACCCGGGAGGTCGATGAGGCTTCTTTAGCTCCCGGGTTTGATATTATAATGAAATCTTTTTTAAAACCTAAACCATTAAAACAGGTCATTCTGGATGTTAAAAGCTACATTAAGAACTTACCGGAAGAAAAATGGAAACGTCTGGCACCTCCACAATTGAACCATAAAAAAATATCAAGCATTAATGATTTTCTAGATGATGTAGATTGGATTGTGCTTAAACAAGTTAAACCGCTCATATATAGAGATATATTAAAGATTTGTTAGATTTTGATGACAACGTCTAATTATTACTTACTGTAAGATTATCCAAACGTATTATTTATGAAAAATTTGCTCAAAAAAATAGAAAAAAATAACGTATTCGTTGAAGTTGTTGATCAGGATCTAAAGGTGTATTCTTCCAATGCGACGATTGATCCTGTACTTATCAATGAAATAAAAGAAAGGAAGCAGGATCTTATTGAATTTTTATTATCGATAGACCAAACTGCATTTAATCAGACATTCAAAGTTCATATCCCATTATCGGATCTTTCTTCAGATTATGAATTATCTTCATCACAACAACGCCTATGGGTGTTGAGCCAGTTTGGCGAGGGGAATTCTGCTTACAATATTCCTGGTATTTATAGGTTTGAAGGTGAGCTGGATATGGCGGGTCTTTCTCATGCCTTTTTTGCACTGATTGAGCGTCATGAGATTTTGCGCACTGTTTTCCGCAAGAATGAATCCGGTGATGTTCGCCAGGTTGTTTTAAGTGCGGAGGAACTTGGTTTTAGTATTACTGAAACAGATCTGCAGGAAGTAGCAGATCAGCAGGAGCATATCCATGAGCTGGTCATAAAAGATTTCCGCGGGACATTTGACCTTGCCCTGGGGCCCTTACTTCGTGCCGGTGTTTACCGTTTAGAAGCTGACTGCTGGGTTTTCACCTATGTGATGCACCATATCATCAGCGATGGCTGGTCAATGGATATTTTAATTAGGGAATTGTTGGCGTATTATAATGCCTATGTCCATGGATCGGAGCTTGTACTTCCTGCCTTGCGTATTCAATATAAAGATTATTCCGCCTGGCAGCGTGGAGAACTTAATGGTGCTTTGTTAAGTCAGCACCGCAGTTACTGGCAGCAGCAGTTATCAGGTGTTGTCCCTGTACTGAATCTGGCCACAGACCGGCCTCGTCCGCTTATCAAGACTTATAACGGCGGACAGGTTCATGTCGCTTTTGACAGGGAGGCTGTGTCGGGTTTAAGTGTACTGGTGCAATCAGCCGGGGCTACCCTTTTTATGGGGGTACTTGCAGCGGTGAATGCCCTGCTTTACCGTTACAGTGGTCAGGATGACCTGATTGTGGGAAGCCCTATCGCCGGCCGTAACCATTCTGACCTGGAAGACCAGATTGGTTTTTATGTGAACACGCTTGCTTTACGCAGCCGCATTGGAGAGGGGGATAGTTACCGGTCACTGCTGGAGCAGACCCGGGAGATTACCCTGGGGGCTTATGAGCATCAGGTATATCCTTTTGATGAGCTGGTGAATGATCTTCGTTTGCCGGTTGACCGAAGCCGCAATCCGTTATTTGATGTGATGGTGGTTTTACAGAATAAGGATGCTGTACAGTTAGGAAAAGACAATCATAGTCCTGATCACTTAAATATAAGAAGTTATGAATTAGGCGACAACAGTCAGGTGAGTAAGTTTGAACTGAGTTTTAATTTTACAACTGGTGATGATGATTTGCATTTAAATATAGAATATAACAGTGACTTGTATGACCGGGATACGATCACGCGCATGGGCAGCCATCTGAGCTTGCTGTTGTCTGAAATGGTGGATTCGCCGGAAGTATCGCTTTCAACGCTGAACTATCTTTCCGCTGCTGAGCGTGAGCAGTTATTGTCTGATTTTAATGCTACGGATGCACCTTATCCTGCTGATCAGACGTTGGTCTCCCTGTTTAAGGAACAGGTTTTACTTCGTCCTTCTGCCATAGCAGTTGTTTATCAGGAAAAAGCGCTGAGTTATGCAGAAGTTGATGCTGCTTCAAACCGTTTGGCACATTACCTGCTATCGGCACATGTTATCGGTAAGGATACACTGATCGGAATCAGACTGGAGCGTTCGGAGTGGATGATCCTTGTGATCCTGGGTATTCTGAAATCGGGCGGGGCTTATGTTCCAATCGATCCTGAATATCCACAGGACCGGGTTGATTATATTGTTGGCGACAGTGGCTGTGTTTTGGTGATCGATTCAGAATGGTTGTCTGAGTTCCTGCTGGAGGGGGCTTCCTTTAGCGAGGATGAAGTAATTGTTGAGCGGAAGGCTTCTGACCTGGCTTATGTGATTTATACCTCGGGTTCTACCGGGCTTCCCAAAGGGGTGATGGTAGAACATGGAGGGGTCATCAACCGGATTGACTGGATGTGGCGTTATTATGGGTTTAGTTCTTCACTGGTTGTTCTTCAGAAGACAAGTTATACATTTGATGTTTCAGTGGGAGAGATCTTTATGCCTTTGTGCTGGGGTGCAAAGATGGTCCTTTGTAGTGGAGGTGATGTGGCGGTGCCGGAACGGATTCTCCACCTGATCACTGAGCATGGGGTTAGCTATGTTCATTTTGTGGCAGGCATGCTGAATAGTTTTATGTCCTGGGCATTTGAACAGGAAGATGTGGCGCTTCGTTTAAGCAGCCTGACTGCCCTGGTGACCAGTGGAGAGGCACTTAGCCTGGATACTGTACAGAAGTGGTACCGAAAGTTGTCTGTTCCCATATACAATTTATATGGTCCTACCGAGGCCTCTATTGATGTGACCCATTATGAACCCCTGGCCACTGACCAGCTGGTGCCTATCGGGAAGCCGATTTCAAATATACAGATTTACATTGTTGAGCGTCATGGTGATTTGAGTCCTGTGGGTGTTGCCGGTGAGATTTGTATCGCCGGGGTTGGCGTTGCGCGGGGTTATCTGAACCGTCCTGAGTTGAGTGCAGAGAAGTTTGTACCGAATCCTTACCAGCTTGCAGAAGAAAAGCTGCAGGGGCTGAATGAACGGATGTACCTGACCGGAGATCAGGGAAGGTGGCTTAGTGATGGGAACATTGAATTTCTGGGCCGCAAGGATGACCAGGTCAAAATCCGTGGTTACAGGATTGAGCCCGGAGAGATTGAGAACGCTTTGCAGGGGTATCCGGGGATGGTTTCTGCTGTGGTCATTGCCCGTAAAGGTGCTTCAGCAGAGCAGGAGCTGATCGCCTATGTGGTGAGTGGTTCAGTGCTGGTAATTCAGGAACTGCGTGCCTACCTGGGCAGTAAACTTCCTGCCTATATGGTCCCTTCCCATTATGTGCAGCTGGACTCATTGCCGCTGAATGCCAGTGGAAAGACCGACCGCAAGGCATTGCCTGACCCTGAGGGCCTGGGTATGGCCAGTGGGGTGGCATACGTTGCCCCGAGTACAGAGACTGAAGAAAAACTGGTAGAGATCTGGAGTGAAATTCTTGAGTTACCTCAGGAAAGTATTGGTATTTATCATAATTTCTTTGACATGGGCGGTCATAGTCTGAAGATGATCCGTGTAGCCAGCCAGCTACATAGAGTATTTAATATTGAAATTGAAATGGAAGAATTATTTAATAACAGAACAATATTTGATTTAAGTAAATATATTCTGAGAGTTCAGTGGGTAATTAGAAATGTAGAAAAAACAGATGATGACCAATATATCGGAGAAACTATCATCTAATATATTCGGCAGATGTAGCTGTTATAGAAAAAATGAACTGGTTCAGGGAATAGAAATCCTTAGTATTATGTTGAAAAACAAGGTGTATCCTGTCACGATCACCTTGTTTCCTGGAGAACCCTGAAAATTTTCCTATTTATAAGTAACCTTTAAAAGCGATTAGGTAAAGCACGGTCTTTACTTAATCGCTTTTTTTTTCAGCATTTTGTCTCTTCTAAACACACATTATTAAAAGTTGTGTACCATATTTATCTGTTTCTATCCATCCAATAGGTGTATTTATCACGACAAAACGGCCATCGGTGTAACGTATAAAATTTTGTAAACATGAATTTATATATTTATGTCAATGATGTTATTAATTTAATATTATAATTATTTCTTGATTATTTGTTTGTGTTATAGAATTGTTTTAGTGTAATCTGTCTTTAATTTCTAATATTGATTTATAGGTGCATATGATAAATGGTCTTTAAGCTTAAGATAAGTCAAATTATAAAATTAAGGCATGTAGTTAATTGTGTGTAAATAAAGTTTATAAATTTATTTAGACGAGTTTATTACGAAGGAATTGCCAGCGTGTAACCCGACTGCTTAATTCAAGCAGGTCATCAATTGGGGTTGCGGTTTGGACGTTAACGAAAGGAACATTGTAGCGACCATAGATAGTGAAGATTTGGTTAGAGAAACCACAGCCTTTGCCACCTATACTAGTTCTTTGAGTGAATTACGAAATTGGTTACAATCTCAGGGCTTTAGCCGTGTTGTTATAGAGACCAGGCGGGCTATTGTAAGCCTGTTTTTAGTATTCTTTATAAAGATTTCAAAGTGATTCTGGTCAATGCCTCTCATTTGAAGAGTGTTCCGGAGAGAAAAACAGATATAAGAAAAATAGCCCATGGGTTTGCTGGCTGCCTCGCTCAAAGCGAGCTTCATTCCAGAAGAAATGATCCGTCAGTCAAAAAAACTAAACCGTTATAGTATCAAATAAACACAGCACTTGTGTGTCTACAAGGAGCTTTAGAAAAGATGTAGCCAAAAACGTAAAAACATTTGCAAAACGAATTAAAAGGATTGGGCATTAGCGTCTGACCCTGATAATGAGCGCCTATTTATTTATAGGTGGGAGCGAGCCCGCGTATGAATAGGTGCTGCATAGCCAGGAAAATAGGGTTGAGCCTAGAGCTCGAAGATGAAATTTTACAACTCTTGACCGTATTTTATTAAAAAATAGAAACCGTTGACCATTCAAGATCAATTATTTAAAGATGAAAACAAGAAGCTTATTAAACTCCAACTCAGAACAGAATTCCAATTGGTATATTGTGTACACTTATCCGAATTATGAGAAAAAAACATATTTAGCTTTATTAAAAATTAATATTCCAACATTTCTACCTGTCCAAAATGTGCAGAGGCAGTGGAGTGATAGAAAAAAAACAATTGCAGTCCCTTTGTTTCCTAATTATCTGTTTTTGAAAATACCTCAAAAAGAAATGTTTAAGGTATTAGAGATTTATGGGATAAAGAAGTTTATTTCCAGCCTTGGAAAACCCGTGACCGTTCCTGACAGCGAAATCAATAGTATAAAAAAAATGCTGGAATGCCCGAGTGTTAATTCGGAACATGCACTAAAAAATGGAGATAAGGTCATGATTACCGACGGACCATTTAAAGATATGAAAGGTGTTTTATTTGGAACAAAAGGGAAGGAAAGATTAGGTATTAAAATTGATTCTCTAAATCAAACTATATCAATAGATATTTCAAAATCATCAATTCAACTTGTAGGAGTTTAATTCAAGATCTTAATTATCCTGGTGCTAAAAAAGCCATCTTCAACATTGAAGCAGCAGTATATTACAGAGTCTCAATAAAAATTTAAAGCTTATTTCAACAATGAGATTTCTAAAATAATACCTATGGTCAATATGAAAATTACAAATATGAAGAAAATACGTTTGGATTGTTTGTAAATCTTTAGGAGAGAACATAACTGTAAAATTATACAGCGGGTGGCTATGGGATATATATAAAGCTAGATTGCCTGCAGTTTTATAACGAGTCTTTAAGATATTGAAATGCATTTGATCAGTGGCCGGAGTGTGTGAAAGAGGAAATACTGCATGTCTCTGAAGTGATAAAATTAACTTCAACTCAGTAGATCAAAAGATAAACTATTTTTTATTTGTTGTTATACCTGTTCTTGTTTTTATACTCTGTAGGTGATTTGCCCATTACCTTATGAAATACACGTGAAAAATAATACGCATTGGAATATCCAACCGATGCCGCTATTTCATTTATCTTTAAATCTGATAGCGCAAGTAATTGACAGGCACGCTGCATCTTTAACTGAATAAAATATTCCATCAGCGACTGTCCTGTTCTCGTTTTGAATAGATTTTGAAAATGAGAAGGGGAATAGGAAAATTCAGAGGCGAGCTGTTGAATGCTCAACTGCGCGGCGATATTATTTTTCATATATTCAATCACCCTATCAGATAAATCCTGACCAGAAGCTTGTGTGAGTTCAATGTTTTTTTGAGGATATAAGAAGTTCGCGATAAAATAATACAAGCTCAGGTTGGCATAGGTTAAGTTTTCCTGGCTGTAACCTTTCTTCAGGCAATTATAGATGTCCTCCCAAAGTTTTATTCTATGTTCATCAAAAGCAATGGTTCGCGGATTGATCAGATTTTGAATGGTGAAGGATTCATTCAGACTTGATAACATATTGCCGGTAAAATGAACCCAATAAATGGTCCATGGATCGATCGCATCAGAAAAGTAACACAGTGGCTTATCTGTTGCCGGGATAATAAAAAATTGATTGGCTGAAACTTCGTATTTTATGTCGTCAATCCTGAACCATCCTTTTCCTTGTGTACAATATATAAGGATATTGTCTGTGCAACCTTTAGGCCTGTTGCGGTAATGACCAGTAGCTTTTGGGAAATAGCCTATATGGCTGATGTATAGCGAATTTAGAAAAAAATCATCTTTTTTACGGGCCAAAAGGGATGGAGGAAGGCTAATGATTTTCTCTCCACTGAAGCCGTCCCTCTTTTTTTTGTTCGTTTTCATCTGTATAAGTTCTGAGCTAAAATTATAGGTTTTTACAGATGATTGTCTAGCAAATAACTTTATTTCGTCATTTATTTTACACTTTTAGCATTTATTTGCAATAGAATAATGCATGAAATTAGTTGGATCCTGTATCTTTTATTTGGAATATTTAGCCAAATGGATATTGCTGCCCGTGTCATGGGCCTGAAACAGCATTTTGGCTTATTTAAAAAACACAAAAATCTTCCTGATCATAAGCTGTAGAATAATCCAGTAAAACCCCTGCATAATTCATTGCGAACGAATGGTCGAGTCGCTAGGTTTAATTTCTGAAAACCGATGTAATTTTTTACAAAGGTTTCACTAACCAAAAAACTTGACCAATTATGAAGAAATTTTATCATGCTTTCAGGCACCTGTGGGTGCTAAAGTTATTGTTTGTATGTTGTGCGCTATTTTCTTTCGGAGCGGCTTCTGCACAAAATACCATATCTGGCCGTATCACCTCAGCAACCGACCATTCTCCAATACCAGGAATCAGTGTGTTGGTAAAAGGCACATCTACGGGGGCTATCAGTAATAAAGACGGGGAATATTCCATTAAGGCAACGGGGGATGCCGTATTGATTTTTAGTTCTGTTGCCTATGAACAAAAAGAAGTTCCGGTAAACCATCAGCAAAAAATTAATGTCGAACTGCAGGAAAGTTCAAAGGGATTGGGCGAAGTGGTGGTTGTCGGCTATGGTACTCAAAAGCGGGTAAATGTGACTGGGTCCATTTCTACGGTATCGGGTAAAGAATTGTCGCAGACTCCGGTTGCAAATTTGACGAATGCCCTGGCGGGAAGATTATCCGGAGTGATCGGAACGAACGGAAATGGAAGACCAGGAAAAGGTTCTACTCTGGAAATCAGGGGCGCAAGCACATTAAACAACAATTCACCTCTGGTAGTGGTAGATGGTATTGCACAGAATGACTTTGCAGATGTAAACCCTAATGATATCGAGAGTATTTCCATATTAAAGGATGCTTCCTCTGCCGCGATTTACGGTGTCAGGGCTGCCAATGGCGTGTTTTTAATTACCACAAAACGTGGTGCACTGGGACAGCCTTCCATTGCTTATGCAGGGAGTTTTGGTCTGCAGCGACCAACGCAGTATCCGGAATTGATGTCGGCATTTGATTATGCTACGATTAAAAATCTGGTCTTAAAAAATAGTGGGGTGCCTGCAAATGATCCCTCGCTTTATACCGCGGAGCAGCTTAACAATTTTAAGCAGGGGATAGGTACGGTAGATTGGTATAAGGAAACGTTTAAAAAGAATAGCCCGCAAACACAACATAACTTATCCATAAATGGTGGAACAGATGCGATCCGGTATTTTGCGTCTTTAGGATATGTAGACCAGGATGGGATGTATGATAAAATTAATTTTAAGCGCTATAATTTTAGAACCAATGTAGACGCCAGGATCAGTAAAACACTAAATGTTGGGCTTAACCTGGAAGGGAGTGAGCGATTCGATAATACTGCGGGTTACGATGCTAATACGATTTTTAACGAGGTCATTCAAACTGCTAAAATATTTCCGGGAGCTTATTGGCCGGATGGTAAACCGGTGAATACTGCTGGCGCACATCCTGTTGAAATGATCCGCTCGAGTGGCTACAGTGCTTATCAGAATAACTTTTTCACAGGAACTTTCTTTTTTAATCAGAAGTTGTCTTTTTTAGAGGGATTATCCCTGAAAGGAACTTATTCCATTACCAAGAGATACAATTATGTGAAGTGGTTCCAAACACCTTATGCTTCCTATGATGAAGATGGACAGG
Source organism: Pedobacter sp. FW305-3-2-15-E-R2A2 (assembly GCF_038446955.1). Lineage (NCBI taxonomy): Bacteria > Pseudomonadati > Bacteroidota > Sphingobacteriia > Sphingobacteriales > Sphingobacteriaceae > Pedobacter > Pedobacter sp. FW305-3-2-15-E-R2A2. The sequence goes on from NZ_CP151803.1 coordinate 3,284,498, forward strand.
GAAATGTGACCAATAAAAAGGTAAATGGTGGAAATACATCTCTTGATGAATACTATACCCAAGGTCAGGCGAGTACGACGAACCTTTCCTTAGGCTATGCGAAAAATTTCGATAAACATGACGTTAGCGCGCTGATTCTGGCGGAACAGTTTTCTGACGAAGGAAATACGTTTAATGCACATAAGGAGGATTTTTCTACCAATCTGAAGGATCAGCTTTATGCCAGCGGTCCGCTAAACCAGAGTTCTACAGGGAATGGCATCTTAAATGATTTTAGAAGAAGTTTGATGGGAAGGGTAAATTATGCTTACTCGGGCAGGTATTTATTTGAAGCATCTTTTCGATATGACGGATCGTACAGATTCCTAAAAGGCAAGCGTTTTGGATTGTTTCCGGCTGCTTCAATAGGATGGCGTATTTCTGATGAACCTTTCTTTAAAAATTCAGCAGCGCTTAAGTTTATTGATAACTTAAAATTACGGGCTTCAAAAGGGGTGATTGGGAATGATAGGGTAGATGCCTTTCAATTTCAGGATGCATATTCCATCAATGCCAATAGCGGGCCCATTATTGGCGGAGTTGCACAGCCTCTTGTTAACTATGGTGTAGATCCAAATCCAAACATTACCTGGGAACGCCAGGAAAATAATAACATTGGTTTTGAATCTTCTTTCTTTAATTCAAAGCTGGGACTGGAAGTAGATTATTTCTTCCGTACCACCAAAGATATTTTATGGAGCAGAACACGGTCAATACCTGAAACATTTGGCAGAGGTCTGCCTTCAGACAACTATGCCATGGTAAAAAGCAATGGAATTGAACTTACGCTTAATCACCAGCATCATCTAGGTACCCTGGAATATAATATACGGCTGATAGGAAGTTTTGCCAGAAATAAGGTGACTCGTATAGATGATCCGGCGAATGCACTTGCGTATCAAAAACAGCTTGGCCGTCCGCTTGGATATGTTTCCGGCTTTCAGGCACTGGGTATTTTTCAAAGTCAGGAAGAGGCAGATAACTGGTACGGAGGCTATGAATTTGGCCAGAAAGCGATTGCCGGCGACATTAAATATGAAGACGTGGACAAGGATGGTGTAATTACAAATAATGATCAAAAAGTGTTGACCAATAACAGCACCAAACCTGCAGTTACCTTCGGTTTTCAGGGTGGGTTAAAATGGAAGGGCTTTGACGCAAACTTTTTGATTCAGGGGGCTGCGAAACGTACGCTACTCCTGACAGGATATGCCAGACAGGCTTTCAGAAGTGGCGGGGCAACCGGAACTTTTCAGTACATGACCGATTCCTGGTCGCCGGATAACAAAGATGCCAAATATCCGATCGCAGCGCTTTCCACCAGATCTATTAACGACAGGACCTCTGATGTCTGGATAAGAGACGCAGCTTATGCCCGTTTAAAGTCCGTAAGCCTGGGTTACACCTTTAAAAACACCTTCCTGAATAAGTATAATATTAAAAATTTGAGGGTATATGTTTCTGGTTATAACCTTTTAACCTGGAGCCAGATTAAAGAATTTGACCCTGAAGCGGAAACCGGTAGTGGCAGTTATTATCCTCAGCAGAAGGAAGTGAACATGGGTGTTAATTTTTCATTTTAATAAAGTAGATCATGAAATTAAATCATATAAAGTATAAATATATCTTTCTTTGTTTGCTCCTGTTGGGACTTACATCATGTAAAAAAGATTTTTTAAATCAGAAAAATCCATTGGCCATATCCGATGAGGAAGTCTGGACTGATCCGGCACTGATCGCCATGTATGTGAACAGTATATACAATGATGTGCCGGGATGGGATATGGGGCAATTATTTAGCAGCATTTCCGATGAATCTATGGTGACCTATTCTACCGATGCCAGTCATACCGTGCTTAGAGGAGACTGGAGTGCGGTAAGCAATCCGATGGGATATTGGCCATACGCTTCCATCAGGAAATGCAACGAGTTCTTTGCCCGTATTGACGCTGCCCCTGTAGACAATGCAACGAAGACGATAATGAAAGGTGAGGTTCGTTTTTTACGCGCATTTCTATATTATAACCTGACCATCAGATATGGAGGTGTACCTATTATTCTCAGGCCTCAAAAAATCACAGATGATTTACAGGTGAGCCGCAATACCCTGGATGAATCCTTTAACTTTATCATTACCCAAATGGATAGTGCTGCTAATGAATTGCCAAAAGACGCTCTTCGTGGCAAAGCGACTAAAGGCGCAGCAATGGCGATGAAAGGAAGGACTTTAACTTTTTATGCCAGTCCGTTGTATAATGAAGCCCATGACAATGCGCGCTGGAAGGCTGCCGCTGATGCAAACCTGGCGGTGATGAACCTGGGGAAATATACGTTGAATCCGGACTTAAAGCGCATCTGGTTAGATGGAACCGAAGGAAACAAAGAACCAATTTTTGAAGTCTGCTATGCGATTCCTCAAAAACATCATTATTTAGATGCCATTGTTAAACCTTTAATCGTGGCCAATAATACTGCCGGAATGCGGAACCCTTACCAGGAATTGGTCAATGCTTATCCTATGAAAAATGGCAAACTCATTTCTGAAAGTGGATCCGGATATGATCTTAATGATCCATATGTAGGCAGGGACGACAGGTTTTATAATGATATTGCCTATAATGGCGCAAAAATTAAAGGGACGGCCAGTGGGCCGCCGGTACGTGAAATTACTTTACAGATCTATAAGGGTGGCAGGGATTATGATGAGATTCCAGGCTATCAGATCTATAATACTTATACCGGATATTATTCAACAAAAATGATAAATCAGGAAAATGCGGTGTATCGAGCTGGTTTTGGAAGTACACAGCCCTGGTTGGAAATCCGGTATGCAGAGGTCTTGCTGAACTATGCGGAGGCTCAAAATGAATATTTAGGCAGTCCTGATGCAAGCGTGTATGAGGCATTAAACAAAATAAGGAGAAGGGCTGGGATTATTAATGATATTCCTGCAGGCAGTTTGAATAAGGAATCAATGAGGGCCGCAATTGCAAATGAACGTTATGTAGAACTGAGTTATGAATGTAAACGTTATTGGGATTTGAGACGCTGGAAGACTGCTGATAAAGTCCTGAACGGAGTTAAGTTTACAGGAGTGGTAACCACCAAAAAACCGGATGGATCCTTTACTTACGAGTATAAGCCCGCAGTTACCCAATTTGGGATATTTTTACCAAAAATGTATTTTATGCCGCTGCCGCAAAGTGAAATTACCAAGAATAAAAAATTAGTACAGAACCCAGGTTGGGAGTAAATCCATAATAATTATATATATGCAAAAGAAGTTATTTTATCTGCTATCTGCCCTTGCGTTAGTTGTGTTTAGCACCCAGGCGCAAACATCAGGCAGAGCTAAGCCACTTTCTCAATTACAGCAACAGTTTGTTGACCTGCGGTTTGGTATGTTCATTCATTTTGGTATCGGAACTTATACAAATGCCGACTGGCCAGATCCGGAAGCTCCAGGAGTCATTTTTAATCCTACAAAATTAGATTGTAAACAATGGGCAAAAGCAGCAAAATCTGCGAATATGAGTTACGGTTGCTTAACCACCAAACATCACAATGGCTTTTGTTTATGGGATACAAAAACTACGGATTATAGTGTAATGAATGGCCCTTTGAAAAGAGATGTGGTGAAGGAATATGTGGAAGCTTTCAGGGCAGAGGGTTTAAAAGTGATGTTGTATTATTCGATACTGGATATTCATCATAAGCTTCGCCCTAACGCGATTAAGCCCAAACATATTGAAATGGTGAAGCAACAAATTACAGAGTTGCTAACGAAATATGGTCCGGTAGAAGCGCTGATTATCGATGGTTGGGATGCGCCATGGTCACGCATTAGTTATGATGATATTCCTTTTGAGGACGTGTATAAACTGGTAAAGAAACTACAGCCGAACTGTCTGATCATGGACCTTAACGGTGCTAAATATCCTGCTGAGGGGCTATATTATACGGATATCAAAACCTATGAGATGGGGGCCGGACAATATGTGTCCAAAGAAACGAATCAGATGCCAGCCCTGGCCTGTTTGCCGTTAAACAGCTCCTGGTTTTGGAAAACAGACTTCCCAATGGTGCCAGTGCGTGATGTGAAGAATCTGGTTAATGAAACCCTGATGCCACTAAACAATGCCAGTTGTAATTTTATACTGAATGCGGCACCAAACCGCGAGGGTTTGTTTGATGATAATACCATTGAAGCACTGAAAGAAATAGGCCGTCTATGGAAAAACCAGGGCCCTGTGGCAAAACTGAAAGAGACGGGACCTCCTTTAATTGCCCATAATCTCGCGAAATTTGGCTTGGCAAATTCAAGTTGGAGTGAGGATGCTTCGATCATGGATTATGGCAACGACGACAATTTTCGCTCGGCCTGGCAGTCAAACTCAATGGCAAAAGAATTTTGGTATGCCGTCGATCTGAAAAGTAATCAGCAATTTAATGCGGTGGTTATTTTTGAGGCTAAGCCAAATATTAGGAAATACAAATTGGAATACCACGATGGCAATGGCTGGAAGACGATATTTGAAGGCGAGAACTACAAACGCTTAAAAATGCACCGTTTTAAGCCCTTAAAAGGGGACAAGGTAAAGATCACAATTCAAACGTCCGATACTCCACCATCGATAGGCGAGTTCCAGGTTTATAATGAACCGGTATAATCAATAGAGAACGTTAATTTAATAGCCCGTATCCGTAACTGGTGCGGGTTATTCATCAAATGAAACATTATATAAAAAAGACTATGGCAGCGGTTTATTCAGGACGTACTTTTCATACATATACTCGGTCATGGGTAATAATCTTTTACGGTTGTCTGCTGGGTTTTCACCACTGGTAGTATAAAACTCCACTTTATTGTTCAGCTTTGAATAGTGAACTTTTCCTATGTCATCCCGGCTTATAGTAGCCCAATTTGTGATTCTTTTTAAGTGTTCCAAACTGTATTTATTTAAAGGAACAATGATTTCACCTTCTACCTCCTGATCGCAGGCTACCGATTCATAATGATCATTATCCCAATACATACATCTATACTTGCTGATATCGTAGAAAATATAAGAGCCAGCCAATGTGATGAATGCAGCCAGAAATGCAAAAATGGTTTTGTTGAATTTACGTGGAATGCCAAATTTGCTATCGTTGACTTTCCCTATATCGTATAATGGCGTTGTAGTGGGCTTCTGAAATTTTTCTTCTATAATTTCCGGCTCAATTGGTTTATCGATGGTTTCTGTTTCGTTTGGTTCCCGGGTTTCTGTTTCTTCCCGATGATCATTAGCTATTTCCCGCACCGAATCTTTCTTCGCAGTTGGTGAATCCCATTCTGATTTCACCAGATCATAAATATCACCAGGCTTATAAGGCCTCGGTTCAAAATCTATAAACCAGGCTAAGAGTTCGATGCTGATATTTTTAGGTGCCTTAATTTCTCCTTTTAGAAAGTTGTACAAAGGTTTGAATTTATCAGCACCCACTGCTTTAATTCTCTTTGCATATTCTTCTGCACTATCTCTTTCACCGAATAACGACTTAAAGGTTTCGCTATCCTTGTCGGAGTACCGGTTGTGAAAAACATTCAGGCATTCCGCTTTCAGATTTGCCGTCGTATAACTCTCCAACTTAGGGGGTAATGTTCCTTCTTTTTTTTTCTTTTCATAAGCAAGAATCACCTCCTGTTTATAATCTTCAAACCTTTTCAAATCATTTAAGCGCTAATGGTTAGACGGAATTTTCGGAATCTCTAAGGAATTTCCGGAATTCTAATGGAATCATCGGAATTTTCGGAATCCGCTGATAAACAACGATTTATAACCTCATATGTTTGTGTCAGAAATCAGTTCAGACTTTGATTCGCTATCAGAGTTTAAATGTACAAAACAGATTTCAAAAAGAGACAAAGACGCGGGAGTTACTAACCGGTTTGGGAAGCAGTTATTGGTTCCCGCGTTTGAAGCTCAGACTTCCCAAAAATTTCAGAAGGCCTTCTGATTTACAACCGTAGCAGCCCCCGCGTATGGAACGCGGGGAACTACAAAGTATTTCATTCTTAAATTTTTGAGTTATGTTTTTTCAGTTATTAATTGCCATGATATTGGGATTGACTTCCCCTTCAAACACCACCAATGCGACACAAAATAGTGCTACAACAATGGATGATACTAAGGGCGATCCCATTACAGGAGGTGATACCGGACAAAATCCACCACCAAAAAAATAACAGTAACGCAGTAGGGTGGGAAACCACCCTACTTTTTTTAGCAATTGATAAATAAAAGCAGAGTTTTGATGTAAACTCTTGTTTTTTTCTTTATTTTGGATAAAATTAAGCGCTTGAAACCTCTCTGTCTCCTCTCATTTCTTCTGATGTTTTTTTATTCCTGTACTGATCGGATCAGGGAAGAAAAACCAAAAGATAATCTATACTACGACCTGGCATTTGAATTTCGGGACAATAAAAAAATACCTGATAGTGCCTTTTTTTATTTTAATAAGGCTAAAGAAGTGTTTTTTCAGCAAAATGATAGCCTGGGTGTGGGAAGGTGTTTAGTGAACATGGGAATTATTTCAACAAACAGGGGTGATTATTTTGGGGCACAGGAAATTTCATTGAACGCAATTTCCCATTTTGACAAAAAGAAAGAAGATCAATCCTACTACATTCATTCCAACTATAACAATCTTGGAATAGCAACCCATAATCTGGGAAATTATAAGGACGCATTAAAGTTTTATGACGCAGCAATCGAATCTTGCAAAGATTCCGTGGACATCCGTCTTTACCTGAATAATAAAGGTAAAACTTATCAGATGATTCCCGATTATAAAGAAGCACTGAAAATATACCATCAGATTTTAAAGGGAGTTAGTAAAAATAAGAAGGAATACGCCAGGGCATTAACTAATATTTCGCTGACCAAATGGCTGCAGGATTCTACCTACAATGCTGCTCCGGATTTTTTAAAAGCATTACATATTCGTGAAGAAGAAAATGACTTTTGGGGGCAAAATTCCAGCTATTCACACCTTTCCGATTTTTATGCTAAAAAACAAGTCGACTCTGCATTGATTTATGCGCATAAGATGTACGCTGCAGCAACAAAAATAAATAGTGCTGATGATAAATTGGCTGCAATTCGGAAATTGATTAAACTTAGTCCACCTAAAGTCGCGAAAGCGTATTTTCAAACCTATCAAAATCTAAATGATAGCTTGCAGATTGCTCGTAATTTAGCCAAAAATCAGTTTGCACTGATTCGGTATGAAACGGAGAAGCACAAAACAGATTTTTTAAATGCCCAGGCTGAAAACATTCAGAAAAGGAACAATATACTCGTGCAGAATTTTATCCTGGTCATCCTGGCATTAGGCCTGGTATCGGGATATTTGTGGTATAGAAGAAGAAAGAAGATGCTATTGCAGGAAAAGGAGCTGGAAGTCAAGAAAACAGAACTTAAGTACGTGAAAAAAATTCATGATCGGGTGGCAAATAAAGTCTATCATGTGATGTCTGAAGTAGAAAACAGCCCGGAAATGGACAGAGACATTTTACTGGACAAACTGGAAATCCTTTATAATATCTCAAGAGACATCTCTTACGAAAGTAAAGAGCTGGATACGGCAAAGGATTATGCCGGACAACTTTCGGAAATGTTGCAATCCTATTCATCTGAATTTACTGAAGTTTTGATTGTCGGAAATGAGGAAGAGCTATGGGAATGTATAGACAATGCCGGAAAGGCGGAACTTTTTTATATCCTGCAAGAGTTGATGACAAACATGAGTAAGCACAGTAAAGCAGAAACTGTGATCTTAAAGTTTCAACGGAATGACCTTGATATAAATATCTTATACTCGGATGATGGCATTGGGATGAAAGATGTTCAGAAGAAAAATGGTTTGACAAATACGGAAAACCGTATTAAAAGTATTCGGGGTACCATTACTTTTGATCATACACTCAAAAAAGGACTTGGAATTAATCTTTCCTTCCCTTTTTCCTAAAAGATATAGATAATGTTCAAAAAAGTACTCATAGCGGAAGACCACGAACACACTAACATTTCTGTGCGTAAAACTTTGAAAGATCTTGGAATCACTCAGACGGAGTTTAGATATTATTGCGACGATGCACTAAAACTAATAGAAGTAGCCGTTAATCAGGAACAGCCTTTCGATTTATTGATTACCGATCTTTCTTTTGAAGAAGACAAAAATATCCAGGTCATCAATGATGGTCGGGCACTGATTAAAGCAGCAAGACATTTGCAGCCCGATTTAAAAGTAATCGTTTTCTCTCTTGAAAATAACGTCACAGTGGTTGATGAACTGTTTGATGGTTTGGACATTGATGCTTATGTGCGTAAAGCCAGATATGATGCAGATGACCTTAAACGAGCTATAGATGCGGTTTCTAACCATAAAAAATATCGCTCTGCAGATTTGATGAGAAATAAAAGAATAGAGAAATCCTATGATTTTAAAGCTTTTGATATTGAGATTATCACCCTATTGTGTAATGGAACACCTCAAAAAAATATTCCATCTTACCTGCAGGAAAACAATATTAAACCATCTGGTTTAAGTAGTGTGGAAAAGCGGCTCTCTTTTATAAAGACGGCATTGAGTATTTCCAGTAATGAGCAACTGGTTGCTTATTGTAAAGACAAGAAGATTATTTAATAAGGATTAGATTTACGGATATATGAATACAATTCTATTCTTGGGAAGCATTTTTCTCTATACCATCACGTCCATCCCGACTAAAGAGGTATATATTTGCAATAACAAAAAAGCGGACAAGTATCATTATTCATCAACTTGCAGAGGTCTAAGTAATTGCCAGTATAAAGTTTCAAAAACAACACTTGTCCTGGCAGAAAAGAAAGGAATGACACTATGCTCCTGGGAGAACAAGACAAGAAAAAAGAAGGTAAAATAGAGGAAATGCGGTCAGCTTACGGACTCGATAAAGAAGGCAGCCTGTTAACCATACTGGATGATTTTAAGGAGGAAGATGAAATCAGAACGTATTGCTGGATGGTACTCAGAACCTATTCCGATCTGAAAAAAGAAGATTGGATGATAGGGATAGAAGGAGGAGATTACATCTATAGTTTTGTAGGTAATTATGTCTTTATTACTGATGATATCTGGAGCTTTGATGTGGTTGCGAAACCCGAGGTATTGGAATTGCTGGCAGATAAGATGAGGATTCTTAGGAACGAAAAAGGTAAGTAAAGGCAAGATCAAATGATGATCTTGCCTTTACTTCAATTATAGATTAATACCCTGTAGCCAGGTGACCAAAGCCATACCAACCTCTGTCGGCGAGTCCTCTTGCGGATAATGCAGGCCCTTTACCACTATTTTCGTGGTATTAGGCAGACTGTTGCAAAACTGTTTTGCATCAGCTGAACTCATTCCCGGATCGGCTTCAATGTACAGCTTTGGTATCCTGGTTTTCTTTAGCCATGCGGTATACCTGCTGGCCACAGCAGTAAATGCGCTGGGTTCTCCGTAGAAGGGGAGTTGACGTGCCCAGGAGAGCATAGGTCGGCGTGATTCTCCCGGTACTAGAAAAGGCCTTCGGTATTCGTCATGTTCCTCTTTCGTCAAGGGGATAAGATGCGATAAAGGAATGTTGACTTCAAGAAATGAATTTTGCTCAAGTACCATTTTTTCGCCTGCAGGCGAGCGTAACGCCTGAAAGATCTCTCTACCTTTTGGAGGCATTTGTTCCCACTTATAGGGAACCGTAATAGATTCCATAAACGCAATCCCTTTAACGGCTTCAGGATGTCTGCTTGCCCAATCGAATGCCAATGCCGAGCCCCAGTCGTGCACTACAAATGTTATTCTCTTTTTTATCCCAAGCTTTTCGTAAAAAGCATCCAGATATCGACTATTTTCGGCAAAGGTATGTGATCTCGAATCTAAAATTTTTTCCGAATCACCCATTCCGATTAAATCAGGAGCGATGCAGCGGCCTAAGTGCGATACGTAAGGGATGATGTTTCTCCAAAGAAAGGATGAGCTCGGATTTCCATGTAGAAATACGATAGGATCGCCAGTTCCGGTTTCTATATAAGCGATGTCCTTTCCTAATACGTTAACATGTTTTTTTTCGGCTGCCTGCGACAGGAGGGAGCTGGTAATTGCGATAATTAAAGGTAAGTGTTTCATGTGCTGATAAATTAATAAGACAAAATTATGCGGCACGCGGGACCGAAAATTGTACAAAATCAAGTTTTATCGGCTTTCTAAACTCACCACTTCGGTACGCCTTTTTTAAAGAACTGACCAGGGCTTTCGCCTGTAAATATCTTGAAATCCCTGTTGAAATGGGCCTGATCAAAGAAACCTGTTTCCATAGAAACTGCGGTAAGGTTTTGATGCGGCTGGTAAGTGCGGATGACGGATTGGATCCTGACGATGGAGGAGAAGTGTTTAGGAGAAATGCCTGCCTGCGCACGGAAGCGCTTTTCAAAAGAATCGATATTGATGTTCAGCGCAGCAGCAAGATCTTTTATTTTGTAATTGCCCTTACTGGATTTGATCATATCTAAAGCCTTACTGATGATGGGGTCTTTATCGTTTGTTTTGAGTTGTGTGATCAGGAAGTTTTCGACCATGACGATCCTCTGGGCATGGGTTTGCGCCCTATCCAGGTTTTCTTCAAGTCGTTGAACCTGTTCGGGAGGAAATACGTTGTCGAGATTTGCAGTTAGACCCGAGAACTCATTTAAAGGCATGTTAATGAATGCTGCGGCGCCACCCTCCTTGAAAAGCACGAGTAATACAGCCGATCCAGCTGTATAATGCACTGGTCGCGCCACTCTGCTTATGCCTGTAATGCCAAAGCCCAGATTCGTATCGTTGAGATGTATTGCGCCTTTAAAACGCAATGCCATAACGGGTGCAGTACCAGGCAGGAGCTGGCGGGTTAAATCCTCTTCACTTTCTGTAACCAGGAAGCGGTTTACAAAAGGCTTAAGTACATCGGACGGAAGAAATTGATGGACTTTCATTTCAACGGCTTTATGTCATCAAATATAACCGCTTTTTTGTTTGTCTGTGTTGATTTTATCAGATGTCTTGCCATCAGATACGATAAAATTGGAGTTTAAGCATTACTTTTACGATAAAATGAATTAAGATTTTATTACTTTATAAAGTTGAACAATTCACAATGCTTCATTATACCAAAAATCAATGATGAAATGGAACGAAGTTTCAATGATATGATTAGCAATGATAAGCTGTTCCATCAATTACAACTGGACTTTGAAGTGTAAAAGTCAACAAACACCTCTTTGATTTGCTAAAGGGGTTAAGGTATAAATGAAAAAAGAAAAAGCACAAACGACGAAGATCAAAACCTATCATTTTCTACCCAATAAATATGGGAGGGAGTTGTTGCTGGATATTGGTCGGGTGGAGATGTTAAATCATTATGTGCTTGATCCCACCTTACATCAGCTTAGTTTTTATGAAATTCTATTTATAGAGCAAGGTAAAGGTGTTTTTTCATTGGACGATCACAAAATGGCAATCAGTCCAGGTACCATTATTTTTACTAGTCCCGGACAAGTGCGGCATTGGGATATTGAAGAAGCGGTAAAAGGTTATACCTTATTCTTTGAAAAAGAATTTCTCCATTTGTTTTTTTCAGACCATTTGTTTCTATATCGGTTTCAATACTTCCATCAATATGCGCGGCCGGCAGAAATGCAAATGCCGGAAACAGATTTTGCCCGATGTCTGAAACTTGTGCATACCATAGAACAGGAGTTTTCCAGTCTTCAGAACGACAGCAGCCATTTGATAAGGGCTGTTTTGTACCAGTTGCTTGTTGTTCTGAACCGTTATTACGCCAATACCTACCATTTGCAAAGCGACACCTCTATACCTGCGGATTTTTATAGGTTCCGGGCTTTATTGGAAAAGGAGTTTACTGCCCATCACGATGTGCTGAGTTACACAAAAATGCTAAATATCAGTCAGGGAAACCTTAGGAAGCTCTGCAAGCAATATAGCGGACTCTCTGCACAGCAGATGATTCATCAGAAGTTAATCTCGGAAATAAAGAAAGCCTTATTTTATCATAAATCTGCCAAAGAGATCACCTATGAGTTCGGTTTTTCCGATCCCTCCAATTTTAACCGTTTTTTTAAAAAGATGACCGGCAGTACACCACAACAATATAAAGATCAATTGTAATTGACCATTTAAAGTTTAAAATGACCATTTTAAAAGCCGGGTTAAGGCTAGTTTTGAAAAAAAACTAAAATGATCAGGAAATTATTCAGCCTCCTTTTCTTGCTTACGATAGCAATGGTGGCATCAGCACAAGAACTATACGTGAATCCCCGGATTGGCAATGATGTAAATTCAGGAACAAAAGCACAGCCCTTGAAGACCATTGCTGAAGCGGCAAAGCGTGTAAATGTAAATGAACATCCGGGCTCCACTACCATCACGCTGACGGAAGGCATACATCTGTTAACAGAAACCGTTGTATTCAGCAATAATAAGTATACCGCGGAAAGTCGTCTGACCATTTGTGCGGAAGTGATGCCGGACGATCCCGACTGGACACCTCAGAAAATGCCGGTCCTGGTAACCGCTGTACCCCTTAAACCTGGTATAGGTGGGGAAGAGGCGAGAGGGTTGCAACCAGAAGTTGACCATGTAACGATTGAGGGCTTAAGGTTTACAGGGAGTCCGGATTATGCATATATAGACGATCAAAATCTTCGTCGTTCCTATCCGATTTGGCGCGATGGTAAAAAACTGGACGATCTTGTCATCACGCAATGTCTGTTTGCCGGTAACGTTGATGTGCTACCACTGCATGTTGGCGTGATTGCCAATGGCTATGGTCTGGTGATTGACCATTGCGTGTTTTTCAACTGCAAGATTCCAGTGGTTTTCTGGCAAAGCGAGAACGGAAGAGGCAGACGTAACGCCATGCGTTATTGCCTGGTTTATGGGGCATATTTTGGTGGGGTCTGGACAACCAAAAGTACCGATGGAGACTTTTTTGAATTTCATCATAATATTATAGCCAATAGCAGCACGGTCTGGATAAGAGAAAAAGGAAGTACAAATCGATACACCGCTTCTGATTGCCTTTTTACCGATTATACCAACCTGGCAGGATTTGGAAGCGGTCCCTTGAGTGGTAACAATACAACTTCAACCGGTTTTCTGGAAATGAAAAACGTAAGCACCACAGGTACCGTTCAAATTGAAAAAGATCAAAGCAAACGAAATTACCTTCAGTTAGCCGAGGGGTCAATTGGTGCAGACTTAAAAGCAGGACTTTTTAAAAGGAAAGGGCTTTAAAAGCTGGCTTTTATTTTCGCCAGCTCCATTGCTTTTTTCATATCTGCGATACCATAACCAAAAGGCAATTCAGGATTACTGGCCCGATCGGCAGATTTACGGATGATTTCCATTAGATCATGATTGGTCAGCTTGGGATAGGCTTGCCATAAACAGGCGACTAACCCGCACATGATCGGACTGGAATAGGAGGTACCACTTCTATTTTCGGCAGTGCCGGAAGTATTGATTACACTCGTATAACCACCCATGGCCATTACATCTGGTTTGATCCGGCCATCGGCAGTCATTCCCCAGGAGGTGAAACCGCTTGCGCTGCCATTAGGGTTGGTCGAACCTATGGTGAGCACGGCAGGCGAATCAGCAGGAGTGCCTACCCATTTCCGCTCGTTCCCCGCACAGTTCACAATAAAAATTCCTTTTTTGAAGGCCATATTTGCCGCCTTACTGGCCAGAGCGGTTTTACCATCCATATCATTAGCAGTATAGCGTTTGGTGAGATAGGAATAGCCGTCACTATACGATAGAGAGGAGTTCACCAAATCTACTCCTGCACTGTCTGCAAATTCAATGGCGCTTGTCCAGTAGTCTTCTTCGACCGGAAATTCGGTGTTACCATCTTCTGTCCGAAGCAGCCAGTAATTTGCTTCTGGTGCGGTACCTACATAGGTTCCAGGTTTGTTTACGGCCATACATGAGGTTACCCAAACACCATGCGTATCGATACTGTATGGATCGTCGTTTTCATACACAAAAGATTTTGCGCCTTTAATATGTATGTTATCAAAAGCCGGATTGTTTTTTAACTGTAAAAACCCCGCATCAATAACAGCGATATCGATTCCTGCACCTTTAAAGCCCTGCTGATGTAGCACTTCTCCCTTCACCGTACTGATATTTAGTCCGGCCGATCCATAATCAATGGAGGTGCCCGGATCGGTATAATTTCCTGCCTGTGGTCTATCGACATATTTGGAGGTATTTGAATTTTGCTTCCTTTTCCCCACATATACCAATATGACTTCTTTTACGAAAGGTAAAGCTTTGTACTTGTCGATCAGAAACTGATCCTGAAGGGTGACGGTCACCGTATTCAACCACTTACTCTGGGCAACAATGGTACCTCCAATTTCGGTGATCGCCTTAAGGTATTGCCTGGATATAGGCAGGTCAGTCTCATCAATGGGAATATTTCTTTTGAGACGTCTTTCAATGGCTTTTCTTGAAAGAAACGTTTCAGGGCTACCAATTGAAAAATCTGATTTTCCCTTATCGGTTAATACCAGTCTGAATTTATAGTCATTTCCATCAGTTACGATGATCTTACATTTCGCTTCACCTTTCCCATTCAGAAGTTTGGCATAAACGTAGGTAATACCAGCTCCCTTTGGCCATACAATTCCTGCTGTGGTTACTTCGGCAATACGCGGATTATCTACCCGCCATTCTACATCGGCTGAAGTGTTTTCAGGAAAGTTTTCAAGAATGACCGACAATTCCCTGCCAAAAAAGCTGTCATTTGCCAGAATAGTACTGTCCAAACTCATGCGAACGGAAGGAATTGGTGGTTTTGGTATTTCAGTTTTTTTACATGCAGATAGAAAAATAAGGGATGCTAAGCAGCTTATCAGTAAGTGGCAGGTGTATGATTGCATTTTTAGTTAAATGATTTTCCGGCATAAATTTAGGATTAATATTTAAGTAAAACTTAGTATTTCTGGTCGGGTGGCAAGCGTTTCACTCATTTCTGTCAGATACTTTTTCTTGCCGGATACCTTGAACGTGACCATTAAATGATTGTTTTCCTTGGCAATTTCCAGCCGTTCCAAAGAAAGGCCTTTTGTACTTAAAGTGTTCTCGAGTTGTGGGATCTGATCAAAGTCCGGATCACGGAAGGTGACACTTAGGAGCTGTTCTTTTTGCAGTTGAGCAATCATACGCTCTACCTTGGTTACCATCAGCAATACCCCCAATGTGATGATGGTAAGGCATAATGCCAGTGCATGATAACCGATTCCGGTAGTCATACCAATTGCAGCAGATGTCCAGATTACAGCGGCTGTGGTCAATCCCCGGACAGAAATCTTGTCTTTAAAAATTACACCTGCGCCGATAAAACCGATACCGGTAATGATGTTTGCTGAAATCCGGTCATCAGCCCCAACACCGTGGCGGGAAACGATGGTGAAAATCGTAGAGCCCAGAGAAATTAGAATGATGGTACGAAAGCCGGCAGATTTATTTTTATACTCCCGCTCAAAGCCTATTGCTCCTCCACATATGATGGAAACAATCATCGCAACCATATCCTCTAGCTCTACTGTAAAATCCATAAATAAATCTGTAAGTTATTATTTGCTATTACAAACCGATATTGGCCGGTTTTGTTTCAGTTACCTAATATAACAATAAGCATACTGTTGCTAGGAAAAATTGCAATAATCAAACCGTTTATCC
This sequence comes from Pedobacter sp. FW305-3-2-15-E-R2A2, assembly GCF_038446955.1. NCBI lineage: Bacteria > Pseudomonadati > Bacteroidota > Sphingobacteriia > Sphingobacteriales > Sphingobacteriaceae > Pedobacter > Pedobacter sp. FW305-3-2-15-E-R2A2. The sequence goes on from NZ_CP151803.1 coordinate 3,300,353, forward strand.
TTTTGTTAATCTGTTTGCAAGATGATTAGTGATCTTGTTAAGGGAATTGTTAAAAAACATGTACTTGTCGCTACAATAGGGAATTATCTAAATTTAAATTATGAAAAAACTAAAATTCCGTCCAATGGATCTGGGCTCACACCCGTATGTTTTAGGAAAACCTTTTGCTGAAGATACTTATATAGAAAAAGCGTTCTTGAAATTTAAGAAAAAATATGGCATTGTAAACGCTATAGAAACGGGTACCCACGTAGGCGCCACATTTATATGGCTATATAACAATTTCGACAACGTTTATACTTGTGAAATTAAGGAAGAGTATTATCAAATCGCTTGCTCGTTGATATTTGGCCGTATAAGTGAAGACGAGCACTTTGAAAACGAAATTGTTAACCCTCCAAGTCTGGGGAAAATGATGATGAAGAACATTGATTCCGTAGACTTTATGAAGGAGATATGTCCAAAGTTGACAGGAGAGTCCATTTTCTTTTTAGATGCCCATTGGAAAAGCCATTGTCCACTCTTAGATGAGTTAAAGGCCATATCCGAAGCCAATCTGAAACCTGCAGTAATTGCAATTCATGATTTTAAAACCGATCATCCAGATGTTTTAGGCTATGACGTCTATAACGGTCGGTCATATGATTTGGATTGGATTAAGCCCTCAATTGATAGTATATATGGTGCTAACTGGAGTTTTGAATACAATGCTCCGGAAGAAGCAACAGGTGCTTTAAGAGGCATTATTTACATCAAACGGGAAGATGGTCAACTTTTTTTCAAAAATTCATCTAATCTTCATAATTGAGATGTAGGTTTGTATAGAGAGCGTTAATTTAATAGCCCGTATCCGTAACTGGTGCGGGTTATTTTTATATTAATATAGCTTAGTCAGGCAGGTCAGATGGCTTTATCATGTATTTATAAGCCCTAAGCAACGCTTAACAATGACCTTTCGATAATGTCCAGACTTTCGATAATTTGTGCTTCAGTAATCACTAATGGAGGAGCGAAACGGATCTTATTTCCATGAGTAGGTTTTGCCAGTAAGCCATTCTCTTTAAACTTCATACAGATGTTCCAGGCCATATCAGATTCTTCCGGGCAATTGATGACAATCGCATTCAGCAATCCTTTACCTCTGACCGACTGGATCAGGTCAGTTTTTGTGGCTATGTTTTCTAATCCAGCTCTGAATATTTCCCCAAGTCTCTGTGCGTTTTCTGCCAGATTCTCATCAATAACTACTTGTATCGCTTCTCTCGCCACGGCACAAGCCAAAGGATTTCCTCCATAGGTAGAGCCATGTTCGCCTGGCTTAATGGTTAACATGATTTCGTCATTGGCAAGTACTGCTGAAACTGGTAATACGCCACCAGAAATGGCTTTTCCCAAGATCAGAATATCCGGTTGGTTGTGCTTTTCTTCCGAATCAACTTCGTAAGAAGCTAGCATACTTCCAGTACGGGCAATTCCGGTTTGGATTTCATCAGCAATGAATAAAACATTGTAAGCCTGACAAAGTGCTTTAATGCGCGACAGGTAATTTGCATCTGGTACAACTACACCAGCTTCACCCTGAATGGGTTCTACTATGAAACCTGCAACATTTTTATCTGTTTTTAAAAGTGCTTCAAAAGCATCCACATCGTTGTAGGGAACATGGGTAATGCCACCTACAAAGGGGCCAAAGTCTTTTCTTGCACTTTCATCATTGGAGGCTGAAATTACAGAAATGGTTCTGCCGTGGAAATTTCCTTCGGCAAAGACGATCTTAGCCTGATCAGGTTGGATTCCCTTGATTTGATATGCCCATTTTCTACAAAGCTTCATCGCCGTTTCAACTGCTTCCACACCCGAGTTCATAATCAGGGATTTATCGTAACCAAAGAGGTTACATACAAATTCTTCAAAATCACCCAGTTTGTCATTATAAAATGCCCTGGAACTTAGGGTGAGTTCTTCTGCCTGATCTTTAAGCGCTTTAATAATCCTCGGGTGACCATGACCTTGGTTTACCGCTGAGTAAGCAGAAAGAAAGTCATAATACCTCATTTCTTCAACATCCCAAACGAAGACGCCTTTCCCTTTTTTCAGTACGACAGGTAGCGGGTGGTAATTATGTGCACCATATCGTTCTTCTTTTTCTATTAACTCCTCGCTTTTACTTAAATTTGTTGAAATATTCATAATTGACTATTTATTGGGCTAAAGATAATAAAATTTATTATTTTGTATTTCGCATAAAGTTAATTTGACTTTTTAATGGGTTTTGAAAGTGTATTTAATGCTGATGAACCGGTTTAGCTGAATAAAATAATTTTAAATACAAGTATGGACCACATTGATGAATTTGACATTCAAATATTAAAACAACTGGAAATAGATGGACGAATGGCCTATTCGGCGATTGCTGCCACATTGGGCATCTCCAACACCATGGTTCATCAGCGAATCTCCAGATTAACGGAGCAAGGAATATTGACAGGGATTAAACCTGTTTTAGATGAGAAGAAGATTGGTTACGACTGGGGATCCTTTACCGGGATCACACTCGAGAAAGACCATGACTCCAACAGGATCATTGAAGAATTAAAGAAAATTCCGGAAGTGACGGAGTGTTATTATATCAGCGGCGGATATACTTTGTACTTGAAAATTATTGCCAAAAATCATGAACACATGAGGCAAATACTTTATGAGAAAATCGACAATATCGACGGTATTGCCAAAACAGATTCTATCATGGAACTAGGTTGTGCGTTTAAAAGAAATATTATCCTGTAAAGTGTTTAATCTGTCTGCGGGTTGGATTTAATTGGATAAGTGTTGTACGGCAAATGGAAAATACGTCTCCTCTGGTTTATCAATTAGGGGTATCTGCGCCCCAGTGAGCTACAGCGGAAGGTTCCGGGTGCATCCAGAAGGGTGCTGAATATTCAGTTAAATGAACTGGAGGCTCACGAACTGGTTACTAAGGTCATATTTCCCGTGCTTCCCCCAAAAGTAGAATACAGTCTTACCGACTTTGGCAAAACGTTAATACCCGTCATTGCCACTTTGGGCAAATGGGGGGACGATAATGATGAACGCTTGCGACTGGCAATTCTCAAAAGCCTCGAAACAGGGCAGATGACAACTTATTAATTGCTCTTCATCAATTTTAAGGTACGCTTCAATAAAGCCATTGCGAACTCGCTTTTTTGCAGGGTTTTGAAAATCCGTATTTCCTCTATTAGAGAAGTTTCATTGTCCAGGAATTTTAATATTTGTTGGGACTTGTTTCTTTTGAACAGGGTGGAAAAGATTTTTTCACCTGAAAGGCGTTTGCTGCTCAGTAAATGGAGGAGCGTGGCATCATAGATGTCGAACCTTTTTGGCGAGCGCGTTAAAATATGAGGATGCCCGGATTTCTGCAATTGCGCCACAATCGCAGCGGTATGTTTCTGTATAAAACGAAAGGTATAGCCGGTGGATCCTTTGGTAAATCCTCCTGCCGTGCCGAGGTAAATGATCCGGCCTTGCTGTGGTTTAATGGGATGATCAGACATAGGGATTACACCTTTCTCTCTTTCTTTAATGTCGTAATCTTCGCAGTGTAACTGTTCCCGGATGTATTGTTTTAATGCAGTAGTATATGCTGTTGCCGGTAACTCATTTTCAGAGAATACTGTATATTCAATTAAAGCAAGAGTTGAGCTTAAAGGCAATACGTAGACGAAAGAGGTCCCTACCTGCTGAGCAGTGTTAAAGTCCATCAATGTAGCACGTTCCGGCTCAAATATTGGTGATTTACTTTCTATTATCCAGCCCTCAAAATGCTGTAGTAAATACTGATAACGATCAGGCCTTTTTTCCTGGATCCTGGGAATGCTGGAGAAAATATAATCAGTACTAAAGGTCTCTCCGTCGACGACCACGTATCCCTGTTCCTGCTCCGTATATATGCTTTCTACGTTTCCCTGTATCATACGGATGTGACTGCTTTCCGACAATTGTTTCTCAGTATAGGCATAGAAATCTGCTCCGCGAATCATTTTGTATTGATAGGGATGGATGTCCATGTGCTGACGATGCGCAGAGTTTGCAAAGGATAAGTGATTCCATTTCCTGAATACAACGGATTCAAATACATCCGGTTGTTGTTCCCAAAAACACCAGGTTCTGTCGTTTTCTTTTTTGCTGTCCTTATCTATCAGCAGGACTTTTTTGTTGGATACTTCAAGATAAGGCAACATCCTTAAAGCCAGACTTCGTCCTGCGCATCCTCCTCCGGCAATGATATAGTCAAAGTGTTTCATCGTTGCTTTTTTTGAGTGTGCTGCCAGTATTTTCGGGCGGCAAACAACATGCCGAAGGATTCACCATCGTGTCTGTCCAGGTGTTTATGGTGCATTTTATGTGCCCTTTTGATCGTTTTTATATACGTATTGTTGCTTCTTGAAAACCATTTGAATCTTTGGTGGATGACCACATCATGTATGATGAAATAGGCAATACCGTAGAGTAAGATTCCCAGACCAACGTAAAACATCCAATTGAATCCTGCTTCCGCGCCAAAAAAGAAAAGAAGAATGCTAGGGGCGGCGAATATCAGAAAGAAAAAATCATTTTTTTCAAAGAAATGAGGCTTCTTCTGGTGGTGATCTTTATGTAATACCCATAACAGCCCATGCATTACAAATTTATGCGTAAACCATGCTACACCTTCCATAAAGATAAAAGTACCTGTTGTAATCAGTAAATAGATCATTCCGTTAGTCATTGCTCTTTTTATAATGCAGCATTACTTCTGTAAAACATATTTTTAACCATGCGGTATATTTTTCATCCTCATGGATGAGGCTGGATTGCAGTTTTTCCATGTCGACATAGTTGAAGGATGCTACTTCATCCGGGTTAGGTTGAGGTTGAGCATCTGATGTGCCAAAATAAACATGATCATATTCATTTTCTGTCAGGCCGTTTTCAAATTCAGCCTGGTAGGAAAAGCTAAAAACAGGATGTATTTCGCATTCCATACCCATTTCTTCTTTTAATCGTCTTTTCGCGGCATGGATGGTCTCTTCGCCAGGTCGGGGATGACTACAGCAGGTATTGGTCCATTTTCCTGCGGAATGATACTTCCCCAGAGCCCGTTGCTGCAATAAAAGTGCTCCCGACTGGTTGAAAATAAAAACGGAGAAAGCACGGTGAAGTTTACCTTCAATATGTGCCTGTAGTTTAGGCATCGTTCCAATTGGCCGATCGTAGTGGTCTACCAGTATTACTTCTTCTTCCATCATGTATTTAATCCTTTCTTTTCGTCAGCAGAACAATAGTTCGAAGTTGACAAATATTTTAATATGCTTTCCTTCAATTTTTTATCTTTTATTGTTTTCAGGTTGCTTAATAAAAACTGTTTGTCCCTTGCGATATCGTCATTATAATTGAGGAATGAAGGGAGGTTAGTCTGAATAGCAAACCTCAAAAATCGTATTTCTATGTTATGAGATTCTTTCTTTACTGCTGCTTCGATCAGCGCTTTTCCTTTTTTGAACCTCCTGAATTTGTGGATTGGGTTAATTCCATACCTGCAGCGCATCATCTCAGCAGCTCCTTTATAGCAGATCAAAAGTGGAGGAGAGGAAGGTCCGGTGACAGACAATATTTTCAAAAGCCGGTCGGAGGAATCCTTGCTGTGCACTGCCGCTTCGAACAAACGCTTCACTTCCCGCAGTTCGGGTTCTGCGGAATAGGTTTTCGTTGCAAAAAGTAACAGGAAGAAAAAGGTTGCAGCTTTCATATGGTATTTGTTTTGTAGCGGATGATAGAGTCAAACATCAATCCGAATTTATGAGCATTTGAAATCCGGATCCTTTGGGTCATCACTTTCTCAGCCGTGCTGTTTTTGATCTTATTGAACAACTTTTTGTAATACACATAAGCTAGATAGACTCCGTTTTTAGAGGATGGAGGTAGTTCCCGGATGCCAATCAGTGCCAGTTTAAATTCGCTCTCAATTTCTTCTTCTATCTGTTTTTTTTCAATGTTGGTGAATTTGGAAAGGTTCACATTTGGAAAATAGGTCCGGTTGAGCATATAATAATCGGCGTTGACATCTCTCAGGAAATTCACCTTCTGAAATGCAGAGCCCAGTTTCATTGCCGAATCTTTCAGCTTTTCGTACTGTATTTTATCTCCTTCAGTAAAGACCTGCAGACACATTAAACCTACGACCTGAGCAGAACCCAGGATATATTGGTCGTATTTTTCAGGAGTATAAAGTTCTTGTTTAAGGTCCATTTCCATACTTTGAAGAAACAACTCAATCAATTCTTTGTCGATCTGATATTTGTTTACCACTTCCTGAAAGGAATTGAGTATCGGATTCAGGCTGATTCCCTCTTCGATGGCCTCATAGCAATCTCTTTTAAACTTCGCGAGCAAAGTAATTTTGTTATAGTCATGGAAGCTGTCTACGATTTCGTCTGCCAGTCGTACGAAGCCGTATATGGCGTAGATGGGCTGACGGAGTCTTTCGTTTAAAAAATAAATACCTAATGAAAAGCTGGTGCTATAACGTTTGGTAATCATTTCGCTGCATGCTGCTGATAATTTATCAAAGATCTCTTTCATGGCTATTTGTTTAGGTGCTTTATCAATTGTTGGGCGGCTATGTTTCCTGAGATAATGGAGGGCGGAACTCCCGGGCCTGGAACGGTAAGTTGCCCGGCGTAGAACAGGTTATCTATTTTCTTATTTTTCAGGGAGGGCTTCAGAGTGGCAGTTTGCATCAGCGTGTTTGCCAGTCCGTAGGCATTTCCTTTATAGGAATTGTAGTCTGCGATGAAATCACTTACGCAATAGCTTTTTTTATAATCCAGCTGTTCACGTATGGGGCTACCGGTATGGGCTTCCAGTCGGTCCATGATCAAATTGAAATACGTTTCCCGGATTGATTCAGGATCTTCAAGATCCGGCGCTAAGGGCATCAGGATAAATAGATTCTCATGTCCTTCCGGCGCCACTGAGGAATCAGTGATACTTGGACAGCATACATAAAATAAAGGTTTTGCAGGCCATTTTGCCTCTTTATAGATTTCCTGTGAATGCTGTTTCAAATCCTCATCAAAGAACAGGGTATGGTGTTTTAAACGGTTGATTTTAGTCTTCACCCCCAGATAAAAGATGAGGCAGGAGGGAGCAAGAACTCTATTATTCCAATATTTCTCCGTATAATTTCTGTAAGTCTGATCCAGTAGTTTTTCCTCCACATGGTGATAATCGGCAGCAGCAATGACGCCATCATAATCCTTTGTTCCTTTTGTTGAGGTTAGATTTACGATGTATTTTCCCTGTACATCAAGAGCGGTTACCGCAGTATCGGTGTGAAATTTTGCGCCCTGTTTTTCTGCGACATCCTTCATGGCCTGGATTACTTTTCCAAAACCACCTTTTGGATACCAGGTCCCTAGCTTGAGTCCTGCATAGTTCATCAGACTGTACAACGCCGGTGTGTCTTCGGGCATGGCCCCAAGAAAGAGGACCGGGAACTCCATTAAAGCGATGAGCCTGGGATCTTTGAAGTATTTTTTTACATGTGAGCTGAAAGAAGTAAAAACCTGCAGTTTAAACAGACCTTTTGCCAGATCTGCGTCTGCAAACTCCAGTAAGGAGAGTCCGGGTTTGTAAACAAGTTTCCCGATTCCGATCTGATACTTGTATTCTGCTTCCGTTAAAAAGCTCCTTAGTTTAGCGGCACTTCCGCTTTCTATAGATTCGAACAGTTGGCAGAGTTCTTCAAAATTAGCCGGGATATTTAAGACTTCATCATTTCTGAAAACTACGCTGAAACCAGGGTCAAGTAATTGCAGTTCATAAAAATCTGATGCTTTACAGCCAAAGTCATTAAAAAACTTTTCAAATACTTCGGGCATCCAATACCAACTTGGCCCCATGTCAAACACATAGCCGTTATCGGTACTGAGTTGGCGGGCGCGTCCGCCGATGTCTGTATTTTTTTCATAAACATCTACGCTGTAACCTTGCTTTGCAAGGTAAGCCGCAGCACTGATTCCGGCAAAGCCCGAGCCAATTACCGCTATTTCAAGACCTTCTTTTATTTGATGAACTGACATGCAGGTTTTTAATTATGATGATTTGTAATGGGCTACAGCTGGCCTTTTGTTTTTTCCTCGTGAAAGTTTTCAAGCTTTGTCAGCAAGCGGATCAATTCCATTTTTTCCTGATGGGATAGTGGCTCTGTTACCTTCATGGAGGCTATTCTTATCTTCTGCATGCTTTCATTTAAAAGCTGAGTTCCTTTTGGTGTGATGTGGATCATTCTGTTCCTCTTGTCACTATCTAGTGCGGCCTGTTCTACCAATCCATTGCTGATTAACCGGTTTACGATTTGCATTCCCGCAGATTTTTCATGAATATTCAGTCGGATGAGCGCCGTTTTGGTCATACTTCCAAATGAGATCAAACTGATTAAATAAATGAATTCATCAGGCGTAGAAAAGGCGGTGTCGACTATCGCTGCTTTAGCATGCAATCTGGCATATTTATAAAGGTGAACTAAGGAAGTGTTAATTACGCTATCAGCTGAACGTCCATTTACCTTTCCATCCCATTCCGGCTCGGGAACTGAGACATGCCCTGTTTTCTGGTAATATTCAGTTAACCATTGTCCAAATAAATAGGGATCCTGCTCCTGGGGACCAGATTCCTGCTCGTAAATTTTAATCAAGCCTATTACCTCGGTTATTAGATCGTAATACATGTATTTAAATTAATAAGTACAAATTTATACTAATTTAGCTCATATTTATACTTTGTTTTTTATTTAAATGTTTATTAAGATTGATAAAAGTATAAAATAATACTTATTATTCTAATAATACTGTTTTTTTAGGGACTCCTAAAGAAACAGGTTTTCTACAGGATAGATTGTTTGAAGCCGATGGTGTCATTGAGGTGCAGTTTTTGCAGGAGAAAATACGACCGTTTAAAATTTACTTGACCGCAAGATGAAAATAGCAACCTATAACGTAAACGGAGTTAATGGCCGCCTGCCGGTATTGCTTCGTTGGTTAAAAGAATCAAAACCTGATGTAGTATGTTTACAAGAACTGAAAGCCCCACAGGAAAAGTTCCCTTTGGCTGAAATTAATGATGCAGGCTATCAGGCAATCTGGCATGGACAGAAAAGCTGGAACGGAGTCGCAATCCTTTCGGCAGGAGCGGAATTGAAAGAAGTTCATCGAGTATTGCCCGGTGATCCTGAAGATCTTCAAAGCAGGTATATCGAAGCAATTGTGAATGACATCGTGATCGGATGCCTTTACCTGCCCAACGGTAATCCTTATCCTGGCCCGAAATTCGATTACAAACTGGGTTGGTTTAAGCGCTTCTCTGCACATGCGCAAAAGCTGTTGGATTTGGGTGTTCCTGCCATCCTTACCGGCGATTTTAACGTGATCCCTACAGAAAAAGATGTGTATAAACCGGAACGCTGGATAAATGACGCCTTGTTCAGGGAAGAAGTGCGTGAGGCTTTCAAAGCCCTCGTTGATCAGGGATGGACAGACGCCATCCGAAAACTATACCCGGAAGAGACCATTTATACCTTTTGGGATTACTTCCGTAATGCCTATGGTCGTGACGCCGGACTTCGCATCGATCACTTTCTTTTGAGCCCACAGATTGACAAACGATTGATCGGGGCAGGGGTAAACCGGGAAGTCAGAGGCTGGGAAAAAACAAGTGACCACGGGCCAGTCTGGATAGAGATTAAGTAAAAAAAACGTATCTTTACATCGCTTCACCGGAACTCGAATACACCTGTAAACCGGCCTTCATTATCCATTAATGACCATTGTTTGGGCAGAAAATTCTGTCGGAGGAGAAGCTTTGCGTTTTTATGAAAGAAAATAAATCCCCCTTCCCACCATCATTTAAAGAAGCCCTCAGGTTCTGGTTTAAACTAGGTTGGATTAGTTTCGGAGGAACGTTGGGACACATCAGTATCATGCACAACTTTCTGGTCGAAAAGAAGAAATGGATCAGTAGCAGCAGGTTCTTTCATGCGCTTAGCTTGTGTATGCTTTTGCCAGGACCTGAAGCGCAGCAACTGGCTATATATATCGGCTGGCAGCTTCATGGTAAAAAGGGAGGGATTCTTGCCGGGATATTCTTCATTCTCCCTTCCATGTTTATTCTTTTGGCGCTGAGCTGTATCTATGTGAGCTATGGGAACCAAGCCTGGATGGATGCCATTTTCAGTGGCTTAAAACCAGCTGTTGTGGCGATTATCTTTCATGCCCTCTGGAGCGTTGGTAAAAAAGCACTCCATACCATTTTCCACTATATATTGGCCGGGCTTGCCTTTGCAAGCATTTTTTTCTTCAATATTTCTATGCCTTATATTATCTTCGGGACGATTGTCTCTGCGTTAATCTTAAGGTATTTCTGGCCGTCTTTAGTCTATAAAGGGAAGGCCGGAGAATCCCATGAAAGTTTGAATGAGCAGAATTATTATATTAACAATAAAACTGAGGGAGGGAAGAACTTCAAAGCTAAATTATTATGGAAACAATGCCTGTTATTTGCCTTCCTCTGGATGCTGCCCCTGTTTTTTTTCTATGCATTGAGTCCTGATTTCACCTTCTGGAAAGGTTTAATATTGTTTTTTACCCAAACCGCACTCTTTACCATTGGCGGATCTTATACGGTTTTGCCCTATGTGGCTCAGTTTAGTGTTTCAAGATTTAACTGGTTGAGCAAATCTCAGATGGTAGATGGATTTGCATTGGCGGAGACCACTCCCGGACCATTGATTATTGTAGTTTGCTATGTCGGTTTTATGGCTGGTTTTAACCATTTCGATGGCTCATTAGTTATGGGGACTGTCGGACTGCTGGCGACCACATTTTACACTTTTCTACCTTCATTCCTCTTCATCTTTGTGGGCGGACCGATATTGGAACGTACCCGGGGAAGCGTGGTTATCAGTGATGTGCTTGGTTTTGTAACGGCAGCAGTAGTGGGAGTGATCCTGAACCTGACATTCTATCTGGGGAAAGATGTGCTGTTTCCTCAGGGCCTGATCCTACATAAAATAGATTTAATGGCTTTGCTTTGGGTATTTGTATCCGTCGTGCTCATCTTTAAATTCAGGTTAAATATCGTGTACCTGATCCTGCTCAGTATGTTGTATGGACTGCTCCAATACTGCATTTAGTTCAGTATTGGTGGTATCATCCTAAAACAGGTTAAAGGGGAGCGGTTATTCCATTACTTTTGGACTTCCAATGTCGGTTTTACCTGCTGAACTTGCGTTGCTGCGCGTGTATTGTTATTGCATTTCCCCAACAGGCTATATATTACAATAAATATAATGATGGTGGAGAGGCAACCGCCTCCCAATTTTTTAGCGCCCCATGCGGCGATGATACCTCTGAAGAAATTATTCATAGCAATAGAGTTGTCAGGATACAACAATAGGCCTGCCTAATAGTTTTTAACTATTTAATATAGATTTAATTGATAGTGATTATTGGATTCAATATCTTAAATTTATAATGGTTGACAATTACAGACACCTAAATAAAATTCATTATATAAAATTAAGATATGGAAAGAGAATCAAATGACATCAGTAAATGCCCCTTTCATAATGGCAGTATGAAGCACAATGTTGGAGGTGGCGGCACGCGGAACAATGATTGGTGGCCTAACCAGTTAAAGCTGAGTATTCTGCGTCAGCATTCCTCTTTGTCAGATCCGATGGGTGAAGATTTTAATTATGCCGAAGCTTTTAAAAGCCTTGATCTTGCAGCTGTTAAAGCGGATCTTAATGCATTGATGACCGATTCTCAGGATTGGTGGCCGGCAGACTTTGGTCACTATGGCGGCTTATTTATACGTATGGCATGGCATAGTGCCGGAACCTACCGTGTAGGTGACGGACGCGGTGGCGCTGGCGCTGGTTTGCAACGTTTTGCCCCGCTGAACAGTTGGCCTGATAACGTCAGTCTGGATAAAGCACGCAGATTGCTTTGGCCGGTCAAACAAAAATATGGACGCAATATTTCCTGGGCCGATCTGATGATCCTTGCAGGAAACGTGGCCTTAGAATCCATGGGTTTTGAAACTTTTGGTTTCGCCGGTGGACGTGAAGATGTGTGGGAGGCAGACGAATCTGTGTATTGGGGTTCTGAAGCGACCTGGCTGGGTGGCGATTTGCGTTATGCACATGGATCACCTGGTGTAGAAGGTGATGGCGTACTGGTGACTGATGACAATGCGGATGGTAATGTCCATTCCCGAAATCTCGAAAAACCGCTTGCCGCGGTACAAATGGGCTTGATTTATGTGAACCCTGAAGGTCCGGATGGCAATCCGGATCCTATTGCTGCCGCTAAAGACATCCGTGATACCTTTGGCCGAATGGCGATGGACGATGAAGAAACGGTGGCACTGATTGCCGGTGGTCATAGCTTTGGCAAAACCCACGGTGCTGCCTCTGCAGATAACGTGGGCAAAGAGCCTGAGGCGGTAGACCTGGAAATGCAGGGTTTAGGTTGGAGCAACAGTCATGGCACAGGCAAAGGTGCCGATGCGATTACCAGCGGACTGGAAGTGATCTGGACAAAAACACCGACTCAATGGAGTAATAATTTCTTTGAAAATCTGTTTGGTTTTGAATGGGAATTGTCTAAAAGCCCTGCTGGTGCCCATCAATGGGTAGCTAAGAATGCAGAAGCTTTTATTCCTGATGCTTTTGATAGTACAAAAAAGCATCTTCCGACGATGCTAACAACCGATCTTTCTTTAAGATTTGATCCGGCATACGAGAAAATATCACGTCGCTTTTTAGAGAACCCGGATGCCTTTGCAGACGCGTTTGCACGTGCATGGTTTAAATTGACACATCGCGATATGGGGCCACGCGAACGCTACCTGGGGCCTGAGGTGCCACAGGAAGTATTGTTGTGGCAGGATCCAATTCCTGCGGTTGATCATGTCCTGATCGATGAAAATGATATTGTGGCACTGAAAGCAAAGGTATTGGCGGCCGGTTTCAATGTACCTGAACTGGTTTCCACAGCATGGGCTTCGGCTTCTACCTTCCGTGGGTCAGATAAACGTGGTGGCGCCAATGGTGCAAGGATCCGTCTTGCTCCACAGAAATACTGGCAGGTGAATAACAATTCCCAATTGCATAATGTACTGAGTGTATTGGAAGGCATTCAAAATGAATTTAACGGATCACAGACCAGTGGTAAAAAAGTTTCTTTGGCGGATCTGATTGTGCTTGCTGGTGCTGCAGCTGTTGAAAAAGCGGCAAAAGATGCTGGACAGGCCATTACGGTACCTTTTACACCTGGTCGTATGGATGCTTCACAGGAACAAACTGATGTCGAATCATTCGGCTATCTGGAGCCTGCTGCTGATGGTTTCCGGAATTACCGCAAATCAAAAATTCCGGTATCGACTGAAGAATTATTGATAGATAAGGCACATTTGCTGACTCTTACCGCACCTGAATTAACCGTGTTGTTGGGTGGTTTGCGCGCATTGAATGCCAATTTTGATGGTTCAAAACATGGCGTTTTCACTTCACGCCCTGGTCAGTTAACGAACGATTTCTTTGTCAACCTACTCGACATGAATACGGTATGGAAAGCAGTAGCCGCTGATAAGGAAGTTTATGAAGGCCGTGACCGCAACAGCGGACAGGTAAAATGGACCGGTACCCGTGCAGACCTTGTTTTTGGTTCCAATTCGGAGCTGAGAGCAATTGCCGAAGTGTATGCAAGTTCTGATGCTCAGGGTAAATTTGCAAAAGATTTTGTGAAGGCATGGACTAAAGTGATGAACCTGGACAGGTTTGACTTAAAGTAAACTATAAAATAAATAAATATGCCCCGTCCTTAGCTGGATGGGGCATATCTGTGAAAATGGCATCGGATTATTAAAACACAACTTTGGTTGCGGCATTGATGGCCCTTGTTTTAGGATCTTGAAGGAAACCGATCAGTTCCCAGCCATTGGTATTGAAATCTTTGGAAAGTGAAATGCTGACCTGGCCTTTTTTATCTTTTTCCAACTCAAATGAATAAAGTTGTCTGACGATTTGTGCATGGGCTAAGGTTCGTCCTTCGTTTTCGCCACGTTTTACTTTGCTGACTGCATTTTTTTGCACTACTGCAATCACGAGTTCATTATGATCACTATCTCCGGTAACCTGATAATCCAGAGCCATCTTACCGGATTGCAGGTTTCCATGCAGAGTTACAGCGGCTGCAGGGCTGCCTTTTAAGGCACTGTTAATTGCGTAATCTGTTGCGGATTCGTTGGAGCCTACAAATTCCGTTTTGCCATTAACGACCAGTTGTGGCGTATAGACCTGAGCGCCGAGCTTGCTGGCATACTGGTACTGGCGTTTCGAATAATCAGCATTGCTAAAAGTATCTTTCCAACCTAAACGGTCCCAATAATCGACATGATAAGTCAATACATATACCGGTCTGTTGCCTGCTTCTTTCTGGACTTTAGCCAAAAGTTCGTCTGCAGGCGGACAGCTCGAGCAACCTTCGGAAGTAAACAGTTCAAGAACGGCAAAGCCATCTCCTTTAATGGTTCGTTCTGTTGATGATTTAGAAGCAATGCTTCTGTCGGCGAGAATCGCGCTGAACAATAGCAGCGCACCTAGCGCAGCGATTATTGAAATCTGGATTGGTTTCATAGCTTTTGATTTTTTATTTGATTCAAAAGTATCCTTCAAAAGCGCTGAAAATAAGCCGGAAATGGCTAAACCAGACATTTCGAACCGCCAGTTAGACAAGCAGAGACCAGACTAGCGGTTTTCCATCCAGGCGAGAAAGAGCTGTGATTTTTCCTTATTGATGAGCAACTTTTCTGGCGTTTCAATAAGCAGCTTAACATACAACTTTCGTAAAAAATAATGCTCCACTTCTTTGATCGCTTTAAAGTTGACCAGGTACTGGCGGTTTACCCTAAAGAACTGTCTGGCTGAAACTGAAGCGGCAATCTGGTCCAGGGCCTGGTTCAGTGCAAACTCTTGTCCGTCAAAACACATGATGGAAGTGGAGTCGTTACGGATATAAAAAAAGGCAATTTGTTCAATTTGTACCGTAGTGTATTTCTGGTGTTTGAATACCAGAAAACTTGTCTTTTCTGCAGGTTTAACAATGTTGATCAGCATTTCTGCAAGGTCAGGAATCTGCTTTTGCTGGAAAAAGTTCTTCAGCTCATCAACTTTTTTAAAAGCGCCGGTAATGTCTTCTTTGGAGAAGGGTTTGAGTAGATAATCGACCCCATTGGCCTTAAAAGCTTCCAGGGAATATTCGTCGAAGGCGGTACAGAATACCACCGGACAGGTGATTTTTACAGCTTTGAATATCTCAAAGCTGAGGCCATCAGCCAATTGGATGTCCATAAAGATCAAATCGGGAGGCGTACCTTCTGAAAGCGCCGAAACCGATGCTTCTATACTTTGGTATGGTCCGGTGATTTTGGCTTCAGGCCTGATTTCCCGAATCATATTTTCGAGAGATTTTGCTGTTCTCAGCTCATCCTCAATGATGATGATGTTCATAGATAATAGGGAGTTTGATTTGGAATGTAATGTTGTCATTGATGATCTCTACCTGTTTGTCCAGTAAATGGCTATACCTGAGTTCTATGTTTTTTAGACCTACGCCGAGTGAACCTGCTTCGCCGGTTTTCAGCTGTATGTGGTTTTCTATTATTATCTTTTCACCCTCCTGATAGAGCCTGATTTTTAAGGGCCTTTGAAGAGAAACGATGTTGTGCTTGAGACAGTTTTCTACCAATAGCTGTAAAGTGAAAGGAGGGATGAGTGTAGATAAGATATTGTTGTCCAGTGTGCTATTGAATGTAAATCCTTCGTCGAACCTCGCTTTTTGTAAAAAGAGGTAAGCATCAAGAATTTCCATTTCTTCCTTTACATGGATCAGATCCAGCTTGCGGCTTTCCAGCGTGTAGCGGTAGAAATTGGAGAGTTTCAGAATAAAATCCACGGATTGCTGGTCCCCGGTTTCTACCATTGCTTTCAACGTGTTTAGGCTGTTGAATAGAAAATGAGGATTAACCTGTTGCTTGAGCAATTCATATTGTGCCCCCAGGTTATCATTTCTGGTACGCTCCAGTTCCATGTTGACATGCTGGTTCTCGTAATTCTGCTGAAGTAGGTTCAGGAACATGTAAAACACGAGATTGATCAGGATTCCCCTAACTTCCACCATGAGCATAACCGGTCCGAAATCAATATGGGAAAGAATAAGCTGCTGAATGTAAGCCAGTCCTAGCATGATGACCAGTCCAAAAAGTAAAGATTTCAGCAGTTTACCATAGGAAATGCTTTGCTTGCGGTGCTTGTCGCCATTATCTGAGAGCATATAGATGTTGAAATACCACATCATCACCGCAAAAATTGCAGTAATGCCGGCATTAACAATCGCTTCTAAAGCATTAAACTGACGTGAAGCCAGTTGAGGTACAGAGGAGAGCAGTCCTAAAACTATTGAACTGGTCCAGATGATGGTATGAGAAATCTTAAAGCCTGTTTTCTTCATCAATAAAGAGGGTATTTTACTTCAATGGTCGTTCTAAACGATAACGATCATCTAATGTATTGATAAATATTGTGATCAAGAGAAAAGATCTTGAGCGCGCAAAGAGAAGTGGAGGATGTCCGGACTTCTCTTTGTTTTACGCGTCCGCTGAATGAGGATTAAATGGCAATGCTGATCTCTACACCGATATTGCCACGTGTGGCTTTTGAATATGGGCAGGTCTGATGAGCCGCTTCAACCACTGCTTTGGCTTGTTCTGCGCTGAGTCCAGGTAAATTAACCTCTAGTCTTGCCTGCAGTGAATAACCGTCGTCGCCGCTTGCCAGATCTACCTCGGCATTTACTGAGGTTTCTGCAGGTAGGGTTATTTTTAAACTGGCAGCATTGATCTTCATTGCTCCGATGAAACAGGCAGACCATCCTGCAGCAAATAACTGCTCCGGGTTGGTGCCCGTACCTGAGGTTCCAGGGCTGGAAAGGTTGATTTCCAATCGGCCATCAGTACTTTTCGCTTGTCCTTCGCGACCTCCGGTAACGTGTACTTTTCCTGTGTATAAAACTTTAGTGATTGTTGCTGCACCTGCTGAGGTGATTACTGTTTGAGTTTTCATATGTATATAATTGTTTTTTTGATTTTATTTAAAATTTATGATAATTGATTATTTTGTCCAGTTTGAAACTTCAATGATGGCATCTGAAAAGGCTTGCGGAGCTTCTTGTGGCAGGTTATGTCCAATACTTCCGCTAAGGTTATGGTGACTGTAGCGACCTTTGAACTTTACAGCATAAGTCGAGGGCTCCGGATGTGGGGCGCCATTGGCATCTCCTTCAAGCGTGATTGCCGGAACGGTGATGGCAGGAGCGGCAGCCAGTTGTTTTTCGAGTGCATCGTATTGCGGTTCTCCCTCCGCAAGGCCTAGTCGCCAGCGATAATTATGAACCACAATGGCTACATGGTCCGGGTGGTTGAGTGATGCTGCAGAGCGTTCAAATGTGGTGTCTTCAAATTGCCATTTTGGTGAAGCAGTTTGCCAGATTAACTTTGCAAAATCATGCCAGTTTGCCTCATAACCCATACGACCGCGCTCGGTTGCAAAATAGAACTGGTACCACCAGGCTTGTTCCGCTTTAGGTGATAATGGCATCTCGTTGGCCTTTTGACTGCCAATCAGATAACCACTTACGGAGACCAGTGCTTCACAGCGTTCCGGCCACAATGCAGCTACAATACAGGCCGTGCGGGCTCCCCAGTCAAAACCTCCGATAATGGCTTTATTGATTTTCAATGCATCCATCAATGCAATCACATCCAGTGCTAAGGCAGATTGCTGTCCGTTACGGGGGCTTTCTGAAGAAAGGAATGTCGTGCTGCCATGGCCACGCAGGTGTGGTACAATGACCCTAAAGCCCTTTTTTGCCAGGATATCTGCAGATACAGCAAAACTATGAATGTCGTATGGCCAGCCATGAAGGAGAATAACTGTACGGCCGTTTTCCGGGCCCAGCTCTGCGTAGCCCACATCAAGCACACCCGCTTTTACCTGTTTGATTTTGTCAAAGGTATGTAGCTGAGCTCCGTTTAAGGTCGCTTTGGTTTTTGTCTGGGCCGCCTTTAAAATGCCGGCATTGCCAAGCCCGGCTGCTGCAATAGTGATGGACGCAATGCTCAGAAAGCGACGGCGACCTAAGTTTGGTTGATATTCCATGCTGATGTCTTTGTTTTATGGTCTGTAATTCAGATGTTTTAATCATCTGACAGGACAAAACTACCATCAGGACACTGCCATAGAAATCAATATCGGGTTGAAGCAGACCCTCTGAGCTGTCAACCGGACATATCGCTCCCTGAAAAATTAGCTGCTTTTGATCAGCTCCCTATGGGCCTTGCCCCATTTGATCATTTCCAGGATAATATCTCCAAAAGAACGGCAATAATCAGTAGGGGAATAAGCGATCATGGAAGGAATGTCGGGATCCACGGTTCTTTTGATCAGCTGGTTGGCTTCCATATCTTTCAACTCACGTGAAAGCATTCTGGTGGTGATACCCGGGATGCTGCGTTCAATTTCCCTGAATCTGCTGTTGCCATTACAAAGGGAATTAATGATGGGTAACTTCCATTTTCCGCCAAGTACATAGATCGTATCCTGAAGGGCCTGTACCTCTTCCTGTTGATTGCGAGGATTAGAAAGTACCTCCTTGATCATTTTGAGCCTCTTTTTGTCTTCCATTTGGTATCATCGGTTATACTGGTTACAAAGTTATACCATTTCCCTTATAGCTTTGCACACAGAATAAATAAAATTATAATGGAAACTTTAAAAAACAAAGTAGCTGTGGTTACCGGTGGTAACAGTGGCATCGGATATGCCACAGCAGTAGAATTAAAAGCAGCAGGAGCAAAGGTGATCATTACCGGAAGGCGTAAGGAGGCCATTGAAACTGCGGCCCGGGAACTTGGGGTTACCGGTTTTGTGGCAGATCAGTCAAGCCTGGCAGACATTGAGCACCTGGTGGAAAGGGTAAAAGATGAATTCGGAAAAGTGGACATTCTGTTCATCAATGCTGGAATATTGGGAGGTGGGGCCATTGCTGAAGCGACCGAAGAAACCTTCGACAGCGTGATCGGGGTTAATTTTAAGGGCGCTTATTTCACGCTTAGTCGTTTTATTCCCCTTCTGAATGATGGTTCATCAGTCGTGTTTTTGTCTTCCAATACGGCAAGCATGAGCGCCGCAAACTCCTCCATTTATTCTTCCACTAAAGCTGCGCTTAATTCGGTGATGAAGATTGCTGCGGTGGAGTTGGCGCCGCGTAGGATCAGGGTAAATGCGGTAAGCCCAGGTCCGATAGCCACAGAAATCCTGAACAAACAAGGACTTACAGAAGAGCAGCTTGAGGGCCTGAAAGAATGGATCATCGGACGGGTTCCTTTGCAGCAAATGGGAAGGGCCGGCGATGTCGGAAAGATGGTGGTTCAGCTGTCTGGCGAAGCCTCGTCTTTCATTACAGGTGCAGAATTTCTGATGGATGGGGGAATGAGCCTTTAACCATCACTCCGCAACTTTATGGATCCATTGCTTCATTTCCTTAATCTGAAAATTCAAGGTCGCAAATGACAAACTCAACATCGGCTTAGTCCAGCTGAACCATTTGGTTATCGGTCACTTTGCTTCATGGGAAGAGCCGCAATTGGTTTAAATGTTTTGTTTATTAAACTAACTGTTCATCATTGTACAGCACATGTTCGGTATCGAACATGTGCTGTACCTGGTTATTTGTAATTGACTGCTGTAGATGTGTTTATGTTTTTTGTCTTTCATGGCACAAAAGCTGGAAGGTGGCTGATCAGTTGCGATCACTTACCGCATAAAAGAACATGAAGAATTCGCTTTTGACATCAAAAATAAAGTGCATCATATTTAACCTTGATGAATTAATTCAGTCGTCCGATGTTAAAGACGTACTCATGAGTTTAGATTTACCTTATTGTGTCGTTTCAATTCGACCGAGAACCAGTATCTCACAGCTGTTGAATACAGCAGGGTTGCTTACTTTTTTTAGAGAAGACCGGATTTTTAGCAGTTCCGGGCAATTGCCAGGTAGTGCATACGGCGCGCTGATTTTCTTTCATGCAGTGATGTCTATGGGCTTTGAGCCCGCGGAATGCGCAATTGTTGATAAAAGTGATATTGGTCTTGATTTAGCCATGGAGGAAGATTTCTGTGTATTTAGAATGAATGATGGCACCGATAGCGCTGAACTTGAAAATAAAGGCGTCCTGGTATTTAACAAATTTGCAGATCTGAGCGAATCTATTGACTTGTTTAACGAAGAAGTCGATTTGGAAATTAAACGATATTAAACTTCTCCTGTTTCGCCCAATGTTGATAGTTATCAGTATTTATAAAAAATAACTTGCCAATACCGATAATTTCCTATATTTATTTCGCATTAACACTCACATATTTATTAACGCTCTTAATCTCATAAGATTTATGGAAAATTACCTGCATGGTTTGCTGGATGAGGACAATGATCCGATCATCCAGGAATACCTGAAATTTATTGACAACGGTATCCCGAAAACCCGAAATCCCAAAAACGTCTTAATCATTGGTGCCGGAATGGCCGGTATGGTGTCCGCAAGCATGCTAAAAGAAGCTGGCCATACGGTAACAATTGTCGAATCAAATACCCGTGTAGGCGGGAGAATCAAAACATTCAGGAATACAAAAGACAAGAAATATTTTGAAAGTGATAAGGTATATGCCGAAGCAGGGGCGATGCGTATTCCTACCATTCATCAAATGGTATTGAAATACATTGACAAGCTTAAACTGAAAACGCAGCCATTTTATTATCTCGCCGTTGATAAAGACGAAGCCATTGCCCATCAGAAGGATCCTAAAAATCCCTTTCCAAAAATCACCAGAAATTCCCTTTTATATGTGAATTACAGAAGGGTGGTTCAGAACGTCTATTTTAAAGATAAGGCGAACATTAACGAATTGCTGGATTATAACCTGGAGACGAGCGAACAGAATCTGTACGAAAACCAGCGTGCCGACGTTTTACTGGCCAATATCATGAATCCTTTGAAAGCATTTATTGCTCAGGATCCGGAGAAAAACTGGCCATTGCTTATTGAACGCTTTGGAGAGTATTCCATGCGTCGCTTCCTCGTGGAGCAGACTTTATACTCTGACAATGCGATTGAGATGATTGGTGTTTTACAAAACCTGGAATCAAGGATGGCATATGATTTTATTCAAAGCTTTATTGAATCCAATATCATTAAAGACAGCACACGCTTTGTCGAAATTGTAGGAGGCTCGGATCTCTTGCCAACGGAATTTTTTAAGGCACATGAGCTGGAAGACAATACTTATTTTGATTGTAGGGTAACCAGTCTGAAGCAGGTTCCAAAAACAGGAAAAATCAAAATAGGTGTAGATATTGAAGTGGAAAGAGACTTTGCATTCTATGAAAAGGCCGGCTTCAAAGCCTTAAAAACTCCGGTTACCGACCTGGAATTTGATGAAGTGATTGTTACCATACCTTTTTCAGCACTGAGACATGTATATGTTACTCCGGGATTTTCGCAGTTAAAACGCAAAGCAATCCGGGAACTTCATTACGATTCCGCTACTAAAATATTGCTAGAATTCAGGGAGAAATGGTGGCAGAAAGCACCTTATAATATTGTGGGTGGAGGAACCATCACCGACTTTTCTAACCGCTTCGTATACTATCCGAGTCAGGACATTGCAGACGAAAAGCATGGGGTGATTCTGGCCTCTTATTGCTGGTCTGATGAAGCGAGCCGCTGGGATTCTATGGACGATGACGACCGGTATTTTTATGCGCTTAAAAACCTGGCGATCATGCATACCGATGATGAGCAGGAACGTGAGCGGATTATGAATCTTGCCGTGATCACTTCATCCACCAAAAACAAAAAAGGAGCGGAAGGCAGAATTGGTGCGGCTACACAAAGCTGGATGCGTGATCCATATGCCTATGGAGAGGCCGCAATTTTCAATCCGGGTCAATTGCATCTGTTACAGAAACACATCATCTCGACTGAATGGGAGGGAAAGGCGCATTTTGCCGGAGAACATACCTCACTTAAACATGCCTGGATTGAAGGTGCAATTGAATCGGGCATTCGTGCTGCGCTTGAAGTAAACGAAGATATGGCCAGTTTAAATAATCCGCGCTAGTATGGAAGAGACACAAATAACGGTCGCGAGATACCTGCAGATCAGACTGGAGCAAATGGGCCTTCGTCATTTATTTGGGATAGCGGGTAATTATACCGCACCATTTTTAAATACGATCCTGGAAGATAAACAGGCAAAAATTCAGGTGATCAATGATACCAATGAAATAAATGCAGGTCATTGCACCGATGCTTATGCAAGGCTGAATGGATTTGGCGCTGTTGCGGTTACCTATGGCGTGGGTGCTTTTACTTTACTCAATTCTGTAGCTGGTTCTTATGTGGAGCACTGTCCGGTGTTGGTCATCAATGGTGCGCCAACCAATAGCGATCAACTTAAGAATATCGCACAGGGAATGTTGTCTTCACACATGACAGGTGATATGTACAGCAATATCAATGTGTATAGAAATGTAACTGTAGCTGCAGAACAGGTAACCAGTGCCGCAGATGCCCCTTACAAAATTGATTCGATATTGAACGCTTGTATCTTGTATGGAAAGCCGGTTTATCTGGAGGTTTTTGAAGATGTCTGGCGGATGAAATGCCAGGCACCTGTGGCAACTTTAATTAAAGAATCCTTTAAAGGTTGTAAAGAAAATGCGCTTAAAGCGGCTAAAAGTGTAGCTGCATCGGCTGCCGGAAAAAAGATTATCTTTTGGGGTGGTATCGAGATCCAGCGCTATGGTCTGCAGCAGGAATTCCTGGACTTAATTGAGACCACAGATACTGAATTTGTCACCTCAATATTGGGAAAATCAATCGTGTCTGAAGATCATCCTAAGTTTAAAGGTGTTTTTAACGGGAATGCTTCGCCGAAGGATGTGAAAGAGCGGTTTGAAAAGGCAGAAGTAAAAATCGGACTTGGGGTATGGACTACAGGGAAAAATCTGGGAGGCTTTGATGTTTGGAAAGATGATACGGTTCTTGCAAATCACAGCGGGGTAAGAATTGGACCTTCTTATGAACCAAACGTATCGCTCAAAGACTTTATATACCATTTGAAAGAGGAGCTGACGAAAGTAAGGTTTGAGGCTTATCAAATGTACGGGCCGGCGCTGTTGTCTGATTCATTTTTTGTGGCTGATGTTCCGGAAACAGAAAATGAAAAAACAGCCATTACTTACGACCTGTTTTTCGCGAGAATGAATACCTTCATCGATAAAAGGCACATTGTGGTGGCAGATGCAGGCTTCCCTTTATTGGGCTGTCAGGGCATCCGTATTTCCGAAGCCAATGGGTTTGTTGCCCAGGCTTCCTGGCTTTCCATCGGCTATTCGGTGCCTGCGGCCACTGGCGTTAAATGCGCGAGGCCAGATAAAAGAGCGGTTGTTTTTGTTGGAGATGGTGCTTTTCAGGAGACTTGTCAGGCAATATCCACTCAGAATAAATTAAAACACAATACTATTGTGTTTGTGCTGGACAATGAGATCTATGGTATTGAGCAGTTATTGGTAAACCCGAACCCTTTCCGTGGTAAAGATAAAATCGACTATAGCCTGCCCGATTTGAATGAGGTTTATGCTTATAACGAAATGCATCCCTGGAAGTACGCAAAACTCGTTGATGTTTTTGGCGGACGGGGATTTGAAGTGACAGACATGGAGGCTTTGGAAACTGTACTGGCTCAGCTGGATGACATCAAAGAGAATACCATTGTACATGTTCATTTGCCTAAAACCTCGTTTCCTGAAGCCATTGGCTACAAAAACAGGAAGCCCGGGGAGGACGAATTTTTGAACAAAGACTGGAGCCTATGCTAATCGGTTAGAAAAAAAAAGCGCATTTTTCAATGCGTTTTTTTTGTGATGTAACATTTGTCAACTTGTTGTGTCTTTTATTGAAACGATCGATATGGCCGCAAAAATATTTTTAAGAATTATCACTTTCTGTGTTTTTCTCCTCCTGAATTCGGATATGGCATTCAGTCAGATATCTTTAGATAGTGTTTATTCGATCCTAAAAAAAGAGATAGATCACAAACGTAGCAAAAGTATTATTGTTGGAATTGTTGATTCAAATGGGCGACATATCATCAGTGCAGGAGTATTGAGCGATAAGGACCGGCGTTTGCCAGACGGCAACACCGAGTACGAAATTGGTTCTGTAACTAAAGTTATTACTTCATTAATGCTGGCCGATATGAGTTTAAAGAAAAAGCTCGATCTCAGTGATCCCTTGCTGAAATTCCTTCCGAAATATGTAAAACCGCTGGATAAAAATGTGCGGGATATCAGCCTTTTAAATTTAGCTACCCATACTGCCGGGCTCCCACGTTTTCCGGATAATAACGAGCCTAAAGATCTTGAAAATCCATATGCAGATTATACAGTTGGACAACTATATGAATACCTTTCCAGGTTTGAACCCAATAGGGTGCCTGGTACTCAATTTCAGTATTCTAATACTGGTTATTCGCTACTGGGGCAGGTCTTGATAAATGTCTCAGGCAAAGATTATGAAAGTCTGGTAAAGGAGCAGATATTTTCACCTTTAAAAATGAACAGTACGGTCATTACACTTACGCCGGCATTAAAAAGCAATATGGCGATAGGGCATAACGAATATGGGGCAGCCGTTTCGGGCTGGGACATGCCGGCTGTCGCCAGCAATGGTGCTTTGCGCTCTAATGTAAACGATATGCTTACATTTGTATCCGCGAATTTAGGGCTGATCAAAACGGATCTGTACCCGGCTATGGAATTGTCCCATCGGAAGCAGACCAGAAAGGGCAACGACGATGCCTTTATCACTTTGGGTTGGACGCTATTTGACCATGATGGCAAAGAAATACTCCTCAAAGATGGTTCGACTGCCGGTTATAGTTCTCTTATAGCCATTGACAAGAAAAAAAACAGAGGAATTGTGGTGTTGGCAAATTCGAAGAACGAGATTAAAAATATCGCCTATCACATCCTGGATTCAACTTTTGCGTTGAAACCTTATACCTATAAATGGAGGCTGTTAGATACCCTGAATTCAGTAGCGAAACGTAAAGGAGTGGATGCCGCGATTGCCTTATACCGTCAGCTTAGCACATTAGAAAAGAGTGAATTTGTATTTGATGAAGTTAGCCTTATTTATGCAGGTAATGAATTGCGAAAAGCAAATAAGCCAGACGATGCCATCAAAATGTATAAGTTTAACCTGACCGTATATCCAAATTCAACCGAGACTTATGAAAACTTAGCCGATCTGTACAGGCGGACAGGAAATGTGAAGATGGCCATTGCCAGTTATGAGCAGCTCCTGAAGATCGATCCTAAAAATGCGTCGGGAATCTGGATGCTGAGGCAGCTAAAAGATGCATCAGCTGTCAGGTAAAGTGTTTTAGTGATAAAGTGCTTATAATTTGTTTATTATAAGCGTGTTAAAGGGTTTAACTTTATAAAATATAAACAAACAAATCCCTGTCCCTAACGTGTATGCAGCCAGGTCGCTCCAGAGGAATCCACGGCCCAGCACCAATGCACCGAAAGTCGTATCTCTGATGCGATCGATCCATGGAGCGGTATAAAGCTGCCCGAATTCAATGAGGTAACATATCGATAAACTGATCAATGCGATGTTTTTAAAGCTTAGCCTGAGGAACAGAAAGCAAATGATCAGAAACATCATCACCGCATATAAGACGTCGCCAACAAGGAGTGGTATCATCGCAATTTTTCTGGATAGGAGGCCTAAAGCGATAACGATAAGGACGAATAAGGCATAAATCAACCTTATCCTGATATTGCTGTTTTCTGATTTCATATTACCTGTAAGGACCAGAGTTCATTCTGAATTTCGTAAATATAGCTGGTACAGGTTAAGATTTTATGATTCGGCAGAAAGTTCTGTAGTGCTATAAATAAAATCAATATTATTTAGATTGATTCCAGTTAATTGTTAGCTTTGGGGAAAATTGATCAAGTGCCTCCACCTATTTCAAATCAGGATCAACACCTTCACCTTACCGTCCATGACATGGATGAGCTGGGTTTTGAACAAACTTACCGGAATTGCTGGAAAAGTGTGTTTGGCATTATCTTTCATTATACCCAGGATGAGGAAATTGCGGAGGAGATTAGTCAGGATCTGTTTGCATCCCTTTGGGAGCGTAGAAAGAAAATCGTCATTAGAACTACCGTTGAGCAATATTTGAACCGGGCAGCCAAACTGGAGGCTTTCGATTATCTGCGTACCAGCAGTAGTCGCCGTGAACACATCAATTGTGCGTTACAAAACTTATGCGATTCCAGGAATTGTACTGAAGAGCAGGTGTTGTTTAATGAACTGAACGGCAACCTGAATTCGCTCTTGGACGAATTGCCATGCCGCTGCCGCGAAGTATACGGATTGAGTCAGGAGCAGGGTATGAACAATAAAGCGATTGCTTCCAGATTGATGATCTCGGAAAAAACTGTGGAGTATCACTTGTATAAAGCACTTAGTTTTTTGAGAATTAATCTACAGGAATACAGATAGTTGTAGAATAATCTCATTTTTTGTGAAAACCGACCTAGGAGAAATCCCGGGTTATCCGGCTTAAAGGTATATGGGCACATAGGGGAGCCCGGTACTTATGAAGATTACTAAAGAAATTATTGAGCGTTATCATCAGGGAAGATGTAGCCTGGAGGAGCAGCGTATTGTTGAACAATGGCTGGATGCTGAAGACGTGGAAATGAGTTTTCCTGAAAATGCTGATATCAATACCATTGGGGATAGAGGCTGGAAGCGAATTTCTTCCCGTTACCACATCGATGTGCAACCTGATCCCGTCGCCGCTGGTTTCAAATCCCGTAATTATCGAATGTTCTGGCAGCTTGCGGCCTGTATAACCTTGATCTTTGGTGCCGCGACTTTCTATTATTTAAGCAATGGACATCAGGATAGCCGTTTGGTTTATAAAGAGATCAAAACGCAAAAAGGGCAGAAGCTGAGTGTAAGTCTGGCCGACGGGACCGTTGTTTGGTTAAATTCGGAAAGTGTTTTACGCTTTCCGGAAAATTTTAAAGGTCGTTCAAGGGAATTGGAATTTAGTGGTGAAGCCTATTTCAGCGTCGCTAAAGATGCCTCGAAGCCATTTATCATTCGTACAGAAAAAACAAAAATACAGGTACTGGGCACGAAGTTTAACTTAAGGGCGATGGCAACCGAAACTGCGACAACGGTAGTCGTTGAGGAAGGTAAAATCCAGTTTTCCGGAACGCCGGATCAACAGCAATTGATTTTAACGGCTAATAAAAGAGGTGTTTTTGAAACAAAAAGCACGATGCCATCCATGCAAACAGATGAGGTGTACGCAGGCAAATATATGGCCTGGAAAAATGGAGAGTTGTTAATGGACAATTTAACCATTGAAGAGGCTGCCAGGACCCTCGAGCGTTGGTACAACGTAAAAATCAACATTAGCAGGGAAGACCTGCTTAAAGAACGCTATACCGGTAGTTTTAAAAATCCTGCATTGAAACAGGTGCTGAAGAGTCTTGCGTTTGCGGTGAAATGTAGTTACAAGCAAAACGGACAGACATTTACACTCTATTGATCATCTCCAACCAATTATAAAAAGAAACCCGGTTTCGGTCTGCAAACTTCATACCGGGCTATCGAAAAATCAATTCATCATTAATTTAACAACAAACAAAAGTATGTACAAAAGATGTACCCGAAGGAAACAATTCTTGAAATTTCTGTTTTTTATTTGCAGTATTTTATACCTGCCCTACAGCAGTTACGGGCAGCAAAACCAGCTATTAGAAAAGACGTTGAGCCTACAGTTGAAGAATGTAACGCTGGGAGATGCATTAAAGGCGCTTGGAGATCAAACAGGTGTACAGTTTTCCTATAGTAGTACGCAGTTAAATACACAACGAAGAGTGAATGTGGATATCAGGCAGCAATCACTAAAAGATGCACTATCCGATTTGTTGGGGCAGGAGCTTAAAGGTCTTAGCCTGAGCGGGACACAGGTAACGATTCAGACTTCCGGAGGCAAAGGCAGCGTTAAAGGAACGGTTAAAACGAGCGACGGAAAAGCAGCTGAGTTTGTTACGGTAGGCATTAAGGGCTTAAAAAGCGCCCAGGTAGATGCTAAAGGAAATTACTTGCTGAAAGATCTTGAAGCTGGTAAATATACCTTGATTGCCAGTTTTGTTGGTTTGGGCGTTCAGCAAAAAGAAGTAACCGTACTTGCGGGACAAACAATTTCTCAGAATTTTGTGCTGGTAGAAAGCAATGACCAATTGGAAGAAGTGGTGATTAACGGTGGGAGCACCAATAAGTTCTCTGTAAAAAAAACCACTACTTCTGCGAAGATGCCATTGGGTAACCTCGAAAACCCGCAGGTGTATACCACCATTCCAAAGACGCTGCTAACAGAGCAAATGGTGACAGAGTTCAGTATGGCCCTGAAAAATAGTCCGGGCGTATATAAGGTTCAAGGCTCCAGAGGGATCAATAGTGAAGGTGCTTCCTATTACAGTATGCGTGGCTTCAGATCAGAGGCGGCATTAATGGATGGTGTTCCTGCACAAACTAATGGGGAAGTTGAACCCGCAAACATTGAACGTGTAGAGCTGATCAAGGGACCTTCCGGCACCTTGTTTGGAGGAGCAGTGGTCTCTTTCGGTGGCTTGATTAATATTGTCACTAAAAAGCCAGTGGATACACTGGGTGGAGAAGTAAGCTTTACTACAGGTAGTTATGGCTTGAGACGCCTTAGTGCAGACGTCTACGGGCCTGCAGATCCGGTAGATAAAGATAAAAAATTGCTGTTCAGGATGAATGCGGCTTACCAGAACCAACAGTCATTTCAGGATGCCGGTTTCAGAAAGTCGATATTTTTTGCCCCCTCGCTGGAATACCGTGCAAGCAAAAGACTAAACATCAGTGTGAATGCGGGCTTTTATCAGCTGGAAGGAACAAGCCCTTCCGTGATCTTTTTGAACAGAACACGTAATTATATAGCGAAAGCGCCATCCGAACTGAATTTTAACTGGAACAGATCTTATACCAATAATGACCTGACCATGAAAAACCCGACCCTGAATTTTAGGTCACAGATAACTTATAAACTTTCCGATCAATGGACTTCACAGACCATTTATTCGATTAATAGCCGTAAGTCTGATGGCTTTTACCAATACCAGTTTATACGTACGGCAAAAGACAATATGATGGAGCGGACGCTCTCAAAGCAATACTCTGTGAATACATCCAGAGATTTACAACAGAATTTTACGGGCGATTTTAACTTGTTTGGTTTGCGTAACAGAATGGTGGTTGGTTTCGATTACCTGAACCAGACGGTTCGTAACAACAGTTCACCTTATATTGTGTTTGACAGCGTAGACGGGACGAATCCTGCAGATGCAAATTATGCGAAGATCAACCGCGCCGCAGTAGAAGCCGGACTGACGAAAAGTAAGGATCCCCGCACCTGGAACTATGGCGAAAATAACATTTATGGTGCTTATGCTTCCAATGTGCTGAACCTGACTGACCGGTTAATGGCGATGTTGAGCTTAAGGGTAGACCGCTTCCAGAACAAAGGCGTTTTTAACCGCAATACCAATCTGCATACGGGTCAGTATATGCAAACTGCGATCTCTCCAAAGTTCGGCTTGGTTTACCAGGTACTGAAAGACAGGATTTTGTTATTTGGAAATTATATGAATGGCTTTAGTAATGTGGCCCCGGTAACACAACCAGAAGGTTCAGGCGCTTCCTCAACTTTCAAACCACAGCAATCCAATCAGTTTGAGGGAGGTGCGAAAATGGATCTGTTCCAGGGTAAATTAAGTTTTACTGCCAGCGTATACGATATTGAAGTGAACAACATGACCTGGAGAGAGGACATTAGCGTGAATGGTAAAAATTATCCGGTTACCTTACAGGGAGGTACTCAGAAAAGTAAAGGAATAGAACTCGAGCTGATTGCGAATCCATTTGAAGGTTTGAACGTCATTGCGGGTTATGCGTACAACGACAGCAAGCTGATTGAAGGAACCCCTGCGCTTGAAGGAAGACGCCCGGCTTTTGCAGGGCCCTCAACCCTGATCAATTCCTGGATCAGTTATGCCATTCCACGTGGGGACCTGAAAGGCATTGGCCTCGGTGCCGGAGTAAATTATATTGGCAAACATGTAACGGGGAATTCGGCAATCACCGGTGTATTCACTTTGCCTTCTTATGTGATGGCAACCGCAACTGTGTTTTATGATAAACCAAAATACAGATTGGGCTTTAAAGTTGACAATTTAACAGACGAACTATATTTTACAGGAATAGGGGTGTTGAGCCCACAAATGCCAAGAACTTTCGCCGCAAATGCCACTTTCAAATTTTAAGAAAACCACACACTTTTTACACCTCTGGCTCGGATTGTTTTCCGGGCTGGTGGTGTTTATACTCGGACTTACCGGTGCCATCTACGCCTTCAGCGATGAAATCAAAGAATGGGTGTATCAAGACAGGTTATATGTGGAGGCTCCGGCAGGTGCTGCAAGATTGCCATTAAGCAAGTTGTTACCAATAGCGGAACAGGCAATGGGTAAAGACCGCAAAATTTCACGTGGGGAGCTTTCGCAGGCTAAGGGCCGTACGTATATGTTTCGGGCGATGAAGCTCAACAGGAAGGCCTTTGGTTATTGGAATTATTACGAGTATTATCATAAGGTTTATCTGAATCCTTATACCGGACAAGTGGTATTTAAGGAAAATGCCAAAAGGGAGTTTTTTACCGTGGTACTCGCCTTGCACATGAACCTGTTGATGGGCGATAATGTTGGGCATTTCATTATACGCTGGTCGGTGGTTTGTTTTGTTGTTTTATTGCTGTCGGGTATGGTGTTGTGGTGGCCAAAGAAATGGAAACGGAAGCAGTTGAAGAAGAATTTTAAGGTGAAATGGGATGCGAAGTTCAAACGCCTGAACTACGATTTACACAATGTATTTGGCTTTTATAGTCTTTTGGTTTTATTGATCATTGCATTGACGGGATTAATGTGGTCCTTTGAACTGACGACAGAGAAGAAGTCAAAGGTCTTGTCTGATACCACAAAGATAGTCGACATGATGCCGGCAGACCTGATTTTGAATCAGGCACTGAAAGCATCTCCGAAAACGGCTTATTTCCTGTATAATTTTCCCGTTGCAAAAAGCGGAACGGTAAATGTTTCCGCCTACCAAAGCGACATGAATCTATACGATCGGGTACAGTACCGCTTTGATCGCTACAGTGGCAAGTTGCTGCAAAAAGGGCTGGAGTTTAACAAGCAGGCGATAGGAGCACAGCTCATTTCGATGAATTATGATCTTCATACAGGCAGTGCCTTGGGACTGACAGGGAAAATATTGGCTTTCTTTGCAGGACTGATTGCTATGGGATTACCGGTTACCGGTTTTCTGATTTGGTGGAAAAGGGAGAAGTAGCAACCAGGCCAGCATTTTTGGATTGGTTAAAATCAGCATTTTCCCTTTTGCGTTTTTTCCAGAAAGCGATTAACGAAATGGTACACAAGGCGATGAAAATGACCAGGCAAATTGACCAAAGCAAAAGCGTTAGCAAGTACCTGTAATAGGAGATGTATTTAAATAATATATATGCTGATAGTGGCCTTAGCTTTCTAACAGTATCTATAGGGTGGCTTCCACTATCTGTAAAATACTCCCGGTAATTACCTGTTCTGACGTACCAGACTTTTCCCAATGAATTTTTAGTGAGTGTATCAGGTAAAGTGATTTTTTTAAAATAGTTTAATTTTCGAATATTTAAAGGAATGACAGGTGCGTCAGTGATCTTTTCATTGCAGTCGATGGACTCATAGTGATCGTCTTTCCAGTACATACATTTTTGGGTTGAAACTAAGCCATTAAACATACTGGGTGTTTTATCTTTCCAGAAGAAAAAAGTGCCCGCCACAAGAACAAGACCAATACTTACAATGATGGCGTTACGTATTGGTGGCTTGGGGGGCATTGGTGGCTTTGGTATATCAGGTGGGGCGGACTGGCTGATATATTTTGTAAAAGGTCTTTGATTGAAATCTACTAACCAAGCTAAAAGCTCTATATACTTCCGATTAGGGCTACTGATGTCTCCTTTGAGAATTTTTGGCATTTGTTTATATTGAACTGCCTTGGAATTTTCAATATTTCTGGCAAATCCGATCTCTTTATCTGCAGCACCAAAGAACAATCTTAATGCTTCATCGTCATTACTGAGCGGCCTTTCCCTAAAAACAGTAATACATTCATTTCTAAAATCTCCAGGTGTTGGATTCGATAAATTTTGAGAAAGCGTCTTATCAGTTCTCTTCTTTTCGCAGTCAGCAAGAATGGCTTTTAAATAATCCTCAAACATTTTTGGAAAGCATTAATTGACGAAAATAGAAGAGGTTTTTAAAACTCCTGAAGCATCGTCTGGATTTCATATGTGGTGTGTAGTTGTTGATTTTCAAAATTATTTCAAAAATTGCTCATGGCTTTACGGTTTCCCGTAAGTAAAGAGATTTGAACATCTATACTTTTGACAAGCTCAACAAAAAAAATATAAAGATGACCTGGAGTTTTCATAAGCGAATAAAAATCATCCCGGTAGTTCATTTGAACTTAAGCAAAGGTGGTATGTCAACCGCTGTAGGGATAAAAAGGGCAAGCATGCCTCAGCCTCAAATTTATAATCAAGATCGACTGGCAACGGTTTCGGGACTATCAGTCTACCGAAGAATTTGGGCTTGCATTCAGAGACTATCAGGCAAGAATTATACGATTGAAATAGCTTAAAACTTAAATATTATGCTTACAGAAAACGCTCAACTTGATCAACAGGTATTGCACAATAATAAAGAGATTTTTTCTCGTATCGTCGAAGAGCTCGAAGGAGCTGAATTCGAGATTTTAATTGCTACTGCCTGGTTTACTGATGATGAGTTATTTGACATCATCAAACGTAAGGCCATCCAGAATATAAATATATCGCTGATTATAGCAGACAATCAGGAGAATCTTAAACTGGATTTCGACGAACTTGCTTTGTTGGGCGTTTCGGTAACCAGGATAAAAAACGTCGGATATGGGATGATGAATCAGAAGTTTTGCGTAATTGACAAGCGGGTTGCACTTCATGGTTCCTACAACTGGTCAGTAAATGCAAGGAAAAATAATCATGAAAGCATTATTGTAACCAATCACGCAGAAACGGTAGCGAATTTAATTACCAACTTTAACGACATCAACCAGAAAGCCTCGATGCCTCGGGCTGAAACAGTTGTACCCAGCCCCCCTGAACTTTCCACTGTCGAATTAAAAATCGAAAATCACAGCGCTAAAGAACATGCCATTTTGGAATTTACCAAGGTACTCGATTCTATGATAGCTGCTGAAATTGGTAACTTTGACCGTAAAATGCTGAGGGGGCAGGGGTATGAGCGTTCCAGATTTAATAATGGGGATCACCAGGTACTCACCAAGTCTCTTGATACGGTTTATTCTGTTTTCATTAATGACATCGATGTGGTTGATGATAAGAAGAGACGTTTAATTACAAAGATTGATGAGCAGGAAGTGAAGAGCATTAATACCTTCGAGGAAAACCTGAATTTACAATTACAGACGGCTGAAGCAGCATCTGAAAACGAAACTTTAAATGCAAAAAATACCCTCATCAGCCTAAGGTCAGAGAGCGAAAAAAATAAACAGGAAATTCAGGGCCTTAAAACAGATAAAATCACCTTTCATGAAAAAGAGGTGGCAGGGATTAAAGAGCGCATACGCGATGCACAGCGGAATTTCATTGCACCAAAATTTAAATGGTATGAGTTTATTCCGGTAGTTTTTGCCAATATAAGTCTGGTCACTTATCTTTTTATTTTTTATTCTTCTGCATGTTATATTCTATTATTTGCTGTTGAGGATTCAAAGGCAGCTAAAGCCGCTGGGCTGGATAGTATTCCGATGGAGATATTCAATCCCAAAGCATTAAGTTTAACTTTCTCAAAGGGAGTAGCAGGGGTGATTTTTATTTTGCTGTTTGTGAGTATTCCAATCTTTTGCGCGTTGATTAAACTGTTTACCAAGAAACAGTGGATTGCTGTTCTGATGTTTATCGTTGGAATTGGTTTTATTGACGTTGCAATAGCCTATAAAGTTTCAGCTGCCATTTATGAAACTAAATTCGATGGCGGATATGAAAATGAAAAATGGCAAATGACCATGGCATTCGGCGATCCAAATTTTTACCTGGTATTTCTATTGGGTGCTTCCGGTTTAATCATGCTAAAATTCGCTTTTGAAAAATTGATATCAATCTTCGAAGAGCGCAATCCTGATATCGCCACCTTAAAAAATAGCCTGCTCATTAAACAGATGGATGAGGATGTGAAATTGCAGGAAGAAAAAATTCTTCTGATTAAAGCGAATGTTTATTCAATAGAAGCCATAAATATAGGTCTGGATGCGCAGTATAAAATAACTGAAGCCAGGCTGGAAGCCATACCCAACAAATTAAATCTGTTGAGAGAGATTAAAAAAACAGACCTGATTACTGGAAAACAACACATCAGAGATATTTCTACCATTTACAAAAGCCATGTGGAGAATGATCACCTTCCAATCTCCATCGATTCGCTTAACGACAGGATCAATATCTTCTTAGAGGGTTGGAATGATTACCTGCATGAGGAATATGCCGTATTAAAAGCAATCGAAAAATCGCGTGAGGCATTTGATACAGCTGTACGTTGGCAAAATGAAAAGATAAGTAGTACACAAATAGATAAAAGGATAAAAATCTGATGAGAAAATATATTTTAATAGGCCTCCTGGCGTTGCTGTCTGCAACGAAGTTGTCTGCCCAGAAACCAAATGAAATCACTCATTTTAACCTGATTTTTGCACCGGATTTATCGAACCGTTTAAATCCGAAACTATATCCAAAAGCTGTTAATGATGCAGATATCGTTCAGGGGGCAATGGGGAAAATATGGCCGGATATCTTACGGATCGGGAGAGATGAGGGGCAACTGGATCGGTATAGCGTTGATTTCATCAACAAAGGACTAATAGGTTTGTATAAAATCAATACCGACATATTGGTGATTGATTTTCAGTTATTTAAGAGACAGAGTGACAGGATCAATTATATTTTAGCCAGAAACAGTGTACCACGTACTTTGAAGCAGGATGTGTCTGTGTTTATGGCTGAGTATCAGAAGTTTAATAATAAAGCCGCAATCTCCAATAATGGAGCGGATATCTGGACCTATTTTCAATCCGGTATTGACGACCGGATCGTGTTACCAGCCCTGTCAACCGGCGGTAGGCTGAAGCATAAATTCCGAAATGTAATGGTTTTAATGACCGATGGCTATATCGAGGCAGGTATCTATGGTAAGGGATATGATTTGAGTGCAGCAAAAGTGAAGGATTTTAGAAATGCATTTTTGAAATCGAATATAGACGACATGAATGTTTTCTTATCTAGAAATCCCAAATTCAAGATTAAGCCCGCTAAAAATCCCTTTCTGAAAGACCTGGAAGTGATTGTGTTGGAAATGTATGACCGCTCGCTCTCTAGAGCAGGTGCTGCTACCAGGCATCCTACAGACATGGAAATTATGAAATTAATCTGGACTGATTGGATGAGAAGTTCCGGGGTAAAAAGATTTGAACTTAAATCTACAGCCAGCAACAAATCCGAGGCCGTTAAATATATTATCGACTTCTTGAAAAAGCCATAAAGCCAGTCTGATCTCCACGGTTATTCATTAGATAGGCACCCATTCATCCACTGCTATTGCCATAGACAAAGCATTCTATTGCATCCTTCCCCAGGCAAAGAAGTTCCCAGCCGATCGAAATCGGGTATTTGCTTTGAGGGCGGGCATCATCTTTTTATTCCGGTGTAATCAGCTTCGTGTCCTTCTTTTTCTTCTGATCAGCAAAATGATGAGTAGAACAATTCCTGGAAGAACCAGCCAAGCCGCAACACTGCCAACGACATAACCAATATGATAAGCTGCGAATCCAGTTGCAGAAACGCCCTGTTCTAAACTGGTTTTATCGGCAATAATCGCAATGGAATTAAAGAATTTATCCCTTTCCGGCTTCGTTTTTAACTCATTTTCAGAAAGGGTCCAGAAGTCAATGGCCAGCATCACACCATTTAAGAATAAGATTCTTTTATATCTTAAGTCAGGCAGAAGAGGATTCGATGAAGATTTGTAGACGATATCCAGGCCTTTAAGTCCATCAATTTCAAAAGGCTTTTGGCTGATTAGTTTTCCTTTCGATGCTTCAAGGACCCCATTTACATTTCCCTTATAGAATTCATCAAGTTCGCTGGATTTTAGTTCAACGTGCTTGTTTTTTGATAAATCGATGATAACCACAACATAGGTCGCATTGGCCTCTGCATAGTGGAATGTTTGCTGACCTAAAGTGTCATTGGCCGCTGGTTTTGATGGGAAATTAATGCTGATCAGGTCTGCTAAATTTTGCTTGTAACCCTCTTGTGCTGCAGCTTGATGTAAGGTAGCAAAAAAGAGAATGATAAAGATGATATGGAGTTTCATATAAGCGCGTCTATTTCTTTAATTTTTTTGTTTTGAGCAGATAGGCCTCTAAAAACCGGTCGATACCGTCGGTCGCATAACCTAAAAGTCTGGAATTTTCGCCAAGCTCAGAAGATGCGATCACCATTTTTTCTCTAATCTGCGTCATACAGTAAGTATTTATCGATTGCTGCATGGGCAACGTAATGTACTGCTTTGCTTTGGCAATCTGTCCGCTTAACACAATAAGTTCGGGATTAAATAACTGAATCAATATAGAGATTCCCTTGCCCATATTGGCCCCAACGTTAGACAACAGCTGTATGGCATATTGATCGCCTCTGTTTGCTGCATTTATAATTGCTTCCGGTTTAATCCTTTCCAGTTCTTCTTTCGATAGCTCGTTTAACATCGAGTTTTTACCTTGTAGAAGCCCTTCTTTAGCGGTTTTCGATAAAGCATTACCCGAGGCAATGGTTTCTAAACAACCGTGCTTTCCACAGTAACAAAGCGCTCCGTTTTCAATGAAAGGAATGTGCCCGAATTCGCCGGCAAAACCTGTAGCACCCCTTCTTAATTTGCCATCCATGATGATTCCCAATCCGACACCCCAATCCATGAGCAATACCAGTGCGTTTTTTTTGCCCTTTGCAAGCCCATGTCGAAATTCAGCAATGGCTGATCCGGCCATATCGTTCTGTATGATGACCGGTAAGTTAAGGGCTTTTTCAAAAGCTTGTACCAGAGGATGGTTTTCCTGGTTATCGATCAGGTAACTGTAGTTCTCGCCTTGTTCTGTGTTCACCAATCCAGGCATGCCTACATAACAACCAATGATCATATTTTGATCAATAGCGGCTGTTTGTTGCAGCGCCTGAAGGTGTGGAAGTAAAATTGAAAAGAAATCAGTTCTGTTTTTAGAAATCGGAAGGGAAACAGTGGCCACCTCAGTCATAAAATTACAGTTGTTATCCAAAATGGCTATTTTGGTGTTAAACAGCTCAATATCAACACAGATGATCAGTGCTTTTTCATTTTTTAAAGCGTATAAATCCGGCCTGCGTCCGCCAATAGACAATCCACTTCCTTTTTTTTCTATCCAACCCACATTCTGCAAATCTGTTAAAAGCTTTAGCATACTTGGTGTACTCAGACTTACAGCATCACATAGTGCGGATATAGAGGAAGATCCTGTAGAAAAGAGATGCTTTAATATTTTATATTTATGGGTAAGGTGCTTATCGTTTTTACTTTCTGATAATATGATGTCTTTTAATAAGGAAAGATCCATTGGCTAATTGTATTTATTAAGATAAGATTCGTCAACTTAATTGAAAATTTTATTAAACTAATTTTTTTTATTAAAAAAATCAGTTTATTGATAAACTTAAATAAAAAATGTCATTATATTTCCTAAACCAAACCGACTTATTTACAGTTTGTTTTCCGCAGTCAATATTTTATTTACCATAACAACCTAACCACATTTTAATTTTTCGTAACACCAATTAATTAACAATGGAACCAAAACACACAAACGAAACCAATACCAGAAGAGATTTTATTAAAAAAACAGCCGTCGGACTGGCGGCTTTCACCATAGTGCCACGCTATGTATTAGGCGGTACAGGTTTTATAGCGCCCAGCGACCGGCTAACTAAAGCCGTAATCGGAGTAGGATCCATGGGCCGTGGCCATTTTGGCTACGATGGAACACAAGTAGTGGCCATCTGCGACGTGGATACCAGACATATTGCAACAGCAGCATCAATGTTGGATAAAGGCGTTAAAACTTTTAGTGATTACCGCGAATTGCTGAAATTACCTGAAGTAGATATTGTACACATCGCCACTCCACCTCACTGGCATGGCATTATGGCTGTTGATGCAGCCAATGCAGGCAAAGACATCTGGTGTGAAAAACCGATGACCCATACCATCGGCGAAGGTAAACGCGTGATGGAAGCCGTTCAGAAACATGGCAGCATGTTCCGTCTAAATACCTGGTTCAGATTTAAAGATACTTTTTATGGAATGGGTACAACTGTAAAGCCAGTTAAGAAATTGGTGGACAGTGGTTTATTGGGTTGGCCGTTAAAGGTTACTGTAGGTAAACATACGGGTTACGACTGGAAGTTTTATTGGGTAGGGAAGGACAATCTTGCTCCTCAGCCTGTGCCACCCGAACTGGATTACGACAGATGGCTTGGCCCGGCACCTTACAAACCGTACAATGAACACCGCGTTCATCAGACTTTCCGTGGTTATTGGGATTATGATGGCGGTGGTTTGAGTGATATGGGACAGCATTATATCGACCCGATCCAATACTTTTTAGGCAAGGATGATACAAGTCCGGTTTCTGTTGAAATAGATGCCCCGCAACAACATACGGATGCAGTTGGGACCTGGAGAAGGATTACTTATACTTATGCAGATGGCTGTCAGATCATTTTAGATGGCGAAGGAAAAGATACCAATGTCCCTTATATTGAAGGGCCTAAAGGTAAACTGTATCCTGGGTTTAAATCAGATATCCCAGACCTGGAAAGGAAACTGGCCGCATTCCCGGACCCTGCGCCGCAAATGACGGATTTTGTAACCTCTGTGAAAACCAGACAAAAGTTTGCTTTGAATGAAGAGAATGGACATCGCTCGTGTAATATTGTGAATATGGGATTGGTGGCGTTGAGACTGGGTCGTTCCTTAAAGTTTGATCCTGTAAAACAGGAGTTTATTGATGATGAAGGTGCAAACAGATTGATTAATCCAGTAATGCGTGCCCCTTTTTCTATCTAACTAAATAGCGATTTTAACTACAATTCAGATTAACATTTTACACATATCATAATGATAAGAAAGATATTCTTTATCCTGCTAGCGGTAATCATGCTGCAAAATGTAGCACAGGCACAGGAGAAAAAAGACCAACGTACGGTAACGACGCGCATTGCTGATTTGCTCGCCCAAATGCCCGCAAAGGATGCAGGACTGCTGAAAAATAACATCAACGACATCGCTCGGCTGGGAGAAGAGGGCTATATCACACTCATTACCGGACTTACTGCGCCAGGCAAGGGAAATAACTCGCTATTGGAATATGCAATTGGCGGTTTCTCTGCGTATGTTACCCAGACCGGACAGGAAAACTGGCGAAAAATGGCCGTTGCTGCCTATTGCAAAGCTTTACCAAAGCTTACTGATCCGCAAAATAAATCATTTATCATCAGCCAGCTGGAGCTTGTGGGTAAAGAGGATGCGATTCCTTGTTTACAAGGTTTTTTAGCAGATCCTCTATTGGCAGATCCGGCAGGAAGAGCTTTGGTTAAAATCAATACTGTTGCCTCAAAAACAACATTGTTAAACGCCCTGAGCCAGGCAAATGGCGCGGCAAAACTTTCCATCATCGAAGCTTTAGGTGATAGCCGTTTTAAGGATGCTGCTCCGGCGATTAATGCCCTGGCGGTAAGTAATGATGCCAATACCACCAAGGTTGCATTATATGCACTTGCTTACATTGCAGATCCTTCTTCGGAAAATGTACTTGCTGCAGCGGCCGAAAAAAGTGGTTATCAATTTGAAAGTACCAATGCGACCGCCGATTATCTGATCTATGCAAAACAGTTGTTGGAAAATGGAAATACTGCCCTTGCAGAACAAATTGGAAAAAAACTAATGTCTAAAACTGCTGCTGATGAGCAGGTACGTGTTCGCACTTCTGCTTTAAAGCTTTTGGTGGAGGCAAATAAAGAAGGCAATCAACAGCTTCTGCTGGATGCTGCCGGCGACAAAAATGCATTGTATCGTGCTACAGCCTTAAAGTTCGCTGTTCCGTATGTAACGGCTGCTTCAACAGGGGCATGGGTTAAAAAGCTGGGACAGGTTGATGAGGAGGCGAAAGCTGATCTTGTCTATATGCTTGGCGAAAGCAATGCGAAGGAAGCTT
The DNA here is from genome assembly GCF_038446955.1 of Pedobacter sp. FW305-3-2-15-E-R2A2. Lineage (NCBI taxonomy): Bacteria > Pseudomonadati > Bacteroidota > Sphingobacteriia > Sphingobacteriales > Sphingobacteriaceae > Pedobacter > Pedobacter sp. FW305-3-2-15-E-R2A2. The sequence continues at coordinate 3,341,171 of NZ_CP151803.1, forward strand.
TGCCTGCAATATTAAAATTATTGAAGAGTAAAAATCAAAAAGTTAAACTGGCGGCCATCAATGCGGCTACAAATATTGGCCAGGAACAGGTTCTTGGCGATTTACTACAGGTAATGAGCAAAGGTGATGCTACCGATATTGCTGCTGTTTCCGGAGTGATCGACCGAATGAAAGGCAATGACATTCCGGCAAAAGTTGCCGCTGCCATTCCCAATGCAAAACCGGAGGTACAGATTGCATTGATCAATATCCTTGCCTCACGTGCTGCAAATAGCCAATTGAATGCGGTTTATGCGCAAATGAAAAGTAAAAATCCGCAGGTACAACAAGCCGCATATACTGCTTTAAGTGCGGTGGTGGTAAATGGCGATTTGCCGAAGTTGTTTACTTTACTGAATGAAAATTCCGGAACGCAGGAACTGGCAGTACAAGCAGCAATTATAGCCGCAGTAAATGGCCCTGGTGATCAAACAGCACAGGTAGACGCGGTATTGCAGCAAATGAATACTGCTCCCGAAAATAAGAAACTATTATATTATAAAGTTCTTGCAAATTTAGGTGGCGAGCAGTCCTTAAAAGCCGTGTCTGATGGCTATGCTTCCGGTAATGAGCAAACTCAACAAGTGGCTTTAGAGGCTTTATCTGCCTGGACCGATGGAACTGCTGCAGCAACATTGATCAAAATTGCCCGTGAGACCAAAAATCCGGCTTTCCTGAATACCGCGATTAATGGTTATTTGCGTGCCGTAAAAGAAAGTACGGCTCCTGCAGAACAGAAATTGTTGCTGCTGCGCAATGCAATGGCAGTGGCACAAACTGCGGAACAGAAAAATCAGATCTTAAAGGCTACTGAACAAGCTAAATGTTTTAATGCGATCGTTTTTGCAGGTAAATATTTAGATGACGCTGCTTTACAACAGGCGGCAGCAAATGCAGTCATGAACATCACAATGGCTGGCGAGTATAACGGGGAGCTGGTTAAAGGCTTGCTGAATAAAACAATCGCGGTGATCACCGGTGGTGATAGCGGTTATCAAAAAGAAGGAATGCGCAAATATATTGCTGAAATGAAAGCAGGAGCGGGTTTCGTATCGATGTTTAATGGAACGGATCTGACGGGATGGAAAGGTCTTGTTGCGGACCCAATTAAACGCTCAAAAATGGATGCCAAAACATTGGAGGCTGAACAGAAAAAGGCAGATGCAAAAGCTTTAGACAGCTGGAAGGTGGCAAACGGAGAATTACAGTTTGCAAGTCATGGCGACAACCTGGTTACGGCCAAAAAATATGGCGATTTTGAAATGCTGGTAGACTGGAAAATCATCGATGATAAAAAAGGAGAAGGGGATGCAGGGATCTATCTTCGTGGTACACCACAGGTTCAGATCTGGGACAATGCACGTATAAAAGTAGGTGCCCAGGTAGGTTCAGGCGGTTTGTATAACAATCAGGTGAACGAAAGCAAACCACTGACGGTTGCTGACAATAAACTGGATGAATGGAATACCTTCCGTATTTTGATGAAAGGCGACCGCGTGACGGTTTATTTAAACGGTGTGCTGGTAACAGACAATGTGATCCTTGAAAATTATTGGGATAAGAACATGGCGATCTTTGCAGAAGAGCAGATTGAGCTGCAGGCGCATGGTTCTCCGGTAGCTTATCGCGATCTGTATATCAGGGAACTTCCACGTGTGAAACCTTTTGAATTGACTGCACAGGAGAAAAAAGAAGGTTATAAAGTGCTTTTTGATGGAACCAATATGCACAACTGGATGGGTAATACCACTGATTATGTGATCGAAGATGGAAACATTGCCATTCGTCCGAAACCAGGAAAAGGTTCTGGTGGTAACTTATTTACCAAAGAAGAGTTTAGCGATTTCGTGTACCGTTTTGAGTTTCAACTGACACCGGGTGCGAACAATGGTTTAGGGATCAGGGCTCCTTTAGAAGGAGATGCTGCTTATCAGGGGATGGAATTACAGATCCTGGATAGTGAAGCACCGATCTATAAAGACCTGCATATTTACCAATACCACGGTTCTATCTATGGTACCATCCCTGCAAAAAGAGGATTTTTAAAACCTGTAGGAGAATGGAATTATGAAGAGGTAATTGTCAAAGGTCCTAAAATTAAAGTGATCCTGAATGGAACAGTGATTCTTGATGCCGACATTACTGAGGCCAGAAAAAATGGTGCAGCCGATGGTCAGCCTCATCCTGGATTAATGCGTAACAGTGGCCATATTGGCTTCCTGGGTCATGGTTCCCCGGTACAGTTCAGGAACATCAGAATCAAAGACCTGAGCAAAAGAAAATAAATCCGGACACAGGCAAACAAAAAGCCCGCAAGGGCGACAAAAAATATTGGTAATATCGTAATACAAAAGAATATAAAAATGACTGAAGAGCATAAAGATTCAGCGGCAAATAGTTCAAGAAGAAACTTTATTAAAACAACCGCACTGGCAGCGGCAGGATTTATGATTGTACCCCGCCATGTATTGGGCGGTAAAGGATTTTTAGCCCCCAGCGACCGCCTTATGGTTGCTGGTGTTGGCGTAGGTGGGAAAGGAGAGAGTGACCTGGAAAGAGTCTATAGTGGTGGTAAATCTGATATTGCCTTTCTGTGTGATGTAGATGATAGAAGAGCCGCAGGATCGGTTAAGCGTTTCCCTAAAGCAAAATACTATAAAGATTACCGGCAGATGCTGGATAAGGAAGCCAAAAATATTGATGGTGTAGTCATCTCCACACCAGACCATACCCATGCGATGATTGCCATGGCGGCGATGCAACTTGGGAAACATGTGTATGTTCAAAAGCCTTTAACCCATGATATTTTCGAAGCACGCAAGCTGACAGAAGCGGCAAAGCGTTATCAGGTAGTTACCCAAATGGGGAACCAGGGGGCTTCGGGCGATGGTGTGAGACAGCTGCAGGATTGGTGCGACGCCGGTCTGATCGGTAAGGTGGAAACGGTCTATTGCTGGACAGACCGTCCGGTATGGCCTCAGGGAATTTTGTGGCCTTCTACGGCTGCTGCGATTCCGCCAGAACTGGATTGGGACTTGTGGTTGGGTTGTGCTCCTTACAAGCCTTACATCGATAAAATGGTTCCTTTTAACTGGAGAGGCTGGTGGGATTATGGTACAGGTGCCATTGGCGATATGGGCTGTCACCTTGTCGAACCGCCTTTTAGAATATTGGGGCTGGACACACCAATAGATGTACAGTGCAGTGTTGGAAGTATTTATGTAGATGAATTTCAAAGAGGATATTTTCCTGATAGCTGTCCTCCCTCAAGTCATGTGATCATGACTTTTGAGAAGACGAAAAAAACAAAAGGTAACCTGGAACTGCATTGGATGGATGGGGGAATTAAACCTGAGCGTCCGGAAGAACTGGAGGCAAACGAAGCTTTTGGTGCAAATGGAGTACTGTTCGTTGGAACGAAAGGAAAAATGATGTGTGATGTGTATGGTGCTAATCCAAGATTATTGCCATTATCCCGCAATGCAGAAGACCGGACCAAAAAGAAAACTCCTCTGGTACCAGGGGGTGTTGATGGCCATTATACCCAATGGGCAGAAGCAGCGATTGCAGGTTATGGCAAAATAAACCTGAGTTCACCATTCGAAACTGCAGGTCCGCTTACAGAAACACTTTTAATTGCAAATTTAGCGATTAGAGGAACTGATGTAAGGAGAACTAAAGCCGATGGCAATGGTTTTGACTATCCAGGAAGAGACATTAAGTTGCTTTGGGACAAACAGAATCTCAGGGTAAGTAATTTTGACGAAGTAAATCAGTTTGTAAAACGCGAATACCGTCAGGGCTGGAGCCTTGGCGTATAAACGGATAAATGCTTAAGATATGACCACATGCGATGTGACGACCCTGTTGATCGCATCGGTCATATTACAAGCCCCCGTTTTAGCGATAATGTGCTTTCGATGACTTTTTACGGTTTCAATAGCTAAATTCATCCGGGAAGCAATCTCCTTTGTGGTATGCCCTAATCTTACGAGTTCCAATACCTGCTTTTCTCTGTCAGAGAGCTTAACTAAAGTTTCGGAGAATTTTTGTTCATAGCAAAGCTGATAAGTTCCCGATTTCAATAACCTATGGATGCTGAGATTAATAGTCTGGTCATATTGAAAACCCGTAATGTCGGTGCAGTTGACATACTCTATTGCTGGCTTTCCATCCTCGGTAAACTCCATAAATGTACTCTGCCTTAAAATGTGAATATAATCATTGGCGGTAGTCTTCAGTCTGAGATTGTAACTAAATCTAAGTTTATCCCGTTGTGCCGACGGCACGTTGTAGTAGTAGTTGAAAATGGCACTATGCACGGCTCTTAGCTTTTGAACATCTTGCGAATGAATAATACTGAGCGTAAAACCAAAGCCTTTCTCCATAAATATTTCTCTGTTATAGCCCAGGATATTCTTAACAGAAGCGCTTATGAAAACGTACTGCATCGTGCTCCAGTTAAAAATACAAGAGTAACCCGGGTTGATCTTTGCATCCAGGTATTTTGGAATGGAATCGGGCTGGAATAATCCAATAGCATTCATTTTTGATTTATCAGGGTAACCGGCCAATAGGTATAGTTCACCCGGGGTTAGGTTTTGATGAGAACTCATGCGTTAAATTATGGTGGAAGATAAATATAAATAAATATTTGCATTCGCTGATCATCAATTGATTAATAATCACTCTTTTGAGGGATTGTTGGGAGGTGTGATAATGAGGATATTCGATGTGCTAGTTGACCTTCAAAATCATTTGTTATGCATTATTATAGACTTGTGTTTTATTTTTTGCTCATAGGATTACTGTTGACTTCCAGTATGACGAGTAAAAATAGTTTTCTATTGAAGACCCCTCATGCCAAGGCCGGAATATATAGCCTGGAACTTACTGCTCAGGATGCGCTTCAGGATTCCATCCTCGGGGATTGGAAAAAGTCCTATTTCTACCAGCTTGAGCAATCTGCTGATCAGCAGATTCATGAGATCCGGCCAACTAAAATAAACGGACTAAAGGTTGCTTATCAGCAGACACTGGCTGATTTTGGTTTTATCTTCTTCTATGTGGGATTTTTGTCTCTGATGTTCTGGAGATATCTCGCCCGGAACCCAATGAATCCCGCGGCAGGGAAAAGTAGGCTCTGGCTTTATTTGACGGGAATGGTTCTCCTTGCGGGATTGATGGATATGATAGAGAATTTTCAATTGCTGAGGGTGATCAGACCGCATCTGCAGGAGCCCTATGTAGCAAATGTTTCTGCTCATGCCTGGATGGTATTTGTTCCTGCAGTAATCAAGTTTGCACTGCTGATCCTGGCCATCTGGCGGTTTGCATGGAAGGCTGATCTGTACAAAATGATAATGGCATGGTTAAAATCAGGTTCAGCTATGCTGAAATTTTTTATCGGTCTGACCTGGACTTACAGGATCGTTCTGATTGTGCTCTTTGTACTGTATGCGCTTTTGAGATTTAGTGATCAGGGACAGGATCTTTTAGTTACCATAAATACTTCCCGACAAGGAACCATCATATTTTATATCCTGATTAGCATTTTAGCAGCGCTCAATTGGTACCTGCCTAAAATTTATCATAAATCGACACCTGAGACATCGGAACGGCTCGATGCTGAAGCCGGGGATAAAGTTAAACTGGATTATGCAAGGCTACTTGGGACGATTACATTTCTGGTTCCGGCAACCGGGATACTATATACCATGGAGGCTTATCACATTCCATATCTGTTACAAAGTATCCCCGTCACGGTTCTTTTTCTGGCTTTTATTCTGTTTTATACTAACCTATTGCGTTTCAACGGACTTGATGAGGTCTATATGTCGGGTCAAACCTTCCTGGCCAAAAGATACTGGATTAGTATAATTCTGATCCTTTTCTATATCATTCTATTGGGATTTTTTGTAGGAAATAATCAAACCCCCAAGTATTTAGCGTACCTCTCGATTGGCTTTTATTTGCTTTCTTTTGGTTTTCTGCTGACCGTAACTTATAGAAGAAAAATGAATTTTCTTAAAGAGGTTAAGATCGGTCGGATTGTAATTGGAGTAAGCCTGATTGTTTTGGTTCTTTTTCTGGCCTTTAACTTTCAGTCGGTATTGTTCTTTTTCATTCGTCAGGATCGTTTTTTTTCACTTCCGGTCGTTATAGCCGCGCTCATCACGTATGTACTTATCTTTTCCTTTTTACTCATTATCGGGAAGAAGAAGGGAATTCAGCTCATTACATTTCTGCTGCTGCTAGGCTTTGTCATCTCTTTTTCCTGGATCACAGATTTTCATAAAATCTATACGGTCAGTGGTAAATCCAATCCGGATTCACTGAGTACCTACGTGGAGAAATGGATTGAAAGTCGTTCCGGAGAGATTACACAATTTAACCAGGATTTTAATCAGCCTTATCCGGTGTTCTTTGTTAACGCACATGGAGGAGGGATCCGCGCAACAGCCTGGACAACCATGGTGATCGGGAAACTTGATCAGAAACTTCTTGGCAGAAAGAAAAATGAGAACAGCTCATTCAACGATTTCCAACATTATGTCTTTTCCTATTCAGGGTCTTCAGGAGGCACAGTTGGTCTCTCCCTGCTTTGTGCAGCCCGAATGGACCGGACTCAACCAGATCTTGGAAAAGTGTTTTATCCTGAGCAATCCAGCAAGATCTACGAGCACGATTACCTTACCGGGAATATCGTAGGCATATTTGGCCGTGATGCCTTCATGAGCGCATTCGGTTTGCATGGCATTGCTGACCGGTCAAGAATACAGGAGATAGGATGGGAGTGCTTCCTGAAGAAGCGCTTTGGCATCAATTATAGCAGGACTCTTGGGGAGGGCTGGCTTGATCCTGCGATGAATGTTCCGCTTCTTTTTTCCAATACTTATGATGTGAATACGGGATTCAAAGGAATTGTCAGCCCCTTGAAACTCAGTGCTATGGATTTTCCAGGAGCCTTGTTTATCAGGGATTTAATTCCGGAAGGACAGGATTTGAGTTTAAGTACTGCGGCCCTTCTGAGTGCAAGGTTTCCCTATGTCAGTTCGACAGGTAAATTTGATGAAAGACATCAGTTTACCGATGGAGGGACAATAGAAAACTCAGGAGGAGAGACTTCTCTTCAGGCAATAAGGGTTTTTAACCGGGTCTTTAAAGAGATGAAAGCTAAAAGCGGGGAGAAATATGGGCACCTGGAGGTTAAGGTCAATATTCTTTCTCTGCCTAACGGTTTTGAGAGCATTGATTCCTGTGAACGGATTAAAAATATAAATCAGATTTTTGCCCCGGCTCTGGGTATTCTCAACAGCATAAACGGCAATACGATTAAGTCAGATTCGACCAACAGGTATATGGCTAAAACCAACAACTGGGGATATTATTCGATCAGGCCAAAGCTTGAAAAGTATTTAGATGTCTGGCCTGTGCTTCCATTGGGATGGCAGATCTCGGACTATGCGCTGAAACAAATGAAAACTACTTTGGCCCGTCAGGAGCTGATGACGGATTCCATCTTAAAGGATTTTCCGTGGTATAAGAGGAAATTAGCAAAATCAGGCAGGAACTGAAGATTATTGAAAGGACTGCCGGAATGCTAAAGGAGATACATTGGTTTTTCTTTTGAACAGTTTATTGAAAGACTGCGGATGTTCAAAGCCCAATTGATAGGCCACTTCTGCAACCGATAGATTGCTGGTGGATAAAATTTCTTTGGCCTTTTCAATGAGTTGATGGTGGATGTATTGCTGTGCATTTTGACCGATCAGGGAACGGAGCATATCGCTTAAATAACGGGAGGAAACATGGAGCTGACCGGCCAGGTATTGTACCGTCGGCAAGCCATTGAGCAATGCTGTTTTATGGTTGAAATAGTTGTTTAACAGGTTTTCTAATGCGCTCAATACATCATTATTGACCGCTTTCCGGGTAATGAACTGACGCTTATAAAAGCGGTTGCTATAATTTAGCAGCAACTCGATTTGTGTAACAATAACATCCTGGCTGTATTCGTCTATGGCAGACTGCAATTCATCTTCAATATTTTTGAAGACGGCAATGATGATCGTTTTTTCTTTGTCAGACAAGTGAAGCGCCTCGTTGGTATCATAGGAAAAGAAACCGAAGTTCTTAATCGTTTTTCCCAAAGGATAGTTTCTGATAAAGTCAGGATGAATGAGTAAGGTATGACCTAAATATTCAGTATCATCGGTGGTGGCCAGCAATTGATTGGGTGAGGTAAAGACCATCCCACCTTCATCAAAATCATAATAGCTTTGCCCATATCTTATTTTTCCGTTAAGCCCCTTTTTATAAGAGATCTTATAAAAATTAAGTAGAAAAGAGCCGGGCAATTGATCTTTATCTACGGCAATCGCAGTATTGTCAACCAGGCTTACCAGGGGGTGCAGAGGCTTTGGTAAGCCCAGCACCCGGTGTAATTCTGATATCGAATTGAACTGATATGGAATGTGTTCTTCTCTTTTCACCTGATAAAGATAAGCAGTTTAATTTCCTAAAAAGGTCTGTTCCATCTGTTTTCTGAAGGCCTCGTCGCCCAACTCGAGGCGTTGTGCATAGAGTGCTTTTGCATCTTCACCGGCAACATACCTGAGTTGATCTTTACCGTCTGTGGCGGCTTCGTAGACTACTTCCGCAATTTGTTCTGCTGAAGTAAAATGATTTTCGTCAAATCCTGCAAACAGTTGTGCCAGCCATTTTTCATAAACCGGATGGGTAGACATTTCAGCAGAGCGACTTAAAAAATCTGTTTTTATCCCACCGGGTGAAACGGTCTTGATGCCCACACCAATTTTCTTTAGCTCAAAGGCCATGCTTTCACTCCAGCCTTCCAATGCCCATTTTGTGGCATGGTAGACCGAACTGAAAGGGAAAGTGATCAAACCGCCGATAGAGGTGGTAGAGATGAACAGTCCCGCTTGTCTTGCTCTGAAATAAGGAATGAAGGCTTGTGTAACCCGGATCACTCCTAAAATATTGGTGTCCAGCTGACGAACCAGCTGCGCATCGCTGGTCGATTCCAAAGGGCCCATCAATCCATAACCTGCATTGTTAAAGACCACATCGATATCGCCTGAAGCAATGGCTTCCTTTGTGCTGGCTTCAATCTGAGCAAGGTTGGTGACATCCAATGGCAACAGGCTGATGTTGTCTATCAGGTTCAACTCTTTTTCGTCCTGAGGCTTGCGCATGGTAGCGATTACTTTCCAACCTTTGGCCGCAAATAATTTTGCCGCTGCTTTTCCCAAACCTGTTGAGGCTCCTGTGATGAATATTGTTTTCATTTTCTTTTCTGATTTGATTACAAAATTCCATCGTTTACCTTTCAGGAATGTATCCAAAATGGTAGTTGTTGTAGCCGCTTTTACAAAGGAATCGTTCCCAACCTGTCTGCCATCATTTCCGTAAACCATAAATTACCATCTTTGTCTTTCCTGATGCGGTGCATCATCACCGAACGGCTCGGAACAACATGGGTAGAAAAGGGGACGCCGGTACACAAAGATAAATTGATCGTTGATGATAGCCTTATTTCCGGAAGGCGGACATGGCTGGGCAATTGTACGATCTGTAGCCTTGGTTTTTCTGGTAGTCCTGTTTCTTTCTGTAGTTCTGGCTTTTCCTGCAATTCTGGTCCTTCCTGCCGTCTTAAACGTCCTAAATACTGGCTCTCCGACTGACTGCACCTGTCTTTAGCCACTACCGCAATGTAAAGGTCTACTTCCTTTCCTTTCAGCTCTTCGGGAAGCTGGAGCACATCTGTTCCTGAACTTCTGAAATTACCGGTACACTGATAAACTGCCTTCCGGTCCTCCATATCTATGGCCAAAAGCATCACCTGATCATAAGGCGAACCACCATCAATAGCGACCACTTTCCAGTTAAAACGGAGCAGATCTTCTCTTTCCTGTACCACAACCGGAGTCGTTAAACCAGGAAGTGTTCCGCCACTGATTTTAAATTCAGCAGGATCGATATAGTCGCCTTCTTCATTTGTTTTAAGCGCAAACCGCCGGTTATAGGAAAGCGCAGCACGGGTGCCCCCGCTAACCGTCCAATAGTCTTTAAAACCAACCTTCACCAGATCTTTAATGCAGTTTACTACCTCCTGTACCAGTTTAAACCGGCTCCTGTTTTTTAATTCGTTCGCGGTGGGCGGAGCCGTTCGATCTGGTAAACTCCTCATCCGGTCTATGCCATATAAGGTATAACCAACAACGGTACCAACTTTTCCGCTGAAACCACCTAACAATCCTTTTGTAATCTTTGCCATCTCTTCTTTTTATCTAAGTTGCAATTCATTGGATCTTTACCCGATCTATACTGCTTGCTTACCCGCCTTTTACACGCTTCCAAGCGGGGCTGCACCGAGTATAGACCGAATATAAAGCCTGGTCAGAGCGGGTATAACCGGGAACAGTTCCAATACTGCAAGTTACATAACATTTCCCTGCCCAATCCCGGATAGGATTCGCTATTATATGCCGAATACCCACCAGGATTTGAAGAAATTCCTGATCACGATCAGTTTTTTAATCCACCTGTATCATTAATCAGCATTTGTTGATTACTTACTTTTATCCCTATAATCTCCGAGCTATCTAAAGGATGAAAAAGATCATAAGCATCGTGTTAATATTGTCTTTAGGCTTTCAATGTATGGCCACGTTGGGGCTGATTACGATGTATCAATTGAATAAAGCATACATCAGCAAGGAACTGTGTGAAAACAAAAACCGGCCAGCAATGCATTGTGAAGGTAAATGCGTTTTGAAAAAAAGCCTCGCCCATGCGGAAAACACAGAAAAGAGTGGCAATGTCGTCGAAAAGCAGTTGGACATCCCATTGTTTCTTACCGTTGTTGCCGAAGATGTTGTTGTCGAAACCATCCCGCTCTGTAAAGGGAATACCCTTTTTCTCTTAAATTATACACACACAATTTCTGATCATATCTTTCATCCTCCTTTGGTGTGATTTCTCAGTAGCGCTAATTTATTATCCTCCTGAAAAGGATTCATCATGTCTCACAAGGGCAAAGGGATGCCTATTGCCTTTATTTTATCTCAAATCCGTATGAAAAAGCTATATACTATTGCCTTTTTGCTGACTGTCTTTGCAGCCTGTAAAAAAGATTCGAATACCACAATTTCTACTGACCCTAAAGAAGGGTTAATAAAAGTCTCAGAAGGTTATGCCTTAGGTGCGGCCACGAGAGTAGAGCTCTGGTCGCAGACGAGCATAACCACAGGATATCATAAATTGTTCCTGGCACTTTATGATTCCCTTTCCAATCGATCGATCACAAATGCAGCAATAGCGGTCCTGCCTGTAATGGACATGGATATGAATGGCATGCAAATGTCTCATGCCGCACCTTGTTATCAACCCGAAAGCAACGTCGCTGAAAATACATTGTTTCCCTGCGCTGCAGTTTTTACCATGCCTGGTACTGTTGGTCAAAGTAAATGGTCCTTTAAGGTTACGGTTAAAAAAGAAGGACAAGATCGTTCTGCAATAGCCTTGTTGCCAATCGATGTGAAAGCCTCCCTGCCGGCGAGGGTAAAAATGATCAGCACTGCCGATGGGACTAAACTGGTTGTTTCCTGCTTTTTTCCTGTCCCTCCGAAAATTGGAATCAATGAGGTGGAACTGAGCATTCATCGCCAGCAGGATAAGATGACCTTTCTTCCTGTAGATGATTATTTAGTGGCTATGACACCGGAAATGCCGGCTATGGGGCATGGTTCTCCCAATAACATCAATCCAGTGGTTACTAAAAACGGACGTTATAAAGGAAAGGTAAATTTTACCATGACAGGCGAATGGAGGATCAACTTCGGCCTGACTAAAGCAGGACAAAACCTAAATACATTTTTTGACCTTACATTTTAAGCAGATGGACACTTATTTTAAATCTGTTCCGCTTGTCTTTCTACTCCTTTCAGGATCACTGGCGATCGCTCAGACCAAACAGGATAGCGTAATCAGGGAACTGGCGTTAAAAGAAGTTCAGATCCATACGAGCCGGAAAAGTAAACATCCTCGAACAGCCTTTTATCAATCGTCTATGCTTTCTGGCATAGACGATATCCTGGCTAAGGTAGAGGGCTTGAGTTTAATTAAACGTGGACCGATAGGTATGGAACCTGTACTCAGAGGCTTTTCAGGCGGACAAGTGAATGTGGTCATCGACGGGATGAAGATCTTTGGTGCCTGTACTGATAAAATGGACCCCGCTACCATTTATACGGAACCTGTTAACCTGAAAAGTATAGAAGTCAGGAACGGCGGGGAGGGAATGAGCATGGGGGCTACGGTAGGTGGCACGCTAAATCTGAAACTCGCTGACGCCGTCATTGACTCCAACGTCAGGCTTAGCGGAAGTATGGCTTCCGGATATTATGCTGCTGCTGCTGCGGTACAGAATGTACTAGCCATGAACTACAGTGCAAAAAGCTGGGCCATAAGGGTAAGTGGGGTGTATAGAAAAGCCAGTGATTATCAGGATGGCCTCGGCCAAAAGATTGCTTTCTCCCAATATGAAAAGGTGAATGCCAGTGTTTCAGGGAAATATCTGATCCATAAAAACAGCCTGATTAAAGCCGATTTCCTATTGGATGATGGATGGAATATTGGTTTTCCAGCATTACCGATGGATGTAGGTTATGCAAAAGCCAGAATCGCTTCACTTAGCTATGAGTTGAAGGAGCATCCTGGTTTAGTGCAGGAGATGGAAGCAAAAGTCTATGCAAACTCCGTTCGCCATGCGATGGACGATACCCGAAGACCGGCGGTAACAATGCACATGGATATGCCCGGGCAAAGCCATACCTTGGGCGCATTTGTTCAGTTTCGGCTCAAGGCCCTGGGAAAACACGTGTTAAGGTTAAAAACAGACTTTTATTACAATGCAGTTAAAGCGGATATGACGATGTATCCTCAGGGAGGGGCACCAATGTATATGAAAACATGGCCCGAAAATCATCAGGCCGTAGCAGGGCTCTTTTTAGAGGATGGAATTTTCCTGAATGGCAAAAGTCGGCTGGATCTTAAATTACGTATGGAAATCGCATCTTCAAAACTCGCAGATCAGATGGGGCAAAACCAGTTTGCGGTTTTAGGTTATGATGTACATCAGCCTCTTAACCGTGTCCTGAAAAATGTGAATGTCAGCTATACCCGGTTTTTGAGCCCACTTTTTACCGTGTATTTGAGCGGAGGGCTGAATGAAAGATCGCCGACCACCTCTGAACGATTTGGCTTCTATCTGTTTAACCGGATGGACAACCACGATTATGTCGGAAATCCATTGCTAAAGAATGAACAGGCCTGGAATGGGGAGTTAAACCTGTTGTTTGCAACACCGGATTTATCCTGGAAATTAACTGCCTTTGGCAGCCTGGTACAGCATTACATCATGGGGAAAACCCAACCGGAATTAAGCGTAATGACGACCGGAGCTGCAGGAGTTCGCGCTTATAAAAACATTCCTTCCGCAAGATTATTTGGTGCGGAATCTAGTTTTAATTACCAGTTTTTCCATCGTCATTTTATCCTCAACAATACCTGGAAATGGCTGCATGGCGAAGACCATCAACATAATCCGCTGCCCCTGATCACTCCGATAAAAACGATCACCAGCCTGCGTTTCCTGCATCGGAATGTATTTCTGCAGGCAGAAAATGAAATCAGTCTCCGGCAGAGTCAGGTCAATCTGGATTTCGGCGAAAAAGAAACCCAAGGGTATACCATATTCAATGTAAGGTCGGGTTACAGTTTTGTAATGAAGCGGTATCAGCTGAACTTTTCAGCAGGTATTGAAAATCTATTTAATAGGGCATATGCAGAGCATTTAGATTGGGGTTCAGTGTTAAGACCCGGAAGGAATATCTATGGCATGCTGACCCTGAAATTCTAAACAATGCCGAACATCACTTATATAAGTGATCCCGCTTCCTGGAGAATGATCGGCTGCGAATTAACTTCGTCATCAAGGAGGCGATGATCTCCTGATTTAATAAATTAAGTCATGATTGATGCGAATTTTTTAATTCAGTTTGGAGCCAAAACAGTAAGTTTTGAAAAGGGGGAAATGTTATTCAGACAAGGAGATACGCCCCGGTATTATTTTCAGATCCTTAAGGGAGCGGTAAAAATGAATAATTTTAACGACGACGGGAAGGAATTTGTTCAGGGCCTTTTTACGGAGGGGGACAGTTTTGGAGAACCTCCTCTTTTTATTAAGGACAGCTATCCCGCCAATGCTGAAGCGATCGTGCCCTCGGAAGTCCTCCTCCTCGCGAAAGATAAATTTCTGGAGCTTTTGGCCAGCCATCCCCAGGTCCACCTTCAGGTGACGGTTAACCTCGCCGAACGGCTGTATTTTAAGTCCATCATGGCCTCAGAAATCTCTTCTCAGGATCCGGAACACCGGGTCCTCAAGCTCATTGATTATTTTAAAATTAAAATCAATAAAGTGCCGGCCGGGGAGACGTACAGGGTAGAAATTACCAGACAACAAATCGCTGACCTCACAGGATTAAGGGTGGAAACGGTGATCCGCTCCATAAAATCACTCGAAAAAAAGGGCGAACTGACGATCCATAACCGCAAAGTTTACAGACCCTATTCTTTATGATTTCAGTCATAAAAAACACCTGTAGCGGCCTCATAACTTTGAGCCATCGCTTTCCTGTCAAATTGAATACAAATTAATAATCACCATAAAATAATCAAAATGAAAAGATCAATCAGTATTTCAACGTTACTATTCGCAGTTGTTTTTGCCCTCAGTTCCTGTGGTGGAAACGCAGATAAAAGTCAGGCTGTGGATCCGGCAAAGGAAACCACTACAGAGCCCGTTCAGGAGGAGAGCAGCAATGTTTCGCCGGAAACCAGCAACGCGCTGACGCTGGAGGGAAACGACCAGATGCAGTACGACAAAACAGAACTCCGTGTTAAGGCGGGAGAAACGATTACCCTGGTCTTTAAGCATACCGGTAAAATGGAAAAAACTGCCATGGGCCACAATTTCGTCCTGTTAAAACCAGGAACTGATCTGAACGCATTTGCACAAAAAGCAATGACTGCCAAAGACAGCGACTATATCCCTAAATCGGAAAGCACCAGCGTGATTGCGCATACCAAACTGATTGGCGGAGGAGAATCGGATACAATTGAGTTTACCATTACTGAGAAAGGTACTTACGATTATATCTGTTCTTTCCCCGGACATTTCTCTATGATGAAAGGCCAGCTAATTGTCGAGTAAACACTTGAAATAAACAGATTCCGATGAAAAAACAAGTGATAAAAAGAAACGGAACCTATCATCATTTCGAAGGTTTTAAAATTGAAGATGCGATAAAGAGATCATTTGAAAGTGTAGGAATGCTCCCCGATAAAAGTGTTGGTGAATTGGTGTTAAGTAGGTTGGCTTTAAAGGACATATGGGCGGTGGAAGATATACAGGATGTAATTGAGCGCGTTCTTTTTGACCGCGCACATTTTGAGGTACTGCGTTCTTTTATGCTGTATCGCCATACCCGGAAGATGCAAAGGGAACATGTTGCCGGTTTAAATGAAGATACGACCTATGTAGACAGCACGCAGACGGTGGAGGAATACATCAGACAGACGGACTGGAGAATTAAAGCAAATGCAAATACTTCCTATTCCAATGCAGGCCTGGTGAACAATATGGCTGGAAAGATTGTCGCCAATTATTGGCTGGATAAAGTGTATTCCCGCGAAGAAGGGTATGCCCATCGTTCCGCAGATCTCCATATTCATGATCTGGATTGCCTTACCGGTTATTGCGCCGGTTGGAGCCTCAGGGCATTGCTGAACGAAGGCTTCAACGGCGTGCGGGGAAGGGTGGAAAGTAAAGCCCCTTCGCACTATAGGGAGGCTTTAGGTCAGATGGCTAATTTTTTAGGAATCCTGCAAAGTGAATGGGCAGGAGCACAGGCCTTCAGTTCATTTGACACTTATCTCGCGCCTTATGTTTTCAAAGACCAGCTTTCTTTTGAGGAGGTGTTGAAGGCGATCAGAGGTTTTGTCTATAATTTGAATGTGCCGGCAAGGTGGGGGCAATCTCCCTTTACCAATATTACACTCGACTGGTTGGTTCCCCAGGATCTGAAAGCGCAGATGCCCACAAAAAATGACCTTCATCTTTTTACTGGTATTGTGGAGGAGACACTGATGACTGAAGCAAGAAACAGAGGGGCAACCGAGCTGACAGATCTGCGCTATGAACATTTTCAAAAAGAAATGAACATGATCAATAAGGCCTATTATACCGTCATGACGGAAGGAGACGCCGGCGGACAACCTTTTACCTTTCCCATTCCGACCGTGAACATTACAGAAGATTTTGACTGGAATGGAGAAAATGTAGACCTGCTTTTTGAGAATACCGCGAAAATTGGTTCTTCTTATTTTCAGAATTTCATCGGAAGTCAGTATATGCTGGATGAAGATGGAAATCAAACAGAGAATCCCGATGCCTATAAACCCAATGCGGTAAGGAGCATGTGTTGTCGCCTGCAGCTGGATTTAAGAGAATTGCTGAAACGGGGCAACGGACTCTTTGGGAGTGCCGAGATGACGGGAAGTATTGGCGTCGTGACGATCAATATGGCCCGTCTGGGGTATTTGTATAAGGGAAATAAGGAAATGCTTTATGAACAACTGGATCGGTTGCTTTACCTCGCCAAGTCGACTTTAGAAAAGAAAAGGGTCTTTATTCAGGAAATGTATGACCAGGGTTTATATCCTTATACCAAAAGATACCTGCATCATTTCCGCAATCATTTTTCGACGATTGGTGTAAACGGGATGAACGAAATGATCCTGAATTTTTCGGAAGGTCAGTATACGATTACCGATTCCCAGGGGATCTCTTTTTCATTAGAGATTCTGGAACATATCCGCATGCGGATGAAAGAATTTCAGGAAGACACCGGAAATCTGTACAACCTGGAAGCTACTCCGGCAGAGGGGACTACTTATCGTTTTGCTAAAGAAGATAAAAAACGTTTCCCTGATATCCTGCAGGCTGGAAAGGACGCAAATATCTACTATACCAACAGTTCTCAGATTCCTGTTGACCATACTGATGATCCTTTTGAAGCCTTACTGTTACAGGATCAATTGCAATGTAAATATACCGGGGGAACGGTTTTGCATTTGTATATGCGGGAAAAAATAGCTTCTCCGGAAGCCTGCAAGGTATTTGTCAGGAAGGTGCTGACCAATTTTAGACTGCCGTACATCACAGTTACGCCGCTCTTTAGTGTCTGTACCGTTCATGGTTATTTAAATGGAGAACATGAATACTGCCCGCTTTGCGATGAATCAATTTTAAATGAATATCACCAATCAAAAGACTTGCATTATGAAAACACAGGAACAGCTTGAAATTTTAAATCGTTATTCTGAAAAAAGAACGAAATGTCTGGTCTATACCCGGGTTATGGGGTATCACAGGCCTGTCGAGAGTTTTAATACCGGAAAAAAAGGCGAGCATCAGCAGAGAAAACATTTCACAGAAAATGAAAACTGTAACGCCGGTATATAGCATTACCCCATTTACCTTGCTTGATTATCCGGATAAAACAGCCTGCATCCTTTGGTTTGCAGGCTGTAATATGCGTTGTTCTTATTGCTATAACCCGGATATCGTACTGGGAAAAGGAAAGCTGAGCATGGCCAAAATAATGGACTTCCTCCATTCCAGAAAAGGGATTTTGGATGGGGTCGTACTGAGCGGTGGAGAATGTACCCTGCATAAAAATCTGATCCCAATCCTAAAAGAAATCAGGGCCCTGGGGTATTTTGTGAAATTAGATACGAATGGGAGCAGGCCAAAAGTAATGAAGCAGATTCTGGAGGCGAACCTCGTGGATTATATTGCACTGGATTTTAAAGCCTTACCGGAGGCATTTCAAGCGGTAACCTCCGCTGATTTGTTTGCTGAGTTTGAAGAAACATTAATGCTTTTGATCAAGTCGCCTACGCGTTTTGAACTGAGAACGACCATTCATGCTGATCTCTTTACTGAAAAAGATTTTAGGGAAATGGTCAGTTTTTTAGAAAACAGACAGTACAAGGGTAATTATTATGTCCAGCATTTTGTGAACCAGGTACCCACCCTGGGTAATCTCGGTTATTCCGGGAGGGAGTTCATCAACAAAGATTTTTCAACGGCTCACATTCAGGTCGTTTTCAGATAGCTCAATCTGGGGCAGCTCAGGAAGATTTTATGGGGAAAATTAACACAAATAAAGATGAAAAATATAGGACTACTGACGATTAACAGAAATACGCGCATCACCGCATTGTTAGCGGTAAATCAGGAAGCAGTGATCGAGGCATTGGCGAAGCTTAACCGGAATTTTTCCAAGCTGAGAAATCCGATTTTGAGAAACCTGTTTGCCCGTCGCATCAGCATTGAGGATGCCTGCAGGATTGCGCATTGCGAAGTTGATGCTTTTTTATCGAGTATGGAACAGATCGGCTTTTGTATTGATGAAAAGTTGGAGGAGGGGATGCTGTCTGCCCCGGAAACGATAGATTTCAGTCGCCATAAAAATATCAGGGAACTCGATGTTCGCCCTTATCTGGATCAGGATATAGACCCTTTAAAAGAGATTTTAAAACTGGCAGGTTCCGTAAAAAAAGGAGAATGTATCAAAATAATCAACTCCTTTGAACCTGTGCCACTGATCAATTTGCTCCATGACCAGGGTTTTCTGCATCAGGTAGAGGTTGTGGAAGAAAACCTGGTGGTTACCTGGTTTGAAAAAAAGGAAGAAGCGGGGCTGATCAGCAAGGCCTCCTCTGAAGGGAATCTGGTTTCGGTCGACAAAAGAATGTTCGATAGCGTGCGGCATCAATTTAGTCCGGAGAAGATCCGGTGCATTGATGTTCGTCAGCTGGAAATGCCTCAGCCTATGCTGCGGATTATAGCGAACCTGGAAGAATTGGCGACTGATGAATTGTTATATGTGCAGCATAAAAAGCTTCCTGTATTTCTAATCCCGGAGCTGACTAAAAGAGGATTGACATTTTTGATTCACTATAAATCAGATCAGGAATTGGAACTATTGATCTACAAATCATGAGTGTTGTTAAACCTCAAAACGGCCTGTACAGAATTGCGATCTGTCATTATTTGATCGCTGCCTTGTTTTTTCTGGCCCTGGCGATCCTGTTCCTCTTTTCAGTGGAAGAACTTTCCGGTCATTACTTCCAACCTAAAATATTGGCTTTAACACACATTGCAGCCCTGGGCTGGGGTTCAATAATTATCTTTGGCACCTTATATCAATTGCTCCCCTTTATTCTGGAGACGCGCTTATTTAGCCTCAAACTTTCCTGGCTTAGCCTGGCTTTCTTTGTGCCGGGAGTCATTCTGCTGGTTTATTGTTTCTGGGTGTTTAATCCGGGCGTGTATATGCAGGTTGCCAGCTTCCTGCTATTTGCAGCTGTTGTTTCATTTGACCTGAATGTTTTCCTGACGGTGAAGGACCGGAAACAAGATTCGATGGTTACGGAATTTATCTTAACATCTTGTTTATGGCTGAGTTTAACGGTTCTGTTAGGTGGGCTGATGGTCTTTAATTTTACATTTTCTTTTTTGCCTAAAGACCATTTGCAGTTCTTAAGGTTACATGCACACATGGGGATTGCAGGTTGGTTTTTAATGCTCATCATTGGAGTCAGTGCGAAACTGCTGCCCATGTTTCTGGTTTCAAAATATCAAAAGACACATTTGTTATCTTATAGCTATTACCTCATCAATGCCGCGTTATTGTCGTTTATCGTCGACGGTTATTTTTACGGAATTAACTTTAAGACCTATGTGATTTCCTTTTTAGGAGTGCTTGGAATCTGTTTTTATCTGGCCTTCGTTTATCAGTGTGTGACCACGAGAATCCGTGCAAATATTGATTTACCTATGGTTCAAACGCTGGGTTCATTTATTTTGCTGGGATTGGCGATATTGACCTTGCCCTTCCTGCTTTATTATCATTTGAAACAGCATCCACTGGCTACAAATTTATCGGTGTTCTATGGGGTTTTAATCTTTATGGGCTGGATCAGCTCCTTAATCTCAGGACAGACTTTCAAGATTTTGCCGTATATCGTTTGGCTGAAGTGTTATGAACACCTCACCGGCAAAGTTAAAACGCCGATGCCGGCAGATCTGATCAATAATTCCCTTCTGAACCTTCAGTTTGTCGCATTCCTTGTCTTTCTGCTGAGCTTCATGACCGGCTTTCTTTTGTCATCGGATATCCTGAAGTACATTGCTGCAGGTAGTTTACTGCTGATGGCTTTATGTTATAGCATTCATGTTCTTTGCTTGCTTTTACATCCCATTAAAACAGAAAAATATGAACCATCCCGAAGCATCAATGAAATATAGAGCTCAAGTTGTCAGTGTTTTAAAAACCGTTATTGATCCTGAACTAGAGGTCAATATTGTTGACCTTGGCTTGATCTACGCCATAGAAATGGAAGAAGACCTGCTGTCTCTGCGTATAGAGATGACGCTGTCGTCCAGGTCTTGCCCAATGGGAGAAAGTATTTTATCTGCGACTAAAAACTGTCTGGAGAGATCTTTTGAAACTTTCAATACAGAAGTCAAAGTGGTGTGGGATCCGGAATGGAACGCTGATTTTATCTCTGCTGCAGGAATCAGAAAGCTTCGGGGATATTGAGCAATATATTATTTCCGGATGTGATTGAGATCATAAAAGGGAAGGGGGAGCAGGAGATAGATTTGCCTTTATATTATTCATTTTAAAAAAGACATTATGGAAACGATAGTCACTTTAAATGTTACCGCCTTAGAACCCCGCTTAAAACACCCAACGATTTTTGAGATGTACGACAACTTAAATCCCGGAGAAGCTTTTATCATTGACAATGACCATGATCCGAAACCATTGTATTACCAGTTACTGGCAGAGAGAGGTCAGAATTTTGACTGGGCATATCTGGAGAACGGTCCTGAATTATGGAAAGTGAAAATTGCGAAAAATGATACATTCCAAAATGAGGAAACCATTGGAGAAATGGTGACAAAAGATTACAGAAAAGCACAGGTCTTCAAATCGTTTGGCATTGATTTCTGCTGCGGTGGAAAAAAGACACTTACCGAAGTTTGTGCAAAAAAAGGAATAGATACCGAATCCTTGCAAAAAGCACTAGAACTATTAAAAGAAGCTCCTGTTACTTCAGATAATGACTATAACAAATGGAATCCTGGATTTTTGACCGATTACATCATCAATACGCACCATCAATATGTAAAAGACAATACCACTTTTATCCTGGAACTGGCCAATAAAGTAGCTTCGGTACATGGTGCTCAACATCCTGAAACCATTCGGGTGGCAGAGATTTTTGCAAAAGTGGCCAGTGATTTAACCTTACACCTGATGAAAGAAGAGAAGGTTCTTTTTCCCTTTATCAAAGAAATGTCGGATGTTCAGGATAAAGCAGGACGATTGTTGGAAAGTGCTTTCGGAGCAGTAGCTAATCCAATCCAAATGATGGAGTCTGAACATGAAGAAGCTGGTGAGGCCTTACAAACTATCCGCGAACTGACCGGTAATTTTACCTTACCTGCCGGTGCTTGTAACTCTTACACCATTTTATACAAGAAGCTGGATGAATATGAAAATGATTTACACAAGCATGTGCATCTGGAAAACAACATTTTGTTTCCAAAAGCACTTGCCTTAGAAAAGGAACTTAGACAGCGATAAGCACCTTAAGTGTTGGTTAATCCATTGTGAATCGAATTTGCAATGGATTTTTTTATGCCCCATATTTTGAAAACCATCAGGAGCAACCCTATTCCCATGATTATTGAAGCGACGAATAAGATGATATTTGTTTTTATCAGAAGATTTAATCCGATCATTTCCAAACCCTGAATCATCAATGCCATTTCCTGGATGAGCACGCCGGAAACAAAAATGACAATTCCGGATCTGCTCATTTTTCTATACGGGGCAAGAACCTCATTGAAATGACCAATCAGGAAAAATGAAATAATGCCTAAAAAGCACAAATGTAAATAGGCGATCACGATCGGCCTGAAGCCAAATGCGAAATCGCTCAGGCTTGGGAAAACGGATAAGAACTGTAAGGTGATTTTAATGACCAATGAAAGTCCGGCCAACAGCCATAAATACCGGGTTGTTTTTGAGAAGCGACCATTGGTTTCTGCTTTGAGGAGTTTGAAAAATTTAAAGAAATAAAAGAGTGCTAATAGTTGGAAAACGGCCGACAAACTGGCGGTCCAATAAACAAAAGACGGTAGTTTTAACCAAAGGAGCGAAAGAAAATAACTGGGAATGACAGTAACTGCAAGTATCAGAAATAAAGCCTTGTTCAGCTTTAGTAAGAGGGCATTTCCCTGTCGGCTAAAAAATGAAAATAACAAGCCGAAACCCGCAAATATAAACCAGCCATTGTATTGAAAATGCAGGAAGAAATAAATTGCTGCAAAGTAATAATCCTGGACTTTAATCTGGGCCGCCATTAAAAAGGCTAAGGTAAATGCTCCCAGTGAGGAAAGCGCCCATAAGCATAATGCCGATTTGAACCAGGATTTAACGGCATGTTCCTCCTTAATTTTTCGCAGGTCCTGCCAGAAAAAATAAATGAAAACATAAGAGACAAAGATGGAAAGTGTCGAAAAGGTAATGGAAAAGAGCGCATAACCCTGGACAATAAATGTCAGTAACATCCCGTATGCGGTAATGGTATTGGCGAGAAGAATCCAATGGTATTTTCTATAATTGGTTTTTAGTCCGTTTTTCAAAAGATAGTTTACCAACAGTGCCATCAGGGCCAGGGTAACCCAACCTACAAAAGCAAAATGGGAGTGGCCATGCAGCAGGTGTTTCTGGCTGATCAAAGGCAAAGGGAAATTTATTTTGTACCGTAAAATGATGCCGGCCAGGGCCACTACGAAGAAATTCAGAAGGGCTGTTTTCAGCCATTTATTCAAATGAAAAGACGTTGATTCCATAAGCTTTGAAGCAATGTGTGATATAGGTTATAAATTTTCTCAATTACAGTAAAAATTACGGTTTAAAACATGATAAATATCATTTATTACCTGGCTTTGAAGTGATTTGTATCATTTCCTAAAACGGTTTATTGCAGTACTATTACATAGTTAAACAAACCAATATTTCGTTATGAAAAAACTATTTTTTATTTGCGCATTGGCCTTAGTAATAGCCGCTTGCGGTGGGAAGGTCAACAGCAGTTCGACAGAAACATCCGGAGAAACCGGCGCAGAGACAGCTGGCACAACTGAGCAGTCCGGTTACGATCCCAATCGCGGGGAGGGAAAATTTACCGAGGTCAAATTAGGGGAAAAACTTGATCATGCAATGGCCGGCAGAGGCAAGCAGGTTGCCGATTTAAAATGTACATCCTGTCATAAGCTGACCGACGAAAAGCTGGTAGGTCCGGGATGGGCAGGAGTAACCAGTCGGCATAAGGCAGAATGGATCATGAATTTTATGACCAATACTGACGTCATGATCGACAAAGATCCCAAGGTTCAGGCGATGTTGGAAATCTGTATGGTCCGGATGCCAAATCAAAGTCTTACGGACGAAAATGCGAGAGATATTCTGGAGTATCTCAGACAAAATGATGGTGTAAAATAATGTTCAATTAATATATGTTTTTATGAGAAAGTTTCTATACTCTGTTTATTCATTTGCAAGCGTTTTGATGCTGATGAATTTCTCTGGCTGTAAGCCTAAAAGCGCAGGAGATGCGACTGGAAGTGATGCCGCCGGAAAGGTGTATGTAGCACCAGGTAAGTACGATGAAATGTACAATTTTGTTTCCGGTGGTTTTAGCGGACAGGTCAGTGTTTACGGCATTCCTTCAGGCCGTTTATTGAGGGTGATTCCTGTCTTTTCCGTCGATCCTGAAAAGGGTTGGGGATATAGTGAAGAAACCAAGCCTATGTTAAATACCTCTCATGGCGAAGTACCATGGGGAGATCAGCATCACCTGGATCTGTCACAAACAAATGGGGAAATTGATGGACGCTGGCTGTTCGCGAACGAAAACAATACCCCAAGGGTAGCCAGGATAGATTTGAAAACCTTCCGGACTGCCGAAATTATAGAAATTCCAAACAGTGCCGGAAATCACTCTTCTCCCTTTATTACCGAAAATACCGAATATGTGGTGGCGGGTACACGTTTCAGTGTGCCTTTGGATAATGAGAATGGAGATGTTCCGATCAGTTCCTATAAGAAAAACTTTAAAGGGACACTGAGTTTCATTAGTGTAGCTCCAAAAGACGGGGAAATGAAACTTGCTTTTCAACTCCTGTTACCCGGTATGAACTTCGATTTAAGTCATAGCGGTAAAGGGCCAAGCGGTGGCTGGTTTTTCTTTAGCTGTTACAATTCTGAGCAGGCACATACTTTATTGGAAGTGAATGCTTCCAAACGGGATAAAGATTATATCCTTGCTGTGAATTGGAAAAAAGCAGAAGAATATGTGAGACAGGGAAAAGGGAAGAAAGTTAAAGCCAATTACACGCATAATAAATACAGCGAGTCTACCCACAATGCGACTTCAACCAACGAAAAGGAAACGATTGTTCTGGATGTAAAGGATTTCCCGGATCTGGTTTACATGATCCCTTGTCCTAAGTCGCCACACGGTTGTGATGTAGACCCTACTGGCGAATACATTGTTGGAAGCGGAAAGTTAGCTGCGCTAATTCCTGTATTTTCTTTCAGCAAGATCCAAAAGGCAATTGCCAACAAAACCTATGATGGTTCTTATGGTGGTATTCCGGTATTGAAATATGAAGCCGCATTGTATGGTGAAGTAAAGAAACCAGGTCTAGGCCCTTTACATACCGAGTTTGACGGTAAAGGAAACGCGTATACGACCTTCTTTATTTCTTCCGAAATCGTGAAATGGAGCATTAAGGACCTGAAAATATTAGACAGGCAGCCTACCTATTATTCTCCGGGCCATTTAACCATTGCAGGTGGGAATACTAAAAAACCTTATGGTAAATACCTGATTGCCTATAACAAGATTACCAAAGACCGTTTTTTACCTACTGGTCCGGAATTGGCTCAAAGTGCGCAATTGTTTGACATCAGCGGTGATAAAATGAAACTGCTTTTAGACTATCCAACTATTGGTGAACCGCATTATGCGCAAATGGCTCCTGCCGATTTGATTGCTAAAAATTCTCAAAAGATCTTTAAACTGGAAGAGAACAAAAACCCTTACGTAACGATGGGAGAAAAGAACTCCAAAGTGGTTCGTGAAGGGAATAAAGTTCATGTTTACATGACCGCCATGCGCTCCCATTTCTCTCCGGATAATATTGAGGGCATCCAGGTAGGTGATGAAGTTTATTTCCACGTCACCAATCTGGAACAAGATTGGGATGTACCCCATGGTTTTGGCGTAAAAGGTAATCTTAATGCTGAATTGCTGGTGATGCCAGGGGAGACCTCTACCTTAAAATGGGTTCCTAAAAAAACAGGCATCTTTCCATTTTACTGCACCGATTTCTGTAGCGCTTTACATCAGGAAATGCAGGGATATGTACGTGTTTCTCCAAAAGGATCCAATGTTCCGCTTTCCTTCAGTCTGGGCAAAAATTCAGAGGCTGCTGAAGAAGCATTAAAAAAATAACCACCCCATAAAAAAAAGCCAGGCAGATCTGATGCTCAGTTCTGCCTGGTTAATTAATTCCTGCCTCTTTAATATTATGTCCATCATTATGAAAACTGTTCAACTCAGCAATACCGTCAGACTGCTCGTTTTATTTTGCGGACTCGCGTTGTTCGTTGTCCTTTTTGTGCCCTTATGGCAAATTGAGCTGGCCGCTCCTCAATATCCGGAAGGGCTTGTGCTCAAGATGTACCCCCATAAACTTGCCGGCAATGTAGACATCATCAATGGCCTCAACCATTATATCGGGATGAAAACCCTGCATACGGAAGACTTTGTGGAGTTTAGGGTATTGCCTTACCTCATCGTTTTCTTTGCCATCTTTTGTCTGCTGGTGGCTTCGTTTTTAAAAACCTATAAATGGCTGGTGTCTGTATTTACCCTGTTCGTGATTTTTGGGGTAGTGGCCATGGCCGATTTCTGGCGATGGGAATACCAATATGGACATGATCTGGACCCGAATGCGGCGATTAACGTTCCGGGAATGAGCTATCAGCCTCCGCTGATCGGCTATAAACAACTTTTAAATTTTGGTGCCTATTCTATCCCAGATATCGGTGGATGGATCTTTATCGGCGTTGGTGGCCTGTTATTGACCGCCATTATCTTACAATACAGAACTCAGAAAAAAAGAATATTTACTATGGAAAAAGGAAAAGCAGCCCTTGCGGCTTTGTTTTTAATCGCGTTGCTGGCTTCCTGCAGCAGTGGCCCTCAGCCCATCCGGGTAGGAGTTGATGCCTGTGGCTTTTGTAAAATGGGCATTGCAGATCAGCGTTTTGGTGCAGAACTGATCACTAAAAAAGGAAAGGTTTACAAGTTCGACGACCTGCATTGCCTGCTTGAATTCAAAAAAACACAAACCGTTAAAACAGAAGATATGGGATCCATATATCTGGTCGACTATGAAAAGCCTCATGGATTTATAGAAGCAGAAAAAGCTTTTCTGCTGAAAAGTGATGCGCTAAGGTCCCCGATGGGCGGAAATATGGCCTGCTTTGGAAACCCACAGCAGCTAAAGGAAAAAGCAAAAATTGTTAAAGGTGAAGAAGTCAGTTTCCAAACATTGATGACCGCGAATTAATGAAAAGAACCTTATATACCCTTCTGATGCTCTGCTTTGCAGCTTTTTGTGCACAAGGTAAAACCATTCGTGTGGGCAAGTCAAAAGCCTTTAAGTCCATACAGGCGGCTATAGATTTCTCGGTAGCAGGAGATACCATTCTGGTGGATCCGGGCTTTTATAAAGAAAAGAACATTCTCATTCAGAAGTCCATTGCCTTAAAAGGGATTAACTTTCCTGTGCTTGATGGCGATAAACAATACGCCATCATTTCCATTAAGGCCAAAAACGTCCTGATTGAAGGTTTTAAATTACAGCGTACCGGAAGGTCAGAAATAAGGGATTTAGGTGCGATTATGATTTACGACAGTTATCAGGTTTCAGCCATCAATAACATCCTGGACGATACCAATTTTGGCATTTATGTGCAGAACAGTAAAAAATGCACCATCAAAAACAATTCGATCACGGCCTATGGTAAGAATGAGCTGCAGAGTGGAAACGGCATTCATTGCTGGCGCTCGGATAGCCTGATCATCATTGGAAATAAAATCAAAGGACACCGGGACGGCCTGTATTTTGAGTTTGTCAAAAATTCACTGATCTGGAGAAATGTCAGCACGAAGAACGTCCGCTATGGGATTCACTTTATGTTTTCAAACCGCAATACCTATATCGGAAATATTTTTGAAAGCAATGAGGCAGGAGTGGCAGTAATGTACAGCAAGCACATTCACATGTTTAACAACCACTTTTTAAACAACTGGGGGGATGCGGCTTATGGGATTTTGTTGAAGGACATTACAGACAGCGACATTTCCGGTAATTATTTTACCAGAAATACCGTCGGCCTGCACATGGAAGGTTGCAGCAGGATCAAGCTGTATCACAATACTTTTGAGCACAATGGCTGGGCCGTTAAAATACAGGCCAGTTGCGATGGAAACGATTTTACCAGAAGTAATTTTGTAGGAAATACCTTCGATATAGGGACCAATGGTTCATTGGTCTTGAATACGTTTACGGGCAATTACTGGGATAAATATGAAGGTTATGACCTTGGAAGAGATGGCCTGGGAGATGTGCCTTATCATCCGGTCAGCATGTACTCCATGATCATTGACAGCAATCCGGCAGCACTGATGCTTTTTAGAAGCCTGATTGTTTCCCTCTTAGATAAAACAGAAAAAATACTACCTGGTGTAACTCCTGAAAGTTTAAAGGACGATAAACCGGTTATGAAAAGAATCCCCTTATGATTGAAATAAAAGACATCACCAAGAGTTTCTCCAGGTTGAAAGCGTTAGACGGAATGTCTGTGACCTTTTCCAAAGGAGAGTGTATTGCCTTGCTCGGGCCAAATGGCTGTGGCAAAACCACACTGATCAAGACCATTTTAGGAATGGTAGTTCCGGATAGCGGAACGATTGAATTTGACCATCAACCGATTGCCGGACAATGGCTTTATCGCAACCGGATTGGCTACATGCCGCAAATAGGTCGCTATCCCGAGAATATGACCATTGCCAATGTTTTCGAAATGATGAAAGACATTAGAAAAGACAGTTGTAAAGAACTGGATGAAGACCTGATGGACAGCTTTGAGCTGAAAGCATTGATGCCTAAAAAAATGCACACCTTATCCGGAGGTACCCGCCAGAAAGTGAGTGCCTGTTTAAGTTTTCTCTTCAATCCGGATGTGTTGATCCTGGATGAACCTACTGCCGGACTGGATCCGGTTTCTTCTGAAAAACTGAAGGAGAAAATCATCCTGGAAAAAGAAAAAGGTAAACTGATCTTGATTACTTCACATGTTTTAAGTGAGCTGGATGACCTCGTCACAGAAGTCTTTTATATGCAGGACGGAAAGCGGGTGTTTTCAAAGAAAATAAAGCAATTGCAGGAAGAGACGGGGGAAGAAAGGTTGTCCAAAGCTGTTGCGAAAATGATGATGCTTTCCAATGAACAAAAACACGATAAATCATATACTTTCCAATGAAAAAAATCTACAAATACGTACTCCTCGATATTATTCAGAATAAAATAGTCCTCATTTATACCTTTTTATTGCTGGTGATTGCTTTCAGTGTTTTTACGTTAGAAAGCAATTCTGCGAAGGGATTGTTGAGCTTGCTGAACATTATCCTGATTATTGTTCCGCTGATCTGTATCATCTTTTCGACCATTTACATTTACAACAGTTCCGAATTTATAGAGCTGCTTGTTGGCCAGCCGGTAAAAAGAAAATCCATCTGGCTGAGTTTATTTGGGGGTCTGGCTTCGTCCTTGTCATTGGCTTTCTTCATTGGCGTAGGGATCCCAATCCTCCTGTATCATGCCGACAGCACAGGACTAATGATGATTGCAATGGGCTTGTTCTTAACTATCATCTTTGTGAGCATCGCAATGTTTGCTGCCGGCATCATTCGTGACAAGGCAAAAGGAATCGGCCTTTCTATACTGCTATGGCTCTATTTTTCCCTGATTTTTGATGCCATGGTATTGTTCCTGTTGTTCCAGTTTCAGGATTATCCACTGGAAAGGGTAATGGTGTTTTTCAGCTTTCTTAATCCGATTGATTTAGGCCGCATACAAATCTTATTGCAAATGGATATATCGGCGCTGATGGGCTATACAGGAGCCATATTCAGGGAGTTTTTTGGAAATGGTTTAGGTATTGTGATTTCTTTTCTGGGTTTATTTGTCTGGATTGTTTTTCCTTTGCTGATCTCGCTGAGGAAGTTTAAGAGGAAAGATCTTTAATCTATTCATACCTGATGGCATCTATAGGGTTTGCAATGGCTACCCTTATGGCTTGATAACTTACCGTAAGGTAGGCAATTATTAGGACTGCTAAGGCAGAGAGCAGGATCATAAATGCGCTGATCTCTATTCTGAAATCGAAATTGGAAAGCCATAAATTCATGAGCTGATAACTTATGGGAATACTGATCGTGATGGCGATCAATACCATTTTTACAAAATCCCAGCTGAGTAGGGTGACGATGCTGGTATGACTTGCACCCAGGATTTTTCGAACCCCGATTTCTTTAGTTCTCAACTCGGCACTATAGGCCGACAAACCGAGGAGACCCAGGCAGGAAATCAGGATGGCAAGTCCGCCGAAAAGATTGGAGAGCATAGAAAGTACCCGTTCGCGTTCAAATTTTACCTGGTACAACTGATCTACAAAAGTGAGTTCTACGGGATAAACAGGATTCAACTCTTTTGTTAACTTACTGATGGTGGCTAAAGCGGTTGTTGTATTTTGTGTACGACTCAGTCTCATGGTAATCACGTTAGGGATGGAGGAGATCCAGCCAACCACCATTGGCATTTCTTTTTTGCCCGGATCCGCCCATATGATGTCCTGAAAAACACCAACTATCGTTCTTTTTGTTCCAAGGTAAAGCACTTTTTTTCCAATAGGATCGGTGATGTTCATTGCTTTAACCGCAGTTCTGTTTAACAGAATTGCACTGCTGTCGGAACTGATTTTTTTATCAAAATCTCTTCCCAGGAGCACTTTTATACCTGTCGTGCGGCTAAAGTCGTCGGTGGTGATGATTTGATTAAAACTTAGTGTCTTTGCGGATGGCGACATGCCTTCCCATTCCAATCCACTGGTAATCGAGTTTTGTGTAGATATGCTGGATGTTGTTTTGCACATCGCGGTTACTGCACCAGATTGCAGCAGACGATTTTTCAGGGATTCATATTTTTGAAAAAGCATTCCTTCCATGGGCATTTCTACCAACGCATCGCTATTATATCCCATAGGTCTGTTTTTAATAAACTGAAGCTGTTTATAAACGACAATCGTACCTGTGATGATAAACATGGCAAAGCTGAATTGAACAACTACTAAAATTTTTCTAAGGGTAATGGAAGAGGAGCCCTGTCTTACTTTGCCTTTTAAAGTATTTACCGGGTCAAATGAAGATAGAAAAAATGCGGGATAGCTTCCTGATATTATTCCGGTAAGTAATATGGCGATCGTTACATATGCCCAATTCAATTTGTCCAGGCTGGAAAGGCTCAGTCTGGTGTTTAACAAAGAATTGAATAAGGGTAAGCTAATTTCAACAATCACTATGGCAATGATGAAGCTAAACATCACCATAAGAACTGATTCTAAAAGAAACTGACTGATGAGTGAGGCCCTGCTTGCACCTATTGTCTTTTTAATTCCTACTTCTTTAGCCCGTTTCCCCGCTTTTGCAGTAGCCAGGTTCATAAAGTTAATGCAGGCAATCAGTAAAATCCCAATCGATAAGCCAATAAAAATACGTACCTGATCAATTTTACCTCCGGCGGGTTTTCCGTTCACAAATTCACCATATAAGTTGTTTTTTAGGATCGGGTAAATGAAAGGTTCATTCATGGATTTATCATTGTGCTTATGTAGGATATTTTTAATTCTCAGATTGAAATCATCAACTTTTACACCTGGTTTAAGGCTAAGCAAGGTATAAAACGAAAAATTGTCCCATTGTGCTGCTTTTGGAAAAATGCCCTGGTTCTCGTTCAATGATACCAGGCTTTCGAAGCTGTAGCTGATGTTTTCCGGGAAATCTTCTATGATGCCTGTTACGGTCAGACTGGCAAAATTCATGAACTTTATCGCCTTGTTAAAAGCGCTGGTATGAGGGAACAACTTATGAGCAGTACTTCGGGTTAGAATAATGGAGTTAGGGCGCTGAAATGCCGTTTCTGCAGTCCCGCTTATGAATTTATAACTTAATATTTTAAGAATGTCAGGCTCCGCTAATCTGTTTTCAACTTTAACTCCTGTATTTCCATTTACCAGTAATGTTTTGGTTGGCCAGGTGATGAAGGCCGTATTTTTTATACCGGAAATTTCGGCTTTCATGGCTGCAGCAAGAGAATTCGGACTGAGGTCGGTGGTGCCGATTATTTTGCCGGCATGGTCCAGACTGTTGGCCTTTACCTCATATATGTTTTCGGCATCCTGATATTGGGTATTGAATTTCCACTGGTTGGCAACATACAGTAAAAGCAGGAGAGCAGCTGCAATTCCAATCGCTAATCCACCAAGATTGATCAATGTAAAACCTTTATCTTTTAACAGGTTTCTCCAGGCTATTTTAAAACTTAGTTTTTCCATGAATTGCTTTATGCCAATGGAATGCCAAATTAGAAGATTGATGTTGAGGGAACTGACCAGAACAAATCTAATGATTTTTTGGAACGATAATGTGCGTTTACGAACAGCGAATGTCCGGTATCGGACAGGATTATTCGTAAATTTTCAATATTTTTTTTAGCTGGATCCGGCCAACATGCATCCTTGTTTTTACGGTTCCCATCGGAACACCGGCTTGCTTTGCAATTTCCCAATATTTATAGCCATCAGTATACATTTTAAAAGGCAGCTGAAGATCTTTAGGTAGCTTGGATAAGGCTGTTTTAATGTCGTCATTAATAAACTTTGACTCCGCTGCATTTTCAGTGTGATTTGAATACAAAGAGGAATCAGCGGCATCTTCATTAGGATCGAATATGGTCCGGTTAAGTGCTATTTTTCGGTAATTGTTGATGTAATTGTTCTTCATGATAACAAATAACCAGGCTTTCATGCTGGTTCCGGTTCTAAACTTCTGCCAAAACCTCAATGCCTTGATCAAGGTATCCTGAACCAAATCATTGATCTCCTGATAATCAGAACTGAACTTTCGTGCAAATTTTCTTAACGAAGAGATTTCTGCAATCAGCAGGTTGTTGAATTCGGAAGTTGTTATTGGATTTACCGGGGTCAAACGGGCTTGGGTTGATATCGGGGAAACGCTGGATGATTCTGTCATATGCTTATTTTAGATAAATATTTGTTCTGGTTTAGCTTGTGGGCTGTGCTATAAAGTTCAGCTAAAATGAAAATCATAAACATGATGCAGATCAGTTTAATAGGTGACCTGTGTCAGTAAAGGCGATGATGTGGGTCATAGCTTCCCGGAAACCTATTCAGGATATTTGATGTGGTTAATCTTTTAATTAGTCGTCGAGATCATATGAAAACAATAGTTTTATTAACAGACTTTTCCGAAAGTGGCAATCATGCCGTGGAGTACGGTTATCATCTGGCAAAGTTTTTACAGTTAGACGTCCTTTTATGCAATGCCATTTTTGTTCCGGTTCCGGCTGCCGAGGCGGGAGGCTTCGTCTGGTCAACGAATGGATTTGACGGGCTGATTGAAGATAGTAATGAAGAGTTGAAGCGCTTAAAGAAACATTTTGAACATACCGATCATTCCAGTGGCTTTCATCCGCAGATCAGTTGTGTCAATCAAACGGGTAGGCTGACAGATGTACTGGAAAATGTAATGGGTATCTGTGACGCAGAGATGGTGGTCATGGGAACTCACCGCAAAGGTCTTGGACATTTTCTGCTGGAAAATAATACCAGAAACATGATCAATTCTGCAACTTGTCCGCTTTTGCTTGTTCCACCTGTGGCCAGCATGAGTAAAGTAAAGAAAATCGCCTATGCCACTGATTTTAGCTATCCCGAGCAGGATGCGAAAGTCATTGCTCAGCTTGTTCCTTTGGCCAGCGCATTCGGAGCCGAGATCCTGGTCACCAAAGTACATACACTTCATGAGGAAAGAGCGGATCACAGGAATGGGGTCAATACCATCCTTACAAAAGTTAAAACCCAGACCAGCTACCCGGATATTTTCTACAAACCTATAGAAAATGAACAGGTAGGAACTGGGCTAAGTTTGTGCTGTGAAGCGGAGAAGGTCGACTTACTGGTGATGGTACATCGTTCACACGACTTCGTCGATGTTATTTTAAAAGGCAGCGATACCCAAAAAATGGCGAAACATACCAGCATTCCATTGCTTGTCTTACCAGATGCTAATGGTAAAAATTAGTAATGTTTTTTATGAAATTGGAAAAACATTACTAACGGACGCTAATCTTTGACGGAGACTTTTGTTGGTTTTATAGTATATATTTTGGTGCTGCTTGATGCTGATCCCATTGCATTTATTTGCATTGCTTTATAATATATTCTGTAATTCCGGTCAAAGACTTGATTTAGTACGGTAGAATCTACATTGTTCCAGTGTAGGCCCGCGCCCCCATCAATGGCCTTTTTTTGCATTTTCATGGCAAATTCTGCACCTGATTTATTTTGGAACTTATAGTCTATCTGCTTCGCAGAAAGCGTAGATTGTATAATAAAGTATCTATTGTTATCCTTCCAGTTAATATTTGAATTTTGCACCAATCTATCTATTTCGTCGTTATTTATACTTTCTGATAGTCCCTGACCTATTTTTGTAGAAACTGAAACTTCCTTATTATAATTGGCTTTGATTGTAGTGTCGGTCGGATTAAGAAATAGAAACTTTAAAAAACCTCCACCTTTCTTAAATTTCTTCTGATAAGTTGTTGGTAAGAAAACGAAACCTGTATCAAACCTGGAGGGTTTTAGCGTGGTAACTTCCCATGGAATATCTTCCCCATCCTTGATCCTGAAAACCAGTCCTGGAGCCCAGGATGTTCTGGGATATGAAAAGGCTTCAAAGCCAAGGTCAGGCGGTGGTGGTGGGTTTACTTTTTTAGAACAAGCAGATATACTAAGTGCAATCATGCAAAAAGTAATGATTTTGATCATTGTTTTCATCTATATTTTTGGTTTAAAGTGTCTCGTAATTTGTAGGCATTTAAAAAGGCATCACCAGATATAGCGTTCATTTCACGCAGGGCAAACAGCATCCGTTCTGCCAATATCTTAGTCTTTTCCTCATAGTCATCGATATCATGTTGTTGATAATATGGATGGCTAAGGAGTTTACTTATCTGTCTTTCGATTAGTTCAATACGGATTTCGGTAGGGGGGTGGTCCTTGCTTTTAATGGCACTACCGAGTGAAGCAAAGCGTTTCAAGTTGTTTAGATCCCCCTTGCTCTGGATGATTTGCATAATGGTTTGGTAGTCACTTTGGGATAGCTTCGGAGGTTGCATTCCATTTGCCATTACATATTGACCATCTTCATATATTTTAAGCGTATTGAGGTAGAAGAGTCCGCCATATAAAAGATATTTGTTCCATCCCATTTGGAAGGAATCTTTCTTTCCGTTTGCTGTGATATCGCAGAGAATTTCCTGACTAAGGCTGTCTGCCTGAAGTTCATTTTGCCAGGACTGAAGGTTTAACGCGTCGTTCATCAGTTCATTTCCATCTTCGGCGTCGATTTTGTGCTTTAAGAGTGCATGTGAATATTCATGGCCAATTAAAAAGGTCTCATTGGCATTGTTCCAATACTGTACGGCCTTACTTACAAAATCCCTTCTTAGCCAGGGCTGAGTTTCCATAAGCAGGGAGTCATTGATCGGGAATTTAGGATAGTTAAACTCAAGAAAAGTGTAGAGAAAGTTCATCGGTATTTCCTCAGCGCTTCGAAGGGTACTTTTAATGATACTCGTATCAGGTATATCTATATTTTCATTGCTGTTCTTGTAAAACTGAAGCGCCACCTTTCCCATCTGATGACAAAAAGTAATGTATCTGGAATGAATCAATATGAGGTAATCGTTTTTTGCTGACTTTCTTTCCGCTTCTATTGAGTTGTGGTAATAGGTTCCATATTTAGGCGAGTAGTTACTTCCGGGTAAAATGGTCTTAGAACTGGATTCTATTTTCCGAATTAACGGAGTATATATCATATATTGAAGGGGATCTTGAAGTGGCGTTGGATAATTTAATGGGATGTAATCATAGAAGAGCTTTTTGTAAAAGGCTTTTTCTTCTTCTCCGAGTTTTCCGGTTATTCTTTCCATTTCTGAAATATAAAATGAAAACGCATTGGGCTTGGTAAAGTGCTGGAAACCTGCTCTTTTTAAGGGGGATTGATCGGTGTCACCAAATTTCCGTTGGATGGAGTCGATGGCACGGTAGGTAATGTCGATATCTGATAGGTATACCGTTTTTTTTGATTGCTCCTTTTTGAGGCTGCAAGATGAGCATAAATGAAACAATATGAGAGATAAGAACAGATGATATCCTTTCATCGAAAATTCATTTAATTGATGAACTAATTTAATATTGAGTATTAATAAGTAAAATACTTAATATTAGGTATTTTACAGGTCTGTGAAATTTCAAGGAGGTATATGGTATCTATAGAATCGTAGAAAAATAACATCAACTTTAACCACATTCGGTTTTTATACAATAGTTTTGCCGGGAAATAATAAATTCATATCATAATATGTTCAGTAAGGGGTTGGTGAAACGGGATAACATAAAAGCCAGGTTGATCAGTTTAGTTTATGGAGAGTATTTTACTGATGCCCTGCGCAATACGATAACGATTGTTTTGCCTTTTGCCTTGCTGTTTTTTTACCACCAGCCCAATATGGCCATAGGAGTGGGGGTTGGTGCCTTGCTGATTAGCCTGACAGATGCACCTGGAAACAGGGCAAATAAATTTAAAAGTGCCATCATCAGCATTGTATCCTTCTTTTTTACCGCCCTGATTATTGCCTTATCGCTGGGCAACCATTGGTTTACAGCAGGGAGTATTTTAGTGCTGTCTTTTGTATTTTCTATGCTCGCCATTTTTGGCAGCAGATTGGCCTTAACAGGAACCATGGCCATTATCCTGGCTATTTTTACCCTTGGTTTACATCCTGTCGACCCGCTATTATTTAGCTGGTACATCTTTCTTGGCGGTTGCTGGTATTACCTGATCAGCCTCATTCAGATTGTCATCTGGCCTTACCGTTCTTTACATCAGGCTATCTTTGAATGCATCACTACGACTTCGATGTTTCTAAAGTCCAAAGCGCGTTGTTATGATCCGGAGGTGCCTTTGGATGAGTGTTATAGTGAAACGATTGCTTTGCACATCAAGGTGAATGAAAAACAGGAGCTGGTGAGAAACCTGCTGCTGAGTGACAAAGCAGCAATGAAACCAACGAATGAGCGGGGACAACAATTGTTACGCACCGCGGTAAGCGTAATTGACCTGTATGAGCAGGTTACTGCCATTCATTATGACTATGCCGATGTGAGAAAAGCGCTGGATAAAACCGGAGCCCTGAACCTCATTATTGAACTGATCGAAATCCTGTCGGAAGAGCTGGAGGTGTTGAGTGGTATTTTCTTAAGGCCAAAGAAAATTCTGCCTTCTCAGCGCTTTCTTAAATTTGAGCATGCTAAAACGGAGCTCCTGAAGATTGCAAATACAGAAGCCGGGACAAATTCCCAGATCCTGCAAAAAATAGTGAGAAATATGGAAGACATTACCTTACATATTCAGGTCATAAAAGGGGATCAGCCCATGTCTGCCATTCATCCGGACCTCAGTTGGAATGACATTGTTTACGAAGATTTTCTTTCTCCTCAGCTGTTTAAACTGAGTTCGCTAAAGCAACATTTTTCTTTTAGCTCGGCGATTTTTAAATTTTCTTTGCGATTGGCACTCTTATGTTTCTTTGCCTATCTCATCACTTTAATATTCCCTTTTGGGAAATACAGTTACTGGCTGCTGCTTACTATTGTTATCGTTGCAAAGCCGAGGTTTGGTCTTACCTGGAAGAGAAATATAGAACGTTTATCCGGCACTTTCATTGGGGCGGTAATCGGAATTGTTTTGCTGCTGCTGATTAAGCAAGTCGTGGTGTTGCTGATCATCTCTGCATTTATGCTGCTTGGTTTTTTTACGTTCAACCGCATCAGGTATTCGATCAGTGTACTGTTCATCACCTCCATGGTAATTTTATGTCTCAGCATTTACGATGGCCATACCGATCACATCATTACCGAGCGGATTTTATATACTATTGCAGGTTGTATCATCGCTTTTCTCGCGGCATTTCTATTTCCTTTATGGGAGACTAAAGGTTTGAAAAGTCTGATCTCGAATATTTTAGAGGCCAATAGTAATTATTTACTTAAGGTAAAGGCGGAGCTCTGGGGCACACAGGTGGGAATAACGGAATCTAAGCTGGCCAGAAAGAACGGCTATATTCAGCTGGCTAAATTTTCAGAAGCGCTTCAATACATGCACCTGGAACCAAAAAGCAAACAGGTAGACCTGCAGGGGATCTATGCGGTTCAAATTCTCAGTTACCGCATTAACTCCATCATTGCCTCTTTATCCTTATCTGCAAAGCAAAATATTCAACAGGATTCTGGAATATTATTGGCCTCTGAGGCCTTAAATAACCTGGAATATTGTGTCCAACACAGTGATGGTTTGAGTCTGAATAAACTTAATGAGGTGGTTCATTCCGCTAAAATCGAAGAGGAGCATGCAGGTGAAGGTACTGTACAACATCAGCTAAATCTCTTACTGGCTTTGTCTTTGGAATTGAAAATGTATTTTGTGTAGGGTTTCCCGTCAAGTCATTGGAATAACGCAGTTGCTGTTAATGCCGGGGAGTATCTTTAATTCAGTGTAAATATAAAATCAGCCTCCTTCGTGCTACCAACATAGAACTTTAGCGTAGTTTTAGGTGATTTAATTAATGGGGCCATCGGTCCGATGAGGTCCGAAAACTGCATTTTGAGCAGGTCCATGTCGGTATCTTCGGGTACACGAATCAGGAGGTCGCCGCCGCTGGATCTCACTTGCCAATCTTGAAATGCTTCTTCTTTCTGAAGTAAGGTTTTCCATTCCTGCTGGTACTTTCCCATTGTTTTATTTTTTAATGATTGATAAATTAAGCCTATCCGTGATACACCCTGGAAGCGTTTATTTTTCCCTGACCAATTTCGAGAACTTCGGCGATCAGCATATCCGGTTCGCCTGCTACCGTTCTTATATATTCCATAAAAACACGCTGATCATTGGCGGTGAATGAGGTCGGTTGATAACGCAAAGTTGGTAAACGTTCAAAGGAATCTTTCCACCATTCCCGCAGTGCCGCCTGGCCGCGTACCCATCCTCCGGTTTCCGGTTGCCTTATTTTTAGCTTCGGACTAAAATGCTGTGCATCCTCCTCATACAATGCCAAAAGTGCTTCAAGATCATGCTTGTTAAAGGCATCAAACCATTTTTCGGCAATGTTTTCCAGGATCAGGCTTTCCATATCATTTAGGTTTATGCTGGAAAATTAATCAATTTTTTCCCCTTTCATGGTAAAAACATCACAAAATGCAATGTCAAGTGAACTAAACCTGCCTTATCTATAACGTCAACACGCTAAGCATTTTCCAGATCGGCAATCACCAGTTTTTTCATTTTCATCATTACATTCATCACCCTTCCACTGCGTTCAGGATCAGTAACCCATTTCACTATGTCCTTAGGTATGATCTGCCAACTGATGCCATATCTGTCCGTTAACCAGCCACAGGCCACTTCCTGACCTCCATTGACGGTTAGTTCCGACCAGTATTTGTCAATTTCGTCCTGTGTGTCACATTCCACTACCAAAGATACCGCGTCATTAAACGTGAAGGCATGAGCTGCAGAGCTATCCATGGCCATCACAGTCGTGTCTTTGATCTTAAATTGCGCATGTTTCACGAAATCCGGATTTTCGCCATCTTCTTTACTGTATTTTAAGATGCCCCCGATGCCAGAATGGGGGAATAAATTTGTGTATAAATTAATGGCCTCGGATGCTTTTCCTGCGTTTGAACCTGTAAACATTAATGTCGGGCTAAACTTCTGCGGCGTATCCGCTTTGCTGCCTGTAAATAATTGCCAGGAAACGCCGTATTTGTCTTGCACCCAGCCGTATTTGGGGCTCCAGTCGTAACTGTCCAGTGGCATTAACGCTTTGCCCTGATCGATTAATTTATTCCAATATTTTTCTGTTTCTTCCGGACTTTCAGAAACCACCATAAATGAAATGGAAGGATTAGGCGAAGAAGATGGACCTTCGTTGAGCAGCATAAATTTTTGACCGCTCAATTCAATCTGGATGACAAAAGGGGTGGTCTGACTGATTTTTCCTTCTCCAAAAGTTTGGATATAAAAATCTGATGCTTCTGCAATTTTACCGCTGATGCCCAGACAAGAATAAATGGAGTTTTTCATGGTTTTTAAGCTTTATGGTTAAAGTTTTTGCAATACTAATATACCCATCTTAAAGAAAGGGCATCATGTGCATAACCGACAATAAAAGGGGGGAGTTGCGACATATCTAATAAATTTATGATCTTTAATATTCATCGAATTAAAATGAAACCACTGGTCATTAAAAAATCCTGGAAATCCCTGCCTTTGGAAGTCGTAAATGTGATTCTTTTCGTCTTTCCGGCGATTGTGGTGCTATATTTTTACGAAACGAATGTCATGGTGTTTATACTGCTCCTGGTTTATATGCTTGTGGTATTGGCGATAGGGATTTACGTGATCATTTATTTAAGGCGTCCGCAGGATATCATCATCACAGATGCCGGAGTACAATTTGGCGACAAAGCATTTTATGAATGGCAGGACCTCGAATCCTATAAAATTCTGGAAGAAACCTTTAGATACAGAACTGCAGAAGGGGATAGCATAAACACAACCCATACATTGGTCGTTATACTCAAAGACGGGACTTTACTGCGGGTTGCAACAGGTCATTTAAATAAAAGACCAAACCAGATTATTGCTGCTTTTGACGAAAGGAAAAGGAACGCCTGCCTTCGTTAACGTTTATCCCTTCGATGAATACTGCTTTGGTTTAAGTCCGATATACTTTTCAAATACTCTTGTAAAATGACTCAAATTCGAAAAGCCCAGCTGGTAACCGGTCTCTGATACCGATAAGCCTTTTTCTTTTAAAAGATAAGCGGCCTCCGTCATTCTGAACGACTGGTAATAGTCGTAAATGTTCTTTCCGAAAATCTGTTTGAACAATCGTTTCAATTTCGATTCACTCATGCCGGAAAATTTAGCCAGTTCCTCTAGTTTGGGCGGATGATCTATATGAGCCAGGATTTTATCTTTTACCTGATATATCGTCTTTACATCCGCCACATTAAGCGTATGAGCAGGTGCTTCCCTTCGTTTTAACAATTCTGTAAACAGCAAATAAATCAGCTCTTCTGCTTTTAGCCGGTAAAAGAAATGGGTTAAAGGTCCTGCAGGATCTGTGGTCACAATCTGATTCGCCAGGGCCTGCATCTGCGGTGATATGAGCTCTTCGTATAGAAAAGGCTGATTTCCGTAAATAATGGTTTGAAACAGCACATCCTCTTCCTCTGGATGTAGCAGCTCCTTTAGTAAATCAACATTTACTGCAATGATGATCGTATTGATCGTTGAATTGACTGGGAAAAAATCTTCATAATCAATACCTGCTGTGGTAATCTGGACAAAAGGTAATGGGGGCTTTGTATCGGCCGAAGGATTAAAAAAATCATGAAATGCGATGACGACAACTTTCGTCCCCTTTCCTGAAGCAGATCGTCTGAATACCAAATCTTCTTTAAGCTCGTATTGCCTGATCATCATTCGAATCTGAGGGCCAAGATCGAGGCCCTTCATATAGCCATTTCCCAAATGTTCAGGAAGTTCAACTATCCCATTTTCTACCTTGCTGCCAATCGCTTTTGCAAAGGCACTCAGCATTCCAATGTGTTCCGAAGCGGCAAATTCAAAAATCATATTATGACCATTTACGACTGTTTTTTGAACTAATGTAGCTATTTTATTCTGGTAATGTCAGCTACTTTTGAGTCATCATCAAATAGTGTTAGCATTAGAATGGAAAAAAATAAGAGAATTGCCATCATAGGTGGCGGTCCGGGAGGACTTACACTGGCAAGGCTTTTACAACTCAAAGGAGCAGATGTAAAGGTATATGAAAGGGACTTTGATCAGGAGAACAGAATACAAGGGGCAACACTTGACCTTCATCAGGAATCGGGTTTAGAAGCCTTGCGCAGGGCAGGATTGATGACTGAGTTTTACGCCAATTTTCGTCCCGGTGCTGGAAAGATGCGCATCATGGATAAAGATGCAGTCATTAAAATGGATTGGGATGAACCTGGAGATCTGGTGGACGATCGTCCGGAAATTGACCGCGGTCCTTTAAGAAATATTTTACTCGAATCCCTGCATGCGGATACCGTGGTCTGGGATAGTCAGTATCTTGCCATGGTACAACAGGAAAATCAATGGCACCTACAATTCAAAAACGGAAGTTCGGCCATTGCAGATATCGTGATTGCCGCTGATGGGGCAAAGTCTAAAATCAGACCCTTACTCAGTGCTATTGCTCCGGTTTATTCAGGGATCACGATCGTTGAAGGGAATGTTTATCATGCGGCTCAAAATGCGCCGGCTTTACAGAAGCTGTTGGATGGCGGAAAGATTTTTGCCTTTGGTGAGGGAAAGTCTTTGATATTAAGTGCAAAAGGAGATGGTAGCCTTTCTTTTTATACCGGTTGTAGGGTGGAGGAATCCTGGGTGGTGGATAGTGGAATTGATTTTTCAGATCAATCGCAGGTCTTTGAATGGTTTAAAAAGGAATTTGGTTCATGGGATTTGATTTGGCAGGAATTATTTCGGGGAGAGGAGGTTTCGTTCGTGCCAAGACCTCAATATTATTTCCCATTGGACCAGCGATGGGAAACACAGTCGAATTTAACGATCATAGGTGATGCAGCACATGTCATGCCTCCATATGCCGGTGAAGGCGTAAATATGGCCATGCAGGATGCGATGGAATTGAGCGAATGTTTAAGCAATGAACAATTTCCAACGATAGCTGCTGCAATAGCACAGTATGAAAAACAGATGCTCAGCAGAGCTGCAGCGGTCACTAAAATAACTTTAGATTCAACGGAGATGCTGCATTCTGATGACGCAGCAGAGCGACTGATTCAGATGTTTAATGATTTCGACGGGCACTAAGGATTTCAGCACAGATGCGGGACATTGCTTAATGGCAGTGTTTTATCAATAGATAATTTATTTTTATTATCTTTTTATGATATTTTTTTCCCGAAGAGAATAAGCCCTGATTGTTGACACTTATCTTAATTTACGATTCTTCTCTTCACAGGCAAAGCAAACGGTTGCGTTAGGATTAGCTGTTTTCAGACCTTTTCCTTGTTTTCTATAGAAAACAAGGAAATCTTGTGTGGTAAAAGGCATTCGAAATTCGTATATTTTTTTACGTTCTGACCGCTATAGGGGAGTTGTCATCTGTTTTTTACCGAAAAACAAGCTTGGGGTTGTGAATCAAACGTTTGCGCAACATCTATTGATTCTTAGTCACCTTTTAATCTATAGCTTTATGTAAGCCGCTGCTAAGCAGAGATTTATTGAGCTGAATAGAAACCGCTATTAACCAACCAATCATAATCCTAAACCAAAAACTATGAACAAACTTTCATTATCTGCAATTTTATTGATTGCATCATTGGCCGTTATTGCCAGTTGTAAACGAGTTTCTGATGTCCCTGTAGGTGAAAACCAAAGAGCAGCCAACAAATTCGGTGCTACAGGTGATGGGCCGCAATCGGGAACAAATAACCTGAATGTTGTCTATTTTATTCCATCCGATCTGGATACGGTTCCAGGGTATCAGAAAAGACTGAATGGGGTAATGGTGTACACTCAGAATTTTGTTTCCAAATGGATGAACCACTGGGGGCATACGAATAAAACGGTAGGAATCCCTGTTGACGCCCAGGGGAAACTGAAAATGGCCGTGATCAGAGGTGCTTATCCAAAAGCAACCTATCCTTATGAAGGGGGATCTGGCCAGATGATGACAGAAATCAATGCCTATTATGCGGCGCATCCCGGAGAAAAAACAAGTGACCATATCCTTGTCGTTACGCCAACTTATTCTTACGATGCAAGTGGTTATCCTAGCGGAGGCCCTTTCTATGGAATTGGACGCTGGTGTTTCGCGCTGGACTATACCGGCTTGGATACGCTTAATCTTGGCAAGCCGGACGATAAATATTCGACGATATGGATCGGCGGATTGGCACATGAACTGGGACATGGAATTAACCTTCCTCACAATGGGGGAGCTGAATCGCAAAACCTAACCTTTGGAACCACATTGATGGGGTCTGGAAACAGCACTTTCGGCAAATCGCCAACTTACCTTTCTCCCGCAGATGCAGCAATACTTGCGAATTGCCAGGTGTTCAGTTCTACGACAAG
This sequence comes from Pedobacter sp. FW305-3-2-15-E-R2A2, assembly GCF_038446955.1. Lineage (NCBI taxonomy): Bacteria > Pseudomonadati > Bacteroidota > Sphingobacteriia > Sphingobacteriales > Sphingobacteriaceae > Pedobacter > Pedobacter sp. FW305-3-2-15-E-R2A2. The sequence goes on from NZ_CP151803.1 coordinate 3,385,172, forward strand.
GTCAGACTGGTATGCGGCTCCAGGTTTTCAGCTGACAAAGTTTAGTGCCAAATATCAAAGCGGAAACATCATTGTTGCCGGAAAATTTAGTTCGACCAAAGCCGTGAAAGACATCGCTTTGTACCATAGGATTGCCGCTACTGATGCCGGGGGCTATCGTTCGGTAACTTTTGCGGCCAAACCCATCGGAACGGATAGTTTTTATGTCAGCATGCCGGTAAGCGATTTCAGGGAGAAAGGAAATACGGGTTATGAATTTACAATCAGGTATTGTCATGAGAATGGAAGCATTAGCTCTCAGGTTATCAACTATTCCTTTGCCAATGACATTCCTCAAATCAACATTGCTGATAAGCCAGTTTACAGCAAAACAAACTGGAGCATAACTTCTTATAGTTCGCAGGAGACCGCCAGTGAAAACGGCGCGGCGACCAATGTGATTGACAATTCCATTTCTACCTACTGGCATTCCCGCTGGTCCAGCAGCGCAACGAGCTATCCACATACGTTGGTGATCAATATGGGATCAACCAAAGATGTTAACCGGTTTACTTTCTGGCAAAGAGACTCCAGAAGGGTGAAAAGTATAGAGATCTTAACGAGTAACAACGCAAATACATGGACGAGTCTGGGCACGTTTACCTTGCAGGACACGACAAATCCACAAGATATTATATTGTCGACAGTGAAGAATTTCAGGTATTTTAAACTGAATATGAAATCTTCGTATGATGGGGCGCAGTTTGCAGCGCTTGCAGAAGTCGGTACTTATAAAGATTAATTGTTTTCTCAAATAGGAAAAAAGAAGCTGCCAGATGGCAGCTTCTTTTTTTCGTTTATTCTTATTCAATAGGAAGCAATTCATTGATTCATACGATTTCCAGAGGATATTGCTATAATATGTTTGAAACTTCACCCTTAATCCGGGTATTAGAATCAGCTGCTCTTGATGCTGTATGGCATCCTGATCCGTCGCGGACTGCTACCAGAAGTGTTATCGTTACTGTTTCTTATTTTTTCCTTAGTTCCAGCCTCAATGTCTTGTTATCATTTTCCAGATGGTCTAATTTCTTGTCCATCTGAATCAGATGTAGAGTGAGTTCTTCTATCTTTTCCAAAAGTTTTGCATTCATTTCTCCAAGATCTACACCATTGGCTTTTATATCAGCCGCAGAGGGTAGACCAGGTAAATGACCTTTTTCTTTGATGTGCGCATCTGTTTCTTTTAATGTTGGCAATTCGTATCCTTTTGCGAATACATAATCTGGCCAGTTGTCATTTTCTACTTTTATCTCTTTTGCTCTTATATTTCCATTCACCGAAAGTTTTGAGTCAGGGGTTGTAGTACCAATACCAAGATTGCCATTGGCAAGCATGGTCATATAAAAACTAGTGTAACTTGACCAGGCAAATAAAGGACGGTTATTTACTTTTGATGTTGGTAGCCTGGCATCAAAAACAGTTAGAGGTTTGGTACCATTGTCATTGGCTGTGTTGGTCTGGCTAATTAAATATAATGCAGAAGAATTTCCAGAAACTACGTTAGACCTCATTGCAGGTAGAAATATGTTTGCACCAAATGTGGAGTTCACGAATTCAATATAATCCCCAGGCGCATCTGAAACACGCATTTTTAGCAGGTTTTCGTCGGTGCTTGTAGCAGGGATCAAAATTTCCAATTGAGAGGCTGGAGTAATCGTTCCAATACCTGCCTTTCCTGATGCAGGAAAAATATTAGTTTGGGCACTGGAGATTGAAAAAGAAAAAATCAATCCCGATAATAAAGTGTAATATTTCATATGTTTTTTAATTGCTTTTATCTGATAGATTATAGGCCTTCAAGTTATTTATGGAAGACCTGGAAGAAGTTGAGGGAGGGGCACAGCGTGTAATTTTGTTGAAAAAATAAAGAACGAAGATAGATATATAATTTTATGATTTATAACAGGACTTTTTTTAGTTTTTAAAATAGGTTAATGCTATAGAAAGTCAAATCTATCTCTTTGGCAGAGGAGTGTTCTTTATAACATTGAAAAAGTGCAACCGGGAAAGTTTGCAGAATGAAAAAAAATGCGACGGCATGATGGCAGCACAAATACTGCGGGTGGAAAATTGTATTAGATACTAGTTGTTAATAACCTTGCTGAGGTTAAATCAAATTAGCTATATTTATGGCCTCATGTTAAAAATAAGTAATCTCTCGAAAATAGCACTAATATTAGTTGTGTTGTTTATCGGTTGTAAAGAATTCATCGAACCCTCTATAGAGCGAAAAAATGTGGTATTGCTGGCGCCTTCAAGTGGTGTTGAGTCCATTATATATGATCAGACCTTTTGGTGGGAAGAAGTCGAAGATGCCTTAAAGTATCGCCTGCAAATAGTCACCCCTGGCTTCAATAATACCGTCAGGTTAATTGCAGATACCCTTATAAAGGGCAATAAATTCAACCAAACTCTTGATCCGGGTAATTATGAATGGAGAGTCAGGGCAGAGAACGGAAGTAGTGCTACACGTTATACAAGTGCTGCTTTTACCATCCACCCATCTTCTATGAAGTTACAGCAGGTTCAGTTATCTCTGCCAGCAAACGGGGCCTTGACCAATCAATCAACCGCTGTATTTAACTGGGTCAAGCTCTATGGAGCTGACAAATACAGATTACAGATTGATACCAATAATTTTTCTGATGAGACGAAGCTTTTCCTGGATAAAACGATTCCCAGTCTGGAATATACAGTCACATTTAGCAGGAATAAAGTTTATCAATGGAGAGTACAGGCAAAAAATGATATTGAAGAATCTAAATGGTCAGTCATCAGAAGCATTACATTTGACAATAGCCCTATGGCTAAAGTTTCTCTGATTTCTCCGGCAAACAATGTTGCGGTAACCAAGCCTGTGAATCTGAAATGGGAAGCCTTGACCACCGCAAAGAAATATAAGCTCTTTGTTTACCAAAGCAACGGCAATACACCTTATGACCCTACATTTCCGCTTACTTTAACGGCAACTTCTTATTCTTTTGCAGATGGGCTGACTGGAGAAAAATTGTTTTGGGAGGTCAGAGCCATTGATGGCAATGGAAATGTTGGCCCTGCAGGTGAAGTGAGGAGTTTTACTATCCAATAAATATGGAAGCTGGGAAGAATAAGAAACTTACCTATCTGTTGATTTGTGCAGTTGCGGCAGTCTGGGGGATAATTTTGTATAGAGTCTTATTCAATAACTCAGACGACGACTATCAGTTAAAGGCTCAGCCAGTTGCTAAAAAAACTGAACCTTATGATCAATACGAATTGAAAAGAGATACCTTCAGATTGGCCTTGAATTATAAGGATCCTTTTACTGGTATAGTAGAGGGGCCGGCTAAGCCGGTAGAAACAGGCGCCAAACCAACGAACTTTGTCCCGGCTCCATTTAGACCGCCGATCAACTGGGAAGTCATAAAATATAGGGGGTACGTCATCAATCCGCAGACAAAAAAAGTGGTTTCTATAGTGGAGATAAATGGAAAGGAAAGAATGCTTGCTGAAGGCGAATTTCTGGAAGGAGTGAAACTAATAAAAAATAAAAAAGACTCCATACTTGTGTATTGGCAGGGTAAGCAAAAACATATCAAACAATGATTAAATCAAGCATAAATATTCTAATCCTGACTGCCGTGTTTATCTTTTTCGCCGGCAATGTTTCGGGGCAGCGTAGTGAGAAAGATTTGCTTAGTCATAAAATTATTGTGAATCAGGGTGACTGTACCATTGTAGCCTACGTAAAGCCAGTGAGAGGATGGCCTGTGGAGACTGATAAGCGCTATTATTGGTTTTCTGCTCATCACATCAAAAGTACACAAGGTGGCTATAGCGGACGGTTGTTAAATGGAGATTACAGGGAATCTTATGCCAATAAAAATTTAAAGGAACTGGGCTATTTTTACAAAGGACTGAAAGCGGGAATCTGGAGGAGTTGGAACCGGAGTGGAAAACTAACCGCAGACTATACCTGGAATTTTGGGGAGAAAAATGGAATCTACCATAAATATGACAGCCTGGGCGGCGTTCTGGAAAGTGGGAAATACCGCAATGGGTTGTTACATGGAAAACAGAAAGTTTTTGTTGGAGACAGCACCAGAACAATCTATTATCATAAAGGCAAAGTGTCTGGTCCAAAAAGTATTGTTCCCGGTTTTATAAGACGCATTTTTAATTAATAGAGATGCAGCAAAATGACCATGCTTAAAGCATCTACTTTATATATTGTAGTCATCATTTCCTTGCTGATAGCCATGATCTCTGCGTCATTGCTCACCATTGCATTTTACTACCGGCTGGAAGTTCAAAAAAAGACGAGACTGGACAATTTACTTCACAATGAAAATTCAGGAAGAGAAATTTTGCTTTCTGAGGGGTTTAGTGATTATGATAAGAAGGTCGTGATGGACTTGTTTGCTGACGGGAAAGACAGTTTGGTCTTGAGAAAAGAACTCTGGGGTGTTTATGAACTTGGAATGGTAAAAGCTTTTGAACTTAAAGATACGCTGAAACGTTCTTTTTTGATTGGTAACGTCTTTTTGGATTCCAACGTACTTTACCTTGCGGATGAAGACCGGCCACTTTCGCTGAGTGGTAAAACGCAGCTTGTTGGTGATGGGGAATTGCCTAAATCAGGGCTCAAACAGTCTTATGTGGACGGAAAACCCTACGAAGGGAAAGAGTTGATCAAAGGCAAAATTACGGAGAGTAACAGAAATGTTCCTCCCCTGGATGAAAAACTGATACAGCAGTTGGAGCAAAATTTTAAGCCTGAGAAGGGGCTGCCGTTTAATGTGCGTGACTCCATGGTCAATTCCTTTTTTAATACCGTTCAGTTGTATCAGCTTGAGCTGAATCAGCCGGTGATTGAGGATACGAAATTGAGGGGGAAAATCATACTTGTTTCTGATACTGTAATCACCATTGCTGCAACAACTGTCCTTGAGGATGTCCAGATTTATGCTCCAGCTATCATTGTAGCCTCTGGTTTTAAGGGGAGTTGTCAGCTGTTCGCAAGAGATTCTATTGTTATTGGCAAAGATTGTACTTTTGATTACCCTTCTTTTGCCGGGGTTTTTAAGTCGGAGGAAAGTAAAATACAGTCGAAAATTAGTATTGGGGAAGGAGTAACATTTTCAGGCATACTGATGACCTATGAAAAGAAAAGGTCTGACTTGCAGACTATGATTTCTTTAGGAGCGAAGAGCAGGGTAAAAGGGGAGGTCTTTGCGACCGGTTATATCAAGATGGAAAAAGGCCTGACTGTTTATGGAAAAGTTTATGCAAAGCGTTTTATCATGCAGACACCTGCCACGCTTTATGAAAACTATCTAATAGATATTACATTGAACCGTAAACTACTAAGCAAATACTACCTGAGTTCAATCGTATTTAAACGGGCGATCCCTGACAAAAAGGTTTTAAAATGGTTAAATTGAAGCTGAGTACCTTAAAAGCTTCCACACTTCTGGAGGTGATCGTTGCAATGGTGATTATTATGATCGTTTTTGTACTTGCAACAGGGATTTTTGCCAAAGTTATTGGTTCCTCCCCATCAGTGAAGCAGCAGCAGGTCCGATCGCTCAGTTCGGGGATCATCCAGGAATGTTTAGCTCAACGGAATTGGACTGATGAAACTGTTGAAGTTGACAGTATTGTTTTCCAAAAAACAGTCTTGCCTTATGGGAATGATCCAGATCTGTTACAGATTAGCGTATCGGCAATAGAACATGGGAAGGAGATTGGAAAGTCAAGACGGATTGTCAGAAAAGGGAGGGATGATGCTAAATAAGAAATTGCCGGCTTTTACTTTGATGGAAGTAACTATTGCGATGTTGATTGCAGCAATAGCTATTGCCATCACTTTTACGGCCTATAGAATTGTAAGTGGGTCTTATCTTAACTTTACCAGAAAGCAAGATCGGGTGGCCATCTTTATTACCGCAGACAAGCTGTTGAAACAGGATTTTCTTAAAGCAAAAAAGATTGTTAAAGTTCCGGATGGACTGACAATGGAAATGGAAGAAGGTATTGTAAATTATAATTTTAATAATGCTTACCTGCTTCGTGATCAGTTTTCTCTGAGAACAGATACTTTTAAGTTGAAAATTGATAAACTTAACTTTTTATTTGAGAATGAGGCGGCCGAAGAGGGCAGTACGGTAGATCAATGTAGCTTTGAAACAGAAATTGACAAACAGGCAATTTTACTTTATTATCAAAAAACATATAGTGCAAAGGACTTATTTCAATAATTATGCCTTCAATAGATATATCGCAATACCAGAAAAAAAAACGTCCGGATTTTAAACCGGAGGGTAATGACTTGTTTGCATTTCTTAACAAGGACATTAGCTTTGGGAGTAAACAGGTGCCCGATAAAAAGAAAGAAAGTTTATATGTTGAACTAAGCACGTTGTTGCTTTCTGGGATAGATCTTCGGACTGCACTGGAGTTGATCCTGGTGGATCAGGAGCAGGCAAAGGATAAAGTATTGTTTGAAGGAATCAGGGCAAGAATCTTATCAGGATTGGCGCTTTCGGAAGCTTTAAAAGAAACAGATAGATTTAGTGACTATGAGTTTTACAGCATCAGAATTGGTGAAGAAACAGGTCGTTTAGGTGAGGTTTTAACTGATCTGGCCAAATATTATAAGAGTAAAATTCAGCAAAGAAGAAAGATTGTCAGCGCGGTAACCTATCCTGCTATCGTATTGCTTTCTTCTCTTGGTGCAGTTTTCTTTATGATCAAATTTGTGGTACCCATGTTTGCCGATGTCTTTCTTCGCTTTGGAGGCAAATTGCCCTGGATAACAGGGGCAATCATCAGCTTCTCGAATTGGTTTGACCGGTATTTTAGTTTATTCCTGTTGTTTATTATTGTAGTTACAGTTGTCTATTTTCTGAAGAGAAGGAGTCAGTGGTTTAGAAAAATATCTTCTGGTCTGCTTTTGAAAATTCCGGTGTTGGGAGATATTGTAAGGAAAATATACCTGGCCAGGTTTGCCAATACGATGCGTTTATTGGTCAGTACAGACACGCCTTTGTTACGTTCAATTGCACTGGTAAGGCAGATGATCAGTTACTATCCGATTGAAAGCTCGTTGTTGAAGGTGGAGCAGGATATTCTTCAGGGGGAATCCCTACATAAGAGCTTAGCTTCATTTCCCTTTTATCCAGCTAAAATGATCCAGTTAATTAAGGTAGGAGAAGAGGTAAACAGGATGGATTATTTCTTTGAAAAGATTGCCTCACAATATACAGAAGAAGTAGAGTATCGGACCAATACGATTAGCAGTTTACTGGAGCCGTTAATTATTATTTTTCTAGGTTTGGTGGTAGGGGTGATTCTCATTGCAATGTACCTTCCAATGTTCCAAATGAGTAATAGTTTTTGATTTTTTATTTTTCATAAATTATCAATTCTTATTGTGATAATTTACATCTTTGGGCGTAGAATTTGATCCATTGCCTATAACAGAATAGATAAAAAACATGCATTTTATGAAAAATTGCGCTCTTTTTTAATTGTTTAGTTTACGATTCATGGATGTGATGCTGCTGTAAATCAATGCATTGAATGCCATGTTGAATGGGATTCCATTAAGACTAGTAGCCGAATTTGAATGGAACTTAAATCAAAAAACAATAAATAAATACATGAAAACGCTAAGCACAATCTTTTTTATCATTTTCTTTGCATCGACATCCTATTCCAATGCTGCCACTGGTAGTTTTAAGGTAAACGGTGATGGAACTAAATTTTACCCCGTAATTTTTACTGACGGTGGCTGGAATAATAATGTTCCAACAGAATTGTTTCTTGGAAGATCTAACGTTCACACGGATGTATCGTGGTTGGGTTCATTGATCTCAAAATTCACATTTCATACAAGTAGTGGGGGACACCAGTCAAGTTTTATAAATGCTGATATCAGGCAAGGTTATACTTCGTTTATAGCGGGCTGGAAAGATGTTACTGCGGCAGAAAGTCACCAAAGAATTATTATCTGGCTGAAAGGAAATACGACCTATTTTTACAATAGTAACTATGATGTCAGCCCTTTAGTATACGATGGTGTTGCAAATTCCCTCATCTATACAGAGATGAATGCTACCACTTCAACAGCAATACCGCATACTTTTAAAACAAGTATCGATTATTATGTAAATCCACAGGGAGTATCTCATAGCAATTCTGCTTACTTTGCTGGTACGGGGTTTAACTTTTTTCAGGGGCACGTTGGGATTGGTGTAATAGATACAAAAGGGTATAAACTGGCAGTAGCTGGTGGCATCACTGCGGAATCTGTTAAAATTGAATTGCGTTCTCCCTGGCCTGATTATGTTTTTGCAAAATCTTATAAATTGCCAGGTCTGCAGGATACAGAGCAATTTATTCAAAAAAATGGCCACCTGCCTGGAATTCCTTCTGCTTCAGAGGTGAAAATGAATGGAATTGAATTGGGAAGTATGAACGCGAAATTATTGGAAAAAATAGAAGAGCTTACCTTATATATGATAGAAATGAAAAAGGACAATGAGCAGCTCAAGAAAAGAGTCGTGGAATTGGAATTAAAAAACAATAAATAGGTTAGCTGAAACTCTCTCACAATCAATCGAAATCTTGATGTCAAAATCAGACCAAAAGATAAAAAATACTCACAGCGAAATTGCATAAAAAAGATAAGAACTAATTGTTCATTATATCAATAAATCATAATTATTAAAATGAAATATTATTTCAAACTCATCATTATTTCTTTTATTATCTCGGCGGTTTATCTCCCGAAAGTACATGCTCAAAACATTCTTAATCTTCAGGGATGGGCAATAGGAACAGGAAGTTCAGGTATATTTGGCGCCAACGGTCAGGAATCAGAAAATTTAAGAGAATGGGGGGAGGGCCCCAGGGGAGAGCGTGCGATATTGTGGAAAGCAAGCCCCGATGGAAACACTGACGCTGATGGGGGATGGAATTCTGATGTTTTTCCAATAAGTAATATCAATATGTATCGATTCGCAGTCTGGATTAAGAAAACAAATTCCAATACTGGAAATACCTATCACGGTTGTTCGAACGTATTGAATTTAGATGGTACGAGTAATGATAACCCGTATTTCTGGTTTGGTGTATTGCCTGAATTAAATAAATGGTATTTGTTGGTTGGTTACGTTCATGCAAGTAATGATGCATCTGTCATTAACTATGGTGGTATTTACGATGGCACAACAGGGACTAAAGTGTTAGGTATTACAGATTTTAAATTTTCATCAACAGCTGTAAATGCCAACCATCGTGCCTATTTGTATTATGACCCCAATGTAAGTAGCAGGCAATTTTTTTATGCACCAAGAGTTGATCTGGTCAATGGAAATGAGCCAACAATCGCTTCCTTATTAGGCTTGCAGGGAGTTTCAGGAGATTTGACTTATTTCCCGGGGAAGGTGGGAATTAAAACATCAGTTCCTGGTGATTATGAGTTGGCAGTTAAAGGTAAAATTCGGGCGCAGGAGATAAAGGTAGAAGGAGGTATATGGCCTGATTATGTATTTGAAGATAATTATAAGCTATTGTCTCTACCTGATCTTGAAAAGTATATTAAGCTTAACAAACATTTGCCATCAATGGCACCGGCAAAGAAAATGGAATCTGATGGTGTTTCATTAGGTGAAACCAACAGAAAGCTTCTGGAGAAGCTGGAAGAGGTTACTTTACATCTAATCGATCTCGATAAAAAGATTAGTCTTTTGGAAAAAGAGAATACAAAACTGAAAAAAGAAAAAATCAAATGAAAAATAGAAGCAAGCATTTCAGGAGGTTATCGGTATTAATTTTCTGTTTTGCACTTTCTGCAAAAGGGCAGAATAAATTAATGTTTCTGGATTCGAGGTCTGTGGCTACGAGTCCTGATTCTTATTTAAAGTCGTTTGAACCACATTTTAAGCTTGGAAGTAGTATAGGCTTGGGTTATACCGGAAATAACTCATATTATGCGGTACTGGGATTTCGCTCCTGGGGCGATAATTCCGGAGGGAAAGCTCATGAGCTAGCATTTTCTAATGATGGTAGAATCTTTCTCAGATCTGGAAATTCTCCAAATTGGGAAGGTTGGCGCGCACTCTTGGTTAGCAATGAACAAGGGTTTTACGGGATAGGTACCACTACTCCTACAGAAAGGCTTTCTGTTAATGGTAAAATTCGGGCGCATGAGATAAAAGTAGAAATGGCCAACTGGCCTGATTTTGTATTCAAAAAGGATTACCCTTTAATGACTTTGACAGAACTTGATTCATTTATTCAATTGAACGGTCATTTGCCAAACATGCCCGCTGCAAAAGAAGCAGAAAGGGATGGAGTAGACTTAGGAGAGATGAACAGGAAGCTTTTGCAAAAAATAGAGGAGCTAGCCTTACATCTTATCGAGAAAGATAAGCAAATTTATAAACTAGAAAAAAGAATCATTAAACTAGAAAGTGCGGACTAAATTTTATTTTTTTATTACCCCATGATTATACAGAAAATGAGTTAATTTCGTAAAAATTATCATTGCTTATGAATAAACAGTTACTTAAGAGAAAAGTAAAAGCCTATACACTTACAGAGATCCTCGTTGTACTCGTGATCATTGGGATTCTGGTACTGTTGGCTTTACCGAATTTGCTTCCATTAATAACGAAAGCTAAAAGTACAGAAGCAAAGGTCCAACTGGAACATGTGGCAACACTGGAGAAGAGCTATTTCTATGAAAAATCTAAATATAGTGCTGACCTTACAGAAATTGGTTTTATACAGGAAAAGTTAACCACTGATGGTAAAGATGGAAGAGCAAACTATAAAATAGAAGTCGTAACGGCAACGAACAACGCCTTTCTTGCACGTGCAACAGCTGTTACAGATTTTGATGGTGATGGAACATTTAATGTTTGGGAAATTGATCAGGATAAAAATCTGAAAGAAGTCGTGGCTGATTAATGGTTTCTTTACAAATTATCGTGTTCCTATCTCTGGTTTTTATTTTTTATCAGGATATGCGCTACAGAGCTGTTTACTGGATTTGTTTCCCGGTGTTGGCAATGTTGTTGTTCAATTTGAAATATAGATTCACAGGTTTCTTAAATGGTCTCACAGATGCAGGATATGGTTTGTCATTCCTGCTGATTCAATTTTTGTTTTTATGGATCTATTTCTCTGTGAAGAACAGGAGAATGATCAATCTTACCAATGATTATTTGGGTTTGGGAGATATTTTGTTTTTAATTGTCATTACATTTTACCTGTCCCCTGGAAATTATGTTCTTTTTTATATCGGCAGTTTAATTTTGGTGCTGATCTACGCAATTTTGCAGAAATATTCCCTGGAGAAAAAAAGCAATAAACACATCCCATTGGCAGGTTTGCAGGCGATGTTGCTCGCTTTATTAATGATAACTGACCATTTGTTTAATGCATTTACTTTATATAGTGATAGCTGGATTTATATTTTAATGAGTTGATCAATAGATGAGTTTAGAAAATCAAGAATTAGATCCGATATTTATCCATTCGATAAGTAAAGAACAGGCCTGGCATTATCGCATTCTTCCGAAGGAAAACGATCCTGAAAGAATGGTTTTCCTTTGTGATGAAGGAATGGAACTTCAGCAATTGTCTGATGAACTGGAAATTTTACTTGGTAAGAGCATTTTTCTTGAAGAGCGCTCTTCTGAAATCATTAGCACTTTACTGCATAAACATTACCTTAAAGAGAATGGACAGCACCAGTTTCAGAAGACGGTAACTGCGATTGAAGGTGATGGTTTTCTGAATGATTTAATCCGGGAAGCAAGGAATCTGAAAAGCAGTGATATTCACATAGAAATTTATGAGGAGCGTTGCAGGGTACGGATCCGTATAGACGGAATGATGGTGGAACGCTATGTACTTAAAAAGACGGAATATCCTGCCCTGATCAATAAGATCAAAATCATGTCTAATCTGGACATTGCCGAAAAGAGACTCCCTCAGGATGGCAGGATAAATTTTAGAAATGGTGAAGAGCAATTCGACATCAGGGTTTCAGTTTTACCCACATTACATGGGGAGAAGGTGGTACTGCGTTTACTGAATAATAATGCTGCGAATATTGACCTGAACCACGTTGGTTTTTCTGATTTCGATCTGGAAAATTATCTCCAGGGTGTAAAAAGACCAAATGGAATCATCCTCATCAGTGGACCAACGGGTTCAGGTAAGACCACTACTCTGTATGCTACACTAAAATACCTGAATAAAGAGACCAGAAATATATTAACAATTGAAGATCCTATTGAATATACTCTTCAGGGAATTAACCAGGTACAATTAAAGGAAAGCATCGGACTTACGTTTGCTTCTGCTTTAAGAACTTTCCTGAGACAGGATCCTGATGTAATCATGGTAGGGGAGATCCGTGATCCTGAAACGGCTAATATGGCCATCAGGGCAGCATTGACAGGTCACCTGGTACTTTCTACAGTGCATACCAACTCTGCCTGGGGAACAGTATCAAGATTAATGGATATGGGAATTCCGTCATTTTTAGTAGCGAATACCCTGAATACTTCCGTCGCACAGCGACTGTTACGGTTGTTGTGTAAAAAATGCCGCGAAAAGGTCCCATTGGATCCTGCTGCTTATCCAAAACAATTCAAGCCTTATACTATCGTAAACGAACATTATATAGCCAAAGGCTGTGAGCATTGTTATTATACTGGATATAGTGGAAGGAAAGCCGTTTATGAAGTTATTCCGCTGGATCAGGAATTAACCTTTGAGATTAAACAAGGGAATATGCACATTAACCCTTTGTTGGAGGCCAGAGGAATTAAAACACTGGGAGAAAATGCTTTTGCCCTTTTTGCCTCCGGAGAGACCACTATAGAAGAAATTTACCCGTTACTTTTTACAAGCTAATGAAGACGCTTAAAATTAATACATTCCGATTTATATTTACCACCGTTTGTATTTTATCGGTATTCCTGCAAGTTAATGTCACAAATGCACAGGGAACTGCCGATTCAGAACGGGATCGATTGGTGGAGAACCGATTGAGAAACCTTGCGATTACTGTTCCGGGCCTCAACCAAAAGGTTCAAATGAATGTATCCAATGTTTCCGTTCAGGAGTTTCTGCGTGCATTGGCACAAGCCAACAATCTGAATATTAATATCGATCCAAATCTGGATTTCAAGATTTACAATAATTTCACCAACGAAACCGCATTGAATGTGCTGATCTTTCTAAGTAAAGAACATGCTTTGGATATCAACCTTGTTGGATCAATTATGTCGGTGACCAAGACCCGGCAACCGAAACCTGTAATTCCGGTAAAAGAGATTAAGGCCAGTTATAATAGTCAGAACAATACGCTGACGTTAGAATTGAATAATGATACCCTGGGTCTCGTAGCCCGTAAAATCACGATGTTATCACAAAAAAATGTAGTTGTTCCAAGTACACTACTGGAAAAAAAAGTAACCGCTTTCTTTTCTGATGCTCCTTTTGAAACTGCTTTGGAAAAAATGGCATTTGCTAATGATCTGAAAGTGGTTAAGACGAACGATAATGTGTATGTTTTTGAGTCTTTGGCAGAAGGTGAAGAGTTATTCATAAATAGTGAGAAGAATACTTCGGTCAGAAGGAATCTCAAACCGTTAAATGTGGGTGGGAACTCTGCACCGGGGAATTTTAGAATTCAAAGCAGGACTGCTGAAGGGAAGAAACTGATCAGCATCGATGCGGTAAATGTTCCGATATTGGATGTGGTAAAGAATGCGGCTCAGGAGAACAATTCTAATTATTTTCTGTATTCAGACCTTAAGGGAAGCATTACTTCCAGAGTAAATGACATCAGCTTCGATCATTTGCTAACTTCCATTTTTCAGGGAACAGAGTATACCTACAGGGTAGAAAATGGGATCTACCTGGTTGGTGATCGAAAAATTGAGGGATTAAGATCCCATAGGTTGGTTCAGCTACAAAACCGTTCGATCGATACCATTCAGAATATGATTCCAACAGAATGGAGGAGAGGTGTGGAAATTAAGGAATTCAGAGAACAAAATACCATCCTTTTATCTGGTTCCTCTCCACAGATTACTGAAATAGAAGGTTATATCAAAAAACTGGATAAACTTGTCCCAATGATATTAATTGAGGTTACACTGATTGACATCCGGAAAGGAAAAAGCATAAAGACCGGAATTTCTGCAGGAGTATCAGATACGATGAAAACTGGAGGAACAGTGTTTCCCGGACTGAATTATACTTTCGGTGCCAATTCCATCAATAGCTTTTTGTCTATGCTCGGTCGGAACAACTCTATTAATCTGGGAAAGGTGACTCCTAATTTTTACGTCAAATTAAGTGCCCTGGAGAACAATAGTAATGTGGAAATCCGCTCAGTTCCTAAGCTCTCCACTTTAAACGGACATACTGCAAACCTTAGCATTGGAAGTAAAAGATATTATAGCACAAAAACACAAAATGTAATTCCATCACTAACCAGTCAGACTTTAATTACGCAACAGTTTACAGCAGTGGATGCGAATCTGGAAATAAAAATCAAACCTACTGTTTCAGGAGATGACCAGGTGACTTTAAAAATTAATGTGGATATATCTGATTTTATTGGTAACCCTCCTGATGACGCACCCCCACCAACTTCTACCAGTAAATTTGAATCTATTATCAGGATGAAAAATGAAGAAATGGTGGTCTTGGGAGGTTTGGAGCGGACAGAAAAGAGCGAAGGGGGAGAAGGAGTTCCATTTTTATCAAGAATACCAATTTTGAAATGGTTGTTTAGCAGCCGAAGTAAATCTGATAATAAAGTCGTTACCGTTGTATTTATTAAGCCAACGATCATTTATTAATATGAATACGGTTGTGAGTACTGGTGCAGAGATACATTTAAAGCCTGATGGAACATGTTTCGTTAGGCTGGTTAAACTTTCTTTGTCAAAAAAACTCGTACAGATTGAAACTAAGAAAGAGTATTCAGGAATCCTGTCGGAGGTTTTAACAAATGATATTTCCGGACCGTTAGCACTTACGATTACTGGTAAAGGATTGTTAATCAAAAAAACAGCAAGGTTAGAGCAGGTTACAGAACAGGGACTTCAGCATCTTTTTCCTCAAATGAAGTTATCTGAGTTTTATGTTCAGCATTTTCCTACAGGTGCTCATTCATTTATTACCATTATAAGAAAAGAGATTGTCGATGCGATTATCTCTGCCTTTAAAGTAAAGCAAGTAGATATACTCCTGTTAAGTCTTGGTCCTTTTGTAGTTGACCAGGTAATTCCTCAAATTAACTCGTATGGGGAGCAATTGAAATTTGATGGGCACCAGGTTACTTTTGATGGAGATAAAAACTGGCTGGAGTACTTATTTGCATTAGATGTAAAATCTGGATTTCCGCTGAAGATTGATATGGAACATATGCCGGAAAATTATCTGCTAGCCTATGCTTCTGCCTTTCAGCTGATGCTTCATGAGCAGCTGAACCTCATAGAAGTTCTGTCGGCTGAAATCAAACAAAATTTGGTTGATTACTCCGCGAAGTTGAAATTTAAGAAGTATGGAATGCTGATGCTTATGTTCTTCTTTGTCTTATTGATGATTAATTTTTTGGTGTTTAATTATTATAATTCGGACAATCAGGAGTTGATGAGTAAGGCTGGTCAGAAATCTTATGTTTTTGAGAACCGCCAAAAGTTGGAAGCAGATGTGAAGATAAAAGAAAACACGGTACAGAAATTAGGTTGGAACAAGGGGTATTCTTATGCTTATCTCTGTGATCAAATCGGACAAACTTTACCGAAGGAAATTAAGCTGGAGGAAATGCAGGTCAATTCACTATCGGGCACTGGTTCCGGGCTTTTGAAAGTGCCTCAGCTTGATAATGGAAGCATGAGAATAAAAGGAGAAACAAGCAGCATTTATGCAGTAAATAATTGGATTTATACCTTAAAGGAAAAACAATGGGTAAAAGAAGTGAAGCTGGAAAAATATATGACTGACGATCAAAAAGGAGCTCAGGTTTTTACATTGTTTTTAAGTTATTGATATGTTGCCTAAACTAAGTTATATCCAGAAGAATAAGCTGTTGCTGCCATCGTTGGGAATTGGTCTTTTGCTCAGTTGGTTCCTGGCTTTTAGTAAGACTTTCGATGCAATCACGCTTCATCGGAAATTGAATGCGGAGTCCGTTCAGGAAAACGATATCTCTTTTAATCCGGTTTATGTTCAGCGTAAACAAGCAGCACTCGATCGGATTTTAAAAGGATACCAGGTGGGAGAAGAATGGAGTGATCTGTTGTGGATGCGCGGATCTGAAATTGCTGCCAAACAAAATGTTGGTATTGAGTATACTGCTGGAAAGACTGTCGCAGAAAGCGATAGCACGAGTGTTGGATTGGTTCAATCTCTGCAATTTTATGGGAATTTTGTACAGCTGGTAAAGTTAATCGATACCTTGGAAAGGTCTTCTGGAATAGGAAAAATTTCTGCAATGCAAATTAAAGCTCCCAAGCAAGATTTATTGGATGAACAGGTGGGGGAAAATATGTTAAAATTAGACTTTAAGGGACTGCGTGATACCTATTTAAAGAGACGATTGTAATGGCAAGCGAAAATATCTACATCCAAAACTGTACTTTACTGTTTTTTTTTATATCCTAGAAGTAAATTAAACGCTACCTATGCGGTCTATGTTACCATTCTATTGGGAATTATTTTTTTAACGAAATGTGTTATTTGTGAATTGTCACTCCCATCTTATCTGAAATGTATTTTAAGTTTTCTGATCGGCTATTTGTTGAAAATCAGAGGAATTACCTTAAGTAGTCTAGGTAGATTTCTTTTGAGAAATATTACGAAATCCATAAATAAATTTATATTAATAATTAAATGTGATATATGTTAAGTAAAAATGCCTATAGTTTAAAAATGTTGATGGTTACCATATTCTTTTTGACAGGATTAGTAGAATCTAGTCTTGGCCAAAATCAACCTGGCAAACAATCTAGTGGGATAATGCCCAATATAATGCCTGTTTCACCTGAGGCTTCTTCGTTAGGTAAATATGGAGAATGGCCTGTCTCTTATTATACTGGTACAACCAGTATATCCATACCAATATATCAAATCGAAACAGGAGGATTTGTACTTCCGATTCAGCTTTCCTATCATACTGGTGGGGTTAAAATAGATGAAATTCCTTCCTGGGTGGGAACAAATTGGACGTTAAACGCAGGAGGGGCAATTACACGAAGTACAGTGGGCCTGCCTGATGAAGAGGACAATGGCTTTTTAACGCGCAATCTGCGAGGACAATTTAGAAGCTATTATGACATATATAAAGAAAAGGATTATGTTGCCTTAAAGAGAATATCAGAAAATGTGATCGATACTGAACCGGATCTTTTCTTTTATAATTTTGCAGGTCAGTCGGGTAAATTTTATTTTGATAAAGAGGGTAATTTTCAGGCGATTCCTGTGAACTCTTTAAAAGTTTTGAATTCTCCTATTAAAAATCCACAAATAGCTTATTGGGAAATAGCTGACCAAAATGGAAATGTATTTTATTTTGGTACAGGGTATACAGGTTCAAGCGGTGGGGGCCTAGAGTTTTCTTCGACTTTTACGAGACCACAATCTGGTGGATCTCAAACTGTTCTGGAAAGTGTCTCTGCCTGGTATTTAACGAAAATTGTGTTAAAAAATAATGCTGATGTTATCTATCTTGACTATAATGATAAAACCGAAAGTTATAAAGCACCTCCTGTGTATTCTTATAAAATGTTAGATAATGGTGGATCTGGGCCAGTTGAACATGCCAATGTGTTTCTTGCTGAAAGAGTCTCAAATTATAAAACCTTCCTTGGTCTTGAGTCTATACTAAGAAATGGAGTCATTGATAATGGAAATGTTTATTCTCCAACAACGGTAAATATTTTTGGAAAATCTCAATTAAACAAGATTCGATGGAGTGGCGGAGAATTGAATCTGGAATCGCTTATTGATCGTGAGGATATCCTGGGTAAGAATCTAACTAAAATATCAATACTTAACCATACAAGCGAAAAATTTAAGGAAGTTAAGTTTTTCTATTCTTATTTAAATGAACGTTATTATTTAGATAGCCTCGTCGAATATGGCGCTGTCTCAACCAGGAAATCCAGTCATAAATTTGTTTACGAATCTCCGGAATTGCTGCCAAAAAAACATAATAGTTCTCAAGATCACTGGGGATATTATAATCAGAGCGGTAACCAGCATTTGCTTCCGTTTGACCCCATATTTCAATCTTCTTTATTAAATGCGAATAGAAATCCGGATCAAACCTTTATGAAGTTTGGAATATTGAAGCAAATTGTTTACCCCACAGGAGGGATTACAAATTTTCAATATGAGGCCAATGTGTATCGTTCTGATGAAGTGCTTGGTGGAGGGGACCCGGACCAACCCTATGTTGGCGCTTCTTTAACGTTGGTTGCTTCCGAACCGCAGTCATCTGTTTATAACAGAGTAGCTGATTTTATCATTGGACGTAATAATGAACCGGTAAGGGCTGTGCTTAATTTTAAGAATTATGGTAAACCTCCAAGAAAAGAAGCGGGAGTTCTTCCTATTGTAATGGTCCAGAAATTATTTGGAAATGCCTATCAAACGGTGAGTTCCTGGGATGCATATGATAATACGCCGGCGATTCCCGTAGCTAACGGTAACGGTCTTTATGATTTTGAGGTTACTAAAAATATTAACTTAGATTCCGGAACTTATCGTATAGTTACTGATTTAAAGCCTGAGACGTTTGGGCTTGGGGATCCTCCCGCTATATGGCCTGAGGTTAAAGTTTATTTTAATTACACGACACCCTCTGGTGAAAATGGAGGGGGGATCACTCCTGGTGTACCTACTTATGCAACCGGTGGTGGTTTAAGAATAAAAGAAATTAATAATGCAATTGATGGTAATATCGTAAGCCGTAAACAATACACTTATCAGGATGGACAGTTGCTTTTATTTCCAAAATATGTTCATCAATATGGCGAAGAGGTTACCCATCTGTTCCCTCTTAGTTATTGTACGTATTTTTTCGCTCGCTACCGAGAGATTACCAGTAGCAGTCAGGCTATTTTAGGATTTACCCAAGGTTCGCCTGTCGGGTATAAATATGTAACTGAAAAGGATGTTTCACCGCAAGGAGATGATCTTGGCTATACTAAATATAATTACTCATTTGTTCCAGATGAATTTAACAGAGTTATACTACATGATGCTTTTTGGTATATTCAGAATGTCAATAGAACATTTCCAGTAAATAGCCATGAATATAGAAGAGGTCTTCTACTCGGAAAGGAGGTGTTTAAAAGAAAGGACAATGGTAGTTATATCAAAGTGTCAAATCAGAGAAACGGATACGAATTTAACGATGGAGATTTATCAAAAAGATTTAATAGACTTGAAGGGTTCAGAGTGAAAAAGATGATAGATATGAACTATACCTGTGGTCCAGAATTCGATGGAGTAAAAGTATTCGATGCATTTTATAATTGTTTTGCCTTTTGTAGTTATTATCTCTTTACGGGCTGGGTACAAACTCAATTTACAGAAGAGACCAGCTACGATCAAAATGGAGAAAATCCTGTGGTATTAAAAACAGATTTCATCTACGACAATCCGCTTCACCTGCAGGTTACAGGTAGTGTAACTACTAATAGTGCTGGGAAAACAGATACTCAGGAATCCTCATATCCACATGAAATGGTTAGTTCTGGTAAAGATCCTAATGGTATTTATCAAAACATGATTACAAAGAATATAATTAGTCCTGCTGTTGAACAAAAAAGGAATAATAATGGCGTAGTTTCTTTGAGCAGAACTAATTATTATCAACCTTATCCGAATGTGTTTGTACCTCAAAGTGTAGAAAAGCTCAATGATGCTTCCGGATTAATGGAGGTGGTGCTAAGATATTATGACTATAATGCAAAAGGTAATGTTATTTCTCTTTCCCAGGAAAATGGTCCCAGAATAACCTATTTGTGGAGTTATAATGGTAAATATCCTGTTGCTGAAATAAAGAATAGTGATTATGCCGCTGTGAAAGCCATTTTAGGGCAAACAGCAATAGATGCATTTCTCAATTCGAATCCCGATAAGACTGCGGTAGACAATTTAATTAATCCATTGAGAAAGGGACTTCCAAATACACAGATTAATAGCGTTTCTTATAAACCATTGATTGGTGTCACAAGTCAGACGGATGCTAAAGGGCAAGTAACTTATTATGAGTATGATAGCTTCCAACGATTACTGAATATTAAAGATCAGTATGGGAATATTGTTAAATCATACAAATACCATTTTAAAAATTAACCCCCCACAATTGGGAGCGAAATATTTCAGGCTCTTCTCTATTTGTAAATAACCTTATACAGTTTTAAACACGAAGATATACAATAAATTTTTAATGAAAATCAATACAAAAACAGGCTTTTTAGCCCTTTCTATTTCTCTGGGTAGTCTTGCCGTAAAGGGGCAAACGAATAGCTTTCCCGCAAGTGGAAATGCCGGAATCGGAACCGCTGCTCCGACAGATTTACTTGAGATTAATTCAGGGACTGCAAGGAAAGGAATTACAATTAAAGGAGATGGTACAGGTGGTGTGTTCAATGATATTTTGTTTGCCAATAATATTAAACCAGATCCAACGCTGCATAAAGTACATAGTTGGGTGATGAGTCATCGGAAAGACGGGTATTTTACCAATGGTCCAATTGGAGAGTCTTCTCTGGAATTTTATGCATTACGGACTAACAGTTATTATGCACCATTAAGTTTTAAATCCAACGGAGATGTAATTCTTGTTTCAAATAAGAATGCGGTTTCGGGAAATGTGGCCATAGGAACAACTGATACCAAGGGTTATAAACTGGCGGTAAACGGAAATATCAGTGCAAAGGAAATTAAAGTCGAAGCTACTGTATGGCCTGACTATGTTTTTGATGCAAGTCATCAATTTTTACCTCTTCGGGAGCTGGAAGACTATATTAAACTCCATAAGCACTTACCTGAAATTCCTTCTGCTGCTGAAGTGAAAAAAGATGGAATAGCCTTAGGGGAAATGAACAAGCTACTGCTGAAGAAGATTGAGGAACTGACCTTATACCTGATTGAAAAAGACAAAGAAATATCAGAATTGAAGCAGGAGCAATCTAAAATTGCAGATCAGGAAAGCCGGATCCATAGGCTTGAGCAGCTGATGCAACCAGTTAAAAAACAAGCTGGATTATAGAAATGAACTTCAAAGACTAAACTATAAAATGAAAAAGAAATTATTGCTCTCCACGCTACTGTTATGGCTTGCATCTGGTATGGTTTATGCCCAACAACCTGATATAGAATTAAGCAGCTATACCAAACAGTCTGAAATCAGAGCGACAAAAAGTATTACACTTAAACCGGGTTTTCATATTCCTTTGGGCGACACGGTTCGGATTTATATTGGTACAAATTTCCGGGAATGTGTAGACTTGCTTTCCGTTCCCAGTACTAATCAGAATTATATTTTAACGCGGACCTTTAAAGTTCCTGATGTCAAGACGGATGCTGATCTTAAAGTTCAGCGGAAGGTTTGTGACGAAAACCAAAGCATACAGTACTTTGACGGGCTTGGCCGTCCGCTACAAACGATCAGCGTACAGGGAAGTCCGGCTTTCAGAGATATCGTCCAGCCGGTTGCTTATGATGCTTTTGGGCGGGAAGCTAAAAAATACCTGCCCTATGTTTCTACAGTTGCTGCCAGTAATGGCAGCTTTAAAGCTACAGCAATTGTTGATCAGGGGACGTTTTATACCAACCCAACTTTGCAGCTTGCTCCGGGAGTTGTTCCGATACCCTCAGCTGCTTTTTCAGAAACGAGGTTCGAGGCTTCCCCTTTAAGCCGGGTGCTGGAACAGGGGGCGCCTGGTGCGGCCTGGCAGCTAGGTTCGGGACATACTCAAAAACTGGATTACGGAACAAACAATGTTGATGTAAATTATGCGGATACCGGTTTTGCAGTAAGGCTATACGCTGCCAATGCCGTAATAACAGCTGGGCAGACCCATGAACGTACGCTTTCAGGAACCGGTTATTACGGGACTAACCAGTTGTATTTAACCATTGGTAAGGATGAGAACTGGGTAACCGCCGATGGAAAAGCAGGAACCACGGAAGAATATAAGGATAAAGAAGGCAGGGTGGTACTAAAGCGTACCTTTAATAAAAATGGACTGGGTACTATAGAAACCCTTTCCACTTATTATGTGTACGATGATCTCGGCAACCTGAGCTTTGTACTGCCTCCCGGTGCTGCGCCGGACGGAGTTACAGTTCCATCTCAGGCTATTCTGAATGATTTCTGCTATCAATACCGGTATGATGGAAGAAAACGGATGATTGAAAAGAAACTTCCGGGTAAGGGTTGGGAATATATGGTTTACAATAAACTGGATCAGGTTGTAATGAGTCAGGATGCCCTGCAAAAAGCAGCTGGCAAATGGTTATTCAGTAAATACGATGCGTTTGGCAGATCAATAATAACGGGGATTATCAATAGTGTTTTGTCGAGGGCAGTCTGGCAGACTGATGTTGATGGGCAGGATACCTCATGTGCCCTTTGTACGTTATGGGAAGTCCGTGACGATACCAATATCAGCTTAACGGGTACAGGGTATACCAACCGGACCCTTCCGAAGCATAACCTGGTAGAATACTATTATACGATCAATTATTTTGATAGTTATGATTTCTATGGGAATAGTTTTTCAGGTCCATCAACCGGAGAAAGTAATTCTGTTAAAAGTTTAGCTACGGGAAGCAAAATCAATCTGCTGGGGGCTGGGGCAACACAATTAAGCACCATGCGGTTGAGCACAAGTTATTATGATGCAGAGGGTAGGGTACTCAGGACTAAAAGCCAGCATCATTTAATCGGAACCGATGAAGTGTTTAATACCTGGAATTTTGCAGGTGAATTAAAGGCCAGCAGCAGAAAACATACTAAAGGCAGCACAGTGACTACAATTGCCAACAAATATGAATATGATCATATGGGAAGAAAACTGGCTACCCTTGAGCAGATCAATACCGGTCCGGAGGTGGTATTGAGTAAGCTGAATTATAATGAAATCGGACAGCTGATGAAAAAAGAATTGCACAGTATCGACAATGGGGTAAGTTATCTGCAAAATACCCAATACGGATATAATGAGCGTGGTTGGCTGAAGAGCAGTACTTCCGGTCAGTTCAGCCTGATTATGAAGTACAATGATGGGGCTACACCACAATACAATGGAAACATTGCCAATCAGGAATGGGGAGCAGGAACCAGTTTAACAAATAAATTTACCTATGGTTATGATAAATTAAACCGGCTAACCAGCAGCATTAGTACGGGAATTGTGATGAATGAGGTGCTGAGTTATGATGTGATGGGGAACATCAAGACGATGAACCGGGATGGGGCGGGTCTTGGAACTTACAACTATGCAGGTAACCGTTTGACGAATATTAGCGGAGCTCCGCTGGTTACCGGAACTTATGTTTATGATGCGAATGGAAATGTGACCACTGATGGACGGACGGGCGTGGTTCTAACTTACAATGTACTGAACCTTCCGGCTACTGCAAAAAAGACAGGAGTAGACCTGGCTTATACTTATGATGCAACAGGAAATAAATTAAAGAAACTGAGTCTTGGGGTGGCGAGAGATTATGTTTCAGGAATAGAATACCAGAATGGGGTAATAGAGGTGATCCATACCGAAGAAGGATTGGCCAGAAACAATTCAGGGACTTATAGTTATGAGTACAACCTGACCGACCATTTAGGGAATGTGAGGTTTACTTTTAACCAACATCCAGATTCAAAGTTACTTCGGGGTTTACAGTCAGATAATTATTATGCATTTGGAAAGCGTAAAGTTGTGAGTGCAGGGCCGAATAAATATCTTTATAACGGAAAGGAGGTTCAGGATGAGTTAGGAGAGCAGTACGATTATGGGGCGAGGTTTTATGACCCGGTGATAGGAAGATGGAATGTGATAGATCCGCTTGCAGAACAAGGTAGACGGTGGTCTCCATATGTATATGCATTTAATGATCCAATAAGATTTGTAGACCCTGATGGAATGTGGCCAGATCTCCCCCAGTTTTTTAAAATGACTTTTAATATTTTAAATGGATTAAAACAACTATCGGTAGCATCTTTAGCTAGCTCGGTTCGGGCTCCGTCTGAAGCCATTTTTATAGGAAGAAATACTCACGCATCTGTGGCAGTCGCAAGTTTGGCCTATGGTGCTCAACGGTTTTCAGCTTCAGCAAAGCTGGGAGATAACAGACCAGGTGGGAATCAAAATGCTTTAAGACATGTTTTAGGCCAAGCCTTAGTAGCGTCGGTAGTTGGAAGTGAAATTGCAAAAGAGGCTGGAGATGCACATGAAGGGAAATATAAGCAGGAAAAGGTTCTGGAAAATAATAAAGAAGCAGCTGCTGAATTGCGAAATGAAGGAGAAGTGACAGTAGACCAATCAATAGCTGACTCATTCGTCGACCAATTGAATAATCAAACGGGCAGAGATATCGCTAAGTCAAATCCTGGTAGTTCAATTAAAGAACTAAAAATGAAATCACTAGAGGCTATTAGAGATGGTAAATCATATATTTATGATATAAATGGTAAAACCGGTAAAGCAACGGTGAGACCATCTTCTATGACAAAAAAACAATTTGAAGAATCAGTTAAATCAATTCGATAATGAAAATTTACAAATTATTTTTGGCCTCAAGTATTTGCATTCTATTTTCTTGTTCAAGATCTAACACAAAGTTTTTAAAAAAATTACAGGATTCTGTTAGATTTTACAGTAACCAAGCAAATAAAAATAAGGTGAAATATTCTACGTTTTATTTAAGTAGTATAACCGATTTTGAATGGGACAAATTTTATATATTCGATGAATATGTTACGAATGAAATGATCAATGAAATAACCGGACTTAAATGGGATGGGAGTAGTGTCCCAGCAGGAAATAGACGTATAATTTTTATTTATAAAAAAGATGTTGTACAATATGTAGATTTTGAACCTTATAAATTTCCAGTTTTCTTTTACACTTGTGGAGGAACTGATCAGTATGAATTTAGTACACAAGATGATTTATTTGCGGTTTACCAGCGTTGCGACAAAAATGGATGTATATACGCTATGATACCAGAGCGTTGTGTGAAATCTCTCATTAAGTTACATCAAGCGAAATAGTCAAGAAGTACGATTACGGGGCGAGGTTCTATGACCCGGTAATTGGACGCTTCAATACAATAGATCCCCTTTCTGAAGTCTCAAGAAGAAACAGTCAATATAGCTATGCATTAAATAACCCGATACGCTTCATTGATGTTGATGGAATGTATGCTGATGATCCTCCGACTTGGCTCCAACGAGCGATGACCTTCTTAGGTATTAGTACATCTCGGCCAAGATCAAATGAGGAAGCCGCAGAAAAAGATGCTGGACAAGAAAGATTAAGTAGGGTGTCCGCTAACAGTAAGCAGATAGAAAAGAATCTTGACAACTTACCCCTCCCTCTATTAAATGGGAGTATGAAGATGGCTAAGGGAATCGTAAAAAAGGATAATACTGCTGTTGCGTCTGGAGCTGGAAGTGCTTTGATGGATGTATTTGGTGGTAAAATCGTGGGGGCTGCCATGGGGCCGATTTTAAGTAAATTGGCGGGTAAAGGGGCTTTAGTGCTCCTGCTTTTGCAGATGAAATAATTGCACTTAATAAGACTACCGATGGAGGTCGCGCTTTGCTTAATGGGACGCCTTCGGCAGCAATTAATTCGGCAATGTATTATGAAACTGCAGCAGAGCAAGGAGCTTCAATATTTAGATCAATATCAGGAAGGCACATGTTTAGTAATGGAAACAAAAGAACTGCTGTTGCTGCGTTTCAGTCATTTGCTAAGCAATTTGGGCTAAAGACGGTAAATCAAAATCAAATGATGAATGTTGCAACAGGTGATGTTTCAGAAGTATCGCAAATTGTGAAAATGTTAATTAAAAAATAAGTATGAGCTTTATAAGGGAAATAATACAAAAACAAGATTGTTCAATAGAAGAGCTGATAAGTTGTTTTGAGCAAGTTAAAAAAAATGGAGATATAGCTGTAATAAAATTTGATGGCGAAAGAACTGTAAATGAGTATACCATTTTCATTACTTTCCCACTCATAAAAAAAAGAGAAATGATCAGAGCAGATGTGAGTGATTTAAAGAAGGGTCTAATAAAAGTATTGATTAGGTATATAGAGGGTGATGTCTGATTTTTTTTGTTAAAAACGATTAGGAACTTATAAAGAAAAATTCCATTGGTGGACACTTTGGTGTATGTTATAGTACATCTACCTTAAAATAGAAGGCAGTATCCAAAAAACTGTGTAAATGGGATTTGAGGTAAAAACTTAGATCCCATTTTTATGTAAATTAGAGAAAGGAATTTAAAAGATGCAAGCAGAAGATTTTTTAAATGACGATTTCCTTAAACAGTTTAAGGACGGCAAAGATTTCATGAGCTTCATGGATCAGATGTATAAACGAGGCGTTGAAAAGATGCTTGAATGGGAGCTTGATTCTCATCTGGGCTATGTTAAGCACGATAAACAAAGCAAACAAACCGATAATTCCCGTAATGGTTATGGTGAAAAGAAGGTAAAAACAGAACATGGAGAACTGGATGTCAAAGTCCCCAGAGACCGGGATTCCAGTTTTGATCCACAGATCCTTCCCAAACAGAGTAAACTCTCAGAAGGCATAGAAAAGTTGGTAGTTTCTTTATATGCCAAGGGGATGTCCAATGCCGACATTGAAGAAGAACTTCGTGAGTTATATGACTTTCGTTTACCACCCTCTACCATTTCGACCATAACAGCAAGAGTAACTGATGATATTTTAGCCTGGCAGAATCGCCCACTTGATCCGGTATATATGATTGTGTGGATGGATGGCATTGTTTTCAAAGTAAGAGAAAGTAATAAGGTCATCAATAAAACGATCTATCTGGCTGTTGGACTTAATATGGAAGGCCGTAAGGAAGTATTGGGGCTATGGCTGGGAAAGAATGAAAGTAGTGCTTTTTGGATGAGTGTGCTCACTGATTTGCAGACCAGAGGTGTTCAGGATATTCTGATCACATGCACCGATAACCTGGGTGGCTTTACTAAGACCATCCGTTCTGTATTTCCGCAATCTACCACTCAGATTTGTGTGGTTCATCAGATTCGTAATGCCTGCAAGTATGTGGTATGGAAGGTAAAAAAGCCATTTACGGAAGATATGAAGCCCATTTATTCAGCTCCCAATAAGCAGGCAGCAGAAGCTGAACTCACAACATTTGAGTTAAAATGGGGAATAAAATATCCTTATGCGATCCGAAGCTGGCGGATAAACTGGGATGACCTGACGGCATTTTTTGAGTTCCCCCTGGAAATCAGGAAAATCATTTATACAACTAATTTAATTGAAAATTTGAATGGAAAGATCAGAAAATACACCAAAAATAAAATGTCTTTTCCAACCGATGAGGCTGTGAAAAAATCTGTTTACCTGGCCTTAATGGAAGCCACTAAAAAGTGGACGATGCCCATTCATAACTGGCCGTTGATTATAAATCAGTTTATTGCTATTTTTGAACAAAGGGTTAAGGTCTGATACCCTAACCCCAAATTTCATTTACACAGATTTCTGTACACTGCCCACCGGCCTTTCCATCGAAGAAGTAGAACAGCTATAGTTCGTATTCCAAAAAAATGGGATCTAAGTTTTACCTTAAACCCCATTTTTATAGTATTATAAAATACAACCCTTATTTCACGCGCTCCACGTATTCTCCCGTGCGGGTATCTACTTTTACTTTATCACCTTGGTTTACAAACAAAGGTACTTTCAGTTCCACACCATTCTCGGTAGTCACCATTTTCAAAGCACCTGAAGAAGTATCACCTTTAACCGCTGGTTCTGCATAAGTAATTTCCAGTTCCACGAAATTTGGAGCCTGAGCCATGATTGGTTCTTCACTTTCGAAAGAAACGATCACATCCATTCCTTCTTTTATAAATTTCGCTGATGGTCCGAATAATGCTTTTGCAACGCTGAACTGCTCGAAAGAGGTATTGTCCATTACTACAAAATAATCACCTTCTTCATATAGATATTGATAGTCATTAGTTTCTACACGGCAAATTTCAACTGCCTCATCGGTTCCTAAACGGGCCTCTACGATTTTGCCTGTTTTGATGTTACGAAATTTACCTAAGTAGAAAGCTCCACCTTTACCTGGTGTACGATGTAAGATTTCAGTAACCGTTACCAGTTCGTTGTTGAAACGTAAAATATTTCCTACTTTAATTTCAGATGCCTTTGCCATAAAAATATAAATTGTAAAATTTGAGCCCAAATATATAAGGTTTTTTGAATACTTATATGTTCAATCATCATTCCTGATGTTCATTAAATTTTAAGTGATTCATTTTTTGTTACTTATGTTGGTTGAGTTAACTGATAATTCACTACAAAAGCACCTTTTTAAGCGATTTCAAATTGATAAACTCCTGCACTGATTGTAATCTTCGGTGCAATAACCTTCCCGTTTCGGTATACTTTTTTACCGGGCGTTACCGGAAAATTAACCACTGCATCCGAATTGGCTGGAATGGTAACCGTATAAATCACCTTGTTTCCTGATCTTTTCCATGCCGAGATAATTTTACCATAAGGCCCATCATGTTCCGCTTTGAAATGCTCCAATCCCGATACAAAATTAGGGCGGAGCTGGATCCGCTTAAAGCCAGGCTGCTGCTCATCCGGATGGATACCGCCCAACCCCTTAAAAAACCATCCGCCAATTTCCCCAAACATCATATGGTTTAAAGAGATGTCTCTTTCCGCTTTGATGTCCCAGTTTTCATAAAGGGTAGTGGCTCCGTTTACAATCCACCATCCCCAGGAAGGGTAGGTATCCTGTGCCGCTAATTTATAGGCCGTTTCTGCTTGCCCATTGTCGCTGAGCGCATTTAATATCGCCTTTGCACCAAGTACTCCAACATCCAGGTGCATGCCATCTGCCGCCACTCTTTTGGCCAGGTTCTCTGCAACTTTGAGTTTAAGTCCTTCCGGTACGAGTCCCCATTGCAAGGCTACGCTCAATTCTGTTTGTACGCCAGAAGCATAGATCCCGGTTTCAGGATTAAAATATTTATTATTAATAGAAGTCTTGATCTTTTCAGCGAGCGCAAGGTAATACTCGTAGTCCGCTTGTTTGTTCAACAGTTTGGCCGTTTTATAGAGAATGGTCGCGTCCACGAAGTAATAGGTCGAGGAAGTATACTCCAGGTCTGATTTTGATTTTACCGGCACCCAATCGCCCCGGCCAAAGGTAGTCAGGCCATTCGGACTGATTTGTGTGATGTAATTCACATACTTTTTCATACTTCCATAACTGTCTGCAAGCAGCTGACTATCCCCATAAAAAAGGTAGATGTTCCATGGAATGATGGCTATCGTGCTGGTCCAGTCGGTTCCGTTTGCCGTTCCATAACCCCAGCCTCCCGTAGGAATAATATCCGGAAGTACACCATTGGGCTTTTGTTCATCCCGATGGTCTGCCAGCCATTTCTCATAAACCGTGATCCCGTCGAAATTAAACAGTCCGGTTTCTATGGCGAAATGTCCATCACCGGTCCAGCCATTCTTTTCCCGTTGCGGGCAGTCGGTAGGGTAGCCCATGAGGTTAGATAAATAGGAATTGTTGGTTGCCCACCACAATCGGTCTATTAATGGATTAGAAGAGCTGATTTTGCCTTTTGGCGCCACATCGCTATGCATAAAGTAACCGGTAATACTTTCCTTGTTCAGTTCAATCGGTTTACTGCTGGTCACCTCTACATATTGGAAGCCTTTGTAATTAAATTTAGGCATGAATTCCAGTTCTCCTTTTCCTGATAAGGTAATGATATCGGTTTGAAAAGGGTCAGTTTGATCTTTAGGACGGTAGTAAACATCAATATTGGAAAGGTCAACTCGGCCATTGGCATACAGACGTTCCCCATGTTTTAAACGAAGAACAGTGCCTTCTGCTCCCTTAACCTTGATTTTTGTTACCCCGGATATATTCTGACCAAGGTCAAAAACATAAGTCGTATCATCGAACTTTTTCATCGATTTAACCGGGATTTCTTTCACATTCCGGATGGGCTGCATGGCCTGACTGACCACCAGTTCTGAAGGCGCTTTTCTAAGTACAACAGGCGCCCATTTACGGTCGTCAAAGTCTGCGGTATTCCATCCCGGTTGTTCCAGACGGAAGTCATAATGCTCTGCAGTATAAATGTTATTCGATATAATCGGACTTAAACTGGTTTTCCAGTCCTTATCCGAAGTAATCACTGCAGTCGTTCCATCGGTATAAGTAATTCTCAGGTCCATACAAAAAGCCGGTCTTGCCCTCCAGGCGGCTTTATCAAAATTCCATACAGCCATTGCCTGATGATTGTACCAGCCATTTCCTAAAAGCACACCAATGGCGTTGCTGCCTTTTTTCAACTGGGCAGTTACATCATAGGACACGTATAAATTTCTTTTGTCAAAACGGGTATACATCGGATCCAGACGGTGATTGCCTACTTTTTTGCCATTCAGGTACAACTCGTATAATCCTGCTGCAACGATATATGCCCGGGCAGATTTAACCTGTTTTGAAGGTTCAAATGTTTTTCTGAAATAGGGGGCAGGGCGTTTATTGACATCGTTTCCATCACTGATCCAGGCACCTTTCCAGTTGTCTGCCGTCAGCATACCGGTTTCAAAACTTGCAACTGGCCCTTTACCCGCTAATTTTCCATCTTTGTCCCAGAGCTCTACTGTCCAGAAATATTTGGTAAACGCATTCAGGGGGTCACCGGCATAGTTGAGCAGCGCAGCCGCGGATTTTGTTTTCCCTGAATCCCAGGAATCTCCCTTCTTTTTACTGACGGCTATCGAATCCTTTCCAACCACAATTCGATAAGCTGTTTGTTTAGCACCCTGACGGGAATCGGTCATCAACCAGGATAAACGTGGTTTTAGCGCATCAATGCCTATCGGATTGACGAGGTATTCACATTGTAAAGCGCCAGGTTTTGCCGTCAACAAGCCTTTTGTCTGTCCTATTGAGGGTAATGTAAACAGTATCGGAAGGAATAAGGAAAGAGATTTCTTGAAATAAAGGTTCATCAGTATAAATTTAGGAGTTATTTTACAATAATAAATCCCTCGGCGATGATTAGCAACCTGTACTGTCCTGTTATACGCCCAATTTATGTCACAATGCTGTGCGGTAGCAGGCTTGGATACAAAAAATGCCGACAGTTCGCCATAACTGCCGGCATCATTAACCTAAAAGGAGAGCGCTAATATTTTTATTGAGGGTTCTGCGATAAATTATCGAGGTTAACCTCTCGCTGTGGGATCGGTAGCAATAGTTTATTTTGCGTAGGCTGATAAGATCCCGCAGGGAACTGACTGGGATTTTTAGCAATCTCCCTTTGTCCATGGGCAGTCAGTACCGGTATGGCAGTACCGGTCCGGACAAGGTCATACCAGCGGTGATTTTCAAAAGCAAGCTCTACTTTACGTTCCTGATCAATGGCAATTCTAAACGCGGCCTGGCTACTCACCTTCAATGCAGGTATCGGATTATCAAACGTTTTAGCATTAAGACCTGCACGTCTTCTGATCTGATTTAGCAAGCCAAATGCTTCACCGTCAGGAGCAAAACCCTGTTCATTTAAACATTCAGCGATCATCAGCAGCACATCTGCATATCGGCTCACCGGGAAATTAACATTGGTCTGACCCGGCTGTACAAAACCCTGGTTGTATTTTTTGACATAAGGCACCGCCACAAAGTCCGGGCCGCTGGTAAAACCTTCTGCCAGAGAAACGTCTTTACGTAAATCACCAGGCTCATAAGCAGCAATCAGATCCCCTGTAGGCGTGTTCCAGCCACTGTTAAAGTTCAGGTTTGTTCCAGGATCATTGGTTACAGCTGTACCTGAATTGAAGGGGGCAAACTGATACATGAAGTTGCTGGACAAATTTGTACCGGCCGTTGAATAATATTGTATCTCAAATATAGATTCTGCGTTGTTCTTGTTCGTGGTCAGGAAAATGTCCTTATAAGCTGATAGAAGGCTATATCCGGTCACTTTTCTCAAAGCAGTTAATGCCTCTCCATACTTTTTCTGTGTCAGGTAAACTTCGCCAAGAAGCGCATTTGCCGCACCTTTTGTTGCTCTTCCTTTTTCCGAAGCAGGGTAGCTGGCCACATCCGGTAATTCGTTTGCCGCATCTGTCAGGTCTGTAATGATCTGTTTGTAAACCTCATCTACTGTAGCTCTTCCTTTTGAAGGTGCTTCGCCCGGTGATTTGATCGCTTCCAGGCGCAAAGGAACGCCGCCAAATTGCCTCACCAGATTGAAATAATGAAAAGCACGGAGAAACTTAACTTCTCCTATCGCCTGACTTTTAGCGGCTGCCGGCATTTCGATTCTTCCCACATTGTTCAATACATCGTTACAGCGGGAAATGGCCACATAGCAATCTCTCCAGTAGTCCTGAATCAGGGTATTGGTAGAATTTACCAGCAACTGATCCACGAGTTCCCGGTTTTCCTGCCCCCTTTGCGGCGCATTGTACTGGAAAGTGGTATTGTCTGAACGCATTTCGCCAAATACCCAATAGCTGAATGTTCCCATTCCACGTAAGGAACTATAGGCGCCCACGACCCCCTGTTTAAGGTCTGATTCTGTTTTCCAGAAATTGGCATTGGTTAAACTGGATTCCGGTGCCTGGTTTAAAAAGTCTTTTTTACATCCCCCAACAAAAATGGTTATGGACAGGAAGGCCAGGATGATATATTTTGATTGATTTCTCATTGTTAAATTCTTTTAAGGTTAAAAAGTCATGTTAATTCCGGCAGTAATGACCCTTGGTAGCGGGTAACTGGTAAAATCACGTCCCGGAGTCAACACAGAAAAACCGTCGTTGGTGCTCGCCTGAGGATTCGCGCCGCTATACTTGCTGAACGTAACCAGGTTCTGTATGCTGCCATATAAGCGGAGCCCCTTGATGAATCTGGAGCTGTTGATAAACTTTTGTTTGAAGTTATAACCTAAGGTGACGTTCTGGATGCGCATAAAACTGGCGTCTTCTATCCATTGAGAATTTACTTCACGGTATAGGGTTCTACCGTTTACGGTAGTAGGTAAAAGGCCATCTCCTGGGTTTGAGGGTGATCTGAATCTGTTTAATACTTTACGGTCCACATTGAACACACCGTCGATATTGGTTAAGAATTCGTTTCCGGTTTTCATGATTTGTCCGCCTTGAGAACCGATGATCAGGACCGTCAGGTCAAAATTTTGATAACCGAAACTATTCGTGATTCCGTAATTGAAATCCGGTTGTGCATTCCCGATAACCGTGAAATCTTTAACCGCCTCAATCACACCGTTGCCGTCAATATCTTTATATCTTACTGATCCTACGATGGAAGAATTGTGTTTCGGCTGACTGGCAAGTTCATCTGCATTTTGGTAAATGCCATCAAATACAAACCCGAAGAATTGCCCCAGCGGTTTTCCAACCTGACTGATGTGGGTATAATTACCTTCGCCACTGCGGCCACTATAAATTGCCGCATTGTTATTTCCCGGGTTCAGTTCTAAGACAATATTGCGGTTAAAGCTGATGTTAAAATTGGTGTTCCAGGTAAATGCACCGGTCAGGTTTTTGGAAGTCAATCCAAATTCAAAACCCCGGTTTCTCACTTTTCCAAGGTTTACCGTAGCAGAAGAATATCCTGAGGCAAGGGGAAGTTCAACATTTAAAAGCAGGGAACTGGTAATGCGGTTATAAAAATCTGCGGTCAGATTCAATCTGCTGTTAAACACAGAAAAGTCCAGTCCCAGATCAAATTCATCTGATTTTTCCCAGGTCAGGTTTTCGTTCGCGATCGATCCTGAAGCACGGCCACTGGCGAGTTGTCCGCCAAAGGAATAATTTGCGGATCCTATTCCTGAGGCATAGGAATAATTGCCTATGTTAAAGTTACCTGTGCGGCCATAACTCGTTCTTAACTTCAGGTCGCTGATCCATTTTACGTTTTTAAGAAACTCTTCTTCGGAAGCCCTCCAGGCAAATGCACCTGATGGAAATGTTCCATAACGAACACTCGAACCAAAACGCGAAGAACCATCAGATCGAATGGTACCGGTAAGGATGTACCTGTCTTTAAAGGTGTAGTTTACACGGGCAAGGTAGGAGATGAGTGACCATTTTTCTACTCCTGCAGCTGCTCCATTGAGTAAAGTGGAAGCATTAATGGTTTGGATCAGGTCGTCGGGATAGTTGGTTGCCCCAAAAGAATAGCCGTTGTAACGTTCCTGCTGTGCAGTATATCCTATAATTGCATTGATGCGGTGGTCTTTTCCGAAGGCTTTATCGTAACCAAGGGTTAATTCTGAAAGCCAGTTCGTAGTGGTATTCTGTGCAGTACTGGAACCGGGAATAGAGAGGTTTGGTTTTTGATTTCCGGTTTCGCCAATCACAAAGGTCGGGCTGAAGGCAAAGGAACTGTTGTTGGTATAATCAAGGTTGTAGCTATATTTTGCTTTTAAACCATCAATGATCTGATACTCGGCAAAGGCAGTGGCAAGGCCTCTGAAATAATTGGCTTTAGTGCCCGCAAATTCCAGGGTATTTAAAGGGTTTCCTGCCCCAATAGCGCCAGGGGAGGTGATAAAGACCGTTCTCTTTCCCGATGCATCCGTAATCGGAACAAGTGGACTAAGCCAAAGTGCACGGGTCAGTACGTCTCTTTGTCCGGACTCAAATCCACTCCTGTGCTGAGTGCCTCCACTTGGGGCAAGGCTGATGCCCACCTTAATTTTTTTACTCAGGTCGGATTGAAGGTTGAAATTCAGGGAGTAACGTTTATAGTCTGTATACCTCACTGTTCCATCCTGCTCCAGTCTGTTAATGGAAGCGGAATACTTGGTTTGCTCATTTCCGCCTCTGATGCTGGCATCCACACTGTTTTGCATTGCTGTACGCAATACCGCATCGTACCAGTTCGTACCCTCGCCGTATTGAGCAGGGTTTCTGAATTCTACCGGGATATCATTGTCCGTGGCCACCAAACCTCTGGAGGCAAAGTCATCGGTAATGATGTCTCTTCTGTATTGTGCATATTCTGTGCCGTTAAGGACTTTCGGTCTGCCTTTTTGAGGGACCTGCTGACTACCGATATAGCTGTTCACGCTGACCACCGGGGCGCCTGTTTTTCCTTTTTTTGTGGTGATGACAATCACACCGTTTGAGCCTCTTGACCCATATATTGCAGTGGAAGAAGCGTCTTTTAAAACGGTAACTGATTCAATATCATCAGGGCTAAGTACGTTCAGCGGGTTGTAACTCTGACCTCCGGTATTGGAGATCGCGAAGCCATCTACCACAAATAAAGGGCTGTTGGTTGCACCGATGGAGCCGGCACCCCTGACCTGTATGTTCACGCCACCACCCGGCGCACCGGTAGGTGTACTGATCTGAACACCGGCAATTTGGCCGATCATTTTCTGATCGATAGAACTTACCGGCAAGTCTTTGATCTGCGAAGCCGAAATGCTGGAAACGGAGCCGGTCAGGTCCTTTTTCTGAGTCGTACCATAACCGATCACGATCACCTCAGACAACTGGTCATTCTGTGCAGAAAGCGCTACATTGATCTGGCTGTTGTCTGCTATGGTTAATTCTTTGCTCGCATAACCAATATAGCTGAAAACAAGGACTGCTCCTTTGGGTGCTTCCAGCGCAAATGCCCCGCCGGTATTGGTCACCGTTCCTGTTGTGGTGTTTTTAACTTTAACGGATACACCTGGAAGCGCTCCTCCATCGCTAAGGTCTGTCACCTTTCCCGTAATTTTTAAATTCTGTGCATAGATGAAGCTGCTGAGAAAACACAGACAGCACATCAGGCCTATTCCTTTTTTAGATAGGCCGATTAGATTTTTTTTGCTCATAATGCTTGGATTTGGTTTAGTAAGTTTTTGTTCATTTTAACGTTTTACTTTATGTTTAAATGGGGATTTATTAGCTAATCTCGTATATCCGAATTGCGCCGGCAACCTGCACCGTCCTGTATGGAAGGCGAGTTCTTTTCAAAAGAAAAGGGCATAAAAAAAAGAGCCGGTTGGCTCTTTTACAGAAAGATAGGTCAGGTCTTCGGGGAGGCGGAATTAATAATGGTGTTGCGCCGCCGAATAAAACTTGAGTTGTATAATGTCGTTTGGCAAGGGTTTGGTATTCCATGACTTGTGGATGGCAAGCGCAGCACCAACTGCCGTAGCCTGCGCCATGGAAGCAGCAAATACTTCAAGTTCAGGAAAAGAGGCCGATAATAAATTCATAAATATGGCATTTTTGCTAAAGCCTCCATCCACGAAAATTCGCTTTACTTTAGTTCCCTTTAATACCCTTTGTGTCGCCTGGCGCTGCTGATCTACCAGGTCTAGCATGAGCTGATGATAGGCAATGATATCTGTGGCATAGTCGGATAGGTTTCTTTTGGAAAAACGGGACTCCTTTATGGTTTCTGATCCGGGTTCTGGTTCCGGTTTACCGTTCTTCCTTAGGAGTTCGATGATTCCCGGATCAAAAGCAGCATGGCGGTAGCTGATCACGTCTGCACCAAAATGAGCAGCAATCCGTTTTACCTGCTGTTCATGTTCGTAACCAGCAAAAACACGGGAAGCTTTTACCGGTTTACCCTCAAACTGAAGATAACACAGGCAATCGTTCTGGAGTTCTTCTACCGTTAACGGACTCGAATTAAATGGATTCAAACTGATACACCAGGTTCCGGTAGACAATAGGATAAAAGGCTCCTGAAAATTGATCAGGTAGGGGATCAGCGCTGCTGAACTGTCATGGAATCCGATGCCCACGGCATAATTGTTTCCTGGAAAAGCAGCAGGCATCACATGGTCTGAAGGCGCAATAGGGGCCAACTTATCCAGAATACCCTCTGCTTTAACCCATTCATGGTAGTTCTGTGTTTTGAAATTCCATAATGCAGTATGACAACCAATGCTGGTGAGGTCAGAATAAAGCGCTCCAGAGATCAGATAACTTAAATATTGAGGCAAATGAAGTGCATATTTTATCTGTTTAAAAAGCGCTGGTTTTTCGTGTTTAATCCGATATAACTGTAAGCCGGAATTCAAGCTCCCAAGAACAGGGGAGGCCGTGGTGTTGGAAAATGCTTCTTCGCCTCCGTAACTCGCATAAAATTGAGATTTTAGTTCTTCAGGATAGGATTTCAGGTAGTTATATAAAGGCGCCAAAGGTTGTCCATCTTTATCGATGTAGACCAGGCTCGCTCCATAAGTGGTGAAATTGATGGATTTGACCTCGAATTCCTCTTTTTTAAAAACTTCTCTCAGAGAGTCAAATACCGAGAGCCGCAGGCTTTCCAGGTTTTCACAGGGATCACCGTCCTCATCCACAGTCTCGGTAAATCTGGCGGTTCTTTCAAAGACGATTTGGTATTGCTCGTCAAACAGGAACAATTTCTTGTTCGTTTTGCCTACATCAAAGATGGCAATTACAGGAACCGGTTTGTTTTTTTGTCCCATTAATTATAATCCTGTAGCTATGGTTTTATTGCCGCGGTTTTTGATCAGTTCTTTACGGACCTCAGTTTCTCTGTATAGGGCTAAAGGCGATAAAGCTGCGCCAGCACGTAAACGTGCCTCTGCAACCAATGGGCGTACGTCTGTTCTGAAAGCCTGTTGCAGTATTTCCTGACAACGGACCACATCGTTTTCCTGTTGCGCCTGTACCAAGGCTATGCGGTCTACAGAAAGGGCCTGCGCATAAGCAATCATGATTGCCTCTACCGACTGAAGCAGGTCTTCCAGCGGATCTTTTACATTGTGTGAAGCATCGATCATCCAGGCAAGGTCGTTCTTGTGGTTCATCCCGCGTTGGTCCATTCCTTCCACCAGTTCATTGAAGATCAGGAACAACTGATAAGGTTTCATACAACCCGCAGTCAGGTCATCATCCCCATATTTTGAATCGTTAAAATGGAAACCGCCGAGCTTTCCTTCCATCAGCAGCAGGGACACGATTTGCTCAATATTTGCATTTGGCAGGTGATGTCCAAGGTCGACTAAGGTAAAGGCCTTAGGGCCGAGTTTATTGGCGTATAACAAGGACTGGCCCCAGTCGCCAACTGTGGTCGAATAGAAATTAGGTTCGAAAGCCTTATATTCCACAAATACTTTCCAGTCTGCCGGTAAAGCGGCATATATTTCCTGAAGGCTTTCCAGTGTGTTTTCAAAAGCCTTTCTGAAGTTCAGCTGTCCGGGGAAGCAGGAACCGTCTGCTAACCAGATGGTCAGCGCATTTGAACCCAGTTCTACACCCTGGCGGATCACCTCAATATTATGTGCAATGGCTTGTTTTCTGACTTCCTTATTGACATGTTGCAGGGAGCCAAATTTATAACTATGTTGCTGATCGCGCTGATCCTGAAAAGTATTGGAATTCATCGCGTCAAAGTGTAGGCCATACTCCGCTGCCAGTGCTTTTATCGCAGGTACATTCGTTGTGGTATCCCATGGAATGTGCAGGGAAACTGCAGCACTGGAAGCATTCAGCTGATGAAGCAAGCCAATGTCCGCGAGCTTTTCTTCTATATTTCCAGGTTCACCTCCAAGGGAAAATCTGCCAAAACGAGTCCCGCCAGTTCCTAAAGCCCAACTTGGGATTCCGATCTGAAAATCGCTGATTTTCTGCAGGATATCTTCTGAATTTTGGATCTCCTGTATTGCGAAATCCAGTTTCTGTTGGTGTTTGGAAAGTAAACGCTCATTATGTGAGGCAATTTGATTTGGTTCTAATTTCATAATCTATTTTTTAACGTAAAAAGGCGTTGGCAACGCCACCATCTACATTTAATACATTTCCGGTTGATTTGTTCATCAATCCACCTACAAAAACAAAGCAGGCATTTGCAATGTCTTCAGGCAGGATCATTTCGTTAAGTAAGGTACGCTTTGCATAGAACGCTGGCAACTCTGCTACGGTAATTCCATAAGCCTTTGCTCTTCCTTCAGCCCAGGCGCCTTCCCAGATTTTGCTATCCGAGATGACTGCATCGGGATTAACCGTATTTACGCGGATATGATCTGCACCCAGTTCTGCCGCATTTAATCTGCTCAGGTGTAGCTGGGCCGCTTTTGCAGAACCGTAGCCCGCATTATTTGGCCCGGAAACCAACGCATTCTTGCTCACGATGTTGATGACATCACCGCCGATAGCCTGTTTTCTCAGAATTTCGACACCTGCCTGTGTAACCAGGAACTGGCCTTTGACGAGGATGTCGTACAAGAGGTCCCAATCTTTTTCGGTATGCTCTTCGATGGGTTTGGAGATGGATATTCCTGCGCAGTTGACTACGATGTCTACGCCGCCAAATGCTAAACCAGCGTATTCAAATGCATGACGAATGGCATCGGCATTGGTTACATCCAGCAAAACAGTGGCATAGGCATCTTTACTGAATTCAGCTTTAAAACTTTCTTCTGCATTTGCCAGTCGCGCGGCATCATTGTCATTGATGACCACACAAGCACCTTCATTGATGAATTTCCGGGCAATTGCTTTTCCAATCCCACCTGCACTGCCGGTAATCAGGGCGATTTTTCCGCTAAGGGCTTTCGGTTCGGGCATTCGCTGTAACTTTGCTTCTTCCAGCAACCAGTATTCTATATTAAAGGCTTCCTGTTTTGGTAATGATGTGTATTTGGAAATGGCTTCCGCACCTTTCATTACATTGATGGCATTGGTGTAAAATTCGGCGGCAACTCTTGCCGTCTGTTTATCCTTCGCGAAAGAAAACAGGCCAATTCCAGGATATAAAATAATGACAGGATTGGCGTCACGAATTGCGGGACTATCCTCGCGTTTGCAAGACTGATAATATTCCGCATACATTTGCCGGTACGCTTCAAATTCAGGTTCCAGTTTCGCCTGAAGGGCTTTCAAATCACTGAGGTTTTCATTCGCGTCCAGTTTCAAAACCAGGGGACTGATTTTGGTCCGTAAAAAATGGTCAGGGCAACTCGTTCCCATAGGAGCCAAACGCTCCAGGTCATTGGAATTGATAAATTCCAATACACGGGCATCATCAGTAAAATGGCCAACCATATGTCTTTCATTTGAGCAGAAGCCTCTCAACACAGGGGCAATCAGCGAGGCTTGTTTTAAACGCAGGTCCTGTATTAAAGCCCCGATCTTTTGTCCGCCGAATACAGGTCCTTTTTTGCCGTAAGCAGATTCCAAATATTCCGAACATTTTTCCACCACCTCCAATGTATTGATATAGCATTCATGGGCGGTATCTCCCCAGGTAAACAGGCCATGTGAACCCAGCATAATGCCTCGGATTCCAGGGTTTTCATCCAAGCATTTGCGCAATTGAAGGCCCAGTTCAAAGCCTGGTTTTTGCCAGGGTACCCAACCCACCGTTCCATTAAACAATTCTCTTGTAATTTGCTCCCCATCTGCCGCTGCTGCAATAGCGATGGCGGCATCCGGATGTAAATGGTCTATATGGGCAAAGGGTAAGAAGCCGTGTAATGGCGTGTCGATAGAAGGGGCCTTTGATTCGAGGTCATAGATACAGTGGTTAAATAGGGCCACCATTTCATCCTCATATGCTAATCCCCGGTAGATGTTTTTCAGGTTTCTCAGCTGATCTACATATAAGGCTGCAAGACCACTCTTTTTAAGGGTTCCGATATCCCCCCCGGATCCCTTAACCCACATTACTTCGGTATATTCCCCGGTTAAGGGGTGTTTGGTGATCGCCTTACAGGAGGTATTGCCACCTCCATAATTGGTTAGGCGCAGGTCTGCACCCAGTAAATTTGAACGGTAGATCAGTAATGCGATTTCATCTCCGGCCAGTTCAGCTGCCTTTGCATCATCCCATAAATGGCTGACATGTTTAAAATCAGTTGTTCGAGAATTCATAAATTCCAGTAGTTATTTTGTTTTTATTTGATAGAATTTCCATATCCGACGATCACTACAGACAAGATAATGATCGTTATTCCCAGGATGACCGTCGTCAGGGTTTTTCTTTTTACTCCCGTCCATTCTTTGAGCACCAGGCCCCATACATTGGCGACAAGAATAATAAATGCCATGTGCAGGATCCAGGAGCTGGCGCCGTTTCCGAGTTTACTTTCTCCCATTCCATAGAAAAAGAATTGTAAAAACCAGGTGGTACCGGCCAGTGCCGAAAAGGCATAATTTGCCAGCAGTGGAGTGTTTTTATTCGTATAATCTTTAAAGGTTTTATTGCGGAAGTTCAGTACCATGCACCAGATCAGATTAGTAGTTAATCCACCCCATAAAATGAGGATATAGGTCACGTTGTTCTGGAAAA
The DNA here is from genome assembly GCF_038446955.1 of Pedobacter sp. FW305-3-2-15-E-R2A2. NCBI lineage: Bacteria > Pseudomonadati > Bacteroidota > Sphingobacteriia > Sphingobacteriales > Sphingobacteriaceae > Pedobacter > Pedobacter sp. FW305-3-2-15-E-R2A2. The sequence continues at coordinate 3,426,827 of NZ_CP151803.1, forward strand.
GGAATTCTCCCTCATTGGGATGTGTACTTTTCCAGATTTCATTGGCCTGATGGGCCATGTCTTTACCTGCATCGATGCCAAAGGCAAAGCAGGCACTGAGTATTCCGGATACAAAGGATAAGATCAAGCCCAAACCCAGCTTATATTCTTTATTGGAAGGGTCAGTTTTTCCGGCAGCGATGAGGTCTTTTTCTTTCATTCCTCCGGCTTTACCGCAAATGATGATGCCCAGAACGCAAATCAACAGTCCCAGCAAGACCATTTGTCCCCATTGGCTGTTCAGCATATCGCTGAAGCTGTCTTTTCCGGCTTTAGGCTCGAAGTTATAATAAATAGAAGGAATCAGTGCGCCAAAAACAGAGCATAAACCAAGGATGATGGAGCTGCCAAGCGAAACGCCCAGGTACCTCACCCCCAATCCGTAGGTTAGTCCGCCTATGCCCCATAAGACACCAAAAAAATAGGTAAGGAGTAGGATTTTTCCATGAGTTGCGGCAATGATGGCCGGGAAATCTGCGATCGTCAGGTACGCAGCAAGGGGAGGGATGATGAGCCAGGAAAAAAGCCCGCCTACAATCCAGTAACTTTCCCAGGCCCAGCCCTTCACTTTTTTATAAGGAATGTAAAAGCTACCTGAGGCAAAACCTCCTGTAAAATGGAAAATGACACCGAGAATTACCTGCATAACGATTTTGGGCTATAAATGGTTTAGTTTTAATGGCCCTAATTTATGTAAGTTGCGAGGATCAACTGTCCTGTACCATCCTGTTTTTCCCGGGAAAACGATCAGGATGCTTTATAAGGAAGCTCTTTTGGTATAATAAAAAGGAATTTCTATATGTCTTCTTGATTGATCATGTATCAGTTCTGCAGCTACAGCGCCCATAAATTTGAAATCGGTAGAGATGGTCGTGATGCCATCTAACAAGATCTTTTTCAATGGAGTTTCGTTGTAGGAGATGACACCTACGTTTTTGCCGATCTTATAGTTCATATCGATCATTCGTTCCAGCAAAATAACAAGGTCATCTTCCATTAAATTGATAAATACTTCTCCTTCATTGATCGGTTCGGTAGAAATATCGCTAACCACCTGATGGGAAAAGGCGTACTGCTGACAAAAACGGTGAAATCCATCCAGAATTTCATTGGGGAAATAACCGGGCTCCGGAAAAATGATCTTCAAGGTGTGGTATTTACTCAAAGGTTTCAAAGCCTGCTCCAATGCCTCATAAATATTCTTTTCAAAGTTTTCATACACTGCACCAAAATCACCGTCAATACCAGGAATGAGTTTATCCAGTAAGATCAGTTTTGATTTCGGAATGGCATTGATGATTTCCTTTGCATATTCTTCTCCCTCCATAAAATGAGGAATGATGACGTAATGGGTATAGTCCTCCTTTTTATTGCTTAGAAAGCGCTTAAAAAGTGTCAGATCATTGTTATAGATGTAAAAATCTACAGATACATCATCGCCCAGTGCATTGATGAAAGCATCGTATACTATTTTTTTATGGGCGCTGAGTTTATTGAACAGCAAAAATACCTTTAACTTTCTCTTTACATCGGTACTGCTGATGTAATACCCTTTGCCTGGAACCGAGTTGATCACTCCGATAGACTTCAGGTATTTATAACCCTTTTCCGCGGTATCTCTGGAGATCTCCAGTTTATAGCTTAATTCATTTATGGATGGGAGCAGGGCCTCTTTTTTTAACTTTCCAAGCTCAACAGATTTAATGATGGCGTCTGAAAGCTGGAGGTATTTAGGCGTTGCGGAATACTCATCAACATGGATGAAATCAAAAAAAGTTTCGGTTTTCATGGCTAAAAAAAAAGCAATGTACAGATTTGCAGTAATCTTGATCTATATTTACCCCAATATTTTTTATAGCTAATGCTGCACATTATAGGAATCATCATTTCCTTATTTCTTTCGACGCTTCTGTTTACTAAAAAAGGTAAATCTAAAGCCGACGGAATTCTGGCCATCTGGTTGTTCTTAATCGCTATTCACTTAATTTCCTACTACCTGCGGATCTCCGGAGATTTTTTTAAATTTCCTTATTTTCTTGGTCTGGAGATTCCCATGCCACTCTTTCATGGTCCTTTTCTGTATTTGTACACGGTATCGCTGACCGATACCAGGATCAGGAAATTACATTGGTTCTTTCATTTTATTCCGGTAATTCTGGGATATATGATCTTATCCCATTTTTTTCTTTTATCGTCAGCAGAGAAAATTCAGGTCTATCAAAATCAGGGAATTGGCTATACTACCCTGACCACAATCATACGGTTTGCCATCCTTTTGTCTGGTTTAAGCTATGTGGGGATGTGTTTGTTGCTATTACACCGGCATCGTAAAAATATACCTGAACGATTCTCTGCGCTGGAGAAGATTGATTTGAACTGGTTGACTTACCTGATCATTGGATTAGGTATCATTTGGTTGTCCGTACTCTTTGGAAATGATATTTCTACCTTCACATTAGTGGATATATTCATTCTGTTTATCGGATATTTTGGAGTGAAACAGGTGGGCATCTTTACCAATAAAGTGCTGCCCCAGACAGCAGAAGTGGTAGAAGCGCAGGATGATCCTGATAAAATAAAATACCAGAAATCCAGTCTGGGAGAAGCCGCTTTATTAGAGATACATGGACGCTTACAACAATTAATGAAGGAAGAAAAACTCTTCAAAGATCCTGAAATAAAATTGACTGAACTGGCCCAGCGACTAAACGTACATGCTCATGCTTTATCTCAGGTGATTAATACGATGGAGCATAGAAATTTTTACGATTACATCAACGACCAGCGGGTCGATGAGTTTAAAGCAATCGTTATTTTGCCGGAGAACCAAAGATATACTTTACTTTTTCTGGCCTTCGAAGTAGGCTTCAACTCCAAATCTTCCTTCAACAGGAACTTTAAAAAATCTACAGGACTGGCGCCAACTCTTTATCTGAAACAGCAGAAAATACACTTACAAGACCTTTAGCTAATTCACAAATGTGTATCACCTTATAGGGTGGAGCGCTTTGTAACGCAACGGAGGACATCTTTACAGGGATTTAATCAGGTATTGAAATGAGAAAAAAGATTTTATGGGTTTTATTCGCGGTTTTGTCCGTAGTTTTTGGATTGTATCCAGTCAAGTATTTTCTGATCACCAGAAAACCGGAGGTGATTGGAGCAAAGCCGGATTTCCTGATGGTGCATGTCCTCTGGGACTATGTATTTTATACCCATATCATTCTTGGCGGAATTGCCTTGTTGATTGGCTGGATCCAATTCCATTCAAAACATCGAAATCAACACCTGATGCTGCACCGGAAAATAGGGAAAGTGTACGTAGTATCGGTGTTATTAAGTGCGGTTTCAAGTCTTTATATCGCGATGTTTGTCGTGGGAGGCTTTTGGTCGGCTTTCGGCTTTATCTGTCTCGGAATCATCTGGTTTTATACGACACTCAGGGCTTACCTGAGCATCAGGAATAGAAATCTGGAACAACATCGGAGAATGATGATCTATAGCTATGCACTTTGCTTTGCAGCAGTCACGCTAAGATTGTGGTTACCGCTGCTGATAGTCGTCATTGGCGATTATACAACCGCTTATATGATAGTGGCCTGGTGGGCCTGGATTCCAAATTTGATCGTTGCTTTTTTCCTGGCAAGGCGGGTAAATTAAAACTGAGCAGGAGGAGCGCATTCAATTAGATGAAAAAGAGTATTTTGGCATCTTAAAGGAAATAAAATGAATACCCTTAACGATCCGATAGAGAAGCCTAACGTTTTAACTTATCTTTTCTTTACTTTCCTGAAAATCGGATGTGTTTCCTTTGGGGGCCACATGGCTTTAATCGCTGTGGTTGAGAAAGAAATGATAGAGAAAGATGGACGTATCAGTCGCGAGGAACTTTTAAATGCGGTAAGCATAGCCAGTTTATTGCCCAGACCTTTAGCAGTCAACGTGGTGGCCTATATCGGTTATCACCTGCAGCGTAAATCCGGACTTGCAGTGAGCATGCTGGGCGTATTACTACCGGCATGTATGCTAATGTATGTGCTTTCCTGGTGTTATTTCAACTATATCCATGTAAAAGGCCTATCGGGTATTATGGTCTATACCGTAGCCGCAGTAAGTGCCATTATACTGAGCACAGGCTTAAATATCTTCTTAAAGGAAGTAAAGGGCAACTATAGCAAATTGGCTTTATGCCTGCTTTCTATAGCGCTGCTTTCTTTTGTAAAAGGATATTTCATTATTCTGCTGTTGATGTTGATTGGAGGGCTAAGCGGGATCGCATTTAAGCTTGGACAGGGCAACTCAATGGCAGTTGATCCCGGTTTTAAATGGAAGAAATTAAATCTTGGTGCCAAAGCAGGCCTAACTGCACTTGCGCTTTTGTACCTGTCTTTTATCTCGGGTATTTACAAATTTGGAGACCAGATTCTGGTAAAGATCATTGCGGTGTTTTCCGGCGTTAGCTTATCTCTTTTTGGAGGAGGCTATGTCATGATCCCGATCATGCAATCTCTTTTTGTTACAGAATTAAAGTGGCTAAGCAATCAGGAATTTATAGACAGTATCGCCTTTAGTCAGCTTACTCCGGGACCGATCCTGGTGAGCGCCTTTTTTACAGGATATAAACTGGCAGGCATTGCCGGAGCATTATTGGCAACTACCGCCATCTTTTTACCGTCGGCTATTCTGATGATCATTGCTGCGAAGATATTCAAGGAAAATGTAGATTCTTTGCTGATGAAAAATGCATTGGCAGGTATCAAACCGGTGGTGGTTGGGATGATCCTCGTCTCGGCCATCAAGCTATTCCTTTCTGTGGCCTATACACCACTGAGCATTGTCTTATCTCTGGCTGCTTTTATATTAAGTTTCCGGTTTAAATTTAATCCGGTATACTTAATCCTGATGGCCTTGATGCTGGGAGTATTGCTTCATTTTCATACAAATTTTAAAACCATCTAAAACCATATGTTAAATAATGGAATACAAATCATAGGAACCCAAAGGTCGGGATCTAATCTGTTAAGGGTGATTCTGGATCAGTCTGCGGAGATTGCCTCACCGCATCCACCGCATATCCTCGTTACTTTTATGCCACTGTTGGATTCCTATGGAACCTTAGACGCCCTTGCTTACCGCAGGCTGGTAAAAGATGTGGTCGCTTATGTCCATGTCAATCCGGTACCCTGGGATGGAGTGGTTCTGGATGAAGAACAGCTTTTTGATCAGTCTGAGACTTACCATTTATTTACTTTAAACAGGTTGATTTATGAACAGGCAGCCATCGCTAAAAATGCAAGATACTGGTGTTGTAAAAGCATGTCCAATGTACATTATGCAACAGAGATGGAGGCTTTTGGACTTCGTCCGAAATATATTTTTCTGTATAGAGACGGCAGGGATGTAGCCTGTTCTTTTAAAAAAGCCATTGTGGGGGAGAAACACATTTATCACCTTGCACAGCAATGGAAGAAAGACCAGGAAGCTTGTATCCGCTTAAGGGAAATTTTGCCGGCTGATCGTTTCTTTTCGCTCAATTATGAAAGCCTGATTACCACACCTGAAGCAGAGATCCGCAAACTTTGTCTGTTTCTGGACATTGAATACCAGTCGGACATGTTACAGTTTCACGATTCCAAAACCTCAAAGCAGACTGCCGCAGCTGGCGAGATGTGGAGTAACCTGGAAAAGCCCATTATCAGTAACAATACCGGGAAGTTCTTAAAAGAATTTAAAGGAGACGATCTCAATATTTTTGAGCTCGTTGCCGGAGCAGTACTAACCGCACTCCATTATGAAAGGTTCGCTCCGCAAGCAGACCCCGGCCTAATTGCGGAGGATCGCCTGAACGAATATGACAGAGAAAATGGCATTTTAAAGCAGGAAGCGCTGGCCATGGCCAGAGCAAGTGACCTGGAAAACAGGGCGCCTCAATTAGAAATCCTCAAAGAAATAAAATCAAGAAAAGTATCATAGATTTGATCAAATGAATAAGATAAACATAGCACCAATATTAGATATCGCGGTCGAGGCAGGTCAGGGAATTTTGAAAGTTTACCATGATCCTGCACAGGATTTCCGGATTACTTCAAAAAAAGACAATTCTCCTTTAACCGCTGCAGATCAGGTTGCACATGAGATCATCATGAAAGGATTGACCAGCCTGCATCCGGACATTCCGGTATTGTCCGAAGAAGGAGCAGATATTCCTTATGAAATTAGAAAAGACTGGCCGGTTTACTGGTGCGTAGATCCCCTGGACGGAACAAAGGAGTTTATTAGCCGCAATGGAGAGTTTACCGTAAACATTGCTTTGATGGTCAATAATGAACCGGTGATGGGCGTGATCTATAGTCCGGTATTAAATGTGATTTATTATGGAAGTCTGGAGGAGGGGAGTTTTAAAATGATACCTGGAGCAGATCCAGAACGTATTTTTGTGAGCAAGGAAACCAGCAACTGGAAGGCGATAGGCAGTCGTTCCCATGCGGACCCGGAGGAAGAGGAAGTACTGAAGGAATTCCCGGTAACGGATAAGCTTTCTATCGGAAGTTCCCTGAAATTTTGCTTCATTGCCGAAGGTAAAGCGCATATTTATTATAGAAAAGGACCCACCATGGAATGGGATACTGCTGCCGGACAAGCCATCGCAGTCAGTGCCGGAGCCATCATGCTGAACAATTTAAAAGAGAAGTTCTGTTACAATAAACCTGCTCTTTTAAATCCAGGATTCTTTTGTTACCGCAGCTAGATCAATTGCAGATTGGTGATTCTTGAACTTACAGCAGCATATAAATGATCGCAGCATTGTTGCGCCGTCTGATCTTCAGTAAGTAATACGAGGTCTGCATTTTCTGGTTTTTCAAAAGCGGAGCTGACCCCTGTGAAATTCTTAATGGTGTTGTTCCCGGCCATTTTATAAAGCCCTTTTACATCCCTTTCCTGACAAACAGCGAGTGGACAATCTATAAAAACTTCAAAATACATTTCTCCCAGTATTTCCCTGGCTATTGCCCGGTGCGCATTTAAAGGAGTAATAAAGGAACAGATCACAACGACACCTTTAGCAGCCATAATTCTGGCAGTTTCAGCGGCTCTTCTGATGTTTTCTGCACGGTCTTCCATGCTGAAACCAAGGTTTTTATTTAAACCTTTCCTCAGTTCATCACCATCCAGCTGTATGGAAAAGATGTTTTCTGTTTGAAACTGGGCTTCCAGTAAATTTGAGATGGTGCTTTTTCCTGCTCCGGACAACCCGAGCATCCAGATGACCGTTCCTTTTGGTGTCGTTAATTTCATTAGCACTAATTTAGGTGTTTAATCCGGAATTGGGCTAAACTTCATCAGGTGAATTCGAATTTTCAGTTCTTCTGATGTCCTCCTGTTCCCGGGATGGCCGGCAGATGCTCAAAGAAGAAGATGGTGTGTTACTTATAGTGCTAATTGTCAATTTAATAGCAAAATAGATCTGCAGTAATACTACAGATCTATTTTAGTTAATACAGGCTATTTCCAGCCGCCTCCCAGCGCCTTGTATAAAGAAAGCTGGTTGAGCACCTGATGCTTCTTAGCCTGAACTTCGTTCATCTCCGCGTCTAAAACATCTCTTTGGCTCGTGATGATGTCCAGGTAAGTCACCCTTCCGGTTAAGAAAAGAATATTTGCTGCTTTAACAGCTGCATTTAAAGCCTTCACTTCATCAGAAATGTGAATTCTTTTTTGGTTAATGAATGCCTGTGATTTCAAAGCATCCTGTACTTCGTTGTAAGCCTTCAGGACGATCTTCTCATAGTTTTGGAAGGCAATACCATACGCCGCAACATAGCTTTCATACTCCGCCCGGATGCGATGCTGATTGAAAATTGGTCCTGTTAAACCACCAACCAAACCGTAAGCCAAAGCGGTTTGAGGCTGGAAGAGTTTGGTCAGGTCAAAGGATTGCAATCCGATCTGTGGTGCGAGTACAATAGCCGGTAAAAATGCAGCACTGGCGGCTTTACCTTCTTTCTGTGAGGCAATCAATTCCAGTCCTGCCTGCCGGATGTCTGGCCTCAGGGCGATCATTTGTAAAGGGGTTCCCTCATCTAAAGTTCTTATAGAAATGAATGGCTCAAGTCCTTTTTCTGTCAGTGGAATAGGGGCGTCAAATCTTCCGGTTAAGAAGTTTAAATGGTGTCGCATCAGGCTCTGCTGCTGCAAGACTTCCTGCTCTTTTGCCTTTGAATTGGCGAGAACTGCTTTAAACTGCTGAACACCCAATTCTGTTGCCATACCTGCTTCTTTTTGAACTTCGATCAGCTGAAGTCCTTTCTGTTGCAGGTCGATATTTCTGTTTAAGATTTTAAGCTCTTCATCCAGTGTCAGTAATTCAAAATAGGCCGTTGCAACGCTACTGACCAATTCCGTTTGAACCAGCTTTTGTCCTTCATAAGAAGCCAGGAATTTATTCAGTGCAGCCTGTTTCTTGTTTTTAAGCTTACCCCATAAATCCAGTTCCCAGGAAGTTCTGATACCCACAAAATAATCCGGAACAGGGTTCGGCAAGCGTTCATTGTCCTTCAGATTTCCGGAGAAATTAGTGTCATAATTTCCAATCCCATCAACCGTATAAAAACCGTACCTGCGTAAACCTGCCTCCACAGCAAGGTCTAAATTCGGCAGCATTGCGCCTTTACGCATGCGTAAATTAGCTTTGGCCATTTCAATATGATGCAAAGCCTGTTTCATATCCGTGTTGTTGGCCAGGGCGGTATCGATCAAGGAAATCAGGTGTTCGTCTTTAAAGAATTCCTTCCACTGAGTATTGGCAATGGTTACAGTGTCAGTCTTTTGTCCATAAGAGGAAGGTGCATTTCGGTGTTCATGTTTAGGAAGCTCTTTCTTCAGGTTACAACTGCTGATCAGCAGGATACCAGCAATCACTGCTGCCGCCTTTGTTGTGATATTTACCTTCTTTTTCATTAACGAAGAGAAGAGTACATAAAGACCAGGGATCACAATTACACCAACTATTGTTCCGATAATCATTCCACCTACAGCTGCTGTCCCGATAGAACGGTTACCCAATGCACCGGCACCGCTGGCAATCATTAAAGGAACAAGTCCGGCGGCAAAAGCAAAGGAGGTCATTAATATTGGACGTAAACGGGCTACGGAACCCTCAATTGCGGCTTGTAAAAAGCCCATACCTTCCTGTTGTTTGATAATTGCATATTCCACGATAAGGATGGCGTTCTTTCCAAGCAGACCAATGAGCATGACCAGTGCAACCTGTGCGTAAATGTTGTTTTCCAGGCCAAACATCCATAAGAACAGGAAGGCTCCGAAAATACCGGCAGGTAAAGAAAGCAATACCGGGAGTGGTAACAAAAAGCTTTCATACTGTGCAGCCAGGATCAGGTATACAAAAAGCAAACATAAGGCAAAGATATACAGTGCCTGATTTCCGGAGAGGATTTGCTCGCGTGTCATACCTGACCATTCGATTTCATAGCCTGCAGGTAGTTTCTTAGCCACTTTTTCAACGGCTTCAATCGCCTGTCCGCTACTGAAACCGGCGGTAGCTTCTCCATTGAGCATGGCGGAAGAAAACATGTTATAGCGTGTAATCTGCTCCGGACCATACACACGTTCCATGGTAATGAAAGTTGAAAAAGGAAAGATCTCTTCTTTATCATTTTTGATAAAAAGATTCAATACGTCCTCCGGTTTTTCCCGGTAATTTGGACCAGCCTGTACCATTACTTTATACATTTGTCCGTAACGGATAAAGTTAGTCGCGTAAAAACTCCCCATTAAAGTCTGAAGCGTGTTCATGGCATTTTCAACGCTGATTCCTTTTTTTGCAGCGAGGTCATGATCTACCTTGATGAGGTATTGCGGAAAGCTCACATCGAAGGTGGTAAAAACATTCCCAATCTCCGGTGTGGCTTTTAAATCTTCCATGAACTTTTTCATCACCTCTGAGGTCTTGTTGAGGTCGTCGGTCCCTGTTTTATCTAAGAGACGCAGTTCAAAGCCGGAAGAGTTACCAAAGCCAGGTACCGTTGGCGGAGGGAAAAACTCTATTTCCGCGTCCATGATATGTGCAGTCGCCTTTTTCAGGTTCCCGATCATTTCAGTTACGGATTCTTTTCTTTTGTCCCAGGCCACGAGATTGATCATTCCCATCCCGTAGGAAGCGCCCGAAACTTCGTTCACGATACTATATCCCGCGAGGGTGGAAACCGTTTCTACCGCTTTCATCTTGCGGCTAATCGCATCAATTTCATTGAGTACACTTTCCGTTCTGTCTACCGTTGCCCCGGGAGGTGTCGTTACATTCACATAGATCATTCCCTGATCTTCGGTTGGAATAAAGCCAGAGGGCAGGATACTGCTCATTCCCCAGGTGGTGACAAAAAAGACGATGAGCAAGCCGAAAGTGAGTATTCTTCTTCCCGCGATTCTTCCCAGCAGGTTTTTATACCCTCCGGCCATTTTGTTGTAGCCTTTATTGAAGACCGCAAAAAATCTGGCCATCCAGCCTTTTGCCTCCGGTTTATCATGCGGAGAGCGGAGAATGATGGCACATAGGGCAGGAGTGAGCGTCAAAGCGTTGATTCCGGAAATGATAATTGCCGATGCCAGTGTTAAAGAGAATTGTCTGTAGAAAATACCCACCGGACCAGAAAGGAAAGCTACAGGAATAAATACCGCCGACATCACCAGTGTGATGGCCACCACGGGTTTACCTACCTCTTTCATCGCAGCAATGGTCGCTTCCATAGGCTGCAGGTGTTCTTCTTCCATCTTGGCATAGACTGCTTCGACCACTACAATGGCGTTATCGACGACGATACCTATCGCGAGTACCAGGGCAAACAGGGTGAGCAGGTTAATGGAGAAACCCAGCATCTGCATAAAAAATAAGGCGCCGATCAGACATACCGGAACGGCCAATGCGGGAATTAACGTAGAGCGGAAGTCCTGTAAGAAGATGAACACGACTATAAAGACCAATACAAAGGCCTCCAATAGGGTAATCAATACACTGGAAATCGAAGCATCAAGGAAACGCGATACATCATAACCCATCGTGTATTTCATGCCCGGAGGAAAAGAGTTTTCCTGTAATGCCGCCATCTTCTCTTTCACATTTTTGATCACTTCCTGTGCATTTGAACCGGGAAGCTGTTTCATCATAATGGAAGCAGAAGGCCTGCCATCAGTTTTGGAAACCATCTCATAATCCAATGACCCAAACTCTACATCAGCAATGTCTTTGATCCGGATAATGGAACCGTCTGCATTTGCCCTGATTGGAATGTTCTTATACTCTTCTGCCTCAGAAAACTTGCCCGGATAACGCAATACATATTGCTGCATATTGATCGATTTATCAGATCCGATTCCCGTTTGTCCCGGCGCAGCCTCTACATTTTGTTTTCTTAAAGCGGCAATGACATCGTCACTGGAGATTTTATACGCGGCCAGGCGGTCGGGCTTCAGCCAAACACGCATCGCATAATCCCTCAAACCCATAATCTGGGCAAAACCAACCCCTTCAATACGCTTGAGTTCTTTCAGGATGTTAATGTCGGTGAAGTTGTAAATAAAGCGTTCATCTGCAGACTTGTCATCACTGTAGATGTTCAGGTACATGAGCATACTGTTTACCTCTTTCTCCGTGGTTACCCCAGCTTTAATGACCTCTTCAGGTAATTCGTCCAGTACGGTCGTTACCCGGTTCTGCACGTTTACAGCGGCAATATCCGGGTCTGTACCTACCTTAAAGAAAACCTGAATTAAGGTGGTTCCATTGTTGGTGGATACGGAACTCATATAGGTCATTCCCGCCACACCATTGATGGCTCTTTCTAAAGGGATCGCAACGGCATTCGTGCTTACTTCCGCATTGGCCCCGGTATAGTTTGCGGTGACCACCACAGAAGGAGGCACAATGTCCGGAAACTGGGTTACCGGCAGCGTAAATAAGGCCAGCAGCCCGAGGAGGGTAATAAAAAGCGATATGACCAGCGACAATACCGGTCGTTTTATGAATTGTTCAAACATAATTATATAGGATTTATGCAGGTATCCCGCATGGGCTTATCTGCAATAAATGCAAGTTGAATTGGGAAAATGTTTAGTTTTTAGCAATTGGGTTAGCGCCTTTTATGTTAAGGCCGATGGGTTTAATCTGAATTCCGTCACGCAGACTTTGGGTGCCTTCAAAGACAATTTTGTCTGATTTGCTTAGGCCAGCGCTGACAATGTAATAGTGTCCTACTCTTTGTCCGGCCTGGAAAGCAGTCATTTTAATCTTGTTATCGGCTCCCAGAACGTAAACATAAGTTCTGTCCTGAATCTCAAACACAGATTTCTGATGAACCGCAAGGATTTCTCCGGTTTCTATAGGAACACTGATTTTGCCGGAAGCACCGTGTTTTAATAAACCCTCAGGATTCGGGAAATTCGCTTTTAAAGAAAGAGAGCCCGTCTGACTGGCGAATTCACTTTCCGCAAATTTAGCCTGACCTGCAAAGGGATACACCGCACCATCCGCAAGGGTCAGTTTAACTTGTTTCTTAAAGCTGTTTTTCGCGTATCCTGCATCACTGGCAATGTTTAAATACTCTTTCTCCGTAATCGAGAAATAGACATTTACAGCGCTTAGGTCAGATACGGAGGTCAGGAGGGATCCTTCCTCCAATAGGCTGCCTGCTTTTAATGGCAATCGGTCAATGCGACCACTGAAAGGGGATTTGATCAAAGTATTGGACAACCTGGATTTCGCATAACGCAGGACGGACCTGGCTTCGGCGATACGTGATTCTGCGGCTTTAACTTTGGCTGCTGCAAGGTCGAGTTCTGTCTTGGAAACAATGTTGTTTTTTACCAGCAATTTCGTTCTCTGCTGCTCTAACTCAACCGTCTTTGCATCTGCTATTGCATTGTTTAACACCGCGTCTGCTTTACTGAGTTCCGCTTTATATTCTTCGTCGTTTATTCTAAACAAAACCTGTCCTTCCTTAACGGCGGAGCCTTCTTCTACATAGATTTTCTCCAGGAATCCGGATAAACGGGACCGGACTTCTACATTTTTTACCGCCTGTATATCGGCAATATATTCTTTGTAAATCGTGGTGTCTAAAACGTGGATCGCAGCAACAGGTACAGGTTTGGACTTGTCGGCGGTCGCAGGTTCTTTACTTTCAGAAGAGGTACAGCTGGCAAATGCAAGTGCAACAAAAAGAGGGGAATAAGCTAAGAAATTAACCTTCATGGCAATACTGATTTTTGTGGACGTATGGATTTACGCCCAGATGTATAAATGGTTTAATGAAATTCGATACAGAAACGAAATTGAAAGGATTAGTAAATGCTGAAGCACTCAGGAAACGCAGAAATTTAGCCGCACTTAATGGCGGGGCTTCTCCAAGAAATGCCTGAATAAGAAATTACTAATAAAAAGATTTACCCTAGAATGGTTTTAACCTGAAAAGGTGGGAGTAATAACTTGGTAAACAAACGCTTTTTGTTCTGTAAAGCGGGTGCTCAACAACAATTAGCTTTCCAATCTGTTTAAATAGAAAAAAGGAAAGGAAAACAATAATTGCAGGTAAGATATAAATGCCGGTATGGAAAAGACGGTAATTCTCGTTCGGAATTTTTATATCGTCTTCATAATTGTGCATTGGAATATCGAGTAAGTCATCAAGTACAAATTCCAGAACTGAGTCGCCCGCAAAAGTAGACTGCTTTTGATTTAAGGAGCTGTCTCCAGCTTCATAAGCAATAATGTTGAGGTACGCAAACAACGATAGAAAATGAAATAGTTTGATAAACATACGGTTTCAAAGATATAACAATAGGGTACCTGATTATTTGCAGATAATTGTCTTGACATTTTTATGATAAATGCAGTCCGTTCCCATCTTTAAGGAAACTATTTAATTTCCGTAGCTTAGAATCATAATCATGAAAAAAGAGATGCAGCCTATAAATAACAACCATCCCGATCTTCAGGCCATACTGGAAAATGAGCTTGTTAAGCTTGTTCCCCTGCAAGATCTTGATTTTGAACGACTTTATGCCGTCGCTTCTGATCCGCTGATCTGGGAGCAACACCCCAATAAAGACCGGTACAAAAGAGCAGTGTTTGAAAGTTTCTTTAAAGGAGCAATGGAATCGGGTGGTGCTTACCTGATTTTAGACAAGGATTCGGAAGAAGTAGTAGGCAGCAGCAGATATTATGATTTCGATGCGGAAAAGAAACATGTCTTTATTGGCTACACTTTTGTTGGCCGCAAATTCTGGGGTCAGGGATACAATCCTTCTGTTAAGAAGCTGATGATCGATTATGCTTTTCAATTCGTTGATCAGGTACTGTTCCATATCGGGTCACAAAATATCCGCTCACAGAAAGCCATCGCAAACCTGAATGCGGTTAAAATTGGGGAAGAGGAAATTGCCTATTATGGCGAAGCCTCTAAACTAAATTTCGTTTATCAGATCAGTAAAGCCGATTGGACTGGCATTTAGAACAGTAACTTATGAAAATTGACGATAAGGACACCACTAAAATATTTGATTTATTAGGTAGGATCAGCGATGCTGACCCTGAAGCAGGGAAAGAAGCCGAAAGCTTTGCCGATCAGTTCTATTTTTGGGAGCAGCAAGGTGCGAGCTCTCTTCTGATTTTCAAGGAATGTGAGGTTGATCAGGTTCAGAAGTGTTTTGCCGGTTACCCTGGAGGAGCTTCCAGTTTCTATGTCCCTGCTGGTTTTAAAATTAAAAGTGTCACACTGGATAAGGGAACTTATACTTTTATGGCTGAAGACGGAAAATCTGTTTCTGCGAATTTAGAAGAACTTGGCCGGATGTGGGACCTGATTCCTCTGGGAGGAGGTAGGGTAAATGAAAGCTATATAGATTGGACATTCTTAAACTGCAGCAGGAAAAAAGACACTGCAGACTATACACAACGTGGAATTGGAGAGTTTACTTTTGCCTATGGTACTTACACTTTTGACGAGTATCAATCTAAGGATCACAATTTTTCTATTATAGTTCATGTTGATGATGTCAACGACCTTCGTACCTGCCTTTCAGAGATTGATTTTGTTTTAAACCGGATCGCCGAATTCGATGAAAACTCCAGAAATGAGCTTGCGGTTAAATTGTCTGTCACCGCAGATGAACTGGAAATGATTAACCTTGATGCACTGGACTATTATAAACAAGGGGAATTTGACCTGACCTATTGTTTACCGGAAGATGCAGCGCTCGAGTATGTCAGGGTCTGTTATTCAAAAGATGGCCTGCCGGTTGAGGCCACCTTCGGTAATTTTTAAATGAGGATGTTAAGTAATCAGGGCCGTCATGACTACTTTGCGCAGGTATTTACTAATAGGAATCTGATACTTCTGAATGTGCAGCAGGTTGCCTTCAATGCGATCAATTTTGTCAATCCCTATCACATAAGATTTATGGGTTTGTATAAACTGTCTGGCTGGTAATTTTTCGAGTAATGATTTGATGGTGCTGTGGGTCACAATCCGCTTATCTTTAAGCTGAATGGCGACATAATTCTCCATTCCCTCGATAAACAAAATATCAGCAAAGACTATTTTCTCGAACTTCCCATTGGACTTTACAAATAAATAAGCAGTAGATTCATCGGGCCGGGCCTTTAATGCAAAATATTCCTTCGCTTTTGTTGCTGCTTTAAAAAATCGTTCGTAGGAGATGGGTTTTAGTAAATAATCCATCACTTCTAATTCGAAACCCTGTATGGCATATTGCGCATAAGCAGTGGTGAATATCACTTTAGGAGGGTTGCGGAGGGTTTTCAAAAATTCAATGCCCGTAAAAAGAGGCATTTGTATGTCCAGGAAAAGCAGGTCTACCGGTTCCTCTTCCAACAGACTGTTCAATTGTAAAGCATCTTCACAGCTTCCTTTAAGATCCAGGAAACTGATTTTTTCTATATAACCCTGTAAGCCTTTGCGCGCATAAGGTTCATCATCGGTAATGATACAACTGATTTTATCGTTCATATTCTAGTTTTAAGACCGCTTTAAATTGATTGTTTTCCTGCTGTAGTTTTAGGGAATGTCTGTCCGGATAAAGCAAGTCAAGGCGTCGTTGCAGGTTTTCCAGTCCGATGCCTCCTGTTTTAGCCCCGTGTTGCATCACCAGCGGTACGGAATTCTCCACGCTAAACACGATATAGTGATCTGATATCCTGGCATCGACCAGCATTTGATAATCACCGCCTATAAATTTGAATGCATTTTCAACCAATGGCAAAAATAACAGTGGATACACCAGTTGTGCATTCAGCTGCGGATCAAAAGCGATCTGTAACTGCAGTTTATCTGTGCTCCGGATCTTTTGCAATTCAATAAAGCGTTGAAGATAGTCGATTTCGAGCGCTATAGGCACCTGTTGTTGCTGGTCATAGAGCTGATACCTGAGTAGCTCTGAAAATTGCTCAATACTTCTCTTTGCACCAGGTAAATCTTCATCCATCTGAAAGTAAATGGTATTTAAAGCATTAAAAAGAAAATGTGGGTGATATTGAGCTTTAAGGAATTTGAGTTCCGTTTCTAAATGTTCATTCGTTATTTTCTCTAGTAGCACTTTATTGTCTACATACGCCTTTAACCAGCTTCTGCTACGCGCAATTCCATAATAAATCAGGGCATATAAAGTTGGAATCATGGTCAGGTCTGCGACGTCTACCCAGGACAGACCATCATCCGTAAATGCCGCCATTGGGATCAGGATCAGGTAGGCCAATAGCAGATTAACACCTACCAGTATCAGCAATTCTCTTACGATGCCCCGATAATTTAAATGGTGTGGCCAACGTTTGTCGTAAAACCGGAAGAGTGCTTCAAAAATGCCTATGCTTAGATAGCCCAGCAAGATGCTGCAAAGAATTTCGAAAATGTTTAAAACCAAGTCTCTTGTCCAAAATTGAGTATCAACAGCGAGGTCATGCAATAGCCTGATGGTGAAATAGATCAGAAGGCCATAAACTGCGGGGAAAATGTATTTTTTGAATAGCTTCATGTTATGCCGTTTCTTCTGTTTTCATTTTTGTTCCGTCAGCTTTTTTTATAGGTTTCATGCCGAATAAGAACCTGTTGAGTGCAAAAGGGCGGATCAGCAAATGATAAGTCAGTACGCTTATAAAAAATGTAAGGCCTAAAGTATAAATATATTTAGATAAAATGCTTTCATTACGGAGTTGCACGATATAATAAACCAGGATGACGATCACGGTCTGATGCAGGATGTAAAAAGGATAAGCTGATTCATTTAAATAGTTGAGGATTTTGTGTTTGGCGTTCAGGTAACGTTTCCCATATCCAATCAATGCGAATACCCATGCCCATGCAATGGTTGGTTTTAAGGCATAAAAAAGATAAGTAAAGAATTCATCCTGGAAATACCAACCGGCATACTTTGGTTCAATTTTATTCCATCTTAAATAGTTTAATAAGAGGAGTGCTAAAAATCCTACCGTTAAGGCAAAACGTCGGTTACGTTCCAGGCTATCCATCAATTTGGGTTGGAGGATACAGATAAACCCGGTCATTAGAAAGAGCAACCAGTAAACAAAATAAGCGGGATCGTTGATCAGGTCATTGGTTTCAGGAAACCTATGGGCCATTAGGGTATACCAGATGATTCCGGGAAGCATCAGCAGGTATATCCGTTTATTTTTAGTCAGTACTTCCATCTTTGTTTTAAATCCATTGCCTTTTGGAGAGATCAGCCAGGCAAATAAGGGCGCGAACATCAGGTCGTATAAAAACAGGTAGGCGATAAACCAAAGGTGATGCCAGCTGAAATTGCCTGTTGGATAGGGTATGAAGTCTAACACATGGGGATACCAATGCCAAAAACTACCTTGATAACCGGCAATCAGTCGTTCCATATAGATCTGAGGCGGAACGACAACAAACATCCCAAATATTAGAGGGATCAATAGTCGGCGGAAGCGTAAACCAATGAAGTTTAACGTAGATCTCCGTTGCATCATGTAAAAGCTTACCGTACCAGAGATGAAGAACAATAAGGGCATGCGAAAAAGATGGAGGAACATATTTGTTTCCATCAACAGATTGCTCGTTTCTGCATTTTTAATATGCCATCCATCTTCTGAAACATAAGGCATGGCCGAATGAAAAAATAATACACCTAATATGGATAATATCCTTAGCCAATCAAGATAGGTTTGTCGTTGTGTGGTTTCCATTTTCGTTCTTTTTACGCAAGAAAAGAACTTCATCTAAAATGGAACGCTTTTTTTTGACCACAGGTCAACTTTTCCTGATCAGTAGATTATTTATTGATCTGCAGTCTGTCTGATTTGCTAAAACATACTTGGTTTTGCTCTGTGCCTTCTTTTTGGAAAGAGAGGGATTCCTTGTTTTAAAAGATCCTGCTGTTAAATTTTTTAATAAATTAGCTAACTTGATGCCCTGGAAAGTAAAGACCTTCAAATGAGAATCAATATAGACGAAAATATAAATCTTGAACTGATTGCAGCCGGGCATGCTACAGGACTATATGCTGTTATTGAAGCAAACAGAGCCCGTTTTGCCGAATTTTTAGCTTGGGGTGACAATGCCAAATCCCTGGAGAATTTCAATAATTATATCAGGAACTGCGAATTACAATACCAACAGGGAAATGATATCAATTTTGTGATCTTGTTAGATGAAAAACCGGTAGGGAAAATGGGATTACACTATATCAATACTTATAATAAAAGTGCTGAAATTGGGTATTGGCTCGGTAAAAAGGACGAAGGCAAGGGCATCATTACAAAATCATGTAAAGGTTTGATCAGCTATGGTTTTAGGGAGTTGGGTTTAAACAGAATAGAGATTAAAGCAGCCGAAAGTAATGTCAGAAGCCTGGCCATCCCAGAGAAATTGAATTTCACAAAAGAAGGTATACTGAGACAGGCAGACCTGGTTAATGGTCAGTTTCTTGATCTGGTTTTATACTCCATGTTAAACGAAGAGTGGAAATCATAGCAATAATATTTTTACTGTCATTGCCGGTTTTGGGCTATCTAATGTACAAACAAGCAAGAAAAGGTATTGAGACGCCTGTAAAAACGCTGGAGTATGTGTTTATACTAGGCTTTACGCTCTCTTTCTTGTTGTTCTGCTGCGGTTTAATGGTCTATTCTGCGGACTATTATACCGCTATTGACATCGTTGATGGCGGCTATTCTCCTTTCGCATCTAAGCACCTGCTAAGCCTCATTACTTTTTTTGTCCTGGCCGTGTTTGGATTATTGAAGCTCTGGCTGAAAGGGAGAGCAATGCCTCCCTTATGGTTTGTACTGATGTTGGTTCTTGTTTTGATCGGGATCCCAATCAGTGCTGCTGTATTTGTTCAAATCTCACACAGTACGGAGTCTTATGATGGATGGCTGTTTGGTTTTTTGCCTTTTGCCTATATTTTAACTGCGGTAGCTGTAATTTGTAAATGCGTTGTGGAAGAGCTTGCTGGGGCAAACGACAAGGTGTACCGCAATAAAGTGCTTAACTATTTAAACCAAAAGATGGCGAAGACGGCCCATCAACCATTCTATGTGTTGATTTTGCTGATTCCGGTTTTTATCATTATAGTTGTCTTATTGATCTTATTCGGACAAGAAGCAGATTCGATGAGTAAAGTGTTTACCGAAACCACAACCTGGCGTTTTTCGACAAAAACTCATCCACCATTTTTAGACCATCAAGGTCATTATTTATGTACGGTCGCTGTTTGTGGTGATCCGAAAGTGGTAAAACCGCTTCGTTTGGGAATAAGGCATGGTCATGAAATTATTGTCAACAGACAGTTGCTCATTGCGAACGCTTTTGAAGAGTTGATCCAGGAAAATCTCCCTGCCGTACACCGGGTAATCAGGGCTTGCTATGATAAATACGGCTACCCGTTATCAAAGAAAATCACCAGTCAGAAGGGCTCAAACCTGGTTTATAGATTGATGAAACCTTTGGAGTGCTTTTTCCTGATATCTCTGTATTTGTGCAGCACTAAGCCAGAAGATAAAATCGCCAAACAATACGCGACCTAATAGAGGTTAAAACCAGATTCAAAGATTTTTGATCAACAGCAAAAGGCCCCACAGAAATGCGGGGCTTTTGTCTGTTCATAAATATATAAACAGGGGAGAGCGGAGGTTAATTATTTTAATAAGTATATTCCCAATGGAAGTTGAGTTGTTCTATAAGGTTGTTGTTGTGTGCACCTGAGATACGTACCAGTTTGGCCTTTAAACCATCTCCGAGGTCTGCTGAAAAGCCCATTTCATTTGTTTTTCCTGCGCCAATAAACCGTCCCTTTTCTGTAACGAACCAAAGGCCTTCAATATGGTTCTTCATATGCCCGTAAACACTAGTGATATATTCTTCGTCTTCAAGAACTAAACTTGTACTGTTTCCGGTGAATTTGCCAACGGTTAAATCGGTAGTTTGACCTTTATATCCTATGGTCAGACCAACTAAACTGCCATTTTCCTGAAATAGTGTTAACCGGCTGATCTTTGAGCCAGTGATGCCTTCGAAGGCTGTTGTACCCTGAAATCCACCAAAAGTACCTACAGACCTTTTCACGATCTTCTCTGTGTATTCGCTTTCTTTGGGATCAAAATGTTTCCATAATTTTGCCTGCACCATCAATTCATCGAGCTCAGATTCATATTGTTCAACGATCTGCTTTCTGCGTTGCAGCACTGCATACTCTGCCCGCTTTTTATGATCTTTGTAGCCAACCTGGGCAGTCTGGGCAAAATCAATATAGACATCAGACCAGCTCATTGTCCAGTTGTCAAAGGTATCCTCTACCACAGAAAATTTGACATAATTGTACCTGGTATCACCTATCATATTTTGCACATGGATCACGACCTCTTTCGGATCCGCTATGTGTGACAATCTGGATTTCATCAGGGATTTTTTGTGTTTTTCCGCGTCTTTCGAAAAAACCCTGATACATTCTTTCAAACTCTCCAAATGCTTTTCATAGTCGTTCGGCGTAGGCGCATATCCAAAGACATCTTCATACTCTACCAAAAGGTTACGTCGTAAGACCAGCATAATCGTTCCTAAGCCAATCAGGTAAGGCAATACGGATGGTTTTTTATTTAAGAAATGAGTTTGTCTTCCGGATCCGTAGCTGATTGCGCTGATCAGCTTGCTTCCTTTTTCTGCGGTTTTTGGGGATAAACCATCAAACTCTTTTGCAATATTTAACAATCCTGCTACATCATCCCTCAAATCGTCTATTATGTGTTTTTCCAGTATTTCGAAAATACGGGCATCGACATAGGTTTTCATTTGATCCCACAGTTCTGATAAGGTGTTTTTAGAACTCCAGAAAAAACCGATCACTGCACTGATGCCACCACCAACTTTTGGTATAGCACCTATGACGCCCAGTAAGACGGCGCGCCCCATCTCATTGGTTTCTGCATAAGACATGGGCGATTTTCCTACCGGATCGTCGGTTACCGGCACCATTTTAAACAATTGGTTGTCCGTTCCCGAAAATTGATGTTGACTTACATCTGCTTCGTCCGCTTCGCTTGCATTGATGACATCCAGAAATTTGTCGCTGTGTAATGCCCTGATGCGGTAATAGCCTCCGCCACCAGCGGGATCCAGATGAAAATGATGGTTTGCTTTTCCTGGTTCATAATGCCATTGAATAATTCTTGCTTTATCTGCCGCGGAGTTATTATCGATGGCCAGATATCGGTCTCTATATGCCGACATGATCCAGTGAAAATTATTCCCTTCATCAAAACTGAACTTTTGATTTTCATTGTCAATATCCAAAGTCATTTGGATCAATGAACTGCCTATTGCTTCGTTTTTAAAACCAAGCGCTTTGCCACTATGTTTCGCAATTAAAAAATAGCGCTGTCCCGATAGGTGTTTAAATGCCATGTATGTATAAGTTTTATGTTGTTTTACTGCTGGCAAAGAAAGCCTATCCCAGATAAAAAACACAAAAACCGGTATATACAAAGTGTATACATGGCAAATAAATTCTTATGGTTTTAATTTCTGTTACATGGAAATCACAATCTTACCAAAATGCTTGCCCTCTTCTAGTTTTTTATAGGCAGCCTTCACCCGGTCTATGGTAAATACCTCGTCAATTACCGGATGTAGGTTTGTCAGTTCAATTGCACGGTTTAGCGCGGAAAAACTTTCAGCACTGCCTACCGCTAAGCCTTGTATCCTTAGAAATGACATGTTGATTTTATGCCGGTGTATATCCAGGGGTAAAGCAGCTCCCGAAATAAAGCCGGCTGTACCTACAAAACCCATCTCTTTAACCGACAGGAGAGATTGTTCGATGGTTTTAGTTCCGGCGATATCCAGTGTAATGTCCACGCCTTCTCCATTTGTGAGGGAGAGGACTTGCTGATGCCATTCCGGATTTTGTGTATAATTAATGACCTCATCAGCTCCGATTGCTCTGAGTTTTTTCGCTTTTTCGTCGCTGCTCGTTGTGGCAATGACTCTTGCACCTGCGGCTTTTGCAATCTGCAGGGCAAACAGGGAAACACCTCCGGTGCCTTGTGTCAGCACAGTTTGCCCCAATTGTAAATTTGCCTGGTTGATTAATCCATGCCATGCGGTTAAAGCCGCAATTGGCAGTGTTGCAGTCTCTTCAAAACTGAGGTTATCCGGCGCCTTTACCAATCCGTATTCGGGAATACATACATATTCGGCCATGACTCCTGGAGTTTGCCAGGCTACGCGAATAGAATTGCTTTCTTTATCAATGTTTCCTTTTGTCCATTTTTGTACGTACTGGATGGCAACCCGGTCGCCGGTTTTCCACCTGGTTACATTTTTTCCGACCGATGCTACAATCCCGCTGCCATCTGAAGCTGGTATATAGGGAAAGTTCATCGCATTGGAAAAGCTTCCCTGGGCGATAATGTTGTCCAGATAATTTAAGGATACCGCTTTTATTCTTACTAAAACTTCGTTGTCCGAAGGGCGGGGAGATTCCACTTCATTTACGATCAAATTTTCAATTCCAAATTGGGTTAACTGTACTGCTTTCATGTTGTTTATTTTATATTCGTTCTTTTACCGGTAAAAATTAATGGATATCGCCGAGTGTAATCCGTAGGCGATTTAAGGCGTTCATCAGGGAAATACTGGCCGTGAGGTCTACCAGTTCTTTTTCGCTGAAATTGGTTTGCAGTTGTGTTTTTAGCTCCTCAAAATTACCTTCCATTCTGGTGATTGCTGCTGCCCATCGTAGTACCAACTTTTCTTTGTGGTCAAATGCATTGGTATATTTCCAGCCGGGTATCTTGTCGATAACGCTTTGTTCCATACCGAGTTCACGCAACTCATTGGAATGAAAACTGCAACAGTAAGCACAGCCATTCATTTGCGAGACATAGAGTTCGGCCAAAACAATCAGACGGATGTCTATTTCAGATTTCCTGATCTGTTGATGAGATTTGTATAAATGGCTTATGGTTTCTTTTGAGATTTCCTGATAGTTCATAATTGAAGATATTTTATCTGTTTTTGCAATCCAAAAGTAGGTAGGAAGGACCTCGGAGAATGGTAAATACTGGCGAAAGAACAGTAATATTCCTGGATTCTGGTTTAATGCCTCTGGGAATAGTTAAGTTTGTAGGATGGATTTTTTACATGATAGTTTTGCGATTGAAATTGCTGGCTACGCCGAATGGCAGGAGCGAAGCAGGACCAATAACTTTTTTGAACTGGTTTATGTACTGGAAGGAACTGGTCTGCAAAGTGTAAACAACATTAAGCTTCCTTTCCGGGAAAATGACATCCATCTGCTGCCTGCGGCAAAATGTTATAAATATATTATAGAAGAAGCGAGTCGTTTTCTGTTTGTACGTTTCACCAGCAGCTATTTTATTCCATTGTCAAACGATCAGGTCGACTATAGTTCCTGGTTTAGCCGTTTGAATTTTATCCTGGCAAATCACAACCATCACCCCGGCGAACTGATCAAAGATTTGGGTGATAAAGAACAGGTAAAGCGATTGCTGGATGCAGTGCTTTATGAATATGAACGAAAGGAAATTTGCTCCGCCTTCATCATCAGAACGACTTTAGTCTCCATTTTGGGAATTCTATCCAGGAATGCTCAAAAGAGTATTTTAAAAGGAAGAATAATTAATGATTCCAAATTTGCAGATCTTTTAAACTTTATCAGTTTTCATATCATCAATAAAGAAATGATCACCGTGGAATACCTGTCTGAACGTTTCGGCATTTCAGAAACTTATTTTAGCGAATATTTTAAGAGAAATGCAGGAGAGCGCTTTCAGGATTACGTACTTAAATCCAGGCTAAGAATCGCAGAATCCCGCGTGATTTATACGGCTACCCCGATTAAAGAAATTGCCTGGGAACTAGGCTTTACAGACAGCAGTCACCTCAACAGAATGATGAAACGGCATTATGGAAAAGGAATGTTACAGATCAGAAAGGGCGTTTAGCATAAGACGCTCTGAGGAATAAGTATTGGGAAATAAGCCCTGTTGATCAATCAGATTACAGGGGCTTTTAGGTTTTTACAATTACTCTTTCGATGGATCCGGGATGAAATAATTACGGTCAGGAGGTGCCTCATGAAGCGTGAAAATTTTCTGATAAACAGGATCATACACATCGATGATGGTGTAAGTTCCTGAGGTCATCCATTCTCCCTCTATCCAATTCCCATTTTCATCCAGTTTCTTGTAGATCGTTTCAGACTGGATAAAGATGCGGCCCCAGAACAGCCATTTCCCATTAATGTTGTGGACATAGTATACCCTGACCGGATCCAGCTGGAATATGCGTGCCGAGGGTTTGTCCTTAAAACTGAAGATCTTACCTTCTACATCAGCAAGTGTAACCGGGTTAATGATATGCTGATCCCGGTCCATTAGGTCCGAAGGAAATCCTTGTTCAGTAGTTAATTGAAGGGTGTCATTTATTTCTACGTAGCTTCCCATAAGATTTGATGGTTTAGGATTAATTAAAGTTGGGAGTCACAGCATAATCCCCACATGAAACTTTGGGTATCATTTGCATCCATTGTTAAGCGTATGATATAAGTGCTGGAGATGGCATTGACGGAGACGGTTTTATCCCCTGTTTGATCAGTTCTTTTTCTCATTGAGAGCGAGTTTAAAGTGTAGGAAATTACTAAAGTTAGTGTTCTAGAAATTCATGAGTATGGATTTTTGTGGCTGATAGAGAGTGTGTTATCTGTGACTAATTCAAATGCCAATATGTTTTGTGTTAAGCGCTACTCTAAGCTAAATATTTTTTCTGACAATAACACCGATCATCTGAATAAATCAAAATATGGTCAAATCAGGCTTGATTTCGTACCGCATTTATGATTTAATTGATAACTTGTCGCCGTGTTTTTTCTTTTGCTATTCAAAAGCCAGGTTATAAATCATGTATGTAATTGCCGGATTATTCAATATTATTTTAACGCAATTTGAAAAGTTAGATATCGATTTGCCGAAAATATTTTCTGAGTTTAAAACAGCGCTTAGTGTGCTTGAAGATCCTACTTGTAAAATAGATGCCGGGATCTGTGGACGGTATCTGGAACAGGCAGTCTTAGCAACAAAAGACCAAAGGATAGGACTGAAGACCGGATTTCTAATTCCTTTTACGTTAACAGACGCGGTGTTCAACACACCTCATAAAATGCAAACACTTGCTGAGATCGTTGAAAAAAAGGAAGAGACCGGGTACAAAGCAACGGATATCACCAGTTATACCGCCCGCGTAGAGGGCGATTCCTTTTATTATGAGTTGCTGATCCATCCTGAATTCAATCTCCGTTATCCTCAGGCCGCAAGAGTCTGGGCTGAAATGCAGTATGGTACCGCCATCCACTACGCGCATAGTTTCACAGGAAGGTTCCTGCATCCGGTTTTAATCCATTCTCCTTATCCAAAGGAAGGAGCAACAGATCCATTGGAAACGTATCTAAATTGTCAGGTAAAGTACAACCAGGATCGTGTGGCCCTGATCTTTCCTAAATCCGTTCTCGAACTGCCAGTTGTTCCTGTTCAGAAGAAGCTATTGCCTTTATTTGAGGAGCTGGAAAGGGAGATCAGGGAAAAGCAGTACAACCGACATTTTTCTTATGCCCTGGAAAGACACCTTTTGCATAGCATTTCTAATCCTGGTCTGGGCTTAAAATCTGCCGCTCTCAGGTTTAATATGAGCGAACGTAATATGCAAAGGCGGTTAAAAACGGAAGGAAGTTCTTATCAGCTGATTCTAAATAAGCTCAGAATGGAACTCTCCCAAAAGTATCTGAAAGAAAATGTCTCTCTAAATGAAATTGCTTTCCTTTTGGGCTTCGATAGCCAGAGTGCCTTTAACAAGTTCTTTCAAAAGCAGTTTAATACAACTCCCCGTAAATTTATCGGCATAAATTCAAATCAATTGAAGTGATATAAAAAAATAATCGTCCCTTCAATAGCATTTTTTGTATTGCCCTTTATTTCTAATGCAAAATGGATCACTGCTTTAGCCGTCCCTCTCAGGTTAACTAGCGAAACCAGCTTCACCGTCAGTCTGACCTCTGCGCCAGTCCTAACGGGCTGCTTAAACCTCAATTTTTCAACACCATAATTTACCATCATCCTGATGTTCTTTACCTCAACAATCTCCGCCCACAGAAATGGTAACAACGATAAAGTGAGATAGCCATGGGCGATTGTTCCCTGAAAAACACTTTCCTGTGCCGCTTTCTCCGTATCTACATGAATCCATTGATGGTCCAGGGTCGCATCAGCAAATAGATTGATCTGATTCTGGGTGATTTTCAGGTAGTTTGAGGGCCCGATTTCCTTTCCTACATAGGTTTCAAATTCTTTAAAACTATGGATAACTTTCTTCATAAATTGGTTTTAACCTGAGCATGCATGTTATTTTTTCTCAGGTTCCGAAGATACGGCACCGCTCAAAATAGCTTTTGAAAAACAAGCCAGATTTTTGTCCAAAGGCGTCAGTTTTTCCCTGATTTATAATGGTGACCCTTTATATCTCCCCAACTATCTTGCGAATTTTTTTGAGCCTGCAACACAAAGAATTACGCCAACAGTAACGCCCAACATCGCAATACTCACGCTTTCATGAAGTAAAATTGCGGCCAGCGCTAATCCAAAAAAAGGCTGTAACAGTTGTAATTGCCCTACCGCTGCAATACCTCCCTGAGCCAGGCCACGATACCAGAACACAAAGCCAATCAGCATACTGAACACGGAAACATATGCCAGACCAATCCAGGCCGCCGGGCCAACTGCTGCGAATGATGCCGGACGTTGTAAATACATCATAGGTGCTGTAAAAGGCAAAGAAAGCACTAATGCCCAGGAAATTACCTGCCATCCTCCCAGCGTTTTTGAAAGCTTTGCGCCTTCGGCATAGCCAAGTCCACATAAAATAACCGCGAGCAGCATCAGCAGATCACCAATAGGTGATGCTTTAAGACCCTGAGCAACCGCAAATCCAATCACGAGCAGGCTCCCTGCGATGGAGCATAGCCAGAATGCAGGGCGAGGACGTTCAGCCCCACGCATTACAGCGAATATTGCAGTAGTAAGTGGCAACATTCCAAGGAATACAACAGAATGTGCGGAAGTGACATATTGCAAGGCCATAGCGCTCAATAAGGGGAAACCTATGACCACGCCGAGGGAGACAATGGCTAAGGAAGCAATCTGTTTCCGCGCAGGTCGTTTTTCTTTAAAAAGGAGCAGTACACAAAGTGCAAGCAATCCGGCGATGGTTGCCCGGGAAACCGTTACAAATACCGGATCAAAATCCAGCACAGCTGCCCTTGTTGCAGGTAAGGATCCACTGAAGATCAGTACGCCGATGAACCCGTTTTTCCAACCCTTGCTGCTATTTTCTTTTGATGTATCGGAAAATGATTGATGATTACTCATGATGTTAAGCTTAATTATTATTTAGGCGAAAGTAGGAGAGGAATAGTGGTAAATACAGTCTCAGTTTTGCGTATTTCGATGGACACAGTTATATTTACCACATGAGCAAAGATTTTCTGTACAATGACATCGCAAATGCAATTGCCAGCCAGATCAGAACCGGAGTCCTGAAATCCGGAGACAGATTACCTTCTGTAAGAATGTTGTGCAAGGACCATGGGATCAGCATGAATACCGCCAAGCGGGTATTCCTGGAATTAGAGGCTCATTCCTTAATTGATTCGAAACCGCAGTCGGGTTATTTTGTGAGCCGGCAATCTTCTATAAAACTTCCGCTTCCTGAAGTGAGCCGGCCATCATCTGTCGCTAACGATAATGAACCAGATGAACTGATCAGTAGGGTCTATGCTGATATGGGAGATGACAGGCTCACGCTTTTCTCCATTAGCGCGCTCTCCGCTGATTTGCTGCCATTGGTGAAACTGAAAAAAGAGATTGGGCATGCAGTCCGGAACCTTAAAGATGCTGGGACGGCTTATGAATCTTTGCAAGGTAATGTGAGACTGAGGAGAATGGTTGCGGTCCGGTCTTTAGCCTGGGGCGGGGATTTACATGAAAATGATGTGATCACTACCAATGGTGCCATCAATGCAGTTTCCCTTTGTTTAATGGCATTGGGAAAACCGGGCGATACGGTTGCTATGGAGAGCCCATGTTATCCCGGAACCTTACAGTTGGTCATCAGCCTCGGATTTAAAGTGCTGGAGCTTCCAACACACCCGGTTACCGGATTGGAAATAAATGCGTTAAAAGAAGCTATTCCGAAAATCAACATTTGCCTCCTGGTTCCCAACTTCAATACCCCTTTGGGAAGCTTTGTCCCTGATGAGCACAAAAAGGAAATCGTAACTCTTTTATCCAGCCATCACATTCCACTAATTGAAGATGATGTCTATGGCGATTTGTATTTTGGTCTGCAACGTCCAAAATGCTGTAAATCATTTGATAAAGAAGGGAATGTCTTATGGTGCAGCTCGGGCTCGAAAAGTCTGGTGCCTGGCTTTCGCGTCGGTTGGGTTGCTCCGGGGAAATACAAAGAAAAACTGTTAAAGTTAAAGCGAATTCATTCCATATCTTCCGCTTCTATCATTCAGGAATCAGTAGCCAATTTCCTGAAGACCGGGAAGTATGAAAATCATTTACGTCAGCTTCGCCGGATTCTACAGGACAATTACCAAAATTATATCCATGCCATCGCACAATATTTTCCGGAGGGAACTAAGATAAGCAGGCCTCAGGGTGGACTGTCGATCTGGGTTGAATTTAGTGAGATTGATACACGAAAACTATATGACCTGGCCATTAAACAGCAGATTAGCATTGCTCCGGGACGAATGTTTACCCTTCAAGATCAATTTGAAAATTGCATGAGGCTCTGCATTGGCTTAGCCTGGTCAGCCGAAGTGAAATTTAAACTAAAACAACTTGGAAATCTTGCGAAGGTGATGCAAATGAGTTAAACCAGTCTCAAAGACTATAAACCAAATTACCGGACCACAAGACCTTGATCAGGTTGATATTTATCATATTCCATATGTTGTGCCACCTTCATCGCTGCTTCTTTTCCTTTTAATTTGGCAACCAGGTGCAAGGCGCCATCTATTCCGGCAGAGATGCCGGCGGTGGTGATCACTCTACCATTATCAACGTATCTTGTATTCTTTAGCACCCGGGCTGATGGGACCGCTTTTTGCAGGTTCTCAACGCTGCGATGGAATGTAGTCACCTGGAGGTTGTTCAGCAGGTCGGCTTTACCAAGAATGAAAGCACCTGTGCAAACAGAGAAATAGCTATAGGTGGCCTGATCCCTTGATTTAATCCAGGCAATGACTTCGGGATCATCAGCCGCCACTTCGTCATTTCCTCCAAAAACAGCGAATATATCCGCAAGAGGAGCATCAGCAATGCTGTACTCAGGGATTATCTTTAGTATCCCCTGCGAAATCAGCGGTTCTTTCGTTTTGGAAACGGTGAAAACCTTAAAACCTGCATAGGAAAACACCTCCATTGGTCCTGCAAAATCAAGTACCTCTACACCATCGTACAGGTAAAAACAAACTGTGGTCTTCTGTTCCTTGACCAGGCGCTCTTTTTCATTTTTATTCACTAGTGTCATTTCACAATGAGGACAAATTCCAGCTTTACTAAAGCTGATCGTATCACAAGAGCCCCCGCATGGTGGACATACATAGGCAATGGCAGATGGTTGTTGTGCAAACAGAAAGCATGGAAATAGGAGCAGTGCTATAATTAATCTTTTCATAAATCAGAATTAGATGGCAAACCTATAGCAAAAAGATACATAAATCCGGACAAACAGCATGCAAATCCGGACAATAGTTATAGTCTGTGTTTGATGAGCTGTCTGAGCTGACCAGGACTTTTATATCCACATTCCATAGCGATCCATGCCATTTTATGATGGTCTTTCAGTAAGTGCATTGCTTTTTCCAGACGCAGTTGCTGTACATATTGCCCAACCGTAATGCCGGTAGAAGATTTAAATAAACGGGTCAGCGATCTGGGACTGATATGGACCAGTTCCGCCAATTCTTCTATACTGATCTTCTCACGCAGGTGTTGAGCAATATAATCCTGCACCTGGTGGATCTGGTAATTGATATGTTGTCTGTTTTGTATATAAATGCTGTCTTGTGGGTCTTTGCCTTCCCGTCGTACATATACCACCATGTCTTTAGCAACTTTACAGGCAAATGCGACCCCGTGTCGCTCTTCGACTAAAAAAAGCGCTAAATCAATGCCCGTCGCAATTCCAGCACTTGTATATATATTACCACTTTTAACATATAATATATTTTCCAGGACCTTTATCCTGGGATACTGTTGTTGTAAGGTGGAGGTCCAGGCCCAATGTGTGGTACACTGACGTCCATCAAGTAATCCGGCAGCCGCCAGGGCAAAAGCAGCAGTACAAACGGAGCAGACCGCTGCTGCCTTTGTAGCGGCACTTTGCAGCCATGGAATCCACAAAGCGTCGTCGGATCGTTGCCATTTGGCAATTTCCATACCGGCAACAATGACGGTGTCATTCGCGTTAACAGTTAATTCTTCAGGTGCAATTACCTTTGTAAAACCCAGACCACTTGAGGAAATCGGCTGGGGATAAGGGGAGACGTAGCAAAGCTCATAAGGTTTCCCCAGACAGCCTGATTCATAAAATACGGTTACAGCGCCGGCAAGATCCAGTAGATGCACGCCGTCAAAGAGAAAAAATATAATGCGATCAGAGGCCATGATGCTAATATAGGATGATTTCAACAGATGTACATCCAGGCAATAAATTTATCAGTTTTAATATACTAATATTTTTAGTATTTTTACCGGATAAAGATATAAATGGATGGTCAATAGCAGGGTAATGGAGAAGTTGGAAATACTGGCCGACGCAGCGAAATATGATGTTTCCTGTTCCTCAAGCGGTAGCAAACGAAACAACAAAGACAAAGGCCTCGGAGATTCCAAAGGGTATGGAATTTGCCATGCTTTCACGGAAGATGGCAGATGTGTTTCCTTACTTAAGATTTTACTGACCAATCATTGCATTTTCGATTGCGCTTATTGTGTGAGCAGAAAAAGCAATCACGTAAAACGTGCCGCATTTACGGTAGAGGAGGTGGTTGATGTGACCATAAATTTTTACCGCAGAAATTACATCGAAGGGTTGTTTTTAAGTTCAGGGATTTTCGATAGCCCTGATTATACGATGGAACGACTGGTTCGGATTGCTAAAAAATTACGCATAGACCATAATTTCAATGGCTATATCCATCTAAAAGCTATTCCAGGAGCGAGTGACGAGTTAATGAAGGAGGCCGGATTATACGCTGACCGCTTAAGTGTAAATGTTGAAATGCCAACGGAGCAAAGTCTGAAATTACTGGCACCTGAAAAAAAACATATCGATGTGATCAAACCAATGGAATACTTAAAAAAGGAAATCATCGGTTATCGGGAGGAAAAATCTCTAAACAAGAAAGCGCCTGTTTTCGCACCAGCAGGGCAAAGTACACAAATGGTGATCGGCGCTACAAAAGAAACCGATATGGAGATTCTGGGGATGGCAGATTATTTTTATCAGCAAATGAATATGAAACGGGTATACTATTCCGGATACGTTCCCATCAGTAACGACGGGCGGCTCCCAATGATAGGTACACCGGTTCCCATCATTCGCGAAAACCGCCTTTATCAGGCAGATTGGCTGATCCGATTCTACGGATTTAAGGTGAATGAAATTGTTGGATTTGATCAGCCACATCTGGACCTGGATATTGACCCTAAATTAGGTTGGGCATTGCGTAATCTTGACCAATTCCCTGTTGATATTAATACCGCTACCCTTGAAATGATTAAACGGATACCCGGAATTGGACATCAAAATGCAAAAAAAATAGTAGCTGCACGGAAATTTAACAGGCTTTTACCCGAGCATTTACAAAAGATGGGGATCGCTTATAACCGTGCGAAATACTTTTTGGCGGTTCCTCATCCTTTTTCGATCCAAAAGGATTTTACGTCGGTTCAAATCAAACATCAGATCCTAAGCTTGCAGAACAGTAAATATAAATCTGATTTCTCTTCACAACTGGCCTTATTCTGAGTTAATGACCGCAATGATTTACGATGGAACCTATCAGGGCTGGCTGACAGCAATCTTTGATAGCTATGACCACAAGCTGAATGAAGTATGCTTTTTGAAAGAAAAAACAGCTTCAATTCCTTTATTTGCAACACCTCATTATGTGATCACAGATGAAATTAAAGCCACACGCGTGATGAAGGGGCTTAAACAGCGTCTTTCTGCTGAAGGCTTGAAAAATCTCTATAATATCTACTTATCTGAAGAAGAAAAATCGGAGGAAATGATGTGGCGTTTTGTAAAGTATGTTTTTGAATGTAAAGACAACATAGAACAAAATTTCAGCAATAGCGCAGTTT
Organism: Pedobacter sp. FW305-3-2-15-E-R2A2; assembly: GCF_038446955.1. Taxonomy (NCBI): domain Bacteria; kingdom Pseudomonadati; phylum Bacteroidota; class Sphingobacteriia; order Sphingobacteriales; family Sphingobacteriaceae; genus Pedobacter; species Pedobacter sp. FW305-3-2-15-E-R2A2. The sequence goes on from NZ_CP151803.1 coordinate 3,459,888, forward strand.
GGGATGTTAAAAAGCTGGCTAAGAAAGTCAAACGGGAAGCCCACCGAATGGAGGCTTTCGTTCGTTTTAAACTTACGAAAGATCACCTGTTCTATGCTATTATTGAACCTGATCATAATGTTTTGCCTCTTATTGAAGGTCATTTTAAAGGGCGCTATGCGGATCAGCGCTGGTTAATTTATGATGCCAGGAGAAAGTATGGCATTTATTATGATCTCGAAACGGTGACCACTGTAGAACTTGAGTTTAAGCTCGGAGCTGGATCGGCTAAGGCTATTGCAGAAATTTGTGATGAAAGAGAAGAATTTTTCCAGGAACTTTGGCGCAGGTATTTTAGTAGTGTTAACATTAAGGCACGGAAAAATATGCGGCTTCATATACAGCATATGCCTAAACGTTACTGGAAGCATTTACCGGAAAAGATGCCGGAAAATTAATGTCATTCTTTACCAATGAGTACTAAAAGTTCTTGTGCCGAACGATGGTCATTGTCTGCATTGGCGAGGTGTAAATACCTGTGTACCCCATGCTAACAAGCGTGTCCAATCTTAGTAAGTCGTTAGTTTTGTTGTCATAAATCAGGATTCAATTGGAGTGCGCTATGTTTTGGCCTTTTGATTTACTTCTACTCAAAAAGAAGTTATGGAAATGAGATAACTTCTTTTTGAGTAATCTTGGGAAAGCGTAAAGCCCTGGCCTTGCTTACTCTTTATTGATGCTGTAGCGGAGCGATACCAACCCGGTTTCATAAGTTTTGCTATGTAGGAGTTTAAGTTTGGTACGGTTATTTTGCTTACCGAACAGCGCTTTGCCACTGCCAAGTAGTATTGGATGTACTGACAACCATAATTCATCTACAAGGTCTTCTTTCATCAAAGCTTCGCTGAGCTCGGCACCACCATACAGCCAGATGTCTTTGCCTGGTTGTTTTTTTAGCTCTCTGGCCTCGGTAATGACATCTCCGGATATAAGTACCGCACCTTCTTTTACTGTTTTCAAGGTGTTGGAAAATACGTATTCGATCATTCCCGGCATGCCGGGAATCGTTTCTCCGTTATTGTTCTCTGCATATTGTTGTGCGATCTCGTAGCTTTTGCGTCCAATAAACATCGCGTCTATACCGGTAAAGAACTCGTTCAGACCATAATCCTGATCCGTGAAGCACCAGTCATATTCGCCATTGGGCCCTTCAATATATCCATCCAATGTTACTGCTAACCCTAATATTAGTTTTCTCATATCTCTAATGTTTTTGTAGGACAAAATTGTAAAGAATAACTTGTTTCAAATTGTACAGAACGGACATCAATACAGAATATCTGCCGCACGTGCCAATTCGCCAGGAGTACAGCCAGCGTAATTTTTATAGTCACGATTAAAGTGCGCCTGATCGTAATAACCACTTTTGCAGGCTATTTCTGTAAGTGAGCATTCAGGGTGTTTTTTCAGCAGAGATAGCGATTGTATGAATCGGTACACACGTAGGTATTCTTTAGGTGACAGGCCAATATACTCCTGAAATTTCCTTGATAGATGGCGCTGACTAATACCGGTGTCATTTGTAAGCTTGCTCAGTGATATTGAGCCAGCTGCACCTTGCATTTGTTGGAGGCAATGGGCCACCTGCAAATCATCCTTTCCCAAGCTCAATTGTCGCAGCAAATAATTCTGTACTATAAATACGCGGGTCTCATTGTCAGGGGCGGAGGTTAGTTTGTCTTCTATTTCTCCCGCCAGGTCTTTCCATACATCTGATAGTGCTGTATTCGTGTCGGTTAGCATTTGCATTGGAAGGTGGAAAAATTTATACGCCATGCCAGGGTAAAAACAAATGGCGAGGCAACCCGCTCCTTTACGCATCTGAATATCCATAGGACGGCTCATGCGAAAGCTAACGATACTGCGCTTGTACAGCTCATCATCTATAATTGCAATTGGCGTGCTGGTGTAGTTCAGAAACAATTCAACACAAGTATCAGGAAGCACACGTACATGATTGTTGTCTGTACCTTCATCGCAATCCATAGTGCATATCAGTTTAACATAGGATCGCAGACTTGGGATGATATCATACATTTGAATACGCATACTTTATAAAAGTATAAATTTTCGATTTGTGGCTTCTTTTTTTTTTGCAATATCTCATTCACAGCCACCGGTTTTTTACTGTTCATAAGAATTGGGCTTATAAAGTACGAGTATATCAACGGTTTGTTGGATTTTGGTTAAGCCCAAACCCATACGCTTCAAGATATCCAGTAAGCTTTGTGGGTTTTCCGGCTGGAAAGAGAATTTAATATCCAGTTTTTCTGAGTTTCCTGTTTGATCCACAACGAGCTTACCTATACCATAATTCTCAATAAACTGGGCAAAATCGCTCATGCTGATCGCATCCTGGTCTATCTCTCCGTGTCTGGAATAATAGGTTCGTTTGCCACTGAGATTTCTCCTGATGCTTTTAAATTTCGCAACATCTATAATCCTGAGCGCCTGTACTTCTTTAATAATGGGTTTTACTTTTGCCTGCAGATCAAATCTTTTGGTCAGCTCTTTTTGTAAAGTGGATAATAAATCTCCTGGCGATTCAACAATCAGGTCCAGACAGTAAACGGGTTCATTCTTCTCCATCCCTGTTTCGTTTATGGTGCGGTTGTAGGGATAATCTCCGTATGCCAACATGTAAAGGGAAGCCAGACTCAGATTTATACAGGTGAGCCTACGCCCGCTAAATGTGTTATCATTCAACCAGGTCGTACTTAGTCCTGGTCCACCCTTAATCTCTGATTCCATCATGAATCTGTAACTCAAGGTATCTGCAGCGAAAAAGCGTTGTTTAATTAATTCCTCAGGACTGACAGTCTGATCTATCTTTTCTGGTAGATGAACCTTTTCTTTCCACAAAAGACTATCGATTACTTTTTCAGTGATGGCCTCCGGATGGGTTGATGCGACCAACTTCCCATCAGCGTCGAGGAGAATTGCATGTGGTATCAGTTTATGTGGGAATAATTTAGCTATATGTCGCCCGGTATCTATGGCAAACCAAAAGTTAGCAGGCTTTGATTGCAGGTACTTAGTCGTTCGTGATGCGGTCTCATCAGTGACTGCAATGACCTGTAAGGATTTCGGGTACTTCGCCTGCAAGGCTTTGAGATGAGGCATTGCCGCGAGGCATGAGCCACACCAGGTTGCCCAAAATTCCAATAAGATGATCTTTCCTTTCAATTGGCTCAGTGCAGCAAATGGAACAGGTGCATTTAGGACTTTGCTGAATTGCAGGTCGGGTACAAGGTCGCCGTTTTTAAGCTGGGCATGTGAAGTACTAACGGTAAACAGAAATAGAAGAACAAGTGTCTTTTTCATATTGCATTTTTTTATTCTAAAGTAAATCTGCAGGACGATGCTCAGCCTTAACACAGGTTAACTAGAGTTAATTAGTGTTAACTCCTGCTTTTGTTTAAGAACATGTTGTAGTTTTACGGCAATGGAGCCATCATGATCCATTTAAAGACAAATTGATTCAAATGAAAAAAAATATAGTCCTGATCCTATTGCTCATGTCGCTTTGCGTCACAGGTATAGTCGGACTACAGCTTTTTTGGAATTATCAGAATTACCAAAATACAGTGAAAGCGTTTGATCATGATATTAACGAGGCATTGATTAAAGCCCTGGATAAAGAACGAGATCAGCGGCAAGAGCAGATCGTGAAACGCTTCAAAGGCTGGTTGGCCGATACCTCCCTGATCACCATAACTGCAAACCGTAATAACCGGGACAGCGCCACTGTTTTTTACATCCAGGATACGCATCCCAAATTCAAGGGCGACAAAAACAGAAAGACCCAATTCGGCTTAGCCGATTTTAAGGAAAAACTGGATCACATTACCCCAAAGGCCAAAGCGAAGCTGATCGAACACTTCGGAGAGAGGATCTTAAAACCAGACCTTAAAGAAGGAACGGTCTATTATTATACCCAAATGCTGGGCGATAGTCTGGAAAAGGTATTCAGCAGCAGTACCACGAATCCCGATAGGATTGCATTGTTGTTCAGACAGCAACTGGAGGCTAAAAATATTTATGCAGACTTTGTGCTGAATCCAGTCAGAAACGACAATCTATACCTTACCAGACCGGTGAATACCAGTTTCCGCAAGCCTTATAAAAAGGAATTTGTTGATGCTGGATTTGAACATCAGAACCGCTACTTTTTTAAGGAGATTAAATGGGTCATCATTACCTCGCTACTCCTTATAGTCATCACCATTGGTTGTTTTGCTTATACCGTTAAAACATTGCTTTCCCAACATAAGCTGGCTGAACTTAAAGACGCTTTCATTAACAACATGACCCATGAGCTAAATACCCCCATTGCTTCCATCAAAATAACTGCCGAAGCCTTGCAGGCATTTAAGTATTCCCCTGATAAACAACACGAATACCTGAGTATCATTGCCCACCAGGCGGATAAGTTGAGTGAATTGACCAATCAAATATTAACGACTGAACAAGTGATGAATAATGTGTTGGTTAATAAGGAACGAGTAGGGGTTAACGAGTTGATTTCTAAAGCAATTGATGACCTAAGGGTGCAAATAGAATACCGTGAATCATGTGTTGATTATATTCCTGCCACAACTGCAGCATACCTGAACGGAGACCCGGACAGCCTGGGTAAAGCCATTGTTAATCTGCTGGACAATGCCCTGAAATATAGCCTGGGCAGACCTGCGGTTGCCATTGCCGTAAGCACATCTTTAGATCATGTGGACATCAACATTTCTGATCATGGTATCGGAATTCCACAAGAATATAACCGCTCAATATTCGAGCAGTTTTTTCGGGTGCCACAAGGCAACCTCCACGATGTGAAAGGCTTTGGACTTGGACTTAGCTATGTGAAAGAAGTGATAGAGCAGCACAACGGTAAAATATTCGTAAGTAAAAACTATCCCACAGGAAGTAGATTCACGATTAAACTGCCGTTGTACTAATGGAAAAGATTAAACTATTATTGGTAGAAGATGAGCCATTTTTGGCCAAAGTGATCAAGGACAGTCTTGAGCAGCTTGGCTTTGATGTGTTACATGCCCCGGACGGAAAAAAGGCATTTAGCTTATTTCAGAATGAAAGCTGCAATCTTTGCATTGTAGATGTGATGTTACCGCATACCGATGGTTTTACGCTTGTCAGACAGATTCGTGCATTGGGATCAGCTGTTCCTGTATTGTTTCTAACCTCGCGGACAGCAGTTAAAGATGTGATAGAAGGGTATGAGAGTGGCGGAAATGATTATTTAAAGAAACCCTTCAGTTTGGATGAACTTTTTTTAAGAGTAAACGAATTACTTAAAAGAACTTTAGCAAATCCGATCACGGGTACCACACCATTCGCAATCGGTGGATATCAATTTGTCTTTCATAAACAAACGTTGCATTTCGGGGCGACAGAATTCAGGCTTTCTCACCGGGAATGCCAATTGTTAAAGTTGCTCTATGACCATAGGAATGCATTACTCGAAAGAAAACAAACCCTGAAAACTTTATGGGGTGACGATAACTTTTACAATACCCGTACCATGGATGTTTTTATCACTAAACTAAGAAAGCACCTGCAATTGGACCCCTCTGTGGAGATTTTAAATGTTCGTGGAATTGGCTATAAACTAATTTGCTGATAGTTTACGCACAGCAGCCTCAAATGCGGCATCACGGACCATTAAATTTTCCAGGTCTGCATTGCCTGCATAAACATGAGGTGCGATGCCTATGTTCTCCAGATTTTGGCCACTTGCGCTGGTAAATATTTCATTAGATAAGGTGAACTCCCAACCATTAGGTAGTTGCTTTGGTAAGGCATCTGAGAATATACCTTCCGTTTTACTACCGATACGCATGAAATGAGGAAGTGACATGGTACCCATGGTGAAGGTTTCAGCAGCGCTGGCTGTGCGGTTGCTGGTCAATAAAACAACTGGACGCAGGTAGGTCGGGGAGACAGGCTTGGCAAAGATCATCTGCTTTTTTGTGAGTCCTTTTTCCGTCCAGGCTTGTTTGCTAAACATCAATGTTTTTGCCTTAACAAAATGTTTCAGCAATTCCAGTGATACCAGGTCAAATCCTCCTCCGTTAAACCTCAGGTCAAGAATGATTCCCTTTGTGTTGCGCAATTCATAAAGTGCCTGGGCGATGATCTTGCCGGCCATAGCGGCCTCTTTCGCCTGCACATCAGGTTCCTTGAAAAGATAGCTTGTATACTGCTCCCAATAATCATTGCCTGTAACACTATCCGGAATCTTAAAATCAAGATAGCATATCATGCCGTTAATCTGGATATAGCCCGTACTATCTTTCATTACACCCCAATTTATGATTCCTTTTCCGAGATTATCCCTGCCTGACATTGTGGGTTTCTTTATATTTTTATAGAGCACATGATCCCGGAGCTTTTTTAAAGAAGTACCGGCCGTTGAGGGTACCCCAGCTTCAGTTGAAGATGTTTTATTAAGTTCGTCTGGTATAGCGATAGCTGTGTGACCATCATTAATGTGCCCTGTCATTTCGGTCATTAATTGATGTAATTTAACACCTGTGGTTTGCTTGCTGATCTCAGCGCGTTTGCGTTTGTACAAACTATCCCAGTTAACGTGTCTTGTTTTGAAATAAGCATAATTCTCTCGAAAGGTGTGATAGAATACATCAAAATTGTAGCCTGGGTCCCGATTTAGACTTTGATCCACACGGCAACGGCCAGGCAAACCAGCTATTCGTGTTAACCGATACTCGGTTATACCACTGCTAATGATCAAAGTATCTTGAGCTACCTGTTTAAATTGGCCTAGAAATCCCTTGTCCTGAAGTTTTACAGTTTCTTTGGGCACGCAACTGAATCTCGTGGTATCATAGACATTCACAGAGGTTTTTGTTATGTCGATCATCTTTCCGTAACCCTCCATTTTCCAGGTTCCCTGTAATGAATAGGTGCTTTGTGGAGTTTGTTTGCAGGAAGAGAAGGTGAAAAATGCAACAATTGTCACAGCCATTTGTAGAGTAGCAGGTAATTTTATTTTCATATCTAAAGGTACCCGCTACTGCATTTGCTAAGCGTTAAATAGTGTTAAAAACTTAGTGAGGTAATTTCAGGGATTGGTTCTGCTTCTTTCGTCCTCATTTCCAAAATTTCTGTTTTTAGATTTTAAATTAACATTTCCGAATTTATAGCTCAAAGCAACCCTAAAACCTCTTGTATCTCTATAATTTTTAACATTAGCATTCAGCAAATCTTCACCCGTAATGGTAATCGAAAGGCTTTTTTTGAAAGTTAAAAATTTCATTGAAGCATCCTGGTAACGTCCCGGTATTTACATCCAGTAGTTTAATCCCAGAAACATCGACTTTGACTGGTTTAGCGTAAAATCATTATTTGTATAGAAATAGCCATTGCCGCTATCAATTGATCGTATGAGTGCCGTTTTCGATTTACGTTTTGATAATTGATTGATAATTCTGAAGAATGTTATGCTACAACCTGGATCGGTTAAATTTCAAAGAATTGCAACTCCATAAAAGAAAAACCCTGCTAACATGATGTTAGCAGGGTTTTATACGTTTTGATTCTAAATCTGGTCATCCCGCTGCGATTCGAACCTAGTTCAAATATCAGTGATTCAACAGTATGTGGATGGTTTTGAAATTCGACTCCCCGAATAACGCACCTTTTTTTTTAATGCTTTTTAGCTGCAAATGCTATGCGTAAATATAATATTTATTCTTTAATTGTTAGGCAAAATTATTATTGAAGTATAATATAATGATTAGCCCCTGACTAAGGACACTGGACTGGAGGTGATTTGTTGTTTTTCTGATTACATTTAGCAACTATGAATCCTTAACTCTTTTTTTTGTCGTCTGCTTGAAAATCTTGGTTAGGCTAGAACTAACAAAGGGGAAACTCAGGCATCTTGACTTTTGGGATCTAGGCAATCTTTAAGCTGATTTAAGTTTAAAATAAATTTGTGAGGTCGTTTTAAAATAATCATATTTATTTAACCTTTGGCGATACATAAAAAAAAGGTTCAGGAAACAGGCAGATGAAGTATTGGGATGTTTATCGCCAGAGATCATGGATTTAAATTAACTGCGCTCGATGAAAACACCCCTATGTTTACACCACACTACCTTTGCTTCTAGCTTCGTTATAGCCTTTAGCTTTCTTTCTCCTGTCAATTGTTTTGCCCAGCTTACGCTGAATCAGCCCAATACTACAGGAACATTCAGAGACGCCAAAAGCATCACCTTACTGCCCGGCTTTAGTACCACTGGCAATTTTCAGGCACTCATCCAGGCTGCGCCTGCTCTGCCAATGATACAGAACCCAAGCGCTAACCAGAATTACATTATTGAAAACAGGATAAAGACTGCGGGTATTACCACAGCTTCGCAGATCCAGGGACTCTCTGCAGATCAGCTGCAACAAACAGTCACCTATTTTGACGGGCTGGGAAGGCCTATTCAGAATGTGCGAACACAAGCCGCCCCCGGTTTTCAGGATATTGTTACTCCGATACTTTACGATCCCTTCGGGCGAATTGATAAGAATTATCTCTCTTATGCCGGTACTGGGACAGGGGATGGCAGCTTTAAAACAGGAGCCTTAACTGAGGTTACAGCGTTTTACAATCCAACAGGTGGAACTGAGTCTCAGCTTCCGGGTGGCATACCGCGCATTCCAACCCCGTTTTCGCAAACTATTTTTGAATCCTCACCATTGAATAGAGTACTGGAACGGGGAGCGCCGGGCAATAGCTGGCAACCGGCAACAGTTAGGACAACTGGGCTAAATGCTACGGGTAAAACGGTTCTTTCAGAGTTTTCCAGCAATACGGATCAGAATGGTATCAGAAGAGTAAAACTTTACCGCGCTGATATTGCAGCTGTAGGCAGCTATGAACGAAACCTCGTTGACGGGGGATGGTATAGCCCCAATCAATTGTATGTGAACATTACGAAGGATGAAGATTGGGTGCCAGCAGATGGCCGGAGTGGGACGCGAGAAGTGTATACCGACAAGGAAGGCAAGATCGTATTGAGACGCTTCTTTAATGGCTCAGAAATATTGTCTACTTATTATGTTTATGACGACCTTGGTAACCTAAGCTTTGTGATCCCCTCAATAGCTGAACCGGATAATGGTGGTATCAGTCCAGCCAAACTAAACGATTATTGTTATCAGTATTACTATGATGGCAGAAAGAGGCTGATCGAAAAGAAAATACCTGGAAAAGCATGGGAATATCTGGTTTATAATAACCTTGACCAGGTGGTAATGACCCAGGATGGCAGACAAAGAGCCAAATCCCCGCAACAGTGGACGATCAATAAATATGACGCTTTCGGGCGAACTGTAATTTCGGGCCTTTACGATCATACCGGCAGTGCGGTGGGATCTAATATCCGCCAGTCCATGCAGGATAATGTTAATACACAATCCGTATTGTGGGAAAGTAGGGTCAGTTCAGGCAGCGGCTATACCAATGTGACCTGGCCGTCCAGCTGGGGTACTACCTTGTCTGTAAACTATTTTGATGATTATAATATTCCAGGCATCCCTTCTGTTTATCTGGACGCCTCTGCCAGTACCCGTACCAAGACTTTATTGACTGCCAGCCTCATCAAGATCCTGGATGGTACAATGGGATCCGGCAATATGCTGTGGACTGTCAGTCATTATGATGATGAAGCCAGGATTACAAAGATCTTTAAACAACATTATAAAGATGGCGTTTTGTCGGCAGGTAATTATGATGAAGTAGCTAATACGTATGATTTTACGGGCCAGATCCTGACCACAAACAGGAAGCATTTCGCCGGTGGCAGTCAGCAGATGCGGATTTCCGAAGAATTTATCTATGACCATGCAGGTAGAAAGAAAGAAACCTGGCAGAGCATTAATGGTGTCAATAGGACACTACTGAGCAGTAATACTTATAATGCGGTCGGCCAGCAGGTGCAGGTGGGCCTGCATTCTACCGACGGGAATAATTTTGCACAAACAGTCACACAGCAGTACAATGAACGGGGCTGGATGATCAATGCTGATGCGCCCCTTTTTGCAATGGAGTTACAATATAACAGCGGAGGGAATCCTCAGTATAATGGTAATATTTCAGGACAAAAATGGGGAATACCCGGAAATAAGGACAAAAGTTATAGTTACATTTATGATAAGCTCAACCGGCTGAGCGCCGGGCTGAGCAGCGAAAATTATGACGAACAGCTTACCTATGATAAGGCTGGAAATATCCTGAGCCTTCAGCGAAAACGTCCTGGAAGTGGGTTGGTAGATCAATTGTCGTATGGATACAGTAGCAGCAATGTGTTACGTACCGTCACCGATGCTGTTACAGGCGACACTCATCCTCTTTTTCAATTGCCGGCAATGACATCATATAATTATGACGAAAACGGCAATATGACCAGCCGTACCAATGCAGGCAACACCAGCCGAGATATTACCCTTAGCTATAACCTGATGAATCTGCCCTACCAGGTGGCGGGCACTCATTCTGCAACCTATGTTTATGATGCTGCCGGGCGTAAGCTAAGAACTGTTTCAGCAGGTACCGCCCTTGACTACATAGATGGGATACAGTATGTAGGCGGAACACTGCGGTCTATTGATCATGAGTATGGTAGGGTCGTGCCCAATGGTAGCACCTATAGTTACGAATATACCCTGAGCGATCATCTGGGTAATTCACGGCTGAGTTTTGATATTTACAATGGCGTTGCAAGGAAGATTCAGCAGGATGATTACTACCCCTTCGGATTACCGATCAGCAGGTACGCCTCAGGAACAAGCAATAAAAAGCTATTCAATGGCAAAGAGTTGCAAGATGGTACGGAATTGTATGATTATGGAGCCCGTTTTTACGACCCGGTGATAGGTAGATGGAATGTGATTGACCCGAAAGCGGAACAAGACAGGGGCTGGTCCCCGTACAATTATGCCAGAAATAATTCCATAAGATTTATAGATCCTGATGGGATGCAATGGGACGATCCCAAAAAGGATCAGGCCATTGCCGACAGGCTACAGGCACAGATTAACAAAAGACTTGCCTCAGAGAACAAAGACCTGAGCAAAGCAAATGATAAGGTATCAAAAATAAAAAGCGAGATATCAGCAAAGGGAACTTCGGAAGGAAGGGAGAAAAGTCTGGCAAAGGCAGAAGCAGCTGTTGGTTCGATTAACGATAATATAGCGAACTTAAATAGTTCATCTGCGGAATTAACAGAAATGGGCAGTAAAGATGTAGAGCAAAAATTCACCTTCAACGAGATCTCCGGTGGAGAGGTTGGTGGTACTGAAAAAAAGGGAGGGGTTATTACAATGGGCATAGTTGGTGATGCCAACGGTATACATGAGGCTACGCATGGTTTCCAGATGTATAAGGGCACCATAGCCAATAATATATTAGACCGGGAGATTTTACCCTATCAACGTCAGTTTTCCTTTGATGCTTCATCGGTAAAAAATAATGTTCCTTCTTCTTTTGGCGGAGTTAACGGACTTGGAGATATTACCAGAAACTGGGTGTCCGGTATCCATACCAGTGCAGGCGTTTATATTTATGCCCCGAATTTATCGCTTAGTGATCTTAAAGAGTTCTGGAAAAAAAATTAAAACTTATGAAAATATACTTTGTTCTTGGTATCGGACTACTGTTAAGTAGTTGTTCTGTTAATAGAGAGGTGGTTGGTAAATACGCTTCACAGAAAAATCCCAATATTTTCGAGTTTAATTCTGATTCAACATTTAAGTATGAATTTAGAGAGTTTCATTTATACCAATATGCCACAGGCCGATGGAAAAAAACAAGCCAAAATACTCTTGTATTGAATAGCACCGTAAGTAGCGCTACAATACCTGTGAAAATTAGTAAACTAGACGATGTAGACCTGAATAGAACCAAGATGACAATCGATCTACGGATATCTGATGGTATGGACTTGTCGAATTATAAATGTAAGGTGTTTGTTAACAAAACTTTGTTTCGGATAACAAGATGTGATTCGCTTAAATTTATTGAGATAAAATCTGGCATTCAACAGCTCTCTTTTCAATTTACCAAAGAACCTATTGTTATCACTTCAAATCTAATATCCTTGCCCCTGAGTACAGAAATAATAAGCAATCCACCATCAAATTTTGCAGTCAATTTGACTTTTAATGACACTCTTTTTTCTTACAGGGTATTTAAAGATGAGGTAGTTAAGTTTAGACCAAACAGAATTGAAATCTTTAACCCGCATTTGAAACAATGGGGACATATCTATAAAGTGCCTGATTCGTCCAATATCTTTCTCCGCCTTAAATAAACCGTTAACGTATATTTGAAGTTTTGAAACAAAACCAGGTGCCAACTCCACCGTTTAATTGGAGCGGTTTAGGGGAGTCTATTGTGAACGCTGTCAAGTTTATGATGCCTTGAAAGTAGCGCTTCCTAAAAAAAGATAATTATGTTGAAAAAAAGTCTTTTTGATTTATTGGATAGGTACGTCTATTTTTTAAGGTATTAATGTGTTTGAGCGCTTAATTGATCTTTCATTATTTTATAAATCCAATGGATATTAAATTTCATGATAATAAAAAGAACCTATCCTTATGAAGAAACCAATATGCCTTTACTTAATGGAGAGATTTGGAGAGATATCCCTGACTTCGAAGGAAGCTTTCAGGTTTCAAATTTAGGCAGGGTGAAGTCCCTAGATCGAACTGTTTCACATAGTAGGTGTGGCACTCAGTTTGTAAAAGGCCGTATATTACGCCAGAACGTAAAGAAGCATTACAACCGATTTGTAAATGACTATATGTACATTCTACAGGTTACATTAATGCTAGAAAGCATACGACATGAATTTAGTGTTAGAAGACTTGTCTATTCAGCTTTTGTAAATGCCCACATTATTAAAAATGATAACCGAATAGTTGTTTCGATAGATAACGATGGATTAAATTGTAGGTTAAGTAATCTTAGACTGATAACAAAGAGCGAACAATTAAAATTAGTTGTACACCGAAATCGAACTTCAAATTATTTGAAAGAAGCTGATCATAAAAATTTCAAACCTACTTTCTCATTATGGAAACCGATCCACAAATGTGATCAAGAGGGAAATATTATCGAGACATATCCTTCTATTTCAAATGCTGCTAAATTAATTGGAGGATATGAAAAAAGTATTTCTGATGCCGCTAAGAAAGCAAAAATATACAAAGATTGCATATGGATGTTTGCAGACAGAGAAGTCTTAAATTCCTTAATTCAATCGTATCCTAAAAAAGTTAAAATTAGGATTAGGAAGCCTTGATTGTATGTTATATGGAACTCTTCTTCCTCCTTTTCGTTAATTTACGCCAATAACCAACACATGAAAATATGCCCAACAAATATTTCAAACCACACGAAGCTTTTGACCTCAATCCACATCCATATGATGTAGGGGTATTCACCGGACTTAAAAGTGGATACGAGGATAATCTTTTCATAAAAAAACTATTCACACTGCCTGAACTCCAGTCATGCGCTGGACATGGAGATATTGGAAAAACCCACAAGTTTCCAAAAATATCTTCGCTCGATCGACAGGTGGCATACGCAAAAGACCTTGCCCGAAATTATCGCCGATCAGCACGAGGTAATTAGGAAACAACAAACAGAAATTGCAGATTTAAAAGCAGAACTAAAAGAAACCCGTCTATGGGATGGCTGTATTAATATAAGGGATGGGCAGGCTTTGGCTATACTTGACCTTTGCATCCAAATGCAGACACTGAAAGCTGCAGACGGCAGCGAATTGTTGATCACCCCTGCACAGAATACCTGGGCTAAAATGATCAGCAAGTATTTCAGGGAGTATGACCAGGAAAACATAGGCCAGGTAAAAGAAATTAAAATAGATAAATTAAGGCACTATTTGAGGGGCATTGACCCTAAAGACTCTCTAAAAAGGGAGAATGAGATACCAAAAAAACACAAACTTTACACCATCACGCCAGTAAAAAAACGAAAATAACGTTTTTACTGTTTACCAAAATTAGCAAAAGAAACAGTTTTGTATCAAATTGATATTGAGTTTTATCCAGAGATAGTCCCAAACGTGTCTTTCAAGTACTTCAAATCTTTTGAGCGTTCCTTTGGCGTAGTCTTTTCCCACTAATGCTTTCATCTTTGCATTGTGGATTTTAATGGCCTCTAATATGGTGTGTGATTTTTCTGCTTTGCCTAAGTATTTGCATTTAACATTATCGGCAGTTATTTTGGCTCCATCTACGCTAAGTAGGGTATGCGCTGCATAAACCTCTGCTTTCATGCTTTCCAGATAAGCGTTCAGGGTTTTAATATCTTCTTTAGTACCAATGACTTTTCCGGCTTTTGCATTCCACCGTTCCGGCTCACAACTCCTGCTGGTTGACATTTCTGCACGAACTCCGTCTACTGTAATTCTTAAAAAGATAAAGTAAACAGCACCTTTTGTGTAGTTTTTTGGCTTTTTCAAAAAGAAAAGCACACTAAAATTCGTTTTCATAACGATAACATTAAGGTTAAACAAAAATAGCTTTGCAGTTCTATGGACACAAGATATTCAAATTTTGAAGCGGATGAATATCAGTGTGTTAATACAAAATAGGGGAGTTTGAAGAAATAAAGAACAACGCGCCTAATGACGCACATTTTATATGCGATTTTATGCATATTTTGATATATCCTGTAAAAGTAAAAACCCTGCAATCATTTGATTTGCAGGGTTTTAGTTTCTTTTGATACTGTTTTTGTGATCCCGCTGGGATTCGAACCCAGGACCACTACATTAAAAGTGTAATGCTCTACCAGCTGAGCTACGGAATCATTTATGTTCCCTTGTTTCGGGAGTGCAAAAGTATAATTTTTACTCAAATATTATACTTCCTAATTGCTGTGTATTGAAAATAAAATCAATTTACTTTCTAATCTGTTGATATTTAGGGATAAAAAAAACTGCTTTTTTGCTAAAAAGGCAGAATCGATCATCTAATGGAACCTCATATTTCATAAAATATACCTATAATAGTAACGCATATGAAATTACTGACTACTGCTACACTATTTATACTCTTCAACTGCGCTGATGCCTACGCACAAACCTGTAACTGCAATCAGGAACTGACCGATGTGAAGAACAAGATCGAAAAGAACTATGCTGGCTATCAGGATAAAGTAAACAACAAAACAAGGAAAGCTTATGATCAGCATAACAAACTGGCCCTTCAACAGTCAAAATCGATCACAAACCCTGCATACTGTCTGTACTTAATCAACGACTGGCTACGTTTTTTCAAAGACGGTCATATCCAGATTGGCAGAGATAGAATCTCTAAAGAAAAGGAAAAAGTCGACCTGCAAAAGCGGATCAGTAATATAGAATCGTTAAAGCTGCCTGAATTAACAGAGATCAGAGGTGCTAATGGGATCGTAGGTATTTATGGCGACAAAGATTCCATCTTCAGAATCGCGCTGATCAAAAGTAAAAATACCTTTAGGGAGTATGCAGGAGTAGTCATTTCCTCAAAGTCCGACAAATGGTTACCAGGGCAGGTCATGTTGGAGCTTAAGTCTGGAAAAGATACCCTTAATGGGATCATGTATGATAAATTTTATATTCCCCTAACGGTATCACTCCCGGTTACAGAAAATAGTTTAGGCAGTTGGCAAAGGGAAGAAACGGAACGTTTCATTCCGGAAGTGGTGAATGAAGCTGCCGTAGCCGGAAAATTGCTTTCTGAAAAGACCCTATACCTCAAAATCAGTAGCTTTAATCAGAATAATGCCAGAAACATAGATTCTTTGTTTAAAGCCAATAAAACAAATCTAAACAGGATACCCAATCTGATCCTGGATTTAAGAAACAATGGGGGCGGTGCGGATTTTTCCTATAAACCCATTCTCCCTTATCTTTATACAAATACTTTTAAGACCATTGGGGCGGATGTGCAAGCTACAGATGATAACATAGCAGGTTGGGCTGGAGTAGCGACAACAGATGGACTTCCAGCGGATCAAAAGACATTTATCAATGAGGTTATTGACAAAATGAAACGGAATAAGGGAACCTTGGTTTCGTTTGCCGAAGACCAGACTTCTACTTTCGACAGCGTAATCACTTATCCAAAAAAGATCATTATCCTCATCAATAGGCAATGTGGAAGTACAACTGAAGAATTTCTGCTCCTCGCAAAACAAAGTACTAAAGTAACTTTGATGGGCCAACAAACGGCAGGCGTACTCGATTACGCCAATATGAGAGGTGCAGAATTTAGCGGAATCCCCTACATGCTGTATTGGGCTACGTCAAGAAGCAGGAGAATTGATCAGGGCATGGCGATAGACAATGTGGGGATCAAACCACAGAAAACATTAAAGCTGGAGCAGGACTGGGTTAAAGAGGCACAGTCCGACTTGGAAGATTAAAATTGTAGTTTTTTATGGAACAAGTTTTAAGTAGCATGAAGTTCGAGTTTTAATCCAAATGTTGAAATATATGGATTTGGAGCCAATGAAAAAGATTTGTTAAAAGCAATACAGCAATTTAAAGCTGCAAATCCAAAATTTATAGTACCCGAGGAATTCAATTTGGAAGGAGGTAGGGGGAAGGGACCGGATGATCACTGGTTCACTGTATATTTTTACTACCCCGATACGAGGGAAATAGTCTACGTTTGGACAAGGCCAAAGGGGCTAAGTATGTACACCAGCCTTGCACTGGTTGGCATTAATCAGGGCAGCGAGTTGGGAAACTGGAAGGACATTAATAGAGATTTTAGCTCCGCGGAAAACTCAGCCCAAATTGACAAATTTGAAACACTGATTTTAAACCCAGTAGAGAAAATCGTTGAAGCGCAAAGATGATTATTCATATTTAAGAGCATCAACAGGATTTGCCTTAGCCACTTTTACCGATTGCATACTTACAGTGATTGCCGCAATTAAAATGGAGACCAAGATCGCCAGGACAAATGGCAAAAAGCTGATAGAAATTCGATATTCAAAAGTAGAAAGCCATTTGTTAATGATAATATAAGCCAGTGGAAAGGCAATTACGTTTGCGATGGCCACGAGTTTAATAAAATCTTTATTTAACAAGGTTAAAATGTTGCCAGTGCTGGCACCCAGAACTTTGCGAATGCTGATTTCCTTTTTCCGCTGCTCTGCCATGAATAGCGCAAGTCCGAGCAAACCCAGACAAGAAATGAAGATGGCAAAGCCGCCGAACCAGTTTGACAGTGTGCCTAGCAGTTTTTCGTTTTTGAATTTAACTTCAAAAGATTCGTTTACGAATTTTCTATCTACGGGATAATCGGGATTAATTTCCTTTACAATGGCATCTATCTGGCTTAGAGAAGCGCTGATATTCTGGCCCTCGTTTAAACGAACCAAAACAACACCGCCCTCGTTTTTATTGGATTGATAGAATATCATCGGCCCCACTTTTTTGTAGGGAGATTCTGATACGAAATCTTTCATTACCCCAATAATAGTGCAGCTACAACCTCTAAAACTGATCACGGAGCCGATGGGGTTTTTGAGCCCCATTGTTTTGATGGCTGCCTGATTGAATACCACTTTATTTGAATCACCTGGAAATTCCCGTCCAAAAGCTCTACCGGAAATCATCTCGGCACCAATGGTTTCTACAAAGTCATAACCTATGCCTCTTTCATTAAACAACACCATTTCATTTGGATTTTTCCCCGGCCAGGAGGTATTAGAATTGTTGTTTCCTTCCTCATCAATGCCCATGCTGAGCAGAGAAACTCTTTTTATCGCACCGGATTTCAACAATCGTTCATTAAGCAGATCGAGCTTCCCCTTATCTTTTAGATTGCCTTGCAGGGTAATCTGAATTAGGTTTCCCTGCTCATATCCGATGGGCTTATTTTTAATGTAGTTTAATTGCTGATAGATAACCGCAGTGCAGACAATTAAACAGGCGGCAAAAACAAACTGACTCACCACCAAAACTTTTCTTACCGAAATGGCCGAGCCCGTAGTTGAACCAAAGCCTTTGAGTACCTTAATTGGCTCAAAAGAAGAAAGGTAAAATGCAGGATAGCTGCCTGCAAGTAAGCCTGTAAATATAATTAAGCCAGCCAATACCAGCCAATATCTCCAGTCCTGATACTGGATAACCAGATTGATATTCAATAGTTCATTGAAATAAGGCAGGCTGATCTCTAAAAGTATAAAAGCGATCACCGTCCCAATGAGAGACAACAATATGCTCTCCAATATAAATTGAGAAATCAATGATTTTCTGCTTGATCCAATCGCTTTTCTAACCCCAACTTCCTTAGCTCTCTTCTCAGAACGAGCAGTAGAGAGGTTCATGAAATTGACACAGGCAATGAGCAGGATACATATAGCCAAAAGGAAAAATATCTTTAGCTGATCGATCTTTCCGCCAACCAGTTTGCCATTTTCAAACTGGTCATATAAATGCCATTTGGCAAAGGGATGTAAAAATAATACAGGTTTCAGATTTTTTCCATGGCGCTGATACATATCTTTTATGGAACCATTAAATTGATCTAAAATGCCGTTGCTTTTAAGCTGTATCAGTGTTAAACAAAAATTGCTGCCCCAACCTTCTTCTGTGGTCCATGGCTCATGTTGCTCATACAATTTCCAGGGCATCATATACTCAAATCTGATACTGCTATTTTCAGGCAGATCTGCCATCACGGCTTCTACTTTCAGGCCATCATTGTTATCGAGCTTCACAATTCTACCTATCGGATTTTCAGTTCCGAATAGCTTTTTTGCCAATGTCTGCGTTAGTACCACACTGTTAATGTTGGCTAAGGGATTAGTTGTATTCCCACTTAAAAATTCATAATCTAAAATCTTTAGAAATGATGGATCTGCAAAAACAGCTTTGCTTTTGATTTTTTTAGCTCCATAACTAATCAACTGTTCATTTGGGTAAGTAGACCTGGAAACATCCACCACATCCGGATACTTCTGTTTTAGTTCTGGTGCCAGAACGCCTGGTGTCATGGCCAAACTGACTATTTTGCCATTTGCATCCAGGCTGTTGTAAGCAACATAAGTCGTATTGTAATTTTTAAATTGTTTGTCATAGCTAAACTCATAGGCCACGTATAAAAGCAAAAGCATGCAGCTGGCAAGACCAATGGCCAATCCACCGATATTGATCAAAGAGAAGCCTTTATTTTTCCAAAGGTTTCGGAGCGCTATTTTTAAGTTTAATCTGAACATCTTTTTAGGTTGAGGGTGGAGCCATTACATTTACCAGACAACCAAGCTTATGCCAAAAGCTAAAGTAGCAATTAAGCTATTGATAACTAACTTATTAATAGCTTTTTGGGTTTTACCATGTTCGTTATCGGACATTTTATGTGCGAGAGCGTACAGTTGGACGATACCACTTCGATTTCGCCAGATCCGGTTGATACGACCATAATGTTTTTCTTTCTGGATAAAATTAAGGAGATATTGCGGACCGGACTGTTAAAAAATTAAAGGAAAGACTGTAAATTTGAACATCACACATTTCCACACGCGCTTAGAATGAACAAAAAATTTATAGTACAATTCACCATACTTATTACTGGCTTAATTTCAATCAATTCATACGCCCAAACACACACCTTTGATGATAAAACAATCGATAGTGTGGAATTCTCAAGAGCTAAAAAAGCATTAAATGATTTAACGGTTGATAAATTTCAAAAGAAAATCTACCTGAATGGCAAAAGCAGAATACCTTACAGGATCTTAATGCCTAAAGATATCCAGGCAAAAAAATACCCTTTAGTGATCACCTTTCATAATTCTACAAGAATCGGGAATGATAATGAGAATCAATTAGAGCCTTTGGCGAGGATCTGGCTGAGAGAAAACATCTATAGCAATTTTAATTGCTTTGTTATAGCGCCACAGTTTAACGAACGATCATCCAACTATCAGCAAGAAAATGATGGCGTTTTAACGGCTACACCATCAGATGATGCCCGAGAAATATTAAAACTGATTGAGGAAATTGAAAGAACATACCCGGTAGACAAAAATAAGATCTACCTGGTCGGATACTCGATGGGTGCTTCTACCGCACAAAACATACTCAATATAAACCCTGAAAAGTTTGCAGCGCTGGTATCAATTGCGGGTGTCCCAGACCTTTCAAATCTCAAAAAGCTTAAGAATAAAAAGATCTGGCTCATTCATGGGAAAAAAGACATTGAAAATCCATATATCGGAAGTACAGAGCTGTATGCCAGATTGGGAAATAACAAGAACTTAGTTTTTACAACATTCAACACCCTGGAACATAATAACATCATAATTCCCTACCTGTTATCAGATGAAATCCCCAAATGGTTATTTAAAACATCCCGATATTTAAAATAACCATTGGCATAAACACTTCATTAACTAAACAAACCCAACCAAATGAAAAAAACATTAACATTAATTTTAATTGCAATAATTACAATCGGTTCAATTTATGCCTTGATTATTTACATTAAAATGGATGGCTTTTCGTTCGCCTGGATTCTGAATTTCCTATTGATGCTACTTGTCGTTTTTTTTACCGAAGCACTAAAAAGCCCGCTTGCTTCTCCTTATTATAATGCAAAGGGATGGGAGCAGAGCGGAAAGATCTACGAGCATCTTGGAGTAAACTTTTTCAGAAAACTATTGGTTTGGATTGGTTGGGAAAAAGTCATTAGAAAAACGAGCCCAATAGAAAAAAACACCGAAGCGTTGACGAATTTATATTACCGCACAAAAAAATCTGAACTCGAACACCTGATTATCCTGGTTATTGTCCTGGGATTTAATGTTTTCGTGGCATTCAAATTTGGAATAGTCAAATCTTTGTTCTTACTCGTATTAAATGTCTTACTCAACCTTTATCCGATTTTTCTTCAGCGGTACAATCGCCCACGAATAGAAAGAGCGCTAAATTTAAGTAAACGGAGGTTATCGCCCAATTAATATTACCGAGCGATAACATAATATACTAAAAACTAGTGTGATACTCCTTGTCAGTTACAGCTTCTAGCCAGGTCGTTTCTCCTTTTTCTCTTCCGGTTATCGCTACCTGAACAAATTTGCTATCTGAGCTCGCACCATGCCGGTGAGCTATACCTTGGTTGTCCTTTTTCCTGATAGTAACCAACACCTGATATCACTAATAAGATTTGTCCTGCGGGGTGCGTCTCTTTTTCATCTGATTTACTTTCTGCAATCATTAAAGTCAGTGCAACTAACGCGTTATCAGCAATACGTTTCGATCCGTCCACTTTATAAAGGGTGTTATTTTTTTCTTCTACACTTGGATATAAATCCACACCATCAAATGTTTGTACTTGTTTCTTGTTTATAGAATAGCCTTTGAGTAGATATTCTTTTAATACTTGGTTCGCCCATATCCTAAATTGCGTACCTCTTTGAGATTTAACACGATAGCCGACGGAAATAATGACATCTAAAGAATAAAATTCCAACTTCCTTTTGATTGATCGGGTTCCTTCTTTTTGAACTGTCAAGGAATTCTTGACAGTTGCGGATTTAGTTAGTTCATTTTCTTTGAAAACATTATTAATATGTAAACTTATGTTCTGTTTAGTTTGATTAAACAATTCCTGCATTTGTGCTTGTGTCAGCCAAATTGTGTCATTCTCCAGTTTAACTTCAATAGAAGTAGTCCCGTCCCTGGTCTGATATATAATAATTTGATCGCTAGTCTCCATAATATTTGAAATATATTTAGGCTAACCTATATAAAAGCGGTCAACAAAATGCAACTTTCAATTAAAATAGTTGCAAATTTATAGGGTATATTTATATATAAAATAATTATTCGTATTTATCCCGTTGAACCAAGCCAGAGCTTTATGGGCTTTTCACCGATATGGCTTGCACTTTTGTAAAAACGCCAATCACGACTTCCATGCTAAGTTCATCAAGATTTCCTGATCATCTGATGAACTTGGGCATGGAAGCGCGACAACGGGGGGTAACATTTGTGTTTTATCTTAATAGCTGTTCCAGCACTTTTTTCCCATTTTCATTGTCTGGATTGAGCATCATTGATTTTTGATACATTTTAATGGCATCCTTTTTCTTTCCGTGTTTCAGCAGTACTTCTCCGTAACTATCATATACATTCCAACTGTTAGGAAAAAGGAGGGTGTTTTCTCTAAATGCGATTTCTGCATCTGCTGCTCTGTTATTCATCAGGAAGGCGTACCCCATTGAGTTCATTTCGTCTTCACTCAGGTAATAGTTCAAAGTTTCGGTTTTTATCTTTTTCACGGCCTGATCAGCGGCTTTTTTTCCATGGTTTGCTAAAGCGATCCCATAATATCTGGCACCACTTTTCTTCGGCTTCTCTACTGTTTCCCCATTTAAGATTTTCAAGGCCATATCAGCGATCGGAACCACATTATTGGCGGTGTTATCGTAGAGGATGATGGATTGATGTCTGGTCAGATTTCTAAGCAGCATTGTCCGGGATCCGGGTGAGCCACCATCGTGTTTAACGATTTTCCCCATGGAAGTATCTTGCCTGGTAATCCAACCTAAGGCATAACGTTGTATATTATGTGTTCCATTACTGAGCCTGACAGGTGTAAAGGCTTCTTTTAACGTCTCGGAATTAAGTAAGCTGCCATTATACAGCGCCTGATCATATTTCCACAGATCATGTGTGGTACTGATCAGATCGCCATGCCCCTGAAAATTAAACCGGTTGGCGATCAGAAACTCTGTTACAGTATCAGCCAGTTGCACTTTATCGGAATATGGATATTTGAAGCTATATCTTTTGGAAAGGTTTTTATCTTCTCTTTTTAAAAATTTGGATAAGGATGTGTTTGTCATTCCGGCAGGATCGAAAATATTTGCCTGGAGATACGGGCCAAATGAAAGACCTGAAATCTTCTCCACGATCAGGGCAAGAATATTGTAATTGACATTGTTATAGGAGAAATCTTCGCCGGGTTTAAAAACCAGCGGTATTTTCTGTGAAATGCATGCCGGAATAATGTCTTTATTGGTAAAAACCGTATCGGGATGTTTGGCGATGAGCGGAAAAAAAAGCGTATCATAGATCGGCAAACCCGAGGTATGTGATAATAACTGCCTGATGGTTACTTCAGGATATGGAAAGTCAGACAAGTATTTTGAAACCCGGTCTTCTATCTGTAGTTTTCCTTGTTGTTTTAACTGTAAGATCGCCGTAGAAGTAATGGTTTTGGTGATGGAAGCAATTGGAAAAGATGATTGAGCGGTATTGTTTATTTTGTTCTGGAAATCGGCGTAGCCAAAAGACTTTTCGTAAACAACATTTCCATTTTCCGTAATCAGGACATTCCCGTTGAATTGCCCGGTCTGCGATAAGGTTGAAAAGAACAGATCCAGGTTGCCCGGTCTATCTTGCGCAATTACATTTTTTATTCCAATCAACATTATAAAGAGCAGACAGATTTTTTGTATCATTAAGCTGGTTTTTTATTAGTGGATCGGAAATCTTACCTTGTCCCATCCAAATTTACAGAATGATAATGCAACCCAAATGGCTATAAATAACCATCAGAATACCCCGCAGATGCGTGAGTTCCTTGATATAAAACTGTTCTCTCAACCTTTTTCTGATTTTTCCCAATCTGAGCTGGAGCTGGAGGATTGTAAGTCGATTGCCAGGCTTTATGCAAAGCTTGAAAATACCATTAGTGTGCTTAGCGACATGGAAGCGAGAAAGAGCTATATCTATCCTGGTGGACTTGCCCAACAGCTGGGGTTTGAACCCAGTCAGACGGAAATTAATTCCATCTGGGAAGATGAACTGCTTGGCCGGGTACATCCGGAAGATCTTCAAAAGAAGTACCGCCTCGAATTTAATTTTTTTAAGCTGATCAAGTCAATCGCGCTCAATGAACGTCTTAACTACAGCCTGATTACGAAGTTGAGAATAAGAAACAGCGAAAACAAATACCAATTGATCAGACATCGTTTGCTGTACCTGAGCAGTACTGAACAGGGAAATGTCTGGCTAGCCCTGTGCCTGTACAACATGGTGTACGATCATCCTGGATTTGACGTTCCTGAGGGGATCATCATCAACACAGGTACAGGAGAAATTATAGACAGCGAGCAAGGACGGTTCGAAGATATTCTATCCGCGAGGGAAGGACAAATCCTCCAGCTCATCAACCTCGGACAGCGGAGTAAGGAAATCGCTGATAAATTGTCCTTAAGTATTCATACCGTAAACAGGCACCGGCAGAATATTTTTCAGAAGCTTAACGTAACCAACGCAATGGAAGCCTGCCGGGTTGGGAAGGTTACAGGCTTACTGCATCATCCATAGTTTAAACACAAACTTTATGAAAGAAGAACTACGCCAGCAGTTTGGCAATATCGATATCTATTTATTTGATCAGTTGTTAAAGGGAACATATGACGACTGTCGGTCCGTTCTGGACGCAGGATGTGGACAGGGGAGGAATGTGGCCTACTTTTTACAGTCTGGATACCAGGTTTATGGTGTTGACTCATCCGCAGATAATATTGCCTGGGTCAAACAGCTGGCTGCACCTTTTTCTGACAGTTCCCCACAAGAGAATTTCAGCATTGGTTTGGTGGAAAATCTGCCATTTGACGATGAAAAGTTTGATCTTGTGATCAGTAGTGCAGTGCTCCATTTTGCCAATGATGACAGGCATTTTGGGGAAATGCTGAACTCGATGTGGCGGGTGATCCGTCCGGGAGGTTATCTGTTCTGTCGTCTGGCATCGGATATTGGTATCGGGAACCTGGTCAGACCGATCGGAAACGGAAGGTATCTTCTGCCAGATGGATCTGAACGTTTTCTGGTCAACCAGGAAATGTTGCTCAGTTTTACCAGAGCGCTTGGCGCGAGCCTGCATGAGCCAATAAAGACTACCAATGTCCAGAACCTGCGGTCAATGACCACCTGGTGCCTGCGGAAGTAAAGGAGCTGTCTTCAGATCAATTTAGTGAGGTAAGCAATAATTATAAAAATTAATTAAATTCGCCGCAACAAAGCAAAGGGGTAAACAGGGCAGAGCCTGACACTGCGAGTCCTTATTTGCAAGCAAAAGACAACGTTCCTGAAAACAAATAATAATGAATAATTAATGGATAAAATCAATTTATTACCTACAATCGCTGTAGTAACAATGTTCATTTCATTATTTCTATCATTTTTTTTGGTTACCGTCAAAACAGAACATAAATTAAGTAACCGTCTTTTTGCTTTTTTTCTCGTTTTAACCGCAATTGATATTACCTCAAGCCTGGGCCATTTATTTGAAATCTCTTTGACTGCAAGAATCTTTATCAGTTCATTTTTTTTCTTGCAGCTGCCAACATTTTATTTGTATGTCTTATCCGTCTGCTATTCTGATTTTAAGCTAAAACCAAAACATTTACTTCATACCGGTACTTTTTTAATCGCCAATTTAGTTTTAATGCCTCGCTTTTACATGGTCAACCAGGCTGCTAAAATCAGTTTTCTTGAAAAAAGCAGCAGTAGACTGGAAATACAGCTCAATCATGTTTTCATGCATGTTCAAATGATACTATACCTCGTTGCTGCCTTTATGATCTTAAGAAAAGCAAGGAAAATATATCTTGAAAATTATGCGGGAGCAAGTATTGAATCCCTGAATTGGTTATTTCAGTTTACGGTGGCGCTTACAGCCTTTTACGCGATTGCGCTGTTAAAGAACATCTTTAAATTCACGGAATACGCTGGCATTTCCGACTGGTTAAAAATTGGACTTCTGTTATTTGCAATGGTCACTATTTTCTGGTATTTATATAAAGCATTAAATAATCCAAGCCTGTTTAGAAATGTCGATTCGAAATTAAAACTGGTAAAGCATATCATTTACGAAGAAAAAAATGGTGAGGATTTAACGGTAAGTGACGAGGAATTCGATGAAGAGCTGGTGATATTAAAGGAGTATATGATGGAAGAAAAGCCATTCCTTAATCCCACCTTAACAATTCAGGATATCTCTAAAGAGATTGAAATTCCTGTTCGGGATTTATCCATTTTGATTAATCATAAGTTAGGGCAACACTTTTATGATTTTGTTAATACGTATCGTATAGAGCAGGCGATGGATACCTTAAAAGATGCCACAAAAAATAAGGTAACAATTTTAGAAATTCTATACGAAGTGGGCTTTAATTCAAAATCTTCTTTCAATGCAGCCTTTAAAAAGCACACTGGAAAAACACCAACTTCCTATCGCAACAGTCTGTTTAATAGCGTATTGTAATTACTCGTACTAGTAGTTTTAAATACTCGTACTCATTTTTTTAAACAAAAGGGTGCGAGTGTTTTTACTCGGTCGCACAGCATTGAGGTCTTCCGCATATTTGTATCGAAATAATTATCAACATAAAAATTCGATATCATGAAAACTTCATTTAAATTTCTCGCAGCACTATTACTAATCAGCAACGTTTCTGTTGCACAGGACATCACCAACAAGATTGATTCAATAATAAAGGATCAACGTCAAAAAAATCCTAACGTAGGGATCAGCGTTGGTTTCATCAAAAATAATGAAGAACACTATATAGCATATGGTAAGCTGAATGCAGAAAGTCAAACTGCTATCGATAAAAATTCCGTATTCGAAATTGCATCGATCACTAAAGTCCTGACCTCAAATTTAATTGCCCAGGCGGTTCTTGATCATAAATTAAAAACAGATGATTACATCGATAACTTCCTTCCTGAAGCGTATGTATTACATGAAAACCTTAAAAACAAAATAAAGATTTCAGATCTCGCATCTCATCAGTCTGGTTTGCCTGATCTGGATTTTGCAAAGTTACTCGCAGTGGATCCTCAACAACCTATGAGTAGTGTAAATCAAGAAACACTGACTGCGATGGTCAACAATTGTACTGAGCTAAAGGACCATGGAAAATATCGTTATTCTACGATTGGATTTGTTTTGCTTGGACAGATAATGGAAAAAGTGTATGGCAAGAGTTACGATGAAATTATCAGAGCCAAAATAATAACGCCATTACGTATGAAAAATACGCTGACAAAAGATTTTAATGTAAAAAACAGGACAACTAGCCATGGCCGGAACGGCGATGTTCTGGAATTCATGAACTGGCATTTTACCGCTCCTGCCGGATTGGTAAAATCTAGTGCTGCCGACATGGTTAAGTATTTGAAAGCGGTCTTAAACAAAGATCTTGCAATTGGTAAAGCGTCGATGATCACGGAAAAAATCTACTATAAACATGAAAATAGAGAATTGGGATTAGGGATAAATATAATGACAGATGATCAGAAGACAAATTATATCAAATCGGGAGATACGATGGGACAATCTTCGATGATCGCTTACAATAGAGCTAAAAATTGGGGTCTGATCATATTATTAGACAATAACAACTCCAAATTGAGAAATACCATCTTGAATGAAATCTCTGAGTTGGCCTCGAAATAGATAGATCTTCCGGAAAAACTTCTTTACCATACGTAAAGAAGTTTTTTGTGCGTTCGATTACTGACTTATTTTCCAACTGTTTTGAACCTTTTCAGACTCATTCCGTGATGTCTTTTAAAGAATTTATTGATATGGCTTTCATCGGCAAACCCAAATTCTTCTGCGATTTCGTGAACACGCTTATCGCTAAACCGAATCCGGTGCTCTATAAGCCGGATGCGATAGGAAGAAATATAATGCTGAATACTTTCACCGCACTGATTGCGAAAATAACTACCAAGATAGGTGGGAGAGATGCCAAATTTTTCCGCGATTGAAGCAATTGTCAGGTTGCCCGGTTGCCGGATATTCGCTTGAATATAATCCAGAATCTGCAGAATACGTGCATCGGCATTAGGCGAAATATGCTCAGGTTTAACTACTGATATATTTCTTGCGGCTATGACGATGATGGCATTTACCAAATGTCGTTTCAGATCTTCATTATAAAGGTTATCGGCCACTAAAGTCTGCTGCAGGTGCTTCATCAGCGACGCTACAGATTGCTGATCATCCCGGTTCGTTAAGACAGAACCTGATAAATGAGAGGCATAATATAAGAGACATTCGATATGGTCTATACTTTTCCATTGGTATTCCCTGATGTAACTTTCCCCGAAACGGACAACCATAAATTCACAACGGCCTTCTAAATCAAAACCATGACAATCATTGGGGCTGATCAAAAACAGATCTCCGGCAGCATAAGCAATCTTGTTTTCGTTAACAGTGTGCTTTCCAGAACCGGAAATAACGTAAACCAGCTCAAAAAAATTGAACTGTCTGTCACGTAAAGGACATTCTTCCAGGTTTTCATAATATACTTCCAGTGATTGGTAGATGTTTTCTCTCGCCATACTGCAAAGATACCGAAGTAGGGCCGAAATGTACCTGTATATGGTCGTTTTGCCAGTCTATTTTTGCACAGTTCAATCAAGGAAACATACAGCAGGTTACCACTGGTAATGTGTTTCTGTTAAGATTATAAAAACAAATGAAGATGGGTAATAGGTTAAAAAAGATAGATGTAGCGCTCCTGGCGGCAATTACAAACAGTGAGTTTAGCCAGATCGATTATGAAAATCTGCTGGCTAATGATCCAGCGAAAATCAGGGATGAAGAACTAAAATTATCATTGAAAGCGCTTCCTGAAGTACCACAACAGCTGAAGGTGGAAAACATCTGGATTCCATCTGCGGATCAATCGGGAACAATTAGGTTAAGGTTATATAGACCAAAGGGAAAAGAGAATTTACCAATACTTCTGTATTTTCATGGAGGTGCATTTATATATGGAACTCCGGAACAATATGATTCCCTTTTTTTTCCGCTGGCCTTAGATATAGGGGCATTGGTCGTTTCTGTAGATTACCGCTTAGCTCCCGAACATCCATTTCCGGCAGGTATGGAAGATGGATATGACACGTTATTGTGGTTATCTGAACATGCCAGCGACCTCGGTGGAGATAAAGATAATATCCTCATCGGAGGCAGCAGTGCGGGAGCAACAATAGCTGCTGCTATTACACATATGGCAAGAGACAGGAGGGAAGTAGAAATCCGACACCAGTACCTGCTGTATCCGCCAACGAGCCATCTTTTGGAAACACGATCCATGAAAGAACTCGCAAATGCTCCGATGCAATCCAGAAAGGCGGCGGAATGGATGTGGAAATACTATCTCAACGATAAAACCGATCCATTGCCAAAATATGCGGTCCCGTTGTTGGAGCAGAATTTCAAATATCTGCCCGATGCAACGGTCATTGTATGCGAATTGGATCCCCTGAAAGACGAAGGGAAAGCCTACGCTGCAAAATTAGAGAAGGCAGGGGTTAGGGTTAATCTGATGGAGATGCCGGGAGCTGTCCATGCCTTTGACTTTTTTCCATGCCCATTATCGGATCACTTTTACAAATACCAGGTTGAATTGTTCAAACAAATTTTAAATCAGAAAAAATGAAGAAAATATTAGTCATCAACGGACATCCAGACAAAGAAAGCCTAAACCATACGATTGCGCAGTCCTATATCAGGTCTGCGATGGATGCCGGCGCTGAAGTACGATATATTGCCATTGGAGCACTCGATTTCAATCCTAACTTACAATTCGGTTATCGGCAGCGAATGGAACTGGAGCCCGATTTATTAAAAGCACTGGATGACATCCGGTGGAGTGAGCATCAGGTCTGGATTCACCCGCTTTGGTGGCTGGGGATGCCTGCAATTATGAAAGGATTTTTAGACCGGCTTTTTCTTCCGGGGCTTACTTTCAAGAGCAACAATAACGGGACAAGCGAAGGCTTATTGACCGGAAAAACCGGAAGAATTATCACCACTGCCGGGGATTTATCTATCGATGTTTATGAAGAAGTGTACCGGTCAAGCGGACTCGTTCAATTAAAAAAAGGTATTCTGGAATACTGTGGAGTTTCTTCCATAAAAAGCGATTTTATAGGACCGCTTTATGAACTTTCTGAAGAGGAGATAAAAGAATGGCTGCAAACTATAGAGACCAGTGCAAAGAATGATAGTATACGATAAAATAGGAGACTTTTTCTGATACCACCCGGGCCGGATTGCATTATGCTTAAAAAGTCATTAGTTTCTTTGATAATAACTGTCCTTATTATTATAATTTTCCCTTCATATGAATAACTTTTTGTACTATTGCGCCGTAATTGGTTCTTAACATAAAATTTCACTAGGTTAGGATTAATAGGGAATCAGGTGTAAATCCTGAACAGACCCGCTACTGTAAGTTCTATCACAACAATTGACATCTCGTTGCCACTGTTTTTTGAATAAAAATGGGAAGGCCGTCAAATTGGGAACAAGTCAGGATACCTGCCAATACATATATTTTTTAAAGCCTTCGAGGATGAGGTTTTGAATACAATTCGGACCGAAGCTCTTTTGCTTCGCGGGCCCCTCGTGGACCTATCCTTTTTGTTTTCTGATATCATCCGCCAAGCTATTTGAATTAAACATTGATGTATATCTCAAACGCATTAAAAAACGATCACGTTTTTAGCATTTATTGGCAAAATCTCTATGGGCAGCAGGAGCACCCAGGCTCTGTTCTATCGATACAACCCATTTACCCAAATAACATAAAGATTAAAATTCAGACAACCCAAAACCCAAACATGAAAAACTTGAAAGCGATCATTTTTCTAAAGCTGCTGTTCGTCGTTATACTCTTTGCGTCCTCCTGCAAAAAGGACGTACAGGTTAAACCAAGCATTACCGGGGTCAGCGAAGAGACGACCATTCTAAACATCGGCGATAAATTAACCTTGGCACCCAATATCACCAACACCAAAGGCAACAACTATATCTGGTTGGTGAATGGCAAGGAAACTGCCTCGGGTCAGCTAAATTATACTTTTCAGGCCACTGAGGCGGGAACTTTTGACGTAACATTTAAAGTAACCAATAAAGGCGGTACCGACCAGCAATCTTTCAAATTAATTGTGGAAAAGCCAATTGTGATAACACTGGCAGATCAGCTGAATGTCTCCATGTGCAACGTATTGGAGATTACACCTGCGGTTACCGGACCAGACCGTAAGGATTACGAATATGAATGGTCTATCGGAGATTCAATTATTGGTAAGAAACTAAACCTGAGCTTTATTTCCCCTGAGGCAGGCACGTTCGAGCTTACCCTTCGTGCAACCGCAGGGAAACAAAGTGTAACTTATAAGCGCAAGATCGCAGTAAAGGCCGAACAGTATCTGAAAAACGCTTACACTGTACTCGAATATGCGCCTTCACCAGGTAAAAACCACAATTGGTCAATTATAGGATCTGCGGCTAATTGGAAGTACGGAGACGAATATCCACTTGCTTACAATGACTTTCTGACGAAAGCAACCGGAATCAGAAAAGTTAATGCTAACGCCGCACTTTTTCTGGGTAGTTGGGGTGGATCTGCCACTTTTAAATTTGACCATACGGTGGCCAATGTTTCCGGTAAAACCGACTTGGAGCTGACCGCTTTTTGCTCCCTCCGTGACCAACCAGCTGTTTACGTAGCGTATGACTATAACAAAAACGGAATGCCAGACGAAAACGAATGGTATGAGCTGAAAAACGATGATTATGGGCAGGAAGATATCCCGGAATATGAAATGATCTTTACGTACAATAAAACGGAAACGGATGCCAGAAGGATATATAGCTATTTCAACTGGAAAGATAACCAACCCAACCTTGCCAACGGAGAGGTGATCACCAATAAAACTTTCACCAGTTCCATGACCACAGCAGGAGCATTCTCCAACAGGGGGTTCTTTCCGGGACTAAACGTAGCCGACAACGCTACAAAACAAGCGGTTATACTGGATGGATGGAAAACCTCTTTCTCCCGCAAAGGAAAACGCGTCAGCAGAAACCTTACCGGTGCTGCTCCGTTTTTTCAGAGTTTAAATCTAGATATCGATCTGGCTGTAAACAAAAAAGGAGAGGCCATTCAGTTGCCTGGGATCGATTTTGTAAAAGTGCAGAAGGTGATCTATCCTTTTCAACAGGATCTGAATACCGCTAATGCGATTGCAGATTACAATATGGAAGAAGGACGCATGTTACAGGTGGGTTCTATATTGGACAAACACCTCAAAAATTAAAAAAGCCGGGCAACCAAATATATACTCCAAATTAAAACTCATGAAAAAATCCCTATTTACTAAAACATTATTAGTAGCAACCATTTCTCTTGGTGTATTGGCTTCCTGTACCAAGCAGAATGATTTATCACCAGAAACAACTCCAAAGGCAAAAAGCGCGAGCGCACAACAAAACAGCCTTGCCACAAGCTATACCATCACTTTCGAAGGTATCGGGAGCAGCTATATGGCTAACAATACTTCTTACGGAGATAATGCCTACTCTTCCTGGACTGGTACTCAAATCGCACCCTATGTACATTCGCCAAGCAATTTGAAGTTTGCGATCAAAGGTGCTGGTAGCGGAACCCCGGTTGACTACTGGAACGGTGGTTTTGTGGTTTCCAATTGGAACTACAAATCAAATATTCCAGGAAAAACAGGTGATTGGTGGTACTCTTACCTCAATCAGTGCAGTGTTTACTCAGGCACGCATGGCGCTAAAAATGGTGGCTATGCTGGCAGTAGTAATTTCGCTGTTATGTTTGGTTATGTAGATTCCTATAACTCATCCTATGCTACACGTCCTAAGCTTGATTTTACTTCAGGTAGCGGAGTGGTAGAGGGCATGTACGTAACTCTTTCTTCCTATACCTATGGGGTAATCCAGAATGGCAATGCATTCGGCTCCGGAGCAGCAACACCACTTAAAGATGTCGCCGGAGGAACGGGATATTTGAAATTACTGGCTTATGGCTTTAATGGCAGCGTAGCCACAAATAACGGCGATCCGGTTGAAATTGACCTGGCAAGATACAATAATCACCTGCCTGTTGCAGGCCCTTTAACTTCCTGGACTTATTTTGACTTGTCAGACCTGGGTAATGTTACCCGTGTTGAGTTCAATATTGAAGGTAACGATTCAGGCAGTTACGGCTTGAATTCACCAGCCTATGTGTGTATCGACAATGTAAAAGTGACCTTATAATCCTATAAATAAACAACGCCCGGCTTTTTAATCGTACAGTTATCAGCTAAAGATAGCGCAAATCATAAATTGACAAAATGAATAAATCTTACAAATTTCTAATCTATCTGACCGCAATTACCGTGTTGCTAATCGCTGGTTGCAAAAAAGAAAGGGAAACAGTAGCGCCTGCACCCGGCATCTCCGGACTTGATGCGGAATATTATGTCGTGGTAAAAGAGGCCTTACTGCTTAAGCCTGCAATTGAAAACAGGGCAGATTCTTTGGTATGGTATATTAACGGTAAAAGGGTCGCCAATGCAATGGAGTACAATTTCATGGCGCCTGCAGAACCCGGCACTTATAGCCTGGTCGTTATGGCATACAATTCCGGCAACATTTTCCAAAAAGCAGTAACGATTACTACTGGCAGGTACCTAAACTTCAAGACCACAACCAATGCGATTCTGGAGCTGGAAGCATCAAAGAAATTTGAAGGTAAGAATGATCTGAAATGGGAAGTATTGTCGCCTCCCTCTGAGCGCTACCGACTGGCTGCTACAAATACTACCTCGGCGACGTTTGCAAGCGTGGATAGAGGGACTTATAAACTAAAGGTCTCTTCTGGTAATCTGGTCGATACCTTATTGATCACTGTGCGTCAACCTGAACGCCTTGCTTCAGCCTATATCGCTAAAGTATTCGATTACCTGCCGGCTCCTGGTCAGTTTGTAAACGAACTGCCAAAATACATCTCAGGTGATACCCACGAAACGATGGTTGGCAAAGCAGGAAAAGAGCTTGTGGGAGAAAATGCCAATACAATCACCCTGGGAGGCTGGGGCGGTTATGTCGTTTTAGGCTTTGACCATACGATTGTAAATGTAGCGGGAAGGCGCGATTTCCGAATTCATGGAAATGCCTTTGGTGCTGCCGCGAATCCCCGTCCGAATGCCCCTTTTGGCGGAAGCTCCGAGCCAGGGATCGTTATGGTCGCTTATGATAAAAACAAAAACGGTAAGCCAGACGAGGAGGAGTGGTATGAAATAAAGGGTAGTGGTAATTTCTCTGCCGAAAAAGAGCCATGGTATGCCATCGCCGTCGGCAAGAATAATGATGTACGGACCTTTCGCGGTTATGAAATGACCTATGATCGTCCGGAAACGGAAAGCACTGTCGGTACGCCTCAAAATAACATCAGTATCCCCAATTATATCCGCTGGGCAGACAACCAGGGTCAGCAGGGCTATAAAGTCAAGAATACTTTCCATGCTCAGAGTTATTACCCTGCCTGGCTGAAAGACAATAAAATCACTTACAAAGGTATTCGTCTGGCGAGGAATGGTATAGAAGAAAGTGGACAAGGGAGTTACTATGTACAGTATGCCTTCAGTTATGGATATGTAGATAACTATCCAAATGTGCATGACAATTCAGGTATTGATATTGAATGGGCCATTGATAAAAATGGAAATAAAGTAATACTTCCGGGCATTGACTTTGTAAAGGTTTACACCGGAGTAGACCAGGAAAATGGCTGGTTGGGAGAAGCCTCTACCGAAATCGGCAGGGGGGAAGATTTACACTTGTTAGGAACAAAAATTGGAACCGTAAATCAATAATAAGTCAGTAAAAACAAGAGGCCTGCAAATAAAATGATTGCAGGCTTCTTGTTTTTGTGTCAGGAATAAAGTTATGGTCGATTAAGGAGCTCTCTTTAATTTGTAAAACCTTGCTCTTAACAATCTAAGGAGTTCGTTCTGACTGCATTTTAGCCTGTTAGTCGTTATTCCAATTACACTTCCGTACAACTTGTAGTGGATTTTCATCCAACACCGCTTTAAGATATTCTCTTGACGATCAATATAAGAAAGTGGGTTTTTAACTTCCACATTAATGAATGTTTGTTTGCCTATTGATAACTTTTGAATTTTTACAATATCTACCCATGGAATGAACCCAATGCTAATACCACCCGAGTTGTCAAAAATTCCTTCATCATTAACCAGCAGGCCGGGTTTCCTATCTAAGATTTTTTTTACTTGGTAGAAGGCGGAGAATCCAAAAAATAATATAATAGGTATTCCCATTACAAAACCGAATAGAGGTCTTTTATTTTGACCAATAGGTGTTACAATCTCAATCCAGACTAAACTTGTGCCTGCCAAAATAAAAATAATGGATACAGCAAGCATAGAAAAGACCTTAAGTCTGTTGATTTTAATTTCTATAGGTTTGCCTGATGCCATTTTATTTCAAATATATTGTTAAATAATATAAACCTCTTAAAATTCAATTATCATGCAAACACCTCTCGACAGCTTCAACACACCTGCAATACTATAACTGCTGGATCAGATACCCTAATTAATAATTTCCCCATGATTATTGGCCAGCTTTTCACGCCATTTTTGGAGCTCCTCAGGTGCTATTCTCTCCCAATCTGTCACTTCGCCGACGATCTTCAATGGCGATTCTGACCGATAGGAGCGTGTCGGATTGCCCGGGAATTTTTTGTCTGTAACATTCGGATCATTTTCGAAACTCCCTGTCGGTTCAACGATATAAACACGTTCAGGTCCATCACTTTTTGCCAATGCAGCAGCAAGTCCCGCACCGATAACAAGGGCCGTGAAATAGATATGATTCATTTTGAGTTCAGGTTTGTAATTAGAACTGCCTCCTGCGATCAACAAATCGCCGACCTGCAAATCTGCTTTTGTACCATGATAAAAAGGACCGTTATCAGATGGGTTACCATTAAACGAAGTGGCCAATTCATAATTCTTTTTTGCCCTGCCGGGATCGCCTAATTCCTCATAGCATTTGGCAATGTTTGAATATAGAGCAGGGAAGGCACTCATCACCGAATTGTTATTTACTTTTAATGCAAACTGCAAAGCCGTTTCGAGCCATTGTAATTTGTCAGCTACATTTTTTTGAGATTTAGCTACATAATGAGCTGCAATAAATTTCTCTAAGTCGTCTGTCGCTTCCTGCCAGGCCTGAAGAAAAAGTTCACTTGCCTCTTCGGGTTTGCCGTTTTCTTCCATAGCCATACCTTGAAGGCTAAGTTTGACTACATTGTTGAATGGGTTGAATTCCATGTGCTAATTAAGGATATAAGAGATACTTTGCCCGGATCGCCTTAAACTTCTGCAATCCAGGTTCCCAGCTTTTTCTGATTTCTGCTTCGGATATGCCCGCTATTATCTGTTTTCTCAATTGATCGGTACCTATGCGCAGATCAAAAGCAGACACGTCCTGTGCTCTTCCGGGAGTAAAAAAATTGGCTTTATCCGGATAGGCATTGTATAATTCAATTAACCAGGATAAATCAATTTGACGACTCTTCCGAAGCTTGTTAATGTCGTAGTTGCGAAGGTCAAGGCCATAACAAACAGCGTCTTTGTGACGTGGGCTTTCACTCATCCCTGGAATACTTACCGGTTTGTATGAAAATGAATACTTACCTTTCAGTGCAGGGGCGCCCAATATCGTAAATGGCATATACGTTCCCCGACCTTCATTGATCGCTGTCCCTTCAAACATACATAAGCTCGGGAAAAGCATCACCGCTTGCTGTGTGTTTAAATTAGGGGAAGGATTTATCGGTAATACATAAGGCATGTCATGACCATAGTTGGCCACTTTTATAATATTTATTTTGCATTGTTTTTTCAGGTATCCTTCACCGTTAAGGTATTGTGCAAATTCCCCGATAGTCATACCATGTGTCATGGGGGTATAATGGATTCCAATGGCAGATTTAAATTTATCATCAGTCATCACTGGCCCATCTACTACATATCCGTTCGGATTAGGCCTGTCAAGAATGAGCAGCTCTTTGTTGTTTTCTGCACAGGCCTCCATCACGTACTCAAGCGTATTGATATTGGTATAATAACGGCAGCCCACATCCTGAATATCAAAGACCATAAGGTCGACATCTGCCAGCTGTGCTTTTGTTGGTTTCTCATTTTTGCCATATAAAGAGATGATTGGAATGCCGGTTTTAGCATCTTTTTCATCACCCACCACAGCTCCATTACTGGCATTGCCTCTAAAACCATGCTCAGGTCCAAACACCTTTACAATTTTAACTCCAAGACTCACTAAACTGTCTACACTGCTTTTTTTGCCAATGATAGAACTCTGATTTGCAACAAGACCAATTCGTTTTCCTTGTAGATAAGGCAAATATTTTTCAGTCTGGTCGGCACCGGTGATAATTCCAGATTTATCGGAGCTGCTTTGATTTGATAATGCCGTTTGTGCGATGCATTGAATGTTGCTGATCGCCGGAAACATTAAAAAAAGTATGGAAATAAGTCTCATCATTTTTAGAAGGTTTAATAATTTCTTTATGACCATTAGTCCGATGTTGGGTGTTTACAAGCCACAAGAGCTAAATTAGTGAATTTGGGTTAAAGTATGCAGCAATTCGACGGCAAGCGAAAAACCTTTGTTATTTCTACTGGTAAACAGGTATTGTTTTTACCTGAAAGTAGAAATAACTTTGATTAAAATCTGCCTTATGAATATTTCTAAATCTTTAAGCGCCCTGCTGAGGGCGAAAATAAACTGGCTTGTGGTTGCAGGCCTGCTGTCAGCAACTACAGTTCAGGCCCAGTCTTTTACGGTCGCGCAAAAAGCCACATTCAGTAAAGAACAAACGATGAAACTGGTAACGGCCGGAAAATCCAGTATCAAGGGTGAGGCTTTTGCCAGAGATAACTCCAATGGTCTGAAAGGCATCGCCATTCTGAATATCAATAAAAAGCAGTTTGCGCCTCCGGGTACAATTGTGATGCTGCTCCCTTTTACCGATTATTTCAAGGAATGGATGGAAGTGAGCAAAAAATACGGTAAACAGGGGAAGGTCGTAGAACTGCCTAAAGAGGCCCGTGAATGTATCCGCGTAACTCAGGTAACCGATAAACAAGGGAATTTTGAATTTAACAACCTGATGCCAGGTCAGTTTCTCCTGTATTCCAGCTTTGGATATGAGCACACCCAGCATGCGACTGAAGTAGTAGGCCGCAGAGACCGTTATGTCAACAATACTTACCAGGGCTCCTCAGATATTGAAAGACATTTTAGTTACGGCGTGAATGCAAGTGCGTATGTCGATAAGATCGTGACCATCAAAGCCGATGGGGATGTGGAACAGATCAAACTGAAGAAAACCCTGTAAGTCCTGACATGCGGTAGTCGCAAGCGGAACTATTTTTGTAGCGTATATCCACGTAAAATTACAAGATTATAATTTTCATTCGTGGATATACCTTTCTGATTAAATAAAGTGATATAAGAATACTACTTCTCCTGTATAAGCAGGCTTTGGCTGGTCTTTAATCACAAGAACAGCTTCAATGACCACTTTGGTGGTACCTCTCAAATCAGCTATAGAAATAAGTTTGGCTTTGAGTTGAACTTCGCTGTCTACCACAACAGCCTGGCCAAACTTAAAAGATTCAATCCCATAGTTTATTTCCATTTTAATATTACGAACATCTGCAATCTGCTTCCATAAATACGGAATTAGGGATAAGGTTAAATACCCGTGTGCAATGGTAGCTTTAAATGGACCTTCATTTCTTGCTTTTTCTTCATCTACATGGATCCATTGGTGGTCTAAAGTGGCATCAGCAAATTTATTAATTTGTTGCTGGTCAATTTTATGCCAGTTCGAAACGCCAAGTTCCTTACCTAAATGTGTTTTATACTCCTCGTAGTTGTTGATAATTAACATATATGTCTGCTTTTCGATTAAGAATTTTGTTTTTATACGCAAAAAAGTATTGCACATAATATAAGATTATTCCATGAGCTCTAAGCATCAATTATGCCAATTTATGACGCTGATGTAAATGTAGCTGTTTCTTTACCCTAACAAATCAGGATATGCCGCTTGGCCAGTACCTGATCGGTGAATTAAGAATTTTTTTTAACTACGTCTATCATATGATCGATATCAAACGGCTTTTCAATATAGTCATCTGCTTTGCATTCTTTAGCCTTCTCAGGTAAGTCATAAGCAGTGGAAGTCAGAACAGCTGATATATCTTCTGTTTCAGGTTCAGATTTCAATTCTTCAATGACCTCTGATCCCTTTCTTTTTCCCTTGATGTGATCATCTATAATCACGAGATCAGGTTCAATCTTGTCAATTTTTTCAATGGGCTCCGTTGTTAATGATGAAGTAACCTCAAAACCTTCCTCCGTCAATACCTGATCCATTATTTCTAAGATCTCTTTATTATCCTGAACAAGGACAACTTTTTTCTTCATAAATCCCTAATATTTTGTGTAAATATAAGAAAAGAAAAATCGAAATTTCTTTCAGCGGCTCCTCCATTTTTTATGATCAATCCTGTAAAAAACAAATTTCTATCTTTATAGACAGCATGTAAAGGTCAATTCAATGGGAAACAACGTTTCCTTAGATCGAATGGTCTATAAATCAACTGGCTAATCAGATCATCATGAAGAATTCGGGTACTGGAATTAAAAAACACACAATAGGACTTTTGAGCGCAGTATGGACTGCTATGTTGTTGACAGCTGTTACTGCCTTTGGCCAGACAACTCATTCAACATTTGATGTCCTGTATAAACAGATAAAACAAAAGAACTTTTTTAAGCTCTCTGAGCTTTTTGCCGGGACTAAGAAAAAATTACCAGTAGGGTACCAGTATTTTACAGAAGCTCTGCTCGACAATGCTTTTAACAGACCTGAAGAATCCAACCGGAAAATTTTAAAACTGGAAGCATCAAAAGCTACACTTCCGGATTCATTGATGCTTAAAATCTGGCACATTAAGGAAGACAACTGCATGAAGCAGTACGATTATGCAGGCGCAAAAAATGCAGTACAGACAGCCTTGAAAAAATATGATAAGCTGCTTACAGAAGAGGAGAAAAATGATTTAAAAAACAACCTGAAAATCTGGACTGCCCTGGAAAACGAATCCCGGCAGCGGGTTACAATTGATGGCAGTACCCGTCTGAAAATGGAAAAAGACATTGCAGGTTTAAAAAACCTGAAAGTAAATACAGGAAGAGATACCATGAACTTTATTTTTGATACCGGAGCGAATATTTCCACGGTTTCAGCTTCCACTGCCAGGCGTTTAAAAATGAAGATGATCCCTGCCGGTATAGAGGTGGATGCGGTTACGGGCGTTGGTGTCAAAGCAGATCTTGCAGTCTGCAGAAAACTGGTCCTTGGAAATATTACCGTAGAAAATGCCGTATTTCTGGTATTGGCAGACAGTGCACTCAGCTTTCCCCAAATTAACTACCAGATCAACGGCATCCTTGGATTTCCTGTTATTGAGGCTTTAAATGAAGTTCAACTAACACAGGATGATTATTTTATTGTGCCGGATACGGAAACAAAAATAAATGCAGCATCCAACATGGCAATTGACGGTCTGTCTCCGCTCATTTTCATAGATGGCAGACATTTTACTTTTGATACCGGTGCAGATCAAACGATGCTATATGCGCCTTTTTATCAGGAAAGCAAAAATGATATTGATAAACAGTACCAGCTTGTTAAAATTGGCATGGGAGGTGCAGGAGGAAAAATTGAGCATGACGGATTTAAAGTGAATCACACCTTCCATATATTTGGAAAACAGATTCCTCTTAAGAATATCAGTTTATTAAAAACTAAAATCAATAAAGAAACCGTTTACGGAAACATCGGCCAGGATGTGATTCGTCAATTTAAGAAAATGACCCTGAATTTTAACCAGATGTTCATCAAGTTCGATTGAAAATCCTCCCCACCTTAATCAGTTTTTTTCTCAGCTTATCACAACTTGTTCTCATGCAAATCAAATTCAGTAGGGAACATTGCCTTTTCTCAATTTCAACAACACATTTTGAACAGGGCTTGCAAAAATCAGTGTCACAATCAAACATACCAATCCGATCAACATGATATCATAATAATCTCTGGTAGAACGGGCAAGGATCTGTTCCTTTATCAGGTTATTAAAATAAGCATTAGAGGCTCCTTTCACGATACTTACGTCATTGCCGGTATTTAGGTAAGCATTTTGTATGTTTTGTAAAGTGCGCGACAATTGAGGATTGGTTTCGCTGACTGACTCCCTTAGTTTATCCCTAACGGCGGCTCTCGTGTATAATTGAACCTGATTGTTGATGGCCGAACTGATACAGAATCCTAAAAATCTCGCGAAGATGCCAATCAACGAAGCATTAACGGCTATTTTTGCCGGTACAGATGATGCGGCAAATGATACTATAGGCACAAACAACATACCGGTAGCAACTCCGTAGAGGAACATAGGGAAAATAAAATCTCCGGTTTCACCTGTGGTAGACACAAAGATCAGCATATAGACGTAATACAATGCCATGACCACAAATCCAGCTGTAATCATCCTCATCAGAGGCGTACCGGTTAATATCAAACGCGCAGTAACGTACATGCTCAGTGTGGTTCCCAGAATAACGACTCCCCATATGGGGATGACATGCAGCGGATCTGTTCCTAATGTCACTTCCAGATGGCTGTAGGTGAGCCCGGTAGCTCCTTTAAATATATAAAAGGCTAAGAGCAGCAACAGACCCACTACAAAATTTCCAGACTTAAAAACCTGCAGATTAATTAAAGGGCGTTTAAACTTTATTTCCCTGCCAACAAAAAGGAATAACAATAAAATATCTGATCCAGTCAGCAATACAACTACCGGGCTGTCTAACCAATTCAGCTGTTGCCCGTACACGAGAATGTATCCCGTGATCAGACAGATTAGGATATAAAACAGATATCCAACCCAATCTACCTGATAAAGTGGGATCTTTTTATAAAAGCGGGATTTTGAATTCATCGTCATTAATACGGCGAAAACCACCAGCAGGATCATGATAATCACGCCATAAAAAAGCCAGTTAAAGTCAAAAAAATGAAGTATTGTACTGCAATAAATCGCATAAAAAGGAATTGAAATCTGTAGTCCGCCATAAAAGACCGTATAACCGATTACCCTGGCACGTGATGTCTGTAAACGTGGAAACACCAGGTTTAATACGATGCTACAGATAAGGGCACAAACAATGCCCTGTACAAATCCACAGGTCAGGAAAAGTGCCCAGTCTTTAGTGTAAAAACAGATCAGGGAGCTAACAATATTTAACGCGAGCCCTGTCAACAAGTACCTCCTCGAGGTAAAATACTTGATCATACGGAAATCCAGTGCGAGAAAAGCGACTGCGGAAGCGTAGGTGAGAACCATCGCATATTGTACATCCGTTGGTTCAACACCATAATAACCGGCCATGCTGAGTGGTCTGCTATATAACGCGAAGCTGAACAAAGAGGAGAGGAGTATCGAAAATATCACGGTCCTTGCCAGCCATTCCGGTACCCACTGTTCAAAGATGGGGATGTGATGTGCTTGCATACTAGTTTTTTAAGATGTAAACGTTGGCATTCATTCCGGCAGAAAGTTTTGACAGCTTGTCTTTGGTATCTGTTAATTTGATCCTTACCGGAATACGCTGTATCACTTTTACAAAATTTCCGGTAGCATTATCTGGTGGCAAGAGCGAGTATCTTGATCCCGTGGTGGAGGACAGCGATTCTATAAGGCCAGAAAAATGCTGACCGGGAAATGCATCTACTTCAACGTTCACTTTCTGACCGGCTTTAAAATCTCCGATCTGCGTTTCCTTAAAATTTGCAACTACCCATTTGTCTTCCGTTTGGTTGGTAAGGAATGTTAAAGTTTGTCCGGCCTGAATCAATTGTCCTTCCTGAATCGTCTTCCTGCCCAGCTGCCCGTCAAAAGGTGCGGTAATCACGGTATAGGTCATGTCTAAATCCTCTCTTTCCAATAGTGCTTCTTTGATTTTAATCTCTGCATTGATGGCAGATCTTTCGGCTTTAATATCCTTCAGTTTAGATTCTGCCACACTTATGGATGCTGCTGATTCTGCATAGTCTGATTTATTGATCAGCAGTGCAGTATGTACGTTTTCGAATTTTTGCGGGGTTGTTGATTCTTCTGCTAAAAGCTGTTTATACCGTTCATATTCCCTTTGCTGCTGGTCCAGTTTTGCCCTGAAGCCCGACATCCGGGCCTTACTGACTTCAATGTTTTTCAACTGGGTTTCCTCACCGGCACTTAAGATATTCAGCTTGGCC
This sequence comes from Pedobacter sp. FW305-3-2-15-E-R2A2, assembly GCF_038446955.1. Lineage (NCBI taxonomy): Bacteria > Pseudomonadati > Bacteroidota > Sphingobacteriia > Sphingobacteriales > Sphingobacteriaceae > Pedobacter > Pedobacter sp. FW305-3-2-15-E-R2A2. The sequence continues at coordinate 3,503,269 of NZ_CP151803.1, forward strand.
CTTGCTGCGCTGAGCGCTGCAAGAGCTGCCTTTTTTTTCAACCCATATTCGTCTGGCTCAATCTGTACAAGGGTATCGCCCTTTCGTACTTTCTGGTTGTCCTGGTAATAAATTTTACTGATGTAGCCACCCACTTTTGCATTTATGGGCGACAAATAAGCGTCAACCTGCGCGTCATTTGTTTGTTCGTAATGATACCCTTTCCAGAAATATAGGCCTGCCCATAGGATAATGCCTGCCAGTAATAATATCCCAAACCATTGGGTTACCCTGACCACGATTTTGTCTGTTGTATTTTTATTCATAAAAATGATATTAAAGTATCCCTGTGATAACCAATAGTTTGATATGGCTCAGTTTTAAGTTGACTTTAGCTGATGTGAGCGCTAATTTTGCTTCGAGTAAAACATTTTCCGCATCCAGCAGGTCTGTTAACAGAGATTCCTGATTCAAATAACTGTTCCTGATTACCCGTACCGTTTCAGTGCTCTGTTTGATGTTTTCTTTCGCATTCTCCACGCTTTCCAAAGCTTGTTGCCGTTGCAAAAAAGCTGTTTTAACCTGAATGGTGATTTCATCTTTTTTAATGTTGGCCCGTTCTTTTTCCTGATCATTCAGGTTACGGGCATGCGCAATTGTATGTTTACTTTTGTACAGATTGTCAAGAGAGAACATCAATTTTATACCGGTTTGTCCGTAGCCCCAGAGGTCATTGGAATAGGGGTAAAACGATACCTGAGGATAAGTGTAGTTATAACGGGAATAAAGCGCAATCTTTGGCAACAAGCTTGCTTTCACTTGTTTGATGCTGAGCTCAGTCAACCTGATGTCACTATTGGTTATTTTATAGTCTGGCGATTTATGGAGGGCTACGGCTACATAATCTTCATATGCAGTGTATTTTTCATCGTTTAAACTCAGCATCTCCTGATCATTAATGGCTAGCGGGTCTTCGCTTTGCCGTCCCATATAGACATTGAGCCGCTGACGGGCAAGCTGGATTTTTTTCTCTACGTCCGAATAGCTTAACTTCAATTGCGACAGTTTTACAGCTGTTCTTAAAACATCACTTTTCAATACGATCCCATTCCGGTTAAGGGTTTCAATGGTTAGAAGTTGTTTTTTCTCGGTCGCAATTTCAGCTGAAATGAAATCCTGGAACTGCAAAAACTTATACAGGTCGTAATAAGCAGTGGCAATCGCGTATTTTAGGTGATCGCGCTGTAGTTCAAATTCATGCTGATTCCGCAGTTCTTCTTCCTGCTTCATTTTTACATTTCTTTTGTCTCTCCCTCCGTTATAGATATTGAAATCCAGGTTGTATCCAAAGCCATATCCATATTTAGATACAGGGACGTTTTGAGGGGAAGAAAATAACCCGTCGTTGTAAATGAGCATTTTCGAGTTAAGCGCGTAATTCCCCATTACCGAGAGTTCCGGCAGATGTTTGTCTTTTGCCTCAAGAAGAGTAAGGTGACTTTCTTTAAGACTCAGGTCGGCGAGTTGTAACTGCCTGTTCTGAGATGCTGCTATTTTCCATACATTATCCAGACTGAGGGTAAGAGGGGCTGTCTTTTCCTGCGCGTTAGTGTTCCCGGAGATTGAAAAAACCAGGACTGATAGCAGGAACATAAATTGATGTCGTTTCATATTCAAATACTTTGTCGGACTTATCCGATGATAGATCCTGTTGTCCTGATCATCCATTCGCTGAATAATATCATGTCTTCATTTGTTGACTGATTTTTTCTACCCCGTACATCCGGGCCTGACCGCCGTAGATATTTTCCTCTGAATTTTGCGGCTTTCGCAACCATTGCATGGAATAGTTGCATTATGCCATCTGTTATCATGCTGTTTTTTCTGGTATGTATCATTAATGTTCTATTTTGTATCATGCAAAACTATCCGGTTAGCCATAAAGAGGTTTTATATAATTAGCCTAAAATTTGTTAATTTTGGCCACATGGAGTCCTTAACAGAACTTGCCACAATTGTGGATCATTTTCCGGAATCGGTTTTGGTCATACGGCAACAGACAGAGCAGCAGCTACCCGCACATGCGCATGATAAAGGACAGCTGCTGCTGGTATTTGGGGGAATAGCTTACCTTCAGACCGCAGAGAAAGATTTTTATATCCCATCCAATCATTACATCTGGATTCCCAAACAGTATTCCCATAACCTGATGTTCAATGCTCAGGACTTATATATCATAAATATCTATTTTCCAAGTACAGACGATCATGGTTTTTACGATGAATTAGGAATATACCCTGTAAGTAAGCTTTTGTTCGAAATGCTGTCATTTGGCGAAAAGTGGCATGGTGATTTTTTTGCCGGTTCCTGGGAGTATGAATTTTTAAACACCTTAAAAAGCTTGCTTCCAAAGGAAAACCTGAGAAAGTTTTCAATTCAGCTTCCTACCACCGATCACCAACGATTGAACGATATCACAGCAGACTTGCGGCAGAGAATAAATGAACCGCTCATGCTGGAAGATATCGCAAAGAAGTTTGGCATCAGCGTCAGGAGCCTGACAAGATTGTTCCAGAATAAATTACACCTGTCATTTATTCAATATCTGAAAATGGTCAGGATTATCCATGCAATGGAATTACTAAAAGACACAGATTTAACGGTTACAGAGATCGCTTACGGTGTGGGGTATTCCAATATATCAGCTTTCAGCAATACATTTTTTCAGCTGACCAATATGCGGCCAACTGAGTTTAGATCGATGTTGCAATAAAATAAGTTAAGCCATTAAATTTGACGCTTTTATTTATGCTTTAGTTCAAAACTATTAAAAATGCCCTGTTCTGACGCCTTGCCGCGAACCACAATGCCAGCCCGGTAACCCATTCCCCAGGGAACATACCTGGCCGCATCAAAATCCAATGCGTGAAATTCTGTCCAGTCTGATGCCCCATCTTTATAATAGAATGTGATTCGTTTTCCTCCATCACCAATATTCATTTTTAATTTTGCCGGGCCCGGCAATGGCTTATTTAATTGCTTCAATACCGCATACTTTCCTTCTAAATTACTAAACACAGTATAACCTTTAGGAGTAGCTGTGATGCCAATTCCACCAGGCTCACCCGGCCATTTGCTTTTAAATATGGCACCAGTCAGGCAAATTCCTGCCGAAGCAGAAACAGGTTCAATCTCCGCAATAATGTCAAAATCTACTGATTTAATGTATTGTCCTAAAAATGTACCCAGATCATGATGATCAGCAGATGCAGATAGCCTTAAGCCATTTTCAAACGTCATGGCGGGCCTTTGCTGTTTAGAGGGCCATTGCCAGACGAGGTTTAACTTTTTATCTTTTTTGAAATCGTCAAAAAAGTCAAGGTCTGCCAGGGGTCTGTTCGCTATGGTGGCGTTCCTCAGCACCGGCCATCCGTCTGCGCCCTGTTTTAATTCTTCTATAATGCCTTCCCGGCCAACAAATACATCGTAGTTTTTATTGAAAGCATGGTAAAGCATAAACAACCGGTTGTCGGACGACTGGACCACAGTACCGTGACCAGGACAGTTCCACCTGTCATTACTTACCATAATCGGGTTTTTATCATACTTCTCCCAAATTCCATTTGCCAGATCTTTAGTCCTGGCAATCCCGGTTTTATAATTGCACTGTGCATCACAGCAACCCCCGACTGAATAAAGGCTGTAGATATAATCTCCCATTCTGAAAAAGCAGGCGCCTTCTACCAGCGCTGTTTCCCAAGGCTGACTGTTCGTATACACTTTCTTTTTCTGTCCCAATAACCTGGTACGGCTTTCATTGATTTCCTGCATCCATATCCAGCTTTCTTTTCCGCAACCGTTGCCATCGTTTTTCCAAAAGGCATATATTTTCCCCTTGTCCTGCAATTCAAAAGCATCTATAGCGCCGCAATCGTCTTCAATAATCACCGGTCCATTGTCTGTAAATTTCCCCGATTCAATCTGATCCACATCAATCCAGGCGACACCACATTGCAGACCGGCATTTCCTTTAACATCACGATGATGCGCAGTATAATAGGCGTAAATGCGGTTTTGCTTCGCATCATAAGCGAGCTCAGATGCCCAGAAATTATTTTCCCCCCATTGGTTCTTCATATCCTTGAATCCCTCAGGGAATACATGATTGACCAATTCCCAGTCTTTTAGGTTAGTCGATTTATAAATGGTAAAATAGGGCGCCCATTCGTTTGTGGTAGAAGTGGCATAATATATTTTCCCCACACGTATGATGGAGGGATCGGGATTATCGCCGGGTAAAGCCGGATTTACAAGAGGGCTGTCTACCGTATTTGTGATTGCTTCCTTTTTTTTTACACGACAGGAGCAGAGCGTTAAAAAGAATAAAAGATATAATAGTCTGGCGTTCATACGTATTCATTACTGCAAATCAATTGCTTTCATCGTGTCGATAAAACTAGATAATGCCTTTCGAACGTCCGTCTCAATTTGTTGTCGATTCATCTCAAAAAAGAAGGAGGGAGGGAATCGGTAAACATCCCGCAAACTGAGACAAATCGACAATAAATTGAACATTTTTTATAACCTGCATTTGCTTACTTTGAACAACACAAAACCAATTAGAAACCTGCCTTCAAAATCTTCTGTAAACGGAAGGTTTTGAAGGATAATACATTTTTATGAAAAATAAACGGACTTCCCTGATTGTGCTGTTGTTAATTTTAAAGGTCAGCACTTTTGCCCAGGTAACCATCATCGCTCCGGATAAAGTCTGGTCGGCCAAAAAAGCCAGTGAATGGTATAAAAAACAACCTTATCTGGTTGGCTCAAATTACATACCTGCAAGCGCAATTAACCAACTGGAAATGTGGCAGGCTGATACCTTTGATCCTGCCGGTATCGATAAAGAGCTGGGCTGGGCCGAAAGCCTCGGAATGAACACCATGCGTGTATTTTTACACAGTCTCGCCTATAAAGCAGATCCCGCAGGTTTTAAATTACGCATTGGCGAATTTCTGAAAATTGCGGATAAACATCACATCAGGCCTATGTTCGTGTTTTTTGACGACTGCTGGAATAAAGTACCGCAAATGGGAAAACAACCCGCGCAAAAACCAGGAATACACAACTCTGGCTGGATGCAGGACCCGGGCGATCCCGCTTCCAAAGAACCGGCAAATTATCCCACATTGGAAATTTACGTTAAAGACATCCTGAAGACTTTTGCACATGATCAACGCATCTTACTTTGGGATCTTTACAATGAACCAGGAAACAGCGGTAAAGTAGAGACCACGATGCCTCTGCTGACCAAAATCTTTACCTGGGCACGTGCAATTAATCCTGATCAACCTGTCACCGCAGGTGTTTGGAGCTGGGGCGGACAATTTAATGCACTTAGCAGGTTTCAACTGGCAAATTCAGACGTGATTTCCTATCATTGTTATGATGGTCCGGAGTTACATTTAAGAACCATAGAACTGCTAACGCTGTACGGGAAACCACTACTGTGTACGGAATATATGGCACGTACGCGTAACAACACATTTATAAACACATTACCCTTGCTAAAAAAACAAAATGTAGCCGCCATAAACTGGGGTTTTGTTGATGGAAAAACGAATACCAAATATGCATGGGATACGCCATTAAAGGATGGTCAGGAACCGGCAGTATGGTTTCACGATATTTTCCGCGCAGACGGAACACCTTATCTAAAGGAGGAAACAGACCTGATCAAAAAACTGACCGCACATTAGGACCTGGTATCTTTATCAAGTGAATTGATGTATTCCAGGGGTGTCACGTTGAAGTACCTTTGAAAATTCTTATTAAACAGGCTTTGACTGCTATAACCGACCATTTTAGCAATTTCAGATAAGGTAAATTCATTTTGTGCAATCAGTTTAGTCGCTTTTTTCAGACGGGTAATGTCTATCAGTTCTTTAGGCGAAAGGGAAGAAAGTGACTTTACTTTCCTGTAAAACGTAGGCCGGCTCATATTCATGTGGTCGGCCAGCTGGTCGATGTCAATATTCGGGTCTTTGATGTTTTTACGGATGTGCTCATCCAGTTTTTTCAGGAAAGTTTCATCTGTTTTTGAGTGTGCCATTACCCTTACATCTTCAAAGGGCGAGCTTGCGAAATGGTCTTTTATTTTCAACCGGTTTTTAAGCAGGTTGGCAAGCTGTAACTGGAGCAATTCCGGAGAGAATGGCTTTTGGACGTATACATCGGCACCAACTTCCAGGCTCTCAATATGTGCTTTGTAGGTGTTTTTGGAAGTCAACAACACAACCGGGATATGGCAATATTCCACATTTGATTTGATCAGCCCGCAAAGCTCAAAACCGTCTATCCCCGGCATCATAATGTCTGAGATGATCAGGTCAACCACTTCTGTATCCAAAATCTGTTGTGCGATTTCACCACTTTCGGCCAAATGCAACCGATAAGTATCTCCAAGAACTTCGGATAAAAATTCCAGGATATCTTCATTGTCATCTATAATCAGAATACTGTCTGGCATATTTATTTTATCTTTTTCCAACTACTCAATTTAAATTCAATTTGTTGATGTACCGGCAAGGTTAACTCAAAAACGATCTTGTCCGTAGCTCCGGAGACCAGTATTAACGATCCATTGTGTAATTCGGTCAGGGATTTGGCCAATGAAAGTCCAATTCCTGTACCCGGTTTATCCTTGCTGTGTATTCTAAAGAAAGGTTTAAAAATTTGTTCTTTAAATTCATCAGGTATGCCCTTGCCGTCGTTACTAAACCGAATGGTAAAATGCTCGTCCTCAGGAAGAACTTCGGCTAAACTGATGGTGGTGGTAGCAACGCCATATTTTATGGCATTGGAGATCAGATTACTGCAGATTCTAACCAGGGCTTCTCTGTCTGCAAAAACGACAACATGTTTTTTCGGAAGCTCCAGACTTAAAGAAATCTGACTTTTTTCAGCCTCTGCCGCAAATACCGCAACCTGTTCTTTTAATAAAGCACTGATGTCAATGTTGACAAAGTTTAACCCGAACTGGTCCATTTCTGTTTTACGGAAATCCAGCAGCTGGCTGGTCAGTTCGGCTAAACGTTTGGCATTTTTCTCGACCATAAGCAAACTTTTTTTGATACCCGGTTGCTCCGCGGTCTTGCTGATCAATCTTTCTACCGGCCCTACAATCAATGTTAACGGGGTCTGTATTTCGTGCGCAATATTGGTAAAAAACTCAATTTTTGCCTGATAAATCTCCTTCTCTTTTTCATGTTCAAATAGCTGGAGTTTATTTAGGTTTTTACGTTCCAGGCGACGGTGATAATAGCGTACAGACCAGAATAACAGGAAGGAAAAGACGCATAGATAGAAGAAATAGGCCGTGTAACTTTTCCAAAAAGGGGGAAGAATCTTAATGAAAAGCTTACGTTCCTGACCCCTCCAGTCATCCACATTGCTCTTTGCCCGCACTAAAAAGGTGTAATCACCCGCAGACAGATCGGTAAAATAAGCTTTGCGGTTACTGCTCAGGTAAGTGCGGTTTTTGTCCAGTCCCTGCATCAGGTATTCATAACGGGTCACTTCAGGAGAAGAGTAGTTTAATGCGGCAAATTCAATGCTGAAGTTGTTTTGGTCGTAAGAAAGTACCAGGCTATCTGTATGTAAAATAGATTTGCTTAGCGGACTATCGGATAAGCCGGGTATGATTTCTTTATTGTTGATCTGGAATCCGGTAATATAAGTAGGCGGGCTTAGTCCCTTTTTTTCAAAAGCTTTAGGGTCAAATGCGATCATTCCCTTAACGGAGCCGAAGTACATTTTGCCATTGTTGTCCTTATAAGCTGAATTGAAATTGAACTGGTCGGTGATCAGCCCATTGGATTGGGTATAGATTTTGAATTGCCCGGTACGCATATTAAAGCAGATCAAACCTTTTAGCGAACTGATCCATAAATTTTTAGCGTCATCTTCCAGTATTCTGTAGGTCACATTGCTGGGCAGCCCGTTTTTGGTGGTGAATTTTTTAAAGCTTTTCCGGTCAGGGCTTAAACGGATTACACCACCACCTTCAGTCGTAAACCAAAGGGCATGGTTGCTGTCCTCCAGGATCCCATATACCGGAAATTCATTGATGATTTTATCCCTGACCTTATCTCCAAAACGAATGTTTCCATGCCTGCCGGTTTTAGGGTGATAATAAAATGCGCCCTGAGTTTCACTACCAGTCCAGATGTAGCCTTTCTTGTCCTCCATGATGCCAAAAACATAGGAATTATAAGGTATTTCTTTAATCCGTGAAAAGCGCTGCTGCTTTCGCTCAAATTTGAACAAGCCTGACCCCTCATAAGCGGTACCGATCAGGAGCGTGCTGTCTTTGGTCAGGTAAATGGACAGGACAAAATCACTGATCTGGTCATTTTTATCACCGATCACTTTAAAGCTTTTGGTTACTTTGCCGGTACGCATATTCATGATGTCCAGGCCATGATAAAACGGGCCAATGTACAATTGGTCGTCAAGCGCAAATAGACCATGTATATTCGGATAAGAAACATCGCCCTTTCTACCTGATGCGGTATAATGGGTAAATATTCCCGTTTTTAGGTTCATCTTATTAAGGCCCGCATCTTCAGTACCGATCCATAGGTTCCCCTGGTTATCTGAGCAGATCTCCCGCACCGCACTGCCGGATATGGAGTTCACACCAAACCTGGGATAATACTTTTCAAATCTGGCATTCTCTTTTGAATAGTAGTTTAGTCCGCCGAAAAATGTTCCTGCCCACATTCCACCCTGATTGTCTTTGTATACGGCATAAACGGCATTATCAGCAAGGGCGTAGGGGTCTCCGTAACGTTTATGCAGGTTATGACTGGCCCCGGTTGTAAGGTTGTAAATATAAATGCCGGATTCTGTGGCCACCCAGTATTCCTGATCTTCACCAGCACTGATGTCACGTACATAGATATCGCTGTTTTTACTGTCGGATAGGGCTAAAGACCTGACAACTCCGGTCTTCGTATGGTAACTTTTCAGCCCCTGCTTAAAGCAACCCACTAAAAGTTCATCTCCTTTTGTAGGAAATATTTTACTGATAGGGCGCAAATTTGCCGGAACCTGCCGGTCTATGATCCTGATGTTCAGGATCGATTTGCTGCTGGGATTGTACTTTTGTATCATACCATCATCATTTCCCAACCACAAGTTCATCTTTTCATCAATAGCGAGGCAGGAAGCCTGGATATTCAGGTTCAGTACCCGTTGTTCTTTAGAAAGGTATTGATACAGCTTCTTATCTGCTAAAAAGTACAGGTTATTCTGATCGTCGGCCAGTATATGACTGATGTAATGCAGAGGTGCCATTTCCATCGGACTGAACACTTCCTGATAGGGATCATATTTAAAAATCCCTTTTCCTGTACCCACCCAAAGAATCCCTTTTTTATCTTCTAAGATCGTCGTGACAATATTATTCCCGATGTTGCCAAACTTATCATTTTTGTTTTTATAGGTTTTAAAACTATAGCCATCAAAACGATTGAGGCCACCCCGGCCGCCAATCCACATCATGCCCTTGTTGTCTTGCAGGATGGAGGTCACAGAATTGTGCGCCAGGCCATCATCTGCCTGGTAATGTTTAAAATAATAAGACTGTCCTTCGCAGTTAAAAACTGCAAGAAATAACATCACTTGAAAAGAAACAAATGAAAGTAAGGGGCGCATAATCTGGTTTGTTCAAATATATATAAATAGCCGGGTTATATCTCGCCTCATCAATCGCTGTTCGGGTATCTCGGCATCAGGCCGATCTATTACATTTTGATTACCAGATGATTACACTCGATATTGCAGCGATAGGCATAGCGATTTGAGACAAATCGACAAAAAGATGATCAAATAGTAAAGACATCATTCCTTTACTTTGAATCAATTAACCAATTATAAACCTTACTGCGAATCTCCTGATCACGGCAATACTGCCGCTACCATTTTGCAGTATACCTAAACTTTTATGAAAATGACATTATTTGTTAAAATGGGCCTTGCCATGATGTTTTTAACGGCTTCATGTCAGAAAGAAATCACAGCAATCATGGCTGATGACGGGGCCGCAGAAAAGGCGGAAGTCGTCATCGCTGCTGCACCTCCACCGGGTACACTGATTGACGGCGCCACCTATCGCATCAGAGGACTCTCGGCTTTACCCGCCGGCCCCGTAGTAGAAGTAACGGGCAATTCAACAGCTGAGGATGCAAAGATTCAGCAGTGGTCCTGGTTTCCAAATAACGGGCAGAAATGGAAATTATCTAAATTTGATGCAACCTACTATAAGCTGATCAATGTAACGAGTAATAAATGTCTGGAATCACCCTCGTCCATATCCGGCGACATTCTACAACAGGGTACTGATACTACAGCCGATGCTCAGCTCTGGTCTATTGCGTATTCCGGCAGTAACAATAGCTATTCGCTGACCAATAAAGCTACCGGCATGAAAATGGTCGTTGATCCGGAAAATGCCACACCCGGAACCAAAATAAGGCAGAAAAATACGGTATCCGGCACGCAGGATCTATTTAATTTTCACAATGTCAACTTTCAAAATCCGCTCATTGATGCCAGCAGGGCAGACCCTTATGTAGCAGAAAAAGATGGTTATTATTATTTCATGTACACCCGGGGGAACAACATAGGCCTCAGGAAAACCAGGACCATGTCGCTGGTCTCAAACGCTCCGGAAACCGTAGTCTGGACCCCACCGGCAGGTACGGCTTACACTTCAAATATATGGGCGCCTGAACTGCATTTCCTTTCCGGCAAGTGGTATATTTATTTTGCCGCGGAAGACGGAGCAGGCGACAGCCATCGCATGTATGTGCTCGAAAATGCCAATGCCGATCCAATGACCGGAACCTGGACATTTAAAGGCAAAATAACGGATTCAAGTGATCAATGGGCCATTGATGGTTCGATATTAACCATCGGATCAGCGAACTATTTCATTTGGTCGGGATGGGAAAATATTGCCAGCAAGTACAAGCAATATATTTATCTCGCCGCCATGTCTGATCCATGGACCATCAGTGGTCCGAGAGTGAAAATATCGTCACCAACCCATGATTGGGAGAAACATGAGCCGGGTTTCATCGGCGCAGGCGTAAATGAAGGGCCAATCATGCTGCAAAAAGATGCCGGTAGCCCGGTGTTTATCATCTATTCTGCCAGCAGGTATTCTAGTGATAATTATTGTCTTGCACAGATCCAGTTGAAAAGCGGTGGCAATCCTACCGTAGCTGCCGATTGGATTAATAAAAAACAGGTGTTCGTTAGAAATGATGCAAACGGCGTTTACGGACCGGGACACAATGGTTTTTTCCGGAGCAGCTATACCGATCCTAATGGCGTTTCCACAACTGAAAACTGGTTCATTTACCACGCACGCAGTGCGCCAAATGCCCCTAATGGCGCGCGTACGGCAAGAATGCAAAAGCTCAGCTGGAATGCCGATGGCTCACCCAATTTTGGTATCGCCACTGCAACAGGTGTCAACATTCCCATTCCCGTCGGAGAGTAAGACCGGAGCACCAATACACCACAGACCACCAGATATAAATTTCTTACCCCTAATCCAAACTAAACTATGGGAAAATCTCTATATGCCCTTGCTGTCTTAGTGCTGCTGTGTGGCTTTTCTACAATCGCCACAGCTGCGCTCAGCTCAGGACAGAAAAAGTTAAATGATAAGCTGATCAAAGGGATGGTCGTCGATTCTGCGGGAATCCCTTTACCCGGCGTTTCCATCTTTGTCAAAAACAAACGCAACATTGGCACCACAACTGATGTAGATGGTAAATATCAGATCAGTCTTCCAGATGGTGCTTCTACACTCATCTTCAGCTTTGTCGGCTTTGTAAGCCAGGAAGTGCAGGTTGGTTCCGGTTCGAGCCTCAATGTCATCCTGAAGGAGGTCAAATCCGACCTGAGCGAAGTGGTCGTCGTAGCCTACGGCACCCAAAAGAAAAACAACGTAACCGGATCGGTGGCTTCCGTGGGAACTGCAGATCTGCTTCGGACCCCAACCGCAAGTTTAACAAATAGCCTGGCTGGCCGCCTTCCGGGATTAACCACCATCCAGAATAGTGGAAACCCGGGTGCAGATGGTTCTGCACTGAACATCCGTGGATTCGGAACCTATCAGGGTAAAGATCCACTGGTTTTAGTGGATGGGATCGAAAATGCCATAGACCGTATCGATGCCAATGAAGTGGAAACCATCAGTATCCTGAAAGATGCTGCAGCTACTGCAGTTTTTGGAATGAAAGGTGCAAACGGGGTATTACTGGTGACCACCAAACGAGGTCAGGCAGGAAAACCGGTCGTATCCTTAACTTCACAGCTATCGATACAATCACCGGTAAGGCTTCCCGAATACCTGGATTCTTATGATGCGCTCACCTTATTCCGTGAAGCACTCCATAATGATAAACTGAATGCCAATCAATATACTGACGAATACCTGGCCAAGTTCCGCGACCGGAGTAATCCAACTTACGAATACCTGTATCCGAACGTAGACTGGCATGAGGAATTGTTGAAAAAACATTCTTTGATGAACCAGACGAACTTAAATATCAGCGGAGGTTCTGCCACTGCAAGGTACTTTGTATCTGGCTCTTACCTTGGGCAGCAGGGCTTGTATAAATATGATGACCTGAACGATTACAACATCAATGCTTATCTGAATAAATACAACTTCAGAAGCAATGTAGACATCAACGTGACCAAACACCTGAGCCTGGAAATTAACCTGACCAATGTGGTGAGGGACCGCAATTATCCAAATGAAGATACCAACAGCTTCTGGGCAGAACTGAGGAACACACCTGCATACCTTTATCCTTTGAAAAACCCGGATGGTTCCATACCCGCACAAAGAAACATGCCGGCGAGTCCATACGGCAGACTTACGCAATACGGTTATAAGCGTAATTTTGAAAACACCCTATCGGCCATCGGTGGGATCAGCCTGCAGATGCCATTCGTTACGCCGGGCCTGAGTTTCAGAACCCGCTTTGCTTTCGATGCTCAGAACTTCCGGGACATTACCCGCCAGCGTAATTATTCGACTTCCCGGTTCAGTATCGACGAGAATGAACCTGACCTGAGTAAAGGAGTGTATGAAGAAATGAGCACCGGAGATGGCTTACTTGGCTTTTCGGTGGTCGCAGATGGAAGCCGCAGGTCCACCTACGAGGCCTACCTGAATTACGATCGGACTTTTGCATCGAAACATGCAGTAACGAGCATGATCCGTTACAATCAAACGACACGCTTTACCAACACAGCGAATGCAGTAGAGGCGCTTCCTTTCAAACAATTAGGACTGGTGGGAAGGATTAATTATTCCTACGACCGCCGTTATGTGCTGGGTTTTGACGCGGGTTATAATGGGTCCGAAAACTTCGCTACGGGCCGCAGAATGGGATTTTTTCCTGCTGTTTCTGCATCATGGGTGATTTCCAACGAAGCTTTTCTGCAAAAGTCTGATGTCATCAACCTGCTAAAACTACGGGGCTCTATCGGGACGGTGGGCGTAGACAACAGCGTGGGCCGATTTGCCTACCTGAGCACCTGGACCACCGGCGGAGGCAGTGGCTATCGATTTGGAAAAGATGCAGATGGCGACAGCTTTGGCAGTGCACAGGAAAGCCGGACAGGGAATCAGTTCCTGACCTGGGAAAGAGCCAGAAAAACCAACCTGGGCCTGGATGTAGAATTGTTTAAACAAAGTATCGTTTTTACTGCTGATGTGTTCCAGGAGAAGCGTACACAAATCCTCACAGAGGCGAAGATCATCCCGGACGTCATGGGGATCGAGAGCCTCCCGGCGATTAATGCAGGTATCGTCAGCAATAAAGGATTTGAAACGGAACTGACCTGGCGCAAAAAGATCAATAACGGTTCGATAATGCTGCGTGGATCTTATTCCTATTCGACGAATAGGATAGACTATGCGGCCGAACCGAATTATGCATTGCCCTACCGTGGCATGAAAGGTACACAGATTTATGAAGTGCAGGGCTTAACTGCACTGGGACTCTTTAGAGATCAGTCCGACATCGACGCCAGTCCTGTACAACAATTTGGCGCGGTACGGCCGGGCGACATCAAATATCTGGACCGAAATGGAGATGGAGTGATCAATACTCAGGATGCCGGTTATTTAGGGAAAATTGCAAGACCCAAATCTATCGTCGGTTTAACTGCCGCATTTACGTTCAGACAATTTGACCTGAATGTCCTGTTGCAAGGCGCATACGGAGGAACGAGATGGCTTGAAGGCACTTCTGCCTGGGCCTTTTCTTCAAATAGTTCGGTCCTGGCGGATTATATGGATAAGCGCTGGACAGATGCCAATCCGAATCCAAATGCAAGCTATCCGAAATTGTCCTCTTCCAACAATGTGAACAACAACCAGAGGTCTACTTTCTGGCTGCGCTCCTCCAATTATTTACGCATCAAGAATGCGGAACTTGGCTATACGCTTCCAAAACTGCTGGTCAAACGGATTAGACTCAACAATGTAAGGCTCTTTGCCAATGGACTGAACCTGTACACCTGGGATAAACTGAAGATCTTCGACCCGGAGACTTCCGACAGTTTTGGCGATTACCCTCAGCAAAGGGTAGTGAATTTTGGTTTGAATATATCGATGTAAGAAAAACAAGAAACAGACAGATGAAAGCGATACCTATATTTCTACTTGCAGGACTGCTGATGACAGCCTCCTGTAAAAAATACCTCGACGTAGTACCCGCCGAGTATACGACCGATAAAGAAGTCTTTAACAATATCAATTTAACGGAGCAGGCACTGGCACGGTTGTACAATGCACTTCCAAATGATTTGGGCTCAAATATTTCTGCCTATACAGATGAAACCTATCACCATTGGTTTGATAACTCAGGAGCAATAGATGCTTATAAGTTTAACCTGGGTAGCTGGAGCAATACCGATAACCCACAGGACAACTGGTCGGGAAAATACCAGGACATCAGAAGGGCCAACATTTTCATTTCCCGAATCGATAATGTACCTGTGCCACTTAACCGGGGCGATTATTACGCGATATGGAAACCGCGCTATAAAGCGGAAGCACGTTTCCTGAGGGCGCAGTTTTATTTTGAACTGTTCAAGAGGTATGGTGCCGTGCCGATCATGACGAACAGTGAAGACATTGATCCCCGTGACATCGAAAAGACCCTGGTTTACCGCAACTCAGTTGATGAGGTGGTGAACTTTATCGTTGCTGAATGTACCGCAATTTCGACAGAACTTCCTTTGAGCCATGATAATGCTCAGATCGGCCGGATTACCAAAGGTGCGGCACTGGCGCTAAAAGCCAGAACTTTGCTCTATGCAGCCAGTCCTTTATTCAATGGTAATAGCTTGTACTCAGGGATTAAAAATTCAGATGGCAAGTCCTTGTTTGGAGGAACCTATGATAAAGAAAAATGGAAAAAGGCGGCAGATGCAGCTAAAGAGGTGATCGACCTGGGCGTCTATGCATTGTATAGTCCTTTCCCTACAAATCCGGTTCAAAATTACGCAGCTCAATTCTACACCAGGGATTATAGCGAAACGATTCTGCCCAGAATCATTGGCAATGGAACAGGTTTCGATGGGGATCACCTCCCAAATGGTCAGCCCTTTAGGGGAAACGGAAAGCTGACCCCACTCGTGGAACTCGTCAATGCTTATGAAATGAACAACGGTTATCCCATAAATGAACCCGGTTCAGGTTACGAAGCGACAGGAACCTGGAGTGGTCAGCTTTGGGATGGACTGAAGTTTCAGGAGGTTAGCAATATATCTAATTGGTATAAAAACCGTGACCCAAGGTTATATGCTTCTATTATGTTCCAGTATTCGGTATGGCGCTTGGACGCGGCGAAACGTCCAGCCAGGTATGCTTATTGGGGTTCCACTGGTGCGCAGGGCGATGGCTGGGTGGCGGGTAAAGCCGGAACCAGTCCCTGGGGTTATAACATCCGTAAATTCCTGAGTCCGGAATATGACAGGAATTCAAATACAGGTACAGGAAGACGCAATTTTCCAATATTCAGGCTGGCAGAAATCTACTTAGGCTATGCTGAAGCGATGAACGAATACCTGGACCAACCGGATAACCGGGTTTATGAATATCTGAATCTGGTAAGACAGCGGGTAAATATGCCAGGACTGCCCTTATTGGCGACAGACAATACGAAGATCGGGATGCGCAAGCGGATCCAGAACGAAAGACGTGTTGAGTTGGCCTTTGAAGGCCATAGGTTCTGGGATGTAAGAAGGTGGATGATCGCGAAAACTGTAGATAATGGCGCTGTAAACGTGATGAATGCACGCCCTTCAACGGAGGAATTGACGGCCACCGGCTTAAACATCACTACTGAAGCAGCCGGAGTTGCAGTATTTTACAAACCGGTAGTGATTCAAACCCGGGTATTTACAGATAAACATTATTTAATGCCTGTCCCGCAGAATGAAATTGATAAAGACCCAAATCTGGTACAGAATTATGGATGGTAGCACAATAATGTCCACTTAAAGTAAGTCCCCTGGTTTGAAGAAAAGCCAGGGGATTTTTTATAAGGGTGTGGTAAGGGCCATTTTCATGATATGTTTATCGATTCCCTTACCAAACCCATCTGGTACAATACCCACCGTCTTAAATCCATTTTTTTCATAAAATTTTGCGGTATGCTGGGAAGTCTCCACTTTGTAGATTTTGGTAGGGTATAATTTCTTTAACAGGTCTATCCTATATTGAGTAAGCAGTTTACCTATTCCTTTCAGGTGGTATTCGGCATGTACCATTCCCCAGGACAGGCCCGCTTCATCCGTTTCCTTTTCCAGAAAGATTCCACCGCAACAGAGCACCTGCCCACCATCCTCGATAACATAGTAATGATCTTCAGTATGATGATCTAAAAATGCTTCAAATAATTGCAATTCCCCCGGAGCAAAAAATTTAGGTAAATTGCTTTTAAAGATTTCGATACATCTCTCTCTGAAGACAGGTGTGTATTTTATAATATGCATGAGGATTATGGTTAATTTTCTTCATCCCGGGACTCAGCACCATATCGTATTGCTGCTTCAAGTACCTCAAGGTTTATATCTTTTAACGTTTTGAACCGAATACAATATCCGGTCACGCTCGCTTTGCCTAGTTTTTCTCCATAGGTTCGGACTAAATAGGTCTTATCCTTTAAACCAAGAATGTAGATAGAGATTCCGGTTTTGTTGGCGCTCAAACCAATTTGAAAAAAATCCATAGTCTTTCCATTGGCATATTTTATGATCTGAAATCCATAGCCTATAGTAGGGTTACTAACCGTTTTATTTTCACTGTTTTTACCATTGTCGAACCATAATCTACAACCTGGCAAAATCTCAAGTAGGAGCTGGTGTAACTCCTGCATATCTCTACGCTTTGCTTCAGGTTGGCTGGTAATACACGTTTTGATTTGTTCCTGTACGTCCATAAAATAGATATCTGTGTCTAAATCTATAAATTTAATAACCTTGAAAAAAAATAATATGATGAAATTGACGATCTACCAGGTTGATGCCTTCTCGCAGCAGGTGTTTAAAGGAAACCCTGCAGCAGTATGCCCTTTAAGAGAATGGTTGGCCGATGAGGTGTTATTGAATATCGCAAATCTATATTTAACCTGTTTTCTCCGGAGTTGCTTTGCAGTCACATTCTAAATATTTTATTGTGAATATGTTGCAAAATTATTTCATAAGTAATGCAGCATATTTTATGAATAAGTTTTAAATTAGATGGTGTTACACAGTAATTGACTCATATATAGAAGAGTATATACCAATTGGTCTTAGTGGATTGCGTTTGTTGCGTTAATTTGAAGTGTTATAGAAGGAGCTTAATGAAATTTGATTTGAGAAACCGAAGTATCATTTTAAAAAATTACAGCAATGACAACAGAACAATTTAAAGAGCAGTACAGCTCGGCCAATTATTTGCCGGTTGATTATTATCCATGGCCAAACCTGATCAACCCGCATGTAGAACAAATGGGAAGAGATATGGATTCCTGGATCGACAAGGACTATACCTTTTTAACGGAAAAACAAAGGGAGAAGTACAAAAAAATGAGGCTCCATTACTGCACTGCCAGGATGGTCCCAAATCTAAGTTATGAACATGTAATGCCCTGCAATAAATTTATGCTCTTCTATGTTGTAGTAGACGACCAACTGGAGTATGCCCCTATTGAAGAAATTGAACACCAATGTGAACGCCTTACAGCAATACTAAAAGGAGACGACCCAAGGCCAGACGAAAATGGCATGTATCTCCATGCAGCACTTATAAGAGATGAATACCGCGCTTTTATGCCTGAAGAGTGGATGGAACGATTTATAGAAGACTTTTACAGAACCTTCAGATATGGGATAGGAGTAGAAACCCCTTACAAAGCAGCTACCCGTCCACCTTCACTTGTCCTTTTTAAAGCCATCCGGCAGCATTCAGTACTGATGTACCCATATTTATGCTGGGCAGAAATTCAACCAGGTCTTGTTTTACCAAAACACATTGCAGAGCACCCGATCATGCAACACATTAAGAACCTAATGGTTAGGGTGATTGCCTGGCAAAATGATTTTCATTCTCTGCCCAAAGAAATAGCACATAAAACAGAGGTATTTAACCTTATCCCTGTCTTGCAACTGGAACATAAGATTTCCCTGGATGAAGCATGCACCAAAGCATTTCACATCCACAATGAAGAGCTGGCAGAAATTCTTGCTTTACACATGGAGTATCGTGAATTTGGTGTTTATCAGGAGCATGTAGATAAATACGTTCATAACTTTGGACTTATGATACAGGGAGTTAATACTTTTTATCTTCGGGATACCATGCGTTACTTAGCAGGAGGAGAGGGCTTTGCCTGGCCGGAAAAAGAAAGTGCAGTTACAACCCCTAAAAAATGTATCACTAATGGAAGAACGTAAACAACACTGGGAAAATATCTACGGCCATAAACAGCCCAATGAGGTCAGCTGGACACAGGAAGTCCCTGAAACCTCCATGAAATTTATCAACAGCTTTAATCTGCCTAAGACCGCGAAGATCATTGACATTGGTGGTGGAGACAGTAAGTTGGTGGATTTTTTAGTGGAAGAAGGTTATCAAAATGTTACGGTATTGGACATCTCGGAAAAGGCATTGGAACGTGCTAAAACTCGTCTCGGCGACAAAGCAGATCAGGTGACCTGGATTGCTTCTGATGTCCTCGATTTCGTACCCGAAGAGAAATATGAGGTATGGCATGACCGTGCGGCATTCCATTTTTTAACCACAACTGATCAGATTGCCAACTATCTGAATACTGCCGAAAATGCGGTAGGAAAGAATATGGTTATCGGTACTTTTTCAGAAAATGGCCCGCTGAAATGCAGTGGACTTCCGATCAAGCAATATTCAGAGGCGGAGCTGCAAGCGACGCTTGCAAAAGGTTTTGAGAAAATCAACTGCATCACTGAAGATCACATCACGCCTTTCGGTACCACTCAGAATTTTCTTTTTTGCAGTTTTTTAAAGCGTGAAGTACAACAGAAAGGTCAGGATTAATTGTTAATCCCTGACCTTTCCTAAACGATTTCGTTTCTAGATACCTACTTTTCCTTTTTATTGCTCTGACAATAATTTGTCTAATTTTTTCCTAGAATCCGGGTTTTCTTTTATGGACACCGCCTTTTTGAAATAATCAATCGCTTTTGATTTATCGCCAATTGCCAGGAAATAGTCGCCATAAGAGTCATAGACATTAAAACTCTCAGGATAATTGGCCACATTTATCTTAAATAGTCCTCCGGCTTTATCATACTGCTTTTGCTGCAGAAAATTATATCCAAGGCCATTTATCATGTTTTCAGGTGGAGAAAGCTTATAACCAAACAGTTTTGAAACTTCCTCATAATGTTTTTCGAATTTATTGACCAAGTCTACCTTAGGATCTGAAAAGTCTGTAGGAGAAAGTTTAAAACGATACTTGTTAAAGATGAAACGAAGTGCATCATATGCTGCGATTAAGGGTACAGATCCGTGATCATCATCGCTATAATACATTCCAACTACCTGGTACATGTACCCAGATTTTTCTTTGTTCATTCAGAATTTTTGACTGGATGCTATCGATTGTTCCGATGGTCACTTTATTGTCCATTTGAGCCAGGGCACATATTGAAAAAAATACGGCAAGAACTGAAAGAGTTAATTTTTTCATTATAGATAGTGTGGTTTGCTATTACTTATGATAATCTTCAGTTCAAGATAGTTAATTTCTTTTGAAAAAATGATGGCCAGTTTATGGATGAATAGGAAAATGAAAGAGGCCCTAGCCAGGGTTGGCAGGACCTCAATCTTAAATTAACGCTCTCAGTAATTTAATTGGCAATAAGTATGCCATTATTTAAACAAGAGTTCCTGTAAAACATCTGTCATTAATGAGTAGCTGGAGTTTTTGAATTGCGGACTTTTATTTCATCGCTTACCGCTTTTAATGAAATGAATATTGGGAACCATGTTATAGGGAGTACAATTAAAGGAATAAATAGAATTGGTTTGGCTTTAAGAAAGTACAATGTTAAAGCCGCCAACACACCCAATATTGCAAATGCAATCAAAGAGGCCTTTATCATTGATTTTTTCCTAGTCAATTCATTTAAGCTTAATTCTGATAGTTTCTTCATCACTCGATTTTTTTTCTATAAAAATCTGTGTAAAAATATTCTTTAAAGCTACACTATAGTGTAATTTTTTACTCGTCATATTGGTTCTTCTGTCTAAATTTCTCAGTCAGGTTATTTACTGCCAAAAAATTATAACCAATATCAATAACTCTGTCTTTAAATTTAAAGTATCTGCCGTCGGTATTGATGATTTCCTTTTTACCTTCATCATTCCAATCGACTTCACTCCGAATGCTTTGGAATAAACAATCTTATAATTTTCAAAAACAACCACGCTAAATCCCGGCAGCTTGTATTTTTCTAATTGTTGTTCAATAGGTAAGCTGTCCGTTATGTAGCTACTGTTGAGAAGAGTAGGGGGATAGCTACACTTGCATCGTTTTTTTTGTCAGATTATTCTTCATAAATGCATCAATCACCATAGTATTCAAGTCATTAGGAAGCGCATGTCCCATCCCTTCGATTTCCATAAAATAGGCATTCGAGATTGAGTTGGCGATGTCTCTGCCACAGGCCAGGGGAAATATGGGGTCCTCTGTTCCATGAAGCACTAACGTAGGTATCTTGATTTTCTGCAATCGACTTAAATCGTAAGGTGTTAATGTCATCGCACAAATTTGGCCTAAAATATTGGCTGATGGTGCCCTTTGCAAGTCTTTCAGAATGTTCTCTTTTTCTTCTTCTGTATTAATTGGAAAACGACTTCCCGCTATGGCTTTGACAAATTCCAGTCTCTGATTCAGATATAAATTCAATTCCTCATTAAAATCAGGCATTGGACGAAGCATTAAATCCATTACCTCAGCTTTGGTTCGGGGTAAAGCTGGATTTAAAGAAGTCGACATAATAATGGTTAAACTCTCTATCCGTTCCGGAAAATCTGATGCGATGATTTGTGCAATTACCCCACCTAAAGAACGACCCAATACATGTACTTTTTCGACTTTCAATTCATCCAGTAGCGCAATAACATCATTGGCCATATCCACCAATTTATAAGCGTTTTTTGGATATTTTCCCTGTTGAAGGAGAGCAATCAGCTCAGTCACATTATTTATATCATATTCGATAAAAGAAGATAAACCTGAATCTCTATTGTCAAAACGAATAACTCTAAATCCTTTATCTACAAATTCCTGACAAAAGGAAGCGCTCCAACTCGTCATTTGACTTCCTAATCCTGAAATCAACAATACTGTTTCAGAATTTTCAGCACCCATAATATCATAGAAGAGGTCAATCTTATTTAGCTTAGCAATTGGCATTTTTAATAAATTTAATAATGTTCAATATTTCTTTTCGCCAAGCTTTCAAATACAGTCTGTTCCATTTTACTCAATTCCCTTCGATAATCAAAAAATGGATTCTCATTTTCTACTAATACTTCAATCATTTCGAAACTAAACAGATCTTCCCCGAAGCTAGTCCAATCACACTGGAGGTTAGAATTTTCAAATTGTCCGTTTTTCAACATAAACCTGGTTCTATTGATCCAGGCCTCTGCATTAAGGGTAGATTTTAAAAATATTTTTCCATTTTGACTATTTGTTATAGCAAGAATCCCCATTGCTACTTTTTTATTTTCAAATTCTTCTCTGTATTTCTTTTTTACCTGTTTATCCATCGTATTATTTTAATTGAACTTTGCAATCAAATCATTTAAAACATCCATAAATATGCTCTGATTTTTCTTTTTCAATGATGAAAATATTTCTTCGGCAACTTCTTCGGCGGTTATTTTAGCCTCTTCAAAAACCCGTTCACCAACTTTGGTCAATACAGCATAACTCACTCTTGCATCCCTGGCATTGGATTGGCGATCTACTAAACCTATTTTCTCCATCGGCGCAAGTAACCTTGTAATGCCAGAGGCAGTAATCCCCATTTTAACCGCCAGATCAATTCTTCGACATTGCTGGTTGGGGCTGTTTTTCAAAAGATAAAGTATGATGAAATCACTCAGGCCCAGACCGTGGATATTCAGTTTATCAAATTTCTTCGAAAGAATTGCTTGAGTTTTTACAATAGCTAAAGCTGAATTTAAATTTTCACTAATCATTGAAAAGTACTTGAGTTGTTAAGTATTTACAAATGTAGTTTTTTATTCGGATGTTAAAAGGAGATTTATTGATATTTATCTATGAAGCTTGCCATGTCACCAACGCGAACAAATCAAATCGGGTAGTAGGAGTAACGACTATCCTTCCATCTTCAATCCCTAATTCTTTATCGATTATCTTTTTCAGTTTATCAAAGGTGTTTTCAGTCATCGGTTTTTATTTTTAGTTTCTACTACTCCAGCTTTCGAAATCAATACCTTAACTATTTCCCCTTCTTTATTTGGTATAAATTCAATGGTCCTGTCATTATCATCTGAGCGAAAAAACTTTGTTTTAGACTCTGGTAATAACTCTATTTCAAAATCACGATAATATAATTTATTGTTTTTTTGCAATATTTTAACGTCTTCGTAGTTGCCAATATATTTGCTGTAAAAAGTAGTGTCAGTTGCTATTTGCTTGTGCTTATACGGCAGTTCAACATTTTTCCCAAAACATATTGCGGCAAGACCATAAGCAATAAGATAGGAGGGTGATTCATTATTTGATAAAACTGTTATAAAAAGATGATCATCTGTATATCTGTTCAATGAACTCATGGTGCCAAAAAAACCTCCGTCATGTGCAACTAGCTGATGTCCTTGATTGTAAAATGGATTGATTACAAATCCATATCCCCAATTTTGGTCGTTATGAGAAGTAAACATTAGTTTCTTCATCTCAGTGGATAGGATAGTTGTTCCATACAGCGCCTTGTTCCATAAAGCCAAATCTTCAACAGTAGAATAGACACCATCATGGCCTACATTGATTCTCCAATTTATGTAGGGGTTCTGGATAAATCCATTTTCAGTTTTAGCATAAACTTTCGCTTTTTTTAGAATTATCGAATCATTATTACTCACACCTGTGTTCTTCATTCCGACTTTTTCAAATATATTTTTTCTTAAAAAGTCTTCATACTTCTCCCCCGAAACCTTTGTAATAATCCTGGCCAATAAATAATAACCTATATTACTATAGGCACTTTTACTTCCTGGTGAAAACTCGTAAGGCATTTTTTTTATTTCAGCATATGCGGAATCACTGTTCATTGTGCTTGTTGCCAATTCTTTGAAGCCCAAAGCAAGTCCCGAAGAATGAGATAATAACATGTGAATAGTAACACTATCGGCTTTTGGATAATCCGGAAAAAACTTACTAAGAGGATCCGTAAGTGAGAGCCTTCCTTTTTCTACCAATTGAAGAATAGCCGTAGCCGTAAATTGTTTAGTTACTGAAGCCAACTGGAATTTTGTGTCAATAGTGTTTTTAATATTCCATTCGTAGTCTGCTAAACCGTAGCTTTTTTTCAATAAAACAGCATCATTTTTAGTAATAAGTACAGTGCCACTAAAACCATTAATGGTAGCTTGAGCATTCATATAATTTTCTAGTTTGCTTTTAAGATCTTTTTGCGAATATCCTACGGAAGAGATGAATGTCAATATTAAGACTAAGATTTGTTTCATTTTTATTGTTTTTTGCAATTGTCTATTATTCTATTTAGCATTTTATCTAACAATACGATCTCTTCCTCTGAAAAATCATGTAAGGCAGTTTCTCTGTTTAGCTGAATTACCGGGCCTATTAAATCAATCGTTTTTTTACCTTTCTCAGTTATTTCAAGGATATATTTTCTTCTATCTTCATTATGAACAGTTCTCGCCAGGTATTCTTTTTGTACCATTAATTCTATCATTCTTGTGATAGAGGCATTGTCTTTAAATACAAGTTGTGCCATTTCATTTTGAGAGATATTTGCATTCTTAGTTAGTACCATTAGAATCAGACATTGGTCTATGGTAATGTCTTTTACAATGTTTGAAATGTTTTTCTGTGATATTTTCCGATACTCTTTAATTGCTTGTTCAATTAAATACAGTACAGTTCCGGTTGGGTTTTTACTACTCATCTTATTTTAGTTGACTCAAATATAATTGACATATCAACAATATACCAAGAGAAATTTGTCTTTCTGAAAAATCTGTTAAAAATAAGCCCGGCTAATGCGTAGTGTTTGTTCTTTCCTTATAGTAGACTATTAAAGATAAACTACTAAATATTACCAGAGTTGGCGATAATACAAACGGAAGTACGGGACAGCCTCTTCAGATTGAACTCCCAGGCAATGGTACCGCATGGGTCTGTAACAAAAGAGTAAACCTGCCCAATGGAGAAGAATTTATAGGAATCGGAATAAAGCCACAAATCCTTGTAAAACAAAAGCTGAATGACATTCTATACCCAAGTCAATATGATACTCAATTGAGTGAAGCTTTGAACTTTCTTCAGAAAAAACGACATATGAGCGGTATCATCAAACTTTAATGAGTACCTGGTCTATTCGGTTGGATAAGGTACCGTTTACTTCAACTACTTCTATATCAAAATCTCTAATCCAATCATAAAGTAAGTTATTGATCAGTCTTCTTAGTTTTGGCAAATCTACCTGATGGCTTGGTATCAGATCTGGTTCTTCTACGGGAACAAATACAAGAAGGTCGATCCGGGCAAGAAGGGTTTGAGCGGTTTCAAATAGCAATTCAATATTCTTATTCGGATCGATAACATGCAGATAGGCTAAGATATCAATGATACATCTGTCAAATATCACATTGCCTTGTCTTTTGGAGATCAACTTGACAGAATAATCAAACTGTTCCAAAAAATCATCAACAGTAGGGATTTCCGAGAATTCATATCCTGCTGCTTCCAGTTGATAATAAGGTTCCATTTCAAGCGTGTAGCCAGGTAGATTCGCCAGAAGTTCTTCCGCTAGGGTCGATTTACCTACATCATGAGCACCGATTATGGCAATTTTCATTATAAACGAAATGTTTTTTTATGATTCTTCTACTTGGTTCGTGTTTTAAACTATTGGTTCGTGTTGACACGATGAGGGACCGCAAGAAAGTTTTAAAGAAGCCAATGACGTGTCCGAGACCAAGACTTCCATATGCATATAAATAGCTATACATAAAATACTGATTAAGAAAAAATCTGCTACCGGTGATTCAGGAACAAAATGATATACTGACGTAGAAGTAAATTCAATGAAAAGTATTGGTTGGTGGCTAAAAATCTAAATAGTTAATTTTGCCTTATTCCTGCCAATTTTACTTTATCAAGCCAAGCTTTACGCTGACTTTCATCGGAGGTTTTAATAATTCCGATATACGTAACATTTACCGGTTTTATCCCACAAAATTCTAAAACCGATCTCTTAAGCTGATTCACACTTGGTCTTCCGAACATCAATCTGTAATATAGACTCGGTTGATCTAACGTTGTTATAATATGTGCTGTTTTACCTTTTAAAAGTTTATCCCACCATACAGAGTTTTCCCTGTATCTAAAGGCTTTCCCCGGCAAAAATAATCTGTCAATAAATCCCTTTGTAATGGCAGGTAATCCACCCCACCAAACCGGGTGTATCCATACCAGATGATCTGCCCAAAGAATTTTATCCCAAGCTTCAACCAGATCAGTTTCCCACTCCATTATTTTCTGATAGCCAAACTGAAGATTAGGATTAAAACTAAGTTCCGAAATGACAATTTCTTTGATCTCAGCACCGGATTCCAGCGCTCCTTTTCTGTAGGATTCGGCAATTCCAAAATTAAACGATTCCTTGTTAGGATGCCCATTGATAATCAATATTTTTTTCATGGTTATTAATTTTCCAATATCAAATTTATTCTAAATTATATTTTTTGAAAGGTATACCTCATCAATGTCTTTTCAGCACATAAGCATAAGTGAACGCAATCTTCTGATCCTGAAGGTCCCATTTTGATGTTTCCATTCTCACCAGTTCTCTATACTTTTTACTGATATCTCTCAACGAATTACCGACCGATTTTCGGAGGTATTCACTATCGCTGGCTTTATGCTGACTTATGAGGACTATGGCCACTTCAGGATACGTTTTAAAATAAGGTCGTCCTGTCCAGATCCGCAAGCCTTCGGTAACCGCACGGCAAACATTTGGATGTTCATTACTGAGCCATGATTTGATTTCGGGGAGTGAATTCTCGTAGCCGTTATCCTTACAATACTGATCAAATGCTTTCGCAATGATTTCCTGGACCTGCCAGCTCTCGTCCGAACACGCAGTCTTTTCTAGTAAAGGAAGCACTTCATTATCCTTGGCTGCAATATATCCCAGAACGAAGATGGCGCAGCAACGGATTTGGTAGAACTGGCTTTTTAGCATATTGATAGCTATCGTTTTTGAATCCGATAACGTTTTATTGTCAATTATTTTTTTGGCCTCCGATTCAAATAGTTTAAATCCATTTTTTACTTGTGTCAGTCTCTGTAAAAGATCATTCATTGCCTTGTCTCCTTATTTACTTATGCAATTTACAACTATTGAAATATTTTAGAAAACTATGGTTTTGTTCTTCCCTATTGTACCTAACAAAAAAACTGCCGAGGGTAGGGCTTTTTGGAGTAGGCCCATATAATGGAAATCTGCGACGACTGCAAACATTGATCTGTATTTTAAAGCTAACAACATTAGTATTAATACTAATATTGTTAGTGAATTTTCTTGTTTTACCAAAATCCTTCGCTAGCTTTGTTGTTCATTTTAATTTATGAATATTCCAAAGCACATCATCCGTATGGATCAGGATGCTTTTTTCGTGTCCGTAGAGGTCAGGAAAGATCCATCATTGATTGGCAAAGCCAGTTATTATTGGCGGGCGGTACATCAGATCGTGGTGTGGTTGCTTCATGCAGTTATGAAGCTCGTAAATATGGGGTTCATTCTGCAATGCCTTCTAGAATGGCCAAACTTTTACGTCCACAGGCTATTTTTGTTCGTGGGAATATGGATCAATATTCCAAAGCATCGCTCGAAATAACGGACATCCTTCGTGAGCGTGTGCCACTTATTGAGAAAGCGAGTATAGACGAACATTATATAGATATGACAGGCATGGACCGTTTTCATGGAGTGATGAAGTATGCACATGAATTAAGGTCGCAGGTCATTAAGGAGACTGGGCTTCCAATTTCCTTCGGATTATCGGTTAATAAAACGGTTTCCAAAATGGCGAATAATGAATGCAAGCCAAATGGGGAATTAAATATTGAGCAACCCAAAGGGAATAGACTATTCACCAGTTATTCTGCAGTTCATCCGCTGTCAGGTAATTACGGTGTACTTCTTTGGATTTCAACTTATAGCCAAAGAAAGGATCGTTACTGATCCATTTGTTACTGACACAAATGCGGATGATCTTTCCTAAGTTTTTAAGGTGTTTAATAGCGGTATTGTTGGTATTTGCTTTTTGACTACGCAGGTAGAAATCAAACCCACTGATAAACTCATGGTCTACATGTTTTACATTCAGGTCGCTTTTACCGTATTGAAAAGTGAGATAGTCACAAACTTGCCTTTCAAGTACTTCAAATCTTTTGAGCGTTCCTTTGGCGTAATCTTTTCCCACCAATGCTTTCATCTTTGCATTGTGGATTTTAATGGCCTCCGATAGGGTATGTGATTTTTCTGCTTTGCCTAAGTATTTGCATTTAATATTATCGGCAGTTATTCTGGCTCCATCTACGGTAAGTAGAGTATGCGCTGCATAAACCTCGGCTTTCATGCTTTCCAGATAAGCGTTCAGGGTTTTAACATCTTCTTTTGTGCCGATGACTTTTCCGGCTTTTGCATTCCACCGTTCCGGCTCACAACTCCTGCTGGTTGACATTTCTGCACGAACTCCGTCCACTGTAATTCTTAAAAAGATAAAGTAAACAAGCACCTTTTGTGTAGTTTTTTGGTTTTTTCAAAAAGAAAAGTACGCTAAAATTAGTTTTCATAACGATAACATTAAGGTTAAACAAAAATAGCTTCGCAGTTCTATGGATACAAGATATTCAAATTTTGAAGTGGATGAATATCAGTATGTTAATGCGAAATAGGGGAGTTTGATGAAATAAAGAACAACGTGCATAATGACGCACATTTTATATGTGATTTATTGCATATTTTGATATATCCCGTAAAAGAAAAACCCTGCAATCATTTGATTTGCAGGGTTTTAGTTCCTTTTGATACTGTTGTTTGTGATCCCGCTGGCATCATATTATAGAAGACAAATCGCACTTTTTTGCGTTATTTCAAAGGTTTTCAAATCGCGGCCCTAAATGGGTCACCATTTTTTTTGACCTGTTTTGACGTGTTTTAAAGAACTTCTTTGTGATTCTCAAAGATAAAAAAATCAGCATAAAAATGGAACTTAAATATGATGCGAGCGCTAAAGGCTTCTTAACTAATTAATCCATCTGTAAAAGTTGATTATATTTTACAAAGGAGGAAACGGTCAATCGATGAACTCCTATAATCCGGCCAATGGCGCTAAATGAAACATTCTTATCTAACAATTCTTTAATCCTCTTCTCTTGACCAGTAAGCTTTGTTTTAGCAGACTTACGTCCTAGGGGGCGACCTAAAATAACTCCCTCTGCCTTTTTTCTTGCTAAAGCTTCTTTAGTTCTTTGCGAAATAAGATTACGTTCTATTTCTGCTGAAAGACCAAAAGCAAACGCTAACACCTTTGAATTAATATCACTTCCTAATCGATAATTGTCTTTTATGGTCCAAACGTGAATATCTCTGTTCATACATTCATTAAGAATTCCCATTATCATAAGTAGGTTTCTTCCTAGTCTTGATAATTCAGAACAAATTAAGATGTCTTCTTTTTTCATCTTTTTTAATAAATTACCTAATTTTCTTTCATGAATACTTTTTGATCCAGAAATAGTTTCTTCTATCCATTTGTCTACCACTAGTGTATTTTTTTCGCAAAATTGATTGACTTCAAATCTTTGATTTTCTACTGTTTGCTTGTCTGTACTCACACGAATGTATCCGTAAATCATAATGTTTGTGTTTAAATTTATTATAAGATGATTGTTTAAAATAATTCAAAATTGTATAAAATAAACCTATGCAATTTTTTATCATCTAAAACCAGCGTTTTTGTTAGACAGAAGAGTATATACTCTGGATTCACAACCTCTGAAAGTTGGGTTATATTATCCTCAATTGAAAAAGATATTAAACAAAAAATTGAAACCAAAGGAATACCATTAAAAGACTGGGATATTAATATTAACTATGGCATAAAAACAGGGTACAACGATGCTTTTATAATTTCTGGTGAGAAGCGAGATGAGTTAATTTTTTCAGATCCTAAAAGTGAAGAAATTATACGACCTATTTTACGTGGCAGGGACATCAAAAGATATGGTTATGAATTCGCAGATAATTGGTTAATAACGTCACATAATGGAATTAAGGAAAAGGGCATAGATCCCATTGATATCAACGATTATCCAGCTGTTAAGGAACACCTCGACCACCATTATTCTAGTTTAGAAAGAAGAGCGGATAAAGGAATTACCCCTTACAATTTAAGGAACTGTGCTTATATGGAGGATTTTTATAGACAGAAAATTGTCTGGGGCAATTTAAATCTAACAGCTGCATATACTGTCGCTGAAGGGGGAATATTCATTAATGCTCCATGCCCAATAATAGTTCCAGCAAATAAATATTTACTAGCGATCTTAAATTCAAAACTGGCAGATTATTACATAAGAAAGCTCGGGGTTACCCGTAATGGAGGCTATTTCGAATATAAGCCCATGTTTATAGAGAAACTCCCAGTGCCTTTGCTAGAGCGAGAGGATCAAGATGTGTTTATTGAAATAGTTGATAAAATACTTGATCACAAAGCTAAGAATATTGATATAGCTAGTTTGGAAAATGAACTTAACGAGCTCGTTTTTAAACTTTATGAGCTAGAAACCCATGAAGTGGATTTTTTAAAACAAAAAACCAACTAAAAATCCTTTAAAAGAGGCAGTGTACAGAAATCTGTGTAAATGAAATTTGGGGTTAGGGTATCAGACCTTAACCCTTTGTTCAAAAATAGCAATAAACTGATTTATAATCAACGGCCAGTTATGAATGGGCATCGTCCACTTTTTAGTGGCTTCCATTAAGGCCAGGTAAACAGATTTTTTCACAGCCTCATCGGTTGGAAAAGACATTTTATTTTTGGTGTATTTTCTGATCTTTCCATTCAAATTTTCAATTAAATTAGTTGTATAAATGATTTTCCTGATTTCCAGGGGGAACTCAAAAAATGCCGTCAGGTCATCCCAGTTTATCCGCCAGCTTCGAATCGCATAAGGATATTTTATTCCCCATTTTAACTCAAATGTTGTGAGTTCAGCTTCTGCTGCCTGCTTATTGGGAGCTGAATAAATGGGCTTCATATCTTCCGTAAATGGCTTTTTATCCTTCCATACCACATACTTGCAGGCATTACGAATCTGATGAACCACACAAATCTGAGTGGTAGATTGCGGAAATACAGAACGGATGGTCTGAGTAAAGCCACCCAGGTTATCGGTGCATGTGATCAGAATATCCTGAACACCTCTGGTCTGCAAATCAGTGAGCACACTCATCCAAAAAGCACTACTTTCATTCTTTCCCAGCCATAGCCCCAATACTTCCTTACGGCCTTCCATATTAAGTCCAACAGCCAGATAGATCGTTTTATTGATGACCTTATTACTTTCTCTTACTTTGAAAACAATGCCATCCATCCACACAATCATATATACCGGATCAAGTGGGCGATTCTGCCAGGCTAAAATATCATCAGTTACTCTTGCTGTTATGGTCGAAATGGTAGAGGGTGGTAAACGAAAGTCATATAACTCACGAAGTTCTTCTTCAATGTCAGCATTGGACATCCCCTTGGCATATAAAGAAACTACCAACTTTTCTATGCCTTCTGAGAGTTTACTCCGTTTGGGAAGGATCTGTGGATCAAAACTGGAATCCCGGTCTCTGGGGACTTTGACATCCAGTTCTCCATGTTCTGTTTTTACCTTCTTTTCGCCATAACCATTACGGGAATTATCGGTTTGTTTGCGTTGTTTATCGTGCTTAACATAGCCCAGATGAGAATCAAGCTCCCCTTCAAGCATCTTTTCAACGCCTCGTTTATACATCTGATCCATGAAGCTCATGAAATCTTTGCCGTCCTTAAACTGTTTAAGGAAATCGTCATTTAAAAAATCTTCTGCTTGCATCTTTTAAATTCCTTTCTCTAATTTACATAAAAATGGGATCTAAGTTTTTACCTCAAATCCCATTTACACAGTTTTTTGGATACTACCTTAAAAGAGATGGGTTTACTTTAGGTGTTGCTTTTAAAAATAGAGTTTATAAAATCAACTTCTTCCTGGTTCAGTCCGATATCTGTAAAGATCATATTGTCAATTTCATCTGTTAATTGTTCAAAGCTTTCCTTGTTTCTTTGGTGTGTAATTATCCTATTTACAATTTTGTTATAGTCATTCTGTCTATCCAAAGAAAGCTTAGGAACGTATAATTGTTCGATTGTAAACTTTTTCCACCTAACAGTGCCAACACCAGTTGTGGTGCCAATTTGAGCGAATAAATATTCAGATACTTTCGAGTTTAAAAATCCAAGTAAGTAAAGCAGAGAATCGCCAGTCATGAGAAAAGTCGTTGCTTCTGTCACGTACTCGCCATTCAATTCTATGGCAAATTTTGTTTTGTCAGAAATTTCGCCCCAGACAATTTTCTGTCTATAAAAATCCTCCCAATAGCTTATGCTATCTTGCGTTTCAAACCACTTGTTATTAGTTTTTTTCCTTGCTCCAGCATCACCTGTCTGCTTTAATCTATCAAATCCAAACGACATAAGATGTTGTTTAATAGCTGGATATCCCTCTATATCTATTTTTAAACTTGGGAAAGTTGTTATTATCCATAAATCTGCAAATTCATAGCTATATCGCTTAATATCTCGACCCCTTAATATCGGTCGTATAATTTCTTCACTTTTAGGGTCATTAGCTATTAACTCTTTTCTTTTAGCGCCATTAATAATAAATGCCTCATTGTAGCCTGTAAGAATTCCTCTGTAAATATTAATATCCCAATCTTTTAATGGTGTACCCATGCGCTCTATTTTACTTTTAATTGTTTGTTCGGTACTGTTTAAAACTACCCAGCTATCGGAGGTTGAAAAATCAAATAAAGAATAATGTTGACTAACAAAAACGCTCAAATTATTTAACACCTTTCCTTTCACAACACAGACCGAAGTTTTTTTCTTGTTTTTTTCTTTTGAGAATAATAAAATATTGGTGTCCACAGTTGCAGAATTGAATATTTTTTGTCCTGCGAAATCAATCAATAAAGATGGATTTGTTTTTTCAGCAAAGAATTTACGGGTAGACTTTCCGTAAATTGCACGCATCCATTTATTGGAAGTAATAAAACAAAGAATTCTTTTGTCACCAAGCATATTGTATCCACTTTCATAGAACAAAGAGTAGATGTCACCAGACCGTTCATAGGTTTGGTATTTTTGACTTTCATAGAGTTTCGCCAATGTTCCACCATCTTTTTGTAGCTGAACGTAAGGCGGATTTCCAATTACAATGTCAAACTCTTTAACCCCAAACATCCATTCCGATTCAAACCAATCAGTTTTTTTATGGCTAAAAGGATTCCAATTACTAATTTTGAAAGCTCTATTATTTTCAACTGAACCAAATAATCCTTGCTGGTCAAACATTTCCTTCCGAATTTCTTCAAATCTTAACTTTAAATCTTGCTTTTCCTTTCCAAAGCTTTGAAGATAATCCTGTCTGACTTGCCGCAAATCACCTTCCAGTTCCGCACTATTTTTTTTGTTTTTTTTGCTTAACTGTATAATACCCATTTCGTCTGGAAGTCGCATCAATGTATCGGCAGTTACAAATTTGAACTCTAGATTAGGAAGTGGTTCTATACCACGATTGGGACTTTCATCGTCAATTTGTTCGTTTACAATAAGAGTTAAAAAACATCTCAATTTAGAAATTTCTGCAGCTATCGGCTGAATATCTACACCGTAAAGATTGTTTTGTATAATCCCTATTTTTCGAGCATAGTCGTAGTTCTTCCTTAGTTTCGCTTCAAATAGATTTTTACCCTTTAGATTTTTACTCTTAGATAATTGTTGTTTTATCCACCAATCAGCAGTTGGATCAAGCTTCTGTAACGCAAGAACAATTTTATGAAGAATGCCCATAGGGAATGCCCCGGAACCACATGCTGGATCTAATATTTTAGCCTTATCAAGTGCAAGAAGGATGGTTTCCTTTTCTATCGAGCTAAATTCAATATCTACTTCCGGTTTAAAAAGAGCATCTAGTTTTTCCTTTTCAATATCCGTGCAATTGGCTAAATAATAAGCCAAACTTTCAGAAACCATATAATCAACTATTTCTCTCGGAGTGTAAAAACTACCAGTTGACTTGCGTGCAGTTTCTCCACTATCTGGATCTATTTCAGCTAATAGATTTTCAAATATACTTCCAAGCATCTCAGGATCTACACTTACCTGGATATCAACGGTTGAATTTTCATCAATTGTAAAGTTATACTGTTCTAATTTTTCAAAAAATTCGATAAACCATTCGTCTGAAATAATTAAGGAATCGAAATGTAATGATAAGCCAGTTCTTGGATCGGTTTTATAGAAGTCTTCAGAATCTGCTTCAAAAAGTCCACCGTTTAGAAAAGGAATGTATTCTGAACCCTTAGGTAACCCAGGTCTCCGATTTTCCACTGGAGTATTCAAGGTTTGAAAAAAGAGTTTTTCAAGTATATTATGGTAATAATTGGGAGTTTGTTTTACCGCTTTACTGGATAGTAGATTTTCAGGCAATAGGGGAATACCCTCGTCGGATTTTTTCACTTTAAGAAACCAACAGAATACAGTACGGCCTATTAAGCGTACAGCAAATTCGTGGTATATACGATTTGCATCAGCGCTAACACTCGGAAGTGTCAATTGACGTTCATACGTTTTAGTTTTTTTCCCCTGACCCGTAACAGCACCAACCAAATGATAAAATTGTGCAGAAATATCTCTATAAAAATCACGGTTCAATTTCTCGACAGAGAATGCTTCAATTAGTGATGACAAATTAATGGAATTCTCAATACTTAAGCCTTCTAATCTATCTGCGAGCGTTTTACATGTTTCCGAAGGACCTAGCAAATAAGTATATCTTTTTGCAGAAGTATACTTTTCTTCAATTCCGTTAGCTGTAATTTCGCTGTCTTTTGCGATTAATGTAAACCGCCAAACATCTTGGCTATTGGGAGTTATGAAATTTACGAGTGCTGCTTGACCTGTTGTGAGAAGTTTTCGTGCATAGCGTTGAATAGCGACTTTACTGTGTTCAATACGAACTTTGGAGTTTAATTCGATTTCATAACAAATTATTTCCCCACCATCTTCCAAATTAACATTCCCATAAATATAAACATTGGTGATAATTTGTGCATCGGTTTTATTAGGCTGAACCGGTGCTGGTATAGGTCGGGTTCTCAAAGAAAACGCAGCTCCAAAGACAGGAGACAAGACTTCTTTTGCAAAAAGTACTCGATCATATGGTTTTTTTAATGCTACTTGGAGTTGTGTACGATTTGCGGCCATTTATATAAAACTTTGAGTCAAAACGATTATAGGGTTAATTATTGATGATGATTCTAATTCTTTATTTTGTTCATCATTTAATGGTGAAACATTGTATTTATCTAAAACTTCAAAAAATAGTTTATCAGTCATCTTGACTGGTTCCTTTAATAATACAGCGTTTGCAGAGAAAAAGTCATTAATAGATTTAGGAAGCCCTTTTGATCCATAGGTGCCTTTTTTTATAATGTCTAAAATTTTCTGCATTGATAGCCTCTTTTGTTCCGTTGGGGCGTACTTTAATAATGCATTAATATTACTTATTGCCTTGTTTTCTATTGGGTTTAAATTTTTTCGAGATATACTTTTTAAATTTTCCTGATTTTTTTCTGATTTGAAAAATTCCAACCCTTGAAGCGTTTGCTCGTGGTGAAATCTTGGGAGAACAATTGCTCGCTCTTTTTCATGGGCTTTATATAATTTTACAGCCTGTAAAAAGCTTAGTTCTTTTCCTGGAATACTTTCTATTACAAGACAAAATATTCCTGGATGGTTTTCTGACTTCAAGTACATTAGAGAGCTATTTTTAGTTTCTAATTGGTATGGACTTCCTTCGTCATCGGTAAGGTTTACCTTTCTTTCAGCTGTCCTACCACATCTTGCTTTATTCGGGATTTCGTTGATTTCATTGAAACGCTTTGGAAATTTCTTTTTGAATTCTCGTAATTCAGTCAAATATTCTAGTATTTCATTTTGTTCCTTTACAATATGATTGCCAAATAATGCACTGTCCCCTTTTTCTTCTAAGAGGGAAAATATTTTGTTATCCTCTCCAAATGCTGTATGGAATGATTGAAGTTTTCTTAAAGCATTATTTACAAGCTTTATTTGGTCATCTCCATGTGCTGATGGATAGAAGTTATAAACAAATATTTGTTTAGCTCTCGATCCAATTCTATTAACACGACCTATCCGTTGCATTAACCGGGTAGCATTCCAAGGCACATCATAATTCACAATTGTATTGCTTCTATGTAGGTTTATACCTTCTGCCAAGACTTCAGTCGTTATAACTATATCGTAGTCGTTTTTCCATTTTTCTTCCTCAAGGTTAGCGTCAAAATTCAATCGCAACACATTGTCTGCTGTTTTTCTATTTCCTGCATTAACGGCGAGTATTTTATAGGAGAAATTTGCTATGAGATGATCAGTAAGTTTTTCTGCCGTTTCCTTTGATTCAGTAAATATTACCAACTTTCCACTTTGATTCTTTCCTTTTTGAAAAAAGATATTCTTCACAGATTTTAAGAACCTATCAAGTTTCGGATCTTTATCTATCTTACTCCATCGATTAACCAAATCATCAACTCTTTCCTTGTCCATGAGGAGATTCGAAAAGAATTTTTCATCAAATGCACTAGAGGAAAACTCTTTGTTATTTCCGCCTTTTTTCTCATTTGCAGCGATGATCTTGGCTTCAATATCATCATAGCTGTATCCTTCCTCTAGAAGTTTATTTATATCTAAAGAAGGCGCAATAAAAATCCTATCATTCTCAAACATACTAATCATATTATTGATAGCTGTTTGAAAACGACTAATAGATTGAGTAAAGGCGTAAAAACTACTTTCTAGGCGCTTAACAAGAAGTGTCTTCATGATTGCGCTTAACCTTCCAGATATGGATTTTACATTACCAAATACATTTCGATCATCTTCGTCAATTAGGAACTCAATCGCTCGATATCGATAATATCCCAATCCGCTCCTTTCATTACCATGTTCATCTAAACCTGTTATTAACGAAACTGTATCATTAAATAAAGTTGCCAGGGAACCATCCAATTCATATTCTATAGCTATAGGATCACCTAGTGTAGGGAAAATAATGCCTTGACTATCCAAATCTTCCTTGTAAGCAGGATCATTTTCAATATCGGTACGCGTACGACGGATTACAAGAGGCTCAATAATGTCATCCCTTAATTTCTGAAATACTTCTTTAAGCTTTTTTATGTTAAGCTTTTTCTCAGATGCCAGCTTTTTATATTGCTCATTTAATGGCTTAAAATAGTCCTGTAGATTCCTAATATTTTCAAGAGTACTATTTCTTTTGTCCTGAAATAAATATAATTGATTTTCGATATCCTGCGGCCTGTTATTTAACGGGGTTGCAGAAATCAGTATTACCTTTTTACGATTATCTCCATTTTCAGAAGGCCTGATTCTTGGTTTTTTACATATTTGCTGCAATGCAATATACATTTCAGTATAATCATTTCTAAACTTGTGAGATTCATCCACTATAACAAGGTCGAATTTATCTGCAGTAGAATAAGTATAATCTTCCTCATTCAAAATTCTATTGAGACTTCCTAAAGTGATAAATTCAAAATGATTCTTTATTTGAAAATCTTCCGCTGTTCTTCTCCAATTTGCTTCTAATGCAGGAGGAAGTACAATTAATACACGGGTATGTGTGCCGTTTTCATAAATAAACTTTTTGATGACCATACAAGCTATAATAGTTTTACCCAAGCCCACCACATCAGCAAGTATAAATCCATTATGTTTCATCATAATGGCGTACCCTTGATTTGCTGCATCAGATTGGTACTTCAGTCTCATGAATTTTTCAGGCAGTAATAAATCGATATTATATGGATCGTATTCTACCCTCTTTCCAAAGTATTCAATGAGCATTTTAATGTACAGTTCAAAAGGCGTAAAGTCATCCTTAAGGTAGGTCTTCTTTTTTATAGCTTCTGCGTCAGCATGCAGTATAGGAACGGACTCAATCCATAGTCTGTTAAATTCATCTGTGGCAAATTTGACATCTCCATAGTCCCGAAGAGCGACATTAAATTCGTAATTTGATTCTGGGTGTGCCCCTAAACCCGCATCAGTTAAATTAGATGACCCGGTAATTACCTCGCAAGCGGTGTATTCGTTAAATTTTTCAGGACGAAATATGTAGACTTTCGCATGTATTTTTTTACTTGGATGAGCGCGCAATTCGATTTTACCATCGATAAGGTCTTGGATAAACTGAATTATTCCGTTCTCTGTAATTTCATCATAATTTGCATCTTGAATATTTTTAACAAGTTCGTTGATAAAACTTTCCTTAGTTTCTGCAGGATTGTCTATAAATACTTGTCCTTTATCATGATGCTTTTTTATCAAAACGTCTACATTAATACCAACTAATATTCTGATGTTGGGTATTTTGTCTAGAAACGCTCTCACTTTAAAATACCCTGATGCGCGAAAATATCCTACCAAGGCGTCAAAATGTCTTAAACTATCAATATTAGAAAAAACTCCTTCAAATTTTTTTAGTAAACTGTTGTCATCTTGATTGGTAAAGAATTTAGTTGGCATATAAATTTTTCAATAAATATTTGTTGGTTATAAAATCAAAGTTATAGTTTTCTTTAGGTTTTAAGGTAAGAGTATTTTCCGAGATTGTGGCTCACATTGGGGAGATTTCGGCTTAAGGCCTCAGTGCTAATAACATGAACAAGATAACACAGGAACGCGGTTGTATAAATCTGGTAAATACTTCTAAATAATTTTCCGAATTTGACATTCTTCATGCAGTTAGAAAGATTAGAGAGGGCTATTAAATAAAAGAAGGGGGTACATTTATGGGGGTTGCAAGTCCAATATTAGTTTTATAGCTTTGGTTTTATACACTTGATCTTAGTTGGCTACATGTCTGTGATTTTCGAAAGAATATTTATGAACCTACGGTCAAAGTATACAGACCATCACCAAATTATAACTACGCTCCATGTACATTTCGAAAATTATCATCGAAGGATTCAGAAACTTCCCAAAAAACACAATCGAATTTAACGATGGTGTAAATGTAATCATCGGTCATAACAATGCCGGTAAGACCAGCCTTCTTAAGGCTATAGGCTTATTAATCGATCAAAATATTCCGAAAAGACTGGAAATTGATGACTTTTCGAAAAGTGCCACGTTGCTTGAGTTACAAACTCGACCACCTTTAGTTTCTATATCACTTGTTATTGATCAAAGCATAGGAGAAGATCTCTTAAGTGATGATCTTGTCACAGTTGCCGACTGGTTGGTAAAGCTTGACGAACCTTATCAAGCATTGCTAACTTATAAATTTTCACTCCCATTTGAGCGCCATGCTGATTACATGCTTGCTCTTTCAGGCTGTAATACTAAAACTGAGGCATGGCTAACCATCAAGCACGATTTTCTGAGGTTCTATGTTAATAAGCTTTATGGTGGCGATCCTGACTTGAAGGCTGTAGCTGATAGTGCTTCACTACAAAAATTCGATTTTCAATTTCTAAACGCAATCCGTGACGTAGAGCGAGATATGTTTACTGGAAAAAACACCATGTTACGGGATGTTCTTGATTTTTTTATGGATTACGAAATCAAATCGGAAGACGAGACAATAAAAAATAAAGCAACTAAGCAGAGTGAGATCAAAGGATTGAAAGCTGACTTTACTACTAAAGCTGGTGAATTAATTACAGAACTACAAACTAGAATGCGGGCAGGCAAGGAGCATATTCTTTCCTATGCTACGCAAACAGGGGCTACTTTCAATAACGCATTGCCCGATTTTGACGGCACAATTTCAGATGTAGAAATGTACTCTGCATTGAAACTTATTATCGGATACGATGCTTTAGATATTAAAATCCCTGCTACACATAATGGTTTGGGATATAATAATTTGATTTTTATGTCTCTACTTCTTGCAAAAATGCAGGTCAATGCAGATGGCAATTACCTAGGAAGCAACGCCAAAGTCTTTCCTGTATTAGCTATTGAAGAGCCCGAGGCCCACCTCCATCCGTCTATGCAATATAAATTTCTCAAATTTTTAAAGGAGAATAAAAGTCAGCGAAAAGTACGACAGGTATTTGTTACCACCCACTCCACGCAAATTACATCGGCTGTATCTCTTGACGAAATAATCTGCCTGCATAATGAAAAGGGAGTAATCAGCGCTGGGTATCCAGGAAAAGTCTTTCCTGCCACACCGAAAGGAGAAGAAGCAAAAGCTTATGTACAGCGTTTTTTGGATGCAACAAGATCAGACATGCTTTTCGCACAGAAAATTATTTTGGTCGAAGGACTTGCTGAAGAACTTCTGATGCCGACCTTGGCAAAATATTGTGGCAGGCAACTGGATGATCACCACATTGCCATTGTTCCCGTTGGAGGTCGTTTTTTTGACCATTTTTTATATCTTTTCGACACAACAAATCCATACGCTATTCCGAAAAAAGTAGTGTGTTTAAAGGACAGAGATCCAGAAAGGAAGGAGGCAACGGAAATTCACTTTGGCAGTTGCTATCCATATACTTACGGACAGTCTCCTACACTCTATACTTACAAGGAACACCTTACCTCCAAAATGGTTAAGTATGCGTCACATGGCAACATTAGGTTCTTCGGTCAAAATCATCCGAAGGGAAAAACTTTTGAATACGAACTTTGCTTATCCAATTTAAATTCAGATATACTGCTCACTAATTCCATTTCAAATCAGGGAGAGCTTAAAGATCTTCTAGATTTTTATTCGGCAGGCAGACCTTTGGCTGACCTGTTAGGACGTTTAGGGAAAAGTGGCTCGAATACTGACCTCAAAGACTCGATTAATGCGCTTAACGATCCGACATGGAGTGAAGAAGATAAAAAGAAGGCTGTTATCGCAACCCGATATCTAAAATCGGTTGGGAAGGGAGAAAACGCATTGGAATTGGCTAATTCACTAGAGGCCAATCTAAAACTTCCACCAACAGCACCAAGTAATTCCATAGAGGGACAAGTTGTAAATCTGAGGCAGTCCTTTCATGTCCCTTACTACATCAAGAAATCAATTGTGTGGATATGCAAATAAAGACAATTACTTCAGATGACCTTATAGATATTGAACAGCCTTTTAAAGTGGCGGCTGGTCCTGGTGCAGGTAAAACTCATTGGCTTGTCAATCACATCAGGCAGGTATTGACTCATTCTAAGCGACTAGGGTGTTATCGAAAGATAGCGTGTATTACTTACACAAATACAGCTGTTAATACTATTATGGGAAGACTAAACTTTGCAGTGGACAGAGTAGAAATATCAACCATTCATAGTTTTATTTACAATAATATTCTTAAGCCCTACATGCATTTTATCGCCGACCGATATGAATTCAATGTTCGAAATATGGATGGTCATGATGACCATTTTATTTCTAGAAGTAATATTAAGGAATGGATCGATAATTACCAGGGGGCAGCTAACTTGCGACATCCCTTCAGTCGTAATCAGTTGCTTCGGCTAGAAAATAATCTTAAGGCTTTAGGGAATTGGCTGTCCTCTATTTATTACCAATATAATGGTTCTAATTTAGAAATAGCTTTGGACAATGCAAAGGCATTTGATAGAGTAAGTCGTACACGTTTGGGCAAAGCCTGCCTTGATGTGCTAAGTCCAGGTATAGAGGAATATAAAAAGATCTTTTGGCGTAAAGGAAAACTTCATCATGAAGATGTCTTGTACTTCGGTTACCAACTGATAAAAGAATACCCTTTTATTGTTACGATTTTGCAAGCAAAATTTCCATATTTTTTTGTAGACGAATTTCAAGACACGAGTCCTATTCAAACTGAAATTATTAAACTCCTGGCTCAGAAGGAAACTGTAATTGGAATCATTGGAGACAAGGCACAGGCTATCTATAGCTTTCAGGGCGCAGCGTCAGGTGATTTTGAAGTATTTTCTTTAGCCGGTCAGCAGGATTATGTTATTGCAGATAACAGAAGAAGTACCAGTCAAATAGTTGATGTACTGAATCACCTTAGGAGGGACATTCGACAAAATCCTGTGCGAAATGAGCTTGGATCCAAACCTGTTTTGTTTGTGGGGTCGAAAGAAATTGCTTTTGCACAGGCAACACTTGCATGCGGTGGCGAAACCCTTATTACTTTGTCACGGGACAACGTGATGGTCAATGCCATGAAAAGGCTATATAATCAAGCTATCCCTGCAAGTAATTTATTAGAAGATCTTTTCGCTAAGGATAATGTTGATAGGGTTAAGGTAATTGTTCGATGTATGACCGCAGTCGAGTTGGGTTTGGAAAAGCGTTTTAAGGAAGCGATCAAAGAAATGGAAAAGATCAACTTTAATATTCAAGAAAAAAAGGAAAGAAAAAAAACAGCTTTCAACCAATTGTCACTATTGCTTTCGAAGTATCCAGCATTTAAAGATCATGCGTTGCTGGATTTTTATGAACTTGTGAAAGCAGATATTAAAACTGATATTCCAGCTTTAACGAGAGGTGCAATAAAAGTGTTTTATGAAGCACATACCTATGCTCAAATAGCACTTTTTATCAAAATCAACGACGAGAATTTGGATTGCCGTACAGTCCATAAAGCAAAAGGTGATGAATTTGATAACGTTTTATTCACGATGACAAGTGATGTGGAAGTGGGTTATTTAGTTTCTCCCAATTTAACTGTAGAAGAACAACGGATTAGGTATGTTGCGCTTAGCCGTGCCAGACAGCGGCTGTTCGTTAATGTGCCTACGCTGAACCCACAAGCTGAAGCCAGCCTAAAAAACCTTTTCGATATCAAAAGGTAAGTTAGGCACAGTTGATATACCGGTTGACCACTAAATGGGAACAAATTTTAAGAGCAAATAACTATACTTGAATATTAAATATTCAAGTATAGTTATGGCATCAGTTAAAGTCTATCCCAGGCTAGATAAGATCAATAAAAATGGCCAGGTGCCGATCTATCTACGTCTAACCAAAAACAGAAAATCAAAGTACATCGCTCTCGATGTCTACATCAATCCAAAAGACTAGAATGACAAAACAGGCAAAGTAAAACCAGGTGCAAAGAATGCCACTCAAATAAACAGTTTCATTTCTTCCAAAGAAGCGGAAGCAGAAGCTATCTCCCTGGAGATGGAAACCAAATCTAAATTTATCACAGCCTATGATATCAAGTCCACGATCATTGGTAATCCACCAGCTGATTTTTTTGAGTTTATGTCGAATAGGAGTAAGGCACTATCTGAAGAGTTGAGTATTGGAACAATCAGAAGGTTCAATGGCATACTTGGCAAACTGAAAAAATTCACAAAGCGGGACAAGTTGTTCTTTGATGAGATTAACATCAAGTTTATAAGAGACTTTCAGCAGTTCCTGGTTGAAGAACTAAAGAATCACAACAACACTATTCATTCCAACCTGAAAGCAATCAGAAAGATGATCAGTGATGCGATTGATGAAGAGCTGATGCCGGCAGAGAAAAACCCTTTCAATAAGATCAAACTGAAAGGGCAAAAGACCTTCAGAGAATTTCTTCTGGATGATGAACTGGAAAGAATTGAAAGCCTGGATTTGGAGCATGGTTCCATCATCAACCACCATCGAAACCTTTACGTTTTCAGCGCCTACTCCGGAGGCGTCCGGATTTCGGATCTGCTGCTTATGCGTTGGAAGAATTTCAATGGGAAAACATCTCTACTTCCAGGTCAAAAAGACAAAAGAGGATCTGAGTATCAAGCT
Organism: Pedobacter sp. FW305-3-2-15-E-R2A2; assembly: GCF_038446955.1. NCBI lineage: Bacteria > Pseudomonadati > Bacteroidota > Sphingobacteriia > Sphingobacteriales > Sphingobacteriaceae > Pedobacter > Pedobacter sp. FW305-3-2-15-E-R2A2. The sequence continues at coordinate 3,547,251 of NZ_CP151803.1, forward strand.
ACCAAAAGAATCACTCGATATACTTAAGTTTTACAAAACCTATCAGCGTAAGAGTGACACTCTTGATCCGGATTCATTCATCTTCCCGTTGCTTAATATAGCTACTGATGAAACTGATAAACTGAAACTCTTCAATGCAATTTCATCGGCTACTGCTTTCACAAATAAGAGCCTCCGGAAAATCGGCATTCTCGCAAACATCAATAAAAAGATTTCCTTTCACACAGCCAGGCATAGTTGGGCAGTAAGAGCGCTGCAGAAAGGGATGCGAATAGAGTATGTTTCCAAACTGATGGGTCACGCATCGGTAAAACATACAGAGATTTATGCAAGAATATTGAATGAGGAACTGGATAAAGCCATGAATATTTTCGACAAAACACAGAAGTTAAAAAAGGCAGTATAGAGAATGTTTTACCTATGTTGTACCTGTAAGCAACAATGCCCTGCAACTATTTAAGTAACAGGGCATTGATAATTCTGTTTGTGATCCCGCTGGGATTCGAACCCAGGACCACTACATTAAAAGTGTAATGCTCTACCAGCTGAGCTACGGAATCATTTGTTTCCCTTGATTGGGGTTGCAAAAGTATAATTTTTGCTCAAATATTATGCTTCCTAATTGCTGAATAATGAAAATAAAATCAATTTACTTTCTAATCGGTTGATTTATAAGATTAAAAAAAATGACTTTTGTTATAAAAATTGCTGAATAAGCCTCAATTTGCGAGGATCTACTCTTTATAGAGACACCATACCGAATCTTCAATGGAAGATGACTATACTAGAGATGCAAATAAGACATGTTAACGGTAATCCAATGATGCCAAAAGAATTAATCTTAAAAAAAGACAATATCATCATCTATTCTGTATTAGGATCACCAATGTTTGCATTGCTAGCATTTGTATTGTATACCACGTTTTCTGGACCAGGTAGCGAAGAATTAATGATGAGGGATGCTCTGTCAGCAGATTTTAAGGGCCGTGTTGATTCAATGTATTTTGATCAAAGAAACCATAACGGGAAGTACGCAATACTAAACAATGGTCAATTATATCCGATTTATAGAAATTGGGAGCGTAATATTGAGGTAGGTGACTCCTTATATAAGCAAAAAGGAACATTTCTGGTGGAAATTTATAAAAAGAATAAAACGCAGATTACGCTAAACTACCTGGATACCTATAAGGAAAACAAAAGCTACGAAGGTGGCTGGAATGTGATCATAAAAGAACCTGCTGCCTTAAATTTTAGCGGTGCAATAACATCCACTTATCGGGCAAAGAATGATCATAATGCAAAAATGGTGGTTTTGAAAGATGGGTATACCTATGCAATATGGGCGGAATGGGAGGGCCTTGTTGAAGTAGGTGATTCCTTATCTAAAAAGAGGGGCTCATTAGATGTTCTAGTATACAAAAAGAACAATAGTAAGATAATCCTAAACTATCAAACCCTGGGCAAATCCAGAGGATTGGAATTTAATTAACAGTAATATGGGCTGTATACTCAATCCATAGCAATTCACGCCAGAGAAGATCCGTTAGGTTCTCTGGTATATCATTACCTCGTAAATGAACACCTAATCTCTTGGCTAAACGACTAATTCAGCAGGTCCCATTCCGACTTCAATATCGCAAACTGATATTCATCAACCCATTTGCCATTCAGAAAGCGATTTTCAATAAAACGACCTTCTTTTCTAAAACCCATTAGCCTCAATAAGCTGATGGTTTCCTGATTATTCGTGTTTATATTGACTACAACCCGGTTAACCCTTGCCTTTTCAAATAAAAGAGACAGCGTTGATAATAGAAATGTTTCTAAGTCCGGTTGTTCGTCAGGAGAGGGGTTGATTCTGAGTTCTGCAATACGGGCATCATGCTGATTGAGGCTAAATTCACAGCCTTCGCCCACCTTTTGTGTCAGTTTATGCTGTAGATCCTTGACAAACTCTGTGATATCCTCAATTTCCAGAGTGTTATTGTCTGGAGTTTTCGCTTTACGATCCAGGTTTAAAGAACCTGCATGCACACTATTGGAAACTGCTTTTCCATTGTCTTTAGCAAAAGAAATATAGGCCTCCATACGTTCATTGATATGTTCCAAGCCAATTACAATCACATCTTTACCTTCGACTCTTTTTGCCCCGATCAGTTGGCAGCAGGTCTCTTTTATATCTGGAAAATAGATCACCAGCATTGTGCGGTCAGTGTGGTACTCGCTCGCCGGACTGTCCGATATTTCCCAGTTAAACGTGATTTTCTCATGATTTTGGCTGATGCTCGGCTTAACAGCTACAGGAAGCGCTCCCATGCTCATTAATACTTTCGTATAGTCCAGGCTAATGTCTGGATATATGCCCTGAAGCGCATTTTTTTTATTGTAAGAAACTGCCTCATTGTACTCGTTTCTATCCGTTCCGGCAACTGCCAAACGAAATCCTGCCCTGATCGCATGAATGGAAGGCTTGAGGATCTCATTGACCACCTTCATCTTTTCACAATTTGCCTTTCTTGCCGGAGTAAGGGGTTTACTGCTTTTGCCAATTGTTCTAATCACATGTTTACCTTTTAAGGTATAACCTACCAGGTTGCCGATTCTGCCATGGAATCCGCCAAATAACCCATTTCTTAAATTTCCCATTTCGATTTTTTCAGTTAATTATTTAATTGTTTTTCTACAATTTACGAAATGTTTTTCATATCGTGTTAATGTGCGCTTTAGTAAAGTAAACAATCGTTTGACTTTGGAAACACCGTTTAAAGGTGCTCAGGACCAACAATTGACCTATCAACTACCTTATAATGGTTAAATGATGGTCAACTGAAGGATAACGGAAATAAAAAACATTTAAACACGATCTGAACAGGGGGGGGGCACTTTTGGCTTAAAATCAATTGAATGATCTTAATTATTAATTAATAAGTTTGTTATTGTATTTTAAATTAAATAAATTAGACATAACAATAAGTATTTAAACGAGTCTTGCCGTTGTAAAAATCTGACACCGCAAAGTAAGACAGTAGAATACCTATATCTATTATATATAGATGTGCTATATTTGCGCGTCCAAAAAATAGATGTGAGGACTGCTGTAATTCCATTTTGCGTAAGGTGTCAGATACTTTATAATACAACTGTGGTTGGTAGTCCTCACATTTATTTGTGATCACTTCTATAAGGCTCATTAAACTTTATGAGCCATGAAATCAAGAAACACCCCCAATAACCAACATCTTATTCATCGATCCTTCGGTTTTAGTAAGGCAATTTTTCGGGATTAAATTTCCCGCACCGGTTTGACATGTCCAAACTGCGCGCTCATTATCCCTAAATCATCGTACTCATCATTAAAACGCCATGACATGATCAAAATAGAAAGCCAAAAAATAATAATTGAAATAGACCACCTCGAAAATTACGAACATGATTTTATTGAAGATCTGCAGTTTGACCTGATTCAACTGATGAACTGTGTCCACATCTTAAAAAATGAACTTGATCCGGATCTGCTTTTCGACAGTTCTTTCCTGAGCATTGCACATTTACAAAGAGCGTTGGTTCCTTCTGCTTCTCAAATCAAAAAAATATATCCAATTACTCATACTGAACCAGATCCAAATGAAAAAGAACCTATATAATGTATCGCAGATTGAATTGACATATAGGCCTAAATTGAAAGCATCCGAACGACCGGTCATAAAATGTATGGAGGATGTGTATGGAATTTTTATGCAATGCTGGGATAAGGGTAAAATTGACCTGATCGAAGAGTTCAAAATGATCCTGTTGGATAAGGGGAGTGCGGTCCTTGGAGTCATAAACATTTCTAGTGGTGGCATGGACTCAGTGATTGCTGATCATAAAGCGATCGTTACTGCGGCCATATTAGGCAAAGCGAGTGGGATTATTCTAGCCCACAATCACCCCAGCGCAAGATTGTTTCCAAGCGAGCGGGATATTGCATTAACAAAGACCATAAAAGGAGCAGCAGCTTCCCTGGATATTGCGGTAGTGGACCATTTGATTGTGACCCAAAGCGGTTATTACAGTTTTGCCAATAAAGGCCTGTTATAAAGAGCTGCAGTTATTCAATAGTGACCTCATTTATTACGGAGTTGTTCCGCCAAACCGATTAGAAGTCCATCCTTTCCCAGGATATAGCAGCGTTTATACGAGTTCTCGTACTGAACCACTTCGCCAACGAGCTGGGCACCATACTTAATGAGTCTGGATGCCAGCTCGTCAATATCCTCAACCGTGAACAGCATTCGCCGGCCCCCACATCATTAACAAATTGAGGAGGAACCAGTTTTTCGGGAATAGATTAAAAGATCAAATCTCTTTGAATAGTATGGTAAAAAATGCAATTTGGCCGTTTAAATTGCGACAGAATGATTAGAAAAGTTACCAGTGGGCCTATCAGAGATAAAGAACGAACTAAACTGAAACTCTTAAGTGCTGTAGGCAGCATTTTAAAAAAAGACGGTTTTACAGGTTTGAATGTTAGCAATGTGGCAAAAAAAGCCAATGTACACAGGAAACTGATCTATGATTATTTTGGAGGAATGGAAAATCTGGTGAAGGACTATTTGAACGGTAAGGATTACTTTAAAGTCAGCCTGGATCAGATCGATGAAATTATGGAATCAAGTAAGACGGATTTCGGCAGGCAAATGGCCTATACGCTTTTAGAAAATCAGTTCGATGCGCTAATGGAGAACGAAGAAATGCGTAGAATAATTAACTGGGGACTAAGTGAGAATCTCAAACCACTGGTAGAATTAAATCAGGAGCGCGAACGGTTGGGGGAATTGTTTTTTAGCCAAATTACAGATGATTATTTTAAAGATAAGGACAAAAACTTTAGGGCTATAGAAGGTATTTTGGTGGGAGGTATCTATTACATGACCCTTCAGGCAAAGATGAGCGGAGAAACAATGTGTGGCATTGATATCAATACGACTGAAGGCAAGTCTGAAATGAAGAAAGCCATAAAGCAAATTGTAGAATGGGCTTACTCGTAAAAAGAAAATACATAGATCGTATTCAGAAATATTTACTATAAAAATAGCGATATTAAATAATATTTATTTTTTATTAAATAAATATTTAATTATATTTATACTGTGTTCGTGCTTGATATGCAGCCTAACACTAATGTATCCTTATTGTAATGCTGTTTCACTATTAAACTTGATCTGAACAGAATTTAAGGAGAGATTAAAATCAAAGGAGGGGAAAATAATTCACACACAAATTAACCTTAAAATTAAATCCCATGATGAAGTACCTAAATCCGAAGTAAGAACTCTGTTGCTTAATCTAGCATCTTTTGCAAATCATTCCTATTTATTAACTGCGGGCCATAATCCTATAGCCAGGGAAATCCCATGTCGAAACTTGGCCTATTAAACCATTTTGCTATGAAAAAGACAATCAGAATTAAATTAATTCTTGTAAAAAAGCTTAAATCAAAGAAAACAAAAAAAACATCAAAGAGTGCTCCGGAAGAAGAAGGCGAGTGGCTTGACAGCTTTCAGGTGATGAAATTTTTGAACATTCAGCGGACTGCCTTTTTCGCACAGGCAGGAGAGGGAAATTGGATCGTACAGAAGAGAGGTAAACGAAACTTTTACCTTAAATCATCCCTTATAAAAAATCAGTAATTTCATTTGAAATAAAATAATTGCTATGCTTGTGTTACTCAGCACAAGCATTTTTTATGCTTAAAAACCAGTGCGGAACAGTACAGATTAGTCCGAATGAATACGAAGTAGTCCTATTGAATTCGGAGGATTAGGTTGTTGAAATATTGATCCATACGTTTGAATCGTAATGTTTAAGCGGCTTCCGAGGTACCCGGAAAACGCAGCTTGCAAGCGACTTACGAATCAACTGATTAATTTATTTTAAAAACTTAAGACAATGGGATTTTTAGAAGCAGGTCCATTCTACCACCTCACAGGAAAAGTAGGAAATAACGTTGGCCGTCGTGTCAAAAACAAAAATGTATTTTCAATGAAGCCAGGGAAATCATCGAAGCCCGCTACAAAAGGGCAGGTTAATCAACGTGCCGGCTTTGGACTGATTATGAAGCAAGTGAGTCTCTTTAGCGGGGCAATTGCGCTTGGATTCAGAGACAACAAGGAAAATGTTGCTCCTGGAAATGCAGCAGTCAGCTACAACCTTAAACATGGGCTTAAAGGAACAGCGCCAAATTACAGCATCGACTACGAGAATTTTTCAGTAGGTAAGGGCAAGTTAACTTCTGTCCAGAAAACGACTGTAGTTGGTGTAGCCGGAGAAACAGCTACACTGGATATCTCATGGCAGTTAATCGTTGGCTATGGCATAAGTAATAACACCGATTTAGTGAAGGTCTATATCCATACACCGGAGATAGAACACGTCATCACCAATGCGGTAGTTACCTTACGCTCGGCTTTAACACTTAGGATGGTGGTTCCATTTGACTTTATCGGTCTGCCACTTCATTGTTATATCATGATCGTCAGTGCTGATGAAAAAATGGTTTCAGATTCCAAATATTGTGGAAGCGTTACCTTAACCTAATCAACCGGTCACCCGCTGTTCCGCAAGGACGGCGGGTGATTATTCCTTTCTATTAATAGAATTTTGTTATGAAAAATATAGGTATAAAAAAGCCTCATATGATGACGGCTTATGCGTTAGAAATTGGTTTTTTATTATTAGTGATGGTGCTTTTGTGGCCATTGGGGCAACATTTGATCATAAGTGCGGATGTAACTGCCGGATATATTGACCCTGGAATCTGGCTCCTGGTCTTGCTGAGTCTGATCTCCTTTCTGCTGATTGCAGGGCTAAGCTTTTGGTTACTGCAAAGGTTATGGCTGGGATTGGGCTTGCCGGTAATAGAAGTGATGGTTTTACAATTTAAAACTTTGGACTCATGGAAACAATTAAGCTTTTATTGGGCATCATTTGTATCCCTGTTATTTGCAGCAGTGGGATGCCTGATCGCCGTCTGTTAAGCGATCCGATTGCAGAGGAAAAAATCAGAACCCGGGTGCTTGCAATTGCGGAAAAGGAACTTGGTGTCAGAGAAAAAACCGGAAAAAATGATGGAGAAAGGGTGGAGCGTTATCTAAAATATATAGGCTTACCAAAAGGCCATGCCTGGTGTGGAGCATATACAAGTTGGGTATACGGACAGGTAGGTCTTTCTAAACCCAGGACGGGTTGGACACCAGCGCTCTTTCCGGCAAACCGGCTCGTCAAAAAGCCAAAGCCTGCAGATCTTTTTGGAATCTATTTTCCATCATTGAAGCGGGTTGCACATGCCGGATTTGTGCGAAGCATCAAGTCAGACTGGGTACTGACTACGGAAGGCAACACCAATATAGAAGGGGGCAGAGAAGGCGATGGGGTTTATAAAAAGCGCAGACATCTGCGCACCATCGCCAAATTTGCAAACTGGATAGGGAAGGAGAACAAACCATGAAGAGGTATAGTTTATTTTTAATTCTCTGTCAGCTGTTCTTATCGGCTTGTGGGATGCTTCATAAAACAACAAAGAACAGTTCTGTTTCTACTTTAAAAAACAAGGAAGAAATTGAGGTTAATGATCAGTCAACATACCTGCATCAGGAGGAGAGCGGATCTTTAACGATCAGAAATGATTCTTCAGACGCCTTTTCACAGATAGAAATCTGGCCAAAAGGAAGGTTTGACTTTTCTACAGAAAAAGGATTCTCCGGACAGGCAGAAAAAGTATTGATCCATAAAAAGAAAAAATCCGGCAGGAAAAGCATCGAGAAAAAGGCAGAGACAACATTGCAAACCAAGATTTCCGATCGGTCACAATCTCAAATGAAAACAAAGGACTTTGTTCAGAAAGACCTAGAAAAGAAAAGCGCTCCTGTTTCTGCCTGGTACTGGCTTCTGATCCTGATTCCCCTGGTTTTCCTTTGGTATCGTTTAAAACATTAATCATTTATTCATCCTTAAATTTTTAAAAACATGGCTATTCTAAGAGGTGGTCTTTTCGGAAATCTTTCCGGAAAGATCGGAGGACTGGTATTCTCCACAAGAAACAATCAGACCGAGGTAAGAGAACTTCCTAAAAAGTACGAAGGACCGGTAACACAGACAAGTTTAAACCTTAGGGCAAAATGGAAACTGCTAATGGAATTTTTAATGCTGTTTATCCCTTTTATACGGATCGGATATCCTAAGCAGCCCAAACAACGCATGACCGCATTTAATCTCGCCATTTCGGAAAACTATCGTAACATCATCAAGGGAGAATATCCAAATCTGGAAATTGATTATTCTAAAGTAAGCCTCAGCAAAGGACGTCTGGATGGGCTGAGTAGTTTGAAAACAGATCAGATTGATGGTCAGACGTTTGACTTAAAATGGAGTAGCAGCGTAAAATGGTATCAGTATCCGACCACTGATGCTTGTGACCGTATTTACTGTATCCTTTATGATCCCATCGATAAACTCGCTGTTGAAGTCTCCGGGGATGCCATGAGAAGCGACACTCATTTCCTATTCTCCCTGCCTGATGATATGGCAGGAAAGAAAATCCATATGTATGTGTTTCTGCATTCTGCTGCAAAAAGGGTGGTATCCCAAACACAGTACCAATGTTTGGATTTACGGGAACCAGAGTCGGCTGAGAAATTCAGGAATTTAAAAACCTGCTGTAATGCCATCGTTTGTAGCGCTGTAGAAACTAAAAAGGAAGATTTGAGGAATGTTACAAAGCATCTGGTGATTCCAAAAGCTGTTGTCCTGAAAAAGAAGTCAGGGACGATAAGGAAAGTGGTTCGTGGTATTCGGAAATCGATACGCCAAAAGCGACCTTAACTTTCTGTTTACAGGGATACAGCTTAAAACTGTATCCCTGTATTTTAAATATCCATTATGCCCCATTTATCGTCCTTTTTAAATACAAATCCCTGCTTATCTGCTATGATATGATCGTACGTTACCGGGAATATATTTTTTCCGGAAGTATCGAAGAGCCCATATTTTTCGTCATTGATAGCGACCAGGTATGACAGATTTCCTTCCCGAAACACCCGGCCTTATGTTTTCATGGGTTGGCGGGACCAGGATGGTACCATTGGTATAAGCAATTCCCCATTTGCCGTTCTGTTCAATCATCAATAGGTTGTCTCTGAGGTTACAGCCCTCACAATCCTTAATCTGAGTGTAGAACATATATGCGTATTTACTCAGTTGAATTGATGGGGGCTTTGAGATAAATTTACAGCCTGAGCTTTTTTTAAAGCCACCTGATACAACAGGTCAATCCAACAAAACAAATTGAAAAATTATCCTACAAAAGTAAGTATCGCTGCGCTAGATAAAGAGGTTAAAATCAAGTCATTTGCTCAGTTTTCATCGGTTACCCAAAACGACGAATTAATCGCCTTTGCTCAAAAAGCAAATTTTTCATGGCCGGTGATCATCATGGGTGCACTCTCTGTTATCTTCTATTTCGTTGACGGCAGCATGTTAGCTCTTTTTTCATTTAACATGTTCTTGCTGTTGCTGATCTTTATTTGGAACTATAAGTATAATTTCCTCAAAAAACCATTGTTACGAATCAGCAAAGCCGGCATTACCTACAGGAACTCTTGTTATGCCTGGGAAAACATACAAGGTTTGGTTTGTGCAGAAGAGTTTGATGAAGACCGAAGGTTATTCAATTCCATCTATATCAAGCTAAACTATAACGATTCTTTAAAAAAAATAGACATCAGCGGACTATCTAAACCTGCTGAAGAAATTATCCATTACATCAACTCATTCCAGGGAAGCCAGGAACAGGAGGGAACTAAAGAACTAAAATTCTAAATATCAGGACCTGTCGCGGCTATTGAAAAACAGCAGCAGGTAATACAATAACGTGGCGACTGAGCTAATCGCGGCCACAACGTAAGTTCTTGCGGCCCATTTTAAGGCATCAGCAGCTTTATCATGTTCATAACGGGTAGTGATGTGGTTGTTCTCCAGCCATTTCAACGCGCGGTCACTGGCATCGTATTCTACAGGCAGTGTAATGATTGTGAACAAGGTGCTCACTGCAAACAAACAGATGCCGGCAAGCAGGATTGTAGGATTTGACCTGCCGAACAGAAATCCCAGACCAGCCAGGATCACCCATTGGGAAAGCTGTGTACTGACATTGACTAAAGGGACAATCTTGCTGCGAAAACTGAGCATGGAATAGGCCCTGGCATGCTGAACTGCATGTCCGCATTCATGCGCTGCTACAGCGGCGGCGGCAATACTGCGTCCTTCAAAGACATCCGGACTCAGGTTTACTGTTTTGTCCTCCGGGTTGTAGTGGTCGCTTAAATGGCCTGGCACGGAGATGACCTGTACATCATAAATGTTGTGGTCAGCGAGCATCCGCAACGCAATCTCTTTGCCGCTCATTCCATTGGTAAGGCCGATTTCACTGTATTCTTTAAATTTACTTTTTAATCGTCCGCTGACGATTAGTCCTATCACAAACATCACACCTGCGATAAGGTAATATCCCATTAGTCCCATTTGTTTAACACATTTTTAAGTAATAACAATCTGAACTCGATTTGGTTCGGGATTTAAGATCTTCTGGCAGAGGAATCTATAAGATCAGGGGTATAGGAGCAGAGTGGTAGATATGTTAATTAGATTAATTATAAATAATACTATTATATTTGCCGCTGTATTTTTTACACCAACTCATATTACAATATAGATGAAATTTTTACGCATGACGCTGATGACCTTATTTACATTCGGTTATCTCAGTTCTTTTGCCCAGTCGCAGGGAGGCATCTCGGGCAAAATCACACTCTTCGACGGACAAGCCTACAGTTCTGCTTCGGTAACCCTGCTGGGCACAAAGAAAACAACACTTACAGACGAAAAGGGGAAGTATTCGTTCAGTAGCCTGGAGCCGGGAAGTTATACCGTAAGGATTCAGGTCCTTGGCGCAGCGCAGAAAGACCTTCAGGTAAATGTACTTGCCGGGCAAACCGCAATGGCTGATTATCAGCTAACCAGAGAAAATGTACTCGCCTTGCAGGAAGTCACGATTGCAGGAACGGTAAACCGCTTCTCAAAAAAGGAAAGTGTTTACATCGCAAGGTTGCCATTGAAAAATCTGGAAAACCCACAGGTGTATTCCTCTATTCCAAAGGAATTGATTCAGGAGCAAATGGCTACAGACCTGGGCAGTATTGCTAAAAATGTTCCGGGAGCAGGGGTGCCAATGATTGCCAATCAGGGTAGGGTTACCTTCCGTTCCAGAGGTTTTGATACGGAACCCAATGCCCGTAACGGGGTAGCAGGGGCAGCTTTCTCTTCCATAGATCCTGCAAATATCGAGCGGGTGGAAGTGATTAAAGGCCCTTCTACCACCTTGTTTGGAACCAATATTGCAAGTAGCTACGGCGGTTTGTACAACCGCGTTACAAAGAAACCTTACAATGGTTTTGGCGGAGAGGTCAGTTATTTTGGCGGAAGCTGGAACTTTAACCGAATCGCAGTGGATGTGAACACCCCGGTGAACGCTGATAAAACCGTATTGTTCCGATTAAACGGAGCGACAAGCTTTGAAAAAAGCTTTCAGGATCAGGGCTTTACCAATAGTGTGAGTGTGGCACCAAGCTTCTCATATCAGGTAACAGACCGTCTATCCTTATTGTTTGATGTAGAATTTGGTCAGGCGAAAGGAACTTCAGTCGTCCGTTTTAATCCTTTCGTGAGTCCGACAATAGTATCTGAAAAATCGATTGTAGATTTGCAGTTTCCTTACAATAAGACTTTTATAGGGAATGATTTGCCTTACCAGACCCAAATGCTGAACATCTTTGCCCAGGCAAATTACAAGATGTCGGAAAGCTGGACTTCACAAACCATCATTTCCCGTGCCCGTTCTTCGATAAACGGCTATATCACGGCATTAAGAGGAACGGCGGAAACCAAAATCAGTCCTCAGATCATTACCGGACATACCTCATTTATTGCCACAAACCTACAGCAGAACTTTATCGGTGATTTTAAAATCGCGAAACTACGCAACCGCCTGGTGGTGGGATTGGATTATTACAATAACGCCAATGATTTTGACCGGGTAACGGTGAATTATCCCGCGGTAGACTTTATCAATACGCCCGCCACTTACCGTCTGAGCCGGTTTAAAGTGGATTCACTAACGAGTAAAGGTGCACTTAGAAGAGAAAGCAATGGCGATAATGCCTATTCTGCTTATGCTTCAGACGTGATCAACATTACCGATCGTCTCCTTGCAATGTTGAGCCTTCGTGTAAATCACTTCCGGAATCAGGGCGTTTACGACATCACTAAAGGGCAAACCTCAGGAGGTTTGAGTTCCTCAGGATTGCAAACAGGTCCTTATAAACAAACTTCCTTATCGCAGAAATTCGGATTGGTTTATGAGCTTTCCAAAGACCATGTTTCCTTATTTGGTAACTATATGAGTGGCTTTTTCAATAAAAGTGGTGTTACTGCAGATGGTGCTGCTGTTAAGCCGGAGCAAGCCAATCAGCTGGAACTTGGGGTTAAAGGAGATGTGTTCAACCATAAATTGGTAGGAACGATCAGCTATTACGACATTAAGGTTAAAGACGTTTTGCGCAATGACCCTAATGATCCGACGAATGCTTATCAGATTCAGGACGGAACCCAGCTGAGCAGAGGGGTAGAGGTAGAATTAACCGCCAATCCTTTTGAAGGTGTGAACCTGGTAGCAGGATATGCCTATAACGATAGTAAGATGACGAAAGCAAATGCAAATATCAATGGTTTACGTCCGGGTTTATCTGGACCCGCACATTCCTTAAATTTCTGGATGAGTTACCGCGTTCCTTATGGATCTTTACAAGGTCTGGGACTGGGTTTTGGTGGTAATCATGGAAGTTCATCTTACCATACCAATACCAGCACGACAAAAATTACGATTCCTGCCTATACCATGCTGGATGCAAGCATTTTCTACGATCAGCCGAAATACCGTATTGGTTTTAAGGTAGATAACCTGACGAGCGAAAAAGCATGGTCGGTAAGACTAACACCTCAGGCACCAGCCAGATTTATCGGCTCAGTTACCTTAAAATTCTAGACACGCTCTGGGAAGGAGCAGACTTGAAGTCGCATTTTGCGACTTCAAGTTAGTTAAGTCCTGGATTGATCAAAAAAATCATTCCTGGGGTTTCCATTTTTATAAATCCGTTATCTATTTCTGATATTATTTGCATAAATTTCCAGCCAGGTAATTAACCATAAGTAAATATGAAGCAAATAATAACCGCCATTCTCTTTGTTCTTTCAATTTCAATAGGAAAAGCGGAATTGACAAATAAAGGAGCAGTTAAGATCGATACAACAGCAGTAGTTAAAATCGGCGGAATAAATCAATTTATAAAGCTTCAGGGAATAGATGACACAAAGCCATTATTGTTGTTTCTTCATGGCGGTCCGGGCACTTCACTCATCCCTGTTGCTGATAAATTTACCGATAAACTCAAAGCGCATTTTGTGGTGGTTCAATGGGATCAAAGAGAGGTTGGTGAAACTTTAAAATTAAACCATTCCACAGAAAAGCTTTCTCTCGGCTTATTGCAGAAAGATACTTACGAAGTGATAAAATACCTGCTGCAAAGGTTTAAACATAAAAAACTGTTCCTGGTTTCTCATTCTTTTGGTTCCATGTTAGGTTTTGACATTGCCGAAAAACATCCTGAATTGCTATACGCTTTTATCCCGATCAGTGCGATCGTAGATCAAAAGAAAAATGCAACATTAACGATGGAAATGTTGGTTAAATGGGCAGGCCAAACAAAAAATGAAACGGCTATAAAGGAACTGACCCTGGTAAATCTGCCTTTTGAAAAGAAGGATGACCTATTCTATTCTCAAAAATGGCTGTTTATACATAATGGTGTTGATTTTGCGAAAGAAGATGGATTTAAAGCAAAATATCACGAATGGCTGGCGGTCTGGTTTCCAATGTGGAAGAATTCAGTAACCAGCAATCTATTCAAAACCCTGCCTGCTTTAAAATGTCCGGTTTACTTTATTGAAGGAATCGGTGACCAGCAGAAGTCTCATTACATTGTGGAAGATTATTATAAGTTTCTAAAAGCACCAAAGAAAGAATTGTTTTGGTTTGATAAATCAGGACATACAGTTTTCAATAGTGAACCGGAAAAGCTGCAACAGGTAATTATTGAAAAGATATTGCCGGCAGCGCTAAAATAACTGATACAGAAACATTAACAGGGCATACATAATAAGCCCTCAACACTGCAAATTTCACAACAGTAATGAGGGCTTCTCAGACGACATCATTTGATGCGTCATTTATTCTTTTCTTATTTCGTCGCTTTTTTAGGCGCTTTAGCTTTAGCAATTGGTGCTACTTCTTGTGTTGCAAGAACATTAGCTTTCTTTTGAGCTTCTTTCTTTTGTTTTCTAGGTACTCTCATAATTCTGATTTATTTAAAATATTCGTTTCTTGTCAAAGATTGTCATTATATCAGAGATATTTTTTTTTATTTCCTGTACAGGCGCATGATGCCCCGCTTTCTCTCTATGCTTCGGCACTGGTGCCTGGTATAGGCAATATCTGACCAGAAAAAGTCACCTAAAAAGGTGTCGCCTAAGATAAAATTGATTGTTTCGCCATTAAAAATTATAATCAAAACAAAAAGCAGGAAAAGCAGTTTAATATTACAGACTAATGATTAAACAAAATGGGGGATAGTCTTAATCAGTTATGGAGTTAAGTTTTGAAATACAATTACAGAACTATAAACGTAGAATTTCAAATATATTGGAAAGTTTTACGGATGCCTTTTTTGAGCTCGACTCGAATTGGGTGGTTACTTATTGGAATAAGGAAGCAGAGCGTCTTTTGCTGAAGTCCAGGGAAGACATGATTGGCAAAAATATTTGGGAGGTGTATGCGGAAGCAATTCCGCTAAAATTTTATACAGAATACCACCGTGCGGTAATAGAAAATATCGCTGTGCGGTTCCAGGAATATTTTGAACCGCTTAAAATGTGGATAGAGGTGGCTGCGTTTCCTTCTGGCGAAGGTCTTTCCGTTTATTTTAAAGACATCACCGCACATAAACTCGCTACAGAACAATTGCAGAAAGAAAAACAAAGATACCTGGACCTGTTTAATTTAAGTCCACTTCCACAATGGGTATATGATTTTGAGACTTTAGCCTTTTTAGATGTAAACGAGGCCGCAATCAATCACTATGGATATACCCGGGCTGAATTTTTACAGATGACCATTAACGACATCCGCCCTGCCGAAGACCTGGATAGACTTCGGATGATTCTCAGCAACAAGATCAGTCTGGGAAACAGCAACCGCGTTGCCGTACGACATTGCAAAAAGAACGGAGAGTTGATTTATGTAACCGTGGAGGGTAATTCTGTTTGGTTTGAAGATAAAGAGGCCCGTTTGGTATTAGCAATCGATCATACCGAGCAGATTAAAGTAGAACAGGCACTCGTGGCCAGTGAAAAAAGGTTTAAAGCCATGGTCCAGGATGGCTCTGACTTAATTGCAATTATTGATATGGATGGGAAGTATAAATATGTGAGTCCTACTTCTTTGCGAATATTGGGCATCAATGCCACTGAGCTCATCGGAAAAAATGTATTTGATCTGATGCATCCCGACGATAAAAAGGCAACAGTCAAAGACTTTCAACACCTAAAATATCAAAAGCAACTTCAACTTCTTCCATTCAGGTTTAAAAACGCGGAGGGCGAATACCGATGGATAGAAACCATTATCACCAATATGGTCGACGACCCGACAATAGAAGGAATGATCTGCAATTCCAGAGACATTACGGATCGGATCGAAAGCAAGATCAAAATGGAAGAAAGCATTAGCCGGTATAATATCGTATCTAAGGCAACGAGTGACGTCATTTGGGATTGGAATATTTTAACAGGAACCATCATCTGGAATAAAGGAATACAAGGCATCTTCGGATACGATAAAACTATTTTTACACGCGAGTGGTGGAGGATCAAGATTCATCCAGATGACCTTGACCGGATATTAACGGAATTTGAACTGGTGATCAAACATAAAAAAGCCAGATTACAGATCGAATACCGTTTCCGTTGTATGGATGGATCCTATAAGTCGGTGCTGGATCGTTCTTTTGTACTATTTGATGAGAATGGAGAACCGGTCAGAATGATTGGATCGATGCAGGACATTACGGAAAGAATCACGTATCTGCATGCCATTGAATCTCAAAATAGCCGTTTAAAAGAGATTGCATGGATACAGTCTCATGAAATCCGCGCTCCTTTAGCCAGAATCATGGGCCTGATAGATTTACTAGATGATTTCTCAACAAGTAATGATAAAAAAAATTGCATCCAACACCTTAAAACCTCCTCTCAGGAGTTGGACGCTGCGATTAGGAACATCATGCAAAATATCGTTTAGTATATTCATTTTATTCATTATGCGGGAAAGCTTGCGGTGGACATACAGGTAAATACTGTTGTATATATATTTGACCATGAGAAGTTTTATGATGAAAAATCGCATACGGCTCTATCGAAAAGAAAAAGGGCTCACGCAAGCGGTATTTGCAAAAATACTACAAGTAACACAATATAAATTCCGTAGCTTGGAAAATGGAAAAGTATTGCCCTCTCAGGACCTGGCTATAAAGATTGCACAAATACTGGAAGTTTCCATCGACGAAGCTTTCTTCATTGAAGAAAACCGTTGCTGACAAAAGAATAAGCTAATCTTCAAATCTATGAATGTTAAGTCTTTAGTAGTTATTCTTGGGGTTAGTTTAATCGTAAATCCTGCGACAGTAGCGCTAAAGGCGCAAGTGAACGCTCAGGTGCTGACCAATGGGAGCCAGACCACAAATGTAATTACTGCAGTTCCCTTTTTATTGATTGTCCCGGATGCGAGGACAGGGGGAATGGGGGATGCAGGGGTAGCCAGTTTGCCGGATGTAAATGCAATGGCGATTAATCCTTCAAAACTAGCATTTTTAGAAAATAAATATGGCGTTTCCGGTTCATACAGCCCCTGGTTAAATAGCCTGAAGGCAGATATTAACCTGGCTTATCTGAGCGGATATTATAGGGTCAGCGACCGCAATACGCTGGGCGCCTCATTAAGGTATTTTTCCATCGGTAAAGTGCAGCTGTTTGACAATAACCAGCAGGACCTGGGATTTTATAGTCCAAATGAATTTGCTGTTGATTTTACCTTCTCCAGAAAATTTGGGGAGACCTTCTCTTTAGGAACGGCACTGAGGTATATCCGTTCGAACCTGTCGTCGGGAAATTTTTCTTCAAGTCAAAACAGTAAGGCAGGAAATGCTCTTGCTGTGGATGCTTCTGCTTATCTCCGTAAACCAACCCATTTCTTTGGCAAAGATGCCTTGCTCGCCTTTGGCGTCAATATTTCCAATATCGGAACCAAAATGAGTTACAATGATAATGTAGAGAAGTTCTTTCTTCCTACCAATCTTAAGATAGGAGCAGCGTCTACTTTTATGCTCGATGAACTGAACGAGATTACGGTGGCTCTCGACCTGAATAAACTCCTGGCGCCCACGCAACCTATATACGACAGCAATGGACAGATTATGAAAGGTAAAGATCCTAACAGATCTGTTCCGGCAGGGATTTTTGGTTCTTTTTCGGATGCACCAGGTGGCATAGGAGAGGAATTCAGGGAAATGAGTATCGCAACCGGATTGGAATACACTTACCATAAACAACTGGCATTGCGTTGCGGCTATTTTTATGAAAATCCTGATAAGGGAGATCGCCGCTACTTTACCCTCGGAGGAGGATTTAACTATCAGTCGATGAGGATAGATCTGGCTTATATGATCGCAGAAACAAAGAATAGTCCGATGTCAAATACCTTAAGGTTTAGCCTGATCTTTAGTCCGGGGCAGATTTTGAAAGATAGTACTGAAAAATAATTAAATGGAACCATAAGTCTCAGTTTAGAAAAATCAGGTCCAAATTACTATAAGTATAATATTTTGATATTTATTTTCAATGAATAACATTATTCTCTTAATGAATGAAATATCAGTTTTTTAATTTGATTATATGAAAAATTTAAGAATTTTGAAGAACCCGAATAGTAATATTTAACGTATATTTGTATAGCACATACAGCATCAGAGTGTTCCGCTGAACCAAATGTAAAATGACTCTTTCCCCGCTCTGAACAATTTATGATAAATTAACCCCATGTATTGGGTTGATGATTAAATAGTAACAGTTCACCAAATATATACCATCATGAAAAAGTTAATTATCTCTGCGGGCATCTGTTTTTCAGCCCTTTTTGTCGCATCTTCCGCTTTCGCTCAGGCTTCCGCAACAGCAAACGCTTCGGCAACTATCGTTACGCCGATTAGCATTTCCAAAACTGCCGATATGGATTTCGGGAACGTGGCAACCAATGGTACAGTGGGTACAGTAGTATTAACTCCGGCAGGAACGAGATCATTTACCGGAGGTGTAACATTGCCTGCAACAACAGGTACCGTTACCGCAGCTTCCTTTACCGTATCTGGTTCCGGATCTTATACTTATGCGATCACTTTGCCTAGTTCTGTAACCATTACCAGCGGTACCGACAACATGATCGTAAACACTTTTACCAGTACGCCAAGTACTACCGGCGCACTTACAGCAGGTACACAGGTCATTAAAGTTGGAGCTACATTAAATTTAGTGGCGTCACAGGCAGAAGGTTCCTATACCTCGGCAACTCCTTTTACAGTGACAGTGAATTATAATTAACATCGGGCGTACCTATGATTAGAAAAGCCGGAACTCATTTATTAATAGCTGTTGCCATTTTTTTAACAGGACAATTGTGGAGCCTGCAGGAGGTGAAAGCTCAGGGAAACCTGATCATCATGCCGAGAAGGGTAACTTTTGAGGGGACAAAACGAACACAGGAGCTTAACGTGGCGAATACAGGGAAGGATACCGCCAAATACCTGATCTCTGTTCTTCAGTATAGAATGCTGGAAAATGGAAATTTTGAAGAGATACAGCAACCGGATTCAGGACAATACTTCGCAGATAAAAACTTCAGGTTTTTCCCGCGAAGTGTAGTCCTGGCACCCAACGAATCTCAAACGGTAAAGGTCCAGGTAATCAATACTTCTGAATTGAAAGCGGGGGAATACAGATCGCATCTATATTTCAGAGCGGTAGCGAAAGAAAAACCGGAGGATAAAACTGCAGTTAGGTTTGCAAAAACAATGACCATACATCTGGTCCCTACTTTTGGGATTGCCATTCCGGTAATCATCAGAGTGGGAGCTGCAAAGGCGATGGTGACCATCAATAAAACTGAATTTGATGCAGGTGCCGATGGAATTCCAAAAGTAAACCTCAGTTTTACACGTTCCGGAAATGTGTCGGTATATGGGGATCTCCTGGTCAACTATATCTCTGAGCAGGGAAAATCCACACAGGTAGGTATAGCAAAGGGATTTGCAATCTATACCCCCAATTCAAGCCGTCTTTTCACGCTTAATCTAATTCAAAATACCGCTATAAATTATAACAAGGGAAAACTACAGGTACTTTATACCACTTCTTCTGACAAAAAACCGGTGATCATTACAGAATCAACCATCAACCTGCAATAAACGGCTCTGGGAAAACTGATTCTCTACATCTGCCTTAAGCGCTCAGAAAATGAAAAAGACTATACTTTATAAGGGAGTAATCGCCTGTGTTGTGCTTATTTTTCTCAGTTTTCAGGCAGGCGCCCAATCCGTAACGAATTATACTTTTGCAGGCACAACTGGTACATTCACCGCCTTAACGAGCCCGAATGCAACCACCTGGACAGGCTCTACTGATGATGGTGTATCCGCATTGATTCCAATAGGATTCGACTTCTGGTATATGGGCGTCAGGTATACCAATATATCTGCCAGTACCAATGGCTGGGTAGCCATGGGCAGTGTTCCTACAGATTTTGTATACACGAACAGCTTGTCTACCGGAGGTTCCCCAAGACCGGTAATCGCGCCTTTATGGGACGATCTGGACATCGTTTCCACAGCAAACGTGACCTATAAAACCTCCGGAACGGCAGGTTCCAGAATCTTTACACTGCAATACCTGAATGTGAAATGGAATTACCTGGCCCTGGGGGCGGTCTGTTCCTTTCAGGTGAATTTCTATGAAAGCAGCGGTAAGGTGGAATATGTTTACCGATCAGATGCACTGGCGGCCTTGACGCCTTCCGCATCGATAGGACTAACAGCCACGGCAACAGGATCGGGAAATTACCTGTCGGTAAATAATGCCGGAACAAGCGCCAGCTCTACCGCTGAAGCGAGTGTGACGACAAAAAGAGTAACCGGAAGAACCTATACTTTTACGCCTCCCATTCCTACAGCACCAGGGAGCCTTAGCTTTACAGCCATAGGAAACCTGACGATGACACTCAATTGGACAGACCTTTCTACCAATGAACGGGGCTTTGTGATCTACCGCTCTACAGACGGAACAAATTATTCTTTTGTGAACCAGGTTGCTGCCGGAGTAACGAGCTCCGTACAATCGGGATTAACCACAGGAACAACTTATTATTGGCGGGTGTTCGCCATCACAGAAGGAGGGCTGAGTACTGCTTTGAGCGGAAGCCAGGCGACCAGCTGTAACGGACCGGTCATTTCCCAGTTTCCTTCCGGCCTGACTTCCTATTATAAGTTTGAAGGAAATGCAAACGATGCGGCAGGAAGCAATACAGGTACATTTCAGGGTGGAACTCCAGTGCAAACCACAGACCGTTACGGAATCAGTAATAAAGCATATACCTTAAACGGAACCACCAATTACCTATCTACAGCCATAGCCTATACCAATCCAAGCACCTTTAGCGTCTCGGTCTGGTTTAAAACGAATACCACGATAGGCGGTGTGCTGGCCGGTTTTTCTTCCTTGCAAACCGGAACAGGGGGCAGCAGAGATCGTATGATTTACATGACAGGTACAGGATTGCTGTACTTCGGATTGGCACCGGGATCGGTAAAAAAATATGTGAATACCACGGCGGCTTATAATGATGGCAACTGGCATATGGCCACAGCCACGCTGGGCGCAGGAGGCATGAAGTTATATGTTGATGGTAGTCTCGCCGCGAATGACCCAACGGTAACCAGCGGAGAAAGCTATACGGGTTATTGGAGAATCGGACATAACGATATCGCGACCTGGCCAGCTGAACCTGCCAGTCATTATTTTCAGGGCAGTCTGGATGATGCAGTGTTGTATCAAAGAGAATTAAGTGCGTCGGAGATTGGAGTGCTGTACAATTCGGCAGATGGTGCGGGCAGCAATGCTCCGGTCTGTGCCGGATCTTCCTTAAACCTGACCGCAACTACGGTTTCCGGAGCAAGTTATTCCTGGACGGGGCCAAATAGCTTTAGCTCTGCTTTACAGAATCCGGTGATCACTTATTCTGCGGCTTATGCAGGAACTTATACGGTACAGGTGACCATTCCGGGTTGTGCGGTACCTACGATTGCCTATGTAAGGGTATTGTCTACAGGCAACACCGGACAGTGGACAGGAAATGTCAGCACCGATTGGGCTACAGCGGCAAATTGGTGTGATGGCGTGGTGCCGACTTCAACAACGGACGTGGTCATTACTTCCGGAGCGACAAGAATGCCCACAATCAGCACGAGTGTGAGCAGCAGAAGCCTGACGATCAATAGCGGGGCAACCCTGACGCTAACAGGCGCAGGAACTTTAAACGTGGCTGGAACGCTAACCAACAATGGCACGTTTACCAATACCGGAACGGTTAATTTTAACGGAACCAGCGGACAGCAAACTTTTGCAGGCATCAGCTCCTTCTTTAATTTGACAGCAAGCAATAGCACAGGACTGCTTTTGCCTGCCGCAACTACAATTAGCAACAACCTGACGATTGCCGCAGGAATCCTGAATGCCAATAATTTCAACCTGACGGTGACCGGAAACTGGATCAATAATGTGAACAGCACGGCATTTACCGCAGGAACCGGAACGGTAACTTTCAACAGCAGTAATGCCCAAAGTATCGCCGGAACCGCATCGACTACCTTTAACAACCTCACGATCCTGAATACAGGAAATACAGTAAGCTTAGGGATCAATCAGATCATCAGCGGAAACCTGTCGGTCAGCACCGGTACTTTGGATCTTGCTACTTTTACGGCCAATCGTGCCACTGCAGGTGGAATACTTACAGTAGCAAACAATGCGACACTGAAGATTGGCGGAACGAATACCTATCCCACAAACTACAGTACAAATACATTGGTGGTGGCGAGTACCGTAGAATACTCAGGAACCAACCAGACCGTATCAAATCAAAGTTATGGAAACCTCAGACTGAGCAGTTCCTCGGGAGCAGCAGTGAAAACATTTCCGGCTACGGCGATGACAGTGCTGGGAAATCTGATTAGTGTACAGGGAGCAGGTACTGCTGTAAGCTACACGGCAGGAGCTGCTGTGACGGTGACAGGAAACATATCCATAGGAGCGGGCACGACTTTTAACGGAGCAAGCTTCAGTCAAAATATCGGCGGAAATTGGGCAAATGCCGGGACCTTTAACGGAAATACAGGAACAGTGGTATTTACAGGAGCAGGGACCACAGTAAGCGGTGCAGGCACTCAAAATTTCAATAACCTGACCGTAGCGGCTTCCATGGTGGCTTTCTCTGCCGAAGGGCTGAGCTTAACAGGAAATTTAGCCACTACCGGGGCCGGATCTTTTACCCAGGCTTCGGGAGGAACTTTAACGATGAGCGGAACGGGAACGACCATGAGCGGAACGGATATTTCACCGGATAACCTGAACATTACGGGTACGGTGACTACAGCTTCCTCCATCATCCTTACAGGAAATCTTACCGTAAGCGGCACTTTTACGGCTAGTGCAGGGACGCTTACCATGAGCGGAACAACAAAAACCATTTCCGGAGCAGGGGGCAAAACTTTTTACCTGTTGTCGGTTACAGGAACGGTCAGTACAGCTGTCAGTTTCAGTATTTCCTCCGGACTTAGCGTATATGGAAGTCTGACGGGAACAGCAGGAACAGCCACTTTTACAGGAACCTCAACCTTGAGTGGTACGGCAAATCTGTTCAATACAACAATCAACGGAACTTCTTTGCAGTTGTCGGCAAATGCTGTCCTTGGAGTGGCAGGAGCATTGACCCTTACCGCAGGAACATTAAATGTAAGTTCTACACCGAATACCGTGAATTTTAATGGAAGCGGAGCGCAAAGCATCAATGCGCTTACTTATAGCAATTTAACTTTTTCTACCGGGGGCACTAAAACTGCTGCCGGAGGGATCACGGTAAATAACGACATTACGATTGGCACAGGAACAACCTTTGTCTCGGGAAACTTTACCCATTCCATTTACAACAACTGGAACAACAACGGGACTTTCACGGCAGGAACAGGTACGGTTCAGTTTTTGGGATCACAGAATTCCAACATCAGCGGAGCAACGACTTTTAACATACTTACGGTAAATAATTCGGCGGCCACAGTAGCGGTAACCTTATTGAGCAATGTTTCTGTGGCAACGGTGAACATGACCCTCGGAACGCTCCTTACCGGAACAAATACCCTGACGATTACCACTACCCGGACAGGAAATGGCATTATCCTGGGTACGATTACCAGAAACCATTCGTTTGCGGCATTGACAGCCTATGCTTTTGAAGGCCCAAACAACCTGATCACATTCACCCTTCCAGTTGGGATCAACAGTGTAACGGTATCTGTGGCAACCGGTGCGATCAGTGATTTTCCTTTTGGCGGATCGATCAGCAGAGTCTATAACATTACCGTGCCTTCAGGAACCTATGTAGGCGCCACGCTGAGGCTTCATTATGAAGATGCGGAACTGAATGGCAACGCAGAGGCAACGATGGCACTGTGGCGTTACAATGGCTCTTCATGGAACTCCAGCGGTAAAACATCAAACGATGCGACAGCAAACTATGTAGAACAAACTTTGTTACTCGACATTTCGAACCGCTGGACACTTTCGGCAAGTGCCAATGTGGTGCAGTGGAACGGAAGTGTAAGCAGCGACTGGAATACGGTGGCGAACTGGACGGTGACTCAGGGCTCGGCATCCAGACCTCCTGCAGCCACAGATGTGGTCAACCTGGGAACAGTCACCTTTACCAATCAGCCGGTGATCAGCACTGCCGTTACGGTCAGAAATATCAATTTTGGAAGTGCAAAGGCCGTATCACTTTCCCTGGCATCGGGTGGTTCGTTAAGCTCCACGGCGGTAAAAGGAGACTGGTCTGCAAATGCGACCCATAGCATCGATGCAGGAAACCAAACGGTAACCATAGGGGGTGAACTGGCACTGAGCGATGGCACCAGCGGACATGCCATTAACCTGAGCATCGGGACAGGAAGCGTAACAGTGGCCGGTGACCTGACCGAAAGCGGAGGGGCGAACATTACGTTTAATGGCGCCGGAAACCTGAGTGTCGGCGGCGATTTTAATTACTCGTCCGGCGTCTTTACCGCCGGAACAGGTACAGTGACTTATTCGGGCAGTTCGAACCAGGTATTGGGGGTTGTAAATTACAACCACCTTGCCATCAATAACAGTGCAGCTCATATCGCGGTTGGAAGTGCACTTTCTGTAAACGGAAACCTGACCGTGACCGCCGGAGAACTGGACAACAACGCGGTAATGACCATCGCCGGAAATGTCAGCATTGCCGCTTCTGCCATACTTCAGAACAACAGCACCTTACTGGTAGGTGGAAACTGGACCAATGCAGGTACTTATAATTCCAGCGCTTCCGGAACAAGTGTGATCTTTAATGGAGCAGGAACACAGTCGATTTCTGCCAGTACTTTCAATAACCTGGAAATCAATAAACCTGTAGGATCTCTGGCAGTCCTCACCGGGGATGTGACCTTAAAGGGAAATCTGACAGGAACCTCGGGAACACTGGACATCAAATCCTTCTTCTTTAACAGGGATGTGGCCGGTGGAACGGCAACGATTGCAGATGCCGGGACATTGATTATCGGAGCGGATAATGCGCCCAATAAGTTTGCAAATTATGTACTGGGCACAGGCAGTACGGTCGTTTTTAATGGTTTGAGCACGCAGCACCTGCTGTTACCGGGACTGGTTTACGGAAACATTACCTTCAGCAATGCCGGACTTAAATCATTGCTGACCCCAATTTCGATAAAAGGCAAGTTACAGATAGACAACGGGGCGACACTGGACGGAGGATCAAATACCATTAGCTTAAATGGCGATTGGCTCAATAACGGCACATTTACGCCTTCCACGAGTACGGTGCTCTTTACAGGGACCACCAAAAATATTACCGGAAATACCACCTTCAATAAGGTCACTGTTCCGGGCAGTTATACGATCTTAAATGATGTGACCTTTAACGGTTTGCTGAACATCACAAGTACGGGTTCATTGAGCGGAGGATCAACGATCAATACGACAATGAATGGTGACCTGATCAATAGCGGAACGTTATTTACCTTAGGTACGACCACTTTTACCGGAAATGTAGTACAAACAGTGAGTCTGATCAATGCGGTGCAAACAGTAGCGATGACGGTGAATTTTAACGGGACCGTCTCTCCGGTGCTGAACTCTACTTCGGCACCACAGTTTGGTTTTTTAAACATCAACAATACCGGAGGCGTATTCCCAAGTGTAGGCTGGACAGTGCAGTTTGCTTTCACTGTAGGCTCGGGTGCTTTATTTAGCGGTAGCAGTTCTACACATAATTTTCTGGGATCAGTAACGAATAACGGAACCATTTCAAGTTCCGGAACACTGAATTTTGTCCCTGCAACCACCGCAACGATCAATCTTGGAACGAATTTCTCCAGTACCGGAACGGTTGTATTTGGTGGAGCGGGAGCAGTCACCATGGCCGGAACTCCGGTCAGCATGAAGGATGTATTGGTGTCCAATACCAATGCGGCAGGAATCAGTCCTTCTTCCAACTGGACGCTGACAAATAACCTGAGCATCGGTACAGGTGCGATCCTGAATGGAAGTACAAGAACCTACCTGATTGCAGGAAACATCATCAATAACGGAACCTTAAATGCAGGAACTTCTACTTTTAGCCTTAACGGCTCGGCGATTCAGGACATTTATTCTCCTTCCGCATTTTATAAACTGACACTCAACAATATCGGAGGAACGGTGAGCATCTCTTCAAATGTAACGGTAAATGATGCGCTGACCTTCACGCTGGGAAAAATACAAACAGGCTCATTTATCGTGATTCAACCTGCTTCAGGATCGGTTAGCGGAGCGGCACAACTGACCGGATGGGTCAATGGGAATTTCCGGAAAAATATAGCGACAGGTACTACAGGCAAGGTCTTTGAAATTGGAAATGCAACGAATTACCTTCCTGTTTCCCTTAGTTTTACTGGTGTAAGCACTGCCGGAGACCTTACCGTATCGACTGTTGCAGGAGACCATCCGAGTATCGGCAATTCCAAGATTAACGGGGCAAAAAGCGTAAACCGCTACTGGACGATGAGCAATAGCGGAATCGTCTTTACTACGGTAAATGCAACGCTGAACTACCTGGCCGCAGATGTAGATGCAGGTGCAAATACCAATGCTTTTGTATTGGGCGGGTATGCGGATGGTGCCTGGGTATACCCAATGGTAGGATCGGTTACGGCAACGAGTCTGACCGCTTCGGGCCTGACGGCATTCGGTGATTTTCAGATCGGAGAGCTGACCATTTACATCAAAACATGGGATGGTGGAGCAGGAACGGCCAATTGGGGCGATGCGGCAAACTGGAATACAGACGGTGTGCCTTCGGTAACAGACAATGTACAGCTCACAGGACCTTATGTGATCAATATCAATGTGGCAGCAGTGACCAAAGACCTGATCCTAAGTGATCCGGGACTGGTGCTGACCACCAATGCCGGAAACTCTTTATCGGTATCCGGAAACATGACGCTTGCTGCAGGAACATTCAATACGGCCGCCTCATTTCCAACCGTTACAGGCTTGATCGACCTTTCGGGAGGAACAGTTGGATTTACAGGATCTTCTGCTCAGACGATTCCCGCTTATAATTATTATAACCTGAGCAGCAGCGGTACCGGGGCAAGGGTATTCGCCTCGACAGGAACAATCGGCATTGCCAATACTTTTAGTCCGGGAACAAATGCTTATACAGTTACAGGAAGTACGGTCGACTATAATGGTCCTGGGACACAAACCATAGCAGCTGCTGCTTACAACCAGCTGACCTTGAGCAACGGAGGACTGAAATCCTTTTCTTCCGGTGTAACGGGGATTGCAGGAACCATAACCGTGACTCCACCTGCAACCGCAGATGCGGTAGCAAATGCAGGGACTATCAGTTATAACGGTACTTCGGCTCAGACGGTACTGTCTATGAACTATTACAATCTGGATGGCGCAAATGCAGCAGGGTTAACCTTGCTGGATGCGAACCTGAGCAATAACCTCAGTGTGAGTACCGGAACAATGAGCATCGGAAACAGCGCCACTGTACAGAAAATTACCGTAAACGGAAATCTGACGGTTGCCAGCGGAGCAACATTTGGCGTTTCCGCTTCTTCAGATGCCATACATTTATTAACCATAGGAGGGAATGTGGTCAACAGCGGAACCTTTAACCTTCGCCCGGATGCGAACAGCCTTTGTAATGTGATTTTTAATAAGAATGGAAATCAAACCGTTTCCGGAACAGGGGGGGTGACTTCCTTTAATAACATTACCACAAATATGGGATCGGTAAACACCAATTCTCTGGAAGTAAGTGCTGCAGGTTTCTCTGCACCAAATGGTTTTCTGACGCTTAACAATGGTTCATTTAACCTGAACAATTCCGGATTAACCATCAGTCCGTTTTTGGCCGATATTACCGATGTTCCTTATCTTATTCCTGCCACAGCGGGCTTATGGGTAAATGCAGGAACGATCAATTCTGCGAATATGAACTGGACCATTGCCGGACAGGTTAAGGTGACAGGAGGCACGATG
Source organism: Pedobacter sp. FW305-3-2-15-E-R2A2 (assembly GCF_038446955.1). Lineage (NCBI taxonomy): Bacteria > Pseudomonadati > Bacteroidota > Sphingobacteriia > Sphingobacteriales > Sphingobacteriaceae > Pedobacter > Pedobacter sp. FW305-3-2-15-E-R2A2. Next base: position 3,575,409 of record NZ_CP151803.1, read on the forward strand.
AACATCGGAAATCTGGCCGGTAACCATGCATTGACTCTCGATCAGGCCCGTGTTACCATAAGCAGTGGAAATCTCAATTTTGCTTCGGCTATCGGTAATCCGGCGGCAGCATGGCAATATGAAATGCAGGGCGGACAAACGACCCTGAATACTGCAGGAAGTACTACTGCCGGGCTGGCACCTTTCCATATGGATGCTGCCGGAGCTGCCTTCAGCATGTCGGGGGGAACCCTGCTGATCCAGAATTCAGGAGGAACAGCAGGGCAGAACCTGGGCTATACCAACCTGAGTACAGGAGGAACAGGTTTTACCGGCGGTACCTTACAAATGGGAAATGGTTCTACTGCTGCCGCGACGACAATGAACATCAACACCTCCAATCCGATCTACAACCTGACCGTAGGAAGCAGCAATACCACTGTGCCATTACAGTCGGCATTAACCGTAAGCAACAATGTGACCGTCACTGCCGGAACACTGGACATCAGTACCAGGACTTTAAAAATAGGTGGAAACATCAGCAACAGCGGAAGTTTTATCGTAAGCAATGGGATGATTGAAATGAACGGTTCAACACTTCAAAGCATTCCGGCGGCGGCGTTTACAGGGAACCTGATTAAAAACCTGAAGATTGACAATGCTGCAGGAGTAAATCTGGGCGGGCCATTAAGTCTGACTGACATTCTACTCCTGAGCAATGGCCAGTTCAGCTCAGCAGGCAACCTGACCTTATTGTCGTCGGCTACCCAAACGGCACTGATTGACGGAAGTGGGGCTGGTTCGGTGTCCGGAAATATCACAATGCAGCGTTACCTGATTGCCGGTTTTGGCTATAAATATTTTAGTCCGCCTGTACAGAACGCGACCGTGAACAGCTTTGCATCTACAGTAGACCTCAATGCGACCTTTCCGAATTTTTACAATTATATCGAAGACAAAGTGAGCAGTGGATTTACGTCCTATACCAATCCGGCAAATCCTTTAGTTCCTTTACAAGGCTATGCTGCTGACTTTGGTTCTTCTATGGTGCAAAAAACGGTAAGTATGGACGGCCTGGCAAACAACGGGGCAATGTCTGCCACTTTGTACAACCATAATCAGCTGTATACCCAGGGATTTAACCTGGTCGGAAACCCTTATCCATCACCCATCAACTGGGATGCGGCATCGGGTTTAACCAGGACAAATATCGATAACGCAGTCTACTTCTTTAATTCAGGTACAGTGAGTCAGTACACTGGTGCTTACAGCACTTATATCAACGGAGTTTCCAGTGATGGGATTGCAGGTCCGATCATTGCCTCCATGCAGGGATTCTTTGTCCATGTTTCTGATGGCAGTTATCCGGTTACCGGAACGTTGGCCATGAACAACAATGTGAGGGTAAATGACTTGTCGCCGGTTTTCCATAAATCCATGGCTGCGCATATGGATGCACAACAGGCTGTTCCGCGGATGTTACTGAGATTAAGTGCAGGTTTCGCTGACCACAGCAATTCTTCCGACCCATTGGTCTTGTATTCTAACCAGGGAGCAAGGAAGAATTTCGACAAAGAACGGGATGCGATCAAACTGATGAACATCGACGAGCTCTTACCGAATGTCTACTCCATCGGGGCCGATGCCTCTAAACTCGTAGTGAAAGCGCTGGAAGGAGTGGACACCAGCACAGTAATCCCTCTCGGTATCGAAACCCACAGAGATGGAAATGTAGTGTTTAACCTGCGTAACCTGGAAAACTGGCCCGCAGGACTGAATCTTTACCTCAGGGATACCGTAACAGGCATCAATCAGGACCTGCAGCGGAACCCGGTATATACCGTAAACCTGAAGAAGGGCGTGCTGGAGAACCGCTTCTCTTTACGCACAATGGCCGCTAAAGATGTGATAGATGGCAGTGGGGATGTTTATACTGTTTTCGGTTCCAACGGGGGTTTGTTTTTAAGGATAAAGCTGATGGATGATCAATCCGGCTATCTGCTGATCAGCAATGTATTAGGACAGGTAATCTCACGTAAAAAGATAGAAGGAAACGGGGTGTATCCGCTGGAACAGCTGACACCAAATATAGTCTACCTCGTTAGCTTTATTACCACTAAAAAGACACATACTACTAAAGTACAAATCACTGGAAAATGAGGAAGCTAAAAATATCCATATACGGTATGATGCTACCGGTCCTGTTACTGGTTGCTGTATCTTCAAAGGCACAGCGTAAATTCGCTGCACTGGGGCCGGAAAATCCTCCGAGACCGGTGGTGATCTATGTGAACCCTGCACAGGGACTGCAGTTCGGTGCCTTTTATCAGGGCGCTACCGGCGGATCGGTGATCATTTATCCCAATGGATCGAGGTCGACCACCGGAACTGTGATTCAGACGAATCAGGGCGTGTCTTTTTCACCTGCGATTTTTGAAGTGGATGCAGAGCCCGGTACACTCGTCACGATTGTTAACGGTCCGGATGTGACCCTGAATGGCAGCAATGGAGGAACCATCACCTTACATATCGGAAGTTCCGATCCTGCAAGTCCTTTCATTGCCACTCAGACTTCACCGGGAAGAACACAAATCAGGATCGGCGGAACTTTAACCCTGACCAATCCTTTGGCCAATCCACCCGGAAATTATAGCGGTACTTTTTCTGTGACTTTTATACAACCCTGATCTATGGATGAAGCCGACCTCAATATATGTAAAGAAAGAATAAAGCAGCTGCTGAAGCTTTGTGTATTGCTGCTTAGCTTTTTTATTTATACGGCCGGTCATGCGGTTGCCCAGATCAGGGAAGATCAGGACGAGATCTCGGTTTTCCTGAACGTGCAACGCGTAGGTGCTGCGGAAATTCCGGCGGTAATCCAGGAGGATAAAGTCTGGCTGCCGGTGGTAGAGCTTTTTAATTTCCTGAAGATCCGGTATGAGCTTTCTAAAAGCAGGGATTCTGTTTCCGGAACATTTATCAGCCCTGATTCAAAATACCTGATCGACCACAAAAACCAAGTCATTTTATATGGAGAACAGCGCTATGATTTAAAACCAGGAGAACTGATCAAAACCAGCAGCGGGCTTTATTTGCAGTCGGATCTTTTCGCTAAACTCTTCGGCTTAAACTGCGTGTTCAGCTTCAGAAACCTATCGGTAGTACTCAGTACGGACCTGGAATTGCCCGTACTCCGGGAGATGCGGCAGGAACAGATGCGGAATAACCTGAACAGACTGAGTGGTATATTTAAGGCAGATACAGTGATTGGCAGGAATTATCCTCTGTTTTACTTCGGTACTGCAGATTATTCAGCGCTGACTTCGGCAGGAAATAAGGGGACGCCTCAGGATGCCCGGGTAAGTCTGGGTTTGGGCGGGATGGTTGCCGGAGGGGAAACAAATGTGGTCCTGAATTACCACAACAATCAGGGATTCTCTGGTCGCCAGCAATATTACCTCTGGAGGTATGTGGACAATGATATGCGGTATGCAAAACAATTCCTGGCGGGTAAGATCCAGGGACAATCCATCTCCTCCATTTACTCGCCGCTGATCGGAGTACAGGTGACCAATGCGCCGACCACCTACAGGCGTTCTTTCGGTACTTATACTTTAAATAACAAAACTGAACCCAACTGGATGGTAGAGCTTTATGTAAATGGCGTACTCATCAATTATGTGAAAGCAGATGCTTCCGGATTTTATACTTTTAATGTTCCGCTGGTCTATGGCAATACGGTCATTAAACTTCGGTTTTATGGTCCCTATGGAGAAGAACGTTCTACGGAACAGAACATCAGTATCCCCTTTAATTTTTTGCCGGAGAAGGAATTTGAATATACGGCCAGCTCCGGGATTCTGGAAGAAGCGGGACATGCCAGATTTGCCCGTCTGAGCACCAATTATGGCCTCAGCCGCAACATCACCGTTGGCGGTGGCGTAGAATACCTTTCTTCGGTTACTTCAGGCACAAAGATTCCTTTTGTCAACACCTCGGTTCGTTTGCTGTCCAACTTGTTGTTTTCCGCGGAATACGACCATGACGTCCGTTCCAAGGCGATATTGAGCTATAACCTGCCTTCGGGCTTGCAAATTGAGGTCAACAATACCTGGTATAAGAAAGGGCAGACGGCCATCAACAATACCTTTGTCGAAGACCGGAAACTGATGCTTTCCTTTCCCATACGCGGACGTCACTATTCGGCCTATACCCAGCTCAGTTTGCAGCAGATCCTGCTCGAGAACACCAGGTATACACTGGCCAACTGGATGCTTTCTGCCGCGGTCGGCGGCGTCAATGCCACTGCGGCGACCTATTCGGTATTCCTGAAAGGAGCAGATCCTTATGTGTACACCAATTATTCTCTTTCGCTAAGGGCCTTCAGAAACCTCCTGATCACCCAACAGCTGCAATATGAATATACCGGCAACAAGGTTATCGGTGTGAAAACGGAGTTGGAAAAACGGGTTTTCAGAAGCGGTTACCTGAACTTATCGTACGAAAAGAACTTTCCCAGCGACATTACCAATATTGAACTGGGCTTAAGGTATGATTTCTCTTTTGCGCAGACCCGGGTGTCTGTGCGTAAAAGCAATGACCTGATCCGGTCTTTACAGGGCATCAGCGGCAGTCTGATTCATGATGGAAAATCAGGATTCACCAATTTTAACAATTACACCAGCGTAGGTAAAGGAGCGGTGCTGTTGATTCCTTATCTGGACATGAACGGGAACAGCAGGCGCGACAAAGATGAACCTAGAGCAGAGGGATTAAAAGTAAGGATTAACGGTGGGCGGATCAAACAATCAGTAAAAGATACGACGATACAGATTACCGATCTGGAAGCCTATACCAATTATAATATAGAACTGGATGGTTCTGGTTTCGACAGACTGGCCTGGAAATTCCCTAAAGCAAATTATACCGTGGTGATTGACCCTAACTATGTGAAGAACGTGGAAATTCCGATCTCGGTGTTTGGAGAAGCTTCGGGAAGAGTGATCCTGAAGGACGGAGCAGAAGAAATGGGGCAGGGGAATGTGATTCTTAATTTTTACAATGAACAGGCTAAAAAGGTAGGACAAACGGTGTCTGAAGCCGACGGTTATTTCTCTTACCTTGGCTTGCTTCCGGGCAAGTATAAAGTAGAGATGGATCCTGCGCAATTGCGGCTGATGGACTTGAAGGGAGAAACACCAGCAATTCCGTTTGTGATTGTGAGAACGATAGACGGCGACCTGGTGAATCACCTGGATATGCAGACGAGCCTGATTGCGCCGGCAAAAGCAGACAGCTCCGCTGTACCTGCGGCTTCAGTGGTGCCACCGCAGCCAGAGGTCACCGTTGAACAAGCCGAGTCTCCTATAGTCGGCCCTCTGACGGTTCAGGCGGCGCATTTTAAATTCCTGATGGCCAAGACCGCGCAACGTATGTTGTTAAAATATTATAAAAATGTAGTCATCATTCCAACAAAATGGGTCTATTACGACATTCAGATCAGAGGGCTCAAAGATCTGGAAGAAGCAAACGAGATCATTAAAAAGATCAAACCGATGGGCTTCCCGGATGCTTATGTATTGAAACCGGTTGCCCCGGTCAAATCATCGCCCCGCGTTATCCCGGCCAGCCCGGCGGTTCCTGTTCCCGTCCCTGTTACGCCTGTGGAACCAGTTGGCCCTCCTGCAGCTGGCTCTATCACCGTTCAGGCCGCACATTTTAAACTTCCAATGGCGAAGGTTTGTCAGCGGATTTTATCGAAGTATTATCAGAATGTGGTGATTGTTCCCACCAAATGGGTGTATTATAACATTCAGATCAGGGATGTTAAAGACCTGCAGGAAGCGAAAGCCATTATTAAACGCATCCGGCCATTGGGATTCCCTAAAGCTTATGTATTAAAATCTGTTTCGCCCAAATAAGCCGAATTGCTATCTTTGATATTGAATATGAATATAGAAGAATTACGGGAATACTGCCTGCAGAAGCCAGGTACAACGGAAGGTCTTCCTTTTGGAGAAGATACCCTCGTGTTTAAGGTGGGAGAGAAAATTTTCCTGCTGACCAGTTTGGATACCGGCAACCGCTTTAATGCCAAATGTGATCCTGAGCGTGCCATTGAATTGCGGGAGCAGTTTGATGAAATCATACCTGGTTATCACATGAACAAGAAACACTGGAATACGGTCTATATGAATGGCCAGTTGACCAGGAAGCAGCTGAATGAGCTGATCGATCATTCTTATGAACTGGTGCTCAGCAGTCTGCCAAAGAAATTGCAGGAAGAAATAGGCAATTAAAAAAGGCCGTAAAAGCTGGTGTGAACACGCCCCTTTACGACCTTTCTTTAAACCGGTTATTTACCGTTTATTTACCTCCGCCCAGACTGAGTCTGAGGTTGAGCTCAAAGCTGCCATTCGTGTAGGCACTTAAAGCAGAAGTTTGTGTGCTGTATGATCCGCTGATCATATACTTTTTCTTGAAGTCCATGCCTAAACCAAAAGTGGCACTTTCAGAACTGTGGTACATCAGCATGGCGAATACCTGCCGATTGGCCAATCCTACCTGTACACCTGCATCCCAGATGTTTTTAAAACCTTTTACACCCCGATAGGCGACTTTGGGCTCTGCGTCAATTCCTTCCAGGCCTTCGCTGATTGGAAAGCGGTAGCTCAGGGCAGAGTAAAAGGTTGCCACATCGGCCAATTTAATCGTTTCCTTTTTCAGGAAGCTTTTAAGGTTAGGAATTGCCGCCTGTACCGTTAGTCTGTTGGAGGTAAAGGCTACCCCAAAATCTCCGTCCAGATGTGTTTTACGGTTGTTATACTGGCCAACGAGCGGATCACTTGGATTGCCATAGATATCGGTTTCTTCCAGACGCTGACTTAAAAATCCGATAGAGATCCCGAAATGTAACGCAGTTCCCGCTTGATCCAGTTTCAGGTGGTAAGCATAGGAGCCCAGTACCCGGGTTTGTCTTTGCAAACCTGCACTTTCATTGTTAACCGTTAAACCAAGGCCCACTCTGCTGAAGCCGTAATCTGCGGTGAAGCTCTGCGTAACCGGCGCACCAGGTACATTGTCCCAAAGCTTACGGTATGATCCATTTAACCTTATGCCATGTTCAGCGCCCGCGAAAGCCGGATTGATGACATACTGATTGCTGTAATACTGCGAAGATAAAGGGTTTAACTGCGCTTGTGCGGTGTTTACTGCTGCTGTAAAAGCGACGAGTAAACTTATTTTGTGTATGATTTTCATATCTCTTCGTAATGGTAATGAAGCCTGCATTCCGGCGGTCAGGCAGGTTTGCAGGCTTCTTAAATATTAATTTTCTCTGACCACAGTGATAAAGCCTCTGAATTTAAGCCTGTTCGTTCCGAAATCAATGATGTAATAATAGGTTCCTTCATCTAAAGGACGGCCATTTAAGGTCGCATCCCAGCTGTTGTCATATCCTCTTTTGGTGTACAGAATACGTCCGGCTTTATCGAAAACCTTCACTTCATTATTCGGATAGAAATCAATGTTGTCTATCGTCCATTTATCATTAAAACCATCGCCGTTAGGAGTTATGATATTGGTTCCCTTGATCAGGGCCAGATCATCCAGTACACCCAGGGTAAAGGTTTGCGATTGACTACAGCCATTGGCATTCGTTGCTGTTACGGTGTAGGTAGTCGTTTCGCGTGGCCTTACGGTCAGTACTGCCGTGTTCTGACCAGTCAGAATACCCTCACTGTTGGCCCAGATATAGCTTGAGCCTCCGGTAGCGGTAAGGATCACCACATCTCCTTTACTGATCTGAGTTCCTTTGTTGCTGTTGATCGCCACGACCGGAGCCGCATTGACGGTCAGCAGGAAGGAACTGCTGTAAGTATCGACACCGCCATTTGCTGTACCACCATTATCTGTCACCATTACGGTAACAGTGGCCGTACCGGCAGCACCGCTTTTCAGTCTGTAGCTCAGGGTTCCAGTAGCACCGTTACCGCTTGCAGTTAAGCTTTCAAACAGACTGGAATTGCTGCTGCTGACACTTAAAGTAGTGGTTTGACCCGTTTCCGGTCCGGCACTGATTCCCGCTAAGGCTAGGGTCTGTGTAACCGTTGTAGCGCAAAGGGTTTGGTCGCCGATGGCAGAAAGGGTAGGTACTTCATTCACATCCGTTAAGCTGATCGTCAGCTCTTTGTCCAGCGAACTGTTGTTTTGCGTAGTGGAACGAACCCTCACTTTATAGCTGGCTTGAGTTTCAAAATCCAGGCTTGTAGTACTGAGGAGTTTATCGCCACTGATACTGAACAATCCATTGTCGGTATCTCCTGTGCCTGTTACCAGTGAATAAATAAAGGTGGCCGCAGGGTTGTCGGAGGTACTGTTTAATGTTCCTGCACTTGCTCCTGGAGCTGCGTTTTCATACAGAGGTACACTGGCCAGGCTGATGCTGGTTGGCACATCTGTTTTGATCGTCAGCGTTCCTTTCTGATAAGTGATCACATAGTTGTCTGCTGAGGCTCCGCTCACATTGATGTCGTAAGTACCCAGTGGACTGCTCGCTGTTGCCGTAGTGCTTAGCGTAGGAGGGGTAGTCAATACTGAACTGCTCTCTCCGTTCGCCAGGCCGGTATAGCTGGCAGTAAGTGTTGGAATCGGCGCACCAAGGAATTTCTCTTTGGCATCTGCAGTGATGGTCAGGCCTTTTCTGTTTACCGTTAATTTACCATTGGTATAAACGATGTTATAACTGCTTAGGTCTGTTCCAACTGCTGCGGTAGCTACGATGTCGTAGTCAGAGCCCGCAACCGTCGCATTTGCTGCCGCACCGGTACTGCTCAAACTCACTGAGGTAACGGTATTTCCGTTGACCAATCCGGTGGCGGTAAATTCGCTGCCGGTAAAGGTAACTACGCTACCATAGAATTTGCTCAGGTTTGAAGCCGCGATCGTCAGCGTTTTCTGGCCAACTGTTAAGGTTCCATCCGGATTGCTGACTGCATAGTTGGACAATTTATTGTCCGGATCTGCAAGCGTGGCAACGATCGGATAAGTTCCTGCTGCTGCAGTGGCTGCTCCACCGGCACTGTTCCTTGTGAGGCTGATGTTATCCCCGTTCTGGATTCCGGTAATGCTTCCTGTAAAGTCGGTACTGCCCAGTACATCTCCATAAACTTTAGAACGGCTGTCGTTCACAATTATTAGTGCCCTGGTATCCACCGTCAGCGTTTGCTGTACGTCAGGAGCCGGATTAAAGAATGTATTTCCAGCCTGGCTTGCAGTGATGGTAGTGCTTCCTGCTTTTAAAATCGTGGCTACATTACCTGTGATGGAAACGATGGAAGGATCAGCGGCGGTATAAGTTACCGGAAGTCCGGCTGATGAATTCGCACTGCCCAGCAGGAAGGAAGGATCTCCATAGATTTTAGCTGCAATCGGAGCAAAACTGATGCTTTGGCTTGCTTTAGGGATTGCCGAAACATCCGCACTTAATGCACTGGCATTACCCACCTGATCAATGGCTTGAATGCGGTAGTAATAAGTCGTACCATTGATTAATCCAACATTTGTAAAGGTTGTTGTTCCGGCAGGAACATCAGCCAGGAAGGTTGTTGGCGAAGGACTGGTTCCAAAAAGGATCCTGTAATTTGCCAGATCCGGTTCTGAATTGGCCGTCCAGTTTAAGATGACCTGTGTATCACCCGAAGCTGCGGTAAGTCCTGCAGGAACTGCAGGAGCAGTACGGTCGAAGGTTACGGAACCGGTGCCTGTAGAAACCGGAGTTCCCGGATTGCCGGCAAGATCACTGAAAGCGATGTTGTAAGCCACGAGTCCTTCCGGATCTGTTGAAGTAAAGGTATAAGCAGCAGTCCAGTTATTGCCTGTGGCTGTAGGTGTTACCGCATGGCCTGCGATGGTCACCACTGGTGTCTGCAAGGTTTCACTGGCCGTAAAGGTCAGCGTAGCCGTGTTGCCTACTTTGGCAAGGGTAGGAACCGTAAAGTCAGAAACGATGTTTACCGCGCTTAAAGTTGGAGCGGTACGATCGAAGGTGACTGAGCCGGTACCTGTAGAAACCGGAGTTCCTGCATTGCCTGCCAGATCACTGAAAGCAATATTGTAGGCCACTAATCCTTCTGCATCTGATGAAGTAAAGGTGTAAGTAGCGATCCAGTTATTACCTGTAGCTGTAGGCGTTACGGCATGACCTGCGATGGTCACGTCCGGAGTTTGCAGCACTTCGCTTGCTGTAAAGGTTAGCGTTGCCGTATTGCCTACGATAGCAAGGGTAGGATTGGCATGGTCAGAAACAATATTTACGGCGCTTAAAGTTGGTACCGATTGATCTAAAGTAACCGAACCTGAACCTGTAGAAACCGGTGTGCCTGCATTTCCTGAAAGGTCGCTGAAAGCGATATTGTAAGGAACCAGACCATCCGGATCAGCTGAAGTAAAAGTATAAGTAGCAGTCCAGTTGTTACCTGTAGCTGTTGGCGTTACGGTATGACCTGAAATGGTCACCACCGGAGTTTGTAAAGGCTCGCTTGCGGTAAAGGTCAAGGTTGCGGTATTGCCAACGATAGCCAGGAATGGAAGCGCATTGTTCGATGAAATTTCTACCGCAGACAGGGTCGGCGCAGATTTATCAACGGTCACACTGCCTGTACCTGTAGAAACCGGAGTTCCTGCATTGCCTGCCAGATCCAGGAATGCGATTTGGTAAGGAACCAAACCTTCTGCATCAGTAGAAGCAAGGGTGTAGGTTGCAGTCCAGTTGTTGCCGGCTGCTGTTGGGACTACGGTATGACCTGCAATCGTGACCACCGGAATCTGTAAGGCTTCACTCGAAGTGAAGGTTAAGGTAATGTTGTTTCCTACGTTTCCGAAAAGTGGATTCGCATTGTCAGATGCGATGTTTACCGCGCTTAAAGTTGGAGCGGTACGATCGAATGTCACACTGCCTGTGCCTGTAGAAACAGGAACGCCTGCATTTCCGATCAGATCACTGAAAGCTATGTTGTAGGCCACCAATCCTTCTGGATCCGATGAAGTAAAGGTATAAGTAGCGGTCCAGTTATTGCCTGCAGCTGTAGGCGTTACCGCATGACCTGCGATGGTGACCACAGGTGTTTGCAAGGTTTCGCTGGCTGTAAAGGTCAGGGTAGCAGTATTGCCCACTTTCGCGAGAACCGGATTACCATTGTCCGATACGATATTTACCGCGCTTAGCGTTGGTACCGTACGGTCAAAAGTATAGAAATCACCTGTCAGACCGGTTGCAATGTTATTTCCGGCGATATCGGTAATTCCTGTTCCTGCATTGTTCAGGTTCAGTCCGATGGTTCCGCTGCCAGTGATGGCATTGACTGTTACGCTGAAAACGGTATTGTCTGCAGAGGTGATGCCTGCGATTGTTCCGGCAGCGCCGCCAGTTGTCGACAGACTGAAGTCAGTCACATCTACATTGGATACGATTTTCGAGAAGGTAACCGTATATGCCACACTACTGGCCATGGTCGGATTCGGATCTGCCAATGCGATGCTGCTGATCACCGGAATGCTGGTGTCGATCGTTACCGCAAGTCCGGTTGAAGCCGGGCTCACATTACCTGCTGCATCTGTTGCTTTAGCCGTAACCGTATGTACACCTGGGCTCAGGGTAGTCGCAGTGATTGACCAGTTTCCGCCAGTGGCGATTCCGGTTCCGATCACCGTTACCCCGTCCGTATCATATAAGGTTACGGTCGAGCCTGCTTCGGCTGTGCCGGTAAATACAGGAGTGGTTACGTTGGTGATGTTATCCGAGTTAGACACCCCGCTGTCGCTGGCAGTGGCCAGAACAGGCGTTGATGGTGCTGCAGGATTGGAAGTATCAAAGGTCAGTGCCGGAGTCGTACCTGCGCCACCATTGTTACCCGCAACATCCGTATAAGTGGCTGCTGCCACGGTGATACTTGCGGTACCTGCGTTGATACCTGCAGTTGGCGTAAACGTTGCAGTGCGGGTGAAACCTGAGCCTGATATTGCGCCCAATGTTCCGCCGGTAACGACTACATCACCTGTCGTTCCATCCCAGGCAAATGTTGCTCCCGGGTCTTCAGAGAAAGTAAAGGTAATCGTTGCCGTTTCCCCTGTTTTCAACTGAGGGACATCGCTGGTAATGGCCAGTGTTGGCGAAGTCGTATCGATAGTTACAGCAAGTCCTGTGGAAGCCGGACTTACATTGTTTGCGGCATCTGTTGCTTTAGCCGTAATCGTATGTACACCAGGTGTCAGGGCAGCTACAGGAATTGACCAGTTTCCACCAGTGGCGATACCGGTTCCAATCACTGTTACCCCGTCCGTATCATATAAGGTTACGGTCGAGCCTGCTTCGGCTGTGCCGGTAAATACAGGGGTAGTCACATTGGTAACATTGTCTGTATTTGAAAAACCGCTGTCGCTGCCTGAAGCCAGAACAGGTGCAGATGGTGCTGCCGGATCGGAAGTATCAAAGGTGAGTGCCGGAGTCGTACCTGCGCCACCATTGTTACCTGCAATATCCGTATACGTAGCTGCTGCCACGGTAATGCTTGCGGTACCAGCATTGATGGAAGCCGTTGGCGTAAATGTTGCAGTGCGGGTCAGACCTGAGCCTGATATCGCAGCCAATGTGCCGCCGGTAACCACTACATCGCCTGTAGTTCCATCCCAATTAAAGGTAGTACCTGGATCTTCAGAGAAAGTAAAGGTAATCGTTGCCGTTTCCCCTGTTTTCAACTGAGGAACATTGCTGCTAATGGCCAGTGTTGGCGAAGTCGTATCGATGGTGACTGCAAGTCCTGTTGAAGCCGGACTTACATTGTTTGCCGCATCTGTTGCTTTTGCCGTAACGGTATGTATGCCTGGAGCCAGGGTAGATGCCGTGATCGACCAGTTTCCGCCAGTGGCGATACCGGTTCCAATCACCGTTACCCCGTCCGTATCATATAAAGTTACGGTCGATCCTGCTTCAGCTGTACCGGTAAATACAGGGATAGTCACATTGGTGATGTTGTCTGTATTTGAAAAACCGCTGTCGCTGGCTGTGGCCAGAACAGGAGCAGATGGTGCTAACGGATCAGAAGTATCAAAGGTGAGTGCCGGAGTCGTACCAGCGCCACCATTGTTACCTGCAATATCCGTATACGTAGCTGCTGCCACGGTGATATTTGCGGTACCTGCGTTGACACCTGCAGTTGGGGTAAATGTCGCAGTGCGGGTCAGACCTGCACCAGATATTACGCCTAATGTACCGCCGGTAACCGTCACATCACCTGCGTCAAATGTGGTTCCCGGATCTTCAGAGAAGGTAAAGGTAATGGTTGCGGTTTCACCTGTTTTCAATTGTGGTACATTGCTGGTAATGGCCAGCGTTGGTGAAGTCGTGTCGATCGTTACTGCAAGACCTGTGGAAGCCGGACTTACATTGTTTGCGGCATCTGTTGCTTTAGCCGTGATCGTATGTAAGCCTGGGGCCAGGGTAGTCGCAGTGATCGACCAGTTTCCGCCGGTAGCGATGCCAGTTCCAATCACCGTAACACCGTCCGTATCATATAAGGTTACTGTTGATCCTGGTTCGGCTGTGCCGGTAAATACAGGAGTGGTTACATTGGTGATGTTATCTGAGTTAGATACGCCACTGTCACTGCCTGCTGCCAGAACCGGAGCAGATGGTGCCGCCGGATCAGAAGTATCAAAGGTCAGTGCCGGAGTCGTACCAGCGCCACCATTGTTACCTGCAATATCTGTATAAGTGGCTGCTGCCACGGTGATACTTGCGGTACCAGCGTTGGTGGAAGCCGTTGGGGTAAATGTCGCAGTGCGGGTCAGACCTGAGCCGGATATCGCGCCCAGTGTTCCGCCGGTAACCACTACATCACCTGTAGTTCCATCCCAGTTAAAGGTAGTGCCCGGGTCTTCAGAGAAAGTAAAGGTAATCGTTGCCGTTTCACCTGTTTTCAACTGAGGGACATCGCTGGTAATGGCCAGTGTTGGCGAAGTCGTATCGATGGTGACTGCAAGACCTGTGGAAGCCGGACTTACATTGTTTGCCGCATCCGTTGCTTTTACAGTAACGGTATGTACGCCTGGAGCCAGGGTAGATGCCGTGATCGACCAGTTTCCGCCAGTGGCGATACCGGTTCCAATAGCGGTTACCCCGTCTGTATCGTATAAAGTGATGGTCGAACCTGCTTCAGCTGTGCCGGTAAATACAGGGGTTATCACATTCGTAATGTTATCTGCATTTGAAAAACCGCTGTCGCTGGCGGTGGCCAGAACAGGCGCTGATGGTGCAGCAGGATCGGAAGTATCAAAGGTCAGTGCCGGAGTCGTACCAGCGCCGCCATTGTTTCCTGCGATATCCGTATACGTAGCTGCTGCCACGGTGATACTTGCGGTACCAGCGTTGATGGAAGCCGTTGGGGTAAATGTCGCAGTGCGGGTCAAACCTGAGCCTGATATCGCGCCCAGTGTACCTCCGCTAACCACTACATCACCTGTAGTTCCATCCCAGGCAAATGTGGTTCCCGGGTCTTCAGAGAAGGTAAAGGTGATGGTTGCGGTTTCACCTGTTTTCAATTGAGGAACATTACTGGTAATGGCCAGTGTTGGCGAAGTCGTGTCAATCGTTACTGCAAGACCTGTGGAAGCCGGACTTACATTGTTTGCGGCATCTGTTGCCTTAGCCGTAACGGTATGTACGCCTGGAGCAAGGGTAGATGCGGTGATCGACCAGTTTCCACCAGTGGCGATGCCGGTTCCAATCACCGTTACACCGTCAGTATCATATAAGGTTACGGTCGAACCTGCTTCCGCTGTTCCGGTAAATACAGGAATGGTTACGTTGGTGATGTTATCTGTATTTGAAAAACCGCTGTCGCTGGCTGTAGCCAGAACCGGTGCAGATGGCGCCAATGGATCAGAAGTATCAAAGGTGAGTGCCGGAGTCGTACCTGCGCCACCATTGTTGCCTGCAACATCTGTATAAGTAGCTGCTGCCACGGTGATACTTGCGGTACCAGCATTGGTACCTGCAGTTGGGGTAAATGTCGCAGTGCGGGTTAAACCTGCACCGGATATCGCGCCCAATGTTCCACCGGTAACCACTACATCACCTGTAGTTCCATCCCAGGCAAATGTGGTTCCCGGATCTTCAGAGAAAGTAAAGGTAATCGTTGCCGTTTCACCGGTTTTCAACTGAGGGACACTGCTGGTAATCGCCAGTGTTGACGAAGTCCTATCGATGGTTACCACAAGTCCGGTTGAAGCCGGGCTCACATTACCTATAGCATCTGTTGCTTTAGCCGTAACGGTATGTACGCCTTCTGTCGGAGTGGTAGCAGTGATCGACCAGTTTCCGCCAGTGGCGATGCCGGTTCCGATGGCTGTTATTCCGTCTGTACCGTATAAAGTTACCGTTGAGCCTGCTTCGGCCGTTCCGGTAAATACAGGAGCGGTAGCATTGGTGATGTTGTCCGAGTTAGACACTCCGCTGTCGCTGGCAGCGGCCAGAACAGGCGCTGATGGTGCAGCAGGATCGGAAGTATCAAAAGTCAGCGCCGGAGTCGTACCTGCGCCGCCATTGTTACCTGCAATATCCGTATACGTAGCTGCTGCCACGGTGATATTTGCGGTACCTGCGTTGACACCTGCAGTTGGGGTAAATGTCGCAGTGCGGGTCAGACCTGCACCAGATATTACGCCTAATGTACCGCCGGTAACCGTCACATCACCTGCGTCAAATGTGGTTCCTGGGTCTTCACTAAAAGTAAAAGTAATCGTTGCCGTTTCACCGGTTTTCAATTGAGGAACACTGCTGGTAATCGCCAGTGTTGGTGAAGTCGTATCGATCGTTACTGCAAGACCTGTGGAAGCCGGA
The DNA here is from genome assembly GCF_038446955.1 of Pedobacter sp. FW305-3-2-15-E-R2A2. Classification (NCBI taxonomy): domain Bacteria; kingdom Pseudomonadati; phylum Bacteroidota; class Sphingobacteriia; order Sphingobacteriales; family Sphingobacteriaceae; genus Pedobacter; species Pedobacter sp. FW305-3-2-15-E-R2A2. The sequence continues at coordinate 3,591,283 of NZ_CP151803.1, forward strand.
CTCACGTTGTTTGCTGCATCCGTTGCTTTAGCCGTAACGGTATGTACACCTGGGGCAAGGGTAGAGGCAGTGATCGACCAGTTTCCGCCAGTGGCGATGCCGGTTCCAATCACTGTAACACCGTCAGTATCATATAGCGTTACTGTCGATCCTGCTTCGGCTGTGCCGGTAAATACAGGAATGGTTACGTTGGTGATGTTATCTGTATTTGAAAAACCGCTGTCGCTGGCAGTGGCCAGAACCGGTGCAGATGGTGCTGCCGGATCGGAAGTATCAAAAGTCAGTGCCGGAGTCGTACCTGCACCGCCATTGTTACCTGCAACATCTGTATAAGTAGCTGCTGCTACGGTGATGCTTGCTGTTCCACCATTGGTGGCTGCTGTTGGGGTAAATGTCGCGGTACGGGTAAGACCTGAGCCTGATATTGCGCCCAATGTTCCGCCGGTAACCACTACATCACCTGTAGTTCCATCCCAGGCAAATGTGGTTCCCGGATCTTCACTAAAAGTAAAAGTAATCGTTGCGGTTTCACCTGTTTTCAATTGTGGTACATCGCTGGTAATCGCCAGTGTTGGTGAAGTCGTATCAATCGTTACTGCAAGACCTGTGGAAGCCGGACTCACGTTGTTTGCTGCATCCGTTGCTTTAGCCGTAACGGTATGTACACCTGGGGCAAGGGTAGAGGCAGTGATCGACCAGTTTCCGCCAGTAGCAATACCGGTTCCAATCACCGTTACCCCGTCAGTATCATATAAGGTTACGGTCGATCCTGCTTCGGCTGTGCCGGTAAATACAGGAATGGTTACGTTGGTGATGTTATCTGTATTTGAAAAACCGCTGTCGCTGGCCGTAGCCAGAACAGGTGCGGATGGCGCCAATGGATCGGAAGTATCAAAAGTCAGCGCCGGAGTCGTACCTGCACCGCCATTGTTACCTGCAACATCTGTATAAGTAGCTGCTGCTACAGTGATGCTTGCTGTTCCACTATTGGTGGCAGCAGTTGGGGTAAATGTCGCAGTGCGGGTCAGTCCTGAGCCTGATATTGCGCCCAATGTTCCGCCGGTAACCACTACATCACCTGTAGTTCCATCCCAGGCAAATGTGGTTCCCGGATCTTCACTAAAAGTAAAAGTAATCGTTGCGGTTTCACCTGTTTTCAATTGTGGTACATCGCTGGTAATCGCCAGTGTTGGTGTAGTCGTGTCAATCGTTACTGCAAGACCTGTGGAAGCCGGACTCACATTACCTATTGCATCTGTTGCTTTTGCGGTAACGGTATGTACACCTGGGGCAAGGGTAGAGGCAGTGATTGACCAGTTTCCGCCAGTGGCAATACCAGTTCCAATCACCGTTACCCCGTCAGTATCATATAAGGTTACTGTCGATCCTGCTTCGGCTGTGCCGGTAAATACAGGAATGGTTACGTTGGTGATGTTATCTGTATTTGAAAAACCGCTGTCGCTTGCTGTAGCCAGAACAGGTGTAGATGGTGCTAACGGATCAGAAGTATCAAAAGTCAGCGCCGGAGTCGTACCTGCACCGCCATTGTTACCTGCAACATCCGTATACGTAGCTGCTGCCACAGTAATACTTGCGGTACCAGCGTTGGTGGCTGCTGTTGGGGTAAATGTCGCAGTTCGGGTCAGTCCTGAGCCTGATATTGCGCCCAATGTTCCGCCGGTAACGACTACATCGCCAATGGTTCCATCCCAGGCAAATGTGGTTCCCGGATCTTCAGAGAAGGTAAAGGTAATCGTTGCCGTTTCACCTGTTTTCAACTGAGGTACATCGCTGGTAATCGCCAATGTTGGTGAAGTGGTATCGATCGTTACTGCAAGACCTGTAGAAGCCGGACTCACATTGTTTGCGACGTCTGTTGCTTTTGCCGTAACGGTATGTACGCCTGGGGCCAGGGTAGATGCGGTGATCGACCAGTTTCCGCCAGTGGCAATACCGGTTCCAATCACCGTTACCCCGTCAGTATCATATAGTGTTACTGTCGATCCTGCTTCGGCTGTGCCGGTAAATACAGGAATGGTTACGTTGGTGATGTTATCTGTATTTGAAAAACCGCTGTCGCTGGCGGTGGCCAGAACAGGAGCAGATGGTGCTGCCGGATCGGAAGTATCAAAGGTTAGTGCCGGAGTAGTCCCTGCACCGCCATCGTTTCCTGCCAGATCCGTATACGTAGCTGCTGCAACAGTAATACTTGCTGTTCCTCCATTGGTGGCAGCTGTTGGGGTAAATGTCGCGGTGCGGGTCAAACCTGTACCGGATATTGCGCCCAATGTTCCGCCGGTAACCACTACATCGCCTGTCGTTCCATCCCAGGCAAATGTTGCTCCCGGGTCTTCAGAGAAAGTAAAGGTAATCGTTGCGGTTTCACCGGTTTTCAATTGCGGTACATTGCTGGTGATGACCAGGGTAGGAGCGGTGGTATCGATCGTTACTGCAAGGCCTGTTGAAGCGACGCTCTCATTTCCGGCAGGATCTGTTGCTTTTGCCGTGATGGTATGTATGGCTTCTGTCAGCACTGTAGAAGTAATAGACCAGTTTCCACCAGTGGCGACACCGGTTCCGAGTACCGTTGTTCCGTCTGTATCATATAAGGTCACTGTGGAACCCGCTTCTGCGGTTCCGGTAAAGACAGGGAGGGTAACATTGGTAACGTTATCCGTTGGTATTCCACTGTCACTTGCCGTAGCCAGCACAGGTGTTGAAGGTGCATTTGGTGCAGTGGTATCGATAACGAAATTTTTATTTGCACCCAATGAGCCTGCAGTTCCCGGCGCAGGTAGGGCTAATGGTGCATTTGCACCAAGCCCGTTCTGTATCGTACTTCCACCTGCAAGGCTGAGCGATCCGACTGCTGCATAATCCAGATCTGCGGAGGTTTCTCCGGCAGCTACGGTGTAGGTGAAGCTTAGCGTTGAGGTTCCTGATCCAGAAGTATAAAAGGCTTTTCCGCCACTGTTTAAGGCGAGTTCAGGAACACCTGTTACGAAAACAGGTTGGTTAAACGTGACCGTTACAACGATCACACCTCCTTCTTTATACAGAAGGACGGTATTTGGGGAGTTTACATCTGTTACATTGAAGAACAGTAAGGACTGGTGTAAACCCTGGGTGAATATGGGATTCGAGCCTATGGTGTGAATCACCGGTTCGCCGACGGTAAAGTCCATGGTATTCCCACCGGACAGTGCCAGGGTACCACCAGCGGCACTCGTCGTATGGCTATTCGCGGATTGAGCATTTGCCGTTAAGCCAGCCAATATCGCGACCCATAACAATATAATTGTTTTTAGGTATCTCATGATGATAAGTTTAATGATCAGCTGTACTTATTTACTCAATGCTTAATCCGGCACTGGCATAGCCAGCTGTGGTCGTCAACAGACTGATACCGGCAGCTGAAGTAGAGAACACCAATAAAAAGCGGGTCTCGGCAGTTACGGGAATATTGAGTCCTGTTGTGATTCCATTAGATATGGCACCTATACTGATGATACCCGATAAGGAAGGAGCTAAAGTAACCGAAGCTCCGGGAACAGCGGTAAAACTGTTGTTTGGAGTTGTGGCGGAATAAAGCTGTGCGGTAATGCTTACTGTCGTACCGATCAGGGATAATGCTGCTGTAGTGCTAAAATAAGCAGACATACTTTTGATCGTTCCGCTTCTTGGCATAGAAAAGGCAAAGTTTAAGAGTGTACCAGCTGCCCCGGTCAGGTCAATTGTTGAACCCAATATCGAAAGGCTGGGTGCACTGCTGCCGAAACCGACAAAACTCGGTGTACCGGCAAGACCGCCAGCGATGGTGGTCAAAGTCACAGGAGTACCTGATGCGAAAGGAATAATCGCACCGCCATTAGAACCTCCTGATGCGTCATTGGCATCGGTAAGTCTTACCCATACCCCTGTTTTAGAATAGTAGAAACCTTTAGGTGCGTTGGTTTGGTAAACCAGTAAACCATCACTTGGTGAAGCGATTGCTGCTGCCGAAGCCACTCTTGGAATCAGGATTCCTTTGGTAGTCGACCAGATGTCCAATACCGCATCATTTGCAGGGAATGTGCCCGTTCCGGTACCGATCCCAACGCTACCGGTATTATTGTTCAGGATGTTTGCACCCGCAGCTGTCCAACGGTTATCGTCGCTGGTTATCGAAGTCGACGCATTTAAAGCATAAGGAACGCTCACCAGCTCTACGGTCCCAATTAAGACGTAGGAAGAACCTCCGGTGATGTCCGCTTCAATTTTAAGGTATTTGTTACCGGTAGCCCAGGGGATATTGGCAAATACGCCAGTAACCACTGTTCCCGTTCCGATTTGCAGATTGACCAATCCAAAGGCATTGGTGGTTGGCAATTGTGTCTCGGTATAGATTGCGGCACCTACCGGTCCGTTTTGCACGGTAAGTCGCATTCCTACCGCCTGACTAGGTACAGGCTGTCCGCCAGCATCTCGGATCACCGCCTGATAATTAATTTTCTGTGGGACTTGTGCGAAACTGTTAAGCACAAATAAAAATAACACAAATAGAGTAGAAGTTACTTTTTTCATAAGTGAGAGAATAAAGATGTTTAATTTAGATATGTAATAATTAGCTGTTGTTTTAGAACTGTGGCGAGAATAGCGCTGGTGTGTTACGCTATATAAAGTTATCAGGCTTGTGATACTAAAAGCCTGATTTTGACGTTGTAGTTGTCTAACTATTGAATAGTTATAAAAAGATAGGGTGATTAAGAGACCTTCTGTTGAGAGAAATAGGCGGTCGGCATGATGCCGGTTTCTTTTTTAAATGCATTATAAAAAGTGGCCACACTTTTAAAACCACATTCATGAGCAATCGACTCAATCGTCATTCTTTGTGCTTTAAGAGGGTATTGTTCCAGGAAGGAATGAATTCGGTATTCGTTGATCCAGTCGCGAAAGTTCTTCCCGATCAGGTTATTAAGTACAAAGGAACAGTGGTGAACAGGAATATTTAATGCTCCCGCCAGATCGACGATCTGAAAGTCTTCCAGCAGGTAGGGTTTTTTAGTTTCCATCACTTCCTTCATCGCATTGGAGTAATTGTCCAGCTGATGCGGCAAAAGACTGATCTTTTTTATCGTGTTCATCATTGCCGGAATTTCAGGTTTAACCTCTTTCTGCTCCATGTCCAGGTTAACCGAAACGAACAGATAGCCATAGAATAATCTCGGTTGATGGAGTACAAAAATCATGAGGATTAAAAGTATGGTTCCAACAGCGGAGATAAATAAGGTATTGCTGTATGGGAGCTTCATCGTCTGGAACAGCAAGGGGAGAAAACCCGCCAGTTGAAAAAAGGTGCCCGTTTTAAGGAAAAACAACAACCAGTTTCTACCCGCATGGCCAGCCTTTTTATCCAGGATATTCGACTTTAACACCGTATACCATGTGTAGGACAGATAAACGACCACCAGAACAGGCCTGAACAGGGAACTGAAAGCGGCAGAAAACAAGCCCGTTCTTTCGGTAATAAACAATTGTTTGTTCTCTTCAATCTGGGTTGCAATTAAGGTCCAGTTGATCGGAAGGGCTAAATTCCAGGGAGATAAATGGATAATGGCGAGAATTGCCGGAATAAAATGTAACCATTGGAACTTACGCAGCTGTTGGTTGCCCCTGATGAAAATGATCGTATACAGGTAGAAACAGGCAGGAGCGATGTACCACAATGGCGTAAACAGCTGATATAAGACCGGATAGGTCGCTTTTTGATCTGAATGAACCAACAAGGAGATCAGGACTTGTCCAAAACTTGAAAACAAGAGGAGGGCGAGCAGGTAGTTGAGTAACCTGATTCCCCGTTTTGCAAAAAATAAATGCAGGGAAAGGACGAGGAGAAAAAAGCAACTGATGCTGGTGAAAAAGAGGGAGAGTGTCATATATCAGGCACATAGGTAATTAAATATAACTCTTTTTATTTCGGGATAGATGAACTGTAGTGCTGTTGAGATAAAATGAACAAAATGAACAAGCCTATAGGCTGATGCTGAGGCCTCTCTGATGGATTTCCCTGTTTTTGGGTTGACAAAACTATCGATTTAGTTCGTTTAACTAAATTTAATCCATAACTTACAATAACGCTCTGGCACGAAGCTAAGGCATTACATCAGGTAGGTTATGGAGGCAAATTTAACAAGGGAGGATTTCGAAGAATGGCTATTTGCAATGTCAGATAAGTTGGAAGAATTCGGTGATTTTTTTGAAAGGGAAACGAATAAGAAGCTCAATTACAGTCCGCAGTCCATCAATGACGTGGAAGAGTGGCTGCTGATCAAGTTCAGCTCCACAGAGGAGATGCTCAGGGCTGAGCATCAGTATACCTTAGATCTGGTGAGCCGTTATGTTGGGGAAACATTCCGCGAAAACCTGCATGGGAAATGGGACATTGATCTGGAACATAAGCAGGATGTGTTTTACCACCTGCCTGTCGTTGTGGCGGATAAGGGATACCCACCAATTGCCCCTTATCCCTTAATTACCGCGAGTGTAAACAAGAGAGGGGGCAGTTATATTGGTGCGGTTCTTAACCATGCGTTAAGAGGAGGTAATTGAGCTTTAAAATTCTATGTCGTCGGCTACATTGCCACCCTGGGCATTTGCAAACTTTTGGCTATACTTTTCCTTATAAGCAGCTTGCGTCTGCATATATTTTTGGGAATCGGCCGCAATATCCCGGTGAATCTGCTCATTCCATAAGGAAGCAGCGATTTGAAAATCACCGAGAGAAATTCCATATTGGTCCGCAATCCAGCTGGCGCCATCCAGTCCATAATCATAAGCCACCTGTCTGGCAACTTCCAGTTCCTGATAGAAGTCTTTATCAGTTTTGATTTTCTCTATATAACCTGAAGCTTCCGCAGAAACCTCAGCTTGTAGCTGACTGAATTTAGGGTGTTGGTCTGCCGTACCGAAATGCTGACCAAAAAGCGTAACCACCTGATAAGTAGCATCTTCCTTCATGCGTTCCTGCCAAAGTAAATTGGCTTCCTGCCATACCGGCATTTCTACGCCCAGGGCTTTTGCAACCTGGTCTTCGCTCAGGCCGCTGCCCATCTTTGCGCATGCAGCGCTGTAATCTTCTAAAGTAATACCGTGAATAGGTGCTAATAATGGATTCTCAGACATGTTTTCTATATTTAAGTTTGACTAATAAGGTGATCATTCCATAAACGCTGGTAAAAACGTTCATTTTCTTCCCGCATATCGGGTGTTATTTTATTCCATTCATCAAACATGGAACGTAAATATTGCCGGTAGAGTTCCGGCTTTTTGGGGCTGCTTTGCTCATAAATCAAAAGCAGATGTTTTGTTCGCTGTTCGGCGAGGCTCCGGGCCTGATAAAATACCATTTGCATTTCCGTGGAAGGGGTATAGGTATTTTGCGTCTGGCAGAATGGGCATTGGATATAGGCTGCAATGTAAAACATCTTTGGAATGCTCATCTTTGCCGCACATTGTTTACAGCTAAACTGATCCTTTATGCGCTCAAATTGAATCAGTTGCTCCTGGTAAGCCGCTTCCAGATCGTTTTGTCCTTCTGCAGCCATGAGCAGTTCGATGCCCTCATTTATCTTTGCTTCAAATTGCTGATGCCGGTGCAGACAAGCCATTTTAAAATGGTAGAGCCGCTCATGGTATTTGCGTCCGGCACTGGAAATCAGATCTGGAAGACCCGTACCAGATCTATAAATAAAAGGAATAATGCGTTCTTCATTTGCGTCATTTGCTTTCCGCCGTATCTGGTTGATCTGTCCGATCAATCCCGTTCGCATCCGGATGTGTGCACGCTTATAAGGATCGCTGTCTTCCTTAAATACCGCGATCAGTTCCGGTACAGCCGCTAAACACAGTTCTTCAAGACGTGCTTCCAGCTTATCAAGAAAGGCAAACCATTTTTCTTCGGTTTGTCTGATTTCCTCCAATAAGGCAGGGTTATCGTATTTGTTTTTAAAGAACCCAAACATCAGCTAAGCGTTGTTTATCTTTTTAATATGTATGCCATCACTGAGGCTGACTTCCATGAATTTAAAACCACAATAAGCACAGCGGGTAAGCCCATCCGAAAAAGCGCGGCCGGCACCACATTCCGGGCAATCCAGCACCTGCATTTTAGCCTTTTCGTATCTGATTTCTCCACCGTAGTTTTCCTGTAACAGGGACTGTTGTTTTAGCCGGTCCAGATAGCTTCGTGTGTTTTTTGTCTCCTTATTGCCCATAGGTCCTGTTATAATAGCTTTAACAATTCTTCTTTTTTGGCCGCATATTCGGCATCGGTAATCAGTTGCCTGTTGAACAGTTCCTTTAAGTTTTTGAGCCTTTCGGAGATGTCTTCTCCCGGACCTGCTTTTTGCGGTAGTGATGCAGAAGGGTTGATGTTCATGATCATTCCCATGGCCAGCCCTTGCCGGGTCACATCTGCCATGCCGTTGTTTTCATTGCCTATTGCAGTGGCGATGCTAAATTTTGAGAATTTATCCATGTCAGTGACCATATTCATGCCCGTTACTTTATCATAATGTTGCAGCACTTCTTCAGGTAAAGTCACACTTGTGACGTTGAACTGCGTTATTTCAAGGCCAAATCCCGTAAAAATGGATTGGATTAAAGGCTTTATCTTTTCATTCAATTCTGCAATATTGCCGGCAACATCCATTACTGCGAGCTTTGCTCCGGCTAAAACTGCGGCAAATCTGGGAGCGATGAAATCACGCAATTGTAATTCCAGTTCGGCAATGCCCAGGTTGGGATAGCTGCCTGCATATTCTTTAAAGAACAGGCCGACGTCGGTGATGCGGATATTGTAATTGCCATAGGCCCTGATGCGTACCTGTCCGAAGTTTTCGTCCCTCATCAGTACCGGACTCGGGGTTCCCCAGCGAAGGTTTATAAATTGATGTGTGTTGAAAAAGTAGATGTCTGCTTTGTATGGACTTTCAAAACCATATTTCCAACCCTTCAGGCGGGAAAGCAGGGGAATGTTCTCTGTTTTCAGGATATGTTTTCCTGCCGGGAAGACATCGGCCAGTTGGCCTTCATTCAATAAAAGCGCATGCTGACTTTCCCTGACCGTCAATACTGCACCGTTTTTAATTTCCTGATCTGCATCAGGAAACTTCCACATTAACATATTTGGATGTGGACTTACAGATTCAATAACCTCTAAAAATGGTAATGTCATATTTCCGGGTTTAAAAAAGCCACCACCAGGTAGGGGCCTGGCGGCAGCAAGGGGGTATGCTATAAAGGTCTTATTTATTTCCTATCGCAGCAGCCTACATTGCATCTACGAATTGGGGAATTGCTGACTACAATACGTCTACAGATTTCCAGGATATTTACATTTTGTATCAATTTTGATCTATTTGTATTAATTTCAGGCTATGAAATCCTCCCTGTTCAAACTGTTTATTTGCAGCTTCCTTTGTTTATCTCTGTTTAATGCTTCGGCGCAGTCTGTCTTATCCGACAGTCTAAAGACCGCCCTGAATGAATCCTCTATCTCTCCTCCGGAAAAATCAAGATTACTGACCCGGTTGTCGGAAGTATACCGGTTGAATAAAGACGATCAGGCAGGAATACGAACCGGAAAGGAAAGTGTGCGCTTTGCTTTGAAGACCCGCAATTATACGGAGGCCGTAAAAGCATATGTAGTACTCACTAATATCTATGCCATTACTCAGCAGTTTGCGGCCATGAAAACAGCAAGTGATTCCGCGATGGTCATCGCACGTCAGCAGCATAAGCCTGAAGCCATGGCTTATGCCTGGTATGGACGGGCATTGTTGTACAAGGCCTTATCGAATGCAGATGAAGTGGTAAAACATTGTCAGTTGGGGTTGAAAGCGCTGGAAAAAACAGAAGATCCTTATCTTTCGTCTAAGCTTTATTATCAGCTTTATGCGGTAAATTCAGGCTGGAACAATGTAGCCAAAGTCAACTTATACGCCAGAAAGGCGACCGGGAATGCGTTGAAAGCTAAGGATTACAATGGATTAAGTAATGCCTATACCGGTTTATCTGTGGCTTTTGAATACAATTATGCAGCTTCGAAAAAGGTGGCTGATCTGGATAGTGTCTTATTTTACCTGAATAAATCGGAAGCCCTTTATCAGCAATATCCTGGCCGTGTAGCTGATCATACCTATGCGATAGCCTGTATCAATATGGCGAGCTATTACCTTAAATATTTTCCGGAAAGCGATCAATCGGCTAAAAGTAATGGAATCCGATATGCAAATAAGGCAAGGAAGGTCATGGAGAATAGTTTGAGAAATCAGTCGATCATTGCCAACAGCCTGGGAATTCTGAGTGAGTATGCCAGGAGGGAAGGAGATCTGGGATTGATGGAACGTTACCTTCTTCAGGCTTATGAGGTTATGAAAACGGAAAAAGATCCAACTTACCATACCCTGATCAATGTGGTACAGGCACTGGCCGACAGCTATGAGAAGAAAGGGGAATATGCAAAGGCATTGAGTTTTCAAAAACAGGTCACGGAATACAACAATAAGAGTTTCGACAAAACGCAGGCAACGAATGCGCAGAAACTGGAAATACAATACGATACGGAAAAAAAGAACAATGAAATGTTGGTCCTGAAGGAGCGGGAAAGCAGTCGTCATTTACAATCGGTTCTATATGGCTGCATTGCCTTTGCATCCCTGGTTGGTCTGATCTTTTTGTTCCGTTCCTACCATTTCAAGCTGCGATATTCCTTACAATTGGAAAAGCAATTACAGCTGGAAAAACAGGACTCGGAGCTACAGGTGAAGCTGGAAAGGGAAGCACAGGCAAGGCTGATCGCAGAACAGCGCTTAATGGAGGCAGAGCAGCAACAGTTGAAGAAAGAAGTGATGGCCAATGTCTTGCAACTCGATCATAAAAACCAAATGCTGCACCAAATTAAAGCACAATTAACTGAAGGTGAACCGGTCAATATGCACAAAATACTCAAGTCGGAGTCGATGCTGGACAATAGCTTTGAACAGGCAAAACTAGAACTCCAGCAACTACACCCCAGCTTTTTCCGATTGCTAGCCGAGCGGTCCCTGCAAAAGCTGACCCCGCTTGATCTGAGGTTCTGTGCCTGCCTGCACCTCCACATGGATACCCGGCAAATTGCGCAGCTGATGCATATAGAGGCCAAGAGTGTTCGGATGAGCCGTTACCGGATCAAGCAGAAGCTGGGGCTTTCGAAGGAAGATGACCTGAATGTTTTCCTCCAGCAACTCGGTAAAAGCCCCTCTTAAAGATCTTTATTTTACGAAGATGCCGGTGAGGTGACCCGTAATATCCTTGAGAGATACGGCCTTACCATTTTTCCAGTAAGTAGGGTTTCCTTCCAGATAACCCACCAGATAAACATCCTGACCAGATACGGCCATGGCATTTACCCCTGCACTTTCTTTGCCATCTGTTAATCTTGTCGGCTGTCCGTTTTTCCAGCTTACCATCACATTGATCGCTTCTGCATTTCTTTCGAACCCGGCAAAATAGACATCATTACCAGATAAGGAAACCGCTTTGGCACTTGTTCCATTGGCGAGCAGGATTTCTTTTCCATTTTTCCAATACACGGCAATTTCTATCCCTTCTTTATCCCTGGCTTTACCAGCTACGTAAACGTCTGTTCCCGAAACTGCGATCCCATTGGCTTCTGCACCTGGGTTAGCGGAGACCAGTTTTATTGCCTTTCCATTTTTCCAGTAAGTCGCTTCATAATCCCCGTTTTCATCTACCTGATAACCGGAGATGTATACCTCCTGGCCGGCAACGAAGATATCTGTCAGCGTGATGTCTTCGCCCATTTTTGTGGCAATCCCGTTTTTCCAGTACATCGCAATAGAGCCATTGTTTCCGATGACATGTACATCTGGGCCCGAAACGGCCAGTGCGAGTGCTTTTGCATAAGTTTTACCATCGCTGAGTACGATCGCTTTACCGTTCTTCCAGTACATCGCAACAGGTTCCCCTGCACTGTTATTTACATATCCGGATACGTATTCGTCATTGCCTGATACCACAATGTCTAAAGCTTCAGCGAAGGTCTTTCCATCAGTTAATTTGATGACCTGCCCGTTTTTCCAATAATTGATAAAATTTGGCCCTCCGTCATTACCAAGGTAGGTTAGGTATAAGCCGGGAGCAGATTGTGCTTTAGTAACCGTACTTAGTACAGTAAACAAAAAGGTCAGACAATACAGTTTTGATAGGATTTTCATTATTTGTTATTTTTTTAATCTAAGGAATGATGAGTTATATGCAAAGCTAGTTTAATTAGTAAAAAATTCAAGATACTAAATAAAATTCCGAGAATAATATATAATTTTTGGTTACTAACTATATTAGTATAATTTTGTTTTTGCTAAAATTCGATTGAGTTTATAATATGGAATCTAATTCTCCTTTATTGAGGTTTTATCCTGGAGAAACACCCTGGCACCGCAACTGGAAGAAAGCATTTCCTCCGGCTTTCAGGGAAGTCAGTTTTGTGGATGCGACCTTTGGCGAGCTTCACCGGGCTGATGTACACACGCCCTGTGGAACGACGCTGGAGTTTCAGAATTCTCCGATTTCTATGGAGGAACTCAGGAGCAGGGAGGCTTTTTATCCAAACCTTGTTTGGATCCTCAACGGAAAGAAGTTTAAAGGATTCCGGATCCTTAAAAGCTTGCCGGATGTAGATGATCCCCGGCTTTCTGCCTATGAGTTTTGCCATAGTGATCACCTTTCCATGATCCGCAAGTCGGACCTCGCTCAGGAGAAGCCGAAGGTTTTAAATTTCTATCATCCGGAGATTAAAGGGGTTCCTTTAACCTCTTACTATTATTCATTTTGCTGGAAACACCCGCATCGCGTATGGTTTGAAGCAAAATGTCCCATCATTGTGGATTTGGGTGGCCACTTCTTATACCAGCTAAAACAGCGAAGACAACTGTCCGGAGATTATGCTTATCTGCACATCATTCCGAGAAAATCGTTTATTGAACGATACGTGTTCTGAGCTCAGATGTGGAGCGGACAGGTATTTCCATGATAAAGAAGGTACGAAAAGAGCATACGGCTCAAGCAAAAATTGAAACGATTCTTAACCGGGAGCGCGGTTTATTGTTTCTTTTTAATGACGGTAACGGCTATTTTTCCATCTTCCAAACCCTCCAGGTTTTTATCTGCAAAAGTATCTTTGGCAGCTGATTTTTGTATGAGTTGTAAGAGCTCTTCAGAAGTGCCCGTATGTTGAACATCGATGGTAGAGCCTGTGGCACTATATTTAATTTTGGTGCTTTCTACACCTGTACATTTCTGAATGTTTTCATTGACCGCTTTCAAGGTCATAAAGTCGACCCCATTGAGGGTGATGGTGGTGCCGCCTGTTACCGGGGCAGCAGGTTCCGTTGTTTTCTTCTTTTTCGACAAGAAGCCTAACAATTTATCGCCTGTACCTTTAGTGCGGTCTGCCGCGTTTGATGCTTTATCTACCTTGCTTAATGCTTTATCAATTTTGTCGAATACGCCCTGTGCTTTAAGCGATGTGCCACCAAATATGATCAGTGCGAAACACATCATCGGAATAATTTTCATGTTGGTTTTATTTTAGAGGTTTAATACTGGTTCTTACCTCAAAAATACCGGGTATTCAAGCTCCTCACAATACCTGAAAACATGGCTTTATTTCTACCTGTTTTCAGGTATTAGCCCTATTTCCGCTACACAAGACCCTGATCCATAGCCGCTTTAATAAGTGATGCTACATTTTTAACCTGAAATTTCTGCAGGAGATTTTTGCGATGGGTCTCTACCGTTAACGGACTCAGGTGCAGGCTTTTGGCAATGACCGGTGTCGTTTGCCCTTGCGAGATCAGGCATAAGATCTCTTTTTCTCTTTTGGTCAGCTGGGCAGGGGTGTCGAGCTCGTTTAAGGTAGGCTGCGCCATGATTTCCCTGACCGCATTGCTAAAGGCGATCCGTCCCTGAAGTGCTTCGTTGATACAAGTGATTAATTCTTCTGAAGAGATGTTTTTAAGCATGTAACCTGTGGCGCCATTTTGTAACATCTGAAGGATCATACTGCGTTGACTGTGGTTACTCAAAGCAAGCACATGTGTTTTTGGGGAGATCTTTTTAATCTCCTTACACAATTCAATGCCATTGGCATCGGGGAGGGTAATGTCGAGTAAAACAACATCAACTTTGTTTTCCTTCAGAAAAGCGATAAAGGTGGTGCCGAGGGTAAAACAGCCGGAGATTTCGATCCCCTCCAGGTCTGTCAATAACCGTTGAAGTCCTTCCAGGACAATCAGGTGATCGTCTACGATTGCTAATGTTGCATTGTTAGTCCACATGTAATTCTATATTAATAACAGTCCCTTCATTAATTGTTGATTCTATCTCTATTTTTCCCTTTAGGAAGCCCACTCTGTTCCTGATGTTCTTCAGACCTGTTCCGTTTTCTGTATGCCCTGAATTCAGTTCAAAGCCTTTGCCATTGTCCTCCTGAGTAATGAAGAACATGTCGTTGTTTCTGCTGCACTGCAATAGGATTTTTGTGGCCTCCGCATGGCGGATCGCATTGGCCAGCATCTCCTGCACGATTCTGTAAATGTTAATCTGAGTCTGCTCTGGAATAGGTCCATCAATCTCCAATGCCTGAAATTCGATTTTTGTTCTTGTGGTCATCAGTGTTTCACAAAGATCTTTCAAGGCCGTTTTTAATCCGAAATTGAGCAGGTTCTCCGGCATCATATTGTGGGCAATTCTGCGCAGTTCAGTGACCGAATTGTCCAGCTGTCCAATGATTTTCTGCAGGTCTTCCTTTTGATTTTCAGAGCGTGGGTTTTCGAGTTGTCCGGAGAGGTTGATCTTTGCTCCGGCCAGCATTCCACCCAGTCCATCATGCAGGTCTCTGGCCAGTCTGCGGCGTTCCTGTTCTTCTCCTTCCAGCATAGCCTGACTGTATTGAAGCTGTTGTTGTTGTTCCAGTTCATTCAGGTGTTGCCTGTAACTCAGTTCTTTCTGGGCCAGCAGCTTTCTGTTGTTGCGGTAGTACAGGAACGAAAATGCAGCTGCGACCAATAGGAACAGACTTACGGCGCCCAATAGCCAGTTAATCAGCCGGTTGTTTTTGGCCGCTAATGCCGACTGGATATTATTGGCTTTCAGTTCATTGATCTCTTTTTGTTTTTCTGTGTCTTTATACTTTAACTCCAGGGCATGAACTTCAGTTTTCAGCTTGCCCTGGGCGACACTGTCGCTGAGCTTGCTGTAACGTTCCAACCAGTCGTAGGCCAAAGTCATTTTCCCAAGGCCTTTATAGGTAATGGCCATGCCATGATAAAGCTGTAACCTGTTCACCGACAGCTTCATCATCGGAGGTTTCTTCATCAGGTATTCCAATACCGATCTGGCTTGCTCAAAATCTTTAATATAGTAACTCGCGTAGAATTTCTGAAGCAGCAGGCGTTGTTCTTTATAGGGGATCTTTAGTTTTTCCGATAAGACGATTCCTTTTTCAATGCTTGCCAGAGCTTTTTTAAATTGATCACCTACTGTAAAATAGAGGCCTTCCGCAGCGTAATAGTCCAATAGGTATTCTGATTCAGGGTAGGGTGCCAACAGGTTCCGGATCTCCTCCAATATGACGCTTGCCTTGGGGTTCTGACCGGATTGGGTATAATTTTCTGCCAGGGTATGGTAAGCAATGATCAGCTCAGCGGAAGTAGCTTCTTTATTTTTCAGAAAGCCAATTGCTTTTAAACAATAGGTTTCCGCTTTCGCAAACTGACCTGAATTCTTGAAAATATTGGCGAGCATTAAATAACTCGTTCCAATAAAATTTTTGTTTTCCGCCTTCCTGGCCAGGGGGATACATTTGTTAAATACAATATCGGTGAGTACGTCGTAATTGTCTTTCTTGAACTGTATAATTCCATATTGATACCATGCCTTTGCCCTGAATAAACTGGCGTCTTTTGTTGGATAAGCACGAAGCATTGTTTCCACATTTCTGTACATTTTCTCACTCTTATTCTGCTGCGTCTGAACAATCAGATAGGCCTCGTAGTATTGGGCGATGATTTTTAAATAGGGGTAGCGATGAGCCAGTTTTTTTCCCTGTTCCAGGTATTTCCCAGATCTGAGGCTGTCTTTATGAGCCCAGAATTGCGACAATTCGAAGTTCGCCCTCGCTTTGATGCTATCTGTTGCAGCAGTATGGCGCTCTTTCGCTAAACTATCCAGGTAAAACCGTTCATTTAAAGGCACCTGTCCGCTACACCACATCATGGTCATGAGCAACATTAGAAAGACAGGGATGTATTTAGGCATAGTATACAAGTATATGGAAGATTTCCAAAAATGCGGATTTCCATATTAAAAATACCTGGAAGCAGGTAGTACAAAACCATTGTTATTGGGTATTGTATAGCTGATGATTAACTGTATTTTTGATTCAACCAAAACAGGATTAGATCAGTGCAGAAATAGGTGATGGACTTTCTTTTTTAGGAAGTTCATGACGAAAGCCCATAACAGGGCTTTCGTCGTAAACAAGGATTTCTTATTTATTGATTGATGCGAAAAGCTTCCCATCCGGAAATCGTGGTTCGGTTGCAGGTCATGGCCTGAGTCCCATTTTCGCAGGAGATATATTTTCCATTGTTTCCTCTGAAAGAAACACTGCCATCGGCATTGGCTACCCAGTCGAATTTCTCCCAGTCGCCCATTACCGTACGGCTACAGGTAATCGCTGCATTTCCGTTTTCCGAGGAAACAAATTTGCCTTTACTTCTCAGCGCTATTTTTCCGCCCCCTGCATCAATAACGGTAAAGGTTTCCGTAGGAGAGGCGGTGGTCCGGTTACAGGTCATGGCCTGCAAGCCATTTTCGCCGCTCACATATTTTGCATTAAAGCCTTTTAAGGTAACCGTTGATCCGATAGGGATGTTTCCGCCTGGGTTTCCTGTCCTGGAAAGTACCACCTGGTTAATGGCCGTCAAGAGTGAATTTCCACCCGTCGCATCCTGCGACAATTCCCAGATCATGATGCCACCACCTTGATCAAAGGCCAGATTGGTCTTGCTTTTAATAGTCGGGATCCCATTGTAACCTATTCCGGAGAAGGAATCAGAGTTGGCGCTTCCGCCTCTCGACAGGATTGTCTTGTAGTCTACATATTCATTTGCCGATCTGCCATAAAATGGTACGCCCAGATTGGCCTTGCCAGCAGGAAGCCCTCTTCCTTTCCAATAATTCAGAGACTGTACGGCAAGGTCATAAGTGGAATGGTTGGCCCCGCTTTCATCATAAGCCATGATATTCAGGAAATCTACGTATCCAAACACGTTGTTCTGGATACTTGCGCCATTATAAGAAACCACTGCGGCAGTAAGCAATTTTCCCATATTGTGCATTGCTGTACTGAGCTGCTGCATTAGCAGGGAGTAATTATTTGCCGAACTTCCGTTGTCGGGATATTCCCAATCGATGTCGATCCCGTCTAATCCGTACTGGTTGACAAGGCTGACGACGTTATTGGTGAAATTGGTACGTCCGCCGGCGCTTGCAGCAAAGGATTCAAAGGCACTGTCGTTTCCATTGTTCCAGCCGCCTACAGAGACCAGCACTTTTACATTATTGGAATGTGCTGCTGAGACTAAGGCCTGAAGCTTGGATGGGTTTTCTAAAGCCTGAAAACCACCTGAATTGGTGGGAAGAATAAAAGCGTAATTAATGTGGGTAAGTTTACTGAACTGGATCTGGCTTACTTCTCCTGCCCAGGAAGGTACATAACCTATCACCTTGAAATCGGCAGCAGCGATGGCTTGAACCGCCGACTGTTTTGAATTCCTGTTCTGATCTTCGGGCGAAGCAAAGTCCGCTTGTTTGGTTTTACAGGAGGCCAGGCACAGTAGCAACAGTGCAGGTAATAAAATAGACCTTAATTGATTTTTTGTTTTCATGATATTTGAATTTATGTTAGGGATTTAACATTAATTTAAAACAATAAAACTCATAAAACAAAAATAAATTTAGGTTAGATTAATTATGAAGTAAAATTAAGATAAAACGCAATACGCTTGAAATACAATCTATTCCCTGTTATTTATGGATTTAAGCAGGAAAAGTGTAGGTCTGTTTAAAATTGATGATGCGCCATAAAATCATTCCAATAAATCTCCGCAGAATGAATACATTTATAGCATGAAAAAGATCATTCCTATATTATCTGCAGCAATTCTGTTGTTATCTGCCTGTAGTCAAAATACCAGAGTACCTAATTCTAATGCAGCAAAGCCTGCTGCTGAAAAAGAGTTTTTCGCCAGGATGCGCATCGATGAAAAGATTAAAGAAGGAGGCGCTGTGAAATTGAAATTTACGGTTTATAACCAGACAGACAGTGTAAAGCAATTCTGTAAATGGCATACGCCGTTTGAGCCACTAATGAGTAAGTATCTGGATGTGAAAGACGAAAATGGGACAGAAGTAGGGTACCAGGGGCCTATGGCCAAAAGAATAATGCCTCCTCCGGCAGATAGTTATCTGAAACTGAATCCTGGCGATAGTCTTTCCGTAGATGTGGATGTGTTAAAAGCTTACCCAATCAAAAAAGCAGGGAAATATAGCATTGTTTATACCGGGCAGAACATGAGCGGTTTAGTGGTAAAGGATAGTGTTGTTTTTGAATATGGTAAATAGGCCTGGGGATTAATCCCCACCACATCCGCCGCAAGAACCGCAGGAGCTGCCACAGGAATTTCCATCACTTGAACCGGAACTTCCTCCGTCTGAACCTGCATCGGCTCCGGATTCCCTTCGTCTTTCAACTATAGGAATTAAAAAAGGTACTAAAGAAGCGGTTCCCAGCAGGAAATAATCCCATTGAGGGTTATCATCCGGTGATGCCCGAAGCTGATTCTCGTAGAATTTCGGTAATATTTTAGTACTGAACAGAGTCCTTAACCGTCTGATATAATAGATGATGAATACCAGGTAAGCGATTAAAATGGTTACCAGCAAAACAATTGGTTTTTCATTCCTACTTCCTGTATATACCCTTAGCAGACCCAGAAAAAAGAGCGTAAACAGAGCCATGACATTTACATTGTTCAGCCGCACAAAAAAAACGGACTTTCTCAGGTATTTATTAAAACCGTTGATTGCTCTTGCGGTAATATTGAATCCCGGCTTTAGTATCAGCCTGTTCAACAGTTGTTCGTACTTTGAGGGGCCGCTTTTCTTTAGTGCCTGCAGGCTACTGAATTCCTGTACATTTTCTACTTTATGGTTTTCAGTTAAGCTTAGTTTTTCGTCTGGTAATATCCGAATCGATTCCTTAAGAATTAAATTACTGATTACGCCATGTACGATATGAGATAGCTGCTGATATTCTGCATAAACCAATTCCGAAGGCGACAAATTGAATATAAAAACATCTTTTGGCCAGCTATTCAGTAAGGCCAAAAGGCGGCCTCTGTTGTACCGCTCCAGACTGATCAATCCCACTGCCAATAAAAACAAATAGCCTATCATAAAATAGGGGTTATCAATGAGGGGATAAAGCTTAAGCAGACCATAGCAGGAAATGATAACGGTCAGAAGGATCAAAAATAACCGGTAAATAAACCCTGAAGTTCTGAGTTTATACTTTGGGAGTTGAAGCGGCTGATAAATATCCGTATACGCCCAGATGGAGCTTGGTTGTTCACCAAAGAAATTCAGGTATGCCTTTTTGGTTCTTTCCTTAGCCAGTTGAAATCTTTCAAAGTCCGTATCATTATGGCTGGAGGGAATATGTTCAATTTTCTTTCCCAGTAGCGCACAGAACTGATCGTAAGAAGTACTGAAGATCAGGTGTTGATGCCATACTGTATCTATAATCTCTGACGGAGAAACCATGAAATCCGTTGATGCAGCGAGGTACATGAATTTTTTATACTCAAGAATAGCCTCCTTTGTAAAGTTGCTGGTCCAAAAGTTTTCATTCTGCAGGCGGGTAGAAAAACCATATTCACTGATTGGATCATCGAGGTCATATTTTTCGATCGTATTCCAGAGCGCTTTATCCATATCAATTAGATTGAGTCGTAAAAATAATATAATTATTTAAACGCGGCGATAATACCTTGGGTGAAAATGAAATACTATACTTAGTTTTGCCGGATGAAATCAATGCTCCTCACCATCGTTTTAACATTCCTGCTTTCAGATACTATGAAGGCACAATCCTCATCAATAGCATTCAAATGGACGCCTGAAAATGAGCAAATTGTATCCAGGGAGTTTAGAAAGCATTTTAAATCTTCCTACCTTTCGGCAGGGGAGAAAAGAAAACTGGAAGACTGTTTAATCAGCAAACTTAAAGCAAGGTATCCAAATGGTGTTAAAACAAGCAACGCTGCGTTTTTAGAACTGTGTGAAAAAATAGGTATTGAATGTAGAAAGTCGGTCAAACTAAATGTCTTATATCCCTGGAATGCCGATAATGAAAAAACTTTAAAAAAAGAGACCTTGAGCATGATGCCCGAAGGCTTTAGCGCTTCGGAAAAAAAGGCGGTATCAGGATGCATAGTGAATAAGCTTAAAGCCGGAAGGAAATCATTAAAATCGCAGACGCTTGTGTAATTCAACACCTGGACAATAAAAAAAACAAATAAACCGCTTTACAATCCGTACTTCTTCCAGCCTGCAGAATGCCATTGACACTCCTCTATTTTCCAGTCGCCCTCTTTTTTTACGAGAATATAGCGGTATTGAAAGTCTATATGATTTTTAGTGTAAAAAAGGATTTTGTTTTTTGAAGGCTGTTCCACATCTATAAATTGTTGCGTTCCATAGGTATAATCCGGACCTCCGGAGAAGGATAAACCTGTGGGTCTGTATCCTATCCTGGTTTTGGCAGTACAATACTGGTTAAATATCGCTTCACATTTGGGCTGAAGGTCTGGGGCAAATGGCCGGGGTCCTGAGGAGGATTCTTCTGCAGACTTTTCCCATTCTGTCATTGCCTGAAAAAAGGAGAGGAGCACGGTCTTTGCTTTTTCAACTTCTCCCGGAATGAAGGTCTTTTTTGATTTTGCCTGTTCTCTTTGTTCCTGTTCAAACTGAGCCATTTGTTCCGGACTGAACAAATCACCGGTAACCACCTTTATCCGTGGATTATGAGCCACGGAAAGTAAACCTTCGAAGGTTACCTCAGTATCCGGAATGCGGACAATACCCAATTTAGGGATGTTCGCCAGCAAACGAAGGCCTTCGTCATTGAGTTTCGTATTAGATGCCCAGATACAATCGATCTTTTTATTGTTTTCAAATGATTTGAAACCAGATCCATTGAGATCGGCTCCCGTGATGAACAAGTACTTTAGGGAAGGGAGCCTGGATAAATATTCCAATGACAAATCCGTAATGCCTGTATCTTCCAATGATAAATTTACCAGTTTTGGCAATTCGCAAAGCTGGGCAATGTCTTCATCTGTAATCGGACAGTTTTGAAAGGAAAGTCCCAGCAGTTTTGTCTGCGCTGCAATTTCTTTGATCTCTTCTGCTGTAAAGCTTCTGTCTTTAAATTGAAGGCTGCTCATTTTACTGCTCTTTCAGATCGTTCTTATTTAACCATCCTTTAGTTACCTGACCATCATTGTCTTTATGTGTGACATAGATAAAACCATTCTGTTCATCTACGACTGTAAACTTCGTATTTACCCATAGACCTAGAACGCCGTGTCTTGGGGCATCTACGGTAGGGGAATCATAGAAATAGATCGCTGTTTTTGGCAATTTGTACTTTTTGCCTTCACTTACGATGACCGCGTCTACATTGGTTTCCTTTTTAGCAACAGGTTTATCGAGCCCCATTTGCCGCTCATATTCCTTTTGCAGGGAGTCTACATTTGTTTGTTGTTCTGTAGTATCCAATATAATTGGTTTCACGATATTGGTCGTGTCGGTTTCAGGCATGGTATCTACAACTTCATGAGCAGGTTTTGAAACCGTTACACTGTCTTTATGCAGTGCTGCATTTGCCTTATCTTTATCCATCTGATCTTTAAACAATAATGCATATCCGGTAAATGCCGTCAGGCCTACCAATGCAAGGATCATCAGGATAAACAATGGTTTTGACACGCTGACCACATTAGAAGGGCTTTCAGCCACTGCCGGCGTATATACCGGAGCAACAGGAGCTACTGGTGCTGCAGGGGGTATCGCCATGTTTTCTATATTGTTGCGGGCGATGGCCTCATGTAAAGCCTCGCCATTGGCAAACCTTTTTTCCGGCGCTTTCTCCAGGCATCTTTTGATCAGGTCTAGCAGCCATACCGGCACTTTCATTTCATAATCACGCACTGCCGGAGACCAGCTTTCCGGCAATTGGTTGCGGCGAAGGCTTAATAAATCCGGCACTGGCTTTTCCATATGAGAAAGCATGACTGAATTGCGCGAGCTCTCCGCTTTATTGATCAAAGGAAAAGGAACAGTACCCGCAAGAAGTTCAAAGAGGATTACTCCGAAACTGTAGACATCCGTCTGGAAGAACATTTCTCCATCATGTTGTTCCGGCGCCATAAATTCTACCGCACCCGCATGTCTCACACTGCTTCTTCGCTGTTCATCAGACATGATCGCTAGTCCAAAGTCAAGCAGGATATAATTGCCCGTATACACATTGAACTTTACATTGTTACTTTTGATGTCTCCATGTTTAACGCCTACCTTATGGCAATGTGCTAAAGCATTGGACAGCTGTTCTGCCAGCTTAATCGTTTCCCGGATGGTGAATACCGGACTATGTGGTGGTTTCAGCAAATCTTCCAGGTCTGGCCCTTCGATATATTCCATTTCTATGAAAGGAAATGATCCGCTTTCTGTTAGCCCGGAATTCAGGATCTTCACTACATTTGGATTCGGAATCTGGTTTACTTTCTCCAGCTTTTCCACTTCGTTTTTAAAGTTCCTGTAGTTTTTATCTTCTGTATCTTCAGAATGGATAGGAGTAGGTATGATTTTCACCGCGGTAATAATGGTGCCCATTCTTTTACCCTTATAAACAGAACCCTGTCCGCCGGTGCGTAAAGCACCCATATTCTCTAATCCCTCTGCTATGGTAAATATTTTGCTCATGGTATGATTGTCGTTTTATGAAGGGTTTGAAACGTAACTAAATTCTAACACCGCCGATTCGCCCAAAATAATCTGGTCACCTTCCTGTAGAGGGTGTCCAAGTTCCGTAAAGGTAAGTTTAACAGGGTTATGATCTGCCTTAGATCTGATTTTTACTTTATTTCTTGGCGGCACACCGCCTTCATCAGCAAATAAAAGAAAGACTCCTGCTTCTCTATTCCATTCAATATGTGCATGTTGCCTGCTGATGTATTTATTGCCTTCATTGCTGCTGGAATCCGGAAAAGCAATTTTATTTTCCCTGATAAAACCCTCTGCATCCTGAACTTTTCTTTCTCTTCCGATATTGATCTTTCCATCACTGGAAGTAATCAGGTATTCCTGTTGTTCTGCTTCTCCGTTTAAAACTTTGATGCAAGCCCTTTCCGAATGCTGTACGATGGCATGCTCCGGCGTTTTAATATACAGTCCGATTTCCAGGTTGCCTGCTTTGATCACATCCTGAGGGAGCTCATCAACAAAGAGGCTCTCCATTGTCCAGTGCTCAGGCAGATCAATGGCAAAATCATCGGCCAGCCTTTGAACTTCCTTCTTGAACCGACCTTCTTCCTCCATGAACACAGCAGATTCGTACAGGTACTTTTCTACCGGGAGACAGGCAATGAACAGCTGAAATCCTTTTATATGTTTTCCTTCGCCACCTTCCAGTTTTTGCAATTCCTGCTTCATGAAAACAAGAAGTGCCTCTCTCACGGCTTTTACGTCCTGAGGTTTTTCTGATGGTTCTTTTCCAAATAGGTTAAACATGCTCATGTATCTTTTCTTAAATCTTTTTATTCCTCTATTGTTCTATTTCAGGCGCTTCTGACGGGGCGATGCTATCTATTTCTGCCGCCTTAATGCTTTTGGCTTTAACGACCTTTGGTTTCGCCTCTTCCAGATCACTCACATAACCCAGTTTCAGCAGGGCAGGAACCACATGTTTACCCGCCAGCAATACCGCTCTGCTCGATCCTCTGGTAGACTCTATCCGGATACAAACCACGATATGTCCTTTCCCTGATTTCTTCTGCGCAAAAAACACATACCAGCCATCATTGATCCTGGCCGCTTTCCACACCCTTTCCGGTGTTCCGCTTTTCCCTGCTACTTTAAGACCCAGCGTGTAAGACTTATTGATGCTTTGTTTCACCATATAGTCTGTGAGCAAGGCCGCATATTTAGGGTCGTTGGCCAGTTTAATCCCAGGCTGAACCCCGGTTAAGGAATCGCTGATCTTCAATACAAAGCGATTGGGAACCATGACTCCCTTATTGGCTACGCCTGATGCCAGCCTGGCAATTGCGGCAGGGGTCGCAATCAGTTCCCCCTGTCCCCAGGCCATTCCGGAGATTCCCTTGGCACGGGTCTTTCTGATATTGGCCGGATCATATTTCGGTTTGGTATTAAACTCCGTCTTCCTCCAATAATTCAGCCATTTATCTTCCTGCTTCTCATTATTGGCTCCTTTATTATAATAATAGCCACCAACACCCCTTAAAAACATTCCGGTTTTTAAATACAAAGCCGCCATATCTTCCTGCAACTGTTCCTGATTGGCCAGTTTGATGAAAAAGACGTTGTTCGATTTGATCAATGCGCGTTCCATATTGATCGTTCCTGTTTCATCAGGCTCGATGCCCTTGGTTCGGATTCTTTCTGCTCTACTGACCGTATATGTTTTATTGACCGCGGCAAGTCCGAGTTTGTTAAAGGCAGCCATGGCGGTTAATACCTTCGCCGTAGAACCCGGTTGAGTGGCATAAGTAAAGCCAAGATCTGAATTCGTATACCATCCCGATAACCGGTTCTGCTCAGCAGTCGTCATCGTGAGCAAGTCCCAGTCTTTGACCGTTGGCAAAGGATAAACTGCAGAAGTCAACACGTCGCCGGTTTCATCTTCCATAATCACCACCGATACCCGGCTCTTCTTTAAAGAATCATCAGTAGCTATGGAATGCTGGATGGCCGTTTGCAACCTTGCATCAACAGCGAGTTTAACATCCCTGTTTCTCTTTTTAAAAGCCGCCACCTCGGCACTATTCACACCAGCCAGCAGGAGTGGAGCCAATGCCTTATAATCCCTTTTACTCACCGTCATCTCTTTTACCCCTCTTGGAAGAAAACGATCTTCATGATAACGATTGGCGATGGTGTTAAAAGAACTCGTCGGCGTTTGGAAACCTCTCAATTCAGCGGCATGTTCATATTCTGCAAAATAGCCGTTCGTGCTTCCGTTGAAAACTCCGGTATTGGCGTCACCAACCCAGAAAAAAGCCTGTTCTTCAAAAGGATAATACCGGTCTACTCTTTTGTGCACTGCAGAATCCAGGTTATAGTTCAGTCCGGATTCATTCAACATGCCTTCCTGTTTCCTGATTAGATCCGGGTTACTGGTAGCCAATACCTGTCCGTTTCTGTCGTACAGCTGACCAGCTTCCAGTTTGTTCATCAGGATGGCAATACGGGGGTTATAACTGAACATGCGTAAGCCACTCCGGTCTGCCACCAGGGCAGGTTGAACCACCCATTTCTTGTTGTTGGCGATGTATCTGGATACCGTTACTGTAAGCAAGATGACTGCAACACTGGCTGACAATAATGCCGGAACAAGATTTTTATCCTGCTGTTTGGTAATGAACTCCATTTGAACGGCTGTTCCACGGATGGAAGAAACCGACAATAACAATCCTGCCGCCAGCATATTTGCGACCAGCGAAGAACCGCCATAACTGATAAAGGGGAGGGCTACTCCTGATAAAGGCAGGGCACCGGTTGATCCGCCTGCAATCAGTAGAAACTGAGCAAACATGCTGATGCCAATTCCGGAACATAAATAAAATAAAAAAGGAGTTCCCGTTTGCCGGCCTATATTAATCGCGCGGTTTAAAAAGACCAGGAACAAGATAAACACCGCTACGATGCCTGCCCATCCAAAGTCTTCACCTATTGCCGGAAGGATCATGTCGGTATGTGCTTCCGGAATGCTTTTTGCAAAACCTTCACCTGCCCCCTGACCCGTGATCCCACCTCCGGACATTGCCCAGATGCCATTGGCTACCTGATCACCTCCGTAGACTTCATTGTTCCAGGGGTCCTGCCATATCGATTTACGTTCCGTCAGGCGATTTACTGGTCCGGGAATGAGCTTATCCAGGTAAGGAATCTGATCAATCAGCAGGAAGCCTGCGATGACCATCATGATCATAATCGCAGATTCACTCGTTCTTTTTTTATTCAGCAACATCGCCAGTGCGACCAGCAATACGGTAATTAAACTGGCCAGCCAGATGTTCAAAAACCAAACCGTTAAAGTATAAGTGATGATGGCGATCATCATCATCATAAAATCTCCACGGGAGAAAGAAAACAAAATGATAAAGGTAAAACAGATCACCATTGCTGGTCCCAGATCTCCGAGAACAAGGAATAACAAAATGGCGATGGCCATTGCTGCCAATGCAAAAGAGAAGAAATACCAACGCTTTCTCCAGGTACGGTATTCTGTAATGAATTTCTCATTGCTCGCGAAGAACCCGGCGAGAAAGAGAATGATCGCATATTTAACAATTTCACTCGGCTGTACACCAAAGAGGTTCACTTTTACACCACTGCCTTCCGGACCTGTTCCAAAGACGATTGTCAATGCCAGGAGCGCGAGTGCCAGACCTGCCCATTGCCAGCCATTGGCTTTGCCGCTGTTTTTAGGGAGGATCAACATCCGGTAAACGCGGGAATCAACCGTAAACTTGCGGAACTTGATCAATAGCAACAGGCAGATGCCGAGGATGCCCATTCCAAAAAACATCAGGGTATCTTTAGCCAGAAAACGATCTCTAAGCGGATCCTGCAAACTGAGTAAGGTAATAAAAGACAGGCCAGTCATGAGCATCACTACGGGCAGAATCAATTGATCTGCCTGTGGAAATTTAATGCTCATCAGCAGATGAAGCAGGAAAAACCCAATGAAAAAGCAGCCGGTAATGATCCAGTACCATTGGTTATACTCCATCGTGGTTCGTACAATCAGGGATTTTTCTTTTTTCAGGATCTTAAAATCACGCGCAGAAAAAAGCCGGATGCTATGAGGGCTTTGTTTAAAGACGAAACTGGCGTCCTTTTGCAATTCCTGTACGCCCTGTGATTTGCCAAACTGATATCCGGGTTGCATCGGAAGGATCGAAAACGCCTGATCATCCGGTAATTTATTGAACGCAAAATACCCCTCTGCATTCGTTCTGGCATAGGTCCTTAATGCAGGTTTGGCCAGCTCCAGATCGTTATCGGTACTGTCCTGCGGTAAGATCATTTGCAATTTGATCAAAACCCCGGATACCGGCTTCCCGGCAGTATCGATCACCTTTCCGGTAATGTTGTATTGTCCCTGGTTGACCGCAATTTCTGATTTTAGGGAAGCAGGATTGACCCTTTCTTTCTTAAAAAGAACCGAGTCCTCACCGGTATAACCTAACAATGCACGGGAGTCAAGAACCCTCTTTTTAAAATTTTGTCCACCTTTTTGAAAGGCTTCATCAGCATCAATAAAAAACCTGCGTTTATTCAATTCCCCAACGTTATCGATCGGTTCTTTAAAGGATTTGCTTCCGCTGCTCACTACTGCTGAAATCAGTGCAATGTCTTTCTTATCCTCAAAATAATAACCTTTCTCCAAAAGTGTTTTAATGAGCTGACCAGGGTTTTTATCATTGATATTGACCAGAGTCCCATTTTTTAACCTGGAATCTACGTCAACAAAGCCTTTCTGTAACGTCCCGAAAAGCGTAATGAATAACGCTCCTAATATGATTGAAGATAATAGGATGAGCTTACGCTCCGTTTTTCTGCTTCCGGTGGTAGGTGTGGTTTCTCCCATATTTGTTATTTGGAGGTATTAGGGATAGAATCAGCCTTAAAAGTACTGCGTGAGATCTTTCCGTTGATATATCCTTTTGCCGGCAGATCATAAATCGTCTGTATGGCATTAGGTGAGTTTTTGAACTGTACATTTTTTAACACCAATGCATTATTCTGGGAGGAGATGGCGGTATTGAAATCTTCAAAGCTGAGGTTCTCCAGGTAGACATAGGTACTGGCCGGCTGGATGATCATGGCATTTCCCCTGAAAGCAGAATCACTTTTTATGACGATCTGATTTTTAGCAATCAGGAACAGGGAGTCTTTAGTGAAATGTAAAGACTCGGTCAGTATGATAGGTGATTTGAACATCGAATCAGTTAAGGTCAGCGTGTTTCCTTTGAGGTTATTCAAGGCATCCTGAAGTTTTAGTTCCTGAGCATTTCTGCTGTGTGTAGTCTTGACCGGGGGAGCAGGCGTTGACAACTCGTGTTTCTGCCAAAATAAATAGATACAGGCAGCCAACAGAATCAGGCAGAGGCCGGAAAGCAGGGCAACTGTGCCTCTGTTGCTTCTTTGCTGTGGCTGGACTGAAGGAAGGCTGGTGTTCTCTGCAACCGCAGGAATAGGATTTGTCTTTTTAGATTTCGCGGCAGGCTTAGTTGCTTCATGGACCTGCGATTGCTTGTCATTTTTCACCAAGACTACGGTAATATTGTCCAGGCCTCCGTTTTGATTTGCTGCATTGATCAGCTGAGCACCTTTTTCTCTTATGGAACTGTCCGTCGTTAAGATGCGGATCATTTCCTGGCTATTGACCATATCCGATAAGCCATCACTGCACAACAACAACAGATCTCCCGGAAGGAAAGGAGATTCCCCCGTTTCCAGATAATCTTCCTGACCAGCCATTCCCATACCAAAGCCAAGGGCTTTGTTGATCTCATTGCGCTTAGGATGTTGCATGGCCTGTTCTTCCGTAAGGCGTCCGGAATCTTCCATGAAGCCCACAAAGGACTGGTCTTTGGAGATCTTTATCAATGAATTGTCGCGCAGGAGGTATAATCTCGTATCGCCTACATGTACATAATAAAGTTTGTTTTTGTGCAGGTCAACTACCGCTAACGTGAGTACACAAGCCATATTTTCATGCCCTTTCACCCTTTGCTTTTCCACGATAATCTGTGCATCTGCAGCGAGAATCGCTTCTCTCATAAGCGCGGGTAGATCCGCTTTAGGATGAGCCAGGTGATGAAGTATAGATTTTCTGGTAATGTCTGCTGCGATCTCACCTCCTGAATATCCGCCAACACCATCAATAACGCAGGCAATTACAAAGTCATTGTCTGATGTGCGCTCTGCAATAAAAGTATCTTCATTGTTATCACGAACTTTTCCAGTGTCAGTTATTCCAAAATAATTATTCTCCATTCTATTTGGGCGAGTTTTTAATGTCGTTGAAATGTGCGATCAGCAAGACCACACAGAGTACTAATAACGCTATAGATAAAGCATGCGACATAAATCAGGGTTTAAAAATATTGATGCCAATAATTCCGTTAAGTATAATCCTTGAATTCAGGGGAAGTTCGATCCATTTCGGACCATAGATATCGCTTCGTTCCACCAGGTTTTCATTTACTATTGTTTTTTCTCCAAAGGAGGCCAGGTAGAATTTATCTTCGGCATTATTGTAATGTATTTTAAGGTGGGGACTGTTTACCCATTCTGAGGGGATCTTGAAAATATGGGCACCTTCACTTGTTTCTTCATTTCCGGAGATGACAATATCTTCTGCCCTCATCAGGTATTCTAATTTCTGACCAGCATAGGCTTTATTAGGCAAGGTAGTTTCAAAACGGGCGAGAACATTCGTCTTTTTATTTTCCACAGGCGCTTTATCCGGCATTTTCAGATCTGCCATATAAGGGATTTCATAATAACCTTCACTGTAGAAGATGAAATCCTTTAGCAGGTCATTGTCCATATCAAAAGTCTGGGCCAGGCCTGTTTGTCTTGGGATAAAGGTTACCCTCAGGTTCTCGTCTTTCAGGTTGCTGTCTGGCAACAGTTTACCAATAAAGCTAATGTCCCCGCGACGGTAATCCGGATGGGATACAAAACGGAACACCCATTTATTACTGGAGGGTTCTACTTTTTTTCCTGTGGAGGCCTGTTTGTTCAGAATCAGGTAGAAGTTATCTACAGATTCCTGTGCAACCAGTCCCAGGATGCCTTTTTTGTTGTCTACAAATTCCCTGTAATCATCCGCATTGAGGCAAATGATAAACTCATGAAAAAAGACAATCCGTTCCGCGAAGGAGAGTTCAGCAATAGATTCCTGAAATTGCTGGATGATGTATTTATAAACTATGTTGGGCGTAAGTGGCTTTAACTTGGCAGATGATTTGGTGCCGTTGTCATTTAAGAACCAATCCTGAATGCCTATACGTTGCCAAAAAGTGGGTTTAGTCGTCATTTTTAATCTTAAGTATCAAATAAGAATTGAATATAGTGATATTGGGTAATAATATATATCAACAAATATCCACAATTGCTGTTTTAATGGAATTCAAGGTTGTCTGTTTTTAGCTAATTGGCTATATTGGCTTAGTTTACTTTCTTTAACAGCCAGTTATCACAATTATTGCAAAGATGAAAAAAAACACTTCAGTATTTGGTTTATTCCTGCTCATTTCCTTACAATGCTCAACTATTTATGCACAATATGATAGCAGGACAAAAGCACAGATTAAAAAAGTAGAAACCGGCTTGAGAACTGCCAATCGTTTTGTGGGCGATTCTGTATGGACGATTGAGGGGAGAATGAAACATTATGGTGTTCCCGGACTGAGTATAGCCGTGATTAAAGGCTCAAAGGTAGTCTGGGCAAAGAGTTATGGGGTAATGGATCGTGGCAGTAAACAGCCGGTAACGAACCAGACCTTGTTTCAGGCGGCTTCGATCAGCAAACCGGTTAGTGCCTATGCGGCATTGAAAGAAGTAGAACGCGGAAAGATCAATGCGGAGGAAGATGTGAACCGATACCTGAAATCCTGGAAGCTTCCGGACAATGAATTTACAAAGGAAAAGAAAGTGAACATCAAGCATTTGCTAAGCCATAGCGGAGGACTTACAGTAGGTGGTTTTGCAGGTTATCGGGTTACGGATAAAGTACCGACATTAATACAGGTCCTCAATGGGGAAAAGCCGGCGAATTCTCCGGCGATCCGCGTTGATAAAGCACCTGGTGGAACTTTCAGGTATTCCGGAGGCGGCTATTGCGTAATGCAGCAAATGCTGATCGACCTGGAAGGAAAACCTTTTCCGCAGCTCATGAACGAATTGGTGTTAGGCCCATTGGGAATGAAAAACAGCAGTTACAATCAGCCCTTACCTGCAGACAGGTTGAGGTTTGCGGCGACAGGATATCTTCCTGATCGCAGCGAGACCGGAGGAAAAAGGCATACGTATCCTGAAATGGCTCCTGCAGGTTTATGGACTACCGCAGAAGATCTGGCAAAGTTTGCCATAGATTTACAGTTAACCATTAAAGGGCAAAGTGAAAAAGTCCTCTCGCAGGAGATGGCCGTTAAAATGGTTAGTCCTTTTATTGAAGAATTCGAAGGGCTGGGGATCTTTCTGGAAAAGAAAGGAAGTGATCGTTACTTTGGCCATGGTGGCTGGAATGAGGGTTTTTCGAGTCGTTTTACGGCGAGTAGGGACAGTGGGGATGGTGTGGTGGTCCTGACCAATGGTAACCAGCCTCCGCTGATTGATGAGCTGATCAGGTCTGTAGCTGAGACTTATAACTGGCCAAGTTACGTAAACCCGGTTTATCCAAAACTGGAGATCAGCAAAGAAAACCTGGAATACCTGTCCGGACGGTACCGAACAGATCATTATGACCTGATGAAAGTCTATGGCGATGGAGAAAAGCTATTTTTGATGAAAAACTCTGAAGAACCTGAGCAGTTGTTTAAAATTGCAGAAAATACTTTTGTAACGCTGGCCAGTTCTGATTATAAAGTTAAAGTGGTGATTAATCCTGCTGACCAAAGCAAACACCTGGCTCTTGTATGGGGAACAGATTCCGTTAAATACATCAACCCTTTACTGAAAGCAGGAGAAAAAGTTCCTTATGATTTTATTCTTGAGGGGCAGTTTGATCAGGCCCTGGCTGCTTATCAGCAAATGAAAAAAGAGCATCCTGACTACCATACGGTGGAGCAGAGCTACATCAATGAGATGGGCTATCGTTTGCTACGCACTAAGGAGGTAAGAAAGGCGATTGACCTGTTTAAAGTCAACACCTTCCTTTATCCGGATCAATCAGATGTATATGATAGTTTAGGGGAGGCCTACCTCGCCAATGGCGATAAAAAACTAGGCAAGGAAAACTACCTTAAAGCGTTGAAATTGAATCCGAACAGTGAGAATGCAGCAAAAATTCTAAAAACTTTAGATTAAACAATGTATAGGTTCACACTTGAACTGTTATTCCAGATTATAGGAATAGGTTCTGCATCCGGTTTGTTTTTAAAAGACAATTCCCTATATGTCATCGGCGACAATAGTGCTTATTTCTATGAATATGAGCTCAAATCAGCTGCTTTGAAGCGTCATGCGCTAAGCGAAAATCCTGCGGAGAATATAGCAAAGAAGCTCAAACCAGATTTTGAAGCCCTTGCCTTTTACGAAGATTCATTTTATCTCTTTGGATCTGGTTCTACGGAAAACAGAACCAAAATGGTTCAGCTAAATGCAAGTACAAAAGAGGTAACTGCCGTTAAGGATTTATCCGCTTTATACCAATCTATGCAGGTTCTTGCTGATCTGAGCGCTGAAAATTTCAATATTGAGGGGGTGGTCCATGCCGGGGATAACTGGTATTTTTTTAATCGTGGGAATGGGAACTCCGGACAAAACATTGTTTTTACGGTATCTGGTAATCAATTAACAGCTGAGGCTAAAATTACCTTTAAAACCTTGAATCTTCCCAAAATTAAGGGTGTCCGGACTGGTTTTACTGATGCGATTAAACTGGATGATAAACTGTATTTCCTTGCAGCTGCTGAAAACACCAATTCCACCTATAATGACGGAGCGGTTTTAGGCAGTATCATCGGTAGTATTGACCTCAAGACAATGAAGATCGACTTCACAAAGCAGATTTCTGACCGCTACAAATTTGAAGGATTGACTTTACAGCATAAAGGTGAAGGGGAAATCTCCTTTCTATTGTGTGAAGATAATGACAGCGATCAGCTGCAGGCAGCGATTTATTTGTTAAAACTGAAACGTTAAAACAGGTTTTAATTCTGCGCGATATTCGTATTTTCGCTGAGAAAACAAGGTGAATATGCAGGAAATTAAATGGGGAATGATCGGTTGTGGCGATGTTACAGAAGTTAAAAGCGGACCTGCTTTTAATAAAGTTCCCAATTCTTCTTTGGTTGCCGTGATGCGCAGAGACGCGGAAAAGGCAAAAGATTATGCTTTTAGACATGGCGTACCAAAATGGTATGCTGATGTGGAAGAACTGATCAATGATCCCGAAGTAAATGCGATTTACATTGCGACACCACCCGCCCAACACGAAGCGTATTGTAGGCTTGCCCTTGCTGCCGGAAAACCTGTTTATGTAGAAAAACCGATGACGTTAAATGCGGAATCGGGGTTGAGGATGGAAGAAGCATCGATATTATACGACACAAAACTTACGGTTGCACACTATCGCCGGGCTCAACCCATGTTTTTAAAAATCAAAGGGCTTCTTGAAGAGGGCGCTATTGGTGATGTTCGTTTTGCCAGCTTGCAGATGCTGCAACCTCAGCAATCAGATCTGATTGCCAATGTGGAGACCAATTGGAGGTTAGATCCCGCCATTTCCGGTGGAGGCTTATTTCATGACCTGGCGCCTCATCAGCTGGACCTGATGGTGTATTTCTTCGGAGAATTTGATCAGTCTACAGGTTTCTCATTGAACCAGTCGGGCAGGGCGAAGGTGGATGATCTGGTGACCGGACAGATTCTGTTTAAGAATGGCGTCGTATTTACGGGAACCTGGTGTTTCTCTGTTTCTGAACAGGATAAAAAGGATGTCTGTGAAATTATCGGTTCCAATGGAAGAATCAGCTTTCCTGTATTTGGAAATAAAGTGACGCTGACCAAAGCCGGAAGCACAGAGGTCTTCGCTTTTGAAGCACTGGAACATGTCCAGCAACCTATGATTGAAAAAGTAACGGCTTACTTCCTGGATCAGACAGAAAATCCTTGTTCAGCAGAACAGGCGATTCTTTCCATGAAACTAATGGATAGCTTCACCAGGTGATTTAAGCTGTCGCCAGAAGGGATATGCCGATGAGGATGGTTAGCGCCGCTATGATCCGTTTCTTGCTGTCCTTTTCTTTTAACAGGTTAACACCAAAAAATACGGCAAATACGATACTCAATTCTCTTAGCGGTGCGACGTAGCTCAGCGGTGTGGTTTTCATGGCAATTAAGACCAGCAAATAGGATAGGGGTTGAAAAATGGCCACTAACAATCCCTGCTTCCAATGCGTTCTTAACTCCAGCAATACTTCTTCTGACCTTCGGATAGGAATTGGCAATAAGATAATTAAGGGAAGTGCAATGGAAGCAAACGTAATGAAAACAGCAGAGACATGGTGTGTGACCACTGCGAATTTATCCCATAAGGTATACGTTGAGATTAAAAAGCCAGTCAGCATTCCATAGTAGAATCCCTTTAGTATTGAAGTGTCTTTTTTGATTTTAAGCCCGGTCATGAGGATGACGCCACAGACAATCAACAGGCTTCCGAGGATGGCCATGATTCCCGGTCGCTCGGCAAAGATCAGTATGGCGCCTATAATGCTAAATATCGGACCGGCACCCCTGGCAACGGGATAAACGACCGAGAGGTCAGCTTTGCGATAGCCAACCTGTAGCGCAACAAAGTAAAAAAGATGTAACAGCGCACTTATGATCCCAAAAAGGAATAAACTTCCCGTATACTGAATTGGTGTGCTGATCAATTGAAAGATCAGTAAGGGAAGGTAAATGATGGCCGAAAACAGGGATATTAACCAGAAAAACGCGAGTTTGCCATTAACATGTTTGGTGATGAGGTTCCATACCGCATGCAATATTGCCGCTGTGATCACCAACATTAAGGCAGAACTACTCATTTTATATTTGGTTTTTTAATTAAAAATAAGAAAAAAACAGCTTCTTCTTATAGGCGACTGGACAATCCGAATGATCCTGGCAAGTTTGTGACCGCTTGCAGGAATACTCATTTTAAGCCCATTTTACACGAGTTGCTTACCCGCCTTTAACAGGCTTCCAAGCGGGTGTGCACCGAGTATAGACCGTGTATAGAGCCTGGTCAGAGCGGGTATAGCTGGGCGCGGTTTTTTTGCAGTCTCAACGCAAGTATTTTCAATGCTTATTCCTGAAATAGCTTTACCTGTTTGCCATGAATTTTGACCCATTTGGCCCTGTTGGCTTTTCAGATAGATTCCGAACTTAGTAAGGCAGGTCAGACCTGTTTTCTATTTCTTTTGTTTTGTAGATTTTTTTCTGCTTTTGCCATTTTTTTTATGTTCATAGCACTTATTTGTAGTTTACTACAAATAAGTGTTTTTATTTATCAATGAAATGAATTTTTCTACAAAACATTGTTTTGAAAATTAATAGTAATATATTTTTCTTTTAAATATTTGTCTATAGATTAGACTTAGTCAGGCTGTTGATACTCAATGGTTACCGGATCGCAGCCGTTTAACGCTAAACTCTAAAACGATGAAAAAAAGATTGTACGCACTTGCTTTATTTGTGCTGTCTGTTTTATTTGTCCCTCTGAACAGCACAGCGCAGGTTGATTTATTGACCACTGTTACCCAGCCTTTATCCCCTCAGGCGGCAGCACTGGGGAAATATGTAGAAATGCCGGTGGGTTATTACAGTGGGATTCCCGAGGTCAGTGTGCCTTTGTATGAACTGAAAACCAAGGATTTTAGTGTTCCTGTTTCCCTGAGTTACCATGCTTCCGGGGTGAAACCAAGGGAGATTCCCGGATGGGTAGGTGCGGGGTTCAGTTTGAACGCCGGGGGTTCGGTGACCAGGATTGTCCGCGGACTTCCCGGTTTGGGCGCGGCTTATGTTCCCGGTACTTTTCCCGATCGACGCAGAATGCTGAACGTGGAGAACGAAAACAGCATGGCAAAAGTAGATACGGAATGCGATGAGTTTTATTTTAACTTCCTGGGCCTTAGCGGCAGTTTCAGCTTTACCAGTGATGGAAAGGTGTTGATGAAGGATGTAAATAACCTGTATGCGGAATACACGGCAGATAAGTTTAAGTTCATTGATGAAAAGGGAACCGAATATTACTTTGATGTTTCCGAGACCAATACCATGAGCAGTGGATACACCTATTCCAGTGCCTGGTACCTCACCAGGATCCGGCTACCTTTTAAAAACGAACTGATCGAGTTTAAATACGAGAGTGAGGGAAACAACTGTTACCGGATGAACTATTATCCGACCGAACAATATGAATTTATACGGTATGAGGACCGTTCCCCTCAGGTCCAGTTTCTTCTGAATCCCGATTGTGATGATGTGATTGGCGTGGCCGGACTTCCCGAACTGATTAAAACCAATAACCTGCTGATCAAATCGATCATTCATAAAACCGATACCCTGAAGTTTTACCGGAACAACAGTTCCCGGACCGATGTTTATAAGATCCGGCTGGACAGCATTAAAATGTTTAACGGAACAACGATGGTCAGCAGGGCGCGGTTTACCTATACCTATAGTGACAGTACCAGCGACAGCCTGGCCAAAAAAATGCTGCTGGACAGTGTGAATATCAACGATGAGCCAGCCTACCGTTTCAGCTATTTTGGTCCGTATATGGGTCGGAAAATGCCCGGGGTAAACAACCTGGGAACCGATTTCTGGGGCTATTATAACGGGGAAGAAAAGAGTTTAAGCCCTCAGAACCAGCCTTTCTTTATCAGGTTTAAAAACCTTCACGGCACGGTGGTTAACCTGGGCTCTGCCTACAACAGCAGCTTCAAAAATCCGGATTATAAATA
This sequence comes from Pedobacter sp. FW305-3-2-15-E-R2A2, assembly GCF_038446955.1. Lineage (NCBI taxonomy): Bacteria > Pseudomonadati > Bacteroidota > Sphingobacteriia > Sphingobacteriales > Sphingobacteriaceae > Pedobacter > Pedobacter sp. FW305-3-2-15-E-R2A2. The sequence goes on from NZ_CP151803.1 coordinate 3,628,443, forward strand.
CGCCCGGGTAGGTGCATTGAAAAGTGTCAGTTATCCTACAGGAGGGAAGACTGAGTTCGAATATGAAGGCAATGACTATGCCTATCCTGTTGTCCCGGAATCGGATGAACGTATGGCCATGGCGATGGACTCGCTCAGGCAGCTGGGAAGCTCCAGTAATTACCCCAGTACAAGCAACAGTGCCGAATTTATCCTGCACCATAACCAGACCGCAACTTTTGAAACCAAGCTGGGGATGTCGCCAAATATCAACAGCTGGACAGATTACCAGAATTATGTCTATAATGGCGGATTTGGTGCTTTGAGTATTGCGAGGCTTTATAAGTATAATGAAGGCACAGGTGTTTTTGACCTGCTGAATACCTGGAGTTTCAATCCCGTAACGGGCATCGGCGCGCCAAACCCCGGCATCGGTTTTGGGTTTGTTAAACCTAACGGGACTTCTACCCAAAGCCCATCGGTGTCCCTGACTGAAGGAAGGTATAAAATGGAAACGGAAATTCCGGCTTATGGATTCAGTGCGGGTATTAAAGTGACCAACCAGTTTAAATACAAACGGCCCGGCCGGAGTCAGGGACCTTTTAATTACCACATCTATAATGCTGGCGGGCTCCGGATTAAAAAGATCACTTTTACCAGCCCGGTAAACAGTTCCTCTTTTGAAAAGAATTATGACTATAGTTATAAAGGGATCACCTCCGGGGTGTCTGAAATCCCGTTTTGTAACCTGACCTCGAAAATTCACTGGGGCGAACAAAGGCTCAGGTATTACCCGCCGATAGAGGGGATTTTTGATCCCCAGATCTGTACTTTTTTTCTGCTGAACCAGAGTACGATGGTCCCTTTAGGTAATGGAAAAGGCGGAACGGTAGGTTATGCACAGGTGACCGAAACCATGAACGACGGGCGTAAAACGGTCATGCAGTTTACTAATGGCTATAGCGATGTCAATGCAGATTCCCTGTTTGACGGGTATGAGGACGAGTTTTATTTTACTGCCCTGGGCGATCAATCGGTTTTTGACAGGGCAGGCAACAGTAAATCTTCCTGGCGGGGAAGGATGAAAAGGGTATGGTACCAGGATGGTTCGGGCAAAAAGATGAAGCAGGAGGTACACCGGTTTGCGAATCTTGCCAGCGGCTCCCTGCAGAACACTTCCCTGTTTCTTTCCATCAATGCGCTTCCAGGCAGTCCTGATGTGAATTATGGAACGAGCTGGGGAACTTACCATTTTACGCAGGACAAGTTCGTTCCGGTGCTGGACTCGGCCTATTATTTTAACGGCACAGATACCCTGAAAGAGCTCACTAAATACAGCTACCTCAATGCCGGATTTGCAAACCCTTCAGCAATAGTTAAGGTGAATTCTGCAGGAGACAGCAGCATTACCCGTTTTAAATACCCTTATGATTACACGATTTCAGGCACAAGTTCTATTTCCTTCTCCAAAGGCATTAAAAACCTGCAGGATAAACATGTCATCACCAGCCCGGTAGAAAGCTATGTGGAGGAGAAAACTGCGGGAGGGAGCGGAAAGGTGACCATGGCACAGCTGGTTTCCTATAAACCGGAGATCCCGGTTCCGGATACGGTATACAGCCTGAACAATACCGCAGGGCTGAACGATTTTAGTCCCGCCGTTTTTACGGTAAGTACGGCCAGTAAGGACAACAGGTATGAGCGCAGGATTCTCTTTGATAAATATGACAGTTATGGTAATGTGGTGGAACAGCGTAAAGAAGGAGAATTGAAGGAAGTGCTGGTCTGGGGATATCAGAAAAGGTATATCGTGGCCAGGATTACCGGAAGTACTTACGCCACAGTGATGGCACTGGTCGATACCACCGTGATCAATAACCCCTCCGGCGATGCGGCCATGCGCACGGAACTAAATAAGATCCGTACCAACCTGGCCTCTTCGAATCCTGATGCAGAGGTGACCAGTTATACCTATGCCGTACTGAAAGGAATGACCAGTATGACTGACCCTAAAGGGGAAACGGTGTATTATGAATATGATGTTTTTGGTCGGTTGAAGCGGACAAAAAACGCGGACAATGACATCAAAGATCACCTGTGGTACCATTATAAACCTTAAACGCGCTCCACCATGAAATACATTTCCATATTCAGGATGCTGTTAATGGTTTTAATGGCTCCTTTATTTACCCTGGCCCAGTCTGCCGATCAGAATTATGTAAAAACGGCTAAAGTACTGGTTAGTGGCATCACGACGGAAACTGCGCTTAACGCAGTCATCTCTGATAAAACCAAGGCAAGGGTAGGTATTGCCTACCTGGACGGGCTTGGGCGTCCCTTACAGCATGTCCAGTACCAGGGCAGTCCACTAGGAAAGGATATGATCCAGCCTTTTGCCTATGATAATTACGGGCGTGAAGTAAAGAAATACCTTTCCTACACGGATAACGGAACTTCCACCGGTAATTACCGGGCTGCAGCAATCAGCAGTCAGCAATCATTTTACAACAGCCCGCCTTCCGGTGTAATCAGTATTCCCTCAGGATCAGGACAGGTCGCTTATTCGGAAACCAAATTCGAAGCCTCTCCGCTGGACCGGGTACAACAGGAAGGCTTTCCGGGGGGAGACTGGAAGATTGGCGGGACGCATACTTTTCGCAAAGGCTATGCTGCAAATGCAGTTAATGATGTGAGAAAATGGGTCGTAACCAGTAATGGCGCTACCGGAAGTACCTATTATCCAAAGGCGAGGTTATATGTGGATACGCTGACGGATGAAAACGGGAACAAGACGATGGAGTATAAAGACTACCAGGGAAGGGTAGTGTTAAAACGGCTTCAAAATGGGGGCAGTTTCCTGAATACTTATTACGTCTATGATGAACTCAGCAACCTCCGTTATGTGATTCCCCCGGGATTTACGGCAACCAGCTTTATAGAAAGTGATGCAGGATTTGATCAGTTCATCTATGCGTACCGGTATAACGGAAAAAGACTGGTGACCGAGAAAAAGATCCCGGGAAAAGGCTGGGAGTTCTTTGTATACAATAAGACAGGCAGGCTGGTGATGAGCCAGGATGCCGTACAGCGATCTCTTTCTCCCCAGCAATGGACGGTGATTAAATACGACAATACCGGAAGGCAGGTGATTTCCGGTATTTATGACCATACCGGAAGTACGCCTAATACCGCTTACCGCAGTACACAACAAACCGCTGTGGATGCGGACCCTGATTTGTGGGAAACCCGGATTGCGACAGGAACAGGGTATACGGCAAACACCTATCCTTCGACACTCAGCCAGACCTTACTGATCAGTTATTATAACAATTATACCATCCCGGGGAAGACCAGTACTTACAATGCCACTCAGACGGTCACCAGCCGTACCCAAGGGCTGGCTACGGGAAGTAAGGTGAATATCCTGGGCACTTCGACAATGCTGCTGACGGTGAATTATTATGACGAACGGGGGAGGTTGAAGGAAAGTATCAGCGATCACCAGCTTGGAGGAACGGACCGGGTGGTGAATACCTGGAACTTTGCTGATGAACTGACTGCCAGTACCCGGACACATACCAGCAGCGGGGGCAGTGTGACCGTTGCCATGCGTTATGAATATGACCACGCCGGAAGGAAAACCAAAACTTATGAAAAGATCAATACCGATGCCGAGGTTTTGCTTTCAGAATTGGGTTATAACGAACTGGGACAGCTGCTCACGAAAAAACTGAATAATGGTCTGCATACAACCACCATGTCTTACAACTCCAGGGGATGGCTGACGGGAAAAAGTGCAGCACTCTTTGCCATGCAGCTGAAATACAATGACGGAACTACACCAAGGTATAACGGGGACATTACCGGGCAGCTCTGGGGAACACCTGGAAGCCTGACGAAGAACTACACTTATAATTATGATCAGCTGAACCGGTTACTTTCAGGAATCTCCGGCACAGGGAATGACGAAAAGAACATCAGCTATGATGCGATGGGAAATATCCTGACACTGACCAGGGACAATGGTACCGCCCAGACTTACAGTTATAGCGGAAACAGGCTGAGCAGTGTGAGTGGTGGGGTCAGCAGGACTTACACCTATGATTTAAATGGGAATGTACTAACCGATGGCACCAATACCTTTACCTACAACTACCTGAACCTGCCAAAGACAGTAAGCGGAGGAACTTCAATCACCTATACCTATGATGCCTCAGGAAGAAAACTGAGATCGGTAAATTCCGGGGTGACGACGGATTATATTGATGGTATTCAATACACTGCCGGGGCAATAGATTTCATTCAGACCGAAGAAGGAAGGGCAAGGAAAAGTGGAGGGAGCTACCTGTATGAGTATAACCTCCAGGATCATCTGGGGAATACCCGCCTGAGCTTTGACATCTACAGCGGGGCAGCAAGGGATGTGCAGCATGATGATTATTATCCGTTTGGAAAGACGTTCAATAGCTATTTGCTGGGGGCAAAAAACAATTATCTGTATAATGGCAAGGAGTTGCAGGGGGGATTGGGGCAGTACGATTATGGGGCGAGATTTTACGACCCTGTGATTGGAAGATGGAATGTAATTGATCCACTGGCAGAGAAGTTTGCTTCCTATACTCCATATAATTATGCTGTAGACAATCCTATCAACGTGATTGATCCGAGCGGAATGGAAGGCTGGTACTTAGATGGTGAAGACGCCAAAGACTGGGTTAGAGGATTTCAAGCACTCCACGGTGGACCGGGTGATCCTAAAAAGAAAAAAAAGGGATATTTTCGAACGTTTTATGATCGCCTTGTTAAAGGTGACCCCTTTGGAAACACAGGCAGAACGTGGAGAGGTTGGCTTAGTTCCGAATCTACATTAGGAAGTGATTTGTGGGGAACGGTTTCGAATACTTATTGGGGGATAGCTTCACTTACCAACACTAACACTTATGTAAATTGGTACGAAGGGCAGAAAGCCTATTGGTCTTCTTCGGAGGACGATAGGGCCGACGCAGATGGCCAGGCAGTATTAGATATAGTGCAAATGGGAGCAACTTATGCCCCGTTTAGTTATCTTACCAAGGGAGGTTCCAATACAGCAGGTAAAACAGTTGGAAGCAGTGCGCCTGTTTTTAATGATGCAATTACCACACTTACAACGTCTTCACGATCATTAGCTCCCTCCAGAACTTATACGATTTTTGATGTGCAAGGGGATTTGTTTAAATTTGGTGTTACGGATGAAAATTTGATAAGGTATAACCAATCATTGTTACAAGCAGGGCCAGGTGCTTATGGAAGATGGTCTAACGTTATGCCTAAGTTTGAGGCTCACCTTATGGAAAAATATTTGAGAACATTACATTACAATTCAACAGGGGTTTTTGACTTGTTTAGTATGAAGGTCCCTCATCCTGTCAATTTTAATACTGGAAAACGAATAAAAAAACCATGATAGATAATAATAGAATAGAGAGAATTTTGTTTTGGTTCAAGGATGGAGATGTGTCTTTAAATGAACTTACTCCTAAGTACTTTGGATTAGCTACACTATTAAAGAATTTAATAAATCTCAGGTATACGGGAAAGAAGATCAAATTTGTCAATTTGAAATTTTCCTCTCAGAGGACCTTCGAATTGTATCCTGGAGTTACGGAAAATCATGTCCATTACTATAGTCGACAGGGGGGGCATCTTGCATTTTATGGTGTATTAAACTTTCATGATTTTAATGCGCTTAATGAGGACGAAAAAACGCATTTTCTTTGGGAGGAAGCTCATCGTGTTTTGTCGATTTGCGCAAAATCGACAAAAAATGATTCTTTACTTGAAGCGAATGACTTTGCGTACAGAAGGGGTATTGAAACAAATTTTAATACAGACTATCAGCTGATGGAGAGAGAGATTGTTTTATACGGTTGTACGCTTAAGGCTTCCATTTGGATTCAATTTAAAAATGATGGAATGGAAGCTTATTTTACTTTAGAAGATCATGGAAAATTACGTTTTAAAAAATTTATCGACGATGCCGCTTTAGGCGCTGAATTCTTTTTGGAAATGTTTAAGGCGATTATTGTTGAAGGGGATACTATTGTAATAAAGGGAAGTTGGGATGCTGATGTTCTTCCGATGTATATTTCAATAGATAGAGATCTGATTTTACAACCTCAAACTAATATGACCCTGTAAATTTTAATACTGAAAAACAAATAAAAAGCTGTGATGGCTAATAAGATAGAGAGAATTTTGTTTTGGTTCAAGGACGGAGATGTGCCTTTACATGAACTTACTCCTAAGTACTTTGGGTTAGCGACACTATTAAAGAATTTAATAAATCTCAGGTATACAGGAAAGAAAATCAAATTTGTCAATTTGAAATTTTCCTCGCGGAGAACTTTCGAATTGTATCCCGTAATTCCTGAAAACCATGTCCATTCCGGTAGGGATTCCGGTGGACGTCTTACAGTTTATGGCGTAATAAACTTTCATGATTTTAATACCTTAAATGAGGATGAGAAAACGCGTTTTCTTTGGGAGGAAGCCCATCGTGTTTTGTCGATTTGCGCAAAATCGACAAAAAATGATTCTTTACTTGAAGCGAACGACTTTGCGTACAGAAGGGGTATTGAAACAAATTTTAATACAGACTATCAGCTGATGGAGAGAGAGATTGTTTTAGATAAAATTTTATATGAAAATAGTAAAATATGGAATTACTGCAGTGTTTGTTTTACTAGCAATATTTTTATACCAAAACAGGACTAAACAACCATATATGGCAACTGATATAAAAAGTAAAATTACAGGAGCTTGGATGCTTCAAAAAGAGTTCCAGTCGCCGTGGAAAACGGTAATAGCACCTCTTTTTTTTGATTTTGACAAAAAGGCAGAAAATGTAATGATAAGAGGCTATAGCGATAAAAGTGTTTCAAAATATAGTTGCCATTTTAATGATGTGAATTTAAAAATAGGAAATTATATTAATTTTTATATCATTGAATTATCAAATGAGAAACTTATTCTTAAGATAAGTGAAAATGAATATAAATATTATCGGTTGAAGGAAAAATCTCAGGTACTAAATGAGAAGGAATTACAAAAAGTATTAGTTAATAGTAAATGGATGATGGATGGTAACATTCTAGAATTTACCAGTGAACCGGTATCTATTAATAATTCGTTTAAAATGATTGAATATCAAGACAGTAAAAAGTTTTTTGGATCTTACTCGTTTGATATGTTTAAAAACAATCTCTTTCTTCTTTTGCTAATTGATGGAAAGCCAATGGAACTGGTATTTAAAATAATTGAAGAAAAAGGTTCCATATTGGAATTACAAACAGCCGAAGGTAATATTCTGGACTTAACTAAGCAGATATGACAGAGATCATTGGACGGCTTAACGTCATGCTCCTCATCCAATGGAAAAATATTTGAGAACGTTACATTACAATTGAACAAGCGTTTTTGATGTGCGTGGTATGAAGGTTCCTTATCCTGTCAATTTTAATACTGGAAAACGAATAAAAAAACCATGATAGATAATAATAGAATAGAGAGAATTTTGTTTTGGTTCAAGGATGGAGAAGTGCCTTTAAATCAACTTACTTCTAAGTACTTTGGATTAGCTACACTATTAAAGAATTTAATAAATCTCAGGTATACAGGAAAGAAAATCAAATTTGTCAATTTGAATTTTTCCTCGAAGAGAACATTCGAATTATATCCTGGAGTTGCGGAAAATCATGTCCATTACTATAGGGGACAGGGGGGGCATCTTGCATTTTATGGTGTATTAAATTTTCATGATTTTAATGCGCTTAATGAGGACGAAAAAACACATTTTCTTTGGGAGGAAGCTCATCGTGTTTTGTCGATTTGCGCAAAATCGACAAAAAATGATTCTTTACTTGAAGCGAATGACTTTGCGTACAGAAGGGGTATTGAAACAAATTTTAATACAAACTATCAGCTGATGGAGAGAGAGATTGTTTTATACGGTTGTACGCTTAAGGCTTCCATTTGGATTCAATTTAAAAATGATGGAATGGAAGCTTATTTTACTTTAGAAGATAATGGAAAATTACGTTTTAAAAAGTTTATCGACGATGCCGCTTTAGGCGCTGAATTCTTTTTGGAAATGTTTAAGGCGATTATTGTTGAAGGGGATACTATTGTAATAAAGGGAAGTTGGGATGCTGATGTTCTTCCGATGTATATTTCAATAGATAGAGATCTGATTTTATAATCTCAAACTGTTTAAATATCTGTAAAAGCTTTGCGCTCACAAATGTCTCAAATCTCTAAAAAAGGTGGGGATTCTTGAAATACTGTATACGACAGTATCTCTGAATAGAAATATGTTGTTTATTCAGCCCCATCTTTCCCATCTTTAAATTCTTTGATTCCTTTTCCAAGTCCGCCAAGGAGTTCAGGAATTTTCTTCCCTCCAAAAAGCAGGAGCACAACGAGTAGGATAACGACGATTTCTTGAGTGCCAAGCATGGCGAGCAGGGGGGTATGTAACATAATTAGCTTGATTTTTAGGTTTTAGGAACAACAGGTTCTTTTGGTTCGGTACGGGCAGGTTCATCATCTGCATTGACCACATTGATGTTCCGGTGAATTTCTCTTTTTACTCCCTCTGAAGCATCTTTAAAATCTCGGATTCCTTTGCCCAGTCCTCTGGCAAGTTCAGGGAGTTTCTTACCGCCAAACAATAAAAGGACCACAGCCAGGATCAGCAGAATTTCCCCGCCACCCATATTTAAGAATTCAAGTAACACCATATTTATTTCTTTAATGTGCAAGCAAAGCTAATTACAGGAGATTAAAGCCGGATTAAAACGGGATTAAAATTCAATGGGAGCCTGGAGAATTTACGTTGTGGTTTAAAGATTAAAATAAAAATTGCTAATTTTCAGGATGAATAAATTAGGTCTCCTTTGTGCAGCCTTTGTCTTTAGTTTGGCCAGCTGTAAAAACAAATCTTCAGAAACAGTGAAAGATTCAAAAGAAATTGCAACGCTATTCGATTCCTATTGGGAAAAGAATTCCAAATTGTTCCCATTGGATGCGACCTCACAGGGGGATAACCGTTATAATGATCAATTGCCCAACGATGGAACTCAGGCATTCAGAGATACCCTGAAGAACTTCTATCAGGATTACCTGAATCAGGTTGGAAAATTTGACCGGGAAGCATTGAACGACAATGATAAATTGAGTTATGATGTTTTCAAGTACGACTTGCAGATGAAACTGAAAGGTCTGGAATTGAATACCTGGATGATTCCTGCACAACAGTTCTTTTCATTGCCATTGACGATGGGGCAGCTGGGCTCCGGAGCAGGAAACCAGCCCTTCAAAAACCTGAAGGACTATGAGAATTGGTTGGGACGTGTTAAAGGTTTTAGTGTTTGGACAGATACCGCTATTGCCAATTTCAAACACGGAATCGCCGCAGGCATGGTCTTGCCAAAACCATTGGTAGAGAAGATGATTCCACAAATGGATGCGATGATCGTTACCGATGCACAGAAAAGCTTGTTTTACGACCCGATCAAGAACATGCCAAAAGAAATTTCGGCGACTGATAAGGCAAAAATCACCGCCTTATATCAGCAGGCGATTTTAAAAGAACTCGTTCCATCTTATCAGAAACTGAGTACTTTCCTTAAAAACGAATACCTGCCGAAAGCCAGGTCTACCTCAGGAATTTCATCCGTTCCGGGAGGAAAGGAAATTTATGCATACAGTGTGAAGAACTGGACCACCACCAATAAAACCCCTGAAGAGATTTACCAGACCGGATTATCGGAAGTGAAAAGGATTCGTACAGAAATGGATAGTGTTAAAAACAAGGTTGGCTTTAAGGGTGATTTAAATGCCTTTTTCAGCTACCTGAAAACAGATCCAAAATTGACACCCTATAAAACGCCAAAAGAGGTCATCGCAGCTTTTAATGCCATTCACGATAAGATGAAGCCTCAGCTTCAGAAGTTATTCCACAAAGTACCTAAAACTCCTTTTGAAGTCAGACAGACCGAAGCATTCCGTGCGGCTTCTGCCAGTGCAGAATACAATCCAGGATCTCCTGATGGATCAAGACCGGGGATCTTTTACATTCCCATTCTGGATGCTAAGAAATTTAACATTACCTCAGGAATGGAATCTTTATTCCTTCATGAAGCCATCCCTGGTCACCATTACCAGATTTCTTTACAACAGGAAAGTAAAGACATGCCGAAATTCAGACGTTTTGCCTGGTATGGCGCAATGGGCGAAGGTTATGCCTTATATTCAGAATCCTTAGGCAAGGAACTGGGCTTATATACCGATCCTTATCAATACATGGGCGCATTGGGCGATGAAATGCACCGTGCTATCCGTTTGGTGGTCGATGTGGCCATTCATACAAAGAACATGAGCCGTGAAGAAGCGATCAAATACATGATGGACAATGAGGCGATCAGCGAAGATGGAGCGACTGCGGAAGTAGAACGCTATATGGCCTTACCAGGACAGGCATTATCTTATAAAATCGGTGCTTTGAAGATTCGTGAACTCCGTGCGAAATATGAAAAACAATTGGGCGCTAAGTTTAAGATTGTTGAATTCCATGATGAGATTTTAAAAGATGGCGTAATGCCTCTTGATGTGTTGGAACAAAAAATGGATGCATGGGCTAAGCGTGTAAATGAAGGAAGATAGTTTATCGCGCAGCTATGCCATTGCGTTTGTTGCTGCTTTCCTGATCTACCTGTTGAGAAGATACTGCTTTGAGATGATTACAGCGAATCATGGGCCGCTGTATTATGGATTGGTCTTTGCTGTCAGCCTGGCTATTGTAGTTTATCTCCACATCCGATATCAACAACCTAACCGTTTTAAGACGCATTTACTAGCCCTGTTATACGCAGGGCTATTGTCTTTTTTCCTGTTCTATACGAGTATAAATATGCAAATGCTGTATTATGCTGCTGTTGGAGAATCCAAAACAACGGTACTTAAAATTGACAGCGTCCAGTCGTACAGGGTAAAGAAGACCATAGAAGGAAGTTTAATCTTTGTAACCTACGACAACCAGTCCATAAAATTTGAATCTTCAGGGGCCAATTATTTTGCATTGAAAGATAAAAGGCAAATCAATGCAGTGATTGGCAGGGCAGGAGCAAATAATTTTTATGTCAGCAAGATCTATTGGAAAGATGGAGAAAAATGGAGCGCAATGGCCACTTATTGGAAATACAGGCTTGACTTTCTGAAATACGTACTAGCGATCTTTTTAGTCATGGGTTTAGGCGCTATACTCCTACACCAGATCAATAAAAGACGAACAAATAAACTGAAACTGGATTTTAAGGCTTCTCCACTAAAAGTAATCCTCATTATATTTGGCGTCTTAACGACCATAGGACTCCTGCTGTATGTCTGCCTGTTTCTATACATGCATTTTAAATACGGGTTTCCAAAAAACAGCTGAGTTTCATTGATTCAATCCTTCCTGATCAGATTTTTTCAAATAGTTTGACTGCATGATAACTGCCTTTTTGTTTCTCTATTCAGCGTAAAATGTAATTTGTTCTCCCGGACTTGTTTTTAAACGCAATTCAGAATTTGTAATCTTTTTCCTCCCTGAAGCGGTGATTACATATCCTTTTTTCCAGGGAAGAACCACCTGCAGGATGTTGCCTTTTTCACTTGTTATCTTTAAATCGGTAACTATACCCTTAAGCTGAGTGGCACTCACAAGGAAAGCCCCCGCAGTACGCAGGTTGTTAAAACTGGCATCTTTATCTTTTGGCCAGTTTGGAAATAAGCGAATTTTACCGTTGTATCCCTGCAACAGGCATTCATTGATGACTGCCGGCAGCGCGAAATTTTCAAACCATATTCCCATTTTAGACATATAATTAAATTCTGTGCGGTCATCATAGCGCCCCCCAACCTGCATGACCATATCGGTTGCTGTCCCATTTGGCAATAAGCAATAACTAATCTGTCTTTTGAACTCCTCAAGATCCAGCATACCAATCCTTGCTGCCTGCAAATTGATGAAAACAAGATCGTTGCCACCCTCGTTCTGCTGGTTTTTATAGGTATTCTGCAGCATTTTAAAAGTTTCTTTATCCGCATTAAGTCCATGATCCTCGCCAGGAAATACCGTAAACAAGGCGTTTGGTACATTGTAAACGACCTTATCATGTTCTTCTGGTACTGACACCAACACTTTTCCATACTTTTCTGAGATGACAGTAGGATAGTCCGGAAAAGCAGACTGAATCTTATTGATTTGGTCAAGCAGATGTTTCTCCTTTGTAGAAGTACCTAATATTTTAACCGCATCCTTAAAAGCATTGAAAGCAAATTTGGTCAGACTTAGATCTACATTACTATCATAATTGTATCTGAATCCTGGTTTCAGGCCATATAGTTCGGGAGGTACCGTTGGAAAGATATGGAATTTGCCATCTTTCCAACGGTCTCTGTTACGGGCTTCAGGGCGGGTCATATAACCGACAAGAAACTCAACAGCTGCTTTAATCGGCTCATATGCACGTGTCTTTAGAAAACTTCGATCTCCTGAATAAAGATAATGCCACCATAATCCCTGTACAGCCCAGGGAGTTTCACTTACTTCCCAACCCCAGTCGGGGATAGGATATGGATTCATCGTCATATCTACAGGATAGGCAGAATGCGGAAAATAGGCCCCCGGTAGATTATAATATTCCTTTGCCCACTTACGGCTCACCGGCATGAGAGATTCGATCAAGTCAACATAAGGAAGGTTCTTTTCCAGATGATTGCTTGAAAATGTAACCCAGAAGGGCTGTTGTACATTGTAATTCAGGTGATAGTCTCCATGCCAGGCCGTTCCAATCTTATTGTAACTCCAGTTTGCAAATAATCCCGGAGTTGTTACTCCTGCTTTTGTGGCGCAGTTAAGAAAATAAAGATTTCTATACCAGGTCTCTTCCAGAAAATCATCATCCAGTTGGACTGCAGATTTATTCCAATAGGTTTTCCAGATGCTTAGGTTATTTGCATAGCTTTTCTTAAATGCTGCTGGGTTGATTTGTTGCTGATCGATATGGACTGCGGGAACATCGGTGCTCAGTCCTTCTTTTATTGATACACAGGCCAGAAAAGGGAGGTCCCCTGTAACTGCAGCCTCCAGCTGTTCCATATTTTCGTTATTCCCATTCCAGGCTATCCGGTCCTTTTTATATAATTCCTGGTTCGTAGCCAGGGTCAGGCTGAAGGCCTTGTCCTTCGCGTGGACGATATCTTTTGTTCCTTTTTCAAAATCAGCATAAGGCAATAACTGCCTGAATCCAAGTATGCCTGTTTTAATGTTTTCTGTAATTTGAGGCCTGGGGAATTCCTCCGGGGTAGAAGGATCAGGCATAATTTTGACCCTGTCAAAAAGATTTTTCTGAAGATTGCCTTTTTCGTCGGTCAGCTCCATCCACAGTTTATCTTCTAACAGATCTGTGAACAAGGTTAACATGAGCAGCTTTTTATCCGAAGTCAATAATTTAACCTTGCAGACCCCGTTGGAAATATCCAGTTCATGTCCCAATAACTGTAATTTACGTCTGTCAAATCCGAGCAGTACCGAACCGCAAGGAAAGGGTCTGGGATAAGGTTTACTATAATTTTCACCCGCCATCCGATTGTATTGTTCGTACCAGGGATCGTCGGTTAGATTGGAGAGGTCCCGGGGTATTTTATTGACTTTATCGAAAACGGACTGGAAGGTTCCAAGTTTTTCCCGGTTATTTTCAGCTATTCGGATATCCCACACGTTGTTATGGCCAAACCTAAGGACTATCGCATCGGGCCTGGTAGTCACGACCACACCCATTGCTCCATTGCCCAAAAGTGCTCCTTCAAAGAAATCCGGCGCAGGTTTGTTGTAAGTCAAACTGTGCTTTTTTGCCAGTACCATTGGCTCTGGAATAGAAGATTTATCTTGCGCAGTGGCATTGGAGCAGGCAAAAACAATTGTGATTATGGCAGCAATTCTGTAATTTTTAATCATCATTTATTGATTGTTATTGTTCCTTAATTTTCTTTAGACAAATTTTACGTTGCTGCCTGGATACAAGACTCAGTCTGTAAAAGTAATAGATGTCAGATGCACTTTGAATAGCCAATAGAACTATTTAAATGGACTATTTCACTATTTGTGCCTCCGCCTAACGAATCTTAGGCCAGTAGTCCCGAAACATGCATCTAGTTGAAATAATTGATGAAATATTGTTGATTTTTGCTAACAGGGATCTTTAAAAGCCTCATCATGAATGGAAAACATCATCAAATATTTTCATAAAGAGATCACTGATCATAAAATCAGTATTTATAAAATCTTTGGATCGGAAGTAACAGCAGAATTACTCCAGAAGCCTGCACATCGCAGGGGAGACCATTATCTGTTCATTTTTCAAAAAGAGGGCAGTAGTAAATTGATGTTGGATTTTCAGGAGGTTACGCTAACCGGAAGCGTCTTATTGTGCATTCTACCCGGACAAATTCATCATACCATTTCTGTTGAAAATCATACGGAAGCATGGCTGATCACCGTAGATAGTAATTTTTTAATTGATGAACACAGGTCAGTTTTCGACGATTATTATTTCCGGTATGCCCCGATCCCTTTGGGAGAACTTGCAGGTTTAAGGATCAACCAATGTATAGAATTAATTGCTGTCATAGTAGAAAACGGAACAGAACTGAATTACGAGCCTCTGGTTCTTGATTCATTGATCCGGGCTTTTGTCGGCATGTTTATTTCAGTTTATCGTCAGGTAGAAGACAGAAAATCTTCAGTTTTAAGAACCGCAATATTGACCCGGGAGTTTAAACGTATATTGCTGCGTCAGTTTAAAACCAAAAAAAGTACCACGGACTATGCTGCCTGTTTGAACATTACTCCTTCCTATTTGAACGAATCAGTAAAACTGACCACCGGGTTTCCGGTCACCTTTTGGATACAGCAAACCATCATAATGGAAGCAAAAAGATTACTCTATGATACAGACCATACTGTAAAAGAAGTTGCCTATTTATTGGGTTACACCGATCATGCTTACTTTAACCGCTATTTCTCTAATGCTGTTGGCCAGCCACCACTCCAATTTCGGCTTAGCTCCCGTAAATAGTCCAATAGATGCCATAATATATCCATTTATAGCCAATGCCCCAATCTCTAATTTTGTTGAAAATATAAAATAATGGGGAATCAGTTTTTTTTTATTGTCGGAGTAATGGCTTCTTTAACAACCTTATACAGGTTATTAAAATTTATCTATCCATATTGCAAACCATCTAAAATCAGGAAGTACCTGGTAAACGATGCCTATGCTTTAGTTACCGGATCCAGCGATGGGATAGGTAAAGCAGTAGCCACTGAACTTGCTGGCAGAGGTTTTAACATCATTCTTCATGGCAGGAGCGCTGAAAAAATCCAGGCTGTTGAAAAAGAGATCGGGATGCTTTATCCCAAAGTTAAAATCACTTATCTGATCCATGATGGCAGCCATAACAGTCAGATGGACATTTCGGAAATTATAAAATTGAATATCAAAGTATTGGTAAATAATGTTGGTGTAGGGCCAATCAAAGAACTTACCAACCATTCCAATGCGGAGATTGATCATACCATTACACTAAATACTGCTTTTCCCACTCAACTTACCCGAAACTTGCTCCCCTATATGGAAGCTGAGGCGCTTATTTTGAATGTTTCCTCTTACGCAGGTTTTTTCCCGCCGCCCTATCTTTCGGTTTATGCAGCTACTAAGGCATACAACAATGCCTTCTCTGTTTCACTTGCACGTGAAGTAGCACATAAGGAAGTCATCTCTTTAATCACTGGAAGTGTGAATACCGGTTCAAATCACAAGCCCGTGTCCTTCATGCGTCCTGCTGCCGCAACTTATGCTAAACATATCATAGGCGTCGTAGGATGTGGTAGAAAAAGTATCATGCCGTATTGGCCGCATAGCATTCAGACCTTCCTTATCTCGGTATTACCGGAAAGATTCGTTGATCGTGCAACAAAAAAAGCAATGCAAAAAGAACCAGGGCTAGCCCAATAAAATTTAAGCCCTGACCGTATATCCAGCCTTCGAACAGTAAATGAAGTTAAAAACACATATACCGATATTTTCACTTGAAAACTCCAGCAAAAGAGGGTGGGAGATCAGCAAATATTCCAAGGAGGACAATGTTGATCTTATCTTTAAGGCGGTGCATCGTGATGACCATTATATCTTCATATTTCAGCAAAAGGGCAAGAGCAGGATTATGATTGATTTCGATACCGTTTCTATCGATGATGCTGCCGTGCTCTGTATCTTGCCAGGACAGGCGCATCAAGGTATTCTGGCACATCATGTTGAAGCGTGGTTTCTTGCAGTGAAACCCGAGATGGTCAAAGATTCCTATCGTCATTTTTTTGTGAATCAGGGTTCCGATCCCCGGTTGGCGGCATTTGGCATCCAGGAATCGAAACATTTAAGTCAAATGATGAAACTACTTACTTCTTTAAGTGATTTGCACGATGAAAATTACTATAAAGAAGAGGTCAACCGCTCCTTAATTAATGCTTGCCTTGGAATGATCATCAGTGAATTTCAAACACTTAGCCCGGCTAGATATCAGAATACCTCAAGGTCAGCCACAATTACCAGGTTGTTCCGCTGCCTGCTTTTACAGGCTTTTAAAACCATGAAAACCCCCGCAGGTTACGCTGCAGCTTTGCATATTTCGCCGACCTATCTAAATGAAGTTGTTAAGAAAAGCACAGGCTTTTCTGTCAGCTACTGGATCCATCAGGAAATTATTCTGGAAGCCAAACGAAAATTATTCTACACTGATTCATCCGTAAAAGAAATTGCGGAGCAGTTGGGCTATGAGGACTACAGCTATTTTACACGCGTCTTTACCAGGGTATCCGGCATTTCGCCAATCGCATTCAGGCAGAAATACCGGGAATCATCCTAGATATACTCTAATACATCCATTGTCCTGCCCTGATTATTCCCGTTGCTTTGTTTTATTGAACAATTCATATGGAATCATCAACTTTTTTTCACTTTGTATACATCCTTGGGGCATTGAAAATGACCGCAGCTGCCTACCGTTTGCTTGCTTTTATAAATATGTATATCAGTCCTTCGACATTGGATAGATACCTGACAAGGGGGGCTTACGCCTTGGTAACATTTGCCTCGGAAGGTCTTGGAAGAGATCTGGTGATGGAGCTTGCTAAAAGTGGATTCAATCTTGTGCTTCATGGAAGGGATGAACTCATGCTGAGTCTGACTAAGATTGATGTGCTGAATTTAAACCCTTCTTTAAACGTAATTATGATGCTCCAGGGGCAAGGCAAAACGTCTGATTTAGATATTTCAATGATAGACACAGTTCCAATCACGGTTTTAGTGAATAACATCGGAGATCCGCAAGCCAATCAACAACCTGATGGTTTATCGCGAATGCGTCTCGCAAAATCCTTATCAGCCTGTCTTTCAAAACCTGCTCTTTTATTAAATGTGGTGTCTTGTAATATGCATTATGCAATTCCTTATCAGGCATTACTTGCCGGATCAGAAATATACTATGATCTATTTTGCAAATCTCTTTCCACTGAACCAGATCAAATAGAGACCATATCCATGTTTACAGGAAGATTTATCAGCAAGCCTGGTGAAAAACCAGTTGGCATTTTAACACCCGGCAGTGAAATTTATGCTAAGTCTGTATTATCAGGAATTGGTTGTGGAAAAAAGTGTTTAATTCCTTATTGGCCACATGCAATCCAGTCCTACTTATTTTCCATTCTTCCCGCTGCTTTATTGGATGACCTGATCCGGGGTTCGGAAAACAATAAGGTGAAAAGTTCCCTATAAAACAGATAAACAGAAGCGTAAAACTGTGAATTACAATTTAAACTCAATAATATCAATATGAAATTCAATACCATCCTGTCTCTCATCGCGATGTTTTCGATTAGTGTAAGCTATGCGCAAAACTCGATAAAGGAACTTAGCATGAAAACTGCTGATTCTCTTAAAATGACTTACTTATCAAATGCTGCAATGAGATATCCATTGCTAAGGCAGGGTTTCGTATCTGCTGAAGTATTAGGCAGAGGAAATATTGATGCTGAATTGAACGGCAACAATTTATATAAGGGTAAAAGCCAGATTTCGAGGATCAGGTCTGTCTTCAATATTCCTGTTGTCCGTTTTGGCAAAAATACAATTTCATCCACACTTAGTTATTTACAACAAAGTGTGAATGTTACCGATGTAAAGAGTTATAATCCCTATGTCACATCAACTGATTTTAATTATAGAAAATCGACAATCGGTCTTACCGCGGTCTTTACCAGAGTAGATTCTCTATTCAACCGACCCGTTGCCTATTCGGCAAGTGTATCAGGACTTACGGACGATCTGTCCAGAATCCGAAGATTTAACTATCTCGGTCTGGTTTCTGTTAACCTTAAACGTACCCCTACAACTTCCTATTCAGTAGGAGGAGTGGTAATTATTGATCCATCGTCTCCTTCACCATTCTTACCCATCTTTAGTTACTGGCATAAATTTAAATCATCCGACCTTGAATTATTTGTCGACATCCCAAGTCGCATCATGCTGAGAAAGCAATTTTCTGAAAGGGCATGGGCATCTTTCGGGACTGAACTTTCTGGTAATCTTGCTTTTTTCGATTTTGATAAAGCCATATTGCCACGGGATTTCAGCCACTCTTCCATTGAATTAAAAACCGGACCAACCGTTGAATACCTGATCTATAAGAAAATTATATTGGGTATAAACGGCGGGTTGATGACAACGAATTCTTCGAGATTTTTTAGGAAAGAGGATCGTCCAGATGATTATTTTATGAAAAATAAGAATGACGCTGTTCCCTATATCAATTTTTCAATTTCCTTCCTTCCATTTCTTAACGCAGTCAGATAAATCAGCGCTAATTCAAATTCCCTTCTCATATTTTCCATCACCTTAAACGTCCCAGACCTTCCTGCTGCACGCGACTTCTTTCAGGCACATTTAGATTTCAAATGCGCTGATATTAAACCCAACGGTAAAATTTCAGTAGATGAGATGAATACCGGTATAGACGAGATTTCACTGAACTATTTCCATATTGAATTTTATCTGAAGAACGAAGCTGCAGTACTGGATAAGTTTTTGCAGTTACCTTACCATAAAATATTAAATAATACTTCGTTTTTTTAGAGATAATCCTTATCATTGAAAAAAAATATCTTTTTGATGTATCTGATTTTAACCGGGCAAACCACACAGCCTGAAATTGCGTAACCAAGCCTGATCATTTTACAGGCAATGACTTAATCTCCGATTAAGCAGTTATTCTATTGTTTTAAAATCAAGAAATTCCAATGTTTTTTATAGAATCTACACGGTTAAAATTAATCCCGTTAACACACCAGTTATTACGTTTATGTCAGGTTAGCAGGCCTGCAATGGAACAATCGTTGGGAATAAATATATCCACTATGCAAGTCGAGCCTTCCTATCAGGTAGAACTTGATGATGCCCTGCTTAACTTCTGGCTCCCAAAAACGAAAATACATCCGAAGCGGTATCAATGGTATACCAACTGGGAGATTGTCGACAAAGCCGCCAACATCACCATTGGTGGAATTGGCTTTGTAGGCCATGCGGATGAAAACGGAATCGTAGAAATGGGCTATATGATCGACCAGCAGCAACAAAGAAAGGGCTATGCGACAGAAGCCATCCGCGCTATGGTAAACTGGGCCTTTCAGGATGAGGTAGTGGAGGCAGTGATTGCAAAGACTGCTCCGGGAAACTTTCCTTCACAAAAAGTGTTACTTAAAAATGGGTTTGTACAAATCGCAGGAACAGAAAAATTACTTGCGTTTAAAAAGAAACGGAGATAATCAAACCATATTTTTACTACTTTAGAAAATGCTTGAAGCCATATTCAGTTGGGTCTTTGAAACCTGGTATAATGCTTTTATAGCATTATTGCTCTTTTTTAATGTGCTGTACTGGTCCGTAACCGGTACCGGGATTTTGGTATTCCGGTATCTGGTTCGTAAAAGAGGCTTAACAAAAGTAGCCAACCACCATCTTTATGCCGGGCAACTGAGGACAGAAATAGGGCAAAGTATGCGGTCCATTCTCGTATTCAGTCTGCAGGGGATACTCATTCAGCAAGGAATTAAGCAGGGCTGGTTTCAGATCAGTTACGAGCTCAACTGGTGGTTGTTGCCCCAAATTATTGCCTTATTCTTTTGGAATGAAATCCACTTTTACTTTTCCCATGCCTTACTTCATACCCGGTTTATGATGCGGCATATCCATAAAGTACACCACCAATCTAAGGAACCAACTCTCTTTTCTACTTTCAGTTTTCATTGGATAGAAGCCTTTTTATTGGGTACTGTGATCGTATTTCCTTTACTCATTTTTCCCTTTCAGGCATTGGCAATTTTATCCTTACCGGTGATGAGCCTGGTCATCAACCTGCTGGGCCATTGCAACTATGATTTTTTTAGTCAGCATGCTCCCGAACATTTATTGAAATTTTCCTATCGCCATAGCATGCACCATAAAAAAGGAAAAGGTAACCTGGGTTTCTTATTGCCCTGGCTGGACAAGATTTTTAACACTACCGTAAAAAACATTTCATGAACAAAGTATTCATCACCTCCACGGGAAGCTTCCTGCCGAATGAACCGGTAGGCAATGAAGAGATGGAGCATTACCTCGGAAAGATCAATAATGTGCAGTCCCGTACAAAGGATATATTTCTGCGGAAAAACGGCATTAAAAACCGCCATTATGCATTGGATACCCATCAGAACACGACACATAAAGCCTATGAAATGGCCGCATTGGCGGTAAAGGATTGTATAGAACGAAGTCATCTCGATGCGGCAAAAGTAGAGATGCTGAGTGCCGCAACGACTCAAAGCGACCTGCCCGTGCCTGGTTTTGCAAGTATGGTACATGCAGAAAGCGGGATTAGCCGGTGCGGCCTGGCCTCGCATCAGAGTGTCTGCGCTGCAGGGATGATGGCCATCCAGAATGCCTACCTCCAGGTGAAATCAGAAACGGTCCGCAATGCCGTTTGCTGTGCCGCGGAGTTACCCAGCAGGATGTTCAAATCTAAACGATTTGAAGGTCAGCAGGCTTTTGCAGTTGAAGGGGCTACGCTTCCTCTGGAAACAGATTTCCTCCGCTGGATGCTGAGTGATGGAGCAGGAGCAATGCTGCTGCAGGACGATCCTGGCGATGCACTCGCGCTGGAAATAGAATGGATAGACCTGAAGTCTTATGCGCATGCTTATGAAGTCTGCATGTATACAGGAACAAATAAGGAAAATGATGGCAGCGTATTGAAAACCTGGCTCGATTATGACACCATTAGCGAAGCCAACTTTGCGGGCGCACTAAACCTGAAACAAGACATGCAACAGGTCGACAATATTGTTAAACTGGGGATACAGCGTTTTTTTGAACTCATCGACGAAGGAAGGTTTCAGCCTGAAGATATTGACCGTTTGGTTTGTCATTATTCTTCTCATCATTTTAAACCACAAATTGTAGAACTCCTGAAAAACGGAGGTATAGAGATTCCGGCAGAGAAATGGTTTAGTAATTTATATACGGTAGGAAATATCGGTTCTGCGTCCATTTTTGTGATGCTGGATGAACTGATGAAAAGTGGCACACTCAAAGCAGGACAAAAGATCTTATGTATGGTGCCTGAAAGCGGGCGGTTTATTACGGGATATATGATGCTGACCGTTAGGGAAGGCGCTGTGAGCGGAGCCTCGGGCTATACGGAAGTGATCGCGGAGATCAAAGCACCCGAAATCAGGGTTCAGGAGAAACCGGTACAGGAATGGCTGGTGCGTCAGCTGACCGGAGTCTGGTTTGATTTTGAAAGGGGATTACAGCAGGTTCCGGTTGTTAAAAAGATCTTTAAAGGAACTTTAACTTTAGAAGAGTACAAGCGATTGCTGGTAAATCTGCGTCAGCAGGTGATAGACGGTTCTCAATGGATTGCCCGCGCGGCTTCCAATGTCAGTATGGAATATTTCCCGGTCAGGTCTGCCTTTATCAGACATTCTTCTGATGAACACCGGGATTATCAGATTCTGGAGAAAAACTATATCAATTGCGGTGGGCTCGAAGAAGAAATCCTGACCGGCATTAAGAATATAGGAAGTGAGGCGCTCAGTGCCTTTATGTTTCACAGGGCGAGTCAACCGAATCCTTTTGACCTGCTGGGTGGTATGTTTATCATTGAAGGGCTGGGGAACAGGGTGTCAGGAAAATGGGGCAGGGCCATTCAGCAACAGCTCCAGCTGGATAAGGATCAGGTTTCTTTTTTTATTTACCATGAATCAAGCGATAGCAATGACAACCATTTCGAACGTTTTGAACAGGCGATTCAGTCTGAACTCCTGACCCAACAAATGGCAGAGAAAATTGTTAAAACAGCAAAGGTGGTGGCCAGATTATACACCATGCAACTGGAAGAACTAGATAACTTTTAAAACAACGCATATCTATGCTACACAAAAGAGAACATTACGAAAAGATGGTGAATGAGCCCCGGAATCCGAGCCATTGGCATGCCTTATATCTGGATAAAAGTGTCCCTTTTAATCCGGATGCAAAAGCAGCCTTCCTCTATGATTCTTCCTCGAAAAGCCGTCAGTTTCTATATCCGGTGGCAAAGGTTTTTGCGCGGCTTTGCATCATATTGATGCAGCTTTTTAAGATCGTCGTTCCCAACCTGATTAATGCCCCCAAATTACTCCATAAGTGTTTGTACCTGGGGATGAAGTATTTCATCACGCCGGAAGCAAACTTCGTAATTCTTCGTCATTTTTACCTGGGATCAGAAGTCCTGCGTTTCATCAAAGATAATGTGGATGCTGCGCAGGACATTCCGATGAATCCCTTGAAGCCCTTATCTGTCAATGATGTGAAAGACAACCTGTTTCTGGAGCATGACCTTAACCTTTATAATTTTATCATTAACCTGAACATAGCGATAGCCGAGAAAGGCTTGAAGATTGTCAAAAAAGAGCATCCGGACTTTAGTGCCATTTCCACTGGAGAGATCCCATTTGAGGATTTTAGAGATGGCTGGACAAATTTTATAGACCTCGGTACAGCGATAGAACTCTTTACTCCAGTCTACCAGTTCTACCTGACGGATAATGACTTCTGGAGGGCCACAAATTCCTTACAGCTGGATGAGGTGATCGGGATCTATGCCAGTACGATTATGGATTGCCCTGAAAAGTTAACGGCATTGAATAATAAACATCCAATGATTCCGCTTCCTACTACAGACGCAGCATTCAGGTTATTGCTTCATGGTTTTTCTACAGAAGTATTGCATGCGATGCTGGTTCAGGGAAAGGTAGAGCTTCAGGTTTAACCAATTGTCTTCATTAAATAGCTTTCCAACTGATCAAGTCCTGTATCTATTTCATCGGAATTGTAAACAATTGTACCTGCTTTATTCACCAAGATGCAGGCAGGTATGGCATACACTCCAAAGGACTTCTGAATTTTACTGACCGACGATTTTAAGCGTTCAGATACATTGATCCAGTCTAACTTATTTGACTGAACATGTTTCTTCCAGCGTACGACGTCACCATCATTGTTAAAATAGACAACTTTCAACCCCTTACTTTTATATTTATGATACATTTCTTTCAGCATAGGCAGTTGCTCCTGACATGGACCACACCAGGTTGCGGAGAAAACAATTAAATAGTTTTGCCCTTTAAGCTCCGTGTTACTAAACATTTGATTTTTAACATCTCTAACCTTAAATTCCAAGACCTGCTTTCCAATTTTTGCAGTTTCCAGGCTATTTACAAGTTTTGTTTTTTCCTCATATAATTTTTTAGCCAGAGCAGAATTTTTCATTTGATCACTAAAGGTAGAAAGCGTTTTCAAAATGTCTTTTGTGAAACCTAAAGTATAATCCATGCGACCTAAACTATACAATCCTAATATGCCACCAAAGTCATTCGGATACTCCTCCAGTTTCTTCCTTTGTTCATTTAAAATCTCCATAATTAACGCTCTGGATGGATGATAATAACCGTTGGCTTTTGTACTTTCTGACTTTCGAATCATTATATCGTTCAGTTCATAATAAATATGACTGCCCCTTGCATCCGATTTTAAGTTTAGAACTCTGGAGGTATCATCCGGTAATTCCAGGTTGATGTTATTCTCACCGGAATCAATTACGAAAGAAGCGTATTTAGACTTTCCTTTATCTTTTACGTCGAAACGGGCAAAACGACTGAACTGATCAAGTTGTCCATCTATTCTGACTTGTCCGTTCTCAAAAATCAGGGAATCATATCTCAGCGGAGTAAAGTCCTTATCATTATAAAGCTCAAAGTAAACTTTTCTACCGGATAGGGTAGTACTGTTGGCTTTAATCACAAAGTGATATTGACTAAAGCCAGAAAGGCAAAAACAAAGAAATATCGTCGTCAGTAATGATTTTATCATCATATTCGCTTTTTAGTTAGGATTTCAATTTCCTTAATCAATATATTAACTATTTACGACAATTCATCAGGTTAAACGGGAATAAAAAATACTTGTTAATTTTTCGGTTGTATAGCCGGATGGCTTGCTGTTACTTTGTGTCAGAGAAATTTTATAAAATGAATATGGAACTGAATCTTGAGGAAACTTATTATAAAGCGATTCTTGCAAAAGACAGCGCTTATGAAGGGACATTTATCACCGCCGTAAAAACTACCGGTATCTTTTGTCGCCCCACCTGCAGGGCGCGAAAGCCTAAAAGAGAAAACGTTACATTTTTCAAAAATACAAAAGAAGCCATTTTAAGTGGATACAGGCCATGTAAGGTTTGTAACCCTTTGGAACAACTGGATGAGACCCCTGAGTTTATCAAAACTCTTTTAAACGAACTTGCGGTAGACCCGTCTGTAAAATTTAAGGACTGGGATTTGCTCCAAAGGGGAATTCAGCCCAGCCAGATTCGACGCTGGTTTCTCAAAAATCATGGGATGACTTTCCAGGCCTACCAACGGGCCTTCCGGATCAATTCTGCTTTCAAGAAAATACAACAGGGAGAATCGGTAACCAGTGTTGCTTTTGATTCAGGCTTTGAATCGCTCAGCGGTTTTGGAGAATCCTTTAAAGCCATTTTCGGGATTTCCCCGAAGAAGAGTAAACATTCCACAGTCATAGACCTGACGCGACTGGAAACACCGCTGGGCACCATGTTTGCCTGTGCAACAGCACAGGGAATTTGTCTGTTGGAGTTTTCCGACAGAAAGATGTTGGAAACGGAACTAAAGGCCATTGCAAAATACCTGAACGCAACGATAGTACAAGGAGAAAATAAACATTTCGATACTTTAAGAGCACAGTTAACGGAATATTTTGAGGGAAAAAGGACTGAATTTTTATTACCGATCCACAGCCTTGGAACTGATTTCCAACAGGCAGTCTGGACTGCTTTGCAGGAAATCCCTTATGGAGAGACCTCTACTTACCTCAGACAGGCCACGAGATTAAACAGATCTGAAGCGGTAAGAGCGGTTGGAAATGCAAATGGGATGAATAGAATTTCCATTCTGGTCCCTTGTCATAGGGTAGTGGGTACTGATGGTAATTTAACGGGTTATGGTGGCGGATTATGGAGAAAGAAATGGTTACTGGAGCACGAACAAAAACATCTTACGACAAAATAGTTATCCCCACATAGAAAGAGAAACAATAACTACAGGAATAAATAAAATAATTTATAAAAAAAAGTTCAGCTTTAGTAAAACGGTTTACAAGTACTGCTGACTGTGCTTTTATGGATACGAGTTTTCTACAATACACTTAAATTGAATAGGTTAACTTAATTTGTTGGTTGATTTTGATAAAATTCTTTATTTTTGGATATTAATTAAAAATTTTAGATAAAAACTTTTATTAATTTTCGCGCTCTTATGAATACTATTTTGGAACAGCACACCATGTTTAAGGCCTTGGAAATGGCAGATTTATCTGTCGGGGATAGACTTATCAATTTAGGAGAAATACTTGAAATAGAAGAATCAGATTATAATTATTCTCTCGTGATTGCAAGAATGGGGCAGCGACAGGTGTGGACCTTTAATAAGGAGTCCGCACTTTTTGTAGAGTAGTTGACATTTTCCTTGTTCCTGATCTAATGGACCTTCTTTCTACTCAGGAAGAAGGTCAGCAGGGTTAATGAAACCAGCACCAGATAACTTATTCCCAGACTGCGCTGCCCTTCGGCGGGAATCATATACACAATTCCATAGCTAAGAACTGAAGTAATGACATAGATTGATCCTCCGGTAACCCCGCTGGCTATACCTGCATTTTTTGGGAATAAGCTTAAACAATAAGAGAAATAGTTGTTAAAGATAAAGCCTGCAATGAAATGAATGACGAAAGCAAAGGTCATCATCGTATTCAGATTCGAGTAAAAAGCAGGACTAAAGATCATCAGGACTACGATTGCCAATTGAACGATAATGGCAATCATCATCTTTTTGAAAAATGGGCGGTTGAGAGTTGCCTTTCCGAGAAATCCTCCCAATAACAAAGCGATGCCCAGCACCAGGGCGCAATATCCCGTGGTAATGGCCGGCTGCTTAAAGGCATGTTCAATGATGAATGGTCCGCTCATTCCATAGACCATAAATACTGAATTCGCCAGGCCCAGAACAATAAGGCCTAAGCTAAAGCTCGTTGTGCTGAGCATTGAACCATATACTTTGACGATAGACCTGAAATGAAAAGTCTGGAATGTACTTAACGATTCTCCACCAAAACAAAGTTCCAGCAGCACCATGATCAAGGCAAAAGTTCCTAAAAGATAGAAATTGGATTCCCATCCGAATGCGGTTTGAAGGTATCCGCCAAAGAAAGGGGCAATAATCGGAGCAGCAGACCAGACGATGGAAAATAAGCTGGTATAGTGTTTCAGTTGTTCTCCGGAAAATATGTCGACAAAATATGCTCTTTTACCTACTACAATGGTGGCTACCGTAATTCCATGAACAATCCTCATCAGGTAGATCAGGTATATGCTGTTTGAGCGGGCGATGGTAAAACTGGCAATACTGAATAGCAATAATGCGGCGACGGTTAGTTTATACCGGCCAAAGCTGTCTAATAAACTACCAACGAAGAGTTGTGAAATGCCATAGCTGATCATGAAGAAAACGATGGTCAGCTGTACTTCCGCATTGGTCACCTGCAGGTGACTGGCCATTGCCGGTAAAGAGGGAAGGTAGATATCTGTCGCCAGCCCGGAAAGTGGGATCAGTATAAATGCGAGTAAGGTACCTATCCCGTTCTGATTTTTCTCTATAGTTCTCATTGCAGCACAAAGGTAAATCCAATACCTGTCTACCACGAGCAGAAAACAAAGGAATAGTTACAAAAATCAAAGAATTTGCCGATGTTAATTGTAGTTCTTAAAAACGGAAGGGCTAAGGCCTGTGTTCTTTTTGAAGTAGTTGTTAAAGTGTGCCGGATAATCGAATCCAAGACAATAGCCAATCTCGGCTACATCCCAATCTGTATGTTTCAATAAGCTCTTGGCCTCTGCTATAATCCTGCTGCTGATCATTTGTGTAGTGGTCTTTCCGGTATGAGACTTTATCACATAATTCAGGTGGTTGACATGGATGTTCAGGTGACTGGCAAATTCTGATGCACTTTTCAGCTTCAATGGATTTTCCGGTGAATCTACAGGAAACTGACGTTCCAGGAGGTCCAGAAACATCGGGGTGATCCTATCTGAAGCGCCGGGTTGTACAATGGGATCCTGAACAGCATGCAGCTTGATTCCTTCGTGGATGATGAGTTTCAAAATGCTCCGGATCACTTCAAATTTGTACTCGTAGTCGCTTTTTAGTTCATTTACCAGCTGTACAAAATAAGTGTTGACCCGCTCATACTCAGTCGCATTCAGGAAATAGAAGGGTTCCATTAAAGGGTTGAAAAGCGGGCAGCTTCTTTCCAGTCCTTTCTTCATTTCCGGAGAAACAAAGGAGTCGTTAAATAAGCAATAATAGCCCGTTTGTTTTTTAGATACCGATTCCCAGGAATAGGGAACCGTTGGATTGGAAAAGACCAATGCCGGACGGTCTATCTCAATGATCCTGTTCGCCACATGCAGTTTTCCCTTCCCTTTGGTGAGGCAGATTTTATAATGATCCCTGCGGTTATAGGGGGTAATTTTTCCGGAATAACTTCTCTCTTTAACATTAAAATGGCTAGGCTGACCTGCAGGATTTAGCAACTCAGAGGGCACAGCCTGGTTTGTTCTTTTGTAGAACTGATCAATTGTCTCAACAGAATTCATGTTCAATGGATTGAATATTTCAAAGAATAAAGATAAATTATTCTTTGAAATATCGCAATGTCGCGTATGGCCCCTCATATTGTCGTGTTTACACAGCTATAGTTTTCCTGTCTGCGTTTAGCTTTGTAAGCCAACCCCCGAAATATTAAGTTATGAGTACAAACATGTTTGTTAATCTGCCAGTCAGAAATCTGGAAAAGGCCATTGACTTTTTTACAAAACTGGGTTTCAAATTTAATAACGAGTTTACGGACGAGAAAGCAACCTGTATGGTTGTCGCAGATAATATCTTTGTCATGTTGCTGGTAAAAGAGTTCTTTCAGACTTTGATCAGCAAAGAAATTGTGGATGCAAATTACAGTACCGAGGTTATCATTACCTTATCTGCTGCCAGCAGGGAAAGCGTTGATGAGATGGTCAGGAGAGCAGTTCAGGCGGGTGCAACGACGCCAAATGGCAAGCAGGATGATGGCTGGATGTATGGCCATGGCTTTCAGGACCTGGACGGACACCTCTGGGCAATCATGTGTATCGATGAAAACACCTTACGTCAAACGGACTAAATTGTTACAATTTTCCAAATCGATTCCTCCTGTTTTATATTAACTTAACCGCATATTTTCTAATCAACCGGTTAACCTAATTCAAGGAACGATGAATCGTAAAAGCATGTGTTTTGCTGTAGTTTTTCTAACGATAGCTTATTTATCCCCAGTCAGCGCGCAGGTCATCCCAAGTCCAAAATCACATTTTGGATTCCACATTGGCGATGATTATAAACTGGCCAATTATTCCCAGACGGAAGCCTATTTCAAAAAGCTGGCAGGAATATCTAACCGGGTAATTTTAAAGTCAATCGGAGAAACTGAAGAAAACAGGAAACAATATGTGATGGTGATTTCTTCTCCGGAAAACCTGAAGAAAATCGGACGTTATAAAGAGATTTCCCAGAAACTGGCCAGGGCAGAAGGGCTGACCGATGAAGAAGCTAAAAAGCTTGCTCTGGAAGGAAAACCCATCGTTTGGATTGACGGAGGATTACATGCTACAGAAATGGTGGCGACTCAGCAATTGATAGAAATCTATTACAAGTTGCTGAGTGCCAATGATGCGGAAACCATGCGCATACTGGACAATGTGATCATCCTTTTATCTCAGGTCAACCCTGACGGACAGGAACTGGTTGCAAACTGGTACATGCAGGAGCAGGATCCTGCTAAAAGAAATATGAATGTTCCCCGTCTGTATCAGAAATATATCGGCCATGACAACAACAGGGATTTCTACATGATGAACATGAAGGAAAGCACCAATATTGCCAGGCAACAATACATCGAATGGATGCCGCAGATCATTTACAATCACCACCAGACGGCACCTTCGGGAGCAGTCGTAGCAGGACCTCCATACCGCGATCCATTCAATTATGTCTATGATCCTTTACTCATCACCGGAATTGATGGGGTAGCTGCTTCGATGATCAACAGGCTGAACACAGAGAATAAACCAGGATATACCCGTCTCAGTGGATCTGTCTATTCGACCTGGTGGAACGGAGGATTAAGAACAACGCCATATTTTCACAATATGATCGGAATCCTGACAGAAATCACCGGAAGTCCGACTCCTTCAGAAATCCCGCTGGTACCGGAAAGACTAATTCCCAATAACGCAACACCAAATCCGGTGAGGCCTCAGAAATGGAACTTCAGACAATCTATAGACTATTCTGTTTCGTTGAACTATGGAATCCTGGATTATGCCAGCCGGCTAGGCGATCAGCTGCTGTACAACATCTATGTGATGGGTAGAAATGCCATTCAGAAAGGAAATCAGGACAACTGGACCTTAACGCCTAAACATGTAGCAGCGATCACTGCTGCTTTTGAAAAAGACAAAAAAGATGGAATATTGAAAAAGGACAGCACAGGAAAAGTCTCTAATGATATTCCAATGAAATACTATGATGCGGTCTATAAAAACCCTGCTTTGAGAGATGCAAGGGGGTACATCATTCCCGCAGATCAGTCAGATTTCATTACCGCAGTGAAATTCATCAATACCCTGATCAAATCCGGAGTTGAGGTGCAAAAGGCTAAATCAGCTTTTAAAGTAGCAGATAAATCTTATCCCGCAGGCTCTTATGTGGTAAAAGCGAATCAGGCTTTCCGTCCGCATCTGGTAGATATGTTCGAAGCTCAGGATCATCCCAACGATTTTCAGTATCCTGGTGGCCCACCAGTACGTCCTTATGATGCTGCCGGCTGGACATTGGCTTTTCAAATGGGGGTAAAGTTTGACCGCATACTGGATGGTTTTGATGGCCCTTTTGAAAAGATCAGCTATGGGGAATTACAATCTCCGCCAATTTATAAATTAGTGGCTGCAAAAGGATTTTTACTAAGCGCAGCACAGAATAACTCGTTCATTGCGGTAAATGATTTACTCAAAGCAGGAATCGAAGTCTCCAGGCTGACAAAAGCGGAAGGAAATATGCCGGAAGGTTCTTTTTATGTTCCTGAAAAGGGAATGGAAATTCTGGTAAAATCAGGAGTTGCTTTTGGAACAATGGCTTTACAAGCAGAACATAAGCCGAAAGGAATGGTTAGAATTGCTCCCGGACGTATCGCCCTATTTGATCAGTATGGAGGTTCTATGCCTTCCGGTTGGGTAAGGTGGATTTTAGAACAATTCCATTTCTCCTTCCAGCTGATTTATCCTCAGGACATCGATAAAGGAATGCTCAATACCAAATACGATAGAATTCTGTTTATCAGCGGAGGAATACCGGCACTGAGCCAGAAAGCAGTTTCAGGAAGAGGAGGCAGGGCGCCAAAACCGGAAGATATCCCGGAAGCTTTCCGGCCCTGGTTGGGCAGTATCAGTCCGGAGAAATCTATCCCTCAGCTAAAAGAATTTCTGGAAAAAGGAGGGGACATCATCACCATAGGAAGCAGCACCAATCTGGCTTATCACCTTGGGCTACCGGTACGGAATGCGCTTGCAGAAACCAAAGCAGATGGGAAAGAAAGTCCGCTGCCAGGAGATCAATTTTATATCCCAGGAAGTATATTGAAGGCCAGCTTAGCCCAGGATCAGTCTTCAAACTGGGGAATGCCCGGAGAAGTAGATATGGTATTTAACAATAGTCCGGTATTTAAGCTTGGAAAAGAAGCGGAAGCGCAAGGAATAAAACCTTTAGCCTGGTTCGGTAAAGACGATGCGCTGAGAAGTGGCTGGGCCTGGGGACAGTCGTACCTTAAAGATGGGGTAGTGGCCTTTGTGGCGCCTGTAGGTAAAGGAAAACTCTATGCTTTTGGTACGGAGATCACTTTCCGCGCTCAGGCCCATAGTACTTTCAAAATGCTTTTTAACCAGTTGTATCTACATAAGTAACGATTACGCTATACATCGCCAGCCATTCTGTTAGATTCGCCATTTTTGTGAGATCAGATGATTCTGGCCTCCTGGAAATGGCTGCCAGCACAATAAATCAAAATCAAACGAATGAAACTGACCGATAATTATTACCCCATGAAAAGAACCTTGTTGAGTTTTCTCCTGATGGGAGGACTGAGCACTTATGTTTATGCCCAGGAAAACCTTACTTATCAGTTGCCGCCTAAAAGCATTGTAGATCTGGTTGATGCAGCCGGCAGCCCAACTGTACAATTCAATAAAGATGGCAGCCTGATGTTGTTACTTCAGGCACCAGGATACGCCTCGATAGAACAGGTTGCCCAACCGGTGATTGGACTCGCAGGAATAAGGATCAATCCTGCCAATAATTCTACAGAAGGGGAACTTTCCGGCGTTTATAATGGCCTGACCATAAAAGACCTGAAAACCGGGAAAGAAAATAAATTGACGGGTCTTCCAGACAAAATGAAAATGACAAACATCAGCTGGAATGCGGATGGAAGTCTTTTTGCTTTTACAAACAACACCCCCAATGGGGTAGAATTGTGGCTTGCAGACCTAAAAGGATTTAAGGCAACAAAGCTTTCTGAGGGTTATCTTAATGATGCTTACGGCACAACTTTACAATGGCATCCTGATGGAAAACATATCCTCGCCCAGTTCATCCTTCCGGAACGCGGGAATAAACCACAGGAAAATATCGTCCCGACAGGTCCGGTAGTGCAGGAAAATCTGGGGGTCGTTACGCCTTCCAGAACGTATCAGAATCTGCTAAAAAATACTTACGATCAGAACCTGATGGAGTATTACCTGACTTCACAACTGCAATCGGTAGACCTTAACGGAAATGCGACGAAGATCGGAGGCCCGGCGATTTATCGCAATGCGGCTTATTCTCCGGATGGCAAATACCTGATGGTTCAGACGATAGAGCAGCCTTACTCTTACCTGGTTCCCATTTATTATTTCCCTTTTCAAACGACAGTGTTAGACGCGACGGGGAAACTGGTTAAACAGTTATACAATGCGCCTCTGGCAGAAAAACTGCCTACAGGCTTTGATGCAGTAGCAGTGGGACCACGCAGTTATGAATGGAGAAATGATGCTGCAGCAACTGTGGTATGGACAGAAGCACAGGATAAAGGGGATCCTAACCTTAAATCTGAGCTGCGCGATGTGCTTTATACTTTGAAAGCACCATTCCATACCGAACCGGTAAAGCTATTTTCGATGGCTTTGAGGTATGGTGGTATCGTTTGGGGCAACCAAAACTATGCCCTGGTAAAAGAACAATGGAGAAAAGACCGCAAAGAAAAAATGACGTTAATCAATCCTGAAACAGGTAAAGTGATTAAGGAAATTGCCAACAGATCTTCTGAAGACACGTACAGCGATCCCGGAGATTTTATCTACGGTAAAGGCCCATATGCAGCTAAAGTATTGTTATTTGACAAAGGAGCACCAGGAGTAGTATTTACCAAAGGGGCAGGAGCATCTTCCTTAGGCGATCGTCCTTTTATCTTGAAATGGAACCTGCTTTCGAATAAACAGGATACTTTGTTTAAATCAAAAGCTCCTTATTATGAGGAACCTGTTTTCTTTAACAATACCGGAAAGGTTTACCTCTCCAGAGAATCAACAGAAGCCACGCCAAATATCTTCGCCATTAATCTAAAAAACAAGTCTGAGCAAGCATTAACCAGCTTTACGGATCCTTATCCGAGCTTAAAAGGTGTGCAGAAAACCTTGCTTTCTTATCCACGTAAAGACGGGATCAAATTGTCGGCGACTTTATACCTGCCAAAAGATTATAAAAAAGAAAGCGGACCATTGCCAGTGCTGATTTGGGCTTACCCAAGAGAATTTAAAAGTCTGGCGGCTGCAGGTCAGGTAAAAGGATCTCCTTACCGCTTTACGAGACTGGCATTCCGTTCACCGGTGTTCTGGGTAACCAGAGGGTATGCGGTTTTAGATCAGGCAGATATGCCGATCGTAGGTGAAGGTAAAGAAGAACCTAATGATACTTTCCTGAAACAAATTGAAGACAATGCCACTGCATTGATCAATTATGTGGTAGATATGGGCGTTGCCGACAGGGGTCGTATCGCAGTGGGAGGGCACTCTTATGGTGCATTTATGACCGCCAACTTATTGGCACATACCAAGCTTTTTGCTGCAGGAATTGCAAGAAGTGGTGCTTATAACCGGACCTTAACGCCATTTGGGTTCCAGGGTGAAGCACGGACGTACTGGCAGGCAATGGACGTATACAATAAAATGTCTCCGTTCAATTACGCGGATAAAATTAAAACACCATTGCTAATGACGCATGGCATTGACGATGAAAATTCAGGTACTTTTCCGATTCAAAGTGAGCGTTTGTATAGCGCCATTAAAGGACATGGCGGTACAGTAAGACTGGTATTGTTGCCAAAAGAATTCCATGGCTACAGGAGCAGGGAGTCTATTCTTCATACTTTCTGGGAGCAGGATCAATGGTTAGAGAAATATGTAAAGAATAAAAAGTAATCGACTTATTAAAAAAAGAGCTGATCAATTCTAATTGATCAGCTCTTTTTGTTAAGTGACTCAGATTTATCGGACGAATATGATGTTTTCCAAATTTACATAATGTTCTTTTAAACCGAACTGGCGACAATAAAGTATAAATTGATTGGCGAGCTGAGTATTCATATTGTATTCGATGCAGAGACAATCACAACCCACCTCATTTAAATCAATTTGAGAAAGGACTTGCAGATCCATTCCTTCTACATCAATTGATATATAATCAAAATTCGTTTGTGCATAGTCCTTCCTGAAGGATTCAAAAGTTGTTACCGGCACTTCGGTTACCCTAAAGTCAACGTCCTTCCGCTTTTCCAATTCTTCTTCTACAGCTGTTGACACCAAAGCCCTGTCTACTCCATCTTTAATATGAGCTCCGCTTTCATAAAATTTAAGCCTTCCTTCTTCTGTACCAATAGCTATGTTCTGGAGAGACACCTGAGGATGATTTCGATACAGGTTCTTTAAGTCTTCAAAAACACTGCTGGGTTCGACCAGTATGGCCGACCATCCTCTTTGTATCAAATCATAAGAATTGGAAAACGTAATACCATCGTTGGCACCAATTTCGAGTACGGTTCCTTTTCTCCCGTTGAAGTATTTTAAGACTATTTCTGTTTCATTATTCTGGGACTTATACTTCATTGCGCTATCGTATTTAGTTATTTATACCAACGAATTTACAGAAGCATATATAGGAATAATAGGGTCAAATGTCCCAAAATCAGAAAGGTAGTTGCTTATCTTTCGCCTTAAAATTTGAATTTCGGTAAATAACCAAAAATAAGATGGCAATAACGGCAGTTCCAAACCTCAGCAAATTCCCAATCCAGCCCATTGCCGCAGCATCGGAAACGGTGAATACCAGCCATGCCGCGTTCAATGAAGCATGAAGCACAAATCCGCTCCATATCGTATACCCATCCAGCATATTTAATATCGCAAATGCGATACTGCCAAAAAATGTAATGAAGAAAATCTGAAGAGCGATGCCAGTACCACCTCCATTACCCCACCAATGCACAGCGCCGAATGCAATTGCCTGTAATAATATCGCGGGAGCTAAAGACCAGCCTAAGACTTTTCGTGTAAAGATGAAGCCGAAACCTCTAAATACAAACTCTTCGGCAAGCGGGAATAACAACGTCAGTAAAACGATGCTTTTGACATCCAGGCCCTTAGCAGGAGTTCCCAGCAAGAATAAGCCAATCCAGCAGGGAATAGTGGCCATCAATACAAAAAGAGGCCCTTTAAATCCATTCCAGTTCAGGCCTAATGCCTCCGCAGTTTTCTGATCAGATCTGCGAAGGAGCACTATCGAGACAGTCAGCACCACTAAAACTGACAATAGATTATCTAAAATACTTCCACCATATGAAAACGGGAATCCCGGGATCTTTAGTCCGGCCCATTTTAAGAGATCACGGATCTCCAGCGCGCAGAAAAGTACGATGATCACAAGTATGGAGGAAGAATAGGCGTTTTTGATTTTCATTCGACAATTCAATTTCTGATTTTAAATTGGACGAAGGAATCCTGTAAATGGTTGCATCAGGAATTAACATTTTTCTCCGCTACACCTGTTCGCAGACAGGCGATGGAATTTCTACTTCTTTCTCTTTATTTATCTTGAATTTTTCAGGTAACGTGATAAAACTAAGGCCCAATGTTACTGTTAACAATGAAATGCTCATCCAAACAATCTGATGAATTCCATAATGTGCGATCACAAAACCACCCAATACGGCTCCCAGAGAAATGCCTATATTGTAACAGGAGGTTAAAAGACTGTTCACAAATTCCAATGCACTATGTGGAACAGCCTGGGTGGTCCGTATATTAGGCACCAAAAAACCACCGGTATGGATTAGTCCCCAAAGAGATATAATCATCACCATCGGGGCGAAAATACCGCCGAAGTAATACGCCAATGCCTGGGTGGAAATCAAAAGAATAAAAAAGAACCTGGTAGCCAGGGTTACATTTTTGCTTAAAGCAATGCCTGCCAACCAATTTCCTATGATTCCCATGCCACCAAACAACAACAGCATCATACTGATCTGAACGCCATTCATATGGGAGATTTTTTCAAGATAACCGGCAAGATAACTATAGCTCGAAAACATTGCAGCGAGTGTCAGAACGGTGGAAAGCAGGTGCAGCCATAACTGTGGATTTTTCAACACATACAATTGGCTTCCTTCTCCTTTATCTTTATTGGCCGGCATAGAAGGGACTAAAAACGACAATCCCAAAAAGGCGATCAGGCTGATGAAACTTGCCAGGAAAAAGGAGGCCTGCCAATTGTTAAAAAATTCAACCGCATAAGTGGTCAAAGGGACACCCAGTACCGTAGCCAGACTGAGGCCGGTCATGACGATAGAAACTGCTTTGGCACCACCTTGTTTAAATGCGACGGCCAACGAGATGTTCCAGAATAAAGGGTGTAAAAAGGCCGGTAAAATCCGGGCAATCATCAATATTGTAAAATTGGGTGCAAAGGCGGAAAGCAGGTTTGACAATATAAACACGGCTAATACCATGCACAACAAAAACTTGCGGTTAATTTTAGCGGTAAGAGCAGTGATAAAAGGGGAGGAAATGGCGACAGTAAGTGCAAAAGCGCTGAGCAGCCAGCCGGCGGTATCAATAGATACCTGAAACTCTCTACTGATCGTAGGTAGAATCCCGATGACGCCAAATTCGGTAGTGATGATACCAAAAGCACCCAGTGCCAAAATGTAAATTGATTTTTTCATCAGTAGATAGCTGTTTTTTAATGGTTTGTTTTTCAAATTCTATTTCACAAAAATGAACAGAATAATTCTACTGTGTCAGTACATTTCAATGATAAAACGGTAGATTTGCCATATGACAAAAGAAAATATACACCGGCTTGTAGATGTATCCTATCGCAAAACGGAAAATTGTCCGGTAAAGGATTTACAGTTTTCCTTTTTTCAGATGGTGTATGTGATTTCCGGATCAGGCTTTTTAAACATAAACAACAATAGAATTGCCTACCATGCGGGCAATCTGACATTACTAACACCCAATGACCTTCATGACTTTGAGATTTCAAGTACGACGGAATTTTTATTCGTGAAATTTACAGAGCGCTATGTTAGAGAATACAAATGGAAAAGTATCAACTGCATTGAATGCCTGTTATACCATTCCTCCCATTTGTCGGGCTGCATCTTAAGAAATAAGCCCGATGAGTTTCTGGTAAAATCAATTGTCGATTCCCTCTTGCATACCCTGAATCATAACGATGCCTATAACGAAGATTTAACCTTACATTATGTAAATGCTTTAATCGTTATTGCAGCTAGAAATCTCTCCAAGATGAGACCTGAACAGGCCAATGTAAATACCGATAAGCGGGTATTGGCCATCATAGATTACATCCAATCGAACATCTATGATCCGCAACAACTCAAGGCATCAGTCATCAGTGCAGAATTTGGGCTGTCTGAAACCTACCTGGGCAGCTATTTTAAAAAGCAATGTGGAGAGTCCATTCAGTATTTCATTTCAAATTACAAAATGAGGTTAATAGAACATCGTTTAAGGTTCAGCGATAGCCGGATAAATGAGATCGTAGAGGAGTTTGGGTTTGCGGATGAAAGTCATTTGAACAAATTTTTCAAAAAGCGCCACAAAATCAGTTTAACGGAGTTCAGAAAATCAGGGCCCGTCTGTGCCATTATATAATGGTCTGATATTTTCAGCCGATAAAAAAATCGGCATCATCTTTTCAGAATGATGCCGATTTTTTCCATTGTAGGGAATGCTTAATTCAAGCCGCCTTTACGTGTTGCTTTCACTGGTTGTGGCCAGCTTCCAGGCTCGCCGGTTCTTACATTTACCGGTAGCACACTTTTTTCTTTGGAGGTTGTTTCCGGGTCTTCACTTGCCATATAAGCCAGGATAGCCGTTAAGATTGCATTGCTTCTTACATCATCAAACACAATCTTATCATAGGTATCTCTATTCGTATGCCAGGTATATGTTCCATAAGACCAGCTGTTAGAGCTTAAAGAAAATGCAGGTGCACCAGCTGCAACGAATGACGCGTAATCAGAGCCACCGCCGCCTGGAGTACCCGGGAAAGTAGTCGCAATTTGTTTTTTAATGTCTTCAGGGACCATAGATAACCAACGACCGAGATAAGCATAAGAATTTAAGAATCCTTGTCCGCCGAGGTTAACGACCCGTCCTGTTCCGTTGTCCTGGTTAAATACCACCTGGATATTTTTAACAACCTCAGGGTGGTCTTCTACAAAGGCCCTTGATCCATTTAATCCTTGCTCTTCGCTACCCCAATGACCTACCAGAATCGTTCTTTTAGGATTAGGATAGATCTTTTTCAAAATACGGATCGCCTCCATCATCGTAATTGTTCCGGTACCATTGTCAGTAGCCCCGGTGCCACCATCCCAGGAATCAAAATGTGCAGAAAGGATCACATATTCGTTTGGTTTCTCTGAACCTTTGATCTCGGCAATGGTATTAAAAGTAGGCACCACTCCAAGCTCTTTAGACCCCACATTAACACTGATCTTAGGTTTATGTCCTGATTCCGTTAGCCTGTACAGCAATCCATAATCTTCCAATGAGATGTCTATAGAAGGGATTTTTGTGGTATTGGCAC
This sequence comes from Pedobacter sp. FW305-3-2-15-E-R2A2, assembly GCF_038446955.1. Classification (NCBI taxonomy): domain Bacteria; kingdom Pseudomonadati; phylum Bacteroidota; class Sphingobacteriia; order Sphingobacteriales; family Sphingobacteriaceae; genus Pedobacter; species Pedobacter sp. FW305-3-2-15-E-R2A2. The sequence continues at coordinate 3,667,513 of NZ_CP151803.1, forward strand.
CAAAAATCTTATTGACACCGAATCCTGAAGACCAGTTGCTCGTGACCACACCTAAAGCACCTGCGCTTTCAAAAGCCAGGGCCAATGCCTTTAAGTTCAGTCCTGTTTTACTAATTCTGGAACGCCATGCATCGGTCTGTTTCGTTCTGCTGCTCTTCATCTTTTCAAAAGATTCAGGAGTAGCAAATTCCTGCCAGTTATAATCTGGCCGCCCGGTAGGCTGGTTCATGGAAAACATCACAAACTTTCCTTTAACACTAGGTAACCAGCTTTTAAAAGAGACCGAATCGGGGAGGTCCGGATAAATCACCATTTCTCCAACCACTGCTTTTCCTTTGGTAGAAGGGCTCCAGGCCAATTGTGTTCCTTCTAATGATTTTATTCTTGGGTAAACCATATCAATATGAGAAATTCCTCTTTCCCATCCCCGCCATTCTCCCCATTGTTCGTTCTTTGCGGTAATTCCCCAGGTCGCATATTTGGCTACTGCCCAGTCGTTCGCTTGTTTCATCAGGGGAGAGCCCACCAATCGCGGACCTATTACATCAAGCAGCTCATGGGCAAGGTTTTCCAATTGTGAATTTTCTGTTGCTTCTTTGACGATCTTGTCGACTGTTTCCTTTTTTGATTGGGCATGGCTGACATTTGCGCTGATCAGCATGGCCATAAAAAAGACCCTAGTGCTTCGTTTTAACAAGGCAAAGGAAGTGGTGGTTGGTTTGGTATTCATTAAATAATGCATTTAGATGAGTTGAAAATAGATACCGAAAGATAGCGATAAATGCTTCTACTCCGTCAAAAAGGAACAAAGTTGATACAATGGAGTGATTCTAAAACTACAAAAGGTTATCTTCGCCAAAAAAACATAAATGCTGGAAATTGTATATCAGGACGACCATCTCATTGCCATCAATAAACCTCACGGATTATTGGTTCACCGATCATCTATTGCCAACGATGCAAAAGAGTTTGCATTACAGTTGCTTAGGGATCAGGTAAACAGACATGTGAGTCCGGTACACCGCCTGGACAGGAAGACCGGAGGTCTGCTGCTCTTTGCTTTTGAGAAAGAAGTAGAGATCGCCATGCACCAGCAATTTCAGAATGGGGAAGTGCAAAAGAAATACCTTGCCGTACTAAGGGGATATGCGCCAGATAGCGGAGAGATTGATTACCCCCTGGCTAAGGAAAACGGGACCATGCAGGAGGCTTTTACCGCTTATGTTACTTTACAACGTGCAGAACTGGATGTCGCTTTTGGTAAACATCCTACCTCCCGGTATTCGCTTGTGGAAGCAACGCCAACCACGGGAAGAATGCATCAGCTGCGCCGGCATTTTGCCCATATCTTTTATCCCATCATCGGCGATCGCAAACATGGATGCAACAAACAGAACAAGTTTTTCAAAGAAGAATGGGAAATGACCACGATGTTGCTGCATGCTTCAGAACTGATCTTTAATCATCCGGTAACGAAAGAACAGATTCACCTCAAAGCCGGGGTTCAGGACGAGTTTCAAAGGACAATGAACCTGATGGGCTGGCCGCTTTAACCCTTAATTATTGACCATTAAAATTTAAGAAATTGTATTCTAAGGAACAGGCTTCGCAACTAAAACAGGCTTTTTGGACAGCTTTCGGACAATATATCGCTCCACATCTTTCTGCAGAAGGGTTAAGAACCAATTGGGTAAACTATAAAACCGGGATCAAAAACCTGCACTTTAAAATGCAGGCAGATAAGAAATCTGCGTCTATTGCGATAGAAATGTCTCATCCGGATCCGGGAATTCAGGAACTCATGTTTGAGCAATTTCTGGAATTTAAAAATATCCTGAATGCCAGTCTGAATGAAGAATGGGAATGGCAGCTGCACGAACTGGATGAAAACCATAAAACCGTCAGCAGAATTGTAAAAACATTACCCGGAGTAAGCATCTTTAAGCAGGAAGACTGGCCGGAACTGATCTCCTTCTTCAAGCCGAGAATAATTGCATTGGATGACTTCTGGTCGGATGCCAAAGATAGTTTTGATACTTTTAAATAGGGGCTGAGGCCATCTTTTCCAGAGCTACCTGTTTCCAGGTATTTTGCAGCTGACCCTATAATTCTGTTTCAATTATTTTCTATCTTGTTGCATGACAAGATTCTTTTACCTGCTGATTATCCTTGGAATCCTCTCTACAGGTATCAAGGCACAGCAACCTGCCAAACGCATTTCCTTAGTGGATAGCCTGAAACGCCTCTTAACGCAGAAAGTTCCTGATAGCATCAGGGCGAGGGCGAACTTCGGTTTATCAGAACAACTGTTGTATGCTGATACCTTGAAAAGCAGCAATTATTTAGAGCAGGGAAGGCGGCTCATTAAAAACGATCCCTTTTTGCAGGCGATCTATTATTACTATGCGGCAACGGTACAATCACGTACCGACCTAAATAAGAGTGAAGCCAGTTTTAAAAAGGCACATACTTTACTGGCCCCCTTTAAGACAAAAGAAGCCTATCTGCTGCTTGCAAAATCATGGCATAATTACGGGGTAATTCAACAGTTGAAAGACAACTACCGGGGAATGGCCGATGCTTTATTAAACAAAGCCATTCCATATGCCCGTAAATCCGGCGATAATGCTTACCTGGGGATCAATTACATGGACCTTGCCATGGTTTTTAAGAACAATAATCAGTTTGATAAAGCCCAGGTTTACATTGATTCTACCTTACAGATCATGGGAAAAGTTAAAGGATGGAAAAACTACAGAATAGCGGTCTACAATACAGCGGCTGAAAACTATACCTTCCTGAAAAAATACCCTCAGGCGAGACGAATGTTAGACAGTGCCAGTGTTTTACTTTCCCCATTCCCGGACGCGCCTTTCTACCTTGATTATTATTTTGCAGAAGGTTTATACCTCGACAATACCAAACAATACGATAAGGCAATCATTAACCTGGACAAAGGACTTGCTTTGGCTTTAAAACTGGAAGACCGACAGAATGAACAACGTCTGCTGATGCAGAAACTTCATGTCCTGCAAAGCCAGAAGAAGTTTGATAAAGCGCTTTCAGTGGCCAACTACCTCCTGAAACAAAAAGACATGCTGTTTCTCAGCGGAGACAGGCTCCTCGTTTATGCGGATCTTGCGGAAACCTATGCAGGCTTAGGAAACATGTCGCAAGCTTATACCTGGATGAAAAGAGTCAGCACGTTAGGCGATAGCATCAGCGAAAGTAAGATTAAAAAAGATGTCCATGAACTGGAAATCCAATACAAGAAAGCAGAAGATATGAGGGAAATAGGCTCCCTTAAGGCCACGAATGAAAAGGCTGAATTGTCCGTTAAAAACAATCGGCTCATCGCCTGGTTACTGGGTTCAATTGCTATATTTCTATTGGTCACCACATTTTTTGGACTCTTGTATTTCAGGAATAATAAAAAGCTGACCAAACAAAAGGAAATCAATTACCGGCAGCAGCTCAAAGAACTGGAGCAGGAGCAACAACTCACCATCAGCAATGCCATGTTGGAAGGCGAAGAGCGCGAGCGTCAAAGGGTGGGGCGCGACCTTCATGATGGGCTTGGAGGAACGTTGGCAGGGATAAAGATCAACCTCTCAGATGTAGTTGCCAATACTTCTGACACCGGAAAAGATACCGAATTGGGTAAGATCATAGCACAGCTGGACAGTTCTGTAAACGACCTGAGGAGCATCGCCAGAAATCTGATGCCTGAAACCTTATTGAAATTCGGACTACAAACAGCATTGAAAGACTTGTGTGAAACGTTTAACAACAGCGGCCTCAAAATTACACTTCAGTTACTTGATATACAGGAAAGTATGGACGTTTCTGTGAAGATCAATATCTACCGCATCATTCAGGAGATCCTGAGCAATACCGTCCGCCATTCCGGGGCATCCCAGCTGCTGTTACAGTGCAGTCAGAATGAAAGCGTTTTTCTGATCACAGCAGAAGACAATGGAAGGGGCTTTGATGCCGGCACTGCCGACAACACCAAAGGCATTGGACTGAGCAATATTAGAAACCGGGTTGCCTTGCTCCATGGAAAGATGGACCTGAATACTGCGGTCAACGAAGGTACTTCTATAAATATCGAACTTAAAGTTTAGGAATTACCGGCGAAAAACCTGCGCTATTGAACCGATATTGGGAATTGTAGTATATTTGGCAAAAACCGGAGCAGAGATTCCTAAAACAATCAGGTGTGAAGAATAACCATCCCCAGCTTAGAACTGTCAACGTCATCAGATATGTCACCCCCTTACGTGAAGGAGGATCAATGCCTGCCATTGCAGAGGCCGATGACGAATTTTTATATGTACTTAAGTTCCGTGGCGCAGGTCAGGGACTTCGCGCACTTATTGCCGAATTAATTGGCGGTGAAGTGGCCCGTTTGCTTGGATTACGTATCCCGGAGCTGGTATTCGCAAATCTGGAAAAAGATTTTGGAAGGATAGAACCTGATGAAGAAATTCAAGACTTGCTAAGGTCCAGTGTGGGCCTGAACCTGGCTTTACATTACCTTTCCGGAGCAATTACCTTTGATCCGCTGGTAAACAGTGTAGATGAAAGAACGGCTTCTCAAATTGTATGGCTGGATGCTTTTTTAACCAATATGGACCGTACCGCCCGCAATACGAATATGCTGATCTGGCATAAGGAATTGTGGCTGATCGATCATGGTGCGGCCTTATATTTCCACCATTCGATGGACAATTGGGAGGAGCAGGCAGTACGGCCTTTTTCTTTGATTAAAGACCATGTATTATTGAGCAAGGCGACAGAACTGGAACAGGTAGATGCGGAGTTCAGGGCAATTCTTACCAATGAGCGCATTCGTTCTATTGTTTCTCTGATTCCTGACGATTGGCTTTCAGGAGACAATATGTTTGAAAGCATTGAGGCACATCGTGAGGTATACTCCAGGTTTTTAGAGTTACGAATCGCAAAATCAGAAATATTTGTAAAAGAAGCGCAGAATGCAAGAGAAACACTTATTTGAGTACGCTGTAATCCGCGTCGTACCAAGGGTAGAACGGGAAGAATTTCTGAATGTGGGAATCATACTTTATTGTGCCAAACAAAAATTCTTGAAGGTCTTATTTGAAACAAATGAAACCAAACTCAATGCATTTTGTGGTAAACTCGACTGTCAGGAACTTCAGGACCACCTGCGTTCATTTGAACTGATCAGTAAAGGAGGGAAAGCAGGGGGGACAATCGGAGCATTGGATATGGCTTCCAGGTTCCGTTGGCTGACTGCCACACGCAGTACGGTAGTACAAACCTCTAAAACGCATCCTGGTTTTTGCATCGATGCGCAGGAGACACTGGAAAAACTGTACGCTCAACTGGTGCTATAAGTTTAGGAACCGGAAATTTACCCGAAGATACACCTCAGAATGATCCCCATTAAGCTGAATAGACCGAAGGAAATCAACAGCAGGTAATAAGGTTTGATGTGGTTCATCTTTCTGATAAGGTCTCTTTTCTTTTGAAATTGACTGATACTCATATCTTTGTTTTTTTATAGTTTTAGTTCATCCTGCCAAAAGCAAGCCAGATGCTGATGTTTTATTTCCAACAAATAGATTATCAACCACTTACTGTATTGTCTCTGATTTTAACCAAAAAGTAACCCTTTCATTATGGAATGGTGTTTTTCAGATTTGAATGGGTGATAAACAGATTTCAGCACGAAGAAAATATGAACGGTTTAAATCAAATGCGGGAACTGATCTCCTCCTTTACCAGGTTGAGGGAGGAAGAATGGCAGCAGTTTTCTAAACTGCTCCTCCAAAAATCTTTTCCAAAAGGAAGTTATCTGTGCAAGGAAGGACAAGTAGAGCATTATATTTTTTTCCTGGTCAAAGGTGCCACTCGCAATTACTTCTTAAAAGATGGAAAGGAGTTTACCGTCGACTTCCAATTTGAAGGTGACATGGTGACCGCTTATTATTCCTTCATCACCCGGCAGCCATCCATGATCGCCATTCAGGCGGTTGAAGACATAGAAGCGATATTGATCCCTTACCAATTGCTTCAGGATTTCTATCAGGAGTTCCATTCCGGAGAACGAATCGGCCGTTTAATTGCCGAGTTTCATTATAAAAAGAGATTGGAAAGAGAAATGGACCTGCTTTCCACAACTGCCGAAGACCGGTACCGCCAACTCATGGACAGAAACCCGGAACTGATCAGAAATACCTCGGTTAAACACCTGTCTACTTATCTCGGCATTCAGCCGGAGAGCCTCAGCAGGATTCGGAAATTGTATTCCGGAAACTAACATAGGTCATTTTTTATCGTTTAAACTTGTTCGAATTTTGTGATGTAAATCAAACATTATGAAAGTATTACTCGTATTATTTATTAGTTTTTTACTGAGCTTGCTGGGTTATAAATCGGTAACCGGCTCCTGGAATCTCCTGATGTCCGGAAACATCTCCCTTTGCATCATGATGTGCTTTGCCGCCAGCGGCCATTTTGCCTTTACTAAAGGCATGGAAATGATGATTCCGAAGTTCATCCCTTTTAAAAAAGCGATCGTTATTGGAACAGGGGTGATGGAGGTTATTGCCGGACTCGGATTGTTATTTGATCAGACCAGAACTGCTGTAGCCCTATTTCTCATTGCTTTTTTTATATTGATTTTACCTGCCAATATTTATGCGACCATCCATCATATTGATCTTCAGAAAGGTGATTTCAATGGCTCCGGAACAAGCTATCTCTGGTTTAGGATTCCAATGCAATTGTTATTGATTGGCTGGGCATGGTATTTCGGGATTTGGCTGATGGCTTAGCTGTGAATGCCCATCGCATATAAAATGATGTTTACACCAAATTTGGTATTGTCTTCTGCCAGGAAACGTTTGTTCCTGAAATCATAATCCCATTCACAACCGTAATCCTTATTGCTGTACAATACACCGATCCGGCCTTGAACAGTAATGGCTTTCAGGTAATCATGAACCAGGTCGTCGCCCCAACCATTGAGCTCGAAAGAGGTAGTAGGAGGGCCCTTTTCAAATTTGAAAAAGGAATTGTAGATCTTATGGTCATTGGGAATCTTTTTAAGTGCCTGCGCACCAAATAAATTGCTCATTTGTGTTTCAAAAGACCGGGCAAATAAACCATCAATATCATGGTTACAATCGTCCACAAATACAAAACCGCCATTATTGACATACTTTTTGAAATTAGCCGCTTCCTGCTGACTAAACTGTACCAGCTTATGGCCACTTAAATAACAGAAAGGATACTTAAACAGGTCATTACTACTCAATTCCACAATCTTCTCTTCCTGATCTAAAGGAATGGTGGTATACTCTAACAAAGAGTTTAGCAAATTGGAGGGCATGCGCTGATCGGTATCCCAATCTCCGGACCTGTATTTTATTCTGGCAAAAGTAAATCTCGGTTGTTGCATCGTTCTAAAATAGCGTCAATTTTGATTACAATCTAGTTTTTTACGATCGATATCTGTAATTTTTTTGATATTCTGTTTAGGAGGCGATGAAATATAAGCATAGATGCCCTATATTGAATTACAATAGCTTACCCTCTAAAAAATATTGTTTTGGAAATTTCAGAAAGCAACCTTAAACTACTAATACATAAGATTTCGCAATTAAAGGAAGAGATTCAGAAAGTTATCGTCGGACAGGACATCATCATTGAAGAAATGTTGGTTGCCTTACTTGCTGGTGGGCACTGTCTGTTGGAAGGAGTTCCCGGACTGGCAAAAACACTGATGGTAAGGACCATGTCGCAGGCCCTGGACCTATCATTCAGAAGAATTCAGTTTACGCCCGACCTCATGCCTACAGACATTATAGGTACCGAAATCCTTGAGGAAGAACATCTGACAGGGAAGCGGTTTTTTAAGTTCAACAAAGGCCCCATCTTTGCCAATATCATCCTTGCAGATGAGATCAACCGGACGCCCCCTAAAACCCAATCTGCACTGTTAGAAGCGATGCAGGAATTTGAAGTCACCTATGGCGGACAAACCTATCCATTAGACCGCCCGTTTTTTATACTCGCTACACAAAATCCAATCGAACAGGCAGGTACCTATCCGCTTCCTGAAGCACAGTTGGACCGTTTTTTACTGTACATTAAAATAGGCTATCCGACGGCAGCGGAGGAAACCCGAATCCTGAGCAGCACCACCGGAACGATGAAAAATAAAGTCGAAGCGGTGATTGGTGCAGAGGAAATCAAACAACTTCAGGCGCTCACCAGAGAAGTGAGCATCAGTGAGGTTCTGATTACCTATGTTGCAGATCTGATCCGGGCCACAAGGCCGGAAAGTTCTCCTGTTGCCTATGTAAAAGAATGGGTAAGGTGGGGAGCAGGACCAAGAGCAGGGCAGGCCTTGATTCTTACCGCAAAAGCAAGGGCGTTGATTCATGGCCGTTATGCCGTGGTGATGGAGGATCTTCAAACAATGGCTTACCCGGTTTTGAGACATCGCGTACTCATGAATTTTAAGGCAGATGCAGAAAACGTAACCGCCGATATGGTGGCTGCAGAATTAATCAAAACCATTTCCAGGACTAAAGTTAACATTTAATGAGCAGGCTGCTGGACCCTAAAGTAATGATGGCAATCAAAGCCCTTTCCTTGTCGGCAAAAACGACAATTGATGGTTTTATGAGCGGTATCAACAAAAGTACATTGAAGGGGCCCGGACTGGAATTTAGTCAATATAGAAGCTACCAACCCGGAGATGATCTGCGCTCGCTGGACTGGAAAATGTTTGCCCGTTCAGACCGTTATTACATCAGGGAATCGGAAATAGAAACCAATATCTCTATCCGCCTGTTGATTGACGCAAGTGCCTCGATGAACCATCAGGATGGAGATTTCACCAAAATGGATTATGCCCGTTACCTGGCGGCTTCTCTGGCTTATCTCGGGAATTTACAGGGTGACGCAATCGGTTTATATGTGTTCCAATCCGGCGGAATATTCTCTATGCTCGCGAAACAGGATTTTCAGCACCTGGCAAGACTATTCTATCAGCTGGAACAGATTAAACCGGAAGGGATTTTTACCAGGCCGATCCATTATAAAGAGCTATACTCGGGCGTACAAAAGCGGGAGCTGCTGATCTTTATCACAGACCTTTATGAAACCAATAATGAGATTTTCACCCTGCTGGATACCCTGAACACCCTCCGGCATGAAGTGGTTGTTTTTCATTTGATGTCCGGGAATGAGATCGACCTTGATTTTAAAGGTTATACTTCTTTTGAAGACCTGGAGAGCAAAAAGACCATTCAGATAGATCAGGAGAAAACAAGAAAAACGTATCGGCAAAAGCTGGAACAATACCTGGAAAGTACCCGGATGAAATTACTCGACAGGAGGATCGCTTACCGGATGATCAGAACCGATGAGCCTCTTGATCAGGCTTTGAGGGATTTTTTAAATCAAAGAAACAAATTAAAGGTCTAGCTGTGTCATTACTTTATCCCATCGGTTTATTTGCACTTGCAGGATTGGTAATTCCCCTGATCATTCATTTATGGAATGTGAAACAGGGGAAAACGCTTAAAATTGGCAGCATTAGCCTATTGGGAGAAGCGGCTCCGCTAAGCTCCAGGAGTTACCGCATTGCAGATTGGTTGCTGCTGCTGTTGAGGTTGCTATTGATCATTTTACTTGCCTTTTTGCTGGCGGAACCCTATAGGTGGAAAAATGCAGAAAAAGGAGATCAGAAGGGTTGGCTGCTGATGGAGAAGAATACCTTTCCTTTGGTATACCGGACACAGAAAAAAAGCATAGACTCCCTTCTTAAAGCAGGCTATGAATTGCGCAGGTTTGAGATTGGATTTTCAAAAATAAACCTGAATGACACCTTAATAAAAGACAGTTTAAATAACACTGAAACAGTCGGTTATTTTTCTTTATTGAGGCAATTAAATGAACGCTTGCCAGCTGGATTTCCAGTCACACTCTACGCTGATCAGCAATTGAATAAGCTAACCGGAGCATTTCCGGAAGTTGGTTTCAATTTGCAATGGAAAGGGATTGAAAAAGCAGATACGGTTCGCAATTGGATTGCTGTTTCGGCCCTTAAAACTTATGAAGCAAGTTCCAGTCCATCTCTGACCAGTTATCGCAGTCTGGACACCAGCAAAGCACCGCCATTGATTTCGGTTTTGCTCTTTAAAGGGACAGATACTGAAGATGGAAACTATGTGATGGCGGCATTAACTGCTATCGCTGATTTTACGAAACGAAGAATAGAGGTAAGAACCTGGAATGAACAGTATAACAGCGACTTAAAATACGACCTTGGCTTTTGGCTTTCCGACCAACCTGTGTCGGTCCGCTTCCTTAAAAATATAAACCAGGCTGGACGGCTGTTCAGCTATGAAAGCGGAAAAACAGTTACAATTCGTTCCCTGATCGATCTGCAGCCCGGAAAAACAGGCAATGATGCGATCGTTGAATTGAATAAAAGGATCGTTGCCCGCACTGACCTGGGAGAAAGCATTTGGAATGATGGTTTCGGCAGGCCGGTACTTTCATTAGAAAAAGAAAAATCTCTTCAGCATTATCATTTTTACAGCAGACTGAAGCCACAATGGACAACATTGATTTGGAGCGAGCAGTTTGTAAAAGCCCTCATGCCCATTGTTCTTGGAAAGGAAGAAGCCAGTCAGCGCTTTGGTTTTGAAACACATCCGGAGGATCAGCGAAAGAGTACCGGACTGCTGGCTCAGAAGCAGACTTCAATTCCTGCTGCAACATTAGGAAAAGAGGGTGAAACAGCACCATTGAACCGTTTCTTCTGGATATTGGCACTGGCGATTTTCCTACTGGAAAGAATACTTTCTTTTAACCACAAAAATAAGTTAGTTCATGGTTGAGCAGGAAGCAGGAAAAAGGATCTATAGCTGGAAAAGGCAATGGAGGATATTCAGGCTGTTGCAGCTGGTTGCCCTTAGCCTTGGGTTTTCCCTGCTGCTCTGCGCAGTGCTGGTCAATATGTTTCCTTTAGCAGATTGGGAAACAGTTATTTTCGCATCCCTTTTCGGGATTGCATTTGTAATCTTTAACCTGATCCATCCTTTTTGGAAGATAGATGCGCCTGGCATCTCCAGGTATCTGGACAGACAATTTCCAGAATTGGAAGAGAGTACAGGAATTTTGTTAAGGCCTTCAGATGAATTATCCTTGCTGGAACGTTTACAGCAAAAAAAGATCAAAACCCTGCTTGCCCAAATACAAACACCTACGGCACCACTAAAAAAATTAGCACTGTCGATATTATTGATGATCATTGGCTTTGGGTTTAGCTTTACCATTTCTCATTTAAAGCTTGTAGACTACATTCCTGAAGCTTATTCCTACAAAGACAAGCCTAGTGTCATAAAAGAACGTATCCCCGCTCAAATCGCTTCTTTTTCCCTAAAAATCAGCGCACCGGCTTATACCGGTTTACCGGAACGGAAACAGCAGCAGTTTGCAGTTAAAGCGGCAACAGGTTCTCTGCTCAAATGGGAGATCCGGACAAATGAGCCAGTCAAAAAGCTGAAGCTTATTTTTAATGACCGGGAAGTGGCCAGCCTGCGTTCAGCAGATGGACTGGGAATCGCATGGAGCTTTTTAAAAACGATTCATCAACCCGGTTTTTATCAGGTGGAACTGGACGGAAAGAAATCTGATCTTTATCAGCTGGAGCTCATTCCAGACCTGCCGGTTTCGATCAGAATTACGCAACCTAAACCACATACAACGATCGACTTTGGACAAGCTCAACGCCTCAGCCTGACGCTTCATTTAAATGATGACTATGGGATCAAAGATGCCGCTATCTCCGCCACAATGGCAAGCGGAAAAGGAGAAGGGGTTAGCTTTACCGAAAAAAAGCTCCTTTTTAATACCAGCTTTAACAATAACAAATCGATGTCCCTCAGCAAGACCATAGACTTGAAATCCCTGGGGATGAAACCAGGTGATGAACTCTATTTTTTTGTAAAGGCCCTGGACAATCACGGCCAGACGAGCAGGTCAGATGTATACTTTGTTTCTATTGTGGATACCGCCGAGCTCATGAGTATGGCAGGGATGACCAATGGAATTAACCTGGTGCCGGAATATTTCAGAAGTCAGCGCCAGATCATTATGGATACGGAGAAACTCCTGAATGAAAGACCAGGAATTACAGAAGAAAGTTTCAAAAACAGGAGCAATGCATTGGGAATAGACCAGCGGCTTTTGCGCCTGCGTTACGGGAAGTTCCTCGGAGAAGAAACGGAAACAGAAATTGGGGCAGATCATGACCATGATCACGAAGAAGGACATGCGCATAAAGAAGGGGAAGGGCATCAGCAGGAGGGAGAAGAACATCATGAAGAAAAAGAAACGAAAGCGACAGAAAAATTCGGGGATGTAAAGGCCATTATGGACAGTTATTCTCATAAACATGACATCGCTGAAGATGCTACTTTTTTTGAGCCTGAATTAAAAGCACAATTAAAGGCCGTACTTACGGAAATGTGGAGCTCCGAATTACACCTGAGAACTTATAAAACAAGAGATGCCCTGCCTTTTGAGTATAAAGCACTCCGCTTACTGAAAGATCTGCAGCAAAAGTCCAGAGCCTATGTGGCCAAGACTACGGTTAAAGTGGCACAGTTAAAAGAAGAAAAGCGCCTTTCCGGGGAGCTGGATAAGATAGGTCAGCCTTTACAGAAAAACACTTTTGAACCATTGGATAGAAAAAAGGAATTGCTAAAGCGGGCACTCAGCGCATTAGAAAGCAGGAAGACGGGCGCTGTGTTTAAGACTGAAGAACTCAGCTTACTTAGAGAAACCGAAAAATATATGGTCGTTGCCGCTTCAGATAATCCGGCAGTCTTCCTACCTGCATTGAAGGGCTGGAGAAAACTGATGACCGGAAGCAAGAGCTCAGAAAAAGAAGTCGAAAAGGTACAGGGCGCAATTGGAAAGCTGATCGGACAAGAACAAACTGTCCCACAACTGCCTTCAGCTCCTCCGGCATCAAACCTTTACCGGAAATACTTTAATGCGCTTAAAAAAGGAGGGGGAGCCAATGGAATTTAAATATATCGCGATAGGCTTATGCCTGATCCTGGCTGGATTTTTACTGCTGAAGGAATGGCAAAGGGCAAACAAAGCCAGAAGGATTTGGAGGTTATTGTCCAGCAGTGTCGCGGCGCTTTGTTTTGCCTTATTTATATTTCCGATCTCCTATCAGGTAGAAAAACCGGAGCGGCCGCATGAGCTAAACTTACTCAGCACCGGGGTTTCAAAAGATACCCTTGACAAGCTAAAGGGGCGCCTGCTGACGACTGATGCCAGGCTTCATCAATCCTTAAAGCTGCCAAAGCTCAGTCTTATTGCCGACCTTCCATATTTTCTGAAATCGAAACCGGAAATCAACCATTTAAACATTTATGGTTATGGCTTAAATGCCGATGAACTTCCTGCATTAAAAGACCATCAGCTTAGTTTTCATCCTTCGGAAATTCCGAAAGGCCTGATTTCTGCAAACTGGAATTCCAGACTGAAAAGCTCGGAAACTTTGGCTATACAAGGGCTTTACAACCAGGAAGGAGCGCTTCCGGTGAAACTCCTGCTTCAGGGTTTAGGTGAAAATCTTGATTCCCTGATCATGAAAACAAAAGGAGAAAATACGTTCTCTTTAAAAGGAAGACCAAGGCAAACCGGGCGGGCGGTGTATCATTTGATCGCTTTGCAGGGGAAAGATACCCTGGCAAAAGAACCTGTGCCGATAGAAGTACAACCAGCAATGCCCCTTAAAATACTGCTCCTTGCTGCTCATCCCGATTTTGAATATAAGTTTCTTAAAAACTGGCTTTTTGAAAAGCAATATCCGCTGATCTTCAGGAGCAGAATCAGTAAGGATAAATACAGTACTGATTTTCTCAATACGGAAAACACCAATGTCAGCCGGATTAACTCGAGCTTGTTAAATAAGATAGACCTCCTGCTGATAGACGAGGAAGAACTGGGAGCACTTAGTGGTGCAGAGCTGGCAGCCATCCGTAAAGCGGTAGATGCTGGTCTTGGCCTAATGGTCAGAATAACAGGTTTAAAAGCCACAACAGGCATCAGTAAAGGTTTTGAGCGATATGAATCCCCCGAGCTTAAAAATAAAACATTAACGATCCAACTTCCGGAACAGAATCGTCTTTTCGGCCCTTTACCTGCTGAACAGGCTGTTTTCCTGAGGACGGCTGATGATGCTCAGCCACTGTTGACAGAAAAAACAGGCAAAGTACTGGCGGGCAGTCGCATCAGCGGAATGGGCAAGGTAACAGCAACAGTCGTCCCTGCAACTTATCATTGGCTGCTAAATGGTCAGGCGAGAGATTATTCAGACTTTTGGTCGACCTTGCTTACTGCCACTGCAAGAAAGGCAGCATCCGCAGAACGATGGACTATCGATCCGGCTGTTCCAACAATCGGACAAAGGATCAATATCACCGTAGATCTTGATGCACAGCAAAAAGTACCGCTAATCAGCAGGAATGGCTTCCGGTTAAGCCCTTTACAAAACATAGAACTTCCATTCCAGTGGCAGGTCAGCAGTTGGGCAACCGAACCAGGATGGAACAAGGTTAGCCTCAATGGTAGAAATGAATTTTTCTATGTCTATGGGGAGCAGGATTGGCAGCAGCAGCGAAATATGACAAAACTGAAAGCCACATCGGCATTTGTGAAGGAGCAAGAAAACACCAGCAGCCGACTGGAAACAAATGTTTTGATCACAAAGCAAGTCTCCATGTGGTGGTTTTTCCTCCCTTTCCTAATGGCGATAACTTTTTTATGGTATGAAACTAAAATGTTATAAAAGTTCTTAGCCATTCCTTTTCAGAATAGGTAAATTGGGAATATTATTAACCTAACCAACCGAACCACTTGAAAAGAAAAGACTTTCTCTACTTATCCGGAATAGGGATGGGCGCCTTGATGCTTCCCGACCTGTCTGCTTTCGGAAATCCAATAGATCCCTTACAAGCACTGGAGGGAGTAGATGTAAAAATTAAAAAAGAACTGGCCGATGTGGCATTAAATGCGGCAAAATCTAAAGGTGCTACTTATGCTGATATCCGGATCGGACGCTACCTGAATCAATTTGTCGCCACCCGTGAGAAACGAGTTCAAGGGGTAGCCAATACCGAATCCTATGGCATCGGTGTCAGAGTACTTGCCAATGGATGCTGGGGTTTTGCCGCCACAAATAAAGTGACGAAAGAGGATGTCGCAAAAGCGGCTGAACAAGCAGTAGCAGTGGCGAAGGCAAATGCTAAAATACAGGGTGAACCTGTTCAGCTGGCACCACAGAAAGGTTTTGGGGAAGTAAGCTGGAAAACACCTATAGAAATCAATGCCTTCGAGGTTCCGGTAAAGGAAAAAGTGGACCTCTTGTTGAATGTAAACGACATTGCGATGCAAAATGGAGCAAGCTTCGTCAACTCGGTCATCTTCGCTGTCAATGAACAGAAATATTTTGCCTCTACAGATGGTTCTTATATAGATCAGGACATTCATCGCATCTATCCCTCATTTAATGTGACAAGGATAGACCGCGAATCCGGAAAATTCCAAACCAGATCAGCACTGAGCTCCCCAATGGGAATGGGTTATGAATATATGAATGCCCGTCCTCAGGACAAAGTGCAAGGGGTAGTGACCCGATATAAAGGTCGTTACGACATGTTGGAAGATGTTAAATCTGCAGCACTTAATGCAACTGAAAAGGTAAAAGCCAAATCCGTAGAACCAGGAAAATATGACCTGGTACTCGATCCTTCGCATTTATGGCTCACAATTCATGAGTCTGTAGGTCATCCGACAGAGCTGGACAGGGTATTGGGATATGAAGCGAATTATGCAGGAACAAGTTTCCTCACCCTCGATAAATGGAAGTCTAAGAAATTTAAATTCGGTAGCGATAGGGTAAATGTCATCGCGGATAAAACCCAGGTCGGTTCATTGGGTGCAGTAGGATATGATGATGAAGGTGTAAAATGTAAAAAGTGGGACATCATTAAAGATGGAGTTCTGGTAAATTATCAGGCCATCCGCGATCAGGCACACATCATTGGACTCGGGGAATCACAGGGATGCTGCTATGCCCAGGGCTGGGATGACGTGCAGTTTCAACGCATGCCGAATATCTCACTGGAAGCAGGAAAGGAAAAGCTAAGCGTAGATGACATGATTAAGAACGTTGAAAAAGGAATTTATATCATCGGAAATGGCAGTTTCTCTATTGATCAGCAACGCTATAATTTCCAGTTCGGCGGACAAACATTCTATGAGATTAAAAATGGAAAAATTGCAGGCATGCTGAATGATGTGGCCTACCAGTCGAACACTCAGGAGTTCTGGAATTCCTGCTCGGCAATATGTGATCAGAGTGATTACCGTCTGGGTGGTTCGTTCAATGATGGTAAAGGACAACCTTCGCAAAGCAGCGCTGTGTCTCATGGTAGTGCAACTACCCGTTTTAATGGAGTTAATGTTATTAATACAGCAAGAAAGATTTAATTATGGCGATTTTAAATAAAGAAGAAGCCCAGGCAATACTAAAAAAAGTACTTAGCTTTTCAAAAGCAGAGTTCTGTGAAATCAGTTTAAATGGATCTGATGGTGGAAATATCCGCTATGCGAGAAATGCAGTATCTACCGCCGGACAAATCAGCGTGATGGACCTGGCAGTAAGTGCCACCTTCGGCAAGAAAACAGGAACAGCAACGATCAATGAGTTTGATGATGCCTCCCTGCAGAAAGTCGTGAAAAGAGCAGAAGAACTGGCCATGCTGGCCCCGGAAAATCCGGAGTTTATGCCCCTGCTGGGTGCTCAGGATTTTGAAGAATCCCCAACCTATAATGAAAATACAGCGGCAATGACGCCGGATACCAGAGCAGAAATGGTAGGAAAAAGCTTACAGGTTTCTAAAGCAGCGAATCTCGAAGCGGCCGGATTTCTGGAGAACTCCACCCGGTTTGACGCAGTCATGAACTCCAAAGGTTTATTTGCCTATAATAAGAGAACAAATGTCTCTTTCTCAGTAACGGTAAGGAATCAGGCAGGAACAGGCTCAGGGTATATCGAACAGCAATTCAATGACCTGGATAAAATGGATACGCTGGCCTTAAGCAAAATTGCCGCATCAAAAGCTTTGGGTTCTGCCACGGCAAAAGCAATCGAACCAGGGAAATATACGGTGATATTGGAACCTCTGGCAGCGAGCGATATGCTGGGAAATATGTTCAGAAGTTTTGATGCCCGCAGCGCCGATGAAGGAAGAAGTTTTATGAGTAAAAAAGGTGGAGGAACCCGCCTTGGCGAACAGCTGTTCTCCGAAAATGTAAATATTTACTCGGATCCAATGAATCCGGATGTTCCCTCAGCAACATGGAGCGAGGATGGATTGAAAGTGAAAAGAACCCAATGGGTGGAAAAAGGAGTGGTGAAAAATCTGGCCTATTCCAGATATTGGGCAGGACAAAAAGGAGTAGCACCGGTTCCGTTTAACCGCAGTATCGTGATGGAAGGTGGAACGCAGACTTTGGAAGAACTGATAAAAAGTACGGAAAAAGGGATATTGGTGACCAGGTTTTGGTATATCCGATCTGTAGATCCGCAGACTTTATTACTGACAGGCCTGACCAGAGATGGTACTTTTTATATCGAGAATGGAGAGATTAAGTTCCCGGTGAAGAATTTTAGGTTCAATGAAAGTCCGGTGATTATGCTGAACAATGTAGAAGCATTGGGTAAGCCGGTCAGGACTGGAAGTGGCATGATTCCGCCAATGAAGATCAGAGACTTTACTTTTACTTCTTTGTCTGATGCGGTTTAGGTTTTAGACGAAGCAGGATTGCAGGAGCAGGACTAGAAGAGCAGGACTGCAGGAGTAGTATTGCAAGAGCAAAATTGATAGTGCAAGATTACAAGAGCAGGATTGAAAAAGAAGCATTACTAATCAAAGGCTGGAATGTTTGCCCTGAAGGGGGCAAATCTTCCTATGCCTTTTCTTAGAACGCATCTTTTTCCTGGGACCCCTCATAGTTTTCAAAAGACAGATACTCGGCAGGACATTATATTGTGCTATGTTATATCCATTATGGAGATCATCATTACGACTAATAGTTTTTAATTTATAGAAATTGAGAAGAAGAGACTTTTTATACATGACCGGGGTAGGCATTAGTGCCTCTATGGTCCATTTGCCACTTTTTGGAAAATCAATTAGTGTGGAGGAAGCATTAACGCCTGTTGAGGTTCAGCTGAAAAAGAGGATGGCTGATGTGGCCCTCAATGCGGCGCGATCGAAAGGGGCAACTTATGCAGATGTTCGCATTGGCAGGTATTTGAATCAGGTGATTGCCACCAGGGAAAGTCAGGTGCAGAACATCGCCAATTCGGAGTCTTATGGAATGGGAGTGAGGGTTATTGCCAACGGAAGCTGGGGTTTTGCGGCAACCAATAATCTGGACAATGACAGTATCGCTAAAGCAGCGGAAATGGCGGTAGCGATTGCTAAGGGAAATGCAAAGCTTTTGGTAGAGCCGGTACAACTTGCTCCACAGAAAGGTTTTGGTGAGGTGAGCTGGAAAACGCCACTGGAAATCAATGCTTTTTCGGTTCCGATTACGGATAAGGTGAATATGTTGCTGACTGCAAATAACGAAGCCATTAAGGGAGGAGCTAAGTATGTGAATTCGAACCTTTTTATGGTGAATGAACAGAAGTATTTCGCGTCGACGGATGGTTCGTATATTGATCAGGATATTCATCGGATCTGGCCAACATTTACGGTGACCAGGATTGATCCTGCCGGAGGGAAATTTGAAACCAGAAATGCCTTGAGTGCGCCGATGGGTATGGGATTCGAATACCTCACACCTAAAGAATCGGAGAAGATCAAAGGTGGTCCGGTGACGATGTATAAGAAACGCTATGATTTGCTGGAAGACATTAAAGAGGCAACGGTGCATGTGGCAGAAAAACTGAAAGCGAAGCCGGTGTTGCCAGGTAAGTATGATTTAGTACTGGATCCTACACATTTATTTCTGACGATTCATGAATCTGTAGGTCACCCCACAGAACTGGATAGGGTACTGGGATATGAAGCAAATTATGCGGGAACAAGCTTCCTGACGCTGGATAAATGGGAAAGTAAGAAGTTCAATTTCGGAAGTAAAGTGGTGAATGTCATCGCGGATAAAACGGAATCCGGATCATTGGGCGCAGTGGGATATGATGATGAAGGGGTGAAATGTGGCAACTGGGACATCATCAAGGATGGAATTCTGGTGAATTATCAAACAATCAGAGATCAGGCACATATTCTTGGACTTAAGGCTTCTCAGGCTTGCTGTTATGCAGATAGCTGGGAAAGCATTCAGTTTCAAAGAATGCCAAATGTTTCCCTTGCGCCTGGAAAAAGTACTTTAAGTGCGGCTGATCTGGTGAAAAATGTCGAAAAGGGAATCTATATGTTCGGCCGCAACTCTTACTCTATTGATCAGCAGCGCTATAACTTTCAATTCAGCGCGCAGCTGGCGTATGAGATTAAAGAGGGTAAAATAGTCGGCATGCTCAAAGATGCATCCTACCAGGCCAATACCCAGGAATTTTGGAATTCTTGTACTCAGCTTTGCGATAAAAACGATTATCGCTTAGGTGGGACATTTGCAGACGGAAAAGGACAGCCTGGTCAGGTGAGTGCCGTTTCCCACGGAAGTCCGACCACCAGATTTAATGGCGTAAACGTGATCAATACAGGAAGAAAACTAGGCTAAAAACAGAGGAGAGTTATGGTGCTTAACTTGTAACTTTTTCAGGTAGTTAGCGTCTTATTGTTATTATTAATTAACCTTAAACCCACCTTAACTTGAAACGAAGAAATTTTATTTATTTAACAGGTGTTGGGGCAGCCGCAGCAATGCTCCCTGCCATTCCTGTTTGGGGGAACGAAATCTCCCCGGAAAGGGCCCTCGAATACATTGACCCTGCCGCCAAAAAGATCCTGAGCGATGTGGCGATGAATGCCGCACGTTCAAAAGGAGCAACGTATACGGATGTCCGGGTAGGGCGCTACCTGAACCAGTTTGTGGTGACCAGAGAAGACAAAGTGCAGAATATTGTGAATACCGAATCTTATGGAGTTGGTATCCGCGTCATTGCCAACGGATGCTGGGGCTTTGCTGCCACAGATAAAATGGATAAGGACAGCATCGCGAAAGCGGCAGAACTGGCGGTATCTATTGCCAAAGAAAACGGCAGACTGCAGTCTGAACCCGTAAAACTAGCACCGCAAAAAGGTTATGGGGAGGTCAGCTGGAAAGCGCCAATAGAGAAAAATGCATTCGAAGTACCCATTAAAGAGAAAGTAGACCTGCTGCTGTCGGTGAATGATGCAGCCATGAAAGGTGGAGCAGATTACATCAACTCGGTCATCTTTACCGTCAACGAACAAAAATATTTCGCCTCTACAGATGGCTCTTATATCGACCAGGATATTCACCGCATCTGGCCAACCTTCTTCATCACCAAAATCAATAAAGAAACAGGGAAGTTTGAAACCAGAAACTCCTTAAGTTCACCCACAGGTAAAGGCTATGAATACCTGGATGCCAGACCAGAAGATAAAATAAAAACAGCTTCAGGCACGCTTTACAAAGGAAGATATGACATGCTTGAAGATGCCAAACAAGCCGCGGCTCAGGTGGCTGAAAAATTAAAAGCCAAATCTGTTGAACCAGGGAAGTATGACCTCGTACTGGATCCTTCGCACCTTTGGCTAACGATTCATGAATCCTGCGGACACCCTACAGAGCTGGATCGCGTATTGGGTTATGAAGCCAATTTTGCAGGCACCAGTTTCCTTACACTGGACAAATGGGAGTCTAAAAAATTCCAGTATGGAAGTAAAGAAGTAAACATTACGGCGGACAAAACAGAAGTAGGTTCCCTGGGTGCCGTAGGTTATGATGATGAAGGTGTAAAATGTGGTCAATGGGATGTGATCAAAGACGGAGTACTGGTGAATTATCAGGCGATCCGCGATCAGGCACACATTGTTGGCCTGGACCATTCTCAGGGATGCTGTTACGCAGACAACTGGAGCAGTGTTCAGTTCCAGCGTATGGCAAACATCTCCCTGCAGCCAGGCAAAAAGCCATTGAGCATTGCAGATCAGATAAAGAACGTAGAAAAAGGAATTTATATCGTAGGAGATGGTAGTTTCTCCATTGATCAGCAACGCTACAATTTCCAGTTCGGCGGACAGCTTTATTACGAGATTAAAGCCGGTAAGATTGTCGGAATGCTTAAAGATGTCGCCTATCAGGCCAATACCCAGGAGTTCTGGAATTCCTGTGTGGCAGTTTGCGATAAAAGTGATTACCGTTTAGGCGGGTCATTCTTTGATGGCAAGGGACAACCAAGCCAGTCGAGTGCAGTCTCTCATGGATCTGCTACCGCGCGCTTCAATGGAGTTAATGTGATCAATACAGCTAGAAAAATCGGATAGGAATCATGGCAATACTAACTAAAGAACAAGCAAAAGCACTTTTAACGAAAGTCCTTAGCTACTCAAAAGCAGAACAATGTGAAGTAAACCTCAGCGGATCTGATGGTGGTAACATCAGGTATGCCAGAAGTTCAGTGTCTACCAGCGGTGGAATCAGTACAAACAGCCTGGTAGTGAATTCCGCCTTTGGAAAGAAATCCGGTGTAGCCACGATCAACGAGTTTGACGATGCTTCCCTCGAAAAAGTAGTGAGAAGAGCGGAAGAACTCGCCCAACTGGCGCCCGAAAACCCAGAATTCATGCCTTTCCTCGGTCCACAGGAATACGGACCGGAATCGCCTACATTTTCTGAGGCTACTGCCGCCATGGGCCCCAAAGAAAGAGCGGATGCGGTGCAGGCCAGCCTGAATCAGGCTAAAGAAAACAAACTGAATGCGGCAGGATTCCTTTCCAACAGTGCCGGATTCTCTGCCATGATGAATAGCAATGGCTTATTTGCTTATAACAAATCTACCGATGTGGCCTTTAACATTACCATCAGAACAGAAGATGGAAAAGGTTCCGGATACGCAACTAAGGGATATAACGATTATACCAAACTCGATACAAAAGCCGATACTGCCATCGCCGCAAAGAAAGCCCTTGCATCCGTAACAGCAAAAGCCATTGAGCCAGGAAAATATACCGTTATCCTTGAACCAACAGCCGTTGCCGTAATGCTCGAAAACTTATTCTTTGATCTTGATGCCAGACAGGCAGATGAAGGCCGGAGCTCGATGAGCAAACCAGGAGGAAAGACTAAAGTGGGAGAACAATTGCTGGATGAAAGGGTCAATATTTACTCCGATCCATGGAATCCGGAACTACCTACCGCTAACTGGAATGGTGATGGAAGGCCTCAGCAAAAAGTCAACTGGATAGAAAAAGGAGTGGTAAAAAACTTGTATACCTCCAGATACTGGGCACAGAAGACGGGAATAAAATCACTTCCTTCTCCGGATGGAGCAATCATGGTTGGTGGCACCAAAACACTTGAAGAGCTGATCAAAGGCACGGAAAAAGGAATTCTGGTGACGAGGTTATGGTATATTCGCTCTGTTGATCCTCAGACCTTATTGCTCACAGGCCTGACAAGGGACGGTACATTTTATATAGAAAATGGAGAGATTAAATTCCCAATTAAGAATTTCAGATTCAATGAAAGTCCAATCATTATGTTAAATAATCTTGACGAAATGGGACGGTCGGAGAGGACGGTTAGCGCAGAGTCAAATACAAACTATCTATTGCCTCCGTTGAAAATCAGGGACTTCACGTTTACTTCTTTGTCTGACGCGGTTTAGGTTTTTTCTTTGTTTAGAAAAATTGAACTGAAAAAGAAGCATTACTATTCAAAGGCTGGAATGTTTGCCCTGAAGGGGGCAAATCTTCCTATGCCTTTTCTTAGAACGCATCTTTTTCCTGGAAGACCCCTCATCGTTCTCATAGCGTAGGTGTTTAACTTTTTCTTTCTGGGGGATTTGAACAAGCGTCAAGATCAAATTTGCTTAGTCTTTCCTGTCTACAGGCTGAAGTCGTTTAAATTTCTGAAAAACATCATTGTTTACGTTGATCTGAAACAGGTTGTTTTGATTTTAATCCATTTAGCTGAACTCAGCTTATCGAGGTTGATCTGCTGGTATACTTTGCTCGGTTTATAGTCATTTAACCGAACAGTGTTATGTGAATTGACCTAACACACAAGTTGAACTTCTATCGTTTGGATTGTTCTGTTAGTTTGAAGTTAATCAGCCACCCACTATAGTTGAGTTGACCTGGTACAGTTTGATTTGAGGTTACTTAAGCTGAACTTCTATCGTCTGGATTAACCTAACACAGCTTGTTTTTGCTTGAAACCATTAGCTGAACTTCTATCGTCTGGATTGATCTTGTACAGTTTAATTTGAAGCTATTTAGATATGCAAGAATTATCTAAATTAATCCATTGAGATATAATACTGACTAAATATTGCCTGGAATCATTCGGCAATATGGACTCATATCGCCAGGATTGATCTTGTAAGTTATTTAGCCACTATAGTTTGAGCTGACCTGGTACAATTTGTTTTGTTCTGAAAACATTTAAACTAAACTCATATTGCCAGAATTGACCTGGTACAGTTTAATTTGAAGCTGTTTAGTTATGTCAGAATTATCTAAATTGATCCATTGAGACATAATACTGGCTAAATATTGCCTCGAATCATTCAGTAATATTTTTTGTAATGATTTAGAATAAAAAAGATCCCTGCTCAGAAAAGGCCTAGGAAATTTGCCCCCTTCAGGGCAAAGATTCCAGCCTTTGAAGAGTCAGGGATCTTTTTTAAACAAGAGCAAGATTAAAAAACAACCCTTCCCTAATTATTGATATTAGGATTATTATCTAATTCAGCCTGTGGCAGAGGAAGTAGATAATATGGGCTATTCGGTACAAAGTTTGGTTTATCTTTATCAGAAAACTTAAGCGTGGTATGTTGTTTTGCAAATACCTCTTTGGTTTTCCCATCAGGGGTAATCACCGTCACTTTTAGTGGTTGTCCGTCTGCACCCAGCGCAGGAAGTCTGACTACTGCAGACTGTGTTCTCAGGATATCTGACAAAGAGAAACCCTCGCCCCATAATTCCTTTCTTCTTTCTATTAGAATCGCGGCGATCACTTCCTCTTTAGATTTTGATCCCAATACAAATAGACTCGCTTGTCTGGCGCTAAGTAACTCATTCAGCGTTGTTACCGCGCTGGAAAGATTACCATTTCTGGCATAACTTTCTGCTGCGATAAGCGTCATTTCCGCTGACCTCATCATTACAATATCGCCCGTTTCATCTGGGCGGAATTTGAATTTCTGATAGCGCAGGTAACCTTCTCTTCCCGGTAAGCCATCCCATAAGAACAATTTAGCCCTGATATCGGTGGCATCGAAAAGTTTTAGGAAGTTTGGATCCGCCATAAAGCTGTAATAATAAGCAATATCGGTCGTCACATCAAGGTAGTGAAAACTATAACTGGCATTACTTTGATCCGCCTGCTGTCCCTGACCCCAAATCCATTCACTGTTTTTAAGGTCATTAAATCCATTGGCGTACTCGCCTGCAGTCATGTAACTATAGTTTTTCTTAGCTTCCAGCGCCTCTTGTGCAGCAAGGTCCCATTTGCCCATATTCAGGTAAGTTCTGGCAAGCAAACCATGTACTACATCAATATTGATTTTGTATTTTGTAGTATTCGGGCGTTTATAGACGGGTAACGATTGAGCAGCCTGAGTTAAATCCGAGACGATCAGCTTATAAATATCTTCCAGACTGGATTTTGCCCTGGGTTCCGTCTCAGGTGTTGTTGGTTCTGTGTAAAGCGGAACTCCTTTTGCTAAGGGATTGACCTGATAATTGAACTGATAATAGGTAACCAGATTCAAATAACTATTTGCCCTTAAAGCGAGGGCTTGTGCTTTGATTCTCGCTTTATCAGCATCAGATCCGGACGCGGCATCAATTTTAGTGATGATGTTATTGCAATTGTCAATTACCTTGTAAAGAATGGTCCAAATGGCGCTCAGACGGCTCGTGTTCGACGCATGAGTAAAATTATAGGAATCTGCGTATCCATATTTGTTTTGAATAATGGCGACATCATCGCCCATGGCGTCACTCATTCTCAGGATCGTGGAATAACCAGGATTGGCATAAGTGAAAAAAGTCTCATGCATGTAGGCCCATGTGCCATTCAAAACCGTCTCAATATTTGCTGTATTGGCATAAATCACGGAGGATTCTACCGAATTTGTCGGACTTGTATTCAGGTCTTTCTTGCAACCCAGGAAAGGTGTCAGAAAAGCTGCAACAATTATATAGGTGAATTTCTTTAAGTTCATTGTCGTAAGATTAAATTAGAAAGTAAGGTTAAGTCCTGCGGAGAAGGTTTTCATAGAAGGGTACCTGAAATAGGTTGTTCCTTCGATCGTTTGCTCCGGATCCATTCCTTGATGTCCATAAAAAGTAAGCAGGTTTTCTCCCGTTAGCGTTAGCTTTAAGTTGTATAATCCCCATTTACTAGCTAAAGATTTAGGTAAACTATAACCTACAGTCAGGTTTTTAAGACGTGCATAAGTTGCGCTGTATAAAAATCTTGTGGAAGCCTGTGCCCATCCTGCATCGTCGGTAATCAATCGCGGTACATCTGTATTGCGGTTTTCAGGAGTCCAGTGTGTAAGAATTTCTTTCGACCATGGACGGCCGATAGATCTTCCTGCATGCATTAATCCCATATAATCACCATCAAGGATCTTACCGCCAATGCTATAGGACAGCAGGGCCGAGATTTCAAATTCCTTATAGTTGAAAGTGTTTGAAATACCACCTGTAAGAACCGGTAAAGAGGTTTTTTGAAGATATTGGGTCGCATCAGAATAAACATTTGTCAATATTCTATTTCCATTTTTATCATCCTTAAACCACTGAGGGTCTCCATTTTCAGGATTCACACCAGCCCATTCTCTCAGGAAGAAATCAGAAGTAGTACCACCTACACGCATGATTTTGGTGGAAGTTTTAATCTCCTTTTGCGGGAGGGCTGTGATTGTGTTTTTATAATGAGTAGCATTCAGACTAACTGTCCACCTGAAGTCTGTAGTACGTACCGGAATTGCATTTAGCTGAACTTCAATACCTGTATTTTTTAAGGCACCAATATTATCATCGATAGAACTAAATCCTAATGAAGGCGCTTTAGGCCGACTGAACAGTAAATCTCTGGACCTCCTGTCAAAATATTCTATTGTACCGCTGATGCGATCGTTGAACAAACCAAAATCAAGACCTATGTTCAGATTCAGGTTGGATTCCCATTTCAGGTCCGGAGTTTCCAGTCTGGAAGTCACCAATCCATTTTCGCCAAGGTTACTCTTGATGGAATAAAGACCTTTGTAGGCATAATAGGTTCCGATATTGTCATTTCCCTGTGCCCCATAACTGCTTCTTAGCGTTAGTGTGCTTAACCAGGGCGTCTCTTTCAGGAAAGCCTCTTCTGAAATTTTCCAGGAAGCTCCCAGCGACCAGAATGTTCCCCATCGTTGGGCAGGAGAGAACCTTGAGGTACCATCTGACCTTAGGGAAGCAGAAAGGAAATAACGTTTTTTATAATCATATTCTGCTCTTCCAAGGAAACTTAACAGCGTATAATCGATGGAGTTTCCACTGAAACCAGTGATTTGTGCAGCAGCATCAGGTTCATAAAAACCGGGAAGAACAAAACGTTGTTTTGATCCGGAAATGACCCTGTAATTGTACTTATAAAGCTCCTGACCCGCCAATAAGTTCAGGTGATGGTCTTCTTTGAAGGTTTTATCATAGGTCAGGATGTTATTCCAGGTCCAGGAATAAGTTCTGCTGTTGCTTTTGGAAACATCCCCTTGGGATGGCACGCCGGCTCCTAATAAAGAATTCGTATAATTATGGGTGTTATTGTTTAGATAATCCCCGCTATAACTTGTTTTAAGTTTCAATTCCGGAATAATGGTCGCTTCAAGAAAGGCTCTTGCAGAAACATTGTCCTTCATAATTTGAGACTTATCCAGGCCTACTGTTGCCGGGAGATTACTTCTTGGAATGGCTGAAGCAGGACGGTAAGCACCGAAGTCAGGCACCTTATTTCCATTTCCATCTAACTTAAACGATCCATCAGGATTACGTTCAAAAATAGGATAGAAGCTTGGAATCGCTCTTGAATACTGGATTACATTGGCCGTATTGCTGTCTTCCGAAGTTGGATAATCCTGCAATGAGTTTGCGGCAGAAACATTTAAACCTGCGGTAAGCCATTTTTTTGCCTGTGTGGTCAGGTTGATTCTTGCATTGTAACGTTTGTATCCTGAAGCCAGTGCAATCCCTTTATCATTAAGATATCCTCCGGCGATGTAATACTGACTCTTCTCAGAACCTCCGCTAAAACTTAGATCTGCCTGAGTTCTTCTAGCTGTTTGCTGGGTAGCTTTCCCCCAGTCATTGTCCCACAAAGGGGTAGCTCCCGGAACAATCTTCCCGTCTAAACCTACCGGGATAGGGTAATTAGCACCATAAGGGTTGATGCCCAGATCGGTAATCAACTGGCGACCGGCAGCAAGTCCCAACGCTTCCTCAGTAAAAGTCGGATTCGATACCCTAAGCTTGTTCTTTGCCGCTAACCAATAACTTTCAAAGTATTCATTCGTAGTTACCTGCTCGTAATCCTTTACTGCGCGCTTGGACACCCCCTGACTAAAACTGGCATTGATTTGCGTGTCTCCACCTTTTTTTCCTGTTTTCGTGGTGATGATAATCACACCATTCGCACCTCTGGAACCATACAACGCACTGGAAGCAGCGTCCTTCAGCACACTGATCGATTCTATGTCGTTTGGATTGATCGAACTCAAGTCGCCGGAAAATGGGTTTCCATCTACCACATATAAAGGAGCACTGGAAGCATTAATGGAACCAATTCCGCGGATACGAATGGTAGCAGAAGTACCTGGCTGTCCGCTGGCAGCCACGGCCTGAACTCCAGGTGCTAAACCTTGTAAAGCTTTGGTAATATTAGATACCTGTCTGTTTTGGAGCTGATCCCCACTGATCCTTGATACAGATCCGGTAATGTCCCTTCTTTTTGCGGTACCATAAGCTACGACCACCACTTCATCGAGTTCATTCGAAGCATCGGTCAGTACGATATTCAGGTTTTCTCCAGCTTTCGCGCTGATGTCCTGACTGGCAAAACCCAGAAATGAAAAAGTCAGCGTCTCCTGCGGATTATTTAGTTTTAGCTTGAAATTACCCGACTGGTCGGAGGTAGTTCCGGATTTAGTTCCTTTGATTAGAATGCTGACCCCTGGGAGGGGAAGTTTGGTTCCTTTTTCAATTACTTTCCCTGTGACTTGATATACGTCCTGGGCCTTTGTAAATTGAATGAAGAACAAAAGAAATAAAATAGATAATCTTGTTTTCATTAGAATACATTTGTTTTTTAGCGCTTATGAAGCGATCATCAGCATGTTCCTTGCTTTTTGTAAGCAGATGCCGATGATGGTTTCATCACAATATTTGTTCGTTAATTAATGATTGTTGCTTTCCCTAAAACTTCCCGCATGGAAAATTTCAGGCAATAGTTTCCCTCAGCCCCATAAAAGGCTGTTTGGTCTTTTTTAATAAATTAGATTAATGTAGGATTAGGCCATGCAACAACACATTCGAAGTGCTGGCTGGCGATTAAGGATTAAGCTTGCTGCGAAGTCAGCAACTTGATTGAGATAAAGTAGAAAATTGTTCATGATGTGTCTTTACTTATACGGATTACGCGTTACGGCTGCAAATATAGATAAAAACACTACTAAATCGATAGACTTTAAGTAAAATCTATCAGAGAAATGTCAAAAGAGCACATGAATCGATCTTTTTAAGGCCAGGAGGGGGCACTATAGGATAAAACCCTAAATAATGACGGGTTGCTGTCTTTATAAAAAAGGAGTAAATCATCAGATAAGTGGGTAAATCCATTAATAGATGGACGGGCGAATGCAGGAATAGATGAAGGGATGAGCAGTGATTTCTGCGCAAACGATTGATTTCTTGGTCAGTTTTTTAATCTGATCAATTCCTCCTGTATTTTACATTAATGAAATAAAAAGTTCCATTAGCCTTGATTTTGCCCTCCATGTATAGATAAAGGCTTAAAATCAACTATTTTGAGCAGGAGGAAAAGCAGCTGAGCTCAGCCATTTCTTCCGCTCAAACCTACAATATTTACGCAACCGTTTGCATGAAGAAGCAATCGGGGATAAACGCTCTTTTTACCACCTTAGACACGATAATTCACCTTTTTTCGTTAAAACATTTTCCCGCTCCAAAGGTGCTTGTTTTTAGAATAAATGGCTCTGGAAGGTAAAACAGCGATTTTGGAGCAGCCAAAGGGCCTATGCGGTCAGCACTGACTGCAAATTTATAGCCATAATCCCTATATTCGGCACGATACAACACACAAACATCTGGGATGACCAATGGAATGCCAACAAGTATCTGTTAGCAGGAAATCTCAGAAAAACCTATTCTAAGAATGATGAAAAAATTATTTGGAGATGCTAACCCAAAAAACGCTGTTCTACTGGCGCTTGCTTTCCCCTTACTGGTTTCCTATATACCAGCATCGGCAATGCCAAAGATGAACATCGTAAAACAAGCCATGATGCGAGGTCAGAAAGTGATCAGCGCAAAAAAGATCAATTCTACTTCCGTGGAGTTGTTGTTTTCGGACAACCAACGGTTAACGCTCGATTTCTACGGTGGAAACATGTTCAGGCTCTTTCAGGACAACTCAGGAGGATTTATCCGCGACCCTGAAGCCAAGCCCGATGCTAAAATATTAGTGGAGAATCCGAGAAGGGTAGTTTCAAAACTGGAGCTTAGCGATGATAACCAGCAAATTACCATTGCTACAGATAAGATTACGGTACTCATCGATAAAAACACCTCCCTGTTAAAAGTCATTAATCAGGCTACCAAAGCAGTTGTTCTTGAAGAAGCAGCACCCATTAATTTTGAAAAAGGAAAGGTAACGCTGACCTTAAAAGAGCAGCCTCAGGAATATTTTTATGGCGGTGGTGTACAGAACGGCCGTTTCTCACATAAAGGAAAAGCGATCTCCATAGAAAACCAGAACAGCTGGACGGATGGGGGTGTAGCTTCTCCAACGCCTTTCTATTGGTCTTCAAATGGCTATGGCATGATGTGGCACACTTTTAAGAAAGGAAAATACGACTTCGGAGCCAAAGAGAAAGGACTCGTAAAGCTATCTCATGATTCAGACTATCTGGATGCTTTTTTTATGTTCAGTGATGGTGCTTCAGCCTTGTTAAACGATTTTTATCAGCTGACCGGCAATCCCATTTTGCTGCCAAAATTTGGTTTCTATCAGGGACACCTGAATGCCTATAACCGCGACTTCTGGAAAGAAGATGAAAAAGGAACTTTGTTTGAAGATGGAAAGCGATATAAAGAAGGTCAGAAAGACAATGGAGGAATCAAAGAATCCCTCAATGGCGAGAAGAACAATTACCAGTTTTCTGCCCGTGCCGTGATCGACAGGTATAAAAAGAACGACATGCCTTTTGGCTGGCTATTACCCAACGATGGTTACGGTGCTGGCTATGGACAGACCGAAACTTTAGATGGAAATATCCAAAACCTGAAAAGCTTAGGCGACTACGCCCGCAAGAATGGTGTAGAAATCGGCTTATGGACACAATCCGACCTTCACCCAAAACCGGAAGTCAGCGCCTTACTTCAAAGGGACATCATCAAAGAAGTACGGGATGCCGGTGTTCGTGTTTTAAAAACGGATGTGGCCTGGGTAGGTGCCGGATATTCATTCGGACTTAACGGTGTCGCAGACGTTGCACAAATCATCCCTTATTACGGCAATAGCAGCAGACCTTTCATCATATCTCTGGATGGCTGGGCAGGTACGCAGCGTTATGCAGGGGTATGGTCTGGCGATCAGACCGGGGGAGTTTGGGAATACATCCGTTTCCATATCCCTACTTATATTGGCTCAGGTTTATCCGGACAACCGAACATCACTTCAGACATGGACGGTATCTTTGGCGGTAAAAATCCGGCGATCAATGCGCGGGATTTCCAATGGAAAACTTTCACGCCAATGGAGCTGAATATGGATGGTTGGGGAGCCAATGAGAAATATCCACATGCATTGGCAGAACCGGTTACTTCGATTAACCGCAATTATCTGAAGCTCAAATCAGAATTAATGCCTTATGCCTACAGCATTTCCAAAGCTGCAGTGACCGGTTTACCGATGATCAGGGCCATGTTCCTGGAATATCCAAATGCCTATACCCAGGGAACAGCTACTCAATATCAATTCCTGTACGGACCTTCTTTCCTGGTGGCACCGATTTATCAGGCTACAAAATCAGATGATAAAGGGAACGACATCCGCAATGGAATCTACCTGCCTGAAGGCCTTTGGATCGATTATTTCTCAGGAGAACGATATGCAGGAAACAGCATTCTGAATACCTTTGACGCACCACTCTGGAAACTGCCGCTCTTCGTTAAAAGCGGGGCTATTATCCCAATGTCAAATCCGAACAATAATGTGGCGGAGATCGATAAAAGCAAGCGGATCTATGAACTTTATCCCGCCGGAAAAACGGCATTTACAGAATATGACGATGATGGGGTAACGGAAGCCTATAAACTGGGCAAAGGCACTTCGACTTTAATCGAGTCAGATCAGGATAAAAACAAAGTAATCCTGACCATTCACGCGGCTAAAGGTGATTTCGACGGTTTTGTAAAGGAAAAAACAACCGAATTCAGAATAAACGTCACAGAAAAACCAAAGAAACTCTCTGCTAAAATCGGAAACGATAAAGTCAAATTAACGGAAGTCAACACGATCGACGAGTTCCAAAAGCAAGAGAATGTATATTTCTATGAAGCCAGACCGAGTCTCAATAAATATGCGACTAAAGGTACTGAGTTTGAAAAAGTGATCATCACCAAAAATGCGCAGCTACTGGTAAAACTGGCCAGTACTGACATTTCCTTAAATGAGGTTTCGGTGATAGTTGAAGGCTTTAAATTTGAACCTGTTGATCAGCATCGAATCTCTTCCGGAACATTGACCGCTCCTGCAAACACCCGCATTACAGAGAAAAATACAGAAGCATACACCCTAAAACCAACCTGGAACAAAGTAGAGCATGCCGATTTCTATGAAATAGATTTCAATGGCATGCATTATACCACGATCAAGGATACCACCTTGTTATTTGATGGATTACTGGCAGAAACGCCTTATTCTTTTAAATTACGTGCAGTAAATAAGGATGGTTTCTCAGACTGGACGGAATTAAAGGCAACTACAAAATCTAATCCTTTAGAATTTGCCATTTCCGGAATCGTAGCAGAAACTACTGCAGAAAATCAGGAAGAATCAGAAATCGATAAATTATTCGATTATGACGAAGGAAACATGTGGCATACCAAATGGGGTGTAAAATCTGTTCCTTTTGACATCATCATGGACCTGAAATCAATTAACCAACTTGACAAATTCCATTATCTGCCACGCAGGGGAAGAGGAAACGGAATATTGCTAAAAGGCAAGGTATTCTACAGCAACAACAAGGAAAACTGGACAGAAGCAGGTTCATTTGAATGGAAAAACGCAGAGGATGTGAAAATATTCAACTTCGCGAACCACCCAACTGCCCGTTTCATCAAAATTGCTGTCGCCGATGGTGTTGGTGGTTTCGGCTCAGGTCGTGAACTATATGTCTTCAAAGTTCCCGGAACAGAAAGTTACCTTCCCGGCGACATTAACAACGATCGTCTGATTGACATGAATGATTTTACTTCTTACACCAATTACACCGGATTGAAAAAAGGCGATGCAGATTTCGAAGGATACATCAGCAATGGTGATATCAATAAAAACGACCGTATCGATGCCTACGACATCTCCGTTGTAGCGACACAGCTTAATGGCGGCATAGAAGCTGCTAAAACAGAAAAAGTATCCGGTAAGATCGAAATCAGTACGGCAAAACCTAGCTATAACAAAGGCGAAATCGTCGAAATTAAAGTAAAAGGGCTAAACCTGAAATCGGTAAATGCACTAAGCTTCGCCTTGCCATACCTTTCGGCAGATTACGAATTTATAAGCGTACAAAACCTAAATGTAAAACAAATGGAAAACCTAACCAACGACAGGTTGCACACCAATGGCGAGAAAGTTTTATATCCAACCTTCGTTAACATCGGTAACAAAGAGACTTTAAATGGCAGTACAGAACTCTTCGTATTAAAATTAAAAGCAAAACGTAAACTATACTTTAACCTTAAAGCTATTGAAGGAATTTTGATAGACAAAAACCTCAATACCATTAAGTTCTAAAATTTTAAACCGATAAAGAAAAACCTGCAAATATGATTTGCGGGTTTTTCTTTTTTAATCCTCCTGGTTAAAGCGGTAGAAAAAAAGGAGATGGGATGAAGGCATAGAAAAATTTGCCCCTTCAGGCAAAGGTTTCCGCCTGAAACCATCTCTCTTTTTTTAAACTAATCTCTTACTAAAATATTTAGGAAATTCAACATATCCCTGTCGCTCATAAAACCGATGCGCCGAAGTTCTGCGAATACTGGAATGCAACTCTATCCGGTTACAATCCCTTTCCTTTGCCAATTCAACACAACGCTCTTCCATTTCCCTTCCTAAACCACGACTTCTTAACTGATCATCAACAGCAAAATAACTTACCATCGCAAAATCTCCTGCATAAGCAATCTGAGGAACAAAATGAATAGACATGAAAGCAACAACCTGACCATCCAGCTCATATACAATCAATTCATGGTCCGGATGTCCGATCAGTAAAGCTAACTTTTCTGCGACCAGACTTTCTGCTGTCGGATGTTCCATTTGCGCTAGTAAAGACCCTATGGCCTGTGTATCTTCTTGTTTTGCCCTTCTTATACTCATGTTAAAAACTGGATTAATAAAGGTAAAAGTATCATTTCTTTAGGATCAATTCCACCCACCGCCCAATGCACGGTATAAATTGACGATGGCATGTAATTTCTGACTTTGATCATTGATCCCTTTTAATTCAGCCGTCAGCAGATTTTGCTCTGCTGCGAGGACATCTGTATAATTGGTATTTTTGCTGTTGTTCAGCAATTCTTTATTGAAAGCGACTGCCTGTTCCAGCGCTTTTAACTGTTTACCGCGTTTTTCTTCTTTCTGCGCAGCAAGTTCATAGGAAGATAAAGCATCTGAAACCTCCTGAGCAGCTTTTAAAAGTGAGTTTTCAAAACCGTATAAGGCTTGTTGCTGTTTCGCTTCCGCAGTGCTGAGCCTGGCTTTATTTACCCCCTTATTAAAGATAGGCTGTGTAAGGCCGGCGGCAATGTTGCCAAATAAACCGGCACTGCTAAACCAATTGCTGAGCCCAAGACTGGAAAATCCGGCTGCAGCGGTAATGTTCAGCGAAGGATAGAAGGAAGCCCTTGCGATATTGGTATGTTCAAATGCGGCGCGAAACTGATATTCAGCCTGTTGAACATCCGGTCTGTAGGCCAGCAACTGCGTTGGTATTCCGGGTTTTAAATCATAGGCAAGTCGCTGTTGAGCGAGAGAAGTTCTGCTGATCTTGGAAGGAGCACGGGCGAGCAACACGCATAAAGCATGTTCTGTTTCTTTAATCCGCTGTTGTATATCGGGAATGGCAAGGTCTGCCTCGTAATAATTGGCTTCACTTTGTACCACTGCCACACCGTTTAAGATGGAGCTTTCAAAAAGCAATTTGATGGCTTCCGCATCCGCAGCCCTATTTTCTGCGGTTTTCTGAGTCACCAGTAACTGCTGATCCAGGGCGAGTAATTCAAAATAATGATTGGCAATATCTGCGATCAGCTGGGTTTGAACGGCCCGTTTTGCGGCATCACTGGCCAGAAGATCGGCAAATGCAGCGCGTTTTGCGCTACTCAGTTTACCCCAGATGTCAATTTCCCAGTTGCTGCTGATGCCAAGGTCATATTGAGTGGAGTTGTTGATCATTCCAAAGCCCTGCGGAAAGGCCAGCCTGCTTTGTTTTACAGCTATATTCCCATTTAGCCCTGGCAAGAATGCCGCTTTGCTCAAGCGCAAGCCTGCCTGAGCCTCGCTAATGCGCGATACGGCAATCTTCAGGTCCAGATTGGCAGCCAATCCTTGTAAGATCAGCTGATTTAAAACGGTATCGGTAAATACTTCAGACCATTTCATACTTGCCATGCTGCTGGTATCGGAAACCTTGACCTCCCTATAAGAAGAAGCAACTAACAGGTCGGGCTTTTGATAAGGCCTGGTTACTTTACATGAAGCCCACAATCCTATGGAAATCAGCAAAAAGAAAGATGTTTTATATGTATTCATTACAGTAGATTAAATGTTTTTTTCTAATGGACGTGGGGGATGATTCGGAGTTGGTGTTCCTGAAATCTTTTCCTGTGCAGACTGGAAAATGATAAAAAGAACAGGGATGACAAATACGCCAAAGAGAGTTCCGATCAGCATTCCGCCAACAGCGGCTGTACCGATAGAACGGTTACTGAGTGCACCGGCTCCGGTAGCCATCATTAAGGGAACAAGCCCGAATATAAAGGCAAAGGAGGTCATCAGAATCGGTCTTAATCTTGCTTTTGCTCCGTAAATTGCAGATTGTACAATGCTTCTGCCACTCAAACGGTGCATCAAGGCAAATTCGACAATCAGGATGGCATTTTTGGCAAGTAAACCAATCAACATGATCAGACTGATCTGAAGGAAGATGTTGTTGTCGATGTTAAAGAGATTCGCAAAGATAAAGGCGCCTGCCAAACCAATCGGGAGGGAAAGCAAGACAGAAAAGGGTAGGATATAGCTCTTGTATTGTGCACTCAATAAAAAATAAATGAACACCAGGCAAAGGGCAAAAATCATCACCGTCTGACTGCCGCTGGAAAGCTCTTCCCTTGTTAGGCCGGAAAACTCATAAGTATAGCCCCGGCTTAAGGTCTGTGCTGCAACTTCTTCTATCGCTTTGATCGCATCACCAGAACTATAACCTTTATTCGGTGAGCCGGTTACGGTGGTTGAAGTAAACAGATTAAAGCGGTTAATAAACTCCGGACCATAGGTTTTCTTTAAGGTCACAAACTCTGAAATTGGCGCCATCATTCCCTGTTCTGTCCGGACATAAACCTTATTGATGTCCGCTTCTTTCGCTCTGAAATCAGGATGACTTTGCATCATCACACGATACTGTTTTCCAAATTTATTGAAGTCGGAGGCATAAACCCCACCAAAATATCCCTGTAAAGTATTCAGCACGGTATTGACACTTACCCCTGCATCTTTACATTTCTCGATGTTTACGTTGACCTGCAGTTCTGGAAATCCGATATTAAAGGGACTTGTGGCGTACATGATCTCCGGACGTTGATTGATGGCTGTCATGAACTTGCCAATAGATTTAGCGAATTCTTTATAGTCACCGCCGGTTCTGTCTTGCAGCTGGACTTCAAAACCATTGTTATTTCCGAAGCCCTGTAAGGTTGGAGCAGCAAAGAAAATCACTTTGGCGCCTTTGATGTGCGCAGTTTTTGCAAACAACTGATTGACGACGGAATTGACATCCTGGTCTTTTCCTTTTCTTTCTTTCCAGGGCTTTAAACGGATAAATAAAGCGCCGTAGGAGCCCCCGAATCCATTGATCAGGTCCATTCCTGCCAGCCTGGAGGAAAGTTCAACCTCAGGGATGCTTCTGGCAATGCTGTCCACCTGGTTGCTGATCTGTTCTGTTCGCTCCAGCGTAGCTGATGGAGGAAGAATCACATCACCATAAATAGCTCCGCCATCCTCATTCGGTACAAATCCTGTTGGCGTCGTTTTCAATAAGGAGTAGAAAATAAAACCGAACAACAGAATCCCGGCAACGGAAATCCATTTTCTGCGGATCAGGAATCGGACAGCCCGCATATACTTACCCGTCACTGTTTCGAAAGCCGTATTAAAGCCTGCGTAGAACCTGGGTAAAAATCCTTTTGGCTGATGTTCCTGATCCGGGTGATGGGGCTTTAAAAAGATCGCACAAAGCGCCGGACTTAAGGTCAGTGCATTCACTGCGGAAATGACAATCGCAACGGCAAGTGTCAATCCAAACTGCTTATAAAAGACTCCTGCAGAACCTGTAATAAAGGTTACCGGAACAAACACGGCAGACATGATCAGGGTAATGGACACGATGGCTCCACTGATTTCACTCATTGCATGAATGGTGGCCTTCTTTGCAGATTTAGCGCCCTGATCCAGTTTTGCATGAACCGCTTCGACTACTACGATGGCATCATCCACCACAATTCCAATTGCCAGCACCAGTGCAAACAAGGTCAGCAGGTTGATGGTAAAGCCAAAAAGTTTCAGGAAAAAGAACGTACCGATGATGGCTACCGGAACAGCAATTGCCGG
This sequence comes from Pedobacter sp. FW305-3-2-15-E-R2A2, assembly GCF_038446955.1. Classification (NCBI taxonomy): domain Bacteria; kingdom Pseudomonadati; phylum Bacteroidota; class Sphingobacteriia; order Sphingobacteriales; family Sphingobacteriaceae; genus Pedobacter; species Pedobacter sp. FW305-3-2-15-E-R2A2. Next base: position 3,705,172 of record NZ_CP151803.1, read on the forward strand.
AATGAGGGTAGAACGGAAATCCTGAAGAAAGATAAATACCACGATAAAAACAAGGATAAAAGCTTCTACGATGGTATAGATTACTTTTTCTATAGAGGCATCCAGAAATTCATTGGCATTCAGGAAAGTATGGTATTCCACGCCGGGAGGGAAATCTTTGGACGCTTCTTTCAGAATATTTTCACAGGCAATAATCAGCTCTCTGGCATTTGATCCCGACGACTGGCTTACTGCTCCTCCGGAGGATACCTTTCCCTGCGTCACCAGCGAGGTGGTATAATCCAGTGCTCCAAATTCAATTTTTGCCACATCTTTAAGCCGGATCAAACCACCCTGACGGGCACTGCGAAGCACAATATTTTCAAATTGGATCTCTTCATTCAGTCGCCCGGTATATTTTAAGGCATATTGAACCGACTGCCTGCTGTTTTCACCGATTTTCCCTGGCGCAGCTTCAATATTTTGCTCCTTTAAGGCAGCAATCACATCGTCGGGAACCATTCCATGGTTAGCCATGGCATCGGGCTTCAGCCAGATTCTCATGGAATATTCCTGGTTTCCGTAAATCGTGGCTTCACCAACTCCTTCCACACGTTTCATCTGCGGCATGATATTGATGCGCAGGTAATTGTCCAGGAATTTCTGATCATAGGCTTTATTTTTGCTATAGATGAGAAAGCTAAACGCCGTACTGCTCAGCTTCTTGCTGGTGGTAATTCCTGCCTTGATCACTTCTGTGGGGAGTAAACTGGTGGCTTTGGTTACCCTGTTCTGTACGTTTACTGCCGCCTGATCCGGATCGGTACCCTGCTTAAAGAAAATAGTGATGGTGGCACTTCCATTGTTACTGGCAGTAGAAGTCATATAAGTCATGTTTTCGACCCCATTGATTTGTTCTTCAAGCGGAACAATGACACTTTTCATCACTACATCTGCATTGGCCCCCTGGTAGGCCGCGGTTACGGCGACAGTAGGGGGAGCGATCTCCGGATATTGAGAGATGGGCAGGGACAACAGCCCAAGAAGCCCGAGGATGACGATAATCACCGATATGACTGTAGACAATACCGGGTTTTCTATAAATTTTCTTAACATGTCTTTTTCTTATTTCGCTGAGGATGGAGCTGTTTTAATTTTCATTCCGTCTTTTAAATTCTCCAGTCCCTGGGTAACGATCCTGTCGCCGGATTTTACACCACTGGTCACTACGTAATCTTTCTCCGTCACAGCATCCATGATGTCTATTGGGGTATTGTGAACCGTATTTCCGGCATCAACTGTAAACACGAAGTGTTTCCCCTGCAATTCGAAAGTTGCGCTCTTGGGGATCAGGATTGCGTCATTAACAGCGGTAGGAATACTCAACACCGCGCTGGCACCACTCCAGAGTTTCGCTTCGGGATTCGGAAAGACCGCTTTAAAATTGGCAGCACCGGTGCTGGCGTTGAGTACGCCACTTAAAGTTTCAATCTTTCCTTTAGCCGCGTAGACCGTTCCATCGGCGAGGGTTAGGGAGACCTCCGGCATGTTTCTGAATTTATCCTTTACCTGCTGTCCATCGTACTTATGAAGAAAGGAGGCCAGTTGCTGCTGACTCAGAGAGAAGTATGCGTAGATCTGTCTGGTGTTGGCTACGGTGGTGAGTGCCGTTTCGGAAGTACTGCTCACCAAACTGCCAATCTTATAAGGAAGGCTGCCTACAACACCATCAATCGGGCTTACGATATTCGTATAAGCGAGCTTGGATTTAGCAGCAGAGAGATCTGCATTTGCCTGATTTAATTCCGCCCTTTTCACCCGCTCTGCGTTCCTGGCAGAGGTGAGTTCGAAAGCGTTTACAATCTTTCGTTCTACCAGCACGCTGGTTCTCTGGCTCTGAATGGTTGCCGTTTCCAGATTGGCTTCAGCAGCCAATACGGCGGCCTTCCTGCTGTTTACTTCCTGTAAATAGCTATTGGCATCAATTTTAAAGAGTGGCTGACCTCTGCGTACCAGGCTACCTTCGTTTACATAGACCTGTTCTACGTAGCCATCTACTTTAGACCTGATTTCTACCGTTTGTTCTCCCTGTAATGTAGCGGGATATTCCACAGAAAGGGCTGTTTTCTCTGGTTCCAGTAAGCGGGTTGGGAATTCTTGAAGTGCCTCTTGCTGTCCCTGGTTTTGAGCAGGTTTGCAGGAAGTAAGGATGGCCGTCAGCAGGAGTGGGTATAGTAATATCGTTGTTTTCATTTATATCGTTTTTTTTCTTTTGTAAATCATTAAAGGAGAACCGGCTTCTCCCCACATCAGGGTTTGAACTCGTTTCATTAATCTTCCGGTCGCCGCTACATAGATCGCTTCGGGCACATCAGACCGGGCCTTCAGCACAACTTTCTTGTCTTTATAAGGCGAATAATCCAGCACTTTTATTCTTTCCAGCCAGATCAGCTGTTGATGATCTTCCAGTCCTCCAAAACAGACAAAGGCAGCATGAGGCTGAAGAAGGGAAGCGATAAAGACATAGGCCCAGTAGGGTACGATGGCATCATTTGAACAACAAATGACCACTTCCTTATTGCGGTACTGATGCCAGTCGATGAGGCTCATTTCGGCTCTGAATAACTTTTCCTGGAGCAGATAGCCATGAAAGAGGTAGGGGACCATATCAAAGGCGGAATAGTCGGTTTTTGCGGGTTTATATGACAACAGGTCGAGTGTGACGATTCCTGATTGTTCTACTTTATTTATAATCGTGTCCATTGGTCGGTATTTGAATGGTTTGTTTTTTCTTGAGTTACTTCAGCGATATTTAGCAGGATTAATTTTCAGACATAGGGATTCCTGCCCGGTTGTATTCCTTTATCGGAACCGGGTAATGCTGGCGCATTTTATGCGCTTAACTATAAATATGGATCTTGGAGAAGAAGCTTAAATCAGGCGATTCTTCCTGAGGGAACACTTGAAAAGCACATTCCAGTAAGGAACAATGTATACGGGGAGGGCTTCGGTAGCAGCAAAAGGAACAGTGTTTGTATTTTTTTGTAGTTTAATTGGCATAATCCTTTGTTTAATACATAAATAAGTCTTTATACTCTTCCAGGGTTTTATCTGAAAAATCTAATAAATCAGCTTTCAGCCTTGATAAGTTCGGCAAAGTTAGTACTTTTGCTAATAAAACAACTAAAAACTTGTTTTATTAGATTATGAAGACAAACAGATTTTTAATGTTATTGAAGACCAGGGGTGCTTTAACGGCGGCTTCAATTGCGCAAGAGCTTGGAATAACTAATGAGGGTGCGAGATTGCAGTTGTTAAAATTTTCGGAAGAGGGTCTTGTGAGTTCTTACAATGAATCTCAGGGGGTAGGCAGGCCCAAACAGTTTTTTAATTTAACGGCACTTGGCAATGCCAAATTCCCTGATACGCATGCGGAACTGACGGTCAAGCTGATCAGTATCATGAGGGATACTTTAGGTGAAGATGCGCTTCAGGCCGTAATTGACGTCAGTGAACAGTCGGGAAAAGTGCGCTACCTGAACGAGCTGGAGCCCTTTTTCAGCCTGGAAGACCGGATTGCAAAATTAACCGAAATCAGGAGCAGAGAAGGATATATGGCAGAATATACCAAGGATAAAGAAGGTTACCTGCTCATAGAAAACCATTGTCCCATTTGTGCCGCTGCAAAAAGCTGCCAGGGTTTTTGTTCTGCTGAACTCAATATTTTTAAACATGTGCTGGGTGATGATGTTCAGATCAGTCGCCTGGACCATATTGTAAGCGGAGACCGGAGATGCGCTTACCGCATTGCCGAAATCAGCAAATAACAATTTCTATATGGACTATTCTGCCTACCTGAAAAGAATAAATTATGAGGGAGACCTAAACATTTCCCTTGACTTGCTGAAAAAGTTGCAGTACTTACATTTGCTTCATGTCCCCTTTGAAAATCTGGACATCCACCAGGGTGTAGAAATTAAAATGGAAAATGCCTTCTCAAAGATCGTAGAAAGGGGTAGAGGTGGATTTTGCTATGAATTGAACGGCGCCTTCTTTGGCCTGTTAAAGGACATAGGTTTTCAAGTCAGACTCATTTCCGGAAGAGTAGCCAATAAGGACCAGGGTTTTGGACAAGAGTTCGACCATATGGCGATTCTGGCTGAAGTTGATGGAGATCGCTATCTTGTAGATGTCGGATTCGGAGATTTCAGCGCCGAACCTTTGAAAATTACATTGGATACCTTACAGCAGGACCGATATGGTGATTTTCAAATAGAAAAGTTTGACGGCAGGTACCTGATCGTCAAAAAGCGGGTAGATGATGTCTTTGTTCCCGAATATATCTTTACAGAAATCCCCAGAATTTCCGATGATTTTAAGGAAATGGTCATCTATCACCAAAGGAGTGAAAAATCCAGTTTCACAAAGAAAAAAATCTGTTCGATTGCTACAGAAAATGGCAGAATTACCATTACCGGAGAACGCTTAAAAATCCGGGAAGGCAAGAAGCTGATGGAAAAAGAATTTAAAGAAGAATCAGAATTTCACCATGATCTTCGGAAATATTTTAACATACAGTTGAGCGCCCGCTAAACAAGAGCTCATTCGATAGATTCATATATTGAAAATACGATTATGCAGCTCACATCTTTACTATTTAATTATATATATTAAACCTTTTTGTGCTTAACTTCGTTTATACATTATAAAAAAACTAAAAATGAATACATTATTAATATTACTGAGTCTGATGTTCACTCCACCAGCAAAAAGTATTTATGATTTCAGCTTCAAAACCATTGATGGCAAGGAAGTAAAGCTTTCTAAATTTAAAGGAAAGAAAATCCTGATTGTGAATACCGCCTCGAAATGTGGTTATACCCCACAATACGAGGCCCTGGAAAAATTACACAAGCAATATGGTAAAAATGTAGTATTGATTGGTTTCCCGGCTGGTAATTTCGGCGGACAAGAATTGGCCACCAATGCTGAGATCCAGGATTTCTGTAAAAAGAACTTTGGCGTTACCTTTTTATTAAGTGAAAAAGTAAGCGTAAAAGGAACGGACATCAATCCATTGTTCAAATACCTGACCAGTACTGAGAACCCCGATTTTACAGGAGACATCAACTGGAATTTCGAAAAGTTTCTGATCAACGAAAAAGGACAATTGGTTCACCGCTTCAGATCTAAAGTAACACCAATGAGCGAAGAGCTGACTAAAAACCTGTAGTCAATTTTTTCTTTTTAGACATCAAAAGAGAAATCCTTAACCGGGATTTCTCTTTTTTTTAATCCCAAAACGCATAGATTACTTTAACTTTGGGCTTTGAAATAATTATGCAGTATATCCAACCATTGAGAAAATACCTGGCCTTAACCGCCATTCCTTTCTTTTTGATTTCCTGCGGTAGCCATTACAAACTGGTAAAAAGCAACCGTGCGGAATACAAGATGAACAATGAGCGCGCTGTCGACAGCACCCTGATCAAAACCTACCTTCCTTATAAAATAAAGATGGAACAGGAGATGAACACGGTGATCGGACATTCCGAAGTGCTGATGAGCAAAAATGATAAGGTGCCTGAAAACCTGTTGAGAAACTTCTTCTCTGATGCCTTACTCCACGAAGCCCTTAAGTATGATCCGACCATTGATTTCGCCATGCCTTCCACCAACGGTGGGTTGCGTGTTGACATCCCAAAGGGAGAGGTGAAAATGGCCAATATTTTTGAGGTCATGCCTTTTGAAAATGAAATGGTGATCTTTACGTTAGCTCCTTCAGACGTACAGAACCTGCTTAATTTCATCGCCAGAACCGGTGGTCAGCCCGTTGCTGGATTGAGAATGAAAATTGTCAATGATCAGCCTACGGAAGTGATGATCAATGGAAAACCTTATGATCCGGCAAGAAACTACAAGATCCTGACTTCAGATTATGTAGCCGAAGGTGGCGACAATGTACAGAGCTTCAAAAAGCCAATAGAGAAAAAGATCGTTGGGGTCAGAATGCGCGACGCATTGATCACCTATATTAAAGAAAACGAAGCCGCTGGTAAAACAATCAATCCCAAATTAGATGGAAGAATTACTAAAAATTAACCGTAGAAACTTCCTTAAAACAGGAGGGATGGCAGCTGCAGCAGTTGCCCTGAACTTAAATGCTTTTGATGCCATCGCAGCAGGAGACCTGGTCAAGCTCACGATATTACATACCAACGATGTACACAGCAGGATAGAACCTTTCCCTATGGACGGCTCTAAACACCAGGGATTGGGTGGAACCGCAAGGCGATCTGCTCTAATAAAAGCCATCCGGGCAAAAGAAGAAAATGTCCTGTTATTTGATGCAGGAGATATCTTCCAGGGAACACCTTATTTCAATAAATATGGTGGTGAACTGGAAATAAAGCTGATGTCTGAAATGAAATACGATGCCGCAACAATGGGAAATCACGATTTCGACAACGGATTGGAAGGGTTTTACAAACAATTACCACATGCCAATTTCCCAATTCTCTGCAGTAACTATGATTTCTCCAATACGTTATTAAACAAATCTACACAGCCTTACAAGATCTTTAAAAAACAAGGCATAAAAATAGGGGTGTTTGGAATAGGGATCAAGCTCAAAGGGCTGGTGGGCGACAGGAACTATGCAGAAACACAATTTCTTGACCCTGTAGAAACTGCAAATAAAATAGCAAGTCTGCTAAAGAATGACCTTAAATGTGACCTGGTAATCTGTTTATCTCATTTGGGCTATAGATACGACAGCAATAGAGACTCTGATCAGGTCCTGGCCAGAAACACGAGAAATATTGATTTGATCATTGGAGGACATACCCATACTTTCATGGATCAGCCGGAAGACATTCAGAATCTGGATGGAAAGATCACTACGATAAATCAGGTTGGATTTGCAGGGATTAACCTCGGCCGGTTGGATTATTATTTTGAAAGATATAAGGGCAAGCGTATTAAAACTGCTGCACCTTATACCATTTCAGATCAATTAGATAGTTAAGCTTAGCTTAACCGAATATTCATAAATATTAACAAAGGAAACCGCCTCCAAGAAGGTCGTTTCCTTCGTAGAATACGGCGGACTGGCCCGGTGCTATTGCAGATACAGAATGATCAAATACCACGCGCATTTTATCTTTCTCCTGAACAATAGTACTTAGGGTTCCTGCATCTTTATATCGGATTTTAGTCACCACGTTATCCATAGGTTCTAAAATGTTCTCATATTTAATCAGGTTTACATTTCTGACCATCGCTTCTCTGCGTTCCAGCTCATCTGCTCTTCCCAGAACAACAGTATTGCTTTCCGGAAGAATCTGAGTCACAAACATGGGTTCGCCAAAGGCAATGCCCAAACCTTTTCTCTGTCCGATGGTGTAAAAAGGATATCCTTTATGCTGTCCAACGACCATTCCATTGCTGGTAATAAAGTTACCACCTGCAACACGGTCTTCCAGATCACCAACTTTATGCTTTAAGAAAGCACGGTAATCATTGTCGGGAACAAAGCAGATCTCATAGCTTTCGCTTTTCTTAGCCAGTTCTTCCTGTCCCATATCTAAAGCCATCTGACGGATATCCGCCTTCGCAAAAGATCCCAATGGGAATTTTGTACGGGCCAGGTTTTCCTGAGAAACACCCCAAAGTACATAAGACTGATCTTTATTTTCATCGAGACCCTTAGAGATCACATGACGGCCATTGTCGTGCTGCCTTACATTGGCATAGTGACCGGTCGCGATAAACTCGCAATCCAGTTTGTTGGCACGTTTCAATAAAGCTTCCCATTTGATATGGGTGTTACATAAAACACAAGGGTTTGGCGTACGGCCTGCAAGATATTCATCAACGAAATTGTCAATTACATAATCACCGAACTCATCCCTGATGTCTAATATATAGTGTGGAAATCCGTAATTTACCGCCAAAGTACGTGCATCATTGATGCTGTCCAGGCTGCAACATCCGGTTTCCTTACCGCTGGTACCTGAGGTCGCATAGTCCCATGTCTTCATGGTCAATCCGATAACTTCATATCCTTGTTCGTGTAACATTACTGCCGCTACTGAACTATCTACCCCGCCACTCATGGCTACCAATATTCTACCGAGTTTACTCATTATAATTTATTCTGACGCAAAAATAAAGGTTTTTACTGATACATTCTCATTTCTGCCGTCAGTTACTTGTAAAAAGGAGAAATGATCAAAGTGCTGATTAAACGTTATAGCAACATAATAAAGCTAATTCTTTCCAGATTATTTATATCTTAGGTTTATCATAAAAAATTTCAAATCAGAAAATGAAGAAAGCTTTATTGTTTTGTTTACTGTTTCCCGCACTTTCTACTCAGGCACAACAGGGCCTGGTAAAGTACGTAAAACCGATCATTGGCACCCAGAAGATGGGCCATACTTATCCTGGCGCAACACTTCCATTTGGATCGGTGCAGCTAAGTCCGGATACAGACACACTTTCCTATGAACTCAATGGGAAGTACAATGGCGATGTCTATAAATATTGCGCAGGTTATAAATATGAAGACAAGACGATTGTCGGTTTTAGCCATACCCATTTTAGCGGGACGGGGCATTCCGATCTGGGAGATTTCCTAATCATGCCTACACAAGGGGCCTTAAAAATGAATCCGGGAACAGCTGATGTTCCTAAAAGTGGTTTTCGCTCTGCTTTTTCTCATCAAAATGAAACCGCAGAAGCCGGATATTATAAAGTAAAACTGGATGACCATCAGATTCAGGCCGAACTGACAGCGAGTAAAAGGGTAGGGATGCACCGTTATACTTTTCCAAAATCAGCGGAGTCGCACCTGATCCTCGACCTGATGTCGGGCATTTACAATTATGATGAAAAAACGGTATGGACGTATGTAAGGGTAGTTAACGACAGCCTCATTACGGGATACCGCCAAACCAATGGATGGGCCAGAACCAGAACAGTCTATTTTGCCATGTCTTTCTCAAAACCTTTCAAAAGCTACGGACAGAAAAATTTTGATAAAAAACAGGTATATGGTGGTTTCTGGAGGAAATTCGACCAGAACAACAACTTCCCTGAAATTGCAGGACGAAGGATCAGAATGCATTTTGATTTCAATACCAATGAGCAGGAGCAGCTGAGCATAAAATTTGCGCTCTCTCCGGTAAGTCAGGACAATGCCCTGGAGAACATGCGCACAGAGATCCCGGGATGGAACTTTGATCAGGTAAAAAACGAGGCACAGGCAGAATGGAACAAAGAACTGAACAAGATCAATATCAACGCTTCAGAAGACGATAAGGTTAACTTTTATACCGCAATGTACCATGCCTTTATCAACCCGACTACTTATGGCGATGTAAACGGACAATATAAAGGACTGGACCAGAATGTACATGAGGCGAAAGGTTTTACCAATTACACGACTTTCTCACTTTGGGATACCTACAGGGCCTTACATCCTTTCTTTAACCTGATTCAACCTTCCAGAAATAATGACATGGTGAAGTCTATGATGGCCCATTATGACCAGAGTGCATTGAAGATGCTGCCGATCTGGTCGCACTATGCAAACGACAATTGGTGTATGAGCGGCTACCACAGTGTATCTGTCCTTGCCGATGCCATCATTAAAGGGGTATATGATGGTGATGCCGGCAAAGCGCTGGAGGCCTGTATCACGACCGCTAATCACCGCAATTATGAGGGGATAGGAAAATACATTGATATGGGATACATTCCCGCAGAAAGCAGCGGAACCTCAGTTTCAAATACCCTGGAATATGCTTACGACGATTGGTGTATCGCGCAGATCGCCAAAAAATTGGGTAAGTCGGATATTTATGAAACGTTTTTGAAACGCTCTGAAAACTGGAAAAACGTATATGATAAAAGCATTGGCTTTATGCGCCCAAGACTGGCTGACGGTACTTTCAAAAAGGAATTTGATGTGCTGAGTACTCACGGACAGGGCTTTATAGAAGGAAATACCTGGAATTACAGCTTTTTTGTGCCGCATGATCCCGAATCGTTAATGGCGGCAATGGGAGGAAAGCAGAGATTTGGTGCCCGTATAGACAGTTTATTCAGCATGCACCTTCCGGATGAGTTTTTTGCCGATACGGAGGACATCACCAGAGAGGGGATCATTGGCGGTTATGTTCATGGAAATGAGCCTGCGCACCATGTGGCTTATTTGTACAACTGGGCTGGTCAACCCTGGAAAACGCAGCAAAGGGTCAGGATGATTTTAAAAATGCAATACAAGCCGACACCGGACGGACTGGGAGGAAATGACGATTGTGGTCAGATGAGTGCCTGGTATATGTTTTCTTCTTTAGGTTTCTATCCGGTTGCTCCAGGTTCAGACGAGTATTCGCTGGGGAGCCCTTCCGTAAAATCTGCCAGCTTAAAACTGGAAGGAGGGAAGACCTTTAGCATCGATGCCGTTAACCAGAGTGATAAAAATGTATACGTACAAAAAGTACTTTTAAATGGCGAGATTTTAACCGGAAATAAGATTAAGCATGAGGATATTATGAAAGGTGGAAAACTGACATTTTATATGTCTTCAAAACCAGCTAAATCCTCAAAATAAATTTAAGAATCGTTACTGATAAAGTAAATCTTTTTTGGAAACGCAATTAAACTACTGAAAAACAAACGCTTACAACCACAAGGAGTAAAACAAAGAAAGTTGCTAAAATCAATTAGATATTTTAGCAACTTTCTTTGTTTTTATAGAAAATAATGCAGATCTTCAACATACGATCAATAATCGCTCATAGACAAGCGTTTGTCGTATAAAATTTAGGTTTGATACGGCCGGGTCCTCCGGCCTTATCCATTCCTTAAACGAAAGCCGGAACCGCACTGTCCGGATCATTTCCCTGAATTTGATTTCTCCTGATATCAGAAAGATCTGTTGGTTTTCTAATGATCTTTTTATTGATGCCTACCGCACCGTTATACAATAATATTCCCCCTAATAAAGTCTCTTGTATGCCAATAAAAGGGTGTTTTGAAATGGCTCTTATGCCTCTTTGAAAGATGTAAGCACCGGCGATAATGGAAACTATTCTTTTGCCTGCATCTAATTCTTCCGTATCGTATGCACTTAACAATGATTTTGCCGCTATAATCCCTAATTTATTCTTTAATATTCCAAACATAATTCTTCGTTCTATATTACCAAATCAACACGGTCAGCAACGTTTTGTTTGAAAATTATGAAAATCACTCAGACACAAATCGTTACCTGAACCATGGTTTAGCTCAATTTATCAAGGACCATACGGATGGCTTTATCGACCACCTGATCCGGTGTTTTACTAAATTCAAAATTCACCCTGCTCGCAAGGATGGCATTCACCGAAAGCGCCTTATGTCCGAGGGCTTTTGCAAGTGCGTAGATGCCAGCGGTTTCCATTTCCAGGTTGGTGATCCTGTATTTGCCATGCTGGAAAGTATTCAGCAATTCGATGAAATTAGGAATCGCATTCTTTGCACGGACCTGTCTGCCCTGAGGTGCGTAAAATCCCGGGGCGGTCACGGTGATTCCCTGTACCATTTCTCCTCCGATCCGGCTTAACAAACCAGGGTCTGCAGCAGTCAGATATGGATGAATTCCTTTGATATGTGAGGAATGGGAATGGAAAGCCTCCAGAATCGGACGCTCATCGACAGACAATTCATGGATGTAATATTTCATTAAAGCATCCAGCCCCAGTCCGAAAGAAGAGGCAAGGATGGTACCCATTGGCAGGTCTGATTGTATGGCTCCGGAAGTCCCCACGCGAATAATGTCCAGAGATACCAGGTCTTTTTTCACTTCCCTGGTTCCAAAATCAACATTTACGAGGGCATCGAGCTCATTAAAGACAATGTCGATATTGTCTGTTCCGATGCCTGTAGAGATCACCGTAATCCGCTTCTGACCAAGATAACCGGTATGTGTCAGAAATTCCCGTTTTCCCTTTTTGAGTTCTATGCGGTCAAAATGTTTAGATATTTCAGAAACCCGGTCCGGATCACCTACGGTAATCACCGTATGGGCAAGGTCTTCTGGTAATAAGTTCAGGTGGTAAATGGTCCCGTCCTGATTGATGATTAAATCTGCTTCAGATAATTTATTTCCCATAATTTGGAGATTGATCTCACAAACCTATGAAACGACGATGAGTTTACCTAGATTTTATTGATCAGGAAGTAAAAAGGTAGGCGATTTTCAAGCCTTCGATCTTTTCCAGCCTACCTAAAACGACATTCAGGCTGGCTTTCCGCACCTCAAACCGGATCGTACAAGAATTGTCAAAATCCTGGGACAGGATATTCAATTGCTCCTCTTTGAAAAGACGCATCACATCGTTCATCATCAGATAATCAAAAGTAACCTCATAAATGTCATTCACGGTGCGCTCGACTATTTCAGCAGCCTGGATGGCTTCCACAGCGGCCGTTTTATAGGCATTGATTAAACCCGGAACACCGAGCAAAGTTCCGCCAAAATAACGGACCACAACCACAAGGATATTGGTGACGTCAGCAGAGAGCAAAGCGTTTAAAATGGGTCTTCCTGCAGTTCCGGAAGGCTCTCCATCGTCCTGAATTCTAAAAACACCGCGGTCCGGACTGAGGCGTAAAGCCCAGCAAAAATGTCTTGCTTTTCCATGTTCCGAGCGAAGATGGGCAAGAAGTGCTTTTACTTCGTCTTCTGAACGTATCGGGTAAGCAAAGCCGAGAAATTTACTTCCACGGTCTTTAAAGAGGCCTTCGGAAGGACTGGTGATGGTTTTGTAGGTATCGTCAAAAAGCATATATCTGGGATAGTCGTATTAAAATGATGGCCACCAAGGCAAGTGCCAGCCCTGCATAATTGAATTTATTCAACTTCTCTTTAAAAATGAGAATGCCGATCAGGCTTCCTAAAATGATCACCCCAATATTCATTGCGGCAAACACAGTGGATGGACTCTTGGCCATAGCCTGATGTGCTTTCAGGTAAAAGAGGATGTTTCCAAAATTGAAAATACCAAGGATACAGCCACAAAGAAAGTTCACCAATTGCAATTTCTGCTTTTTGACGACAGAAAGATAGAGAATGGCGATCAGGGAAATGATAAAAGAAAGGCCGAATATCAGGATCAATGAGCTGGTATAAGGGATTTGTTTCAATTGAGAAACCTGTTTAAAGAGGATATCTATAGCGCCAAAACCCACAAATACCAATAATGGATAGATCCAGCTCCCAGCGTTGGCAGAGGATTTGGTTTTACGGTACAAGGTGAGGATAATGGCCAGAAATCCGAGGATTAAACCCAGGATCTTTAAAGTATTGAAATGATCTCCAAACAGGAAATAAGCAGCAAGAATTGAAATAGACAAGGATAGACGTTGTGCAATATCCGTTTTTACAATGCCAATATTTCTGACCGAAGCGGCAAGAAACCAGAAAACTACAGGCAATAAAATGCCGAGTCCCAGGTAAACAGGAGAGAAGGAAGCACCAGCTAACTCTTTTAAAGAAGGTTTAAAAAAGAAACAGCTCATTCCGATGGCAAAGAGGTAGTTCCAGGTCACGGCCTGAAGAATATTTATTTTATACCTGCGGGCCAGTTTTAACAGGACGGCAACAGTTACGCTGCAACAGATGCTGATGATTAAATAAATCATGTTTAACGCTTATTTTGATAAATGCTCAACTGGTCTTTTCCAATTTGCTGTGTTTCTGTAATCATTCCATTGATTTGAGGGGATAATATACCGTCTGCCCAGGAAAGGGAAGCGGTAAATACCCTCGCTTCATCCCATAATCCCGCCGTAATAAACTGATCAAGAAGGTTCGCCCCGCCATCGATAATGACAGATTGAATGTCCATCAGGTACAATTGAAAAGCGATCTTTTGAGGCAGATAATACTGCATGTCTTCCATTTGAATGAAGTGAATATTACCTACAACGTCTGTTTTTATTTCGTTGAATATAATAGTTTTAGCAGCATCATCATAAAGATGATGTTCAGTTGGGATTTCGAGATTTCGGTCTATCAGCAGGCGGACAGGATTTCTGCCTGGCCATTCGCGGGCATTGAGCTGAGGATTGTCTACCAACGCCGTTCTTTTTCCAACAAGCACTGCATCTTCTTCCGTTCTCCACTTGTGGACCAACCGCTTGGAAAGCGGATCACTGATCCAGCGCTGTTCATCTCCGATAGGCGCAAAAAAGCCATTGGCAGTTCTGGCCCATTTCAGAATGATATAGGGTCTTTTCTGAAGAATTCTGGTGAAAAAGCGACGGTTTAACCAGGAACATTCCTTTTCCAGCACACCGGAGCTGACTTCAATTCCTGCATTTGTTAGTTTCTCGATCCCTTTGCCGTCTACCGCTTCAAAAGGATCCCGGTTTCCAATAACGACGCGCTTAAGCTGATGTCTGATCAGCAGGTCGGCACAAGGAGGGGTCTTGCCAAAATGAGCACAGGGCTCTAAAGAGACATAAGCAGTCGCATTTTTTAGCAACATTGCCGCTTTTTCGGCTTCATACCTTTCAAATACTGCTTTTACCGCATTTACCTCGGCATGTGCCTCCCCAATTTTCTGGTGATATCCTTCACCTATAATTTTCCCTTCGCTTACGATGACACAACCTACCATTGGGTTTGGGCTTACATTTCCCATTCCCAGGCTAGCCAGCTCCAGGCATCTTTGCATATATAATTCGTCGGTCATTGAAGCAAAAGTAAGGTATATTGTTCGATTTACTTACTTTTGCAAGGCATGAATTTAAGCCAGTTATTATATCATTTTAAGGAAGAATTGAAGGATGTTTATGAGGAAGAGGAAGTTAAGTCTATTTTTTCCATCAGCGTAGAACACTTGTTACAACTCAGGAGAAGCCAACTGATGTTAAACTGGGAAAAAGAACCGGAACAGGAAACACTCCACTCATTCCTCCGTATTTTAAATGGATTAAAGGCTCAGAAGCCAATTCAATATCTTCTGGGGGAGGCTTTTTTCTACGGTGCAGTCTTTAAGGTAAATGAAGCGGTACTGATTCCAAGACCGGAAACAGAGGAGCTGGTTGACTGGATTCTGGAGGAGAAAGCACAAGCACCTGCAGTGATAGACTTTGGTACAGGGACGGGTTGTATCGCCATCAGCTTAAAGAAACACCTGAAAGATGCCAGTGTAACTGCCGTTGATATTTCTGAGGAAGCACTCCGGATCGCCTCAGAAAATGCCTTGATCAATCAAACGGAGGTCAGCTTTATTCAGGCCGACATTTTAACCTTTCAAAGCGAAAGCAAATTCGATATCATTGTCAGCAATCCGCCTTACATCACCGAAAAGGAACGTGCAGAAATGCATCAGAACGTTCTTGCTCATGAACCGCATCTGGCCCTGTTCGTTACCGATGAAAGACCCTTGTTGTTCTATGAAGCAGTGGCTGATTTCGCCCTGCGCAACTTAAAGGAAAATGGCGCTTTGTTCTTCGAAATTAATGAGTACTTATCTAAAGAGACCATTCAAATGTTAAAAGATAAGTCTTTTGTTTTCATTGAATTGCGAAAAGACATGCAGGGAAAAGACAGGATGATCTGTGCCAGGCTAAACTAAACAAGCACTTAAGTTCTGGAGTGAAACTCTGTGATGATGCCTTTCAGGTAATCACGGTCAAGATGGGTATAAATCTCTGTGGTGGTAATGCTGGAATGTCCGAGCATTTCCTGTACGGCCCGCAAATCTGCACCACCTTCAATCAAATGCGTCGCAAAGGAATGTCTGAAAGTATGTGGACTAATGCTTTTCTTCAATCCGGATTTTAAAGCGAGGTCTTTGATCAGTGTGAAAACTGAAATCCGGGACAACCCGCTTCCACGACGGTTTAAGAAAATGAAATCTTCATATCCTTTTTGAACCGGGACATGAACCCTGCTTTCTTCCAGATAGATTTTGATGTATTTTAATGCCGACTGTCCGATGGGTACAATCCTTTCTTTATTTCCCTTTCCAATCACTTTGATAAACTCTGCATCCGGAAAAACATTTGAAATCCTCAGGCTAATCAATTCTGTTACCCTCAAACCACAACTGTAAAGCACTTCCAGAATCGCCTTATTTCTCATTCCTTCAGGTTTTGCTGCATCTATGGCGGCAATCAGGCCGTTGATCTCTTCGATGTTCAGGACATCCGGAAGCTTTCTGCTCAGCCTGGGGGTCTCCAGCAATGCCGCCGGATCTTCTGCAATGAGCTGTTCGAGCATAAGAAAGTCAAAGAAAGATTTGATCCCTGAAACCACTCTTGCCTGCGTTGAAGGCAACATTCCCAGCTCATTAATCCAGGAGATGAACAGCTTTAGATCGGCCGCAGTAATCTCCTTGACATGAGGTGTTTTGTTGACAGATTCAAAGTATTGAAACAACTTTTGAACATCATTCATATAGGCCTCAATGGAATTTGAAGAAAGGGATCGTTCCAGTTTCAAATACGCTTTAAAAGAAGGGAAGTAAGGGTTATTAATCACACAAAAATTTTCTACTGTAACTTTTTAACTTTAAGTTTGAGCTAATGAAGATACAAATTATTAACGGCCCAAATTTAAACCTTTTAGGCATTCGTGAGCCGGGAATCTACGGAAGTTTAGGTTTTGACGAGTATATCGAACAATTAAGAGCGATGTACAGCATTCTGGAAATTGATTATTTTCAGAGCAATGTAGAAGGAGAGCTGATCAATAAATTACATGAAGTAGGTTTTACATATGATGGAATTGTGATCAATGCCGGAGGGTATACCCATACTTCTGTGGCACTTGCCGATGCCATTGCAGCGATCAACACCCCTGTAATAGAGGTTCATGTATCTAATATCTATGCCAGAGAAGAATACAGACATGTATCGCTGACCGGAAAAAACTGCAAAGGTGTACTAACCGGGTTTGGTCTGGATGGCTATCGTTTAGCCATAGAAAGTCTGTTAAAAAGCTAAAGAGATCATGAGAAAAATTATTTTATTTGCCTTATGCTCCGCCATAAGTGCATCCGCTTTTGCGCAGGCTGACATTACGGAAAAAGAACTTAAAGAACACCTCTGGTTCCTGGCATCGCCAAAGATGAAGGGACGTTTCCCCGGAACCACAGAAAACAGGAAGGTGGTCGATTACCTGACAAAGCAATTTAAGAAATCAGGTATCGCGCCATATCAGGGCAGTTATCTGCAGGAATTTACGGCGAAAATAAGGGTTAAAAAAGGAGTGACAGACACCCCATATGCCAAAACTCAAAATGTGATCGGCTATATCGAAGGGAGTGACCCAGCATTAAAATCTGAATTTATAGTCATAGGTGCGCATTATGACCACCTTGGAATGGGAGGCGCTTCTTCCAAAAAGCCGGATACCACCGCCATCCATTATGGTGCGGACGACAATGCAAGCGGAACCTCTGCGCTTTTAGAGATCGCAGAGAAACTGGCGGCCAATAAAGGAACCCTGAAGCGCAGCATCCTGATCATCGCATTTGGTGCAGAAGAACAAGGTTTACTGGGTTCAAAGTATTTCACAGAACATCCATTGGTGCCCTTGTCGCAGATTAAACTGATGATCAATATGGACATGGTAGGCAGGATGAACAGCGAAAAACACTTGTACATGGGTGGTGCAGCTACTTTTGATGGAGGAATGGAGCTGATGAAGCGCCTTGGGCCGGAAATCGGCATCAACCCAATCGTCAATGCGTATGATGTAGGAGGTTCAGACCATGTTTCTTTTTACAAGAAAAACATTTCTGTTGTAGGTTTTCATACTGGTGGACATCCACAATACCATACCCCTGAAGACGATAGAAAACTGATCAATATTGCCGGAGAAAAACTGGTATGCGATTATATTTATAAGGCACTGGTGACCGTAGCGAACAGGAGCGGAGCGATCTTATTCGTTCCGGAAAAGAAAAACTAAAGTTCTTCAAATGAAGAATGAAAAGGTCTGGTGCTGTTTACCCAATAACAAACAGGACCAGACCTAAAACAGGACCAGCCTGATTTAAATTCCCAATCCGCTAAAAAATCTGATTTTCTTAATGAAATAAGCATAGACAATACTGGAAGAATAATGTCCGGTATGCTCCTGATAATTAACCTGTCGGTTTGTTCTTTTCTTCGCATTTGCAGAGAAGTACTTGAAAAAATGGAAATGAGCTTTACTTACTGCCATGGCAAAATCTACTTTTCCCTGCACCAGGAAATGTATTAAAGCCACAAAGTCGATGAAAAACCGGATGAAGATCCTGAAACAAGCATCCTTTAAAGGAAGGTTCTTCTGCATGATGATCAGGTTGTTCCTGAAGTTCAGGTATGTTTTATAGGGATTGTTTGCATTCAAGGTTCCTCCGCCTACATGGTAAACTTCGGCATCCGGGCAATACATGACTTTATAGCCCAGATTCTTTAGTCGCCAGCAGAGGTCGATTTCTTCCATATGCGCAAAGAAGTCAGGATCCAATCCACCTGCCTCTTTCCAGCATTTGCTTTTGATAAATAAGGCAGCTCCGCTTGCCCAAAAGATCTCTTTTACATCGTTATATTGCCCATGGTCATCTTCGACAGTATCAAATAGCCGCCCGCGACAAAATGGAAAACAATGCAGGTCCAGATAACCACCTGCTGCTCCGGCATATTCAAATTTAGATTTGTCCTTTTGCCATTTTATCTTGGGTTGAGCAGCTGCAATTTTATCGTCCTTTTCCATCAGTTCGATCACCGGTAAAATCCAATTTGCAGGTACCTCAACATCAGAATTTAACAACACATAATAATCAGCTTCAACCTGTTCCAGCAATTTGCGGTATCCTTCGGCAAAACCATAGTTTTTATCGTTCTCAATGACGCGAATTCCCGGGTAACTGGCCTTTACAAAGGCGACCGAATCATCTGTAGAAGCATTGTCGCCCACTACAATTTGTAAGTTCGGATATTCCGATAGAATTACTCCGGGTAAAAATTTCTCCAGCAGAAGCTTGCCATTCCAATTCAAAATCACTACTGCTACACTTGCGTCTGTCATTATACGTATTCTCGTTTGTTTTTCCATCGCCTATGGCTCCATAACCAATATGACGGTTCCTCTTTAATAATATCTTCTAAAAATTCGAAATGGGTATCGGTAATCTCGTGCTTTTCTGTTTCTTCCGGTTTCGGACAGATGGGTACACAATCCACTTCATAATATCCTCTTTTAATATACTTCAACTTAAAATAAAAGATGGGTCTGTTGGTTTGCACCGCAATCTTTTCCAGCCCTAACAACGCGGCTGTGTCCTGATTTAAAAAATCAATCCAATAATGTGACTCCCCACGAACCGGGCTTTGATCACTGGCGAAACAGAACATACTTGGTTCATTTTTGACACTCGTTAACATCCTTAAGGTCTGTCGCATCGGAACTCCGGTATTGCCAAATTTACTACGTATTTTAAGGAACCAATCGTCAAAAATGCCGTTATTCAATGGCTTATAAATCACATAGGCCTTTTCAGAGAGGTTTAATCCTAAAGACATCATTCCCCATTCCCAATTGCCATAATGCCCCGTGCAGGCCAAAACACTTTCGCCTTTTTTAAAATAGGCCTCAATAAGATGAAGATTAGTGAATTTAACCCGCTTTTTGAGCTCTTTTTCAGAGATAGAGGCCATTTTGACGATTTCAAAAGTCAAGTCAGAAAGGTACATGAAAAACTCTTTTTCAATCACAATGATCTCTTTTAGTGACTTTTCAGGAAAGGAATTGACGAGGTTTTCCCGCACTACGTTTTTTCTGTAACCCACCACATAATATAGGATATAGTAGCACATGGCCGATATCAGATATAACAGCTGCATGGGTAGAAGAGATAAAATGCTTAAAAAAACTACTCCTATATGAGAAAAGCTTTTTTTTATCATTATTTTGGCGGATTAAGAATGCAAACATAAATTATCAGATGCAAAGTTTAGCTATATTCCCCCTTTTTTATCTTCCACCAGTCAGCTATTTTAAGGAACTAAAGCATTCCGGAAATGAGTTCCTGCTGGAAAAAGAGGAGCATTTCCCGAAACAGACTTTCAGGAACAGGGCAACAATTTATTCCCCGAATGGGAGCCTGGACCTGATTGTCCCGGTGATAAGGGGAGAGAAGGTGCACACCAAAATTAAAGATGTAAAGATCAGTAACGATTTCAACTGGCAACGGCTTCACTGGAAAAGTCTGGAGAGTTGTTACCGCAATTCTGCCTATTTTGAATACTATGAAGACGAGTTTGCCAAATTTTACCATCAGAAATTCGACTTCCTTTTCGATTATAACCTCGAAGTGCTTCAATGGCTGTTCAAACAGTTAAAGACTACGGCGAGTTTTGAAATGACCACAGAATACCATGAAATCCCTGCGGAGCTTGATTTCCGTGGCAGAACCTTGTTCAAAAAGCCGGAAGGGGAGTTCAAGCCTTACTTCCAGGTCTTTGACGACAGAGCAGGGTTTAAGCCAAACTTAAGCATCGTAGACTTGTTGTTTAACCAGGGCCCTCAAGCTAAAAACTATATATAAAGTATGGCCAAACCTCCAAAGCACAAGAAAAAACGTCAGCATTATGCCTTACCACATGCCGGATCCAGTCCGGGAATGATATATATTGATGAGAAGGCGGTAAAGCCAATCATCAATCTTTACCAATATAATGGGGAAAGTTATAAAGTTCAGGAGCTAAATGACATCAGCAATCTTAAACAAATCCTTACCGACAAAAATTACACTTTTTGGGTAGAGATTAAAGGATTTAAGTCCCTGACCTTGTTCGAGACGTTGAGTAAAGACTTTGGAGTCAATAAATTAATTCTGGAAGACATCACCAGAACCTATCAACGGCCAAAGCAGGAAGAGTACGACAACTATGTTTTTGCCGTAAGCAGAATGCTCCAGCTGGATGAACATCAGAACCTGGATAACCAGCAATATTCCTTTCTACTGACCGATAATGCACTTTTTACCTTCCAGGAGCATTATGAAGATTGCCTGGAGCCGGTGCGTTCCCGTTTGAAGATCGGAAAGGGCAATATCCGGACCAGTGGAAGCAGTTACCTCATGTATGTGCTGATGGACATGATCATCGATACTTATTTTGAAATTCTGGGAGCCTGGGGAGATCAGCTGGACAATATTGAAGACCGCTTATTTGATAAACCGGATAAGACGGTGATGTTTGATACACAGCTGATCAAAAGAAACCTGATCAACATCAGGAGGGTAGCCTGGCCGGAGCGCGACAAACTGAATGACATCCTTCGGAGTGATACCCATCTCATTCCGGACCACACGAAAATGTATATCCGCGATGCCTACGACCACTGTATCCAGATCATCGACATTGTCGAATCTTTAAAAGAGATTTCTGCCAGTAATATAGACATGTATCTTTCGATCATCAGCAACAGGATGAACGAAATCATGAAGGTGCTGACCATTATTTCTTCCATATTTATTCCGCTCACGTTTATCGCAGGGATTTATGGAATGAACTTTGCAATTGAAGATCCGGTAACCCATAAATTACTGCCAAAGAATATGCCGGAGCTCTATCAGGAGCATGGCTATTTGTATACGATGATCGTAATGGCTGCAATTGCGGTTTTACAAATCATATATTTCTGGCGTAAAGGATGGTTTAAATAAGTGTGATTATTGTAACTTTGGCTACGCATGCAATCTTTCGACCTGGACAAAACAGACGTATCTAAAATCAAGAACGCCTTAAATAGTGATGATGAACAACTTAAAGTTATTCTTGAGGAATACCATGCCTCAGAAATAGCGATCCTGTTCGAAAGTATTACAAATGAGGACCGGCAAAGAATCATCAACCTGTTGCCGGTGGAGATTGCTTCCGAGGTCATCTCGGAGATGCATGAAGAATCCCATCCGGAGGAATTGCTCTTACAACTTCATCCTGATAAACGGACAGAGATTGTTGAAGAGCTGGATTATGATGATGCTACAGACATCATTTCCCAGCTGGAAGAACACGAGCAAAAAGAAATCTTAGAAGATTTAAGTGAGGATGATGCTTCCAGTATCCGGAACCTGTTAAGCTACGACGAAAAGACAGCGGGTGGTTTGATGAACACCGAGTTCATCCGGGTAAATCTGAATTTAACTAAAAAAGATGCGATCGACGAGATCATTCGCCAGAGTGAAGAGATCGAAGAATTCTATACCATATTTGTAATTGACGACGACAATGTGTTTCAGGGAATCGTTTCCTTAAAGGACATTATCAAGGCAAAAGGGAACGTGCACATCACAGAGCTGGTAAAAGCAGAAGTGGCATGGGTACACCCTGATACTGATCAGGAGGAAGTGGCAAGGCTGATTTCTCAATACAACATCACGAGTATTCCCGTAGTTGATAACGACATGAAATTGCTCGGAAGGGTAACCTTTGATGACGTGATCGACGTTATGGAGGATGAAAATACGGAGGATATCCTGAAAATATCCGGGGTTTCTGAAGATGAGGAACTGAGTGGTAACTGGGTGGAAGCGGTAAAATCCCGTTTGCCCTGGCTGATCATTAATCTGGGCACTGCATTTCTGGCTTCTGCCGTGGTTCGTCATTTTGGCTCTACCATTGAGAAAATCGCGGTCCTTTCTGCTTACATGACCATCATTGCGGGAATGGGTGGAAATGCCGCGACACAGGCACTCGCCGTTACGGTAAGAAGGATTTCCTTATACGACCTGACCGATAGCCAGGCTTACCGGACGGTACTAAAAGAGTTCACCGTAGGATTGATCAACGGAGCAGTTACGGGACTAATTGTATTTCTTTTCGCCATATTTTTTGACAGCAATCCCTTGCTAGGTGTGGTTATTTTCCTCGCTATGACGGGTAATTTACTGATTGCCGGGGTTACCGGAGCAGGAATTCCCTTAGTATTAAAAAGGGTAGGAATAGATCCGGCCATTGCTTCTTCAATAATTATTACAACATTTACAGATGTTTTCGGATTTTTGCTCTTGCTGGGATTAGCAAGCAAACTATTACTTTAATTTTTTACAATCTATATGCAACCAACAAAACACAACTGGACCAAAGAGGAGATATCAGAAATATATCACAAACCTTTTCTGGACCTGGTTTACGAAGCTGCCACCATACATCGTGAAAATCAGGATTATTCTGAAGTTCAGATCAGCTCATTGATATCTATAAAAACTGGCGGATGTGCGGAAGACTGCGCATATTGTCCTCAGGCTGCAAGATACAATACCGGCCTGGAAGTTCAGGCTTTAATGAAAGTAGATCAGGTAGTGGAAGCTGCAGAAAGGGCGAAAGCCGGAGGCGCTTCACGTTTGTGTATGGGCGCTGCATGGCGCGAAGTACGCGACAACAGAGATTTTGACCGTGTAATTGACATGGTGAAGGCTGTAAATGAACTGGATATGGAAGTTTGCTGCACTTTGGGTATGCTGACTGAAGGACAGGCGCAACGCCTTGCCGATGCCGGATTATACGCGTATAACCACAACCTGGATACTTCTGAAGATGACTATAAAAGGATCATTTCTACCAGAACTTATGACGACAGGTTAAATACTTTACACAATGTCCGCAAAGCAAAACTGACCGTTTGTAGCGGCGGAATTGTAGGCCTTGGCGAAACTGATGAAGACCGTGTTTCGATGTTGCGTACCTTGGCGAACCTGCCTAAGCATCCGGAGTCTGTGCCTATTAATGCCCTGGTTCCCGTAGCTGGAACGCCGCTGGAAAATCAGCCAAGAATTCCAATCTGGGATATGGTCAGGATGATTGCTACGGCGAGAATCATCATGCCTAAATCGGTGGTGCGTTTATCGGCAGGAAGAAATGAAATGAGCACTGTAGAACAGGCATTCTGTTTCATGGCTGGTGCAAATTCTATCTTTGCCGGAGATAAATTACTGACGACACCAAACCCGCACTTTGCCGACGACATGAAGATGTTTGAAATACTAGGGCTGAAAACGAGGGAAGCCTTCAAAAATGGCAGACCTGCAAATACGCTCCAGAAACCTGTAGAAACTACAGCATAAAAAAAGAACCCGGATCATGATGATCCGGGTTCTTTTTTTATGAAGGTTTTTAGATCGCCGTTACACGGGTTTCAATATTCCCCCTTGTTGCTTTAGAGTACGGACAGGCACGATGCGCTTTATCCGCCAGTTTCTGCGCTTCTTCTGTCGTGATTCCGGGAATGTGTACATCCAGGTCTGCAGACAATACAAAGGCATTGTCGTCTTTATTGAAGGATACATGAACTTCTACTGTCGCTTCTGAAACATCAACACCGTCATGTGCCGCTACTGCGCCCAATGCACCTAAGTAACAAGGACCCCAGGCAGCGGCAAACAATTGCTCCGGATTGGTGGCTCCACCTTGTCCACCCATTTCTCTTGGTTTTCTTAAATCGAATTCTATCGTTCCGTCGCTTGATTTGATATGACCATCACGTCCACCTTTTGCGGTAACGGATGCGGTATATATTTTTTCCATAATTTAAAATGCTGTTAATAGAGAAACAACAATCCTAATGGAATTAAAGTTTTAGATTTTAATTTTTTCGCAGAGCTTAAAGATATCATAAGCCACTTTTTGGATGAGATCGAACTGCTCGTGAATGATCATTTCATTGCCTTGCGCTTTGCGCTCATTGTCGATGTTCTGCCTGATTAAAGGAACATTACTAATCGTACTGGTATGGTTAGACAGGACCTCTATGGAAAGATTCATCAGATAGGTGGTATTGTTGACCACCGGTTTCAGGTCTTCAAAATCTTTAATCAAATAGGAATGCTCTTTATTATACAAGGATAAAGTTGCCACATAAGAGGACAACAGGTGATTTAAAGCGGTAAACTGGTGAAGCTCCGCCATCAGCAATTGCTTGCTCTTTGGTTCGGAAAACATGCGTTGAAAAAGAGAAGCCAGATTGGCGGTGGTCACATAAACTTCTTTTCTCGCTACCTTGTAATTCGTCAGGTTGTGCACCTGGTCTGCATATAAAAAGGTGACTTGCTCAAAATAGTTCATATTTGCCTTCAGCGTATCTAGCATGGCTTCTTTCAATTTCTGATGCTCCCAGTTGGGGAATAAAGAATAACTCGCCAGCAAGGCAATTCCTGAGCCGATCAGGGTATCATAAATTCTTTCCCTTGCGACGGACAATCCGCCCATGCCGAGAAAATCAAAAAGCACCAGAATATAAGGCGTCATGAACAAGACACTGACCACGTAATTTTTCCGCTGAAAACTATAACAGCCAATCATACAAAACAGCAAAATGATAAAGAGCGTATTTTTATCGTGGATATAGACCAGAATGCCCATCCCTATAAACGCACCAGCCACAGTTCCGATCAGCCGTTCATAATTCCTTTTTTTGGTAAGACTGAAGCCTGGTTTGGAGATCACCAGAATGGTGAGTAAGATCCAGTAGCTATGGGAAAAGTTCAATAACCTGGCTACTACAAAGCCGATCAGCATCACGATCGCCACCCTTAAGGAATGCCTGAAAATAGAAGAGCTAAAGGTTAAATTTTCCAATAGGATCTTTAAATCGATAGGCTGTCTGGTGATGAAACGCTCTACATCAATCTCCCTGGTTTTGAGATTTTTCTTTTCTTTTTTATTGAAGTACCCGTTGATGGTTCTTACCCTGGCAAGGATATTTTCAATATTGACTTCAATATTTTTAAGGGCAATGATACCTAGTGTATTGTATTTGCCATCGATATTCTTGTTTTCCAGATCGGTGATTTCTTTTCTCAGCTTAGAGATATCTTCAATCAGGGCAGTAGGCGGATTAGGCGTACCACCTGTTTTAAGTGCAAATGCAATTTCATCCAGCTCTGCTGCAATTTTCCTGATCACCGCCTCATAGTGGACTAAAATTCCTGATTCATCAAACTGGTCATGCAATTGCTGATAATTATAATAGGTAGACATGACCTGTTCAAAAAGATCCACCATATCTACGAATACCAATAGGAGAAAACGGCCTTCCGGAGTAGACTCTCTTACAATCTCCCTGGTCTTGAACAATACTTCTCTAACGGCATCCTGTTTTTCATGTACCAGAACCTGCAATTGCAGCAGGTCTGCATAGTTCTCATCGTAGTCGGTATTCTGATGATAAAATTTCGCCTTCGCACGCAGAAATTCGCTGATTTCATGGATAGAATCACTGAGTGTCTGTTGCACCAATCGGTATGGCCGGATCCTGTAGACAAAATAGCTCAGCAGTGTGTACCAGATACTGCCTGTGAAAATGAGTAAAGCAAAGACTAAAACCTCCTTCCAGGGCCTGATGTCATCAATACTAAGCACCATAACCAGCAATGCTGCTGTTCCAATAGCCGCCGATCTCAACCCATAGACGAAAAACATCGAAAAGACGAAGCTGAGGATAAACAGCAGTGTGCCAATGAAATAGACGTTGGCATTTGTCAGGCCTACCAAAATAGACATCATCGAGATCAGGGCAGTGGTGATGAGCATTGCATTTCTTCGGTGGACAATCGGCCCCGGAGTATCTACGATGCTGGCACACAAAGCACCTAAGGATAAGGTCATTCCATATTGAAGCATGCCAAATTGAGCGAGAATGAGGGAGGGGCAGAGCACACCAAAAGTAATCCGAAGCCCATCAGCAAAATATGTACTTAATAAGAAATCCTGAATACTTCTGACCGGACGATTAAACATAGCGTAAAATTAGTGGTATAATCATCAATTATGCCATGATTTGCGAAATTTGCTTAAAACTTTGTTTAATGCAAAATAACAAAAACCTGTCAGAAAATTAAGCGCGTTTAGCTCTGGTCTAAAAAAAGTATTCCCCGGATAATGATTACCCGGGGAATACGAATGTTTTTCTACATTTAAGATTACTTAATCGGAAAGTCGAAACGGTATTTAAAGCGGATTTTGTGAAATGAATTATTGTTCTTATCAACTTTAGTAATCATCATGTTTATGGGAGCACCATAGTCTTTCGGCGATATGGTGCTGGCCGCAGGTCCAACCATTGCACAATATTTCTCCACCAGTTCAGCACCTTTTAAATTTTTCAGCTGATTCACATCGTTGGCATTAAAACCACGAGCGAAAGTTGTAATTTTTGCATTCTGAAGCAAGCTTCGGTGATCAGCACTTAGATTTTTTGTTCTTGCGCCATTAAATGCTGCTTTTACCTGGTCAAATGAAGCATCGGATTCTATTGCAATTGTTGCTGCACGTCCGTAAGATACCACTCTGATTATGATCGGTTCATCCGGAACACTGGCAGGATTCACACCTGGAGCGAAGAAGTTGCCTTCTTCCGAGGTATGCGTCGCAATATCAAAGGCGAACAAATCCGCTACAGAAAAAAATCCGGTTTTCTTCTTAATTCTTCGGATTTCTCCTGCTTTGAGATTTAAGAGGTTGGAGAAATCCCAGGCATAGCGCTGGTAGATTGAGATTTCCGCATAATTCACAAAAGCTTCTCCATCGCTCACATACATTGGAGAGATCTGTCGGGTGCCACTACGACTCATTTGTTTCTGGAGATAATCATCCATTGTTTTCTTTGACACCTGCATCTTGTCGATAATATCAAAGGTCCAATCGCTGGGTAGTACATCTAATGGTGCCAGTGCATATCCTGTTAACGGTTTAAAGCTAAAATCAGCTATTGACTTGCCTTTAACCAATGAACCCGCAAATATCTGACTATCATCAGCTAAAGGGCCCAAGGTAATGACCGCGTCATCTAGATATTCCATCAATTCAACGAGATAACTGACCCCGGTGCTGTCTCTCCAGACACTGTCGGAAAGGATATTGATTCTGAATTTTCGGGCCAGATCTTTACGAATGGAATCGATCTTTAAGCGCTTTGGCTGAGCAATAACTTTAGTTGTATCTTTTTTGGTGGTGTCCTTTGGTACGACTACAACTGGTGGGGTACCCGTTTCCGGCAGCTTAGAAGCCTTTTTACAGGCAATAGACATTGCTATTAATGTAAAAAAGAGAAAATGGTAGGCTTTCATATAGGAAGAAGAATGATTTGTGTATTTATTTTCTAATAAAAATGAAAAATACCAAATAATATACAATTTATATAATTTATTATTTAATAAATATAAATCTTATAAATTATATCAATAAATAGAGAAACTTCATTATAAAGTTAACAATTTATAAACAGTGGATTTAAGTGGTTTTTGGATAGAGTAGGGGCTATAGGTTGAGGATTTTGGATAGGGCTGCTAAAGGCCTTATTTTCAGTCGATAAAATCAGGCCTTTTTGCTCATTTTTCAGAGATTTTGTCCAGCGCAAGGTCGATAAAGCGATTTCCCATATAGAAATCGTTGTAGAAGTCCCGTCGATTCCTTGGGTAGTTCATTTCGTAACTTACCGGAACGCCTGTTGCTTCGTAAGTTTTTCCTTTTGGGTCAGTATAAGTTTCATTAGACAGGCTAAATTCCCATCCATTGGGAAGTTCTTTCCATAATATCTCTGAGAAGATCCCGGCAGTCCTCGAACCTACAGTTTTGATATTCTTGTATTGGCGTGCAGCCAGGGCGAAAATTTCTGCCGCACTCGCGGTATTGGGACCTGTCAGCAGGTAAACTTTACCCTTATAACCAGGGTTTGTTGGCTGCAAAACATATTTCTGTATCGCTGTGCTGCCTAGAGCCGTTTTCGCTTTTACGGAAAGAACATGTTTACTTTCCGTCACAAAATAGCTCAGCAGCTTTAAAGCTACTGTCTCTAATCCGCCACCATTGAAACGAAGATCGATCACCAGGGAATCAGATGGCCCAATGTCAGATAAGATTTTCCCCATGACCATTTTAACACCCCGGTCTTCATCCTCAAATTGATCGAGTGCTGGTCTGGATGCTTTGATCTTGTCGTAATTTTTTGCAAAATTGGGGAGCAGCTGTTCAGATTCAGAAACATAGTTAGCGAAACCGTTCATATCCTTAATAAGGATATAACCGATCCTTGTGCCTCTTAACTTTCCCCAGCTGATCACGCCGTTATTATAGGAATGGAGGTCCTCCAAATAAGTATCTTGCAAGTCCTTTATCACATCAGTTGCTAAACGTTTGATGATTGGAGTTTCGGGCTTGATTCCGGGAGCGGTTGCTACTTTCGTTTTCAGCGCTTCCGGAATTTCCAGCCTGATGTGACCGTCGCCTATTTTTTTGACAATTTCTACCAGAATATCAGCGAATTCTTTTTGAGTGCTTATTTTCTTTACCCTTGGCAAATATTCATCATAAATTTGCTTCCAATTCAAGTTTCGTTCTTTAAAAAAGGCATAATTATGATCAAAGGTTTCCCAGAAAACCGTAAAATTCTTTTCATACGAACTTGTAGGAGCAACAGGATGACTACATACAGGAGGCAAAGACTGAACCCGCCTAAAAACATAGTTTACAATCCCCCCAGGATTCAGAATCAGTTCATTTTTCTTTAATGAAACAATTTTGAACCTTTCGCTCAATTTGCCTTCAACTAAAACTTTACAGTCTACACTGTTGATGTTATAATAGGTATAAGTCGAATCAGCAATTTTTAAACATCTATCATAACCATCCTGAATCCAGCTGGTGTTTTTAAGAAGTTTTTCGGAGTTTTGCTGAGCATTAGCGCAGAAGCTGATTAAGAGCAGGCAGATACTGAAAGTGGATCGGAAATTTATCATCTACATAATAAGACACCGTTTGAAACTTTTCGTTGCAGTTTATCAGGAAAATAATCAAATATTTTCGCAAAACTAAACTTTCTGATTGGAATATTATATCTATATTTATTATACCTAAGTCGCTTGTTCTGAAAACATTATCATACGAATCAATTCACTTATCAAAATTATAATCCATATGCAACGCAGGAAATTCCTCCAATCCTCACTCGTGGCAACCGCAGGTATAGCAGTAGCCAGCAACCCTGTAATAGCGGCAGGGGATAGGCAAACCACACAAAAAGAAATATATGAATGGCGTGAATATGAAATGCGCTTTGGAGCTGACCAGGGACAATTGGAAAATTATTTTAAAACAGCGCTGATTCCTGCATTGAACAAATTTGGCGTAAAAGAAGTTGGAGTCTTTAAGGAATTGACGCCATCAGAACCTGCTAAATTTTATTTACTGACCACTTTTTCTTCCGTTGAAAACTATCTTTCCGTAAATGCGAAAATCAAAGCGGACACAGATTACATTAAAAATAGCACTGCATACCACAGCATATCTGCTGATAAATCACTGTACAGTCGTTTTTCTTCTTCTTTAATGGTTGCCTTTGATGGCTGGCCTAAAATCGTTATTCCCACAGGCAAATCCAGAATATTTGAATTAAGAACGTATGAGGGCTATAGTGAAGATGCCGTAAGAAGAAAGATTAAAATGTTCCATGACGGAGAATTTCCCATTTTTCAAAGGGCGAAATTGAATCCTGTATTCTGTGGCGAAGTGATCGCTGGCGAAAAACTGCCTAGACTCACGTATCTGATCACCTGTGACAGTATGGAAGAACGTAATAAAGGATGGTCAGCTTTTGTAGCGGATCCTGAATGGAAAAAATTGGTATCAGATCCTCAGTACGCTAATACCATTTCTAAAATTAGCAATACGTTTTTGGTTCCCACATCATATTCGCAGGTCTAATTTTATCCTTATTCAAGAAAAATCACAGGCTATATTCCCGGTACCATTATTGTCTCATAATTAACATTATGTTAAGTAGTATATTGAAGACCTGCCCCACGACCCTGTATACCGCATTTATCCAGATGCCTGTACACCTATATAAAAAATGTTATATTTTATCGCGAGTAATGATTCTGATTCCTTGTTTACCAGCTACAACGGCCTTAGTTGCCATCTTGTAGAATAAAGAATGTTCTACAACTCCGGGAATCATTTTTATATTTGAATTAAGCGCAGAAATCTCCGGTAATTCTTCAAAAAGCACATCTGCCAGCAGATTTCCATTGTCAGAAATCACTAAACCATCTTTTTGCTCACTGGTCCGAAGTTTTATACTTGCTCCCGGATAATCTGATTTCAAGCGATTCAGCACAGCGGTCAGCGCTTCTGGAAGCAATTCTACCACTACAGGATACGTATGGTCGAGTTTTGACACCATTTTTGAATCATCTCCGACTAAAATAAATTCCTCCGCCATACTGGCCAGGATTTTTTCGCTCGTATGAATGCCACCGCCGCTTTTCAAGGCGTTCAGTTCTTCATCAAATTGGTCGCAACCGTCAAAATAAACCGCCAATGGCTCGTTGATCATCGATGATAAGGTCACTTTGAGCCCTTTCTTCTGTAATAAGCTTCTCGTTTTAAAAGAGGAAGACACAAAAACCAGGCTTTCCGACAATTCCGGTTGCTCACTGATGAATCCGATCAGATGGGAAATACTGCTTCCAGCCCCCACTCCTATGGTTTGTCCTGGTTTAAGGAATTGTAAACAAGCTTCTGCTGCTATCAACTTATAATCTGTCATGCTTAATTAATTTCTATTTTCTGCTCCTGTACGTTCCAGCCGTAAATTTCTATCGCTTTCTTTAAGCCAGGCACATCATCGGTGTACTCAATTGTTATTTTCTTTGTTTCTCCGGGTAAAACACTCACATAATTATCATCAAAGAAAGCCGGTAAAATCCGCTTGCCTGTTTCCTTATTAATCAGGGCAATACGGTTAAAAAAGGCGACCGGATTCCCGGCGGCATTGCTCAGGCTAACCGCTATTTTACCTTTGGCAAGGACTGTTGCCTTGACTTCCAATGCTGCATTTTTCATATGCTGCAGACCACTATAGTTTCCATCTTTTCCCGGAAGCCAATAAATATTTTCACTGAGAATGGCTTTCTGACCATCCAAAATACGCAACAAAACAAATACACCTTCTTTTTTATCCAGCTTTTTTAGGAACTGATCCATTTTGAAGAGCTTTCTTAC
Organism: Pedobacter sp. FW305-3-2-15-E-R2A2; assembly: GCF_038446955.1. NCBI lineage: Bacteria > Pseudomonadati > Bacteroidota > Sphingobacteriia > Sphingobacteriales > Sphingobacteriaceae > Pedobacter > Pedobacter sp. FW305-3-2-15-E-R2A2. Next base: position 3,737,209 of record NZ_CP151803.1, read on the forward strand.
TGAAGATGCGCCTACTTCATTAAAAACCTGGCTATAAAAATAATTCTTCCCCTCCATATCATATACGCTCGCCTGTACCATCAGGTTACGACGGGTGCTAAAACCATTGTTAACCACACTGACCATGCTGTCTAAGGGATTCATCATGATGTGTAAAGGGGTAGCTCCTTTTCTTAAACCGTATAAGCAGGCGTTTACATCCAGGTAATAATCATACATCTGTCCACGAAGCGCAGTCCATGGATTTTGCGTTTTCCAGATGATGGAACCTGTATACCAATCCCACATATGTGAAGAATAGCCTTCCATTAAGGCCCGGTACTGCTCATAGTTTACCAATTGCGCTTTCATCGCAAAATCTTTGGCATCTTTAGGTTTTCCATAAGGATCAAGGTGTTCATCATATCCAATATATTTGTGGTAATTCCAAACAGAATCCACTTTACCCTTAAACTGTGGAGCGCTCAGGTTTTCCTCAGGGATGAACCGTTGAAGAGAAACATAATCTCCAACACCTACAGAGCCCACTTCTGAATTGTAAGGAAAGGTTCTGTTTCCCCAGAAACTCTTTGGGTCCTGAATGCCATATGGTCCGTCTCCATTTCCTCCAAGGTCATTAAATGACATTTCATCGCTGTTTGAGAAATCAAAAAACTTCCGTGTGCCATCCAGTCTGGGCAGAATCTCATCTCTTAAAGGAAGCAGAATATCATCCGGAGGTGTAATTTCATTCCCTCCACACCAGAATGCCAGTGAAGGATGGTTTCTGATCATTTTTATTTGATCAGCTGCTGCTGTGAGCACAAGGTTATGGTTATCCGGATAGTTTCGTCTTGTCCACTGGTCGTCTTTTTTCATCGGGTCTTCCCAACGTCCGTTACAGTCTCCGCTGAACCAGAAATCCTGAAATACCAGTAAACCATATTTATCGCAGGCATTGTAAAATTCTGGTCTTTCTGTAATTGCGCCACCCCATATCCTGATCAGATTCAGGTTCATGTCTTTGTGATACCGGATCTCTGCGTCATAACGCGCATCACTGAAACGAAGCATAGCATCCGAAATGATCCAGTTTCCACCCTTGATGAATATCTTCTGTCCGTTAACATAGGCCCCCATGCTTCGGGTGTGCTCATTCCAGATGTTGTCGATCTGTCGCACGCCGACATTGATATTTTCTTCATCCAGCAATTCGTTTGAATTCGATACAAAAGTCAGTTTAAGCGCATATAAATCTTGCTTTCCATACCCATTTGGCCACCAGAGCTTTGGATTTTGCAATGTCAGATCTGGCAAAGACACTGTTGTGGTCTGATTGGGTAATAGTGTTGCTGCTTTACGAATCAGCTGACCGGCGAGTTTATATTGCAGAAAACCCTGCACTGTCTTTGATCTTGGATTTTCCAGCTCTGCAGAAACCTTGATCACTGCTGGCTGTTGTGGTCCTTCAGGAAGACGCTTTCCAGGCACAAGTGTGATGATGTGCGGGTTTTTCAGGTTGATCATCCTGGTCTTTTCAATGCTTACTTTATCCCAGATTCCGGTGTTCCGGTCCCGGGTTGGCTGAATCCAATCCCAGCCTGCCGTATATTGGGAGGTCAATCCACGGGCAATTGTACCATCTCCACCTTGTCCGCCATTAGGTGCTCCGGGGAAATCCGGTGGAGATACGATGACCGCCAGGCGGTTATGTCCATTGGGCGCCAACAGTCCGGTAATGTTATACTGGTGGCGCAAATGCATTCCTTCCAGTTTTTCCTTGTTTATTTTCTTGCCGTTCAGGAATACTTCCGCCTTATAATTTATACCTCTGAATTCCAGCCAGACCTGTTCATTTCCAATGGCCTTTTCCTCAAAATCCTTAACGAACCAATACGTATAGTGATCATTTCCAGTATGGTATACATCCGGAATTTTTGTATTGTTCATTCCATAAAAAGGATCAGGAATTTTGCTGTTATTCAGTAAGGTGGTCAATATCGTGCCGGGAACCGTAGCAGGCATCCAGTTTTCAACCGAAAAACCTGAACGGGACAATTCTGCTCCACTCCCACTGATTTCTTTTATATTTTTACACAACCAGCCACTGTTTAACTCATATCGTTGTTTTGAAGGCCCGGAAAGTGCAGTGGAGTATTCTTGAGCGGAAGCCTGGGCCATGGTTAGACACCACAGCATCATAAGACCTAAAAATGCGGTATAGCGGTTGAATTGCATCATGAAATCAGCTAGTTTATGTTAATGCTAAAACGTTTCAATAGAATGCAATCAAGATATAAATATTTTAAGTGCGAACAAAAAATATTTATATCCGGGGATTAAAACTCTTCCAGCTTACTTTTAAGCTCCTGAACTTTATCCAGTCTGTTTTTTCGCGTATAAATGTCAATCAGCAGCTGAACGGTGGGTTTATCATTCTGATTGATTTCATGCGCTTGTAACAAGGCTACTTCCGCCCGGTTGATAAAGGAACTGAATGTAGCTGCTCCTTCGCTTTTCCTGGATTTCAGGGCTTCATTGGCGGAGTTAATATAGGCCAGTCCCAATTGATAAAGCGCATCAAAATAATTCTCGTCTATCTTTAATGCTTTCTTATAGGCCAGCTCTGCAGTACTGTTATTCCCATTATTCTGATATAAGTACCCATAAAGGAAATACAACAACTTGTTGTTCGTTTCCACTTTTAAAGTAGATTCTATAACCCTGATGGCTTCGTTATATTTTTCCGTATCCAATAACAGATTGATATAATCATTGGTCAGAAAAACATTATAAGGATTAACTTTAATCCCATCTTCCAGGGTTTTTACCGCCAGTTCATGTTCAAATTTTGAAGCATAAATGCCAGTCAGCTTTTGAAATACAACCGGATTTTTGATGCCATTGTCTTTTGCTCTTTTAAAATAAAAAAGAGCTTTATCAAAAGACTGAATATTTTGGGCAGCCAGTCCGGTATTAATGGCTAATGTGGTATCCTTTGGAAAAAAATCACTGACTTCCTTTAACAGCTCATAAGCGGCTAAGAAATCATTGTTCGCATATGCTGTATTGCCTTTTTCCTGCTTCTTGATGTTGACATTGTAGATTGAAGCCGATATTAACTGGGAATTTGCCTGAAATTTATCCAGTCTTTTTGCCGAGTCTATGGCCTCAATGGCCAGGTTATAATACCTGTCGGAATTGGGTACATCTGTATCTATGATCGAAACGTAAGAGCTCAGGTAAGCCTTGATGGCCCATGTTTCCGGCCATTTCCTGGTTTTTTTATCATTCTGAGCAGACTCTGCTGCTTTAATTCCTTCTCCTAATATACTTAACTGCTTTTTTTCATCCTCCTTATTCCCGATAGCAATTTGCAGTTTTCCTACGCTGTTTCTGGCGATCTGTAATTGACTTGTCTGTGAAAAAACAGGGTTGGCACTCCATAAAATCAGAAATGCAGCATTAAATAAATAGATCTTCCTCATATAAAAACGTGTTCTGCCTACAAACTTATAAAAAAAAAGGAGGGATAAAAATTACCCCTCCTTTTTAATCGCAATTCAACCGCTTAAGGTTTAGCTGCTGCTTTTAATTCATCTAATTTTTTCTTGGTAGCCTCATAGTTCACTTTATCATCTTTAAATGCATAAATGATCTTTAGGTTTTCCAATGCATTTTCATTTTTTGGATCTAATGCCAAAGCTGCTTTATAAAATGGAACTGATTGGTCAATAAGGCCAGTCATTTTTGCACCAAGTGCATTGAATTCTTTAGTTTTCTTAGGATCTAAAGCATTTCTTTGCGTTTGTATTGCAAGCGCTTGTTTGTAATAAGTATCGCCCATCAAATATTGATAGATGGCATTCTTAGGATCTTTAGCGATCAGCTTATTTAACATCTCCTGAGATTTAGCGATGTCACCTGACTTAATGTAAAGGTCAGTTTCCAGACCGATAAAATAAGAATCATCAGGGAATTTGCTTCCTGCTTCTTTCAAAATTGCTAAACCTGCTACGCTATCTTTCATTTTATCGAAAGTAACATTTACGATTTCAGAGTAAAGCACCTTGGAATCTTTATAACCTAAGTCAATTGCTTTCTTGAAGTTTTTAACCACTTCAGGATAGTTTTGCAATTCCTTAGCCGTTACTCCTGCATTTACATACATAGAGGTATCCTGAGGGTTTTTAGCTGTGATCTCATTAAAAGCATCTAAAGCAGCAGCGAAATCCTTTTTGTTAAAAGCAAAGATCGCTCTGTTTCTCAACGCGTTGCTCACGTTTACTTCAGCCTGTTGAATGTTGTCTTTTTCATCCCCTTTAGTATCTACCGCTTTAGCCTGAACAATTGCTTCTTCTGCAATTTTCTGATTTGCTTTAGCATTATTGATATCTACTGAGTCTACCAATGCAATTCTGGACGCAAACAAAGCCCTGTAAGACCATGCTTCAGGCATTCCTTTAGATTTCTCATGGACAATTGCCTTGTCTGTGTGCGCTAAGCCTGTACTAAGCGTTTTAAGGCTCTCAGCTAAAGTTTCTGATTTAGCAATCGCCAAAAGAGCCCATGCCTTCTTCGCTTCATTTACTTCACTTTTTTGCGCATTTGCATAGGTGGCTACACCTACCAATAACATACTAAAAAGTACTTTTTTCATCTTGTTAATTTATGGTCAAAAATTTATTTTTCTTCTTCTTCAGTGTCGTCGTCTTCTTCTTCAGCTTCTTCCTCTTCCTCCTCAATTTCTTCTGCTTCTTCACCTTCTGCAACAATTTCTTCTGCTGCAACAGCATCAGTAACGATTACGCTTTCGCCATTCAGATCAAGTTCCAACGCTTCTTCTACCTCTTCATCCTCATGCTCAATCTTAGCTACTGAAGCAATTTCATCGTTTCCTTTCAGGTTGATCAGACGAACACCCTGAGTTGCTCTTCCCATTACCCTCAACTGACTTACCACGATTCGGATGACGATACCGGATTTATTGATGATCATTAAATCATCTGCATCCGTTACGTTCTTGATGGCTACCAAAGCACCGGTTTTCTCCGTAACGCTAATGGTTTTAACACCTTTACCACCTCTGTTAGTAACGCGGTAATCTTCGATATCAGTACGTTTACCGTAACCTTTTTCTGAAACTACCAATATCGTTACATTCGGATCATCAACAGCAATCATGCCAACTACTTCATCCTGGTCATGCGCAAGGGTAACTCCCCTAACACCTGTAGCCGTTCTGCCCATTGGTCTAACCTTCTCCTCATTGAAACGAATTGCCCTTCCTGAACGTAAAGCCATAACGATTTCACTTGAACCGGTTGTTAAGCTCGCTTCTAATAACTGATCTCCTTCGTTGATGTTAATCGCATTGATACCATTTACACGAGGTCTTGAATACGCTTCTAAAGAGGTCTTTTTAATCGTTCCCTTTTTAGTACACATGATAATGTAATTGTTTTCCAGATACTCCTGGTCTTTCAAGTTCTTTACCTTAATGTATGCTTTGATTTTCTCTTCCTTAGGAATGTTGATGATGTTCTGGATTGCTCTACCTTTACTCAACCTTGATCCTTCAGGGATTTCATAAACCCTTAACCAGAAACAACGTCCTGATTCTGTAAAGAACAACATATAGTTGTGGTTTGAAGCCACCAATAAATGCTCGATAAAATCTTCATTTCTCGAATCACTTCCTTTGGAACCTTTACCACCTCTACCCTGAGTACGGTATTCTGTAGCCGGAGTACGTTTGATATATCCTTCATGAGAGATCGTGATCACTACGTCTTCATCTTCGATAAAATCTTCCATGCTCATGTCTTCTGCAGAATGTACGATCTGAGTTCTACGCTCATCTCCGTATTTCTCCATCATCTCCACCAACTCATCCTTAATGATCTGCATTCTTAACTCTTCTGAATCCAGGATCGCCTGTAAATGTTCAATTAGTTTCATCAACTCATTGTACTCATCCTTGATCTTATCGCGTTCCAGTCCTGTTAACCTGCGTAAGGTCATGTCTAAGATGGCTCTGGCCTGAATATCACTCAAACCAAATTTCTCCATTAAGCCCGTTCTTGCCTCCTCAGGAGTCTCAGAACTACGGATTAATTTAATGACTTCATCTAAATGATCTAAAGCGATCAGTAAACCTTCTAAGATGTGTGCTCTTTTGTTCGCTTCTGCCAATTCAAACTTGGTTCTGCGGACCACTACATCATGCCTGTGATCCACAAAGTGACGGATCAGGTCTTTTAGGTTTAACATTTGCGGCCTGCCGTTGACAAGCGCGATATTATTCACACTAAATGAGGTCTGTAAGGCCGTTTGCTTGAATAAGTTATTCAATACAATAGAAGCATTCGCATCACGTTTAATTTCGTAAACGATACGGATACCATCCTTATTCGACTCATCTTTAATGTTAGAAATTCCTTCCAGTTTTTTCTCACCTACCAGTTCAGCAGTACGTTCGATCATCATTGCTTTATTTACCTGATAAGGTATTTCAGTAACGATAATGGTTTCGCGGTCTTTATTGGTTTCGATCTCTGCTTTCGCACGCATTACGATACGTCCTCGACCTGTTTCAAAAGCTTCCTGAACTCCGGTATAACCATAAATAATGGCGCCTGTAGGGAAATCCGGTGCTTTGATATGTTTCATCAGTTCCGGTATCGTGATCTCGTTATTCTCGATATAAGCGATCGTTGCATTAATGGTTTCAGTGATGTTGTGCGGTGGCATATTGGTTGCCATACCTACTGCAATACCTGAAGATCCGTTGATCAGTAAGTTTGGAACTTTCGATGGAAGAACCGTTGGTTCCTGCAGGGAATCATCAAAGTTTAACTGGAAATCTACCGTATCCTTGTTAATGTCCGCAAGCATATCTTCTGCGATCTTCTGGAAACGGGCCTCCGTATAACGCATTGCTGCCGGAGAGTCACCATCGATCGATCCAAAGTTACCCTGTCCTTCCACCATCAGGTACCTTAAGCTCCATTCCTGAGCCATCCTCACCATGGTATTGTAAACAGAGGAGTCACCATGCGGGTGATACTTACCCAATACCTCCCCAACAATACGGGCAGATTTTTTATAAGGTTTATTATTTGCAAGTCCCAGGTCAAGCATACCGTATAAAACACGGCGGTGTACTGGTTTCAATCCATCACGAACATCGGGTAAAGCCCTTGATACAATAACCGACATCGAATAATCGATGTAAGCAGACTTCATCTGCTCGTCAATATTGATTTTAATTATTTTGTCGTTTTCTTGATTTTCTAAATCTTCTGCCATAAATAGTAATGTTCCCTAAGAACGATTTAAACGTGGTATTCTTATAACCTTGCGAATTTAATAAAAAATGCGCCATTAAGGCGCATTGTGGAAAAATTTTGTCGTATAAATTTCGGGTATAAAAAGGCGAATTAAGCCCATTCAATGCCTTTTTTCAGCTTACTCAGGGTGTAAGCTTCAGGGCTGTCGGGAATTGGCTGATAATTATACACCCATTTCGCCATTGGAGGAAGGCTCATCAGGATGGATTCAATCCTCCCGTTGGTTTCCAGGCCAAATTTTGTTCCTGCATCATAGACCAGATTAAACTCCGCATACCTGGATCTTCTCAGGTATTGCCATTCCTGTTCTTCTGCGCTAAAGTCGGCATCTCTGTTTCTGTCGATCAGCTCTGTATATACAGGCAGGAAGGTATTTCCTACAGCCTCAGAGAATTCCAGTAACCTGTCAAAATCCATCCCTGTATTTTCTGGCTTCAGTTTATCGTAAAAGATACCACCTACACCCCTCGTTTCTTCCCGGTGTTTGATAAAGAAATAATCGTCCGCATGCGTCTTAAACTTAGGATAAAAACCACTGTCGAACTCATCACAGGTTTGTTTCAGTAAGTGGTGGAAAAACCTTGCATCCGTATCAATTACGTAATGCGGGGTCAGGTCTATGCCTCCGCCAAACCACCTCGTCTGATCATCCATCTCAAAATAGCGGATATTCATATGTATGATGGGCACGAAAGGATTATTCGGGTGCATGACAATAGATACACCTGTAGCGAAGAAATCATCACTCTCGATCTTAAAAGCCTTTTTAATAGCCTCTGGTAATTTACCGTGTACAGCGGAGAAATTCACGCCGCCCTTTTCAATTACATTTCCATTCTGCAGAATCCTGGTTCTGCCGCCGCCACCGCCGTCGCGGCTCCATAATTCTTCTTCGAAACGTCCTTTTCCGTCGGCCTGTTCCAGACCTTCGCAAATCGTATCCTGAATTTTCTGGTAAGCGGCAACTACTTTATCTTTAAACCCCATTTTCTTTAAAACTTAAGCTCAAAGTTAACCTTTAAAAAAGCGCTGCCATCCCAAAAGTTGAGATAGTACATTTTTTTGACACTATTCCTCTATGAAATTCAAGTCCCGTCCATAAGTTTCCTCCAGGTGATAAAGGGCAATGTACGCCATACCTACGGTAATTACCGCCACACATAGCGCTGCATTTACCATCCCCATACTTACTGCCAGCCATTGGAACAGCATCGTCACCAGAATCAATGAACCCCGCACCATATTTGGCGCAGTCGTCGTTACCGTAGCCCTCAGGTTCGTGCCGAATTGCTCAGCAGCCATGGTTACAAATACCACCCAGTATCCGGTAAAGATTCCCGTACATAAACAGAAAATATAGAAGTTGGTAGCCGTCCATCCACTGCTCAGCAAGTACAACAGCATGCTGCCAAAGGTGAGTGTCAAAAATATAAATACGATTTTCTTACGCGTTTTAAAAACCTGACTCAGCGCACCCGTCAGGAAGTCTCCGAGAGAAATCCCGATATAGGCAAACATCACTCCTTTTCCATTGTCAAGGTATTCTTTTGCATGTAAAGCTTTCCCAAATTCCGGAGCAATTCCGATCAGGATCCCTACTACGAACCAGACCGGCACCGCAATTAAAATACAGTTCAGGTATTTAAACCCTCTCTTCCTCGTCAGCAGCATCATGAAATTACCTTTGGAAACTTCCTTTTTTGCCATGTTCTTAAACATTCCGGATTCAAAAACGCCGATCCTCAGCAATAAGAGCAATATGCCCAGTCCTCCGCCAATGAAAAAAGCATTGCGCCATGCAAAGAAATCACCGACAAGATAAGCCGCTACGGCACCACTAAGGCCTACTCCCGCCACCAGCATCGTTCCATAACCCCGCTTTTCTTTGCTCATGCTCTCAGATACCAGAGTGATACCCGCCCCCAATTCTCCTGCGAGCCCAATACCGGCGATAAAACGTAATGCCGCATACATTGGGATGCTCGTTACAAAGCCATTGGCAATATTGGCGATAGAATACATCAGAATAGAGCCAAAGAGTACCGATAAACGTCCTTTTTTATCCCCCAGAATTCCCCAGAAAAATCCGCCGATCAGTAAGCCAGCCATTTGCCAGTTCATCAGGCTCAGTCCGGTTTCCGTGATTTTATCGGCAGGAACACCCAGCGCAGCCAGGCTTTTATTTTTTATGATCAGGAATAAAAGAAGGTCGTAGATGTCGACAAAATAACCAAGAGCTGCGACCAGCACCAGGAGAAATACGCTTTTGTTATTGTTTTCAGTAGTCATTTGGAGGTTTGTTGGTGGACTGAAAGTACAAACAAATTTAATTACCCGGGAAAAATATTCCGATTTAAATGCAGAATGGCCAGATCATCAGACCTGGCCATTCCTTATAAAACCTTTTTTAAGTATCTTTTTATTGCTTTTTAGTCGTGGTGCATTTTCAATTTATCCAGCAGCTCGGGAGAAACGTTTTCCGCATAAGCGCCATAAGCATCAATCATCACCCCTTTCAGGTTGCCCACAGGCGAAGAGATCGCATAGATGACCGCGCTGTCTGCGGGATCATTCATTCCTTCAAAACGATAGAACTCATCAATCTCAAACTCTTCCGGCATCAGCTGCATATCGATTGCCTTGCATTCGATATAATCAGGCCCTAAAGTGAAATCATATTCATAACCTCTTTTTTCGAGATCTGAAACGGCGGCGGTAACGGTGTCATATACATACATATCCCTAATTTACTAAAAAATTACTTTAGTAACCATATAAAAATTTCATAGTTCAATAAACTTTCTGATATTTAAGCATCATGGTTGTATCAGAAAAAACCCTTAAATGGGGCCTTTGTTTTTACCCTCCTTTATTGTTCCAGCGTATATGGGTAAAGAAATTCCATAAAGGTTTTCGGGGAGTGGATGTAAAGATCAATAAAAGCCTTTTCAATAAAAATTATAACGGATCCATCTTTGGAGGGACCATTTATGCCGCTACAGATCCTTTTTATGCCCTGCTGTTTGATCAGTTGCTTCAGAGAGAAGGATTTAAAGTCAGAGTCTGGTTAAAAAGTGCTTCGATTCAATACCTTAAACCAGGACGGGGAGATTTATTTTTCAGCATCACCGTTAGCGACGATATGTTGAATGAGGCTATTGAAGCGTTAAATACTGCGGGTAAATTTGTAAAAGCTTACCCGATGGAGATCACCAATGCGCAGGGCGAGCTTTGTGCAACGGTTATGAATGAAGTGTATGTCCGAAACCTGCATCAGGGGGAACAACCACGCATTGCTTATTAAATTGTATGTTTAAGTCACAGTCCAATGAATATCAAGAAACTCATCCTGCAAGGCGAAGGAACTACCCTGGATTTCAAGAAAACCATTAACAGCAATGAAAAGATTGCCAAAAGCCTCGTTGCTTTTGCCAATAATAAAGGCGGGCAATTGCTCATTGGGGTGGCCGACGACGGCAGCATCAAAGGGGTAAAATCCGAAGATGAGGAGCGGTATATGATTACCAAATCTGCGCATCAGTTTTGCCGGCCGGCGATAGAACCCGAGTTCGAGGAGATTTACGTGGACGATAAACTGGTTCTCGTTGTGACCATCCATCCAAGCGACACGAAACCGCATTACGCTTTAGACGAAAACAAAAAATGGTGGGTCTATTTCAGGGTGCAGGATAAGAGCTTACTGGCCAGTAAAATCATTGTCGACGTGATCAAAAAAAGTGGTGATCCCAACGGACAGCTGATCAGTTACCGGGACGATGAAAAAAAGCTCTTCGAATACCTTGGTCAGCAAGGCCGGATTACCCTGAAAGAGTTCAGTAAGATCACCCGGAGCTCCTATAAAAAAGCACAAAAAGTGTTGGTTAGTCTGATCATTAGCGGCCTGATTCAACCTCATTCCTCTGAAAAGGAAGAATATTTCACGTCAATACAATAACAACTGGATGTAAAATTATTTTACATCGCCTAAAAATGAAGTCGGAAATGCCGACTTTTGCAAAAATGCTTAGTAAACTTTATTCAAAATATAAACCTTATTATTCAGACAACCTACGTCTGGCTATGCCTATTGTGGTTTCACAGTTGGGGCATACGCTTGTCCATTTAGCTGATAGTGTAATCGTTGGGCATTTTGCCGGAACGATACAACTGGCGGCAGTCTCACTTGTCAACAGCCTTTTCATGCTCATTCTTGTGATAGGAATGGGAATCTCTTACGGTTTAACGCCATTGATGGCTCAGGAAAACGGAAGGAAAAACTACGAAGAATGCGGGAAACTCCTGTCGAACAGTCTGATCATCAACTTCATGACCTCGCTGCTACTCTATGGTCTCGTCCATTTGGGTACGTTGCTCGTGATTGACCACATCGGACAATCTCCTGAAGTCGTTGCTTATGCCAAGCCTTATTTGGGCTACCTTGCCATCTCCATTATCCCGCTGATGATTTTCCAGACTTTCAAACAGTTTGCAGAAGGCCTGGGGTTTACCAAACAGGCCATGTTTGTTTCCATCTGGGGAAACCTGCTGAACATCGTTCTCGGAATCATTTTCGTGAAAGGAATGTTTGGAATTGCGCCTATGGGTGTTAAAGGAGTTGGTTTAAGTACCCTGATCGACCGCTGTCTGATGGCGATCGTGATGTCCATCTACGTGATGAGGTCTCCATATTTCAAAGCCTATATCAAAAGCTTTAAGTTGACTTTCTTTGATAAAGTGAGGGCCCTTAAAATTGTCAAAATCGGGGCACCTGTGGCCCTGCAGTATTCCTTTGAGATCAGCGCTTTCAGTGGTGCAGCCATCCTGATCGGAACAATTGGTGCGGTAGAACAAGCCGCGCACCAGGTTGCGATTAACCTCGCTTCAGTTACCTATATGATGGCCAGTGGGATTGCTTCTGCAGCCACCATAAAAACCGGAAACAACTTTGGAAAGAAAAACTTCAATGACCTCAGACAATCCGCAATAGCGAGTTATCATGTGATCATTCTCTTTATGAGTGTGACGGCGATTTTATTTATTGTGGCCAATAACCTGCTTCCCTACATCTATACAGAAGATCGTGCTGTGATCAATATTGCCGCGCAGTTACTGATTATCGCCGGGTTCTTTCAATTGTTTGATGGTACTCAGGTGGTCGGATTAGGGATATTAAGGGGAATTGGCGATGTCAATGTTCCCACCTTCATCACCTTTCTTGCGTACTGGGTAATTGGCATCCCATTGGGATATTTATTGGGCATTAAGCTTGATTTAGGGGTAAATGGAATCTGGTATGGCCTTACTTTTGGCCTGCTGACCGCTTCTATCCTACTGTTTTTCAGGTTTCAAAATAAAACCCGCCTGCTGATTTCAAAAACAGGTTAATCATAAACGAAAGGCCCCTTAAAGGGCCTTTTTCTTAACTGGTCTTTTAGTCTTTTTTTGCTTGGCAGGAGTCATCGCTTTCGGCGGAGGTATACTGATTCCCTCTGTTGTAACAGGAGTCGTCTGAACCTGATCGATTACTGAATCTCCGGCTTCATCTTCTCTTTTAAAATAAGCTTCATGATCAGGAATATTTAACTTTGACTGAAAGTTTTCTGTCGATTTTAGTTGGTGATAAGTATGGCGATTTCCGGTACTGTCGGGTAAAGACAAGGAATCCGGGACACCTGCATTTAAAAAATAGCTGTCAAACTTGGCCAGGTTGACCTCCTTAGACAATTCTTTTTTTACGGCAAAATAGCTTTCTTCCCCACCTTCTTCCGCTAAAAACAGGCTATCGTTTTTTAACACCGCCTGAAGGTTAACCGGAGGCACTTCTGCCTGGGGATTGTAATACAAGATCAGATCGTTCCAGTCGGCGGGAGGTATAAATGTGTATACCACATTGTTATCTTCTTCTGAGGGGCCGTAAACGCCTTTAGAAAGGAAGAACTTATTTACCGGTTTGGAAGTCACATTCAAGGAATTGCTCCGGCTAAAAGTCGACTGGTCCCTCAGGTGTAAAAGCTGGAAACTGTTGGCATCAAAAGCATCTTCCAAACTCAAGCTAACTGAAGTGTTTTCGGCATAACCTTTAAAGGTAAAAAGTTTCCCTTTTTCAGCTTTACTGTCGTGTCTGCCAAAGATGAGGAAAGGATCAGCTACCGCTTTTTCTTCTTTTAAGCTCAGCTTCCCTCCTGTTTCTGTCCATTTCCCAACAATCAACCGGTCTACAGATCCGTAGCTCATGGAAAACAAAAACCGACCGTCCGGCAGGATCATGATTTCCTGGGCAATCTCCATCTTCGATCCGTTATAGTGACCAGGAAATGCGCTTTTTTGCGCGTGCACCGCTAGATTAAACAACAGTATTCCTGCTAATAAACTGATTCTTTTCATGGGGTCTCTTCCTTTTTTACGGCACGTTCTATTCTTAAACTCTCTTCATGAATGGCATTCATCACGCTGGTGATCAATTTTGCAGAAAGGCCTTCCTCCGCTCCCATTTTGATGTTCTTTTCCAGGATTTGCCTGAAGCGTCCTTTCTGAAGTGCAGGGATGTTATTTTTCATCTTATAAATACCCACTTCTTTCACCACCCGCTCCCGTTCAGCCAAAACCGCGATCAATTTCTGATCCAGGGAATCGATCTTTTTTCGGTGAAAAGCCAGGGTTGCATCGCCGCTTTGTGCATAAGAAACTCCGGAAAACAGCAGACAGGTCAGTAAAGTCAGACCGCTTAAATAAATTGATTTCATCATAAAACAGGTAGATTAAAAGCCCTAATTAAGGGACAATTGGGGCAATATCAAAGAAAAACGGTAGAATCTTTCTGAATAATTTTGTTTATTCAGAAAGTTAATATAATATTGCCTACTAATTCTATAGACATTTTGCGTAACCTGAGAGACCAGCTGAATTGTCGCCATTACCCTTAATAGATGACTAAATAAATTTTCAATAGCACAACAATAATGAGTTTACAAGACAACGATATTGGTATGGCCTTACAGCACAGCAGGTCTCAGGAAAAAAAGTGGAAGCGTATTGCTTACCTGTGTCTTTTCCTTCTTGCGGCTGTGTTTATCGGATTTGCCATTGCTTCCTTCCTGAGTTATGAAACCGTCCTCACTTTCGGAAAAGAGCTATACGGACAGATGGACGAAAAGTTTCTTTGGATGTTGGTGGTTGGTTTCCTTGCTCAAATGGTAGATGGTGCGCTTGGAATGGGATATGGTGTCGTTTCTACGACTTTATTATTATCCGGAGGATTAAATCCGGCCGTCATCTCCGGCAGCATCCATACCGCAGAAATGTTTTCCAGCGGCGCATCAGGCTTTAGCCATTATCGTTTTGGCAATGTGAATAAAAAGCTGTTTAAGACTTTACTGATTCCTGGGGTATTGGGTGCAATTGCAGGGGCAATATTGTTGGGTTATGCCGGAGAAGCTTTTTCTCAGTACATCAGACCAGTGATCTCTATATATACCCTCGCCCTCGGTATTCGAATCCTAAGTAATGCCTTTAAGGAAAAACCAAAACCCCAAAAAGTAAAACGGGCCGGCTGGCTGGCAGGTGCCGGAGGATTTTTAGACTCTTTTGGTGGTGGTGGCTGGGGACCTTTGGTTACCTCTACCCTGATTTCTAAAGGACGCACGCCCAAGTATGTGATTGGCTCGGTGAGTTTAACGGAATTTTTTGTGACGATGGCCAGTGCCATTACCTTTTTCTTTATTCTCGGCGTCAGTCATTGGCAATCTATATTGGGCCTAATCATTGGCGGTGTTGCTGCTGCACCCATCGCTGCCCGCCTGGTTGGGAAGCTTCCGATTAAGAAAATGTTTATCGGTGTTGCCGTGATTGTCATCCTGTCCAGCATTAGAATTATCTGGAATTCTATCGACAAGTTAATTTAAAAAGACATTGGATTGCCTTAAGTAATCATAACCTGCATTATTTAAGGCAATCATTTTATTTATCATTAAATATTTCTAGATAAAATAGCTAATGATATCGTTCATAAAACATGGAAATAAAATCGGTGAATAACTCATTTTCAAAAGATTAGCGATTTGTCAAATAAAAGAATAAATTTGCTGACAGTATCCAATGGCAAAGACTCTCCTCTCCTTTTTTTACAGATTTAAAACACCGGCTCTTGAACAGATGATCATTGAAGACGAGGTTAGAACGGCTAATCTCAGCAGGGGGATTTTAATTACCGGATTGTTCATTCCCATTGCCATTATCATCCATTTATATTTCAGTTACGGTAATTTCAGCGTTAAACCAGCGTCAGTAGGCCCGATTAATGGCTTCTTTGTCGTTAATGTATATATGGGGCTGACTAGTCTGGTGTTATTTCTTACCGGAATATGGTTAAAACACACCAAAAAAGAGCATCAGCTTCTAACGATTTTATATCCTCACCTGGTATTTTTTATTTTTGCCAGTGGTGGTGCACTTTGTTCAGTTTATGACCAGGCAATGAACAAGACCATTATTACCTTTTTACTTGCCTGCCTTTTAAATGCAGCCACCTTGCTGATCCGTCCGGCATACCTCTTTTTTTACCTGCTGGCCATTTATATTTGTTTTTGTTACGGTGTATACCTTACGCAACCGGATCAAAATGAGGTGCTGCTTACTGCGATAGACGGACTTTGTGTGATTGCGGTAGCTTATGCCATCGCCCATGTTTTCTGGAACAACAGCATGACCCGTTTCAAGCAAGACCGCCTGATCAAATCCCAAAAACTGGTATTGGCACATCAATATGAAAAGCTCTCTCAGTCAAATGTGAAACTGGAGGAATCCAATGCAAGTAAAGATCAGTTCTTTTCCATTCTGGCACATGACCTCAGGGGGCCGCTTAATTCTGCAATTGCATTGACCAAATTCCTGGAAGAAGGCCTGTTTGAAGCTGACCTGGAAGAACGTCAACAGATGTATTCTTTATTGCAGAACAGCCTGAACAACAGCTCAAAATTGCTGGAAAATGTACTGTTGTGGTCTACCAATCAGGCAGGTGTACTGAATTTCAAGCCCATGCTGCTCAATGTACACGATACGGTGCAAACTAGTGTTGATGTATTGAAAATTGTTGCGGCCCATAAGCACATTGAAATCATCAATTTTATTCCACAACACCTGACGATATCTGCCGATGTCGATATGATTCATACCGTATTCAGGAACCTTTTATCCAATGCGATTAAGTTTACGCCTAATTTTGGCAGTGTGGAAGTTCATTCGGAGCTGCTTATTAACGAAGAGACTGGTCAGGAATCTGTCCGCGTTTCTGTGATAGATTATGGGGTTGGCATGAGTCATAAAACTTTGACTAATCTTTTCCGCATTGAAAAAAAGATGATCGGTCTGGGAACAAACAATGAGACAGGTACAGGTTTAGGTCTCGTTTTGTGCAAAGATTTCATTGAAAAACACGAAGGAAGCATTATTGTTGAAAGTAAGGAGAATGAGGGAAGTAAATTTATTATAACTTTACCCGGCCGAAACTAATCCGACACCAGATGACCCCTGCTTTTAAGCAACAGTTTTCTCAAATATTCTCAAATTACAAGTGGATCTTGCATCTGCTATTCTGGGGGCTTTTCTTTTCACTAAACTACTACAGGATGGTCCAGGGTGGAGTTTTTAACAACCCTCAATTTCCTGATCCTTTTCCCCAGGTTGCCATCACTATTTTTATGGTTGCGGTATTGTTTCAATCCTATACCATGCTGCTATGGGTATTTCCCTTATATAAAACAAAACGGAAGTATATTTTTTGGGCCCGCCTTTTCCTGGTTCTTCTGATTGGCTTTATGACCTACATTCTGCTGACAAGATTGTTGATCAGCAACATCCCGATCATGAGTTCCAGACCTGAATTCGAGATCCTGGTCCAGATGAAACGGAAAGTAATGATGTACACCTTTTTCTCTACCGTATTTATCGCATTTTATTACTTTGTTGACATTTACGCCCATCAGAAGGAAATCCGGAGACTGGAAGAATACAAAACCCAAAAGATTGCATTGGAGGGCAGCTTTTTAAAATCACAGATCAACCCACACTTTTTATTCAACACCATGAATAACATTTATGCGCTGAGCTTAAAGAAATCCCCGCAAACCCCGGTTATCATTGAACGCCTGGAATCCCTGCTGCATTACATGTTATATGAGTGTAAATCGGATCTGGTACCACTTGAAAATGAATTCACCTTCACCAACAGCTATATTGCGCTGGAAAAATTACGACATAAAGAAGAACAGTGTAAGATCAGTATAGACATCAAAGGAGATGCTTCTGCGCATCAGATTGCGCCTTTGTTACTGATCAATTTTCTGGAGAATGCGTTCAAGCATGGCACAAAGACCAGTTTTGGCAAGTCATGGATCAATATGAAAATAGAAATTTCCAAAAGAGAATTTCATTTCAACCTGCAAAACAGCAAACCGACCAGGCCCGTCCATCAGGCATTTTCAGAGTACCGTGGCGGAATTGGCTTAAAGAATGTAAAAAGGCGCTTAGAAATTTTGTACCCAAGGCGTCACGAGCTTCTGATCAACAACCAACCAGACCATTTTGAAATCGATTTAATCCTTAATTTTTAACGCATGAGCAATTTTGTACAATTAGAGATTGATGAAAGGAACAAATGGGTTTATTTCAATAAATACAGGTGGGTAGCCCATGTCATCTACTGGATAGTGGTCTTGCTCGTCGGCACCTTCATGCCTGCAAAGGGACCGGTTACTTTTTCGCTGATTTTTAACCACTTTTTTCTGGCAAATGTAATGATTGCCAGTTTCTTTTACCTTTACTGTCTGGTTCTGATTCCCTATTTCTTTAAACGGAATAAATACCTTCAATTCTGGTTGCTCGTCATTTTCGGCTTTCTGATCATTACTGCGGTGGATGTTTTTTTCGGCAGGGCTTTTGTCCATCTGAAAGATCCGGTAACGGCAGAAAAAGATCCCGGTTTTTTTGCGGGTTATATTGAAAATTTATATGGCTTCCTTTACAACTTTCTCTTTTTTGCCATCATGCTCTTTTTTATGGAGAAGAACGAAGAAAACAGCACCTTAATGGAACTGGAAAAGGAAAAGAAAGAAATTGAACAGGTTAAGCTGGACTTTTTGAAAACCAATATCAGTCCGGATTTTATCCTGAGGTCATTGCATCAGCTGAAAGAATCTGCGAAAATACCGGAAGAAAGTACACCGGAAGCAATTCTTACCTTTTCTGATCTCTTGAGATACCGCCTTTACAGAGGCCGGCAAACACAAACGCCTTTAAAAGAAGAATTGTCTGCGTTCTCTTCTTTTATTCATTTTATAAGCTTTGACCAGCAATTGAAAGTTGTATTTAATGTCCAGGGGGATGCAGAAAATAAAAAGCTCGCTCCTCTTGCGCTCATCAATCTCCTGGAGCCTTTCTGTAAAGTCTCCAACCCGGAACCAGTAATTCTGGAAATCATGTTGCTGATTGAAGCAGATGAATTGCTGATGGAGATGAATTATGCGGAGAATGCGACACCTCAACTGATTAGTGATCTTGAAGCTTATAAAGAGAATTATGTGCAATTGTATGGTGATTCGGTGAAATTCGAATTTGATAGTACTCAAAATCGCGCATTTGGCATCAGGCTTTCCCTGCCCCTGTTTGATGTGGCGCAGCGTGTCGAAAGTTGATCATAATCCAGCATTTTATTCAAATCCAATAGACATCTTCCGGGGTATCTAGACCGACAATGGGAATTTCAGTTTCTATCATGGGGTCGAAATGCGTTTTATTTCCGTTATAACTTTAATCGTTATTACACCGTCCTTAATAGGTAGTTGATAGGTCAATCATTCGTCTAATTGACCTGTTAACTATGTATTTAAACCTTAGCAATAGTTAATTTTATTTATTTTCATATTAATAGTATATGAAAAACATTTCGTAACTTGTTATCACTGAGTTTAATTGATTAATTAATGACACAGATATGGGAAAATTAATAAATGGCATATTTGGTGGATTCCATGGCAGAATCGGCAACCTGGTGGGTTATACCTTAAAAGGTAAATATATCGTCAGAAAAATAGGTAAAAGTGCGAAACCGCTTACACCAGGCAGGAAATCGAACTGTCAAAAGATGACCGTCGTAAATGAGATCCTGAGCCCTTCCCTTCCTGTTATCCGGACAGGTTTCCGTCTTGCAGTGGCCGGAACAGACAAAAATGAGTACAATGAAGCGGTTTCTTATAATAAAAAGAACGCCATTCAGGGAGAATACCCAAACATCAGCCTGGATTATACCAAGGTACTGGTGAGCATGGGAGATCTTCCAATGGCCGTTAATCCGGTCATTAACCAGACCTCAAAACCGGATGAAATCGAATTTAACTGGGAAGTCGCGGCTGATTTGTCTATTCAACGTTATAACGACCGTGCAATGCTGATGGTTTATTTTCCTGAGTTAAAACTCACCTTTTATCATCTGAGCGGATCAAAAAGAGTGGAAGGAAAAGACATACTTCGTATCGATTCAGATTACGCTGGAGAACGTATGGAGGCGTATATCTCTTTTATCAAAGACGACGGGCAAAGGGTCTCCAACAGCGTATACGCAGGTTCTTTGAATTTAGACCGCAAGACGCAAATTTCAGCTCAGGCCAATGCAGAAATTGAAAATATTCCTGGATTTGTTCAGGAACTACAGGATAAACTTACCCAAAAGGTAGCCGAAGGTTGTGAGCTTAGGCTTAGTCAGCATGACACCCGTATTGCGGAACTTAGAATCAACCCCTCTCCTGTCGAACAACAAGATATAAAAGCACCTTTATCATCAACCCTGTCTCTTTTATTTGAAAAAGCAAAAGTTAACCGCATGATCGTGAATATAAGCACTGATAATCAGGGGACAATCAGCTTATTGAAGCAAATGGGTTTTAGAAAAGAAGGCCGTTTTATTGAAAATCGTTTTCTGAATGGTAAATGGGTTAATGAGTATCAGTTTGCGATATTGAAATCAGAATGGGAGCTCAGAAGATCTTCATGATTTATTCGGGTTGAAATTGCTATAGATTTATATTCGTACGTTGGGCTTCAATAAAAAGGTATTTATGTATCTGGAAATCTGCCGGAATTGATATTGTCTATTCTGATCAATACAATTCCGAAACCATGATTCCCTGAAGTCGTCACATTCAGCACCTCTCCTTTAACAAAGAAATTATTATGTAATATCCTATTTCGGACTTCATTTTCCACTTTACCTGATTGATATGACCGGTAAATCAGGGTAAAAAAAACAATGATAAATACGCCCCTAAATAGATATTTCAATTATATTAACTTTTAAAAAATGAAAACAGGCCACTCTTCCACTCCTTTTTCCGCTTCAATGCTTCTTCATTATCAGGATAAGATTCCAGGATATTATTAATATTCTCCATTGCTTCTCCTTTTAACTTAATCGCATGTAAGGCATCTGCGTATTGCAGCTTAACCTTTACCAGATCGTCATCCCATCCCCAGTTACTGTCAATATAACACCTGATTGCCTTATAAGCCGTATCAACACACAAGTCCCACTGTTTAAGCATATAATGACTTTCTGCGAGTTGAAGGAAGTTTCTGCAGGATTCACTTTGATCGTCATCAGGATAAACAGTTTCCAGCAAATCAACCAAAGGATTGAAATCAGTAATCGCTTCCGCATAGTTGCCCAGAAACATTTGTGAGCGACCACGCATATAATGGATCTTACATAAGGATTCCGGTTGTATAGCCTCTTTCTTCACCATTTGATAGTTGTTTGCACAGGCAATACATTGCGGGTAATCTTTTAGCTGATAATATTCCTGCATGAGCATATACCAGGCGGTATTGTCGTCGGGATTCTTAACGAGTTCTTCCTGCCATGTTTTAATAGCGTCTTCAGTGTTTCCCTGGTTTAGCAAGTCATATCTCGTGTTCTGAACAACGATATACTTTTCATTGAGTTCAAACAATTGTTCTTCTGTCAAATTCCCTTGATTAGCGACCATATAACCATCATAATCCGTTGTGATCTGGTCTAACAGTTCACGCGCCTCCTCTATTCTCCCCAGCTGATAAGTCATTTGCAAGACCTCTCCCCTGATTTCCAGATAATTGGAGAAATACATGTAGTTTTCAAAGTAATAAGAACTCGCGATGCCAAAAACATCAATTGCTTCTTCAAATCGTCCTAACTTTTTCAATGCATTACCCCAGCTGCTGAGCTGCTCCCAGAATGGAGATAAAGAATAGCCAAGCGTATGCACCTCGACTGCGCGTTCAAACTCCCCCATTTCGGTTAATGCGATGCCATAGTTGTTTGAACATTTTGCAAAAGCATGCACTTGATTTTCTGCGGTTTCTGTTGCAATCGGGATGTTGTTATAGAAGTAATTATAAAATCCATTGTAAGAGATTTCATACAATTTAGTTCTGATCTTTAATAGCTCCGGGGCTAATGATGCGTTTGAAATCTCAGTTTCAGTCAGGTAATAGAAGTCAACTGCAGCATTGTAAAAGGCTTCCGGGTTATCTTCAGGCCATCTTTCCACCTTTGGCAGTTGCCCTGTTAAATGATAACCAGCTTCGATATACCTGCGAATTCCTGGCGCCATGCCTCCCAGTTCCAGGCTTCTTTTTAAATAAGGAAAGGCTTTTTCGTAGTTCTTTCTGTCAAACCAGAATGTACCGGCAAAGTGATGCGGAACGTGCCATTCCGGATATAAATCAATATATTTTTTTGCCAGACTCAGCGTTTCTCCATCATCCGTCAGGACTTCAGAATAGATGCGCAGCGCGAGTAATAGCGCATATACCAATCCCTTATCCAATTGATTGCTGAGGTTGAGTTCAGCTATTCTTTGATAAAGATCCAGTAACTCTTGTTGGGAGTCGTCATCACCATATTTAATCGCCATTAGTGCGGCCTCTCCCGCGATCTCAAATTTCTCCTGATCTAAAGCAAGATTGGCGATGTTGCAGTTGATAAGCGCATAATTGAAAGCATGCGTTTTTCCCTGATTAAAAGTCTCAAATACTTTTTGAGCATCCTTTTTATGCCAGAGATAAATTTCTGCTTTTTCAAAATAAAGTGGGCTTAATTCCTGATCAAGCTGACTTCTGTTGTCATGATATAAATCCTGGTAATAAGTAATCATCAGGTCCAGATCTTCTATAACAAGATCTATATGACCAAGACTGAAGTTCACTTTCCTGCGATATTGTAAAGCTTTTACACGAACAGCTTCATCGTTTGAAAGGACAAGAATGTCGCAGTAAACTTTTGCTTCCGGTAAGTTTATATGGATGATAAAAGCATTGATGTATACCGCGTACAACATGGCTACTTCTTCGGTAGGGTTTAATTGCAGCAGGTATTCAAAGCTGTTATAGGCGGTTGTAAACAAAGAATAATCGACTTCATTTTGTTCCGCACCAGCGCTCGCGATTTCATATTCGCATTTAGCTTTGAGCAATAAAGCCGGGAGGTGATCGTGATTAAAAAGAAGGAAAGTGCTTAGGGATTCAAGGCAGGCAGAAAATTTGCCTTGTTTATAAAGGGATTCGAAATCTTGCAAGGTTGACATGGGAATAAATAGCTATACTTAAATTACAAAAGTCTATAAAAGAAATTGAAATTTCATGCAACTTAATACATTAATCTTCGTCTCATGGTTACAATAAACCAATCCAATGAAGAAAATTATAAATAGCCTGCTACTTTTTGCCATTAGCCATTTTGCATTCGGACAGACACCAAAGATCCATCAATTGGTGGAAAACTATGCTGCACTGCACCAGTTTAACGGAACCGTACTCGTTCAAAAAGATTCAAAAATAATCTATCACAAAAGTTTTGGTGTTGCCGAACGTTCATTCAATTCGCCAATTACCAACGACACGAAATATCCGGTTTGCTCTATCACAAAGACGTTTACAGCAGTTTTAATGCTTCAGCTCGTTGAGCAGGGGAAAATCGACCTGAATAAAAAAATACTTGACTATCTGCCCGAATATCAGGGAGAAGCCGGGCCGAAAGTATCCCTGCATCAGCTGTTGAACCATACTTCAGGAATGAAAAATACAGATACCGCTAAAGACGAAAATTTTTTAAAATATGGAATTGGGTTTTATCACAAACCATATCAGCTAAAAGAGATTGTAGCGAATTTTTGTTCCAATCCACTGCTGAACGAGCCAGGAACAAAATTCGATTACAATAACGGGGAGTATATGATTTTGGGCCGGATTTTGGAGGTGATGTATCAAATGAGCTATGAGCAAGTCCTGAATCAGCAAATTCTTATTCCATTGGGAATGCAGAACTCAGGCCTGCTCTCCCATTATAAATTGATAAAAAATCTTGCTACGCCTTATTATAAGGATAAGAATCTCGATCATTTGATTCCAAATATTCCGATCTATATGGAAGATTTCTCTGCTGCAGGAGCGATGTATTCCTGTACATCTGATCTGATCAAATTCAATAATGCTCTTTTTGCCTTTAAGATCTTAAAAAAAGAGCGCCTGGATCAGCTTTTAAAACCCGGACTGGATGATTACGGATATAGTGCCTGGATCCGCGATACCAAAGGCGAAAACGCCAAGTACAAACGAATGGAACGGTATGGCAGAATCGCCGGTGCAAATGGCGTTTGGTTTCATTATTTGAACAATGACCTCAGCATTATCATATTGTCGAATACCAATCTCACAGACCTCGGTGATTATGCATTCACAATTGGGAAAGGAATATTTTAATGATCTCTTTGGTCTAAAAAACAGGTCTCTTCAGATAGGTCATGTTGATCTGGTTTCAATTCGATATTTTGAACTACCCGGCAACGGCCTCGACGACAGGTTATTTTTTATACAGGGCAGCAAACCATTTGAGGGCAGACCTGTTGTCTCATCAAGACCTTAGAGAAACAATCCTGATAAAAATATTTGACCTATGAATAATCAAACTTATGAACTAATCAATGCCTCCCGGGTTGGAAACCTTGATCAGATTGCCATTTTACTGGAGCACAATATCAATGTAAACGAGCAGGACGAAAAAGGTTATACTCCCTTAATCATCGCAGCATATAATAACCAGTACCACGCTGTAAAAGCATTATTGGAGGCTGGTGCTGATGTCAATGCTAAAGACCTGGGCGGCAATACAGCTTTGATGGGCGTTGCATTTAAAGGCTATCCTGACATTGCAGAATTGCTCATCACCAATAACGCAGACCTGAACCTTCAGCATGGTAACGGAGGTACAGCACTGATGTTTGCAGCGATGTTTGGAAGGAATGAGCTCCTAAAGCTGCTTTTGAAGTATGGAGCGGACAAAACCTTACTGGACTCAAGAGGCCTTTCTGTTTTTGACCTCGCCGCCCAGCAGGGAAATGAAGCCGCGATTGAAATATTGGAACAGCATTAATAAAAGAATATCAAAACCTTTCTGTTGAACGCCTTGTTATTTAAATACATCAACACTTATTAACATGGAAAACAACACAGTAAACATCGAAATCCTTAACGACCTCATTGAGATTAATAACGACAGAATCGCCGGATACCAAAAAGCATCCGAAGAGCTGAAGCCGGAAGACAATGATCTTAAGTCCCTGTTCGCGGAAATGATTGTGCTTAGTCAGAATAATAAATCGGCTTTAACTAAAGAAGTCCAGGTTTTGGGCGCTGAACCTGAAACAGGAACCACCAATTCAGGCAAAATCTATCGGGCATGGATGGACATTAAAGCTGTATTTACTGGTCATGATCGTGAAACCGTATTGGAAAATTGCGAGTTTGGAGAGGATGCAGCTAAGCGTGCTTACAAAATGGCGGTTGAAACGGAAGGCTTATCGGCCCATTTGTTATCACTAGTCTCCAGTCAGCAAAACGCTCAAAAAGCAGCGCATGATCAAATTAAGGCAATTAGAGATCAGGTGGCTAAATAATGGAATTTATTGCTAAAAAAACCGTATCACGACATGTGATACGGTTTTTTTGGGTTTAGGCGGGAATCTTGCCAGATTTCTCCCGTTCCCAAAATCGGTGTTGTCTGATCGCCATTTCAAAATCTTTGGCCGTTTTATTTAATAATAAACCCTGTTGAGCAGCATTTTTATCCTGCTCAGGAACTTTTGAATGCGCGATTAACTCAAGTCCTTCTGCGTTTGCTGCAATGGCTTTACAATGTCTGAAAGCCTCTTCCACAAAGTGAATGGCGTCTGGTTCTGCAACTAAAGCATTTACAGATTTACCTCCTCCAGGAACGTAGACCGCGTCAAATAAAACAGATGCGGTAGTCAGGAAAGTAAAGTCCACTTTAATGCGTTTTCCTGAGTCATCCTGAATGTGACCATTATGAGTGGCTACGATTTTTGTCAGTGCACCGGCAGCTTCCAGGACTTTTTTATAATCATTCAGTTGAGTCCCATTAACGCCGTCTGTAGCCAGAATCGCAATCTTCCTGCTCTTAATCGTATCTTTCAAAGTATCTTTCATGCTCAAAGCAGCACTCGATTTCAAGCTGCTCTTTTTCATTACTGGTTCATATTTTTGCTGATCGCCATCGGCCGGAACTCCATGATTAACGGGTTTCTGTGGGCCGGATGGTGTTTCTAACCCCAGTCCATCTGCGACCCGTTTGGCAAGCCCGGCATCAACCTGTGTTAAAATTCCAACCATACGTTTCCTGATCTCTTCGATTTCCACTTTCCCCAGTTCAAACCTGAAAGCATCTACAATGTGGTTTTTTTCCACTTCCGACTGACTGTTAAAGAAAAGGCTGGCCTGACTAAAATGATCAAAAAAACTATCACTGCGTGCTCTGACCTTTTTAGCATCGATCCTTTCCTGATAGGAGCTGAAACCACCTTCAGAAACTTTAGCTTGTAAAGGAGCGTTTGCATTGATGCTGTTCGGCTGATAGCTGGTCCGTTCTGCATTGATCGTCTGTCTCATATGGCCGTCTCTTTGATTGTTATGAACCGGAGATATCGGCCTGTTGATCGGTATTTCATGAAAATTCGGTCCACCAAGTCGGGAAAGCTGCGTATCCGTATAAGAAAAAAGACGGCCTTGCAATAGTGGATCATTGCTGAAATCTATTCCGGGTACAATATGGCCGGGATGAAAAGCCACTTGTTCTGTTTCTGCAAAGAAATTATCCGGATTTCTGTTGAGCGTCATTTTTCCTATTCGCTGAACGGGAACCAGTTCTTCCGGAACCAATTTAGTCGGGTCCAGTAAATCGAAATCAAATTTGTGCTCATCTTCCTCGGGAATCACCTGGATGCCCAGCTCCCACTCGGGGAAAGCACCGCTTTCTATGGCTTCCCAGAGATCACGACGGTGGAAATCGGGGTCATTTCCTGAAATTTTCAAGGCCTCATTCCATGCTACCGAATGCACGCCTAATAATGGTTTCCAATGAAATTTGACAAAATGGGATTTTCCGGCTTCATTGATCAGGCGAAACGTATGAACGCCAAAGCCTTCCATCATTCTATAACTGCGCGGAATGGCCCTGTCGGACATTAACCATAGGATCATATGCGTAGATTCCGGCATCAGGGAAATGAAATCCCAAAAGGTATCATGGGCGGATGCAGCCTGTGGCATTTCATGGTTAGGTTCTGGTTTAACGGCATGAATAAGGTCTGGAAATTTAATGGCATCCTGAATGAAAAAGATGGGCATATTGTTACCAACAAAGTCATAGATACCTTCCTGAGTATAAAACTTAACAGAAAAACCCCTTACGTCCCGGGCAAGATCAGTGGAGCCTCTGGAGCCGGCAACAGTAGAAAACCTGACAAAAACCGGTGTCTTTATAGTGGTGTCATTTAAAAATCCTGCTTTGGTATATTTAGACTGTGGCTGATACAATTCAAATATACCATGAGCTCCGGAGCCTCGTGCATGTACAATGCGCTCAGGAATTCGTTCATGATCAAAATGGGTGATTTTTTCCCTGAGGATAAAATCTTCAAGCAAGGTGGCGCCACGCTCCCCTGCTTTCAGCGAGTTCTGATCGTCATTAATTTTTAAACCCTGATTTGTCGTCAGTAGTTTGCCTGTTCCATCAGTAGTATCCGGTAACAGGTCTTCTTTTTTTGATGTTTCTTTTGGTGCTTTATTTTTTTTCATAGCGAGGTGGAATCAAATAGGCATAGGTGTAAACTGAAAAAGGCCCGGATGATTCATCCGGGCGCGTAATTGCTGGAAATTATTCTGCTGCCGCTGCGTCATTAATAGAAGCTACCGCAACTTCTGTCAGTGCGATATCGGTAGCCTTTTCATTGTCCAGTGTTTGCTGAAGTAAATCCACCACGTCGGTATGCCCCATACATTCGGCAAATGTCCGTAAGGTACCGTAGGTTCCGATTTCGTAATGTTCTACTTTTTGAGCGGCAAGAATCAATCCTGCATCTCTCACCATAGTTCCTTCTTTGGTGTCTTCAATCACACCGTTGGCCTCTTCTAATAAGCCAGCCATTGCATCGCATTTCTTTGCAACTGGCTTCTCGTCCAATAAAGCAAACACCTTTTCCAGTGTTTCAATATGGGTTTGAGTTTCACCTGTATGTTTTTCAAATGCGGCCGCGAGCTCAGGACTAGTGGAGGCCTTCTTCATTTTAGGCAATGCTTTGACAAGGTGCTTTTCTGCCCAATAAATGTCTTTTAATTCATCAACAAAAAATTCATGAAATTCAGAATCTTTCATTTTTCCAGTCATTCCTGAAGTGCTTGACTTCTTCTTCGTTTGTGTTTTTGCTGTAGTTTCCATAGTTCTGTTTTTTATAGCGGATGTTGAGCAATAAGAACCCTTCAGAAACAGGTTTGTTTGATAAATAAAATCTTTTATTTTTTAAAACTAATTCTATATATAGTTGTTTTACAGACATTTATTAAACAAAAAAATGAGATTCTATATTTTTTGTTTAAGTTCTTCGAATCCGCAAAAGAGATTCCGGCCAGGCTAAAATAATCTGTGGTTCGGGTCCTGCCCAACCCCAGCGGTTTAAACCAGGGAATTAGTCTCAACGACCTCGTTAAACATTACAGGGAGTTGTATCAGGCGATGTCTTGAATTGGGTAAACAGAATGGACAAAGGCACAGTCCCAATCATAAGAATTTATTAACTACTGAACAGGTAGTTTCCTTTATCATCTGTTTTGAAGTAGCTGACAGAAACTGGTTTTCCCTTCTTTAATTTTTTGTAGATGACCATGCTGACATCGGAATTCTCTTACCTGTTTGCCCGGAGCCCGGATCAAGGTTACTGCTGATGTTACTAAAACTAATGGCCGTAATGAGCTGCTTTTTGTATTTGAAATGAAGGTACAATGTATGGAATAAGTTGGCGGAAAGGAAGAGGACTAAAAGCGCAGCAAATTCAATAAATACAGCAAAAATAAAAGGTAAAAAGGTAGCGAAATTTAGTGCTGAGGGGATTTTCCAGTTAAACAGATATCCAGTGATGAGCAGGTAAAAGGCAATTGCCAATAGCTTAGACAACAAGGGCTTTTCTATGGTTAGATCGATAAGTCCGCTAAATGCTGTGCTTTCCATTTCTATGGTCATAATTACACTGAAAATAAATGTAAAAACCAGGAAATACCAAATGCTAAGGTCTAAGCCCATACTTGTAAAGCCGATTGCGATCATTGGGACAAAGTAAGTCCCTCTGCCGGAAAATCCGAGATACAAACTGAGCACTGAGGTGGCAACCCAAAAGAAAGCATTAAAATCCTCCTCCTGAAAAATCAATAATGGATTGATGCGGATCATTAAAGAATGATCGTCGCTGGCCCTCAGCCTGATCACTTTCGGAGGCAGGAATGAGGCGATGAAGGAGAGTTTTGTTTCATGAGCGCTACCTGGTTGTTCTAAAATAACGGGTACAAAAAACAAAAATCCAGATGCATAAAGCTGTAAGTATTGCTAAGCAACTGTTGCGGACATCAATATCTCCATAACAGCCATACTTATAAAAAAGATCAAAAGCATGTTGTTGCCGGATAAAGCTGATCACTGCCTCATTTAAGAAGAATGACAAGAGCATGAAGGTAACCATCAAGGGAAGCAGCAATAAGATCAATGTGCTGATCATTAGTTTCATGAGCTTGCTTTTCAGGTTGCGGACAAGGTAAAAAATCCAGTAGCCAAACAGTGCGAAGTAAAGTGGCAGCACAATTATGGCCCCCTTGTAATCGTGACCAGGAGTACCTTCGCAAGCCCCGGTTACCTGATCTGCGAGCGGCATTATATAAAATAGGTAAATGCCCCAGGCCAGGGCAAACAAAAAACTATATAATGCAATGTTGCTTTTTGTATCTCTATAATTGATTTTCATCGGTAGGATTTGGTTGCTTCAGGATCTTTCCAGTTGCTTTATCAAAGGTTAATTTGATGTTGGGGCCCCCATAAAACAAAGTAACACCAAGGGTACGATCATTTTCCTGATCAAAGATGATGCCCTTAGCTGAACGGATTTTTAAGTCAGCGTTATGATCCGGCAATTGGGCGTCATCACATTGAATGATTTGCCTTTCGACAATTCCCTTCTTTTCTATAATCTGTAATACGGGATGGGCCATTACGCTGTATCCTACAATTTGTGCCCTATAGTTTTCATTCAGGTCTTTAGTCATCCGCAATCCAAAGGGCGTGGTAGAAAAGACCAATGCAAAAAACGGTAGCATCATAGGCAGAATGCTCCCTATTAAAGCCAATATCATTGCGCCCAAAAGGAGTTTTGCCATTGCCTTTTTCCAAAATAAGATAATGACCGCGATGCTGCCGAAAAACCAAAGCCAAAACAGGATGACATCACTGTAATATCCACGCAGGCTTATTTTATAGAAACAATAAGCGGCCACATCCAAGGTCAGCAACAGAAAAATTGCAGCATATGCTTTTAGGATTGTCTTCCGCATTTCATTCTCCATTCTAAACTAGCTTTCCATTGTTATATAATGAAGTTCCTGATCTATTGTCGTGTTCAGCACCAAGACATATTGTGAAATTTCGGGATCTGTCTCGAAATCAGAAACGGTAAAGGAGTCTTCGTCATCAGGATAGAATCCAATTCTTTTTAGGCGTAAAACAGACAAAAGCTGTTCGTCCTTTTTCAAGCTTTGGTCGGCTTTTGAAAGCAATGATGCTAATTCTTCTTCGCCCACCTCTTCAATGTGAAAATCCAGATATTCCTGTACGTCAGCGCCATTTTTGAAATCATTATGTATAAATCCCTTCAGTTTACCGATAAATTCCGGTAATTTTTCAAGCAATGCGTTCACTTTCAATAGACGGTCTTCTTCTATTGAGGTATCTGTAAAATTCAAATCTATTTCTATTTGATGTCCATCTATCTCAATTTGAGTAGAATAATAGTCTTCCAGTACATTCTGATCTAGTTCTCCAAAGTATTGTAATTTCATTTTATCGTCAATTTCAATGTTTAACTTATTGTTCTAAGATATTAATCTCATTTAGATACCTGACAATTTTACTAAAATTTCATCTTAAAATGTTATTGAGAAATAGATGGCTACTTCTAAACCACAAGTAGTTTAGCACTGTAACTTTGATAAAAATTCAGCGTCTTATGATACAACCGCCACTTAATTGAAAATCGGGATGAGAAATTTAAAAATCTGTTTACTGCTGATCAGCATTTGTACGAGTCAAATTTTGTATGCCCAAATCAAAACGTTGAAGGGGAAAAAATTAACCAGCATAACAGTCGATCATTTTATCCGCCATCAAATGGATTCACTTAAAATACCGGCAATATCCATTGCGCTTGTAAAAAACAATAAAATAGTATATCACCGGGCAATTGGAATTAAAAATGCCAAACAGGAGCGGATTGATGACCATACCCTTTTCGAAGCTGCATCGATGACAAAAACGGTCTTTGCCTACACTGTGCTTAAACTGGTTAAGGAAAACGTACTCAACTTAGATACCCCGCTTTATAAATATTACCCTTATGAGGACATTAAATACGATGAACGTTATAAATTAATCACGGCGAGAATGGTTTTAGGTCATACTACCGGCTTTCCAAATTGGCGGGGTGACGACAAGAAGCTGACCATTAACGCTACTCCAGGCACCAAATTCGGCTATTCTGGCGAAGGATTCGAATATCTTGGGCTGGTGATAACGCACTTAACAGGTAAAAAATTAGACGACCTTGTTCAGGAATATGTATTTAGGCCTTTGTCTGTTAAACACTCCTATTTAATCA
The DNA here is from genome assembly GCF_038446955.1 of Pedobacter sp. FW305-3-2-15-E-R2A2. Lineage (NCBI taxonomy): Bacteria > Pseudomonadati > Bacteroidota > Sphingobacteriia > Sphingobacteriales > Sphingobacteriaceae > Pedobacter > Pedobacter sp. FW305-3-2-15-E-R2A2. Next base: position 3,768,827 of record NZ_CP151803.1, read on the forward strand.
GCAATGAATATGTGAGAAAGCATCTGACAGAAGGATTAAAAGACAACAAAGATTGGGGGAATAATGACGTTTACTTACAGCCCTATGTATCCTATAGCTTATATACTGAGGCTAAAGACTATGCGAAATTTGAAATGGAATTAATAAAAGAAAGTACCAGCCCAAACAGCATATTCCAGGCGATGTCTGTGCGGCAATCGGAACTTGATGCAAATGATTCAAGACCGGGTGCAAAAACAGTGGCCTGCTTAGGGATATTTACGGAGCAAACACCATTTGGCCCAATATATCTTCATCCCGGAAATAATGACGACCGCTTTACCTCTATATTTCAATTTTACAAAGATTCTAAAATTGGTTTTGTATATTTCATCAATTGCCCTAAACAGAATGAGTTGACTAAGAGATTAAACGAGTTTTTAATTAACGGCAAATAAGAAAATGGAACCATATAGAAAAACTATCGTTGAGAACTGGATTACTGCCTGGTCGTTGTCAAGGGAAGTGCCGGCGCCTGTTCAGTTTAAATCAAGTTTTCTGGTTGACGTTGGTGCTGAGCAGCATAAAAGCCGTTATGTATTTCCTACGCTTAATGATGACTTTATTCAGTTGTCTGAATCTATTGATGAGCCCTGGGTTTTTCTGAAAGTCTGCGCCCCGACCGATGAAGTAAAAGCTAGGATATCTAAAAAATGGACCATTCAACCACAAGGTTTTATGATGACTTGTTTTCGGCCTATGGTTTTTCCGGAGCTTGGTTTGCAGGACGATTATAGGTTGGAATTTGAACAGTATCCATCCACTTTCGTGCTGAAGATTATTGCTCAAAATGGAGAATTGGCCTCAACAGGACGCATTGTTCTCCATAATGATTTTGCGGTCTATGACCGCATTTCAACGGATAGCAACCATAGAAGAAAAGGTCTTGCCAGAATTTTGATGACAGAACTTGAAAAGATTGCTTTGTCAAAAGGCATCTCCAAAAACCTTCTCGTAGCAACGGAAGAAGGTAAACTATTGTACGAATCTTTAGGCTGGGAAGTATATAGCCTTTATACCTCAATTGTGATTGCCGGCTAATACTTGCAACTTCTGCCCTTTATTCAAATTTACTTCATACACATCACCTGTTTTTGTTACCCCCTTAAAATTCCATTTCAGCGTTAGGCCATCAAAGTTATCCTTGATGCGCAGCTTGCCAGACCTGGCGGCAGTAATGCTGAAGTTCAGGGTTTTATTATTTTTTCTCGTAGCTGAAACCATAAAGCCACCCTCAGCCCTTAAATTTGTAAAAGATGCGTTAGCCCATTTTTTAGGCATGGCAGGAAAAATGCGGATCACACCCGTATGAACATCGCCAGGTGTTGCACTCCAGCTTTGCAAGAGCATTTCATGTACGGCTTGTGATGGCAATCAGGTCTGCTCCTTTTTGATGAGTGTATTTTTTCCACCATTCCTTTTCTCCATGGGTTCGCTCATCCCATAAATCTCCCCTGTCTAAAGAGAGTCTGATGGTATTTTGTTCGCCCCATAACAGACCGCCCGTTAAGCCATTTCCTAAAGGAAGGGCTTCATCCCAGGTGCTAACAGGAGCTTTAAGTCGCAGGTTATAGACAGATTCTAGTAGCTTAGGCTGCCGGGCATTAACGGATAAGCCGACACAGATATTTAAAATAAGGAAGCTGGTTTTTAAAACAGTCGTTTTGTACATCGCGGTTTGGTCTCAGATTGGTTGATGGTGGGTGTTACAATTGTGGTTCAAAAGCAAAGTTAACCGCATTAACTGATGCATAAATAGACTAATTTATTATTTTAATGGATTATTCGACGAACAATATCCGATTGTCAGGAGAAAACATCTTTCCTCTGCGAAATTTTATATCATTGCATAACCAAGCACCATAAACCCAACCAAACAGAGATGAAGAACTACTTTTTATACCTGATGTTATGCTGTACCATCAGCTTAAAAGCCCAAACAATTGACGTGACCAGGTATGGTGCCCTGCCCAATAGTTTTGCTGATGCTACTGAAAGTGTAAAAAAGGCAATTGAAGCGAGCAAAGGACAAGACCAAACCGTTTTAAATTTCCCCAAAGGAAGGTATGATTTCTGGCCCGACAATGCGACTGAAACCCAGTATTACATTACTAATAGTTCGTCGGAAACGGAGTTCCCGGTAAAAAAGCAACGGGTTGGGTTATACCTCAAAGGATTGAAAAACCTAACCATCGAAGGAAATGGATCGAAATTTATTTTTCATGGAAAAATGGTCACCTGGGTATTGGACGATTGTGCTCAAATCAGCATACAGAACTTATCGATAAATTACGAGCGCCCCGGCATGTCTGAGATGAGCTTAAAGGAAGTATCAGACCACCATGTGGTAGCCGATATTCATCCAGATTCAAAATTTGCGATTTCCGACGGACATCTGGAATGGTACGGCGAAAAATGGATCGCTAAAAATCACCATGCCGTATTGGTACGTCCTGAAAAAGGGATGCTCTTGTACAGCGACTGGGATCCGTTTTCAAAGAGCAAGGCTGAAAAGATTGCGCCACTCGAGGTAAAATTCAGTGGTGATTTCTCTAAATTTAAGGGTAAGGTGGGCGAAGTGCTGACCATAAGAGACCGGTACCGTGATTATGTAGGTGCTTTCATCAACAGGTCAAAGAATATTCGCCTGAACAACCTGCGCATGAACTCCATGCATGGCCTGGGCATTGTTTCACAGTTTTCTGAAAACCTGGATTACGATAGTGTTTTTGTGGAACCTGAAAAAGGAAGTGGGCGGGTGATTGCCTCATCGGCAGATGGAATGCATTTTTCAGGCTGCAAAGGACAGATTACCATCAATAACTGCAGGTTTAACGGTCTGCATGATGACCCGGTAAATGTTCATGGAACACATCTGAAAATAACGGAGATCGCTTCTCCAACAACTTTGAAATTGAAGTTTATGCACCACCAGACCTATGGCTTTGAAGCATTTATCGCTGGAGATTCAGTCGCTTACCTGAATACGGCTTCCCTCCGGATTTTTGAACAAGGCATCGTCAAATCAGCAAAATTAATCTCCGAAAGGGAGATGCTGTTAGAAATGCAAAAGCCATTTTCCAAGGCGCTTAAAGTTGGCGATGCTTTAGAGAATGTGACCTGGACGCCATCTGTTACCATTAAAAACTCCCGGTTTGAAGGCACAATATCCAGAGGAAATTTAATCACCACACGGAGAAAGGTGGTCATCGAAAACAATGTCTATTACCGGACAGGGATGCATGCCATTTTAATTGAAAATGATGCTTTAGGTTGGTATGAATCAGGCCCGGTAATGGACCTGAGCATTCGCAATAACCAGTTTATAGAATGTGGTTTTAACTCTTCTCCGGAGAACTACGTGATCAGCATCAATCCGCAAAACCAGGAAATGATCCCTGGTTATTATGTGCATAAGAACATCAATATAACACACAATACATTTAAGGTTTATGATGCGCCGTTGTTAACGGCAAGGAGTACCAGGGGCTTGGTTTTTGCAAATAACAAAATAGAGAAATCTGATTTTCTGCCTGGAGATAAAACCAAACCTGCTTTCAATTTTACAGGCTGTACCCGGGTGAAAGTAACCGGTAATCATTTCTATAAAGATGCCCCGATGCAGATTAAAACAAGCGGAATGAATGGTAGCGATATAAATCAGCAGAAATGATGCAAAACGGAGGTTTATGACCTCCGTTTTGCTAAAAGTAGTTTATCGCTTAATTAATGAAATGATTTTTTTAGTCCCTATTGTCAATGCTACAATAATTAATCCGGCTACCAATCCAATCAGACTTTCCTTGATTATAGCAGGCATATCTGGAAACAAATGGTGCAAAAATTCAATGTTATGAACAAAGATCCCACCGGAAACCAGGATCAATGCAATGGTTCCAACGACACTAAGAATCCGGATAATAATCGGTAGCGATTTAACCAGCAAACGCCCTATACTGGCGAGTAAGCCTTTATCATTGGAAGTTTTGATTAATTTATGACCGGCATCATCCATTCTTACGATAATGGCCACGATGCCATAAACCCCAATTGTAGCCAAAAGTGCAACAAGAGAAACCGTTACGATTTGTAACGTTAAACTTTTTTCCAAAACAGTTCCCAGTGCGATAATTACAATCTCTACAGATAGAATGAAATCGGTTGTTACCGCAGATTTAATTTTCGCTTTTTCTGCATCATTGCCATCCTGTTTAATCTCCGCAACCACTTCGTGACCTTCCTTTGGATGGTGAAACAAGTATTCAACGATCTTCTCCACTCCCTCATAAGCGAGGTAAAATCCTCCCAAAACCAGGATCACCTTAATGGCGATCGGAAAGAACGCACTGAGCAGCAGCGCAATCGGAACAATAATCACCTTGTTAATTAAAGAGCCCTTGGTGATTGCCCAAAGCACGGGTAATTCGCGTGAAGAAAGGAAGCCTGTAGCCTTTTCTGCATTCACCGCCAAATCATCGCCTAAAATACCGGCAGTTTTCTTTGTCGCTATTTTCGCGGTAACCGCAACATCATCCATTAAAGCAGCAATATCATCTAAAATCGCAAAAAAACCTGAAGCCATGTGTGTCTTATTAATAAGGGCGCAAAATATAAATACGATTTCGAATTACAACAAAAACAGCGGTATATTTTATTAGAAATTAAACGGATCATTTTAATCTCTTTTACTTTTTATTGAATACATGTTCAATCTATTTGTTAATTTAAGCCTAACCTAATCCTAACATGGCCATCAGAACTTAGCAAACACACAAATTAAATGATGAAACTAAACAGAAGATCTTTATTAAAAGCAGCGGGGCTTGCCACAGGCGTCGTGGTAAGCGGAGGACTGCCGGCTCTGGCTTCCGTAAATGAACCGGAAAACAGCAAAGGAAAGAAATTAGCACTAAAAGTAGCACACATTACCGATGTGCACATCAGAGATGGAGAAAATGCACCGGAAAGGTTTAAAAAGTGTCTAAAGCAGATCATCGCTAAACACAAACCCGATTTCTTTTTAAACGGTGGGGATTCCATTAACGATGCTTCATATGATAATGTAACCTACGAACAGGTCATCAAACAATGGGGCATCTGGGACGATTGCACCGCAGTGCTTAAACAATATGAACTTCATAGCTGCATCGGCAACCATGATCCATGGTGGAAAGCGCCTTCAAAAGAAGATGAGATGTACGGAAAAAACTATGTAGTTAAGCGACTGAAAATCCCACATCGCTATTATAGCTTCCGCAAAAAGAACTGGCATTTTATCGTGCTGGATGGGAACAACAGCAATATTTCTCTGGATCAGGAACAGTTTGACTGGTTAAAAAAGGAGTTGGAACAGCTTCCTGCATCGACACCTACCCTGCTCATGTCGCATTATCCAATTCTGGGTACTACGCAAGTGTTGGTTGGTGGTGGTCATTCTGATTGTAAACAACTAAAAGACCTGTTTTATAAGCACCACGATAAGGTAAGGGTTTGTTTAAGCGGGCATAACCATTTATCGGATCAAACCCGTTACAACGATGTGTTATACTGCTGCAACGGTGCGATGAGTGGCTTTTGGTGGGGCAAGGGCGATGCAGAATCGGCTGGCCCGGGTTACTATCTCGAAACTCCTCCGGGGTATGCAATGCTAAATCTGTATGAAGATGGAACCGTAGAAAATGAATATTTCCCACATACTTACTAAGAAACTATAAAAGAATGTCTACCTTCATCAGATATTTCAAAATATAAACATTAAAGCATATGTCAACATTATTTTCTTTACTTACCCTTGTAGTTATTATTATGGCTTCTGCCTTTTATCTTTCTTTCATCAAAAAGACAAAAGAGTCAAACGGTCATCATTAAAATATACTTCTTTGCTTCTTTCTGATGAATTTAAATGATCAGAAAGAAGCGTTTTAACTGGTTACTCCCAAGACTCTCCATCCCTGGGCAGTTTTATAGGTCTGTAGTTTTTGTACAGATATTCCTCCATCCGGATAAGTGCAGACTTCCGTAATGATCCAATAGTTTTCATCCACCTTATCGCGCTGTGTAAAAGCCCTGTTGATATTTTTGAAGTCGGGCATCCCTTCTTTTTCAATATAACTGACGAAAGAAAGTGCTAAAGCTTCTGAGGTACTGACGATCATCTCTTCTTCTACCGGGAAGTCCAATGTAGAAAGCATGAGCTTTGCTTCCTGATAAAAATCCTTACAGGACAGCGCTTTGTCGATATCGTTGGTTTGATAAGCCTCCTCCAAAGACAATATCGCTCCTTCAGGCGTATCAAAGTCTGGCTTAAAATAGTCACTGCCGGCATCTACCAGAAGGCCGATAGAATCATCAAAAGCCTGCCTTTCCGCTTCAGGGAGGCCTTCACGGATGGCCCTGATGGTATAACCGCCAACTAACCGGCCGTTTTCAACGATCATCCAGTCGGAAATCAGCGACCTCATCACCCCTATTTTCTGCCCCAGCTTAACCGTTTTCACCTGAACAGGTTCATTGCCCACTTCTCCAAACAGGTTTCCCTCTTCGTCAAAATCAGGAGCCGTCAACCAGATGTGCTCTACCTTTCCTGAGTCTTCAATCATCACTTTGATGGAAAAATATTCCTGTCCGGAAACCGGACTTTTCAGGCTCTTTTCAAAATACCATAAGGTAAGCCCTGCCTTTTCAATGGCCCATTTCATGCGCTCATCTTCATTCGGTATATAGACCAAATCAGGCTCAGACTCTCTTTCTACAACTTTGCTCTTTCCAAAAAAACGTGACAGTAAACTCATGATTGCGTAATTTGTGATTTTTTAAATATAATAATTCTTCTATATTTAAAAAAGGCTCTCCTCCTACTTATTAATGTTCAAATGCCAATAATAGGTTTACTTTGTCAATAGAAAATGTAAATTTGGTTTACACAAATCAGAACCAAACCTTAATGAACACCATGAAACGGGCGATTGCCTCCTCCTTCAGTTTACTATTTTGTTTATTTTCAAACACCTCTTTTGCCCAGGATTCTTTAGCAATTATTCCAAAACCACTGCAACAAATTTCAAAGCCCGGATATTATACCTATGGGCCGGAGACCGAAGTATATTCCAGTTCCTCCTTTCTCGAAGCAACTGACCTGCTCCATGAACACCCTTACCTGAAGTTCCATAAAATAAAAACATTGCGTTCGGGAAAGAAAGCGCCCCTTAAAGGAATTATTCTTCAGGAAGCCGGAAAGGACGACACCCTTGCCATGAATGCCTACCGCCTGGAGATCAGTGCCGATCGGATTCTGATCACCGCACGTCAGCCTGAAGCGGTCCTGAACGGCATTGCTACGCTTCGTCAGCTGGCGCTGACCAGAAAAGACAAACGGCTCCCTGCGGTATGGATTCAGGATCAGCCAGCTTTCGGTTACCGGGGCCTCATGCTGGACGTATCCCGTCATTTCTTTCCCATCCCTTTCCTGAAGAAATACATAGACCTGATGTCCTTGTATAAACTGAATACCTTCCACTGGCACCTCACTGATGGCGCTGGCTGGAGATTGGAAATCAAAAAATATCCGGAGCTGACCAGCAAAGCTGCATGGCGGACGAATGCCAACTGGAAATACTGGTGGAACAACGGACGCCAATATTCAGAAATGGGCAGTCCGAATGCTTTCGGTGGATATTATACTGCGGAGCAAGCAAAAGACCTGGTAAAATATGCGGCAAAACGCGGAATTACCGTCATCCCTGAAATTGAAATGCCGGCACATACAGAGGAGGTTTTAGCCGCCTATCCGAATCTATCCTGTTATGGCTTACCTTATAAAAACTCAGAGTTTTGCATCGGTAACGAAGATACCTTTCGCTTTCTTCAGGAGGTGCTGGATGAGGTGATCGAAATTTTTCCTTCCAAATACATTCATATCGGTGGCGATGAAGCCGATAAATCGGCCTGGAAACAATGTCCGAAATGCCAGAAGGTGATTAAAGACTTCGATTTGAAAGACGAACATGGCTTGCAGAGTTATGCCGTTAAAAGAATGGAAACTTATTTGAAAAGTAAAGGACGAAAGCTGATCGGATGGGATGAAATCCTGGAAGGCGGACTCGCCCCTGAAGCAACGGTTATGAGCTGGCGCGGAGAAAAAGGAGGCATTGAAGCGGCAAACTCAGGTCACGATGTGATCATGACCCCTGGCTCCCATCTTTATCTTGATGCCTATCAGACCAATCCAATCGGACAACCGGAAGCCATAGGCGGATATCTGCCTTTAAAAAAAGTATATGGTTATCAACCGATTCCAGCTGAAATCAATCCCGACAAAAGAAAACATGTACTCGGAATTCAGGCCAATGTCTGGACAGAATATATGCCGACCACCAGTCAGGTAGAATATATGGTTTTCCCAAGGGCCCTTGCCGCAGCAGAAGCGGCATGGACAACGGAAAGTCAAAAGAACTGGGATGATTTTCAAATGCGCCTGCAACAACATTACCTGTTGCTGCAGCGCCTGAATGTGAATTACTACCCGCCATCAAATGAACTGAGCATGCTCTCCAAATTCAATATTGCAGAAAAAAAGGCGGTGGTAACGATCAGTTCTGAGCAGTTTAAACCAGAAATACGCTATACTACGGATGGTAGTAACCCGATTGCCAGCTCGCCCTTGTACCAGGATGGCATTCCATTAAATGCTACGGCAAAAGTAAAGGCGGTCATCTTCAAAAATCAACAGCCTGTAGCTAAAATTCAGGAGCTGGAACTGGATGTCCATAAGGCCATTGGTAAGAAAGTGATTTACAACAATAAGTGGAGCAGCAGTTACCCTGCCCAAAAAGAACTAAGCCTGGTAAACGGACAAACCGGCGACCTCACTTATGGCGACGGACAATGGCAGGGCTTTCTTGGCGATTTTGATGTGACGATTGATCTGGAGAATTCCATCCCCTTAACGCAATTGAAAATCCGCTTTATGCAGTTAACCGGACCTGGTGTATACATGCCTGCAAATGTTAGCGTGGCGGTTTCTGAAGATGGAATTGTTTTCAAAAATATTCAGAAATCAGACAATGATGTTCCGTATACGGATACCACACTGAGGTTTAAAACTTTCAGCTTCGACCTCAAAGGAAACAATGCCCGATACCTCAGGGTAACCGGTAAAAACGAAAAAAAAGGATTTATGTTCAGCGATGAGGTAGTCGTGTATTAAACCACTTCCTCTTTCTGATATTTAGCCTTATGGTTATTTCCCCATTCTGACATCTTACTGAGCATGGGCTGCATACACAATCCGTCCTCAGTAAGCTCGTATTCTACCTTCGGTGGAACCTGAGGGTAAACAATCCTGATCAGGATCCCGTCCTTTTCCAGTTCTCTCAATTGTTGCACGAGCATCCGCTCTGAAATCCCGATAATGGAATCCCTGAGGTCGCTATACCTGACTTTCCCATCCATTAACCGGCAAATAATGGTAGGCTTCCAACGGCCACCAATGATGGACAATGCATAGGAAGTTCCACACATTTCTCTTAACCTTTTTTCATTAATATTGTTTGTAGAACTCTCTTTTCTCATTTCTTACTTTTTTGTAAGTACCTAACAATTTGATGTGTACCTTTTAATACAAATCTATATATATTAATTTTGATAGAAATAAAGATTTATTCAATATGACAAATTTAGAAAACAAAGTTGCATTGGTAACGGGCGGAAGCAGAGGTATTGGTGCGGCGATCGTAAAAAGATTAAGTGCCGAAGGTGCTCAGGTAGCCTTCACCTATGCCAGCTCAGCAGCGGCCGCTGAAAATCTGGTCAAAGAAATTGAAAATAACGGAGGCCAGGCCATTGCGATCAAAGCAGATAGTGGCAGCTATGAAGAAGTGACTGCAGCGGTAGAAAAAGCAGCAGCACATTTTGGTAAAATAGATATCCTGGTGAACAATGCGGGGATTGCAATTGGTAAAGGTTTCGAAGAGTATAGCCTGGAAGATTTTGACAGGATGTTTGATGTGAACGTAAAAGGTGTGTTTTTTGCCACTCAGGCAGCCATAAAGTTCATTCCAGATGGCGGAAGAATCATTACTATAGGCAGTTGTCTTGCAGAAATCGTGTCCGTTCCCAATATCACCTTGTATTCCATGAGTAAATCTGCTTTGGTTAGCTTTAACAAAGGACTTGCACGTGATCTTGGTGATAGAAGAATTACGGCCAATCTCGTCAATCCAGGACCTACAGAAACGGATATGAATCCGGCTACAGGCCCTTCAGCAGACGCAGCAAGGGAAAGAATGGCGATTAAAGAATATGGAACTGCCGAAGGAATTGCTTCATTGGTGGCCTGGGTTGCAGGCGAAGAATCGAAGTACATGACCGGTACTTCATTGACAATGGATAGCGGAACAAATATCTAATTAAACAGCGCGTGCTACCGGGAACAATGCTCCAGATAACACGCGCCGTTTTTTATTTCAACCCTTCTTCAAAGGCAGCTTTAGCAAGCTCTGCAATGATCTTATCGTTCTCTTTATCATTTTCCTTTGACATCGATACAAAAGCAGAAATGAGCATCTTTTTGCCATTCGGAAGCGTCACGATTCCGATATCATTAGATGCAGCAGTAATCCCTTCTTTATTTACCCCGGAATTTCCTGTCTTATGGGCAACAACTGTTCCCTGAGGCAATAAACCTTTGATCTTTCCGGGCCCCGTTACAGTCTCTTCCATAACTTTCATTAAGAAATCTCCGGTTGTTTTTTTAAGCACTTTACCTTCATGGAATTTTTTTAGCAGCGCGTTGGCCGCCTTTGGCGTAGTCCAGTTGCGAAACTGAACCTGATCGTCTTTGTGCATTTCTTCCTCTGTTCCGACGATGGATATCTCTTTAATTCCTTGTTTTCTAATGAACTGATGCGCTTTGCTGGTACCTCCAATGAGTCTGAATAAAATATCACAGCCGTTGTTATCGCTTTCTGAAACCGTATATTTCAGGATTTCCGATAAGGGCAATTCTACATTTCCATTGGGATATTTTTCGCGCAGAGGGCTCCAGGTATCCGGAAGCAAGTCGCTTTTTTTAACAAGAATCTTTTGATCAAGCTTAAATTTCCCCTGATCTACCTGATTCAATACGGCCAGGGCCAGGTGAAATTTGTAGACACTTTGCATGGGATAGTGTTTATCTCCGTTAACGGAGACGATGCGCTGATCTGATAAGTATAAGACAGACACCCCTACATCAGCTTTTTTGCTGTTGATGATGCTGTCCATTTTTAGCTGGAGCGTGTTGGTTTGTGCAAATACTGCTGAGGAAAAGATAGATGCCGTCAGCGTTAAAAAAATACTGGAATTTCGTTTCATGTTACAAATTACGTTTATCTGTTACGTTTTCTCTTAACGTTTGCGGATTAAAAATATTCTGGAAAGCAGGATTTTTAATTGTAACAATTTAAAGCCTGTTTTGTGACCCTGATCATTTCCGGTTCAGGGGAATTTTCCCTTATTTGCAGGCATTAACAGGTGATTATGAATGTAGGAATTATTGGTCTTGGGGATATGGGTAAAATGTATGCGGTAGGTTTTTCTAAAGCTGGTTATACCGTTTATGGCTCAGACCTTCCGGAACGATGGGAAGAATTAAATGAGGCGCTAAATCCCTATGGGATTACCATTCTGCAGGATGGTAAAGAGGTCTCCAGAATATGTGACGTCATTTTTTATGCCGTAGAATCGGAAAAGATTGAACAGGTACTGGCAATGTACGGCAGCTCAACCAAATACGGAGCAATTGTAGCCGGGCAGACTTCCGTAAAACATCCGGAGATCGTTGCTTTTGAAAAATACCTGCCTAAGGACATTCACATCATCACCTGCCATTCTCTCCACGGCCCTGGCTTTGATCCTGCGGGTCAGAAAATGATCGTGATTCCACACCGTACCAGCGATGAAGCTTATCAACGTATGACCGACCTCCTCTCCTCTCTGGGCTCTGAACTCGTGGAGATGAAAGACTACCGGGATCATGATCGGATCGTTGCAGATACGCAGGCTGCCACCCATGTGGGCTTTGAAAGTATGGGCACTGCCTGGGCTTCAGCAGGCTTCTTTCCCTGGGAAAATGCCTCTTATCTGGGTGGGATCGACAATGTGAAAATTCTGACCACCCTTAGGATCTTTAGTTATAAGGCACACATCTATGCTGGTCTGGCCATTTTGAACCCTTTTGCCCGCCAACAGGTGAAGCGTTATGCGCAATCGGAATCAGAGCTCTTTAAGATGATGATCATGGAAGAAGAGAAAACCTTCCGGGAACGCCTGTATAAGGTCAGAGATTTTGTTTTTCATGAAAGCCGGAAACCTTTACTGCTGGACGATCAGGTGATGCAGGAGTTCTCTCTTTCTTCGAATCCGGGGGTACGAAAGGCCAATTCTCACCTGAGCCTGCTCAGCATGGCTGATGCCTGGTATCATTTACAGATCAATCCTTACGATAACCTGATCTGCCAGACGCCTCCCTTCCGACTAAGATTAGGGATTGTGGAATACCTTTTTCGAAATGAAGATCTGCTGGAAGAATCTATCCAAGCGGCGCTGTTCGACAAAAGTATCCGTGCCGACGATCTGGAGTTTCATTCGGCCGTACGGGAATGGACTTCCATCATTGGGTATGGGGATATGGAAGGTTATAAGCAGCATTTTGATCAGACTAAACTGTTTTTCAAAGACAGGCTGGAGCATGGCCGTGAACAGAGCTCAGCGATGATCAAAAGGCTGACAGATCAAACGTTTCTTCCTTAGTTTTCTTTTTTAAGATAGGCAATCAGGTCTTCAATAGAAATGATTTTTAACTGATGTTTGGCTGCAATCTCCATTAAATCAGGCAATCGGGCCATTTCTCCATTGTCTTTAAGGATTTCTACGAGCACTCCTGCAGGTTCCATACCTGCTAAACGGGCAAGATCTACGGTCGCTTCGGTATGTCCGGGTCTGGTCAATACACCACCATCTTTGGCGCGCAGTGGAAAGATATGTCCGGGTCTGCCGAGGTCAAAGCCTTTTACCTTAGGATCAATCAGCGATTTAATGGTTTTGGAGCGGTCGGAGGCCGAAATTCCAGTGGTACAGCCGCTACCGAGCAAATCAATAGAAACGGTAAAACTGGTTTCATAGGCGGCGGTGTTATCGCTCACCATTTGGTGGAGGCTCAGCTCATCGCACCTTTCTGCAGTCAGCGGAGCGCAAACCAGGCCTCTTCCATGACTTACCATAAAGTTAATCACCTCTGGGCTTGCGTTTTGAGCAGCGGTAATAAAATCTCCCTCATTCTCCCGATTTTCATCGTCTACTACAATAATTACTTTACCTGCCCTGATCTCTTCAATGGCCTCGGCAATGCTGTTCAATTTAATCTGCATGATGCGGTATTGGCTTTAGTGTTTTAAAACGCAAAGGTATCCAGGCTGGATTTTCGAATGTTAGGACTAAGAATCGCTTTATTGGTACTTTTGATGAAATTATCCGGAAGGGGTACTGGATTTACGGAATTCAGCGGGTGTTAAGCCCTCCTGCTTTTTAAAATGCCTGGAGAAATAGGAGAAATCTTTAAATCCAAGCTCTGAAGCAATCTGTCCCACGGTCCAATGTCCATGGATGAGCATTCTTTTTGCTTCGAGCAAAACCCTTTCCCTGATCAGTTCTCCAGCCGTTTTACCGGTGATTTTTTTAGCGATCTCGTTTAAATGAGCATTGGTTATAAACAACTGCGCGGAGAAGAAAGACAGCTTGGTTTCCTTCTTATAATGTTCTTCGATCAGCTTCTTGAATTTTTTGAGGCTCAGGACATGGATGTTATCCGGCTCGGAAGCCGCATCCCCTGCCATCATCCTCTGGATTTGAAAAAGCAGGGCCAGCAAGAGGTGCCTGATGATACTGGCCGAGCGGTCTTTGCGTCCGGATTCTTTTAACAACATGCTGATGCTGCTGCTAAGTTCTTCGCTTTGTGGAGGAAGCAGACTCATCGACGGCCGGGAATAGCTGTTTTCCAAAAAGGACAAGCCAGCGAGCAGCTCAGGATTGACATGGCTAAGGGAAAGAAACTCTTCTGTGAACATAATACTGTACCCTTTTACGTTTTCCGAATGGCCAAGTTCATGGATCTGTCCGGGAGCGATAAAGAATAAAGTATCGGAATGAAGGTCGAAAGTATGCTGATCGATCAGGTGCTGCGCATTTCCTTTTTCAATCCACAATATTTCATAAAAGCTATGTTTATGAGGCCATACCATGTTCGCGGGTTTTCCGATGTCTTCGAACCGATCCATCATAAACTGTCCGGGAATAGAGAATGGAGCGCTAAAATCGTCGAGATGGTAGCTGATGATCATGACCTAATACTTGTTAGCTGTTTAATACTTCATTGCCGTCCAGTGAATGAGCTTCCCACTGAAACCGCCGCTAAAATAAGACAATAATTCTTCAGCAGAAGGAAAACCATCATTTATAGCGAGCTGATTGAGCTGCTCTTCATCGAGCATGTTGCCATCCACACTAACGGTATAGCTTTCTTCCGCAGATTGTCTGATTTCAATTTTCTGTATGCTGATGCAGTGAAGCATCGGTGCAAACTGGAATTCGTCGCTGGTATCTTTATAGATGATCATCGCGATTTCCATACCTGGATGCCAAAGTCTATCGGGATCTTTTCTGATCGTATGGATTTTAGGTTCAAGAAATTCGGTATACGTATCTCCATCCCAATTCCTGTCGAATTTTTGGATGTGCCGTTCCTGATATCTGTAGTATTCATTATCCAGATGCGAAGAAAGGGCCATGAGGCCCTTCCAGATCTTTTCAATGAAGTAATTCGGTTGGTCATTAATGACCGTTCCAAATGATAATTTCATTCTCTAATGTTGTTATTTGTAGCTTAATTGTCTTCGTTACGGCCGATGTGTCCACCAGTACCAGGACCATCTGATTTATTGTCTCTGGTGTTTTTCTGCACTGCAATAGCGCCAAACATGGCAAGAAGGAAGGCAAAGGCATAAAATCCTTTTTCGCTTGGTAATAATGTCGCATTCCAGAGTCCAATGGTCAATAATACAATAGATAACAGCGTCGCAAACCAGCTTAATCCATAATAAATGTCTGTTACAGGAATTCCTTCCAGTCTGTCCCTTACGCTTTTTTGTACGGATACTACCGCAAATAGACCAAACATCATGATGGTGAAATAATATCCTTTTTCGTTAAGCTGCATTTCTGCTCTTGCTAAACCGACGAAATAGCCGATCATTCCCGCTCCAAGGGCGATCCAGGATACTGCGACGAAAGCATTAGATGTTTTTTGATTCATAGTTTGTGTTTTTGTAACTGTAATTATAATGAATAATCAGATATAATTATTCATCCTGCAAAATATATTTACGGTAATAATTAAGGTACAATAGGGAAAATACTTGGATTACAGCATCTGAGCATATAAATTTTCAAAAACAAAACCTATACAGGTTTGTTAAAGAAATACATTTAAACATATCTTATGAAAAAATTATTCTTAACCGCGAGTCTATGTGCCGGACTTTTATTTGGCGCAAAAGCACAGATACAAAAAGGCAATGTATTTGTGGGTGCCTCCCTTTCAGATATCAGTTTTGGTCTGGATAAACCCAATACATTCAGTTTCGACATCAACCCTAAGGCAGCCTGGTTTGTACAGGACGGGCTTGCAATTGGTGGTGAAGTGAATTTTGGTCTGACTACTCAAAAAGGTGGCGGAACAGGTATCAACTACGGCATTGGTGCTTTAGGAAGATATTATGGCGCAACCGGAGCAAATGAAGTAGTGAAAAACTCAAGATTCTTTGGTGAGGCAACTGTAGGTGTCAATGGAATTAATCCTGCCGGTCCTGTTGGAAATACCAATGGACTGGGTTTTAGTTTTGGTCCTGGTTTCACCTATTTTGTAACACCATCTATCGGACTGGAAGGATTGCTAAAGTATAACGGTGTTGTTGGATTTGGCAGTAGTGCTTATGCTCATAAGTTAACACTTGGCGTTGGTTTTAGCATTTATCTTCCTGGAAGAAGTACGGCCAGAAAAGTACAAAAAGATGTAAATTAACGTATACTATCTTTTTATTGCTGTACATAAGGGGCAATTGCTTTCAACAGAAGGTTTTGCCCCTTTTGTTTTAATTCTCATTTTCTTCTCTTTTGCAGTGCTGTGCTTCCCTCCTTTTTGCTGATCATCCGGTTCCTAATCCCCCAAATTGTAGCATAATTCTACAATTAAAATATACCCCTTAATTATTAACTATCTAAAAATCAGGGATGTGCCAAAAATGAACCTTTGCGGCATCATTATTAAACCTACCCTAAACGTAATTAACAAGAATATTAACTGAAATAAATTGAATATGAAAAAGATCATCTTATCAGCAGCATTTTTAGCTTTCGCAGGAATCTCAGCAGTAAACGCAACAGAAGTAAAAGAACCAGTAGCCATTACCGTTAAACAAGATAGCGCTACAAAAGTACCGGTGGAACTGAAAGATTTACCTGAGCCGGTTAAAGCCACCTTACAAACAGAACCAGTTAAAGCATGGACACCAACAGCCGCCTTCCTGGTAACGGCCGCAGATAAATCTACTTACTATCAGATCGACATCAAAAAAGGAGAAGAAAACTGCTTCAGTAAGATTAGATAAAGACGGTAAACCCGTAAAATAATAACAAGTATCTCTATATATGCTATAAAAGAGCCGGATAAATCCGGCTCTTTTTGCGTTTGCACTATCCAAAGAGAATAATACCTTTGATGTTACACACAACATCTACTGTAATGAAATACAAAAAAGCATTATTCATCGCCGCATTGTTAGGGATGCAGCTGAATGGCCATATCGATTATTATGACGGCCTGAATGATGGCGTTAAAACCGGAAAAGTCAAATCTGTAACCGGGAACAGTTCGGGAATAAAAGTCCCGGTCGGCAAAGACGGGCAGAAGATCAATCCTTAGTAAGAATGAAAAATAATACGATGATCAGCAGCTTTCTAAACTCATTTGATATTTTTACTCCAACAGAGATTGCCGCTTTTGAAGAAAAGACCGCATTAAGGTCAATTAAGAAAGGTGATTTTTTAATACAGGAAGGACAGCTATGTAAAGAGGTTGCCTTTCTTAAGACCGGCATTCTCAGGTCCTTCTTTAGTCCGGAATCCGGAGAAGAAATTACCTATTGTATCACCTTTCCAAATACTTTAACCACCGCATATTCCTCCTTTATTACCGGATTGCCGACCCTGGAAAATATTCAGGCGGTGTCGGCAGCAGAGTTGATTGTTATACAAAAGGCCGACCTGGATCAGTTGTCTCAATCCAGCCTCAATTGGACCAGGTTCCTCAAAATGATTGCGGAACAGCAATATCTGGAACTGGAAAAGAGATTATTCCTTTTCCAGAAAGAGAAAGCGAAGAAAAGATATATGGATCTTCTGGAGAACCAGCCAGTATATGTTCAACAAATTCCTTTACAATACCTGGCCTCCTATCTTGGCATTACGCCAAGGCACCTCAGCCGCTTAAGAAGAGAAGTGGTTTTATAGACAAATGTCCTGTAGCCGGGATCCGCATCGAGATACCTTTGCCCTGAACAAATTAACATCAGGACAAAATGACCAAAATTCTTATCATAAACGGACATCCCAATAAGGAAAGTTTCAATCAGGCATTGGCTACGGCTTACGAAGATGGTGCCCTGAAATCAGGGGCTACCGTTTCCACGATCCATATCCGGGAACTTCAGTTTAACCCAAACTTACAATTCGGCTATACCAAACGAATGGACTTAGAGCCGGATTTGCTGGACAGTCTGGAGAAAATAAAAGCCGCAGATCACCTCGTTTGGATTCATCCCGTTTGGTGGGGCGGTATGCCAGCCATCATGAAAGGTTTTATAGACCGTTTGTTTCTTCCGGGACTGACCTATCAATACCGTGAAAATTCCATGTGGTGGGATAAGCTGCTGAGCGGTAAAACTGCGCGGATCATTACTACACTGGATCAGCCGGGATGGTATTACCGGTTGATGTACGGCAGGCCAAGTGTCAATCAATTGAAAAAAAGCACATTGGAGTTCTGCGGGGTAAAACCGGTAAAGGTGACTTATGTAGGCATTATCAAAACGGCAACACCCGAACAGAGACAAAAGTGGATCAACCAGATTTACAACTCAGGTCTGCAACAACGCTAATTCAATTCGACTATCCACTTGTAAATTTATTATTATGCCCAGAGTAAAAGTGCAAAGAAAGGCATTGACCATCGACATGACCGCCATGACAGATGTTTCCTTCCTGCTCCTCACCTTTTTTATTTTAACTGCCACAGCGAAGCAACCAGATCCATTGGATGTAAAAATCCCAACCTCTACTTATACCATCAAAGTGCCCGACAAGGACATTGCGATCCTGACGATTGGGAAAGGAAAGGTTTTCTTTGAAGCCACAGGTCAGGATGTGAAGGTCTCGATGCTGGAAAAGATTGGCGAACAATATAAGATAGCATTTAGCGCTGAAGAGAAAAAGAGGTTCAGTGTGATCGGTTCATTTGGCGTACCCGTTCAAAGCCTTAAAGCTTATATCATGATGGATGGGGCAAAAAGAACTGCTTCAGGTATGGAAACCGGCATTCCTGCTGATTCGGCAAATAACCAGCTTGCAGATTGGGTCCTGCATTCCAGACAAGCGGTTGCTGAATTGCATTCAACCGCCATGAGGGTGAGCATCAAAGGAGATGCTGAAGAAGAATATCCCTCGGTTAAAAAGATCATTGACGTTCTGCAGAAACAGAAAATCAACAAGTTTAGCCTGTTGACCAATGCAGAATCTGCGCCATAAAGAATAATTGTGCTTCCTTATGCTACAAAGTGTGGAGGATCTCTACAGTTAAATTAGCTGACAATTTCATAAGACACTGTTTATCAGTATGGTGCCAAAAACATATTGTTGTGGCACCATTATTAAACATAGCCTAAACGTAATTAACAAGAATAATAACTGAAATACAAAAAATATGAAAAAGATCATTTTATCAGCAGCATTTTTAGCTTTCGCAGGAATCTCAGCAGCAAACGCAACTGAAGTAAAAGCTCCGGTAGCAATTACAGTTAAACAAGATAGTACTACAAAAACTCCTGTAGAATTAAAAGATCTACCTGAAGCAGTAAAAACAACTTTGCAAAGTGAACCAGTTAAAGCATGGACTCCAACAGCTGCTTTCCTGGTAACCAATGCGGATAAAACTCAATATTATCAGATTGATGTGAAAAAAGAAGCAGAAACTGCTTCCATCAAAATTGGTACTGACGGTAAAGTGATTCAATAGGTCCCTATTAATCCATCAACATGTATGTTTAAAAAAGGGGTCGGAGTAATCCGGCCCTTTTTTATGCTTCTCTTTTGATCATAAATGCATTGTCAAGATGATCCATCCCAATCCTGGGATAATACGTCATCGCTGTTGGCGCAGAGAGCAACAACAGCATCGACTCCTTTCCTATGCTTTCTTTCGTTAGCGCAACGAGTTGCTTTCCTATCCCGCTTTTCTGATAGTCCAGATGAACAGCGAGGTCTGAAAGATAACAGGAATAACAAAAATCTGTAAGTGAACGGGCAATCCCCACCAATTTATCACCATCCCAGGCGGTCACAATCAGATTGGAATTCGCATACATCCTGTGTATTCTTTCATGATCAGAAGTAGGTCTGTTTAAGCCCGAACTGATATACAGTGCAATAATTGCGGCAGTATCGGGGCAACCTTTAGTTTTATAAGTAATGTCCATGATATTGGTTGTTTATTTAGTCAAAAGTACCATGTAGATGGACTACCTTTACTGTCCAGATTTAAAAAACAGAGTAGTCCAGATGCTTCCATTTACCACCCTCCTGTCTATTGATAAGGAATCTTCGCAACCGATCTTTCTTCAGATCGCGAACAATGTCGTGAACATCATCCGTGAAGGACAGATTAAGCCCGGAACGATGCTCCCAGGTACCCGGGAACTGGCCAGGCTTTTGAACATTCACCGGAAAACCGTGATTGCTGCCTACGACGAATTGTATGCGCAAAGCTGGATAGAAGTGATTCCGAGGAAAGGTGCCAGGATTGCGCAGAACCTTCCTGATTTAAAACCGCGGCGCTGGAATGAGCCCAGGTTAAGCTCCTATGGAGAATTTCTGGCCGCAACTTTTTATCCGATCGAGCCCCATACCCCTATTCCTGCTGTCCCCGTTCTGAGGTTGCCGGAATTCATCATTGATGGGGGCTATCCGGATGCCAGGCTTGCCCCCTTGGATTTACTAAACAGGGAATATAGAAGTCGGGCAAAGCAGGCGGCGGCAAGGAAATGGTTTCCCGGATCTTTAGCTGGAGGATCGCCGTTACTCAGAGCGGCTTTAGTTGGTTATCTTCTGGAAAGCCGGGGGCTAAATATTCAAACACAGCATACCATGGTTACCCATGGCGCACAGATGAGCATTTATATTGCTGCCAGTTTGTTGCTGCAGCCCGGAGACAAGGTTATCGTAGGGGATCCAAGCTATTTCCTCGCCAATAAAGTGTTCGAAAAGATGGGCGCGCATTTGGTTAAAGTCCCGGTTGATGCCCATGGAATGGATATGGATGCGGTAGAGCAGGCCTGTAAAAAGCATAAGGTCAATGCGCTTTATGTGATCCCTCATCACCATCATCCAACTACCGTAACGTTGAGCCCGGAGCGGCGAATGAGGTTACTGGAACTCTCCAGGAAGTTTGATTTTGCCATTATTGAAGATGATTATGATTATGAATTTCATTACAGTTCGGCCCCCTATCTTCCTCTGGCCAGCAGTCAGCATGAAGGAAGAGTCATCTACATTGGTTCCTTTTCAAAATCTATTGCTTCTTCGGTAAGGATTGGTTTTATGATTGCCCCGGCAGATTTTATCCGGCAGGCGATTCAATTGCGGATGATGATCGATCTACGGGGTGACCATATTCTGGAAGATGCGCTTGCGGTACTGATTCAAAACGGAGATATCGGCCGCTACCTGAAAAAGGCGAATAAAATATATTTTGACCGGCTGAATAACATTTGTACCTCCTTACAGGACTGGAAAGGCATCATTGATTTTGAACGGCCTTCTGGTGGAATGGCGATTTGGGCACGCTTTAATAAAGATTATCCCCTGGCAAAAGTGGCCGATGCTGCGGCGGCCAAAGGTTTATACATGGGTCGTGATTTTCAATCTCATGGCAACCTGAGGGATGACAATTCCATTCGGATGGGTTTCGCGGCAATGAACATCAATGAGATGAATGCAGCGATTGAAATCCTCGGTAAGGTATTAAAAGCTAAAATATAATGTAGCTTTGGGGCTGCTAACGGCCAGATATGACAACAACGATCCATCAATTGACAAAAGGAAAATACGTATTCTTCGGAACTCCGGAACAACAACAGGGAGCGCACCCGCTCGTTCCTTATTTTACGGCAAGTGGATTATGTATTACCGGGGAAGAAGGTGTTTTATCCGGTAAAGTACAGCGGTTTGACATCAGTAACCTCGTTTCTAAAAGGTCAGTATATGTGGACAGCCAAAGGTCTCTAGAAGCTCATAAATTGTATACCTGGCCTGCAAAACTCGGTGACCCGAATGCCTGGGCGGAAAGTAAACGTATATTTTTTGAAGATCACCTGATCGATCATCCCATTGAAATTCTTTTTGAACTCGGAGAAGATCAGGTCAGCTGGAAGTACATCAGTCCGGATGTCTTTCTGGAAGCTTGTGCCGTGGCTTCAACAAGCACTGAATTTAAAGAAATTGAAGCCACTTTGGCGTTAAAGCATAAGGTTACGGAGCAATAAGGAGTTCCAGGTATTCTCCTTCCTTTGTCGGCAAGTTAAACCGGGAACCGGAAAGCAGCGTTGCTTTTTTTCCATTCCGGACCAGTTGTACCTGATTTCCAGGCCATGGATTGTCTATGACACAAGGCCTTCCGCGCTCACTGTATATTTTTACGTATAGAATCTCCTTGTTCTTCAGCGCGCTGCTGATCAGAAATGCGCCATAGGCCCTGAGCTGATCAAAAGAGGCGTCCTTTGACCTCGTCCAGTTTGGAAAGATGCGAATCACCTGTTCGTAACTTTGCATCAGCATTTCATTGATCGTCATGGGGACAGCAGAAAGGGTTTCCAGTCCACCCCCATCGGCAGTGATCCATAAGTTGGGGAGCGACTGGCGCCGGATGCGGTCTTTTAGCTGGTTCAGGATTTCCCCGGGGTCATAGCCTACCCTTACCGCAGCCGGGAAACAGGTTTCAATTCCATTGCCAAGCGTATTCCCCCATTCTCCGGGTCCATTCATCCTGCTTTTCCAGCGGGCAACATCATTGCGTAAGATCTGATTAAAAGCAGCATCTGTAACTGGCCCGCATACGCCTCCGGGAAGAACTAATCCATGAATGGAGACCCTGGCCAATCCCTGGACTGGCTGGTGCCAGGCCGCAGGACTCCGCTCTACACTTCTGAGGCTAAGTTGTCCATCCACTTCTCCCAGGGGAAAATCACTGAGGTGATCTCTGATATGCTTCCATTTCTCCTGCCTGTTGCTATCCAGGTTTAAAAAAGTACTCATGTCAACAATTCCTTTGAACAATAGCTTGACCAATCCCAATGAGAGCGTAGAATTGAAATCTCCTAGCAGATTTCTCCATTGCCCTTTATTCTTCAGGTTGGGCATCACCTCTCCGTAATGATCCATGTAAATGACATAGCGGCCGTTTTCAAACTTCAGGTAATCTTCCCAGAAATTGGCACATTCGATCAGGTAGGGATATACTCTTTTTGCATAATCTTTATCATAGGTACTGTAAAAGCGCATCATCATGTTCCCGACGCTAAATACGGCATTGATCTTTTGTCCGAGGAATTTATAACCGCCATCAATGGTGTTTTCGCGGGTGGCATAACGTTTTTCCATTTCTTCTGGACTCAGCGGCCATCGGGTGGTAACCAGGCCTTTTGGTCCGATTCCGACAGGATAATAAATGCCCCTGATACCGAGTAAAGCTTTGGCGTGTTCCTTTCCTTTCTCCATATAATCGAGCAGAGGCTGATCAAAGTTATCGGTTTCATCCAGGTGATTGGAGGAATAAGCCGCCCAATATGGGGCCTGATAATTATAATTCAGGTGATAGTCGCCACCCCAGGAACTGGAATCCCGGGTAATAAAGGGGCCCCAGATTCCGGGTGCAAACTTATTGCCACGGGAACTACAGGCGAAAAGGTATTGCGAGGCATTGTAATACTTTTGCAAAACCGGATCTGCAATGCTGACTTTCGAAGCTTTCCAAAAGTCGGCCCACCAATTCTGATGTTCTCTTTTCATTTCCGCAAGCCGGACTGCGGTCATGAACGAGGCTTCCTTGATGGCCTCCTCTTTCCAGTCTTTGCGGTCATGATTGCTGTACATACAGAGCACAATGTGTAGCTTTTTTCCGGCTTGGAGCATGACATCGCCGTTGGCATCTGCGTTTCCTCCAATTAACTTTAAGGCGATGGCAATGTGTGACGGCCATTCCAATAATGGCGTATTTTCAAAGGAACGGCTTACCCAGTTTACCCCCGCGTTTATTCCCTTTCCATTTACCGAAGTGTTTCCTTCGGTGGCCTGCAGCTGAAGGTTTAGTTTACAGGTTTTGTTACTGCTCAGGCTGATGACCACTATGTTTTGCGTGGCAATTACGCAGCTTTCCATCAACAGCTCATGGTCCTGTTTTTTAAACTTTGCGGTAATCATCGCAGAATCGATATGCTGTTCTGCAAAGTAATCCGCGCCTTTAAGGGCCTCAATGTTCAGTTCCAGCCACCCCGGCAGGGCAATTCCACCGCCAGGGTATACCGGATAAGCCCGCCAGAAATCATTTTTACCAAGGAAAAAGAGCAGGCGTTCGGGTGTCCCGCCAAGGCTAAGCCCAATATCTCCGTTTCCGGTCAACGGGCCATCAGGCGTTTTCCCGGTCGGCACTTTCTGCGGAGCCTGATAAAACAACGCATTGTAATTCTCTTTCACCGCTTCCTGCGCCTGTAAATCCCCCCTGCTGCTCAGGAGCAACAACAACATCATCAATTTCCAGCCTCTACTTATTTTCATTCCTGTTTATGCTATAAAAATCCGGGATTCTGTGACCAAAGTCCTTTCATGATGTCGATTTCTTTTAAGGGTACAGGAAAAAGATAACCCCTGAATTTTCTTTTGTTTCCTGCCTTATCATAAGGAACTGTTGGAAGGACCTGTTCTGCGGTTTTCCATCGGATCAGGTCATTGTAGCGAAGTCCTTCAAAGGCCAGCTCTACCCTTCTTTCGTTTCTAATGATTTCTCTCGTCAGCGCGGCCTTAGGAGGCATGTTTACCCCTGGTCTTTCCCGAACATCATTAAATGCCTTTAATGCCCGTGAATCGCTTCCCTGTCCGTTCTCAAACATCGCTTCTGCATACATCAGCAAGAGGTCTGCGTAACGGATTTTAACCATATGCTGATCGCTCAATGTTGCTCCGGAAGCATTGTTCACTGCCGGATTAACCCATTTTTTAAAAGCCATATTCGTATAAGGGATCTGCCCTTCGGCCGTACTTCCTGTTTGTTTAAATCCGGCGGGATTGTAAGCCCATGGATCATTGGCTTCATAAATCGTCATTTTTAGACGTGGATCATTGGGTTCATAGGCATTTTTTAGTTCTACCGTAGGAAATACGGACATTCGGCCTCCGACAATCTGGTCCAGCGAGTGATAATCATCGGGTGCTTTAAACTGAATGGAGAACATGATCTCTTTATTGTTGCCCTGATCACCAAAGAAAATTCCGGAATAACTGTTGGACAGGCGGAAAGGATTTGCCGCGTCACCGATCAGGCTCCAGGCCGTTTCCGCAGCCTCTGCATAACGTTGGTTATTGAGCAACACCCGTGTTTTGAGTGCAATTGCAGAGCCCTTCACTGCTTTTCCATCGGTATAGGCCTGCTGATTCAGGTAGGAAACGGAGAGGTCCAGGTCTTTCAGGATCTGGGCAACGATCGTTGCTTTGGGCGATCTCGGTGTTTGAAGGTAATCATCGCCAAGCACTGCTGACTTTAGAATTAAAGGCAGGTCTCCATACAACTGGCAGAGGTCATTGTAGTAATATGCCCTTAAAAATAGTGCTTCCCCTTTCATCTTTTTCAAATTGTTCTCAGAGATTCCAGGTACACGGTCTATGTTGCCGAGGAAATAATTGCAAGCCGCAATGCCCTGAAAGCCGAAAGTCCAGCTTTTGTTTACGATTCCTGTGGTTCCTGAGTTGTGGTCACCTTTCATCACCACATCAAATGCTTCATAATTGGAAGTATTCGATGCATTGTCTGAAAGTGCTTCCCAGTACAGGGAGTTTCCACTCTGCGCCTTTCCGTTGGAAAAGATGGGTTCTTTAAGTTTATAATAACAGGCGATTAATGCTTTGTTTGCTTCTGTTTCATTTTTCCAGTACGTTTCTGAACTCGGCGCAACCAGTGGTTCCTTATCTAAGACATCAGAACAGGAAGTCAGGATGCTGCTTAGGAGGAGGATATTTATGATTTTTAGGTACTTTTTCATTGGGAATGTGTTTATGGTAAACTCGGTTTATCGGACAAGAGCTGGTCTAAGAATTAAAGTGTTGCTTTAAGTCCGAATGAATAAATCTTGGCTTGTGGGTAGATGGCTGCTCTGCCGCTTGCGGAGGCGCGTTCAGGATCACTTCCATCGAAGAAGTTGGTGAAAGTAAGCAGGTTATCTCCAGATATATAAAGTCTTAATTTCTGTATTTTCACCTTATTCATCCATTTAGCAGGGAAGTTATAGCCCAGCTGCAGGTTTTTCAACCGGAGGTAGGAAGCATCCCGTAACCACCAGGTAGAGACCTGTGTATTGGGTGCATAAGCTTCGTTAAAGATGTGGGGAATGGCATTGGAGCTCCCTTCTCCATCCCATGCATCCAGCCAGATTTTTGGGGGCGGTCCTGCCTGTCTGAAAGGCGCTACGCCCCATTCTTTCACATAGATCTTACGTCCTTCCACACCTTGAAAAAAGACGCTCAGGTCGAAATTTTTATAATCTGCATTAAAGCTGAAACCATAATTAAACTTGGGGAATGCACCGCCTACCACCATGCGGTCGTCTGTGGTAATTTTTCCATCAGGAACGCCATTGGGGCCGCTCACATCTCTATACTTCATATCGCCGGGTTTTGGCGTAACCAAAGGAACAGGGCCATTGTTTATTTCCTGTTGGTTTTGATAGATGCCATCAAAGACATACATAAAGTATGAATTATAAGGCAGCCCTTCCTGTCTGACGAAGCCGTTTGCATTGTCGACCTCTCTCGCACCAAACTTAACCAGCTTATTGCGATAGATTTCAAAATTCCCCTGTATGCGGTAGTGAAAGTCATTGATCTTGTTTTCATATCCCAGGAGCAGTTCCAGACCGGTATTTCTCATTTCTCCCTGATTTACGGTCGGCCCGTTAATCCCGATATAATCAGGCACCTGCAATTCCCTCAGGATGTCGGAGGTGTATTTCGTGTACCAGTCTACCGAACCAAAGAGTTTCGATTGAAAAAGGCCAAAGTCCAGCCCGATATTTGTTACCGTGGAAGTTTCCCATTTGATATTCCTGTTGTTCAGGTCTGTCTGGGTCACGCCTTGCTGCAGGGAGCCACCAATATTGTATAGGAAAGGATTTAAGATCGGTTGATAAGGATAAGGCATCGATTCTCCGATGATGTCTCTGTTGACATTCTGATTGCCCACCTGTCCCCATGATACCCGGGCTTTCAGGTTATCTACCCATTTGATGCTTTTCAGGAAGTTTTCCTGTGAGAGCCTCCATCCTGCCGATGCAGAAGGGAAAAATCCCCATTTGTTTCCTTTAGGAAATCTGGAAGAACCATCATAGCGGAAGTTGGCTTCAAAGAGATATCTTTCTTTGTAATTGTAATTCGCCCTGCCGAACAAAGACTGTAAAGCCCATTCATAGGCCAACCCCTCTGTCATTTGTCCGCCCGGAGCATAGATGCTCAGTTCTGTCAGGTCGTCTGAAGGTGCATTGCGTTTAAATCCCTGCAGGCGGTCGTAGCGGAAGGTCTCCTGACTGACGCCGAGTAAGGCAGATAAATGGTGTGCTTCAGCAAAAGTTTTATTGTAATTGAGGTTTGCAAAGGCCGTGTACTGCACATCTTTATCTGTTCTAACGGTCAGGTTGTTTTCGCCCACAGTACCATTCCATTGGGTATTGTAAATATAGGCTCCGGAGCTATTTGGAAGGAACATATAACCGGGAATACCTATGACATGTACTTTTGTTTGCCGGTCATTGTATTTGATACCGCCTTTAATTTCTCCCTTTAATCCCGGCAGGATATCTATGTTGAGGTAAGAAGAAGCCAGGGCATAATGGTTGTTTAAAAAACGGCCTCCATTTTCTGCTGTTGCTACGGGATTCTTGTTTCCTCCTTCAAAAATATACGCTTTGGCAGCATACCTTCCGGAACCATCCGGCAATTTTGGGGTAAATGTAGGATGGGCTGCGAGCGCACTCAGGATTTGATCTTCCGTAGAGTTTCCGTCAAAATTATTGTTCAAAGCGGTTTCTTTACGGACGCCTTTAGAGAAGGAGATGTTTGTTCCAAAGGTGACACGTCCGTTAAGGTTTGTTTTGAAATTAAACTGGGCATCGTAACGTTTATAACCTGTAGCGATTAGAATTCCATCCTGGTCCAGGTATCCGGCTCCAAAATTATAGGTAGTCCCCTCTTTTCCGCCGTTTACACTCAGGTAATGCTGTTGCATTGGCGCGCTCCGGAAAATGGCATCCATCCAGTCGTAACTTGGATACTGTGCCGGATTGCTGATGGCACCTTGCCGGTATTCTTCAATCTGCTGCGGGGAATAGGCCTGATTGGCACTGATTCCGGTATGGGTAATGGCTTTGTTCAGCAATTCCATGAACTGAACCGAGTTCGTCACCCTGTCGTACGTAGACGTTGGCCGCTGACTCCCAAAATTATAGCTGTAATCTACATTTAACCGCCCGGCTGCACCGGTTTTGGTGGTCACCAGGATGACTCCGTTCGCTGCTCTTGAGCCATAGATGGCAGCTGAAGCTGCATCTTTTAATACAGAAATGCTTTCTATAAGGTTTGGGTTTACATTATTCAGGCTTCCTTCCACCCCATCGATTAAGATTAAAGGGTCATTGGAGGCTTTACTGAATGTTCCCAGTCCACGGATCTGGATATTTGCACTTTCTGCCCCGGGTTGGCCGGAGTTCTGTACGACCTGTACACCGGGCATCCTTCCCTGTAATAAGGAGGTGGTATTTGGTGCCTGTCTGCTGATGAGTTCATTTCCGGAAACATTGCTTACTGCACCGGTCAGGTTTACTTTCTTCTGTGTTCCGTAACCTACCACCACTACTTCTGAGAGTGCGTTATTTTCTTCTTTCAGAACAATGTTGAAGTTTGTTTTGCCGTTCAGCTGTATTTCCTGTGTGGTATAGCCGACAAAACTAAAGACCAGCGTTCCTTTGTTTTCGGGTATATTGATGGAAAAATTGCCATTCTGATCCGTTGTTGCCCCGATGTTACTCCCTTTGAGCTTCAGGCTGACTCCCGGTAAGGGTCCACCCTTTTCATCGGTTACCCTGCCCTTTAGCTCTTGTTGCTGGAACCTGCTGCTGGCTTGCTGAAGCGGCCAGACCTTGGCGGCGGCGGCGTTTTGCGAAAAGATCGCCACGCTTAAAATCGCTGTAAACTTAACCGTCCACAGTCGTTGGTTGTAAAAATTCATACCTGGTTAGCTTGGTTTGATTATATGTTAAATGCAATTGAGCCATTTTTTAAATAGCTTCAAATAACCAGATTAGCCTCTTTGTCTACCATTTTGTCAAGTTTGATATTGATTTTATTGTTTAACAGAATTGTTAAATCAATGCCATTTAACGGTTACAGGAATGCCATATCCCGGTTTTTCCCTTTTTCAAGAATGTGAATAACCTTACGTTTGGTAGAAATAGCAGATTTCAAATGAGAGTCTTTTTAGTACCGGCATTAATTACAGTGATGGGATTATTGAGTTGTAACAACTTTGAATATAGTCCCAATCAGGTGTTCGACAAGAATTCGTATAGAGACATCAATGCAGGCAACCTTAAGCGCCTGGGTGATGGCCGCAAGGACGATACTGTTCGTTTTGTATTAAGCGGCGATACACAGCGGTCACGGGATGAGACGACCAGGTTCACTAAAAAGGTCAATGAAATGCCGGGCATAGACTTCGTTGTGATCGCCGGCGATATCACCGAGTATGGTGTATTACAGGAAATGGAATGGATCAGCCGGAGCTTGTCAAAGCTGAAAGCCCCTTATGTTGCCGTAATTGGGAACCATGACCTCACTTCCCGTGGAAGAGAAGCTTTCATTAACATGTTTGGTCCGCTTAATTATTCCTTTGTCTATGGAGGTGTAAAATTTGTTTGTCACGATACAAATAGCAGGGAACATAAATTTAATGGAGAGACGCCCAATATCCCTTGGTTACAAGCGGAAATGCAGCCACAGGAAGGAGTTAATAATTATGTCGCCATTTCCCATGTGCCGCCGAATTCAGAAGATTTCGATCCGAAACTGGTGAGCGGCTATACCAAAGCTTTTGCTTCGGTTCCTGGCCTTCTGGCTTCCCTGCATGCACACACGCATAATTATGAGTTGTTTTACCCCGATAATTCCGGGATCCCTTACCTCATTACGAGCTCCATGGGAAATGAAGAATTTTTATTAATAGAAATCATTAATCACAAACTAAGTTTTGAACGGATTCAATTTTAAGATAACATGCCTCAGCTTATTGCTGATGGCGGGGACGATGAAAGCGGCTGCCCAACATTTGAAATTTCTGATTCCCGACAACGCCATTGTGCAGTTTGCCGGGAGTATCGGTTATTTTAGTGTCGGTGCCGGCTATGATTTATTCAAAAACAAAAGGGGGATTTTAGATTTCAACTACGGGTATGTTCCTGCTTCGAAAGGCGGGGAATTGAATATTGTTACTGCTAAATTTGCTTACAAGGCCTATGAGATTAAGCTCAAAGACTGGGGGAAATTATATCCTTTTAATCCTGGTTTCTTCCTGAGCTATACTTTTCACCCCGAACTCTCCTATCGTTTTAACAGAAACCGGTATTCTTCCGATTATTACCGTTGGTCTGAAGCCTTAAGGCCACACCTGTCTATTGCCAGCGAGATCGAGTTTAATGGCGAAAAGCTGATGAAAGGATCTGGAATAAAAGCCGTTAGTTTGTATACCGAGTTCAATACCAACGACTATTACCTGATCAATTACATACAGAACACCTCATCGCTTACCCTGGCAGATATTTTCCAGCTGGGGATAGGACTGCGGCTTAAGTTTTAAGCTCGGTTATCCGACAAGTGTGACCAGTGCCACTCTGCCACCTTCTTCGCTGGAAAACAAGATCTTTTTACCTGCACTGAGTTCCACAAATCCTCCGATAGGAATGTCGGCTTGTTCGGTTACATCCCTTAGGGAAGTCAGTGTTTGGTTGACAAGAACCCATTTATCGTTGTGTTTCACAAAATAACCGGCAGGTACTTTATCTGCGGCTGTTAGTTTTTCATTTCTGAGGATGTTCCGGTTCACATGCCATGGAAACAGGTATTGATTGGCATACACCATTAAGCGGTGCTGTTCCGGGCGGTAAGCTCCTTCCGCAGATTTAAAATACAGGTCAAGAACCGGCAGACTTCCGGAATGAACCTGTCCGCAGAAGGGACATTTAGGCTGTGTGGTATTGTCGAAAACATACCACTTCTGCTCACAAGCAGGATTGCTGCAAGGTTGTAACAGGTCGCTTGTTTTCATCAATGCCTGTTCCCAGATGTCTGCTGCCGGCCGGGATGCCGGATGGTGTAATCCTTTGACAAAGGCCTGGTCAAACAATTCAGAAAGGTACGGTCCGGTAAGGGTGTAAGGCAGCTTGTTCACATCTCCCCAGGGTTGCTCCCATTTTGACAACTGATTGGCTTTAGGCCTGTTGCTCAGGTCTGTGGGATGCTCTATAAATAAGGCTTTCTCCCCCATTGCCAGCAGGTTGTCTGTTTCGGGATCAAGGTCATGAACTTTTCCGCCAAGCAGCGGATGACGGTGCAGCAGGTACATATAAATCAGTACAGGAAGAGAATGCAGGTCGGTTTCTCTCCTGGGCAGTTTTCTATCTGGATCGGATTTGTTCAGGTGTTTGGTCGCCATGACTTCCGGAGCAATAAATTCGGCGGTGCCGATCACCTCTGCGGGGAACAGGCCGGGAACCACCAGACCATCCAGATCTATCATGCATGCCGATTTGCTGATCGGGTCTACCAGCACATTGTTATAAGAAAGGTCGGAATGTGCCAGGCCCATTGCATGCATCTTTTTTACCCCGCGACAAAGGTTTACGCAGATTTGGAGGTAGCTCATCCAGTTGCCCAGTTCAGAACTGGCGATTCTCAAAGGGAAATTGGGGTTCCTGAACTTAGAACCGGCAAACCATTTTCCGTTTTTCTCTCCCCCCAGAATGAGGTCGTTCTTCTCATAGCCTTTGGAAAAGAAGAACTTTGGCGCATATATCGGAACGACAATTCCGGTGAGGCCTTTCCATTCGATCACATCTGTGGGCCATCGGTAAACCTCATTGAGGTAATAATCTCCAGCTTCCTTACTACTGATCTGTTGTAAATAGTGACCAGTAATTCTTTTTAGCCGCTCTTTTTGATTCTCATCCAGGGCTTCCCTGAAAATGGCCACCACATATTGCTTGTCTACACTAAAATAAACGTCTTTGAGACCACCCTTTTTCGGATCTCCGTTATCATAATACTGGTATCTTTTTCGGGTATATGGTGATTCTACGGTTACAACTGCCATTGTTAAATTTAATAAATGATGACTAAAGTTCTGTCGTCATGGTTTCCGGGACTCCAGAAGTCCATCCACTGGGAAAGTGCGGCTGCAACATTTGGATTTCCCTTTTGCAATTTTACCTGATGTCCTTCCGGATTGTCTCCTTCCAGGTCTGCGATCAGGCGGTTCCAGACCTCCGGTTGTGCCAGCTTAAAAGTGGTTTCAAATTTCGCATCATAAATTCCATCACTCATCATCATGAGGTAAGAAAAATCAGGAACGATCCGGGCAGAAAAGCGGCTTGGATAATCCGGCTGCTCAAATATTTCGGACATCGTAACGAAACGTGTAGCCCCTCCATATTCACCGGCATCCAGCCAATTCAATAAAGTGACCTCATTTTGTTTGCTGTTTAATAGCGATATAGGACAATCACCTACACTAAATGTTAAGATGGCCCAGCCCTCATCGAATTGTTTGATCAGGCATAAAGCAAGCGTGGCATGTAAGTCGGAAAGCTGCGCATCCAGACTATTGGCCAATGTTTCCAGGCGGAGGTACAGCTCCTGAATGGCCGGGCCCAGGAAGGTGGCTGCAATGTGCTGAAGTTCCTGTTCAAGCGGCTTTTCGCCATTGTGGCTTGTCATCATTAACTGTGCTTCCAGCTGTTCATAAGCGGAAGCAGGCAATTCCTCTAAGTGGCCGACTATCGTTTCAGCGGCAACCTTAGAGCCCAGCCTGGACAATCTTGCACTTCCTGCACCATCTGATACGGCCAGGATGTTCCAACCCTGTGTTCCGGTATCTCCCAAGGCATAATGGTCTTCCCTGAACTTACCGATATTGGCATGCGCCCTTCCTCTTTTTGAGGCCGCTACCAGTTGCTTAGTTCCAAAAGATTGTTGTGTATGTACTTCATCGGCTTTCCACCAGGGATCATTTGGATCACTTTCCAGTGTTTTCCATAAAGAACGTGGATCCGGATTTACGGCAAAAGGAATTTTCTTTTCCATTGCTTCTCCTGCAACAAGGAGCTGGAAAACAAGTTTAACATCCGCAGGCTCCAAAGGAATTCCGCTTAAGGTTTTACTTTCCGCAGCATAGGTTAATCCAATCTGTTCCAGTCCGGTTATGTTTGATATGATCACTTCGTTCCAATCTTCTCCTTCCAGGTTAAGCACCACCTGATAAGTTTTACCTACTGTAGCATTTGGCAGTACAATGCGTTTCTCTTCCAGGTTTTTCTTCCTTTGAAATATTTCCCACTTTTCCATTGGCCTGTCTATCCCTGCGTTCTGTTAATGTCGAAACCGCCACCACCTGTTCCGTATTGTGCTTTTGTATTGCACCATGGGCAGGTACTGTACTCTTCTTCTCCGATGCAATGAATTTTACCGCAGGAACAAATGGCAAGGCCATACTGGTTGCCACAGGAAGGACAGGTCGGCGCTCCGATCAGCTCTTCGCTATTGATCTTAAAAGCATTGACCGACTGGTCAGAGAGTTCATAATAAGAATTGTCGACCTGAAATGCGCCGTTAAGTTTATAGGCAACGGTTTGCAGGCCAAGATCAGAGAATGGGGAATCATTCAAGACCTTTCTGTATTTCATCAGGTAAGGCCTTTTGGTATTCTGGCATTTCGCGGCAAGCACGACAAAGTTCGGATCAATGTATTCCTGCGGGCTGTCTTTCTTGCTCAGGTCAATCTTACTGATGACCTGGTCGTCCAGTTTGGCCAGTTCAAAACCTGAAGTGCTGTTGTCTACACTGACACTGCTCGTTTTAATCGAGTCTGTTACCCATTTAAAAAATGCGGTATATTGTTCCGTGCTGCTGTTGTTAAACATCAGCACATGCTCGGTCAGTTCAGTTAACAGAGAAAGGTCTGTTTCCTGTCCGAAAGAGATGACCACGAGATTTGTTGATTTCTGCCAGTTCTGTTTCCACTCCTGAATTGCAGATCGGGTATCGTCTGTAGGCACACCATCAGTAAGCAGGAAGATGATTGGCTTCCAGTCTCCCTTTTGCTCATGCGTGGTTTTAATCACATTAGACCTGAGTTCGTACATCAGGTGCCCCAGTCCTTTACTCAAAGAGGTTCCTCCCCCAATGGGAAATCTGGGTGGGTAGAAATCGGCGATTTCCTGTAACGGAACAATGGTCCTTGCCTGTCCGGCGAAAACCAATACCGAGACCCAAACCGTTTCTATGGCATATGGGTCGGATTTTAAAGCTTTAATGATGTTGGCCATTCCTTCTTCAACATGTTGAATAGGTTCGCCAATCATGGATTCAGAAATATCTATAAGAAAGTATATAGGAAGTCTTCTCATGTGATGGAATAGGATCAGATAATTAAGTGGATTTCGGATGGTGGTGGCGGCAGGGTAATGCTTTCAGTAGTTCCCATAGACTTATTGCCCTGGTCTATGGCATCGGAGACCCATTTAAAAAACTGTTTTAACGTGCTGCTGTCTGCGGTGTCCAGGTGAACCACCGTATCCGTCAACTCCTTTAAAATGGAGTCGTCTGCCAGGTGTCCGGCAGCGCAGGCCACAATGGAAGCGAAATTTAGAGCTTTGATTTTAGGGATCATCTCCCTGTAGCGTTTCAGATCAGAAGGTTTGCCATCGGTAAACAGGAAAAATAAAGGACGCCAGTCGGCGCTTTGTTCATTGGTGGCTTTCTGAATTTCAGCGGTTGCTTTTTCATGCAGCAATTCCAATCCTTGCCCCATGTGTGTCGGCCCGCTTTGGGGGCACATGATTTCGGGTAATTGAAAATGAACCAATTCCGTCAGGGGAACAAGTTCCTTCACTTCTCGATCGAAGGTAATGATGCTGATCCATAAGGAATCCAGCGCCTGGGCATCGGTTCTTAAAGTACTCAGCATTCCGTTTAAAGCATTGTTTAACGCTTGAATAGGCTCTCCATACATCGACCCGGATGTATCCAGCAAAAAATAAACAGGTAATCTTCTCATCTAATTTTTCAAAAAGGTAATCAGCTAAACGCTATAGTGTATGTTCTTATGAATAGGTTAAAGTTAATTGGTTTTTTACAGATAAAATAATTAATTCAGAGGCCATGGTTGTTTTTTTACTTTAATTAAATACCATTTGTTTTTTATTCTTATCACAGAATTATGTCTACCTTAATCGAACGCATCATTCATTCTCCCTATGAAAAACAAACTGAGCATCCTTCTTCTTGAGGACCCTGAAAGAGATAAAGGGGAAGTCGTCGCTGCATTAAGGTGCTCAGGTACTGAGCTTAATCTCTTGGCTGTCCATGGGCTGAAAGACTATACGAAGGCGCTGAAAGAATTCTGCCCTGACTTGATATTGGCTTCATTTTCGGGAGCGGAATCTATCGGACATCAGGCTTTTCGCCTGGTAAAAGCCCTGGATCCGAAAATTATATTTATCGGGATCAGCAGTATTGAATTTGAAGATGAAGGCTTGAAATTGCTGGAGGCAGGCGCCGCAGATTACTTTTTAAGAGACCGGTTGGCCCGTCTTCCTTTCGCCATGTTGCAGGCATTGGAAGCAACGAGATTAAAAGCTCAGGAAGCACAGCATCTTCAGTTGCTTTGGAAGATGCCCTCTGCAGTGGCCATTGTGACCGGACCCGAGCATACATTTCAATTTGCAAATTCCTTTTATCAGCAGCTCAGCGGAAAAGAAAACATCCTTGGCAAACGCATCTCTGAAGTATTTACAGATCCGAGGCATCATTTTATTATTCAGGTTGCCGATCAGGTTTATCAAACTGCGGAAACATTTGTCGACAAGGAAGTATTTGTTCAGCTCGATGGAGGGATGGCTGGAAATCCGCTTTTGAGCACTTTATACATCAATTTCACTGTTCAGGCCCTGCGCGATGATAACGGCGCAATTGAGGGGTTATTGATCTTTGGAATGGATGTGACCGAACAGGTGCAGTCGCGCAAGGAAACAGAGCAGGTAAACCAGGAGATTGACAAGTTGTTTGGTGCCGTTAACGAGGGGTTCTACCTGAAAGATATTGTAAATAATAAATACATTCAGCTGTCTGCAGGCTGTCCTAAAATATATGGGTATACGAGCACAGAGTTCCATGAGAACCCTGATTTATGGTATGAGGTAATTTATCCTGAAGACCGGTTTATTGTGGAACGGGATGATGTGCTGCTCCTAAAAGGTGAGCAGGTGAAAAGTGAATACCGGATTACCCATAAGGACAACAGCATGAGGTGGCTGGAAGTCAGGGCTTTGCCGAATCTCGTAAATGGAAAGCTCGTTAGCGTTGAGGGGGTAGTGAGCGACATCACGCAACGGAAAGTTTCTGAAGAAAAGATCAGACTGGCGGAGGCCGGCCTTTCTGAAGCCCAGAAGATGGCGCAGATTGGCAACTGGAGTTACGATTTGATCAGACAGGAACTGACCTGGTCTGATGGCTTGAAAGAAATCTATTGGAGTGATGAGTCTCTGATCCCTGCCAATCAGCATTTTGAAGACCTTGTTCATCCTGATGACCGGCTCAGACTGGAATATGAGGTTGGCAAGTTGAAGCGAATCGGAAAGAATATGAAGACGAATTTCAGGATCATGAATTCGAAGGGAGAAGTCAAGATCCTGACCGGAGAGAACCGCATTGAGTTCAATAAGGAAGGTCAACCCATCCGGCTTTATGGCATCTTACAGGATGTCACTTCGTTGAAAATTGCCGAAGAAACACTAAAAAAATCAGAAGCCAACCTGCGAACGTTACTGAACCATACCGACGCGGCTTACATTCTGGTAGACCATGAGTTGAAAATTGTTTCTTACAGCCATCTGGCACAAGAAATTGCCGAATTCAGGGGTTATGAGAAGCCTTACGAAGGCAGTTATATTTTCGATTACTTTGTACGACAAAAGCGCTCAAAACTGGAGAAAATCATCGAAGAGGTGACCAATGGGAAGAACATCGCTTATGAGATTAAGGTGAAGGAAAAGAACGGACAGCAAAAATGGTATGCGATAAAGTGGGTTGGGGTCAATGACAATGAGCATAAAAACTGGGGCTTCATCCTGTCGATAAAAGACATTACGCAGGTGAAGATCCTGGCCGATCAGCAAAATCTGATCACCTCTGAACTGATCAGAAGAAATAAAGACCTGGAACAGTTTACCTATGTGGTCTCTCATAACCTCCGTGCACCGGTCGCCAATATTATCGGGCTTAGTGAGTTGATGAATACCGTCGGTTTAGACGAGCGGGGTTCTGCCGAACTGATGCACGGCTTGCAGACTTCGATCAGGAACCTTGATACGGTGATCAAAGACCTCAACTATGTTTTACAGGTAAAAAAAGACGCACCCGGCCGACTTAAAGAACCTGTTGACATTCAGGTGCTGGTGGATGAAATCAGGCAAAGCATTAACCACCTGGTAGTCCAGGAACAAATGGTTATTGAATGTGACCTTGAAGTTCATCAGGCTTATACCGTACGCGGTTACCTCTACAATATTTTCTATAACCTGATTTTAAACAGTTTAAAATACCATAGACCAAACCTCCCTCCCTGCCTTCAGATCAAAGCTTATCTGACCGGGAACCATTTAAACCTGGTTTTTAAGGACAATGGAAAAGGCATGGATCTGCGTAAATACGGCAGTCAGCTGTTTGGCCTTTACAAGCGCTTTGACCTGGAAGTGGAAGGCAAAGGAATGGGTTTATTTATGGTAAAAACCCAGATTGAAGATTTAGGTGGAAGCATTCAGGTGGAAAGCGAACCTGAAAAAGGAACGACCTTTCATATCATACTTCCGGTATAAGCCTGATTTATTTAATGATGTCTCCGCTATAATATTTGGCCAGGAAAAAAGCAAGATCTTCTTTATAGCCCCTGCCTGAAGCCTCGAATTTCCAGCTGCCGTTTCTTTTATAAAGACGGCCGAATTCAATGGCGGTTTCAATAGAGAAGTCTTCATCCAACTCGTATTTGGCAACCTCCTCTCCGGTAATATCATCTACGATTCTGATATAGGAGCTCCTCACCTGTCCAAAGTTTTGTCTTCTGATCTGTGCTTCATGAATGGTCACTACAAACAACAATTCCTGAATGCGCTCGTCTACCAGGGAAAGGTCTACTTTGACAATTTCATCATCTCCGGTTGCACTATTTCCTCCTGTAGGGTCATCTCCTGTATGAAAGAGCGCTCCATCCGGAGATTTATCATTTCCATAGAAAACAAAAAACTCTTCTGCCGGGATCATCCTGTTTGCATCGACCATGAATGCAGAAGCATCGAGGTCAAAGTCATGCCCTGTTCCATCATTAGGGTCCCATCCCAGTCCCACACTGATCTTTGATAAACCAATATTGATTTTTTCGCCTTTACGTAAGTTAATTGCCATATTTTCTTGATTTGAACTTTTTAAAGTTAGTCGCTTTTGCGGGAATGGCAATTCTATTTTTTTATCTTGGCACAAATTTTACAAGTGTGAGCGCAAAAGACTATTCAGCGAAAGCTACCAATCAGGAAATTGAAAGCAGATTTGATCAGGATGTGGAACGTTTTTCCAATCTGGACACCGGACAACTGACCACACTTGATGCACCATTGACCATGGAATTGTGTACTGAGGCTGCGAAATACGTGAATC
Source organism: Pedobacter sp. FW305-3-2-15-E-R2A2 (assembly GCF_038446955.1). Lineage (NCBI taxonomy): Bacteria > Pseudomonadati > Bacteroidota > Sphingobacteriia > Sphingobacteriales > Sphingobacteriaceae > Pedobacter > Pedobacter sp. FW305-3-2-15-E-R2A2. The sequence continues at coordinate 3,807,515 of NZ_CP151803.1, forward strand.
CTGAAGCGAAAGAATTGCTGGATATCGGATGTGGTGCAGGGAACTATACCCTGAAGATGCTGAGTAAAATTCCAAATCTGAACTGCAGCTTAAATGACCTGAGCTTGCCCATGCTGGAAAAAGCAAAGGAAAGGGTAACTGCGCAAACGCAGGGAACGGTGACTACAATTCAGCTGGACATGAGGCTGCTGGAACTGGAAGCGGAGCAGTATGACATTATCCTTGCTGCGGCAACCTTGCATCACCTGCGGGGAGATGAAGAATGGAAGCAGCTGTTTCAGAAGCTGTACCGCGCATTGAAGCCCGGAGGTTCTTTCTGGATCTCCGACCTGATTACACATGATGCCCCTCATTTGAACGCTTTATTCCAGCAGAAATACGGGACTTACCTGGAAAGCCTCGGCGGACCGGAATACCGGGAAAAGGTTTTCGATTATATTGCTTATGAAGATACGCCCCGATCCATTGGATATCAGTTGAAGCTGATGGAAGAAGTTGGCTTTAAACACGTGGAAGTGTTACACAAAAATCTTTGTTTCGCAGCTTTTGGAGGGGTAAAATAAAAATATGTCTTTACTTCAAACTATTGCCGGGAACTATAAAAGGTCTTTCTCCGGATTGAGCCGTGAAACCTGGATTCTGAGTATTGTGATGCTCATTAACCGAAGTGGGTATATGGCTGTGCCTTTTATGGGTTTATATGTGACCCAGTCGCTCCACCGTTCTGCATCTGATGCGGGCTTTATCATCACGCTTTTTGGTTTGGGTTCTATTCTTGGCTCTGCGGCCGGCGGTAAGCTGACGGATGTGATCGGATTTCGGCCTGTTCAGATCTTTTCGGCAATTATTGGCGGCACCTTTTTTCTGTTCTTTGCCAGTATCACCCATTTTCATACGCTTTGTATCCTTGCGGTGGTGATTAGTTTCTTTGCGGAGGCTTTTCGTCCGGCCAACTTTGCGGCGATTGCTGCTTATGCAAAACCGGGACTGGAAACCAGGTCTTATTCTTTAAATCGTCTGGCTACCAATATCGGATGGGCATTTGGGGTAAGCATGGGCGGTTTGATTGCTTCTTATAACTATAGCTTGCTTTTTTATGTAGACGGGATGGTCAGCATTTTTGCAGGATTGAGTATCTTATTTTTCCTGCCGAAGATTAAGGCCTACCGGAAGACCATCAAAGAAAAGGTGAAAGGGATTGTGGTACGTAAGCCATGGGAAGATGGCCTGTTTATCAAATTTATCCTGTTGAGTATGATCTTTATCATCTGCTTCTTTCTGATGTTCAGGGTAGTTCCGGTCTTCTTTAAGGAGTCCTGGAAGATCAATGAATTTATGATCGGACTGATCCTGGGACTGAACGGGGTGATCATCGCTTTGTTTGAGATGGTGATGGTACACCGGATTGAAGGAAAAAGATCGCCGGTGTTTTTCATCACTGTTGGAGTGTTGTTTATTGCGGCTTCTTTCCTGGTGCTGATGATTCCATTCGGCTCTCCGATCTTGCTGGGAACTTTATGTATCGTATTTTTTACCGTGGGAGAAATGTTTGCCCTCCCCTTTGTGAACACTTTTGTGATGAGCAGGGCAAACGAGTTTAACAGAGGACAGTATGCGGCAGGTTATATGCTCGTTTGGTCTGTCGCACAGGTGGTAGGACCAACAGCAGGTTTTTACATTGCGGAACACCATGGTTATAATGTGCTTTGGCTGATCTTAACTGCTTTATTACTGGCCTGCGCCTATCTGTATAAATTTATGAAAACGGAATAGTTGTTTTTATGCGTTCAGAAAGTCTTCACGATGAGGCGTAAAAGCATCGATCAGGATTCCCGGTTCTAAACACAGGCAACCATGAATGGCATGTGGCGGCACATAAAAGCCATCCCCTTTTCTGATGATTTTCTTTTCCGAACCAATGGTCATCTCAAACACGCCGCTGTCTACATAAGTAACCTGGGTATGGTGGTGTTCATGAAGGGTACCGATGGCTCCGGCTTCGAATTTTGCTTTGACCAGCATCACTCTGTCGTCATATCCAAAAACCTGTCTTTTTATGCCATTACCAAGATCTTCCCAGGGCATTTCGCTTTCTATTTGAAACAATTCACTTTGCATGTTGAAATAATTATAGCCAAATATAAATAAAGGGGCCAATGAATAATCACCGGCCCCCATTATTTTGTGAAAAAGAAGAATTAGAAAATTTTGAAACCTACAGACAGGTTGTAAATGCCTGTTTTTTCCTGTAATCCTTTATTGATTTTCGTGAATCCTCTGGTGTAACGGGCATCTATGGTTAAGCTTCCCAGGTCCACTCCTGCATTAATTACACCACCAATATTGAATTTCTTGTAATCAAATGAGGTCGGTGAATTCGGTTTATTCAGGGTATAGCTGAAGTCTGGCCCGGCAGATACGTGCAGGTTAAAGGCTTCAGTATTGATGATTTTATAACCGACCATCAATGGAATGTTCATTTGTTTGAAACTAGGCTTGTAAGTAGATCCGCCATAGTTGTACTCACTTTTAAACGCAGTGTAATTAATCTCAGGTTGAAAATAAAGGGTTTTACCTATCCTTGCAAATGCACCGACATTGAATCCCATTTTCCCTTTTTCATTAGACAGTCCTTTAAAGTCAGAATGTAGGTTTGCGAAGTTTGCACCTGCTTTAATTCCGAAGTTTAATCCTGGAACTTGCGCCTTAACGGAATTCATACTGAAAATGCTTACGGTGATGATAAGTAGATACTTGATTGTTTTCATTTTGTTGTTCTTTTAAATAATTGATCAATTAAATTTTTGATGATTTACAGGTAGGACAACCAAATCAAGACCTACCCCTACGTCGGTTTAAAAAAAAATCCCGGAGTAGTTCCGGGATAGGATGATCAGTTCTTTTTGAAAAAGAATAAAATGAATTATGATAAAGGATTGTTGTTCATTGAAGAAAGGGGAAGAATGCTCCCCTTTTTGAATTAACAAACTATATGAGAACGCGAGATGTTTTTGTTTCAATTACTTTTTAAGGTCGTAAATTGAGGAAAAATCCCCGATGCACCTCCATGCATCAGGAATTTTCGTTTTATAGGGGGGATGTCATAAAAGTAGGTAAGATCAGTGATACCGCCAATTCTTTTACGCCAATGAAGGGTTTGACGTGGTGAACAATACGAATTGCATGGTGAATGAAAAAGCACCCTTCAAAATCCGTTAAAATCATCCATAACTTGGTGTAAACGCAATAAATCCTAGAGTTCTGCATAGAAATTATAGTTTTATCCCTGAATTTGATTTAACTTTACACATTCTTAATAAAATTCATGAAATAATAAAAAGTATTACGCCAAGGACCTGTTTTGCGTTGTGAATATTTTTAGGTTAGATTTATTAATATTATTCCAATTATAGGAGGAGATCAATGGACAAGAAATTAAACTGCGTAATTATTGACGATGAGAAACACGCTGTAGAACTCCTGGTAGATTACATCAATACCATGCCCAATCTGCAACTTGTAAAATACTTTACAAATCCTTTGCAGGCTTTGATGGAAATTTCGGCCAATGACCAGATTGATATTGTTTTCATGGACATGGATATGCCGGGAATGTCAGGAATAGATCTTTCAATTGCCATAAGAGACAAGACAAAGTACCTCGTGGTTACTACGGGGCATTCTAAATATGCTTATGAAGCGTTTGGCGTACAGGCAAATGAGTACCTGCTGAAGCCCATCTCCATGAGCAAATTTGCTTTAATGATCAAGCGGCTCCTGAATTCGGAGCTTGCCGTAAAAAATGCGGTTGCAGCAGATGATTTCTTTTTCATCAAGACGGATCAGGTGCAGAAATATACAAAAATCAATATCAGAGACATCATCATGATAGAGGGTTTAAACAACTATGTGAAGATCCACACCGTGAATGAGACGCATGTGGCTTATTTGACGATGAAGGAGTTGGAAACGAAGTTGCAGGACAACCATAACTTTGTCAGGGTACAAAGGTCTTTTATCGTCTCGATGAATTACATCACCAAAGTAGAGGGATATACGATTATTCTGAGTAATAAAATGGAGGTGCCTTTGGGGACGACCTATAAAAAGCAGTTTTTAGTATTTCTGGGAGAAAAGACAATGAAATCCAAGCGGAATGTACCCGATTAGATCTCATTGCCTTAGGCACTTTCTAGTGCGCTCCATATCCAATTATACCACTGGTATGCGATGTTGCACTGGTATTGGTCGGATCTGTATAAGTTTTAACGGTCTCAGTATAATAACCTGATTTACCTTTTTTTGATTTGAACACAAATAATGTGCTTTTCTTTAGATTGATTGCTGTTAGTTCCTTTTTCATGTTCTTTTTTTTAGGAAAATTAAGCAGGATAACAGGCTCCGGGAAAAGTATTACGTTAACACTGGCTTCTTTTACACGAAATGAAAATAACACCCGATAATTTCAAGGACTTTTTATACCGGTACCGGATCCATTTTATAGGCTGGTTCCTCTTTATCTTCTATGAAGTGGTGATTATGGGCGTGATCCGCGGGGCCTTTGCGACGTTTGGAAATTATGCGCTTTTCTATACGTTTAACATCATGTTGTTTTACTTCCATGCACTGGTGGTGATGCCTGCGGCAAAAATGAAGAGCATTCAGGCACTTTGGAGATTGCCTTTATTCATTTCGCTGGAAGTGATGCTGTATATTCCGCTCGTTCTTCACACTGCTGATTTCTTAAACCGTTTTGGTTCTCTCGAGCTTATTGAACCGGTACAGTTTACCTTCAGGGCACATACCAATGTGGCTTACCGGGCAGTTTATTTCATTCTGTTTGCTACCGGTTACGACTATATTCTCAATTACTTCAAGGAAAGAAAACGGGCGGAAGAACAAGAGAAAGAGCGATTGCTGGTCATTATCGAAAACCAAAGGATTTATTCCGATCTGATTAAGTCGCAACATGCCCATCTTAAAGCGCAAATCAATCCGCATTTCCTGTTTAATACCTTAAATTTTATTTACACAAATACCAGAAAAACTGCTCCTGAAGCCGCAGAAGCGATTATGGCTTTATCAGAAATGATGAGGTATTCTATTGAAGAGGTCAAGGACCATGCACAATCTGCCTTGTCGGGAGAATTGGAGCAGGTAGAAAACCTGATCAGGCTCCATCAGATTAAGGCGGGACATGGTTTATACATTTCCCTGAATTATACAGAAGATGTGGAGTCGATTCAGATCATTCCCCTACTCATCATGACGCTCGTGGAAAATATGTTTAAACATGGGGAACTTCGGCAGGCCGCTCATCCCGCAAGCATTGACATCAGCTGTTCCGGTGGATTACTTCAGGTTTGCACGAAAAACCTGATTACCGAGCAGCCGGCATATAGCAGTCACCATATAGGCCTCAGTAACGTTAAGAAGCGGTTAAAGTCTGCTTATGGCAACAAAGCCACGCTTCATACTGCCGTTACTGAGGACCATTATTTTCAGGCCACTTTAACGATCGAGCTTAACGAGGTGTAGATGTTGCTTTTCAAGTTGCAGCAGTTTGTACAGGAAGCTGTAAATGATCGTTTCATGGGCCCTTGGCTCAGTGGCAAACAACCTGTTGATGTGCATGTGAAAAAGACTGCAAAACAGGGACCTTCGGTTTTCGGGATCACTTTCAGCTAAAGTTAAATTAAAGGAACGGATCAGCTCACTGGGGAGGGCATGAAGGACCTGATCCAGACTTCCAAAGGGATATTCTTCCAGAAAAAGACTCCATTCCCTGTTCACCTTTTTAAATTCAATACTCGTCATGCGGTGTTCCTTCTCAAATGATTGCTGAACATTTCGGATAAAGAGCGCCTGATCTCTTTGGTTAAGACCCAATGTCCCCAGAACTGTTTTCATTAATGCCGTACAATTGGCATATTTATTAAACAGGTCCGGATTACTTTCTATAAGGCTTAAAGCATAATGGCTGTCGGCCGTAAAATGACGCTCTGTAAGCGCCATCTGTGCAGCTCCATAACGTTCTGTTTCCCGGTAATAAGTTTTCAGCTGAACGTCTGTAATGATCCCATCCGATAATTCTTCTGCGAGTATTTCCATTAACCTGCTGATGTAAAAATAACCCTCTTCTTCCTGCTTCAACTGGAGCCTTAACCTGAGGTGCGGAGCCGGATCATTGTACCGGATAAAGAACCAGGTTTTAAAATTCCGGGAATGGCTTTCTATGAATTTTCCGATCAATGCTGCAAGGATGAAATCTGCCCTTTCCTCATGACAATAAATCTCAAAATAAAGCCAGTCTTTCCCTGGAACAATGACCCGTTCGATGTCCTTATCTTTTGCTTTTTTTAGGGGTGCATGTCCGGAATACAATAATTCGTCGTGATTTAACGTGAGGAGAACCTGAGTAAAGTAACTCTTCTTATATTCATCTTTAAATCTCTGATTAGTAGACATGATACACTCACTTATAACGAAATCGTTGTATTGATTCAGGTAGGATTTGAAGTGAAAAAGATCGGTTTCATTCTCTTTATCGAAGCATAAGGTCTGGTCTCCGTTCCCTGCAGAAAAATACCTGCTCACCCCCATTTTATCCAGAAAAGAAAGGACTGGCTCCTGCCCCTGATCTGAGGCTTTGATTCTCCATTTTGCCGTAGATAAAACCAGATTTTTGTATTGAATCCTGGGGTAAAAATCCAGTCCGGGTAAGAGCGATTGAATGTCAAACGATACTTGTGTCTGGATCTGCTGATGTTGCAAGTCGCATAGAAAGCGATAAACCGACAAGTCAGACCTGCTGTAGTTATAAGCAGAAGCGAGTCTGGGGATCAGCCTTTTTCCATATTGCGCAGAGAGCAGGATGATTTCTCCGTTCTTAACCGTAACCAGGAGGTCATTTAAAGAAATGAGCTCCTTTGCACAGGAGTAGTTTAAAATGGGAAGTTCATGGTCATAAATCCCCTTTCTTCGGTTTACATTGTCGACTTTTCCTTCAGCCATATACCCCAGATCGAAGAAAATCACCTCTGGATTTGCTGCGGATTCTGCGGCAGCAATCTGTTTACAATGTGATTCTACGGCCTTGCTGGCCATGGTAAACCTTCCAGCCAGTGCATTACCAGTGCAGCCTCCTATTTGCTCCAGAATCACGAGTTCATCTGAAAATCTTGCTAAAGCACTAAAACTGTTGGCTGGCTTTATCTTCCTGTCAGACTGAGGATTGTTCTTTATTTCCTCCAGTTTAATGACTTGATTTTTATCGCCGTTTAGCATTTCCTTAAGCAAAGACCAGGCAAAGGCTCCGGGAGGAATTGCTGCCGGTGCTGAGCTGCCTATGGCTTCCCTCAGTTCATGAGCTAAATCCGTTGTGGCAGCAACACCGGCAAAATCTCCGTAACCGATTCCCAATTCCGGATCAAGCACCATCATTAAAGGCAGTTCCTGAGATTCGAAGCGCCTTTGGAATTCTGACGAAAACAATTTAAGACCCTGATTATCTGACGACAACCCTATACTTGTTAAATAATCAATACAGGATGGTAAATGCACTAAAGCGGCTTTATCGACGCCACCTGACAAGACCTTACGTTCTGCGATCAGGTATTGTTCTGCTGTGCCGCTGAGGGGCTGCCTGCTCCTGCCAAAGTAATCCGGTCCAATGATATTGGGGTTCAGGTCCGTGAAAAGCAGTTGTAAATCGAGCATCGCTTTGAGGATCCCTGTGAGCACTTCTTCGGAGACAGCATGGCCTGCGGCAAAATCACAGATGGCGGCATAGGTGGCCTTTTTACTGCAAAATTCCAGCAAATCTATAATGAACGTACTTTTTTCAATTTCAGCCAGCTCAAACACCTGCTCCTGCAATGAAATGAAGCGAATATTCCTGGAGGTGGAATAAGTGCTTGAATTTGAGAAATAGAGGCGATCTGAGGAAGTTAAATCTTCATTCGAGACTTGGAGGTCGTTACGGCAAGACCAGTCTTTAAAACGATGCAAATGCTGCTTCTGAGAAAAGACCACTTCCTTTGGACCTGCGGTTAATTCCGCAACGGCAAAACCTGCAAAGCTGCCATATGGTGTCCCCCGGTATTTGGACCGGTTGAAATACTTCCATATTGTAAACTGTACTTTCGGATCTAAAGTAGCCAGTTCATGGGCTTCAATTGTTTTTATTTTATCATAGAAAGTACTGGAAGAAAAGCTAATAGCTATTTTTAGTTCTTCCCATACTTCAACTAACTGATCCGTAATGGAGAATGCCGGAATTCTTAAAAGAACGACAGGGCTGATGGTTGTTTTCATAATTACAAATTCCTACAGATAAGAGGAGGAACAAAATCTATTACGTAAACGAGGCGATCTATTACACGAATTTTTCAGCTGTTTTAAACCTTTTGCCCTGATTTAGGTCTTTATTACTGATCGCAAAGATACAGCGGCTGGAAGCCACTGATGAAACAGGAAAAAAAACGTCATAATTATTAACAGGAACATCAGTTCCGGCAATTTGAGGTGACGATAATACACTATTAAGATAGTTAAGTCATAAAAAAGTAATAGCCCATTAAAATTAGATCTAAACATCAATTAATCAATATATTAGCGTTTAAACATCAAGCCTATAGCAGAACAATACCTAAATAATAATTCAAATATTCATAGCACTAAACCCAAATTCTATGATGAAATACCTTTTTGGTGGAGCAGGATTGATTACGATGACGATGGCCTTCACTATGATAAACAGGGAGCCGGTAACTCCCCGGATTAACCCGGTTGTAATTCCAACTGAAGATAGCCTGTACAACAGGCATGTCAGTAACATTTACCAGTCCGCACATCTTGCCGAAAGCGGGTTAACCCCATTAGTTTTTGAAAAAGCCCTTACCGGCTTTTACAACCTCAAAAAGTCCGGACAGGTGGCTGCCGGCAAGTCCATTTTAACGATTGCAGATTTCGACCAGAACAGTACGAGTAAACGTCTTTGGATCATCGATCTGGAGAAAAAGAAGCTCTTGCTGAATACCTGGGTCGCACATGGTCAGCGTAGCGGAAATGATAAAGCAACCCGCTTTTCTAACGTCAACGATTCCTTTCAAAGCAGTATCGGATTTTACTTAACTGCCGAAATTTACAGCGGTCAGCATGGTAAATCACTGCGCCTGGATGGAATGGACGAAGGTTTTAATTCCAATGCCCGCAAACGATCCATTGTTGTTCATGGGGCCGATTATGTGAGTCAGGGGACGATCAACGCGCTTGGGCGACTCGGAAGAAGTCAGGGCTGTCCGGCAGTAGCACCGGAACTGGCAAATACCGTGATCAATACCATCGAGGGCGGAACGGTTCTATTTATCAATGTGACCGATCATTACTATACTTCCAGGTACCTGAATGAACATATTGCAGCGCAATATGCGGCAACAGATACTGCTGATCGTGAGCTGAATGCATTGAGCATTTAAGCCTGATCAAATAAAAAAATACAAGAGGCAGGCTATATTGTCCTGCCTTTTTTCATCTTCAAAACAGGAACAATTGTTTATCTTGCTTTCCCAAAGCCAGTTTATGTTCCAGCCAATTTTACAACATATCAACCGCTATATTCCTCTGAATGAAACTGAAGAAGCCCTGGTATCTGAAAAACTGAAATACCTTCAGCTGAAGAAGAAAGCCCTGATTTTAACGGAAGGGAAGATCTGTTCTGCTAATTATTTCGTGGTAAAGGGTTGCCTGAGGATGTATTTTTTTGACGATAAAGGAGTTGAACAAACCACGCAGTTTGCAATTGAAAACTGGTGGATCAGCGATTACACCAGTCTGGAGAACCGCATTCCCTCCGGATTTCAGATTCAGGCAGTAGAAGCATCAGAAGTCATCGCGTTGGAAAAAAACATTCAGGAAGCGCTTTTTGAAAGCGTGCCAAAACTGGAACGGTATTTTCGCCTGATCCTGCAACGGGCATATTCAGCCGTTCAGACCAGGACAAAATTCCTCCATACCTTATCCAGAGAAGCGCAGTATCACCAGTTCAACGATGCATTTCCGGAATTCGTTCAAAGGGTGCCTCAGTATATGCTGGCCTCCTATCTGGGCTTTACCCCTGAATTTCTAAGTAAAATCCGGGCCAGGAAAGTGAAAAGAATTTCTTAAACCAGGTTAAGTTTTTTTAAGGCTTTTGATGCCGAAATTTGAATTGAAATTTAAACACGGTAAAATCGTGACTAAAAAACAATGATATACTTATGAAAGATAGAATCGATATTCAGAAGACCAACCCCAAAGCATATCAGGCCATGTTCGCACTGGAGGGCTTTTTAAACGAAAGTTCCCTTAGCAAATCTCATAAAGAATTGATTAAGATCAGGGCTTCACAAATCAATGGATGTGCTTATTGCCTGGACATGCATACCAAAGATGCCAGGAAACATGGAGAAACAGAACAGCGGATCTATACGCTGAGCGCCTGGAGGGAAACCTCATTCTTTACTGAAGAAGAAATGGCTATTCTTGCTTTAACAGAAGAAGTTACACTAATTCCTACCGGAGTATCGGAGCAGACCTATAATCGTGCTGCTGAATTATTTACGGACTTACAGTTATCTGAAATTATCATGGCAGTGGTGACCATCAATGCCTGGAACAGGATTGCAGTTAGTACCCATAGGAAACCAGAATTGGATCGGGTTTAGAAAAAGTAAGCTTAAAAAAAAGCCCCTCCGGATTTGTTTTAACAGACCAGAGGGGGCTTTTTAATGCGGTAAATAATTTACGATTTCGGATTCAATGCGTTATTGATGCGCACCAATAAATCCTGTAAATGATATTTACTCAAACCTGTTGCAGCAGGAATGGCAAGACGGACATCTTTGGCTAAACTGGCCATATGCGCGCGACTAATGCTGGATACATCTGAACTTGTAGGATCAGATGACCTCATTCCAGGGAAACCACCGGGAGCAGCCGATGAAGGCGCTACCATCAGCTTACTCAGGTTGTCTATGTAAGCTTTTTGAAGGTTTCTTCTGTACACGTCGATGTTCTTATGGTTATACAATTCAGACCAGATTCCGCTTTTAAGGTCGGCAAACAAATGTTCCGCAGTATAGGCTTTGGCACCACTCATTACCTCTGCATTGATGAGTTTGCCAATGGTATTGGCATTCAGAAATCTGGATAAAGTACCTTTCTGAATTCCCTGAAAAACATCTACAGGATTAATTCCGGTACGTTCTATCAATTCTTTGTTGATTAACCAGGTTGGACTGGTAAACAATTGTGCATTTAAAAAGGTCATTGCCTCCTTTTGTGTAGCATAAGGAACAGCGACAAAAGAAGCACCACTTTCTTCTACCGTTTTAGGTGTAGAATAAATTCCTCCAATATTCTTTGCCACATGTCCCATGTAACGGCCATATTGACCTACAAGTTCACCGTACAACGTTTTTGCATTCTGGTAACCTTCATTTGGCTCTTTGCTCCAGGTCAATAGATTCGGCAAAATGCGCTTTAAGTTCTTAATTCCGTAAGTGGAAGCCAGCATGGCATTGTCGCCAAGGTCTTCATTCTGGTTGCGGGGATCATTTGGATCACTTTCAGTTCCGAAGATCAGGCGTTTATTTCCGGAAATTTTGCTGATGATGTTTTTGTTAGAACTCGCCAGTTCCTCTTGTGGGCCTTTAAATTCAGGCGTCCATTTATAACCCCATTCGATTGCCCACAAATCATAATCACCGATTCTAGGGAAAATTCCTTTGGAACTGATGTTATCTTCCGGCTGAGCAACATAGTTGAAACGGGCATAATCCATGATTGATGGGGTATGTCCATTTTTTTCTACCCATTGTTTATCTCTTAATTTTTCTACAGGTACGGTTGCTGAAGACCCGAAATTATGACGTAATCCCAGGGTATGTCCGATTTCATGAGAAGAGACAAAACGGATCAGTTCCCCCATCAGCTTATCATCGAAGGTCATTTTGCGCGCTGCAGGATCAACTGCTGCTGCCTGGATCAGGTACCAGTTTCTAAGGATCAACATCACATTGTGATACCAGTTCACATGCGTTTCCAGGATCTCTCCGGTACGTGGATCATGAACGTGTGGTCCGCTTGCATTTGGAATATCTGAAGGTTTATATACAATTACGTTATGTCTGGCATCTTCCAGGCTCCATGCAGGATCTGAAGGCGCTTCTTTAGCTACAATTGCATTTTTAAAGCCTGCTTTTTCGAAGGCTGCCTGCCAATCATTTACCCCTTGAATCAGGTAAGGCACCCATTTTTTTGGCGTTGCAGGATCGATATAATAAACAATTTGTTTTTTAGGCTCTACCAGCTCTCCTCTTTTATATTTTTCGATGTCTTCAGCTTTAGGCTCTAATCTCCATCTCGTGATCAGGGAAAGATTTTTCACCCCCTGAGGATTGGAATCAAAATCTACGAAACCAGTAGCAAAATAACCCACGCGCGGATCAAAATACCTTGCTTTCATTTGTGTAGAAGGCAATAAGACCATCGAGCTGTTCAGTTCATAAGTAGCCGGACTCGCACTTGGTGCGCCACCCATTCCACCTGGCATCGGTGGAGCCGATTTTGCATACGTTTTTAAGGTACGGATCTCAATGTTCATCGGATAAGCTTTGATCTCTTTGATGTAACTTCTGTCGTTCATCATTCCGGTCAGGTTTAATGCTTTTTTCACAGAAGGATCAAAAAAGAAAATCTCATTATCGCCGTTCATATAATCTGTCACATCAATAACCACACCTTTTGCACCGGAAACGGAATCTTTAGCAAATGCTTTGATGTCAAATGAAGCGACCAATGGCTGAACATTTGAGTTCATCACAGATTTATACAAACCTTGCGCAGTAGTATCCTGAGAGCGTTCTCCAAAAGAAATGCTCTTTATGAATAATTTGTTGGCAGGTCCTTTTTGAAAAGAAATGACATTATCGCCAATCTGGTCCCCACCATAACCCATCATTTGTGAACGGTTACCGGCAGCAGCCTTACTGATTCTGTTCACAATAAGAATCTCCCGCTCCAGCAAAGAATCCGGGATTTCGAAAAAGTAACGGTCTTCGATGGTGTGTACTTTAAACAGTCCTTTATCTGTTTTTGCTTTGGCGGTGATCACTTCGGCATAAGGCTTAGGCCCGTTTGCTGCAGCTGGGCGGTTAACGGCATTCGGATTTGCAGCCGGACTTACCGAAGCCGCATTTTTCTTTGGGTTTTTCTGTTGAGCAAAACCTTGAAAACCGGCACCTAAGAGTACCAGCGTGATCAAACTTAATCTTTTCATTAGTTATAAATTGGTTTTTAGATCTATTTGTTCCTTCATACCGGAACGGGCTATTTGTGGTGTTTAATTCTGGATGACATTTTAAAACGATGGCCAGCATCCACTGACCATCGTTTTTACTATTAACTATTAACCTAAATTTTCAATTATTTATTGAAATTCTTTAAGCCACTATTGAGGAATTCAAGGTATTCCCCTGCATTGTAATTTGCACCTGTAGGCGGCGCCAGCAATTGTTCGTCATGACCAAGTAAGACGTAGAATGGCTGGGAATTGGAGTTAAAACGGGCGGCTTGAAAGTCGCTCCATTTATTTCCAATAGTATTTACAGCTTTACCGCTGAATTTAGATTTGAATTTTTCGTTTTCTGCAAGTTCAGTTTTATCGTCTACATAAAGCTGAATGATGACATAGTCATTGTTCAGTCTGCTGAATACCGCTTTATCCGGCCAGACATTCGCTTCCATTTGCCGGCAATTTACACAGGCATGGCCTGTGAAATCAATCATGACAGGTTTCTTCACTTTCTTTGCATAAGCCATTCCTTCTTCGTAATCAAAGAATACGTTGAGGTTTAAAGGGGCATGAAAGATCTCCGAATATTTATGAGGACCTTCCTCATGTTTTACTGCAGGGCCATTGGCTGCACCAGTTAAGGTGGAGGTATACAAGTCGAAATCCTGAGTCGCCTGAGGCGGAAGAAATGCAGATACCGATTTCAAAGGTGCTCCCCATAATCCGGGAATCATGTATACGGTAAATGATAAAACCACTACAGCGATCAATAACCTCGGAACAGAAATGGCGTTCACCGGACTGTCATGGGAGAATTTAAGCTTCCCAAGCAGGTAGAGTCCCATTAATCCAAAGATCACGATCCAAAGTACCAGGAACACCTCCCTGTCAAACCAGTTCCAGTGATAAGCAAGGTCTACATTGCTTAAAAATTTCATCGCCAATGCGAGTTCCAAAAAACCAAGCACCACCTTTACGCTGTTCAACCAACCACCTGATTTAGGTAAGGCACTTAACCAGGATGGGAACATGGCAAACAAAGCAAAAGGAATGGCCAGGGCGAACGAGAAACCAAACATCCCTACTGCCGGCCCCAACAATGCACCACTTGTAGCAGCCTGCACCAGTAAAGTCCCGATAATCGGGCCCGTACAAGAAAAAGAAACCAGGGCAAGTGTGCCTGCCATAAAGAACAAGCCAGCAAGACCTCCCTTATCAGAGTTGGCATCCATTTTATTCACCCATGAGGAAGGCAGGGTAATTTCAAATGCACCCAGGAAGGACATGGCAAAGATCAGCAGTAAAATAAAGAACAAGAAGTTGAAGACTCCGTTTGTGGACAGGCTATTGAGTGCATCCGGCCCGAAAAGGACAGTCACCAATAGTCCCAATACCACATAGATCACAATAATGGACAAGCCGTAAAACATCGCTCTGCTGACCGCTTTTCCTTTCGTCTGACTTCCTTTAGTAAAAAAGCTGACGGTTAAAGGAAGCATCGGAAAAATACAAGGCATCAGTAATGCAGCCAGACCTCCGATGAAACCTGCGATAAAGATGGCGATCAGCCCCTGCTTTTCTTCCTTCTTTACCAGAGGCTTAGCCAAATCTGTAACAGCAGCACTATCCTTTGCCGGACTAACCACGGTAGCGGTGATGCTATCTTTAGGGGTACTATCTGGTTTAATTTCGGTGAATTCTATGTCACTGAATGAGGTATCTGCTTCCTGAGCGAAGGTTGCTGTAACCGACCCAAAAAGCATGAGTAGTCCCATGACGAGCATTTTTATGCTCGTCTGATTGTATTTTAAAATCATTTTCTGCTTACTTTACAGGGATGGAAAATTCAACAGTTTCTGGTGGAAGGCATTGTGAATCATCACAAACCATGAATTCTAAAGTACCTTTAACCGTAGCATTTGCACCAGTTAATTTGATTTTTTGCTGGAAGATCACAGAGTTCTCAAAATAGCCAACGTTCATGTCAAAAGCTTTCTCAAACTTCACGATTGGTTTTGGTTCTGTGGTTTTACCATTCAGCTTGTAAGTCTTTGCTGGTGTAAATTTGAAGGAAGTTTTCACTGGTCCGCCATCTGGTATATGCTGCGAATACAAGTGCCATCCTTCTTCTATACTCGCTTTCAGGTATAAGGTAGCTTCTGTTTTTGAAGTCTTTTTTGCCGCATAGCTCCATTTTACGGGTCTTAAAATCTGGCTGCTCGCGGTCATGCTGAAAAGTAAAGCGACAGCAAATAAGAATAGGTTTTTCATGTTGTTGTTTTTTTATGTGTTAGCAAACTTATATATTAGGTGATATATGGTGGTTATTTTTCTTAACTAATAGTTATTGTTTAATGGCCATTTCTGTATAGGGCATGACAATAATTTTGTTTCCTTCTACCTTAAACTGGATCGATTTTGTGAGTTCCATAATCCGCAGGACCTGTGATAAATTCTTCATCCTCGATACTTGTCCGCCGAAACGGATATTGCTCACCTCTCCCCTATATTCTACATCTATATTATACCATCTCGAAAATTGACGCATGATGCTAAAAATGCTTTCATCATTAAACCAAAATAAGCCTTGTTTCCAATCGATTACTGAACTGGCATCTACCTGACTTACCTTAATATCAGTTAAGACATCAGATTGATCTCCGGGTTTAAGCACTGTTGATTTATTTGACGGGAGTCTGACCTTTACACTTCCTTCAATCAGGGTGGTTTTTACGCCATTTTCATCTTCATAAGCATTGATATTGAAATGAGTACCCAATACTTCGACTTCCTGGTTCCTGGTTTTCACCATAAAAGGCAGGTGTTTGTTTTTGGCGACTTCAAAATAGGCTTCACCGGTAAGCTCGACATTTCGCGCTGCGCCCGTAAATGCCGATGGGTATTTCAGGGAAGAAGCTGCATTTAGCCAAACCATGGTGCCATCAGGAAGGGCAATTCTGTATTGTCCGCCTTTTGGTGTCGCGATGGTATTATAGCCCACTTTTACATGACTTAATCCGGGACGTGCCGTATATAATAACCTTCCATCTGCCGTTTTTGTGATCTGAACGCCAGATTCTTTAGCAATCTCTCCATTGGCCACATCATCCAGCGCGATATGGGAACCATCGGAAAGGGTAAGCACGGCCTTATTGCCACCAGGCTTAATGTATTCTCCTTTTTGTCCGGCAAATTCCAAAGGAAGAACCGTTTTGTTGTATTTTGAATTCAGGTAATAAGCACCAAAAGCTACCGAGAAGAATACCACCGCTGCTGCCGTCCATCTTAAGACCGGGAGGAACGAAACGATCTTCGGCTCTCTTAAGGTCGTTTGCAGCTTAACACGTTCATAAACCATATCCAGTTCTTCTTTTGTGGCAGTGGCCGAAAAATCCTCCGAAGACAAGTCTTCCGTAAAAAGACTTTCCAGTTCCTCACGGTACTCCGGATCATGCAACAGCGATAACAGCTGCTGCTTTTCTGGTACAGTTAAGGTTCCTGAATGGTGACCTGCTAAAAGTGATTTAAATGTTTCTGGTGTCATTACAATGATATAGACAGTTAAAAAGGAAAGTTGTGGGGGTGGTATTTAATTTTTTTTTATTGATTTCTGGAAAACAGCCATAACAGCAGCATATAGCGGTAATTATTTTCCAAAAAAATACGGAGGTTCTTCAGGGCTTTGCTCATGTGCTCCCTTACCACGTCATAGGAAATGGACAGTTGTTCGGCAATTTGCTTGTGACTTAAGCCCTCTTCCCTGCTCAGTTTATAAATCTGCTGTTGTCGCGGGGAAAGACTTTCTACCCCTTTTTTGATGAGCTGTTCCAACTCCCTGAAATCAATGTCATTACCGGAAGCTACTGCGATCTTATGCTTTTCCTCGGGCTGAAATTCTTCCAGTGTCTCCATAGGAACCTGTTTCTGAAGCTCATTGATGAGTTGATTTCTGGAAATGGTATTTAGCCAGGCAGGGAAGCTTTTCACATAAGGCAGTTCCCCTCTGTTGTTCCATACTTTTACAAAGATTTCCTGTACGGCATCCTGTGCCAGAAAGGGGGATTTGAGGTATTTCATGCCCATAGCATACACCTTACCTGCGTACCTTTCGTACAACAGGTTGAATGCGGATTCGTTGCCCCCTGCAACTTCTTCCATCAATTCGAGCTCGGTATAACCTTCGGGTCTATTAAATAACACGGCCTTTATAAAGGATCATATAAAGGCCAATGTTAAATAATTAAAACTTTAGTTTTATCATTTCGCGATGTAAATTTTACAATACGATCGCTGCAGGAATTAGAAACCGCCTCCCAGAGAACGGTAAAGTTCTACTGAAGCGTTGAGTTGTGCTGTTTTTATGCTGGCCAGTTCCAATTCACTTTGAAGAGAATTACTTTGTGCCGTGATGACTTCCAGGTAATTGGCCATTCCGTTTTTAAACAACAGATTGGCATTTTTTACGGCTTGTTGTAAAGTTCCAACCCTGCTTTGTGCAATGGTATATTGTTGTTTCAACTTTTCAATTTTCACCAGTTCATCAGAAACTTCTCCTACTGCGTTCAGTACGGATTGTCTGAATTCAATCACCGTTTTTTCACGATCGATCTTTGCCCTTTCATATTGTGTTCTCAACTGCTTGCGCTGAAAGATCGGTTGCGTGATCCCTCCTGCTACCGTTCCAAACAAGGAAGCCGGGATGTTAAACCAATTGCTTGCTTTAAAGGCATTCAATCCTCCACTGGCAGTAATGCTTAAAGAAGGATATAAACCAGCTTTCGCAATTCCCACCTGGGCATTAGAGATATTTAAAGAAAGCTCTGCGCTTTTTACATCTGGTCTTCTGCTCACCATCGCTGATGGAAATCCTGCCGAAAGTTGTTCCGGAAAGGATATCTTGTTCAGACTAGCTGTTCTTGCGATCGCTTTAGGAAGCTGACCGGCTAAAATACTCAATGCATTCTCCTGGATACTGATGTTCTGCTCCAGCTCCGGAATCAGCTGTGCGGCTACCAATTGTTGCGCCTGTGCCTGCTGAATGGCCAGAGAGGTCACCTGTCCTGCATCAAATTGCATGTGGATGATCTTTAAGGTGCTGTCGCTTAAAGCCAGGTTTCTTTTGGCAACGGTCATTTGTTCGTCCATCATTAATAAACGGTAATAACCTTGCGCTACGTTGGCAATTAAACGGGTTTGGATTGCTTTTTTAGCTTCCGCGGTTTGCAGGTAGGTGGCCAGTGCCGCTTGTTTCTGACTTCTGATCTTTCCCCAGATATCGGCTTCCCAGCTCAGGCCAAGGTTGGCATTGTAATCCTCGATGTGTTTGGTCTTTAAAAACTGGCCTGCACTCAAGCCGTTCAGACTGTTGTCTGAAGGGCGGTTGGTATTGGCAGTAATGTTCAGGTTCAACTGTGGCAGGTTTCCCAGCTTGGATTGTCTGAACAGTAAGTCCGCAGATTCCATATTTTTCAAGGCAATCTGCAAATCGTAATTTCTAAGCAGGGCAGTATCCAGCAAATTCTGAAGGGTCGGGTCTGTAAAAAACTGTTTGACCGTAAGTCCGGCGATGCTGGTCGAATCCGCAGAGGCTGCATTTCTGAACTGCTCCGGAATGCTGGCTTTAGGGATTACGACATCTTTTGAAACTTTACAACCGGCAAGTAGGATCAGGATCACTATCGGTGCAAGTCTGTTTATATATGTTCTCATTAGTTCTATAGCTGTTATTACTGTATATTAAATCAATTAAGAGTAGATGATGTTGGCCTCAGGATTTACAGTTACCCCATGACCGATTTCTTCTGCTACCGGTGGTTTTCCGCTTATTTTCTCCTGAAGGTATTGGAAGATCACAAATAACACCGGAATAATGAACAAGCCCAGAATTACACCGGAGATCATCCCTCCTGCTGCACCAATACTGATCGAGTGGTTACCCAGAGCTGATGGTCCGGTGGCAGTCATCATCGGGATCAATCCCACAATAAATGCCAGGGAAGTCATGATGATCGGACGTAAACGCAGTTTCGCGGCTTCTAATGCGGCAGCGATCAAGGTTTTTCCTGCTTTTCTACGCTGTACCGCATATTCTACGATCAAGATCGCGTTTTTAGCGAGCAAGCCGATCAGCATCACCAATGCCACCTGCACATAAATGTTGTTTTCAATTCCGGTAAGTCCGATCGCTACGAATACCCCGAATACACCTGCTGGAATGGAAAGTACGACTGCTAAAGGCAGGATATAACTTTCATATTGTGCAGACAACAGGAAGTAAACAAATACCAGACACAACATAAAGATGATCGTGGACTGTCCGCCGGAAGAAATTTCCTCTTTCGTTAAACCCGAGAATTCGAAGGAATAACCTGAAGGAAGGTGTTTCTGAGCTACTTCTTCTACTGCTTTAATCGCATCACCAGAGCTGTATCCAGGTTTGGCAATGGCATTCACCCCAATCGAGTTGAACAGGTTATACCTGGAAGCAGTTTCTGCGCCATACACCCTTGATAAGGTAGCTACCGTACTGATCGGAACCATTTCACCTTGTTTGTTTTTAACATACACCGCATCCATCGCCGAAGCATCTGAACGGTCGGCAATATCTGCCTGTACCATCACCCTGTAATACTTACCAAAGCGGTTGAAATCTGAAGCTTGTGCACTTCCAAAGTACGCTTGCATGGTTTGCAGGATGTCTTTGGTGTTGATGCCAAGTTGTTCTGCCTTCTCGTCGTCAATTTTAAGTTCCAATTGAGGATAATCGGCTTTAAAGGTGGTAAAGGCCACGGCGATCTCCTTACGTTTCATCAGCTCACCAATGAAATTATAGGCGATACCGCTGAATTTATCCAGTTTACCTCCGCTTTTATCTTGCAATACCAGGTCCAAACCATCCACGTTACTGAAACCTGGAACTGTAGGGAAGGTAAAGACGAAGAAATTGGCTCCTTTGACAGTAGATAATTTCCCCCTGATGTCGTTCATAATGTCGTTGATGCCTTTTAACTTACCACGTTCTTCCGTTGGTTTGAGCAGGACGAAAGCAACCCCGGCCGAAGGACTGGTACTTTGCGTCATGATGTTAAAACCGGAAAGCACGTTTAACAGTCGGTTCGACTCTAAAGGCATCAATATTTTTTCTGCTTCTTTCAATGCTTCAGTGGTACGCTCCAGAGAAGCACCAGCAGGCATAGATAAAGCGATGGCAATAAAGCCTTGATCTTCAGAAGGAATGAATCCTGTAGGTGTTTTTTTAACCATCCAGATGGTAGACAGGGTGATGATGATCAAACCTGCAATACCTACCCATTTAAAACGGATCAGGAACCTTAAACTACCAATGTATTTATTGGTTAAGCTGTTAAAGCCGCTGTTAAATCCAATGAAGAAACGTTCTTTAAAGGTCGTCTTTACTGCTTCGTGTTTATTGGCATGTGGATTTTTAAGGAACAATGCACAAAGTGCAGGACTTAAGGTCAATGCGTTTACAGCAGAGATCACAATAGCGATGGCCAGGGTAAAAGCAAACTGTCTGTAGAATACACCTGTAGAACCTTCCATGAATCCTACCGGTAAGAATACTGCCGACATCACCAACGTAATGGAGATGATGGCTCCGGTAATTTCCTGCATGGCAGAAGCTGTTGCCGCTTTTGGAGACAAGTTATGGTGTTCCATTTTGGCATGCACCGCTTCCACCACCACGATCGCATCATCGACCACAATACCGATGGCGAGTACCAGGGCAAATAAGGTCAGGAGGTTGATCGAGAAACCAAAGAGCTGCATGAAAAAGAATGTTCCTATGATCGCAACCGGTACGGCAATTGCCGGAATCAACGTTGAACGGAAATCCTGAAGGAAAATAAATACCACAATAAATACCAGGATAAAGGCTTCAATGAGGGTATGTTTTACCTGATCAATAGATTGGTCCAGGGATACTTTAGTACTGTAGAGCACATCATATTTTACGCCTTTAGGAAAATCTTTCTCTGCTTTTTTCATGAAGTCCTGAATCTTGATCTGGATTTCATTGGCATTGGAACCTGCAAGTTGCAAGATCCCCACATCAATTCCGGGCTTTCCGTTGATTCGGGTTAAACTTCCATAAGTATACGCACCGAACTCTATTCTCGCTACATCTTTAAGTCTTAATATAGAACCGTCTGCATTGGAACGGATCACCATATTTTCATAGTCCTTAGGTTGGTTCAGCTTGCCTTTATACTTGATCACATATTCAAAAGCATTCTTGCTGCTCTCTCCGAATTTTCCGGGAGCCGCTTCTACGTTTTTGTTTTGGATCGCGGCCATTACTTCATTGGGCATCAGGTTGTAACTGGCCATCTGCGCCGGATTTAACCAAACCCTCATCGAGTAATCCTTGTTTCCACCAAAGATGCTGGCAGAACCTACACCAGGGATCCTTTTGATCTCCGGAATCAGGTTAATCTGCGCATAGTTGGCCAGGAAAGTCTGATCATAATCCGATTCTTTATCGGTGTACATATCCAGTACCATGATCAGACTGTTCTGTTGTTTGGCAGTGGTGACACCGGCTTGTACCACCTCAGCCGGAAGCTGACTGGTTGCCTGTGCCACCCTGTTTTGTACGTTTACAGCAGCCTGATCGGGATTGGTTCCCAGCTTAAAGTAAACGGTGATCACGAGTGATCCATCATTACTGGCAGTAGAGCTCATGTAACTCATTCCCTCTACTCCATTGATGGATTCTTCCAGGGAAGGTGCTACTGAACGCAATACAGTTTCCGCATTTGCACCCGGATATAGTGCCATTACCTGTACGGCCGGCGGCGCAATATCAGGGAATTGTTGGAGTGGTAATTTTGAGAGTCCGAGCACTCCAAAGATCACTAACAGAATAGAGATCACAGTGGCAAGGACCGGTCTTTGTATGAATATCTTAAACATGACTGGTCTTAATTAGCGGCAATTTTTAATGTTTTTTCTTCTTTTGATACTTCAGGAGTGATGGCATCTCCGTCTTTCAGGATTTCCATTCCTTTGGAAACGATCCTGTCTCCGGATTTCAAACCATCTTTGATCAGGTAATTTGTACCACTGATCCCGATAACTTTGATCGGCTGTTTGGCTACTTTATTGTCTTTACCTACGGCATATACGAACACCTTGTCCTGTACTTCTACGGTGGCCGACTGAGGAACCATCATCGCATCCTGATGTTGCAGGCTTAACCTTACTTTACCTGTATTTCCAGATCTCAATAAACCGGAAGCATTTGGAAAGCTCGCTCTCAAAGTGATGGAACCTGTTGTTTTATCAAACTGTCCATCGATCATATCGATCTTACCTTTTTCGGCATAAGTACCATTATCGGATAACACCAATTCTACAGGAGGAAGGTTTTTCAATTTTCCGGCAGCAGTTGCTGAAGGATATTTTTCTTTGAAACTGATAAAATCAGCCTCGCCTAAAGAAAAATAAACGTGTACCTCATGTACATCAGAAAGGTTGGTTAAAGGCAAAACATCTGAAGGGGAAACCAGGCTTCCCTGTTTCTTAGGCAAACGGCCAATGTATCCGCTTACGGGAGCTTTGATGAGGGTATAACCTAAATTGATCTGTGCCGTACCGACACTTGCTTTTGCCTGGGCAACATTGGCTACAGCGATCTGATGCGCCGTTTTTGCCGTTTTTAGCTGGATGTCCGAAACCACCTTGTTTTGTACAAGAGGAACGAGTTTATCGACTTCAAGCTGTGCATTTAATACGGCAGCTTCTGCAGCGCGTTGATTTGCTTTGGCATTGTTCAACTGCTCTGTAAAAGGAAGGGAGTTGATTTTGAATAAAGGTTGTCCTGCTTTAACCAGGGCGCCTTCGTTTACCAGAACCTGTTCTAAAACACCGCCTACTTGTGGACGGATTTCCAGATCTATCGCACCTTGCACGGATGCAGGGTATTCCTGATAAGTGGTTTCTGCGCTCTTAGTGATGGAGATCACAGGCAATGAAGGCGCTGGTGCTGTGCTGGCAACCTGCATCGGCTCGCTGGAACAGCCAAAAAGAAATATGGCGGTGGAAAGTAAAATTATTGTTTTCATAACGTTAGTAGATCGTTTAACAGTGTTAAGTGATTGCGGGAAGTTGGGGTAATATTTCATGATATGTTTGATTTAAAGAGGGTGTAACGTGGATAAGTAATTTAACAGTGTTAAGTAACTGTTAATAAAAAAACGGATTCTGATTAAAACCCGTTTGCGATGATTTAATCGTTGATGTATTTTATAATTCCTTTGAGTGCATCTCTCAGGATGTGTTGATTTGTTTCATTGTCGGTACCTTTTCTTACAAAATTGATGGAAATCAAGCCATGTACAACAGACCAGAAGGTGAAGTATTTCCTACAGACCAGGTCATCATTGATGGGATCTGCGGTCATCAGCTCCTTAATGGCATCGCAAATAATGTTTGTGGTTCCCTCCGCTTCCGGAAAGGCTTTCATCATTTCGCAACAGTTCATATCTACGCCATACATGAGCTGATACAGCTCTTTATATTTAAAGGCAAAATTCCAGTAAGCCAACCACATGCCTTCCAGTTGATCTTCCGGAAGCGTATGTTTGCTTTTTTCTGCTTTCAATTCCTGTAATAAGATGATGTATCCTTTTCTGGTTAATTCCAGGAGAATGCCTTCTTTATTGGCAAAGTATTCGTAAATGATTGGTGCGGTATATTCTATCTTATCCGCAATCTTTCTCATACTGAGTGATTGCCAGCCATCTTCTTTCACGATTTCCAGAGCTGCATCTAGTATATTGAGTCTTGTTTCCTCTTTCAACCGCTGTATGCGTTCTTTACTTCCCATTGGTTTAGAAAATTGAATAGTGTAAATAATTTAACACTGTTAAGCAAATGTACAGCGCATTTGGAATATTAATATCATTACTTTGTCAAATACAATAAAAAGCCCTTCAGATGTATCTGAAAGGCTTTTTTATTTGTGTTTTTTCTTTACTTAATCAATTGAGAAAAGGAATTGACATTTTTTCTCTTGAAACCGATCTGTCCCTGGAGCCTCCCCTTTCCGGCATCCAGCTTAGTTGCGGTCAATGTCAAATGGGTAAACGGTTCAAGGTAGGAATTTAGCAGAGGAAATTGTTTTTGCGCTTTAATCCGGTTGAAGTCTGCTGCTGCATAGAAAAAATACGGGCTCCTGATCAACTCCGTCTGGAAGTTATCTCCTTCCTTAGTGCTCAACTGCCAGCCATCGTCTTTTCTGGAGCTAAAAACCTGATACAATGGAAACAGTTCCTTGTTCAATTGATTGGTATCGTTAATGATGTTTTTCATTTTCAGATACTTTAGCATAAGATCAGGATTGCCGCCAAAGCTGAGTTTCAAATGAGGTACCGCTGTTGCTTTGAGTGTGGTCTGTGCAACTTTCTCAAAGTCGTCATTGTATTCGTAAGTGATGACCGGCTCTTGCTGGGTAATGTTCTTCCCCAGTTCCAGCGAAACATAAGCACCGTAAGACTTCAGCAAGCTGTCGGACTGCAAATTGAAATTCTTGAAATTAAATTCCTGATGTGCTAAGAAAGCAGTCAGTCCTGCGTTTAGCCAGACTTTTAAGGCAGCATCTTTAGCAAAGCTATTTCTATAACCTGTTTGCCCGGGAATTCCTAAGTCTGAAATCGGGAAAGTACAGTCGACCAGCGCCTGCCCGTCTTTGAAATTGATCTTTCCCGAATACTCGTTGAAATTCCAGCTCAGGTGTCCTGTTGCTTTTTTCAAAGCAACCATTTCCGGAGCTCCGGGATCCATCATATTCTTCTGCTCCAGTAAATCATTCAGAATCCCCATGACCGCCTCTTTTTTAAAACTATAGGCCATGGCAAGGCTGTTCGCATTGTAAACCACAGTCAGCTTTTGATCTGCGGAGCTTCCTGTGATGGTTCCATTTGCGTTTCTTAGAAAGGTCTTCAGTTTAAAAACACGTTTCAGGTATGGTTCAAGCGCCGCGCTGTCGGCTACCGGTAAGGTACAGAAATAAGTGCCGGCAGATTTCGAACGAAGGGTATAAACAAAGATATTTGCAGGTAAAGAAATTCCCCTTGGGCTGCTTCCCTCCTTTTTGCCCTCGCTTAAATAATAGCCAGGGTTGCTGATGAAATCCGCTGACATGGTTTGAAAGATTCCATCAAGATTAATCTTGAAAACCAGGCCTGCATCTTTATGAATCTTGTTTTGATACGAACGGTATTCCCGGAATTGCAAGTACCCATAAACGGAAATCAGCAGCAATATGATTATTGCTGCTGATATTTTTAATATTTTTTTCATCGGATGTAATTTCATCAGAAAATATTTGTCTTTTCGTGTGGTAATGAGACCATCATGATGGTCTCATTACCACAGTATAAAGCTGCTTCATCAGAGATCGTATCCTGATGAAACAGCCTTTTCACTACTTCAGATTTTCAATCACTGAGAACAGATATTTCAATGAATTTTTTTGATCTGCTGGTGTATCCATGCTGATTTCTCCGGCAAAGGTATTGCCATTCATCGGATAAGACCTGATATAAATATCTCCCAAAGAATTCAATGTTTTATTGGCTTTCTCGATTTTAGCAGGGCTTCCAAGTTCTTCAGCAGGAATTTTTCCTGCCAGTCTTTTCGGACTGAAGTAAGCCGCATAGTTATTCCCTAACAATGCGCTTTTATGTTTGCCGGAAACCTTAGCCTGATACGTATTGCTTACAATCTGCTCCATTTCCGTGGCATTGGTACCTAAGAAAATCACCCCTTCTTTAATGGCGAAATATAAGGCGAGCGGGCTTTTAGGAATGGTCACTTCATAATAGCTGTTCTTACTTTTTACTACTTCTTTTTTTACACCATAAGCGATCAGTTTGTTGATCAGTCGGGTATCTTCAGTAGAGATCATTGCAAGGAAGTCCGGCAAAGTCTCTTTTTTCGTTTTCATAACTTCAGTAGTCTCAAAGTTTTCTTCGTTATAATCGTAAGATTTATAAGAAACTTCTTTTTGAGACAATCCGTTGAAAATAAAGATTCCGTCACCTTTGATCACTTTACTGATGGCTTCTTCATCTAATACTAAAGAGAAAAGGTCTGTCGCCATTCCGATTTCATCTGAATAAAGTGATCCGTAGATTTTAGAAACCAGTTTTGGGTATTCCTGCAGATACGCTTTAGTATCCATTGAATAGGCCATGTAACCAATCAATTTATCTTCATTTACATATTTTAGAAAGGCCTTGTTTAGTTTTCTCTGGTGTATTTTCTTCAATACGCTGCCCATCTCTTCGCCAAAAGTCATTGCAGAACTGATGCGAATAGATTTTTCTTCCAGATACAATTTCGCATTTGCTGTTCCATAACCACTAAGGAAATTGAAATCCTTTAGATATGGAGTAGAAGGCATAAATGCTTTACCTAGTTTTTCTACACCTGCAACCCAAACACTGATTTCAGCTTTCTGATCTATGTTTTTAGTAAAGTCTGCGTTTTTCATAATGGAATTCTGGTCGGCACCAGCAAAAGCACCATCTATCATTTTAACCGTCCAACGCGCTACAACCGCAGTTTTGATCGTCTTGTCTTTGTAATAAGGTGAGTTTTTATCGTCGTAATAAGAGTAAGCCGTGTCTGCCATAACTGCTACACTATCAACAGCTTCTGCAGCTGCGGAGGCTGCATCCATATAGATATCTTCTGCAGGTTGAACCTTAACTGGTTTCTTTTTATAAGATTTCTTAGCCGATTTCTTTCCTTTTAATTTGGTTTTTCTGGATTTCGCCGACTGACTGCCTTTCTTTTTAACTCTTGCGCGTGGTTTAGGCTCCTCTACCATTACTTCAGTGGCATCCATTGCCTGATCGCCGGCCGCATCAACAGCGACATCTACCGCCTCCACTGCTGCAGCTGAATCTACCGCAACCGCTTCCTGGGCTACTTCGATAGCCGACATTCCGAAACGTTCACGAATTTCAGGGCGGTCAAAATAAGCACTTCTTCCATCCGCCAATACCATCAGTAACATTTCATCATTCCAACGCATGATCTTCGAAGAGTCTGCATTGAAAAATGTTCTTTGTTTGCCATTGATGCTGAACTTCTTACCTGATTGCTCAAAGACTTTGTCCAGCTGAGCCAGATTTTTTACCGGAGCAAGAAAGCAGTTGTAGCTAACGCTATCGTTCGTTTGATTGTAGTAATAGAATGAAGAGGACAGGTTAAATCCAAAATCTTCCACACTGTTATAATTGTTGTTTTGTTCTTTTGCCAGTTTACTGAACATTTCCTTTCCGATAAACGTATTGTTGAATTCCTCAGCGGACATCAGTTCAAGGAAGTTGTTTCCCTTAATCGTCATCACGGCCATGGCATCAGCTGGTATTTTACGGGAAAGGTCCTGGGCATTAACTGTCAGTGTACCGAGTAGAAAAGCACTGGTAACTGCAGATTTAAAAAAGTAATTCATGCGTAGATTGATAATTTAGATAGGTAAAAATGTAGATTTATTTAGATAAAACAATTTTATTTGAAATATTGGTTTTCCCGTTGATCAGGCCTAACATGCCGGTATTCAGCATGACTGCTTTTTTTGTCTTAGATACTTTGGCCAGGGGATTTGAACAGGTGCTTACCGGTTTTTCAAAACGGTAAATGCTGGTATAACTCGCTTCTTTAAATACGTTTTTAACTTCTGACTTGAGCTTATTATATTCGGTCAGGGCTTCTTTGGTGTGTGCGTAGCTTCGTTGAAAAGTATTGGTTTCCGGATTATAGCTGTAAGAAGAATTGTTGACGGCCTTAATTTTCATTTTCTTCAGCACATTTTGATTGACATTATTGATGTTGGAAATGTTCTTGAATGCAAAGCTGACACTGGCGATATAATTTTCCAGATCAACCGTCTTTTTCACATTGCTGATGCCGGGTGAGTTTTTAAGGTAAGCAACCACCTCATCCATTTCTTTGTGAATCTTTTGCTTTGAAGGAACTTTATACCCATTTACGCTATCTAAAAGCATAATAGAAGCCACTTTTGTTTTACTCGCACTCAGATTCACCGTCAAATTTACGGTCCCTGAGCCATTGGCAGCAACGTTAATTTCTTCTATAATCTGAAAACAGGAAGAAAACATGCCTACCAATAGTATTAATATAAAGTACCCCAAATTTCTCTTTATCATGTGCGATTTAACAATATTAAAAATATATAATTTCGCAAAGATATAATTTAGTCCTTTAATATTTAGGATGAATATGCATCTGTAGGCTTTTTGTATACTATTTCAGTGACTTAACAATTTCATTTAGCAAATATTCTTTAGGATCTGACGCATATTCCCAGAACATCACCCCGGCCATACCCTGATTGGTCACATATTTGCACTTCTCCCTCACCGACCATTCGTCATCATAAGTGATTAAAGTACGGCTATCGGCATTGAAAAGATAAGAAGCTTTTGCATCCTGATCTTTAAACTCTTTGAAACCTTTTTTATTGATCAGACTGTCTCTAATTTTACTAAAGCCGCTTCCGAACTCCCCGGTAACATAACCTGCGCCCAATCCTGTGGTGCTTCCTGCTGCTACCTTCGAGTTTCTTCCGTAAAAGGCAATGCCCATCACCAGCTTCGAGGCAGGTACTCCGCCAGCGATATAAGCCCTGATGGCTTTATCTGCCGAGTTTTCTGTTGGATAAAGTTTGGAAGGATATAAATTAGTATGGTGTCCGGCGATCTTCCCGGAATAGAAATCATAAGTCATGAGGTTGATGTAATCCAGATAAGCAGCGGCCTTATCCATTTCCGTATGTTTTAGAAAATCTGGAAAGCCGCCCACAGCGGTGGTCAGTAATTTCTTTGCGCCGCTTTCTTTTTCCAGCACATCAAGTTCCTTTCTCAATGCCTCAAACATCAGTGTAAAATTCTGCTTGTCTTCTGGTCTGACCACATTTCCCTCTTCTCCGGCCTGGGCCGGGTATTCCCAGTCAATATCCACCCCATCCAAATGATACTTTCTAATAATATCTACTGCACTTATAGCAAAAGCAGCCCTGGAAGTATCCGTCAGCATGGCATCTGAAAAGTTTTCACTCCATGCCCAACCGCCTATGGAAATCAAAATTTTTAAAGCCGGATTTTTCTTTTTCAGGAGCAAGAGCTTGCGGAAATTAACGGTATCTGTTTTTTCATTGGTCAGAAATGCACGGTTACGCTGGACATCCACAAAAGCATAATTGATATGTGTCAGTTTCTCTGCAGCGATCAAATCGGCATTAACAAGGCCCCTGAAGCCACCTACGTAGCCAATTACGACTTTCTGAGGGCGCTCTTTCTTCATAGCGCCAAACAATATCACCAACAGGAATAAAACCAGCGTTCTTTTCATCTTCATAAAATCAATGTTAATTTCATTTCTATTAAAGCTATCAAATATTATGATAAAATGAAAAGGATGTCGAGGCAAAGCCCCTTGCTATAACGACAGCCGTTGCATGTAATTAAAGAATTACCAAAATATAAAAAAAAATGAGCCTTATCTCCCCTAATAATTGCAATTTAGGCCTCAAAATGAAACCGGCATGAACAACAGTATCACCTTAAAGGATATTGCGAAAGCGCTCCATCTATCTACTTCCACGATATCCAAAGCCCTGAACGACAGTTACGAAATTGGTGAGGAAACCAAGAAAAGAGTGATGGCTTATGCCAAGGAACATCATTATGTTCCTAACCGGATGGCCAAGGGTTTAAAACAAGGAAAAAGCAGGTCTATTGGCGTGGTGGTTTGCTCATTGGATAACAATGTGATTGCGCAAATGCTGGATGGGATTGATAAGGTCAGCACAGGAAAGTCTTACCAGATCATCATCATGCAAAGCAAGGAGTCTCAGGCACAAGAGATTGCCTGTATAGATTTATTGTATGCCGGAGGGATAGACGGTCTGCTCATTTCTCCAGCCTGCGAGACGATCGATTTCAGCTACCTTAAAGCCTTGCAGGCTTCGGGTTTACCAGTGGTACTTTTCGACCGGCTGACGGATCAAATGGAGACCCATAAGGTCGGGGCCGATAATTTTAAAGGCGCTTATGATGCCACCATGCATTTAATTGAAAACGGATACAGGCGGATTGCGCACTTAAATACCAATACCAACCTGAGCATCTCTATCGATCGTCTGAATGGATATAAAGCGGCACTGGCTGATCAGAAAATCGAATTTAAAACGGCCTATCTCAGGTCTTGTGACTATACGGATACGAACCGGCTCAATGCGGATCTGGAGCAGGCGATCAAATATTATATGTCTTTACCGGAACCACCGGATGCGATCTTTACCACAACAGATCAAATTACCACCAGGTGTGTCACTTTGCTGAATAAATTAGGCTATCACATCCCCGGGGATGTTGCTTTGATCGGATTCACCAATACAGAACTGGCCGATGCCATGAACCCTGCGTTGAGTACCATACATCAGCCAGCTTTTGAAATCGGACAGCTTGCTGCCGATAAATTGATTTCTTTAATTGAGCGGAAGCATCCGGAAGAGGGTTTTGAAACCATTAAGTTAAAAACCCAGATCCTGGTGAGGTCTTCCAGCCAGAAGAACTAATAATTTCCGGTAATGCCCAATTCCAATCCACGCAACTCTGCAAGTCCGCGTAAGCGTCCTATTGCGGAATAACCTGGATTTGTTTGTTTATGGAGGTCATCCAGCATCTGGTGACCATGATCAGGACGGAAAGGAATCGGTTGTTTCCGAAGTGCATTTTCCTTCACGATTGCTTTCATTACCTCATACATATTCACATCGCCACCCAGATGGTCCGCTTCATAAAAGTTTCCTTCTTCATCTTTGGTCACATTTCTAAGGTGTAGAAAATGAACCCGTTCTTTTACCGCTTCGAAGATTTCAGGCAGGTTATTGTCCATCCCTGCACCCAATGATCCGGTGCAAAAGCAAATGCCATTAAATTCCTGATTTACACTGTTGATAATGTGAAGCAGATCCGCTTTAGTGCTTGCAATTCTTGGAAGCCCTAAGATCGGATAAGGAGGATCATCGGGATGAATGGTCATTTTGATGCCCTCTTCTTCACAAACTTCGGAGATGCCATTCAGAAACCAGATCAGGTTTTCTTTAAGTCCTTCCGTACCAATGGCTTTATATTCGTCAATACTGCTGCGCAAAGCTTCCAGCTCGATTTCTTTTTCATTCGGAATGCCCATCAGCACATTGATCCTTAGCAGCTCCAGTTCTGAGGGACTTAATTCGGCATAACGTTGCGCTGCTTTGGTACGAATCTTTTCCTCATAATCTGCTGCTGCTCCTTCTCTTTTTAAAATGAAAAGGTCAAAAACGGCAAGGTCTGTCCAATTAAAATAAAGCGCTTTGGAACCATCTTCCATCACCAGGTCCAACTGCGTACGCGTCCAGTCGAGCACAGGCATGAAGTTATAACATACCGTTTTGATTCCGCAGGAAGCGAGGTTTTTCAAGCTTGTTTTATAATTCTCCAGATACTGACCTGCATCTGCACGCCGGGTTTTAATGGCTTCATGAACAGGTACACTTTCCACTACTGCCCAATTTAATCCGGCAGCTTCAATAATTGATTTGCGTTCCTGAATGTCAGCCAATGGCCAGACTTCACCATGTGGGATATGGTGTAGCGCGCTGACAATCCCAGTTGCTCCTGCCTGTTTAACATCCTGCAGGCTTACCGGATCAGATGGCCCGTACCAGCGCCAGGTCTGAGCTAATTTATGATTCTTTTTATCCATTGTCTTATACGCCGCTATAGGCATTAAATCCACCATCAACTAATATTGTTTCTCCATTTACGAAAGCAGAAGCATCGCTCAGCAAATAAATCAGCGTTCCATTGAGCTCTTCCGGATTCCCCAGTCTGCCGAAGGGTGTATGGTTTACGAAACGTTGTGCACGATCGGTATAAGAACCATCTGTATTCGTCAACAAAGAGCGGTTTTGCTCGGTTAAAAAGACACCAGGTGCCAGTGCATTCACCCGTACACGGTCGCCATATCGTTGAGCCAGCTCTACAGCCATCCATTTGGTATAACCTTCTATTGCAGTTTTTCCCATGGTATAGCCCAACACTCTTGTTAAAGGTCTCTGTGCAGCCAGTGAAGAGATGTTCACGATAGAGCCTTTTCCTTTCTCTGCGATGACCCTTCCAAACACATGAGTTGGAAGCACCGTTCCGAAAAGATTGAGCTCTACCGCTTTTTGAGTATCTGCAATATTGATATCGAATATGTTCTGATCAGGGGCAATCGTTGCCCCCGGAATGTTTCCACCGGCTGCATTTACGAGGCCATCAATGGTTCCCCAGGCATTTAAAATTTGTGTTCTTGCTGCAATCAGGGCTTCTTCATTCAACACATCAGTGATCACTGCGATGGCTTCACCCCCATTTACGGTGATGGCTTTCACCCTTTCATTTGCTTTTTCTTCATTTCTGCCTAAAATGGCCACTTTAGCTCCTGCAGCAGCGACTGCCAGGGCAAATGACTCTCCCAGTACACCGGTAGCTCCGGTGATTACAATCACCTTATTTTCTAATGAAAACAGATCTTTGCCATTCATAATTTAAGTTTATATAGGTTAAATACTTCATTCAATGTTAATGAAATTTAGCCTCGTATAACTACGATCCTTCTTAAATATTTACGATAACGTTTGCGTTTTACCTTATCTGTTGAGCTCAAAATTGCCGACTTCCATTCCGTTGTCTGCGAGCATGCGGAGCGAGAGCTGGCGCTGATTGGCTTTCAGTTTAATCAAAGTCCGCTTTCCATCCTTTGGACCTCCGCCGATGATGATGGGGAACTGATGTCCTTCCTCCGCCGGATGAACCTTATAGGTATGGGTATGTCCGCAGATCATCAGGTCAATCTTATATTTGTTAAACAAGGGGCCAAAAACCTCCCTGCAATGTAAGGTGCCATGTCCATCACCGGAATGGTAATGAGGGATGTGCATGATGACCACTTTAAACTTAGCCTTTTTGTACGCTTTGCTTTTCAATTGTGTTTCCAGCCAAACGGCTTGTTTTCTCCTATAAGTATCAAAATCAATCAGTCCAGCATAAACCGGATGGTTGTCTTCTTTGTCTTCTCCGGTGTCCAGGGCAATAAAATGTACCGGTCCTCTGGTAAAACTGAAGTATTGTCCGCCATCTATATTGTGAAAATAGGCAGGCAACTGGCGTGCAAACTTCCCTCTCGTTTCGTGATTCCCACGGATAAACATAAAAGGTTTGCTGCTGGCAAAAGAACTGGTGCAGGGAATGATCATATTTTTGATGATCTGATTCTCATCCGTTTGATAATCAAAAATATCGCCGTTAAAGAAGACAAAGTCGTAGGGATCATTTCCATTTAATGCCATCAGCTGAGGAATGCTCTGTGGCCGGTCATGGATGTCGTTCATGATCAATAAAGAAACCTCATCTGCATTTGCAGCGGGCGTTTTAAATTCATAAGGGCTACTTTCGATCGTTTCTCCATAACTGATCTTATAAGGCTCATAACTGAGGATCTCTTTTGAGAACACTTTATAAGTATAAGTCGTTCCTGGTTTTAAATCTTTCAGACTGATCTTATGCAAACGATCATTTGCATCGACCATTCCGTCGGTCACCGCATGTATTTTCTTTATGGCAGCTTCCCCTTCCCGGAGTTCTACCCAGCTGTAACAGTCTTTTGCTGTGATCCACATTAAGGTCATGCTATCCGGAGCGGGATGCTGAAGATAAGGTGGCGTTAGAAACACATGGTCTGTGGCTGGTAGCGCATCTTTTGATTCCGTAGCGGAGTCCGCTAAGGAGGCAAGTGGTGAGATGGCGAGCCCGAGAATACTTGTTTTAGAAACTAATCCGATAAAGTCTCTCCGTTTAAATTTTTCCTGGTTCATGTTTGTGGTTGAAATGAACCTGCAAATAAAGCCTTTAGCCCAGATAAATACAAAGACTAACGATTAAAAACTGATGATAAAGGAATGTCTTCCATTTTCATACTGATAGCTGAGTTTAAAGCGGTATAAATTACAGATCTGCCTTGAAATGGCCAATCCAAGGCCCATTCCTTCAGAGCTGGCAGTTTTGTTAAAACGCTCAAAAGTCCGGGTATCGTCTAATGCAACGGCAATACCGGTGTTGCTAAATATCAATTGATCAGCGCTTAGTAAAATATCAATATGACCTGATTTCAAATTATGACGAATGGCATTGCTCATCAGGTTATTTAACAGGATATCTGCCAGGTATTTACTCATAGAAACGGTTTTTGCTTCCAGATTTAAACTGATGCTGATCTCGTTAGATTGTAGCAACTCCTGAAATTGTCGTGCCTTTTGATTCAGCAACTCTTTCAAGTCGATCAGTTCCTCATTTTTTATCAGGTTGTTTTCAATTTTCGCGAGCAGTAATAGAGAATGACTTAAACGGGATAAACGTCCTATAGCCAGATAAATATCTTCAATCAACTCCCCTTGCTGGTCGCTGAACCCTGCGGTTTGTAACAGCGTATCCAGCTTTGAATTGATCACCGCAAGTGGTGTCATCATTTCATGTGATGCATTATCCGTAAAAGACTTTAGTTCCTTGTAGTCCTGCTTAACGCGCTGGGACATCGCTAAAACTGCCTGGTTGAGTTCCGTAAATTCATCAACCTTGCTAAACTCCGCATTGATTTCATTTTTATCAGCCAGATTAAAGGCTTTCATTTGATCAAGCATGCTGTAAAATGGGCGCCATAAACTATTTAACAAGAAACGGTTGAGGAGAAAAAGCAGGAGGAGTAAAAATGTCGTAATTCCCAATGTAATCAGAAAAATCAGCTTAACCAGGCCTTCCGCTTCCAGTCTGGATTTTACTACGGTTACTTCAAATAGCTGCTTGTTTACCACGATATAAGTCAGCAGGCTTCTTCCCGGTTCTGCTTCATTTTCCTTCTCATTCAGGTAAACGCAATTGCTGAAAGTCCGTACCAGGCTATCGGCCTTTTTTAGGGGTCTGTAGCTTACTTTCTGGTCCTGAAAATCACCCGGAAGCGGAAGTTTACGATACTTACTGACATAAGCCCTGATCTCATCCTCTTCAATCCTAAGGTCTCTGTCGAGTTTTTCTGTTAATATAAAATGGATCACTATATAGTAAATAACTCCGGTAAGGAGCAATACAATTAGGGAAACAACCAGGTTTACCCGGTTATATCGACTGGCAAGTTTCATACGTTATCGAACTTATAACCAACACCATACATCGATTTGATGTAATCCTGACAGCCTGCCTCTATGAGTTTCTTTCGTAAGTTTTTGATGTGTGTATAGATGAAGTCAAAATCATCAGAAAGATCAATCTCATCTCCCCATAGGTGTTCTGCGATGGCATTCTTTGTGACTACTTTGCGTTGATTGGCGATGAAGTAAACGAGCAGGTCAAATTCTTTCTTCGTCAGGTTGAGCGAGTTGGTGTTGACCTTGACTTTCATGGCCAGGGTATCAATACTGATCTCATTAAAAACAATGGTATTATTGCCATCAAAGCTCTTCCTGCGGACAATTGCAGTCACTCTGGCCTGGAGTTCAGACAAGTGGAAGGGTTTGACAAGGTAGTCGTCCGCGCCCAGGTTAAGGCCATCCACTTTATCATCCAGAGAATGGCGGGCAGAAATGATCAGTACGCCATCATTCTTATTCATCTTTTTTAAAGCCCGGAGAATCTCCATGCCTTCTCCGCCAGGCAGACTGAGATCCAGCAAGATACAATCGTAACTGTAAAGATTGATCTTTTCTATCGCGGCACGGTAGTCGCAGGCTACTTCACAGATATTTCCCTCTGCACTAAAATAAGTAAGGATACTTTCCCGAAGTGACTGCTCATCTTCAACTAGTAGTAATTTCATCGAACAAAGGTTGCTGTAGGTGAATCAATTTAACAATTATTATTGATGCAGGCCGCCATTTTTGAAAAGGTCGTATGCCGTCTGGTAATTGGCGATCGCTTCTTTTAAAACATTTCCGGAAAAAGATTTCGGCTGCTGTTCATTCGTTTTCTTATCGTAGATAAAAGTACTTACTTTTTGCTGAGGGCTAAGCACGACCAGGCTATCTCTTTTTAGGTAAGCCAGCTTCTGATAGGTTCCCAACAGAATCCTTGGGACATAACCTGCGGCCAAGACATCCTTGCCGTAAAGGTTGCTTTCGTAGCTCCAGCCAAACAGACTAAATAAAGTTGGATAGAGGTCTATCTGTGAACAAACCTTGTTTACCTCTCTTTTTTTAGCATCCGGCAGATTTAATACCAGACAGGGAATGTGGTACTTACTGATGTCAATTTCATTTTTCCCGGCACTGCTGGCACAATGATCTGCAACAATGATGACCACCGTGTTTTTGAACCAGGGTTTCATCCGGATCTCTTTGATAAACTGACCAATGGCGTAATCAGTATACCTTAAGGCACCGGATCTTCCCGTTCCTGAAGGAATGTCTATTTTTCCATTTGGATACGTAAAAGGACGGTGGTTAGAGGTTGTCATGATAAAACTGTAAAATGGTTTTCCTTTCTCAAACTGCTCATCACTTCCACGGATCACTGCATCGTATAAATCTCCGTCGCTGATTCCCCAGGCGTTCTCAAAATGTACTTGTTCATCAGTGATGATCGTCCTTTTGGTCAGGTAGTTGTCGCCAGCCATAACTTTTCTGCCCCGGTCGGTAATGTTGTAACCATTGCTGCCGAAATATTGATTCATATTGTCAAAATAGCCATCTCCCCCATAGTAGAAAGTCCGTTCATAGCCTGCTTTTTCAAAGATGTTTCCGATCGTAGTCAGGCTGTCATTTTTCGGACGTCTAACGACGCTGCTGCCCGGTGTTGGGGGAATAGCCAGCGATAATGCTTCCATACCCCGGACGGTTCTTGTTCCTGTTGCATACATATTGGTAAACAAAAGGTTTGCAGAAGCCAGAGAATCCAATACCGGGGTTAGCCGTTCCTTATTTCCGAAATGCGACATAAAGTCGGCACTCAGGCTTTCCACTGTAATCATGATCACATTAGGTTTATAAGTGCTTCCGCTACCGCTGATCTTTCTTTTTATGCTCCGGCTACTGCTCAGGTAGCTGCTGTTTGCTTCCTGTAATTCGGCTCTGATCAGCCGGTATGCTTCCGGTTCATTCAGGAGTTGATAAAATTGGTTGTAGTTGAGTTCGTTGTTTTTAAAGGCAGCAAAGATCGAATATATCCCGGCCTTTGCAAGTTCATCATGGAACCTGTTGTTCCCCTCTTCTGCCCAGGAATTGCGCACAAAGAGGCTGAAAAATAAGGCTAAGAAAATAATTGTCCCGGAAATAAGCCCTCTTATTTTTAAAGGAGTATCTGATTCAAAAGCGGTTTTAAATACGCCCTTTTTAATCAGTAACCAAAGTATAAAAACACTGATGAGCAGGACTCCGCCAATCAGCAGTGGTAAAGGATAAGATTCGTTGATATTGTTGATGACTTCATAGGTATACACGAGATAATCTACGGCAATAAAGTTAAACCGACTCTCAAATTCCTGCCAGAAAGTAAGTTCAGCAAAGAAAGAAAATACCACGATAATGAGCATTAAAAGTAAGCCGGTATAGCTCATGAAAATATTGAACCACGACTTAATAAAACATTGTGGCAGAAGGAATAAATACAAGGAGTAAAGCAAGACCAGAAAGACAGACACGCCGAGGTCGTAAAACAAACCCTGAGTAAATATCCGGAAGATAGAAAGGAAGGAAAAATGTGTTTTTTCAATTGTAGCTGTCACCAGTCCGAGACGAATCAGGAACGACGCGGATATAAAGACAGCTACAAAAGAAAAAAGAACACTGTACCTGTTTTTGAACAAAAAAGTAACGTTCATAAGACCATAAATTATACCGTCAAATGTACCTTCCTATTCTGAAGAAAAACTGAAGTTAAACAGCTCTTTCAACCTAATTCCCAGGCGAAAGACTGATCGGTCAGCGGCTTCACATTAAAAAATGAAAAAGCCGCTGATTGACCAGGTGTTTTAAAGTTTAGGCAATTTTGTTGCGCTGATCTTCCTTATCATATAAGTCGATCAGTTTGCTTTGCAAACGGATTACAGAGCTTTCCAACTGACTGATTTTTTCCTTCAGTTGTTCAATAATCTGAATGTGTTCACTTACCCCTTCTTCCCCAACATCGAGAAACTCTCTTAAACTTAATCCGTGTACTTCAGCGATCTGATTGATGCGGCTAAAGTTCGGATCAGTAATACTGGTTTCCAGTTTTGAGTACGCCGGAATTGAAATGTCCAGCAGATCGGCCATCGCTTTTTGGTTGACCCCTTTTTTTTGTCTTAAAATTCTAAATTTCTCCCCTAATGTTTTCATAATGAATATTATTATTTGTAATAACCCCTAATTGAAATAAATTTAAGAAATATTAAATATAATATTATCATATTATTACAAAATTTTGAAATTAATAATCAAAACTGACTTTTTGACAGCAAGTTTTAGGGACAAAAGGCATAAAAAAAGGGCATAAAAACCCACAATTTTTTTTGTGATTTTTGCCCTTATTTTGACCATAGGAAACGATTTTTCGCATTTCACCGATGTCACCACTTTTTCTCATAATCAGCTGTTTATGAGCAAAATAAATAATGATTATTTTTTAGTTTGCCTTAATATAAAGGCCCCTAACATGATTGCTACAGCCAATCCCGAAAACCCTGGGAAGAGGATAAATAAATATAAAACTCCGGCGACCAGGCATAAAGCGACAATAAATAAAAAACCTTGTAAAAAAGATTCCATTTTGAACGCTGCGATGAGTGCAAACCCTAAAAAGGTTAAAGCAAGAATGGTTAAAAACATATACAAAGATGCATTTCCAATGTTAAGTTAACGTTAAGAAATCAGATTTGACTCTTTTATTTTCAAAAAAATAACAATAAAATCTCCAAAATGAACCGAATGGAAAACTAAATATTTTAGAGAATTCATAAAAAAAGATCAGTATGAAAAAACATACTGATCTTTTTTTGAACATAAAATTCTGTTATTAATAATCGTCGTTTAGTGCGAAGATCGGTTTTCTCGTCATCCAGCTTCCACTGGTAAAATCAGGGAAATCGATGGTTTCATTTCCAAGTTCTATAGATTGCTCACTTAATGGTGTGATTGCGCTCCATGCTGCTGCATCATATACATCTAATGGAGTTGGCTCATTTCTTTTTGCTGCTTCGATGAAAGCATGGATAACGAAGAAGTCCATGCCACCATGACCTGCACCTTGTGCATCATTGCCATATTTCCTCCAAAGTGGGTGATCATATTTATCCAACCACTCTTTTGCAGGATCCCATGCATGTGGTTTGCTCACTCCTTCTACATAGATGCTCTTATTTACATCCATCCACAATCCTTTTGTTCCCTGAACGCGGAAACCCAAGGAATATGGTCTCGGTAAATTGGTATCGTGTTGCAAAATAATGGTTTCTCCATTCGCACAGTCGATGGTAGTGGTCACGATATCTCCTAAACGGAAGTTCACCTTCGCATTCGGATGACTTTCTCCTCCTTTTTCTACAATATAATTATGGAGTCCTCTTGATTTGGTGGCAAAAGAGTTTAGTTTTAAAAACTTATTACCCCTGTTGATGTTCACGCATTGCGCAACCGGACCTATTCCGTGAGTCGGATATAAATCACCGTTACGGTGTACAGAGTGGTTGGTTCTCCATTTAGCTTCTGAGAATCCTTTTTCGTTAAATTCTACGCCGCCACCATAAGGTTTTACCCCGTCATTGAATTTTACTTCTCTCAGGTCATGCTGGTAACCGCCTTGTAAATGCAGGATTTCTCCAAATACACCCTGACGTACCATATTTAAGGCAGCCAATACATCTCTTCTGTAACATACGTTTTCCAACATCATTACATGTCCATTGTATTTTTCTGTTGCCTGTACCACATCCCAATGGTCTTGCAAGGTGATGCCCAGCATCACTTCAGTCGCTACGTATTTAATACCAGCTTCTAAAGATTTTATGATCATCGGTTTGTGCAATTCCCATGGCGTGGCAATAACAATCGCTTTTAAACCTTTTGTTTCCAGTAGTTTCTTCCAGGCATTTTCATCACCAGTATAGATTTTAGGCATGGGTTTG
This sequence comes from Pedobacter sp. FW305-3-2-15-E-R2A2, assembly GCF_038446955.1. NCBI lineage: Bacteria > Pseudomonadati > Bacteroidota > Sphingobacteriia > Sphingobacteriales > Sphingobacteriaceae > Pedobacter > Pedobacter sp. FW305-3-2-15-E-R2A2. The sequence continues at coordinate 3,848,085 of NZ_CP151803.1, forward strand.
CCGCTTTTAGCGATCATAGCTTTAGCCGAATTCAGCATTCTTTCTTCTACGTCGCAGATGGCTACCAATTCTACATCATCCCTTTTCAGTAAAAGATCAAGATGATTCTGGCCTCTTAATCCAACTCCAATCATAGCAACCTTGATCTTCTCTGCTTTGGTACCTGCAAAAATTGATTGCTCCGGTAAAACAGTCAGGGCTGCCGCAGTGATGCCACTACTTCTCACAAATTGTCTTCTGTTCATAATTTATTTAGTTCATTATATATGTTCGGTTCAGATAAAAACTCCGGTTGGCACAACCAGGAGCTATCAATCGAATACAATATATATACTATATCAGAAACGGGATAAAATAACAGCTTATAAAAAGCACGCAAACGTTTGATATTTTGCCTTTCCTCGCAATTCCCGAATCCCCAAAACCCAAAAGAAACACATTGTTGAGGATTGTAACAATTATATGATTGTTTTGGCTAAAATACTTACATCATTTCCAAAAATAGCTGTAATATGACCACCAAAACCTGATTTTTATCCAAAAAATATCCCCTGAAATTTAAATTTGGGCTTTTATTTTCAAGCAAACGTTTGCGCACATTTAGTCTAAAACCGGAAAAATTTAACGTCCAGCACAATTGTTTTTTTAAAATTATTCAAGGTTATTGAAAGTTTATTCTAATATTTGAATATCATGTCTGATAAACCTACCACGATAAAAGAAATAGCCAAAATACTTAAGATTTCGGTTTCCACCGTCTCAAGGGCTTTAAATGACCATTCCAGTATCGGTTTAACAACAAAGATGAGGGTCAAAAAGCTGGCAACTGAGCTAAATTATGAGCCAAATCAGAAGGCAATACAGTTTCTTCAGGGCAAGTCTCATATTATCGGTGTTATTTTGCCGGAACTATCCGAATCTTTTTTTTCCACTGCCATCAGCGGAATTGAGGATGTTGCCTATAAGCGAAATTATACCGTTTTACTTGCGCAGTCGCACGATGACGCAGACCGTGAAAAATTGCTGGTAGAAAAAATGAAAACCCAGCGCGTAGATGGCTTATTGGTGTCGGTTTCTAAAACCACCAGTACCTACGAACATTTTGAAATGTTCAAAAAGCTGAATATCCCGGTAGTATTTTTTGATCGGATCCCTCCTATTAAAGACATTCACTATGTGGCTTCCAACCTGGAAAACGGAACCTATGAAGCGGTTAATTTCTTATTGAAAAAAGGACACCGGACGATCGGAATGATCAATGGACCTACGACCTTAGTGGCCAGTCATGAGCGGAAAGAAGGTTATATAAAGGCCATGATCTCCAATCGTTTAAAGTTTGACCCTTCTCTGATTGTCAGTTGCGATCTTTCTGAAACCGGCACAATAGACGTGATGAACACCATGTTAAACCACAGACGTAAACCGACTGCAATCGTTACCTTTAATGACTACGTGGCTTTGTTTGCCATGAGGTATACCCGTTCCCTGGAACTGGAGGGAATAGACTTTGTAAGTTATGCCAACCTCCCGATTATTAACTACATGGATTATACGCCAATTGCCTCTGTAGAGCAGTTCCCCTATAAACAAGGCAAGAAAGCAGCAGACATTTTAATAGACCTGATCAACCGCCCGAAAAACGAAACGGGAACGGAACAAGCTTATTTTAATGTAGTTGTAGAATCGGAATTGATTGTCCCAACCCCCAAATAATTTTGCGCAAACGTTTGCTCAATGGTTTAATGACTTAAATAATTACGTTTGAATTCTGTAACCAATTCTGATAAGACGCATGTTTGAAAATATTTTACCATTGTATGGCCTGAATTCTGATGAGACTACTGTTAACCTGTTCGGCGATGGCCTGATTAACCATACATGGAAAGTAACCGCAGGCGGGCAGAGCTATATTCTGCAAAAAGTAAATACCGATGTATTTAAGAACCCTTCAGATATAGACAAAAACCTGAGCTTATTAAAAGCTTTTTTAAGCAAAAAAGATCCTGACTATCTGTTTGTATCTCCTGTTAGCGCATTGTCAGGGGAATCCTTATTGGACACCCCTTCCGGTTATTTCCGCTTGTCGCCATTTGTAGAAGGTTCCCTTTCTTTAAATGCCCTGACAAAAGAGGAAGAAGCTTATGAGGCTGCCAAACAATTCGGCAAATTCTCCAGCTTACTGGCCGACTTTGATGCGGAAACACTCAACATTACCATTCCCGATTTCCATAACCTGAGTTTAAGGTATGAGCAGTTTAAAACTGCCTGTGCAAATGCGAACCCGGAAAGAATGGAGAAAGCAAAACAATATGTAGATTTCATCAATGCGCATCAGGACCTGGTCGATACCTATCTGAGTATTGTGGCCAACAAGGAAGTACCATTGCGGGTGATCCACCACGACACCAAGATCAATAATGTCTTGTTCGACAAAGACTACAAAGGCATTTGTGTGATTGACCTGGATACGGTGATGCCTGGCTATTTTATTAGTGATGTGGGTGATATGATGCGGACCTATTTATGTGCGGCTACTGAAGAAGAAACCGACCTGAGCAAAATCAGCATCCGTAAAGAATTTTTTAAAGCCGTATACGACGGTTATATGGAAGAAATGCAGGACGTCCTGACGGATACCGAGAAACAATATTTCAGCTATGCCGGCAAGTTCATTATCTACATGCAAGCCATTCGTTTCCTCGCAGATTACCTGCAGAACGATATCTATTATGGGGCAAAATATGAAGATCATAATTTTAACAGGGCAATTAATCAAATCACCCTGTTAAAAGAATATATAAAAATTGAGGCAGAACTTACAGCTCCCCTTTCTTCATCTGCTGAACCGCATAATCAACAGCACGCGCAGTAAGCGCCATATACGTTAATGATGGGTTTTGTGTGGAAGTAGAAGTCATACAAGCCCCATCAGTAACGAATACATTTTTGCAGTCATGCAACTGGTTCCATTTGTTCAATACTGATGTTTTTGGGTCATGGCCCATCCTTGCGCCGCCCATCTCATGGATGTCCAGACCGGGTGCCTGTCCGCCGTCATTTGGCTTAATGTTCTTAAATCCTGCTTCGGTAAACATCTCTGTTAATTGTTCCAGGTAATCCTTTTTCATTTTTGCATCGTTGTCATCGTAATCTACGGAGATGCGTAAAAGTGGAATTCCCCATTCATCTTTCTGGTCTTTATCCAGTTTCACGTAATTGCTCTTCTTAGGAATGGTTTCTCCCATCATGTGAGAGCCCACTTGCCAGGGACCAGGATTCTTATTCAGCAATTGTGCTTTTAAATCGGTACCCATGCCTGAAGTGTCTCTTTCCGGGCTCCTGTAGGCCGAAAAACCAGCTGCATAACCGCGTTTGAAATTCGTTTCCTGTTTCAACAAGTTCCTGAAGCGTGGGATATAGCCGCCATCAGAAGGATTTCTGCCGTCTGTCGTAAATTCTTTTAAGCCTTCGTATTCTGCACTGATCCTTGCGCTATAGTTGTGAAAAGCCACGTATTTGCCCAGGACTCCGCTGTCATTCCCCAATCCGTTTGGAAAACGGGAAGAAGTGGAATTCAACAGGATCAGATTGGTATTGATGGCAGCAGCATTCACAAAAATGACCTTTGCAAAATATTCTGTCACCTCTTTGGTATTGGTATCCACCACCCTTACACCGGATGCTTTTCCCAGCTTCTCGTCATAGATGACAGACTCGACCACAGAGAACGGTTTTAAGGTCAGATTTCCCGTTTTTGCTGCCCATGGTAAAGTAGAAGCATTGCTGCTAAAATAGCCACCAAAAGGACAGCCACGCTGACATAAATTCCTGTTCTGACACTTCCCTCTCCCCTGGTCAAAATGAACCTGTCTGGGTTGCGACAAGTGTGCACAGCGCGAGCTGATGACATGTCGGCCGGTATATTTTTCTTTCAGTGTTTTCTTAAAATAATCTTCCACCGCATTTAATGGAAAAGCAGGTAGAAAATCACCGTCAGGCAATTCTGCCAGGCCATCTTTATTACCTGAAATCCCTGCAAACTGCTCTACATAACTATACCAGGAAGCCAGGTCTTTATACCTTATTGGCCAGTCGACCGCAAAATCATCTCTCAAAGGACCTTCAAAATCAAGGTCACTCCAGCGCTGTGTCTGCCGGGCCCATAATAAAGATTTTCCACCTACCTGGTAGCCGCGGATCCAGTCAAAGGGCTTCTCCTGAACATAAGGATGTTCCTTGTCTTTCACAAAAAAATGCATCGCATCTTCCCGGAAAGCATAACACTTGCTCACTACCGGGTTTTCCTTGCGGATGGCGAGTGTCAACTCCCCACGGTGCTCAAATTCGTAGGGATATTTATTGGTTGTCGGATAGTCGATCAGGTGTTTTACGTCCCTGCCCCGCTCCAATACCAGCGTTTTTAATCCTTTCTCTGTAAATTCTTTGGCGGCCCATCCACCACTAATGCCGGAGCCAATGACGATGGCATCATATGTATGTTGTTTCTTTGACATGTTCTCTTTTGATTAAGCGGTTTTAACAGGAAAATAACCATTGTACCTTCCCGGAACCAGTTCCCAGATGACCAGGTTGCTCATTACATATTTCGAATTCAGGTAACCACCGATGGTACGTGATTTCATGATGGCATAAAAATCAGCAATTTCTTTCGCCAGACCTGGTTTACCGGCATTGGCTTCGATGAGTTTTTGCTGTAGCTCCGCTCCTGCTAATCCCTCAAAAGCATCCAGACCTTTCATAAAAGATTCCTGTTCTTGTTTTTCGTAGCAGTCGTCCAGCATTTTTAAGACAAAAAGGTGGAGTTTCAGGTCTTTGGCACCAGGGGTATTTGTTTTTGGAAGGATCAATTCTGCAATCTCTGCCAGTAATTTTTCCTGTGTGGCGGAAATATCCAGGTGTTGCAGTTGAATGGAAACTTTGCCCTCCTCTCTTAAACAGGAAGGTAGCAGGGCCATACCCCCTGCAAATATCAATACTTGTTTGATGGCTAAACGTCTGTTCATTGGTTAATCGTGTGTCTGCTAATGTAATCCAAAATCCTGAAGTCTCATAGAAAAACCAAGTAAGAAAAACCGGGTCACCCCATTCGTCCGGCTTTCTGTAACCGCATTATCGGAGAAAGTTCTGTTCAGGCCATTGCCCTGATTCAGGAGGTCATTTACCGCAAAGGTGATCATTCCTGTTCTCTTTTTGAAAATGGTTTTTTCTATTCCTGCATTGATCAGTAGTGGATTGTTTGCCGCAATGGAATATCCGCTGTTGATCCTTTTAGTGCTGGTAAAATTCAGGGTCCAGGACTTGTTAAGGATAAACCTCGAGTAGAGGTTAAATGTCCAGGTTTCTACATTTCTCGTCTGACCTGCACTGCTTAAAGAATACGTGTTCGCATTCAATCCATAGCTGGCCTGTGCAGTGAGGCTCAGTTTCTCCGTGTTTGCAGAAAAGCTGAATTGTTGGTTGTAATTAAATCTTTTGCTGAAACTCTTCTTGCCATCGGTAAACAACACATCATTGGCACGGTCCAGATTTCCATTCAGGGAGAAAGCAAACCTTCTTCTTGAAAAAGGATAGGATAAGGTATAGGAAGTGCCGATGTTATAATTTCCATTTGCATTCACGTACCGTGTTTCCTGCTTCAGGCTGTTCAAGCTATCTACTACCAGAACCACATTCGCGACCACCTGATTTTGAATCAGGCCGGTGTTTAGTCCGATCTGGAAGGAAAGCCCACCCGCGGGATCAAAAAGACGGTAATCTACATTTGCATTGTGGTTAAAGGAAGTCTTCAGCTCCGGATTTCCAATAATCACATTCTGGAGGTCTCTGGTATCCGCTACCGGTTGTAATTGCTGAAAATCAGGCGCATTACTAGAACCGTTATAGTTTCCACTGAGGGCCTGTGAGGGCGAAATCACAAAATTGAAGTTCCCTGAGGGTGAGAAATTGACCGTATTCTGCCGGATCCGGTCGGTACGGCCTTCATAGCTTCCCTTTAAAGAACTGGGCTGCAAAGAAATTCCGGCAGTATAATTCAAACGTTTTGAACCATACCTATAGCTGACCCGAAAATTATTATTGAGGAATGTGGAATGGTAAACGTTACTTAAGGAATCTACAAAACTGATCTGCCCATTCGGAGCCCTCACCCGGGTCTGTAGACTATTATTGGTCGCGGATAAAGAGAAAACGTAGTTAAAGTCGATATTCTTTGTGCTTACCGTATCATCCGGGCGACTGAGCGGTTCGCTATAGCTGACACTCGCGGTAAACTGATCATTGGAACTCTTGTTGTCCACCAGACGGTTCAATAAACTATCCTTTATAAAAGCGCCTGTTTTCTGATCATAATAGCCTATTTTATTCATCATATCCTGGTCGCTTTTTGAGCTTCCCAAAACACCTGACAGGTTCACATACATCGTCCTTCCTTTTTTCTCAAAGCTTTTCCCCCAGCCAAAGTTAGCGTTCAGATTGGGGTTGTATTGATTCGAATTGCTGCTGTTATACAGGTCCTGCCGGATGGCCCCTTTCTGAACATTTTCGGAACTGCTGTTCGATCGCCCGTTAGAAAAACTACCGTTTAAAGAGGCAGTGAGGTATTCTTTATCATAGTTCCCCTGCAGATTCAGGTCAAAATTATGTCCGTCAGACTTCGACTCCGACGCGTTCTCGTTCGTAGTATATAAGGTTCCCAGCGGATTAACGCGTTCTATATAATTGAATTGATTGTTTTCATTGAGGTTGTTGTTAAACGCATAGTTGGCAGATCCAACCGTTCTTTTGCTAAGGTGATTCCGGTAGTTTCCCGAAGTATAAAGTCCACGGGTGGATCCTGCGCTGTTATTGGCATTGTTCAGGTTGGCACTTACCCCGATTTGTTTGTCGTCCTTCCAGATATTCCCTGAGGTCTGAAAGCCATATCGGTTATTTGTCCCACCATCTATTCCGGCATTGCCAAAAGTCCCCCTGTTTCTTCCGGGTTTAGTAACCAGATTGAGGATCTTTTTTGGTGCTCCCATCTTTATCCCGGTGAGCTTAGCTTCCTCTCCATAGTCGTCAACCACCTGTATATGAGAGAACATTTCTGCAGGCAGCTGCTTGATGAATTCCTTTACATTACCGGTAAAAAAATCCTTTCCATTGACCCTGATTTTAGTCATTTCTTTCCCCATGGAAGTCACCTTTCCTTTCTCGTCCACTTCCATCCCCGGCAATTGTTTCAGCAATTGATCCACATGGTCTCCATCGCGAACCTTATAGGCTGCAGTATTGTATTCCAGGGTATCTTTTTTCACTTTCATGGCCACAATCTTCCCTTCTATCACTACTTCTTTCAACATTTGGGTATCTGGTCGCAACAGGATCGGTTTCAGCTGAAGGGTGTTTTCTCCGGATTTAAAGGTATGGGTACTTGACGCAGGGCGATAACCAATACTTCTGACAAGCAGGGAAAAATCCGGCGACTGAAACTGATCAAAGGAAAATTGTCCATCTTTATCCGTGTTGGTACTCAGGGTGTCTTTGCCAGCAATCATCCGGATATTGGCGCCTGGAATAGCCTGCCTGGTACTATCCGTTACACTCCCCTTCACAAGGCGCTTCAGCTGGGCGTTTAGTTTGAGCCCGGAACACAATAAGACAATAAGAAATAAGAAAATCCTCCCAGTAATACTCAATTTAATTTCAATTTATGGCCTTAAGGCGGCTAATATAGAGAAATTCACTGGTTAGTTGATTAGAAAATGAGCAATGCGACAAGCATTTCCGGTACTTTTTTCATTTTTATGATCACTGATCCGAAGCTTTAAAGTATGACTCCCTGCTTTCAGGTCAGCACCGAACAGCACATACCAGGGTAAATGCAGCGACTTGCTCCATTTGGTATATAAATCCAGTTCCCTTTCCGGGCCGTTGTCTATTGAATAAACCACCGTTCCGGCATCTGCACCAGACACGACAGACATACCTACCGCAGTACCTTTAAAGTTCAGTGTTAATGTCGCTGCCGGACGCGTAGCTACCAGCATCGGAACATGAACAAAGCCCTTGCGTGTTCCCAGTCCATCCGCAGGACGCCAGTCTTCTATTAGCTGCCATCCATCTGAGTAGTTAGCTGTTGTGATTTTCTGATAATGTCCACGTTCAAAATTGCCTTTGATCAGAGGCTCAGGCAATTGGCGAAGCCCCATCTTTTTATCGCCGGTTAATGCTGCATCCTCAAAATTGACAGCCAACAAGGTCCTGATGGTTTTCGCATAAACTCCCTGTCCGAATGGAGAAGGATGCAGGTCTTTGAAATCTTTGTCCCAATTGAATTCCTTATTTTCCATCCTGTCCCTGACCTCCTTTGCGAGGTTAATAGATGGCAATCCATAATGGGCAGCTATGAGTTCATGGTTGACAATCGAAACCGGTATTTTCCCTTCATTATACGCCTTCGTTTTATCCGGATCGGCGAAAGACATCAGCACAATGTCCATATTGGGTTGATCCCGTTTTGCATGTCGGACCATCCCCTCCAGCGCGCGCAATTGCGTCAGGCTATCTGTACCATTTACCTCGTCATTTACCGCAGCTTCCAGAAACAACAAATCTACTTTTCCGGAATCCAAAACATCTCTTTGCAGGCGAAATGCATGTGGTAAGCTACCCAGTGAAGGAATGCCGGCCGCAATAAAGTGAAATGAAGTATTGGGGAAACGGCGTTGCAGGGTGATACAAACAGAGTCCCGCCAGCCGGGCGCATTGGTGATCGATCCGCCAAGGAAAGCTACAGTAGCTGTTTTTTGATGGTTAAAAACCCGAAAAGCGTTCGGTAGTCCTTTTCTGGAGGAAATATAATGACGGTTGTCCAAGGGAGAAACCTGTCCATCAATCTCATTTATAAAACATAGCAATACGAAAAAAAACAACAACAGTCTCTTGGTCATATACAGGATTAACCCCTCTTAAATTAAGGCAGTTAAATATAGCGATTAATGATTGGGGTCGTATTGATATACGATTTGATAAGGGGTATTTCTTAATTTTGCAGAGATTACACCTATAGGTAAGTCCTCCTTTTGTGGTGTAGGTTCGCAAACCGAATACAATTTCCCTTTGTAAACGATGGCATCGCCGATTGGCTTATCAAACTGAACACCCATGGTGATGTGCGTAGGATATAACATCGCAATCATGGGCAGATTATAGATCTCTTTGACCAGGTAAAAGAACAATGCTACCCGATCGTCACAGTCACTATGACTGGCAAATAAGGTCTCTTCAGGAGAAAGCCGCTTCTCTCCGCCATAATTGGCCTGATCATCCTCATATAAAAAAGCATAACGGGTGAAGCGCATTAAATAGTCCACCCCTTTTTTCTGATTCATTCCTGCCACATTTTTTTTAAGTAAAGGAATCAGTGATCCATAGGTTTCTTTACTCAGTGGAATGTTAAAATAACTTTCAAAATCTACCCCGGGATAATTGGCAAAGATGGCTTCTACATCCTTACTCAGCTTGATGTTAAAATGATAAGCTTTATGTTTATACACAAATTCCAGTTTCTTTTCAATGTAATTGTCCGGTTTAAAATCAGGCAGTTTAGTCACCTTATAAGAAAAGGATTTTGTGGCTCCTGCAACAGCAATCGTTACCGGGATCGGCGGGTCCTGATTCAGGTCTGCCTTAGGATAATCATGGTAATTGAGGCACATGAATTTCTTGTGATCCACCATAAAGAATGGAATATCCGAAATGTCTTCATCATTGAAAATGTAGAAAATGATCCGGTCTTTACTGATGGCCAGTCTGGCATCATAACCTGACTTTGCCAAAAAGAACCATTTATATAAGGTATAACGGCTGTAATTGTCTCCCTTAGGACTAATTTGCTGCGCTGTTTTGCGAATCAGTTGATAATACAGCCAGTCGTTCAGTTCATATCTTTTGCGGTAAGCCAGCAGGGAATCTATGATCGGCTGGTAATCTCCGGAATTTAAACGTTGGTAAGCTGATTTGATTGATTGTTCGGAAAGCTCCGGAGCAGGAACCATCACAGAAGTATCAATCTCTGTGTTAAACGTTCCCTGATAAAATTCAAAAGCGATCCATTGCTTACCCTGACCATAGGCGGTTGTCAAAGTAAGCGTCAGAAATAGCGTCCCGAAAATTTTAAAAAGACGGTCCATAAGAATTGCTTCGCTTAACATTAAATATACATAAAATTTACCTTAAATTAATGTAATATTTATGTCTTATTAACTGAACAATGCGAGCAGTTCTTTTTTAGTTAAGGACTTATAAATGGAAGCATCTGTCTTGATCAGGTCCCTGACGAGGTCCTTTTTCGAGGCTTGCAGTTTCCTGATTTTTTCTTCAATCGTATCCGGACAAATCAGGCGGACCGCAATCACATTTTTCTGTTGCCCAATGCGGTATGTACGGTCAATGGCCTGGTTCTCTACCGCAGGATTCCACCAGGGATCAACCAGGTATACGTAATCTGCCTGTGTGAGGTTTAATCCTACCCCTCCTGCTTTCAGACTGATCAGGAACACCCGGATGTCCGGATTGTCCTGAAAAGAAGCAACTACCGCTTCCCGGTTTTTTGTTTGTCCGGTCAGGTAAGCAAAGGAAATTCCTTTCTCCTGTAATTCCTTTTTTATCAGTTCCAGCATGCCAACGAACTGAGAGAAAACGAGGATCTTGTGTTGCTTAGACTTATTCTCTATCTGTTCCAGTAATACCTCCATCTTCGCAGAAGAACTGCCATAGAATTCATCCTCGCTCAATAATGCCGGAGAATTACAAATCTGCCTTAGCTTGGTGATGCCTTTTAAGACGTTCATGGTATTGCTGGCCACCTCTGCATCCGTTTGGTTGGTCAGGTAATCCCGGATTTCCTTTTCGTAACCATCGTAAACTTTGCGTTGATCCGCTTCCATTTCACAATAAATGACCATTTCTGTTTTATCAGGCAGCTCTTTGGCCACCTGTTCTTTTGTACGCCGTAAAAGGAATGGATTGATCCGGTTTTGCAATTGCGTAGCGGCCCTACGGTCCTTAAACTGGTCGATCGGCGTAGAATAAATCTCTCTGAAATACTGCTTGCTGCCCAGTAAACCGGGACAGGCAAAAGACAGTTGTCCGTAAAGATCGAAGGTGTTGTTTTCTATCGGCGTTCCCGTCAGCACCACCTTGTTCCTGGATTGCAACAGGCGAACGGATTTATACCGCTGAGATTCCGGATTCTTAATGGTTTGCGATTCATCGAGAAAGATATAGTTAAATCGATATTCTTTCAGGAACCTGGCATCCGTAAGCAAGGTGCCATAAGAAGTAATCAGGACTTCATACTGATCAAAATCACGGTGGTGTTTAATCCGGTCCGTTCCATAAATGGTCAGCATTTTTATGGAAGGGGCAAATTTGGCGATTTCCTGTTGCCAGTTAAAAATCAGCGATGCAGGAACGACAATCAGATTGGTGTTATGTCCTATTTTTGCTCTTTGCGACAGAATGAAGGCGATGATCTGTATGGTCTTCCCTAAGCCCATATCATCTGCCAGGCAGGCGCCAAAATTAAATTCATCGAGGAAGTTCAGCCAGTTTAAGCCTTGTTTCTGATATTCCCTTAATGTGGCGTTCAGTCCTTCAGGTATGGCAACTTCTGTAATGGTATCTGAGCCAGATAGCTTCTTTTTATAAATGGCGAGCTGATCTTTCACCGATTCATCCAGAAGCTGGTCTTCGTACATCTCTTCAATGGCCGTAAAACTGATTTTAGGCGTTTGGATGTATTCCTCTACCACTTCTCCCGCATTGAAATATTTGGTAAACTTCGCGATCCACTCATCCGGAAGAATTCCCATGGTGCCATCATCCAGCTTTACAAATTTGTTTTTGTTGCGGATAGATTGGTGCAGGTGCCTTAATGAAACGACCTGGTTCCCATATTTAAGCTTTACCGCCGTTTTAAACCAATCAATTCCACTCATCACATTGATGGAAATATTGGCCTTATGCTGGTTCAGGTTATTGTTCTTTAACTGATTGAAACCCAAAATCGTAATGCCCTTGTTCCGCCACTCTTCAAAGGCATGGAGAAACCAGTTATTTTCTAAAAGCCGGGTCTTGTGCAGGTAAAAGCAATCGTTACTTTCCAGCTGCTCCTCAAAATATGGATGTTGTCTGACCATATCGGAGGTAAACTGAAGCTCTGCTGCTGCATCCCTGGATAAGGTAAACAGATTGCCATTCCGGTCTCTTGAACGGATTTGTTTCCTGGATAAGATGGGTATCTCCAGGTCTCCATATCGCATCACGGGAGTCAGCAAGACAAAATCTTCAGATTCAGAAAGGTAAATGAGCTGCTCATTCTCCAGGTCAAAACCTTTTTCTTCGATCTGCTTTTTCGTTGCAGCTTTCAGGTAGTCATAGGTCACTTTAACCCTGTTTTCGAGCTTGGAGAGAATGTCTTCCTGAAAAGCTTCAAATTTAGAATGGTGAATCAGCATCCGGTCATGGTGCTGCTTGAAGAAGTCAATCACCCTTAAAAAATCAGGATTGTCAATCAAATGAAGGTCGCGGTTCATTTGAATAAAATAATGATACTTCAACTGAATCTGATCCAGTGCGTAATCCATACCATCCAGTGTCAGTTTTCCAGACACTTCATAAAATTCCTGCCGCTGACTGACATGTAAACTCATGTCTGCGGTTCCGCTTTTTAGTTGTATGGGTACAATGGAGCTTGCAGTGAGGTTGCTGGATACTTTGGCATCATGAAGAAAGACATTCAGCTTTAAGGGGTTCTTTGCCAGCGCTTTTAAAGCATCCAGATCTGAACTCGTACGTTCTGAATTGTAGTTGTTTTGAAACTTCAATACCCCGCTATAGAATTTCAGCTCCTCTTTACTTTCCGTTTTCCAGAGCAGGTCTGAGGGGTTTATGGTATTTATTGGGTTTTTAAACTTGCCCTCAAGCGTGGTTTGTGCTTCAATCAGCTCGAGTGTAAGGTGACTGTAAAAGCGGTGTTGCCCAAACACCAGTCCCATTTTATGATTGGCTTTAGCTGCCATGGAAACCGGCAATTGCAAACCTTGTTTTGGCAGCAGGGTATTTCTAAGTTCCTGCTTGATTTGCCCGTTTAATGGAAAAAGCTCCTTTCTGACCGTCTTAATTTTGGTGTTCCCGTTATCGTATTCCAGTTCAAAAAAGTCGGCAAGATTTTCTTCCTTTTCCAGGCCATAATCTTTGGCCTGCAGCTTCATCCTTTCCCCGCGCAATTTTGCATCAAAGAAAAGACGGATCGCCGGACGTTCCATCAGGTTATGCAATGCCTGCGCCTGGTGCGCACATAATTTACTGCTGGTATCTGTGCAATTGCAGGTCAGGATCGTTACGTTTCCGCTTTGAGTAACGCCAACTCCCGGAAAAGGAATGCTGCTGCCAGGATGACTAAAAAAAACAGCATCAATTCGGATATCCTCGGGAAGCAGGTCATAATACCCCCTTGCCCCGGTATCCGGTTGCTCATTGACCTGTTTTAATATAAATAAGGTGGTTAGTTCTGAAAAATCAAAATCTCTTAAAATGTACTCTTTTCTAACATCCATTTCCTGCGGCAGTTCCAAATGCTAAAGGTAAGGAGAAAAAGAATTTAACCTGAGGATCTGTTTCTTTTTGTTGCAATGACCAGTCCGGTTGCCCAGCATTGCTTGGTAATCAGCAGGTCTTCTCTTTTTTCCAATGTTTCCAGAAGTTTTGTTGCTTTCCCGGCATGCCCCTCCGGCCAATTGTCCTGCGGCAACATATCGTCAATAATGTAGAATGCACCCGGTTTGAGCATGTGGATCGCTTCGTCGAGCATCAGGTATTTTCCATGCCAGGTATCGGCAAAAATATAATCGAATTTCTTATCGCTGTTTTTTTCCAGCCAGTCTCCTCCATCCGTACATTCCAGTTTTAACCGCTGGTCGGTACCTAAAAAATCTCTGGCAATCGCTAAAAACCGCTCGTCATTGTCAATAGAAATTAAGGAAGAAGACTCATCCATCCCATCCAGGATCCAGGAGGTAGATAATCCTGTTCCAGTACCCAATTCCAGAAAATCACCGCCTGGTTTTGAACCAGCCAGTGTTTTAAGCAGGGAGCAAGTCAGCACCTCAGAGGCCATGGAAAATTCCGAATCTATGGTTGCTTCATTGATGGCCACATAGGCCTTTGGGTAGGCTTGTCTGATTTCTTCTATCATTACTAAAGGGGATTTACTATATATAAAGGCAGAAGATAGTAAAATAGAAGAGAAAATAAAGCTTCTTTTAACTTTAAGCGTCGATTAAGTTTTCTTTTTCCAGTAAAGTCAGTACTTCGTTCCAGCTTTTAACCCGAACATGGTGATGTTGGTTCACATTATGTGAAGCATCAAACATAATTGCTTTCCCTTTGCAGAAGTCCAGATTTTTACAATGATCATCAATCAGGTAGTCGGTATCGATGATGCTCTTGTCACCGCAGAAAATGATATTCGTCCAGCTGATGAATGGAAAATGTTCTGCCAGCCATTGGTGTTTTTCGAATAAACATTGCGGAAATTCCATTGCTGCAGATACGATGTATACCTCATAATCTTCCATTAACCTGATCACCGCTGCCACTGCGCCTTCCATTACGGGAATCGTCCTGAAGAAACCAGGCGTATATACATATCTTTTAATGGCTGTTTTATCGGGAAAACCTTCAGGTTCTAAAACACCAAGTCTTTCTTCCCTTGGCACCCTGACGCCAAATTCATTTTCGTACCAGTCCATGAATTGTTGTTCTATGTCTGCAAGAACCCCATCCATGTCAATTCCAATCGTCTTTTTTATCTTATCCATGTGTTTTTCGTAATATATTGCAACAAATATAGCAATAATTTGCAACATATTGCAATATATTACGCAATTTAAATCCTTATATTTGCAACAATATGATAAAGGAAGAACGATTACAACTGATCATAGAACATATCCGCAAAGAGCGAAAAGTTCTATTGGGTGATTTAAGTACGCTATTGGGTGTTTCTGAAGACACTGTTAGACGTGACATTAAGGAGCTATCAGACCAGGGTTTGCTTAAAGCCGTTCGTGGTGGTGCAATTTCCCGCTCTCCGATCCCACGACATTTTCGTGAACGTGAACATTATGATGTGAGCCATAAAGGCATCATTGCAGAAAAGGCAGTCAAGCTGATCAAAAACGGGCAGGTTGTCCTGTTCGATTCCGGGACCTCTGTGCTTGCAATTGCCACACTCCTGCCGCTCGATCTGCAAATTACCGTAATTACCAATAGCTTTCCTGTTGCTTCGGTTCTGGAAGACCATCCCTGCATAGAAGTGATTTTCCTTGGCGGAAGATTAAACAAATCTTCCTTCTCTACTTCTGGTTTTGAAGTGATCCAGACGATCAGAGGCATCCGCCCGGACCTTTGTTTTTTAGGCATTTGTAGTATTGACCTGATCTCCGGTGTTACCGGAATCAGTTACGAAGATTGCCAGGTAAAAAAAGCAATGGTAGAGACATCTAAACAGATTATCGCACTTGCGACGGTAGAAAAACTAGGTACCACTGAACCCTATTACATCACCAGTATGAGTGATATTGATACCATTATCACCGATATTGATCCGGAGCATGAAAGCCTGAAAGCTTATAAAGATGCAGGAATCAGACTGGAATAAAACAGCTGATTCCTGCAAATACTGATGATATTAAAACAGATACCTGGTACTTAAGAAATTGGAACTGTTACCTTCCACAATTTCATTGATCAGGTGTTTGTTGTTTTCATTCAATTTCGTTGCCACCAGGGAACGGATCGAGAAGGAGCGCAAAGCATCAACCACTGATAAAGTGCCTTCGGCACTGTCTTTTCTTCCCGTGAACGGAAACACATCCGGGCCACGCTGACATTGACAATTGATATTTACACGGCTCACCTGATTCACTAATGGATCAATTAATGCCGCAATCTCTTCTTCGTCATTGCTAAAAATGCTGACCTGCTGACCATGAGTAGATTCGATCAGGTAGTCGATCGTTTCTTCCAGATCATCGAAAGGAACCACCGGAATTACCGGACCAAACTGCTCCTCGGTATACAGCTTCATTTCTTTGTTTACCGGATATACAATTGCCGGATATACAAAAGATTCATTCACTGCTCCCCCATGTTCATTGATCACCGTTGCACCATTTGCGACGGCATCAGCGATACATTCCTGCAAATAGGCAGGCTTATGTGGTTCTGGCAGAGGGGTTAAAGAAACGCCGTTTTCCCAGGGCATTCCAAATTTCAGTTGCCCGACTGCCTTCGTCAGCTCCTTTAGAAAGACATCCGCCAGTGTCCGGTGAATAAAAATAATCTTTAATGCTGTACAACGTTGCCCATTAAAGGACAAAGCGCCCAGCACGGTTTCCTGAACCGCCAGCTGAACATCTGCTTTGGCTGTAATGATCGCTGCATTCTTGGCATCCAGGCCGAGGATAGCCCTCAGACGGTTTACTTTTGGATGTAATTTTTTCAGTTCATTTGCGACCTTACTGGAACCAATTAAAGTCAACACATTGATCTGACCAGATTTCATCAGGTCAGGAATGATTTTATTCCCCCGTCCATAGATCGTATTGACCACGCCTTTTGGAAAACAATCCCGAAAGGCTTCCAACAAAGGATAATGTAATAAAGTTCCGTGTTTAGGCGGTTTAAACAGCAAGGTATTCCCCATGATCAATGCCGGAATCAGGGTCGTAAAGGTTTCATTCAACGGGTAATTGAAAGGCCCCATACACAATACAACGCCCAAAGGGGAACGTCTGATCTGCGCCACGATTC
Source organism: Pedobacter sp. FW305-3-2-15-E-R2A2 (assembly GCF_038446955.1). Classification (NCBI taxonomy): domain Bacteria; kingdom Pseudomonadati; phylum Bacteroidota; class Sphingobacteriia; order Sphingobacteriales; family Sphingobacteriaceae; genus Pedobacter; species Pedobacter sp. FW305-3-2-15-E-R2A2. The sequence continues at coordinate 3,864,966 of NZ_CP151803.1, forward strand.
CCTGCTCAATACTGAACCTGGAAGACTGGCGGTCCAGGTCTTTCAAGGCATCTATCGTCGCATGAATGTATTCTACGGTCCGGTCAAACTCTTTGACAGAATCTGCATAAGATTTACCAATCTCCCACATCAGTAGTTTCACGACGATTGCTTTCTTCTCTATAATCCGGCCGGTAAATTTCTCTACACAGCTGATTCTGTCGCCGACACTCATGGTTGGCCATTCGCCTCTTCCATTGTTGTAAGCAGTCACAGCGGCATCCAATGCTTCGGCCGCTTCCTTTTCACTACATAAAGGATAAGTCCCAATCACTTTGCGCTTCAGCCCTTCCGGGGTTTTCAGACAGATTGGCGACAACACTTCATGTACTTCTCCATCCCATGCACGTAGTTCACCATTGCTCAGGTATTCCCGCTGGTGAACCTCCTCTTCTAATTTAAATTCCTCCGGAACCTGATGTGCTTCCACAAAGATGGCCTGGAGCTGTTCATTAAAATTCATAGTCATATGGTCGGTTAGGTTAATCTTACAGATTTATAAATCAGTGATCGGTGTGTATTTTGGAACCAGTGATTTCATCACTACCCAGGCCAGTAAATAAGCCACCGCACAAATCGCAAACATAATGGTATAGCCTGTCTGTGTATGTCCTAACAGCTTGTAATGGTCAAACAGGGCGCCGCCTAATTTCGACATCACCACGCCGCCCATACCGCCGGCCATACCACCAATTCCGATTACCGAAGCGATGCTTTTTTTAGGAAACATATCGGAAACAGTGGTGAAAATATTTGCTGACCATGCCTGGTGTGCAGAAGCACCAATTCCAATCAGGACCACAGGGATCCAGAAGCTAATGTGCCCCAGAGGCTGTGCCGCCAATACCAATAATGGAAATAAGGCAATGACAAACATGGCACGCATGCGTCCGTCATAAGGCGAATATCCCTTTTTAATGAAGTACATCGGGAACCATCCCCCGCCAATACTTCCAATCATCGTCATGCTATACAATACCGTTAAAGGCATCATGATGTCTGTTCCCGTTAAGCTGTACTGTACTTTAAGGTAAGAAGGCAGCCAGAACAGGAAGAACCACCAAACTCCATCGGTCATGAACTTACCGAAGGCAAATGCCCAGGTTTGTTTGTATCCTAATAATTTAAACCAGGCTACCTTTTCAGTTGGGGCGACTTCCGCTACCGGCGCTTCCTCCTGCTGATCGCTATTGATATAAGCCAGTTCAGCTGCGTTCATGCGTTTTTGTTTTTCTGGTTTATCATAAAAAACATACCAGAAGCCCAGCCAGATAAAGCCAACTGCACCTACAATGATAAACGCAGATTCCCATCCCCAGACTTTTGCGATCCATGGCACTGTTAGCGGTGCTAAAATGGCGCCAACATTGGCTCCGGAGTTAAAGATTCCGGTAGCAAAAGAACGTTCTTTCTTTGGGAAATATTCTGCAGTCGCCTTAATGGCTGCCGGAAAATTTGCCGATTCACCAAAAGCCAGGACGGCTCTTGCCAGGATAAAGCCGATTACGGAAACCGGTACCATTCCTAATCCGACCCAACTGATCAGTGCTGCTGCACTTACGCCGATAGGTACCGCAACCGCATGCATGATGGCGCCTATAGACCAGATGATCAGCGCAATGATGTATCCCCATTTCGTTCCCAAACGGTCTACAAACCTTCCTGCAAAGAGCATGGAGATGGCATATACAAATTGAAATGCCGCTGTGATATTGGCATAGTCACTATTGGTCCAGTTAAATTCTTTCTCCAGCATGGGATGCAGGAGGCTCAACACCTGACGGTCAAGGTAATTGACTGTCGTTGCAAAAAACAATAATGCACAGATTGTCCATCTGTAATTACCCATTTTAGTCTCTTTCATTATATTTGGCTTTGGTTGGTTAGGTCAATTGGTTGGGCATTATCTGCCCGATTTTACCAGATCAATTGTCTTTCTGGTTAAGGTGTCTAATTCGTTATAATTTTTGTTTTCTAATATTTCTTTACTGATCAGCTTGCTGCCCATGCCAACTGCACAAACGCCCGATTTAAACCAGTCGCTGATGTTGCGCTGCTCAATCTCCACTCCACCTGTCGGGATGAACAACTGACCTGGAAAAAGATCTTTAATCGCCGACATATAAGATGGGCCAAGAATGTTTGCAGGAAACAATTTGATCAATCCGGCTTTGAGCTGATGGGCAGTATTGATCTCTGTAGGCGTAAAACATCCCGGAATCCAGAGTAAACCTTTGGAATGAACCAGTTCGCCTACTTCAGGATTTACGATTGGGCAAACGATAAAATGGGCGCCAACGGCGATAAAATCTTCTGCTTCTTTAACTGTTTTTATCGTGCCTATTCCCAGGTAAAGGTCTTGCATTTCCGTTTTAAGTGTCTCTATCAGCATACTGAAATTCGCCAGAGCTGCAGGACCACGATTGGTATATTCCAACACTCTGATTCCCGCTTTATATAATGTCCTGATAATATCCAGACTCACCTGAGCATCTTCAAAATAAAATAATGGAAGGATTCCCTGATCTGTGATGGCTTTTAAAGAACTTTCTTTTGTTTTCATTTCTATATTTTTTTACCGTACGTCTTATTTATTTTTCTGTTTAAAAGCTGGTTTCATAAGGTTGAACCACCAGCTGAATGTCTTCGATTTTTGTGGTATTGAAATCAGTGGTCGTAAAAAGCTTGGCGAAGGCCGCGCGGGTAGCAAATCCAAGAATTTCTGCAGGAGGCAGCTGATGGTAAAAACCATAAATCAAGCCTGCCATATAACAATCACCGCTTCCTATTTTTCCGCCGATCTTTTCCGCGCGGTACTCTTTGGAAACAAACAACTCATTTTCCGTAAACAAAGTGCTGTAATATTTAACACCGGTTTTAAAGTCAAACCTGAAGGTATTGGCTACTGCAGTACATTTAGGAAATGCAGCGATAATCGCTTTGGAGCTTATTGTTGCCTGTTCCAAATAATGTGCTTTCAGGTCTGCTTCGACCAGGCCCGCAGGTACAGGAATGCCCAGCATGTTTTCAGCGGCCCAGATGTTTCCCATGATGAGGTCGCAATACGGGGCCAAAAGCGGCATGACATCTATCGGATCTTTTCCGTATTTCCATAATTTACTTCTGAAATTCAGGTCCAGTGAAATGCGGATATTCCTTTCGGAAGCCGCCTTTAACGCTTCTTCACATACCGCTGCAACATCTGCGTTTAATGCCGGACAAATCGCGCTGAAATGAAACCAGCTAATTCCTTCGAAAACGGCATCCCAATCAATTATCCCTGTTTTTAGGGTAGAGAAAGAAGAATAATTACGGTCGTAAATTACACCCGAGTTCTTGAGGTCTTTCCCGTTAGCCAGGTAATATAAACCAATCCGTTCTCCCAGGTATTGCATCGGACTCGTGTCTATATTCAGCTGATCCAGATGAGCAACCACCTGTCTGCTCAAAAAATTATCCGGTACCGCAGAAAGGTAAGCCGAAGGAACACCCCAAAGTGCCAAAGCAGCCGCGACGTTGGCTTCTGCCCCTCCCACGTAAAAAGGAAGGTTATTTTCTTTCAGCCAGGCTCCCTCTACATCCGGGGAAATCCTCAATAACAGTTCACCAAAGTTTAAAACCTTGCCCATATATCATTAAAAATTAAAATATTCTTTTGCATTGTTATAGCAGATGTCCTGAATCACTTTTCCAAGCCATTCCTGATCATCAGGCAACTCCCCGTTTTCCACATCATCCCCAAAAAGGTTGCATAAAATCCTTCTGAAGTACTCATGACGGGGATAAGATAAAAAGCTCCTGCTGTCGGTAAGCATCCCTACAAAACGACTCAGTAAACCCATATTTGACAAGGTATTGATCTGCTTGATCATCCCTTCTTTCTGATCCAGGAACCACCATGCCGAACCCCATTGAACCTTTCCGGCAACTGTCCCATCATTGTAATTGCCAATCATCGTAGCCATCAACTCATTGTCGGCTGGATTTAAGTTATACAGAATGGTCTTTGTCAGGCAATTTTGAGCATCCAGTTTGTTTAAGAACTTAGACAGTGCCTTTCCCTGTGGCAAATCACCGATCGAATCAAATCCGGTATCCGGACCCAACTGCGTCAATAACCGGTCATTGTTGTTTCTTAAGGCGCCCAAATGGTATTGTTGTACCCATCCTTTTTCATGGTCCCATAAGGCAAATTGAAACAGTAAAGCCGATTTAAACTGAGTTCTTTCTTCGATCGTCAAAGGAATTTCATTTCTGATCTTTCCATAAATGTCTTTTATGTCCTCTTCGGTATAATCATCGGCATAGATCTGTTCCAGGCCATGGTCAGAAACAGAGCAACCATTTTCCGCAAAGTAATCATGTCTTGATTTAAGCGCAGACAGGTAGGCATCCAGATCATTTAATTCCCGGCCTGTTAAAGCCGAAAGCTGATCGATATATTTATTCAGCGCCTGCTGGTCATCTGGATTCATCGCTTTATCCGGACGGAATGCCGGAAGCACTTTGATGTCCAGTCCATCGTTCTTTATTTTTTGGTGGTGCTCCAGGGAATCCAAAGGATCATCGGTGGTACATAAGGTTTTCACCTTCATTTTCCGCAACAGGTTTTGCACGGAATATTCCGGTGTCTGTAGTTTAGCGGTACATTCTTCATAAATCCGCTCTGCATTTGCCGGAGAAAGCACCTCATGTACATCAAAGTAACGTTGTAGTTCCAGGTGTGTCCAGTGGTATAAAGGGTTTCTTAAAGTATAGGGCACGGTTTCGGCCCACTTTTTAAATTTCTCCAGATCAGTAGCGTTACCGGTAATGTAATGTTCATCAATACCGTTGGCACGCATTGCACGCCATTTATAATGATCGCCATAGAGCCAAACCTGGGTAATATTTTCAAACCTGAAATCGTTTGCAATTTGATCCGGCATTAAATGATTATGGTAATCAATAACCGGCATCTGTTTTGCAAAATTATGATATAGCGTTTGCGCTGTTTTGGTCTGTAATAAGAAATTGTCGTCTAAAAAGTTCTTCACAATAATATTTTTAAATGTATTAATTTTTATAGATAAAGCGGCAAAATGTTATACCTCAAAAACAATTCTACATAATTATTATAAGGATTAACAGGCTTCATCCGGAATTATTTGCGCAATCGTTATAGGCAGCTTTTGATCCAGTCGGCCAGATCCCGGGCTGCATTTAAATTGTCGAAGGCAAGGGGAAGTTTCTTTCCGTCTACATATTCATTGTAAAGCCATGGATCGCCGATGGCAAAAACCGCTCCTTTACCGTATTTCGCAATGGCGATGACCTGATCCCCGTCCTTGTCCTTCAGAACGGATTTTGCAGCGTCAGTCAACGTTAACGTGCTGTATTCCTTGATGAACAATTGCCTGGCTGTTTTAAAAAACTGATTTTCAGGGGAAATGTCCACTCTTCCCATTTCAAATTCGTTTTTGGTCACCCTCCCCTTACTGTTCAGATTGAACTGAATCCCAAAGTGTTTGGCGAGCTGGTTCAGATGCGCCAACTCTGCATTTCCGGTGTCGTTTGCCATCAGCAACAATACACCGCCGGCTTTGAGCCATGAAGTAATGGCAGAAATGTCCTGTTCGTTTATAAAGCTGGGGGTTGGATTTTCCTTTTCAATATCCGGATCAACAATGATGTATACTGAAGCATGTTTTAAATTGGCCTTCGTCGGCGCAGCCCTTAATGTTTCTGTTGTAAAACCTTTATCCTTAAGTACTCCGGCAAATAAGGAAAAGCCTACACCGCTGTTTTCCTCCCATTTGTAATGCCAGGATTGTGGGGTCCCATTTGGATCTTTTTTAATTTCATTGTTAAAATAAGAGTCCAGTAATACCAGAGGCTGTCCGCTTAGCTTAGGTGCTGATTGGGCATAACACGCTCCTGTGCAGAGCAATGTAAACAAAACAGGGAAAATGGAACTTTTGCTCATATCCTGGTTAATTCTTTTGAAGATTTGGTTAGGGCCCTATTCCGGGCTGATACAAGTCTACAAAGATTAGACAGCTAATGAAACAAATGCGCGGGAAAAAACTACGCAATCGTTAGCGTAGACCGGCTAAAAAACACCTGTATGAGACTTCCAAAAGACAGCTTCAGAACCGCTTGTACCTATACGCGCTCTAACCAGGCTCTATACACGCTCTATACTCGGTGCACACCCGCTTGGAAGCCTGTTAAAGGCGGGTAAGCAACTGGTGTAAAACGGGCATTAAATGAGTATTCCTGCAAGCGGTCATAAGCTTGCCAGGAGCAATGAGAGACACCTTCCAATTACCTTCCAACCCAAGAGCGTGTATAGAGCGTAATAGGAGACAAACAGGCGCCTATCCGGCCTTTGTATATATTATATAAGTATGGTGTGCTACACTTCCTCCTTCCAACAGATCTGGAACAATCTCTGATAAAAGATCAAAAAAAACCGCAAAACCCATCTTTTTTGTTTAAATCAGCTATAAGTCACCACTTTATCATGGGCAAAATGACACATTTACAAATATATTTACTATAAAAATCATGTCGAATTTTGAAATTAGGCTTATTTATAGCTTTATTTGCAGAAAAACGTTCTGAATGGCGAAGAATTTATTAATAGTTGAGTCACCTGCAAAAGCTAAAACCATCGAAGGGTATTTAGGAAAAGATTTCCTTGTTAAATCAAGTTACGGACATATCCGGGATTTGGTTAAAGGGGATATGGGTATTGATGTAGCCAATAATTTTGCCCAGACCTATGAGGTTCCTGCTGATAAAAAGCAGATCGTTGCAGAGCTTAAGAAATTAGCAAAGGAAGCCGAAATGGTATGGCTAGCGTCCGATGAGGACCGTGAGGGAGAAGCGATTTCATGGCATTTATACGAAACATTAGGGTTAAAAGAAAATAAAACAAAAAGGATTGTTTTTCATGAGATCACTAAGCCTGCCATATTAAAGGCGATAGAAACTCCACGTACGATTGACTATAACCTTGTGAATGCCCAGCAAGCCAGACGTGTGCTGGACAGGCTGGTAGGTTTTGAGCTTTCCCCTGTTTTATGGAAAAAAATAAAACCTTCTTTATCTGCAGGACGCGTACAGTCGGTGGCTGTTCGTCTGATTGTAGACAGAGAAAGAGAAGTCAATAAATTTAATGCCACAGCAGCATTTAAGGTTTCTGCACAGTTCAGCACCGGAAAAGGGAAAGAAGTGGTTAAAGCAGAATTGCCTCAGCGCTTTGAGCTGGAAGCTGATGCAGAAAAATTCTTAAACGATTGTATTAAAGCAGGATTTAGCGTAGATAGTCTGGAAACCAGACCTGCGAAAAGAAATCCTGCGCCTCCATTTACCACTTCTACCTTACAGCAGGAAGCCTCCCGTAAACTGGGATATTCTGTGTCAAGGACGATGCAGGTCGCACAACGCCTGTACGAAAGTGGAAGGATCACGTATATGCGTACCGATTCGGTAAACCTTTCTGAAACTGCATTACAGGCAGCATCAGCAGAGATCAAATCCGCATGGGGCGATAAATACCATCAGATCAGAACGTATAAAACGAAAACAGCAGGTGCACAGGAAGCTCACGAAGCCATCCGCCCTACTTATTTCAACCACCATACCGTACCCGGCGACAGCTCAGAACAACGTTTATATGAATTGATCTGGAAGCGTGCCATTGCTTCTCAGATGAGCGAAGCCCTGTTTGAAAAAACAACTGCTCAGATTGCGATCAGTACCCGTAAAGAACATTTGGTTGCCGAAGGTGAAGTTCTCAAATTCGATGGTTTCTTAAAGGTATATCTGGAATCAAGTGATGAGGAAGACCTGGAGGATTCGGAAGACAGCAATATGCTTCCTCCATTGGCCAAGGGTCAGGAACTGATGTTAAGGGAAATGAATGCCACAGAACGTTTCTCCCGTCCTCCTGCAAGATATACAGAGGCCAGCATGATCAAGAAACTGGAAGAACTGGGCATCGGCCGACCTTCCACTTATGCGCCAACCATCTCTACGATTCAGAACCGTGGATACGTGGTTAAAGAAGACCGTGATGGCCGCCAGCGTTCCTTCAGTGCAATTGTACTGGCTAATGGAGTGGTAACCAAACAAATTAAAACAGAAATCACAGGGGCAGAGAAATCAAAGCTCTTCCCGACAGATATAGGTGAAGTGGTAAACGACTTCCTGGTAGAACATTTCAAAGGGATTGTCGACTTTAACTTTACTGCCAACGTAGAAAAGGAATTCGATGAGATCGCCCAGGGATTGCAGGAATGGACAAAAATGCTCCACTCCTTCTACACTCCATTCCATCTTGAAGTAGAAACTACCCTTGAAAATGCAGACCGTGCCAACGGAGAGCGTTTATTGGGAATTGATCCTGCTTCCGGAAAGAATGTATATGCTAAAGTGGGTAAATTCGGACCATTGGTGCAGATCGGACAGAATGACGACGAGGAAAAACCACGTTATGCCAGCTTGTCGAAATCTCAATCGGTAGGAACAGTAACACTTGAGGATGCGTTGGAGCAATTCAAGCTTCCTTTCCAGCTGGAAGATTATGAAGGTAAAGAAGTTTCCGTAGGTGTAGGCCGTTTTGGTCCATACGTGAAATGGGGAGATGCTTACATTTCCATTCCTAAAAACGAAGATCCACTGTCTGTAGACAGGGACCGTGCCATTGAAATTATCGGAGAGAAAATTACAGCTGATGCACCGGTGGCGCATTATGAGAGTTTACCGGTAACCAAGGGTAAAGGCCGCTTCGGTCCTTTCATCAAATGGAATGACTTATTTATCAATGTGCCTAAAGCTTATAACTTTGACTTCCTGACGCAGAAAGACATCGAGGAGCTGATCGGTAAAAAGGTAGAGAAAGAAGCGAACAGGTTTATTCAGCAATGGACGGCAGAGAAGATTGCGATTGAAAACGGCAGATGGGGCCCCTTCATCCGTTTCGGTAAAGACATGCTGAAATTGGGTAAAAACCCGGCTACAGGAGAGAAATATACTCCTGAAGACCTTGCGGGCGTCTCCCTTGAAGAAGTAAAAAAACTAATTGTAGAACAGGTACCTAATGCTTTTGAACCTAAAGTTGCCAAGAAAAAGGCAGCAGCAAAGTCTCCAGCAAAAAAGAAACCGGTAGCCAAGAAAAAGTAGGCCTGGCCTGCTTAATGCAGATATGAAGAAAGATCTCCCTGAAAATATAGTAGAAGACATTGCTGTTGCAGTAGTGCTGAAGAGCGAAAGTCCGGAAGTAAAAAACTGGACTGTTTACCTGATTAATCTGAAAGATAAACCATTGAAAAATGTGTTGATCAGCTCTAAAGGCTATGGAGAAAAAGATGGCAGAATGGTGCAAACCTCTGTACTCAGACATTCGTTGGGAGACCTTCAAGCCCGTTCATTTGCAGGCGTTGAAGCAATAGATCCTGAAGTTTTTGGCTTAACCAATGAATATTGGTTAAGCTATTACCTGGACGAGGTGATCTATGATAAAAAATTCATTTTCCTTCCTGAAAGTATCGTTGATGATAATTTAATTCGGATTCCTTTGGTAAATATGCCGGGTGTGATGATAAAATAATTTCGGTTTAGTTTCTGATACCAATCCTTTTTGCTAATTTTCATGCACATCTCCAACTTTACCATAAAAGTGTATGAAATTCACGTCATCTCCATTTATTCAAAAGAATAAAAAAGGAATCATTATCGGCTCTGTAGCGGTCATTCTCATCGGCCTTGCCTCGCTCTTCTTTTTCAAAAAAGAAAGACCAAAAGACTACAATCAGGCTTATTCCAAATACATAGAAGCCTATACCTCAGGAACAGTTTCCAAGAAAAGTTATGTCAGGCTCCATCTGGCCAGTCAGGTGAAAACCATGAGTGATATCGGCGTGGCCGATTCCAGGGACCTGTTCAGCTTCTCCCCTTCTGTAAAAGGAAAAACTTACTGGATCGATTCCCAAACGCTGGAATTCAGACCCGATGAGCCTTTGAAACCCGGAGAAGATTACGAAGCGACCTTCAACCTGAACAAGGTGACAGAAACGGAAAAGGGCCTGGAAGAATTTGAATTCAACTTCAGGGTCATCAATCCGGGACTAAGCCTGAGTCAGAATGGACTGGTCTCTCAGAACAATACTTCCCTTGATTATATGAAATTAAGCGGAGAAGTACTGACCTCCGATCAGGAAGATCCGAAGCAGATTGAAAAAGCCTTAAAAATAGATTTCCCGCAGTCCTTAAAGGTGAAATGGCAGCACAACCCTGCAAAAAACATTTCTACTTTTACCGTAGACAGCATTAAGAAAACAAAATCCGACAACCCGCTAAAGCTCATCTGGTCTGGTGATCCGATCGATGCACCGGGTAAAGGAGAAGAAGTATTGGAAGTTCCTGCGCAGGGTGTCTTCAAAATTCTGAACATGAAAGCCATACAGGATCTGGAAGATTTTGCACTCGTTCAGTTCTCTGAGCCAGTCAACGTTGCCCAGGACCTGAACGGACTCATCTCCCTTGCCCAATTGACGGACCTCAGGTTTACCATAGATGCCAGTCAGGTGAAGGTTTATTCGGCAGAAACACTGGAAGGAAATTATGCCTTTACTGCAAACGAAGGGGTTGAAAATATCAACAGTGTTAAATTATCCGCTGCGAAAACAGCGAATATTGTTTTTGAGAATAAACTACCTTCGGTTACCATTGCCGGAAGCGGAAGCATCCTCCCTACTTCGGGGAAACTGGTCTTACCCTTTGAAGCGGTCAACCTAAAAGCAGTGGATGTGACGGTGATCAAGATCTATGAGGACAATATCCCCCAGTTTTTCCAGACCAATAATTATAAAGACGGACAGGAACTTCGCCGTGTAGGGAAACCTATCGTGCAGAAAACCATCCGGCTGGATGAAGATAAAGCGCTGGATCTGCATAAGAAAAACCGTTTCACCCTGGATCTGGATAAGATCATAAGGACAGAACCTGGTGCGATGTATCGTGTCACTGTTGGTTTCAGAAGAGAATATAATGTCTTTAAATGCGTGGAAGCCAATGCAGAAAATGGTGATGTTTCAGAAGAAGGTGACGGTGAATATAGTGGTTACGGAGAGAAGATCGATGAAGATGATGATTTCTGGAGCCGTTACAACAACAATTACCCCAACAATTACCGTTGGGAAGACCGGGATAATCCTTGTACGCCCTCCTATTATACCAGTGAACGCTGGGCGAGCAGGAACCTGATTGCTTCCAATATTGGTTTGATTGCCAAACGAGGCAATGACAACAGCATGATGATCATTGCGACAGATCTGTTAACGGCAAAAACATTGAGCGGCGTTACCTTAGAATTGCTGGATTACCAGAAACAGGTGATTCATACCGTAAAAACGGATGGTGATGGAATGGCTTCATTTGACCTTAAAAAGAAACCTTTCCTATTGATCGCCAAAAATGGCGATGAGCGTGGTTACCTGAAACTGGACGATGGAAGTTCCCTTCCGTTAAGCAGGTTTGATGTAGGTGGAGATGTGGTGCAAAACGGTTTAAAAGGATTCATCTACGGAGAACGTGGCGTTTGGCGTCCCGGAGATTCGGTGTTCCTTTCTTTCATTCTGGAAGATAAACTGAAAAAACTACCTGGTGGTTATCCGGTTACTTTCGAGTTTTACAATCCACAGGGGCAGCTTGTTAAGAGAGCAATCAATGGAAAACCTTTAAATGGATTCTATGCCTTCAGAACGGCTACCGAAAGCACAGCACCGACCGGAAACTGGCTGGCGAAAGTGAAAGCTGGTGGAGCAACCTTCTCTAAAACCATTAAGATTGAAACGGTAATGCCAAACCGTTTAAAGATCAATTTTGACTATGGCAACCGTCCTTATCTCGGTGTCGGAAACGGAGCTGCAGCCTCCCTTACTGCCACCTGGTTATTTGGGGCACCGGGCAAGCACCTGAAAGCGAAAGTCGATGTGAGCTTGAATACCATGCAAACGACCTTTAAGGGCTTTGAAAACTATAGTTTTGACAACCCAACCGTTTCGTTCCAGTCGCAGGTGAAAACGATTTTCGAAGGAACCTTAAATGAAAACGGAACTGCTGCAGTAAGCACGAATTTAAGTGAGAACAATACTGCCCCGGGAATGTTGAAAGCCAATTTTGCGATTAAAGTATTCGAAGCCGGTGGTAATTTCAGCATCGACAATTTCAGCATCCCTTACCATGTGTATTCGGACTATTACGGCATTAAAGCGCCGGAAGGAGACCGTTTGAGTGGAATGCTGCTCACTGGTCAGGACCATAAAATAGACATTGTCAATGTCAACAGAGATGGAAAACTGCTGGGCGGATCAAAATCTGTAGATGTAGAATTGTATAAAGTACAATGGCGTTGGTGGTGGGAACAGGACAATGAGAATTCCTTTGCCAATTTCACGCAGAACTCTTATAATAAGCTGATCAAAAAAGAAACCGTTCAGATCAGCGGTGGTAAAGCGAGCTGGAACCTGAGGGTCGAAGAACCGGAATGGGGTCGTTACATGATCCTGGTCAGAGACCATAATGGAGGCCATGTTTCCGGTAAATCGGTCTATATCGATTGGCCGGGATGGGCACAACGCGAACAAAACAGTAATCCTACGGAAGCATCCATGCTTTCTTTCACCGCCAACAAAACCAAATTTAAAGTAGGTGAAGAAATTGTGTTGACCATCCCTTCGGGAAAAGATGGACGGGCATTGATTTCAATTGAAAACGGAAGTAAAGTATTAAAGACTTTCTGGACGGATACTAAAGCGGGACAAACACAATTTAAGTTTAAAGCCGAAAAGAACATGGCGCCGAATGTGTTCGCCAATGTAACCTTATTACAACCACATGCACAAACGCTGAACGACCTTCCTATCCGGATGTATGGTGCCATTCCTTTGCTCATTGAGGATCCGGAAACGATCTTAAAGCCAGTGATCAAAATGGCTGATAAGCTGAAACCGGAAACGGAAAGCAACATTACCGTAACGGAACAAAATGGAAAAGCGATGACCTATACCATTGCCATTGTAGATGAAGGTTTGCTCGATCTGACCAGATTTAAAACCCCTGATCCTCATGGCATCTTTTATGCCCGTGAAGGTTTAGGCGTAAAGACATGGGACTTATTTGATTATGTGCTTGGTGCCTGGGGCGGGAATCTGGAAAGAATCCTGAGCATTGGTGGTGATGGAAGCATCAACAAGAACCTCAGTCCGGCAAAAGCAAACAGGTTTGTGCCTGTAGTGAAATACCTGGGCCCTTTTGCGCTTTCCAAAGGTGCAAGCAACACCCATAAATTTAAACTGCCTCAATATATTGGCGCCGTAAGGGCGATGGTTGTGGCCGGTCAGGATGGGGCTTATGGTTTCGCAGAGAAAAGTGTGCAGGTGAAAAAACCGCTGATGTTACTGGCTACCTTACCAAGGGTAATCGGCCCGGGAGAAAGCTTCACCCTCCCTGCAACGGTATTTGCGACAGAAAAGAACCTTAAAAACGTCACCCTACAATTGCAATCTGCGAATTTGGAAGTGATCGGCAGCAAAACACAACAGCTGACTTTCAAACAACCAGGAGAGCAAATGGCTTACTTTGAGATCAAAGTTCCGGAAATGACGGGTATTGCCAAGGTAAAACTGGTGGCACAGAGTGGTGCAGAGAAAACGGCATACGACGTAGAACTGGACATCAGAAATCCTAATCCATATGTCACCAATGTGGTTCCTATTGTGATTGAACCGGGTAAAAACTGGGGTACCGCTTACCAACCTGTAGGAATGGCGGGAACGAATACCGGAAGTCTGGAACTCTCTACCATCCCTCCGATCAACCTTAAAAAGCGGTTGAGCTACCTGATGCAATATCCGCATGGTTGCGTAGAACAAACCACCTCAGGGGTATTCCCTCAGTTGTTCCTGAATAAGTTAACACCGCTTACAGAGCGGCAGAAAGTAACGACAGAAAGAAACCTGAAAGCAGGAATCAATAAATTACGTGGCTTCCAGACCGGAGATGGTGGTTTAGGCTACTGGCCAGGTGCAGGAACTTCCGACGAATGGGGAAGTAATTATGCAGGACACTTCCTGGTAGAAGCACAAAATGCAGGTTATACCCTTCCGGTTGGCATGCTGGATGAATTGTTGCGCTACCTGAAAGGTAAAGCGGCAAACTGGGCACCAAACAGCACCAATTTCTATGGTGGTGACCTGTCTCAGTCTTACCGTCTATATGTGCTTGCACTCGCTAAAAGACCGGAAATGGCTGCGATGAACAGATTAAAGGCCTTCCAATACTTGTCGGAAACCGCGAAATGGCGACTGGCAGCGGCTTATAAGCTGGCCGGACAAGCGGATGCGGCAAATGGTCTGATCAAAGGACTGGCCACAGAAGTGAAGCCTTATAACCAAATGGGTGGAACCTATGGTTCTGATGTCCGCGATCAGGCGATGATCCTGGAAACCTTAACCCTTCTTGGCCGTAAAGCGGCAGCAGCACAGCTGATCCAGCCACTGGCGGCGAAGTTGGGCAGAGACGATTGGTACAGCACACAAACCACAGCTTACAGTTTACTGGCGATTGCCAAGTTCTGTGGCGCAAATACGGCTTCAAATACGCTGAAATACAATTATAAGATCGATGGAAAAAGCGGAACCACCAATTCCACTCAGTTCATGAACATTACCGACTTAACCTTTAAAGGAGGAAACAGTGTATCGATCAGCAATACCGGCGACCGTGTACTGTTTGGACGTCTGATCCTTCAGGGACAACCTTCCGCCGGACAAAACAACTTCCTGCCGAACAACGCAGAAGCTTTGGAAATGAACATCGATTATAAATTATTAAACGGAAAATCATTGGATCCATCTACCTTAAAACAAGGAACGGATTTCTATGCAGAGGTGACGATCAAAAACCCGGGAAGAATGGGTTATTACGAGCAAATGGCATTGACGCAGATCTTCCCTTCCGGCTGGGAGATCATCAATAACAGGATCAACGACAGCGAGAGTGCTGTTGCTTCTTCGCCATATACGTATAGAGACATCAGAGATGACCGTGTGTTCACTTATTTCAACCTGAGGGAGAATGAGACCGTAATTTATAAAGTGCTGTTAAACGCCTCTTATATCGGTCGCTATTACCTTTCAGCGGTTCAGTGTGAAGCGATGTATAACAATAATATTAGTGCAACTACGGCAGGGAAATGGGTGCAGGTAATTAAGTAGCATGTTTAAAAAGTTCAGTTACGAACCAAAACTGGTGTTCAGCGATGTGATTTGCGTCTTATTGTTGTGCTGGTTTTGGTTCCTTTTGCCATCAAAATTATTCTTAAATCCTACCTCTTATGTGGTAGAAGCTTCCAATGGGGAATTGTTGAGCGCCGCGATTGCGAAAGACGGGCAATGGCGTTTTCCTGTGGCAGATACCATTCCGCAGAAGTTTCAGCAATGTATTGTCGCCTTTGAGGACAAACGTTTCTTTACCCATCCGGGGATAGATTTTCTGGCGATTGCAAGGGCGATGCGCCAGAACCTGAAGGCTAAAAGTGTGGTGAGTGGTGGCAGTACTTTGACGATGCAGGTCATCCGCCTGTCGCGAAGAGAAAGCCGCACCTTTTGGCAGAAACTGATTGAAGTGATCCTTGCTTTTCGGCTGGAACTGACCCATTCCAAAACAGAGATCCTGAAGCTATATGCCGCAAACGCGCCTTTTGGCAGTAATGTGGTTGGCCTGGAAGCGGCTTCCTGGCGGTACTTCGGCCGAAGTGCCGGAAGCTTGTCGTGGGGAGAAATGGCGACCCTGGCGGTTCTTCCAAACAGTCCCTCCCTGGTTCATCCTGGAAAAAACTCCGCAAAGCTGATCAAAAAGAGAAACGACCTGCTGGATAAAATTGCCGGATTAAAAATGATAGACCAGGAAACGGCCAATCTTTCCAAGCTGGAACCCATTCCCGGCAAGCCTCAGCAATTGCCTCAAAATGCCCCTCACCTGCTCAACCGCTTTAAAACAGAACAAAAGGTCTTAAAAAACAATACCACAAGTCTGAGGTCTACCCTGGATTTTGACCTTCAGCTGAAACTAAATGCCTTACTGAAACGCTATAACAACCGGTATCGGGCTAACGACATCAATAACATCGCGGCATTGGTGCTGGATGTCAAAAACGGAACTGTACTGAGCTATGTTGGGAACATTTATCAACCGGAAAATAAAGAACTGGAAAGTCATGTAGACATGATTAAAGCGCCCAGAAGTCCGGGCAGTACCTTAAAAC
Source organism: Pedobacter sp. FW305-3-2-15-E-R2A2 (assembly GCF_038446955.1). NCBI lineage: Bacteria > Pseudomonadati > Bacteroidota > Sphingobacteriia > Sphingobacteriales > Sphingobacteriaceae > Pedobacter > Pedobacter sp. FW305-3-2-15-E-R2A2. Next base: position 3,881,320 of record NZ_CP151803.1, read on the forward strand.
CTTTGCTCTATGCCAGTATGCTGAACGATGGTTTTATCCTGCCACGAACGCTGATTCCTGATGTTCCTACGCAAATCAATGGTTATTCCCCTCAGAATTATGATTTGGGTTACGATGGCGCGATTCCCGCAGACCGCGCCTTAAGCCGTTCATTGAACATTCCGGCAGTAAAAATGCTGCAGAGTTATAAATACCAGCGTTTTTATGATAAGCTCAAGAAGATGGGCATCAGTACCCTGAACCAACCTGCAGATCATTATGGTTTGTCGCTTATTCTGGGCGGTAGTGAAGTTACGATGTGGGATCTGGCCAAAACGTATATGGGCATGGCAAGGACACTGAATCACTTTAATGAGTACGAAGGAAAATATAATCCTCATGATTATGATGCCCCCGGTTATGTGAAAGCAAAACGTGATGAGCGTTTCGATACTTACGAAACACAGCTGACCTCTACCATTGACTACGGTTCGATCTGGAATACATTTAATGCCATGGAAGAGCTCATGAGGCCTGGTGAAGAAGGACTTTGGGAACAGTTCTCCTCTTCACAAAGGGTGGCCTGGAAAACCGGAACAAGCTTTGGCTTCCGGGATGCCTGGGCGATTGGACTGACGGCACAATATGTGGTCTGTGTCTGGGTGGGCAATGCCGATGGCGAAGGCCGTCCCGGTTTAACAGGTGTTGATGTTGCCGCTCCGGTGCTTTTTGACATCTTCCGTCAGCTGCCAAACGGCAAATGGTTCCAGACGCCTAAACATCAGCTCCGCAAAATGAAAGTTTGTAAACAGAGCGGCTATAAAGCCGGCGAATATTGCCGGGAAACCTTAGAAGAACTGGTATCCCCTTCCGGAGAAAAAACAGGGCTATGTCCATACCATAAGCTCATCCACCTGGACCGTACTGCCAGTTACAGGGTCACTGATCAATGTGAATCTACGGCAATGATGGTTCATCAGCCCTGGTTCGTCCTTCCGCCGGCAATGGAGTATTATTATAAAATCAAAAACAGCGATTATAAGATGTTGCCTCCTTTTAAACCGGGTTGTACGGATGCTGGCAGCAATTACGTCATGGAAATGATCTATCCAAAGAACAATGCCAGCGTTTACATTCCGGTAGAATTTGATGGAAGCAGAGGAAAGGTGGTGTTAAATGCGACACACCGCAATAGCAATGCAAAGATCTACTGGCATATTGACAATGAGTATGTAGCCACGACTAAAACGTATCACCAGTTGGCGGTAAGTCCTCCGGCAGGAAAACATACCCTGACACTGGTTGATGAAAATGGAGAAAGACTAACGCAGAGTTTTACGGTGCTGGATAAAGAGAAAGGAAAGCATTAATCGTTTTTCAGCAGCTTGCGTTCCACCGCACCCATCGTAATCAGGTATTGTGCCGCCATATAGGTCGCCATGATCAATACCCCTGCAAAGTCGAAACCCTTCACAAATTTGTTATAGGCAAGAATGGAATCCGATAAGAGAAAACACAGGGCGCCAAAAAGAATGAGGTTAAAGCTGAGGGTATTCACGCGTTGATTCCGGAATGCTGCCATCATCATCATCATGCTGATCACGAAGGTATAGATCATTACCGGAAGTTTCATTCCGCCTAAATGCGGACGTAAATAAAAGTAAAAAGTAATGCTGAAGAGCGCACATAAGATGATTGCAATCCTCGCTCCTTTCTTATCCAGTTCCTGCGCAGAGCGGAAATCCAGGTAAAATGCGCTAATGTAAAAAATATGGCAGATTAAAAAAGCCACCAGGCCATACATGAAATATGCAGGGTCCTGCCAGGCCAGCATCAGCAGGGCATCCCCCGCCAGGGCGAAGATCAGTCCGGTAAACAGGCGTTTATGAAACCTGCCCTTTAGCCCGGTTTGGGTGTAGAGCATCAGCAACAGCGAAAGCACAATACAAGGCTTAATCACATACCTCAGGGTACTCAATTCATTAAATTCTGCATAGATCTGCAGGATAAAAATCAGCGCAAATAACAGGTTAAACTTCAGGTATTTCTTCAGCATCTACATTCTTTGTTTGAAGGTTATAAAACCAGACCGCCGAGCAGATGTTCAGGCCAGAAAATATGACCTGATAACCTATCGGGAAATCCAACAGCAAAACTATTAAAATCCCCAATACCAAACGTGCATATTCGAATTTAACCTTCCATTTCTTTTCTTCCAGCAAGGCGCCACAGGTCAGTAAGGTTAAGATCACGAAGGTTGCTCCACTGATCAGGGCCGGAGAAGGAAGGCTGCTGTGTAAAAAAAGGATGGCTGAACCGGCAATGAGGCCTACAACGAACTGGACAAGCACATAACCGGTCAGCTGCTGATGGTATTGCGGATCATACTTTTTATACACTAAAGGATCGATTTCCGGGGCGGATTTAAATCCACCTAAATGCGCGGGAAACCATCCTGGTGGTTTAAGGAAGACATTGATCTTATCAGCCCACCGCGGGCTTTGCCGGGCAGTTTTTAACAGTTCATCCCAGTAATGAACATTGGCCCAAAGCGGATTCCAGCTGGCCAATGGCGTGGTAATTCCATAATACACCTCTTCTTCCTCCTTCTGGAAAGTACCGAACAGGCGGTCCCAGATGATCAGCGTTCCGGCATGGTTCCGGTCGATATATTTTGGATTGGAGCCATGATGGACGCGGTGATGGGAAGGGGTATTTAAGATCCATTCCAATGGGCCCATACTTTTGATGGCGCGGGTATGAATCCAGAACTGATATAAAGTGTTAAATGAGCTTAGCGTGAGAAACATGATCGGATCGAAACCCACCAGTGCCAGTGGCAGGTAGAACACCCAGGAAAACCAGCCCTGAAACCAGGATTGTCTCAAGGCCACAGTCAGGTTGTACTCTTCAGATTGATGGTGTACAATATGTGCTGCCCATAAGGCATTCACCTGATGGCTCATCCGGTGGAACCAGTAATAGAAAAAATCAACACCAATAAAAAGGATGATCCAGATCCAGATGGATTGCGGCAGGTCAAGTAACCTCCAGTTTTCAAAGATGTATTTATAGCCGAAGAATAAAGCCGTTTTCATGAAAATACCCGTGAGCTGTTGCCCGATTCCCTGACTCAGGTTAGCGATAGAATCGTTGAACCGGTAATAGTTCAGTTTCTTGTAGAAGTTCCAGGCCAGTTCTATCCCTATGAGGATGAAAAATACAGGGACGGATAAAGCAATGTAATCTACTTTCATTTTACTAATTTAATAAAAATGACGGTAAATACGGCCTGCAAGACAGGGCCAAAGGAAACAAAATCAGCCTTAAGGTGTTGTTAGAAAAAAGGCTCAAATGAACAACGATATCCCAAAACAGGAAGAAGGATCAGAAATGGATGTTTTTGAAAAAACAACATTTAAAGATGAAGCAGCAGCAAAAGAATTTTATGCATTGGCAAGGACAAGGTTACTCGAAGTTTTCAATTGGGATGAGCTTTGTGGCTTCGCCTCGGCAACATTTACATTGACGGATGCTTCCGGTAAGGAAGTTCGGCGTGAGGCCAGGGAAGGTGATCATTTTAAAATCAACATACCTGGTCCCGGAACGACTACCGGAGATGGTTTTGACTGGGTAGTGGTAGAACTGATCAGGGAAGAGCAGTCTGCAGAGGGACAATCGCTCGTGATGCGGGCAAGGCCAACAGCCAACCCCTTACATCCGGATCCGGAAACCGCACATTTTTTCAAAGATAAAGCAACCTCCACCTTTAAAGTTTTCAGAAAGGGACTTGAAGTGCATGCAGAAGTTCATGGGCGTAACGAAGTTCCCAATTCAGACAGTGCGGTATTGATCAATAACGTCAGGAATGTATTGGTTGGATGGAGTGCTAAGATTGGATTCTCTTATCCACAGTGGAAAAGTCTGGTTACCGCATTGGTAAACCAGGATTGATTTTTATCCAGATAAAAAAGCAGCAAATAGGATATAAGTCATATTTGCTGCCCTATATGGATTGATCTATAAAAATAGCATCTTAAACTGTAATAAGAAAAAAGCTATTAATAGCTTTTCTCTGTACGGTTGTTGCGTTTAAAGCCACCACCGCCTCCGGCGCCACCAGTACCTGGTTTTTCCTGAGCTTCAGCAACTTTAATTCGATTACCGTTATAATCGCCACCGTTCATGCGTTTGATCGCTTCTTTTGCCTCTTCTTCTACCGGCATTTCCACAAAACCAAAACCACGACTTTGACCAGTCTCGCGATCTTTGATAATCCTAAGTGATTTTACTTGACCGAAATCACCAAATACGGCTGTTAATTCATCTTCCCCTACTTCTAACGGAAGGCCTGTAATAAATATCTTCATTAATGTTTAAAAATTTGCACAAAGTTAAGCATTTTTAGCTTAAATTCCAATGCTAGTGTCAGTTATAAGTATAATTATCAATTTAATCTTCAAAACAACCAGCAGGCCTTTTTTGTTTTAGTTACGATATTTTTTTTTGAAAAAAAGATCAGACTTAAATCTGTGACCTCTTTTAATTCATTCCTTTGTTTTCCATCCATCCTCATAAAGGCTTGTTCCTTTGGCTCAACCTACTCAGTATGTGGCCACAAGCCTCAGCCCTGATATCGCGGGAATTTACCGGAGGCATTTGCAGTTTAAAGGATATAAATCAAGGATATTTCTTTTAAATGTTAAAATCTTTGGTTAATCTTACTCCTGAATTGTTGCTGATTTCAAAAAAAATATATGAAATTTTGCGCTGGCGCTCTCCTTCTTTTGCTCTTTTTAGGTGGAAATTTTGCTTATTCGAGCCCTTATAAACTAATCCCTCCTAAAACCGGAAGCATTTTTATGCTGGAAGACCGGAACATTGATCTCGGGCCTGAGGCCGCATATGCTAAATATATCGCCGGGGGTTTCCGGGCCTGGAAAGGTCATCAATATAATGCAGGATTTACAAGATCGGTGTATTGGCTGCTGCTCGATGTTCCTCCCAATCCGGACAGTTTGTTTTTTGTTCTCGGGGATGCCCACCTGAATGATGTGAGGTTCTATGAACTCGCTTCCGGAAAGCCAGCCCTGAAATACCAGACCGGAGATCATTTTAAGTTTAAACAAAGGCCTGTTCCCTGCAGGTTATTCGTTTTTCCCCTGATTTCCGGCTCCATTCCGGGAATTGCTCCTATCCGGAATAGCCGTTATCTGATTCGCATAGATAAACACAATGAGTCTCTTCAGATGAGTACGGAAATATTAACCCGGGCCAGCTTCTATGCCAAGCAGGCAAAATACAACCTGATCAACGGCATCCTGTCCGGAGCAGTAATGGTCCTCCTCCTCTTCGGTTTGTTTCTTTTTATCACCGTAAAGGACCGGTTGTACCTATACTATATCTTATATGTACTGTTAATCTGTTTATGGATCATTGCCGACAAAGGCTACGGTTATCAATACCTATGGCCAGACACTGTTTATTTTGCCAGTCGCTCGCGTCCGGTTTTTAATTGTCTGATGAATTTTGTCTTGCTTCATTTTATGCAGGCTTTTATCGGACAAACAAAGGCCAGCAAACTCTTCCTGCCCATCCTCGTTTTAAAAATCAGTTTTATCTTTTTAGCCTTATTATTCCTGGTTCCGGTAAGCCCTCCTGGTTACGCCAACCTGACCTATCCGATGTTGGTGCTGATGCTAAGCCTTGGCCTCTTTACCTGTATCTTTATCTTCGCAAGTGTCATCCAAAAAATCAAAGCTGGAAATAAACAAGCCTGGTTTTACCTGATTGCGATATCTCCACTGGTTTTCTTCGGACTGGCAGAATTATTTATTCATGCCGGCTCAAAAGAAGTCAGCAATTCTTACCTGTCGGCCTTTGGAATACAAACAGGATTGATCCTGGAAGCCATTATTTTAACTTTTGGACTTGCACAACGTTTCAACAGCTATCGCCTGGAGCGGGAAGCGCTCCTGCAGGCCATAAATATCAAGCAGCAGGAAATCACTGCAGGCTTTATCGATACCCAGGAACAAGAGCGACGAAAAATTTCAGATCAGTTGCACGATGATGTTGGTAGTATGCTTTCCATCGCCACCTGGCAGATTTCTTCGGTACTGACCGGCGAAGGATATGTGAAGGAAAGTGCGAAAGAAAAACTGGAAGAAGCAGAAGAAGTCCTGAAAAATGTTGCTCAGGCCATCCGGACCTTAGGCCATACGCTTAGCCCCTGGGGCATTCAGAAATACGGCATGAACAAAGTATTGACAGACCTGGTCTATCAAATCAACCTTTCCGAAAAAACCGCATTGGAATATGCCATCATTGGATTCGAATCCTGCGGGCACTATCCCATTCCTTTTTTAAACGACATTTACAGGATCATTCAGGAGCTGCTCACGAACATTATTAAACATGCCTGTGCGAGCAATGCTTACCTGGAAGTGGTCGAACATAGCGACCATGTCAACATCATCGTCGAAGACAACGGTAAGGGCATAGAATTTCCCTTTTCCCAAACCTCATCGGGAATCGGACTGGACAGTATCCGTTCCAAAATTGCCTATTTTAATGGAAAGATGGAGATCCGGAGGAAATCTGAACATGGAACCATTGTGGTTATTGAAATCCCCTTTACGACAACTTCGATTTAAACAGGTCAATGGTCCTTCCCCATGCCAGCTTCGCAGCAGCTTCATTGTACCTTGTCGGAGAGGTGTCGTTGTTGAAAGCGTGATTCACTCCTTCATATATAAACAACTGATATGGGATGTGATGAAGTTTTAATGCGGCTTCGTAGGCAGGGATTCCAGCATTGATTCTTTCATCGAGTCCGGCATAATGCAGGAGGATATTTGCTTTGATCTTTCCTACGTCTTCGGTTTTTGCCTGTGCTCCGTAATAAGCTACGGCGGCCAGAAGCTCAGGGTCATTTACCGCCAGCTTATTGGCCATCCCTCCACCCCAGCAAAAGCCTACACAACCTACTTTTCCATTTCCGTCTTTATGTTTTCTTAAATAATCCAATCCTTTGAGGTAGTTCTGAAGATTTTTATCCGGATCCAGCTGACCGATCAGCTCCCTTGCTTTGTCTTCATCGGCAGGCGTGCCCCCAAAAGGAGACAGTGCGTCTACTCCTATGGCTAAAAAGCCTGCAGCAGCGACTCTTTTTGTGACCGCTATTGTATGTGGATTTAAACCGCGGTTCTCATGAATGACCAATACTGCTCCTAAATGCTTTTTTCCTTTTGGTTTGGCCAGGAAAGCTTTCATTTCGCCTTCTACCCCTGGATAGGTAATGTTTTCCAGGCTAAGGTTTTCCTTATCGGTTTCCGCTGCAGCAACATAGTTGTTTTCCAATAATGGAAGAACGGTTAAGGCCATTGCTGTGCCTCCGGTGAGAACGGCAAGTTTCTTTAAAAAGTCTTTTCTGCTGATGCCGCTATGGGTATATTCATCGTAAAGGTTGATAATGCGCTGATCCATAATTAAAGGTTTAAATGGGCTAAATCTATAGCAAGATAAGCATTATTTTGCGACAAGAAACCGACAGACGCATTATACGGCGCTGACCCTAAGAAAATTACTGTAAAATATTCTAGTTTTTTGGTAGAAATTTCCTGGTAATATGTTAAATTGGTTTAATGTTTGTAAAGCCTACAGAAAAATAAATTAAGAAGCATTTATAAAACAGCGTATCAAAAAAGAAAACCATGAAAAAACTACTTTCATTATTAACCATCCTGAGCTTCTGTGTGAGTTTAGGCATGGCACAAACAGCTCAGCCTGCACAAGCTGTTGCGACTCAAAAACAAAAGGCCAAAAAAGAAGTAAGCAAAGCAACAGCCGACGCGAAAAAAGAAGCTGCAGCAGCAAAAAAAGAGGCAGCAGCCGCGAAGAAAGCCGCAAAAGCGGATGCTAAAAAAGCAGCAGACCAGGCAGCATCTGCAGGTGCAAAACTTAAAAAAGACGGTACCCCTGACAAACGTTACGCGAATGCAAAAGATGCAGCTGCTGAAGCTCCGAAAAAAGCAGCCACAAAAGCTGCAGCTAAAAAGGACGAAGTAGTAAAAGAAGTGAAAGCAAGTGCTACTCCAGGACTGAAAAAAGATGGTACACCGGATAAGCGTTATACCGCTAATAAAGAAAAAGCCGAAGCAGCAGTAAAAGAAACCAAAGCCAGAGCAACTCAGGTAAAAAGAGAAGCAACGACGACCGTAACGCCGAAAGATTATAAGCCAACAGTTGACAGAAGCCTGAAAGGACCAAACGGAGAAGAAATTTTAACCGGTCCGCGTGGTGGAAAATATTACATCAATAAAAACGGAAACAAAACTTATGTAAAAAGAGAAGGTTAATCTTCTTTCGTTCCATAAAAAAAGGCGACCCGGTAATTAACCTGATCGCCTTTTTTAGGTGTTAAGTATTCGGTTTTATCTCTCTCCTACTTTATAAACACTGAATTTGTTGTTTCTGATCGGTTGTCCTTTGATAGATAAAGATTCTCCTTTATGATCTCTGGTCGCTTTAATTACGAAAGGCTCGGCTGTTTTCTGAGCAAGTTCAAAAGCAATCTTCAGTCTGTCGATAAAAGTATCTGCGGAAACACTCCATTTTTTATCGTTATACCAGAAGTAGGCAAAAATGTTTCTTGTTCCTCCTTTTAGCTTTCCATCTAACCTGATGTAGGCGATATTTTCCTGCTTTAATGGCTCAACAGCTTTTTGGTAAAATTCTGTAAAATTCTCGAACGTCGGTATGGTATTAATAGTACTCATCTAATCTTTTTTTCAAAAATACACAAAATCTTTAAATCAGTCAGATTCGGGCTCATTTATCCGAGTACAGCATGCTCGTTTTTAAATTTAATGCGGTGAATTATAATGCTTTTTTAAAATTCACTTTATTTTTTGGTATCAATATTGTATACTTGGTTGACAATTGATGTGGAGGCTTTCTACTTTGTTAAGGTTAAAACCTAGAGAAATTATAAGAAAATTGTAATTTTTGTTTTAAAAAGTAATATATTCAAACTTGGATGACCTCAAGTTTTGTTTTCTGTGTTTATGATCTTAGATTTGATAAGTTTTTTTGTATTTGACAAATTTGTCAAACTAACAAGCTAAACCCAGGGTGAGATTATTAAATACAGAGCTAATAATTTCTCAACGAAAACACAACACATCAACAAAAGCTCAGTGATCTAAACATACAGTACTAGCATGCGCAAAAAATTACACGATAGGATAGCCGCTTTTAAAGACGCTACAGCAATCAAGGAAAAAGGCTTATACCCTTACTTTCGGGCCATAGAATCAGCACAGGACACTGAGGTGGTTATAGATGGAAAAAAGGTGCTGATGTTTGGCTCTAACTCCTATCTGGGATTGACAAACCACCCAAAAATTAAAGAAGCAGCAAAAGCTGCAATTGATAAGTACGGTACAGGCTGTGCCGGATCAAGATTCCTGAATGGGACGCTTGACATACATATAGAACTGGAAAGAAGGCTTGCAGCATACGTTGGTAAGGAAGCAGCAGTTCTTTTCAGTACAGGATTCCAGGTAAACCTGGGTGTGATTTCCTGTTTATTGGACAGAAACGATTACCTGATCCTGGATGAATATGACCATGCTTCGATCATTGATGGCAGCCGTCTTTCGTTTTCAAGGTCTATCAAATATGCCCACAATGACATGGATGATCTTCGCAAGAAGCTTAGTCGCTTACCGGAAGACTCCGCTAAACTCATCGTTGCCGATGGAATCTTCAGCATGGAAGGTGACCTGGTTAACTTACCTGAGATTGTTAAAATTGCAGAAGAGTTTGGTGCAAACATCATGATGGACGATGCCCATAGTTTAGGGGTAATTGGTTTTAATGGTTCAGGAACAGCTTCTCATTTCGGTCTTACAGATAAAGTAGACCTGATCATGGGTACCTTCTCCAAGTCTCTGGCTTCTTTGGGAGGTTTCATTGCAGGAACAGAAGAAACGATTGAATATGTAAAACACAGAGCCCGCTCTTTAATGTTCAGTGCAAGTATGCCACCTTCGGCAGTAGCGAGTGTAATTGCTGCTTTAGACATCATTGAATCAGAGCCGGAACGCATTGACCAGCTTTGGGCAAATACAAACCACGCTAAAAAACTATTGTTGGAGGCAGGTTTTGATATCGGCCATACCGATAGCCCGATCATCCCGGTATACATCAGGGACAATGATAAGACCTTTATGATTACCAATATCCTGAGCAATAACGGAATCTTTGTAAACCCGGTGGTTTCTCCGGCAGTCCCTTCGGATGCTTCCCTGATCAGATTCTCGTTAATGGCTACCCATACTTTCGCACAGATTGAAGAAGCCGTTGAAAAGATTGCATCAGCAGCCAAAGAAGTACAATTAAAACCTTCTCAGGTAGAAATATGAGAAACATTGTTGCGGTAAACGACAAGAAAAAACTAGCCGCTTTTATTGATTTCCCACATGATTTGCATAAAAATGATCCGAACTACGTTCCGGAATTATTTATTGCACAAAGTGATATGCTTACTCCTGGTAAGCATCCCTTTCATGAACATTCAACGTTACAATGTTTCCTTGCCTACGAAGGAGATAAAGTTGTAGGGAGAATTGCGGCCATTCAGAACAACAACCACAATAAGAAAAACAATACCACAGAAGGTCACTTTGGTTTCTTTGATTGCATCAATGATCAGGAAACAGCCGATCAGCTGATCGAAGTGGCAACAAAATGGCTGAAAGAAAGAAACATGACCAGCATGGTCGGTCCACTGAATTTCTCTACCAACGACATCTGTGCCTTATTAATTGAAGGTTTCGATGGTCCTCCGGTAGCCATGATGCCTTATAACCCACCCTATTACCTGCAGCTTTTAGAAAACGCAGGTTTTGCTAAAAAGGTAGATTTAAGGGCTTATAAATTTCTTGCCGGTGCGTACAATGACCGCTCTTTAAAACTGGCAGAAGCCATTCAGGAACGCCTGAAACGGAACAACATCATCATCAGAAAGATCAATATGAAAGATTTCTGGAATGAGGTAGTGAAAGTACGTGAGGTATATAACGCCGCATGGGACCATAATACAGGTTTTGTTCCGGCAACAGATAAGGAGTTCCATTACCTCGCCAAAGACCTCAAAATGATTGTCGACCCTGACTTTGTGTACATCGCAGAACAGGAAGGAAAAATGGTGGCGATCTCACTTTCCGTTCCAGACCTGAACCAGGCACTCATTAAAGTTAAAAGAGGTCGTTTGTTCCCATGGGGGCTGATCAAATTGCTATGGTATAAACGGAAAATCAAAGGCCTTAGAATTATGGCCCTTGGTGTGATGGACGGTTACCGTAAAATGGGAATCGAAGCCTGTCTGTACGGACTGACGATCAAAACCTTTCAGGAGAAAAAATTTGAATATGCAGAAGCTTCCTGGACTTTAGAACACAACACCATGGTAAACAGTGCCATTGAACAGATCAATGGCAAACTCTACCGGAAGTATAGAATTCTCGAAAAATCAATATAATCAAAGCGGTATCGGCATTCTGCTGATACCTGCTTTAGATCATCATTAAAAGATCCTACAAAAATATATCCAGATGAAAAAGGTACTGATTACCGGAGCAACAGGCTTTGTTGGTTATCATTTGATCAATCAAGCATTGGCTGCCGGATTGGAAGTCTACGCTGCCGTTCGTCCGGACACGGACAGAGCACATTTAAAGGAGTTTGACATCCAATACACCCATCTGGATTATAGTTCCGTAGAGCGCCTTAAAATAGAGCTGGAAGAAAAACAATACCACTACATCATTCATGTGGCCGGAATCACCAAAGCGAAAACAAAGGAAACCTATAATAAGATCAATGCAGACTATTCCAGAAACCTGGCTTTAGCAGCAAGTACTGCTGCGATAGATTTGCATAAATTTGTATTTGTGAGCAGCCTGGCCGCTTTGGGCCCGCTGAGGGATTTAACGGCCGAGATTCAGGATGATACCGTCGGAAAACCGGTGACCAATTATGGCGCGAGTAAATTACTCGCAGAACAATACCTGGCTGAAATTCCCGGACTTCCCCTGATTGTGATCCGCCCTACTGCCGTATACGGTCCGAGGGAAAAAGACCTGTTTATCCTGTTCAACAGCATTAATAAAGGACTGGAACCTCATATCGGCAGTTTTACCCAACAATTAAGCTTTGTGTACGTAAAAGACCTTGCCGCAATACTCCTGAAAGCACTGTTCTCTCCTCTGGTGTCTAAACAATATAATGTTTCAGACGGTCATATTTACAATCGCTATGCCTTAGCAGATTTCATCAAAAAGGCTTTGCATAAAAAGACTTTCAAGTTCCACCTGCCTGTACCTATTGTAGGGGCAATGGCAACTTTAATGGATGTGTTTTATGCAAAGAGCAGGAATACTCCTGCTCTTAATAAAGAAAAGATGGCCGAACTCACCGCAATCAATTGGGCTTGTAATATCGACCATGTAAAAGCTGACCTGGGCTATGAACCGGAATACGACCTTGAAAAAGGACTGAATGAAACGGTTAGCTGGTATAAAAGCAATAACTGGTTATAGTTTTACCTTCGAGCTCAAAAATTTAAGGTATTTTTTATCATCCTCAAACAGCTCCTTACCTTCTAATTTGTAGGCATGGTGCAGGTAATCTGTGGCATGTTTTTCTTCTTTAAGCTCCAGATAGCTTTGTCCCATGCGCAGCAATACAAATGCACTGGGATCTTCAGCACCGTAAATCTGGTACGCGCGGTGTAAATGATCTAATGCTTCTTTGTATTTTTTCTCGCTGAAATAGGCATCACCAATGGACGCTGAAATCCATGCTGTTGCTTCCCAATCGTCTTTTGGTGCTGGCAAAACTTCCAAAGCTTTGTTAAACGCTGCAATAGCTCCGGAGAAATTCTCTTTGTCCATCTCTGCATTTCCTTCTTCACAGTACTGATCCAGCAATTCCTGCTGTTCTTCTGTGAGTTCCAGTTGCTCCTCATCTTTGTTCGGAACGAAATCCGTTTTAAAGGCTTCGAATTCCGCATCATCCATCAATGCGATCCTCAGGTAATCTGAGTTCTCATCCTGAAAAATCCGGCTGCCTTCTTTTTCATAGGCAATACCGAAATAAGTACGGGCATGATCCAGCTCCTTTAAAGCATAATAGATTGCTCCTGTAGTTAAAAAATGGCGTGTCGAACTGATCTTCTGATGATTCATTTTTTCTTTCAGATAATCCGTCTCTTCCAGGAAGAAAGGCAAAGCCTTTTCCAATGCTCCTGTTTGCTCATAAAAAGAGTAAATGCTGTCGAGCACTACTCCCCCCACGCTACTGTTTTCCTTAGGCCCGGAAATGGAACCATCGATCTGCAACAACAATTGTTCTGCAGCATCAAAATCTGAGGCCTCCGTTAAATCATAAACCTGGTCAATCTTATTGAAAAACTCTTCTTCTTGTTCGGCATTAAAATTCCCTTGTGTAGACATATTGTTTAAGCTTTAATGGTTTACGAATCTGACTAAGATACTACTTTTGATTCTCCATTTGCTTAATGATTTTATTTACTTCTGTCTCGGTTGCGCGCAACTTGTTCTGACAGAATTCAATGAGTTCAGAAGCCCGTTTCACCTTTTCTGCCAGAATATCCACAGAAACCGATTCTGTCTCTATTTCCTGAGCAATTTCGGCAAGCTCCCTATAAGCCAACTCATAAGTTAAATTCGTTTTCATCGTATGCTGATTTAGATTTTACAATTGTTTTTATTTCAGAATTCGCCAGCCTCACCGTCAATTCTGTGCCCACCTCTATCTGGTCCGCATTTCCGGCAATCTTTCCATCCACTTTAATAATGGCGAATCCCTTGTTCAGTATATTTTGCGGGCTCATGATCCTCATCACCGACTGGAAATGGGCAATGTGGGCCGTTTTATTCAATAAATACAGCTTGCTGTAAGATTGCAGGTTCAGCTGGAGGTTGCTCAGGTCTTTCCGCCTGTTGGAAATGATGATCCTCGGATTGGTGAGGACCATTCCGGATAAATTCATAATGTTTTTATGGTGCTCATGCAACAGGTTCCGGGTGGTATTGATTGTGATCTGATTGAGCCGCACCAGCCTGTCTTTATGATGATTGATCATTTGATAGGTCTTGATCAGGATCATTTTCTGCGTCGCAATCAGGTTGTCCTCAAAAGCCCGGTTATGGGCAATGATGAATTCTGCCGCTTTAGTGGGTGTTTTGGTAGACGTATGCGCCATTAAATCGGCAATGGTCTCATTCTTCTGATGCCCGATTCCGGTGATGACCGGAATGGGAAACTTGGCAATTGCCCGGTTAAGTTCATAATTGTCAAAAATCAGGAAGTCGGTCTGAGCACCACCTCCGCGAATAATGACCAGGGCATCATAAGGTTTTTGCGATTCGAAAACCTCAATAATTCTCGCCAGGAACTGCTTTGCGTTTCCATCGCCCTGCACCAAAGCAAAGTAATCGTCAATATGAAATTTATAGTCAAACGGGTTGTGCTCCAGGGTATGTTTAAAATCCTGAAATCCGGCAGAAGTATCCGAAGAGATGACCGCAATCCGCTGGATCACCTGATTGAGCGCCAGTTCGCTGTTCCTGGTGATGTAGCCATCCCCTGCTTTTTTGATAAAAGCCTGATTTTCCCGAAGCAGTCTTTCCAGGGTTTCTTTACGCTGTTGCTCAAATAAGCCCAGCGTGAAATTCGTGTCGATATCCAATAAATTGAGCTGCAGGCCAAAAGACGGATTATACTGTACCGATACCTGGATTAACACATTGATGTCGTTCTTGAATTTCTGACCGGTTGCTTTCTCAAAATTGCTAATATTCAGGGAGGCGTTACCCCATGCCCTGCCCGCAACCTTTGCCAGGATTTTCGCGGCCGTTTTATCTTTCTCCACCAGCTCAAAATAATGGTAATTGCTTTGAGGTTTATAGGTGTAATTGGTGATATCGGCAATGATCCAGAATGTTTTATGTCCGAAAGCCCCATCAATTACCTGTTGGATTTGACTGGTCAGCTCAGACAGCTTTATAGAAGGAATAGTGCTCAAGGGTTATAAATATCTATGATAATTGCCTAAAGTTAGGAATTCTAAAAACAAATCTACCCTTGTTACAGTTTATAATAGACGAAGAACAATAAATTTTTTATGAACGAAAATGCAAGAATACTATTGGGAGTATTTGCAGGGATGGCCGCCGGTGCCGCCCTGGGTTTATTACTGGCTCCGGAAAAAGGAAGCGATACCCGTGATGATTTGAGCCTTTCCTTAAAAGACCTCAGTCACCATCTTCAGGATGGGGCAGAAAATAAGATCGATCATTTAGAAAACATTAAAGATCGCCTGAGTAATGCGATCAGCCTTAGATTTGACCAGGATGATTACAATGATCATGTGGAACACGTATAGACAGATAGATGGGAAAAATTTACGATTACAAGGAGATTCACAATTTAAAGGATCTTAAAAATAAACAAAAGGAACTTCAGAACGACACTCAGCAGCATGAAGACTCGATCAAAAATGGAGTAAAAACCTATATCCATCAGTATAGCCCCGGTTATCTGATCAGTAAATACACGAAAAAGCCTAAAGAAAAGGTCAGTTCCTTATTTAACAAGGTGAAATCCTGGTTTGGTGGAAAAAAGAAAAGCTAGTATAAGGAGGTCAGACTGCTGCCATTACTATTGACTTCAAAGCTATGTTTGACCCCACATTTTAGGGCAAAATTGTTCTTTTGGTGGCCAACAGGGAAATCAAAACTGACCGGATAATTGTATTCTTTTACTTTTTCCTGAACGATGTCATAAAGGGTTTTGCCAAATTCCTCACCTGGATCATCGGGTTTTACTTTAAAGCCGCCGATGATCAGTCCTTGCAGCTGTTCCAGTTTTCCGGTCCGCTTCAGGTTCCAGAACATGCGGTCCAGACGGTACAAGTATTCTCCGGTATCTTCCAGAAACAGGATTTTACCTTCCGTCTTTAAATCCGATTTACTGCCTGCCAACGTTTCAATGATGCTGAGGTTCCCCCCAACAAGCACACCTTCGGTTTTCCCTGGCCTGTTAAAAGCATGCGGAGCTGCGCTATACTTTAACTGCTCCCCGCTCAATGCCTGCCGGATAGAAAGGATGGTCTCTATCTGAACCGGATCGGCAAGCGACCAGTCTGAAGGAAAACTATTGCACATTTTGGAATGTATAGAAGCAATCCCGTATTTACGGTTAAGGTGGCAATGTAGTACCGTCACATCGCTAAATCCGATCATCCATTTCGGACTGGCTACAAAGCGGTCAAAATTCAGCAGGTCAATGATGCGGACGGCGCCATAGCCTCCCCTCGCACACATAATGGCCTTTAAATCCGGATCGTCGAGCATGTTCTGCATGTCCAGCATCCGTTCCTGATCGGATCCTCCGAAAGTAAAATCCCTTCTGTCTACGGTCTTTCCTATTTTAACACGAAAGCCCCAGCTTTCCATCAATTGAATGGAAGGTAATATCTCCGCCATGGTAATGAAGCCCGCCGGACAAGTGATCCCTATGGTATCTCCTGCCTTTAAATAGCCGGGAATTTTTACTACCGCTGCTGGCTCCGGTATTGCTGAGCTTCCAAAAGATTTTAATGCCGGAAATGTTGCGCCCGCCATCGCCATAAAAGAAAGAAAATGTTTCCTGTTCATTTTGCAGATTGCTATACACAATGATAAGGGTAATTCCGGACATCGCCAGTTTACTCCATCGTTTTCGTAATTTTTTTAGCCGATAAAGCCGGTTTCTGAACGCTTTCTATCCGAAGAAAAGTATATTAGCTTAAAACAACCGTTGCAGTTACCTCTGATCATCGGAAAAAGTTAGCTCACCAAATATGAAGAAATACCTGATCCTGGCGCTTTTGAGCGGGTGTCTGCAAGTCAACGCGCAGACTAAAAATGTAGGTTTTATCCCCTATAAGGACGGAAATAAAATTGATGTGCTTATTGATGGCCGTCATTTCAGTAGTTTTCTCTATTCCAGTCAGCTCGAAAAACCGATCTTATATCCTTTAAATACAGCAAGCGGACTCACCATTACCCGTGGATTTCCACTGGAGACCAGGGATCAGGAAAGAACAGACCATCCGCACCATGTGGGCTTATGGCTAAATTATGAAAGCGTGAACGGCCTCGATTTCTGGAACAATTCCTATAACATCCCCGCAGAGAAAAAGAGCAAATATGGGTGGATCAGGTCCGTGGAGGTCCTTCAGACGAAAGATGGAGCGAAAGAAGGAAAGCTAGTTTATACCGCAAACTGGGAAAGACAAGATCAGCATGTATTGCTGAAAGAACGGACTACCCTGATTTTTTCAGGGACAGCGCATACCAGAACTGTCGACAGGATCACGACGCTGACTGCAGTAAAGGATACCGTTTATTTCAAAGATGTAAAAGATGGAATGCTCGGCTTACGGGTGACCAAAGAACTGGAACTGCCTTCCAATCAGGTGGCCGAGTTTAGCGATAGCCAGGGAAACCGGACCAAAGTATCTGCTTCCACAAACGGGGCAAACGGAGATTACCTGACGAGTGCAGGAAAAAAAGGAAATGAGGCTTGGGGTACCAGAGCCGACTGGTGTTTGTTGTCCGGAGTAAAGGACGGACAGGAAATCTCTGTGGCTATGATTGACCACCCTAAAAATCCCGGATACCCTACCTATTGGCATGCCCGTGATTATGGCTTGTTCGCCGCAAATCCATTGGGTCAGGAAGTGTTCAGCAAAGGAAAGGAAAGTTTGAACCTGCGCTTACTGCCGGGAACATCGGTTACCTTCCGTTACCGGATCCTCCTTACTTCCTCAGAAAAACCAGGCATTGTCACCCTGCAACAACAAGCATTAGAATTTAGTAAAAAAAAATAAGAACCACCTAAAAACAGAAGTAAACACACACAAATGAAAAGTAAAAAATTATTAATTTTAGCCGCTTTATTCCTGGGAACTGCACCCATGACCCTACAGGCCCAGAGCCAGAAATGGCAAAACCTGTTTAATGGAAAAGACCTGAGCGGATGGAAACAACTTAACGGACAAGCAAAATATGAAGTAGTTAACGGGGAAATTGTGGGTACTACCGTCTCCAATCAACCCAACTCCTTTCTGACCACTGAGAAAAATTACGGCGACTTTATCCTCGAGCTGGAACTATGGGTAGATCCTTCCATGAATTCCGGGGTGCAGATCCGTAGCGAAAGTAAGGCTGATTATTCAAATGGCAGGGTTCATGGCTATCAGGTAGAGATCGATCCTTCCGACAGACAGTTTAGCGGTGGGATTTATGACGAATCAAGAAGAGGCTGGCTATATCCTTTGGACATCAACCCGCAGGGAAAAGCGGCCTTCAAAAATAACCAATGGAACAAATATCGGGTAGAATGTATTGGCAATTCCATCAGAACCTGGGTAAATGGTGTTCCGACAGCAAATGTCGTAGATGCCATGACACCTAGCGGATTTATCGCCTTACAGGTTCATAGTATCGGTAAAAATGACCAACCGGGGAAACAGATTCGCTGGCGCAATATCCGGATTCAGACCACAAACCTTAGACCTTCTAAAAATGATGGAATATTTGTTGTGAACCTCGTGCCAAACGACCTGTCCTCTCAGGAAAAAGCAGAAGGCTATTCCTTGTTATGGGATGGTAAAACGAGTAAAGGATGGAAAGGTGCTTATAAATCAACTTTTCCTTCAAGTGGCTGGTTAATTAAGGATGGTGAATTGAGCGTACAGAAATCAAACGGCGGAGAATCTACCAATGGTGGTGATATCGTAACCGAGAAACAATATTCCGCATTTGAATTAAAATTCGATTTCAAATTAACCGAAGGTGCCAATAGCGGGATTAAATACTTTGTAACCCTCACAGAAGGAAACAAAGGTTCGGCAATCGGCCCGGAATATCAGATTCTTGACGATGCAAAACATCCGGATGCAAAACTTGGAAAAGACGGCAACCGTACATTGGGCTCTTTATATGACCTGATGACCAGCAAAAAGATCCCAAATGCACAAAAGAAAATTGGAGAATGGAACAGAGGCCTGATCAGGGTCTATCCGGATAATAAAATTGAATATTGGCTGAACGGCTATAAGATCCTGGAATATACCAGAGGATCTGCAGAATTTCTTGCCCTGGTAGCAGACAGCAAATATAAAAACTGGAAAGATTTCGGAATGGCACCAAAAGGACATATCCTGATTCAGGACCATGGTGATCAGGTTTCTTTTAGAAGTATTAAATTAAAACAACTTTAAATCCCCCTGTTTATGTTATCCTCAAGAAGAAAATTCATCAAACAATCGGCAATTGCCGCGGCAGGAACCTATATGGGAACAATGGGTTTAAGTGCAAAAAGCTATGGAAATATCATTGGCGCCAACGACCGGGTCAGGGTTGGTGTGGTCGGCTTCTCTGACCGCTTTGCAGGCTCCCTCCTGCCTAGTTTCTTAAACCACCATAAAGAACTCAACTTTGATATGGTAGCGGTCTCAGACCTCTGGAATTACCGCAGGAACCTGGGCGTAGATCTGCTCAAAACTAAATTCGGACATGACATCACTGCCTGCCGCAACAATGAAGAATTATACAACCTGAAAGATATTGATGCAGTGATTGTCAGTACTGCCGATTTTCAGCACGCAGTGCATGCCATCGAAGCCATCAGGGCCAACTGTGATGTCTATTGCGAGAAACCCTTTGCAGAAACAATGGAAGACGCACGCGCAGCCTTGAAGGCGGTGAAAGCATCAAAACAAATTGTTCAGATCGGCTCTCAAAGAAGAAGCGGCGGGAACTATAAAGCAGCCTCTAAATTTATCCAGGATGGGAAATTTGGCGACATCACGATGGTCGAGCTGAGCTGGAATGTAAACCAGCCCGGCCGATGGCGCAGACCTGAACTCGTTGCGAAATTAAAACAGGAGGATACCGATTGGAAACGCTTCCTCATCAACCGTCCTTTTGAAGAATGGGATCCCCGCAAATACCTGGAATATCGTTTGTTCTGGCCCTATTCCTCTGGAATGCCCGGACAATGGATGTCGCACCAGATTGATACGGTACATTGGTTTACCGGACTCCAGCATCCGAGAAGCGTGGTGGCCAATGGCGGGATCTACCAGTGGAAAGATGGCCGCCGGAACTGGGATACCACGACGGCAGTGTTTGACTATGGTAAGGCCGATGATCCGCAAAATGGATTTCAGGTGGTCTTCACTTCAAGGATGCACAATGGTGATGAAAACCCTGCGGAAATCTATTATGCCAATGGCGGAGAATTGAACCTGAATACCAATATGGTTTCTCCAAAAGGTGGATTAAAGGCAAATGCGGCCAGTGCGATGCACATGCAGCCCAACCTCCTGCCGGAATTAAAGCTGACCGATATGGTGGAGAAAGTGGCTGCTTCCGCCAATACAGGTGGAGACAAGCTGACTTCTGCCCATATGAGGAACTGGATGGAATGTGTGCGCAGCCGGGAACAAACGAATGCGCCGGTAGAAGCCGGTTATTACCATTCCATTGCAAATATCATGACCAACGCTGCCGCAAGAACCGGCAAAAAAGCGACCTTCGATGAAAAGACACAGGAAGTGATGGTGGATGGTAAAGTATTTAAATATTAAACATGTTCAGAAGAGAATTCATACAAAATACAGGTATCCTCGCCGGCGGATTATTACTGCCTAAGGATATGTTTGGAAAAACGACTGCCGGAGATCCGGAAGGAAGAATCAAAGTCGCCATTATTGGCTGTGGAGACCGGGGAAAAGGACTGCTTCATATTGCAGCCCAGCTCCCCGCGGAGTTTGAAGTCGCGGCAATTTGTGATGTACTGGATTTCAGGCTCAAAGAAACCTTGAAACAACGGCCGGGATTAAAGCAATATCAGGATTACCGTGCCCTGCTTGATGATAAAACCATCAGGGCAGTATTTATTTCTACGCCTTTAAATATGCATTTTCCGATTGCCGTAGCTGCACTGAATGCCGGAAAGCATGTATATCTCGAAAAAACAATGACCTATAACATTGCTGAAGCCTTAGACCTGGTGAAGATTGTGAAACAACATCCGGATCAGATTCTGCAGGTAGGTCATCAATACCGTTATGCCCCCATTTACTATAAGGTCAAAGAAATGATCGATAAAGGCTACCTGGGGAAAGTAACTCAGATTGACAGTCGCTGGGACAGGAACAACAATTGGCGCAGAAGTGTTCCGGACCCTTCACTGGAAAGAAAGATCAACTGGCGGATGTATAAAGAATATTCCGGAGGTCTGATGGCAGAACTGCTTTCTCATCAGATGGATTTCATCAACTGGGCCTTTGACACCCATCCTCAGGAAATCTTCGCCACTGGTGGAATCGACTTTTACAAGGATGGCAGGGAGACTTATGACAATGTCCAGGTGATGTTCCGCTATGCAAAAGAAGGAATGATCGGAAACTTTGGAACCACACTGGCCAACGAACGCGACAGCTATTTGTTTAAACTGAAGGGCACAAAAGGAACGATTTCCTTATTGGTCAATGAAGCTATATTTTACCCTGAAAAAAGCAATAAAAAGGAACTGGAAACCGTTGACGGGGTGACCGGTGCCACAAAAATTGTTTGGGACAAGGACGGTGGAATTCCAATAAAAACGGATCTTCCGGCTAAAGATGGCACATATTATTCCCTGAAAGACTTTCATCGCTCTATCGTAGAGAAAAAACAACCAGACTCCAATGTGATCACCGGAGCGACAACAGCGATATGCGTACACCTTGCCAATAAAGCGTTGTATGAGGAACGCATAGAGAAATGGGACAGCAGGTATAATGTTTAATTTCCTTGTCCGCAGAAATGCTGGTAAATATGACGCTTTACCAGTTCTTCTGCGGACAGGTTACTTTGTATCGGTTGTTTAGTAAAATCCCTAATACCACCTCATGGCTCCCTGTACTTACTTTACCTAACTCGGAAGTCGTAAAATCATAAGAATAGCCCAACACAAAGAGAGAACTGACGTTAAAGCCTGCAAGCACAGCAAAGGCATCGTTAGACCGGTAGCTCCCCCCTAGCCAGAACTTGTCTTTAAAAGCAAACTTCAAGTTTACATCTGTTGATACCGGCGCCGGATTCACATATTTGAACATCACAGAAGGCAAAGCGGCGATCTCATCGCTGAGGAAAAACTTATAGCCTCCGGTGAAGAAAACATGGGGCACCTGTTTCCCTTGATTATACGTAGCATCTTCACTGAAACTAATCGGCCTGTTCAGGAGCTGCTGCGCAGAAAGCCCTGCAAAAAAGTTGGCCCCATAAAGCCAGAGTCCCGCTGCCAGATCGGGTTTTAATTTATTATTCGCATTTTCCGCCACTGCAGGATCAAAACTATTCTCCAGACTGATCTTGGAAATGTCCAGAATCAGCCTCGAAATGCCCGCTGCTACGCCGACACTCAGATTCAGTTTTGGGGAAAGGCCCAGGTGGTAAGCATAAGTTATTTTGAAATCACTACTCGTAATCGGACCTGTTCTATCTACCACCCCATAAACACCTACCCCATGGTGTGGCTCTGAAGCCATATAGGTATGTACAAAATTTCTCTTCATCGGGTTATTTCCCTTTTCATCAAAAGAGTTGGAATTGCCATACAGGTATTGTTTTCCCAAAGGCATGTGCACGGAAAAATAGGCCGTAATCGGTGCCTGGTCTATCCCACGCCACTGATTTCTGTATCCGAATTTAACATCTGTATAGTTCTCTATCCCGGAAATGGCGGGATTCAATATATAGTTGTTAAATATATACTGGGTATACTGAGGCCTTTGTTGTGCCTCACACAACATGGCAATACTCATTAATAGATAGGTAAGCAGGGCTCCTTTAGACACGCCACTAATCTATATAGATATAATTAGTTAAACAAATTTCTATTTACCAAATATTTTATCGTAAAATCAATAATATTGCATTTATTAAATTTTATTGATTTTTAAATCAAATTAATGACTATTATACCGGAACACAGATGGGATTATCAAAAAAAAACGCCTTCATTATGCATGAAGGCGTTTTTTTTGATAATTTCTTTAATGCTTACCAGAAGGCAGAATATAAGGCAACGATTAAAGTGATGATGATCAATGCGCCAATCGCGAATGACGTAGATACTTTAAACATCTTCACATCGATCTCCAGACCTTTAGGAACGATTCCTTTTTTGTTCTCATAAATACTAATCAGGTACATACCCAGGATACAGACCGCGAAAACGATCAGCATTCTATCCATAAATGGAATTTCAAATACACCTGAAGAATTGGCTACTGCCCATCCGTATTCATATAAACCTGAAAGGTCAACCCATCCGGGTAAGAATTTAAGGACCACCGACACAATGAAACCACCGATGGTAGCAAATAATGCCGCATTAGAGGTTGTTTTCTTCCAGAAGAATCCAAGAATGAACATGGCAAAGATTCCAGGAGATACAAATCCGGTATATTCCTGAATGTATTGGAATCCTTGTTTTCCTTCTCCCATCAGGGCGTCACCTACGATCAGCGAAAGCACTACGGCAATCAGCATAGATACCACTACGGTAATCTTTCCTACATTGACCATTCTTTGTTCTCCCGCATTGGGCTCAAATGCTTTTTTATAAATATCAAGGGTAAAAATCGTGGCAATACTGTTTGCTTTTCCGGCAAGGGAAGCAACAATGGCAGCAGTTAATGCCGCAAAGGAAAGCCCTTTTAAACCAACCGGCAACAGACCAAGTAAGGCCGGGTAAGCTTTGTTTGGATCCTGCACACCGGAAGCGGTCAGTAAACTGCTTCCATTTATTCCACCCATATTGTCTTTAACGATTAAATATACGGCAATACCAGGAATCACGACAATCACCGGCATCAGCATTTTCAAAAAGGCTGCAAATAAAAGACCTGATCTGGCAACTGGTAACGAAGCACCCAGCGCTCTTTGCGTAATATACTGATTACAACCCCAGTAACTCAGGTTGGCAATCCACATCCCTCCGATCAGTACACTTAATCCGGGAAGGTCCATATAATTCGCGTTATCCTTTTTAAAGATCAGGTGGAAATGTTCTGAAGCACCCGTCCTTAATAGTCCGAATCCTTTAACGATTCCTTGTCCACCGGAGATCAGGTTTAAAGCGATATAAGTCGCTACCAATCCACCGAGAATCAAAAAGAAAACCTGGATCACATCGGTATAACCAATTACCTTCATTCCGCCAAGGGTAATGAAAATGGCAAAGATGGCCAGTGCAAGGATACAGGCGGTAAGGTCAAGTCCTGAGATGCCACTGATGGCCAATGCCCCCAGATAAAGGATAGACATCAGGTTCACCACAATGTACAGCATCAACCAGAATACAGCCATGATCATCGCTACTTTTTCATTGTACCGCTGACTCAGGAACTGAGGCATAGTAAAGATCTTATTCTTTAGATAGACCGGCATAAAGAACACTGCAACAATAATTAATGTTGCGGAAGCCATCCACTCGTAAGCAGAAATGGCGAGGCCGAGTTTAAATCCGGAGCCGCTCATTCCAATCATCTGCTCTGCAGAGATATTAGAGGCAATCAGGGAGGCGCCGATGGCCCACCAGGTTAAAGAACCTTCGGCTAAAAAATAGTCTTTGGAGTCTGCCGATGCAGTCTTCTTTTTGTAATAGATCCAGAAACCGTAGGAGGATACGATGACGAAGTAAACGAAAAATACGATGTAATCGTATTTGTGAAGTGAGCTCATTGTGGTTTAAATGTTGATTAGCTAGCTAAAATATAAATTTATTTGGCATAACTTTCAGAAAGTAGCAGAAAAGCCAAATAAATTTAAATGCGGGCTTAGGACTGAAGTTGATCAGGAGGTCGATTCCGGAATCAAAGGCTTTGGTTTATAGACAAATTGCAAATAAACAAGGGCAAGTAAGGTAATTCCTGTACAATAATTGAAAGTAACCGGAATCATCGCCAGGTCATCGATAAACAACCATCCTGCGAGCAATGCGCCTAATCCGATACCGGCTTCCAATGCGATGTACATGGTGGCCATTGCCTTCCCGCGGTGGAGCGGATTACTCAGGTCTACCGTCCAGGCCGTGGCCGTTGGAGATAACATACCTGTGGCAACACCATAGAGTGCTGAAGCTGACATCAGCATCACTGAAGAGTCTGATACGGCGATCCAGAACAGGGAGATGGCCAGCAGGCACAAAGAGATTTTTAATATGATGGCTCTTCCATAACGGTCTGAAGCCTTTCCTGCTACAAAACGGATCAAAAGGGAGGTCAAGGTAAAAACCATAAAAAACAGCCCTTTGTTACTCGTTCCAAGGTGTTTACTCCAGTCGGATATCACAGTAAGGATCGCACCATAGCTGACATAACTCAGAAAAATGATGATCACCGATGGGATTACCCGCCATTCGATAATGTCTTTTCTGTTGATCTTTAAATGAGCAAATTTAAATTTCTCTTTATTGGCTAAGGTTTCTTTCATGTTCGCCAGGATCACAATAGACAACAGCGCGAACAGTGAGGAACAATAGAAAAGTATATTGATGGAGTAATGATCGGTAATGGTGCTGCCGATTGCAGGTCCGATCGCCAGTCCGGTGCTGAAGCAAACGCCATGAACTCCCATGGCTTCTCCCCATCGGTTAACCGGAACAAGGTCTGCAACATAGGCCGCGGTAGCTGTAGGTTTAAATCCGGTAGAAAAGCCATGGATTAACCGCAGAAAAAGGAAGCCAGCAACGGTAGTCAGCAATGGATACAGGAAACCGCAGACAAAACAAACGAGTGACCCTACGGCCATCACGGGAACCCGGCCAATGGTATCGGTCAGCTTTCCGCTGAATGGCCTGGATATTCCTGCGGTAAGTGTAAATAAGGCAATGATCAATCCTTTATACTCTGCTCCTCCCATATTGCTTAAATAGGCAGGCAATTCAGGAATCAGCATGTTGAAACTTGCAGAAAAGAGAAAGGAGCTTAAACAAACAAGTCCAAACTGTAAAGTATAAATGGTATCGGAAGATCGTTGCATCGGAAAGGAATGGATATCCGCCAAAGATAGGTAAATATCATTCTTATGAAACCCTTTACCCGACTGATTTGTTACAAAAACAAAGCTATTCATATGAAAAAGGAACAAGAGAAAAACATCCGACCGAAGCAACATCAGGACCGGCAACCGGGATTGGAAACACTGATGAAGCCCGCACCGGAGTATGAACCAGCTGAAAGGAAATTGAAGCTGGAAGGGAAGGTAGCACTCATTACCGGTGGCGACAGTGGCATTGGCCGTGCAGTAGCGCTCGCTTTTGCGCAGGAAGGTGCCGATGTACTGATCAGTTACCTGAATGAGCATGAGGATGCACAAACGACGATAGCTGCTGTCGAGAAAATGGGCCGGAAAGGGATTGCGGTCTCCGGTGATATCTCAAATGAAAAACATTGTAAAAAGCTTATTAATCAGGTCATCAAAGCATTCGGGCAACTCGATATACTGGTCAACAATGCCGCTGTTCAGTATCCGCAGGATGGTCTGGAAAAGATTACAGCGGCACAATTGGAAAAGACTTTCAGAACCAATGTCTTCCCTCATTTTTACCTCAGCAAGGCAGCCCTGAAATACCTTAAAGAAGGAAGTAGTATTATCTGTACCACTTCAGTCACCGCTTACCGTGGCAGTGATCATTTAATTGATTATGCGGCGACTAAAAGCGCAATAGCAGGTTTTATCAGGTCGTTGTCGACTGCGCTTGCTTCAAGGAAAATCAGGGTCAATGGGGTCGCACCGGGACCAATCTGGACTCCGCTTATTCCTGCATCCTTCCCTCCTGCGCATGTAGCCACTTTCGGATCAGATGTTCCCCTGAAAAGAGCCGGGGAACCAAATGAGGTAGCGCCATGTTATGTCTTCCTCGCTTCTGAAGATGCCAGTTATATGACCGGACAGGTATTGCATCCAAATGGCGGTGAGATCATTAACGGATAAATCTATTATTGTTAGCATATTTTATTTTTTAATACTAAAATAATTAGTAATATTGTATCTCCGTTATTCAACGATACCGAACGGAAAGGTCAGGAATTAATTTAGCTTAAAAAATATGGTAAGAGTAAGTGATTTGCTTTATGGAAATGTAGAACTGCCTGCAGTTTTTGAAGATTTATTGGCTACTGCGGCGATGAAGCGACTTGCCGGAATCCATCATAGTGGCGCCATATTTTTAGTAAACCCGGATCTGAGCCACTCCCGCCTGGAACATTCCATCGGGGTGATGCTGCTCATCCGCATGCTTGGAGGTACCGAGCTGGAGCAGATTGCCGGATTGCTGCATGATGTTTCTCATACCGTCTTTTCACATGTAGGAGATTATGTATTTCAAAACAGGGAAGAGAATTATCATGAAGAAATGTTTGCCGAGATACTGATGAATTCTGATATACCTGCGGTGCTGATTAAACATGGTTATCACGTGGATCAGATCCTTGACGGATCCTTTTCTATCCTGGAGCAACCCATACCCCATTTATGTGCAGACCGCCTGGATTATACTTTAAGGGATTCTTTACATGCAGGATTGATCAGCAGGCCTGCAGCGAAACTATTTTTAGAACACATCAGGGTTCATGAAGGTAAATTAGTGGTCACCGACGAGGCACAGGTCGATTGGATCAACCATCTTTTTGAGCGTTTGAATCAGGAAGTCTTTAACCTCCCACTCCACCTTTATGCCAATCAGGAAATGGCGGTATTGATTCGTGACTTTCTAAAGAATGGTTTTTTAAATGAAGCTGATCTATTTAAAGATGATACTTTTCTACTGAATAAGATCCGAAGCATTGCCTTAGGTTATGAAGCTATAAAGTCCATTAAACTTCAGAAAGGTTATCCTGCTTTTTTGAAAAAGGGCTCCGGGCTAAAAACTAAACTCCGGAACCTGAAGGCGATCTTATCTATTTAACTTCTTTTTTCTTTCCGCCGAGGTTCACTACTGCACCTACTGTAAAGATGGAATTGCCTGCATTCATGAATTTGCGGCTTTTTAAGCCAAAATTACCGCTGGTGGTATATTGGAGTTGAACAGCATCACTTAAACGCATCCTGGTGAAGAAAATGGGCTCTATGAACATGTTGTCTTCTTTAGGTTGAGCTACATCGTTGCTCAGGAAGGTATCCATCTTCACATGACTGATCCGGAGTGCAGTTCCATAATTTAAAGGAAAATTGGTTCCAAACAGGCGGAAGTTGCTGTTTTTCTTGGAGCTGTAATTTACCTGTAAGAAGGTTTTGGTGTAGGTGAATTCCTCCGCAATATTTTTGGTCAGCACCTTATTGTCGTCATACTCTCTGAAATTACGGTCGGTACTGCCACCACCATAACCTACATATAATTCGATAATCCTGTTGTTGTCCGGACCAAAGGTGTCAAAATATCCCCCGCCAATCTCTATGGATTTATTGCGGTAATCTTTTGTTGTTCTCTCCTTGTTCAAATAGGCACCGCTAAATAAGACACCAAGGTGATTGGAAATTGCATAGGCACCATTGATACTGGCATTACCTCTGGGGGTAATGTGCGCACCTCCGCTAAACTCCCCCTTTTGACTCAACATCGGTGTGTTCGGAACGTTCGGCATATATACAGAAGAACAGGAGCTGAATAAAATCAGCAGGAAAAAGAAAGGATATATAAATGGTTTATTCATAACTGCAGATTCGTTAACAAAACAATAATCAAACGTGATTTTTGATGCTAAATTTTCTAAACATAGGAAATTACACACAAAAAACCGTTGTTAAATGTGCTTTCACACTGAGAGTTAAGCTCCTACTGCTCTTGATTAGCTTTCATAAAAAGCAGAGTAACAGCGCTGTTACCAAGTTCAGTTAGACTTTGCTTTTAGCTTTGATTTTTTACTAAAAAAGTTCAGATAAACAGAGATGATGATGGATAAAAGAAAAGAACCCGCGGTAAGCACATCGATCAGATTTGCATCAACCGATTGGCCGCTGATCTTGTCCGCATAATATTTAACGAATGAATTGGGTAGATTTTGTTCTCCGAGTTGTGCTTTTACCTGCCATTGCCAATCCGTTACCGGGCAATAACCGATCCCGTACCAGATGCCCAGAATCAGCCAGCAAGCCAGGGTAACCGCGACTCCATATAAATGAAGTCTTCTGGTTGACCGAAATGCCCAGGCAAAAAGATTGAAACCAATAATCAACAGATGAACAAGGGTATATATAAAATCTAAAACATTCAGGCTCATTTACGCTTCTTTTCTTAAAATTTCCAATGGAGGATGGTTAAGGACACTCCTGCTGCTATAAATCCCCGTCACCATCACCAATAGCGGAATAGCCATAAAAAATGCGATTAAAGGCAAAACATCCGGAGCAAAGGTAGCATTTAAGCTAAAGGCGGCAACTGCCCAGCTGGCTGCTAGTGCGAGAATGATTCCTGCTGCCGAAGCCAGGACCCCCAAAAATAAATATTCCAGTGCAGTGATGGTCAGAATTTGTCTCCTATTAGCTCCCATTGTTCTCAATAAAACGCTTTCTCTCAATCGTTGCCCCTTACTACTCATCACCGCTGACAAGAGTACAATCCAACCGGTTACCATACTGAAGCCTGCCATAAAACGAATCACAAAATTAATCTTAGTAAGCAGATCATTAAGTATTTGCAAGATCATACCTAAATTAATAATAGACACATTCGGAAAGCTTTTAACTACGGCAACCTGAAAATCAGCAGATACTTTTTCATTAGGCACATGCGTCATCAGGACATAAAATTGCGGTGCCTGTTCCAATGCTCCTGTCGGGAACACCACCCTGAAATTAGGTTGAACCGTATTCCAATCTACCATTCTCAAACTTCCAATTTCCGTGGGCAATAACAAGCCCTGCACATTGAAAACAATTTTATCGCCAACTTTTACATTGATCCTTTCGGCATAGCCCTTTTCCAACGAGATTTTAATGGCTCCTCCTGCGGGTGTCGTACCCGTCCATTTTCCTCCCACCAGCTCTTCTGTCGCCCTCAAATCAGCCTGATAAGTGGCACGGATTTCTCCTCTGAAGGCGCGCAATGCCGAGTTGCCATTTTTTTGCTGCAGACTATCTGCTTTATCCAAATCCTCAGCGGTTTTGCCATTGATCTCTTCAATCCTCATCGTTACAATGGGCACCTGGCCCAGCACCGGTAATTTATGCTGCCTCGTTAAATTCGCCAATGCTTCCTTCTGACTGGTTTGAATGTCAAACAGCACCATATTAGATTGCGACGCATCAGAAGAAAGGGAAACCTTGTTCAGCAAAACACCCTGTACAAGGTAAAGTGTCACGATAAAAACAGTGGATAGACCTATCGACACTGTTAGCATTAAAGTCTGGTTATTGGGCCGGTAAAGATTCGCAAACCCTTGTCGCCATAAATAGTTCATCGTATCCGGAATGGACTTTCTTAAAATCAGCATGAGCAGTTTTGAAAGCCCGGCGAGTAAAAGAAAAGCGATCAGAATCCCCAGCATAAACACCAATGCCTCTACCCATCCATTCATTTGCAGATACGTAAATCCATAAACAAACAAGACAATCACACCATAAACCATCCATTTTAAAGGGTCCCGCTTCGCGGTAACAGAATCAAAAGAGACCCTGATGGCATTTAAAGGGGAAATATTCCGGACCGAAAGTAAGGACGGCAGGGCGAATAAAATGGAAATGATCAGTCCTATAGCCAGCCCCTGTGCGATTGCCATCCATGAAATCTGCATGCTAATCTCTATTGGGATAAAATCCTGTAAGATCAAAGGTAAGGCGAATTGCACCAGGGTCCCCAACAAGGCACCAGCGACGGCGCCAATAAAACCGATCACGGCAATTTGAATCAGGTAAATGAGAAAGGCTTCTCCCGCATTTAAGCCCAGGCATCTTAAAGTGGCAATGGTACCCAATTTTTCTTTAATATAAACATGAATGGCGCTTCCTACTCCAACGCAACCCAATAAAAGAGCGATAAAACCAGATAGTGCCAGAAATTTATTCAAATTCCCAAACGCCCTCCCGGTACTTGCTTTTTTGGTGGCCACAGTTTCATGATCCAGCCCTTCTTTATTAAAAAGTCGCTGATGACGTTTCAGGTCCCGTTCTACGGAAGCCACCCGATCATACTTATAAAAATAGCGGTATTGAATTCTGCTGCCCAGCTGATTTAATCCTGTTTGTTCCAGATATTGAAGCGGAATATATACAACCGGGGTAACCGTACTGGCAATTCCACTTTGTCCGGGAACGCTTTCCAGGTTTCCGGCAATCGCAAAATGGAGCGCTCCGATCTTAATGGAATCCCCTACTGCCGCATTAAACTGCAACATTAGTGTTTTGTCTACCAAAGCATTTCTGTCCTGTTTGAAAGTTTGGGCAGCAGCAACAGGGCTCGTTTCTATTGTTCCATAAAAAGGATAATTTCCTTCCAGCGCTCTCACCTGAATCAGCCTGCTTCCGGCCCCTTTTATAAAATAAACCATGGAGACAAAGTTTCTTTCCTGGGCCCGTTGTTGTCCGAGGGTATCCAATAAAGCCACAACAGCCTCTTTTGGTGCCCTACGACTTTCTATCACTAAATCTGCACCAGTTAATTCTTTTGCCTGATTGTCTATGTCTCGTTGAAGGTTATCCCTGAAAGAATAGACGGCTACCAATGCCGCAATTCCCAATACGATGGAAGAGATAAAAAGAAAAAGTCTGGATCTGTTTTTCCGGCTGTCTCTCCAGGCCATCTTTAACAGCCAGGCGTAGTTTACCGTTCTTTTGATATCGAATTTCTGATCAGGCATGGCTCAATTCTAAGTCTGAGATGATGACACCACCTTTTAATTTGATCATCCTGTTGGTTTTCCCCGCAAGGTCCAGGTCGTGAGTAACGATCACCAGTGTTGTCCCGGCTTCCCTGTTCAGATCAAACATGAGCTTGACGACTTTATCACTCGTTTCAGCATCCAGATTTCCTGTGGGTTCATCGGCAAAAAGTATGGCCGGTTTATTGGAAAATGCCCGCGCTAGGGATACACGTTGCTGTTCTCCTCCAGAGAGTTGAATGGGATAATGTCCGGAACGATCGGCAAGGCCAACCTTATCCAGTAAATCCATCGCATGGCTTTTAATATTTTTCTCTCCCCTCAACTCCAGTGGCACCATCACATTTTCTAAGGCCGTGAGTGTAGGCAGGAGTTGGAAATTCTGAAAAATGAATCCTACATATTTGTTTCTCACCGCCGCACGCTGATCTTCAGTTAACTGATCTAATGTTACTTGGTTCAGCTCGACACTACCTGAGCTTGAACGGTCCAATCCTGCACAAAGGCCTAATAAAGTTGTTTTTCCACTTCCTGATGGCCCTGTGATGGAAACTGTAGATCCTGTTTGAATAGAAAAGCTGATCTTGTCCAGTACGGTGAGCTGATGCCCCGCGTTTTGATAAATTTTACTTACGTTTCGAATGTTAAGGATATTTTCCACGGGCGGAGTTCTTTTTGTTTAAATATACACGCTATCGGCAATATTGACTATATTCAGACCCTTATTCAACACATATGTTACGTCATTATTTTGTAAGTTCTATCGTTTTAACAACGCTGTTTTCCATCGCATCCTTGTTTTCATCCTGTGGTGGCGGACAAGGAAATGAGCAGTCCGGAAATGAAAAAGCGGTTTCAACGAAACCCACAGAAAAGAAAACCGACGATCAAGCGGCAAAGAAGATCCTTTTTTTCGGAACGAGTCTAACTGCAGGTTATGGTCTTGATGTGACGGAAGCTTTTCCAGCGTTGATTCAGCACAAGATCGATTCCCTGAAATTGCCTTATAAAGTGGTCAATGCAGGATTAAGCGGAGAAACTTCTGCCGCAGGAAAAACCAGGATCGACTGGTTGTTGAAACAGCCTTTTGACATTATTGTCTTAGAGCTCGGTGCGAATGACGGATTAAGGGGACTTCCGCTGACTGAAACAAAAGATAATCTTCAGCAAATTACCGATAAGGTGAAAAAGAAATATCCTCAGGTCAGATTTGTACTTGCAGGAATGCAAATCCCACCGAGTATGGGGGCTGAATATGCACAGGAATTCAAATCCATCTTCCCGGAGTTGGCCAGGAAAAACAATATGGTATTGGTCCCTTTCCTGCTACAAGGTGTTGGTGGTGTGCCTAAACTTAACCAGAAAGACGGGATTCATCCTACAGTTGAGGGGCAAAAAATTCTGGCAGAAAATGTATGGGCCCAGCTAAAAGGGCTTTTGTAAAGAAATGAGGGAATTCCAATAAAAAACTATGAATACGGAGAACGAAAAGACTAAAGACTGGCGGGCGAAGCTCCATGAAATCATTTATGAGTCCAATACATTTGCAGGAAAAGCTTTCGATGTAGGTTTGCTCATTGCTATTTTTGCCAGCATCCTGGTAGTTATGCTGGACAGCATTGATAGTTATCACCGACAATTCGGTTCGTTTTTTTCGGCGATTGAATGGACATTTACGATACTGTTTACCATAGAATATATACTTCGGCTGGTGATCATCAAACATCCGCTCAATTATGTGAAGAGCCCGCTTGGCATCATTGATCTGCTGGCCCTGATTCCTTCCTATCTGAGCGTCATTTTTGTAGGCGCCCAGTCTTTACTTGCCTTGCGTGCTTTAAGACTGATGCGGATTTTCAGGATCTTTAAATTAGGGCGGTTCCTGTCAGAGATGAAGTTTCTAACCGTGGCCATTAGTGGCAGCTTGCGCAAGATCAGCATATTTATGCTTACTGTGCTTACGCTTGTAGTGATTCTGGGTTCTGTCATGTACCTGGTAGAGAACAGAGAAAATGGATTTTCCAGTATCCCGGAAAGTATTTACTGGGCCATTGTGACCATTACCACCGTTGGTTATGGAGACATCTCCCCTGTCACGCCCATGGGAAAATTTGTCGCCTCATTTATGATGTTGATCGGCTATGCCATCATCGCTGTACCTACGGGAATTATCACTACTGAAATGGCTGCAGCGGCAAGAAATAAAGGATTCCACCATCAGGTATGCCCTGGATGTGGCCGTGAAGGTCATGATCAGGATGCTAAATTCTGTAAATATTGTGCAACAAAGCTTTAACTGCTGAGTTTTAAAACTGAATCTCACTGAACCATTTTGCATAAATGGCATCATAGATTCCGTTTTCTTTCAGCATTTTTAGTCCGGTGTTGAATTGCTTTCTTAACTCCAGGTCTCCTTTTTTCATCGCAATGGCATAATGGGAGTCGGTATTTGGCAGGAACATGCCTATTTTTAATTTGCTGTTGTTTTGAAGGAAACCTCCGGCAATCGGTGAGTCATCAACAAGCATATCAATCTTTCCTGCCTGAAGTTTTCTGTACAGTTCTTTATTGGTATCTGCATGAAACATGTTGTTGTCCGGGAATTTGGTATGAACATGTCTTTCTGCTTCTGTTGCCGTTCTGACCCCAATCGTTTTGTTTTTAAAGTCTTTCAGTTCATCCAGCGCACCTTCTGCAGGCACGACAGCACAAAGTCTGAAGTGTAAATAAGGCTCTGTAAACTCCAGAATATGCTTGCGTGAGGAAGTTACCGTTACTGCCGAACAAATCAGGTCTAATTCCCCTTTAAAAAGCTTCTCCAAAATAGTTTTCCATAAAGAAACTTCATAATGTATCTCAAAATCAAGGTGTTTAGCAATTTCACTTAATAAATCTACCTCAAATCCTTCAAATTTTTCGGAATTATAGTCCGAATGCATGGGAAATGGTGCGGCAGAATCTAAACCGACTTTCAATACTCTCTTTGGGGCCATAATTATTCCAGGATTAAGTGATTTGGCGCGGCTAATTTACGACAGTAAAAGCAATTTGTTCCTATAATGAATGTAAAGAAGACATTTCTTACAGGAATTTAAGCAAAAACTTTACATGTTGAACAAAATAAATAAAATTACATCATTGAAATGGAAGGTTATTGCTAATTCTGTAACTTTGATTAAAGAAATAAACGAGAAAATATGTCGATATCATCAGAAGCCGATTTACTGGGTATCAGTAAAATAAGTGAAATTGTAGCCCTTGCTTTAAAGGAAATGAGGGAATATGCACAGCCTGGAATGTCAGCTTTGGAGCTGGATAATTTTGGCGGAGCCCTACTTCAGTCTAAAGGAGCGAAATCAGCACCAAGGTTAACTTATGGTTTTCCGGGATGGACTTGTATCAGCGTGAATAATGAGATTGCCCATGGCATTCCTACTGAAAATAAGATCTTTAAAGAAGGTGACCTGATTAATATAGATGTATCTGCAGAGCTGGACGGCTTCTGGTCTGACAATGGAGGTTCCTTCGTATTGGGACAGGATTTGAATCACCACGCCCCTTTGGTAGAAGCATCGAAAAGAATTTTAACAAAAGCACTTCAAAATATTAAAGGGGGTGTAAAAATCTCTGAAATCGGCAGAATTATAGAAACTGAAGCTAAAAAAGCAGGTTATATGGTGATTAAAAACCTTGCCGGACATGGTGTAGGCAGAAGTTTACATGAAGAACCGCACCAGATTCTGAATTATTATGATCGTTTTAATCAGGAAAGATTTAAGAAAAATTCTGTAGTGGCCATTGAGACTTTTATTGCTACTCAGTCTAGCCTTGCAGTGGAACAAGCTGACGGATGGACATTCTTAGGAAATAAAGGTGGTTTTGTAGCTCAGCACGAGCATACGATTATGGTTACAGGTGGCGCTCCGGTAATCCTGACCTCGATGAATGAAATTTTCTCTTAATCCGGGAACGACCTAATAAAAAGAGATCTGGTTTTCGCCAGGTCTTTTTTTATGGAATATTCAGATCATTCCGCTGATCATATCTGCAAATTCGCCCATGCGTTGCTTTAATAAAAATATTTAATTTCAGCAAACGATAAACATAAAAAAATAATAGCTTTATAATCCATAACAACGAAACTCAAAAGATGAAAAAAATTGAATCTTATATAGATGTGAATGACGCGATAAGCGATTTGGACAATGGCGGTCGTTTTTACAATTTATTTACGCATGCCGACGATGGAATAATTTCTCAGGCTGAATTAGGTAAAGTCGGAGGATTATTTAATGACAAACAAAAAATGATACTCTTCTTTGAACTTTCTGTTTCAAATTTAGGTTCCGCAGCTAAAACGGAAGTTCTTTCGAAATTTGACAATAGTTTACAGCTTAATTATCAAAAGTATAAAGCCCAGGAGTTGTCTGCATCCGAAGCCAACGAGATTGGTGTCATCTCTTCCAATGCCATTATTACCGGCATTCCAAAAAAGATAGCGTCTAAATCAGAGTTTAATGGATATATACTCATACCGATATTGGCCGGAAAGGTGACCACCTTTATTCCTGTTCCCATTACCGACAGTTACGATGTTTATGAAATAAGAGATGAAAAGTCTTCTGAAACTTTTTTTATTGCCCATGCCAGAGGTTCCGAGAAGCTGCCTGAACAACAAATCAAAGTAGCCGGGGTTATAAAAGAATTGAAATCAAAAAAGAACGAGGATAATGGTTCTAAAAAGTTTCTTGAGATCAACTACTTTTTGAATTTAAACTAAAGGCGAATTTCTGCTTATTAATTTTTCTTCCTTCAGATAGCTTAAGCTATAAAACTTTAAAAATGCCGGGTGGTTGTCCGGCATTTTTATTCCGAATTCCTATTCCCAGGCCATAAAACCTTCGTAAGCGAAGTAAAAAAGAGCAATATAAATGCTGTATTTAATTACTTTTTTAATAACCTCATAGGCTTTAAATGGGATTGGACTGAAAGCTTGTTTGTTAAATGCTGTTTTTGTTATTTGTTCCATTTTTATTGACTTTTAAGTGTAATGATTACACAAAAGTACCAGGCTTATTCAGCCGGAAATTGTAAGAAAACGAAAACCTGCTCTACAAAAATAGCTTAACCCGCTGTAACCTGCGACTCTTTCTTGTGGTCTTAGCATCAATATTAACCTAATCGATTTATGATGTTACTTCGCAAGCTTAAACAGCCATTACTATTGTCATTCTATGTATTATGTTTTATAGTATTTGCCGCATTTACAGGGCCATCAGCCAATCATAAAAAGCAAACCAGAAACGATTATTATAAAGATAAAGCCGCCAGAAATTTAAGCGATTCCCTGGATGTATTATTCAATCAGATCAGGTCCTCATTTGGAGGAAAAGAACCCGACTTAACATTAGGCGTCGTAAAGGATGGTCATGTTTTTCTGAAAAAGAATTATGGCTATGCCAACCCTGAAACCAACACACCATTTTCTGATCGAACACAAATTTATATTGCCTCTACCTCCAAGTCTCTGACCGGAACATTGGCCGCCATTTTGGATCGTAAAGGCATCATAAAACTCGACGGGACAATTGCAGATTATCTTCCGGGGTTTAATTTTGATGATCAAAAGATCCATCCTGATAAAATCAGCATACGCTCGTTAATCACTCACACCCATGGCATCAAAAACAATGATGCAGTGGTATGGACCGCTTTTATTGGAATCAGAAGTACCGAGCAACTTTTGGAACTGCTCAAGAAACGGAGTACCGCTCTGCCAGACCATAGCTTTAACTATTCTAATCTCGGTTCTGTCATCTATGCAATGATTGTCGAAAAATGTTTAGGAAAGCCATGGCAGCAAGTAATGGACGACCAGCTTTTTCAGCCATTGGGTATGAAAAAGACCAGCGCTTATGTTTCAAAAGCAGATGCTAAATACATCAGCTACGTAATAGATGACTCGGAAGGTGCTTTGAAAAGTGTATTTGATAAAGCGGATAACTCGATGTCGGCCGCTGGTGGGCACCTCACTACGGTGACTGATCTGCTAAAATATCTACAGTTCTTCATGAGCAATGGAAATTCCGTTCCTGGTGTATTGGGCAAAAAGGAAATTGCTATCGCCACCTCTGCAATTGTTCCTCAGAAAAATCGCTATCAATCTTATGAAAGATTTGGTTATGGACTGGGATGGGAACAATCTGTCTTTAATGGAGAACAGCTGGTATCGCGTTTTGGCGGTTATAGTGGCATTTCTTCACATTTATCGTTCATGAAAGATCAAAAGATAGGTGTGGTGGTCTTAAGCAACAAAAAAGGAATGGAGGCATTGGCCCATTTAGTAGCGAACTATATTTACAATTCCCTTTTAGACAAAGACAACAAGTACAGCATTGCTAAAGAAAACCTGATATCACTACAGAAAAACTTCGAATCGGATGCATTGGAAACAAAGGAGATAATGGAGGTCATTGACAAAAAAACAGCAATGGACAAAAAACTTTCCGGACAATATGACGGTGCTGAAAAATCCGGTAGTATGGAAATAAACAATGCCGGAGAGGTTTCCTGGGGAAACCTAAAAGGACAATTGCATTTGCTAACCGATAGCACTGGCTTGATTAATTTCAGGACAATGTTGCGTTCTTTCTCTGTCAAAAGGGAAAAGAATGTGATTGTAGGGGTCTATTCTAACGACCGTTATTTCAAGCGTTTACAATAGCTTAATTCTGAATTTTGAAAGTTGTTAGCAATGCCGCATGATCCGAAGGGTATTTTACCGGATGCTGATCGATGGTTCTGGAAGCGATGGCCTTAATTTTTGCACCTTTATAATAGATATAATCAATCCGGTCTTTAAACGCATCAACAGACATCGGACTCCAGGTAATCCCTCTAACTTTAAGCGGATCTGGATGTATTTCCCGAAACGAATCTTTAAAACCGTTTTTCATTAACAACAATCCGGAAGGAAAAGGGACCACTAAGCCACCATTCAGATGTTTGGTTGATTCGATCCAGTCCAGATGAGAGCCGGAGTTAAAATCACCGCAAAAGACCACAGGAGTAGTCGAAGACTGATCAATATAAGGTTGGATGATTTGCAGGATATGACGTAAATCGCCAGTATTTCCCTTGTCCATTTGCTTTGTCAGGGTATCTGCATTCAGTTTAACTTTTTTCTCCAGATCTCCCCAATAGTCAGTCGGGAAATTGAGCCAATTGGCAAAGAATGCTATTTTTTGATCTTTAGATAACCGGATATAGGCTCCGCCATTATAAAATGATTTGTAGCCCGCTAAGGTTTCTTCAATCGGATAACGACTCATGATTGAAATGTTAGTACTTCTCAAATAGAAGTAATAGCCCAATCGATCTGCAATTTTTGCTCCTGAACCGTAAGTTTCCTGCATGGAAATTACATCTGCCCCGGAGCCTTTGATCACTTCTACAATCCGCTCCACTCCCACTTCTTTTCCGGTCTCATTTCCACCATGGAAGATATTGAAATTCATCACTTTAAGAACATCTTTTGCATTGGTCGACTGCCTTGTATTTAAAGCAGAAAAATAAGCACCGTATTGCTTGCCAATAAAATCAGGACTTAGCACTTCCGAAAATAAAGCGACCTGATCCAGTGCACCATTGAAAGCATGCCATTGATCCCGGTATTCTGCACTCGAAGAATTTGTCGGATCTGCGATTCGGCCACCAATAAACAGTTCATTTGTATGGATTGAATCTAAGCCCGGGCAATAATAAATTGCTGTATTTAAGCCATCGTAATATAGACGGATCTCTTCTTTTTCTTTTGAATAGCTAAAAGCAAGCAAGTGCCATTTATCATCTTTAACTGTTTGTCGCGCTGCAGTGGGTTCATACTCGTAGCTATTTTTGCCCATGGCCTCCCATCGCCATGCGCCATTTGCCTGAACACCCAATCTCCAACCTTTCCATTTTTTATCTGTTAAACTGGTAGAAGAAAGCACATCATAATCATTGGCCAGTTGAGGTGATGCTTTTACCCATAGCATAACAGAAAAATCTCCATCATTTTCGTTCAGCTGATTTTTTACCGTTAATACTTTACGGATGGCAGCATTTCCCGAAAGATCCAGTGCAGATCCGGATATGCCTTTTGTCGTACTGTACTGAATAGCAGGCTCGAAAGACTGAAGATATACTGGTTTTTGAGCAAAGATGCTTGTGCTGATCATCACAAGCGTGGTTATCAATTTTAATTTAGAGGCCATTATACATTGTTTGTTTTCAGGTAAGCAAACATAACATTCTTTCCCTGCTATTGTGGCGGGCATATTTTCTTTTTATTTTTAAAACATGAACGTACGATGTCCACATTGCCAGAAAATATTTGAAGCAAATCAACAGCAAGAGCACTTATTGACCTATGCCATTGGAAAAGGCCAAAGACTGGTGATGTTGGAATGTCCGGAATGTTATTGGGATGTTCCCCTTAATCCGGGCGATCTTCTGTCTAATGAACCTCAAAAAGATGAAGCATCAGAAAAGGAAACTATCGCCGGGCCTGTAAATTGTCCGAAATGTGCTGATGGAATTATGTCTTATATCAATGATGGCAATGAAGAATTTTGGGGTTGTGGAGAATGTGGTTATACAAGGACGTAAAAAAGAATCGGACATCAATGAAAACCCCTCTTTACAATTTGTAAAAAGGGGTATCTGGTTGGACCACTTCCTATCGGATTGAGACTTGACTAGTAAGCGACCAATTGATTTGCACTCAATTCTTTAGCGGCAGCAACCATCGCAATTAAAGCGCTTTTTGTTTCCGGCCAATGACGGGTTTTTAATCCACAATCCGGGTTTACCCAAAGTTGTTCAGCAGGAATTACTGCTTTAGCTTTTTCCAAAAGCCTTACCATTTCGTCTTTAGAGGGCACCCTTGGAGAATGGATGTCGTAAACTCCTGGTCCTATTTCATTGGGATATTTGAAGTCTGCAAACGCATCTAACAATTCCATTTGCGAACGGGAACATTCAATCGTGATCACATCTGCATCCATATCAGCAATGTTTTGAATGATGTCGTTAAACTCAGAATAGCACATATGCGTATGGATTTGCGTTTCATCTTTTACACCACTTGCTGATATTTTAAATGCATTTACTGCCCATTGTAAATAATTCTGCCAATCTGTTTTCCTTAACGGTAAACCTTCCCGAATGGCGGGTTCATCAATCTGAATAACTTTAATTCCTGCTTTTTCCAGATCTGCTACTTCATCGCGAATCGCCAATGCGATTTGATTACAGGTCACAGAACGTGGCTGGTCATTGCGAACAAAAGACCATTGTAAAATGGTAACCGGGCCCGTCAACATTCCTTTTACCAGACTTTTGGTCAAGGATTGTGCATAGGCAGTCCAGTAAACAGTCATCGCTGCAGGGCGATGGACATCTCCATAAATAACCGGCGGCTTAACACATCGACTGCCATAGCTTTGCACCCAGCCATTCTTTGTAAAGCTGAAACCGTTCAATTGTTCGCCAAAATACTCCACCATGTCATTGCGCTCAAATTCTCCGTGAACCAATACATCAATACCGATTTCTTCCTGCCAGCGAATGGTTTCTTCAGTTTCCTTTTTTAGCAGGCGATCATATTCTGAAGGGCTGATCTCACCTTTTTTAAACCTCGCTCTCCAGCTTCT
Organism: Pedobacter sp. FW305-3-2-15-E-R2A2; assembly: GCF_038446955.1. Lineage (NCBI taxonomy): Bacteria > Pseudomonadati > Bacteroidota > Sphingobacteriia > Sphingobacteriales > Sphingobacteriaceae > Pedobacter > Pedobacter sp. FW305-3-2-15-E-R2A2. Next base: position 3,923,008 of record NZ_CP151803.1, read on the forward strand.
TACCTCTGCCGTCTGTGGAAATGAGCCAATAGTTGTTGTTGGAAAAAGCGGAAGTTGTAAAATTTCCTGCTGTGCTTTTTTGCGTATGGAAAAGGTATTTTCCCGCTGGGCATCTTTAGCGGCAATGGAACTTACCCGCTGTTTGACCTGTTCGTTATGAATCAATGTGGAAGTTCTGCGACTGGAAACTGCTTTTTTATTTTCTTCCAATTTACCCAATGCATTTTGATCCGGATGGTCAGTCGCCAAAGCCTTCAATACCACTACTTCATCAATCTTTTGTTTGGCAAAAGCCAGCCATTCTTTAATCTCGGGAGTCAAGGTTTTATCATTGGTTTCCAGGTCCAGATCGCATGGCGAATGTAATAGTGAGCAGGACGGCGCGATGAGGATCCGGTCGCTCCCTATTTTATCGGTCGCCTTTTTTATGATGGCCAAAGACTGTTCGAAATCATTTTTCCAGATGTTCCTTCCATCTACGATGCCAAGCGATAAAACCAATTGTTCAGGAATGGCATTCAGTACCTCATCCAGTTGTTCCGGACAGCGGACCAGGTCGATATGCAATGCATAAACCGGCAATGACAAGGCTAAGGTCAGGTTATCTTTTAAGCCTTCAAAATAGGTAGCCACCAAAATTTTCAGATACGGAAATTGTTTCCTGATCTCTGCATAAACATACTGATAAGCTTCTTTTGCTTTATCATTAATGTCCAGTGCCAAAAATGGTTCGTCGAACTGGATCCACTCTGCTCCATAAGCTTTTAATTCGTTTAAAATCTGAATATAAACGGGTAACAGCCTTTTCACTAAATCTAATTTATCAAAGCCCTCTTCTTTTTCCTTTCCTAATAGCAGATAGGAAACTGGGCCGATGATGACCGGTTTACTTTTGATTCCCAATTGTTTTGCCGCTGCAAACTCATTGACGATTTTATTCGAGAATAATTTAAACTCCTGATCTTTGTAAAATTCAGGAACGATGTAATGGTAATTTGTATCCAGCCATTTGGTCATTTCCATCGCGGTAATGTCCAATCCCTCTTTCTGGTACCCCCTCGCCATTGCGAAATACAAATCCATTTCATTGTTGGATTTTAAGGCGACCTGATTGTAACGTTTCGGTACAGCTCCTACGGTTAAGGACATATCCAGAATTTGGTCGTAGTACGAAAAATCATTGGAAGGGATCAGATCTATTCCTGCTTCCTGTTGCAATTTCCAGTTTTGCTCGTAGATATTTTTTCCTTTACTTAACAGCTCTGCTAATGAAATGTTGCCTGACCAATATTGCTCGCAGGCTTTTTTGAGTTCTCTGTTGCTACCAATTCGTGGATAGCCAAGGTTGTGCGTTTTCATCTTTCTTCAACTTTTTAAATGGTTAATAATCATTGTAAAAAGCTCCGGAATTAACTCTTAATCCAGGGCGCCTTATTTATTACAAGTCAGTTTTAAATTCTTCTCAAATGTATATATGCAGATTATAAAACTTAACATATAGCAATAAATAAGCATAAATAACTTTTCAAGTAAATATTTTAAGCATATTATGCTTTTATCTGCTTATTTTAGCAGCCATTAAGGGAAAATATTCTATGGAAGAATTGGATGAAACGGATTTGCTGCTCCTGAAGATATTGGGCAGCAATTCAAACTACACGATAAAAGAGCTGGCAGTTAAGGTAAACCTGTCGCCCTCTCCTGTTTTTGAACGGGTAAAAAGACTGGAAAGTACCGGATATATTAAAAAGTACATCGCCATACTCGATGCGGAAAAGTTCAATCAGGGATTTATTGTCTTTTGCAACATTAAGCTCAAACAGCACGATAGAAAAATAGGTCATCAGTTTGTGGAAGACATTTTAAAGATCGATGAAGTTGTAGAGTGTTATAATATTTCCGGGGATTTTGATTTTATATTAAAGGTTCATGCGAGGGATATGAAGCATTACCAGGATTTTGTTTTTAACAAACTAGGCTCTGTTAAAAGTATAGGAAGTACGCATAGTACTTTCGCAATGGCGGAGATCAAGAATTCGTATAACGTTAGTTTTTAAATCCATCGATAAACATTAAAATTTGAACACCCGGGGAAAGATTAATAATTATTCCATGATATATTTATGGAATAATTATTAAATTGTAACATCATCACGATCATCCCTAAAATTCAAATTATGAAAAACCTATTTAAAAGCATTGCGCTCATCGCAGTATTCGCTATTTTAATTACCTCATGCTCAAAAAAGAATGACACTCCTGCAAATCAGGAAGTTAAAACTGAACAAAAAGACAAAGTTCTTGCTTACATCAAAAGTCTTGGATTCACTGACGCACAAATCGTCGAAAAAGGCGATAGATATATCGTTGATGGAGATATGGTAGTTGATAAAAACATGGAAATTCCAACTAACGGAGGTCCAAAAACAGAACAGTATTACAATGGATACCTGGTCACCAACAGCAATAATATTCTTGTTAAAGTTGATGCATCTATCACCAGTATGGCCGCTGAAATTAACGCTGCAATTGCACAATGGAATACCGTACCGAATTCTAAAATTAAGTTCGTGCTTACCACTGGAAGTACTTATGATATTTTAATCAAGGTAGACAATACCATTGGAGCTTCGACATGTGGACAGGCATATTTATCTACCAGCAACGGTAAAGCAGGTAGTGTAATATGGATCAATCAGGCGTTGATTCAAAATAATTCTTTTGCACAGCGTACCAGAACGATTACACATGAGTTTGGACATACCATATCTTTCAAACACACCAATCAATCAACCACCATCAATGTACCTGGAGTTGGAGGAACTGATACTTTGTCGTTAATGAACGGCGGACAATGTGGAAGCGGTGCTACCGTTTTATCAGCGAAAGATAAACAGGCAACCGCAGTATTATATCCTCTATAATTAAAAAAACAATTAACTATTCGTGATGATAAAAAGAGTTGCCTCCAAAAAGGCAGCTCTTTTTTATAACCCTTAAAAACACCTGCACCATGCTCCGTTTCATTACCTTGATTTTATCTTCTACACTCTTCTTTTCAACCTGCTTTTCTCAGCAAAATCAAAAACCATTGTTAACCGGCGACATCCTCAAAGACCTCAATAATCTGCTGCCACAAGCTGAGGTCACTGTTGATATTTTTGATGGTATAAAACAAAGCAAACGACAAGCGGAATTGATGGAAAAATTTAAACTGGGTGTACAAAAAAATTACGACTGGTTTATAGATCACACCAAGAAATTTGAAAATGTCAGGCCCCTTCCTTATCATCCTAACCTGGGTCTGACAGAGGGAGAATATATAGAAATGCAGCGCGCGATGAAAGAAATGGAAAGCAGTTCCTCGGGAAGTGAAGTCGTTAGCATTCTAAACAACAACATCATCATCAGTTTTAAATCCAGAGGGAGACTGGCAATTCTGGACGCAGTAAGAATTGATTTAGAAAAGAACCTCGTTTTCATCGGTGATCATGAGCTGAATTTTACCGGAAAATCTGACATTACAAATGAATCAAACGGCTTAAGGAGCAAGTGGAAGGGTTATAACTGGGACCTGGAATTGCCTAAAAATATCAGCCCAGATCAGTTTAAAGATCTTGAAAATCTTAATGCTAAATTTTACAAACTGACCATAGGTCGTCTTGAAAAAAATGGAAAAACATTCTTGCAGATAAAAGGAAAAGAATTTGAAAAGGGAAAAGCAAAAGTATCCTTTGATATTCCCTTAGTCTTTTAAAAAATCCGGTTTATGAATTAAATGATTGCCTGAATTCAAGTGGTGAGATTTTCACCTTGGCCTTGAAGAGCCTGTTGAACGACTGAGGATGCTCAAATCCCAGTCCGTAGGCAATCTCAGCGACGCTAAGGTTACTTGTGCTTAGGATGTCCTTCGCTTTTTCGATCAGCTTATTGTGAACATGTTGCTGTGTTGTTTGTCCGGTTAAGGAGCGCAGCATATCATTCAAGTAACGGGGAGAGACTTTCAGGTGATTCGCGATCTCCAGAACGGTAGGCAGTCCAGTAACGAGCGCTTTATCGGATTTAAAAACACCCGACAAATAGGCTTCCATTTCGACGATCAGATCGTTGTGAACTACCTTTCTGGTAATAAACTGCCGTCCATAGAAACGATTGCTGTAATTGAGCAGCACCTCAATCTGCGAGATCAATACATCCTGGCTAAAATGATCGATATTGGTATCCAGTTCCATCCCAATGTTGTCAAAAACAGAAAAAATGATTTTCTTTTCCTTATCTGATAAATACAAAGCTTCAGCCACGGAATAGGCAAAAAAACCATACTTAGTCATCTGCTTTCCCAAAGGATAATTCCGGATAAAGTCCGGATGAAACAGCAAAGTATATCCGCTATAGTCTTTTTCTTCGGCAGCGGCGGCGATCAGTTGATTGGGTGCAGTAAACGACAGCCCGCCCTCCTCGAAATCATAGTGTCCCTGGCCATATCTGATCTGCCCTGCAAAATGCGCTTTAAAAGAGATCTTATAAAAGTTAAGCATATATCCCCGGCCCAGTTCCGAAGTATCGACTTTGATGTCCTTATAGTCCACAAGGGCTATTAAAGGATGCATTGGTTTGTCCAGCCCCAGCGCTTTAAGCAGCGCTGAGATACTTTGGAAGATCACTGGAGGAGTATTTCCCTTTGCTGAAGTCATCATGCTAAGTTAATAAATTATTTTTCTGCCGGATTTGATGATAGATGGGGTAAATATTCCAGGAAACGGTTCCCTGATCGATCACTTCATGCACCGGCGAATCTGCCAGCTCGCTCATTAAACGATGCATCGCATCCCTTCCATCCTGCTCAGAGTCCCAGATGAGTGCGTCAATTATTGTTCCGTCCAAGCGTTGCGCAATATGTCTGGACTGGAACCCGGGTTGCTTTTTCAGCCATGCGTCTACGTCTGCATTTGCGGTTATAAAGTCGGAATAGGTTTTCCCTTTTTCAAGTTTGAAGGTGGTAGTTTCCAGTCCTCCTGGTTTATTTATTGCAGTCATTTTCTAAGGTTATATTTTATGGTTAAGCTTGATAATATCTGGTAATTTCTTTACGGTGTGCTTCAAACCCCAGTTCCTTTCTTTTGGCCGACAAAGCAAGGGCATCCTTTCCCGCTGCATACTTCTGCTGGTCTTTCCCGTCAGTTGCTGCCTGATAGATCACCGCAGCGATTTCTTCAGGTTCCGAAAAATGGATCAAGCTGCCATCCTGAAAACCCAGCATCATCTTATTCCAAAGCGGTTCATAGGCCGGATGTTGTTCCAGCACCAATGCGCCACTGCCGAAGTTGGTTTTGATGCCTCCCGGGGCTACTGTTTTGAATTGAATACCGAAAGCACTCAAATCGTAGTTCATGGACTCAGACCAGCCTTCCAAAGCATACTTGGTAGCAGTATATACAGAAGCGAAAGGACTTGCAGCAATTGCCACTGCGGAGGTCACCGTAATAAATAGCCCTTTTCGTTGGTTTTCTCTGAAATATTTAACAAATGGATGAGCAACGCGCAATACGCCGGTGAGATTGGTGTCGATCTGCTTTCCGATCTGTTCGGCAGAATATGCTTCAAATGGTCCGGCAAGTCCATAACCAGCATTGTTCAACACCACATCAATGTCGGCTGAGCCAATGGCCATTGCCACTGTATTTTCTACCTGACCGGGTTTGGTCAGATCCATTTCCAGTAAGGTTATGTTGTCAAGCCCGGAGAGCTCTGTTTCTTTTTCCGGACTACGCATGGTCGCAATTACGTGCCATCCTTTTGCCTGAAATAATTTTGCTGTGGCTTTTCCTAATCCGGAAGATGCGCCTGTAATGAGTATAGTTTTCATTCTCCAAATGTAGATTCGTCTCTCGGGTCTTGTGTTGCCGTTTCCATCAATGTTGTAACCAAAAAAACATTCGTACGGTTTATTTGGATACAAATAAAACAGATCCGGTTTATCTGCGGTTAGCAAAACCAGGTATCTTGCCGCATAAATAACACTTAATAAGATAACGATGAGCGAATTGAATTTCAATGAAGTAATAGCCCGGTCGCAAAAGATCAGGGAACTTTATCGCAAACTAGAACTACAATACCATGGCAGCGAGTGGACCATTGAAGAAGATGCCTTAGCATTTCTAACCGATGCCGGCCTGGTTGGCCGGCTGACGATGTCGCAGCAAGGACGATGGCCTAAAGGCCCGGATACCGATGCTGAATTATCACATAAATTAGGAGAATGCATCTGGTGGCTGACCATTTTGGCAGATCGTATGGGAATGGATATCAATACTGCTCTTGACGGATTCCTCAGCAAAACGGAAAAGCTTTTAGAAAAATAAACTACGCCCTGCTTATCGACGTCAGGAGTTCCTGCTACTGGCTTCGATAAGCATTTGGCTGAACACCCCATTCTTTGTTTGGTTGATTACCCAGTTCCAATATTCCACCTTTTAAAACTTCTCTCTGCAAAATCCTGAAATCCGCTATCGGCTTCCCGCTTAACTTCGCAGATTGAATATATTTATTCTCTTTTGAGGCCTGCCTTGCTTCTATTGTAAATTTCGTACTGTGATCTCCCCGGAATAAAACCCTCAACTTTTCTTCTATATTTGTGTATATGCCTACAGAAGAAGAGTTTAAAGCTGACGCCATCATCATTGGTTCCGGATTGGCCGGACTGGTTGCCGCTATGGAAATTACCAATGCAGGAAAAAAAGTGTTATTACTGGATCAGGAAACTGAGCAAAACCTCGGCGGACAAGCATTCTGGTCATTTGGAGGTTTGTTTTTAATCAATTCTCCCCAGCAACGAAGAATGGGTATCAAAGATTCTTATGAACTGGCCTTACAGGATTGGATGGGTACAGCAGCTTTCGATCGTGAAGAAGATTATTGGCCAAGACAATGGGCCGAAGCTTACCTAAAATTTGCTGCAGGGGAAAAGTATGAATACATCTCTAAGATGGACATTAAACTAATGTTTATGGTGGGATGGGCAGAACGCGGAGACGGCGCAGCAAGTGGTCACGGCAATTCAGTTCCACGTTTTCATGTCAGCTGGGGCACAGGTACCGGCGTCATCAAACCATTTGTTGAAAAAGCTTACGAAGCAAGAGGTAAAGGCCTCCTTCAAATGAAATTCAGGCACCGGGTTACCGCTTTGATCAGCGTTGAGGGTACAATCGTTGGCACACAGGGTGATGTATTGGAAGATGATGATCAGGAACGGGGCTTTGCCACCAATAGAAATGTTGTTTCGCAATTTGAATATAAAGCAGATCACATTGTGATTGCAACCGGGGGAATTGGTGCCAATCATGAACTCGTGCGACAAAATTGGCCGGAAAGACTGGGCAAAGCCCCGGAAAATATGGTATGTGGCGTCCCGGCTTACGTAGATGGCAAAATGATCGGCATTGCCGAAAACGCAGGCGCGAGGATCATTAACCGCGACCGGATGTGGCATTATACTGAAGGGCTGCAAAACTGGAATCCGATCTGGCCAAATCATGGCATAAGGATACTTCCGGGCCCATCTTCCATCTGGCTTGATGCGAAGGGCAATCGCCTCCCCGCTCCTTTCCTACCGGGATTTGACACACTGGGAACACTGAAACATATCCAGGAAACAGGTTATGCCTACTCCTGGTTTATCCTGACACAAAAAATCATTAAAAAGGAATTTGCGCTTTCCGGATCAGAGCAAAACCCCGACATCACCAATAAAGACTACCTCCTTTTTCTGAAAAGAATTTTTGGTAAAAAAGCACCTGCTCCGGTAGAAGCGTTTAAGGAAAATGGTAAAGATTTTATCGTCTCAAATGATCTGAAAGACCTGGTGAAAAAGATGAACGAACTTTCGGGTGATTCGTTGCTCGATGAGCAAAAGATAAGATCACTCCTTGAAGCCAGAGACAGGGAACTGGATAATAAATTCTCCAAAGACACCCAGATTAATTATATCCGGAGCACCAGAAAATATTTAGGAGATAAACTGGGCCGCGTAGCCAAACCACATAAAATACTGGCAGCGGAAAACGGACCACTGATTGCTGTACGCCTCAATATCCTGACCCGTAAAACATTAGGTGGTATCGAGACGAATCTTAACGGACAGGTTTTAAAAACGGATAGCCGTGTTTTAGAGGGTTTGTATGCAGCAGGTGAAGTAGCTGGTTTTGGCGGTGGCGGTATGCATGGCTATCGCGCATTGGAAGGGACTTTTCTTGGAGGATGTATCTTCTCCGGAATGAAAATTGGGAAATATATTGCTGATCGATAAGTAAAAAATGTCTGTCTGAATACTATTTCTATTAGTTTTGTGCTGTGACTAAAATAAAGAGAGTAAGCCCGACAGACTTCCGAGGTCAGTATATGTCCGAAATGTCAACGGAGTTTGTGATTTTAAAAACACCAATCCAAATCCACGATATCGGAAAGACATCCGGGTTTATTAAAGTGCCCAGCCCTCTGCACAGGCCTGATTTTAATTTCATTGTTCACATTACCAGCGGAAGGGCAAAACAGCAGGTAGATGCCGATGTGCTGTCCATAAAGGAAAATGAAGTTTTGTTCATCAGGCAAGGTAATGTTACGGCTTTAAAAGAGGTGAGCGAAGATGCTACCGGACACATCATTCTATTTGAAGATCAGACACTCAATCAACTGTTGTCCAAACAGGAACTCATCAAACTTTTCTCCGCAAATACGGTCATTCATTTATCTAAGGAGAGCAGTGTATGGCTGACCCCTCTTTTTGAGCTCCTGAGCATCGAACTTTATAGCCCGGCCCCCAACCTTGGGATCTGCTATTCGCTTCTTCAGGCAGGATTGCAAAAGATCCTCACTTCAAATGCAGCACTAAATAAAGGGGTAAACCGAAATTCCGAAATTACCTTTAATTTTAAAGAGCTGGTATACAAACATCATGTAACACATAAAACGGTTTTATTCTATGCAGATGAGTTAGCGGTATCCGAGAACTACCTCCATCGATGTGTGAAAGAAACGACCGGCACAAGTCCGAAGGAATGGATCAATAAAGTGAGTATCCTGCAAAGTCAATTATTGCTACAGGATCTGACCAAAAGTATTTCTGAAATTGCTTTTGAGCTCAATTTTGGCGATCCCAGCTATTTTGGGCGCCTCTTTAAAAAGATAGTCGGAATCACTCCTTCCGAATACCGGATTGCATTTATGCAGGATTTGTCCGGGTAAAGGACGGTTTTGTTTTAAAGCAGCCTTTGTTTTCAGTCCATCTTTGTATCATCAAATTCAAAGAAAATGAAAACATCAATTCCCATTAGAAATTTCAAAAAAAAAGCGCTCCCCTCCCAGCGTACCTATGGATACCTGAAGGTATTCCTGTATTATCGTATAAATAGAAAAAATTTATCTTTTCTATTTATCCTCCTCTCCGCTTTCCTATTTTCCAATAAAGGTCACAGTCAGATTATTCAGGACATTGGCGGTATCGCGGTCACCGTTCATGCCAAGAGTGATTTCAAAGATTTACCATCAGAAAGTTCACTGAAAGGGAACAAGTTCCAATTGAATACTTACGATGCCTGGTTACCTGTTCCTACTTTCAACATCGGCAAAACCAGTGTTTTCAGCAACCTTAACTATAGAATGATGGATTTTAAATACGACAATGAAACGGTTGCCGATTTAAATCGCATTGACCGAATTCATGAAATAAAATCGGTCATTATTATCAGACATCCGATTTCAAGTAAATGGTCTATTCTTGGAATAGCTATGCCAACCCTGGCTGCCGATTTTAAAAAGAAAGTTTCTTTTGACGACCTGATTCTGGATGGAATATTAGGGGTATCCAAAACATTTGGTGCAGAATCAAACCTTGAAATTGGACTTGGCGTGCATGCCATGTATTCCTTCGGAGAAACCTTAATCACCCCTGGAATATCAATTGATTACAAAAGTACGAACCGTAAATGGCTGGCGCAATTCTATTGGCCGAGGTTAAATGTACTCTATAGCCTGACTGAAAATACCCAGATAGGTCTTGCCGGTTCAATAGACTGGACCCGGTTTAACCTGAAAAACTATAAAGGTTATAATGGAAAGGAAGTCGATTACGCACAGTTTTCTACCATCCATGGCGGCCTTCATCTGCACCAGCGACTGGTTGGTGGCATCTGGCTTCAGGTACAGGGAGGAATGGGGCTTTTGAACCGTTATGAAGTGTTCGATGCCAAACAAAAAACAGTGAATGACTTCTCCATCTCTAACATGGCTTACGGAAAAGCAGCATTAAGCTATCGTATTGGCAGAAAACTAATAAACCATAAGAAATAATGAAAACAACCATTCTGATCATGCTTGCCATTTTTGCATCCGCATTTGCAAAGGCACAACAAGTAAAAATGAACATCAACGTCAGTAATATTGAACCAGGTAAAGGAACTGTGGTGTTAAATGTTTACGATAAAAAAGAAGATTTTTTGAAAAAAGTCTTCCTCAGCAAAACGCTTAAGGCGAATGCTTCGACCTTGACGTTTACCCTTGATTTACCGAAAAAAGGAACTTATGCGGTCACCATTTTTCAGGATTTAGATGACAATAAAAAACTAAAACAGGATTGGTTCGGCATCCCTCAGGAACCTGTTGGTTATGGCAACAACTTCAAACCTTCGGCAAAGCCGAGGTTCAATGACTGCTCGATAACGCTGAACAATGATCCGGTTACTCAAGCCATAAAACTCTTTTAGACCGATGAATCATAGAAATTACCCGGGCGGGAATTTTACCCTGCGCTCCCTGCTCTTTGCAATTGTCCCCTCTTATGTATTTCCTGCGCTAATGTCTGGTATCTCCGGAATTATTCTTCAGAAAAGCGACCTGATTCAGGCTAGCTATACGACGATAGGTATATCTTCCTTATTGTCGACACTCTTAAGCTTTCTGATCCTTTGGCAATTGGAGCTGAAACAGATTTTAGTAGCGCAAAAATTGCTTAGATCCCTGGTTATTATATTGCTCATGATGAGCCTGGGCGTACTGATCACCTGGACACTCCAACTTCAATCAGAATACTTTAACATTACTTTTTCCGCATTTTTAGGTGCCACCATATTAACGATCCGTCAACCGATAAAGATTTATAGAAATGAAAGAAATTAAGCCTACAATCGTTGTCTTTGGATGCACGGGCACTGTTGGGAAAGAGGTCATGCGCCAGCTAAATGGCATTGATTGTCTTGCGAGAGGAGTTCTTCGAAACCCGGAACGGCCCTATCCGGTATTGAAAAACGGCCTTCCATCAAACATCACCTATGTAAGCGCCGATCTAAACTCAAGCGGGCAATTGAAACAAGCTTGTCTGGGCGCAGATGCCTTGTTTCTTTTAACGGCAACTTCTCCGGATCAGGTGGCGCATGAAATGAACATCATTGATGCCGCCAAACAAAGCGGTATAAAACGGATCGTTAAGCTGTCTGCACCAATCGTTCAATTGCCGGCAAAAGTGGAGGTCAGCCAATGGCATGGTAAAATAGACGATTACCTTTCCCAAAACATCGGGGATTTTTGCTGCCTGAGACCTCATTCCTTTATGCAAAATTGGGAACGAAATGTATTCACCATCCAATATTTCGGCAAGATTTTCGGAGCTTTAGGAAATGCAGCAAGAAATTATGTGGATTGTCGTGATGTAGCCACCGTAGCCGTGAACAATTTATTATCGACCACCCCATTAAAGGAAAAATCCATTGTTCTTGCTGGTCCACAAGCGATTACTAATATAGAAATGGCCGCAAAACTATCCCGCATAACGGGTAGTAAAATCGACTATGTAGACATCACACCGGAAGCCTTATTTAATCAGTTAACCAGGAAAGCAAAATTACCTGAATGGTTAGCCAACCACATAGTGGAACTTGATGATCTGGCCATCAAAGTTCCGGAACCGGAATCTGATACGATTACAGACTTAATTTTAAGAAAGCCACGTATCATGGAGGAATACTTACAGGAATGCCGACACCATTTTAAAAGAAAACCACTCTGGAAACTCTTGTTATAAATCCTCCCCTGAACAACGGGTGAATCAGATGTAAAAAAAGGAGCTGAATATCTAATAATCAGCTCCTTTCCTTTTTTCAGTATATACATTAGCTGAGTTTCGGCAATACGTATCCATTGTGATACTCTTTTTCCAGATATAATTTATTAACCTTCTTATCGCTAAACTGACCTGCATTGGCATCCCATATGAGTTTCTGACCACTGCGATAAGATATGTTACCCATCTGTGCAACTGAAGCCACATGAGCACCGGCCTGTATGCTACAGTTAAGATCTTCCATTTTACGGCTTTTGATAACCGCAACAAAATTCTCCATGTGCTTCTGTAAGCCATTATCGCTGGCCTTTTCAAAAGGTTTCAACACCTTGTTTGTACTTTTCTTTTCTTCGATCACTTCCCATCCACCACGATTCAGAATTAATGTCCCGTTGTTTCCGATGTAAGCGATCCCATGATCCCGGTTATAAGATCCATTGTCTATCCCCATGGCTGAATCCCATACCAGATTAAATTTATCGAACTCATACAAGGTGGTCAGTGTATCAGGTGTTTCTTCGTATAGATCCGGATAAGCAAAACGTCCGCCCAGTCCTACGATGGACTTTGGAAGGTCAGCCTTCATACCCAACAAGGCATAATCAATCAGATGGACTCCCCAATCCGTCATGAGACCTCCTGCATAGTCCCAAAACCAACGGAAATTAAAATGAAAACGACTGCTGTTAAAAGGAACTATAGCCGATGGGCCAAGCCATTGTTTATAATCTACTCCGGCTGGTACAGCACTGTCAGGAACTACAGCACCAGGCTTCATCCATCCCTGGTAACACCAGACTTTTACAGTTCTGATATTGCCGAGTTGTCCGGATTGTATAAAATCTACCGCATTCCTGAAATGTTGCTGGCTGCGCTGCCACTGTCCAGCCTGAACCACCTTATTGTATTTTACCTGGGCATCGACCATGCGATTGCACTCCACAATAGAATTGCCAACGGGCTTCTCCACATATACATCTTTGCCCGCCTGACAGGCATGGATCATTTGTAAGGCATGCCAATGATCCGGTGTTCCGATAATGACAGCATCTATGTCCTTATTCTCCAATAACCGCCGGTAATCATTATAAATGATAATTTTACGGGTATCTATATTTCGTTTGCTCAGTTCATTAAGCCGGCCATCAATGACATTCCGGTCTACATCACAAATCGCAATTAAGTTGACGCCAGGTATATTTAATGCCGCATTTACATTAGACCAACCCATCCCGTTTACCCCAATAACAGCTATATTGAGCTGATCGCTAGGCATGATCCTCTGGTTGAAAATCGCAAATGCGGAATTATTTATCGTCGATGCAAGGAGGCCACCACCCGCAAGTAAAGATGCCTTTATCAGAAATTGTCTTCTAGAATCCATAATATGAATGGTTTTTATATTAACCCTGGTTTTAAATTTACAGCATTAAATAAACCCCATTCAACTGGTATTCATCTAAAAAAATACGTTATCTGATCAGCATTACTTCTTCAACCGGCAATTATTGATTAAATAGCAGATAAACAATAGCCGGTATTAACATCAGGCCTGACCTTCCCAGGCCTGCTTTAATGCGCCAAGAAAAGTCTCTGAAGGCTGTGCACCAGACACAGCCAATTTTTCATTGAAGACAAAGAAAGGAACACCACGAACACCAATGGTTTCTGCGGTTTTCTCATCATATCTGACTTCATCTGTAAAATGATCACTATTTAATACTGCGGTAATTTCGGGGGCTTCCAAACCAGCCTGCACTCCTATCTCCACCAGGGAAGCAGGATCACTAATGTTCCTTCCATCTGTAAAATAAGCTTTAAACAAAGCCTCTTCGATTTCATCGCCTAAACCTTTGGATTTTGCCAGCTGAATCAGGCGGTGTGCGTCAAAGGAATTGGCAACGATGGACTTTCCGAGATTAAAGTTCAATCCCACTTCTGCGGCTGCTTCGGTTACATGTTTATGACTTTCTGCCGCCCATTCCCTGCTCTTTCCATAACGTTCAGCAAGGTATTCCTCTGAGCTTTTGTCCAATACAGTAACCATATTCTGATCCAGTTCAAAGCTGTGCCATTCTACTTCAATCTTCTCTTTATGTTCAAACTCAGCGAGTGCAGATTCGAACTTTCTCTTTCCTATATAACAAAACGGACACCTTACATCCGACCAGATATCAACTTTCATTTAGCTATGTTCTATTTTATAAATTGTAGTTTGTTTATACGTTTCCCCCGGTCTTAATATCGTACTCGGGAAAGAAGGAATGTTAATGCCGTTCGGATGGTGTTGTGTTTCCACACAGAAAGCACCAAAAGGATGATATTCAACGCCACCTTTGCCATGTTTCACAGCGGTATATTTTGCCGTGTACAAATGCACAACAGGTTCTGTGGTATAAACTGAGAGTTTCAAACCACTTTTTTCCTCTGAAGTTTCTGAAGCCAGTGTAAATTCCCCGTATGGTTTATCCAAAACATAGCTCTGATCGTAACCCTCTTCCGGATCCCAATCCTGAGAGATCAGCTTTCCGCCAAGAAAGTCATGTATCGTGCCTTCTACGGGAATTAACTTACCTGTAACGGCATAGTTATCGTCCTGCTCAAGATAATGGCTTGCAGGCATCCTATGATGATGTTTTCCAACAGAGTCCAGATCAGGTGATAAGTTAAAATAGCTATGGTGGGTGATGTTGATTGCTGTTGCCTGATCCGTAATCCCTTTAAAATCCAGGATCAACTCATTGTCGTCTGTTAATTTAAAAGTGAGCTGCAGGGTTAAGTTTCCCGGAAAATGCTCTTCTCCGTCAGGGCTCACATATTGTAGGGTAACACTTGGGTCAATGGTCGATAAGACATCCCAAACCTGTTTGTCAAAGCCCTTGATTCCGCCATGAAGGCAATCGCCACCTTTGGCTTGTGTCAATTGATGCACTGTTCCATCAATAGTAAATCTTCCATTCTTCACCCGATTGGCATAGCGGCCGATCACTGCGCCCAGATAAGGATAGTCTGCCAGGTACTCTTCGCTTACATACCCTTCAAAATCATCAAAGCCAAGCACAATATCCTGCTTTTCGCCCCGCTTATTTACTACGATAAATTTATTAATGATTGCACCATAATTGAATATTTTCACATAGGTGCCATGTGTATTTGTTAACTCAATACCAAGGATCTCCTTACCGTCAATAAATTTCCCGGTCTTGATTAGCTTTGTTTCCATAAATTGTATATTAGGGCGGTTGTTATTTAAAACAATACTATCAATACTTTACTTAAAACAAAAACTTTAAATCAAAATATTACAATGAAAGCGGAATTGACCGATAAATTCTTAGCGCTATATGGACAAGAGCCAAAGGCGAACTATTTTACCCCTGGACGCGTGAACCTGATTGGCGAGCATATTGATTACAATGGCGGGCTGGTAATGCCTTGCGCAGTTACTTTAGGCACTTGGTTGAGCATTGCTCCAAACAATGACCGGGTTATTCGGTTCAACAGCCTTAACTTCCCTGAAACACAAGAAATTGCACTACAACCATCTTATACAAAAACGGGTTCGGAATGGTACAATTATCCATTGGGTGTTTTCCATGAAATCCTTAAAAAACACGAACTTCCTACCGGTCTTGACCTGCTCTTTTACGGCAATATTCCGATTGGTTCCGGCCTGTCTTCCTCAGCATCGATAGAGGTTGCAATGGCCTATGCTTTAAATGATTACTTCAATCTTGGTTATGAAAAAATTGAGATCCCCTTGCTTGCTCAAAAAGTAGAAAATGAATTTATCGGTGTGAACTGCGGCATTATGGATCAGTTTGCCGTTGCATTCGGAGAAGCCCATAAAGCGCTGGTTCTGAACTGCGATACTTTAAAATACAAGTCTGTAGACTGTAACCTTGGCGATTATTCTTTGGCCATCATCAATACCAATAAACCAAGAAAACTGGCGGAGTCTAAATATAATGAAAGAGTTGCCGAATGCCAGGCGGCCTTAGCACAACTGAACCAGGAGATTACGCTGAATAATCTTTGCGAACTGACTGCAGAGAAATTTTCACTGCACAGTCATTTGATTACTGATGAAACTGTTTTGAAAAGAGCCACACATGTGATCCGCGAAAACGACAGGGTAAGCCTTGCTGCCAAAGCTTTAAACGAAGGGAATTTAGCAGAGTTTGGCCGCTTAATGTATGCTTCTCATCAATCTTTAAAGGATTTATATGAGGTTACAGGTGCGGAACTGGATGCTGTAGTTGAATTTTGTACAGATTACGAGCATGTAATCGGTGCGAGAATGACCGGTGCCGGCTTCGGAGGATGTGCAATTGCGTTGTTAAAGAAAGGCCAGGAAGAAGATTTCGCCAGACAACTGACTGATTTCTACGTAGAACGAATCGGTTATCCGGCTGCCATATATATCAGTGAGATTGGTAATGGTGCTTCTGCAATTTAATTTTAATTTTGCGGGATAGAATTATCAAAAGTCTTTAATGAAAAAATTAAAATCAGACGAGCTAAACCGTGTCGGTGTAGAAGAGTTTAGAGAACAGGAGAAGTTACCGGTTGTTGTGGTGCTTGACAATGTACGCAGCATGCACAATATAGGCTCCGTTTTCAGAACGGCAGATGGTTTTGCCATTGAGAAATTATACCTCTGTGGCATTACCGCTCAACCTCCGCACCGTGAAATAGAAAAAACGGCTTTAGGCGCAACCCAGTCTGTGGCCTGGACACATTTTGAAAGCACTATGGAAGCAATCGCCTCTCTTCGTGAAGAGGGATATGAAATCATTGCCATAGAACAGGCATCGGGAAGTACCATGTTAAATACTTTCCAGCCGGAAAGCCTAAAAAAATATGCCTTGATTTTTGGAAATGAAGTCAATGGAGTAAGCGAGGAAGTGATGGGGCAAATTGATAAATGTATTGAAATCCCTCAGTTTGGAACCAAACATTCCTTCAATATTGTGATCTCTGCAGGGATCGTCCTTTGGGATTTCTTTGCCAAGCTAAGGTTATAATTGCATTGCCAGATTAAACGAGCGGACAGATGGACAACAAATTACTGAAAAAACTACATGTCAAAGCCGGATTTAAGCTTCTTGTAGAAAATGCACCTGAAAATGTATCGGAGCTGTTGGGGGATTTTGATGCTATACAGCTCAGTTTTAACACAGAAAAAGAGTTTGATGCGCTGCTGCTATTTGTAATGAATAGCTATGAGCTGAAAGAACAACTGGCCTTTATCTCCCAAAAACTTAAGCCCGATACTTTATTCTGGATTGCTTATCCTAAAAAAAGTTCGGGAATGGACAGCGATCTCCATATGATGGCGCCATGGGACGAAGTGAAGGTTTATCAGTTGACACCTTGTGCCTCTGTCTCGATTTCGGAAGTATGGACCGGTCTGCGTCTGAAACCTATAGATCTGGTCAAAGCCTCTGCGGTGAGAAATGAAAACATTGAGCAGAATGAATTTTCAGCATATATTGATGTCGTCAACAAACAGGTCCTCCCTCCGGAGGATTTGCTTATCGCCCTGCAAGAACATCCATTAGCCCTGACTTATTTTGAATCATTGGCTTATTCTCATAGAAAAGAATATGTACTTTGGATTTTAACTGCCAAGCAGGAGAAGACCAGGCTCAGCAGAATTGAGAAAACCATTGAAATGTTGCTGAGCAAAAGGAAAAATCCCAACGACAAATCCTGATCTGATCATTAAAATAAAAGCGACCGCATCAATTGATGCGGTCGCTTTTATTTTATAGCAAACTTTATGATTATTTAGCCCACCAGACCTTCTCAGAGGTAGGAATGCTTTGTTGAGGCTGAGGGTTTGAGGTCACTTCCTGTGAAGGATAAGGATAACGCTGAGGAATATACGGCCTGAATGCATTTGGAACCACATTCAAAATAGGGAAACCAGTTCTGCGCCAGTCATTATATGCTTCCAGCGACAAGAAGCTCGCCACATATTTCTCCGTAATCAATGTTTTCAAAGGAGTTACAGGATCAGGAATAGAATGAATGGCGGTATATGCATTTTTATCAGCCGTAGCCACCTTTAAAAGATCCATATTGGCTTCAATAGCGGCTTTTAGCACCGGCTGTGCAGCTACCACACCAGATTTATTTAAAGTAGCCTCAGCTTTGATAAACAGCGCTTCCGCATAAGTAGCAAGGTATACCGGGGCCGATTTTCCTGATTCTTCATCGTCCGCGATATACCCGCCAACATTAGGTGAAACTGCAGCATAAATCGTAGGATCTGTAGTTGGAACCGTTCCGCTTTGTCTGCCTACATAATCGCCACCAGAACCTGGAGCGGCTAAAATAGGGAGTCTGGGATCATCATTTGCCTTCAACAGGTCTACGAAATTTTTAGAAAGTACCACTCCCCCTGCACCTGGCAGTGTTCCCTGATACCATGGATTTTCTCCTTTTGCTTTTCCGGAGTAGGTTACTTTTGCATTGTCTTCATTTGCAGAAAATCCATTCTGCAATGCTGCCAAAGCTAAGTCCGCCTGTGTTGTTGCCGAATAACCTGCTGCCTTACTCAGGCGAAGGTGATATCTCGCTTTAAGCGTATAAGCCAGCTTTTTCCAGGACGCGAAATCACCACCATAGATCAGATCATCACTCCCTACCCGAATGCCAGAAGGCGCAGAATTCAGGATCACTATCGCCTGATCAAGTGTAGTCTGGATTAATTTATAGATGCTCTCCTGTGAGTCATATTTAGGTTTTAAATTGCCCAAAGCAGCAAAGCCTTCTGTATAAGGAATGTCTCCCCAAAGGTCAGTACAAACCGCTAAATTATAGGCAAGCAAGACCTTTCCGATCCCCGCATAGCCATTATTTCCTGCTTTTTCTGCTTTGTCGATCATGATTCTGGAATTATAGAAAATTGCAGGATAAAGGTCAAAGCTCCAGGTATTGTTCACATCACTTGGCGTAATTCTATAAGAATCAATTTCCGGAGCCGGCTGATTGATCGCCAGTTGCTGTGTCCAATAGGCGGATACGCTGCCCGGAAACCCACCAATAATATTGGTCGTCGTATAAATCTCCAAAGGAGTTAAAATCAAAGCTTCCTGAACGTCTACCGGATTGTTTGGATCTTTATTGATGTCCAGGAATTTTTTACATCCTGATGCGGACACCAGTAATATAAATGCGATTAAGGTATAATATATCTTTTTCATGTTGTTCGATTTAGAAAGTAACTTTTACAGCGAAATTATAGCTTCTGTTAGATGGGGTAACAAAGTTGGTAAAGCCGCCACCATTTCCGGTTCCATATAAACTTACTTCCGGATCTGAGCCAGTATAATGTGGCGTATAGAACCATAAGTTTCTTCCTGTAGCGGAAACGCTCAATCCTCTAAAGGGTGTTCTCTTTAAAAGCGAAGGCGCAAAATTATAAGATAAGCTTACCTGTCTCAATTTCACATACGTACCATCTTCTACCCCATTTTCATCTACCTGAGAATAATTATTTTGATAATATCCCTGATCTATTGGAACTACTTTGGTATTTACCTGTCCATCTTCTGTGACCCCGTCAAATACCCTCGTACCTGTTCTGTCTTCCGTTATTTTCGTTACTCCATAGAAGTTCAGGTAGAAATTATCAAGGTTATATACATCTCCGCCTTTTTTCATATCCAATACCGCAGAAAGACTCAGGCCTTTCCAGGTAAAAGTAGTCGTTAATCCCGCATTCCATTTCGGTACGGTATTGCCAATCGGGCCAAGTTTTTCATCTATGATCGGATAGCCATCGTCGCCGATCACCATTTTTCCGGCATCGTTACGCAGGTATCTTGAACCAAAAATAACCGCATAAGGCTGATCTTTGTAAGCAAATACTCCAGGGCTGACAAATCCGGCAAACTGAATATTGTCCAGATTCTGACCAATATCAGTCACCTTATTATTGATTTTGGAGAAGTTAAGGCCTACTACCCAGGTGATGTCCTGAGTTTTAACAGGTGTACCGCTTAATATCAATTCAAAGCCTTTGTTGTACATGCTTGCTGCATTAATTACAGCTGCATTAAAACCACTCGATGGCGTAATTGGAGTAGTGCTGATCAGGTCTTTACTGATCTTGTTAAAATAAGTCGCCTCAATATTAAATCTGTTCTTGAACATCTTTAACTCCAGACCTGTTTCAAACTCTTTTAAGCCCTCATTTTTCAGGTTGGGATCACCGTAAGTATTGGTCAGTAAAAACCCGTTACGTCCATCGTAAGGGAACTCAATATTCCCGATTGTTGGTTTTGTATAAGGAGTACCAATGCTATAAGGCGCAACGTTATCATTTCCTACATAAGAATAGGAAATACGGATTTTACCAAAGTTAAGTATGGAATTGTTACTTAGCCCAAGAGGTTCTGTAAATATAAAACCTGCTGAAGCAGATCCATAAGGATAGAATCTTTTGTCGGCACTAAGTACTGAAGTTCCATCATAACGGCCTGTTAAGGATAAAGACAGCATGCGTTTGTATTCAGCGGTCATTTGTGCGTAAATCCCTACTTTTCTATAATTCCTGTCTGTAATTTTGGAAACAATGGTCGATGCATTTGCAATGTTGTAGAAATCTTTCGCTCCCAGTCCGATCCCTTTGTCAAATACCGTTCTTTCCTCAGAAGAAAGGATGTTATTTCCAACCAGGATACTCCCAAAGAAATCATCCCCAAAGTTTTTCTTGGCTTCAACGATCAGGTCATGGTTATACTGTCTGAAATTGATTTCCCGGTTGTACATTTTTCCATCGGCAGATTCACCACCAACGATTCCCGGAGCTTCATGATAGGTTGTTCCGTCGTTAAAAATGTCAGCACCCAATCTTTCTGTAATCGTTAACCATGGTGTAGGGTTATAATTCAGCGTGAATACCGGCAAAAATCTGTTTACGGTTGAGGCAAATTTAACGTTGTCTACCAGCCAGTAAGGGTTATTCCTAGCTGCGCGGTAAAGCCGTTGACTTCCGTCAGGGTTGAGGGTTGGAAAAGGATTCCATGAAATTGGCGCAGCATATACCGTCCAGAATGGACTGGCCAGACTATTGCCTTCGGGTAAGCGGTCATTTGCGGTATTGATATAGTTCAGCTGGCCGGTCACAGATACCTTACTCGTAATTGCGTTTGTAAATTTGGTAAAGAAAGAATGACGGCCAAAATCCGTACCGGGCATCGTGCCTTTAGTATTCAGGTAGGAATAAGAAACCAGATACGTTGATTTATCCGTAGATCCATTTACCGCAAGTGTATTGTCTGTGGTAAAACCTTGTTTAAAGAATTCCTTTCTTGGATCATGCTTCGTTACCGGAGCACCATTTACCATTAGTCCATCAATCAGTGGTCCCCATGAACCGGAACTTAGCTGGCCATTATTACCATCTACATAGGTGCCGTTGGTACCCTGCGCATATTTATCCTGGAATTCAGGGAATATGGCATTGTCAAAGGTGATACCGGAAGAAAGTGAAATGGATGGTTTTCCTGCACCTGTTTTCGTCGTGATGATGACCACCCCTCTTGCTGCAGCTGAACCATATAAGGCACTTGCTGCTGCTCCTTTAAGGATAGACACACTTTCTACGATATTGGGATCGATATCAATTGCCCTGTTGGCTGTTCCTCCGGCACTCAAAGCACCGTCCGGATTTCCTGCCTCTGTATTATTGATCGGCACTCCATCCACAACGAATAAGGCACCATTCTCTCCGGTCAGGGAAGTATTTCCTCTGATTACAATTTTGGAAGAGCTACCTGCGGCACCACTGGAGTTTGTGATTTGAACGCCGGCTACTTTACCAGCCAGTGCATTGACCAGGTTATTCTCTTTCGCGGCAACCAAAGAATTCCCGGTCACTTCCTGTGTAGAATAGGTCAATGTGCGTTTTTCTCTCTTGATACCAAGTGCGGTAACCACAATTTCATTTAGATTATTTTCTTCATCATTTAAAGAAATATCCAACTGATTGTTTGATCCGATTGCTTTCGTTTGAGTTGTAAAACCCAGGTAAGAGAACTCCAGACTCAGGTTGCTTCCGTTCACCTCGATGGCGTACTTCCCATTGGCCCCGGTTTGTGTTCCTGTTTTCTGCCCTTTCACCCTTACAGACACCCCAGGCAGGGGATTTTTGTCGCTTGTCGCGATTACGGTACCAGTAATGGTACGTGTTTGTGCCCATGCTGTTATTGTAAACAGCAGCAGCACCATTAGCATTAGTAACGGTCTTTTCATAGTTATTCCAGGTTTAGTTAATAACTATAATTTAAGCTTTTGACGAATTTCATATGTCAACAGTGTCTCATTTCCGTTACAAAACACCACTAATAGCCAATTAACCAAGGATTTAAGTTAAAACAAAGACCATAAAACAGCGCATTTAGGAATAAAATTGACGTATTTATCATAAAAAATACGGCATCATTATCTTTTTTTGAGTTCTAAAAATCCCAAATCAAGGTTCCGTCCAAATATTTTTCATTTGATTTCTGAAATTGAAATTCAGTGAAATTTTATGCAGTTGACTTTACTTATAAAACATCGTTTAAACAGCATAGAGCGATATAAATTAAATAAAAACGCCATTTACAGAATAACATATATCAATTGTAAATTCTTCATAAATTAACTACCAAAAAGTAAAATACACGATCATTCCTGTGAAGAATTTCTGTTTTATCTTTCTGATCATTTAACTGATTTTTCCGAAAAAGTATTGATATTGCCATTTTTTCGCAATAAACCGTCCATATCATGGGAATTCCGGATGCAGATTTAAATCAAAAAACCCCGGAAATACTAAATTTCCGGGGTTTTATTGTAAATAATGAAATATATCTTATCTCTTTTTTAAGAGTTAAGCATAAGGGATTCCATCTTTAGATGCCAGGCTGCTATGTCCCATCAGGTATTCGTCTACCTTACGGGCTGCTTCGCGGCCTTCAGAGATGGCCCAGACCACCAGTGATTGTCCGCGGCGCATATCTCCTGCGGCAAAGATCTTGGCAATATTGGTTTGGTACTTACCTTCTTCGGCTTTCACATTTCCTCTGTTGTCCAGTTCTACACCTAATTTTTCAATTAAACCTTCTTTCTGCGGATGTAAGAAACCCATCGCCAGTAAAACCAGCTGACAAGGCAAATCACGCTCTGTACCAGCTTTCTCTTTGAAATTCAAGGGTCTGCCTGTTGCATCAATTTCCCACTCTACATCCACTACTTTTAAAGCCTTCAGGTTTCCATTTTCATCTTTAATAAACTCCTTGGTGTTCACTCCCCAGGCTCTTTCACAACCTTCTTCATGAGAAGAGGTTACTTTCAATAACATTGGGAAAGTTGGCCATGGCATATTCGAGGTACGGCTTTGTGATGGCATCGGCATGATCTCAAACTGCATCACAGATTTCGCTCCCTGACGGTTAGAAGTACCGATACAATCCGAACCGGTATCTCCGCCCCCGATTACGATTACATCTTTACCTGCTGCAAGTATCGCCTCTCCATCAACACTGATGTTTCTGACACGCTTGTTCTGTTGTTTCAGGAAATCCATTGCATAATGAACTCCTTTAGCCTCCCGGCCTGTAATGTTGAGGTCCCTTGGAATGGTAGATCCACCGGCCAATACAATCGACTGGTATTCTCTAAGTAAAGTATTCAACTCTACGTTCACCCCAACATTGGAATTACATTTGAAAACTATACCTTCCTTTTCCATCAGGGCAATACGTCTGCTGACCACATCTTTCTGAAGTTTAAAATCAGGGATACCATAGTTCAATAAACCTCCCGGAGTATCATCACGTTCGTAAACCACCACCTCATGACCGGCTTTATTCAGCTGTGCTGCTGCTGCCAAACCTGCAGGTCCGGAACCGATTACCGCTACTTTCTTACCCGTACGGATCAATGGTTGTTCCGCTTTGATATACCCCTTATTGAAGGCAATCTCTATAATATGTTTTTCAATTTCTTCGATAGAGACCGGCGACCTGTTGATGCCAAGTACACAGGCAGACTCGCATGGTGCCGGACAAATTCTTCCTGTAAATTCAGGGAAGTTATTAGTGCTCAGCAAAATGGTAGAAGCCAGCTGCCAGTCTCCTTTATATACCGCATCGTTAAATTCCGGAATCACATTACCCAGCGGGCAACCCGACTGACAAAAAGGAACTCCGCAATCCATACACCTTGCGGCTTCCCGGTTTACCTGCTCTAATTCAAAATTCTGTACAAATTCATTATAATGCTTTAAACGTTCTTTAGCATCTTCTTTTACAGGAGCAGTTCTTTCATACTCTAAAAATCCGGTTACTTTTCCCATAGTTAAGCTATATTTAGTTTAGTGGTTCTGATCATTTTGTGTTTCAATTTTCTCTGGTTGTTTCGGAGCATAAGGTTAAACAGTTACTTCTGCTCTTTTCTTCAATACTGCTTTGTATTCTTTAGGGAATACCTTAATGAAATGGGCAGATTGTGTGGTCCAGTCGCTCAAGATAAATTTAGCCAGGCTGCTATCTGTCAGCTGAATGTGTTTCTTCAACAAGATATTAATGCGAAGTTCATCCTGTTCATCCAGAGGATCAAGGTCTACCATTTCTTTATTGCATTTATTGGTAAACTCCCCTTTAACATCATATATCCAGGCCACTCCACCGCTCATACCAGCTGCAAAATTGCTTCCGGTATCACCGATCACCAGGACTTCGCCACCAGTCATATATTCACAGCCATGATCACCTAAACCTTCCACTACTGCTGTAGCTCCGGAATTTCTCACCGCAAAACGTTCTCCTGCCTGTCCTCTTACATACAATTCGCCGGAAGTTGCACCATAAAGGGCTACGTTACCGATGATGATATTTTGTTCCGGCACATAGCTGATCGTACTGAAAGGATAGATAGACAACCTCGCACCTGAAAGTCCTTTTCCAACATAATCATTGGCCTCCCCCTCCAGTTGCAGGGAGATTCCTTTTGCTGCGAAAGCACCAAAGCTTTGTCCGGCGGAGCCTTTAAATTTGAAATTGATGGTATCTGCTGGTAAACCCTGGCTCTTATAAATTTTAGACACTTCGTTAGACAGCATCGTTCCCAAGGCACGGTTGGTGTTTTTCACTTCAAACTCTCTGTAGATCGGCTCTTTATTCAGTAAAGCAGGTTGAGCCGCTTTAATTAAGGCATGATCCAGGATATCTGTCAGCCCGTGGTCTTGTTCTTCTGTTTGATAAAGGCTCAGGCCATTATCAGGCGCTTTATACAAGATTGCAGAAAGGTCAAGGTCTTTGAGCTTCCAGTCTGTAGGATCGATCTGGCGTAAGCTTAAGGCGTCTGCCTGACCCACCATTTCTTCTACCGTTCTGAAACCTAATTCTGCCATCGTTTCTCTCAATTCCTCCGCAAGGAAATGGAACAGATTCACCACATGGTCTGCTTCTCCGGTAAACAGCTTTCTAAGGTTAGGATCCTGAGTCGCTACCCCTACAGGGCAGGTATTCAGGTGACATTTCCTCATCATGATACAGCCAGAGGTAACCAGTGCTGCGGTAGCAACACCCCATTCTTCTGCTCCAAGAAGCGTCGCAATGGCAATGTCTTTACCCGTTTTCAGCTGTCCGTCTGTTTGCAGGACTACCCTGCTGCGCAAGCGGTTTTTAACCAACGTCTGATGTGCTTCCGCCAGGCCAAGCTCCCATGGAAGTCCGGCATGCTGAATAGAGGTCAGTGGCGATGCACCTGTTCCTCCGTCAAATCCTGAAACCAGGATCACGTCTGCATGTGCTTTTGCTACTCCGGCAGCAATTGTTCCAACACCAGCTTTAGAAACCAGTTTAACGTTGATTCTTGCTTCCCTGTTTGCATTTTTCAAATCAAAGATCAACTGTGCTAAATCTTCAATAGAATAGATATCATGGTGTGGCGGCGGAGAGATCAGACCTACGCCTGGCGTAGCGTGACGAACCTTAGCGATCCAGTCGTCCACTTTATCTCCCGGTAATTGTCCACCTTCACCTGGTTTGGCACCCTGCGCCATTTTAATCTGTAATTCATCCGCATTGCTCAGGTAATAACTCGTTACTCCGAAACGTGCAGAAGCGATTTGCTTGATGGCAGAGCGCATAGAATCGCCGTTAGGCAGGGTTTCATAGCGTAATTCATCCTCACCTCCTTCGCCGGTATTGCTTTTTCCGCCGATGCGGTTCATGGCAATGGCTAAAGTAGAGTGTGCTTCATGAGAGATCGATCCAAATGACATCGCACCTGTAGCAAAGCGTTTCAATATGTTTTCAATCGGCTCTACTTCGGCTAAAGGCACCGCAGGGCGATCGTAATTGAATTCAAATAAACCTCTGATGGTATAAGCCTGATGTGTTTGCTCATTTACCAGCTTAGAGTATTGTTTATAGACGTTGTAATCTTTCTTTCTTGTTGCATTTTGCAGCAAATGGATCGTTTGAGGATTGAACAAATGTTGTTCTCCTTTACGTTTCCATTTATAATTACCACCGGTAGGCAGGATCGTATCCGGACGTGTAGCCTGGCCGAAAATCCTGTTGTGTTTGATCAATGCTTCTCTCGCAATTTCATCCAACCCTAATCCGCCAATTCTCGAAACAGCACCCGTAAAATAATTGTCGACCACCTGTTTGTTGATCCCCAAAATTTCAAAGATCTGCGCACCATGGTAAGATTGCAAAGTGGAGATTCCCATTTTTGAGAAAATCTTCAACAATCCATTATTTACTGCATATATATAGTTCTGGATTAGTTTTGCTGGTTTAGTTTCCAATTCCGTTTCGAAACCTGTAATCGTCTCTTCTGCGAGATAAGGATTCACTGCAGTTGCACCAAATCCGATTAAACACGCGAAATGGTGAACTTCCCAAACATCACCTGCTTCTACGACCAAGCCCACATCACCTCTATATCCTTTACGGATCAAATGATGGTGAACTGTAGAAACGGCAAGGAGAGAAGGAATTGCAGCATGTTCAGAATCCAGTGCGCGATCGGAAAGGATGATCACCTGGAACCCGTCTTCCACTGCATCTACCGCATAACGGCAAAGCCTGTCTAAGGCTTTAGCCATTGCACCCGGTTTTCCAGTAGCCCTGAAATATGTTTGTAAAGTTTTAGACTGGAATACACCGGTATCGATACTTCTCAGTTTCTCTAACTCTAAATTCGTTAATATCGGATGTTTAATCCCCACACAATGGCATTGCATGGCTTTTTCTTCCAGGATATTTCCGTTGTTGCCCATGAAACCTGCAAGGCTCATCACCACTTTTTCCCTGATCGGATCGATCGGTGGATTGGTTACCTGTGCAAACAACTGTTTGAAATAAGAAGAAAGGTGTTGCGGTTTTTGCGACAGAACAGCTAAAGGAATATCCGTTCCCATAGATCCAATCGGCTCTTTAGCATCCCTGGCCATTGGTTTCAGGATCAGATCGATGTCTTCACGGCTATAGCCAAATACCTGCTGATATTTGAAGATCGACTCCTGAGAAAGTCCGCTGAAGACCACTCTTGGATCTGAAAGCTCTTCCAGTCTGATCTGGTACTGATTTAACCAGTCGGCATACGGCCTGCGACCACAAACCAATTGTTTAATTTCTGTATCGCTGATGATCCTTCCCTGCTCCATATCTACCACAAACATCTTTCCGGGAGTTAATCTGCCTTTTTCGATGATTTTGCTTTGATCCAAAGCCAGTGCACCTGCCTCAGAGGCCATGATCACATGGTCATCTTCGGTGATGGCATATCTTTGCGGGCGAAGTCCGTTTCTGTCCAACGTGGCACCAATCAAATTACCATCTGTAAAAGAAACAGCTGCTGGTCCATCCCATGGCTCCATTAAAGTAGCATGGAACTTATAGAATGCTTGTTTAAGCTCATCCATATCGTCATTGCCATCCCATGCCTCAGGAATCAACATCATGAGTACATGTGGCAGGGAGCGGCCTGCATGAAGCAATAACTCTACTATATTATCTAAACATCCCGAATCGGAATTGGATTCGTCAATTACAGGAAGTAAAATATTCAGTTCTTCAGGCGTAAAGTAAGACGAAGCCAAAGACTTTACGCTTGCTCTAAACCAGTTCAGGTTCCCCTGCAGGGTATTAATCTCTCCGTTATGCGCGATATACCTGAAAGGCTGTGCCAGCTTCCATGAAGGAAAGGTATTGGTTGCAAAACGGCTGTGAATTAAGCCAAAAGCGGAAACGACACGCTTATCACTTAGTTCAGTAAAATAGGTTCTCACCTGCAAAGAGGTCAGTTGTCCTTTATATACTATTGTTCTTGAAGAGAAAGAAGCAATATAAAATTCGCCATTGATACCCTTTACAGTATTATTAATGGTCTTTGACAGGTAATTCTTGAACACATATAATTTACGTTCAAAATCTGCTCCTGCTGCAATTGCATAAGGACGCGCGATAAACACCTGTTCCATTTCCGGTTCTACCGACAATGCCATATCGCCAATACCTTCTGTATTGGTTTGTACCTTTCTGAAGCCTAAAACTTCCAGTCCCAATTTCTCTGCAGCACGGTAAATGATCTCTCTGCACTCTTCTCTCGCCTTGACATCTTTAGGTAAAAATAGCATCCCTACCCCATAATCGCCGGATTCATTCAGACTAAATCCGATTTTAAGACATTCGTCGTACAGAAACTCGTGAGGGATCTGTATCATAATACCTGCGCCATCTCCGGTATTAATTTCTGCTCCGCAAGCCCCGCGGTGATCAAGATTTTCAAGAATGGTAATGGCGTCGGAAATGATTTGTTGCGACTTTCTGCCCTTGATATGGGCAACGAAACCAATGCCACATGCGTCGTGCTCAAAACGCTGGTCGTACAACCCTTGCTGATCTTGTGTTTGTTCCATAAGTTTAATTTAGTGTTGGTTGGGTATAGTGTGATTGAGACACTAAGTTACGAAAAAAAATCAAGGAATTATAATATCGTTATATTTTTTAGGAGAAACACAGCATATTTCAATTATAATCTTTGTATTTTACAATATTCACAAATTACATCGATTTAAATTACGACATTCATAACCAATATTATTCATGCATAGTATTTCTAGGTTTCTTTTCTGAACCTGATGTTTTGCAGATTTTTTCCTTTTTCCCCATTTGTTAAAGAAAATGAGAAAAAAGATTAAAAATATTTTACACTACAATAGGTTTAATCTCAATCAATTACCCAAAATCCCTCGAAAAAACTACAATAAAAGCGATATTTACTTTTGTAGATTCAATTCTTTTCCTACTTTTGTGACGGGCAAGTCTTTTACGATCAGCTCCCTTTGAACTCCCCCAGGGCGGGAACGAAGCAAGGGTAGAAGGTTGTAGCGGTGCGATAAAAGGTGCTTGCCCATTTTTATTTTTTTTAGATAGACCATGCTTCGAATGCATACTCTTCTTTCTAACGACTACCACGAGTTAAATAAAATCATATATTTTCTTAAACTATATATCTTATGAAATTTTTCATAGACACAGCAAATCTGGAACAAATCAGAGAAGCTCAAGACCTTGGCGTTTTAGACGGCGTAACCACCAACCCTAGCCTGATGGCTAAAGAAGGAATCACCGGAGATCAGAATGTATTGAACCACTACAAAGCAATCTGCGATATCGTTGACGCGAATGTAAGTGCAGAGGTTATTTCTACTGATTATGAATCAATGATCAAAGAAGGTGAAGCTTTAGCTAAACTGGACCCGAAAATCGTGGTTAAAGTCCCAATGATCAAAGACGGTGTTAAAGCCATTAAATATCTTTCATCTAAAGGCATCAGAACCAACTGTACATTGATTTTCTCTGCAGGACAGGCATTGATCGCTGCCAAAGCAGGTGCTACTTACGTATCTCCTTTCTTAGGCCGTTTAGATGACATCTCTACAGATGGTTTCCAATTGATCGAAGACATCAGGTTAATTTTTGACAATTATCAATACGAAACTCAAATTCTTGCAGCTTCAGTAAGAGGCCCAATGCACATCATCAACTGTGCTAAATTAGGCGCTGATGTGATGACAGGACCACTTTCTGCAATTCTTGCATTAATCAAACACCCTTTAACCGATAGCGGTCTTGCTCAGTTCTTAGCTGATCATGCTAAAGCTGCCGGTAAATAAGCGATATTATATTATAAAAAAGTCCTGTTGATTAATTCGACAGGACTTTTTTTATGTTTTCATAACTGATCTGCTCATCCGGTTCAATGAGAATTCCCTTCACTCCTGCCCCATTCGCGGCCTCCACATCTCTTGGTTTATCTCCGATCATCACAGACAATGCCGGATCGATATTGTAAGTCGCAATCGCCTCTAAAACCATTCCTGATTTGGGTTTCCTACAGGCACATTCTTCAGACACGGTTGGATGATGCGGGCAATAGTAAGCATGGGTAATCAATGCGCCCTGCTCTTCAAACTTTTTGCCAAGAATGGCATGCATCTCTGCAAGGGTCTCTTCCGTATAACGCTTTAAAGCAATACCACCCTGGTTGGTAATGATGATGAGCATATATCCTTCGTCATACAGTTTCTTTAAAGGAGGAATCTGGTATTCTAAAACCTCAAAATCTTCCACGCGACAGATATAATCGTATATTTCGTGATTGAGTACGCCATCACGGTCCAAAAAAATTGCTTTATTCATTCGTATGATCTTTTTTTTGCAAAGATGGGGATATTAAATTAGTATCGCAGTCTGTTGTGGATTTAGTTAAACATAATGACGATCCCAATGTTATTAAAACAGTTAAACTTAAAGATGAACTATGCCTTATATCAAAAGAAACCCAGAGAACAGTAAATCTGTCAACATATTTTATGAAGATCTGGGATCAGGTAAACCTGTAATCCTGATCCACGGATGGCCGGTATCACACGAAATGTGGGAATATCAGATTGCTTCCATAGTATATAGTGGTTATCGCTGTATTGCCTATGACAGAAGAGGTTTTGGTCAGTCGGATAAACCCTGGAATGGCTACGATTACGATACCCTGGCTTCTGATCTGCATGAACTGATCAATGCGCTGGACTTGTCTGAAGTGACCTTAGTAGGTTTTTCCATGGGTGGTGGTGAAGTGGTACGTTATCTCGGTAAATATGGATCTTCGAAAGTGGAGAAAGCAGTCCTGATCAGCTCTGTAGTCCCGCTGGTTTTAAAAACTGATGACCATGAAGAAGGTGTTCCTGCCGAAGTATTTGATGGGATTGTTTCCAGTATCCATCAGGACCGTCCGGCATTTCTGACCGGTTTTGGTAAGCAATTCTTTAGTGAAGGTGTGCTGAATAAACCGGTAAGTCAGGAAATCCAAAACTGGATGCACCAACTTGCCATTGTGGCCAGTCCAAAAGCAACTGCAGATTGTGTAAGGTCCTTCTCTGAAACTGATTTCAGAACTGACCTGATCACCATTACGATACCTGTTATGATTATCCATGGCGATGATGATAAAACTGTTCCAATTAAAGCGACCAGTGCAATCACTTCCATGCTGCTACCAAATGCGGAATATTATGTCATAGAAGGTGCACCACATGGATTATTCATCACACATAAGGATGAACTGAACCAATTGCTGGTAAATTTTTTAAAAAGATAGGCTGTTTTTAGCGGAAAATGATCGTTTTTTAGGCTAAAAACAGGGTTTGAATTTAGGGATATGCAAATAATCTGACTAAAAATCAGCGCAGTATATAATTTATCGGATTTTAATTTGCACTCTATATATAGTAGCCCTATATTTGCATCACTTTAAACGGAAACGCTTAGAGTAAAGCTGAAAATAACAGCTTTGATTCCGTAGCTCAGCTGGTAGAGCATTACACTTTTAATGTAGTGGTCCTGGGTTCGAATCCCAGCGGGATCACCAGATTCAATATCAAAAAACAAAACCCCTGCAGACATAATGTTAGCAAGGTTTTTGTTTTTTCTAGGGTGTCAAAATTTACTTCATAAAACTCCCCTAAGTTGCAATAAGCATCTTATATTCAAATAATTAAAAATTTCAAATCTTATACATACAGCCAAGCCGAAGTTAGCGGCTCGGTGTTTTCAATATAATTTTTTATCGGAAAATTTGAAATCCTGTATTTTCGGTAAGGGACTGATCCTAATTATTTTTTTTCTTTTATTTAATATTTTTTTTGAACCCAATAGCTCATCAGTTTCAGTTCTGAGCCCCGAAATTAAGTTAAATTTAGTTTCTGTAAATATGGTGCTTTCGTCAATATACCCTTTGGTTGCATTATTAGTCAACTTTTTTACATTAATTAATTCAAAATTGCCTTTGTGATATTTGAAATCGTAAGTAATATTTCCTCCTTTAATTTCACTCCACATTGTCAAAATTCCCTTTTCAATAAAAAAACTTGGAATTTGGTATCCATTAAATTTCCCCTGGTTTTCAACAGGATATTGTGGCTCAATTATTTTGGTCGAAGATACGGCTAAAGTTAATTTTTTTCCATTTGGCTGTGATAGGAAAATTTGTAATCTTAATGGTCTTGTTTCATTTATTGTATCCATTTTTACCGTTATTTTGTCCATTTTACCATCATTATTTAAGTCGCCTTTTTCTTCTCTTACTTGATAAGTATAATTGTCTTTATTTTTAATATTTTGAGCGAATAAATTCATTTGGACTGAAATCAAAATGACTACAAAGTATAAATAAATGTGTTTCATAATTTTAAATTTATTTGTTTTCTTTTTTTTAAAAACTGATGGCTAATTCATGAATATACGCAACTTATTTAAGTTGCGTAAGTGCAAACTTCCCGGATTTCGAGCCGATCTATTGACGAGAACTCAAGAAAATCATCCTAACTTTGAACCATGAGCTTCAGCTATTCCAACATCTCTCCAATACTCACCGTAGCCACCATTATTGGTCTTTATTTTTTACTTGGTAGGCTGATGTCCGTTGAAAAATCTGAATATAAAACGGAAAAATCTTTCGAAACGCTAAGTGCTAAATACCTTGTTTTTGACTTAAAACACTTGGGAATATTCCTCGTTATGGTAGGCGCATCAGGTTATTTGTTTTATGAAATCTTCTTATTATTTACCGGATTCAGGACTTCATTGCTTTCAGATGCTTTAATTGTGGTCGCCCCTCGTATAGAGTTGTTACTAATGCCATCTCTTTTCTGGGCTTTGTTGTCATCATCATTGCTCATTGTTCTCCTCATTAAACGACAACTTAAAGATGATTGGAAGGAATATATGGCCTATTACAATCTAAAATATAAGTTTAACTATGCGAAAGCTGCTGTTTATCTTACGAGGACTCTGGCCGTAATTACGATCGTAATCACCATTGCTTCCTTAGATTGGTTCTCTTCGTTTGGACACAAAGAGATCAAAATGAATGTTTTTTTAAGTCTTGGAACCAAATCGTA
The DNA here is from genome assembly GCF_038446955.1 of Pedobacter sp. FW305-3-2-15-E-R2A2. Taxonomy (NCBI): domain Bacteria; kingdom Pseudomonadati; phylum Bacteroidota; class Sphingobacteriia; order Sphingobacteriales; family Sphingobacteriaceae; genus Pedobacter; species Pedobacter sp. FW305-3-2-15-E-R2A2. Next base: position 3,956,598 of record NZ_CP151803.1, read on the forward strand.
TCATTATTCCGACGTTTCAAATGTCATTGCTGTAATGAAGGTAAAAGCTCCTAACGGAAACATACGGAATGAGCCTTATTTTCTGGTTACCTTCAATGACGGAAATAAATGGAGCTCCAGAGACCATGGTTTCAACGACCAGCAGAAGAATAAAGAAATCATAGCACTGGTTAGCAAACAATCGAACAAAGCGCTCAGTCAGGTTGAATTTGAATAATCTTTTTACCATCAACAGGTTCAAAAAAACTCTGCCAATCACCACGATTGGCAGGGCTTTTAAGTTTTATCCCCTTAACCCTTATAAACAATTCCTAGCTTTTTAAGTATTTCAAAAGCATTAGCCAGGTTAAGCTCACGTATAGGCAGGCAGGCGAACATTTGGTATTCATCGAAATGTTTCCCTATCGCAATTAATTTAAGGTCAGAAGCATTTAGCCGATTAAAATATCGTAAAATGGCACTTTCCCAATCAGAATCATGAGCTACTTCCTGTATTTGTTCTTCACCTGGATAAGGTAAGCTAATGTCCAATTCCCTTACTACGGCTAAATTGTTTACCTCCATAATTCCAATTTCTCCCCACTCCTTCCATTCAAAAGAGACTGACCTCTTTACCTGCGCTAATGCCGAAGCAATTTGCTTCCACACCCATTTTAAATCAGGATTTTTCTTAGTCGGGAGCTTTTTAGAAAAGATTTCAGCTTCTCTCTCCGTTAAGATAAGAGAAAATAGTTCGAGTAATTCTGCCCGAACGTCCATTTCGTTCAATCTTGACCCTGTAACCAACTCATATTCCATTCGACTCCATAATTCATCCAGCTCCTCCCAATCATCCTCATCCATAATAGTCTCGAATAATTCTTTTTTGCGGGTATTATACATCAGTTTTTTTTACATGGAGTACATCATCCTCCATGTAAGTTTCGTAGGATCGTTCATCCCTAAAATTTGTATTCAATACAATTCGGTTTGAAAAAATGTCATGTACGACTTCTTCCTTAGCATCGAAATGAATTTGACCTTTTTCGCTTCCATACTTAGAGGTAATGATTTGGAAACTAGATATCGCAATAGGTTTCATTATTTGTACAATTAAAGTGTGAGTTCATCGATTTTAAATAGCGATATCAAATCTTACTTACATTTCCCCTTTTTTCATCGTATCGAATATAGCAGATTCGGTATCCTTCTATGTAAATAAGCTTGGATTCGAAGTCTGGCATATTGCTAACGACATACCACCCCTCCCCAACCATTCCCGGCATGAATGGGCACGCTGGGGCTCATTTATTCACACCGTTGAACCGGATACATTATTTGAGGAATACAGTTCTGCTGGTGTAACATTTCAACAATTTATTCAGGACGATGATGATGGGTTACGTGGCTTTGAAGTAACAGATGCCGATGGTTATGTTTTATTTTTTGGCAGACCTATAACACAGCAATGATAAGTAAACCTGTCTTCCCGTGATTTTTGCTTATTTTTACAAAAAAATCGAGTAATATGCCTTTTACGTCCTTAGGTTTATCACCTGCTTTAACAAAAGCACTGGTAGATCAAAATTTCACAGTACCCACTCCCATTCAACAAAGTGTTATACCCGCTATATTAAATCATAAAGATGTATTAGCCATTGCTCAAACAGGCTCCGGAAAAACTGCAAGTTATGTTTTACCGCTTTTAATGAATGTACAAAAGACATTCGGACAAAAGAATCGCCATGCGAATGTATTGGTTTTAGTGCCTACCCGTGAGCTTGCTGAACAGGTGAAAAATGTTTTTATCACTTTTAGTCAGCCACTTCCCGAATCGATTAAAACACTGGCAGTTTATGGTGGCGTTTCTATAAACCCTCAAATGATGGCCATGCAGGGCATAAATATACTCGTTGCTACACCGGGCCGCTTATTGGAATTAGTGGATTCTAATGCCGTTCATTTATCCGCGATTGAAACATTAGTACTGGATGAAGCAGACAAAATGCTTAATCTGGGATTTAAAGAAGAGCTGAACAAGATTTTATCGCTTTTACCTGAAAAGCGTCAGAATATATTGCTATCTGCCACATTGAGCAGCGATCTTCAACATATTCACCAAATCTTATTACATGACCCGGTAGTGGTTAAGATAGAAGCTGAAGAGGAATCTCTTGAGCTGATCAACCAAGTCGCTTATATTATTTCGGATGAGAAAAAAGGTCCTTTTCTGCGTTATCTGATCAATCACCATGATATGAAACAAGTGTTGGTCTTTGCATCTTCGGTTCATCAGGCCGATGCTATCGTGAACAAGCTTCGCAAAAATAACATTGATGCAAAAGCCGTTCACAGCAAAAAAAGTCAGGGTGCCAGAACGGAAGTTTTACATCATTTTAAATCAGGTAAACTCCGGGTCCTGGTAGCCACAGATTTAATGGCCAGGGGAATAGACATTAATTTCCTTCCTTTTGTGATCAATTATGAGTTACCACGTTCCCCAAAAGATTACGTGCACCGCATAGGTAGAACCGGTCGTGCAGGGACTGCAGGAGATGCCATTTCCATGGTGAGCAAAAATGAACTGCACCATTTTGAAGTCATTCAAAAAAAGATGGGTAAAAAGGTCAATCTGATTGATGGAGAAAACATCCTGTAAACAAATACAACGACGACCGCTAAGGTCTAAAAAGGCTTCCCGACATAGGTTTGGAAGCCTTTTTTTATGCGACAACAAGCCAACCTATTTTTACAGCTAAGCCATTGATTTACAATATAAAAAATGTAATTTAACTATTGAAAATGCCGCTGGTTTTTGAATAGAGACGGCATAGATTATTAACCATTAAAATTAATAAAATGAAAATCGTAAAAATCGTAGTATGTATTCTTTTCGGTCTGATGTTTATCAATGCCGGGTTAAACAAATTTTTTAACTATATGCCCATGCCTGAAATGACGGCAGATCAAATGGCATTAATGGGAGCTTTTGTTAAGATTTCCTGGCTGATGCCTTTAATCGGCGCGATTGAAGTAATTGGCGGACTGCTATTTGCATTACCAAAATACAGAGCCCTTGGTGCCATTGTCATTTTACCGGTTATGGTAGGTATCGTATTTCATAATGCTATTTTCGATCCATCTGGCTTAACCATCGCATTGCCGTTTTTTCTGATCAATCTCTGGATAATCGGCGACAACTGGAACAAATACAAACCTATGGTCAGTGAATCAAAGTCTTATTAATTTTTCCTTTTTGGTAATTGATCGTGTAAATATTCAGTATTTACACGATCAAAAATGGGCATTACTGCTTTAAAACCTTTTCTATTACTTTAGCCAACTTCGACCTATCTTTTGAGTAAGCTTCCAGGTTATAAAGTCTTACTTTTTTAAATTCAATAGGATGGCTTTCGCTCTGTAAAGAAATATAACCACCGGTTAAGGCTTTACCATCTTCTTTCATTTTCGGGTCGTAGTTGGCTACATTACCCCCACCAATTTGAGGTTTAGAATATTCCAGCACCACTTCCTTATCAATAATATGTTTAATCACTGAATCTCCCAAAACCAGGAATTTGGCGGTCACCCATTGATCACCAGCATAAGTTTTTGATTTAGAATCCAAACAATGTGGTGTAAATAATTTCCCTTCATAAATGACTTGTGTGCCTGGCGTACATAAATTGCTGGTTGGACGGATATGTGTACCGTCACCACCCAGAATTTGTGCTTCGACGGAGATTGGAAAATCCTGGTCCTTAAGCATCGTTTCAGGTGCCTGACAATGCAGCATCGCCCCACTATTCCGCAGCGCCCAACCTTCTCCTCCTTTGGCTTGTTCACCAACAAAACGATAAGTGACCTCTAGCAGGTAATAAGAGAAGGGTGTTTTGTAAAAAATATGCCCGTATTGCTGATCAAAATCTGCATATCCATCATAATTTACTTTGATTAAGCCATCTTCCACACGAAAAGTATTCGCGTAGTTTTCATTGTAATCATGTTTAGAAATTTTAATGTTCCAGTCTTTCAGATCTTTTCCGTTAAAAAGATCTATCCAGCCCTTTTGAGCGGAACACTGGGTTACAAATAAGAAAGTCAGGGATACAAATAGCGACAAGCCGATTTTTAGTTTCATACTTAAAAGCAATGGTTAGGCTTTAAAAATAGGAATTTAAACCCATCCCAGCAAGATTTGGCTGGCTAAACAAGTAGTTACCTTTTTCTCGCGATGATAATCAGATCTGTAGTCTCCGTCCCTCCCTGTATCAGGTAATGCTTACGCTGCAGTTCTAAAATTTCAAAACCTTTTCCTTTAAGCCCATTGACAAGATAATCTTCCTCATGAAAATGAATATAGATTTCATCACCTGAACTTGACCGTTGAAGTCCGGAACTGCTGTAATTCCCTTCCATTGTACTTAAATAAAGTATGCCATCCGGTGCTAACAGTATGGATGCATGAGTGATGAGTTCCAGTGCTTCTTCTTTTGACAGATACGGCAGCGCAAAACCACACATAATCGCATTATATTTTTTATCAATTAACCCAATAGCTCTACAGTCCATTAATTCAAATGTGGCGGTTGGGTTGTTTGCCTTAGCAAGGTCAATCATATTCAAAGACAGGTCAATGCCTAAGATGTTAAAATCGGGACGTTTCCTTAACAGGTATTTAGTGATGTTACCAGGTCCACAGGCAAGATCTAAAATATCAGCATTTTCTTTTGTGATCTGCGCACAGAAGAAATCGAAGGATTCCTGATACAACTGTGTATCCATAAATTTATCCTGATATTCATTTGCACGTTTATTAAATACCGCTACGGCGATTTTTGTCTTATCCTTTTTCATTGTAGTTCTGCAATTGGTATCTTTTTAACAGCTGCTATTTATCCATTATTTATTAAATAAAAAAATGTCTGCATGAGGGCGCAGCGGATAGCTACATTATTTACATCTTTACAAAACAATATGCAAAACTATATTTTTGAAATTCAGTTAAAAGTAAGAGATTACGAATGTGACCTGCAGGGCGTGGTAAATAACGCCGTATATCAGAATTATTTAGAACATGCCAGGCATGAATACCTCTCGTCAAAAGAGGTTTCCTTTAAGGAACTGGCAGAAAAAGACATCTTGCTAATGGTCTCCAGAATAGAAATGGACTTTAAAAGGTCGCTGACCTCCGGTGATACCTTTTCGGTGAAACTAAGAACAGAGCGACAAGGCTTGAAGCTCCTGTTTTTTCAGGACATCTTTCGCAGTGCTGACAATAGCTTATGCCTGAAAGCTAAGGTTGAAGTTATTGCCAAGATAAATGGCACACTGAGCAGAGGAGAAATTTTCGATACCCTGAGGTTTTAATTAAAAGGTTTACCTTCTTTCAGCAATTCTTTCTTTATGCCATACAATACATCACTCAGGTAAATGTTTTTTGCTCCATTCTGTTCATTGTATCGTTCCAGCGCCTTAATACTCGCATAATGAACTACGTTTACGATGCAGCCTCCGGAGAGGAGGTAATTCTTTACGAGATCGGGAATATCAACTGTTTCCTCCTGTTCATTACTAAACCGAACGTCTTTAGGAAAGGCAAGGCGCCATATTTCGACCCGCTCCTCTGCTTCCGGTAAGGAGAATTTCAAGATAGAATTGAACCTGCGAATAAAAGCATCGTCAATATTATTCTTCATATTCGTGGCGAGGATCACCATTCCATTATAATCTTCAATCCGTTGCAACAGGTAAGACACCTCCTGGTTCGCATACTTATCATGGGCATCCCTCACATTTGTCCGTTTTCCAAATAAAGCATCTGCCTCATCGAAAAACAGGATCCATCCTTTATCTTCCGCCCTGGCGAAGAGCAGTTCGAGGTTCTTTTCAGTTTCCCCGATATATTTAGACACGACCATAGAGAGGTCAATCTTATAGACATCTTTCCCCACTTCTTTACCCAATAAACCTGCGGTAAAGGTCTTTCCTGTACCTGATGGACCGTAAAGTAAAGTGCGGTAACCTTTTCTCAGGCGATCGCCCATTCCCCATTCTCCAACCAGCTGGTCATTGTATTTCAACCAGCTCTTCAATTCATTGATCTGTTCTTTCAGTTCATCATTGATCACCAGATCATCCCAGCCCAGGTCGGTATGGATTAGTTTTGCCGGAAAGGTCATGCTGAATCTTGGCGGAATGGGCTTGCCATAAATGAAAGTATCAAGATACTCCGCGGAGAGTATAATTCTACCACTCATCACAGGTTCTCCATGCGGCTGCTCGGCCAACCACAGGATCTTATTCTTTTCGAACAAATGATCCGGCCAGAACAACTGCTGAATGGCTAAACGCCTTTCAAAATCATCAGCTCCCAGCAGGAACACCGCCGTTTCACCAGTGGGCATAAAGCCCCTGAAATCTTTCCCTCTTACCCCTCCGATTCTTTGAAAATCTCCCGAATTTTGGATTTTATAACTGATCACCCGGTCAAACAGGTCAGATTGAACATGTGGCGTAATGCCAATCAGCAGCAAGACCGCTTCATCTGAGCTGAGCTCATGCTGCTGAATAAAGTTTGCCAAAGAGGGGGACCATTTGCTGGTATCCAGGATTGGCTCTTTAATCTCCTCGTCTGAAGGAAACCAGCTATCCAGGCGGTATAAAATCAATTGTTCCAGATACCTGAACTCTTCAGGGGCATTCCGGTCGGTAAAGGTTTGGGGCATATCACTTGAATTTATGTTTTCTGTAGGATCATCCTGTATGGTTGTCGCTTCGGCAAGACGCCCGGCTGAGGAGCCATCTTCCAGCCGACTAAAAGGTCCTTCATTCGGATTTTTTCCAAGAATTGATTTTAACTTCTGCAGGTTCATGATCTCTCTGTTAAGCCATTTTTGTATCACCATCAGGTACTTCAAAATCTCCTTTTTCAGGAGCTTCAGGTTTTTCTATTTTCATTTCCGGTTCCTGCACTTTATCCGGAATACAATTGCTCTTTTGATTGGGATCGATATGTTTGCCCTGGCTGCAGCAATAATTAAACATAAAATTCCATCGTTCAGGCGGACAATTTGCCGGCCGGTCAACATTTCCCGGTACTGGTTTCTTTTTGAAATAGTTTTTAATCTGTTCTATAGCGTCTGAACTGACACAGGCATTCTCCCCTCCCGCTGCCGTACCTGGAACCGGCCCACAGCCTTCCCATTGCCCATTTTTCCAGTTTAAGGTAAAAGTCTGGTCATTCATATCAAAAGGGCCGCCAGGTTGAACGGCCGTTGCCGGATTCTGCTCCCCCTCTTTCTGAATATGTCTTTCCATAGAGCCTCCTTTTTGCTGCAATACATGAGTCAGCTCATGTGCCAGCAGAAATTTACCGGCATTACTTCCGGGATCAAACTTACCCGCATTAAAGTAAATGTCATGACCATGGGTAAATGCCTGGGCATGTAACGCTTTAGCCATACCAGCAGATTCCCCGTTGTCATGTATCCGGACCTTACTGAAATCCGCAGCAAAAGAACTGTTCATTTCTCTCAGCACAGCTTTAGGCAAGGCATTTCCTTTTCCCGTGTTGCTTTCTATTTTGGAAGCCACTTTGGCTGAGGCATGACTTGCATTCCCCTCTGCTTTGGCCTGTATTTTCTTATTTTCTTCCTGCTCTTCCTTTATTTGCTCTGCATCAGGCTCTGGTTTTTCCTGAATTTCCTTATCTGCCGCCATCCTCGCGTCGTTTGTTCCCTGTTTCTCATCCTCCGCAGAAGTGGCGAGACGCTGTACGCTGCTGACCTGTTGCGTTGCCTTCTTTTCAGATGGCCTGTTGACCACCTGATCGGCAAGGGCATCGGCCTCATGTTCATAGTGGTCGCCGGGCTTGTTTACGGTTAATTTTGCCTGAAAAAAGCCACCGGCTTTTGCTTTGGCCTGTTCCTGCTGATTGCTAAAAAACGGTTGTGGCTTTACGTCATCATGCACATGTGCATTGCGTTGACGATAGACTCTTGAGCTATAAGGCATAATTTTAAGATTTAATCGTTAAAATAAAACAGCGCTTTTTCCCAGGCATTTGTACCTATGCTGAGCCCCAGCTTCTGTCCTTCTTCATTTCCTCTGGGAAAATGAATCCCCCCATATATCCGGGATAATCCCGCCTGTTCCGCAGCGCTGGTAAATGTTGGCCAGTCCAGTCGCACTTCTGTACATGGTGATGTGCCTGGTTCGATAATGGAACTCCCCGGCTTCAGTGTGGTACAGCCACCAAAATGATCGCTGCCCGTAAATTGCCGCAATACGGTTGCGGCGGCCCTGCTAAAACTGCTGTGTCCGGATACATGCTCGGGAAAGGGAGGTGTTTCAATATAGGAGGTCCATTGTTCTCCTTTCATGGTTTGTGTTCCTTTGCCCGGACCAGCCCAGGCTTGTACTTCCAGTCCTTTGTATATCGTTCTGATCGCCGTTACCGGACGTACGGAATTATAGTGATGTTTAGCTTCCCAACAGGCAATAGAGGTGTCAAACAAGGCGTTACTCAAGGCAAAAAACAATTTGATACAAGCTGTATTTCTGTATTTTTCTCTTTCTGCAATGAACTGTGCGATCTCACACCAATGCCCCGGAGGGGTAAATGTTCCTACACCATCCGCCCAGTAAGAGGCAATTGCTTTTTGCTCCTCTGTGAGTGCCGCACTGATTTCCAGGACTGCTTTAACCTGGGGCCTAAAATCAAAATCTTCCTTCCGGAAAGGAGGCGCCGGTCTGAATTGCCAGTTAAAATTTAAAGAGAATGATTTCAGCAATCCCCATTGAGGCGTCAGAAATTCCTGTGTAGCTCCATTTTTTCTCAATGGCTGCCAGTAACTCAGGTCATTGACCTGATCCGGAGTATTGATGGGCCGGTATCCCGTATAATCAGACCAATGTGGCATGTGCAAAGTCCCCTGCTGGTTGGCTCCATCACCATGCCCTTTTTCTATCACCAGCCGGGCAACCAGGTTTCCGATTCCCTGCGGCAAAGAGATGTCCAGCGTCGTATCGTCCGGATCATAATCACAGGTACACATCAGATCACGGAACATATCTTTATTTGGAGCAGGAAGGGCCAGCCAAAAGAGGTCCATCAACACCCGGTAAGCGGCATAACTGAATGCTTTCCTTGTGTTCTCTTTTACACATTCATGATCTGCCATTTTTAGGTATTTTGCCGTCGTGGTGCTGATGGCACATTTATCAAACACCGACCATGCATCATACATGGCCGTATGTACCATTGCCAAAGCTCTGGCTGCAAGTGGCGGCGAGGTTTTGGTCAGTTTAATGGCGTCAAGAATGAGTTCATTCCATTGAATAACCAGGCTTTTTTCTGACATGGTGTAAATTATTTAGTTTCCTGTTTTTAAATCATAAATACGCTTTAAGTGCTTCAGAAAGGTCAGACTCTGCGCTACCACTGGTGATATTCGCTTTCCGGTCCTCAATCATATCTCTGGATGACCTGTCGTAATTGTTCTTTTTATTGATATCGGCGCCTTTTTCCAGGAGGAGCAGAATAATGTCTAAAAGCTCTTTTTCTCCACGATAATTCTTGACGGCTCTCCAAAGCACCGTGTTTCCCATCTTGTCTTCTGCATGGATGTCGGCATCATGACTGATCAGTATTTTTGCCAATGCAAAATTCGGATATAAGGTGGTGTAATGTAATGGGCTTTGCCCTTCCTTGTCTCTGGCATTAACATCTACACCTGATTCGATCAATGCCTCAAAGTCCGCAATCCTCAGGTGCTCTTTTTCAAAAGCACTAATCATATAATGAAGAATGTTATCATATTTATCTTCATATCTGGCATTTAAATCTGCTATGTCTTTAAATGCGGCCAACGCTTGTTCAGCTGAAGGAAGACGAACTGCTGATTGTAATTTTTGAAATTCTGTATACATATGATTTTCTTTTATTTGTCTGCTGCATTTCCTTTTGCCCCTGAGACCGAATTGTTCCTGCCTTCTTCTACCTGATAAATTTTAGGATCATCCTGATACTTGATCACATCTTCTCTCGTGATTGGCGGAACATCATTGGCATGGGCATCCTGAAATTTCTTCCATGCAATATCGCCTTCTTTATGTCCAAAAGCAAAATCACCTTTGGTCATTTCACCGGTCGTCGGATCCAGCGTTTGTTTTTCTCCGGGGATGAGTTTGTCAGTTTTTCCATCCACCCATCTTCTTTCGCCTTTAGGATCAAGTCTGGTCTCCGCATTACGCAGGATTGCTTCTCTGGTTTTCACAGATAACTCTACTCTGCGCTGTAATGGCTTAGGCAGGTTGAGTTCTCTTTCAGACATATAAGAGCCTTCTGCCTTTTTAAAGCCCTCTGGGATCCCTTCCGTTTTCGGCGCCGCAGGATCGTATTCCAGCAACTGACCTTTAAATTCAGGATTCCGCTGCAATCTGACACCACCGCTAGGTTTTTTAACCCAGTGATGCCCGGGTGGCGGATCAGGTAGTCCCAGCTGCTTGGCAATCTCAGCCCCACCTTTGGTTTCGTTTGCTACTTTCAAATCCGCCAGCTCCTGCTCAATTGGTTTCAGCGCTTCTTTTTGCGCCGCTTCAGAGAGCTTCGGATTGTTTTCTATCGCCTCAATTTTTCCCCTGATTTCGGGTGTGATCTCTTCCTTGTATTTCGCCCTGATATCCGCGCATGGCGAAGCACAAACTTCACACTTGCCCTTCTCATTCATCCGGATATCCCTGTTTCCATCTTTACTTGGTGAAACTTCACCTTCCCCGACCTTCGTCTCTCCCGCCTTAGCCCCTTCCCCTTCTCCGGATTTCGGTTCCACCTTCTCTCCAGGTTTAGGCTCCACCGGCTCACCGGGTTTAGGTGCTTCTCCTTTAACATTAGGCTCAGGTACAGCCGCTCCGGGTTTTGCTTTAATACGCGCAACAATTTCCGAAACCAGGCTCGATAGGAAAGCAAAGAGCATCTCCAGTGCAATGGCAATTCCGATCCCGATAGCACTTCCTGCAATCTGTTTATAATCCCCATCTTTTTCTTTTGCCGTCTGTCTGGCTGTAAACAGATCCAGCAAGGCTTTGACGATCGTTATTCCCTCCGCCAGCAGGAAGGAAATCATTAACCCTTCTCCAAGCGTACCCGCAAGGGCCAATCCCGCCGCTGCCCCAGGCAAGCCTCCTACACCACCGCCAACTGCCGCACCACCAACAAGTCCAATGATCACCAGAACAATCGTTACATAGCCCATCAGCAGCATTAAAATACTGTTCAATCTTCTCCATAGGGCCAGAGGAAAATCCAGCAGAAAAAGGAAGTTAGACCAGATATCATGGAAAAATCCCAGCGGATCATCCAGTATATTCCGCGGCATGAACAAACTATCTACCGCGTTAGCCCAATCCACCGTCCATAGCTCGTAGAACTCATGACCTATCGCCTTAATAGTTGCCGGCGGCCAGAACATATTCTTCACCGTCTGCCATAACATCGGAACAATTTTAATGTCGTCCCACTGTTTTGAAATGGCCTGATCAATTCCCCGGTCAATCTCTGTATAGCTTGCCGTACTTCTGCTGGTCTTAGCTTCTGCACCTTTTTCCGGCTCCCTTTGAACCACTCCGCCGGCAGATGGGTCATTCCCTTTATTGGGAACATTTTCTTTAAGTTTTTTCCTTGCTTCTTCTTTGGCTTTAGGAGGAGCCTCTGTATTTAGCTTGGCCGCCAGCTTCTCGAGAATAGGTTTGATAAAAGCTTCCGGATCCTTAGCTACCTGTGTCACCAGATCCCAGGCCGTTTTAAGCATCCTCACCAGCTTAATTACCCCATGGATGGCAAAGGACAAGACCTTATTTACAAAGTTCTTAATGGCGGTTAAAATTTGCTTAATCTGCGCGGTTATTTTTTGCCAGAAGTTTGTCCAGAAATTGCGGACAGCATCCCATAATCCTTTAAGAGTATCAAATAAGGCCCTGGCCGCTTTTTGAAGAAAGTCAGGAAGATAACCGAATACCGTACTATTTATGACCCCGTTAATCCGGCTAAATATAGAGCTGATAAATCCTGCAACAGTGCCCCAAATGCCTTCTCCTATTTTCAGGATACCAGTCACCACGCTGGTCACCATGTTCATCATGGCATTTGCTCCCGCTGTAAGCATGTTCCAGGCCGCAAGCAACGTATCGGCATTCATATTGGTAAATGCCGCAGTAATCATATTTAATGGTGCAGTTACCAGGTTGACCGCCGCCCCAAGTGTCGCTTTTATGCTGTCGAATGCAGAGGTCGCAAACTTTTTAATCTCATCGAATTTATTGCTGAGCCATTCAATACCCGAGTTAACCAGCCCTTTGATCTGATCAAAGACCCATTCAAAACCTTCAACAGCCTTATCTTTCACCCATACTGCTCCATCCCTGACCTTCCCGCCAGTCCATTTTGCGGCATCTACCGCCATATTTCCGGCATTCTTCAAGCCGTTGATACTTGGGTCAAACTGATAGTCTGTAAAGGGGATATTGAAATTGTACCAGCTGGCCTGGATGTTTGGCGTGGCGGCATCACTTTTGATTCCTGCACCGGCACCGCCTTGCTGAGGCTTTTTCTTCAGATTGCTGCCTCCCTGCTGAACGGTATGCGTCAGCTCATGGGCAAGCAGGTGCTTACCGGAAGTGCTCTCCGGATCGTATTTCCCGCTGTTAAAATAGATGTCACTGCCATGGGCGAAGGCCTGGGCATTCAGGCCTTTGTTCATCTCCACTGCATTACTATTGTCGTGGATGCGTACATCGGAAAAATCAACGCCAAATGAGCTTTCCATCTCTGCCCGGGTATTTTCCGACATCGGCCTTCCCGACCCTTTGGACTCAGACAGTCTGTTTTCGATAGTAGGCATGTCGTTCTCTGAACCAGAGGCATCGTCTTTTTTATGGATGTGTTTCTCTTCTTCCTCACAGGCGGAACACTTCCTTTGTACCGGATTTCCATCTGTATCCTCCGGATCAGCATTACTTTCAAAAATAGGTTTACGCCTTATTTTCCCTCCTTTAAGTTCACCTTTATCCTTTTCTTCTTTTTTTTCTTCTTCCTCACAGGCGGCACATTTGGTTTGTACAAAAGGACTGATCGAACTGGCGACCGGAGCTAAGGTTTTTGTTTGCAAGAAATTAACTCCGGCACTTTCAACAGAAGCGGATGGGCTTCTTTCCGCATTTCCCAGTCGCTGGACTACCTTATCAGCAGTGACATCAGCCTCCTGTTCATATTTATCATTAGGCTGGCCAACAGTCAACTTGGTTTGTACAAAAAAAGGATCGTTGTTCTGTTTATGAAAAAAAGAGGTTTCCCTGGAGCTGTCACTGAGCAAAGCCGTATCCGTCCCCTTATTAAAGAAAGGAGCATCCGATTTGGCAGGTGTTGCCACTGATTTAGCTTCAGCAGCTTTCATAGTTTATCTTTTTAATACCACATTAAATCTTCTTCTATCTCCACTCCACTTGAACAACTTCCCTGAGCCAGGGTAACTTTATAATGCTTAGGTTCCATGGCAAATGATCCAGCAACGCGTCAATCGCTGCTTTCTCCACCTGTAAGCCTATTTTTCCATCCCGAACCTGCAACTTTCCACTTCGCTGTAAAAATCCTTCACGAAGTCCCGCCGGACTGGTATTCTTTAAAATGTCCCAGGAAGCAATGGCTGCTTTCAGCAAAGTATCTGCTTCTTCCATTTCCTCCTCTGAGAGTTTGATCTGCGCGGGTATCGGTTGATCAATCGGATAAGCACAAAGGATTTTAGGCATGAGCAGTTCATACTCCTCGGCTTTATTTTGGCCTGTAGCAAGGTAATGCAGTAAATAGACCGCTTTTTCCTGTGCGGATATCTGGGAAAACCGCTTCTCCTGAAGTAAACCCAGAAGCTGGAACAGCGAATTTAAAAAAGGATGAATAAGTACCAATCCCGCGTGTGTCGTAAAAACACCTTCATCGCCAATGGCATCTCTTAAAATATCTTCATCGCTTTTGTTCTCTTCTTTTTCTTCCAGAGTTCCTCCTTCTTCCTGAAAAGATTGGTAGGATTTGTTATAGATCGCTTCCAGTAAATCAGTGCCTGAAGTCACATCCGTTTTACTCAGTTCAGTGGCCTTGATCATCTCCTGAATCCGGGACTCAAATACAGCGAACAAGGTCGTTCCGTTAGTTTCCGTGGAAATCCTTAAAATTTCTGTCCAGATCTCTTCATAGCGCTGCTGGAAGACCCGGATCAGTGCTGCGATATTTTTTGAAGACCTGGATTTCTGCCCGGGAATCGACCAGTCAGACAGGCGGTCATGGAGCTGATGAACCGCAGTAAAAAGTTGGCTTTGCTTTTCAGCGGTCAGTATTTCCAGCAGTTTCATCAGAAATGACAAAGGATGTTGTCGGATGATCCGCAACAAAAAGGCCTCATTTTCCTGAATCTCCCGTCTCAGGACAGCAGTACTGGTGTAATCTGTGGCGAGCTCTTCCATCACCTGATCGTACCATTGTGCATTGACCTGAGTCAGGCTCCATGGCAAATACCCTTTTTGCATATAGAAAATCCATTGCTGGAAAGCATGTCCGGAAATAGATCGCTTAACGGTCTGCCTACCCTCGGTAACCAAAGCTTCTTGCTGAAAAATGGCTTTTTTGATTTCAGTTTTAAAGAGTTCATAAAGATCAGGATTCCAAACAATCTGACTGATTTGGGCTTCAGTAATGACACCAAGGTCTATTTCTATCCGATCCAGAGAGATCACCTCCTCTTCATTCGCCATTTTATCAAATTCATGGTCAAGCAAAGGGACCATATACTTCCAGAATTGATCGCTGAATTGCTGCTGTACACGAAAACTGTCCAGCTGTTTATCTAACTGAAGGTCAATCCGCTGTTTTCTGATCACATGCTGCATCTCATTTCTTGTTAGTCCCTGTGAATACTGTTTTTATGTCCTCTATATGCAGGTTGGGCAGGTACTTTTTCAACTCCAGTCCATCCCAATGGTTAAAAATTGCCGCAACATCTATTTTTGCCTTCCTCATTTTTTCAAAAGCCGGATTCAATTGTTCCAGACCTGCGGCTTTTCCCTTTTTGAAAAACAAATGATCAAGGACATAGCCGGTCACATTCTCCATTAAATGTAGGACCTGATGCCTGTTGAGTGCCGGTATATCCTGCTTCCCTGAAGGTTTTTTATTCTGAATAATGGCCGTTACAATTGCTTCAAACTGAGGAATGTCCGGCGCTTTCTCCTGAAGGAAGGCCTGCACCTCTGTTACGAGTTTATTTTTCTTTAGTTTTTCAGCAATATGAGCAGTGCTGGTCCGGTATGCTTCCAACCGTTTAGCCCGGAAAACATTCTTATCTGCAGCACTGATCTCTGGTTGAGAGATGTTTTCTACGATTCGCCTTTTTTCCGTCTCACAAGGAATAAACTCATATTCTTCACATTGTTGTGTCCGCCAACAGAAAGTCCTGTTGATCTGGTTCAGGAAGGCATTCGGATCTTTTTCGACTTTTGTTTCTTTAAAACAAGGGCTCGGTTCAGGATTTCCATTTCCACAAGGCAGACAGGTATCGCAATCCTTCAGGCACTCATAGTTCCTTCTGAACAGCAGGTCCAGAAAATCACAAACAGAGAAATCCATTCTGCAACCTTGTTTTCCGGCCAGCCAAAGGTGCCAGTTCTTATATTTGCTTTCAAAACAACAGAAATCATGTGGTGCCAGCCAAAGGATCCGGAGCATCACATGGGCAGGCGCAAGCCTATAAAGCAAGTCTTCCATCAACATACGCCCTGAGGCCGTCCGGAACCGCTCCGGCCATGCTGGTAAGACAACAGTGGCAATAAAAGAATAAGGATCGCTGCCTGGAATGAAACAAATATCTTTCTCTTCGCTGCAGGGATCATCATCAGCAAGCCATTTATAGCCACAATGACGTTTCTCTTCTCCGCACCAGGAATTCCTTCTACAGTCACAATCTTCATAACAACGCGGTCTGAGCAGAATATGTTCCGCCACATGTAATCCTTCAGCATTGCTGAGTTTTTTGGTACGGGCAACAGCGCTGCAAGCCATCTGCGCAGACTCATAACACTGTGGATTAAAAGCAATGCGATTGCCGGTAATCCGATTCAGCCCCTTCAGTTCATGTGTCCCGGTTCCTGGCCTGCTTTCCTGAAGATTGAAATGAAGCGCAATGCCGAAAGAATTACATTCACAATCAAACACCCCCTGATAGTTTTCAAAAATACCCAGCAAACGGCGGACCTCTGCCAATACCCGAAGAGCTTCTTCACAGGAAGCATAACGACAAGGAGATTTCCAGGCGGTATAAGACCGGGGCTCTTCCAGACCAGGTTGTTCCTCACAACCACAAGGATCTTTGACTTTTTCTTCCTCCTCACAGCTGCTGAAACCCGGGAATTTTAATTCTATTCCAAAAAGGTCCCGCCCCGTCTTTTCATCTTTGCTTTTAACGAGCGGAAAAAAGTAAACAAAGGCCGCTAAGGTCGCTTTCCATCGGGCTAAACCATAGTCCTTGGTATAAGATTGAAGAATCACTTTACCCGAACCATCTTTCAAAAACAAGAGACCACTCTCTTCTGTGTAGATACTATCGGCAGCCCCTATGCGATCCAGCAGCTCCATTAAGGAGTCACAGGAAGCATCCTCGTTGTCGAGCCTTTGGAGGGCAAAAGGCTGACCGCCTTCATCTAACCACAACAAGGTTTTCTCTTCCACTTTCAATCCATAGGATTCTTTTTCCAATATTGCGTTAAACTGCCTGTAGATATCATTCAGTACTTCATTTCTTTTTTTAGCGGTATCGTAAACACAAGGGTGAATCACAAGATCTTCCCCGCAGTTCAGGTAAAAGGTATAACAGCAATCTTCCCTTCTCTGATAATTGTGAAAGCCTCTGCCCGACTGTACCGCACAGATGAATTTCTCTACTCCTTCTTTGCCCCAGGCCGTAGCTTCATCAACAAACCTGGTACTGCTTTCTGCAAGGACTTCGCGCAGGTAGATCCTGTAAAAAGGCCCTTTCTGCTGGTCGCATAAATCACAGTCTACATAGAGGTTTCCGGTAAAGCGAAGCAAGGCAATAAAGAAGATAAAGTCTTTCATCGCTGCTTCCGGCGTGTCGTAATATTTAACACTTTGCCATTCTCCGGGATCTTTAGGGTTGTTATAAGTGCTGAAATAATAGACTTGTTTGCGCGGCTCCCCTGTTTTACAAGGGTCATTTGCCGAGCTGTCAACCGCTTCGCAGAACAATTGCCCAAAGGTTTCAGAACCATATTCCACCCGCTTAATGGGATAAGTTTTGATCAGGTTGACCATCGCCTCCCTCAAAGACATTCCCCCGGCCTGACTTTCTATTTCCTTTTGAGTGGCAACCGGTATAAACACCATTGCCGGCTGATTTACAGGGAGCTGACTTATACTGTCCTGAGGCTCTTCCAAACTGATCTGATTGGCATAGCTGTTCTGATCAATTGCCAGTTCCAAAATGGAAAAGTAATTTTCTTCAAAAGCCTGGATAGCAAGGTCCTTAGTCGCATAAGTCTTCCAACTCTCAAACAAGACCATTTCCTGGCCGTTCAATTCAGCGGAACTGTACCAGTAATTGTGCGCTTTTAGCTGATAACGGTACAGTGGTGCTTTGCCATTCCCCACTGATATTTCATGAACAATAGCTCCTCCCAGGCAAAGCTGCAGGTATTTCAGATTCCGTCGTAAGGTTCTGGCCAATTTCCTTCTGCCCAGTCCAGCTTGTTCCTTATCGAAATAGCGGTCCAGGTAAAAGGCCAGGACATTGTCTTTGTCTACTAATCGATAGACATATCTGCCATCGCCATTGGACTCATCTACTTCTACCGCCCTGCGGAATGCAGGAGATTTACTGTTTTTATACAAGCCTGCAATCTCCTTTTGCTGCTCCAGAGCCCTGGTCAGGAATTGCTCCTGTTGCGCCGCCTCACTTTTAACACTGACCAGATCAACCATAGGCGTCTGACTGTTTTTCTGCGCCACCGCTAAAAATGTACGTTCCTGGCTACGCTGGATTTTTAAAGAAGGAACAGCCTGATGAAATGCCTTTGCCGCTTTCAGCCCTTCCTCCGGGGAGGAATATTCGGATACACTCGTAAACCGGAGATCCGATGCGGGATCATACCCCAAGCGGTAATTAAACCGCCAGCCATTGGCTACAGGTTCCGTTTTCAAGGTAAATTCACGTTTCCGAACCAGCGCAACGATTTGTTGCTGCATCTTCAGCGCTTCTTCCAGCGTCGCGAATTCGGAATAACAACTGGCCTCTAATTCCTTGTTGTGCAAAAGGCTGATTTTAAAACTATCCGATTTAGGATCTATCCGGTAATTGGCCTCATCTGCCGCGAGGCTGATCACGAAATAACAATGCTGACGTGCTTCCTTAGCGGTTCCAAATTCCTTTTCAGGATAAAGTTTAAAGGTGTTGTCACTGTCCAGCAAATCATAAGTAAACAGATCAGGCTTTCCAACAATGGTATTGTTGATGTCAATCTTGAAAGATTTAACATTTACAAATTTCAAGGCCTCAGGATTCGCTTTATTGAAGTATAAGGTACCAATTCCGGTCTTTAGCTTTTGATCAGTCTGCCAGTTTTTCGCTTCATTGATTTTTGGAATCAGTGCCTTTGCCCCGGCATCGGCTTCCGCAATATTCTCAAATGAAGCAGCAGCAGTTCTAAATATATCTCCATTATGATCAACCAGATGCAAGTTGTACTTATAGCTGCTGATGAACACGTCTTCTTCATGGGCAGTCCCCAGAAACATCCTGCTGAAATTAGCCCTTACCGCATCTGCTTCCTGTGAGCTTTTATATTTTTCAGTAAAGAAAACCACGTTCCGATCGTCGTATTGCAACTGTACCGCATAGACTTTCTCATGTGCAAGATATTGGGTTTTCAACTTATCCGGATTGGATAAAGCGGCCAATACCCCTTTTGCAGCATCTTCTGCTTCCGCTCTGGAATCGAATTTCTCTCTAAGGGCAAAGAATGTTTCCCCGGCAATTTTAAGGTTAACCAGGTACTGTTCATCATATTGCTCGACTACAAAATTACAGAGGCTGTGCAACTGCTTGTTGTCAATTCCGCTCAGGTATTTCGCTTCCCGTTCAAAGCCGGAAATATTATTGTTGTTCCATTTATTTTTAAAGTAATCGTAGCCTTTTCCACGGTTGGCACTAAGCGTATCATAATTGGACAGGAATTCTTCTTTCGCGTGGATGGTCGCTGTGGACCGTTCCTGAGCATTGAGGTTACCAAAGGAGAACAAGGCAAAATCGGTAAAGCGCTCGGCAAAACGGGACAACAGGTGATCGAGAAAACTGTTCCTCCGCTCTGAATACAATTGCTCATCTTCCACTACCCGTTGGAGGTATCCTTTGGCGGAGACAATATTGAGTTCGAGGTCAAAAGAAACATGATCGGCATCTTTAATAAAACTGCGGTAGTTTTCATCAAATATCCCCACATAAACCACTGAGCTTAAATGCAGTTCTGCCGCCTCAACTGTTTTAAAACTTTTATTACTGACCAAAGAGAATTCATCAGTCGAACAGTTGATATAGTAATAGATACAGGAAGTACCTTCGTTCAGAAAACCATACTGAAACTGACGGTTGTACAGGTCGTCTTTTAGTCCGTTAATCGCAATTTGCTGTCTGGCCATCGATGGAAAAGTATGCCCCGGAACTAAGGAAGGGTCGACTTCTTTGGTCTGATTCTGGCTGATCAATCCCTGCAATGCTGCCTTTGAGATCACACGGATCAAAATACTGCCTGCTTTCCCCAATCCATTCAGCTCCCCTGCACCCATGGCAAAACGAAGCAACTGATTCAGTTCAGGTAGAGACTCCAGTTCATTTAGGAAATAGGTTCGCTGCTGATCCTTATCGCCGGAGGAAGACATGGCAAATAAGGACCTGATGTTTTTTAACTGCGCCAGATAACCAGCCAGCAGCTGATCAAAGAACAACAAATAACCCCTCAGCTGTAATGCCTGGGCTTTCCTATGACTGGACGCATCTTCAGGCAATCCACCCTCGGCTATGCCATATACCCTTGGGAAATCATCCTGCAACAGGAAATACTCCTCCAGATCACTGTGATAAATGCCTTTCGGAATTTCTTTATCCAGATATGCGGAAGGCGATTGGTACAAAACCTTTCCGTTGTGCGTAAAATTGATGTTTAGCAGTCCTTCGTACTTTTTAGCATCAAATTCAAGGGCTAATCCATTCCTGGTAAACTGAAATCCGGAACAGGTCATGGAAAAATCAGGAATATGATTTTCAGGGAGTTTAAACTTCCAGTCGGAATTTGTCTTCAAGGACTGGTCCTGACAGTTTCTCAGTCCGAGGTTGTTTACTTTTTTAACACCCCCGGTCTCCAGGATGACATGATAGACATCAGAAAGATGGATCTCTTTTTTTAGTTTGAGCTGCATCAACTCCTCCGTATCGATAAAGCCATGGCTTTCATTGACATCGTAAGGACGACCTGCAAAGATCTCATCTATCGGTTTATTTTTATCCAACAACTGCTGCAGTGTATAAAACTGCGGTGATGGGGAAAAGAAATCTCTTAAGCGCTGTGTAACACTTAGGTATACTTTTTCGGGATCTGCGTCTTCTTCGAGCTCGATATCAGCACATACCCCCATCGGAAGTTTACACATCAGGTAGACATCTACAAAATCTTCGCAGAAATTGCGATGTGCCATCAACGTGCTTTTTACCTTATCAATAAGCGCATTGAAATAGGACTTTGCATCAGCTTCCGTCTTGAAATCTGTTGCTGCATTCTTTTCCGGTTCTATATAAACATGGTAAAGGCCGTTTAAAAACTCTTCACATTCCCGGTTTCCAGTCGCCATCTCGTGGGTATCCGTTCCTGTTTTGCAAAAGTCATGCTGATCAGTAGCCGCGCTGAGCCAGGCATTTTTCACCCCATCAATATCGATCAGCAATTTCCGGTAATCAATGATGGTTAGCGGATTACAGGCAAGAATCTCCGCAGGACTAAAGAAATTATCGTCTTTCCCTGTCGCCGATGGATTGCGTGTAAAGATATCTTTTGCGGGTAAATTTGTACGGTAGCCTAGATCTAAAAGCGAATAACAAAGGACTTCCAAGATGGTAATTCCGGGATCATGCACATTATGATCCGTCCAGATTTTCCCGGACAGCTGCCCCAGATACTCAATCCCTTCCGTCCGTAATTTCTCAAAATCGAGGTACTCCGGAAAACCAGAATTGTTCTTGCTAATCACTTTGATATTTTGTTCCTCGTTTGCCATAAATTATGCGTTGGGCCGAAAATTGATTTGATCCTTACAATAATCTCCAATTGGAACAGGTCTGTTTTCACATGGCGGATACTCCTTACGGTTTCCCCAGTTTTCACAATCCTGCTGCAAAATGCACACATCGATGTCGCCGGCTATCAAAATAGACCGCGGACTGATCGGGCAGATTGACTTTTGTTCAGCATTCGCAATTGCGCCTATATCTTCCTCATGCTGCATTTTTAATTCCATGATATAATCCAGGTAATCCCGCGTTTCCAGGAAGCCTACCAGGTCCGACTGATTGATGCATTGTCCGAAGCTGAGCTTATCAAATTCACCTATTGCCCATGGGGCAAGAAAGGTCCTCAGATCCTGTCTCAGTTTTTCCTTGTAGAAGTTCTCATCCTTCCCTGGATAGAGTTTTACTTTCAGACAAAAGTTGACCTTTTCATACCTTGGATTCATCACCCTCAGCCTTGCAAAAGGAGAATTTCGTTGTTTCAGGTAAGCCTGTATCTCTTCCAGCAGGCTCACCGGAACCCTGGGTTCAAACTGCTGTGCGGCCTTTAACTGGTTCAGATCAGGGATTACCGCCAGCAATACATATCCGGGTGCCATTGGCATATCGTTCAAATACCGATGTGCATTCAAAGCGAAGCTATGGTTGATACACTTCACCTTAAACAATTGAGGAAAAGCTTCTAAAGCCAATCTCTCATAATCAAATTTCTGAATCGCCTTACCTTTATGCCGCAGCAATTCGCTCACACGGGTATAAAAATGTCCTTCCCCTTCAGAAACCCTGCCGGCAAAAGAATCGAAAGGCTGACTTAGCTTTTTAACCGAAGCATCAGCCTCGTTCAGTTTGCTTAAAGCGCCCGAAGGCAAAGGTTGCGACAGGCGAAGCTTATCATTCGCATCGTCATTGGTAAAGGTCGCCCTGATGGCTTGGGTATAGATCGCCATCGTTTCACTCACGGATTTACTACTGTAAGGAATGGCCACTTTTATCCAATGTAATCCTTTCGGAAGGATGGTATTCTCCTTAGTAATATTGGCAGGCAAAGCGAATTTTATGATCCCCGAAGTGGTCAGCGCATCGGTATCATCTTCCAATACTTCAAAGCCTTTACGTAAAGCTTTCCATGAGTTATTTTCCAGGTAATACCATTGTACATCCACTCTTTCAGATTCGGAATCTGCCGTCGCCTCTGCCAGCTGAAACAGCATGTTCAGGTTACTGCCAGGCTGCAAATCTTTAAGGCCGATAAATAGTGTACCTTCTTCACAGAACGTTGGAAAAAGTGCAGGCTGTAACTCCAGCTCCTCCGGTTTGTAAGTATGCTGATAAGGATATAAGTGAATCAGGTCAATGTCTTTAATTGTGGCAGTGGCGGTATAATCCAGCGACATGTTTTTCAAAACAGGTGTCCAGGGTTCCGCAGGGATAACTGCCTGAAACTGGTCATTACCGGCAATGACCGTACTGATTGCCGCAATCTGATTCTTTAAAGCCGTCACATCCCCGGTCAGGTTTTTATCAGTCGGGTGCAGGAAGTTTGGCGCATAAACGATTTTCCGAATATTTTCCGCATTAGGATCGTTGATCGGGCCATCTCCATGAGGGCCGATTTTTGAAATGATCCCATCGGGATTGTCATTTACGCGACTTTCCACCCGATCTGCGGTCACACCTGCCGCAAGCAAATCGTTTTTAATGGTGTTGGTGCTAAAAACAATCAAATTGCCATTATTGACGTCATAATAGATCGCATCCTCCAGCTTATCGTCTTTAGGCCTGCCCAAGGCCATCATTTGCCGGGCAAGAACATAAGAATATACTTTATGACAAAAATCCTGATTCTGCAGGTTCAGGCGAACAAAGCCATTAAAGCTATCTACACCGTATTTCACAAAAGGCTTATTGTCTACCACAAATTGCTGATCCAGACCGAAGAAAGAACTCTCGAGGTGAATCGTTTGTTGAAAAGGGTTGGCAGGTGTACAACTGCTGAATTTACCGTCGTTCGCAAACAACCTCCGGTCATTATATTTCTTACTTAGGATCTCAACTTCTACCGTAGTAGCATTACCATGTGTGGCTTCTCCTTTCCATTTTCCATTTTCAAGGATGGAAAGGTTGATCAGAAACTTGTTGACATCCAGTCCGAATAAGGCGCCATCTTTTAAATAGCCTTTATAATAATCCCTAAAGTCGGTGGGTTTATCTTTCCAGTCCAGATTGATGTAAATGTTGTCCCATTTTTTACCGAATACCTCCTTACTGCCAATGTAAAAATTAGGACCGATAAGATTGGCATTGGTAGAAAAAGGAGGATTCAAAGGGTGTTTAATGTCAAAATCGATCACCTCAGGTCTCGTTCCAAAGGGATAAACAGGTCCGTTTACGTTCTGTACGCTTTCATCATTTTGTACAATGAAGTTCTTCAATCCGCAAACCTGGACATGAATTTTGGTCTGGTCATCCGCAGCAATTTTCACATTTCTAAAGAAATGATACAAGGAAACCTGCTGGAATTGCTCTTTTGATTTCTTTTCACAACATTCCTCCTGACTACTCCATTGAACATCTTGTTTCCATTTGACCTTATCATTCAGTTCTATTTTAACCACTGGCATCGTCGTATCGAAATCTTCCTTCAATGCTTCCGCATTGTAAAAGGTAATGGCCTTTTGTTCCGGCAATAAAATGGCAGTGATGTTGATTTTAAAGGCGCCGTCATTGCCTAAATTCAAGGGACTGAGTTTGATGAGCGGAACTTCTGCCGGACTGATCCATTCCTTTTCCCCGCTAAAAAGAATGTTTAATGCCTTCATAGGCTTAAAAATCTCCGCCAGCATTTTCCTTTCTTCTACATCAGGAATCGCCTTAAAAAACTCGGCTTCAGTTAATGTTTTTTCAAATAATAAGGTATCCACCGGACAATAGCATAACTTTTCTTTGCCCGGAATAGGGTCCTTGATCAGCACCTGATCCAGTGCAGCCTTTAGTTCCTTACTGATGCCTTTCTTCCATGCTGCAGCAATCAGGTCCCGGTTCACCTCATAATACACCTGATTCAATGCCGCCCTCACCTTATGGTATAAAGCCGTTGCAGCATAGAAATGTGGGGATTTACTTTTCGAAGGCTTTCCAGCTCCGGTTCCCGGAGCGGTATGTTCCTCACAACATGGATTACTGTGACCATTTTCGGTCATTAAAAAACTGCAGCAATCGTCCTGCAGTTTACAGGAGAGCGTAATGTTCACCGTCCGGGTTCCTTCGTTTAACAGTAAAACCGGTGAAGCTAGCATAAAACCCAATCGCGCATTGGGATAAGGTTTTACAAATTTATGCTCCGGATCAACGTATTTGCTGTATGCTGCACCTAAGGTTGGCCAGCTTGCAGGGACCTCTTTAAATTCTTTAGTCAGGCCATCCGCTTTGGTGGCGTCAGGCGCAATATACAGTCCTTCCAGAAAGGTATCGTCACCATGGATCTGGTTATTGAGAAACAGGGTTCTTTGATCGGCCACCTGAGTTTTGTTGACCACAATTTCTTCGTCAAGGGAAAACAGAATCTCTGTTTTATTGCTGTCCTTCCCGTCTTTAACGAGCAACCCTTTTTTTAAGAGGTATTTATCCAGCTGGTTCTGGATTTCAAACACCAGGTGCGCCTGGTCTGGCTTTGCTGCTTTGGGCTTTAGGGCCAACACCTCTTTGTAAAAGAAATCCAGGTGTTTTTTACTGAAAGAATTCAGGTCTCCCTGAAGGTGCTGAAAAAGCTTCAGGAAGGAGAACAATAAGGCCAGATGCGGGGTGTGTTTTTCTTTAAGTTCTTCTTTCAGAGGAAACAAACTCTGCTCCATACTCAATTCTGCAGTACCTTCAATGAGCTGGATGGCGTCCAAAAAAGAAGCAACCAACCCGACCATTTCATTGCGAAGCGCAATCAGGCGTTTCCGTTTGGTCGCCCCTTTGGCAGCAAATGCAGCAGCATCAAAATTGGCATAGGTATCGGTAATGTCCAGACCCCAGACTTCATTGTCCAGCAGCTCGTTAAAGTCCAGCGCTTTCAGATGATACCACTTTACACCTGCATTTAACTGAACGATAAATACTTTAAGCGGGTCAGTCAGCTTGTCTTTAATCAGTTTATCCAGCAGGAGTTCTATCGGCAGGCCACTGTCCCTGAATTTTGTACTCCAGGTATTCAGCGGTCGGATTACCGTATGGTAGATGTAATTAAACAACAGCTGCAAACTCGCTTTTCCCGGTCTTTTATCGAAGAGGTTATTGTAGAAAGCAAGTTTATCGTTCACCTTATTGCGGTCGTACTTTAAAATGGCGCTCAGGGTAAAAGGCAGGCTCGACTGGAAAAAAGGCTGCCAATCAGTGACCTTCATCTGCGGATCATAATAATTGATGTGTCTTGACAACTGCACAAAGTAATCCAGCAGATCGGCTAAGCTTCTGCCATCTATTTTTGCAGCCCCAGACAGCAGGTCGTCCATCACCCGCTGACGCTGGCTTACACCTGGATCATTCTGGAAAGGATGTATAACTGAGCTGCATTCCATTTATATAGGCTTTAAGGCTTCATTCTTATAATAATCATATACATAATTGAACCTCGAGTTGGTGCCGGGTATGGAATATTCCACACTGATGGTAAAGCGGCCCTCGATGAGGTCAAAAGAATCACTGGCGGTTACCTCTATCCGCTCCGCTTTAATCCGGGGCTCATAGAACAGAATGGCATTGGTTACCCGGTCTTTCAGGTAACCGATCACAGAACTGTTTAAAGCCTCGAATACATAATCGTTCAGGTCACAGCCATATTGCGGCTGCATCACCCTTTCCCCAAGAGAGGTGGAAAGCAGGATATTTAAACTCTGCTCAATATCTTCGGCCCCGCTAACCATTTCGGCAGCTCCTGATTCCGGATTAAACTCCGGAGGGAAAGACCATCCGGTTCCAAGAAATGATTTAAAAGAATTGTCCATATCTGCTGTTTTATTTAACCTCCAATTTGTACAGTGGGTAATCCCGCTACAATCACACCGCCATGTGCCGTCAGGTCTCCCTGCCTTGCCGCAGGTTTACCCCCAATCAACACCGTTGCCGATCCTTTCACTATGGAATCAGGCGGTCCAGTGCAGACGAGCAAGTCACCAACCACTGCTGCCGGAATGCTGCCGATCAAAACCGTAGGCACGCAAGGCCCTGAAACCGGACCACCTACATGTGGTACTACACCCGTTACCATCGGACAAACGTGCATATCGCTGATTCTTGCTGCTGAAGGCATAATTTTATCTGTTAGTTTATTTTAACCAATGAACCGCTGATTTCTGTAATCCCTGAAGAAGAAAGCTTTGCTGCTGCACCTTCCAATCCCAGGCTCGTGTCTGCTTTCAGAGAGATGGAAGCCGCCCCGATAGACAAACTCGCCCCTGCGCTCAACGTCAGGTTCAGTCCTGCTTTTATTTCCACATTGTTCGGGCTCTCCATAGAAACCCCACTGCTGTTCATGGTTACTTTATTACTGTTCTGGTCTTTAATTTCAATTTTACTTCCCTGTTCATCCAGCTGAATGCTGTTTCCTGCAGGCGTGTCTATGGTAATGGTTTTGGTATCGTCATTAAAATGAATGCGCATATTGCTGCGGGTAAAAAAGCCTTTTTCATGGTTTACGTCCTTTCCGGGCAGTGGTGCTTTCTTTGCACTGCTGTTAAGCATGCCCAACATCACCGCATGACGGGGATCATCGTTGATAAAGCCTACAATCACTTCATCGTCAATCTCAGGTCTGAAAAAGGAACCCCGGGAAGAACCTGCATCCAGGCAGGCAATCCTTACCCATGTGCCATTAGAGGTATTGTCGATCACCGGAATCTTCACCAGAATGCGGTCCTCTCCTTCCGGATCGTTCTCCAGCTGCAATACCTTGGCAATCTGTAATCCTTTGATGCCACCGATTAAACCGGCAGCAGAAAAATCGTTGATGTCCGGATGAGCGGCGCTATAGCGCTCCGGATCGAGGCCAAACTGGATATGAGTATACCAGGAACCATCGCCCATATCCTGCTTTACCGCGGTCACATAAGCATTTCCATTAAACCTGTTGCCCACTCCGCTGAGCTTTAACATATTTCCAGGTTTTATTCCTGCAAATCCGGTTACTCTTGCCCTGCCCCTGATTTTTGCCAGGCGACTGCGTAACATGGTTCCATCTGCCCAGTTCTGCAATTCCTGCTCCATCAGATGGCCACTATGGTTGAGCTGGAATTTATCCAGGTCTACCGCCGCCGCAAGGTCTGTTCCCGACACGTTTCCATGTTGGGTAAAGGATTTTGCTTCTGAGACATCGGCTTTAAACAGGTTTTGCGTTTTGTAATCCCAGGATATGGCTTCTACGTTCGCCCATTGGCTTCTTGCATCCATTTCCGCCTCAAACTCGATGATGGAAGATCCATAACTCACCTGCAAAACCGGCGATGCTGAGGTATCCGGCTGCGCCACTTTGACGGTTCCATCGTCCACATTCACGAGCATCCCATTTGCTTCTGCCCGAAGCAACATAAAATCCCAATTGCTCAGGTGGTGTTGTACCAATTCTTTATGTTTTAAGCTGGTCGTACTGATGTCTCCTTTTAAACCTTTATAATCTCCAATCAGCCGGTCAAAAACCTCACTGTCTTTTACCTCCAGAAAGTAGCGGCTATGGCGACCAATCGTCATCCGTAGCGCTAAATCCCTGCATTCGATCAGGAGCTGGGTGTTCCCATTCTCTTTTACCTTGATGGTATGTTTGGTGATGATTCCTTTAAATGCCTGAGTATTGTTGCCATCGAAGCCCATTTTTATAATGATCTCTTTGCCGGGCACAAAATCTTCTTTATTGCTGATTTCAAAATCGGCCAGCGCTGCATCCCCGTCTTTCAATAAGATCCTCGCAGTTGGAATCCGGTTGATTTCCTTTTCGATGGAAATGCTCAGCACCTCATACGAAGCATCCATAGCGGCACCATCCAGCAAAATATTATAACTGGATACATCGTGCTTGGAGGGATTGGGTATGATCAGCTCTTCCATCAGATTTCATTTTTATTAAAAGGTGGGAAATAAATGTCATTGCCTGATTTCAGCTTTTTAAGCGAGATCAGGTTGTTGGCCTTCGCGACCTGCATAAAGTATTTTGGGTCATTGTAAATGGCATAAGTCATCAGGTCTAAACGGTCTCCCTGTTTTATCGTCCGGTGATGGGTAAGGTCTGGTGAGGCTGGTTTATCTGCTGCAATCCTTGTTTCCCGCGACTGATAATCAAGAAAAGTAGCGCTTAGCTTCGCTCTCAAGGGCGTACCATCGGGTTTGAACAGCGTATAATTCACATCCAGATTCGTGAGTACACAGCGAAACCGGATTTCCGATCCCCAGATGATCAGCAGGAAGTTTGGCCGGTGAATGTCGCCCTGGTAATTATAGGCACAGTTCATAAAAATCTTCAGCTGCTCATAAACCGGTTTTTCTTTATATTCCTTCCAATAGCCTTCCATCGTGCCCGTGCCATCGAGAATAAACTCCAGCTTCAGCTCTTCAGGTGCCGTGGATTTAAATTTCACCTCAGGCGCACCACTGCCATGCGGGCGCTGTACATCGTGTTCAATCTTATAGTTCTTAGTAAAAGATTCTGGGTTAATAGGCGCGACAAATGCTGGCTTATTCTTCTGTTCCGCATCCTTAATCTGGAATTTGCGGTCAGTAAAGGAATAAATCAGTAATTTCTCCAGTTTTCCGGACATGTAATCAGCGCTCATTTCTTTCTTTTAAAATTTCCAGTACCTTTTCAACACATACTTTTACCAGCTCCTCAGAAGGAGGAACACCATTGCTTTGCGCAGAACTGCTATTGAGGTCCTGCAATATCGTGGCCTTGATCACCAACTCTCTTATTTCAATGGGCATATTATGATTTTTGAAAAATCAGACGGTTATAATTCAATTCCAGGGTTTCGATCAGCACATCACCTTTTGTTCCGTTCAGCTCGGCAATTTTCCAGCTTCGGGGCCAGACATTGTTAATTTTCCAATGCATTAAGGATTGATGCTGTTCATCCAGCAGGCTAATCACAACAGTCTCCAGTGTTTCATAGATCTGGTCGTCAAAAGCTTTTTTTAACCAGTCCGTCACGCCCGAAGTTCCCGGTGCGAGCAGTCCACGTTTCAAAATCAAGGGACCATACTTACGCCGGGTAGGGATCACATGTTCAAATCTGTTCTCCCCACCTTCTTTCACGGTATCCGTATCAATAGTGGCGTCTAAACCCATTACAGATTGGAATTTGATGTCTACAGACTTCGCCCCCTGCAGTGTAAAATTCACCGCAAAATGAAAGTTGACGGTTTGATAAGTTTGATCGGCCATGGTTCAGCTGGATTTATTTTTTCGCCTCAACGATGGACAATCCCTCATGCACCAGCTCTATCGTCTCGATCGCCACTTCATTGGCATCCGATTTCAGATTGGTGGATTGCACTTTTGAAGGCCATGCCCTCGACAGTGTCCAGGAAATGATGGGCTGGTGTTCTTCGTCCAGCAGCCGGATGGTCACATCCCTCCTGAACTTCTCCTTACCTTCCTGGAACATCATCGTTTTCTTCCATTGTTCGAAGAATTCGAAGTCGCCAAGAAAGGTTCCCCTTTTCAGAACCACGTTCGGATATTTGGTAAGCCCTGGTTGTTTTGTTTTATTGTAAGTCGGGCTGCTGCCTTCCCTGTATTCAATTACCTCTGTTTCAAAATCAAGTCCACTTACTTCTGTAAACCCGATTCTTGTTCCTCCCCAATCCAATTGAAAGTGAAATTTTGGAAGAGGA
Source organism: Pedobacter sp. FW305-3-2-15-E-R2A2 (assembly GCF_038446955.1). Taxonomy (NCBI): domain Bacteria; kingdom Pseudomonadati; phylum Bacteroidota; class Sphingobacteriia; order Sphingobacteriales; family Sphingobacteriaceae; genus Pedobacter; species Pedobacter sp. FW305-3-2-15-E-R2A2. Next base: position 3,986,831 of record NZ_CP151803.1, read on the forward strand.
TAATTCTTTTTAGGATCCGTTGCCATAATGGTAGGTTTTATTTTTATGGTATTTATTTACACTTATTTGCAGGATTCACCTCTTCTATTGCTTTCTCCAGACTTTGTTTACAAGACAGTAAAGCATCTCTTTTCTCTTTCGCCGCATCGAGGTCTTTTTTAAGCTGAACCACCTCATTCTTTAATTTTTTATAGTCATTTTCCAGGTGGATGAAATACTCATCTTCATCTATTGGTAATGAAATCCGTGGTTCCAGGCAGCAGCATTCTTTGGCATATCCGCTATGCTCAATTTTGGATTGTTGCTGCGGATAAGGGTTAGGATTAGAATTAGGCTGCTCGCCACAAGTGCCTCCGCAGTTGAATTTTTTCTTCCAGTAAAGGATCACTTCTTTCAGGCCATAATCTTCGCAGATGCTGAGGTGCATACCATAGGCAAGTTCCAGCGCGGTTACAATCTGAGTAATCAGGACATCCCTCGTCAGGATCACCGCATCCAGTTTTGCGCCGTAGTTTTCGATACATTTCATGATCCCTACTCCAGGCGCAAGCTCCGGTCTTTTCAGGCATTGAATGCATTGAATCAGCCTGTCGTAGGAGGCTTTGAGTTTATCCACGCGGATATACAGGTCTTCCGTCATACAGAACAGAATTTCAATGGCGTCATTGGTCTTTTCTGTGACCATGCATACTTTACCGAGGTGCAGGGTAAACAGTTCTAACTGGCGACAAAGCGCATCGGCTTTTTCATCGGTTGCTTCCCAATCTGCCCACCATCCTTTAAGCCTTTCCAGCTCTTCAACGGTCAGGTTATATTCCGTTTCTTTATTCTGGGCATCTGCATTAGCCTGCTTCCAGTCGGCCGTAACCTGTACCAGATCTTTTACCCAGGCATCATAACAACAATCCCCTCCAGGGGTCTCAGTTCCTGGATTTTTATGACAACAATCAAATATATCTCTGTCAATGTTGCATATTTTATCGTAGACTAACATAGTAGTGATTTTAATGATTTAACAAATTTGCGCCAGCCCCCTCAAGGCTTAATCGCAGGATGAATTATCGGAGGGATTCTCACAGGAATACACCTCTGTAACCTCTTTACAGATATCGCAGATGTCACATTTACATTTTTTAAGCCTGTTATCATCCTCGCCTTTTTCCCCATCACAGCCACAACCGGAAATGCATTTACATTCATGGTGACACAGATAATCTTTAGTCTCATCGAGCGTTCCGACTTCATTGCGTTTATTGTACAAGGCATAACCCGACTGAGTGACGGTCTTGGTAGCCAGCACAAAATCCTCCTGCGCCTTTTTCAGACTGACTCCTCCGCTTGTCATTTGTGCCAGGATCAGGTCGTCAAATGCTTTCGCGTTGGCGGCAAAATCCTGTTGAAATTTCTCCAGAGATTTGATATTGGAAAAAGACTGAATGCCTACAATTTCGGCTGCCGAATTAAAGATGATGTCGATATCCTGGCTCAGGCCATCCGGTATCGTGATCAGGTCGTCCAGAATCTGACAAACATTGCGACATGGGTCTGGCCTTCTGGCCGAATCCTCCTGCTTGTTGTTGTCATTACAATCGTCACCCTCACTACAACCTAATATTTTCATTTGCACTGCGCTGCAGCTGTCTTTTCTGCAGCCATCCAGTTTTCCCGCAGCTTCCCTGAGTTCTCCGAATTTCGCCTTCGCTTCTTTCGCCGTTTTCACCACGGCTTTCAAAGCGAGGACCAATGCGTCATTCTGCGAGATATCCGCGGTTACATTTTTCTTGATCTCCTCCGAAGCCGTGATCAGCTCGACACCGATTTTGAGTTCCAGATTCCTGACCAGCAGGTAGTTTTTCTCGGTTTTCACAAAAGCGCATTTCTTTTTCTGGTAGCTCATTACCGCACCATCGTAGGTCAGTTCGCTTTCACCGAGCTCAGCGACTTTCCCTTTTAGCCTTTTGCAGTACTCCTCCTTCAGCAGGTGGATTGTTTTTTGTGTTGCTGTCTCTGCTTCTGCATCATTGCAATTCCCATTTTTTGGTTCCCAGGAACCTGAGCTTTCTATAGACATGACAATAGATTTAAGTTCAATAAATAACAATTCGATGATTAAGACTCAGCCAGCATTTTATGCATAAACCTGAGGATAATAAACTCTGCCGGACGAACAGCGGCCATACCGATTTCGACGATCATCCTTCCCTCCCACAGATCGAGTTCTGTCATGGTTTCCCCAAGCCCGATGTGCACAAAAAAGGCTTCCTTGGTGGAAGCACCCATCAGCGCACCTGATTTCCATTGCTGGGTCAGGTAGTTTTCGATCATTGATTTCACCCTTACCCAGGTATTGCGGTCGTTGGGCTCAAAGACGAATTGTTCGGTTGCATTCTTCACCGATTCTTCGACCATGCTGAAGAAACGTCTTACCGGTACATAACGCCATTCATTGTCGTTTCCGGCCAATGTTCTGGCACCCCAGATGATGGCCGGTCCGCGGCCCGCAAAAGAACGGATCACATTGATGGATTTACCGGCCTGTGCATCTACATTGAGGCCCATTTGTTCGCTGTGCGTGATAAGGTATTGTGGCCTTATCGCATTGGCGATATTGATATTTGCAGGTGCTTTCCATACGCCACGCGCATTGTCTACCTGTGCGTATACGCCTACCATGGCTACCGAAACAGGCAATAACATCTGGATATTCGTGATCGCACTTTTAGCCTGAAAGTATTGGGCATTTTTAGTGGCCAGCAGTTCAGAGAGTTTCGTTACGCCGGCAATGCCTGTTATTTTCACCAGGTCGTCATTGTCTTTAGACTGATCTCCAACCACCTTATAGTTATAATCCACACCGGAGTATATTTTAGGAAAATATACCGCAGCGTATTTCAGAAAATCTGTAGGCCCTGATAAGGTATCACGCAAGGCCTGGATATCGAGCTCCCATTCTTCGAGGTTTGCTGCATCATGATAAACGTCCAAAACGGTAAACCGGTCCTGAAGGTCCACGCATTGCTGAATGGCCTGAGTATGGATGTCATAATAATCAGTCAACGTTGCCAGGTTAACTGAGTCTGGAAAGACCAGTAGGGTCACTTCATTGATTTTAGCCACCTGTTTCAGCCCGGCCGATAAGTCTGCGGCCATGATCAGTCCTCCGGTATCCGTGTAATTTCCTACAGAGGTAATCCAGCAGGCACCCCCACCGTTACCGAAAAACAGCTGCAGGGAGTAATACATCAGAAATTTAGACCTCTTGGTTTCGTCAATTTTTCCGTTCACCTCATTTTTACCGGCAGTGGTATCAAACACGACGGTCAGGCTTTCCTTTTCAGGATCAGGATAGCCAAAAAACTGTTCATATTGCAACAAAGATTCGATGCGCCATGGCTTGTTTCTCAGGTCATCTGTCTCTTTCCACTGTGCCTTTTCGGTATAACCGATAAACGCTGGAATAGCTGTTTCTACTGATGCAATAGAAGGTGGGAGATGCGGAATTTCCTCAATATAAACTCCCGGAGTTTTATAATCTTGCATAACAAATGTTATTTAGTTTAAAAGTTTAAATACATTCTTAGATTAAGGTGCTAAGGGAAACAGGGTTGATTCCTGCACCAGGATATCACTATACAGTTTATTATTTTCAAAGGTTAAAGTTTGATAAGGTTCTGGATTCGGCAGATAATACAGGCTGTTATCGGGCTTACGGAATAAGGTAGCGCTATAGGTCAGTGACCGGGGTTTCTTAGTCACCAGTAGTCCATTTTTGGAGAGTAGGAAATCGGGATGAAGCCCCACTTTCAGATTTTTCCTGCGGTTATTGATGTAACGCCAGAAGGAAGGCTTGCTTTTAAAATTGAGCTCAAATACCGGAGGAAGCGGATTCACCGTTTGATCAGGTAGCTTCCTCGTGATCAGTCGCCCGAGATTGTCGATCAGATTATAGGCAGGTACAGATGTTTTCACTTTCATCACAATCAGCGCCAGGCTATCTCTGATCTCCTGCTCATTCTGGTAAAAGATGAGTTTATGGGTTTTATTATAGCCCCCGTTCCCGGTTACCTTCAGGCTATACACCATTTGATCTGTCACCGCCGGACCGGGGATCTGTAGTACTTTCTTTGGATCTATGGCCAGCTGAACTTTACGTAGGGGCTGGATTCCTTTAAACTGATATTTATCGACGGTATTTCCATCTTTATCTTTGAGTAAGAAATCTGCTTTGGTAACAGCGGTATTTTTCGGAAATGCGTAATAGAAGTTAAGCGGTAATAGCATCCGGTCATTTTCATTGGCAAAGGCTTTCCCGGATAAGGAAATCCATTGTACCGCATCGGCATCGTCTTTATAGAATTCCCGGTAGTCATTGGCCGCGAATTTCACCAGTTCTCCCTGTTCGTAAGTCGCGCCTGCATCAAATGCCGTAATATCAGCAGATAAAAAAGGAAAGATCCTTGGTCCGGTAACGGTGTTTTCATTGGAGAAGTAATACATCGCAGGTAAGATCTTTTCCATTTTAGCATTTGTAAAACTATCCAGGCGCTGGCTTTTCTTAACTGCCAGAATGGAGAGGCACAAATCATCCGGCAAAGTGTATTTAGGTTCGTAAACCACCGTTCCGCCTGGTAATTTCTTAGGGATAACATTAACGGCCACTTTGAATCCGGCATAAGTGGGCACCAATTTCAAATGATAATTATCAAACAAAACCTTAGTTTTTTCAGGTAGCTCAAATGCAATTTCATCTTCTATATTTTCAGCATCGGTATCGAATCGTTGCTTTAAAAAGTTCAACCGGTCGGCCTGTGCAGGAAAATCAAATATTGTTTTACCCTCCTTATCTGTCAGATAAAACTCATGCAGCAATCGCATTTCAAATAAGATCTTATAAACCGTATTCATCAGTTGTGCCCGGATAAGGTGGATATATTGGTTTCAATTTCTTCGATCAATGGTACTTCTCTCACGGTGGCATGTTCAGAGATGGCCACCAATCTGAGTTTATACATGGCAAAAGGAACCTGCCTTCCGCCGAGTGAACCCCATAAATGGTTGATCTGTTCGAAAGTCAGCGTATAAAGCTCCATGGTAAAGGTCAGTTCCTCCAGGTCATTGGGATCTGTTGATCCGCCACTTGAAGATGTCGAAGAAGCGAAGGAGTTTTTGCTCTGAAGAAAACGGATCACAGAAGAAAGCCTTTTGAGTGCCAGCAGGTATCCGTCTCCAAAGTAATTACAACTTAATAAAACATACAGGTTTAAATAGACCGGAGCATTTTCATAAATCGCCGTTCCGGAAGGGAAACGTTTTAAAGGAGATTGGTTTTTGAGGGTACTTTCTTCTTCAATGTTAACCAGACTGATGACAATGCTATCTACCAGACTAGTACCACTTGCAGTTTCCGACAAGCCGATATTGTCGATGATGACATTCGCAGCATTGTCGCCCTTAGCAATAAGGTAACTCGTCAGTTCTGATTTTAACAATTGGAGCGTCTTGTCAATCATAGCTAAATAATTATCAGATTAAAGCTCCATAAGTTTTGCTATAACCACAATAGCTACTACTAGTCATTTCTATCAGGAAAGATACCTGCAGTCCTAAGCAGGATGCAAGTATCTTTTTTTGATGTTAAATGATATGAAATGACATGGCGAATTTGGTGAGCTGGCAGAGGTTATTTATTTCCAGCTTTCTAATGATGTTCTTCCGGTGATTGTTAACGGTATGCATGGATATATACAGGATGATGGAGATCTCAAAACTACTTTTCCCCTCCACAATCAATTTAATGATCTCCTTTTCCCGCTTGCTTAGCAGCTCAAAGCGACTATGGTATTTTTGTGCATAATCTGTTTCCTCAAGGCTTTCGGAGCTGCAGCCGGAAATGTTAAGCTCAAAAGCATAATGAAACAAGATTGGAGAAACGTTTTTTTCTTCCGGGCAGCAGAGTCTCGAAGTGGAGAAATGCCATTTATAATCTGATTTTTTTGGAGGTCTCAAACGTTGAAAAAAGAAATGAACTTTCCAATGCTCTTTTTCCCGGATGGCCTCAAACAATTCCGGGTCAATGACAATGTCATCCTCTGGAGGAAAAAAAAACTCGAAGTAAGCAAGCCAAAGCTGATGCGCTTCTTTATCGTTCTGGTTCAGGAGTCTTGATTCAACCTTATTGGCATAATTACTGACCATTACTTTTTGATTATCTACCAGCACATTTCCAAGAAAGTAATCGCCAATTTCAGTTGCATGAAAATTCCGTTGCATGATCAGGTTAATGACACGATGCATTTGATCCGGGCAAGTCCCCACCTGCTCGACCGGGATGGAATGTACTAGATTCATAGGGTATGATTCTTTGCTAATCGTACAGCACAACACCTATGTATTATAAATTGTTTTCGAAAAAAAAAATTAAATATGACTTATTTCAAAATCAGCAAACCCTATACTAACAACCTACTCTACAGATCATTATAGGCAATTTGCAAATCAATATATTCAAACAAAAGGCAGGAACATAGCAAATCTGTTATATTTGGACATGGAAATAGCACAACCCCGGCCAAAAGTTAAGCGACAGCATCATGCTTAAATCCTTGATATTAACCGGAGCAATACAAGGCTTTTTTTTAATACTACTGTTAAAAACTAAAAGAAAAAATTCCATATCAGATCAATTGCTGATGATCTGGCTCGGCATCATTTCTGTCCAGCTCTTATTTTATTACGACAACCTATCAAAGACTCCCCTCGCTCCGGAATTCCTGCAGCTTTTAGGGTTTTCCCTGCCATTGATCGGCTCTCCCCTGCTTTTTCTTTACACCTATGCCCTCGCTTTTGGTAATCAGTTTAAATGGAAGCGGATTTGGCTGCACTTAATTCCATATTTCCTGTTCAACCTGCTGCTCTACTACTTTTGTTTACAAAATCCGGATAGCATTTTGATCAGCAATGGATTTCCACATTTCAATAAAGAAATACCCGGGCCAATGATCTGGTTTTTAACTTCGTTAATGGCCGCCATACCCGGGTTTTACACCATTTACAGCCTGCTTATTCTGCTAAAATATCAGCGCTTATTACCCGATAATTATGCTTATACCGAAAAAATAACCCTCAATTGGCTCAAATGGATCATCATATCCCTGTTAATTCTGTTTATTACTTTATTTCTGCTGATAAAATATGGGGTAAATTATGAATTACTCACTTATGATAATTTATTTGCAGTAGTCGGGGCCATTCTTTCTTTCTATATCTTTTTTATCGGCTACTTTGGCTTATGTCAAACGACCGTCTTTAGGGATCATCCTTTAACAACAGATTTTGTAACGGAGGTTGTTCCCAAAACCAGCTATAAAAATTCAGGGATGGACGAGGAAATGTGTGAACAGCTCTTTCATCAGTTAAAACATCACATGGAGGAAAATAAACCTTTTTTAGCAGAAGATTTAAGCCTCAGCATCCTTGCTGTTCAATTGGGATTAACCGCAAATCAACTTTCGCAGGTGATCAATCAAAAGTCAGCGGTTAACTTTTTCACTTTTATAAACCGCTACCGGGTAGCGGTTGTGAAGGAACGGTTAAATGATCCTGCCTATAGCCATTATTCCATTCTTGCCATCGGTTACGACTGCGGTTTTCGCTCTAAATCTTCATTCAACAAAATTTTCAAGGAAATAGTTGGTCAAACACCTTCAGAGTATAGGTCCATCCCTACCCATAAAGACGCTTAAACACCTGATTTGCCTTTTCTTTGCCTCATCAAATGATAAAAAAATGATGACTACAGAAACGCTTTCCAGCCTACACCAGTCCAATATTATCCTTCATATTACAGCCGGATCTATCGCTTTAATCGCCGGAATCATCATCTTAACGACCAGCAAAGGCGGTAGATTTCATCGCAATGCAGGTAAAATATTTTTGATCTTATTAGCGATCGTCATCTTCACAGGACTTGTTGGTGTGTTTGTTTTTAAAAGAAATTCGTTTCTGTTGGTCATCACTGTATTAAGCGGGTATTTAGGTTACTCAGGCTACCGGACTTTGAAAACCAGGTCAAACCAACCTAAGATAACAGACATTGGTATTGCCTTACTTTCCGTTCTTTCTGTATGTTATTTTTTATACTATTTCAAGTCGATTGGAATGATATGGGCACCTTCGATAATTTACAGTACACTGGGTTATTTAATTGCAGTAGTTACTTATGATTTAGGACGATATTTTATCCCTGTTCCCTTTTATGCCAATTTATGGCGATATGAACATATCCTTAAAATGATCAGCGCATTCAGCGGTTTGTTATCCGCATTTACGGGAACCGTTTTCCCACAATATCAGCCTTACAGCCAATTCCTTCCTTCTGTTTTCGGGGCCTTGGTTGCCATTGGTTTTATGATCGCCGCTTATCGAAAACAGGGAGCGCTTTAACCCACATCATCAACAAAGCAAATGCGCTAAAACCCAGCATCGCCCATGGCGCATTGTGAATGCCATAACCAGCAATCACCACACCGCTTACTGCCGTACCTATGGCGATGCCAAGGTTTCCAAAAGAGATCGAAAGGCTATTGGCAAATTCAGACGCTTCTGTTGCGGTTGCGATCATGTAAGCCTGTCCGGTGAGGAAGCATGGAGTATGCAGGAAACCCCAAATGCCGATGAGCAGAATGGTGCCAACAGACGACAAAGATGCGGAATAATAAATTCCTGCAGCAACCAATGCCAGCCCGGCTAAAAAGAATGCAGTCGTCATGGTCAGGCTTTTGCTCAATGCTTTACCCGCGACAAAATTCCCAAGTACGCCCATCACTCCAAAGAGCAATAACATGCTGCTGATCATTTTAGGCTCCATCCCATTTACCCGACCCAGGTAATCGGCAAAATAAGAATAAGTGGTAAACATGGCTGCATTCATCAGCAACACGACCAATGAGCTGATTAGAAATCCAGGTTTCTTTAAAATTTTCAGTTGCTTTCCATAAGTCTTTCTCTCCGGCACCGGCATCGAAGGTAAGCCCGTCAATATACCAATCAGTGCCAGTAAACTAACGACGGCCTGAACTACAAAAGAATAATTCCAGCCATGAAGTTCGTCCGCAATATAAGTGGCAAAGGGAACGGTAGTCACCGTAGCAATCCCAATTCCTCCCAATACAATGGCCATCATCTGATGTTCCTCTTTTTTGTCTACCCCATTTGTTGCTGCGGCAACTGCAGTAGAGATGTAAACAGGCTGGAGAAATGCAGGAAGCATCCGAACCAGCAACAACAACCAGAATGGAGGCGAAAGCGCGGAGACAATTCCCGTAAATAAAAATACAGCAAGACTAAGCGCCATCATGTGTTTTCTATTGTAACCGGACATAAAAAGCGTCATGAACGGACCTGCCAGCGCGATAACGATGGCAAATGCACTGAGTAATAGCCCGGCGACCTCAATACTGATCTGATAATGTGCCGCCAGTTGCGGCAATATTCCGATCACACCGAATTCGGTCGTGATTACCCCAATCAAACCAAGGCAACCCATATAGGCGACTTTCTTCCTCTCCATTATGCTTCAGTCATTTTCAGGTAACTCCGTAAAACTCCGGCAACTTCTTTTATCGCTTCATTTCCCTGATCGATCAACCCTCCCATTTGGAAAAAACCATGTACCATACCACCGTAAGTAGTTTCCGTAAGAATTACACCTGCAGCTTTCAGTTTTTTGGCGTAAAGGGCTGCTTCATCCCGCAAAGGATCATATTCTGCCATGATAATGTGTGTAGGTGGTAATTCGGAAAGGTCATCCGCCATTAGCGGTGAGGCATCAGGCCGGATGCTATCCCCGACTTTCGGGGTATAGCAATTCCAGGCCTGCTCCGCCCCTTCCAAAGTTAAGTTTGGACCTTCTGCAAATTCTTTCCAGGACGGAGTACCAAGTGAGGAATCCGTAACCGGATAGATGAGTACCTGCCCGGCTATTTTAGGACCACCTTCCATAACAGCTCTTCTTGAAGTTACGGCAGCAAGCGCCCCTCCTGCGCTGTCGCCTGCCAGCGCAATGCGATTGCTATCAATGCCGAGCTCAGCAGCATTTGCGACAATCCACAGTAAGGCATCATAACAATCGTTAATTCCATAGGGGAAGGGAAATTCCGGCGCAAGACGATAATCAATAGATACAATTACAGCGGCCGATAAGTTTGCCAATGAGCGCAGGGGCCTATCGTGGGTATCCAAGCCTCCGGCAATAAACCAGCCTCCATGGAAATAAACTACTGCAGGAAGATTCTCCTGTGCGGAGGGACGATAGATCCGTATCCCGATCTCCTGCTGATCCTGTAAAGATGGAATTAACCGGTCTTCTATCTGGTATACATTTTCTGCTGCTCCAGCCATGGGAATAAATCCCTTATAGAATGCTCTTCCTGCTTCCAACTCCTCCAGATCAGCGGATACCTCGATGCCCGCTATAAATGCTAACGCAGCCTCTACCTGAGGCAAAAATGACAGTTTATTTTTCATGATATTATCTTTAGTCCGCAAATCTGGCACTATAAAACATATAAATAAAATAAGGTGATTTATCATACCTCATAAAAATATTTATACCTTTATCTGATGGTAAACCTGGAATGGTACAGAACATTTAAAGCGATCTATCAGACGGGCTCGGTCACCGCAGCTGCTAAAGTATTGTTCATCTCACAACCCAATGTAAGTCAGCATCTCTCGGCGCTGGAGGCTCATGTCGGGAAACAATTATTTGAGAGAAAGCCTAAGTTCCTGGCTACGGATTACGGAAAATTATTTTACACGCAGGTCGTAGAACCGCTGGAAAAACTGGAAGATGTGGAAACCGAATTTAGGGCCATTTGTCTTTCCAAAAAGCTCCCCTTACTTCGTCTGGGATCTGCAAAAGAATACTTCCATGCCGTTTCTTCCAGGTACCTGACTGACCTTCCCGCTCAGTTGAAAGTATCCTTCGGCCTGACTAAAGACCTTATTCAGAAACTTTTAAAAGAGGAATTGGATTTTGTGATCGCGACACAGCACGGTCAGGAACAAGGTATCGTTTATGAGCCGATACTGACAGAACATTTTACGCTTGTCGGAGATGCAGGCATAGATACTTCCACATTTAACGAATACCTTCAGCATGAAAACTGGACAGCAGCAGAACAATGGCTGCTTCAGCAAACCTGGTTTGCCTATAGTCCTGATCTGGCAATTATCCGGAGGTTCTGGCTAAACAATTTCGAAAAACGGCCGGCCATAAAACCCGCATTTATAATCCCGGATATGAACACCATTCTTCAGGCGATAAGTAACGGCAAGGGAATCAGCATTGCGGCAAATTACCTTACCGAAGCCTTAATTTCGGAACAAAAGATAAAAACAATCTGGACAGGAAGACGGGAAACGTCAAACACCTTGTACCTGGCCTATGATCAGAGCAAAGTGAGTCAGGAGCAAATCAAAATCATGAACGATCTGTTAAAAACATCACAACAATTATAAATAAATAGCAGACTGTCCCTTATGCTATTCCTGGTAATCAATTATGATATAAGTCATTTCGTTGCTGTCCAGATAACTCTTTAGCGCTTCCAGCCATGTCCACAGATAAGAAGTACAAAACTGGCAGACATAGATTCCATCTATTTCAAATGTCTTTTAATTATTTACTTCCTGAGACTTTCGGAGATGCCATTCAAAACCTCCAGGTTCTTTTCAGGAAAGCCCAAATTAATTTTCTTTAATTGCAGCAACCATTAAAAAAATTGGCCTGCGCTTTTCATCTTTCATCTCCGGGTAAGCCGCCAGTGTTTCTTCGGAAGGCTTTGGCTCGGAAACCCTTTGCAAAGTAAAACGGGAATCGATCAGGGCATTAAAGACCGTTTCCAGGGTTCTATGGTATTTGGTAACCGTATGTCCCAGGAAACTGGTAGGCCTGATCCCCTCCTCCTGATAATGATCTAATGGCCAGTGCAAGCGGTTTCCAGCTTCATCCACAGACCAGTCCTGTTCAGGTCTGGAGGTAAATACCGGATGTTCCTGTGAAAAGATAAAATGGCCACCTGGCTTAAGGCAATGATTTATTTTCTGGCAGATCAGGCTAAAATCTTTCACATAATGAAAGGCCAGAGAGCTGATCACCAGGTCAAACTCTTCCCTGGGAAAGTCAATGTCTTCAATGGCCATTTGGTGATATTCAATATCCAGTCCGGCAGATTTCATTTTAGCCCTTTCCAGCATCTTTGCAGAAAGGTCAATTCCAACCACTCTTTTTGCACCTTGTTGTTTGGCATAAATACAATGCCAGCCAAAACCACAACCCAGGTCAAGCACTGATTTTCCCTCAAAATCAGGCAGCATTTTCTGCAATACCTGCCATTCTCCTGCAGCATTTAATCCTTCAACGGAACGTGGCATATTGCCATAATTGGCAAAGAAATCAGGATCGTCGTATTTATTTTCTTTCATCGTAAACAAAGATGACCATCATTTGTTGGGTATACAATAAAAAATCCACCTAAATAAAAACGCCTTATGAAAACCATCCTCACTTTTACAATTTCACTATTTTCCCTTGCTTTGTTTAGCTGCAACAGTCAGAAGACAGGAAACAATGCACAGCAACAGACCAAACCTGAAACCATGGCGATAGTTGGTGGCGATAAAGACGAACATGGATGTAAGGCTTCTGCCGGTTATTCCTGGTCGACGATCAAGCAGGAATGCATCCGCCCTTTCGAATTAACCGATAAACTAAAAGACCTTACCGATTCCACCATGGCGGCTTTTTTACTCTTTTCCGGGAATAAAAAACAGGTTGAAATTTTTGCCAAAGACTTTAAACCTGCTTTAGTGATCAGTGCTGCAGAAAATGACCTCTATATATCTACTGATAAAGTATATAAGCTGGAAAAGGATGCAAAAAAACATTGGGTGCTCTATAAAACTGAAGAGGGAAACGCAAAAGCCATCTTAACACAAGAATAGCCGAAGCTTACCATCCGATCCCGTAATCTTCGCCGTGGTTACTTGATCCGCCCCAGAGACTGCCATGTTTCCAGTCAAAATAAATGGCATTGATTGGTCCGCTGGTCCGGTCAGAAAAGCTTAACGTATACCCCATTTTCTTTAATTCCTCACGGACAGCCGTTGAGGAATTATTATTTAACAGAATCTGCCCTGGCTTGGGCTTACGGTCTTCCGTTTTTGTCCCTCCCAGAGAAAGCCATAGCTGATTGGTATTGATGTTTGCGGCTTCTGAGGCCTGTTGCACATTCATACCAAACTCCGTCACGTTTAAAAAAAACTGCAATAAATTCTGGTCCTGAGTATCACCACCCTGTACGGCGGAAGCCAGAAAAGGCTTACCATCTTTTAGGGCCAGTGAAGGAGATAATGTTACCCTTGGTCTTTTCCCGGGGGCAACGACATTGAAAGGGTTCAACGTGGAATCCAATACAAAGCTTTGCATCCGCTGACTCATTCCTATTCCCGTTTCACCCGCAATACATGCCGGAAGCCAGCCGCCACTTGGGGTCACAGAAACCACCCATCCTTCTTTATCCGCCGCCTCTATAGAGGTGGTACCCTTCCATAACCTTTCCTGATACAGGTCGTCCGGACTATTGTTGAGTTTACCCAAATCATGTTTAGGTGCAAAATTACGTTTAGTGGTATCCAGTTCATATCCTCTTTTTTTAAGGAGGTCCAGGTAAGGATTCACCTTACCTTCAAACGGATATGGATTTCCGGGACCGATATCCGGATTGTTTTTATCGAACTGAATCAATTGAGCCCTTTGTTTGGCATATTCCTTACTCAGCAAGCCTTTAATAGGTCCTTTAGGGTTAGTTGCCGGATCACCGTAGTAAAAGTCCCGGTCTGCAAAAGAAAGGTTCATAGCCTGGTAAAGAGTATGGATATATTTTGAACTGTTGTACCCCATTCCTTTAAGGTCAAAATTTTCAAGGATATTTAAAGCTTGTAACATCGCCGGACCTTGTGTCCACTGCTGAAGTTTGTACACATCAACACCTTTATAATTCACGGTAAGCGGCGCTTCCTCAAGGGGTTTCCATTTTGCAAGGTCTTCCATGGTAATCAAGCCTCCCTGCTCCTGACAACCACGTACAAATTCTTTGGCGATATCTCCCTTATAGAATCGATCATAGGCGGCCACTAACGCTTGTTTCCTGTTTTTTCCTTGTTTAAGCGCTGTTTTTTCGGCCTCTACCATTTTAGTCAGCGTAACCAGGAGGTCTTTTTGTACAAAGATCTCCCCTGCTTCCGGCGCTTCTCTCTTTTCTCCCGAATGGGTCAGAAATACCTTTTTACTATAGGGCCATTGCCTGATCAGTTCTTTTCCACGCTCCATACTGTTTGCAGCCTGTGCTTCAATCGGATATCCCGCTGCCATTTCCATTGCCGGAGCAAGTACCTGTTCCAGGCTCAGGGTTCCATAATTGATCAGCATATAGATCAGTCCTCCCGGCGTGCCCGGTGTAGTCGCCGCCAGAGCTCCATATTCCGGAGGGAAGTTGTACCCTTTGTTCTTAAAGAAATCTACCGTCGCCCCTGTTGGTGCCACGCCCATCGCATTAATCGCGATGACCTTTTTAGTTTTAGGGTTATAGATCAGGACTTGTGTTTCTCCGCCCCAGCTCAGCGTATCCCACATGGTACAGGTCGCAGCGAGCATCGCACAGGATGCATCAACGGCATTCCCCCCTTTCTGAAAGATCATTGCCCCTGCTGTAGCGGCCAAAGGTTTGCCTGTAATGGCCATCCAGTTGCGGCCATGCAGCACTGGTTTTTGGGTTTGCTGTGCGGAAAGCGGCAGTATAGAAGCTGCAGAAAGGAACAATGCGGAGAATAAGTGTTTCATAAAAATCTATAAGTACTTAAAATTAAGTAATTTTGAAAGAAGCCCAAAGAACAATACCTATCGGCTTGTCACAATATAGCTACCTGGAGCTGGTTAAAATGCTCAACAGCTCCTTTATGATCATGGTCTTTATGGCCAATCTGCTGGCCTGGCCACTGGCTTATTTGTTTGTGTCCAAATGGTTGTCGGGCTTCGCTTATCGCACAGAAATCAGCATCTGGCCTTTTGCATTGGCGATACTGATCTCTATGCTGCTCACCCTGATTACGGTCAGCATCCGCTCCTACAAAGCAGCGGTGACCAATACAATCGATGCCCTCAAATATGAATAGCCTTTAATGAAACAGCTTTTCTTTTAAAGCGGCATACCGGGTTCTGCCAATAGGAAGTGCCTCCCCGTTTTCCAGTAAAAGCTGGTATTTACTTCCTGAGCTGACGGTGATTTTCATCGCCTGTCCGATCGGAACGAGATAAGATTTATGAATCCTTTCAAAAGAAGCTGGCAGCAATTGCTCCAGCTTCTCCAATGACTTATCATGGAGTTCCTGTTTGCCATTTTTCAAATGCAGTTCCGCGTAAATCCCCGCTCCTTTAATATAAAGGAGTTCATTCACATCAATCAGCGCAATATTTCCTGATCTTTTTACTGCCAGAAACCGAAGCCCGTTCTCCTTCTGATTTTCCGCAATAGAAATCCTTTGAAAAGCCTGAGACAGCCTGCGTTCATCAAAAGGCTTGGCTACAAAATCAAGCACACCATATTCAAATGCAGTGATGGCCTTTTCTATATAGGCGGAAATAATGATGGTATGAAAAGATCCGGAGACCACCGATTTCAACAGCTCAAAACCATCCCTTCCATTTAGATTTAAATCCAGCAGCAATACCTCTATCTCATTATTTTCCAAAAAAGCCAATGCTTCTTCTATCGCTTCACAAATCGTAATCTGCTGCAGCTTTGCGCCGAAAAAGCTACGGCTCATGCGTTCAATTCTTCCCGCAATGCGGCCTTCATCTTCCACTATTAATATTCTCATTGAGGGGTATAAATGGTAATTTCTGTTTGCCAGCCATTGGTTAAACTCCGGGAATCAAAGCCCCAGGCAGCTCCATAGCTCTCTGTTAAACGCGCCTGAATGTATTGAAAGCCCGTACCGGACGATTTATCTTTTCTCATAGGTCTGTTTTTAGCAGTGGTGCTCAAAGCATATTTCTTATAACCCTGGCCCCGTTCAAAGTTTAAATTAAAGCGGATGATGCCATCTTCAGGGGGAGCACTATGGGTAATTCCATTTTCCAATGCCGTATGGATAATTGCCGGTGGGATCAGATCGGACAGGTCAATATTTGAGCTGGTCCAGTCGTAACTGATTTCTTTACGAAACTGCATCACCTTCAGGTGAACCTGACACAACTCGATTTCCTTGCTGACCGGAACTAAAGTCTCCTCCGCGATCTGGTTGAGGATATCAAATTCTGCGGCCAGGGCCTGCACAAAAAGTGCCCCTTCTTTTGGGGATTCCTCTACCCAATCCATCAGGGAGGTTAAGGTGTTCTTAATGAAATGAGGCTGGATATTTTTCTTCAGCAATTCCAGTTTTAACCGGGAGGATAAGAGCAAAGAAGTTTGATGCGCCCTTTCCACTTCCTTGGCCCTGATGGCATACAGGTAAAGCATGCAAAGTACGATGATCGTAAAACTGATAAACAGACCAATATCGTAATACAAAAAGAAATTGACGACCGCACTAAGGAGCAGTCCGGCCAGGACAATCCCTCCTCCTTTTTCCTTTTGAACAAGTGCATTGGCCACCACGATCAGCGCGGCAACCCACATCGCATAACTGAAATACATCGCGCTGAGGTCATATTCCCTGAAATGAGAAACATAGATATAAAGCAATGCAATGAGCAATATGCCCATCAACAGCCATCTCCTTTTAAAAGAAAACTGAATGGTAAAATATAGGGGAACCAATAATGCTATGGAAAAGGTAAGCCATCCGATCGTCTCCAGTCTCAAATAGAAACGGGTATAAGGAATGTCAACGTAGAATTTGAGGTATTCAACGATTAACAGGGCGAAAAACAGAAAACAAGTCACGCAGAAAATCAATATGGCATATTCCTTCCGACTGCTGTTGATAAACATAAAGAGGTAATATATCGCAGCGATCAGAAATGCGCCTGCCATCAGGTTCATAAAAGACGTCATGATCAGAGGTTCCTGCAGCAGCCGGTCGTAGCTTTCCATCCTGACCGCAAACCGGCGATCGGTATCCTGTTCATAAGACTGGGAAGCCCTTAACGCCAATAGGTGTTTTCCTTTTGTGGCTAAGGAATCCGGGATCAGAAAACTACTTTTTTCCGTACCGGGCAACTCCGAAGTCCCGGCAGCTACTTTTCCATTCTCCCCAATTTTCTGCCCATCCCAGAACACTTCAAAAGCACCGAAAGTATGAATATCTATACCCAAATGTTCGGTGGTCATGATTTCCCTGATCAAAACATCAGACCTCAGCCAAAAAACCCCGGTTCCTGTTTCCCCACGTTCCTGCGCCCATCCCTTTGAATTGAAAGTTTTAGCCGCCAAGGCCAGGCTATCCCCGGTCTTATAAACCGGATCGGAAACCTCATAAACGACCTCTCTTTTACAAGAGGATAAGGCAAGAAGAAGCGCAATCAATAGCGTAAATCGGAACATCTGGTAAAGTTAAGATGAATATAGGAGAGAAAAATGTATTACACAAGGTCATGGAGCAGTTCACATGTTTTCTCCTCAAAAAAAGCATCCGGGAGGTTAATCTTGCAGCATATATCTGATAAAACCATGAACATTCGACTCTTTTTCCTTTTTGTATTGCTTTGTTTCAACGCTGCTGCACAGCCGCTCTCTCCTGAAAAAAATAAAGGGATGATCAGTGGCCGTTTAACAGACCATTCCAGCAAACTTTCCATCGCCTACGTAACCATCAGCATTAAAGACCAGGCCGCAAAATCTGTTGTCGTCGCAATGAGCAACGAAAAAGGATTCTTTAAAATTGAGGAGCTTCCCTTTGGCACCTTTAACATAGAATTCAGGTTCATGGGCTTTCAGCCATTGATAAAGTCCGTTATCCTGACTGCTGCTCAAAGTACCGCTGAGCTTGGCATCTTATCTTTAGAAGAAGACAAAAACCTGTTAAAGGAAGTATCGATCAATGGCGAAAAATCAACCCTCAACCTAAAGCTGGATAAAAAGATATTTGAAGTCGGCAAAGACGTGTTGCTGCAAAGTGGCTCCCTGACGGAATTGCTGAACAGTGTACCTTCCGTTGCGGTAAGTCCATCGGGAACCCTGAGCCTAAGGGGAAACAGCAATGTATTTGTCCTCATTAACGGCCGCCGTTCCGGACTTACACAGGGCAATGCGCTCGAGCAGATTCCTGCCGATCATATCGAAAGAATCGAAGTCATCACGAACCCTTCTTCCAGGTATGATGCCTCCGGTTCAGCAGGGATCATCAACATCATTCTGAAGAAAAATAAGAATACCGGGTTTAACGGACAGGCCAGGATTGTTGCAGGTCTTCCCAATGATTCGAGGATTAATCCAAGCTTGAATTACAAGTCGGACAAGCTCAATCTGTTTTCCACTTTTGGCATTAGAAATACGGATTATAATGGCCTGTATCAGACTAAACAAACCATAACAGATCAAGGAAAACCGACACACCTGAATCAGGTACAGAAAGAAGACCGCAATGATAAAGGAAAGCTGTTCTACCTTGGCGCTGATTATTTTATCAACGCTCAAAATACCATTACCGCAGCCTTTCTTCGAAATGCAACCAAAGATCACGATAAAACAATTTTAAATTACGACTTCAGCAGTTCCCTTGCTACAGACAGCACGATTCGACGTAATGGAGAATCCAGGGAGTCCAGAAATTACAATCAACTGGAATTTAACTATACCAAAACCTTTAAGGACGCCGGGAAAAAGCTGACTGTAGACATGCAGTATGACTTCTGGAACAGCGATAAAAACTGGGAGTTGAACACCACCAGGCTGTCGCCGGTAATGGCAACAAACGCTCCGATCCGAACGGCTTCCATAGGTTCGAGCAAAGATTTCCTTTTACAAACCGATTTTGTACAGCCACTGAGTACCCGATCCAATCTTGAACTGGGATTAAAACTGGAAAAGAGATTGGTGAGCAGCGATTTCAAAGCAGAAGAACAACCGGGAGATTCCTGGCACATCATAGATGGAATTGACAATAAAATGGATTACAATGAACTGATTGGAAGTGCCTATACCCAGTTTAGCAGTAAAATCAAGAAGTTTTCTTATTTGATCGGCTTACGTACTGAAGCCACAAAAATCACGATTGAAGATCTTGGAAATGAGTTCAACAATAAAAAAGATTACCTCCGTTTGTTTCCAACCCTTCATACCAGCTACGAGTTTAAGACTGGCTCTGCTTTGCAGCTGAGCTATAGCAAACGCATCAACCGACCTTCATTATACCTTTTATACCCTTTCAATGAACTCACGGATTTCAATGCGCAATTTGTCGGCAATCCCGACCTGAACCCATCCTACGCCAATGTATTTGAATTCAGTTTCTTACAAAAATGGGGAACATTAACCTTTAATCCTTCCCTCTATTATCAATACATCAAAAGCCCGATACAGGATTATACGTATAGAAATTCAAATGGTGTTTTTATCAGTTCAGCGGTCAACATTGACCAGGAGATCAGACGCGGTGCGGAACTGAGCATTCTTTACAATCCGGTTAAAGTGCTTTCCCTAAACCTGGAATTGAACATTTATCATTTTGAACAGGCCGGCGCATTCGGCACGCAGGATTTCAATTTCTCTGGCGGAGCCTCCACTGCGAGACTGGGCGCACAGGTAAAGCTCCCGGCAGAGTTCAGTCTTCAGGGACGATATAATTTTACCGGAGTGCAAAGTAATGCGCAAAGCCGGACCAATGCGATCCATTTCATGGACCTGGGCTTAAGTAAAAACCTGTTTAAGAATAAAGCGACAGTGGTTTTAGATGGAACAAATGTGCTCAACAGCAGGAAGACCAACACTTTAACCAGGGGGACAAATTATGTCTTAAACCAGGTCAGTCGTCCCGATGCATCCAGGTATCGCTTGAGTTTTGTCTATCGTTTTAAGGGGAAAGAAAGCCAGTCTGTGCGTCAGGCAAAGACTGGAAACCGGAATTAAATTTACAACCGACGCTCAGATTTGTCAATTGGGAGGTCATTAATGCTGGCATAACGTTTTTCCATCAAACCGTCTTCATTAAACTCCCAATTTTCGTTTCCATAGGCCCTGAACCATTGCCCCTGCTGGTCCTGCCATTCGTATTCAAACCGAACCGCAATTCGGTTGTCGGTATATGCCCATAATTCCTTTTTCAGCTTATAATTCAATTCTTTTTTCCATTTCCCTTTCAGGAATTCCTGAACTGCTTTACGCCCGTTCACAAATGTATCGCGGTTTCTCCATTCTGTATCCAATGAATACGCCATAGAAATGCGTTCAGGGTCCTGTGAATTCCAGGCATCTTCGGCAAGTTGAACCTTTTGAATCGCTGTTTCAAGCGTAAATGGGGGTAGCGGATATTTCTTTTCCATCATGATTTGATATTTATTTGCGACAAAAATACAAGAGGAATACCTGCTTTAAAAACGATTAAAAGCGATGCAAGGCATCATAATTAGTGATGCAACAAACAAATTTATGAAGGAACGAACAATTAATTCTGATCAAGAGCTGCTGCTTCCTGTAGTCTTTTTTTGGCCTTACGAAGAAAACGGAAAAGCAAAAAGCCGATCAACAAAGTAATAAAGCCCTGTATCATCACGGTATCGGGTGTTCCGATCAAATGAGACAAAGTCCCGATTAAAAGCCCGCCTAAAGGCTGCATTCCAAAAAATGCCATCGCATAAAAGCTGATCACTCTTCCCCGCATTGCCGGATCTACGGTCGTTTGAATGAGGGTATTACTGATGGTAATCTGCGACATCATTCCAAAGCCGGAGATTGCCGCAAAGACCAGTGCAACCGGATAATAAGTGCTGTGCGAAAATAAAACCAGTCCGGCACCAAAGATGAGGGTACTGATGGCCAGGATTCTCCTCAGGTTTCTTCCGGGTTTAAGAGAGGCCAGAAAAATTGCTCCGGAAAAAGCACCGAGTCCAATCACACTGTCGATCACACCAAAAGTAGAAGCCGTACCTTTAAAGATGTCTTTTGCATATACCGGAATCAAGGTACTAAATGGCAAGACAAAGAGACTGATCAATGCCAGCATCAGGAGCACATAAGAGATGGAAGGTGTTCTTCTGATGTATTGAAAGCCTTCTTTAAGTTCTGAAAAAATATTCTTTTGATGCGCTGTCGCTGTAAATTTTGGCAGCCTCATCATCAATAAAGAGCCGATTACGGCGATAAAACTAAAAGCGTTTAAGCCAAAACAAATGTCTTCTCCAAATTTCTCCAGGGCCAGTCCAGCCAGTCCGGGTCCGATCAACCGGGAAAGGTTCACCATAGAAGAATTCAAAGCCAGCGCATTGGGCAGGTCGGCTTTATTTTCTACCATTTCATAAACTAAAGATTGTCTTGCCGGTACATCAAAAGCATTGATGATGCCCAGCATGGCACTTAAAGCAATGATCTCCCAAACGGAATAGTCCTTAAAGAAAATCAGCAAGGTCAAAAGCACGGCCTGCAACATCGAGGCCACCTGAGTAAGCAGCAAGAGCTTATAACGGTTATAGCGGTCTGCTGCTACCCCACCCAGAAAAGAGAACACAAAGGATGGAAATAAGCTGGCAAAGAGTGTCAGTCCAAGCATAAAGTTAGAATGCGTTTTCTCATAGATCACCCAGCTGACTGCCGTTTTTTGCATCCAGGTCCCAATCAGCGACACGGATTGTCCGGTAAAATATAATCGGTAATTGCGACTCTTAAATGCGTTGAAAGTACTTATATCCATAATTGTTTGTCCCTGAAGGACCGAAAGAATTCAGGTAAAGGCAGTGCAAAAATCGTCGCAGAAATTGAGCCAGAATCCCTTATTCAGGAAAGATCATGAAATTATTACCCCGGAAAACCCGAAAAAATGTAGATTTATCCCGATCAGTTGCCAACTGATCATGCCCCTATAGAAAAGCGCCATGAATTCAAAAATGAACTTCCCTGATGATCAAAAAGTTTGACACCATTGCTCATCTCGCCAGTGGCACTTTAAAACAGCAGGATGCTTATGATACACTGGAAACGCACCAGGTATTAGAAAAGTTAAAAAGCTTTGATCCGATTCTTGCAGGAACGGTTCCAATTGATATTGCGATCGCTGATAGTGACCTTGATGTCATTTGCTGTTAGGAAGGATGATGACCTTAAAGCACCAGGAAAAAGATGATTCAGCGGTTAAAGACCAGAATTATCCAGTCCGATCACTTTATAGCTTATTTTCCCGCCATTGACCACTTCTTCATAATACGCACCATCATCAGTTACATAATATCTTTCTCCTTTGATAAAGACCTCTCTGGAACTTTCAGGTAAAGTCTCTACCACATCGCCCACCTGAACACCCCGATCCTTAGCAGCTGAATTATTGGAATCCGTATTCAATACCCCATCTTTTCCGGCTACCACATACACAGATTTCCCATCGGCTTTTTCAATAATGTTATAGTACACCCCTTTGTATTCATAATACGTTTGTCCGTTGATCTGAACTTCCTTGGCATCGGAAGGGATATTGGGTACTTCGGCGCCTACCGGAGGAACGACTACTTTATAAGCATTGTCATATTCCCTGTAAAATAATCCACCGGAATAATAAAACTGATCGGTACCAAAGAAGAAAGGATAATACCCGAATGGCAATACATTAATCCGAAGTCCGAGGTAAGGTCTGTAATAACTGCGGTATCCATAAAATGGTCTTCTGTAAATTCCGAAGCCAGGTCTGTAAATATGTCCGGGCCTTCTGCCAATATAGCCAATCCGGTTCCCTCCCCGGAATACCTGCCCTGTTGAAGGTCTGTAGGAACTTCCTCCTCTGGACGGACCATGGCCCCCTCTTCCTCCGCCATGTCCGGATCTTTGGGCAAAAACAGTGCTAACCGTAGCGCCGCTCATCAACACAATTGCCCCTGCAATGATCAGCGGTTTAAACCAAGAAGTTTTCATATCTATCAATTTAGCTATAGGACGAAACGAAAATAAAAAGGATTATCTGAAATCCCGAAATTGCTAAAAGCTGACACAATCATGATAAAACTAAGCTGACGAGCTATCTTCATAGAAAAGTCAGAATTCTAAATAAATTAGGAATTAAATTGTACACAATATAATTTTACAAAACCAATTCAACAGCAATGGAAAATTTAAAACTTGAAAACCAGTTATGTTTCCCTATCTACGCGTTATCACGCCAGATTACGGCCCTGTATCGGCCTCATCTGGAAGCACTTGAGCTCACCTATCCTCAGTATTTAGTAATGCTTGCACTTTGGGAACATGAAACAGTCACCGTAAAACAGTTGGGTAAATTATTATGGCTGGACAGCGGCACCCTGACTCCATTGCTAAAACGTATGGAAGAAAATGGATTATTGAGCAGAAACCGCTCCGAAGCAGATGAAAGGGTGGTCAACATCCGGATTTCTGCTAAAGGAACCGCATTGAAACAACTGGCCCTTTCTATCCCGGAGGCGATAAAAGATGCCTTGTCAACAGATGATGAGCAGCTTTTTAATTTGCGCGATCAATTGAAACAAATC
The DNA here is from genome assembly GCF_038446955.1 of Pedobacter sp. FW305-3-2-15-E-R2A2. Taxonomy (NCBI): domain Bacteria; kingdom Pseudomonadati; phylum Bacteroidota; class Sphingobacteriia; order Sphingobacteriales; family Sphingobacteriaceae; genus Pedobacter; species Pedobacter sp. FW305-3-2-15-E-R2A2. The sequence continues at coordinate 4,010,538 of NZ_CP151803.1, forward strand.
TTATCGGTAACCCCTACAAATAAATAGAAGCCCTTATTAACCCTTTAAAAAACAGATAAAATGAAAGTATTGTATACAGCCGCAGCTACAGCAACAGGCGGAAGAAACGGACAAGTTAAAAGCTCAGATGGTGTATTAGACCTTGAAGTACGCATGCCAAAAGCATTGGGTGGTGCACAGGATGGTTACACCAATCCGGAACAATTGTTTGCTGCCGGATATTCCGCCTGCTTTGACAGCGCCTTGAACCTGGTGATCAAAACCGGAAAAATTACTACAGGGGTCACCACCGTAACTGCAGAAGTGAGCATTGGTCAGAACGATACCGGCGGATTTGGTCTGGCGGTTAAAATGGCGGTAAATATCCCTGGAGTAGACCAGCAGCAAGCGGAAGAATTGGTGGCAAAGGCACATCAGATCTGCCCTTATTCTAACGCCACAAGGGGAAATATGGAAGTGATCCTTAGTGTAACAAATAACGGTTAACCATCATCGTTTTAAATTTTTAAAGCCTGAGCGGATTCAACAGCATCCGCTCAGGCTTTTTTATTGGCACAATAATTCGTATTTTGACTTAAACTCCCTCCCCTATGCCGATCCTGTGGAAATATTTTAAAGAACAAAAATGGTGGGTAGTTCTGGCTCTTTTCCTTGCCGCTATAGCCCAATTGTTAAGTCTTACCGACCCCATTATCTTTGGAAAGATCATTGATGAATACGCCACAAATCCAGGTAACAAAAGTCAGGAAGTTTTGGTAAAAGGCGTACTTTACTGGCTGAGCATAGCGATAGGGATTGCCATCGCCGCCAGAATCGCCAAAGCTTTTCAGGAATATTATACCCGCCTTGCCGTTCAGCAATTCGGAATGCAGATCTTTAACGATGGCTTGAAACAAACACTCCGCCTCTCCTTTCAGGAATTTGAGGAAAGCCATAGCGGAGAAACCTTATCCATCTTACAAAAGGTAAAAACAGATACAGAACGTTTCATCAATTCTTTCATTAACATTCTCTTTTCTTCCCTTGTAGGAATGGGTTTTCTCATCTGGTATTCCATTACCAAGAACTGGATGCTGGTTCCGGTCTTTATCATTGGCATCCTGGTGCTCGGATCACTCACCGGCTTGTTAAGTAAGAAAATAAAAACTGTACAGCGTTCGATCAACAAAGAAACCAATAAAATGGCGGGGGTGATCACAGAATCGCTCCGCAATATAGAGCTGGTCAAGAGTCTTGGCCTGACCTTCCCTGAGATTCGCAGATTAAAAATCCAGACACAAAAGATTTATGATCTGGAAATGATGAAAACAAAGCGGGTCCGAACATTGTCCTTTCTCCAGGGAACCACGCTGAACCTGCTGAAACAATCCATTTTATTTATCCTGCTTTGGCTGATCTTCCGCAATAAACTCAGCACCGGAGAGCTGATCACGATGCAATTCATTTCTACTTCTATTTTTGGGCCTCTACAAGACCTTGGAAACATCATTTTAAGCTACCGCGAAGTGGAAGCTTCAGTTCATAACTTTGATCAGCTGATGCAAAAACCCATCGAGCGCAAGCCCGAATCTCCGAAAAAGACGGGTCCATTAAAAAACTTATCATTTGACCAGGTCATTTTTCGACACAAAACAGCACAGACAAATGCCATAGACAACATCTCTTTCCATGTCAACAGTGGGGAAACCATCGCTTTTGTTGGCCCTTCAGGATCTGGAAAATCAACCCTGGTGAAACTCCTGGTCGGATTATACCGCCCGGTATCCGGGTCGATTCTCTTCAATGAATTCAATGCAAAAGAGATCAGCTATAATGAATTGCGGCGCCAGATTGGTTTTGTGACCCAGGATACCCAATTGTTTGCCGGCACCATTAAAGAGAACTTATTATTTGTAAAAGGAACGGCAACAGATGAAGAATTGATGAGCGCTTTAGAAAAGGCCTCCTGTACCAACCTTTTGGCCAAATCGGAGAAAGGGATCAATACCCTGCTCGGTGAAGGTGGCCTGAAATTATCCGGAGGAGAAAAACAGAGAATCTCCATTGCAAGAGCTTTATTGAGGAATCCGAGATTGCTCATTTTTGATGAAGCCACCTCTGCATTGGATTCCCTTACCGAAGAAGAAATTACCAGTACCATCCGCGACCTTTCCATGAGCAAAGACCGCATCACCATTGTCATTGCCCACCGCCTTTCGACGATCATGCATGCCGATGTGATCTATGTGCTGGAAAAAGGAATGATCTCTGAAGCCGGCTCTCATGAAGAACTGCTGGAACAAAAAGGCCTCTACTATGCAATGTGGCGACAACAAGTTGGAGAAAGGAAGTGATTTTTTAACTTTGCGAAATGATACATGCGAACCTCCTCCTGATCCTTGCTTTGTTTTTTGCAATGGCACTCCTTTACCTGCTGAGCCAACGATGGAAAATCTCCTATCCCATTTTCCTGGTTATCGGCGGACTGGGCATCAGTTTTATTCCCGGCATTCCTCCAATCAATATCAATCCTGACATCGTTTTTCTCATTTTCCTTCCTCCCTTGCTATTTGAAGCAGCCTGGTACACTTCCTGGAATGAATTCTGGAAATGGAAAAGGTCTATACTCTTACTCGGCTTTGGACTGGTACTCATTACTTCTCTGGCCATTGCTTATTTCTCGGCCAGCATTATTCCCGGTTTTACCCTCGCGTTGGGCTTTTTATTGGGTGGAATCATTTCTCCCCCGGATGCGGTCGCAGCTACCTCTGTGTTAAAAGGGGTCGACATGCCAAAACGGGGATTAACGATGCTGGAAGGCGAAAGTCTGGTCAACGATGCGGCCTCATTAACCGTATTTCGTTTTGCATTGGCCTGTATCCTCACCGGGCAGTTTGTATTTCAAAAAGCAGCCACAGATTTTATCATCCTTGCAGTAATGGGGGTCATCGTCGGACTGGCGATTGCACATATCCTTTACCTCGTACTTCGCTATTGGGCAAAGTCCTCCAGCATTACAACACCCATTACGCTGATCGCACCATACCTGATGTATATTGTGGCAGAGCAATTCCACTGGTCGGGCGTTTTAGCAGTAGTCAGTGGTGGTTTGTTCCTCTCTTTCCGTTCCAATGATTTCTTAAACTATCATACGCGTCTGCAGACCAAAGAAGTATGGGCTACGGTAGGCTTCCTGCTGAATGGATTTGTTTTCATTCTTATTGGTCTGGAACTGCCAGTCATTGTGGAAGGTTTGGAAGGTTATTCCATAGATGAAGCCATTAATTATGCCTTGATCATCAGTGCAATTGTGATCATTGCCAGGATCATCCTGGTATACCTGGTGACCTTTATTCCAAGGTTAAGCCCGAAAATCAGGAAACGTGAAAAGAGTCCCGGCCTGAAACTGCCATTTATTATTGGCTGGGCAGGCATGCGTGGCGTGGTTTCCCTGGCTTCAGCTTTGGCCATTCCACTCACTTTAAGCAACGGAGAAGCATTCCCGCATCGGAACCTGATCTTGTTCATCACCTTTATTGTCATCCTGATTACCCTGGTGTTTCAGGGATTAACCCTACCTATTTTCCTTAAACTGTTAAAAGTAGAAGAAATAGACGACCATGTTCCTTTTGATCAGCAAAAAGAAGCCATTCATCTCTTCTTAGCCAAGGAAGCTGTTTTATACCTGGACAACAAATACAGTAAAGAAATGGCTGATTTTGAAACCATCCGGAGGATCAAAGAGCAAATGGAGCGCAGCATCAGGGCCACAGAACAAACGGTTGCCGAGCAAAAACAACAGGTTGCTTCTGTACGAAAATTATATAAAAAGATCATGCTCGACCTCACTACTTTCAGAAGGAAAGAATTAAATAAACTCCGGGCAACCAAAAAATATGATGATGAAGTGCTCAGAGATATGGAAAACAACCTGGATCTGGAAGAAGCACGTTTTTACAAACATTAAAACCCATCATAAGTAGAAACCAACAGCCCCGCTGTTCCTGGAAAAGCCCCGGAACACCGAGGTCTGACCTGCCAGATCTAAATATTATGATATAGATATATCAAGATATCTAAAGTAATTATCCAATAACTCTTTATCAAAGACAGGTTCTTTGATCTCCGAATCCTGAAGAAAAGCCTTTACATTTTCACAATCCCAGACATAAGTATCCTGGTAAAGTTCTACAGTAGAAAGTCCTTCATGCATATTGTCCTTAAACAAGCTGGTTAATGGAAACAAGCGGTTTTTAGGATCGTCTTCCCACTGTTTCCGCCATGCCTTATATGGCAAACCATCCAGTTTAAAAGGATAATACTGCTTTAACAGACCGAAGAAATCTTCCAGTGTAAGGTTGGTTTCCGGCGAAGCAATCAGGTTAAACTTTTGACCTATAGCCTTCTTATCCTTTGAAATGTGCACAATAGATTTTGTCATGTAATCTACCGTAATCAGGCCTTCTCTCAGCTCTTTTAACTGCGGATAAGATTGAAACTCAATACAGTTCCTCACCAAACCAGACCACCATTGGTAAGGTGCACTCGCACCGGTCCCGCTATGGCACATGGCATAACCCAATCTGTGCGTAATCAGCGGCAAGCCCTGACTTGCAGCCAGATCAGCCAGCCCTTCCATCACCCATTTACTCCTGACATAACCGATATCTTTACTTACCGCCAAAAGATTCTGTGCAATGTCATCATCCTCTCTCATCACCGTCTTTTTAGTGAAAACATGTCCCCAGCTATAGATGGAAATGGTAGACAACAACACCAGGCATTTGGTCTTTTTTGCGGCCGCAAAGCGGATAATTTCACGGAGACCATCTACATTGGCCGACTTCATATAAGAATAAGGTTCGATAAAGTTCACCGAGCTTCCCGAGTGATAAATGACCTCTACCTGCTGAGCGAGTTCATCAAACTGCTCCGCAGACCAGCCCAGCCCATTTACCGTAAGGTCCCCTACCACCGGAATGATCCTGGATTTTTGTGCGGCGTTAACGGGGACATTAAACGTTTTGAAGGTCTGGTTGATTTTTTCCATCGCATGAAACTCATCCTGTGCCCTGACCAGGCAATATACCCTCGCCCTGGTATGGTCCAGCAATTCCTGAAGCAAATGAATGCCGACAAACCCCGTAGCACCGGTCAGCATCACTGCTGCAGGATCTTTAAGGCTTTCTTCGTCAAAATCACCGGAAAAAACCGTTCCGGGAGCAAGATAAATGTCTTCCTGCAATTCTGTAAATGGTTCTACGTCTTCCACTGGCAATGCCTGCTCTGTCTTCTGGATCCTTGCATCAATTGATTCCGCCAATTCCTGCAAGACCGGGTATTGATACAAATCGCGCAGGTATACTTTAATGCCAAGCTTATTGCTCATAGAAACGGCCACTACTGCGACTAGCAGGGAATCACCTCCAATATCAAAGAAATTGTCCGACCTGTTCAGTGCCGGACGTTCCAGAACTGCAGACCAGATCGTTGCAATGGCCTTTTCGCTTTCGGTTACCGGGGCCTCCACGCTGAGGTTTTCCTGAACATGCTTTCTCGCAATGATCCCCAGTTCCTCATTATTTGTTTTTCCATTTGCCGTTAAAGGGATTTCTGCAATTGCAATGATCTCCGCAGGAATCATATATCCCGGCAGTTCTTTTTTGAGCTCCTGACGGATCTGCGCAAGATCTGCCTGCTGATTTCCATCTTTGAGTACGATAAAAGCAATGAGGTATTTATTCTGACCGCTATTTTCTTTGGTGATGACCACCGCATTCTTTATTTGATCCTGACGGATTAAAGCGCCTTCAATTTCACCAAGTTCCACCCGGAAGCCACGGATTTTAACCTGGTTATCGACCCTTCCCAGAAACTGAATCTGTCCGTCGGGCAACCAGCGGGCGAGGTCGCCGGTGAGGTAAATCTTCTTTTCCGGTTGAAATGGATGTGACACGAACTTCAGATCGGTCAGCACCTCGTTCTTATAATACCCCTTGGCCAGTGCTGTTCCTCCGATGCAAAGTTCCCCGATTGCCCCGATAGGCTGTACCCCTCCTTTCTGATCCAGAATATAGGCCTGAGTATTCGCAATGGGCATCCCAATGGTAGAACGGAGTTGGGTGGCTGTAGTATTCACCAGGTTGCAGGTGGCAAAGACCGTACATTCGGTCGGCCCATAGTAATCCACCAGCTGATAAGGAAGCCCTTCGGTTAACACAGGTTTTAACTGCTCGCCGCCGGTAAATAAATATTTTAAATTTAAGCCTGTCTGAACCTTGCTATGGGCAATTATGGAGGGCACGAGTACAGAAGGTGCATAGCCATGTGTGATCTGATGAAGGCTAAAAAAATTCAGTAAAGAAATGGCGTCCATCCTTTCTTCCTCCTTCGCAATGTGCAGTGAGCCACCACAAGCGAGTGCGGACCAGATTTCCCAAACGGAGATGTCAAAGGCAAGACCTGCAACCAGCGTGAGCCGGCAATTCTCGTCGAGGCCGAATTTATGGTTATGCCAGGTCACCAAATGCTGGATAGATTGATGCTCTACCATCACACCCTTGGGATTGCCGGTAGAGCCGGAAGTATATATCACATATGCCAATGAGTTTTCATCCGGATAAATGGCGGCCGAATCAGTCGAATATCCCCCTACAACGGAAAGCTGGTCGAGGAAAAGCAATTTCGTTTCGCTGTTGGGTACTAAATCTGAGCCACAATTCCCGTTGGTAATGACCACCTTTGCCTGAGTATCTTCAATGATAAATTCGGCGCGTTTAAGCGGGTAAGCCGGATCAACAGGCACATAAGCAGCGCCTGTTTTTAAAATTCCCAGAACGGCAACCAGCCATTCGATAGACCTGTCCATCCAGACAGGGACCAACTGTCCTACGCCAATTCCATGACTCAAAAGATAGTTTGCCACCTGATTACTGCTGTCGTCCAGCTCTTTATAACTGAGCCAGTCTGCACCAAAGAACACCGCCGGATTTTCCGGATAGCGATGGACCTGTTTTCCAAATAAGGAGACCAGACTCTCTTCCATTGGATAAATCCAGTCTGTATCATTAAATACATTCAGGATTTTGTGTTTTTCTTCCATGCTCAATGGCAGACTGGAAGTTTCAGTAGTCGCTTTTTTTAGGGCTGATTGTTGATTAGACATGCTGGTTTATTTTAATGGTAAAAAATCATTAACAGTAAACCTGCTGGCATCCCAACCCTTCTAACGAAAAATAGTTTAATTATAGTTCAGTATGCAACATCACAATCAACAGGTTAAACCCAAATTAACCATTCCTTTGTGTTTTTCTCCTTTAAGCGCTGGTACACTCAGAAGATGAACAAAATGATTGCGATTGTAATTATGAATAAAAAGAACACCTCTATTTAATAAAGTCTGTTACTTTATCCAAAATTTTCCCTCCTTTTTCTTTTAATGATTTCCCCTGATCAGTGATGGTCTCTGTACTGGTCATCTTTTGCATCCCGGCACTAATGGCTTTAAACTGTGCAATGGTTGCCAGAATCTCTTCCGCATGACTCACGTTATTCTCTTTTAACACCTTTTCCCAATCCACCTTTGCTAAAGTAGCCAATACGTACCTCGTGGCAATCTTACTGATGAAATACTTATCGTATACCCCATTAAGTTTAGCATCAGGTTCACGTGCTTTCAGGTAATTGATTGATTCCTGAATCGAAGCTTTCTCTGCATCACTCAACAAGGCACTATTTTTAAGTTTACCAAGCGAGGCGATGGCCTGCTCATTTTTACCTCTTTTTATGTAGACAAAGCTTTCTATGCTCCAAACTGTTTCATTCTGGATGCCAAGTTTATGTGCATCTGCCAGAAAGGATTCAAAATCATCCAGTGCCCTTTCCTCATCCACGGCTCTTTCCATCATCAGACGGTCAAACCCTCTGAAAAGATGATTCAGCCCATGAAAAGCAGTATGTGTTTGTTCATTGTTGAGTTTGCCCCAGTTAAAAAAGGCTCTGGTATAAGGAAGGTCTACTTCCTTGTTTTTCTCCAGCCATTTGATATTGCTGCTGATCTCGTCTTCTGATAAGTAAAAAAACTTATTGGAGAAGAACAGAAAACCACGTACAAACTGCAGTAAAGTTTTCATTTCACTATCCGGTAATTTATCCGGCTGTGTTTTACTGCATTCATACAAAGACAATTCTGCCCCCAGATCTCTGGTGGCCAGCACAAGAACGCTTAAAACTGCATGTTCCAGGTTTTGCAGGTAAACTTTATCCGCGTCAGAGCGCTTCGCCACCTGTTGCATAAAGCTTTGCTTCTCACCGGGCGAACCATAGACTGCGGTTACGCCATCGAGCACCGGAGGAAAGATATCCTCATCAGTTTCAATAATAAAGTTTTTAATCCGGCGGTAATCCCGATACATGAGGATCATGTCCGTAACCGGAATGTCCTTTTGTCCCGCAGACATTTTAGAAAGATTACCGGATACAGATTGTAATTCCTTAAGGTGCTGCTGATACTGCGGCATCGTGGTATCCTGTACTCCTGCAGAACGCAATCCGATTTTCCCGAACTTCCACACGATTATTTTATCAGAAGTAAGGCTTTTCACCAATGATAAGCGGTCTTTTTCGAGTAATACCTGATCTGTTTGTTCGCTTGAACATCCAAGTGTTAAAATAATAAGGGACAAGGCAATATATTTTTTCATATTCAGCTAAATCTATTTTTTCACAACATTTCCCTATCCCCGGAAGTCGGGTATAGGGAAATGTTGGATATATTCGAGTGAAGCTAGGAAAAAAAATTTACCATTTCATTTCTCCGGTGTTGACTTTTGCACCCAATTGTAATGCAATTTCGAATGTAGCCTCCGGATAGCGCTTTTTCATCGCGTCAATCAGTTCCGCAGAAGTTTTTACTTTCCCCAGCTCTTCCACGTATGCTTTAATGTAGGTCCGGTCATACTTCAGCGACTCGATATTTAAGGCAGCGCCATCTCTATGGTGTGCAGGAATAATGATTGCCGGTTTCAGTGATTCAATTTTATCAAGGGCTTTTAACCATTGCTGACGTTTTTCTTCCGTAGCATCATCCGCAAGCCATAAATGAAAACCTGTTCCGAAAATATTAATTCCGCCAACTACCGCTTTAATCGAGGGAATCCAGACAAAAGTCCGTTGTGGAGCGCCTTCCACATTAACGACCTCCAGCTTATTGCCCTCCAGATCGAGACTATTCCCTTTCAAGACCTGTGGCAATACCACATTCTTTGTTCCATTATCCCCTAACTGTGGTCCCCATACCTCCAGTTTCTTCTGAGCAGTTTCTTTAATGTGCTCCACTGTTGTTTCGGTCGCATAAACGGTTACTCCCGGGAAATAGCTTTTAAAGACTTCCAGTCCGAAGTAAAAATCCGGATCGCCATAGCTCACAAAAATGGCCTTCAAAGTTTTACCGCTTGCTTTGATTTCTTCTGCTACCTTTTTGGCATCCGGCAAAGTAAACTGAGCATCCACCAATATCACATCGGTTTCCCCACTAATGATCACTGAGGCGACACCGAAGCTGGTCTCAGCAGCATGGTACACGTTAAGTTTTAACGGACCAGCATCAATCGCTTTAAATGTTTGTGCTGTTGCATTCATGTTTAATAGGATTAAAAAGAATAAAATGGTTGTGGAAAGTATGGTATATGGTTGTTTTTTCATTTCTAATAGATAATTATTTAACTAAACCCGTTTCAATGCGACTAAAGATCTCTTCCAGGGAAGAATAACCTTGTTCGATGAGTAACATCTCCGATCCGGTATCCAATAATAAGGTGGGATAAGACATGGCATAATCTGCCGCTTTCGCAAAAGCCTCCTGTGTGGCCGCGCTCATTTCGGGGCTATGAAAATGTTTGAAAAACAATTCCTTTTCAATTCCCAGTGCATCCAGCATCTCCTGATAGGTCAGGTCCAGATTCAGATCTTTGCCATAGAAATACCGTTCTTTTTGTACTGCAGCAGTAAAAGCAACATTCTTTTCCGGCCAAAACTGCTGTACCGTCAAGATCGCCCTGGATGGAATCTCACTATCCAATACCACTTCATCCTGATTGATGAACTTAAAATAAGCATCTCCAAAAGCCGTTCCGGTAAGGCTGGCAATTTGCTGGTCATGCTTTATAAAATACGCCGCCATTTGTTTGCTTTGTTGACGGACATTCTGCCCTGCCCACATCCCTCCCGGAATAATTTCAAATGGAATATCTTTATACCTTTCGGCAGTCTGCAAGGTATTCCTGTAATTTCCGTAGCACCATCCGCAAAGCGGATCCATCACATATATGAGTTTCATTATTTTTTAGTGTTAAATTCAAATTTTCCTTTTAAAAATTGCGCAGCTCTTCCTGCGGGAGATTTATCGTCTTTATAGCTTAGAAAAGCATCAACTTCTCCGTCTTTGGTATTGATCACCTGGCTCACGGTAAGTCCGTCCTTTTCAATCCAGTTTAGGAAATAGAGGTGATTACTGAGTTGTTTATAGGAAATGTGTTCCGTTCCTTCATTGGTTTTTCCGGTTTTATCAACCGCTTTCCAATGCACCGTACTGTCGTTTAAGTACTGAACTTCCGCACTAAAGTCGGGATAAGTAATCTTTGCCGTTTTACCGACTAAAGTCTCTGCGGTTTCGTTTTTTTCTGCTGCCGAATTGCTGTTTCCGGCACAAGCCTGAAAAAGTAGAAATATAGACAATCCAGGGATCAATGTGTTTATTTTCATATGTTCTGATGATTAGGACAGCAAAATTAGAACACCTGAACAGGGAAAAAGTTGAACTAGTTCAAAAAAGAAAATTACCTCAGCTTAGACAGCTTTTTTCGGATTTTACTGAGAAATTCATGGGAGATGCCCAGATAAGAAGCAACCTGTAGTTGCGTGAGGCGCTGTTCCAGTTGCGGATATTTCTCTATGAACTCCAGGTAGCGTTCATCGGCAGTCTTTCCCAATGCAGAAATCATTCTTCTTTGCAAAGCGACATGCGTTTTCTGTGTCATGATGCGAAAAAGCTTTTCCACGATAGGAAGTTGCTCATATAACGCTTCTTTATAAGGCTGGGTAATCAGCAGCACTTCACTGTCTTCCAGGGCTTCAATATTTAAAATGGAGGGGGTATTGTTCGTAAAACTGTCGATATCGGTAATCCACCAATCCTCGATGGCAAAATATAAAATCCGCTCCTGCCCTTGTTCATCCAGATAATACACCCTTAAACAACCTTTGATCACAAAACCTTCAAATTTACAAATCTGCCCTGCCCGCAGGAGAAATTGTTTTTTTGCTATTTTCCGATGATAGAATGGTTTGGTAAACTGTTCAAAATCCGCATCGGAGATCGAAAGATGTTTTTCAATATTTTTACGGAGTAGCTCAAACATAAGGCCTAATATAAGATAAAAGGGAAGCATCATGAGCTGACAGATGACATAAAGAAGTAAAAAAGATCATAAACGATAAACGGAGTTTGCGGGTTCCCGGAAGCCTTTAGAAATAAAGAACACGAAAAAAATAGGTTCCAATGGAAATTAAGCTTTAATTTCAACTTACAAATCAGCCCCCTATGTCATCCGAAAACAAAAACGAAAACACCTTTTATCTTGGCCTGTGTATGGCCGGTGCGGTCTCCGCAGGCGCTTATACTGCCGGAGTAATGGATTACCTGTTAGAAGCCCTTGCCGAATGGGAAAAAAGAAGAAATGAACCTGGCGTTCCCAGTCACAAAGTACAAATCCCGGTAATCGGTGGTGCTTCTGCCGGAGGGATGACCAGCATCCTGACCTCTACCGTCCTGAACAGCCAGCACATCCCTATCGATAAACCCGGGGAGAACATCCTTGCCGAACACCCGGAAAACAAGTTTTACCATACCTGGGTAGACCTTAGCCAGGGAGATATCTTAGAAAAAATGCTCGACACCGCCGACATCAAAGAACGAGGCCTGGTTTCCGGGTTAAATTCTGCATTTATTGATGAAATCGCGCAGCGTGTAGTGGCTACTGAAGCCGACCGGAGCAAATGGCGTCCTTTACCGGCCTTCATTAAACCGGGTTTAAAGATTTTCAGTACCCTGACCAATCTGGAAGGCTTTAGCTATACCGCTGATTTTGGTCCCGATAAGCCACAAACCAGAAAGTATCACATGTCCATTCATAACGATTATGCCTGCTTTGAGCTCACCGAAGACCATATCATTGGCTCGAATGGCGGATGGGTCCCCCTGAACCTCAAAGATGACATCAATGTTGATCTGGCCAGAGATGCTGCAATTGCAACCGGAGCCTTCCCTGTCGGACTAAAATCCAGGCTATTGAACCGCGATGCCTCCTATGTCAATGCGAACCTCTGGTTAAAAAAATACTTGACCAATAACCCTCTTGCCCCGGGCAATTACCAAACGCTCAATGTGGATGGCGGACTGATCAATAATGAACCTTTCGAAAAAGTGCGTGATGTACTTTATGAAGTGACCGGGCAGGAAGCCAAAGATTACCGCGACTTCCATCGGTTTACTTCTACCGTATTGATGATTGATCCATTTCCAAGTCAGAAGCCGAAACCAATCTCCAAACTACAGGACCTGATGAATGTCCTGGGGCTCACACTCAGCTCCATGATCAATCAGATGCGCTCAAAACCATTGGAAATCTCAGACGCTTTAAGTAAAAGTTGCGCAGGTCAGTTTCTTGTAGCTCCTTCCAGAATTGTGAATGGTCCGGAAGGAGAACAGCATGTTACCGGTGAAATGGCCATCGCCTGTGGTACTTTAAACGGTTTTGGAGGATTTCTTAGCAAAGAGTTCCGCGTTCATGATTATTTTCTGGGCAGACACAACTGTAAAATCTTCCTCAGGGATTATTTTACCATACCTGAAAGTGCATTGGAAGAACATGTCATTTTCAAAGAAGGTTATGCGAATGCCAACCGCGACCGGTTTAAATCAACCAAAGACGGAGGATATCAGATTATCCCCATATTCGCTGAAAAGACCGATTATACTTTCCCCCGGCTTAAGTTTAAATCAGGGGAAAGCTGGCCGGTTCTGGAAGATCAAGACATTGACCGGTATCAATCGAAGCTTAAGGAACGCATTCAGGCCATTCTGTTAAATGTTGCAGAGCTCAGTGGTACCAGTAAATTTCTGATCTGGGCAGGTGCAAAGATTGTACTCAACAGGGTACTTTCCAATGCGGTGCTCAAAAAGATCAAGAAAGACCTGATGATCTGGAAACTCTTATCTGAAAGATAACAGCGCCCCGTCAGCATTTCTATCGCCTTTCTTTTTAATTGTTGAGGGCCTGATAAAGGGCAATCTGGAATTCTTCTCCGATACTAAAATAAGGGGAAAGATATTCCTGTGTAAACAGGATTGCAATCAGGCCTTCTTTTGGATCTGCCCATCCATGTGTATTAAATGCGCCTCCCCAACCGAATGCTCCCTGACTTAAGGGAGAAAGGTAATCGTTCTTTGCCGTTTCCAGTGCGAAACCAGCTAAGCTAAACTGAAAATTCTCCGGTTGCGGAGGCATGGCCGAAATCCTGACCTCATTTCCCAGCTGATTTTGCAACATTAGTTCCATGGTCTTCCCTCCAATCAGCCTCTTGCCATTAAACAACCCTTTGTTCAGGTAGAGGCTGTAGAAATTGGCCATATCCCTTGTGGTAGCGCTTAACCCTGCTCCTCCTGAAAGATAGCTGCCTTTAAGCTTGGGGAAATTCGGATCAACTCCCTCATACAATGGATGATTTACCTTAACCAGTTCATTGTCCGCCCTGCTTTCGTACAGGCTCACCAATCTTTTTTGCTTTTCCAGGGGAAGATGAAAATAAGTATCCTTCATTTCCAGGGGCCGGAAGATCCTGTTTTCCATAAAGACGTCCAGCGCTTGTCCGCTCCATATTTCAATGAGGTAACCCAGCAAATCAATATTGAGACCATAGGTAAAAGCTTCGCCGGGCTGATGTTGCAAAGGCTGCCTGCCCAGCAATTCCATTTTCTCTTTTAATGTACCGGCAGTGGTACCAATTCCCGAAGGAACGCCTGCCTGTTCATAGATCTTAGCCATCGTTGGATCGCTGAAAACGGCCGGATAAGCAATTCCGGAGGTATGTCGCAGGAGATCACGCACCGTAATTTCCCGTTTTGCAGCTATAGTGGTATAGGTTTTCGACTGCGCATCATAAGCTTTCAATACAGAAGGCGCTTTAAATGCCGGGATATATTTGGAAATGGGATCGTCGAGCAGAAACTTTCCTTCTTCCCAAAGCATCATTACCCCCAGACTGGTAATAGCCTTTGACTGGGAAGCAATCCTGAAAATATCGTCGGTCTGCATCTTTCTCTTGCTTTCCACATCAGCATAGCCAAATGCTTTCTCATACACCACCTTTCCGTCCTTTAGCACCAATGCTGTAGCGCCAGGAATGTGTTTCGCACTGATCTGACGCTGAATCAGGGCATCAATTTTAAGTAATCTATCCTGGTCAAACTGTTTTTCCTGTGCCTGTACATTGGTCAGCAGGAAAATGGAGGACAAAGCGCTGCCGATCACAGCCCTGTTTATCGTTGTTAAGTTCATCGCTAATTTTCGTTAATTGATTTAAATAAGAGTTTACTTAGCTGTTGAAACCACTGTTTCAATAGTATTGAAATTTGGGGCAGTCACTTTTTCTTCTTTCGCACTGAGCAAGACGAGTACAATAGAAAACAGGACGAAAATCGCCCCAACCCATGGTGCCGCTGCTAAACCTAAAGTAGATGAAACCACCCATCCACCTGCGTATGCGCCTAAAGCCGCACCTGCATTAAATGAGGCAATATTAAAAGCCGAGGCCACGTTTGCCATGGAGGGATTGATTCGCTCTGCAGTCTGAACGACAAATAGTTGAGATGCCGGAACTGTACCAAAAGATAAGGCACCTACAACAAACAAAGTGATCACTGCAGGAATGGTATGATGCACAGTAAAACTGAAAACCAGGAGCACCGCTGCCTGTAAGACCAACATCCATAACAATGCTTTAAGCGGCATTTTATTAGCGAGTTTCCCACCAATAATATTGCCCACAGCAATTGCTACACCATAGACAAGCAGCATCAGGTTGACCATATCCTTAGACATCCCGGTTAACTCCGTCAACAACGGAGAGAGGTAAGTGAAAACAAGAAATACCCCTCCATAATTAAATATGGTGGTCAGAAAGGCGAGTAATAATTTCTTATTTCCCAGAATCCCGAATTGCTCTTTTATAGGTGCGGCAGCTTCATTTTTGATATTTCCGGGTAATAAAATCAGGTTTGCCAGTAATCCAACCAAGCCCAGCCCTGCTACGCCAAGAAAAGTAGCGCGCCAGCCAAAATGCTGCCCAATCATGGTTCCCAGCGGAACACCAATGGCCATTGCGACTGTTAAACCGGCAAACATAATGGCAATGGCACTGGCACGCTTATCAGCAGGAACCAATGCTGCTGCAATGGTGGCGCCAACGGCAAAAAATACTCCATGTGCAAATCCGGTCACGATCCTTGCCAGTACCAATGGAATAAAGCCTGTTGAAATTCCTGCCAGCAAATTACCTGCGACAAAAAGTAACATCAGGTAAATCAGCAAAGGTTTGCGGGGAAATTTATTGGTCAGGGCGGTTAAAACCGGAGCCCCAATCGCGACCCCTATCGCATAAAAACTGACCAGCAATCCTGCTGAAGGAATAGAAATGGATAAATCGTTGGCCACAGTAGGCAATAAACCTACGATGACAAATTCTGTAGTGCCGATGCCGAATGCGCTAATTGTTAAAGCCCAGAGGGCAAGCGGCATTCCGGTTCTGGCTTTTATTGTTTTGTTGTTCATGATTTCCTTTTTAGACTATTGTCCATACAAAGGTCATCTCTCTACAACTATAAATGAAATAACATGATTTATAGTTTACTATAAATATAATTATAGATAACATCCCTGAATATCCGTAATTTTGGGAATGGTAAATTTAGAATGGTACCGGACATTTAAGGCGATCTATCATACCGGCACTTTAACAGGTGCGGCACAGGAGCTCCTGATTTCTCAACCCAATGTGAGCCAGCATCTCTCTGCACTGGAAGCGCATATCGGGAAACAACTATTTGAGCGAAAGCCAAGAAGAATGGTCCCTACAGACTATGGGAAGCTATTTTACACCCAAATTATTGAGGCGATGGAGAAATTGGAAAATGTGGAAGCCGAGTTCCGGTATATCCGTTCCTCCAATATCCCCCTCACCTGTATTGGTGCCCCGAAAGAGTTTTTCTATACCCTTTTAAGTCCGGAGATCAGCAAAGCACCTGCAAATTTCGTTTTCGAATTCGGGCTGACTAAAAATCTGATGGAAAAACTGGGTAAAGGCAAGCTTTATTTTGTCATTGCAACGCATTGCAGTGATGAGAAAGACATTGTTTACGAACCCATCAGAGAGGAAAACTTTGTGCTCGTTGCCAATGCGCAACTGGATACAAAGGAATTTGACACCTATATCGCCAATGGCGAAACTGATAAAGCGGAAAAATGGCTCTGTGAGCAAAACTGGTATGCTTACAGCAGTGACCTTGCCATCATCCGCCGGTTCTGGCTGGAGAACTTCAAAAAAAGACCGTCCATAAAACCTCGTTTTATCATTCCTGATTTCAATTCCATTCTCAAAGGCATCAGCAAAGGAAACGGATTGACCATCGCTTCTGATTACCTCGTCAGAGAATTACTCGAAAAAAAGGAACTCAAAGAAATCTGGAAAAGCCATAAACCCACTACAAACACCATTTACCTTTGCTACGATAAAAACAGGGCCACCACCGGGCAGATTGAAATGGTAAGAAAACTGGTGCAAAAACAATAGATTTGTAAAACATGACCAGGATCTTTACGCTCTGCCTTCTTTTTAGCCTCCTCTCTCTTTCCGTTATTGGCCAGGATCATCAACTGGTGTTGCGTGGTAAAATTATGACCGCTCTCGCTGAAGAAAAACTGGCAGGTGCAGTATGGTCTACCGTAGATAGTAACGGTGTAGTTTTAGCCGATGCTTATGGCACCAAATCTTTCGGATCAAAACGCCCATTGTCTACCGCAGACCGGGTGCAGGTAGGTTCAGTCACCAAAACACTTTTAGCAACGGGCATTTTCAGACTGGTGACGATCAATAAATTAAATCTGGATACCCCGATAGAGAAAATATTACCCGGAATCAGATTTGAAAACCAATGGGCTTCCAGCAATCCGGTAACCCTGCGCCACTTATTAGACCATACTTCAGGCATGGAGGACTTAAGGTTCTGGCAATTGTTCAGTAAGAAAGTGAATCCCAATACCCAGCTGATGGATAATTTTAGCAGAGACCCTTCCGTTCTGCACATTTATACCAAACCGGGTACGCAGTTCGCCTATTCCAATATGGGATATACCCTATTGGGAATGATCATTGAAGCGGTTACCAAACAGCGCTATGAAGATTACCTCGATAATTTTCTTTTGACACCACTGGGCATGACCAGAAGTACCTTCCACTTTGTGACACAACAAGGCGAAAATGCGGACAAAGATCTGGCTATGGGGCATCTGGAAGAAATGAGGCCACAACCAACGGTTCCAATGTACCTCAGACCAGCCGGACAATTTACCACGACGGCTTATGATATGGGAATTTTTATCCGATTCCTGCTGAGTGATGGCAGCCTGAACGGCATTCCCTTTATCCGGGAAGACCTGCTCCGCGCTATGGGGAGCCCTGCTGCAAGCGAAGCCATTGCACAAGGCCTTGAAATTGGCTATAGCGGCGGACTCATGAAGCGGGATTTCAATAAGGTCATCGGATATGCGCATTCCGGCAATACCATCGGCTACCATGCCATGTTATACCTCTTTCCATCTGAAAAGAAAGGTTTCTTTATTTCCCATAACATGGATAGTGAGACAGCGGATTATGAAGTGTTCAATAAAATACTCCTTCAGTCGCTGAACCTCCGAAAAGTAAAAGAACAGGCAGTGGCGGAAATGCCCGCAGACATCAGCAAATGGAAAGGCAATTATATCGCGGTAAGAGACCAGATCAAGTCTTTCGCTTACCTGGACTTCCTCGCGGGATTTGTAACCATCCTTCCCCAAAAGGAGCAGATTATCTTTCGCCAGTTTCAAAAGGACGACAAAGTATTGAGCCCTACCGGTCATCACCTTTTCAAATCAGCCGACAAAATGAGATCCTCCCATGCCTTTTATACTGATGCAGCAGGAAATCAATTGATCAGCACCGGCTTTAGAACGTTTAAAAAGATCAATTCTCTATATTTATGGGCAATGTGGCTGAGTTTCCTCCTGGGTGTCCTCGCAATATTTTACCTGTTCCTCAACGGATTGGTAAAACTGATTACCCAAAGAATGGCCTTTTTGAAACAGCTGAGTTCAATTCCTTTTCTTTCCATCTTCTTGTTATCGATTCCCGTAGCCTTATTTATGAACCAGGACTTTACGGCACTCGGAGATGTGACTCCGGCAAGTCTTAGCCTGGCCATTCTGACTTCAATACTCCCCATTGCCATGATTGCAGGCATCTGGGCGCATTTCAAAGATAAAAAACCTGCTAAAACCTCAGGAATAACACTCCTCGCATTGATTTTTGCGTTGCAGCTCTTTGTCGTACTGATCTGCTGGGGCATGGTTCCTTTCCTGCTCTGGGCTTAAAGCGCTTTAATCTTTACTTAACCTGTCGCCATAGGCCCCTCAATGCCATTTCCTTGTCAAAACGATTATCTGATGGAAAAAAAATAAAATTTGACAAATACAATTGCAAGAAACTGCTTACCTTTAAGTAACTCATTTGCAAAACGATATGAAAACAAGCCACTTAAATTATCCTGATCCAAGGGAGGAAGGGGATGAAAAACAAAGGAAGTATGATGACGATGAATTTGACCAGGATATCGATGAACCCTGGAGAGAAATGGACGATGATGAGGATAATGAGGACTATTATGACGATTAACCTTCAACGTGCTTTTTAAAGAATTCCAGCATCCTAAAAACTCCGTATAAATGTCTTTTATCAAGAGACATTTATACGGACAAAACAGCCTTGGCTCCAGACCAGGCCGGCTAAAGATTATAGCCATCAATTGAAGCGTAAACACAAGTCAGTGATTTACGAAAAAAGCCAAAAAATTCTGTGCTGCGAAAGCGCTCAAACAAGGTCGAAACTGCTTCGGATGAACCTCGGATAGAACAGGGATCAAACACGGATAGAACACGGATAGAACAGGGACAAATCCCCTGCTTGATCCCTGTTCTATCCGAGGTTCATTCTCCTTCCATTCCCCCTCTTTCCGAAGCACTCTTTTCTTTGGCAAAAATGTACTGCAGAACGATAAAAAAACAAGCATAAAAAAATGGGGAGCTGACCCGTATCAACTCCCCATTTTTTTTAGAAATGAGTGTTATTTTTCTTTTCCGTAATCAAAGTTTACCAACCACTGAATACCAAATCTATCCGTCAGCATTCCAAAGTATGCACCCCAGAAAGCTTTCTCCAATGGCATCACCACTTCACCACCTGCTACAAGTGCGTTGAAAATCTGATCAGACTCTGCTTCGCTATCCGTGCTAACGGAGATAGAGAAATTATTGCCCACATTCAGTTTTTGCCCCATCGACTCTAAGGTGTCGGTCCCCATCAGTACATTTCCGTTTCCAATCGGTAAAGAAACGTGCATGATTTTATTTCCATCCTCAGCAGACATCTTATCTCCCTCGGGCATATCTTTAAATCGTTGAATCACTTGAAATTCTCCGCCGAATACAGATTTGTAAAAATTAAATGCTTCTTCGGTCTGTCCTTCAAAATTCAAATAAGGATTAATTGCTGCCATGTTTTGTCTTTTTTTAGTTGTTTTACAACTCAAATTTATTCAATATATCCGCAACAAAAGAGGCCGTATAAGACAATAAGAGGGGGGAATTCAGACAAACTACCACTCCCTTCCTATTATCTGAGAAATGTAATTTCCTAAGAAAAACCCATTTAAATTATTGCGTCATTTTTAAAGTTGTATTTTTGATGCAACTTTAAATACACACTATGCTTAGTACATCAGAAATTGGCTTAATTAAAGCCACAGTCCCAATTTTAAGAGAACATGGAGTATTGCTAACCCAACATTTCTATAAAAGGATGTTCAGTCATAATCCTGAACTTCAACATGTTTTTAACATGGGAAACCAAAAAAACGGCAGCCAGCAAACCGCATTGGCACTCGCTGTTCTTGCCTATGCGGAACACATTGAAAACCCGTCTGTACTGCTCCCCGTTCTTCAAAGAATAGGCGATAAACATACCAGTCTGCAGATCAGTGCAGCTCAATACGACATTGTTGGCAAGCACCTCCTCGCCTCCATCGCTGAAGTCCTTGGCGCAGCAGCAACAGAAGAACTGATCACCGCATGGGCAAAAGCATACGGCCAGCTGGCAGACCTCATGATCAATCTCGAAAAATCGATATACCTGCAGAAAGCGGCCGTTAAGGGGGCCTGGACGGGCTGGAGAAAGTTCATTATTGATCAGAAAACACCTGAATCAGATGAGATCACCTCTTTTTACCTGCGCCCGGAAGATGGACTGGAAGTTGCCATGCACCAACCCGGTCAATACCTGAGCGTTAAGGTCTTTATCCCCGCATCAGGCATTTATCAGCCGAGACAATACAGCATCTCTTCTGCACCTGATGGGCATTATTACCGCATTTCTGTAAAGAAAGAACTGGGCACTGCCGACAAAGAAGATGGCACAGTATCCAATTACCTGCACAATGTACTTCAGGAAGGAGATGTATTGGAAGCAAGTACTCCTGCCGGTGATTTCGTCCTGAACACCACTCAGCGCTCTCCTCTTGTACTTTTAAGCGGCGGTGTAGGTCAAACTCCTTTTGTATCTATTATGGACTTCCTGAGCCGCGCAGATCAGCAACGCCAGGTTAGATGGGCACATGCCTGCAGGTCTGAAAACGTACATGCCTTTCGCGATCAGGTAAAAACCTGGGATGCCGAACACGATTGGTTTGAACATGTTGTATTCTATGAAAACGCTCAGAAAGAAGATAAGAACACACGATCGGGACGAATGGATGTCACTGAAATCAGCGAAATGCTCCTGATACCGGAAGCAGATTATTATCTTTGCGGCCCTAAGCCCTTTATAGAAAAAACGATTGCTGATCTTTCCGCTTTAGGAGTAAATCGCAAAAAGCTGTTTTTTGAAGAGTTTGGTCCACAAACCATTCAAATGAATTAACCACATATCAATGAAACTGAATCAATTTACAGATTACGGATTGAGAATTCTGATGTACATGAGCCGTAAGCCGGAACACCTTCCTGCCACGACCATTACAGAACTCGCCGACCGCTTCGGAATCTCAAGAAACCATCTCGTTAAAGTGGTTCAGTTTCTTTCTAATCAGCAAATTATAGCTGCACAAAGAGGCAGAGGCGGGGGCTTACGCCTGTTCGCAGCTCCTGAAACTTACAGGATCGGTAAACTGGTCCGGTTGCTGGAACAGGATGAAGACCTGATCAATTGTCAGAACCCACTTTGTATTCTTGCCGGCGACTGCGGACTTAAAAATATACTTGATGGAGGAATGGAGGCATTATACCTCTATCTGGACAGGTATACCCTGGACGACATCAGCAAACCTGCAGTCAGTAAGACCCTGCAATCCCTGTTTTCTGATCTCCCTGATCAAAAAATTTAATGCTATTCTTCTATCATTTTTAGCAGAATAGTTGAAAAAATAATTCTTTCTAAATACATTTAACATTCTAACAATTACGAATGCTTCATATTTACAACGCAACTTCCAGCGATTTTCCCATCATTCAGGAGATCGCCTATGTAACATGGCCGGATACTTTCGGTGCCATTTTATCCAAAGAACAGATCAGTTACATGCTCGAAATGATGTACAGTACGGCATCACTAACGGAGCAAACCTCTAAAAAAGGACACCAATTCCTTCTTGTGAAAGACGAAACAAAGCATTTAGGTTACGCCTCTTACGAATTAAATTACAAAGGTTTATCAAAAACAAAAATCCATAAAATCTATATCCTTCCTGAAGCTCAGGGCAAAGGTGTAGGCAAATTACTGATGAACAGCATCACAGCCATTGCCAAAGAAAATCAGGATACCATTTTATCCTTAAATGTGAACCGGGACAATTCTGCTTTTGATTTCTATAAAAACATAGGCTTTGAAAAAGTTGGAGAAGAAAACATAGATATCGGAGATGGTTTCCTGATGGAAGATTTTATAATGGACAAAAAACTAGTTTAACCCCGATACCTGTTGGAATATTTCAAAAAGCTCCTTGACTTACTAAAAATAGAGCGCGAAGAAGACTTAAGGTCTTACCTAAAATTAACCGAATCGTCTTCTGTCGCAGAGCGACGGGCCAATGGACTTTCCTGGTATCCAGTTGCCATCAGAGGCTCCGAGATGAGTCGTGGCGACTATTTAACGGTAGAAATAGAACGTACTACCCACCAGGAACTCTCCCATCAGCTTCGTTTTGGCGCTTCGGCGGTATTGTTCTCTAACCACGATGCAAAAGACCGTGTAGAAGGAACCATCACCCACCAAAGCGGTAATAAGCTTAAAATTACGTTAAAAACAGATGAGTTGCCAGACTGGACACGTGATGGTAAGCTGGGAATCGACGTCTTGTTTGACAACAACAGTTACGATGAGATGCAGGCGGCCTTAAAACAGGCAGCCATTTCAATGGACAGTACTGAGGATCAGCGATTGGTAAAAATCCTGACGGGTGTAAGCAGCCCTACCTTTTCTAATCAGATCCCTCATTATGCCATCCCCTTACTAAATGAAGTACAACAGCAGGCGGTAGATAAAATCCTTTCCGCACAGGAGCTGGCCATTGTCCATGGCCCTCCGGGAACGGGAAAAACAACCACCCTGGTACAAGCCATCAAAGCATTGATCAAGCAGGATCACCAGCAAATTCTGGTGGTTGCACCCAGCAATACGGCTGTCGACCTGCTGACCGAAAAACTGGATGAACAAGGTTTAAATGTACTTCGGGTAGGAAATCCGGCCAGGGTATCAGAGAAATTGCTCTCCCTCACCCTCGATGGCAGGATGGCTGAGCATCCGAGCATGAAACAAGCGCGTGCATTTAAGAAACAGGCCAATGAATTCAAAAACATGGCCCATAAGTATAAGCGGAATTTTGGAAGGGCAGAAAAAGAACAGCGCAAAGCCCTTTTTGATGAAGCACATAAGATCATGAAGGAAGTCGGCAATACAGAGCAGTACATCATCGATGATCTGTTAAGCAAAGCTCAGGTAGTTACCGCGACTCTGGTTGGAGCCAACCACTATACCATCAGAGGTCTTAAATTTCATACGGTCGTGATTGATGAAGCCGGACAAGCCCTTGAACCCGCTTGCTGGATCCCCATCCTGAAAGCAAAAAAAGTAATATTTGCCGGTGATCATTGCCAGCTCTCCCCAACCATAAAATCCAACGAGGCGGCAAAAAGCGGATTAAGTACTACATTACTTGAAAAATCAGTAACAGCTCACCCTGAATCAGTTATTCTACTAGAAGAACAGTACCGAATGCACGAAACCATTATGGGTTATTCGTCAAAGGTCTTTTATGAAAACAAATTAAAAGCACATCAGTCGGTAGCCAATCACAGGTTGTTTGCGGATGACATGCCCCTTGCTTTTGTAGATACTGCAGGCTGTGGATTTGAGGAAAAATCAGAAGGAACCAGCACCACCAATCCGGAGGAAGCTGCTTTCCTGTTCAAGCACCTGACACAAATGGTGGAACAACTGAGCGCCCATTACACGGTCGAAGAATTCCCAAGTATTGCCGTGATCTCGCCTTATAAACAGCAGATCTTCCTGATGAAAGAACTCCTGCAACACTCGCCCCTGCTGAAAGCTTATGGAGACAAGATCTCCGTGAATACCATCGATAGTTTTCAGGGACAGGAACGGGACCTGGTTTATATCAGCATGACAAGGAGCAATAATGAAGGAACCATTGGCTTCCTTTCCGACACGCGCAGGATGAATGTGGCCATGACCAGAGCAAGAAAGAAACTGGTCGTAATCGGTGATAGTGCCACACTTTCAAGATTGCCTTTTTACAGTGATTTCATTGGCTACGCAGAAACACATAACGCTTACCAAAGTGCCTGGGAGTTTGCAGATATTTAGTCTGCAAACTCATGGAATGAACATTCCATTTTATCAATATGAGTATTTTAAATACAAAGCATACAGATAGTTAACATATAAAGCCTAATATATAAGTTTAACACTAATTTCAGTTTCGTTTTCCAGCTTAAATTTCGTGTCGTCAAACTTAGGAGCTGATAAAGATGGCTTAAAATTCTGTGAAAAGCCATAGCCTTCCTTTGGAATTCCGATCAAATTCGTATTGCATTTGCCGTCGGAATTTTCATCATGGTAAAGCGCAACCGCATACACTCCTACCGGAAGATTTTTAAAAATAAAGGTTTCAGAATTTGACTTAACGTTTCTGATCTGGGATTTGTATTCCTGCCCCTTCTTTATAAATTTATCTTTACTATTATACAGACTGACCTGTATCTTCCCTTCAATTTTATCAATGTTTGGAATCGTTATTTTCAACTGCCCTTGTTGTGCGTAACCTTTTTGAAGGCCGAAAAAAAGGGCCAGTACCAAGATGTATCTCATCATAATTCTTTTAGGTGTTTTAGAACTCATTAAAGAAGCGTGAAGCCGTCTTTTTGTCTTTTGCAAGATAACGCCGCAGGGTTCAGATTATTTCAGCAGATGTCTTTTAATTGGCTTTCTGAACAATCTGGCAAAGCTCTTCTTAATAAAATTCTCTTTCTATTTCCCATGCGCTGATTTCCCCTCTCCCCTTCATCAAGTATTCATTAGCCCAAAAACACAGATTGCTCTTTTTTGCGCAAATATTTTCGCCTGGTTAAGTTTTTCGGAAAAGGCTGATTATTAAGGCAATTCAGCGTCAGCATTTAAAGATGTGGAAGTCTACAGAAATTTAATCTATTTTTTTTTCAAAATTATTAGCAACTTAATATAAATTTTCTACCTTTGCACTCCCGAAACAAGGGAACATAAATGATTCCGTAGCTCAGCTGGTAGAGCATTACACTTTTAATGTAGTGGTCCTGGGTTCGAATCCCAGCGGGATCACCAGATTCATCATCAAAACGTATAAAAACCTGCAAACATAATGTTTGCAGGTTTTTTGTTTTTACGGCAGACCGCAAAAAATTACCTATAAATTTAACTATCTGTTATTGATAAAGTTAAAAATCTGGACAACTTTACACAATTAAACTGACTGATAACTTCTCATCAAGTACGCCAAAGGAAAGCGCTAGCTTTCTAAAATGTAAATCTTATCAAAGATATAATTTTCTCGACGCTATAGATTGTTTTAAGATAATGATTTATATCTTTATGATATTGGTTAACTTTTAATGATGAAAAAAATTCTACTGGCTTTGATAATTTGCGTTATATTGATTCTAATAACCAACATGGTCATTTACCAAGACGTCCCCGAATTAACAAGAAAAAAACATCTTTCTGAAATTGAGCGCTACAAGTCGAATATTAAAAGTCTGTCCATGGACGAAGCTAATGACAATGACTTAAAAATTTTCGACACCATCCTTCTGGGAAATAAGGTTTTGATGTTAGGAGAAAATACTCATTACGATGGCCAAACCTTAAAGGCAAAAAGTAGACTTATTAAATATTTACATGAAAATCATGGTTATAATATTGTTTTATATGAAGCAGGGCAATACGATACCTGGATAATGAATGAGGAAATGAATAAACATAACAAGTCAAAAATCGCGACTGATTCAGTTGGTGGACTTGGGTTGTTTTATTTTTGGTGGGCAAATAAGGAGACACAGCCTCTTTTCAGGTACTATCTAAAAACAAAATTATCATCGTCACCTATCGAAATAGGTGGATTTGATATCCAGTTTTCAGGAGGCCTTTTGGAGGATAAACGGACAAGTCTACTAAAACATTTTTTTGAAAAAAATAAAATAAGCATTGAAAAATATCCGCTCTTCAATAAATATAAAGACAACCTTAATTTCTTGTTAGACAACGCTTATGTAAACAAAACACTGAATGCTCAACAGAAAACAGAATTTCTTGAAGAGATCAGTAGATTGGAGCAGGCAGTATTAAAGCTCGAACCGACTAAAGAAAATACCATCTATGCCAGATATCTTAATGATGTAAGAAATAATTACCACAAATCATGGGAATATGAGCCGGGTACATGGCAGAGCATGAATTATAGGGATTCGCTGATGGCCAGAAATCTTATTTATCAGATTGATTCCGTTTATAAAGATCAAAAAATAATTGTGTGGTGTGCCAATATCCATACATTTTCAAGCAGACATAATAAAGACTTTCTACCATTGGGTGCCTATATCAAAAAGAAATATGGAATAGCATCTTATATGCTTAATTTTTCATCTTATGCGCGACTTTATGCTGAAGACAAAATTGTTAATAAGCCGGGAAAGCTCGCGATAGAGAATGATTTTCACCATACAAAATCTCCCTATTTTTTTATTGACTTTAAAAAGATACCTGCAAATTCGTTTTTGAAAAACCATTTCGTCTCCACTATTAATCAGGGAATGGACCAAAAAAAACAATGGAGTAAATTCACCGACGGAATCTTCTATATTGATATAAATAAAAATCCCTCTTATCCAGAAAAAAAATGATTGAGAGTATAACTACGAAAAACCTATGTTTTCAAATTGGTTCTAAAACCATTTTGAATAACATCAACCTGAATGTCCCAAAAGGCAGTATTTACGGCTACTTGGGAAGAAATGGAGCGGGAAAATCAACTACAATTAAACTTCTTCTAGGGCTTTTGGAAGATAAGAATGATAATATTTTTGTCCAGGGTAAAAGTTTAAAACAAAATATTACACAGATTCATGCGATTACCGGAAACCTTATTGAATCCCCTTGTTTTTATAATAAACTGACTGTATTTGAGAATTTAAAATACCTGGACATTATCCATAAAAAAGGAACAAAGAGGATTGAGGAAGTTCTGGAAATGGTTGATCTCCATGAACAGAAAAAGAAGAAAGCCAGTAAATTGTCTATGGGAATGAAGCAAAGATTAGGAATTGCTATGGCCATATTTCACGATCCCCAACTGCTCGTTCTTGATGAACCATTGAATGGACTTGATCCACAAGGCATTTTTGAAATGAGAAAGCTGTTCCAAAATCTCAATGAACAGGGGAAAACTATCTTCCTTTCAAGCCATATTTTAAGTGAACTAGAGAAAGTAGCAACACACATAGGGATCATTGAAAAGGGAGAAATGATATTCCAGGGAACTAAAAACGACCTTTTAGGGCAGGTGGAAAGGTATGTTAGCTTAAAGGTTAATGATGCGGAAACTGCAATCACTATATTATCGACTTTAGGTTTTTCAATTCAAAATAAGGGAAATAATAAAATCTCAGTTAAGATAAACGATGATCAACAATTCAACTCACTTCTAAAAAGTCTAGTCCATAATGGGATTGAAATCTACGAAATTGAAGCCCAAAACACTAATCTGGAACAGATATTCATCAATTTAATTTCTCAAACAAATGACTAATACTTTTTTTAGGACTTTTTCATCCGAACAGTACAAACTCTCAAAAAACAGAGAAATTTTTGGCGTATTGCTGCTCCCTGTCTTGTTAGTGTTTATGGTTGACGGGTACATTATTTACAAGGCTAACACAGAAGTTTTTGCGGAGTCGCTTACAAATCCATGGACAGTACTATTAGGGAGATATGTTTTCCAGTTCTATAATCTCCTGTATCCTATTCTCGTTGCTATTTTTGTGTATGCCTGTTGTGATATTGAATATAAAAACAATAATTATAAAATTCTTTTCACCATCCCAATATCTAAAACTGAAATATTCTTTTCTAAAGCACTCTTTATTACATTGGTAATTTTGTTTTCAGTAATACTATCCTATTTAGCCTTCTTACTGAGCGGATATTTTTTAAGCTTGATGTATCCTGAAATTGGGTTTCA
This sequence comes from Pedobacter sp. FW305-3-2-15-E-R2A2, assembly GCF_038446955.1. NCBI lineage: Bacteria > Pseudomonadati > Bacteroidota > Sphingobacteriia > Sphingobacteriales > Sphingobacteriaceae > Pedobacter > Pedobacter sp. FW305-3-2-15-E-R2A2. The sequence continues at coordinate 4,038,721 of NZ_CP151803.1, forward strand.
AAATTATGATTATCGGGAAGTTATTTTTTATACTTTTTTTAAACTATTTATCGCCCTGTCTGCTATTTCAATGATTCAGCTATCTATAAGCCTTGCTCTTAATAGTTTTATTTACCCTATTGGTTTTAGCATGTTCATGGTAGTATTTTCGATAGTAGTGGCGCGGAAGGAATTTTCGGATTTCATTCCCTATACGGGAACTTACAAATCTTTTGAAAATATTATGAGCGAGAATAATTCTTTTGCGCGGCTTGACTACAGTAATATTGCCATGATAATTTTATTTATACTGCTTAGCTATTATCTGTTTAAGCGAAAAAGAATAATTTAGGATTGTTAATATTAATGAATCTCCAACACGTAATTTATTTTACATAAGATTTTCAAATACAAATAGTTATGGCTATATTTTTATATAGCAATTGCAGCTAAAACGTATGGAATAAAATGGTAAGCGATTACCACACTAAATGCTACAGCATCTCTAATTTTATTAATTTCTTTAACGTGCATTTAAAACAATTACCATTTCGGTTTTGTTGAACAAGCTAAATTAACCATTAGCGATTCACAGCCCTTTTAGAAGCCGATGCATACAACTACGACCTCCAGCAAAAAAACGCTTTTTTCAAAACTCCTGCTGATTTTCGGGCTTGCAATTTTATTAAGTGCGGAAGGGTATTTTGGTTACCAGTTACACCAGCTTTCAGACCAGCAGGAAGAGATCAAAGAAGATTACTCCAATATCAACAACATCAGCTCAGGACTGTTCTCTGTGGAGCAATGGCGGGACAAAGTCTCCGCGATCGTGAGTCGCCAGATCCGTGATTTTACACTAAGCGCAAAACAAAAGAAAGATCTTCAGAAGGAAGTGGAGCAAATCATCCTCACCCTGATTGATAAGGCGGAAGCAAAGATCAACAAGCCTAAAAAAACCATCGACGGGAAAATCAGGAAATTCCTGGTTAAAACTTTCGTAAATACCGATGACTTTCGGAAGCAGGCGCCCTCTTTCGCAAAAAAGATCATCGCCAAGGTTTACAATCCGACCAATAAAAAGCAGCTCAGCAAAGTGGTGATGTCCAAGTTTGATGCACTGGAGCGTGCAGAATACCTGGACAGTACCGTAGCTGCCACCAAGGCGGCAACGGAAAAGATCTATAAAAAATATGGCGCATCCTCCAATGAAGAATTAAACGCTAAACTCAACGCTTCCCTGTCGCACATCAGGACTTCGACTTACAATTACTCCTTCGCGATGCTGGGTTGTATCGCCATCGTTTTATCGTTATGGTGGATATTAAGAAAACGCGTTGATTTGCATGCCCCTCTTTTCATCATGTCACTGATGTTCGCCTTCATTCTCCTTTTTATAGGCTTAACGGCCTCCATGATAGAAGTCGATGCACGCATCAAAGCCATCGATTTTGTGCTGCTGGGCGAACATGTGGTCTTTGAGAACCAGGTATTGTTCTTTCAGAGCAAGAGCATTCTGGACGTGGTCAGCGTATTGATTGGCCAACCAGCTATGGATGCGGTCCTGGTGGGGGTTTTGATATTGATTTTCAGCATCCTCTTCCCTATCATGAAGCTCAGCGCTACCGGCATCCACCTCCTGAGTAAAAAGAAAATTGCCCGGAACAGGGTCATCAGGTATTTTGCCTTTCAATCGGGTAAGTGGAGCATGGCTGATGTCATCGTTATCGCCATATTGATGGTTTATATTGGCTTAAACGGATTACTAGATAGTCAGTTGCAGAGTCTGAATATAAAAAGTGACGACCTGAATGTCATGACCACCAACAATACTGCACTCCAGCCAGGATTTATCATCTTCATCAGCTTTGTATTATATGGTCTTATTTTATCCACCATCCTAAAATTCATTTCTCCTCATGAAAGCCACTAAGAAAACAGTCCTTCCCAACATTATACTTCTGGTTGGCCTGAGTCTGCTGCTTTGCGGGGAGGCCTGGTTTGGATACCGTGTATCTACGCTTTCCAGTCGGCAGGAAGAAATCAAGTCAGATTATAGTGTAGCCAACAACATTACCTTCGGCATCTTATCTGTAGACCAGTGGCGCGAAAAAATGGCCGCTGTGGTGGAGGGAAAAGTCAATGAGTTTAACATGACCACCCTTCAGAAAAAAGAACTCCAGAAAAAGGTGGAGAAACAATTAAACAGTCTGCTTGGCAAAGCTGTAAATGAGTTCAATAAACCGCAGAAGAGCATTGGCGGCAAACTCAAAAAACTCGCTTTCAATGCCATGGTTGACCAGGAAGAAATCCAGGCCGAGGTGCCCGCTTTCGCCGCTACTATCGTTGCCAGAATCAATAAACCTGCAAGCAAGAAAAGGCTCAAAAACATCATCAGTAGTAAAGTTGACCAGCTGGAGAAGCAAACTTTCGACAACACCGAACCGGCCAGTGTTACCGTAAACAGGCACATTTATAAAAAATACGGGGTATCCACCACTCATGCTTTTGAAAAAACCGTCAATTCTCAGCTAGCCAGCATACAGACACTCACCCACAAATACACTTATGCAATGATTGGCTGTGTGCTATTGGCCCTCTGCCTCTGGTTCTTCCTTAGAAAACACGTACGGCTTCATACCACACTGTATATCCTTTCTCTTTTGTTTGCCTTTGTCCTCTTATTGGTAGGTGTTACAGCCACGATTATAGAAGTTGATGCACGCATCCAGTCCTTAAACTTAACATTGCTTAGCGAAAAGTTAGCTTTTACCAACCAGGTGTTGTTTTTTCAGAGTAAAAGTATCACCGGCATAGTCAGGTCATTAATTGGACAACCTAAACCGGATGCCGTACTGGTTGGCATCCTCATCCTGCTCTTCGTGATCATTCTGCCTGTGCTTCGAATGATTGGCAAAGGCATCCTGATCTGGGGAAGGGATAAATACGCCGAAAATAAGCTGATCCGGTTTCTAGCATTGGATTTAGGCAAATGGGATATGGCTGATGTCATGGTTGTCGGCATTGCGATGACTTATATTGGCTTAAACGGGATCTTGCAGAGTCAGCTCTCAGGGCTGAATATACAGGAGGAATTGCTTTCTACGGTCACACAAAATAACACCTCATTGCAACCCGGCTATTATATTTTTGTCGCTTATGTGGTCTATGCCACAGTATTGTCCATGATCTTAAAACGAATAAACCCATTAGAAAAACCGGTAAAGGTTCCGGGAGCTTCGTAAAATGTCCGTCTTGTCTTGTAAATAAAGTACCTTGCATAAAACCCCTGCTTATGAAAATTGCTGTCTTCAGTACCTGTAAATATGATCGTGATTTCCTCCAGGAATACAATACCAATCATGAGTTAACTTTTTTTGAATCTGCGCTCAATCTACAGAATGTAGCCCTTACTAAAGGCTTCCATGCCTTGTGTTTGTTCGTAAATGACAGTGCAGACCGGGAGGTCCTGCAGGCATTGAAAGCGAATGGAATAAGGCTGATCCTGTTGAGATGTGCCGGATTTAACAACGTTGATATTGCAGTTGCTGCTGAGGTAGGAATCAAGGTCCTTAGGGTTCCTGCGTATTCTCCGGAAGCCGTAGCTGAACATGCGATGGCAATGATCCTCACGCTTAACCGTAAAACACATAAGGCTTATAACCGAATCAGGGAAGGGAATTTCTCCCTTGAAGGCTTGATGGGATTTAACCTGCACAACTGCAAAGTGGCGCTCATCGGAACCGGGAATATCGGAAAAGCGTTTTACAAAATATTAAAAGGATTCGGTTGTAAGGTGGTTGCCTATGACCCCTGGCCAGATCCAGCACTTATTGAACAAGGACTATCTTACGGCACTATGGAAGAAGCACTTAAAGATGCAGAAGTGGTCTCCTTACATTGCCCGCTGACTGAAGACACGCATCACATGATCAACGCGAATACGCTTAAACTATTTAAGAAGGGTGCCATGCTGATCAATACCAGTCGTGGGGGACTCATTGATACTCAAGACGTAATTGAAGCCTTAAAATCAGCTCAGCTGGGTTACCTTGGACTCGATGTTTATGAGCAGGAATCAAAGCTTTTCTTCCAGGACCTTTCGGGTGACATTATACAGGACGATTTGATCTCAAGACTGATTTCTTTTCCGAATGTGCTGATCACCTCCCATCAGGGATTTTTCACCAGGGAGGCGATGCAGCAAATCGCAGAGATCACCTTTGCAAATGCAGCTGCATTTGAATCCGGATCAGCGCTTGTTAATGAAGTAAAAGCTTAGGAAGATGATTTCGTTTGTTCGGTTCAAATATCTGGTGGTTCATTGTGATTTTTTTAGCATTTTAAATGTTTTCACTATAAAACTACCGGCAGCAGGTATTTTTCTACGATTTCATCAGCCTGGGCGTGCGCGAACGCTTTACCATAGGCCGAGGCGGTAATCACAATCACAATGGGCAGATCCTTAAACACATAGATCTTGTTTCCACCGTTTCCACTGCTATAATATACCTGATAAGATTTACCAGCAATCACGAAAGCCTTGTTCCAAAAAAGAAGTCCGTAAAAACCAGGTCTGTCCGCCGGAAGGACCTGTAAGGGGGAAAAGCTTTTATCTACCCAGGATTTTTCGAGCAGGCGTTTGCCATTGTACACGCCCCCATTTGAATACAACTGACCATACTTCGCAAAATCAAGCGCACGTAACCTGAGCCCACCACCACCAAACGGCTTACCCTGTGGTGTCCGTGCCCATTCAAATTTAGCTATGCCCAATGGTGCAAAAAGGTTTTTATTAGCAAATGCCTCTACACCACCTGGTATACTTTTGTCGAGAATGTCCATCACCAGATTGGTGCCCGCGGTAAAATATGACCAGCTTTTACCATTTTGGCGACCAGCAACCATCGGAAGGTCAAGTGTAAATTTGGTATAATCGGCTGTTGGGTACATATTCTCTTCATTTCCTGCAGAGCTTTCCACCTCGTCATTCCCCTCAAATGCGGCACTCATGCTCAGCAGATCTACAATGCTTACACTATCCTTTTTGCTGCTATAGTTGGCATAATCCTGAAGCTTATAGAATTCCTTCAGGACCTGGTTTTCAGAACGGATAAAGCCCGCCCTGATGGCCATTCCCGTGAGTGTCGCGGTTATCGATTTGCTCACCGACCTGGGATCATGCAGCGTTTCTCTTTTTTCCCCGTTGTAATACTGTTCCAGAAGCAACTCCCCCTTCTTCATGACCACAATCCCATTGATCATGCGATACGTCTGATCGGCCACCTTTGTATTGAGCGCAACAATCAGTTTCCTGTTCAGCTTCGCTTTGGAAAGCTTAAAGCCACTTCCTGCGGCTATGGCTTGTGGCCCCATTGTCAAGGGATCGATTTTCTTTGGAATTCTTGTGATATGGATTCCTGCCTGTGCCTGCACTGCACTATATTTTGTTCCGTTTTGTTCCACATAAACGCTGACCCGTATTTCCAGCAGCTTTGGCGCTGTACTTAAAAGCGACATCCCTGCTTTTGCCATGAAGCGGTCCCAAAGGTTAATGCTCCATAATCCCGACCTGTTTGAGCTGATCAAAACGATATCCATCGGGCGATTAGTGGTCTTATCTTGTGGCAGGATCGCCCCTGGCCCAAGGTTTTCAGTATAAACCTTTTTACCGTCTACATAAAAATCAAAGCTATAATTACCGATAGCCAATAGCTCTTCCGTTTTTACTGAAGGGGCAAGTTTGGCAAGTTCAGCCTGAAGAGAAGCATCCGGCGACAACAGCAGGTAAAGGTCCTTGTCTGAACCGACATTATAGGAAGAGATGGCCGGAACAGTCTGAAGACCCTCCCTTGCAGGTCTGACATCAAAAAAAGCCAGTTTCTGTGCATAGGATTGCAAGGCGAAAACTGGAAGCGTAAAAAGAAGGACTATGGCGTAAAATTTCCGGATCATATTTTTTTGTGTAAAAATAAGGTACTGCAAGGGCCAAATATAGAACGAGATTAACATCTGGCTAAAACTTCAGGAGCCGCCTGAAAAATAGTGGCGTATTCCCGCTAAAAGCTTTGAAGCACCTGACCATATGACTATGATCGGCAAATCCGCAGCTATGGGCAATTGTACTCAGTGAACTTCCTTTAACAGAGAGCTGAGAAAATACCCTCTCTACCTTTAACAGGCGAATATATTCGGCGATGGTGCAACCGAAATACTTGCTGAACGACCTTGATAAATGGACCGGATGGACACCTGCTACGGCAGCGATCGCCTTCAGATCCGGCGGACAAAGATAATTGTCCTGAAGCAGCTCGCCTACTTTACCGACCCAAGAGGGTCTAAACCGGGATTCCTTTGTATCAGAAAAAAGTGGATTAATGGCCTCCATGACCAGATTTTGAATCCCAAGTATGGTTAGATCATCCGCAATCTTACTTTCTCCCAACAGCTTATAAAACAAGATTTTTGTTCTGGGACAAGATATTTCAAAGCTTCCCTCTTGTACATCGACATCAGGATACATTTCATTGATCCAGCGGTGCTGAAGCTCAAGCTGCATCCCACGGGTTTCTCCCGGAGGCTTGATGTTGTAATGTGATTCCTGGGCGTTATGGAATAACAGGCTTCCTGCCGAGAGGTTCAGTTTGCCTTTTTTATTCCCTTCGATTACTTTTCCTTTCAGTAGAAAGGTGAAATAGACATTCTCATGGTGGTGCCAGTCCACATAATCGTGGGTATAGGCCGTGTTGGTCAGAATTAGTCCGCCTGTTTCCAGCTTCTGACTTGTCACGCCGAAGAACTCACCTGAACTCAATTTTTCCATAACCTGATTTAGAAGCTTAGCGCCAAGATTTGTTACACCCTACCTTTGCAGAAAGATGGAATCAGCAGGACAAGCGGAGTGTTTCGGTGATTCGAGTTTAAAGACCTCAGGTATGAATGCTGGCAGGATCACCAAACTCAGCATCAAAACCAGGATAAAATGATTACTTAAAAAACTTAAGTATAAGCAGTTGAAAGTATAATTTTGCATATTTAAAATAAAAAACAACCGCCATGTGTTGCCGCCAGAAGCCGATTACGCAAGAAGCAGGACCTGACCAGCACTGCTGCTATTAACAAGAATGTATAGGACAATACCCGGGCAATATGGAAACTGAAGAACAAAAAATGAAAAAACTGATCGATGCGAAAGCCTATAAAGACATAGAAGCCGCGCTGGTCAATCAACCAGGCCTCGCTAATGAGGGAATTCGATATGACGACCAAAACATAACAAAAGCACATCCGTTGCACCGGATATGCGATGGTGTATTTTCCGGAACCTGTACTGAAGAAGAGGCCATTCAGATGGCAAAGATCTTTCTTAAATATGGCGCCAATATCAATGGCGGCGAATTAGCAGAAAAAAGCGATTCCCCACTTACGGCTGCATCGAGCCTGAATGCGGATAAAGTTGCCATCTTTTATATGGAACAGGGCGCCAACATCCATCATGCAGGTTGTCATGGAGGAACCGCATTGCATTGGGCTTGTTGGTGTGGAAGAAGCGAAGTTGTTGAGCAACTCATCGCAAGAGGCGCAGCAATTAATCAAAGATGTATAGATTTTAAAGCCAGTCCACTCTTCTGGGCAATTCATGGTTTAAAGAGTGGAGGCTCAAAAGGTTTGAACGACAGTCTGGAATGCGTCAAACTCTTGATTCAATCCGGTGCAGATAAAAATATACCGAATGTTGATGGAGATACAGTGTACGACATGCTAAGCGATGAAGATGAAGCACTAAAGGAGCTATTAAAGGTGTAGTCAGCACCTTCATCGATGGTAAAAATGGTCTTTTTTTCGATCGGGTAAGCAACAGCGCCCTGCGATTCGTACATTAGCCTTATAAACCAACCAACTCTCAAACGATGGATAACTTTTCATTGACGGCACTCATTTCAATCCCGGAAGAGGCCGGGTACTTTTTTCCCGACAGACATTTCCAACACATCTCCCGCAGCTCGCTATACAGTGTGATGATTGATAAGCTCGAGGCTATCCCACAGGTTAGTAAGATCATTGTCAACACCGATTCCAGCAGAATTAAAAGCGACTACTCCCGCTCCGGAAAAGTAAAAGTGATGAACCTCTACCAGGCAGAACCTCAGGAGATCGAACTGGAACTGACTTCCGACCGGATGACCGCAGCGCTGCTCGAACATGTGGAGGGAGAACATTTCCTGCAGCTCGGACCGATTTTCCCTTTCCTGAAACAAGAAACGATCGACTATGTGATCGAAACCTACGACAAGTATGTGGTTAATCCGGAAGATCGCCCCTACGATTCAGTCTTCAGCATCAAGACGTTGAACCGCAGATATTATGACAGTGATACGGACTTCATCCGCGAAGACCGGCCAAATACCTTTGTAGAAGACGGCATCCTGCATGTGTTTAACCGCAAGACCTTCCTCGCCGGAGGCAATCGTAAAGTGGGTAAAAAGCCTTATGCCTGTGGCATCGAGGAAATCGAAAATCTGCCGATCGATTCGGAGGAGAATTACCAGCTCGCCGTTTTTATCGACGAAAACCGCCGTCGCTTTCCCCGTGTTTTCGGCAGATAAGCCATAACCGGCTGTCATAGCCTGATCATCATAAAAAATCAAAGCCGCATTTAAGATCTGAGTGCGGCTTTGATTTTTACTACACAATGTGCTTTATGCTACGCTAACTAATAAAGCATTTAATGCATTATGCTATTTAATGCATTATTTTGCTTTAACAAGGGTATCGTTTTGTAAATTCCCAAATCGCTGCTCCTGTATGCGGTCATAATCTTTCACATAATCCGGATGTTCTGTTTTCATCAACCTGTCCCATACCCTTAAATACAATCCATAATTTCCTTTAAACTTCTGGTGGTGCAGGTTATGAAAAGTAGAAGTATTGATGATTTCGAAAAGGAAAGTATTCCGGAATCCTCTTGGCATAATTTCATAACCAAGGTGTCCGTAAACATTGATCACAAAAGAAGAAAAGGCAAACAGCATCAATGTTAAAGGATGCAAAGGCATCGCAAAGACCAATACGATCATCACTCCTCCTTCCGCTATCGCTTCAAAAAAATGAAAGGAATAAGCAGCCCATGGCGAAGGATTGGTAGATTGATGGTGTACCAGGTGTGTCGCCTTAAACAGCTTTTTATGGTGCAATATCCGGTGCATCCAGTAAAAATAAGTGTCGTGCACGATTAAGGTGAGTAATAAACTGACCGGAATCCACCAGAGCGGATAGGCATGCAAATCGGTATAGATAAACGTATATCCCCGTATGTTTTCAGACAGGGCCATTAATGCCATCACGGCCAGCACCATACTGGACACGGAAGAATGCAGGATCTCGCGCAGGAAATCGGCCGTTCCCGCCAGCTTGCCTTGAATTTTATTTCGCAGCAAGCTCTTGGGGAAAAGCAGGTAAAAAACTAAAAAAAAGATACCTGCAATAAAAAAATAACGACCTATCGTGAGGAGAAATGCCAAAATGATATGCTCAAAAGTTTGATTCATAATTACTTATTTTTCTGAGTGATTTAGGTTTTCTATATTATTTACGTTTTCTGCGAATCAGGATCACCAATCCAAGCAGGAAGATGGCCCCGGGGATGATCCCATAATAAAATACCTGTAATGTCTTTGCGCTGGTCTTGGTCAGCGTAGTCACATTGTCTTTAGTTTCCGGCCTGCTCGTATCTATCGGAAATTCCCCATAGGCAAACCATTTGAACACCCCTAAAGCAAAACCTCCGTTAATGGTTTGCATGTTCATGCGCGACAACTCCGCGTTGCTCAAAAAGTCGGCATCACCAGACACCATGATCCTTTGTTCTTTATGGTTCCGGTTTCTGGACAACATCAATGCGGTCGGAAAACTTCCCCGCTGATCGCCGGCTTTAGCATCAAATATTGCTGCTGCCGAATCCAGCACCAGTTTTCCATTTTTCAACCAGCTGCTTTCCGCATTGGTCGTTAATAAAGGATGTACAACAAAAGGACCATTAGGATCATAGCTTAAAGCCGCTGCTCCAGGCATGGAAACCACCCATTTACGCAGGTAATAAGGTTGCAATTCCGGAGTCATCGCCACTGCTCCTGCCGCTAAATTTGGAACCACCAGGTCATTCGAATAATCTTTGCTCTCCTGAACAAGTGTTCCGTCCAGCATTTTTACCCCAAGGGAATCCAGCAATGGATTGATGACGCCCTGCTTACCCGGCTCCCCTGCAATCATCAGGTTTCCACCCTGACCGATATATTTCCGCAGCTTACTGAGGGCAGCCGGACCAAATGCCACTTTAGGATCAGCAATCACCAATGCCGCGATACCTGCAGGGATCTCCCCATTTTCCAAAGAAACACTGTCTACATCAAATCCCTGGTTGATCATGGATCCCCTGCTCAGCTTGGTATTGGTTAAAGTTTTATAATCTCTATCCCCTATTTTGTCCATCCCGCGCTGATAGCCATCGGTTGCAAAAACAATTTTAGGCGCATTCACGATCAGGCGTTTTAATGCTGCTCCGGTCTCCGCCTCTTTAGGCCAGAAATGACTATCCGGAGAAAATGTCCTTAAAAATGTCGTTTTACCTTTATATTTCAAATGCATCACCACCCGTGCGTTTTCCCCTTCCAGGTTGATCTTCTTCTTGATTTCTGCAGGTGTCAGAAACTTACGGAGGTCGAGTTTCATCAGGTTCGACATGAACATCACATAATAATTAAAAGTGACCTTCTGTTTTTTCAATTGCTCCGTAATCCCTGGTATGCTGTCGTAATAGTATACCCATTTTAGCTTAATATTTGGTTTGAAACGCAGGTAAGGCTCCCAACGGGCAATGTCCTCGATCCGCTGTTTCGGTGTAGCTTTATTATAGGAATCTTCCAGACCATTGATATATTGGGTCACCTCTACAGGCTCATCACCCATCTTTTTGAGGATTTCCTGTGTATTTTTGCTGATGGTATTCTGCTTGGTAGCCGTAGCATCGTAATAACCAATCATCTGCTGACGGGAAGTCACATAGGTGATCGCTAAGCCGGTCAATACAATCAGGCCATATCGCATCACTTGTTGCATTACGGTTTTCGATAGCCTTTCTAATTCCAGCTTGGTAATCGTGAAAGCCAGGAACATCCCGGAAATCACGAGGTAGTAAATCACATCACGACTGTTCAGTAATCCGGCCATCATACGTGCGGTCCGGTCGGGCATAGACAAGCTATGGGTCAGGTCGCGCACAAAATCAACCCCTTGTCCAACGGTACCGATATAATTCATAAAACCCAGTGCCACAAAAGTACTGATGGCGGCAACGGCCTGATAAGTAGTTAAGCTGGATACAAAAATCCCAATGGCCGCAAAAGCATTGAGCATTAAATAAATGGCCAATAGTGCCACTAAAACATGTGGATAATCAAAATGCGGGATATAAACAGCGCCAATCATTACAAACAGCGCGATCACCCCGATGATCATCAGGTTATAAACGAGCATAGCTGTAAATTTCCCGTAAATCACCTGGCTTAGTTTTACCGGAGAAGAATACAGTAATTTGATACTTCCGCTACTGGTTTCCCTGCTGATGATCCCCATCGTGATCAAAGGAATATAGAGGTACAGTTTATCCAGAATAGCACTCAGGACACCCCCATAATCTATACTCATATATAGACGCTCCGTCAGACCCATAAATTCTCGCCCACGGGCTAAATCAGGTAATTTTGGGGTAAAGCCCATACTCATCTGTACAAACAGGATGAGCAACATTAACCAGGCAATCGGCGAATAAAATAGCAGGCTAAGTTCCAGCCTGGCTATCTGTATGATTTTCTTCATATTTTCTATAATCAAGGGTTAGTTTTTTCCGGCATCAGAACCAGTTTTACGTAGTTCTTATCCTGAATGTAAGTCGCCGCAGCTTGCTGAACTGATTTTATGGTAATGCCGTTTAAGGCCGCATCATACTCAAAAAACTGGGTTAAAGGCTCCTTATTCATCACCTGAGAAGCCAGGTAATCCAGCCAGAACTCATTGTTCCTGGCGCCTGTTTCCAGTCCGACTTTACGCACAGCCTTAAATTTCTGCAGGTTTTCCGCAGAAGGTCCTGATGTTTTCATTTTGCGGAGCTCATCCTGTACCGAAGCAATCAGCGATTCCACATTCTTAGGGGCACAGTCAAAAGAAACGAGCATGGCAAACCTGGTTTTCGGATATTTAGACAAGTTCATCTGCACATTCGGCGTATAGGTCCCTCCTTCCTGATCACGAAGACGCTGGGTGAGGCTGATTTTTAGCGCATCTGCAATGGCATTCATCTTAATGGTATTCTCAAAATTGTAATCGAAAGCACCGGAATAAGCCAGCACTACGCTTGATTTCTGTTCTGTCCCTTTATACACGGTTTTTGAAATGCGACCAGAAGGAACGTTAATTCCAAGATCCCGGATGGTTTCGTTCTTCCTTTTCGAAGGCAGTGATCCCAGATATTTTTCCAGTAAAGGTTTAATCCTGGCCTCTTCTATATTTCCTACAAATAAGAAAGTGAAAGCCGATGCATCGGCAAAACGTTCTTTATAGATCTCAATAGCCCTGTCCAGTTTAATTCCATCCAGGCGACTGATGCTTTGTGGTTTTTTGCGCACATGATAATTCCCTAACACCAGGCCTACCGTATCCATAAAAACCTGACTTCGCCCATCTTCTTTATTCATCAGCTGCTCTTTGGTTCTTCCCAAAAGCGTCTGATAGGATTCTTCATCCTTACGGGGTTCCGTAAAATAAGCATGCAGCAATTCCAGTGCAGCCGGGAGGTCTTCTTTTGTCGTGCTGCCATTGAATCCCTGGTACTGATCAACGATAAAAGGACTCAGCTGAACCTTTCTTCCGGTCATAAATTTACCGAGCTGCAGTGCATCATAATTCCCTGCACCGGCAGCAGCAACGATACTCGCGGCATTAAGGGCACTTTCGAAATCTGCATCACTGTATAAAGAGGTCCCTCCTTCTGCAAGTCCCTTGATCAGGATCTGATCGTTCTGGAAATCTGTTTTTTTCAATAACACCGTCAGGCCATTACTCAGCGTGATCTTTTGAAGGTCAACTTGTTTAACCGTTTCAACAGTGTTGATCTTTCCCGGAGCAGGCTCGTTTTTAAGCAGCGGAAGGTCCAGGTTGTCCTCTTCAAAAGGAGGCAGACTTTGGGTATACACACTTTCTATCCATTTCAACACGGTTGCTTCATCCGGAAGAAACGCCTTATTGTACTCCGAAGATTTCACAATGATGTCGCGATCGGTAGCTTTCATGTAATTCTTCATCAGCGCATTGATTTCATCCAATGTCACGTCAGGAAGCAATGAGGTGGTCAGCTCGGCTTCTTTAATGATGCCAGGTGCCACATTACCGGTTAAGAAATGCTGCAGATACGGCCGGATCAGTACTTCCGAAGCAGTCTTGTCTTTTTCTTTCAAAGCTTCCTCCGTCTGATACTGATGGGCTTTTTTAACCCTTTCCAGTTCTGATTTGGTAAAGCCCTGCTCCTCCATTCGGCGAAGTTCCAGCCATATACTTTTCAATCCTTGTTCTGTCTCCGCGGGTTTGGTGGTCAGGTTTACAGAAAAAGAGTTCAATCCGCCTGTCAATTGATTAAAACCAACAATCGGTAATCTTCTAAACCGGATACTGACCAGCTCTGCCAGCAATTTTTTGAGCAGACTGGTTCTGTAATCTGCAGCGGTGATGATGGTATCAGCCAGCTCTTTCTTCGTGATCTCCATGGAAATACCACCCAATTCTTCATCTATGAACTGCATATACTGGTTCTTACCGGTCAGCGTTGCCCGATAAACCGGTCGCTCTTTTTCCTTTTCAGGATTGCGCAGGTCTGAAAATTTTGCCTTGATGTCTTTCTCCATCTGGTCTACATCTACATCTCCAACTACCAATACGGCCTGCAGATCCGGGCGGTACCAATCTTTATAAAAACTGCGGATTTCTTCCGGGGTCACCTTTAACAAAACTTCTTCCGTTCCGATGGGGAAACGCGAACCATAACGGGAGTTATTGGTATAAAAGGGAATACTTTTTTCCTGTAAACGCTGTGTAAGTCCCTGACGGAAACGTTTCTCTTCCAGGATCACGTGACGTTCGCGCTCTACATCCGCTGCTTCAATATTGGCATCCTGCGCCCAGTCGCGCATAATCTGCAGGCCATTGGCCAGCAGTTCCGGATTGTCCGAAGGCAATGGAAGCTGGTAAACAGTTTCATCCAGACCGGTATTGGCATTGATGTCTGCCCCAAAACGTACTCCCGACTTTTCCAGGTAATCAGAAAGCTCCTTTTTAGGAAAATGTTTGGTTCCGTTAAAGCTCATGTGCTCTACAAAATGGGCTACGCCTCTTTGCTGATCTGTTTCCAGAATGGAGCCCACTTTACTGGCCAGGTACATCATCACCCGCTTTTCGGGTGTTTTATTTTTGCGGATATAATAGGTAAAGCCATTTGGCAGCTTACCCATTCTTACTTCCGGATCCAGCTGCAATGGCTGTGTATCCAGGCTTGTTTTACAGGCCAAAGGAATACAAAGGGCAGCTAAAAGTAAAAGACTTAAAGATTTATATTTAATGAACATGTTATCGTGATAATAATGGTTTATGACTTACCGGATCGTTTGCTTTAATGATGTCGACGATCTTTTCATTTTCAATGATGATCATTCCCTGCCTGTCGGTCGTGATACCCGAAGCCAGTGTATATGGATAGGTTGGCACCCCATCTTTCATCACCGTTGGCAGGAAGGAGAACTGCAGGTTATCGCATATTTTGCCTAAAGCTGCACCCACTTCAATAATATGTGTGGAGACCACAAAGAAGCTGTTCCTGTTTTCTGCAAAGGCTTTCGTAACCGCCAGCGTGGCATCGTAAGCATCCTTTACGTTTGTACCTTTAAACAACTCATCAAATAATACGTATAGGTCCAGGGACTCACTAACCGCTTTGGCTACGGTTTTGGTCCGCAATACCTCTGCATAAAAATGACTGTAGCCCATATCCAGGTTATCAGAAACGTTGATCGAGGAGAACAAACCATCTTTAACCGAAAACTCCATCTGTTTAGCCGCTATCGGGAAGCCCATATGGGCGAGGTAAACCGCAATACCCATCGACTTCATAAAAGTGGATTTACCGGCCATGTTGGCACCGGTTAAGAACAATACGTTCCTATCTCTGGTTAAGTGCAGGTCATTTGCCACCCCATTTCTTAATCCTGGATGGCGGAAACCATCCATACGCAATACCATTTCTTCCGCAGGCAATGCCTTTGCATACACAAAGTCCTGTTCTGCGGCAACCGCTGCTACGCCTACAAAAACATCGAGCTCATAGATCAGTTTCAGCAAGCTTTCCATCTGGTTCATCATCGCATGGCGAATCACATAGTCATTCCTGATCAGCTGCGTTAAGGAAGGTTGCTCCTCTCCTGCATTCAAGATGCCTTGCAACCTGGAATCCTGCAGGATCTTTTCTGCAAGATCCAGCTCTGCCTGATACACAGCAATACCGGTTTTGATTTTTAGTTCTGAAAAGAATACCTGGAAAGCCTGCAGCACTTCAATCGTCACCGATTGTCCGGCCTGCAATTGCAGCAATTCTGCACTATGGAAGAGTGTTTGCTGGATTTTTTTCAGGAATATTCCCCAAGCCACGCTTGGCAGTGCTGCGCCCGCTCCGCCGGAGAGGTAATCTTCCATAGACTCTACCTGTGAGCGGATCACCGGAAAAATCACCCTGTGCTGCTGAAAAAACGCGAATAAGGCACTGCGTTTATTGATCAGCTCCGGCTGATTCAAGGGATGGGCAAACATACTTTCCAGCAGTTTCTCTCCACCCCTGGTTTGCAGGCGGTTGAACAGACTGTAAATAGATTGTTGTTTAAACTTGCCCTGCAAATTCAGATCTTCGATCGTTTGCTTATCTGCAGTCAGGTTGTGCTGTGCTTTTTTTGCTTCTTTTTTATCGCTGATCAGCTCCAGAACCCCTTCATTGTTGATGATGATCATCCCATGCCTGTCGTCGGTAATCCCTTCCGTCAGTGTATAAGTATACACCGGTTTACCATTCTCCATGCGGGTAGGCAGATAGCGGAAAATCATATTGCTGCATTTCTTTTGCAACACTTCTCCTGCTTCCATAATGTGGGTAGAGATCACAAATAAAGAATGCGGCTTACTGGCAAAAGCTTCCATGATCGCAATGGTGCCTTCATAAGCATCCTTCACATTGGTACCACGGAACAGCTCATCAAAAACGACAAACAGGTTTTTTCCGGCACCAAGTTCAACAGCTACTTTTTTGACCCTTAGGACCTCCGCATAAAAATGACTGGCGCCCATGGCCAGGTTATCTGGCAGGTTAATGGTCGTATACATGCCATCACAAACAGAGAATTCCATTTGTTTTGCCGCAACCGGGAAGCCCAGGTGCGCCAGGTACATGGCAATGCTCAGTGATTTCATAAAGGTCGATTTCCCCGCCATATTGGCCCCGGTCAGGAACACAATATTGCTGTCCGGGTTCATCTCCAAAGAATTGGTAACCGGTTTGTTCAGCAAGGGATGGCGCACGCCCTGCAGCTTTAAGCGGTTGGCATCGCGTTTTAAAGCAGTAGCAAATTGATATCCACGTTCTTCCGCTACCCTGGCGATGGAAATGTAGACATCCAGGTAGTAAATGTGCTGCAGGATCTTTTCCATCAGCGGACGTTGCTGAAAGCGCAAAATATTGTCGTACTCTACAATCTTACCGGAAGAGATCTTTCCTTTTCCATGCTCTGCAAAGATGATTTCCAGCTCCCTGGAATTAACCAGTGCCAGTACCTTTTCTACTTCTTTGCCATAAGGATTCGCTCCTACTTTTGGCTGAATCTCCAGCATAAACCTTTTCAATCCCTGTAAGATCCCGGTCAATGCGATCACACTCTCACCGGCAGCTTTAAAGTCGGCCATGCTAAAGCCCTGATTGGAAAGGCGACTGCGGGGATCGGTATTGCCCAGGTATCTTTCCGCTTCTTCAAAACGGTTTCCCTGTAATGGGAAAGCAGATTTGCTTTCCTGAAAATACCGCAATATCGCTACCCTTTCATTGATCAGTTGTTCGTCTGAAAGCGGATTGCGAAACAGGTCTTCCAGTAGCGTAGCGCCACCCTGGGTATAGGTTTTATTAAAAATATAGTAGATGGAATCGCTCCCCGATCTGGAGAAGATATTCAAATCATCGATCGTTTGTTTATCAGTTATAAAGCTCATTTTATTTACGTTTTCTGCGAATCAGCAACACCATTCCCAATAGGAATATGGTGCCGGGAATCAGCCCATAATACAATATCTCTAAAGTGCTCACCCCTGCTTTGGTCAGCAGCAGTTTATTATCTCTCGATGGCGGGCGGGTCATGTCTACAGGAAATACCCCATCAGCAAACCAGCCAAAAACACTAATGGCAAAAGAGCCGTTCATGACCTCTATATTACTCCTTGCCAGCTCTTTATTGCTAAAGAAATCGGCATCACCGGTTACCACAATCCGTTGTTCCTTGTTCTTCAATTTCCTGCTCAGCATCAAAGAGGAAGGAAAAGCTCCCCGCTCGTCACCCATCTTGGCATCAAACACCAAAGCGGCAGAATCCAGTACAAATTGTCCTTTTTTGATCCAGGCGGTCTTTTCATTCGTCATTAACAGCGGTTGGATCGCAAATGGTCCTTTACTATCATAACTCAGCGCAGCTGCACCTGGCATCGAGATTTTGGATTTTTCTTTATAAGCCTTTTCAAGGGCCGGACTCATGACCACTGCTGCAGCAGCTAAGGTTGGCGTAACCAATCCGTAAGAGAAATCACTGCTTTTTTGCACCAGCGTCCCACTACGCATTTTTACCCCCAGGGAATCCAGTAATGGATTAACAATGGCTTGTTTACCCGGCTCGCCAGCAATCATCAGGTTGCCACCTTCAGCAACATATTTCTGAAGTTTGGCCAATGCAGACGGGCTAAGCTGAACTCTGGGATCACCAATCACCAATGCGGAAATGCCCGCCGGAATCTGTTCATTCTCTAAGGAAACGCTGTCGATATCAAAGCCCATATTGATCATCGAATTCCGGGAAAACTTATTGTTAACCAACATTTTATAATCTCTGTCGCCCGCCTTATCCACGCTCCGCTGATAACCATCTGTAGCGAAAACAACCTTTGGCGGCGTCACAATGAGGCGTTTCAAGGCTGCCGCGATCTCCGGCTCATCAGGCCAGAAAGAAGCATCATCAAAAGTCCTTAGAAAAGTGGTTTTACCTTTATACTTCAGCTGAAATACCAGGCGGTCGTTCTCCCCGCGCAGGTCTACTTCTTTACGGATCTGTTCCGGACTTAAAAATCCGGCCGTATCAACGTCAGCAGCCTTTGCCTGTTCTGCAAACAGGTTTTTTAGGCTTTTCCCTTGATTCATGACATAGAACTGAGGGTCTCTGTAATCGTAATAATAGACCCATTTCAAATTAAGATTAGACTTAAAGCGCAAATAAGGTTCCCATCGGGCAGTAGCTGGAATACGTCCAACAGGAGCGCCAAAACTATAGGAACCATGTAATCCATTGATATAAGCAGTTACCTCAAGCGGCTCATCACCCATCTTTTTTAAGACTTCCTGAGTTGCTTTAACAATCGTATTGGCCTTGGTAAATGTGGCATCATAATAGCCAATTACCGGCTGCCGGGAACTCAGATAGGCCACCCCCAATCCAATACTCAGCACCAGCAAATACCTACCCGCATGATAAATAAAGGGTCTGCTTACCCTGGCCAGCTGTAGTTTGGCAATCGTAAAACCAAGGAAAATTCCCGTAACCACGAAGTAATAGATCACATCACGACTGTTTAGCAGTCCTGCCACCATGCGCTCTGCCCTGCTGGGCATGGAAAGACTATAGGTCAGGTCGCGCACAAAATCAAGACCTTGTCCGAAATTCCCGATATAGTTCATGAAAGCGAGTACCGCAAAAGTACAGATCGCCGCAACCACCTGATACGTAGTGAGGCTGGACATAAAGATCCCGATTGCCGCATAAGTATTTAAGAGTAAATACGCCACAAGCAATGCCACAAGAGGATGCGGAAAATCAAAATTATCTATACATGCGAAACCGATCAGCAGAAAGAGGCACATCAACGCGATGATCACCAAATTATAGAGCAGCATGGCGAGGAACTTGCCATAAACGATCTGACTCAGTTTTACAGGAGAAGAGTACAACAATTTAATGCTTCCGCTGCTGGTTTCCCGGCTGATGATTCCCATGGTAACCAAAGGAGTATACAGAAACAAGCTGGAAAGAATTCCAAAAAAGATCCCAAGGGGAAGATTACCTAACCTCAGGCTCGTGGTAAACAATTTGTCTGTTAAAAAAGAAAAAGCAGGAACATATTGCTGTATATGTTGTATTTCATCTATAGCAGGGATCAGATCAAAACTCATTTTCAGAAACAAGATCATGATCAGCAACCAGGCTATAGGGGAATAAAATAGCAGGCTGAGTTCCAGTCTGGCTATTTGTATTATTTTTTTCATTCGAATATATTTATTAGTTACGGCTTCATTTGTGTGATGATGCTTAGCTCGAGATCCTGGACAATTGGGCAAAAGTTTCATCTAATGAGCTTTTTTCCATACTCAGCTCACGCAAGCGCCATCCTTGCTTTGCGCTTTCCAGCACCAGGGTTTCAGAAATACTGCGGTCGCCGTTAAAATAGAGCCTCAGTTGCTTTTCCGTCAGGTATTCCACTCTTGTAATGCCTTCTATGGCCATCAGACGATCCTCCGCAGGTGCATTTTCCATCAGCACCACCATACTATGCGGTGCCACATAATTGTCAAAAGCTTCCATCGTATCCGAAAAAACGATGCGTCCGCTTTCGATCATCACGATCTGCTTACACAGGTATTGAACTTCGGTAAGGACGTGGGTAGAAAGGATCACCGCCCGCTCTGCAGCAATGTCTTTAATCAGGCCGCGAACTTCGATGATCTGGTTGGGATCGAGGCCATTGGTCGGCTCATCAAACACCACTAATTTTGGATGGTGAATAATGGCCTGGGCAATTCCCACCCTTTGCTTATACCCACCGGATAAGTTCTTGATCAGCCGCTTATTGATATGTGTCAATCCACAGCGTTCTTTCACTTCTTCCATGGCAGATTTCAGTTGTTTAGTGTCTATCGAACGCAGAATTCCACAATGCCTCAGGTACTCATCTACCGTTAAATCCATGTACAATGGCGGGGTCTGAGGCAAAAACCCGATCTCTTGTTTGGCCCGTTCGGGCTCCTTACTCAGGTCGATGCCATTAATGATCACTTCCCCGGCGGTTTGCGATAGGACGCCACAAAGGATGTTCATGGTTGTGGATTTTCCAGCCCCATTGGAGCCTAGCAGTCCTACAATCCCACTCCTTGGGATCTCTATATTGATGTCACGAATAGCCCAGCTGGTACTATAACGGTGCGACAGACCGCTAATACGAACGATTGGTTCCATAGTAGTTAAATTTGGATTAAGAAGATTTATTGGAGAGCAGGCTTAAAAAAGCCTGCTTTTGATTAATAGTCGTCTAACAAAAAAGGTTTTTGTTTTAATACTTCAGCAGTTTCACCGGGTAAACCGATCAGGGCCAGGGTGAAATTCCGGAAACGCCATAAATTATCCTTGGCAAAGCCTACCCCATTTGTGGTATAACTTGCAAGGAGTTTTTGTGTTTCCTGATCCCGGAATTCAAAAGTATATTCTCCGGTTTTTAAGGCTGCAGCGTAGCGCTTATATTCCGTCTCCCCTTTGTACGCCAGCCCTTCTACTTCTTTACGTTCCCCATTGCTAACCAGGTAAACATTTATAGGTTTGCTTTGATAAGACAGGTTCAGAAATTTAATACCGAATGTGCTGTCGGCGACATTGTAAGCAGGAGGAACAAAAGTAGAAAGCAGGTAATCAGGATGCTCAACCGTTCCCATAAAGTATAACCTGTTGATGCTCCCTTGTTTTAATTTAAGGTTCAGGTCGTATAGCGGCTTACTCGTTGGCAATGTATCCGGATAGCGGTACATTGCTAAGGGCTGTTCTTCTTTAGTAATCGCGTATTTATTCAATCCACTAAAAACAGCATAATAAAAAAGCAGTCCGTCATAATAACGATCCAAAGGTTTGGTTCCTCTAAAACTAGTCAACAACTTCGTATCTCCAGGCATCGCATTAAATAGCGACAGGTGACTAATCACAGGTACTTGTTCAGTTTTTTTACAGGAAACAAAAGCAAAGCACAATAAGCTGATTGATAATATAATGTTCAGTTTATAAGTTTTCATGTCGTTCAGTTTAGGGGATTAGTAACCAGGATTTTGAATCAGTTTATTATTTGTCCGTATCTCCGTTAAAGGGATTGGATACAGCAGCTGGTAATCTCCTGCCCAGGGCTGTTTAACAGGAATTACAGAAAGCACATCGTGTGCCCTTCCGGTCCTTTTCAGGTCTAACCAACGGTGGCCCCATTCAGAAAAAAACTCTGTTCTTCTTTCTTTCTCAATCGCAGCGATTACTGTTTCTTTGGAAAGTCCTGCAGGGAGTTCATCAATACCCGCACGACGGCGGATTACATTCAGATCGGCAACCGCAAGATCCAATTGCTGACTGCCCAATGTTAAAGCTTCTGCTCTGATCAGGTATTGTTCTGCCAGTCTCAGCATCGTGTAGTACTCTGTAACCGGACCTCCGATGGACGAATTTCCTATCCCTATTTTGTATTTATAGACAAAATAATTGATTTCCCCGGCTTTAGTCACCGGCATCAGCCAGGAAGACTTTCTCTTATCGTTGTTTTCAAATTTCTGAATAAGGTCGTCCGCAAGACGAACACCAAAATACTCATTCACTATATCCGACAGATAAGGCTTGATCACATAACCTTCGGGTGTGGCGTTCCCACGTACGAGTGTCAGGTTACTGTGCTGCATTTGCCAGATGGCCTCTTCATTATTCTTTAAAAACACCTCATTTAAATCCCCCTTCAATTTAAATAACCCACTTTGATCAATCACTTCTGTTGCAGCGGCAACGGCATTGGTATAATCGCCCATAAAAAGATAGACCCTGGCCAGCATGGCCGTTGCCGCCCATTTGTTCGGACGGATGCGTTCTCCGGTTTTTGATCCGGAAAAATCTGCGGCAAGATCTGATTTGGCATCCTGCAAATCCTTTAACACCTGTGCATAGACTTCCGCCTTTGGCGTACGACTCATTTTAACCGTCTTATTAAAATCATCGGTCAGTACCAATGGTACATCTCCAAAAAAGTTAACCAGGTAGAAATAGGTATAAGCCCTCATGAACTTAGCTTCGGCAGTGAGCTTAATTCTGACCTCCTTGTGGAGCTTTAAAGAAGTAGAAGCTGCAATTCCCTCAATAACGGCGTTGGCATTATAAATATTCTTATAGGCAGTAGTCCAGATATTGGATGTCGCCTGCTCTGACGAGATCAATTTATTCGCATACACTGCGTTAATGTTTACGCCAGAGACATTCAACTCGTCGGCCGACTGGCTGCATAAGGTCGTCGTTGCCCCATTTCCAAAATTTAGTACCTGCTCATTGATCAATTGCGAATAGGCACCAGCCATAGCAGAATTTGCCTGGTTATCATTATCAAAAACCTTGTCCGTAGTAGTGGTATTGATTGGATCAGGAATGTCAATCAAGTCTTTACAGGAAGAAAACATCAGGATGCATACCACCATAAAGCTATATCTGTTTAAATTTCTTTTCATCATCATCTCGTTAGGAATTAAAAATTTACCGAAAGGCCACACAAATAGATTTTGGCGGGTGGAAGCGCCCCAAATTGCTGAATATCAGGATCGAGCCCTTTAACATTGCTGATCACAAATACATTCTGAGCATTTACATATACCCTCAGCGACCCTGCGCCCAATTTCTTTGCCCATTTCTGATCCAGCTCATAAGAAAGTGCCGCGTTAGACAGGCGGAGATAAGAAACCGTTCTATACCTCCCATCAGAATTAAAAAACAGCTGGGTTCCATCATTGAATTTAGTAGTTGGCTTTGGATATAAGGCATGATCACCCGGGGCTTTCCAGTAATTTCCGATCACGTTTTTTGGCAAATTTCCCGGGGCACCCGGATAGACATCTGAGCTAAAATTGGGATCAGCCCCGATAAAGTTATTGTAATTGAAAGATGTACTCAGGCTGAGCCCCTTGTAGGTCAACACATTAGTCAACCCTCCGGTAAATCTTGGAGAAAGATCTAATGCAATATATTGGTCACCACCGCCGGCGCGGCCGCTATTCTGACCAACAACACCATCTCCATTGTAATCTTCCATCTTGTAAAATCCAGTCAGCGGATCTACGCCTAAATAATGAAAAAGATATTGGGTATTGATAGATTTACCCACTTGATGCGTGTTCACATACGGGGAATGTGCGAGGTCAGGATACGAGACCAATATATTCTTGTTTCTGGAACCAAAAAGCGATACCGTCCAGTTAAATTTATCCGTATTCATCACATCCGCATTGATGGTAATGTCCCAGCCTTTATTGTCTACTACTGCAGGCCAGTTGGCCATTACCGTAGGAAAACCAGTATATACCGGCGTAGGGAAATCCGTCAGCTGATTGCCACACCTTTCGCGGTATATCGCAAACTGAGCATTGATCCGGTTGTCTAAAAAACCAATTTGTATGGCAGTTTCCAGTTTTTTATTCACCTGCCATTTGTAATTTGGATTTACCGCCAGTAAACTGATTAAAGGAGCAGTGCCATCATAGTCGGGCAATGGATCGCTATATGGCTTATTTTTAGCCCATTGTGCCAGGTATTTATAATCACCTACCGCATCGCCACCCGTCAAGGCATAACTTCCCCGCAACTTTAAGAAACTGATAAATGAAGGAAGGGCTTTTTTGATCGGCGCTTCTTCCGTTAAAATCCATGCACCTGCAACAGAGCCAAAATCACCGTAGCGGTTGCCAGGTCCAAAGCGGGAAGATCCGTCCCTGCGCCAGTTCATATTGACAATATATTTTGATTTCCAATTGTAGTTAATCCTGCCAAATACCGCCGCCAGTTTATGGTAGCCCACCTCTCCGGTAGGGTTGAAAATCTGAGGCGCCAGGTTAATGGATTCAATAAAATCATCACTATCATAACCAAAGCCCGTCAATGAATTGGCTTTGGTTACATTTTTTTGCAAAGAGCCTGCTAACAATAACTCCAGATTGCCTTCACTTATTTTCAGTTTATAATTTAGCTGTGGTTCTACGACTACATTAAGGTTGTTGGTGCTTCCAAAGCGGTTAGATCCTGTTGGGTTAGTGATCGGGTCCTGCGCATAAATATAACTGAAATACTTCGTGGCATTATTGGTATAGCCGTAACCAAATCTGGTAGAAAAATTCAGGTCTTTTAATATTTCATAACTCAGGTTCAGGTTACCGGTGAAGGTATGGGTATCAGAATAATACGGACCTTCAAGTCCGCCGAAGGGGAACTTACTTGATCCATCGGGACCTCTCCATGGCGCAAAATTCAGTAGCCCGTCAGGTCCATAAATATCCGGTGCATTGGGCGCCAAATTAACCGCAGCAGGAATGGTGGTGGTATTGACCGTAGTATAAGAATAGATAACCCCAAAATTTACCTGAAATTTCCTGTCAGTAGTTTTATGCCCCATGTTAAAGGCCAGTCCGGCCACCTGGTTGCTTCCTTTACTGGTCAGGATCTCTGTCTGTTTTACATAATTGCCACTGAGGCGGAACTGAGTCTGCACATCACCACCGCTCAGGCTCAGCGAAACATTGGATTGTTTCCCAATATTTCCCAAAAGTACTTTTTGCCAGTCTGTATATTTATTCTGGTCCCACAATACCAGATCAGGCGCATTTTCGAGATTTGGAATCAGGTTATCATTCTTAAATGCTTCCTTTCTGAGTTGCAGGTATTCGGCTGTATTGAGTACCTCCCAATGGCGGGTGATGGCAGAAAATCCCTGTTCCAGGGCTGCCGAAAATTTAGTAGCGCCTGGCTTGCCTTTTTTTGTAGTGATCAGAATAACTCCATTCGCTGCCCTTGAACCATAAATCGCAGTGGCATCACCATCTTTCAAAATTTCAATACTCTCTATGTCTTTACTATTGATGCCAAACATCGGGCTTTGGCCTCCGGTAGGAGAAAATCCGTCCTGAACAACACCGGGAGAACCGGTCTGATAATTGGAAGTTCCGCCCAGGTCCAGGGTATTTTGAGGTACCCCATCAATCACATACAAAGGTTCTGAAACGAAAGCAGAATTAATGGTCTTTCTTCCCCTGATTTCTACTTTCACCGGACTGCTGGCATAACCGGCGGTGGAGGTAACGATTACACCGGGTATTCTACCCTGCAAAGCCAGCAAGGGATTCATTAAGGGCTGTTGTTCCAGCTCTTTTGAACTGATCCTGGCAATGTTACCGGTACTGCTTCTGCGGTCTGTGGTTCCATAGGCCTGCACCATCACTTCATCCAGAAAAGATACCGATGGCTCCATCATAATGGTCAGGTAAAAGCCGGTAGCTGTTTTCACCACGCTTATATTTTTAACAAAGGAGCTGGTATTGACCTCCATTTTTTCAAACTCACTCAGCCTCACCTGCAGGGAATCAAATCCAACAGAACTGAAGGTGATCACACTGTTCTCTTCCAGCTTTGGCAGATGAAACTCTCCCTTCGCATTAGAGCCGGCATTGATTCTTTTATTTTTCACCTTAAGCGTAACCCCACTCAGTGGTTCATTGGTCTTTTTATTGATGATATTTCCCTGCACGTCTATGCCGACAGCAAAAACTGCCGCCACACGGTCCATAAGCGTCGGGGCTTTGGCCTTCAGTAAAACGGTTTTATTTTCAATCTTATAAGTAATCGGCTGGTCGCTGAAACACTTTTCCAGCACCTCCTCTATCGCTGCATTTTTTACAGAGATGGAAATCGGCTTGCTGGACCTGATCAGTCCTTCGCTAAAAAGGAAGTCGTAACCACTTTGCAGCCGGATGTCCTTCAATACCTGCTCCAACGCTGTATTTTTGGTATTCAGGGTAATGCGCTGCGCAAAACTGCTCGCACTTACCTGCATAATTGTAGCTATTAAAATGACGGTGGTGAATCGTATCATTAGCAAAATCTTATTCGCATACTTTTTGAGTACGGGTTGGTTCGTATAGGTTTTATACATTTCATCTGGTTTGCGACAAATT
Organism: Pedobacter sp. FW305-3-2-15-E-R2A2; assembly: GCF_038446955.1. Taxonomy (NCBI): domain Bacteria; kingdom Pseudomonadati; phylum Bacteroidota; class Sphingobacteriia; order Sphingobacteriales; family Sphingobacteriaceae; genus Pedobacter; species Pedobacter sp. FW305-3-2-15-E-R2A2. Next base: position 4,065,080 of record NZ_CP151803.1, read on the forward strand.
CTTAGCGGTTGATGAAACCATAGCATTGCTTTAACTCACAATATTTGCTAAGTTTGTTTGTCTGGTTTAGTTGATAGGATCTCAAAATTTTTGTTAACGTATTCCGGCATCGGTCAGGAGTGTATCGAGCACTTCTGGCCTCTTTTTTTAAGGATTACGTCGCTTAAATAGTATCTATTTTTTAACGATCACCCTCCTTCCCTCAATCTTAAAATGTACATTTCCAGTATAATCCAGCATATTTAGTAATTCAGAGATGTTTTTGTCCCTGGAAATCTCTCCCTTAAATTTGAATTCAGGATCCGGCTGTGTTTCATAAACCACCTCTACATCGTACCACCTGGAAACCTTGGTCATGATGGACCTTAAGTTTTCATTGAATTTGAAATACCCGTTTTTCCAGGCGAGGACATCTTCCAGGTCTACATCATGAATCAGTTTCATATTGCCCGGAGATACCTGGGATTGCTCACCCGGTTTCAGAATCAGGAATTCGGCAGCAGTTTTAGCCGCCTTAATTCCGACAGCATTGACTCCCGCAACATTGCTTCCATTGGAAGAAACTTTGACACTTCCGGATAACAAGGTAGTTTTAACGGTTTTTTCATCATCGTAAGACATGATGTTAAAATGGGTTCCCAAAACTTCCACAGTCTGTCCTTTTGCAATGACCCGGAACGGCGATTTTTTATTGTGGCTGATTTCAAAATACGCTTCCCCTTTTAATTCTACTTTTCTTTCTTTCGTGGCAAAAGAGACCGGATATTTTAAGCTGGAAGAAGCATTTAAAAAGACTTTCGAACCATCCGGCAAAATCACCTGCCACTGTCCGCCGCGAGGCGCTTCAATGGTATTGTATTCAGCGGTGTTTTTTCCGGAAGAATTTGGCGCAGCCTGATAAATCAATTGTCCGTTTGCAGTTTTGCTGATGGTCACCCCGGCTTGTTGTGCCAGCTCTCCGTTAAGCGCATCGGTTAAACTGATCTTTTGTCCGTTGGCTAAAGTCAGCACCGCTTTATTTTTACCAGGATTAATGTCGTTTTCTACGATCTGAGGTCCGTTAACATCTTTATAATTGCTATAGAAGAATACAGCGGTGATCGCGATGATGAATACCGCAGCTGCAGCAACGATTCTAAATCTTAACCTTGATCTTCTTGCAGGAGCAATGTCTAAACGGCGTTCCAGCACAGGCCGATCAATTTGCTGATCAATATTTAGCCACATCTGTCGTTTTACATCCAGATAGTCAACATCCTCAGGCTCCCGTTGCCGAAGCTCAGATTGCTTCACAAACCAGTTTTCGACAAGACGTATTTCTTCTTTTGAGGCACTGCCCTCATTATACTTCCTGATCAATTCTATTACCTGTTCCCTATTCATCTGCATTTATCAGTTTATTCCTGATTTATAAGTAATAGCGATGAAAGGCCCTCAGGGCGTAGATGGAAATCATAAAAATTTGAAAATAAATGTAATTAACTGATTTTCAGAAAGAAATATTTTAATTTCTTTTGGAAAGTTCAATGATAATCAGTCCGAAGGGTGCATAAAGAGCTAGTTTTGAACGAAGAATTTTCAGGGCATTGTTCACTTGTTTTTTCACCGTCTGGTCTGAAAGCCCAAGTTTATCAGCAATTTCAGCATGAGAAAGATTGTCCTTACGGCTCATTTCAAATATGAGTTTCATTTTAGGCGGTAAATTGTCAATCTCCCGCTGTATAATGATATTCAACTCGCGTTCATCAATATCCTGTATCGTTTCCAGGCTGATTTCTGAAGCATATTTTGCTAAGGAAGCGATGTGGTCATTTTTGAGCTTGTTGCGTTGTATGAATTTCAATACGCGGTTTCTGGCGCCTATATATAAGTAGCCGGCAAGGTTATTGTCTTCCTGAATGAGTTCCGGTTTATCCCAAAGGGCGACAAATAAATCCTGCACCAGGTCTTTAGATGGCTCTTCGTCCCTTAACATCTGATTTACTTTATAAAACATCAGCACTGCATACCTATTATAGATCTCTGCAAAAGCCTCATGATTCCTGTCTTTTACAAGACGGACCAATTCAGAATCCGTAAATTCAGAATACATTTTCATTATAATCAGTAATCAATGCCCCCCAGCAATTTAAAAGAAATAAAAAAAGATTTGATCATTAGGAGACGTGTGGTTACCTGTTAGATAACAACATCTTAATCGCCCCTTAACAAACGTACATAAATATTTTTTACAATCACAGCTGAATTTGTCGCCCCTGATTTACCAGTGCATTGCATTTTCCACTTCTTCCTTTCTTTCTGAAAAAGCAAATTAGCGCAGCAGCTGAAAACTTATTGGCGATGGCAGTTGTTTTATAGCCGTTATTATTTATGAACCTTTAAATCACCTCTGGTTATGATACTCCAATATCTGTCAGCTGAATTCGAAAATGAAGTAAATAACACGCGGAAATTGTTACAGGCCGTTCCGGAAAAAGACCTTGCTTATAAGCCTTCGGATATTTCCTGGACGATGGGCGAACTTGCCCAACACATTGCTACCATTTATTACTGGTACGTCGGCACACTGACTGAAGATGTTTATGATATAGTGGCTGATCAGCTTGAACGGGGCGATACCAATGACATCCAAGCAACCCTTTCGCTTTTTGAACGTAATGTTGAAAAAGCCAGGACGGCCTTAGCGTCGCTGACTGAGCAAAAATTACAAGACAACTGGACGATGAAAGCCGGAGAACAAATCCTCCTTGGCCCCATGCCCAGAGGCACGGTAACCCGTGGCTTTCTTTTTAACCATATTTATCACCACCGTGGCGAATTGATCGTTTACCTGCGGGCAACGGGAAATAAAGTGCCAGGCCTGTATGGTCCTACTTATGAAGAAAGTCAGAAATGATTTAAAATCGTCTTATTGGTCAAACCATAGTCAGCTAATCTATGATTAAGGTTTGCCAGGATATAGTCTTGTTCTATCGGAAACTTTTCAGCGAGCTCTTTATAAGAGGCCAATAACCGCTTATCTTTTAACCCTGATAAGGCTTGCAATGAGGCGTGTATTACCCGGTTTGACGGGTCTCTTAACCCTTCAATAAATATTTCGATATAATCTTTTTTGTTTTTTAACTGACCCAAAGTATACAGTGACTGCAGCCTGATTTCGTCTATAGGGTGACTGGCAAATGGTGTAATAAGGCTGCCATAATTCGTGTTGGTCTCTTTTAGTAAATAAGTAAAAAACCGGAATGTTTCTTCGTCTTCAATTCTAAAAATATGCGCTTCAATAACTTTTAGCCATTCCTTAGCGCGATCCTTTGCATACCAATAAATGAAACTGAAGACAGAAAGCAAGTCTGTTTTCAGCAATTCCATTAAATGTGGTTTGGCCCGCTCATAGTCAGATTTACAAATGTTTTGAATCAATTTGTTTTTGTATGCAGGATTAACATCGATTAATCTTTCAATGTGGCTTAAGGTTTGGTGCTTTAATTTTTTTTTATTCAGCAAGCCATTTAAACAGTCGTCCTTTTCCGCGAGATCTGTCGAAGATGTAAAGATGGTCAGCAATTCTTCCTCAGTACCCCCCATTTGATATCCAAACCATCCGGTACCACCGTCAATTAATTCGCCTGAAATCACTTCATCTAACCACCTTTCATACCAATCCAGAAAATTTTTCTCAAAAGCAAAGTTGGGCTTTTGCCCATCTATATCTAAGTTTACCACCCGACCTCTATACGGCCCGTTTAAAACTACTCCGTGCAAATAGCTGCAACCCTGCGATCCTACCGGAAGTATTCCAGCCCATAAATTACCTCGTTCATGATCATATTCCTCATCAGTCATGGTTTCATCACCATTTATTTTTTGGGATAATGCTTCCCAAAATTCGTTGGTCATCTTTGGATGGATCACACAGCGGTTCTTTAAATATTTTTCTGCATCAACATTAATTAATTCATTCATATTTTCTCCTAAGGGATAAATCCCAAAAAAAGGACCTGCTGAAGAGTCTTGCCAGCCAATACCACCATTTCCAACAGTCAAAACAAATGATTTGTAACAGTCTGGCAGTTCAATTGAATATTTATTTTCAATCTCTGTAATCTTTTCTGCTGTTGCCGGCTTGTTCAATTGATATTTATGCTGGTCTGCTCCAAATGCGATGTAATTTTTATCGGCATCTTTGGCTTCAAGTATTTTTTTCTTTATTCTCTGTATCTGGTCGCTATATGCTGCAATTGGGTAGGTGTTCATAAAATCCAGGGGTCTGTCCTTTCCTGCGCAAATTGCAAAAATATATCGTTAACAAAGTAAAAGTCGATTCATGATGCTTTTAATCAGCGCCACTGTTGCAGGCTGGTTTTGATGCCTTTCCGTTAAATCCTGAATGATTTCCATCATTGCGGCTTGCCGTCTGAGAAATAGCCATCCTGCGAAGTCGGCCGCATTTTCTTCGGCATCCAAACCGGTGTCAGTTCTGAACAATTGTTTATACTCTTCGATTACCTCCAGATTCATGGTCTTTGTTTTAGACCTAAAGTTAATTTAATCTTCAAAACATCATCATTCCTCCTAAACAAGGATACTTGAATATTTTTCCACAGTCACAAATATTTCCCGGCTAAACACCCACATCAATTGGGTGAAAACACCCCCATCCCGGAACAACAAGCCCCCTACCTTAGTATCAACAATTCAAAGGAAAAAACAGCAAAAAATCAAGTACCATGGAAAATCTATACAAACTAATAACCATACTCTTTGTACTTAGTTTAATATCAGAACGTATCGCTAATTTTTTCAAGCTCAAGCTTTCTGGCAGTCGCCAACGATTAAGAGGTCGGGGATCGATTTTGAAATGGTTTACTTTTGGGAATACCAGTTTGAAGAAGACAGATCCACAGGAAGAGAAACAGCGGGAGTTTCGTGTCCTAAAGATCAACCTCTTCTTCGGCTGTCTTATTGCAATATGCTTTCATGCAGATCTGTTTACCCTGCTTCAGCATATAGACAGCCCAAATAAATACCTGACCTGGAACCTGGAGAGCACATCGATTAGCTGGGAATGGAGTCTGAAAGCTTTCGGAAAACTACTACTCACGCTTCTTGGCTGCCTACTGACCGGAGCTTTCATCAGTTTTGGTTCTAAGTTTTGGCATGATGCCCTCGACCTTTTGCTACAGGTAAAAAACTACAGAGCAATGCTCACAACCGAAAAGAGTCAGGAGATCCAGGCCAATACCAGCACAATGAGTGATCAGGAATTAGATCTCTTAATGCGTTCCGCGATCGCTGAACATTATCAGGACTGGAAACTTGACTATCCAAATATTGTGGGATGCACCGTGGGACTTAAACGTACCGGAGGATCACCGGTAGCAAAAAAAGCGATCATCTTTAAGGTTCGTCAAAAGCCAGCACCAGCACAGCTCAGCAGCACAGCCACTATTCCGACCTCAATTACGTATCGGGGGTCAGTTTTACAAACTGATGTTGTTGATACCGGCGAAATAAGCGCACTGATGTCGCCTGCGAAAAAATCAGCCCTCATCAAGACAGGAGTAAAGTTGGGCACAAGTGTTTCCCGGGACAATGCCAGCAATTTCGGAACGGTGTCCTTGCGGGTAAAACAGACATTCAGCAACCTTCCAGATCAGTATTTTCTGCTTTCCTGTTTCCACGTACTCTTTCCGGAACGATTGGATCCCAATGTACTTCAACAGGGAACGGTTAAGATTGACCTCGCTACCTATGGACCGGATACGCTGATCTCCGCTCCCGCAAGCACGCTGCCCGCTTCCAGATCCGGCATTTCCACGCATGGGAATGTAACTGCCGGGGTATTTTCGCCAAGAATAGACGCCGCAATTGCCCGTATCAATCAGACAGACCTTCTCCAGCAAACCTTCAACGATACACTCGTTACCGGAGAAACAGACCTGAAGGATCTATATGTCGGAATGCCTGTCAACTCCTTTGGCTGTGTCACGGGTAAACTAACTGGCTTCATCAATGACCTGGATGTTCCTGTTACGGAGGTTGTATTCAAAAACGGACCAGTCAGGTTCAGTTATACCTTCAACAAACTAATACAGGTCAGCATGCTCTGTAAAGAGGGGGATAGTGGCGCGCCCGTCCTCAGTCCAAATGGAAAAATAATCGGAATTATTACCTCAGGAGATAACGAAGGAAGTTATGTACTCCCTTTCCAGTATATCAAAAACGCATTATTTGTAACCTTATAACCAAACCGCCTCATGAAGTACTTACTCAGCTTTACCCTGATACTGATCGCTTTTAGCATCAGGGCACAAATCACAGACACAACCCTTGTGCTCGAACAAACCTATGATAGGATTCCAAAGTTGGAAAAAACAGGACGTTATTCAAAGAACCGAACCATTTTGCGAATCCATTTTAGCAAGGCCTCAACTGCCCGATCAAAACTGACGACTCTTGTGGTCAGCACCAATGGAGAGCATCCCGAAAATACCGCAGCCCATATCAAGGGCTATATCCCGGACAACAATCCCGCCACGATTGAATTTGATCTCAAACCTAAGCTTGATGGCCTCGGCTCTTCCTTTAAGATGGTCATCCTGGAAAAAGGGGAACCTTACAGCCCGGTCATTGAAATGACTGATGAAACAGTGCCTCCTGCCATCCGGCGAACCGTCAGTTATCACCCAGTAGCCGATAACGATCTGCACCTCCCTGCGTTAAGTCGGGAAGAACCCTCATTTGATTCAAAAAACCATTCATTCTTGTATACTGGCAAGCGGAAACTTTCATTGGTATACACCTTTAATGACGAACTAAGTCCTAGGTTTAGCTTTCCAAAGAGATCAAACGCTGAAACTACAGATACCGAATCAATTCACATCGGCGTTGGCCAGCCTTTAAGCCTCGAACTCATTCCGGTACCGAACCCCTTGCGCTATGACGTAAATATTTCAAGCGGGTTTCGATCGGTTAATGAAGAAACCGATGGAATCCTGGAGAAATTTCTATTAAATCCGTCTGAACTATTGGGAAAGGCTGTCGCATTCTCAGGGACCATATACGACGACGACGAAATCAAAAGAAAAGAAAAAATACTGGGTTATCTTCAACAGATTAACACCAAATTGGGCAATTACCTGAACAGCTACCGATACAAGGACGGTATTATTGCCAGCCAATTTATGACTGAACGACAGGCCGTGGTTGATGCCGTACATAGCTATCTAAAGCAAAAGGACCCCTCCTATCCGGGCACTATTGGCGACTATATCATCAATGAATTCAGCGCTCCTGACTCCATCTACCTCAAACCGATCCTAAAAACACTCCGGGAATTTGACAATTTCGTAGTTACGCCCCTGCGCTACCAGATCAAACAGGTACCAGACAAAGATGAACTACTTCTCGACATTCGCATCAGCCCCAAAAAAGGGATTGCAACAGCGATATACACCGATACAACAAAAGTATCCTTTCCGATCTTTGGCGGATTCAAGGTGGACGTCAGTCCGGGGCTTTTCTATAGCTTTCATCAACAGCAAAAGTATGCACTCAGAACCGACAGTACAGCCATTATTACCGATGGCACTACAACTTACTCCAGGTACAAAACCATTATTACCGAAAAGCAATCAAAGGGAAACGTGGGCTTCTCTTCCCTGCTTCACTTCTACAGCCGATGGACCAGAGATGTGAATTTTGCACTAAGCCTCGGAGTCGGACTTACACTTGAAGACACCCCACAGGTGCGCTATCTGCTAGGTGGCAGCCTCCTTATAGGTCGGGTAAATAGGATCGCTGTTTCAGGAGGTTATAGCTTCGGCAAAATAAACCAGCTTAGCGGAAAATATACAGATTCCAAAACGGCCGTTTCCGATACCAGTTTAGACACCTACAAAGTCTTAAAGGGTGCAGCCTTCATCGCATTGTCCTACAACATCCCGCTTTTGAACAGAAAAAAGTAAGACAGCAACTAAACCACTGAAAAACAACCAATAAACCTTTAATATTAACAACAAGTTTACTAAATTAACCATCATGAAGAACAAACTCACCACCGCCCTCCTTATGCTGATTGTCCTTACAGGATTCTACAGCTGTCAACCAAAAGTTGAAACTAAAACAGAGGAAAAACACCAGGAAAAAAAGTTCCTGAATGCAAAAGCTATAGACAATGAACCGGTAAATTTTATCCTTGCCGATTCTTGCGTAGAACTTTACGAAAAGACCGATCCCCGACTCCTTCCACGAACAAATTCCATCGTCTTTAAGCGCGGGGAATTAATAAAATGGATAAATCAACTGGAGAAAACCGTAGATTATGATAACATGAGAATATGCTTGGGCATCTATACCGACACCATTCTTCGCAAATACAAGAAGCCAGATTCATTGAGAAATAGAGTCAGCCTATTCCTTTATCCATTCAAAGGCAAGAACCGCGCTAAGACACTGATCTCCAGCACCAATAGAGACCAAAGAACCACTGACCCCTTCAATATGGGCGAATTACATCCCTAATGGAGTTTAGTATCCAACATTATTTTGAGTTCCTCAGCCTACTGATCTGCATCTTTTGCTCCGGGAAGCTGAGGCATTCTTTTCTGATTGCCTTTTTACCTTACCTGCTGATTATACTCTGTGTAGAGTTAATCGCAAAATACCTCTATTCGCTGCATCACTACAACACAAGTTGGATTTATAACCTGATGAATTTATTCAGCAATGGGTTTTATGCCTTTATCTTCTACCGGTTTGCTACTGAAAAGCAACATCAACTCGTCTTATTTCTGATCACCTCCATCTACGTTAGCTTTTCCCTGCTCTTTCACGTCCTAACCAGCTTCAAGGACTTTAACATTTACATCGTTGCAATTGGCGGCATCATCCAGGTCTTTTTTTCCTGCCTTCATTTTTATTATTACCTGCAGAATGATGAGTATGTCAGCGAACGTCATTATTCCTCAGGACTGTTTATCGCCGCCGGAGTGCTTATTTTTTATTCTGGGATTGCCATCTGTTTTTCACTTTATCACTATATTCGCTTCAACGCACTCAGCCTATTTGGTATTCCACTCTATAACCTGGTACCACGCTACCTGAGTATCCTACTGTATCTTTTGATATCTATTGCGCTCATCATATGGAAAAGGCCGACGAAGACATCATCCTAGCCATTATCGTCTCCAGTATCACATTGGTGATCCTCGCGGTATTTACTACCCTTTTTTTCCTGGTTTTTGTCAGAAAAAAGAGAATCCTTAACCGAAACAAGGAAGAGCTCAGCCGAAACTTTGAGCGGCAACTTCTGGAAACCAGGCTGGAGATCCAGGATCAGACCCTAAATAACATCAGTCAGGAGATCCACGATAACTTCGGACAAGTACTGTCCTTTGTAAAGCTATCCCTGAATATTGCCAAGACGCTCCCGACTCCGGAAAAGGACGAAAAGATTAACGAAAGCACACGGCTCATCGCCGGAGTAATCACCGACTTGAGAGACCTTTCCAAGAGCCTTAGTTTTGAGCGAATTAAGATTGCCGGACTTTATCAGGTCATCAATGATGAAACCGACCGGCTTAACCGAAGCGGCATTATTCAGACCGAGCTCCAGTTGACCGGTCAACCATTTGTCCTGGGCCCACAGACCGACCTGATTCTTTACAGGATGTTTCAGGAAATACTGAACAACACCATAAAGCATTCCGGCTCCAAGTCCATGAAAATTATCCTTGGCTATCATGGAGAACTATTTACACTGCACATTAAGGACTTTGGAAATGGCTTTGATAGCAATCAGGTGAAAAAACCGCAAGGTCTCGGTCTTTCCAACATGAAACAACGCGCTGCGCTTATTGGTGCCAGTGTCGCAATCGACAGTCAGCCGGGTAATGGCTGCTCAGTTAGTATCAGCCTCGACCGTAACAATAGCATACTCAATAGCCATGAACAAAATATCCATCGCCCTGGTAGATGACCACCAGCTTTTTAGAAAAGGTATTGCATCCCTCATCGAGACATTTTCGGACTATGAGGTGATTTTTGATGTGGGTAGCGGAGAAGAACTCTTCGAACGATTATCTTCCAAACAACAACCCCGAATCATTCTATTGGATATGAATATGCCGGTTATGAATGGACTACAGGTCGCAAGCAGGATTCAGAAGGAATACCCCGGTATTGCCGTTATCATTCTTTCGATGGTAGAAGATGCAGACACTGTCCTATCCGTGATAAAAAAAGGAATTAAGGGATACCTCCTTAAAGATTCCGATCCATCAGCCTTCAGAAATGCACTGGATTCAGTCGCCACCGACGAAGTTTATTTCCCATCGTTTGTCATGCGCTACATGTCCGACCGATATTGCAGCAATACCGAAATCAAGCTCAGTGAGCGTGAACTTGAATTCTTAAAACTGGCCAGCTCAGAACTTACCTACAAGGAGATTGCAGACCAAATGTTCCTGAGTCAACGTACGATAGATGGATATCGTGACAGCTTGTTCCTAAAACTCCAGGTAAAGAATCGGGTTGGTCTGGTATTATACGCTATCAAACACAAGATCGTAGAAATCTAATGTTCCTTAACAAAGTAAAAGCTGAAAAAAAAATCTTATTATGCCCTCCCTGGGAAACAATCCCAATTTTAACCGATGAATTTAAACATAAAAGAAGAGCCACTAGATCTTGGCTTCCCTAATCCTGAAATAAAAGGTATTCCTACCCTGTTTATCGGCAAAATTATCCTCGGACAAGAGGAATTAGAAAAACTGGAAAGTAAAATACCCCGCGAATTATACTTCTTTGGCGCAGTGGTAAAAACAGGAGAAGTACATTTTAAATATGGTGAATTAAAGAGACTGGAACTGATGCTGGTAGAGAAAAATCTGGAAACCAAAGAAAGTATCCAGTATCATCTGACTCAGCACAACACCATTATGTATAAAATCACCTCAGATAAAACTGACGACTATGAATGCGTAGATATGTTGAAGAAAAAAGACATCCTTTACCTGCACCGGGCACCCAAATGGAAAGCCTCAGAAGCCAGCATTCCAAAGTATAAAGAAAAACTATTTTACTTTTCGACACAATTCTACATCCCTGAAAACAACACCAATAGAGAACATCTGGGTTGGGATGAAACGCTGTATGTATTTTTATATGCTACGGAAACCGACAAGCTTTTGGTCGAGGTTTTTATACAGGATACTTCCGGGCAAACGGCCGAAGACCATTATCGATTGGAAGATATGATGGCTGAATTTGATGCCAGCTATAACAACCCCGACAAAGTGCATCAGCTGCTTAAAAAAGGAGATAAATACTTCCATGAATATGTGATGGAACACAAAAGAACAAACCGCCAAACCCTGGAAAGCTTACTGACTTTTGCTAAAACAAAAAAGATGGCAACTGAAATCACAAAACGATTAAAGTAACCTGTTACCAGGCTGTTATTCCAATAATTCAGGCTTAAAATACGCATACGGCTATTGCTTTATACGTAAATAATTGTTATTATTGAATTAATTAGAACCCTATACTAAACGCTCTCATTATGGAAAATCAAAATTCAGCCAGCCTTGGCTGTACGCATTGTGCATGCAACAACCCCATGTGGAACATCCTCGAAGAGGAATTATTTCATCCCGAAAAAATCTTAAAAACTGCAGAAGGATTAACCCATCAGGTCGTCCCGGAAGCTTTGTCGCTGGTCATTTCAGGTGGTACCATCAGACCGCTTACGGATGGAAGAATGGATACAGTCGAAGCGATCGGCATTCACGATGGTAAAGTCATCGCTACCGGCAGCAAAACCGCAGTAGAAGCAGAAATGCTTAAACAAGGAATCGTTTTCAAATTTAAACAGCTCCGGGACTATGAAGTCCTGCTCCCTGGATTTATAGACCCGCATGTTCATATCGTACCGACTGCCCTGCTGATGGGATGGCTGGATTTGAGCAGGTTCGATAACCAGAAATTAAAACCAGAATATACACCAGATACGATTGGCTCCATCATCAAAAAGGAACGGAATGGCCCCAACAAAGAGAAATACGACAAAGGAGCCTGGTTATTGGGTAAAGGAGCCGATCCGGCATTGATGCCTTTCGTATACGATCCCAATGCGGCGAACAACATCGGCCTGACCACTTTTACCTGCGATTCATTAGACGAAATCGTCAATGATGTACCCCTGCTGATGCTCAGCGCCTCTATGCATACCGCTTATGTAAACACCAAGGCCCTAAAGCTTACCTATGATCATACGCCAGACATCAGCGACAAAATGACTTTCGAGGAATATAAAGCAAGTAACCACGGACAACTGCAGGAAGGTGTTGGAATGGAACCCGCTTTGAAGACCATTCCGCTAACACAACTTTCAGAAATGGTGATTGGTTGTTTTTCTCATCTGAAAGCATTTATCGCTGAAGCAAATAAACGTGGAAATACCTTCCTCTATGATGCAGGAATGAATGATGCGTTCAAAAGCCTGCTCAAGATCTACCTTCATTTTTACCCGAATAACATCCGGATTGGTGCGGCAAAGATGTGCAGTTCACAAAAAGATGCCGATAAACTAACGCCATATGAACCGGTTACCGAATACTCAGATATTTACTATGGGAATGCAAAAATCATCTCGGATGGTTCTAACCAGGGTTTAACAGGCTACCAGTCTGAACATTATTGCTGCCTGCCGGATTCTAAAGGAAAATTTAATTTTACAACAGACCAGGATCCTGAACCTGTCGAAGTTCCGGCGCCCTACAGAGCACTCCTGAATACCATTGCCATAAAATGGGGCTGGCCACTCATGACCCATGCAAACGGAGATGAGGCCATCAACTTTACCATCAAGGTATATGAAGAGGTGATCAAAAACCAAACTGGCAGCCCGGTAAGACACCGGATAGAACATGCCTCCTTGCTTTCAGATCAAAACATTAAGGACATGAAAAGACTGGAAATTCTGCCAAGTTTCCTGATCGGACATGTTGGGTACTGGGGTTACGCTTTCCGTACCGCCATATTTGACGAAAAAGCCGAAATTCTGGACCGTTGCAAATCTGCACTTGATGCGGGTTTAAGGATCTCCCTGCATACCGATTGTGAGGTGACCCAGCTTGGCCCCTTACGCATGATGGAACAATCGATTACCAGAATCATGGAAGCAGCTCCTGGCAATCCTGAGGATCATGTCCTGAATGCGGCAGAATGTATCAGTCCGGAGCAAGCCCTGCGTGCGGTAACCACCGATGCGGCTTACCATTGCTATGCGGAAAAATGGGTAGGCAGTTTGGCAGTCGGCCATTTCTCAGATTTTGTCATCCTCAAACAAGACCCGCTCCATCTGCCATCGAATTACATGAAGATGCGTGATATCGAAGTCCTGGAAACCTGGAAAGGGGGAGTAATGGTTCATCAACTTTCTGTTCCCGAACCGGTTTTAAATAACGCTTAACACGTATAAAAAAGGTCTATCCTTGCTAAAAACAGCAAATGGATAGACCTTTTTATCAGTTTGCCCTGTTGTTTTCCGCCTGTCCTGTCGCCTTATTTTTGTAACTGCTGTTTTTCAGTTTCCCAAAACTGTAGCTGGCCATCAGTCTGAAATAGTTGTTGTTATAGGTTCTGTCGTAGAAGATATCGGTTTGCCCAACGCTGTAATTTCCGGAACTATTTGTTTGATGAAAAATATCGTTTGCCAGAAACTTCAACTTCAGTGCGCCTTTGAAAAGGTCTTTATCAATACCTATACTAATAGAAGACCGGCTTCGGTCCTGGTACAGTCCGGAAGAGCGGTCTCCAAGATACCAGGCCAATAGCTGTAATTTAAACAGGTCTTTCACATTAAAGGTATTATTGGAATACAAATACCACTGCGGCCTTGAAGGCTGAGATACAAAGAAAAACTGATCGTCTATCATTTTGATATAGCTCAGGTTAACGGTATTTATGGCGGTCCAGAATCCGACAGCTGTCGAGACCGAAAGCGCTGCGAAATAAGCATGACTTTTATCAAGATTGATGCCTTTTAAAACATAACTGTTTGGTGTACTGCCTCTCAAAGCAGCGGCACTCAGTGGGTCTATCACATAGTTGTAGCCTACCCTCAGGTCGATTTTCCGGTAATTTGCGCCCAATTCGAAAGCATGGACTTTCTCTGGCTGCAGGTTGGGATTACCTTCTATGGTGGTAAAAGGATCCTGATAAATTACAAAGGGATTTAATGCCTGATACCTCGGCCGGGTAATCCTCGACACATAGGCGGCACTCAATTTAAGCCGCTCAGTAATCATCCTGCTGAGCAAGAGGTTCGGAAAGAGATTAAAATAATGGTCCCTGATCACCTGGCCTCCGGCCACACTTGTATTTAACACATAATCGGTCCACTCTCCCCTGAAGCCTATTCCAAAGTTCGTCTTGCCCATGATCAAACCGCTGTAATTGAGGTAAGCAGCGGGGATTTTTTCCCTGTATTCAAAATCACTGGACAAGTTTTCATCTGGCTTAAAATCTCCACCATGATCTGCTATCAGGAAATTTGTACCCGAATTGGTATTTACGTAGCTGAATTTAAGTCCAAACTCCAGCTTCTCTCTGCTACGGAAGACTTTGGTATAATCTGCCTGGGTACTGGAAATCGAAATCTGATGCTCCATATCATTTTTTATGGCCCTGAAACCATCTGCTCCATCAATCAGACTCCGTTCATCAATGAGGTCATTGATGTCGGCATGAAAATCAGAATACTGACTGCCGATAAATAACACGGAACCCAGAGTATCTATCGTCTGGTTATAATTAAGGGTAAAGGATTGGTTTAACCGCTGTTCGTTCTTTTTGAGATCACTGGTATAAAAGCGTGTTCCTTCCCTGGTGGTAATGCTGTTTTTGCTGTCCTGACTCCCCCCCTGTTTTTCTAAATTCCCGCTATAGCCCAAAGAAACGTTTTTGTCTTTACTGATATTGTACTGGACGCCCAATCCAAAGTTGGAGAAGTTACGGAGTTTACGCCTCCAGTTTGTGGTTAATTCCGATCGCAGGTAATCTTCTTCAGCAGGCCTGGTCCTGGTGGTGTAGAGCCGCTCCCGGTTCTTTCCCTGAAACAGCCCGTAATTCCCTACCACTGCAAGCTTTCCTTTGTTGTAGTTGAAGTCAAACATGGTATTGGTATTCAATCCGGCAAACTTAGATACTGTAACCTGCTGACTAACAGATCCGAGCACCCCCATCTCTGTATTGACCTTGGTAATGATATTAATGACCGACTTTCCTTCTGCATCATATCTTGAAGAAGGATTGGAAATGATTTCAATCTTTTCTATCTGCGAGGCCGGAATCGCAGACATCCGCTCGGAAGTAATGAGCCTGCCATTGAGGTAAATGCTGGCCTCGCCCTTGCCTGCCACAGCAATCTGCCCGTCATTGATGATGACATTGGGAGCCTTGCTGAGGATCTCCGTTAAGGAACCGCTATTTGCAAGGATGGTATTGGCCACCTTCACTTCCAGGTTGCCGTTTGCCAGAGACCTGGTTAATGGCACTTGAGCACTGATCTGTACCTCGTTCAACTGAACAGAAGGTGCTTTAACGATGATGGTTCCCAAATCAATATGCGCCGCGCCTTTGTATTTTATGATGATCAGGGTATCGGCAAAAAGCAAGGAGGTCAGTTTCAAAGTCAGTTCTTTCTGATGGAGATCCGACAACTCAAAGCTGCCATTCAGGAAACTAATCCCCTTCACAAAAGCAGGATCTTCAGGGGAACGGAGCAATGCATTTCCCATCAGGGGCTCCTGTTTTGAATCGACTATCTTTGCAGAAATGCTTCGGATATGTTGGCCTTTTAATTTTAGGGAATGGAAGAGTAAAGTCGACAGACTAAGGAATGCGATGAGCAGGGTTTTCATTTGTGAATAGGATTTGGTTTCTCTTTTTCACAAATGTCTGCAGCAGGTTCCGGCAAGAGGTGCAGGAAACAGAAATCAGGAGTGCGGATTTATAAATTAACACAAAAAGGGCCTTCAATACAATATAAAAAGCCCCTTTTGCTTAAAGTAGTCCTTCAGAACAGCAGCCTATTTCGCCACCTGTGCAGCAGCGCCGATCAAAACTCCGCCGATTAATATCGGTGCAACGTCACTAATCCGTTTATGTGCCGAAGTCTCATTTTCATCTTCTGGATTTGAATTGCCGCCCATAATTTTTGAAAGATCAGCCTTGGTTAAAGCGCCCTGAATTTGAGTTTTAGAATGTTGAGTTTTCATATATTTAAAATTTTAGCTTTGAGCCAAAATAAGAAATATTATTTTTTCAATCAAATATCAATAAAATCAAAATAAGACATTTAATCCTACATAATTACTTTTTCAACGTATTCTGCTGATAATTCAAGGGCGTAGTTCCTGTAAATTTCTTAAAAGCAGCAAAGAAAGTCGACTTCGCGTTAAAACCGACCTCGTAACCTATAGATTCCAGGGTAAGTCTATGGTCTGTTGAAATGATCCTGCAAGCCTCTTTGATCCGGAACTCATTCACAAAGGTGGTGAAGTTTTTTCCGAGGTTATCATTCAAAAACTGCGACAATTGATGACTGGTCACATTGATTCCTTTTGACAAATCCCCTATTTTTAAATCCGGATTTCGGTAAACGGTCTGCTCGTTCATGAGCTTTTCCAGCTTCCCAAGTAAAACTCCTGCATCCTGGTCATTCAGTTTTTTACCTGAATATTTATTCGGAGCGAGCAGAAACAAATCGTCGGTCTTCTTGCGGTATAAAAGTACAGAGATAATCAGGTATAAAATGAGAGAAAAACCAATGGAACCACTGATATAGGAGGAAAACGGCGCCCGGATCAGACTTAAAAAAAAAGTAATAAAGATCACTACATTTCCAACATAAATCATAAGCAGCCAGATCTCAGCAGCATTCAGCTGATGCCCTTTTGTAAACAGATTTTTCAGTATACCTTTCATCACAAAGGAAGAAATGAGCACATAAATAAGCCATTGCAAATAAATGATCTTGCTAAAATATTGATTCCAGAGCCAGGAATAGTTTTCATAGGGATAAGCAATACCTGCAACGAGTACGAGGAGAAACAAGGAAGCAATCATCCATTTCCAGGATTTGGGCATGACTTCCAATCCCTGAACGGCGGATTTCAGAAAACAATACAGGAAAGGGCCGATAAAAAAGCAGGCGGAAAGACCAATCTGCAGGTAAATCTTCGGAAGCGTCCCATCAAAATATAAAAAAACAGATTTCCCAATCCGCACACTTAAAGCAAACAACAATGCGCCAAGAAAATAACTGCTCAGGTACTTCTTACGGGTAAACAAGAAAAAATACAAGCTCAGGATTAACCCGTTAAATGCTCCTAAAGCACTAAAAAAAAACAAAAGTTCCTTACCGACGTTCATAAAATGGTTTAGAGGTTGAGGCTGATCAAAGGTACTGCAAATGGCTTTAAAATTGACACTGATCTGCATTTTAAGAAAAGATTAAAGTGCTAACTTTAAGGATCAATTTTAATCATTCAGATGAGTCAGGAAGCAAAGCGCATTAAAACAGAGGGTTGGAAAAAATGGGGACCATACGTCTCGAACCGCCAATGGGGAACGGTGAGGGAAGATTATAGTGATAATGGCGATGCCTGGCAATCCAGCACCCATGATATGGCCAGAAGTAAAGCCTGGCGATGGGGAGAAGAAGCGATTGGCGGCATCTCCGACGACCGCCAGTTGCTGTGTTTTGCCCCTTCTTTCTGGAATGGAAATGACCCCATTCTTAAAGAAATCTTTTACGGCCTCAGCAATACGGAAGGCAATCATGGTGAAGATGTCAAAGAACTCTTTTACTACCTGGACTCCTCACCTAGCCATTCTTACCTGAAAATGCTGTACAAATATCCGCAGCAGGTATTTCCTTATGAATCACTATTGCAGGAAAATGCCCGCCGCAGCAAAGAAGACCCGGAATTTGAATTGATAGACACTGGGATCTTCGACAACAATGAGTACTTCGATATTTTTATCGAATACGCAAAATCTGATACGGAAGATATCCTGATTAAAATTACAGCACATAATCGAAGCGAGAACACAGCGCCCTTAACAGTCCTTCCTACCCTTTGGTTTCGCAACCGCTGGTCCTGGGGCCATCACGATAAAGACCTGTCCATTTCTGCAAAAAATGAAACAGAACTGGCCATTCAGCACCATACGTTAGGGGATTACTTTTTTTACGCAGAAAATCCCTCACAATGGTTGTTTACCGAGAATGAAAGCAATACCATGAGGCTGTATAACTACGATAATGGCAAAAAATACTATAAAGATGCCATCAATAGCTTTGTGGTAGATAAGCTAAAGAAAGCGGTCAACCCGGAAGAAACAGGTAGCAAAGTGGCTGCATTATGCCATTTCGAGATCCCGGCGGGGGGATCCACAACCTTGCAATTCCGGTTGTGTAAAGGAGCAAGAAACAAACCTTTCGCCGATTTCCAAAAGATATTTGCACTGCGCAAACAGGAAACGGACGATTTTTACCGGGATTTACAAAAGAAAACGAAATCTGCCGAGGAGCAGTTAATTCAACGTCAGGCTTTAGCAGGACTGCTTTGGAATAAACAGTTTTACAATTACAGTGTGAGCCGCTGGCTGAAAGGCGACCCTGCAGAACTCCCTCCTCCGGCAGGTCATAGCAGCTCCCGAAACCTGAACTGGAAGCACATCAACAATGCCGACATCATCTCGATGCCTGACAAATGGGAATTTCCATGGTATGCTTCCTGGGACCTGGGCTTTCATTGCCTCAGCCTTGCGCTGGTAGATGCCGACTTTGCCAAACAACAGCTCTCCATACTTTGTAAAGAGTGGTATATGCACCCAAACGGACAGTTGCCGGCCTACGAATGGAATTTCGACGATACGAATCCTCCGGTTCATGCCTGGGCGACATTGGAGGTCTATAAAATGGACAAACAGCAAAATAACGGCAAAGGCGACCTGTTTTTTCTGGAATCTGTTTTCCAAAAACTCCTGATCAACTTTACCTGGTGGGTAAACCGAAAAGACGATAAAGGAAGTAACATTTTTTCCGGCGGTTTCCTTGGCCTGGACAATATCGGTGTGTTTGACCGCAATACCATACTTCCCTCGGGCATGCGCATAGAACAGGCAGATGGAACGAGCTGGATGGCGATGTATGCCCTCAATATGATGCAGATCTCGCTGGAACTGGCGCTCCATAACAAGGTCTATGAAGATATGGCTTCAAAATTCTTCGAGCATTTTCTGTATATCGCAGGTGCAGTGATGAACATCATGGGGGATGGCGATACCGGACTCTGGGATGAAGAAGATGGCTTTTTTTACGATGAATTGTCTACCGGAGACAGCCATTCGGTAAAGCTGAAACTCCGCAGTATGGTGGGTCTGATCCCCTTATTTGCGGTAGAAGTGATCACAGATGAGACCTTAAAGAAGCTGCCTAAATTTGCCGCGAGAATGCAATGGTTTCTGGAACATCGCCAGGATCTGGCCTCCCTGGTTTCCCGCTGGACAGAAAAAGGAACCGACGACAAGCACTTGCTGAGTCTGCTTCGCGGTCACCGGATGAAACTGATCCTGAACAGAATGCTGGATGAAGCGGAGTTTTTAAGCGATTATGGCATCAGAAGCCTTTCCAAAAGCTACGAACAGCAACCTTATGTATTTCCAACAGAAAAGGAAGAATTCGTGGTAAAATATGTGCCGGGAGAAAGCGATAGTGGCATGTTCGGCGGCAACAGCAATTGGCGTGGCCCGATCTGGATGCCTGTCAATTTCCTGATCATCCAGAGTCTCCTCCGCTTTCATGACTATTATTCCGATGATTTTAAGGTGGAATACCCTAAAGGCTCTGGAAACTTCCTGTCTCTGAAAGAGATCGCCCATGCGCTCTCCCAAAGACTGATCTCGATCTTTAAACAGGATGAAGAGGGCAAACGGGCTTGCTTTGGCGCAAATGAAAAATTACAAACCGATCCGGAGTTTAAAGATTATCTGCTTTTTAACGAATATTTTAACGGAGACAATGGCAAAGGACTGGGCGCTTCTCATCAAACCGGCTGGACGGCATTAATCGCTAACCTCCTGATCGAGCCATAACCTGGCGGCTTTTCTATCGGGCTTCCCCATGGAAGTTACAGGGATCGACTCCGTAAAGACCAGGTGTTTCGGCATCTGGTACCGCGCTGCCTTTCCGGAAAGCCAGGAAAGGATTTCTTCTTTTGTCGGCCGTTCCCGATCATGAAGGACCACCAATGCAGCGAGGCGTTGTCCGAATGCGATATCTTCAATTCCGGTTACGAATACGGCTTTGATCAAGGGGTGCTGCATCAGCAGGAGCTCCAATTCATAAGGGTAAACGTTCTCGCCTCCCGAAACAACCATTTCATCCGAACGGCCCAGCAGGTAATAATAACCAGCTTCGTCCTGATAACCCAGGTCTCCGGTGCTGATCCATTGCTCCTTTTCCGCAGACCAGGCACATTTTAACCAGACTTGCCCCTCCCTGATCTCAAGACTAACCCCATCTAATGGTTTCCCTATCGTTCCGGGGTATTTTTTCAAGTCCTCCGGGCTGGCCAGCAAGCAAACGCCGGCTTCAGAAGTGCCATAAAGATTGTACAGCTTATTGCCTAAAGCCTGAATCGCATCTTCGGCTAAAGCGGGAGAAAGGATTGCTCCTCCGGAAACGATACAGTTCAGCGATTGCAGGGCTTCTTTATGGTGATCCAGCATGCGCCGCAACATGAGCGGCACGAGGGTGACGGATTCAATCTGTTGCTCCCGGATGAGTGTACAAGCAGCCTCATGGTCAAATCCGGTCCGGATATAAACGTCCTTCCCCATCAAATAGGAGAAACAAAGTGCAGCGAGACCAAAACCATGGGCAATTGGCGTGGCGACATATACAGACTGATAATTTTCAAATTTCAGGCGGTCCAGCAGGGATAAAAACAATCCGGTATAGGCAGAAACAGATGCTTTCCTGGCAGCAGATTTATAAAGCCCCGTTGTTCCTGAGGTCAGAATTACCACCCTGTTGAAGCTCGATCTTTTTATCTTTTTTTCAGTTGGCAGATAGGCTGCATCTTTTAAATAACGGGCTACGGTGTTTTCCGCTTCTCCATCAGCAGCAAGGCTTCGCTTTTCATACCCCATTTCCAGAATAAGCGGAAGAAAAGAAGGGTCATAAATGATAAAATCAAACTGATGTTGATCCACCTGCCGTTTCAGCTGTGCGCCTCCCATTTCTGAATTGAGCAGGTACACATCGGTTCCCAGGTAAGCAGCCGCAAAAAGGGAACTGATAAATGCAGGATGGTTCGCACAGATAATGGCTATTTTATTCCCTTTTTCTATCCTGTGATTTTCATTCAGCCTGATGGCGAGGTTCTTGACGAGACGATAGAGTTGCAGATAAGTAAAGCGGTCTCGTTCATGGACCAACGCAAGGCGATCAGGATGCAACCAGGCGCCAAGGCGTAAAATGGCTACGAGGTTTACCCCTCTTCTGAATAATGCTTTCAGCAAATAAAAGATGCCGCTGACAGAAAAGAGTTTGGCTTTTTTCAGCAGTCTAATGGCCTTTAGCATTTTTTTTCTTGAGGTTAGCAGTAATTAAGTATTCCCAGGGAGCGCGAAACAGTACCGAGAAAACCTGCGCAGGAAAGATCCACCAGGGGGAATAAATCCGGCTCCGTTTGATGATCGTCCGAAAGATAATTTGCGCCGCTTGTTCGGGTTGCATTGCCGGCATCTCCTGATATGCCGCAGTCGGCGCCATCATACGGGTGCGG
Source organism: Pedobacter sp. FW305-3-2-15-E-R2A2 (assembly GCF_038446955.1). NCBI lineage: Bacteria > Pseudomonadati > Bacteroidota > Sphingobacteriia > Sphingobacteriales > Sphingobacteriaceae > Pedobacter > Pedobacter sp. FW305-3-2-15-E-R2A2. Next base: position 4,086,946 of record NZ_CP151803.1, read on the forward strand.
ACCAATGGGAAATAGAGCGATGAACAGGCAATCCCCCTGGCCTTTAATTCCGGCGAGACGCAACGAAACCACTGGTCGAATGCGGTTTTAGAAGCCTGATAAGCAGCCCATCCCGGAGCGGGTGCCAATAACACATTGATGGCAGAGATGTTGATGATTTGCCCCTTTCTCTCCTCTAATGCCGGAATCAGTTTCAGCATCAGTTGTACCGGAGCGTCATAATTGAGCGCCATGGTCCGTTTAAAATCATGAAAACGATCCAGAGCGTCGTAAACAAAACGGTGAATCGACTTTCCGGCATTACTGATCAGAATGTCCGGCTTTTCTAAGGAATGCAATCGCATGTATTCGAATAAAGCGTTTATCTCTTCCTCCTTTCTGAGGTCTGCAGAAAAGGTATGAATGATGGCTCCTGTCTGCCCGAGTCCTTGCGCTAAAGCAAGTAGTTTCTCTTCTGTGCGGGCCACCAAAAGTAAGGTCGTCCCCTCCCTTGCCAGGCCAGAGGCCACACATTCCCCGATGCCATAACTGGCCCCTGTGATCAACACAGTTTTGCCGGCCATCGCCTTGCTGAGGTCGCTTTGCTTTACTTTTACCGATGGAAACAGGAACCGTTCCAGTATTTTCTTCTTTTCCAATATTTTACAGATTATCCCTGGCTCTGGTCAGATTTCTTACTTTTAAAAGATATGAAGTTAAGGGAAATTTAATAACTTGAGCGCATATTAAATCGAAAAACTCAGATGCGTAAAGTAGAAGAACTGATTAATGAAACAGATCCCGGATGGCCGGTAGTTCAGGAATGGATCGCCACAGCAGCAAATAAAGTGGAGATTTTAGCCCTTGATCCGGAAAAAGCAAAGGATGCGTTGTATAAAACTCAGGTGAGCACACGTTCGCCAATGGGCGCAATTATATATATGACCGGCGGCATCCTGATCGAAGATGGCTGGATCAGGATCCTTGGCTCAGGAAGTCCGAAACTAAACCGTTCTTTACCGGATTGGAATAAAGGAAAAGCATTTGACAATTTTGGAGATGCCCCGGAATTTTTAATTGTCGCAGATGATATCCTTGGTGGTTCATTTGTCTTAAATGGTGGTGGCCTTGGTGAAGACGTAGGAAAGATCTATTACTTTGCACCGGATACACTTTCTTATGAAGCGCTGGACCTATCCTACTCTGAATTCCTGGCTTTCTGCTTCGGTAATGACCTGGACTCCTTCTATCGTGGTTTCAGGTGGAAAGACTGGAGAACAGAAGTTTCAAACGCTTCGGGAGATCAGGCTTTCAGCTTTGTTCCTTTTCTTTGGACAACAGAAGGCAAGGATATCGAAACAAATTCCCGGAAACTAATCTCTGTAGAAGAGCTGTACCAGCTAAACCTTTCCTTCAGGGAACAACTCTAAAATCGCGATGTTAAAAGAAACCTTTGTAAAGCTGGCATCTGCCTACACAGACGACAACCTGCTGATCAATGAGTTATGGGAAGAAATTGAGGCCGCTCATTCGGCGCCTAAACGACATTACCATACCTTAAAGCATCTTAAAAACCTGCTGTATCAGCTGGAAGCGGTTAAGGATCAGATTCAGAATTGGGAGGCTGTCTTGTTTACGCTTTATTATCACGACATCGTTTACAACCCTTTAAAAGACAACAATGAAGAGAAAAGCGCGGAACTTGCAGCAGCCAGGCTCAGCGCGCTTGCGGTGCCAGCCGGGCTTTTTCAGCTTTGTAAACAACAGATCTTGGCAACCAAAAGACATCTTCCTGACGCCGATCCCGACACCAACTATTTTACCGATGCCGACCTGTCTGTTTTAGGGCAGGACTGGCATGTCTATTCCGCTTACGCCGAAGGCGTAAGAAAAGAGTATTCTATTTATCCGGACCTGATTTACAAACCAGGCAGGAAAAAAGTCCTGCAACATTTCTTACAGATGGACCGAATTTACAAAACAGATCACTTCTACAAGATGCTGGAAACCTCTGCAAAGAGAAACCTGCAGCAGGAACTGGATGGGCTTTAACGCTCCGCTTCGGCTTTGAACAGATCCGGGTATTTATTGTCCATTACCTCTGCCTGTTCCGGAGAAAGCAACACATAATTCCTGCCATGTAAATCCTGACGAAAAAAGCTGCTCTCCTCTGGCAGAAAGTAAATGGCATAAGGAATCTGAGCTTCCAGTAAAGCTTTGTTGATGGTATTGATCAACAGGTTATTCTCCCAGGCCTGATCTTCAGTCTCCACCTTAAACTCATATTTCTTTTGATGACAGCGGAAAGAAAAGGTCAATGAATCCTGTTCCGTTTTCTCATTCGCTGAAGCCTGTGTATGAGCATAATCTGTAAGCAGCTCCTTCTCTGTCTGCTGAAGCGCTTTAATTTTAGTATTTACATCGAATAAAAAACCTTCCACAGTCTGGCCGGCACCGGAGGTAAACGCATTGGGAAGTTCTAATAGTATATTGGAAATAGTTACCGGATTTTTCTCTCTGAACGCAGCAATCAACTGCATTTTCTGAGCCGGATTTTTAATCAGCTTCGTGTTTAAAAAGAGATCTACAGCTTCCGTAATCTGGCTCCGGTTTAATCGCTGGGTCAGGTCGTAGCGCTCCCAGGCGGTATAACTATAATCTCCGGGAGTACCATTATAACAGGCATTGACTTTACTTGCCAGGTACATATTTCTGGCAAAAGCTTCCTCTTTCTCGTTGAGCAGGGTCATCAGTATGGTTTCTTGTTCCTGCGATTCATAACCTGTAAACAAACCATGCTGGGTAAAGTACAGACGGCGCGGATCGTGTTGGTCTTCCAGATAATGGTTCAGAAATTGAAAGTTCTGAGGCAAAATCCAGCTTTCTAATTCCCGTTCCTTTATCATTTCCTTATACAGGATGTCGTTGATCTTCACATAAATATAGAACTGTCGGTTGTCCGGATACTCCATTTGCGCTGCTTCGTCTTTTAACACATGAACTTCAAGATCTGAATATTTGAAATTCAAGAGCAATGATGCCTTTTTCAGGACGAGCTCATAAAGCTGTTTTATGTTATCAATGGGGATCTGGCCATAATATGTTCTGGTCAGGTAATCAAATGGTTTGATCTCGGTTTCATAATCAAGGCTCAGGTAATTTTTCGTTTGTAGCGCCAGGTCATTCATGTTCAAAAGAACGTCTGTTTTATAATTTCCAGCTAGTTTTGTCGCCGCAGTTTTGTCTATAAAACCACTGGCGGTAAGACTATCCAGTAAAGAAAGCTGCTGTTGTTTGTAATAAGGAAATTTATCATGGTACGTGATCAGGGCGCTGATGTCGTCCATCATTTGGCGGTGACTTACCCAGGAGATGATCTTCCTTCCGTTATTGAACCTATCCTCCATTCTCGTATCCGCCGAATCAAGCAAACCTGCTTTCTTAAAAATAGTCAGCCATCCTAAATAAGGTTTGACCTGTCTAACCCGCTCATCCTCCAGCGCTTTTGTATCGTTATCGAAAGAAACGCGAAACTCAATCGTGCTGTCCCTGTAAAGTGGCTCCATAGCCGGGCCAAAGTAGGTTCCAAAACGATCAGCTAATATTTTTGTGGAATCAGTACCAGAAACTCCGTCCCGGTAAAAGCCGGCCGCCGTATACAGGAAATTGAAAACATCCGTACGGGTTGGAAAATTACCGGCAAGGAAACGCTCTTCCCTGATGGCATATTCCTTTTCAAAATCGGGTTTTAAATTTAAGAGGGAATCAAAATAGCTGATGGGAAAAATTCCCCGGCCGGGAAGGATATCTGTAAAAGATTTCATAAAATAGACCGGACAACGGGCCTCGTCCAAAAAGGCTTTATCGAAGCCTTTGTATACTTCTAAAGGTTTTTTCTCTGCAAAACGGAGCAATTCGGCCTTTCCTTTTGGCGTCAATACCTGCTGATCGGATAGTGATTGTGCAATGCGATTCAGTTCATCTCCAGATAGCCGTTGTGCAAATCCAGTATGGTATAGTAATATCAATAAAAAGAATATCGTCGCAATGCGGGCAGGCGTTTTAGAACTCATCAATTAATTTTTTTATAGGCATGGATCAGGATCCGTCAGCAAATTAGCCAAATATTTCCAGGAATGAACGAAGCTTCTATTCCTAATTTTTTATTTCTTTGTAAAACATGAGCGTTTCCCTTAAACAAATTTACATTATTGGATGTAGTAGCATCATTCTGGCAATTTTAAATCCCCGGCAAGTCTTTAGTCAGCAAAACAACCTGGACAGAATCACATTGAGATGGGATTCATTCCTTAAGCGGAGTAATAGTAAACGTAGTTACATTGCTTATACGGCACACCAGACGATGCATAAATATAGGGCCACACAACGTGGAAACCAGCTCTCTCTTAAATTTGAAGTAGGGGTTACATTGGATACGTTGCAAACCTTCCTGGATCCAAACAAATTAAAAAGTCTGGATGCTTCGGGTAAAAAAGCATTGTTAAATCATGAACAGGGACATTCAGATCTGGCCATTATCTATGGCAGAATGCTTTATAGCCGTTTATCTAAAGGAAAGTACAGCATCGCTAATTATAAGAATGAGGTGAAAAACATCTACGATTCCCTGATGAAGGAATTGGCCGGACTCCATAAAAAATATGATATGGAAACAGAGCACGGGCAATATGAAGAGGAGCAGCAGAAATGGGATTTGTATTTTAAGAAGGGATTAGGCCGAAAATTTTAGCCTTGCAAAGCCTGTTGTTTCTCAGGAAGTTATTTCTGTCTTACCGCAATTGCTTTACCCTTGTAATAGTTGCTTTATCCCTGGATTAGTTGTTTCAGCAGGTGTTTATAGTTTTTCCCTAAAGGCAGTTGCGTCGCGTTTTTAAGGTATATGGTGTTTCCTTCAATATAATGCACAAACTTCTTGTTTAAGATGTAGGATTTATGAATCCTTACAAAGTTTTCAGCCGGCAGCTGACTTTCAAAGCTACTCAAGGTTCTCGGCGTAAGTAGAAACCGTTGTTCTTCCCAGACCTTTACATAGTTCCCCAGGCTTTCCAGATAACAGATTTCATCCAATCGAAGCAACACAAATTTCTTATCAGATTTGATATAGATCTGCCCGGGTTCAGTAGCCACATTTGGAACTGGGCTTGCTGTTGCGGTTCCAACGTTAGTTTTTGTTCCAGCGTTACTTTTTAAAGTATGCTCTGCGAGTGCCCGGTTTACGGCTTTTAAAAAGCGGTCAAAGTGAAAGGGTTTTAACAGATAGTCACAAACATCCAGATCGAAACTCTCCAAAGCATGTTCTTCATAGGCAGAAGTAATGATGATCAGGGGACGCTGTTGCAATGTTCTTAAAAAATCCAGGCCATTCAGCTTAGGCATCCGGATATCCAGAAAAATGAGGTCTACCGTATTCTTGCTTAAAAACTCCAACGCTTCTGTCGCCCGGTAACACTGTCCGATGTTCGCTAAAAAAGAGACATCTGATAGGTATTTCAAGATCACATCGTGTGCCAGAGGTTCATCATCAACGATTAAACAGCGCATGCTCATAACAGGTTCAGGTATAATTCCGCCTTAAAAATAGGTTTATTTATTTCTGTTTTCAGCAGGTGTTCGCCAGGATACAACAAAGCCAGCCTTCTTTCCAGATTTATCAAACCAATGCCCGGAGTTTTTCCGACTGCCGGTTGCTCAAATGAATTTTCACAGCTGAAATAAAGTACTCCGGCTTTACATTTCAGGAAAAGCTTCAATACCGCGCCCTCTTCTGCTGGCTCGATGCCATGCTTAAAAGCGTTTTCTACAAAAATGATCAACAGTAAGGGTGCAATGGGCTGCGCTTCATTGTCGATATCGATCACAAATTCCAGGCTCAGGTTCCTCCTCAGCCTTAGCCGTTGCAACTGTATATAATCCTGGATATATTTTACTTCTTCCGCAATTCCCACCAGATCTTCTTTACCTCTGTAAATCACGTAACGCATCAATTCAGAGAGCTGGAGAATGCTCTCCGGCGCTTCTTTTGCCTGTTGCAGACTTAATGCGTACAGGTTATTCAGCGTATTGAAGAAGAAATGCGGGTTCAGCTGTTGTCTCAGCAAATCCAGCTCTGTCTGTGTTTTTTCCTTTTCCAGTGCAACGATCCGGCTGTTTTGCCTTGCCCATTGCAGGGCCAGTACGATGGGCAGACTGACCACCATAATTCCTGCCGCTGAAAACGCATTTTCCATTTTAAAAGGATTGCTGGAAATGGTTTCTCCCATGAGGCTGTTGATCGGCAGGCTGATTAGAAATTGCCCGAGGACAGGATATAAAAGGGCTACTGTGGCCAATAGGCTCAACGCATACATCACCCTTCCCTGTTCTTTTAGAATTCTGGAAACCAGAAAATGACTGTTGATATAAAACAACAGGTAACCACAGAGGTACATCAATAGAAACTGAAAGCTATAGCTCAGGAAAGTCCAGAAGTTATGGAAGATCAAGCGGAAGTTCAGTTCGAGGTAAATCAGGAGGTAACCCTTTTCCAGGTACTCCGGCTTTTCCAGTGAAGAAACACCCATTGCACCCAGCATCACCGAAACCAACACCAGACTGAGGAGGATGGCGCCGTCCAGATCCAGTCTTTTTAGCCAGTTCACATGCTTTACCTGCAGTTGATAGTAACGGTTAACCTCCAGTATCACTTCCAATACCAGTGCAGAAATACCAGATACAAAGATGACGCCTTCAAAAAAGCCCCAGGGTTTTAGCCAGATCGTGAGGAGCGTACTGACCGGCAGACAAACACCAAAACAAATCAGCCAATAACCGATATAGCGTTTCCTGCTGAAGCGGGCCTTTAACCCGGCTTTATGCCAGGAGAAAAGCAGTGCAGGAAGCTGAGCCATACCAAAAACAAGAATTCCTTTAAAATAGTTGCTCCAGCTGGAATCGGCCTCTTCCAGGTTGTAAAGAATGGCAATCCAAAGGACCAGACCTACAAAAAAAAGAAATTCCTGATGCCGGAAGATCCGGTTTGATTTAGCTGATAATTTACTCATAAACACTTAAAGAGGTATAAAGGAAGGCTGAATATGTGGCAACTACAAATCTTAATGACAAACGTCCTGATTTTAATGATGAAGGTAAAAGAATGCGGATATCAGTCAATAATGGCCGTTCATCACGACACTTCCCTCCTTCCTCACTTATAATTGCTCGGCCTTCCCAGCCCTGCTAATTTACATCCAATTCATACCAACACGATTATGTACAGATTACAAATCATCGGGCTCAATAAGAGCTATAGCAAAGGGATCAAAGCTTTAGACCACGTTTCCCTAAATATTTCAAACGGCTTATTCGGGCTTCTGGGACCTAACGGCGCAGGCAAATCCTCCTTAATGCGAACCCTGGCCACCCTGCAACGTCCTGACAGCGGGCAGGTATTATTTTCCGGAACAGATATTCACCTTCATCCCCAGGAACTGCGCAGTCAGCTGGGCTACCTGCCACAGGATTTTGGTGTCTATCCCCGAATTTCCGCCATGGATTTACTGGACCACCTCGCACTGTTAAAAGGTTTACTCAACAAAAGAGAGCGAACACAACAGGTGATGGCCTTATTACAGCAAACCAATCTATATGAGGTTCGTAAACAATTCGTCAGCACCTTCTCCGGAGGGATGAAACAACGCTTTGGCATTGCACAGGCCCTGTTGGGAAATCCACAGCTGATCATCGTAGATGAACCTACCGCAGGACTGGATCCACAGGAACGCAACCGCTTTCATGACCTCCTGAGCGAAATCGGGGAACAGGTGGTGGTCCTGCTTTCCACCCATATCGTGGAGGATGTAAAAGACCTTTGCCCTGAAATGGCGGTGATGGCCCAGGGGAAGGTGATCCTTCAGGGCAAACCGGCAGAATTGACAGAAACCCTAAAGGGACAGGTATGGCGCAAAACGGTCTCCAAAGAGGTATCTAAAATCTATCAATCATCGTTAAACGTGATCTCCACCCGAAGCTTAATGGGCAAAACACAATTGCATGTATTGGCAGAAAGTTGCCCGGACACAGGATTTGAACCTTTCTATCCAGGGATGGAAGAGGTTTATTTTTCTGCCTTGTTTGGCGCGCAGGGAGCCGGAAAGGAAGGTACATCATGTTAAGGCCCATGCTTTGGTTTGAGTTGAAGTACCACTTTAGCCAGATTACGTTTAAGATTGCGGTCCTCCTGTTTTTTATATTGGGACTCCTATCCACGACCTTGAGTTTCGGCAGTGAAGAAGTACATAAAAATGCACCTTATGTGGTCAGTACGATGGTGGGCTTACTGGCTTTGTTCTCCATTTTTGTAAGCACATTGTTCTGCGCAAATGTGGTGCTGAGAGATACCACGTATAAAATGGAATCCCTCTTGTTTACTACAGGCATCAAACGCCTGCCTTATTTCACGATCAGAATTCTGGGACTTATCATTTCCGTATTTATGATCCTGGCCATTGCAGTACTGGGGCTATTTACGGCTTCCCTGTTCCAGAATCCGGCTCAGCTTGGCCCCTTTAATCCGGTATATTTCCTGCAACCACTTTTTGTACTTGCATTACCAACAGTAGTATTGATCAGCAGTCTCCTTTTTGCAGTGGCCATCCTGAGCAGAAATGTGAAACTGGTTTATGTATCCGGAGTGCTGCTGTATGTGTTATACTTACTGGGCTCCATTCTCGGAAACTCACCCTTAATTGCCAATTCCGCACTAAAGCTGACAGAGCCGGATCTGTTGACGGTCTTAGCGGACCCTTTCGGACTGGCGCCGTTTTTTCAGGAAACACGTTCCTGGACCACCGCCCAGCGCAATGGACAGCTCTTTGGACTTCAGGGCGATTTTCTGCTGAACCGCCTGGCCTGGACCGGAGTTGCGTTGTTACTTTTGGCGATCAGCTATCGCTATTTCAAATTTCGCGCTTCCTCAGCGGTGAAAAGCAAAGGTACAAAGACAATAACCGGAGCGGTGGAAAAGGTCTGGTACAGAAGGCATCGGGTCCAGCCCTCGGGCAACAGCTATTATCAGGCGGCATTCCGGCAACAACTCCAACTGGAAATCAGCGCAGTATTCAAACACCTTCCTTTTTTTCTGATGTTACTGATCTGGGCCTTCCTGATGACGATAGAGCTAAAGGACCATCTTTTCAGCGGGTTCTACGACATCCATTCCTATCCTGTCGCTGAAATCATCGTAGAACAGCTGATGGCGGTTCGTCCGGCAATGTTACTGATCGTCTTTTATGCTGCTGAACTCATCTGCCGGGAACGCAGTGTCAATATACAATCCCTGGTTTACAGCAGTCCTGCGCCAAACCTGATTTTCTGGGCTTCCAAGGCAGTTACGCTTGGGCTGATGGTCCTGGCCATCATCAGCCTCAATATTGGCATTGGGGTAGCCACACCCCTTTTCAATGGACAGTTGAACATTGACCTGCCGGCTTACCTTTCTTTGTACTATTACTCGGGTGTGCCTTTATTCTTATTTGCATTGCTGGCGGTATTCATCCAGACCTTAATCCCCAACAAATACCTGGGCATGATGGTCAACCTCTGTGTTGCCGGATTGATTTCATTTAGCCGAAGTATAGGAATTGAACATTACCTGTTGCGTTATGCAAGTGTGCCCCGTCTGGAATATTCCAAACTAAACGGCTTTGGGCATTATGCGATGGCTTTCAACTGGTATATGGTCTACTGGACCGCTTTTGCCTTGATGCTGTCTCTCCTGGCCATTTCCATGTGGCAGAATGGCCGGCAACATAGTTTTAAGGAACGCATAAAGTCCATCGGAAAACACTGGACAAAAACAGGCCGGTTGGTTTTCGCCCTAAGCCTGGCCGTATGGCTCGGCTCGGGAGTTTACATTTACCAGCAGACGAACATCATTGGAAAATACAAAAGCAGTCAGGCACAGCAGGACTGGCAATTGCGTTATGAAAAAAAGTATAAAGCGCTGGATAGCCTTCCCCAGCCGGTCATCACCGCTGTAAAAACCCAGATCGCCCTTTATCCGGAGGATCAAAAATATACGGTCAGCGGCAGTTACCTGATGAAGAATGAATCTGAAAAGCCGATTTCAAAGATCTGGCTAAGCATAGATCAGGAGGTGCATAAGGCAAGCTTCAACATCGAAACCGAGGCCAAACAGGTCCATGATGATGAATTTGACCAATACTGGATTTCTTTGAAACAGCCCTTATTACCCGGGACAAGCTTAAAGATGTCCTTTTCTATGGAAGTTATCCGTACCGGATTTATGCCTTTTAACAATGAAAACTCCCTGCTCAAAAACGGAAGTTATATTGAATTGGAGAAATACCTGCCCTCAGTTGGTTATAACAGCGGAATTGAAAATGATGATGCCATTGCCAGGAAAAAAGCAGGGTTACCGGAAATGCAGTCCATGGCGAATATTCCAGATCAACAGTACCATTTAATCGATTATGAGAGTACGATTTCTACGCTTCCGGATCAGTATGTAGTCAGCGTAGGCACTTTACAGCACAGTTGGACGGCGAACAAACGCAGGTATTTCCATTATAAAACCGAAAAACCGGTTAACTTTATGCTGGCTTTCAGCTCGGCAAAGTACAGCCAAACAAAAGCACTGTACAAAGGCATGGAGCTAAAGGTATTTTATCAGGAAGGACATGAATATAATGTTCCAGCCATCCTGCAGGGCATGAAAGATGCGCTGGACTATGGAAACCAGCATTTCAGCCCCTACCCTTTAAAACAGCTTGTTTTTGCAGAAATCCCGCAATATCGTGGTGCTGCAACAGCCTATCCGGGGGTCTTGTTCGGCTCCGAAAAAATCATATTTCTAAGCGATTACCGTGATACTTCCAAGGTGAATTATACCTATGCAACCACAGCACATGAGACGGCACATCAATGGTGGGCACATCAGCTTTCTCCTGCCAACGCTCCGGGCGCGGCTTTCCTTACGGAGTCATTGGCAAAATATACAGAAGCCAAAGTCGTAGAGCATCGTTTTGGAAAAGCTTATTTAAGTCCATACTTAAAAGCGGATAATCTATTGTATTTCAACATGCGCAATATGTCTGATCAGGAGCTACCTCTGGCCATAACTTCAGACCAGGCCTTTGTCCGTTACCAGAAAGGAGGACTCAGCCTGTATGCAATTTCTGAAGCCATTGGAGAGGAACAGCTCAGTGCAGCTTTACGCAGGCTGCTTGATAAACATAGCGCTCCGGGAAGAAAAGCCCTGGCTGAGGACCTGATACAGGAGTTGCAACTCGGCGCTTCAGCGCCCCAGAAGCAGGTCATCGACGAAGCCCTGAGGAAAGTCATCACTTATTCGTTAAAAATCAAAGCCTTAAATTGTAAACCGTTAAAAGATGGCCGATACCGCGTTACCCTACAGGTCAACATTGATAAAAACGAGTTACAGGCATCCGGGCAAAAAGCGTTATCGGTCAATGAAGATTTTGGCATCGCCTTTTTTGAGCATCAGCCAGGAAGCTGGGACCAACGTCCAAACCCTTTCTATCTTCAGAAACACCATTTCAATAAAAAAGAAACGATCATGACCATTGTTCTTAATAAAAAGCCCAAATCAACAGGGATCGACCCTTATGGTTATGTGCTGGATCAAGACCAAAGCGATAATATGCAGGAAGTCAAATAAGTAGCCGATCTAAGTACCGGGATCGGGGCAAATGCTCCGGTTCCGATAGCTAATACCGCTCAAATTTGCTACCTTTCGGCCTTCCCTGCTTTAAAAAAAACAGCAACAAAAACTCCGGCAGGGAAGCATTAAAATTCAGCAATAAATGAGAATAACATCATCCCTACTATTAACCCTTACTTTTTTCGTACTCACAGGCCAGGCACAGAAATCCAGCATTGCCATTACCCGTCATTTTAGTGGAAAAATCGACAAGTATCCTATAGAAATGACCATTACCAGCTATGCTGGCAAAGATTCCATCAGCGGAAGTTATTACTATACCAAAAGCGGGAGTAACAACGCGATCCATTTAAAAGGAACCTTAAACAACAATACCCTTACCCTCACTGAAGTTAACTACACGGTAAAAAACGAAAAGCTAATCACGACCATATCGGGCTATCTCACCCTGGAAATGGGTAAAAACTGGGAATTATCCGGGGTATGGGCAAATGCGAAAGCAGATAAAAAACTTGCGGCTTCCTTAGTTTGCCGGGAAAACAAACAAGCTTATAACCCAATCAAACACAGGTACAAATTCTCACAATATACCATCGATAAATCTACGGTCAACTACCCGGATTGGAAAATTGACAAGATCAAAGGACTGGATATCTTTAATGAAAAAGGAAGTTTGATTCAATCCTTAAAAGGCTTTGATGAATACATCTATGACAGAACCGCGGAACTGGAACTCGAAGACCTAAATTTCGACGGCTTACTGGACCTAAAGATACAAACCTACCTGCCCGAGCAAACAAAAGGAGATATCGCTTATCTGTATTACCTCTACCACCCGATTCAAAAGAAATACATCCGCAGTCCGGAACTCGAAGAACTGGAAGTTTTAAGTTTTGATGCTAAAAACAAGCTGATCCTGAAAAACTATGCAGATGGAAGCGGCAATGAATCCACACACAGCTACAAATGGCTGGATGGCAAGTTCTACCTCATAAAAAAAGTAAGTGATTTCGAAAACGACAATGCCACCCATTACGAAGAATACAAAATCATCAATAAGAAATCCATATTGGTCAAGTCCTACAAGTCCAGGGGACAATAATTTAGTTGTTCTTTGCTTCCCTTTGTGTAAATTTAAATTAACCAAAAACAAAGGCAGCACATTTCATGGCCATGAACAGAAGAATGCAGTTCAAGATAAAACAACTTTGCATCATCATCGTTTCCTGGATGATCATCGGTTTTATCATTGCCCTATATGATCACCTCGTACTGATGACCCATAGTGCACAGGGGCCCGCCCCTGGCTATTCTTTTCCAATAGCGCTTGCTATAAATATGGGCGCCGGACTCTTCGGAGCCATAGTTGGCGGCAGTGTCCTGGTCTTTTACATCAATGTCAAATACCAGGATAAATCCTATGCCTATACCGTTATTGCTGTAACCCTTTCCTTCATTCTTATCATTATCATCATCAACGTCATCCTCACCTTGATGGGTAAGCCTGACCTGCTCAGAATGGCTAAAAACGGATTGGTATGGTCCGTCATAGTGGCCATCACTCAATTCCTCATACAGATCAACAGCAAGTTTGGCCATGGCATTTTCTGGGACATCATCCGCGGAAAATACAATATCCCAAAAGAAGAGCGCAGAATCTTCATGTTTCTGGACATCAATTCCTCCACTAGTATCGCCGAAAAACTCGGCGACCAGAAATACCATGAGTTGTTAAAAGACTTCTTCAGCGACATTACCAATCCCATCATCGACAATAAGGGCGAAATCTATCAATATGTTGGAGATGAAGTAGTCGTGGCCTGGAAATATGAAGATGGCATTGAAAACGGCAAATGCATCAATTGCTTTTTCGACATCAAAACACAGATCAACAGCCTCCGGGAGAAATACCTAAATCTTTATGGGGTGCTTCCCGCCTTTAAAGCAGGGATTCATTGCGGAAAGGTCATTGCCGGAGAAATCGGGATCATTAAAAGAGACATCACCTATTCCGGCGATGTGCTCAATACCACTTCCAGAATCCAAAGCCTTTGTAAAGAGTTTAACCAGGAAATCATTGCCTCTGCAGACCTGATCACGGAACTTGGCATCACCAGCAATTACACCCTGCAGACTTTGGGCTCGATTAAGCTGAGGGGTAAGGAAAAAGAAATGATGCTCGTCGCCCTGGCTCCTCTCCAATAAAAAAGCCATCCGAAGATGGCCTTTTCACTGTATCAAAACTAAAAAAAACTATTATTTGGATTTCTCTTTCAAGAGGGTCACTTCTTTCTTTAACAGCTCAATCTCGGCCTGCTGTTCTTTAATTGCAGCCACCAATACCGGAATCAGCTGTGCGGTTTCCACCTCATTGTAGCGCATGATCTTCGAATCGTTCTTTCCTGCAGGATAGCTCTTCGCACTTTCATAAACCATTGCCGGGAACTCCGATTGTACATTACTCGCTAAAAAGCCGTACTGCTGTCCCGCCGGAAGTTTCAGGAAATTGTATTTTTTGGTATCGTATTTAAAGGTCACCGGTTCCAGTTTTTTCAACTGCTCGGTAGAATGACCGATCTTGTCGACATTTACTTTTAACGCGCTCTCGTCAATTTTTTGTGCCTGAACAGTTACTGCAGAAGCACACCATAAAAGTCCTAATACAGAACCTTTAAATGCTAAAGGATATTTCATATAGATATAAATTAAAGTAGAAATTCTTGAATATTGGGATGTATTTTCGGGTGATTTACCCTTTAAGATCCGGAGGCGGATTGCTCAGTGTAATGTAGACCTTTGCCATATCAGGAAAGGAAAAAGGAGGAAATACGGGATCAATAAGAACCATTGAAACAGCCAGCATAGCAGGATCTGGAAAATCCTCATCCAGGACTTCTGCCCTTTCTCCTGCTTTCTGATCTTGCTCAGGAATTTCTTCCTCCTGCTGATCAGCAACCTGTTCCGTCTGACTAAAAACAGCTGCATACAGCGGAGCACTCTTTACCAACAGGAAAGAGAACAGGAGCAGGAGACAGCTTAGTTTTTTAATCACGTTGCAAATTTGCAAAATAAAGAGGGGAAAATGGTCATACTTTCTCCATTTTCCCCCTGAATTATTTAACCCGTCGCTTTAAAAGATATTCGCAACCAGTTGAAGTGTACCTGTTTTATGCTCCGGACTAAACATCGCCGTTGCAGCCACCGGAAGGTGGTATTTAAACAAAATCAGGTCTTTATTATAAGTAAGGCCGCTATTCACGATGTTCGGATGATCGCCATAAAAGTTCTTCTCCCGGCCAAAAGCAAAACCACCACCCACAAAGACATGCAGGCTGCTGTTTTCCTCATCCTGCCAAAGCACCTGATCCAGCTGCACATAGTTCGAATACGCATTGGCCCGCTTTCCGTTCGCCTTCACATAGGTATCTCTTCCTGCCACAATCGTATTCCAGCTTAAGGTTAGCGGCAGTTTGAAATCAAATTTGTAAGCAATCCCTGCGTCAATAAAATGCGAGGTCGATCCATTGTTATAATTGAAGAGGTTCGCATTCGGGAAATCACTAAAATTGTTAATGTCCCAGACACTCAGCGTAAATCCTTTCTTCGTATAGCTTACATAATAGTCGAACTCCTTATAATTTCCGTTCAGACTTGCACCGCCCCAGAATCCTGCCTGAAAGCTCCCATCTTTGGATTTGTAATGCAGGTCTACATCTGAGATCGGCGCATCCGACACTTTAAAACCTCTCCAGATGTACAAGCTCCGAAGCTGTAAATTCGCATCAAAAGGTTTGTATTTTTTAATCGTTTTTTCGCTCTGATTCAGGGCGGTACTATCTTGTGCCTGAAGTGTCAGACCAGATAGCAACAGCAAAGCAACAGCTACCCCACAATTCTTTAACCTATTCATATTTCTTTATTTTAACATCAAATGAAGGAATGCGGCCAGTGCAGCTCCTGTAAGTGGTCCAACTACCGGAATCCAGGCATAAGCCCAATCGTTTCCCGCTTTGTTTTTGATCGGAAGCAATAGGTGCATGATCCTTGGCCCAAGGTCTCTTGCCGGATTAATCGCATATCCTGTCGTCCCTCCCAGAGAAAGGCCAATCACCCAAACCAGCAGTGCCACAGGCAAAGCCCCTACAGACCCCAGTCCTACCACTTGTTTGGTGTTCGCGATTTCCGCTCCCGTGATGTGAAAAATAGTGAAGACCAATACAAAGGTTCCTACCAGTTCACAAATGAAATTGATGCCGTAATTTCTGATCGCCGGCCCGGTGCAAAAGACCGCCATCTTCGCGCCTGCATCTTCTGTACGGTCAAAATGGTCCTTATGGGTAAGCCATACCAGAAAAGCACCCATCATTGCGCCTAAAAACTGAGCAACAATGTATCCGGGAACCTCTGCCCAGGGAAAAGCACCGCTGATGGCCAATGCTACCGTTACTGCAGGGTTCAGGTGCGCTCCGCTATACGGTCCCGCCACCACTACCCCAACAAATACCGCCAGCGCCCAGGCGGTCGTGATCACGATCCAGCCACTGTTATTTCCTTTTGTGTCTTTTAAGACCACATTGGCTACTACGCCGTCGCCCAATAGAATGAGCAGCATAGTACCAATCATTTCTGCAATAAATGGTGTCATAGTGTTTATTTTTGGTTGTTATGGATTGAAAATTTTAGGCAATAGTCTTCCCCCGCAGGGAGAAACAGTTCAAAATGAACGGCTCTCCCTGCGTAAAAGCAAGGCGTTTTTATTAAAATTTAAGGGGTTTCTTCTCTTATTCTTCCGACCAGTTCATGGTCCTTTCTACCGCTTTTTTCCAGTAATGAAGCAGTTCTTTCGCTTTTTCTTTGTCCATCTCCGGCACAAATTTCTTTTCCACCGCCCATTGTTTCTTGATCTCGTCTACACTTTTCCAGTACCCTACTGCCAGTCCGGCCAGGTAAGCTGCACCAAGTGCCGTCGTTTCCAATACTTTAGGACGGATTACATCGCTGCCAAAAATATCCGCCTGGAATTGCATCAATGCATTGTTTTCTACTGCACCACCATCTACACGAAGTTCTGTGGATTTCTTTCCGGAGTCTGATTCCATGCTTTTCAGTAGGTCGCGCACCTGGAAAGCGATGCCTTCCAATGCCGCACGGGTAATGTGGGCGGAAGTTGTACCTCTCGTAATTCCGAAGATCGCGCCACGGGCATACTGATCCCAATAAGGTGCACCTAAACCAGTTAAGGCCGGTACAAAATATACCCCACCATTGTCCTCTACTGAAGCGGCCAGCTTTTCACTTTCTGCCGAAGTCCGGATAATGCCAAGACCATCACGCAACCACTGAATTGCCGCACCACCTACGAAAACACTACCTTCCAGCGCATAAGTGACTTTACCACCAATTTTCCAGGCCACTGTAGTGAGCAGGTTATTTTTAGAAAGCACAGGTTTATGTCCGGTATTCATCAGCATGAAACATCCTGTACCATACGTATTTTTAGTCATCCCTTCCTCCACACACATCTGTCCGAATAGTGCCGCCTGCTGATCACCGGCAATACCTGCAATCGGGATTTTAGTGGCAAAAAGTGTCGTAACCGTATCTCCGTAGATTTCTGAACTCTGTTTCACTTCAGGAAGCATGCTTTCCGGAATCGTTAACAGTTCCAGCAATTCCTTATCCCATTCCATCGTGTGGATGTTAAACATCAGGGTGCGGCTTGCATTAGACACATCGGTGATGTGCATCGCGCCACGGGTAAATTTCCATACCAGCCAGCTGTCTACGGTACCGAAACAAAGTTCTCCGTTTTCTGCTCTTTCCCTTGCCCCTTTCACATTGTCCAGGATCCATTTTACCTTAGTTCCGGAGAAATAGGCATCAATGACCAATCCTGTTTTTTCCTTTACCTTATCCGACCATCCTTTTTCCTTCAGCTCGTCGCAGTATTTAGCCGTTCTTCTGTCCTGCCATACAATTGCATTGTAAACCGGAATTCCCGTCTCTTTATCCCATACAATCGTCGTTTCGCGTTGATTCGTGATGCCGATTGCGGCAATGTTGTGTCCGTTCAAATCTGATTTCGCGATCACCTCTGCCGCTACGGACGACTGTGAGTACCAGATCTCATTCGCATCATGTTCCACCCATCCCGGTTTAGGAAAAATCTGTTCAAATGGCTTTTGCGCTACCGCAACAACCTCCCCATCATGGTTAAAAATGATGGCACGGGAGCTCGTGGTGCCCTGGTCTAGCGAGAGTATGAATTTTTGGTCTGGATTCATATGATATAAGGTTTAATTAGGTATAAAATTTAATTTGGTTAATCTCAAAAACTAAACGAGCGTATACGTTTTGGCCAGTTTGCTAAAGTCCTGTAACTCCTGCGCTACCCAAGCCTGATCCAGTTTCAACTCTTCCGCGATGATTTCGGCAACCGCCGGAGCTGCTGCAACTGCGGCATGTACATCCAGGAACAACAAACGGAAACGACGGCCTAAAACATCTTCTACCCTTCGGGCATATTCATTTCTAACCGCCCATACCACCATGGCTTTGGTATATGGATATTCCGGCACCAATCTTTCCAGCAAGGCCGGATTTTCGTTGATCAGCTTTTGTACTCCTGCGATGTCAGCGCCGTAAAAATGTAAAGGATCGGCACGGTTTGGTTCCGGCACGTAGCCATGGATGTGCAGTTCTTCGGTTACACATTTTTTTGCAGGAAGGAAGTTCTTTTCAATCGCCTTGTCCAGCGTATCCTGTGCCATCCGGCGAAAAGTAGTCCATTTCCCTCCTGTAATGGTGATCATTCCGGAATCCGAAACAATGATCTTATGACTTCTGGAAATTTCTTTAGTCTTCGCTCCTTCTGCTTTCGGTGCCGCCAATGGACGCAAGCCCGCAAACACAGCCAATACATCTGAGCGAAGCGGTTTTTTAACAAAGTATTTACCTGCGGTAGAAAGGATAAATTCAATCTCTGTATCCAGGGCTCTTGGCTCCAGTTCGGCATGATCTACCAAAGTATCTGTGGTACCGACAATCAGTTTATTGTGCCATGGCACAGCAAAAAGGACCCTGCCATCATCCGTCTCCGGAATCATCAGTGCATTTTCACCGATCATAAAGGAACGGTCCAGGGTGATGTGCACCCCCTGACTCGGACGCACCAAATGCGGCGCTTCCGGTTTGTCCATTTTCAGAATATTGTCTACATAGACACCGGTCGCATTGATCACGATCTTTCCAATCGCCTCATAGCTGTTGCCGGTTTCTATATCTTTCACTTTAACCCCGTTCACTTTCTTTTTAGCATCTTTCAGCAAACCTTCTACCTTCATGTAGTTCAGCACGGTTGCTCCGTTTTCAATCGCAGTCTGTGCAATGTTCAGCGCCAGACGGGAATCGTCAAACTGACCATCATGATAAACCACCCCTCCTTTTAAACCTTCCTGTTTGATAGAAGGTAAGGCTTCAATGGTTTTCTTTTTGTTGATGTATTTCGAAGCGCCAAGACTCAGCTTGCCCGCCAATAAATCGTAAAACTTTAATCCTATGGTATACTTCACATTGTTGAACCAGGAATAGTTCGGGATCACAAAGGTTTCGTTTTTTGTCAGGTGAGGTGCGTTTTTCAACAACAATCCCCGCTCATGACAAGCTTCACGGACCAAACCAAGATCGCCCTGCGCCATATAACGCACACCACCATGTACCAGTTTCGTCGCCTTACTGGAAGTTCCCTTGGCATAATCCGCCTGTTCTACCAGCAAAGTTTTGTAACCACGGGTGGCCGCATCCATTGCAATACCTAAACCTGTAGCCCCGCCACCAATGATGATCACATCCCATTGGGTACCGTCAGCTAAATTCTGTATCAATTGAAGTCTATTCATAATAGCATCTTTTAATAAAATGAAACTTTCAAATAGTTTCATTTACTTTCACAAATTTGTCTTATTATACTTTCATTTCCAAATTATTCCTAAGTTTTTTTCTGAATTCAGCAATTATTAGGAAATCAGCAAGCCCGAAAACACTTAAAAAAGCATGTCAATGAATGTTTAAGCAGAATAATTCAAATCATTTAGCAGCAATAACCACACCACGAAACAGCACAGATTCTCCTTCCTTTTACGAAAGCATTTGAAATTAACACAGATCCTATCCCTAATCCGCTTTCCTGATAGCTGATCGTTCCAAATTCATGATCTAAAGAAGTAGTCGTTTCTAAAACGAAACCATCCGAAAGGACAGTCGCCTCGGCCTGATCATAAAACAGCTCTTGCAAAAAATTAGACTCTAGACACCGCTATACAAAGGACGCCTGGCCAATCCCCCCCTGTTTGGCAATGCACAGGCAAGATTGCATTTCAAAGATTTCTCTACTTATAGCCATACGCGCGATCCTCTTTGCTTGCAAGAAGGAAACTAAAGTAGTGACGCCCCCACCAACCGTAAATCCTAAAAGCACCTGGATCATTTATAACGGAGAAGCGACCTGGTCCGGATTAATCAGCCCTTCTCAAGGTCTTCCCACCGGAGAATTTCCAATATCAAGTCTTAAAGGTGGCTATCAGCTAGGTTATGCTGCAGGTGGCCGTGTATTCGGCAAGTTCATCTATAAGCTAAACAGTAACGCTAAAAAGGGCATTCAGCGCCTGGAAGTAAATGCTTCGGGAACTGTGATAGAAAGTAGATTCCTGGAAACACCCTTCAGCAGTGATGCGAAAGAAGGAAATTTCCACATCAGCAGCGCGGATAAAGGTTATTACTGGGACTCTTCCAGAGGAAGAATGAAAATTCAAACCTTTAATCCGACCACGATGGTTCGTACGGGAGAAATCGACCTGAGTGCTTTAACTAAAGGCGCTTCTTACGAAGCAGCAGGACAATTGGTGATTGCAGAGAAAGAAGGGAAACTGTTTGTGGACCTTCAATATGGCACCAGAACGGCGGCATGGCAGATTGTACCGAACGATGAAAATGTATATATCGCGGTGATTGACATTGCCAGTCAGAAATACGAAAGCACCACGCAATACGGTAAAGCATCTAATCTGGGGCTTTTTGGCGATCATCCACTGTGGAATGTTGACGCGGTAACCGGAGATCTGTATGTAGTAGCAGTGAGCAATATGAAGACTCAAACTCCTGAATCAAAGATTCTCCGGATTAAAAAAGGCTCCACTGCTTTTGACGCTACATTTCAGTTGAGCATAAAAGATTACCAATACCCAAGTGATTTCAATGCTTTATTCGCTTATGATGGTAAGATCTATACAAAGATCTCTTCCCTCCCTGCCGGATATTACAGCGGTGGTACACATGGAACGAGATACCGTGATGACATCTGGTACTGGACTTCAATCGATGCTGTATCTAAAAGAGCGACGAGGTTAAACATCCCGGTAGACAACTTCTTCTGCTACCAGCAACCGTTCCATGCGGACGGCAAAATATACTTCATCTCGAACAATGCTGTGGATAGCTTCTCAAGTTTATATGAACTGGATCCAAAAACCGGTGTAACGAAAGAAAACTTCCGCTTAAAAGGCGGCAGCAAATTAATGGGCGTAAACAAGCTTCAATAAACGAGATTTTATTAAAGAGGAAAAGCAGGCTTTTCTGTTGTTTTCCTCTTTAATTTTGAGACTGGGTATTGTTTCTGTTTTTTACGCAAAAACATTTTAGCTGGATTTCAATGCTTTACAATATTTTGCCAATAAATGTTCAAATTTAACATGATTAGGTTGGCAACTTAATTTTAAAATTCTATCTTTGCCGCTCTTCAAAACAACGAAGAAGATTCCGTAGCTCAGCTGGTAGAGCATTACACTTTTAATGTAGTGGTCCTGGGTTCGAATCCCAGCGGGATCACCAGATTCAATATCAAAAACGTACAAAACCCTGCAAACGATATGTTAGCAGGGTTTTTGTTTTTTCAAGGGTAACAAAACTTGCACAGATTCGCATATAAAAAGTGAGCGATTCGGTGAGTAGTTTTAAAGATCAGTCCTACTCACCAAATCCGACATAATCAACTATTGAACAGGTGGTTATAAATTAAACATCTTGTAGACGTTAAGCAGCAAAGCTAATTTTGTTTCACCCTTAATGATTGAATGATGAAAACTAATTTTAGCCTGCTTTTCTATCTGAAAAAGCAAAAGAACTACATCAGCGGCAACGTTCCTATCTACATGAGAATTACCGTTCAGGGCAAACGTGCGGAAATCGCAACCAGTCGGGATTGTGAACCTGGCCGATGGAATGCCAGGGCTGGGCGTGTTATTGGATCTAAAGAAGATGTTAAGATGCTGAATGTATATCTGGATCAATTGCAAAAATCTGTTTATCTTGCACATCAGGCGGTAGTTAATTCTGGTTTGTTTATTACTGCCGAAGCAATTAAAAACAAGTATCTGGGCAAAGCTGATAGCATTCATACCTTAATGGAAGCAATTAAAGATCACAATGAGAAGATGAAATCTTTGGTTGGTAAGGATTATGTTCAGGGCACTTTAAACCGCTATAAAGTATTAGAGAGCCACTTGTCAGCCTTCGTCACTTCAAAATATGGGGTAACTGATATAAACATCAGGAATATTGATCAGGCCTTTCTAAATGACTTTGACCATTATCTAAGATCTGATAAAAATTGTGCGAATAACTATGTCGTTAAAAACATCAAGAATCTGGGAAAAATCCTTCGGCTTTGTTTAGAAAAGGGTTGGATGGAAAAAGATCCATTTATCGTTTACAAGGGAAAAACAAAGAATGTTGACCGCTATTACCTCAATCAGGAAGAACTCTCCCAGATCGCAGCAAAACAGTTTATATCTGAAAGATTAAGGCAGGTACGCGACGTATTTATTTTCTGTTGCTTTACCGGATTGGCCTATGTGGATGTTTTTCAAATTAAAACAGGAACATATTCAAAAAGGCAATGACGGAGAACGATGGATTTTCATTAACAGACAAAAGACAAAGACCCGCTCTGCTATCCCCCTACTGCCTACAGCGATTAACATAATAGATCAGTATGCAGAAAACAAGGTCTGTATCAATAATGGGAATTTGCTTCCTGTACCCAGCAACCAAAAGATGAATGAATACCGTGCGCCCGTAAAGGTTGCGTAATGAATGTCTCTTTAGCAAGAGACTAGACTAGGTTCCAAGTCTACTCCCGACCGACTTATCTGGAGGGGAAACCCAATAGGGAGTGTAGCATGTCGGTTGCAGCATGGCCGCTTTAATTGCCAAAGGCGAGTGCATCGCTGGGGAGAAAGACAGACACAAGGATGAAGCCTATACTGGCTGAACGATAGTTCAGTGGGGCATGTTGGACCTGTGACGAAAGGCAGTTGTATTGTCACACCGTAGCTCTCTCATTTGACAGGTAGCCTTTGAGAGCATAGAACACCGCTACGGCACAACCTCAATAAGCGGAGAAAAGAACGAAAGTCGCATCCGACAGTCTGTCGCGCTAAAAGTCATTACGAAACTAAACGGGGATTTCCTAAGTCGGGATGCCCATGAAAACAGGCTATGTATGAAGATACTGAATACCCGATATGGAAACGGAGCTTCCGTAGTAGTCCGAGCAGGGTAACACCCTGTACATGGCGAAGGGAAGCAGTTGTCAACCTAATACAAACTATGGAAAACGTGTGAGACGTATGAGAGATCCAGAGCAAGTATTAAACGCTTTATGCGAACATAGCAAAGATTCGGGTTACCGTTACGAAAGGCTTTACCGAATTCTGTTTAATGAGGAAATGTTCTTCATTGCCTATCAGCGTAAATATGCCAATCAAGGCAATATGACGCCGGGCGCCGACGGCAGAACCGTCGACAGAATGAGCATTGACCGCATTCAGAAACTTGTAGCAAGTCTGAGAGACGAATCGTATCAGCCTTATCCTGCCCGCCGGGTATATATCCCCAAAAAGAATGGAAAGAAACGCCCGCTGGGCATTCCATCTTTTGAGGATAAACTCGTGCAGGAAGTGGTACATATGATTCTGAAAGCCATCTATGAGGGGCAATTTGAAGACACGTCACATGGCTTCCGTCCCAACAGAAGCTGCCACACGGCATTAAGGGACATTAAGGTTACATTCAAGGGGACACGATGGTTCATTGAGGGCGATATCAAAGGCTTCTTTGACAATATCAACCACAATGTAATGATCGATATCCTCAGAGAACGTATCTCTGATGAACGTTTCCTTCGTTTAATCCGTAAGTTCCTGAATGCTGGCTATATTGAGAACTGGACGTACAACAACACCTACTCGGGAACACCGCAAGGCGGAATCATTAGTCCTATCCTGGCTAACATCTACCTTGACAAGTTCGACAAGTATGTAAAAGAGTATGCAGAAAGTTTCAATAAAGGCAAAGCACGTAGACTAACCAGTGAGTATCAGCGTAACCGGAATCAGAGAAATGCATTAAGATGGAAACTGGAAGCGGAAACGGATGAAAACCGCAAAGCTGAACTGAAATTGAAAATGGCCGAAATGCGTAAGCAAATGCTGGATATTCCAGCAACAAGGGACATGGATGACACGTTCAGAAGATTGAAGTACATAAGGTATGCTGATGACTTTCTCATCGGAGTAATCGGCAGCAAGGGAGAATATGAGAAAATCAAGGCTGATATTACGACTTTTATGAGTGAAAAACTCAAATTGGAAATGTCTGAAGAGAAGACTTTGATTACCAGCGCACAAGAACCCGCAAAATTCCTTGGATACGAAATCAATGCACGCCGGTCTATGGACCACACGCGTACACAATGTGGACTACAGCGCCGTCCCTGGTCAGGAACAATTGTCTTAAATTTATCTTACGAAACCGTACTTAAGCGACTTCAATCCTATAACGCTGTGCTTATCACACAAGTAGACAGGAAACAAACGCTTAAACCCTCGTCTCGCAAGTATATGGTGAATAGACAAGATGCAGATATCATGGCGCAATACAATCTTGAATTGCGGGGATTCTACAACTACTATTCCATCGCAGACAACATCAGCTATTGGGGATGGAAGTTCAATTACTTCATGAAATATAGCATGCTCAAAACGCTCGGCCGTAAGCACAAAAGAACCGTCGGACAAATACTTGAGAAGTATAAAGACGGGACGGATGTGGTCATCCCCTACAGGGATAATAAAGGCAACGGGAAACAAAGAGTGTGGTACAATGGTGGATTCAGATGTAAACGTTTCACAGATATCTACGAGGATAATCACTACGACAAGACACCCAACACCATGTATCTTCCTGCCCCCACACTTGTGGAAAGGCTCAAAGAGAGAAAGTGTGAACTATGCGATGTAGTGGGAGACCTCGTGATGCATCACGTACGTAACATCAATCAGCTTAAAGATGACACCAGATGGAATGCAGTGATGATCAAACGCCACCGTAAAACCCTCGCAGTCTGTCACGATTGTGATGCATTAATCCATAAAAGCTATGACAAGTAAAGTTATGTTGACAATGGAGAGCCGTATACATAGAGACATGTAAGTACGGTTCGGGGCTGGTTAGCAGAGACTTACCACCGTAAGGTGGCAAAGCGCTGTTGGCCTAGCCTACTGAAAGAAATAGCAGACCTGTTCGGAATTGATAAAAAACTAACTTCTCATATTGCCCGTCATACTTTTGCTACTACGGTAATGCTGTTAAATGGAGTGCCGACCGAAAGTGTATCAAAGATGCTCGGCCATACCAATATTAGAACTACTCAGCACTACGCAAAGATTCTGGATACAAAAGTCGGTGTTGACATGAATGAACTGAGGAAGAAAAGTTTTCTGAATTTTAGCTGATGCTATGCTTTTCAGATAAACACGGTTCTGCATAATCTAAAATGCCTGATTCTTGTAATTCAGTTAGTTTATTTTGAACAGAGGTGTAATTCAGAGCAAATGGAACATCAATTACAAAATACCCTTCATGGGCTTTCTCACTAGAACAACCTAAAGCATCAAACAGGCTTCTAATGTCATTAGTTTCTGTTGCAGAATCCAATATCACAACCTGTACCGTAGAATTTCCAGAAGATTCTACGGTATATCTGTAAGTTAACCGTTCCTGATCTTCATCAAATTCTGCATATATAATATCATCGGCTGCCACACTGGGAGCATAAAAAGGAATACTATCGAGTTTGTACAATCCTTTCTCTTTATCAATAGTTACAGCCCACATTGTTTCAACGGTTTCCTGATCCAGCACGTTACTGTAAAATTGAAAAAGTACTTTAACCTCTTCTTCTGCCATTCTGATCTATAGATAACTGAATTTATGCTTTTTTGGAAGAAACCAATAAATCACCTGCTTCTACGTCCAAATAAACGGCGATTTCAAACAGTTTTTTAATAGATGGCTGTGCCGAATTTGTACACCAACTGGAAACTGTTTCAGGTGCGATCTTTAAAGCATCTGCCAAATCCTTGTTCGTCTTCTTTTTTTCAGCCAATACTGACTTAATGCGGTTATAAGTTATTTTACTCATATAAACTGATGTACAACAAATATAGCACTCACGAAACAATCATATTATTCATTTAAATAATGTATTACGTCAATATATTAATGTTATTTATTATTTAATTTGTGTTTTACATTACTAAATACTAAGTTTGATAAAAATTGTTATTAATTAAATATTATACTTTTGTAATTCTAGTCACGAAAAATTAGGATTGCATACGAGCCTCGCAGCTAAATCTGGTAAATTTAATCTCAGCGAGCGTAAGTGTAGCATCCACCACCCTATAAATTAATAGGGCTGGTGCTCGCTTATGTATGTTGCTGAGATCCATTCCGAAAGGTTTGGTGGTTTACCAGAACCTAGCTGCAACAGATTAAGCGAGTTACCAGCCCTATTTAAAAACAGCTGCGATAATTATTTAGTCCGGGGCTTGTTATTAAAACCCTTTAATAATGAGCAACAAAAACAAACTTCGGTACAATCAGCTTACGGATAAGCAGATCTTAAACCCTCACACCTTCATTGCGGATTTTTGCAGATATGAAATTGACATAGAAGCCTTTCGCACACAAATCCATCACATGATCCGCTCGGCATGCAGCACAACTCAATATGGGAAAAGCGAAGAGTACTTTTATAAATACCGATGCTTACTTAAATTTTTAGAAGCTGGACACATCTTCTTTTGTAAGGGCACAAGATTCTCACTCCATTGTGAATCGTCCAACGCCTCACCATGTGCAAAAGACCTCACCCGTTATTACAATGTATTAATAAGCACCCATTTTAAAAGTCTTTCTGAGGAGGAGATCAAAAATACCCATTGCTTTTTTAAAGATTTTTTCAGTTTCCTCAGTCTGAACGAATGGCGGTTAATGTTGAGCAGGATTGTAGAATATGCCTATCGTCAGATTACCATTGACGAAGTTATTGAAGATGGAAGTGCAATGGTACTTGTGAAAGAGTATCTGGAAAAGCTGATAGAGGTCATCTATCTGATTGACATTACTCAAACAGTACTCTATGTAAGCAATACCACAACCGTAAACTAACTTACCTACACCCTTAAAACTAATGTTATGAAAGAACAGATTAGCAAATACAGGATCAATGAATATTTGTACAACCTAAACGTATGGCAATACCGTAAAGCAATACAACTTCTTCCAAACCTATTGGGCGTTTCCTTAAACACATTTCACAATTATAGGAAGATTCTGGTCGATGATGTTCAGGACATTCCTTACGAAAAAGTAGTCCTCATGGAACAATTGTTTGATTTTGAACCGGGAACACTGGCGAGGCAAAATCCAGAAGCCAGAAGCCTAAAAGAGCTCCTTCATTAAGCGTTAAACATCTTACCGTCGTTTAGTGCAGAGGACAATTCCGTAAGTACCAAAGTAAAACCCAATTGGAGTAATGAGCGTTAGGGGTTTTGCAGGCCGAAAATGCGCGAGGGGAAATCCTTCTGTAAGATAACGCCATTCTAAACCTCTATCCTCCTGTTTTTACAACTTACCAAACATAGTATATAGAGGGAATCCCCTGTGGTATCCTAGTTTCACCCTTCTAACAGCCTTCAATACGCCAAAGGATCCCCGGAGGATCCTTGAAACCCGTCTAGCGATACCTTAGAGGGCATAAAGTAGGGCTCTGCCCAACTTCCGCTTGCTCCTTTGACTTGTCCTCAAATAAGCTTAGGTTACCTCGTTGAAAACGTGGAATTAATTCGACAACCACCAAAACAATAAAAGGCATTCGAAGATGCCTTTTATTAAAATTCGAGAATGAATCCATTTATCATTAAGGAATAAAAATTTTGATATCCTCCCCGCTTTCTGTTATCACTACATCTTTATGTTTGGTCAAGGATACTAGTCTTTCAACAAGTTCAATACCAAAGTATTTTTTAATGTAATAATACCCCTTATATTCTCCACTTAAATTGGTCACCAGATCATTGATGGCGTAAACTTTAAAGAAATTAAAGAACATTGCCTTTACGATTCGACTCATCGGCCTTTTCTCATTGATCCATGCGGAGAGATTGGTTTTATCGATACCCGTTTGAAAAGCTACATTTTTAAGTCTTATTTCATAGTGGTTCATGTGGAGCTGCACCCATTTACCATTTACCACCTCAGCTGGAGATTCTACATAAGGATGTGGATGGGCAAATACTTCATTGATGATATACCGTCCAAACAAATCCTTGGCAATAAAAACCAGTTCATCAAAAGTGTATATCTTTTCAGTAAGTGGTCTGTCTTGTTCTACTTTAACTGTCAAGCCTTCCTGTTCATAGGACAACACTGTAAAAAATAAATTGTCTTGCTTTAGATAATTAGACGCTTCATTCTGCACGCGTACAATCGCATCCGGTGTTAGGACATCCGACAGTTTGTCCAAATTTCTGATTATTTCCATAAATACTCGGCATTTGTATTCCGGAACCGAACCGGGCTATAGTTCATACAAATTTACTTCAGAAGTTTGTAAATAGCAAACAATCAATCCGAAAAAGATAGCGTATCTAATTCTACTCAATAAAGATCATTGCGCTAGCCATTTTTTTAAGCCAATCCATGATGATCCGCGGTTATAAATCATGATATCTTAATATTCTTTCTAATCTTTTAGAAAGATAACATAAATCTCATTCATTCGGGCTCTATCGCCAAATAGAATGCTGTAGTTCAATCCTTTATTCCATCATATTATATAATGTATTTTATATATTTAAACAAAAAAATTTAACAGTCTCTTATATGGAAGGAACTTTCAATCTTTTTAGGTTGAATTGCATGATGGATGATAACAAATCAAAAAATTATAATGCAATTATCACCTCTTTAATTTTTGAGCTAATATATGAAAAAGGAAATACTGAAGTTTCAAGGGATGAATGCTATCGCTATCTGGTCGACACACTAAATATCAAAATTGAGCCTGATTTATTTTATTCAATTTTAGAAAAAAACGATGACTTTATAGTTGTTTCGGGTTCTAACGATGTTTTGTTAAAACTGAAATCTGAGAAATACGAAGAAATTAATTCAAAGGTTTTAAATCATTCTATAGAATATTATATAGAGAAATTCATTAAGAAAAACACATTAGATCCAACTTTTAAAGACTCAATCCTAGATATATTATGTGAATCAATATATGAGAATGTGAACTCTTTTACATTAAGTGATATTAAATCTATACTTCCTAAAAGTCTTCACCATAAATTCAAAAAGGAAGAAATTGAAGTATTTAATCAATTTTTGGATGAAAATTACCATCAAAAAGATATTGCTCTATTTAATGTTTTCCTTAAAGCAGTTGAATTCGCAATTATAACTTCTGGTAAAGGGGTTAAACAGTTCACCAAAGATATTTTCCTTGGTAAGGAATATTGTTTAGATTCAAACATAATTTTCAGATTGCTTGGAGTTGGAGGAGAAGAAAGAAAAGACAGTTTATTAAAATTGATAGAATCGTGTATCCACCAGGGAATAAAATTCAAATATTGCATAGAAACATATCAAGAAGTCACTAGGAAAATAAATTCAAGTATTGTAGAGATACAACACGGAACTGAGAACAACTCACTTCAAATACTTGAAGAATTAATTTCAGAAGGGGGAGTAGAATTCAACAATGGATTTATTGTCCATTATGCTAATTGTAAACTGAAGAAAGAAGTTAAGTCTCCTGAACAATATCAAATGAAGCTGTTAGCGGATTTAAGAAGCTTGTTTAAAAAGTTCGAGATTGAGTCGATAGACGTCAAAATAAAGGCAGAAACGATTGATCATTGGCAAAAAAAATTATTTGATAAAAAAAAGGAATTGTTAAATGGTCATTCTCATTACACTAAGACTGCTGCAAAAGTAGATGCAAAAAATGTATTAGTTGTGAGACATTTAAGAGGCAATAATGACTATAATTATTCTGACATAAAGTCTTTCTATTTAACAACAGATCGTACTTTAAATCAAATAATGGCCAAAGAGAATAGTGAAAAAATAGCGGAAACAATATTGCCCTCTCAATTATATATTCTGCATAACGCTCTTTCTGAGAATGAGGATGAGCGTGATTACAAGGCTTTTAATAAATTTCTAAAAAGGCGCACATCTGAGTTTAAATATAATGGCAAAGATGTTTTGACATATATTGATGAAGTAAGGCATTATACTACTCATACTGAAAGTATTAAAAATTTAATAAAAGCTTATTCAGATAAAAAATATGAACAATCATTAAAATCTACTCGTTCTCAGCCTGAATATAAGTCCATTAAAGAATTTGCTGAAACCCATCTTGATAAGATGTTTGAGACAACAAAACAAGGCAATACAATGTTTCAAGCTGCATTAGATAAGGCAATAATGGATATCGATAAGATTTTTAATAGGTCAAAAAATATGGTGAAAATCTTAGATGTTATTCTTACTATAGTTTTAATACCCTTATCAATCTTATTATTAAAATCAATTACATCTAATTTAACAATAATCATTGGCGGGACATTAGTAATTGAATGCATAAAATTTTCAATTTCTACTAAGACCAACTTATATTCAAGAATTTTCAAGGGATACTACTTGTGGTTAATTAAGAGATCAAATTTTTATAAACTCTATGGTGCAACCGACACTCAATATATTAATAAAGCGAAGGAAAAGATAAAGGAGGATATAAACGTTTGGAAATAACCATTTCAAAGCGTTGACTTTATTATACAAAATTTGCATTTTTACGTGATAAGCATTTGCTGCAAAAACGTATATAAAAAAAGGTAAGTGATTCGGTGAGTACAATTGGAAAATGCAATATAGGGTACCTTCCAAATAACAAATCTTAGGTTCGAATATTTTAACATAGGTACTGTCTACTTGGGAGTGTAACATGAACTGTGTCAGTTTCAAAAATTAACGCCTCTCAGAATCCTTTATTCTCTTGAAGAATTCTGTCACCAAATTTAATATAAAGTTGTGAAAATGCCGGTCCCCAATTATGGATTGGCATCGTCCATTTCTTACTGATATTTTTGATGACCAGGTACATGAGTTTCATCAGTGCCTGCTCAGAAGAAAAAGCCCCCTTGGTCTTGGTGATTTTGCGGATTTGGCGGTGTACGCCCTCAATCGGATTGGTGGTGTAAATAATCTTACGGATCCCTTGATCGTATTCAAAGAATGCAGAAAGGTTTACCCAGTTGTCCAGCCAGGACTTACAACTCAGGGGATATTTCGTCCCCCATTTCTCTTCGAACTCCAGCAATTTTTCATATCCCAGCTGTTCATTATTCGCCTGATAGATTGGCTTCATATCGGCCATTACTGCCTTTTTATCTTTCTCAGGAACATAGCGCATAGAACAGCGGATCTGGTGAACAATGCAAAGCTGTACCCTGGTCTTTGGAAAGACAGCCTCTACAGCTTCAGGGAAGCCCTTTAGTTCATCAATGCAGGCGATCAGGATATCTTCAACACCACGCGTTTTTAGATCAGTGAGTACCGAAAGCCAGAATTTGGCGCCTTCGTTTTCAGCCGTATAAAGCCCCAAAACATCTTTTTTGCCTTCAATATCCACACCCAGGATATTGTAGATCGCACGGGTTTCCACTACACCATTTACCCTGACCTTAAAGAACATGCAATCCAGGAAGACAAAGGGGTAAACTGCTTCTAAGGGTCTGTTGCGCCATTCCTGCACGGCTGGTAGTACGCTGTCAGTAATGCGTGAGATCTCAGCTGCAGAAATATCCATGGCGTACATTTCCTGGATATAATCACGCATAGCACGCGTACTCATCCCCATTGCATACATCGAGAGGATGTTCCCTTCCAGTTCTTCTGTAATGATCAGTTGGCGTTTGGGGACAACCTTAGGGTCAAAAGTGCCCAGGCGGTCCCGACCGGTTTCCAATTCAAACTCTCCCGAGCTCAAGCTGCGAACCGTCTTCTTACTTTTCCCGTTCTTACGGTTGGAATGACCGGCTAGCTTACTTTCTGAAATGTGGTGCTCCAGCTCTCCGGTCATCATAGATTCCAGAAAGTGTTTCATCATCGGGGCTAGTACCCCATCCGTGCCAGTCATTTTCTTCCCGGCATATAAGCCAGCTATAGCTTCCTTTTTGAAGCTTTCGAAATCAAAGTCTTCTTGTGTTGCCATAATTATGTCGATAGTTTAAAGTTACACTATTGACACAGTTTGTGAAACACCCTCGTCTACTTTACGTTGATTTTATTCAAGATATCTGGAATTTCATCATAATTAGTGTACCAAAGAATTGAAACTCCTAATTCTTTCATTAATTCTTCATTTAATTTATGATGCCTATTCAAAAACTGTTCAGCTCCTTTAATATTTTGAACGATTTGCTTTTTTTCCTTACTCTTTTTATCTGTAAAATAACAAAAATCATCTATGGATATTCTTTTTAAGAATGTAAAGTGCCTACTACTTTCAATATTTCTAGCAGAGATATCTAACAAACGTCTTAGGTTTGGGTCTGTCATTGATAATCCAATCATTAAACAATTATATTCTCTAAAATTATAAAGCTGAACTAAGTTTGACCAGTGATAAGAATCAGAATAAATTTGATGATAACCTTCTTCAGAAAACACTAGAGTGGTTTTATCTAAAAGATCATATTTTGACTTATCTTCCGGCAAAAATCCATGGACATGATAAATAGGTAATTCATCCGGGTCAGATAATTCGTTATCAGTATAAATACTATGATGACTAATTGATTTTCGATCAAGTTCTCGTTCTATCAAATCGTCAAAGTTATATGTCACAACAGACCTAACCTTTGCTCCAGTTCTTCTTGGCATGCATAAATTTGATATTGATTGGATTAAATCAGAACTTATATTTTTTGATTTGTTTCTTAATTTATATAAGTTATCCGTAATGGTATCTGTGAAAATCTTCACCTCTGTTCTTTCTTTCGATAACCCTTTTCTCAAATATCTCGCAGCCATTAACGCAGAAGGCTCATCCACCTCATTTAATCTACTTACAATTTGTTTAATATCGTCATCTGATATGGATTCAGAATCCGTAAATTCATTGGAAAGGTAAGATACAAATAAAGAGTTTAATAACGTATTCCAGTCTGGCATACCAGCACTACTCGAAACACCAGCCCCTAGAAACATTGAGAATTGACCTCTTTCGTAAAATTCTTTTAATTGTTCGATCTTCTCATCCCTCTCTTCCTTCCAATTTCTATTGTCTTTTTTTACAGCACTTTCTAACCTTAAAGAGAATAGATTACTCGCAATCTTATTAGCTTCCTTTCGATGCTTGGAAACAATTCTATTGATATCCTCAGGTTCCCATAATGTGATTTGTAAATCACCGGCCAGAACTTGCAATTCATTTAAAATTATCGTTTTGGACTTCCCAGATATAGGCCTCCCGTTTATTATTAAAATATTTTTTATTTCAGGTAGAATTTCCCACCTATTTAATCTATTTTGAAATTGTTCAATGAAAATTTTAGGAGAAATTCTGTCCAAATTTAATTTGACATCTATTAGAGTTCTTCCCTTAAAATCATCAAATCCTTCATCTGCAATTGCATCTCCCGGGATTCTAATATTATTAGAAATTGTAAATTTTTTACCTAGTCCTTCTATATGTATTTTTAATAAGTTAAGGATAAAAGTTTCAAATGAATAGTAACTTCTTGGCCCTGAATCAATAAATTTTGACAAAATTTCGTCTATCAACATTGAGAATAAAATTTAAGTTGTTTTCTATTTTATTTAAGATAATTCCCGACTACTAAAAACCTGGACAATCGATGATTGCAGCGTCAGCATATGGCATTTACAATATGTGCTCATAACAGTTTAATATAAAATAGTGCATGAGGAGAGAATTTAGACTTGTAATCTAACAATTAATATTGACAAGCATCAATATTCAAAGACTATTTCTTCTTTTATGAATTTTTATTTTAGACGATGACCTTCCCACCAGCCACTCTTTAGGGATTAGTTTAATTCCATCCCCCATATAGCCACCTCATGGAAATCTTCTGTTCCATATATATCCGTCGTTGGCATGATCAAGGATAATGGCCTAGCCTACCATTGCACCCCAGGTTGTTGGATAGAAGAAGCAATCGCTGAGAATTTTTTCCTTACTACATCTTCGTTCTGAACAAAATTAACAATATAAGCATATCCTCCTATTTATGTAAAAGGACTAATCTTAATATTGGGTGGGGACATGACGATATTGATAAGGAAATCTCCTTTAATTAAAGGAAAGTAAAAAGCCCTACAAATACTTTCTCCGGCTTCCTGATGTAAAATGATTAAGCCCCTACTGGAAAGTTGAATGGTCTTAACTTAACCTATAACTAAGCAATCTGTAAATCACTAAAAAAGGATATGTGGGATTAATAGTACGTGGGGGTTTTGGGAATCATGCTAGGCGTTGAGCCTCAAAACTTGTTAATCATAAAATTTTATTTAATATATAATTAATAATATTATTAACAAATAATCTTTTAATAAAA
This sequence comes from Pedobacter sp. FW305-3-2-15-E-R2A2, assembly GCF_038446955.1. NCBI lineage: Bacteria > Pseudomonadati > Bacteroidota > Sphingobacteriia > Sphingobacteriales > Sphingobacteriaceae > Pedobacter > Pedobacter sp. FW305-3-2-15-E-R2A2. The sequence continues at coordinate 4,121,686 of NZ_CP151803.1, forward strand.
GTCATTATCAAACATATTGTTTAAAAAACAAATTCAATATAAAATTGAAAAAATGAAATCAATAAATTAACTTGCGAACAAAAGGACACTCTCATGAAAATCTCAAATTATCTGCATCATTTTTCAATCGGCTAGGATAAATTTTCCGGGCGTTTACAAAGTCAGCAGACTTATTGCTCACGTAGTGAGCATTTGAACAGGGCCTAAGTCCTATCATCCAACAACACTTCATTCTAAATACAAAATCTAAATGAGCAATCAGTTGGTTTTTCCGATCAAACACATCTTCAGCACAGACTCTCCAGATTCTGCGCTGTACCAGCACAAAGCTGCACGTTATTACATCGCCCCGTACCAAAGAGGTTACAAGTGGTCCGCAGATATGCCAAATGGGGCAGTCAGCGTATTGATTCGCGACCTGATCGAGGCTTATCAGGCCAGAAGTAGCGAATACTATCTTCAGTATATAACAATTAAGAAAAACACCGTTCAAGAGCACCCCGTACTTGAGGTCATCGACGGTCAACAGCGCTTAACCACACTTACATTACTGTCGAGCGTCCTAGAACATTACAATCCGCAAGAAAATCCATCTATAGCCAAGCATCGGCTTCTATACGAGGTACGTGATAAAGTGACAGACTTTTTTAATCGTTTTATCTATGAAAATATCGGAGAACTACTTAAACTGGACTGGGAAAATTTTGTCAAGGAGCATATTAGCTATGATGAGCAGGACATTTACTTTCTTTTTCATGCGATCAAACGGCTAGATACCGAACTCCGTAGTGCGGGCCTTAACGAACCAGACCCGGCTATAAATTTTTGTAAATACCTTCACGAAGCCGTTATGCTGATACTAAATAACGTAGAAGGAAACGTAAGCTGCGAAAAGATATTCAGCAACCTAAATACTAACAAGATAGAACTAACCAACGTTGAACTTATCAAAGGATTATTCTTGACCAAAGCGGCAAGAAAACAACATTCAACCAAAGAGATCAGCTATGCCGAGATCGTCAAAAAGAGAACCCTACTCGGCCGGCAATGGGACGAGCTTATACTTTGGGCCTTATCACCCGATGCGAGAGCCCTTTATTTCAACAAAGAAGAAAACCCAGTATATAAACTATTGCAAATGCTTGGTGCCAGACACCAATTCCTGCCGCTCAATTCAGGCAATGACAAATACGCACTATTCAACTTCTTCCAATCTAGGATCAAGACAGAGAAATCATCCGCAGGAGAACTCTTTGATGAATTGAAAAAGATTCAGTACATCCTGCAAAATTGGCTTAGTGACCCAAACATTTACAATTTGATCGGCTACATCCTTTCAGCAAAAGGAACCCCACATACCCTCAACAACTTATTACCATTATTAGAAAGTCCAATGGAAGAGTTAAGGAAGGAATTGAGCAACCTGGCACTTGCCCTTATTCCAAACGACATCCAAGAATTGGATTATCGAGAAAACGAAAGCCAGATCCATTCTCTTTTGCTTGCCCTAAGCATCTTCCAAAGTAAGAACCGGTTTGACTTTGCATCATTTAGTGCACAAAACTGGTCCTTGGAACACATCTTTCCACAGAATCCTGCAGAACTTCCAGATGGATTGGACAGTGCTGACATTTCACTGCTGAACAGTCTATTAGAAAATCGACTAGAGGATGAAAGTGCATTGCAAGAAAAATTTGGGGAAATCAAACTTACTAAACTCAATTCTCTGAGAACCAAGATGCAGAAGAATACCTGCACTCTTGACGATGAGGAAAAAGAACTCCTTTTCAAGGTAATCAGAAGCGAAAAACTAAACACAATCGGCAACATGGCACTTCTTACTTCCTCTGACAATAGCTCAAACAGTAACGGAATGTTCGGCAAGAAGCGACATAACATCGTTGGGCGGATCAGCAAGGGCAGTTTCGTTCCCAAGCATACGTACGATGTATTTTCAAAGTTGCTCTCTAACAAAATGACCAGTGACCTATCGGTCTGGACCGAAAATGACATGAGTGCTCACCAAACATGGATAATGGATAAAATAACTAATCTAACCAAAGAAGGGATCAAATAATGAATTCAGCAAAATATAGCATAAAGGATTTTTTCACATTCCAGAACCTAGAACAAATACTAGTTCCTGAAATACAGCGAGATTACGTATGGAAAATCGAAAATGTCAAAAAACTACTGAACTCCTTTATAGAGGACCAGGAAAAATGGAATGAAACCAAGGAATCCTACCCTGAGGAGATGCTGCAAAAACTTAGTCCAAAAATGCGCGAATCTCTGCTCCGGGAATTGGAAAACAGCAAGGTCTTCTGCAACATCGGCTTTATCTATGGTTATCACGATCCCGAACAGATTAGTAAGTATATTCTTATCGATGGCCAGCAGCGACTAACTACAATTTTCTTATTGCTATTGGCAGTACATATAAACGAAAACGAGACAGAACTCTTCAGAAGACGGTATTTCCCATATGAACAGCTAAAGGTAGACTACAAAGTCAGAGAAAACTCCCATGTATTTCTTTATGAATTCGTAAAGTTTTTACTAAATGGCGGGAGCATTAGCGAGATTAAAAATCAATACTGGTATTTTAACAGCTATAAAGCCGATCAAACCATCTGTTCGCTAATCGACAATTATGCGCAGATCGCTACATTTTTGAGCAACACCCCCCTTTCCAAACAATTTGTGGAAGACCAGATAGAGATTTTTTATTTCGACATCAGTGAAAGCGAACAAGGCGAAGACCTTTATCTCTATATGAACAGTAGAGGCGAATCCGTACAGCCAAATGAAAACATCAAAGCTCAGCTTCTAGAACATGTAGCTGAAAGTGAGAAAAATACGTGGGGCGAAACCTGGGAAAAATGGCAGAGTTTCTTCTGGATTAAGCGCGGAGAAAGGCCAAGTGCAGATAAAGGTTTCGATGAATTCCTAAAATGGATAAAATCAGTAGAGATCATAACCAATCAAGAATATCCATCCCTAGCAAGCCTGGAAACAACATTACGAGCGATCCGAGAAAAAAATAAAATCACTCCCGATGGCCTGAGTCTACAACTCATCCACACCTACTATGAAGCCTTGATGCGCGTATTAGAAAAACTTCCCTCAAAGTATTTCACAGCGAGTTTCTTCTCAACCGATACTACCGCAGCGGACTATATACGAATACTCCCAGTGATGATGTATTCAGTAAAATTCCCAGAAGCAACTGAGCGAGAACTACTGCGAGTAGTACGTTTTTATTACAATATTGCCAACTTCGACAACATCTCAAAGTCACCCTACCAAGCCTTTATACTAAGCGTGCAATTGACAGATAGACTTATCGAAGACGGTCATAACGATATAACTGATCTGACTAGATATATTGACATGGATACCAATCAGACCATACTGACACCGGAGGAAATAAAAAAGCTGCTTGCTTATGGCAATGACGGGCCTGACTTTGATAGACAGGAACTCGAAGAACTATTCTGGGAGGCAGAGGATTTCCCAATTTGTAACGGAAAGATTAGCTTGCTCTGGACCTGTATTGATTATAGCCCAATACATTCCGGAAAAGACCTGTTGGACAGAAGAAAATTCGACAAGTATTTTGCCACCTTCAAACAGCTCTTCTCCAATGCAGATGACATGATGCGAAGGGCATTATTGAGTAAAGGAGATTATTCCGAAGAAGACGGCTACTCACCCACCCTCCAGGCACCCCGTTGGTCATTCGGCCAAGGTGCAAATAAATGGCGCGAGATTTTTGAACGGCAAACCAATATGATTATACTTAAGGAATTCCTTAAAGACTATATTAAAAGAGAAGAATCAGAAAACTTAGCTGAACAGCAATCTATCCTTCAACAAATCATAGATGAATACAAAGAAGAAAATATTGAAAACTCTTGGCGATATCATTTCATTAAGAACCCCAAGATACTCAACTATTGCAGCAAAAAACAGGCATGCTTCCGAGATGAATCTATTGCTTCTATCTTTCTACTTGAAAAACAGAAAGCCTCTGGTGGTTTTAAGGAACTACGAAAAATGATCAAATAACGACAAACAACTTTAGCTTTGCACCGATTACTGATAGCGAAATTCGGTGCAAGCTTTAAGCTCTTTTATACCGTTGGTTATCTGTTTTTTTTAGTCTATTTCATGACCTAATCAGCGAGATCAAATCTCATAAAAAATAGCCATATATAAACCATTTCTTTTGAACTTAAACTAAGAAACACCTTTTTTGCTGGCCGTTTATAGGCAAAAAGGAGCCTTGCCCACTGATAGCCATTCAATCATGTTGTTAATCCATGGATTCAACAACAATTATGCTCAAACCAAGAAAAGCTTTAATGATTTTATTAAAATATCAAGAGATCGGCTACTACCGATTCAATGCCAAAATCAATTTGTTAATTTTTCTGGCCAGGAAACCTAACCTATGCAATCTAAAATTGTGGGTTTATGCCCCACTTAGGTGGATACCAATATTGAATATCAACATTGGTTTTTTTATAAATTTGTTTTATCCTTTTTCTATCCGACAAACCAATAATTTCAGGGTGAGCAACTCTGGCGTATTTATCAGTTTCGCAAAATAAATTCTGACAATCAATTAACTGCAAAGGTCTTCCCCATAAAGCTTTAAATTCAAGGCCAAGTCGATCAAATTCTTGATCTTGATTTTCAGTTACAAATCGAATAATATCATCTTCAGAATAGTTTCCGAAACTTTTAAAGCATTTTCGTATTCCGTCTTTTGCTCCTGGGCCAGGCTTAACAAAATCCATTTCGCTAAAATTGATAATTTCACTATAATTTATATCTATAGCATATTGATAGGCTAAAAATGCACCAATAGTTGGATACGACAAGAGCAAGCGATAAACATTCTCTAAAGATTCTGCATCTTGAATTTTATCTGCTAAGCCGGACGAAATCATTTGCTCAATGATTTTGAGGTGATTTTCATGCTTTCTAATAAAACCATAAGTGCTCTTTCCAGATGCCATAATATAAGCTCCAGAATAAATGGCTTCTTTTGCCTTTAAGGCATCATGTAAAATTCCAGCGTAGTGATTAAATGAGTATTCGCTCCAACAAAGAGTTCCTAACTCATTTTCCAACAATTCCCAAGTTTGTATTTTATTGAAAATCTTAAAAAGTAGAATTCTAAATAAAACTTCTTTAGGATTTTGATCTCCTCGGTAAATTACGTTTTTAATTAAATATTGACTAACTCGATCTGACGCCCGATATACATTAGTGAATTTATGTTTTAAAAGTATGGGGTCACTTGTCAGAACATTCTTATTGTTGATTTTATTAAAGAAAATATTCTGCCTCTCCACCGCAAATTGCCAGTAGGTATTATATACTATACTTGGTTGTATTGTTGTCTTATTATATATAATCAAATCAATTTTTTTGTCAAAAATAAGTGTTATTTAAGATTTACCAAGATAAATAAGCCTTCTATTTTTAATGCTGATTAATACCCGGCCTCCATTGTTTCTTTTTAATTCATCATAGACTTTATAGGAATTTATTATTGCCGTTTCCCATTGCTTTTGAGTACAGTTTTTAACCTCAATACCGCTAACTAATTTTTGCACAGTCTTTAAAATTTCCGTATCAACGCTATTGCTATACTTAAACAATTGGTGATCCATGCCGTGGCTATATATATAGAGGCTAATTAGCTCTTCAGTAATGGTTGCTCTTGCACCGTCTTCTATTTCATCTGTAGCACTATCACTTTTCCTTTTTATACCCATTAATTTTCTTACAACTGGAGACCAGCCAAGAAAAGCTACATAACCAAAATGAAAAATGTCATGAAATCTATATCCATCTTCTTTATGGGAATTATCACTTATATCATCGCCTAATTTCGAGTTGTTGGTATTATTTGTAACCCTTACTTTTTCTCTACCACCTTCGCATATAACATCGAACTGTATTTCAAACTCACGTGGAAATTGTTCCTCTGTAGGATATTCAGCGTCATAAATAATGAAATCTCCAGATTGCTCCAGATCAAATCTATCCTTTATTTTTGTTAAATTTGATTCAGCTATTTCACATAACCCAAGATTGTTTTCAGTAGCAATTGTCGAAATATACCATAGAAGATCACCTAGCTCTTCCTTTAGCTTATTATTATAATTTGTATATGAGTTACCATCTCTTAAATTTTTCTTTAATTCAGTAATTACTGATCCCGCCTCCCCAATTAGCCCGAGAAAAGGAACTAGCTTATTAGCTTCCTTACCCTGTATATAATCTTGAATTGTCTTTTTTGCTTCTTGTTGGTAAGTTGAGAACTCCATAATTTAGAATATTTTGTATTTGAATAATTTAGTTTTGACGTTAATTCGAGTTATTTAAATAGCCCTAAGGCCCTTCATAATTAAGTAGACAATCTCATGAATATTTTTGCTTTCAAACAGTATTTCATTTTCTTCTACACTTAGCTTATTCAATTCCGAAAGCCTTTCGACGTTGTAGTTAGCAAACTCCTGTTTAATATCTTCATAGTTTGAATACTTATACTTACCCACTATATACTCTTTATAGCCTTTTAAAAATATAGTATTGTATTGAAAATCATCAGTTAGTTCATCGACACTTTCTCCTTTAATTAATCCTATAAGCTTCGACGTCGCGCCACCAAATCCACCAACTAGGAAAACTGGTTTGTTCTCTATCAATGTAGTTAATGCCTCTTCAATTATGCCAGGTATGTACCCCAAATAATTAGATATTTTTCCACCCACCAATACCCGAGCTTTACAGTCTTTAGTCATTTGATCCCTTAAATTTCTAAAGCATTCACATAATGTAAATCTGTCCTCATTATTTCCTAACGGACTATATTCCCTATTCCTATCTATAACTAGTGTTTTAGGCAATTCGATTTCTTTGACTAAAATTTGCTTTGATTGAAAATCGATTCTAACATCTCTTGTTAGCGCCTTTGTATTCGGAAAAACAAAATAGTTGATAAATTTAAAAGACTTATCATTAGGCTTTTTATATTGATTTGATAACTCTGAAAAATAATATGTAAATCCGCCCACTCTTAAATCTCCACCATACATAGCGACTCCATCGTTAGCAATAATGTATCTTGCAATTTCAATAGAAATATCATTCAGGTGCTGTTCAGAAAAACCATTTTTTTCTAAATCCTCACTAACAGAAACAGATATTGCTACATTTTTACCATTCAAAACGCCTAGTTTTACAGGTTTCTCTGTAGTTTCAACTAGGTCTGTTTCAACTCCAGAAATATTTATTTTATCGTTTTCCATTAGGCTTAATTCAAATTAATAGGTGTTGTAAATTCTACATCTTCATCCAATTCATTTAAAATATTTAATTCTTCAATTCCAAGGGGAGGATCAGGATATAACATTATTAATTTTTTATCTAGTCCATTTTTATACTCTTTGATAGCAAGAAAATTAAATAACTCTGGAGGAGATGTTAAAATTTTAATTTCACTTTCTTCTTGATAATGAATATTTCTGTAATGCTCTAAAAGCCGCCCCTGATATAGATTATTTAAGACTTGATATAAGGTTAAATTTATAATCTTGTAAAACCCTAAAATTTCATCCTTAGCAATAACTATTGTTGGCATATTACCCAGATATGGGAACGCTCTTTTTTCTCCCTCTACAATATTGTGTACTACTACTATTGGAGATTTATGCTTTTTTGCAATCAAGACTTCTTTCCTACACCATTCTCTATTTGAATATTCATCTGTATGGAAAACAACCAAAGCTGAATGTCTAATTTCCTGTTTAAATTGCTCAGCAAAATCATATCCATTTGCTATATCGACAGTGTCAAAAAAAACATCCAGTTTAAGATTATCCTCAATAAATTTCTTAAATTTAATTGTAGTTATTTCACCATCTTTTTTTGCATGGCTTAGAAATAATTTTACAGGTGAACCGATTCTATGGTTCTCTCTATCATTCTGTTTTGGATGAAAATCTAAAATCAATCTACAACAATCATGTAATAATTCCGTTTTAATTTTCCTTATGGCCTTATCAAGGTGCTTTTTCTTTTCGAAGTTTAGTTTTTTGTCAAAGAACTTTGTTCCATCAATAAATTGAAGTGTACTCAAATTACAACCAATTGAATAAGCTTTATCAAAAAGAGAAATGGGGAAAATTCGATTGTTTCCATCTACTTTACCTGCAATTTCTTCAGTATATTTCTTGAAGTTTTCATCCAAATAATACTCTTCATCAATAAGTAAGACGATAGCATTTTTTTCTGAATTTTTTAAATCTATGTTTAAAGGTTTACTATCCTCAAGAATAATGCTTCTAAAATAAACAGGAATACCAATCCCTCTTGATAAAGGATTTTTATAATCCCTACAAAATGTAGAATAAAGTTCTTCACCAATTTCTTTGCAAATAGCTGAATTGGGATGCCAAACGATATAAATATTCAGTGGATATTTCATCTTACTCATTAGTATTTTCAGTCATTTGTTTTCTGGTATTATCTATTTTAGTTAAATGAGTGTCGCGTCTTTCAAAAGCAAGCTCAATATATTCCTGCATTTTTATTCTATCGTCAGTCCAGTCCCTTATAATTGCATAGTCTGATTTCAAATTGTCTGATAAACGTGCTGGCAATAAATCATAACTGTGACTACCTGTAGCATAATCAGGATGATTAGGTAATTTCAACCCTAAAATGCCTGAGTACTTATCGCCGACTTTATAGTTAAGTGCTCCAGAAATTTCCCAATCAACATGCTTCCGATGTTTTGTATTAGGTCCAATTAGTACAATTAATACAGTAGTATCATTAAGATATCCCTGACGTATTAGCTGCTTGATATACGCATCAGAGTTATCAGCATCAATATCTCCATCTTCAACCGATTTATGTATTATTAAATCATCAAATAAGTTTTTAAACTTCTCTTTATAGTCTTGATCTTCGTAATGATAATAACTTTTAAAAGTTTTTCTCTTAGGGAGGTTTTTAGGTATTTTAAACCATTCAAATATCTTTCCATCGTATGAAAAATTCCCGATGTAGTGCCATTTTCCATCGTCTACCTTTTTTATAGAACAAAATGTTTTTCCTTCAAGTATTTTATTTACCATCCAATCTCTACTTTGTTCCATTGAGTTCGCGCTCAACGTATCAACCAAGTCCTCCCTATAAATGATACTGTCAATCATTCCATTTTCGTTTAATGTTAACTTACTGACACAAAAATCTGTCCATTTCATAATCTAGCTCTCATTGATTAGTCCATCCATATAATCATACAAAGGATTTGCGCGGCTATTGAACTCTTCTATTAGATTAGACTTCAATAATATATCTTTTCCCAATCCAGTCATATCTCTTACAAAATTGTTCAAGTCATAGATATCTCTAATAATTTTGGCTGTTTTTATATATTCAGGTAATCCACCTTTTTGAATACCTTTCAAACATAATACACATAGATCCGTTTTGTCAAAACCATATCCTATCTCAAACGGCACCCATGTAGAATATAATGTATTTGGAGAACATAAGACTACCATATGGGAACTATTATTTATACCTTTTCTAATGGAGTCGGTTACAGCTTTTGCATTGTTTGATTGATGATGAATTTTTAAATCGTTGTCATATGCATCAAAGTATACATCGATTCCAGCCTCCATTAAGTAATCAGCGATTTTTTTTGCAGATTCTTTATCTTTTTGTTGATGAGAAATAAAAACACATTTAATTCCTAATGAAGCAAATTGGCCTCTTGTGTCGTATTTTGTATGGTGATGAGATCTATTTAATGCCATTATTAAAGTAGTTGTAATTGTTCATGCTCTTTCCAGTTAATTGGTTTTCCGTTTAAACCAGGGTTATAAAGGTTAAAAATCATCGTTATAAATTCTTCAGCCAATTCTTCATTTTTTACTGTAATGTAATCTCTATGCCGAGCGGTTGGACATATTTCAATATACTTTTCTGGAACTTTCAGGCTCTTGTCACCTAGATAAATAAACTCATTAGAAATTAAGACGTAGTTACCACTTAAATCCTGCTTAAGATTCTTATCGTTTAGCACCCCTTCAGGAAGACTATGATGAGAATCTAATTGACACCATTCATTTCCATCTTGGTGGTAAATATTATCTCCATATAATTGTTTAATACTGCCATTCAATCTTGGTTTCTTATAATCAAACCTTACATCATCCCAATACTCTTGAAAAGTAAGCTTTTCAGTAACTTTCATTAGAAAAATTAGGTGATAAAGTAGATTATTTTCTATCGCCCCAGTACCAATAACCCAATCCCCAACAATTGCTTTTTTCCTAACATGGGGTTTACAGCAAGCTAATGTACAGTAAGTACCAAAGGGATTGGGAGCAAAACCGTAGTCTCTGGTAATTTTATATCCATAAATACCCATTATTGACAAACGACTCTTTTAACATTATTAACTGGGCTTCGTTGCTCTCCGCTTGAATTACACCACCCCACATCCTCACCTTCCAAACCAGCAATAATTTTCGCAGAATTCCATCCAACTAAGCCATCACCATATTTATCTAAGTTCTCTGGAATGTTAACGTCCTTACCTCCATGCATAAAGACACCAAGAATTCTTTTTCCTTGCTGTGCAGCTTGCTCTATTTCCCAGTTAACCCATTCTCTTGAATGTGTTTTTGAACCAATAAGTACAACTACTGTTCCCGCCCAACGCATTTTCATACTTAATAATCTTTCCAAAGTTTTTCTGGGAATCTGTTTCTTTTCAAGTCGTTCTTTGTTTTTTTCATTTACTCTTATCGAACTATTTCTAATATTGTAATTTTTACCCGCAAGAAGGTTGGTAAAATCAGTTACGGATTTATCGTCTTTGTGGTGGTGACTAATGAAAATATTTTTTGTAGCATACATAACAAAAAAATTAAGGTTAAAAAAAACAGACTTATAACACTGATTACTAATGGTATAAATTCAAATATAATTGAAAGTTACAACAAAAAAACAATAAATATGATTATTAGTTTAATACAATTTCTATTACACGGCGTCATTTTTCTGAAAAATACAACAGAATAAATTGTTATTCATACTGTTTCCCGTAATGACACGCTAAATGATATTATACAAACAATATTTTTACCTTACATAACAAATCTATACAACTGAAAAATTCATTTAGTATTCTTTTTAAACATTTGCACTTACAAATGTTGCTCAAACGTAAGCCCTCAAATTTGCAGCGAATCCGTAACATTTAAAGTAGAAGAATCGGGAACAGTTAGTTGCTCTGCAGGTTCTACCTTAACTGCAGCGTAAGACTTAAAGTACATCTGATATTTTATCGGCTGTACTTCTTTTGACAAGTAACCAAAAACCTTTAACTGCTTTCATCATATTATTTCATCCTTTTCTGTGCTTCTATCTGTTAACTATACCAATATTTTTGAGTTGAGAAGTCTAAAGGCCAATCCCGCTGAACTTTAGATTTTAATGATCCTGCAGGCACCTCTTTCATGTATCTATAATCTTCGAGCTCTGTCTTTACCCAATATTCCTGTGTACTATAATCATCAGGCCAGTCTGCTTTCAGCTTTGCCAGAACCTCCTCCTCTTCGCTGTCCACTTTAACATTGTCTTCTGCAGGAGTAACATCTACAGATGTCCCTATCTGTTCTGTTGCAATCTTTTCCGTAGATACGGTTTCTTCTTTTCCAAACATTGCAGATAATATACCTATCCCGAGAAACCCTAAAAACCCATACAAAACCCCTTTACCAAATGTCAATTTCTTTTTCGGTACGATAACCTGTTGCGGCAGATGACTTACGTTCGAATTGCGATCGTATCCATTGGATAGAAAACCTGAAGTAGCATTCAATATGTTTTCAATATTCTTCCTGTTTTTTCCCATGTCAAATGCACCTCCCATCATGATCCCGGTTTTAGGAGTAGAAGTGATCTGAATTCGCGTTTTATTCTCACTTATTTCAGTCAACTGAATAGGAATATTCTCACCCCAGGAAGCCAGACTAACCCCGCCTTTAACAAGAATACGTCCAATCAACCGGTCTGCACTTTCAACTTTAAGTCCTGAAATAGATGGGATAACGATGCACAATGCATCAAAAACCTTGTTTTTTGAGAAGGGAAATTCACTTTCCCCGTTGTGATCTAATAATGCCATAATTTATATTGTTTTATTCATTTGATTGGAACTAAATTAGACACAACTCAGCAGTTATAAATCCGGGAAACCGTAAGTGGATTTTTATATAGAAAAATCAAAAAAGGTGGTTTACCTGGAATCGAACATCGATAGACTGCCTCAGTACACACAAGAAGAACATCAGAAAATACCTATCTTAGCCCAACAAGCAATTCATTTCGATGAGTGAATACGACAAACTCAAAGCCCACGTACAGAAACGACTATCCATCACTGAAGATGAGCTGACTGAATTCTGTGAAGCTTTCAAAATAGTTAAAGTAAAAAAAAGACAATTCATTGTCCAGCCTGAGTTTGTGGCAAAAAACCGTTTCTACGTTGTCCAAGGAACTTTTCGTGCATACGTCATTGGCGATGAAGGTCAGGAACACACCATCCAATTTGCAATCAGTGACTGGTGGATCTCAGACTACAACAGCTATATCTTTCAGCAGCCTGCCTCCATGTTCATCGTCGCCCTGGAAGACAGCCTTATCCTGCAAATTTCCCATGAAGCCGAATCTGCGCTCAAACAAAAACGGCATGTTTTTGAAACCTTTTTCCGCATTCTTGCCGAAGGCACCGCAGCCTATATGGCCAGACGCGTAATTACCAATCTCACTAAAACAGCCGAACAGCGTTATGAAATATTTCTGGAAAGATATCCCGACATCGTCACAAAAGTGCCCCAGTACGCATTAGCTTCTTTTCTCGGCATGACTACAGAATACCTCTCCAAACTGCGTAACCGGCGCGTATCCACAAAAACTTAATCTGGTTCAACCTTTTTTCTTAATCCAGTTCGCCGGAATTTCCTAAACCAGTTCGTTGAAAAACGGCCATGGGGTTCGCCACATTTGTATTGTCGGAAGCGACAATATAAATCACAAAACACCCAACAAAATGGCATCACTAACAAGAACCCAGGTTTTAATCATGTCGGCAACAGCCGGCATCGCGGTCGCAAATGTTTACTACAGTCAACCAATTTTACAAGCCATCGCCACCCAATTCCATACCACAGCAGAAAAAGCAGGAACCATATCAGTGCTTTCCCAGATCGGCTACGGCATCGGACTATTTTTTCTCACACCGGCGGGCGATAGGATCGAACGCAAAAAGCTCATCTTATACCTGCAGGGCGGACTCATCCTATCGCTTTTACTCGTCGCCTTCTCTCCCAATCTGTATACCCTGTATGCCGGAAGCCTGCTGATCGGCGTTTTCTCCGTAGTCGCCCAGGTAATCCTGCCAATGGCCGCCAGCCTGGTCACAGAAAACAGAGGTAAAATAGTGGGCCAGATCTTCACAGGAATCCTCGTTGGCATCCTGGTTGCACGTGTGTTCAGCGGCTTCATCACCGGCACCTTAGGCTGGCAATACGTATACCTAATCTCAGCAGCGATGGTTTTAGGTACAGGCATACTCATGCAGGCAGACTTCCCTTCCACTAGCGAACGTTTTACCGGCAGCTATCCCTCGTTGCTAAAATCAACAATCACCCAATTCAAAAGATTCCCATTGCTGCGTCGTACCGCATTTACCGGCATGCTGGCCTTTGGAACTCTAAGCGCTTTTTGGGTAACCCTGACTTTCTACCTCAGTGCTGCACCCTTCCACTATTCCGCCGCGAAGATTGGCTTATTTGGCCTGCTTGCCGCAGCAGGTGCACTAATTGCACCGGTTTTTGGTAAACTCGCGGACAAAGGCTCTCCACGTCGCTCCCTCCTTTTCTCCACCGGCGTAACCCTGATCAGTATCATCGTGTTGAAATTCTTTCCAGTTTCCCTTGCAGCCATCTGGGTTACCGTAGTGCTGCTCGACATTGGTGTGCAAGCAACTCAGGTCACCAACATTGCAATTATTTACACGCTGGATCCCACAGCCAACAGCAGGATCAACACAGTCTACATGACCAGCTATTTCATCGGCGGCGCCCTGGGATCTTTTATCGCCATCCAGCTCTATAACGCTGGCGGCTGGAGCTGGTCAACCTCATTTATGGGAGTAATGGCCATTATCACCATCATCAACGTCTTTACAACCAAAACTAAATAACAGCTATCATGAAAATAATTATAATCGGAGGCTCTATTGGAGGGCTGAGCGCAGGCATTGCATTAATGGACGCAGGTCACGATGTTCATATTTATGAACGCAGCGCAGGAGAAATGAAGGACAGAGGCGCAGGTCTTGTCATCCAGCACGACATGATGGAGTACTTCATCGAACAAGGCATTAGCACCCGATCCGTTTTCGGCGTTTCAGCGACGAAAAGACAGATCCTCGATGATAAGGGTCGTGCGGCGCTTTTGTACCCAAACGACACGGTGTTTACCTCCTGGAACTACATCTGGCGACAGCTGAAAGATTACTTCCCCGCATCCAGCTATTCCGCAGGTTTTGAACTCGAAAGCATCAATGAAGAAGAAAATAAGGTAACCGCAAGATTCAAAAACGGCGAGCACAGAACAGCTGACCTGATCATTGGCGCCGACGGGCTAAGTTCTACTGTGAGAAACTACGTCGCACCTGGAATAAACCCACAATATGCGGGCTATGTAGCCTACCGTGGTCTGATCCCCGAAAGTGAACTCACCGCGGATGAAGTCAGCTTCTTCAGCGATAAATTCTCCATCCATCACTATCAAAATTCCCACTTCCTCTCCTACCTGGTTCCTGGAATAAATGGCGATCTGAGGGAAGGTCAGCGCTTATACAACTGGGTTTGGTATCAGAACAAAACCACAAAGCAACTGGAAGAACTGTTAACCGACAAAAACGGTACCCACCGCCAGTTTACCGTTCCAGCCGGCTTTTTAAGTCCGGATCAACAACACCAGCTTAATGAACGCGCAGCAAAGGAACTGCCGGAAGTCTTAAAAAACCGGGTGCAGCAAACACCAAACCCATTTGTGCAAGTCATTCTGGACATGGCAGTACCGAAAATGTTTAAAGGCCGTATCGCCATCCTTGGTGATGCAGCCAACCTGGTCAGGCCACATACCGCATCCGGCACCGCCAAAGCCTACCGTGATGCCATTTCCCTTGCCATGAACTTAAGCGAACAAAAGGACCTGAATACTGCTTTGCAAAACTGGAACAAATACCAGATCCGACATGCCATCTCGCTGGACATGCATGGCAGGCAACTGGCCGCCCAGAGTGGACTCGGACCTCATTAAACGGTGATCATATGGTCACATCACGCTACTTTGATACTTCTCCATCAAGCGCAGTATCACATTTGCAGGAATAACAAATGTGGCGGCCCTGCTGAAACGTGCGATATTAATGCCATAGAAACGATGATTAATGTCAAAAACAGGACCGCCACATTCATCAGGTTTGATTTTAGCATCATGACTAAATACCTGGCTAAACCCATCACGTCTGATGCTTTTACCTCCCGGAAATTGTTCTGCAGGATGATCTGACAAAGGAGCCTGATAAACGCCCAAGGTCAGTTGTTTTGAAGACAGATTATCCAAACGCTTTATGCCAAAAGTAAGCTGATCATATGGCCAGAACTTCATCAACTCAGCGCCGTAATCTTCAGGCTTATTTATCGCTACAGCATTGACACTTAAAATCCGGTCACCTACCGCTATGCCACTTACACCTGCCGGAGAACCGGGTTGCACCGCGGTAATCACAATATTGTTCTCTTTGAACGTAGCCATAGCACCCAAATATCCAATGCTAAATCTCTTTAGAGATTTAAAATACATACTTCCGACAGTACTGATCTGACCATCGGAGACTGATTGTGGAGAAATCAGGAATTTACCAAAATCCTGAAATGATAAGCTATCCCTGTTAAACTGTTTTAATGGTATTCCTCCCTTAATTGTGCTTAGCGGCTGCAATAAAACAAGGTCATTTTCTGAGTCCCGGAAAATCACTTTAAGGACAATAGATTTGTTTCCGGCCAATACAACCAGATGGTCACCAATCAGCGAACTTTTACTGATCACAAAACTGCTATTGGTACCTGCAGACCTTACAGACATGGAGAATAAAGTTCCATTGATCTGTTGTGTTTTACCATTTATCACGCTGCTGACCCGTAAACAACTCTGCTTTAACGGAGTAGGTAAACGAGCAAAGCCAGGCTGTTGATCTTTGAGGAGGGCAAAACCATTCATCATCCTTGACCGATATGGATCAGTACCCACAGCATCTTCAATTGAAGGGAGTAAACCATAGGTTCTAGGGATATTTAAAGCGGTCCAGTACTTCCTGTAGAGATCGATTGGAATTTCATAATTTTCATCTTCCAGGATTCCAATTGCGCTATGTAAAGCGATAACCCGTCCTAAATGATCAAATAGTGGACCTCCGGAATCTCCGGGTTCCATAATGCAGGTGGATTGTATAAAGCCAAACTCATTTTTCTTATTCGTAATCCGGCCAAACCTGATGGTTGGCAAGGGTTGATTTAAGGTCTCCGGATAAGCGATACTTAAACAAGGCTCGCCTACCTTTAATGATGATGACCAGCCCATTTCCGCATAAGGCCAAATGTCCGCTCCGGTCATTTTCATGACAGCAACATCAGGGAAGCGCTTATTTTCGGTAAACTCGATTTCACCCAGGCCTATTGCAATATGGGATTTCCCATTGGGAAAACTGACCAGATAAGTATTACCGGGCTCATTCACATGTGCAGCTGTTAAAATATGGCCTTGGGCGCTCACAACAACCCCACTAAACTGCGCACTTGTCTGAACCTTTTTTAAAGTATCAAAACCCCAGATCCTTACACTGGCAACATAAGCCTTTTCTATCGCTTTGCCTAGCGTTTGTTCTAATTTTCGGGAATGAATATTTTGACCATAAGATTGGCCACATAAAAGAAAAAAGAATACAGCGGCTTTAAAACTATTTTTAAGAATGGTCATTAGCGTTTAAAAAAATACTTGCCCGGCAATCGGATTAAACGATGATTAAATGATTGTCCGGGCAAGTATGCAATAGCAGAATAGAATACCTATTTCATTAACTCAGCCAGTTTTTTATTGAGCACTTCACCCATTAAGTGACTGCCAATGATCTTACCGTCCGGCGCGATCAAAAAATTAGCAGGCACACCTGATATGCCATAGACCTTTCTTGCGTCGCTTTCCCAACCTTTTAAGTCAGAGACCTGAGGCCAGGTTAAGCCATCTTTTTTAATCGCCTCGATCCATTTAGCCTTATCATGATCTACAGAAACACCAAGGATCTCAAATCCCTTATCTTTATAGGCAGCATATTGTTTCAACAAATTAGGACTCTCCGCGCGACAAGGAGAACACCAACTGGCCCAAAACTCCACCAATACATACTTTCCCTTAAAATCTGATAGCGACACAGATTTGCCATTTACATCCTTTTGTGTAAAATCAGGGGCTTTTGAACCCAGCGCAGTGATGGTAGTGGCATTCAGAATTTTATAAAGACCCTGACCAGTATAAGACAACCTCAGCGGCTCAGTGAGACCATTAAATAGAGGCAATGCGATGTCTGACTTTACACCATATCCACTTACAGATTCAGATAAAGCCTGCAACGCAAAATAAGAACCTGGATTATTTTTCGCGAACAGCAACATCTTTTGTCCGCGGGAAACCCTTAGTGCCTTCACTTTTTTATCAAGAACATTAAAATAAGCAGTGTCTTTTTGCTGCTCAGGTGTAGCCTTTTTCAGCAGCACATTGGCATTATGATGCACCGTCATCACTGTTGGCCCCACTTCCTTTTCGAAGGCTTTCATCTCCTCATATACTTTTGATCCCGTCCATTTTGCATTATATAAAGAGTCCGGAGAACTGATATGTATGTTTTCCTTACCGAAGTTCATATAAATTACATCTCCGATGCCGCTGGCATAAATTTCCTTATCTCTGATCCCTTCACGCGAAAGTGTCATTCTGGAAGAAGCGATTCCTTTTATATTCCCTGTAAATTTAAATGTCCCGTTTACAAAGGTGGCAGAGTCCGATTTCCCCTCTCCTTCTGAGCTGTAATCAAGATAGACCTTTGCAGGTGCATTAAGGTTGCCAATTTTGCCGGTAATGGTAAAATTAGGTGTCTGTGCTGCTGCCACAAAGGGTGCTAATGCAGCAATTATCAATAGTTTTATTTTCATTGTGTTCTATGTGTTTATCGTTTTTATCTGATGACTAAATCAACCGGTTCACCGGGAATGCCACTGATCGTGTTGGTGATGTTCCCATTTTTACCCACGGTTACATCAAGTGTGTATACAAATCCATTTACGCCTGCTGAAAGGGTATTTCCATCTGCACTTATTTTTAACATCGTCACCTTTTTACCGCTAAAGCTGGTTTCAAGCTCCGTCAGACTTTCATTTACCGGATTATACCTCCATATTTTATCATTTGAGGAGAAATAGAATACATTCAGGTTGTTACGTACCCATTTTGAGTCTGCATTCACCGATGAGGAGCCCTTAAAGAGACGTTTATGCTCAGGAATAATTTCCTTATCCGTGCCGGTGAGTTTGTAGCTGAACTTCAGTTCATAGGTATTCCCCTCGGCCTCCTTAAAGTAAGCGTAAGAAGTGCCCGACTCGCCTGCTTTCATGAAAATCAGGTTTTGCAAGCCAATGGATTTAGGGTTGAATATACTGGTCTCCTTTACGAGATAAGTGGTCCCGAGGTAGCTCCCATCTCCACCAAAAATGACAAATGCTTTTGCTTTCTTATCGAAACCAAAATAAAATGAGCTCCCATGCGTAAAAAAGCTGGACAATTGATAATCGCCATTCTGTTCATTCGCAAACTTCCCATAATCTGGTGCAAATGGTGCTGTGCTTGTGATACCGATGTATAATTTATTGTTGATGACCCCATTTGAGATCGTCCCCATCACCGGCTCTATATATCCGGGGGAAACCATAGCAGGAGGCAAAAAGAACTGCGATTTGAAGTTATCTTTGTGCAGCAAAGTATTTGCGTCGACTATGGTACTTCCCTTAACCTCATCATTACATAATACCCAGTATTCTTCCTTGCTCAGCAATTGAAAAGGCAAAGGTTTTGAATAGTACAACTGCACCGGATTCCCAGCCAGAGATAGGTTGTTAAGGTTTTGATAGATATTTGGCAATACCGTATTGTCTGGCTTTACGAACGACAATTTTGTAACGCCGCCATCACTGCTCAATACCACCGAACCTGTAGAAAATTGGGTGGTGCCGGTTACCTTAAACTTGAACTTATAAATAAGGCCATTTCTTTTATCGGTAACCACCAATGTACCCGCTCTTTCGCCCGGACCTAGTCCATAAAGCATTTTTAAGGGATAACCGGTATAAACGATTTCCTTAAGTTCCTCCAACACAAATATCCGCCATTCAAAATTGAGGTCTTTCATCGGGTCTGCGTCTTCCAGACTAATTTTCGGTTTGATCACCAGTGTATCGCCGGTAAGTGCCGGAAAATTAACATTGGCAACCCCTTCTACCACAGGCACTGAAGGAGGGGAATAGGAATAGTTCCCCAGGTCCTTTTTACAGGAGGTATAAAATAGGACTGTGATGGCCAGTATAAATATATATTTAAAATTCATGATCTTTTTGTTAATACGTGAACTACATGATGATCTGCTTACCAGCCTCATTGATAAAGAAATACCCGTTTACCTGAGGAAAGAACTTTACATAAAATTTGATTTCCGGTGATGTCGTGTGGTAGAAATCATAATCCTCCGTTCCATCCTGACGTTTGGTAAGGACATATCCCGCCTGTGGATTTCTGCTGACCCAGGTAAAGGGATCCTTCACAAACAACCTCACATTTTCCAGATAGTACAAGGTTCTCGGGATCTCCAGGTAAGCAGTGGGTAATGTTGGGTTGACCAGGTCTTTTCCACCGGAAATGAGGAACAATTGATGGGTTACCCTGCTGTATTGTCCAAGTTGTCCTTGCCAGAACATCCACCAGGAAGGCATTTCCAGTCTATTGGAATAAATGATTTTTTTGGTCCGCAGCTTAGCTGGCAAATTCGGTTTAAAATCAGTACTTCCGCTCAGCATAAAGGTTAAGGCTACAGACTTACTGCTTAATTCCTGGTCGATATTCTTAATGATCACCGGAACTTTTATTTTTCCGGAATCTGCAGGCATGATGTAAAAAGGTTGAAGCGGTTCGTAATGCTTCTCCTTTTCTGCGGTCGTCGACGTATCTACAACCGTCAGAACAAACTGCCTGTCGCGGTTCAGTCGTTTACCGGAAACCACCACCGGCACCCAAACGGTATCTTTTGCCAATCCCGGACGGGTAGAAAAGGAATAAGTAACTGCTGCAGTGTCAAAAACACCGTCCTTATCGTAATAATTTAAGTAAATATTATCGCCGGATTCATAAGTCGATATGTCGCTTTTTTTACAGGCAAATAGCAATGAGCCAAGTATAAAAACGTAAAATATGTTCATTTTCATCATCTCTGTATTTAGTTTCTGTAAGCTTGTTCGTCAACCGGAATTGGGGATACAAAAATGCCGTTGGAGGCAGGATAGATCAATCCATTGGCATTAATGACGTCCCTGTTTAACCTTTTATGCATAAAGAAAATCTGGCTTTCCCCGTAGAGCTCTTTTCTTGCCTCTCCAACGAGCTTAGTCATAAATTCGGTTTTGCTGATGTTTTTTGGTAATGGCGTACCAATGCCGCGGTGTTTGCGTACGGTGTCTACCAAAGCAGTGGCATTGTTCGGATCACTGTCAAAACTGGCTTCCGCAGCAATGTAATAGACTTCTGAGAGCCGCAGGCCAGGCGTTACTGTGGGATGAAGATTTTTTAAAGGACTCGAATTTGTCGTGTACTTCTGTAAAAAAGCTTTTCCGGCATTATTGGATGAGGGTACATCGCGGAACCATTGTGCCCTTCTCCAGTCATCTGCACCAACTGTTCCTTTTTCATAGATCAGGTCCTTCTGTGTAATCGAAGGCACATACATGGCATCATTTTTTGTAAACAAGGCGGAGAAATGATCTACCTGATTGTTGTCTTGTGAAACATACCAGGCCGTAATCAGCTCCGGATAAAAGATTTTATCCCGCTGTTCAGGATTGGTATTGTTAAAATCTGCACTCTCCGTCCAGGGGAATTTTTTAGCATCGATCACCTCCCTCGCATTTTGCAAACTATTGGGCAGGTCGTTCTTATACAGATAAACCCTGGCCAGCTGACCGCAGACGGTAAAATAATTCATGCGGTGCCTTCTGTTCTGAAGAAACAGCGAGGAACTACTCGTCTCCGTTGATTTTTTTGCTGTCGGTGTTTCATCCGGATAAACTTTTCCCGGATAACCAATGATGTATCCCGGACTCAAAATAGGATCGGAAGTTCGCAGCAGTACTTTAGCTGCAGAAAGATCGGCAATCACTTTATCCAATACCTCAGTTACCGTAGAGAAAGGAGTGCTTTTTATAGAAACTGTGGTTACATAAGGGATTGCCGAAACGCCGGGATTGTTTTTATAGGATGGTGCGTACATCCTTAACAAGTCAAAGTGCAGGTAAGCACGGAGCGTCAGCGCTTCACCTTTGATCAGCTCAAAGTTTTTATCCTGAAAAATGGATTTCTTCTGATCTATCGCTTCAAGTATGGCGTTGCAATTACTGATGGCCTTATAGAAATTGATCCAGATCTGATCATATTTGCTGATCAGCGTCTGATCGGTATATTTAAATGAAGCAATCTTCTGCAGGTTAAGATCGGTAAGCGTATAATTTTGCGCCATAATGTCCAGATTAGACACGGTCAGGTTACCTCCATATAAATCGCGGGTGGCACAATAGGTATACACCCCATTCAATGCTTCTTTGAAACCTTCTTCTGTGGTAAATAATTGTTCCTTGGTTACATCAGATTCTGGCTGTACATCGAGAAATTTCTTGCATGAAGCACAAATCAGCAAGCAGATCGTCACTATATAAATTAATTTTAATGAATTCATGTCGGTAGTTTTTAGAAGGTGGCCTGTAAAGAAAATGTAATGCTTCTGGCGAAGGGTGAATCGATACCCCGCTCTATTTCTACAGTCGATGCCCTGAAAATATCATTCATGGTAAGCGCTGTTCTTAAGCTCTGGAATCCTGCTTTGCGTACAAAATCCTTTTTAAAATCATACGACAGGTAAACCGACTGCAGCTCTATCAAGTTCTCTTTTTGAATAAACCTTGAACTCGCTCTGGTTAAAGAAAGATCTTGTATATTCTTGTATAAAGCAGGATCTCCCGGCTTAAGCCATCTTTGCGACAATGCCCTCCGGTCTACATTAAACCGGGGATCAGCATTTTCAATTCGGTCTACCAGGGTCTGGTTATAAATCTGTCCGCCCATGCGGTAGTAAAAGCTAAAACTGACCATGAAATTCTTATAGCTGATGTTACTGCCAAGATTACCCGCTACCTTAGGTGTGGTATTCCCTACCGGCTGAGTGTCTTTAATGTCATAGTCGTAGGTTAAAGTTCCATCTCTTTTTACATAGATCTCTTTGCCATTTTCCGGGTCAATTCCTAAAGATTTTACGGCATAGATCGTATTCAGCGACTGGCCTTCGTTATACCGCAGCAAAGGCATGGAGATTAAGCCGTTTGCAGCATTCTCATTGTAGGCAGGGTCATTCTGAAGATCGTCGATCTTACTGTTCAGCACTTTTAAGGAATTGGACAGTTTTACCAAGGTATTGGTATTGTGGGCCAGGTTACCGGTAATGTTCACGTTCCAACCCGAAGTATTAATCGCATTGGCGGTAAGGTAGATCTCGTATCCTTTATTGGCCATATCGCCCAGGTTTTCTTTATACGTAGTGAAACCTGTAGACGGCGCAAGGCTGATGTCCGTAATCAGACCTTTGGTAAGTTTGTAATAATAGCGTGGGGAAAGGACTACTCGATCTTTAAACAAGCCGATGTCCAGTCCTGCATCATAGGTTTTGGTTTTCTGCCACTGCAAATTACTGTTGCCATAGCCAAGCTGAGCTGCTCCGATACCGGTAGAATACCAGTTCTGCGAATAGTAGCCGTACATGGATCTGGACATGTATGGTTCAAATCCTACGGAACCAAGCGTTCCTGTACTCGCCTTTAACCTCAGCTGACTAATTACTGCGGATCCCTTAAGGAATTCTTCATTATGAATGTTCCATCCGGTTCCTACCGCCCAGAAAGGTGCAAAACGCTTATTTGATCCAAACGCTGAAGACCCCTCCATCCTGAAAGATCCATCGAACAGGTATTTGTTTTTATAGGAATAGTTACCGGAAAAGAAGGCTCCCGCCGTTCTGCTGATGAGCACATTGCCACCAGGTCCGGAATTTTCTTTATAGATCCTGGCAAAACCGATATTCGTAAACCGGTCGTTAGAAAATCCCTGAGCTTCCACAGATTTAAAATCAGACTTGGCAGAAAGGACATTCGCCCCAAGTACCAAATTGAAGAAATTGTCTGCAACCTGTTTGTTGTAATTGATGGTCAAATTTCCGTCAACGGCAGTTCTGTTTGTCGTAGTGTACCGGTAAGTTCCTCTGTTATTCAGCTTATCTGTCGCATAATCGTAAAATTCATTGCTGGAAGGGGAACGAAATAAATCAGATTTTGAATTGGTTTGATTTAAACTGATCAATCCTTTAATCCGCAGACTGGGCGACAGTTTATAATCAGCAGAAAAGGCATCGATGATTTCCAGATAGGATTCCTTATCGAAATTGTTTAACCCGGCCTCAAACAAGGGGTTAAATACATAGACATTTTTATATTGATTGTCCTGGTTTCTGAAGGTATTTACCCGCCAGTTTGCCAGTTCCTGAATGATCCGGCCGGTGCTGTCGGCTTTAGGAAAATAAGGGTTCATCAGCGCATAGGTAGAAAAACTGCCATAGGGCGAATTCACGGCATTGGTTTGGTTGATGGAAAGGTCATTTCTCAGGATCAGTCTGGGAGAAGGATTATAGGTGAAATTCATCCCCCCGCTAAACCGATCTCTTGTAGCCCCTTTCATGACCCCTGGCTGGGTCTGGTACCTCATGTCAATGCCATAACGGAAATTCTGGTCCCCGCCCTGGGCATTCAGCGCGTGTTTCTGTGCGTAACTATTGCGAAGCGGCTGCGACAACCAATAGGTATCTACCCCACTGGCGACGTTTCTTAACCTGGAAAACAACTGTGCATCCAATACATCCTGTGGAGTATCGCCGCTTGATCCGCCTGTTCTGTACATCCCGGCAAGCTGCTCATACGCAATTTTATCTTTGGCATTGAGCACCTGATAACCGGAAAGATCCGCTCCTGAAAAAGTAAGTTCATAGTTGTATCCCAATTGCAGTTTTCCCGCTACAGGGGCTTTGGTGGTGATCACCATCACGCCATTGGCCGCTCTCGATCCGTAAACAGCCGTTGCGGCAGCATCCTTAAGTAAGGTAATGGAGGCAACGCGGTTCACATCAAGGTCCATTACTTTTTGCAGGGAAACTTCAAATCCATCCAATATAAAGGCCGGCAGGTTAAAAGAACTGGACAAATTGTTCCGGTCCAATACATCATCCCTGTTAGCCGGTATGCCAGGTAATGCGGTAGCCCCCCTCACATTGATTCTTGGCAGGGCATTTGGATCTGATCCGGCCAGGTTATTGTCCAACAATCTGAAGGATGGATCAAATGTCTGAATGGCTTTCAGCACGTTTTGCGGATTGGTTCTTTGCAGGTCTTCGCCCTTAATCACGATGGCATTCCCGGTATAACTCTCTTTTTTGATCGTTTGGTAACCGGTAACAATGACATCACTCATCTGGTTTACCTGATCTTCCATGCTCACGGTTAGAAACTTGGCATCGCCCACTTTTACTTCCTTTTCCTTATATCCGATATAAGTAAACACGAGGATATCGCCCGGTTGTGCATCAATTTTGAACTCCCCTTTGCTATTGGTCTGAGACCTGATATTCTTATTCCCCTTGACGGTAATATTTACACCAGGAATTCCAAGCTGGTTTTGGGGGTCAATCACTTTTCCTGTAATGTCGATCCGGTTGCTGGCAGTTTCGGTCGTATTGCCAACCACCTCATTTCGAACAACAATGGTCTTATCGACGATGTTAAAGGTTAAATTCTGATCAGTAAGACATGCTTTAAGCGCCTCTTCCAGGGGGACATTTTTCAATTCAACATTTAGTATCTGCCTGTTCAGGTTCACCTTCCCACTGTAGAAAAACAGATAGCCGGTTTGTTTTTTTATATCCTTGAAAACGGTTTCAAGTGTGGTGTTTTTTCTGGAAACAGTAACGTTTTGTGAATAGCTGGCGGCATATATATGCATCGTCCCGATCAGTAATAAAATAGCAGTTAATTTCATCACTAATAGTAATTTGTACTTTACCCGCCGCATAAAAAATACGGGGTTGTAAAGAAAAGTTAATTTCATACTTTTGGAATAGAATTAAGTTAATAAATGGCAGCCCGGTCTCAATATCTGGCTGCTGACTTTTTTTGTAACCGGAAGTGGTGAGATACTTCCGGTTTTTTAGTCAAATCTCTTGTGGTTCCTGATTTATTGTAGCTTTTTTATCATCTGTGTTTGGTTTGGTTGGTTAAAGATTTAGGTTCATTATTTTATTGATTCTGGAACTATTGCGGAGGAGTTCGTTGGTCATACGATACTTTGATGGTTTTCCCTGCAACCTCAAATTTTACATTATTGAGTTCCAATATTTTAATCACTTCTGAAAGTTTACTGTTTCTGGAGATCTCTCCGAAATATTTTTCTTCACTGATCGGGCCCACATATATGACATTGACATCGTACCATCTCGCAACCTGCCGCATGACAGATTTAAGGTCATCCCCTTCAAAAGAGAAAATGCCATTGATCCAGGAAGTTTCTTTATTGATATTGACCAGGTGTTTGGCAATAGAATTTTCATCCACCTTATCCAGCACGGCCTGTTCTCCCGGTTCAATTAAAACTGATTTTTTAGCAGTAAATACTTTTACCGCACCTTCCAGCAATGTTGTTTTTATGATTTTTTCATCTCCATAGGCATTGACATTGAAATGGGTGCCTAATACCTCTACAGTCTGCAAGCCGGAAATCACCCTGAACCGCTTGTTTTTATCTTTAGCCACTTCAAAATAGGCCTCCCCATTTAATTCAACCCTACGGTCTGCCGCTTTAAAAGAGGTCGGGAAGGTCATGGACGAAGCCGAGTTCAGCATCACTTTAGTCCCATCTGAAAGTATGATGGTATATTGCCCGCCATTAGGTGTAGAAATGGTATTGTGTGTATTTTCGCTTAATTCATCACCTTCCCTGGAAACAACGGTATAAATCAGTTCCCCATCCTTAGATTTACTGACGCTAATGCCCGATTGATTAGAAATTTCGCCTTTGGCGGCATCATTTAACGCAATTTTCTTTCCATTAGCCAGTGTAAGAATAGCATTATTACCCCCGGGACTAATGGCAGCATCCATTTGAGTGATAGGATCACTCTTTTGCTGGTCAGAAAAGAAATAAATGGAAACGGAAACCAACAACAATACTGCTGCTGCGTATTTGAGCCATCCATAGTTTAGCTTCTTTACCTTTGGCCCGGCAATTTGCTGGTCTATCTTTGCCTTGATGTCCTCTTTTAATTCAGAAAACAAGGGTTCGTTTTCTGAATTAATCAGGTCTTCATTGACCTCAAACATATCATAATAAGTTTCCAGGAACTTCGTTTCCTCCAAACTGCTCTTATGCTGCCTGTATTTTGCAAGAATATCTCTAAAATAATTTTTGTAAGCGCTTTTCATTATCCGTGTTATACCTATATGAGTCACAAAACCCAAAATAGCCCACGCGAAAATGAAATTTATTTTTATTTCAGACTACAACAACAAAAAACACAGTTTTTATCGCGTCTGACAATATAAAACAAGGGTATAAAACAGCATTAGTGAAGTTCTAAGCGTATTTAATGCCTTACCTAATTGATTTCTTACTGTTTTTGGTGAAATTTGTAGTCTATTCGCAATTTCCTGACTACTTAAGTCTTCTTCAAAGCGCATTTTAAAGATAATACGTTGTTGTGCAGGAAGACTATCTATGAGCTGATGAAAGGCTTGAAGAAACTCCTTATGTAAAATTTTTGCATCGGCATCACCCTGGGTACCTTCTAATTCACCTACTGTATCAGGAAGCGCTGCATATCTTCCTTCTTTCTCCAAATGTTTGAACACCCCATTTCTGGCAGCCACATTTAAATAAGCCGGAAGATTTTCAATTGGAGTCCTTGTGCCCCTGATCCAAAGCTGGACAAATACATCCTGAGCAATATCCTGAGACCGTTCCATATCATTCAACCTTTTAAAGGCCGTATTAAAAACAAGCCTCCAGTACCTGTTATACAAAATATCAAAAGCAGGCTTGCTCCCTTCACTCAGTTGGAGCAAAAGCTCATCGTCCCCGGAACTATTTAAACTGTCAGCGTACATCTTCCCCTTTAACAACCAAATCTATAAATATTTATAATATTACCTATAGTTGGCTGCTATAAACACCAAATAGCTTATAGCCATAACAAGAGATGAATCGACCTTTTCAGTATAAATTTTAACTTCCATCAAATACATATTCATAAGTCTTGTAATTTCTATAGATCATGATTCTTTTTAAGTTTTTATTCTTATTCAGAATGGAATTTTTAATATGCTCAGCAATAGTAAAGATGGAGTCTTGTTCAAGACTTTTATTTGCGGGTAAATCAATGGACAAGCATAGTCGAAAGGTATAATTATGATAAAATCTTTCTATTTTGCTATTGTATTTTTTCTCCAATTCTTTAAAATATACTTGTTCCTGTGATGATAATTCTGGTTGCTTAATTTGTTGCCCAGGTTGCATTAGCCAATAAAACGGATTAAAAATAAATGCCAATGCGATGCTAAATAAGATGCCGGCTATAATTATTTTGGTTGATCTTTTCATGTAACTCTTGTCTTTGGCAAAATGGGTTCTACAGAAACACTCAGTGGGTATCAATCCATTCTTTCATTACAACCCAAAGTGATTAAAAACAAATGGTTAAATATATCTCTCACTTATGAGATTTATATGTATATTAGTATAACTAATCAAAAAACCCTATTATGAAAAATTTAAAAACACTTACGAGAAATCAAATGAAAAACCTAACTGGAGGTGGAGAAACTTCAAGACTTGCAGGCGGTTGTACTTACAAATGTTGCTTAAATTCAAATCCCCAAAATTGCAGTGCATCTGTAACATTTACAGTAGAAGAATCTGGGTCAGCTAGTTGCGTTTCAGGCGCGCATCTTGTTGAAGTAGTTTAAAATTCAAAGTACAGCTGGTAAAATATCAGCTGTACTTTTTTTTCGATGTATTAATGCACTTCATCTCTTCCCAACTACATTAATAAAAGGCCTGATCATTCCTTTCCCATCCTGACCAGTTACTTCTTCGGTCATTTGTCTGACTTCAATATTTACGAAACCTGCTTTCTTGAAAAACGTTTTGACCTCATTAATATCATAAAAATTAAAATCGGCCTGTGTCCAGGGCAGCTCTGCTCCATTTTTCTTGTCTATAAATGACAAACTAAGTTTTTCTCCGATCCGTAGCACACGATATATTTCCTTTAAATGAGACACGGGATCCTTCCAGAAATAAATGGTATTTACGGTAAAGCAACCATCAAAGAAATTATTTCCAAAATCCAACTTACCATCTTCTTTTGCATGGCTAAATTGGGCTGTCCCCCCATTTATTTTTAATGCTGGGGCTGATGAAGCCGCCACTACCAACGTTTCAGAAATATGATTGCCGTAATAACTAATTCCTGTAGCTTTTTTAAAAAGAAACGGAAGATATTCCCTGCTTTTAAAGCCGATTTCCAAAACCAAAGCATGGTCGGCTAATTCCAGCTGATCCAGGGTTTTGGAAATCATCGTACGACTAAAAGGCGAAACGTCAGTCGTATTTTTCTTGCCTGCTTCTTTAATAAAATCTATCTGCTCTTCCATATTTTGCTTTCTAAATCTCTTTCCAAATAAATTCTATAAATAGTCTCGATTTCTTGTGAGCCTATTCGGCGCGCAAATTCAGAAATAGCGATTACAGGGATTTACACAAAAGGGATTTTCTTTTACAGGAAATTGTAATTTTTGAAAATCGGAATCATAAAAGGTCTTTTTTATGATTATCATTGCCATTATGTCAATTAATGTTGGTAAAGATTATGGGGCCTGGAAAAAAGTAGGTGGGAATTTCGAACCCTTTTCTAATCAGGGACAATTCATTAAAGAAAGCAGAGACCGGTACAATTTTTCTTTTAGCGATGCGGAATTCCTGCAGATCACCACTCCGGATCTTTATATCGTATATGGGGACATTTCATTCAAACAGCGTCAAATCTATTTCAGTCCCAACAATGATAAACGGGATATGATTAAGTTGCGTTTCACCCTATCTGGTAATGGAACCATATATAACGAGGTGAACAAGCAACGCTATATCTTTAATTCCAACCAGCAAAACATCATTTATATGCCTGAACTGGATGGTACAGGTGAATATGATACGAACAGTAATTACCGTTTCTTTGAAGTCCAATTTGCTAAAGAAAAGTTTTTGCAACTCGCCGAAAACTCGAACAGGCCACTTCAGGTTTTAGCTGACCATATGGATGCAGGACGTTATTCGCAAATGGCTGAACAAAACCTGCCGATCTCCTGGGCCATGCAAAACTGTATGCATGATATCCTCAATTGTAGGTATACAGAAGGATTAAAACTACTGCTGATCGAGTCGAAATGCACAGAATTACTGGTGCTTCAGGCCGGGGCTTTTGAAAGGGCTGCCACTAAAAATGAAAACTTACCCTTGCAATCCGCTTATGATAAAGATTGTATTTATTATGCCCGGGATTACCTGATTCAGAACATCCAGGAGCCCCCTTCTATTGCGCAGCTTGCAAAGGTATGCGGCATTAATGAATTTAAATTGAAGAAAGGGTTTAAGGAATTGTTTAATAAAAGCATATTCGGTTATTTAAGTGACCACAAGCTAAACTACGCCAGGCAACTCCTGCTGGAGGGTACGCCGATAAAGTCTGTGGCATTTCAATCGGGTTATTCCTCCGTTCCACATTTTAGCAATGCATTTAAGAAGAAGTTTGCCGTTTCGCCAGGGAAGCTGAACGTATAATACTAAATCTGACAGTTACAATCCTTGTTTCAAGCTACCTGGAAGTATTTTATTGATATTTATCCAAATTTTCGGTCAGTATTTTCATCAGCTCATCGTGATTGATCTGCATAAATTGTGCGGAAAGGCTAAAGGGCGATCCGTAATTATTTACATTAAACCTCATCAGCTGCTTCCGCATTTTATTTTGCTCCTTTTCAATCCAATTTCCTGAAAGGTGTAAATCAATAATTACCAGTTTTGTGCGGTGAATTTTAATTTCTGAGAATCCCTGGATATCATCCCATGCGATCTGCACTGATGAAGATTTATTCGGGTTGAGGTGTAATCCTTTTTCATCAACGATAAGCATCAAATGATTTTTGATCAACTGTCTGATGGAAACATAGATGCCCAATCCGAAAAACAGAATTGAGGCAATTCCTACGCCTTTTATAAAGGCTGGACTTTGTACGCGGTATGCGCTGTCATTTCCCACTTTCATCACCATCAAAATCCCCATAATTACAAAAAACGTTGCCCCGATTAACAGTAGAAAAGACTTTTTCTTGCTCGAATATATTTCCATGTTTAACTCCTCATAAAGACATTAAAAATACACCTAAATAAGAATAAAGCAAATAGCAATACCCCCCTCATTTACCACCAACAACGATGTTAAAATAAATAGTTAAATATATAAACAATAAAGATACATTATACATATATTCGACATAGATCAATTTGAAGATATGATATAAACAACAAATTTTAATTATTTAACCCAACTAGCCTCGCAACTGACAAACTGGTAATTTATCATGTGAGAGTAAGTATGGCGCCAAATCCCTACATTCGTAGTCCAAAAGCCTCTTAGGTGGGGCTGGTGCTTGCTTATATTTTTGTATGATAACCGTTTCGAAAGAAATGGCAAAGCTGATGCTTCAATTCATTTTGAAGCTGAGGTGGGCTTACCAGTGCCTTCGGTTGCAAATATAGAAAGCAAGTGAACCAGCCCCTTCTACGGGCTTTAACTCCAATTCCGTAAGGCTTGTTTAATTTATTAAACATGAGCAGTAAAGACAACCTCTGTTACAACCAATTAACCAAAGAACAAATTTCCAACCCTCATCTATTCCTGGAATATTTCTGCAGGTGCGCCATGGATATTGAAACCTTCAGAACCGAAATCCTCAACCTCATCCGCTCCGCATGCTCTTCCAAAAAACATGGAAATCCGGAAGATTATTATTACAACTACAGACGCCTGCTTCAATGCTTAGAAGTTGCACATATATTCTTTAGAAGAGGTAAGAAATTCTCTATTGCAGCGAACCTTACCGTCTGTACTCCCTGTACCATAGATCTTTCTAAGTACTACCATACCCTTATCAATTCCCATTTCAGGAACCTCTCCCATGAGGAAATCAGAAATACCAATTGTTTCTTTAAAGACTTCTTCGGTTCGAGATCACTCAACGGCTGGCGCTTAATGTTCAGTCGGATTGTGGAATATGCTTACCGTACTCAAACCATTGATGAAGTATTGGAAGATGGAGCTGAGATGGTCATCATCAAAGAATATATCGAAAAACTGATTGAAGTGATGTATCTGATTGACAATACCCAATCCGTTATTTATCTCCAAAGCACCGCATCAATAAATTAATGGTAAATAGTGGAGCTCTACGAAGAAAAAGTAGCGCTCCTGGAACGACTCGTAAAAGCGAACAGGAAAAAGTTGAGATATTAAAAGGCTGGTTAGAGTAATAAGAAATGTGCTCCTTACATTTTGCTAATTCCCAATGCTTTTAGCGTTTCTGGTCCCGCTATGCCATCTACCTTTAAGTTCTGGCTTTGTTGAAAATTTTTCAGGCTTTTAAATGTTTCCGCCCCAAATACCCCATCAACAGTGACAGGAAAAGCAACGTTCTTCTTATTGAGCGCGTTTTGCAATGCAATCACCACCGAACCTACGTCTCCTTTTTTGATAAATGAGCCCGTAGTTATTTTGCTGCTATTCACCTTATGACTGGCAAGTTCTTCATCCAGCAGACTCATTAAAGAGCTGGTTACTTCTCCATCGCTCTCCAATCCTTTATCCTGTTGAAACTGCTTAACTACCTTATCCGTCTCCTTTCCGAAGTCGCCATCCACCACTAAGACATAACCCAGGTCATATAATTTTTTCTGTAAAGCCGTAACTGAAGCACCAATATCACCCTTTTTCAATACCCCATTAACGGGGGTCAGTACAGTATCTATTACCCCTGGGTTGACAAAAGCTTTTACAGTAGATTTTTTACGTTCTCTACGCATCACCTGTCCCCCATCACTATTGTTGCCCACCGCCGTATTTCCTTCCCAGGCAAAGAAGGAGACACCTTCATTGATCCAGGCTATGAATATACCTGTATGATCGCATGTTCCATCTCCATTCCAGTCATAAAGCACAATATCTCCAGGCTGTGGACTTGAAGTCAGCATGTTCTTCTTTTTCCAGAAATTATAACCGGAAGCACAACTCTGATATCCTTTAAGCGTATCGATTTTTCCCAATGGATGACCAGCTTCATTATAAACCCAGCTCACAAAAATTGCGCACCATTTTACTCCGTTAAGACCATACCAGGCGCCATATTTTGTTTTGTTAGAGCCTGCAGGAGACTCTTTAATACCATTCTGTGATTCAGCGGTTTCGAGGATTTTTTGACGAGACATATTTAGAGCGTTTTATGGTTAAACCCTGTTAAAGAATACCTAAAGTTCAAAATTAGATCCTACCTAAACAATCCCCCAAAAGAGTGAAAAAACCTCGGGTACAAGACCCTGACTATAAAGGAGTATTTATTTAATCAGCGCGGCACTGTTTCGTTCTTCTCTATTGAATTCTGCTACATTTTCAGGACCGCCGTGATGTATTCCTATGACATAGTATTTTTCACCATCCTTCAGCCATAGTGGAGCACCACTATCACCACTACAGGTAAATAACTTGTAACCCACCATATCGCATTTGTCATGAAAAATTAAATCGCTTACTTTCGTCTTTTTATCCGACAGAATATCTGTACCATTAATCCCGGTTTCGGCCAAATCTACCGGATAGCCCGTTAATATAACCTCCTGGTCTGGCTTGAGATTTAGTTTCTTGTAGTTTACGATTTCGAGGTGACCGGTATACAATCCTTTCACTTTTGCCTTTCCAGTTTCACTGAGCACAATAAAAGAAATATCACTACTGATAAAATGGCAATTATCGGATGCTACATTTTCTACCTTGAAGTCATCTGCCTTAAGTTGGGCTTCAAGCGTTTCCACTTTACCTGATTTAAAAATATTTTTATAAATGCTCATTTTTCGCAGCCACCATTTATCCGCAACATGCCTCGCGGTGATCAATGTGCTATCGTTAATAAAGGTCGCCGTACCCCATCCACGCATATATACATGGACAATTGCAGTATAAGGATAGGTATTCAACAGTTCAGTTTGAACCATGCTGCGTGAATTCAGATAGACTTCCGGACCACACTTTTTGTGGATTTTCGTTTGTGCCATTAATCTTCCACTACACAACATCAAACCGCAGACAATTAAAGCAATAGAGAGTTTCATATGAGTTTTATTTTAGGTGGATACATGCAATTAGGGAAACCAATCAGCGACGGAAGAAATACGAACTGCCTTTTCTCCCTGACAATAGGGCATTTTACAGAGTGTAGAAATGTTACAGTTTCCTTGCCATTGGAAATCTACCTGCCCGCCGACAAGAACACCAATTACACGGTGGGTAACAACATCAAAAACCGGCGATCCGGAATTTCCCTGAAAAGCATCCAGTGAGGTATAAAATATATCCCGCTCCTCATCTTTTTCTACACCTGCATTTGCAGCTACTTTTTTGGGCAATCCATAAGGATGACCAATCATATACACCCCGTTTCCTTTTTTTACCGGATCGGTCAATCCGAGTTTCAAAGGCAATTGCTTCAGTTCCCGGTCAACGGTGAATTCCTTTAGATCCAACTCTTCTGACTTACGGGTAATCTTTTTAGGAAAATATACGCTATCAGCTGAGATGATTGCCTGTATACCTCCTGAAGCATTTGTCAGTTCAAACCCGAAAACAATGGCATATCTGCTCAGATCACCCTGAAAAACATGTCCGGCAGTAATCAGCCTATCCTTGCCCACAACAAAAGCTGTTCCTGAGCCCAGCACGGGCTGGTTAATAAATGGCTCACTCTGACAAAGGTTATAAGTTGTGCCCAAAGTACTGCTAAAGTCCAATTGATATTCATCCCTGGAAATTTGATGCAATTTATCTTTGTCAATTACTATTCCTACCGAAACTGAATTGATGAGTGCAGTCTTCCCGAATGCCGTTTTAGGATCAACATTTCGAGCCTCAATACGACTATCATATTGAGTTGCGCCAACCAGCACCCTGCGTTTAGCGGGCAGCCCTTCAAACGGGTCTACTATTATTGCTGTTATTGCTGCCTTCACCAGACCAACTGCTTCAGCAGACTCATAATCTGAACCAATCACAGTCTTTTGATCGCTGGATCGGACTCTATCTGCAGTCATCTTTCTGGTACTTCTCTTATCAGTTTGGTAGTTTTTGTATTTTTCAAATGCTCTTTCTATCATTTCAGTCCGAACCCTGGAACTATCTGTTTGAGCCGTTATTTTTAAGTTACAGCCAAGCAGCATAAAAACAAATAATATCAGCGGTTTATTCATTTTGATGTTGGTCTGGTATAAAGGTTAAACAACGGAATATCAATCGTTAAACCTAGCCCGGCCCTAAAGGAAGAGAAGTTAGCAGTCCCTCCAACCTGTTTAAATTCCGGTCCGTACTGTCCACCGAGGTTTAAAGAAAATGGAGATCCGGGAATACCCAGCGTAAAATATAAACCTGGAGAGAAAATGTTTTTGAAACTTAGCTCTGGAAGAACGTCCGCATTATCTTTGCTATCAAACCTTAGCCGTGTAACCGCACCTACGTCAATAAGCGGAATATATAAGCCAAAAGCACTCCCCTTCCATGAGAAGAAATTACCAAAAGAAACACTAAGCCCCAATGGGGCGGTAAATCCTGTACTAAATGCGGTCCTTGTTTTACCGTCAACTTGAGCAAAATCTGCGCCCAATAATATACCCGAATAACTGTTTATAGAAACATTGAATGCGGACTGACGTTTCACAGAATAACTTCCCACCGGTAATGCAAAAGCTTCTATAGCCTTTTGTACATCCTCTGAATCTTTGGCCTGCGCCATGCCGTTTACCAAATGAATGATGGAGATGATTTGCGGATCAAGTCCCGGACTGATCTGGCCCAGCAATTTATCAGTGTAACTAATTGCATCTGCCTTCATTATTTCAGCTCGTCTTTTAAGGGGCGCCGTATCAGTGGAAATCCCTGCAATAAATACATTGTAATATTCTACTGCATACGCTTCTATGTTAGCCGTCATTTGATCAGCAACATCATCAGGGAAAGGACGAAATTCGCTGCCATTGGCAGTACCTTTTAATTTTTTCATACTCGTATTGAGCTGCTCCATTACTTTCCGGAGCGGTATTTGAGTATAACTGGAAACGACTAAGAGCTGAAATTTAGGATCATCAAGCATGTCTTTCATCTGCTTTACATCCGCCACTAAATTATCAGGTTTTGCGTTTCCATACCGGTATGCATTTAAAACTTCTCTGAAGTTCTTTATTTTACCTCGATAACCCGTTGGAACCTGGTCCGAATGTGTAGAAAGCCAATGCTCAACTTTGCCGAATTCGATATAAACTTTATCAAAGATTTTTGGGTCTAGATTGTCTGATTTTGCAATCTTCAGCATTTTATAGGCATCTGCCCAACTCGCAAATTCCATTTTAGGACTAAGATTGACCAGTGCCACTAACTCAGGAATTTCTTGTGTGAATCTTACCGGTACTAAGGTATCTACTAAAGAAAGCATTTGTTCAATGCCGTTAGCATAATTTTTTTTCCGCAAGGCAAACACCACCTCGTTTGCAACGTTTGCTACCTTAAAATATCTGGCAAGCTGGTCAGTAGGCTCATATTTCTCAGTAGAGTCATCTGAAATATCTGCCAGTAACGATTGCTGACTGGATATAATTTGCTTAGAGAAATCAATTACACCTTTTACAAAATTATATACGGTATCGGCGCCTACATGCTCACCAGCCTTATTCGCTTTTTTGATCGCCACTGCGGTATTGTAGACATGCTCGGCATTTTTTGTCATATTGATGATAAGTGATTCAAATTTAGCCTTATATGTCAGCTTCTTGCTAGTCACGACCTTTTCAAGCAAACCACATAACGAGATAACGTCTTTATGCCCCTCCCGCGCAAATTCAATTTTGTAATACTTCAAGTTCTGCTGGTGAAGAAACCCAGCATACAATTGATAAAAATTAACTTCTGAGGCATAACTATTCCAAAAATCGAGGCCGGCAAACTTGGGTTCTCCATTTTCAATCAAGGTTAGACTCCTGGCGAACATCTCCGACATGGAAAGCAGATTAGCCATATTCTTCCGCGTATAATTATCAGACAATTTCCATTGGCTGATATTTTTACTATTGCTCAGGATGGTAAAATAGTCTACCGGATATTTAACCTTTGACAGGTTTGGAATAATAAGCATGGCTTCAAACGCAAAATCCAGGTCCGGATAGCGTTGTAAAAGACTGGAAACCCGGCTCGAATTTCTAAGCTGATAGGCATTGTCTAAAATACTATTTAAATCATTTTGGATATAGCCCTTTAGATCGATTTGGAAAGTACCAAGCTGTTCTGGTTTGAAACTCTTCAGATAAGCGACCGTTTTGGGAAGTAAGATATGGAGTTCTTCCAGGGGGATTTTATCCTTGTGGTTCTCCAGATATTTTTTCACGTTAGTCATTGCATAAGCCACAAGTTCTTCTTTGATCCGTTTGGCCAGGAACTCCCCCAGCCCATTGATAATCTCATAGCTCATATTCCCGCCAAGAAAGGGTATCGCTTTTTGGAGGGAGGTGTTGTAATTTACTCCTGAAGACCGATCAGCAAAACCGAGGCGTAATGACTGATATTTTGTGCGGTAGAGCTCCACCATATCGTATAGAAATGTGTTATTCCTTGCACTGTATGCCAGACCAACCGCCTGTAACTCTAAATCATCAGCCACAGATTTAGAAGTGTCATATTCCAGCCTACATGATTCCAGATTGTCGACATAATTATCCAGGGTACCATAACGACCTTTATCGTTACTGGAAACTCCGACCGCGGTAGCTGTTTCAACCAACTTTTTTATACGATTGTATTGAATAAGCTTCTCATCAGCAGCTTTAATTGCTTTGCTGGCAGTTGTATCATTTTTCAGGGCATCATCCTCCAGATAGGTTTTGAAAATCCCCAGTACCAATGAGCGGTCTTTAATCACTTCATTTTTTCGGATGTCAGGATCCACACTTTGATAATCTTTTTTAAGCAGATCAATGAGCAAGGCAGCGTGTCCCGCAACAGGGGCATCTTTTTGTGCAAGTGCTGAAAAGCAAAGTAACAGGCACAATGACAGGACAGAAAAAAATTTCATGTTTTTGAGTTTGTTGGTTAATCAGATGTTATGGTTATTGTTCAGCGGGGTCATGTGGTGAATTGACCAGGCGTTATGATGGCAAGTCAGGAGCGTATATAATACATGAATTTTCATCGAGAGCAAGGTTAATACACTCGAATATAACTATTTATTAACCATCGCAATAGCCATCAGGAAAATAAATCAAAAAATAGCATAGTGCTGATCCAGGATTTTGCATCACCTGATCCTGAACTCCAGGGATCGGTTGGGGATCAGTTTTAAAACAGGACAAATTCCATAGCTGCTTTAGACTATTGAACAAATATGGCGCGCGGAAAGAACAGCAAAAAAATGTAATAAAAAGCAAAGAAAAACAATTAATTTTCTTATTATTAACTCGGAAAAAGCTGCAAACAAAAACGCTCTTAAAACTAATTGCTTAACTTATTAAAAAAAACATCTGCTAAAATTAGTATTTTGGCGGGCTACGGTATAATACGCTTTTTTTTTATTGCCTGTAACAGGTTAAATTAATCCTATGAAAATAAATGTTTGGCGAATTTTATCTTAAGGAAAATTACACAAATAGCAGAAGAATAATATATCATTTGATTTTCTGGACTGTAGTCAGCCTTCTGTATTATTTAAGCTATAGAAGACTTGACCCTGAAAATGCCTGGATTTTAGTTTCTAAGGATCTGTTTTCTGTGGTCACCATATTCTACATCACCTCCTACTTTATCATCCCCAGGTTCCTTCTGGATCGCGGTACACTGTTTCTGGCGCTCTGGATAATTATAACCTATTTCTGGTGGTCGATCGGTACTTACCTGATGTGTTACTACCTGCATCACTTTGGTACTCCAAATGAAAGGTTAAAAATCTATGTGAAAATAGTGATCGAAAATGGGCTCGTCGGCATTATCAGCTGGCATAAGCTTCCTTTTTACGTTCTGGACTATGTATATTTTACAGCATTGCCATTGGGATTAAAACTCATGCAAACCCTCCTAAATGAAAAAAACAGGGGCATAAAGTTACAACGGGATAATCTTGAACTGGAAATAGATTTCCTGAAATCACAGATCAATCCCCACTTTCTTTTCAATACCCTGAACAACATTCATTCCATGGTGATTGCGAGTGATCAGGCCGCAGCCGACACGGTTCTCCATCTTTCAAGCCTGATGAAATACACGCTGTACCAGAGTGATGAAAAAGAAGTCTCTTTAGAAAAGGAAATCAGGTTCATCAACAATTATCTGATGCTGGAAAAGATCCGCTACAACGAAAAAGTTAAACTGCTGATCAACATCAATGTACCGGAAAATGACCTCGGAATTGCTCCCCTTATACTTTTCCCTTTTGTCGAGAATGCGTTTAAACATGGCCCTGATAAATCCAGCTTAAATTCTGAGATCAAAATCTCCATTCAGCTCGAAAGGGACAGACTGTTGTTTCATATTGCCAATAGCGTCCTGACCGATCAAAAGAAATCAGAACCGGATAATTATTATGGAGGCATTGGGATAACAAATGTGCTCAAAAGACTTGAAATCAATTACAAAGGCAATTATGAGCTAAGTAAAGGGATCAAAGATGGGTGCTATGAGGTTACCCTGTCAGTTAAACTAAGTAATTACCTCAGATTACACATCCCCAACAAACGAAAAACCAATGCAAATTAACTGTATAGTCATCGATGATGAACCTCTGGCAAGAAATACGATCGAGTCATACATCAAAAAAATCCCGTCATTGGTGCTCTTAGGCAGTTTTGAAAATCCCCTGGAGGCCTTTCATATCCTGGATACCGTACAGGTTGACCTCATTATTTCCGATATTCAGATGCCCGATATGACAGGCATCGAGTTTTTAAAAATACTGAAAAATCCTCCTTTCGCCATATTTATTACCGCTCACCCACAATTTGCAGTAGAAGGTTTTGAGTTGGAAGTACTGGATTACATTGTGAAGCCATATTCACTGGAACGCTTTGCGAAAGCAATACAGCGCGCGCAGAAGGGAATTGCCTACCGGTACACCAAATCAATGGGGGAAGACGAATACCTGAAAGTAAAGGACGGAAACAAGACCATCTTCCTGAAATACAATGACATCAACTATATTGAAGGAATGAAAGACTATGTAAAAATACATAACATTAACAAAAGCATCGTGACCATGACCACGCTGAAATCCCTTGAACAGCTCTTGCCGAAAGAAGGTTTTATCCGTGTTCAAAAATCATATATCATCAATATCAAAAAAATAGTAAGTGTGGAGTCTTCGAAGGTGATCCTGACCTTAAACCGGTTCGAAGTTCCGATTGGCCTCCTATACAGGAATGAACTCTTCCGCAGACTTCAGCTATAATTCCATGCGCCCGACCCGTATGTTGCTTTCCCCGGAATGCGCCCTGCGGGTCTTGTAATACTTCATCATGAAATGATATACGATCAGTTCATAACGGCGTTGGTGGTGTGCAAAAAGCCTGTTGATCATCATGTGGCTAAGGTTGCCCAGCTGCTCCTCCAACAGGATTTCCCCATCAGCGACCCCATCTGGCACCTGGCGAATAGACCTCAGCCATTCATTGAAAGCCCTTTCCTTGTTTTCCAGCTCCGGTTTAAAACCCTCCTGATGCAGGTAAAAGTCGGCTCGGGATAAGACTTTACCAATATTTCCTTTTTCCCTGTAGAGCAGGTTTAATTTATGTTTGATCTTCTCCTCGGTAGCAAATTCGCTGAAAAAGGAATCAAACATTTTGCTGGCCCATCGCATTTTAGAACACATATCCAGGCCCGCATAAGTCAACAGTTGGTCGACAAGAAAACAAGCGCCCTCTATCCTCGCTTCCGGAGGTAAAGCGCGTTCAATGATACGGGTAACCAGCTCACTGTCTCTGTAAAACAGGTTTTCAACAGTACCGATCTGCTTTGCCCCATACCTTTCCAGCTCCCGGTTATAGGTATCGTATTGCAGACTTTTTACCATTCCGTTGTGGAGCGGATCTGAAAAAGCAGCCTGTATCAAATCATTGATGCCTGCCCATCCATGTTCTACTCCTTCCCGCAACTGCAGCCGCAGCCTGAGGTGATGATCGGGATCATAAAAACGCAGAAAAAACCATTTCTCCAGTAAACCCCGGGCTTTGGCTTCTGCGATAAGCTGGTTGATTTGCCGGTTAATCAGCAGATCAGCGGACGAACTGCTACAATAAATCTTAATGGATAGCCATTCGCTTCCCGGGAGGAATTTCCGGACGACCTGTTCAGTGGCAACAAATGGATTTTTAGCTTTCTCAAAGCTCCCAGGACTCCCTTTAAAAGGAATGATGACTTCATTTGCATGCTGGTTGCCAAAACGGTCCTTTAAAACCGAGGGATAAGATCCATACAAAAACTCACACAACCTCAGCTTTCCGGCTTTTAACCGGCTTTTGAGAATAGGAATCGAAACTGGACTGTAAAAATCGATCAGCAGCTCATTGTCGCCCTCGCATAACAGGACTTTTTGCGGTAACTTATAGAGGTTCCTGAAACGGTCCCGATCTGTAAGCGTATGCACTTCTTCCAACGATTGCGCGATGCTGTTGTCAAAAATCCATTGCGCTCTCGACAAAATCAGGTGTTTATAGCGAACACGGGGCAAATGTTGCTCATTTCGTAAATTACCCCAGTTCCATTTAAAGGAAAAATTAAGGTCCTGATGCTGCAGCTCACACAAAAACTTGTAAATAACGGTGTCCCCTGTATAATTATGTGCAGTACTCATCCTCGGAATAATTTCTTTCCCGAGTGCTTTAGACCAGAGACAGAGTTTACCTTTATTCATAAATAGATAGATATCATCAACCGGTATCTGCACTGCTCCTGATAACGGACTTGAATTGAGCAGCACTATCTGATAATTCCTTATAGAAGGGCGCTTTAAAATATTGCCAATCTGAGACTTTGGCGAGTGGATCAGCTCTGCTACCACTGCCTCCTCATAAAACTGATTTTCATATTCAGCACAGTCCCTGAGTTTTCCCAGCAGGTCTTTATCTGCCTCAGCAAACCTCGACATCAGGTTCAGGCAGCTCGGCCCGGAAATCGCAGAGAGGTTAAAGACAAAATCCCGGTTCATATTTTCCTTTAGCTTACTGGCAAACAGGTTGCCCAGAAGATAAAATGTAGCCGGACAATTCATTCCCTTATCAGCACGCTTTTCTTTCAATTCCAGCAGGTCGGCCTCTTCTATCACCATTTCCACCCGGCCACTGGTTAGCATCTCGTTGTACTTATTCAGTATAAATTCTTCAACAGGGCCAGTCAAAGTACTTTTGGATGCCTTTTT
Source organism: Pedobacter sp. FW305-3-2-15-E-R2A2 (assembly GCF_038446955.1). Lineage (NCBI taxonomy): Bacteria > Pseudomonadati > Bacteroidota > Sphingobacteriia > Sphingobacteriales > Sphingobacteriaceae > Pedobacter > Pedobacter sp. FW305-3-2-15-E-R2A2. The sequence continues at coordinate 4,164,075 of NZ_CP151803.1, forward strand.
GCCTTGAAAAACCTGGCCCAGGATATTCAGGTCCGACAGGTGTTCTTCGTCGCCATAACCGATGCCGTAATCTTTATCCAACGCGGTGGTTAACCTGACTGGTTCGCCCTGATAAAGGGATTCAAATTTCCGCTTAAAAGCCAGCAGGTCGGGAGAAACATTTTCGAAAAAAAAAGGCTCAATCTCCTTTACTTCTCTGGCAAGGGAATCGATAATCTTTTGGTTGATTACATTTTGTCCTTCATACACCTGATCTAAGCTGAAATAGTTGCTATGCGGGACATCCAGCTGCTTACTTTTTTCGATCAAACTGGTATTACTGCTCAGCAATTGCTCCAATCCGGAAAAATCAGTGAAGCGTTTGTCGCCGCTAAATTTCTCTTGTTTGCTTTTCAGCAGATAAAAATAGGCCTTGGTATCAAAGTTCGGCTCCAGCTCCGAGACGAGAAACTTACGGGCAACCAGTTCTTCTAAAAACTGAATCCCCGCACTTTTGTCGATCTCATGATCCAGCAGCAACCGGACCAGTTCTTCAAACCTTTTGCCCTTTTTTGCAAAAAGGGCAATTGTTTTCAATATCGTAGTATGTCTAAGCGAGGTAAGGACGGTGCTACCTGTCCCTGATCCTGGCTGGCTTTCATAATACCTGAAATCACCTTCCCCATCATAAAGGGTATGATTTGTCGAGAACAGAATTCCCGACCTGAAGTCGTCCTGCTTCAGCATCTGACTGGACAGTTCAGCAAGGTAATCTAAATCATAGTGCAGTGCGACTCTCTTTTTAGAGATCGTCATCGCTGTAAAACACCCTTCAACAATGCGGCCCGGAAAAACTCCCGAGAACATTCCAAAGGGTGTACAGCGTGAGGACATTCTGGCGAGGTACTTATAAAGACTCACCTGCAGCTTCTCCGGCATGACACCACTTTTACCTTGATGCTCCATCAACCGGTGATAGAATTCAGGGCTGGCAAAAAAAATCGCCTCCTGAACTTCCGGACAGGAGAAAACTGAGTTCATCTTTTTCAGGATCTCATCAGCATCGTGGTCATTTAAGCGGTTTAGTACACCTAATGGCAAGTCAGGACATCTAACCAGATAAAAATCAAAGGGTGTCATCTTTTGAATCATTTTTTAGAGAAGAACGGATGATGCCATGGTTATTCCGGTGTAAACAATATCGTCAACCTTGCCGCTGAAATTCCAGTTACTGGAATTATCGCAATAGACTTTTTCGAATTCGAGGGATAACGAAAGCTCCTGGCTCTCTTTTTCATTTACATTTTTCATGATTTTGCTTGTTGATTTACCCAAATATTGGACGATTGGCATTCACAAAAAATTAAGTTCGACCAAATAGGTATCCGGCAGGATTAAATTGAAAAATATTGGTATCAAAAATTTTCGGCAATGCCGGTCCATCCTCACTGCCGACAGAAAGGACTGGTCTTTTACAAAACTGAAAGAATCGACCAAATTGAAATTCGATAGTACCAAACAAAATCTCCGCAAGCTTTAAGTAGATACTTTTGTTAAAAAAAGTCAACAGCGAAAAAAACCGTCTTCGTTAAGGGAAAATAATATTTAAATAGGATAGAAATGATAATTCAGGGCAGTGACGTTTTTTATGAAGACCGCATAAATAAACTCAAAGATAAAATCAAAAACGAACAGAAAACAGATCATCTGCTCAGCACTGCTAAATTAGTCAGCATCATCGCGATCGTCGCTTTGTTATGCTATTATCAAAGCCTGCCGGCGATGCTGCTGTATGCCGCCATAGTAGCAATGCTGCTCTTGTTCATCTGGGCTTCGATTGTACTCAATAAGGTTCAACTCCATATTCAGTTCTTAAAAAACAAGCTGGAGTTGAATAAAAAGGAACTGGTCATTTCTTTAAAAAAATATGCCGATCTGTATAACGGATCAGACCTGATGAGCCAGCATCACCCTTATGCAACAGACCTTGACCTATTTGGCAATGGCTCGATTTTCCAGGTCCTGAACAGAACCTCCACCTTATCCGGCCTGAATACCCTGGCCTCCTGGCTCAGCAAGCCTTTTCTGGATAAGAAAGAGATCACCGGACATCAGGAAGCAATCCGGGAACTATCGGACCAGTTTGAATGGTGCCAGGATTTCTGTTCAAAGATTTCAACCAGCACAAAAAAAATCAACGATAAAGCTTCTTTCTTCAGCTGGATTGCGACACCGAACCGCCTCATCAGCACACCGCTTTATAAATACCTCATTAACATCCTTCCCCTCCTCAGTATCTTACTGATGGTACCGACTTTTATTGGCATTATTCATCCCCTGCCCTTTATCCTGACTACCCTGTGTCAGTTTGTAATTACACTTTTTCATGCCAGACATACGAATAAGATCCATAAGATGATTGGCCCAAGGCTTTATTATGTAGATGGAATATTGTCTATCGTTGAACTGATCCTGTCTCAGAATTTTGAGAGTAAAAAATTAAAGCTTTTAAAACATGCGCTTGAGGATACAGATTCCTCAGCAATTTCTGAAATCAAAAAGCTGAAACGCATATCGGATTCTTTCGATAGCAGAATGAACCCGATCCTGGCCATCGTGCTGAACGGGATTTTCTTATACGACATCCGCCTGGTGTTATCGCTGGAACAATGGAAGGTTAAAAATACGAATTCTTTCAATTACTGGCAGGAGATCATCGGCGAATTTGATGCCTTGATCAGTCTTTCGATATACAGTCATAACCATCCTGATTACAATTTTGCGGAAATATCATCAAGTCCTTTCTATATCAAGGCGAAAGGCATCAAACACCCCCTGATGGATGAACAGAAGGTGATTCCAAATGATTACGAAATCAGCGGAACGCCACGGATAGACATCCTCACCGGGGCAAACATGGCTGGAAAGAGCACCTTTTTACGCACACTGGGTGTTTCTATGGTACTGTCGATGATCGGAGCCCCGGTAAATGCTACCCGTTTTATTTTCAGTCCAACTAATCTCTACACGAGCTTACGCACCAACGATTCCTTACAAAACAATGAGTCCTTCTTTTATGCGGAGCTTAAAAAGCTAAAGGGAATGATGGACACCTATGCTGCCACACCAAATGTATTTTTTCTCCTCGACGAAATTCTGAAAGGAACAAATTCGGCAGACCAGTACAACGGTGCAAGAAAACTTATTGAAAAACTGATCAGAATAAATGGCTTTGGCGTAATCGCTACCCATGATCTGGCCCTGTCCAAACTAACAGAAGAATATCCATTGGCAGTAAGAAATATCCGATTTGAGATTAACATCATTGACGGCAAAATGAGCTTTAGGTATAAGCTTGAAGACGGAATAGCGGAAACGATGAACGGAACATTTTTATTGGAAGATTTAAAAATTGTATAATATGAAAAAAGAGATCAGTCTTTCCGTACAACAAAGATCATTGTGGTTACATAATATGGTCAACCCTTTATCGGACTCTTTTAATATCGGGTTTGCCTTTCGAATGAAAGGAACAGTCAATAAAAAACTGTTTCTGGACGCGCTAAGCGCCACCTTTGAAAGGTATCCGGCACTCCTGACCACGTTTAGCAAAGATCAGGAAGGCAATCCTTTGCAACATTTCAATGGCCATTTTGAGGGGCCTGAAATCCTGCAAATAGCCGGGGATCAGTTAAAGGAATTTCTGATCAATGCTTACTCAACGCCTTTTAACCTGGCCGGCGACAAGCTTAATGTAAGGACATATTATATAGAAGTACCCGGCGGGGAACCTGCTTTCCTGATCGTTTCACATCACATCATTTTTGATTTCTTCTCTGCAAGGATCCTGCTGAAAGAACTCCTGGCCACTTACCGGAAATACCTTTCCGGCAATGGTGATCTTTCCATGGAAACTGACGACTCTTTTGAATCCTATATCAATAAACAAAAGGAGATGATTTCCGGATATTCCGAATCCAGAAGCTTCTGGACGGATTATACCCGCAACTGCCCTCCTTTTTTAAGCATTCCCGGAGATCATAAAACACTGTTTTTCCCTGATAAGGAAGAAAAAAAAGGAGGAATACTGATCAAAACACTGGAAGAGCCCATCATCACCGCCATTCAGAAATTTGCCGGCGATCATCATACATCACTCTATAATGTACTCTTTTCGTTTTTTAATATCCTGCTGCACAGGTATACCGGCCAGGAGAGTTTTGTAGTAGGAACTCCCTTTTTAGGAAGAGAAAGAATGTTTTTGAAAAGTATCGGATATTTTGCCAATATTCTTCCACTGATCTCAAGAATTGATGACGATACAAACATCCTCGGATACATCAGACAAAATGATCAGGAGATCAACCTGATCAAAAGAAATCAGTTTTTCCCCTTCGAAGAGATACAGGATATCATCCGAAATGACGAGAACGGTATCAATGCCCCAAATTTCAATACGGTATTCAGTTATCTCGACCAGGGAAGAATGGAAAAAGCAGGAATGGCCCACCAGGATGAATCCGGTTTTTTCTGTAAAAACATCAACCTTCCTTCTCAGGGCGACTTATTCGAGATGACACTCGAAGCAAAACTGATCGATAAAAAACTACAGCTCAATTATAAATACAAAAAAACAGCCTATAGCCAAGCCTTTATGGAGGCTTTCAGTAACCGTTATACCGATCTTATTATGGAAGGTATCAGCGCTCCTGAACTCAGAATCAACGACATAGAAAGCCTGACGGAAAAAAACTTTTCAAATCAGATTGATGCCGAACTTAGGGATCAGGAAGGGATTGCCAGCCTATTTCATCACCAGGCACAACTTTATCCCAACAAATGTGCGATAATCAGCGAAGGCAATGCGGTTAGCTATCAGCTGCTATCCCATCAGATCAAACAGTTCAGCTTCTGGATCGGCTCCAGATTTTCAATCAGGCCCAAAGGTAGAATCGGCATCTGTATAGACCGGTCTTACCTGCAAATAGTTGCCATCTTCAGCAGCATCAATCTGGCGAACGCCTATGTACCGATAGCTGCAGATCTTCCCGACGACCGGCTCCGTTTTCTGATCGAAGATTCACAGATCGATTACCTGCTCGTAGATCAGAAAAGTCATTCACGAATGAAAGCTTTAACGGATACGGTACCGGTCATCATCGCTGAACCTTCTTTTGAATCGGCTAAACTCAGCGATTACGCCGGTTTTACCTATCCCGAATCCAGATCGGCAGATGCCGCCTATGTATTTTATACATCCGGCACAACCGGTACCCCAAAGGGTATAGAGGTTAGCCAGGACAATGTGCTGAACCTTATCGGCAACCAAAATGTTGTTGCCACCACTGAATCAACAGTTTTTCTGAATGTGTCCAGTTTCGCATTCGATGGCAGTGTATACGATTTTTTTAGTGCGCTCCTAAAGGGCGGCACACTCGTACTTCCATCCAGCAATATCCCCACTCCATCGGAAATCCTGGAGCTGGCTCAAAGCCATAAGCCGAATATTATGTTTGTGCCGACAGGGCTCTTTCATTTAATCGTACAGCAAAAGCCTGAGGTCTTTGATACGCTAAAAACGCTCATCGTTGGCGGTGAATCCTTATTGCCAAAATATGTAGAAAAGTTACTTGCACACAGACCACTTGAAATCATCAATGGTTACGGTCCAACCGAATGTACGGTCTTCAGTACTTTTTTTAAAGTTGATAAACTGCTGCCCGGACAGCAATCTATTCCAATTGGTACGGCCCTCGACGGCGTTGAGGTACAGATCATGGACAAGCATGACCGGATTCTTCCAGACTTTCTCCATGGAGAAATCGTCATTTCGGGCAAAGGTTTATCCAATGGTTATCTGAATCCTGAAATGGTAAAGAACAGTGGCTTCGGAATATCTAACGAAAAAAAACGCTATAAAACCGGAGATATCGGCTTTAAAGATGGAAATGGCAATATCATTTTTGTGGGCAGGAAAGACAGACAGGTCAAACACCATGGCCATAGAATAGAACTCAGCGAAATTGAAGCTGTGCTCATCAACCATGAGCATATTCAACAGGCAGTAGTCTCCATTGAACAGATCAACAACAATTCTACCCTCATCGCCGTGGTCCGGACCGATACGGTGGAGGTTAGTGAAGGCGAGCTGAAAAACTATCTTGCCGGAAAACTGCCGATGCACATGGTCCCCGCTCACCTGCTGATGGCCGATCTGGGCATCAACCACAATGGTAAACTGGACCTCAAACAAGCCAGAACCATTGTAGCAAATCATTCATTTGGGATGAAGTCCCATGACCTTCCTGAAAACCCATTACAGCAAACCGTCTGGGAGATATGGAAAAAAATACTACCAGGTGCGCAAATTGGCATTTATGATAATTTCTTTGCCTGTGGCGGAGACTCTATGTCGGCCATTAGACTCTGTGCTGAAATTTCCGGCTCACTGGAAAAAACAGTTTCCGTGGCAGATATATATGAAAATCAAACGATCCATGGTTTATGCCTGCTACTGGAACAACAGGTTCAATCAAGGCCAAAAGGTATGGCACCGATAAAAAAAATAATCAGATCACAATACCGCATCAACAACGATCAACAGCGGATCAACAATTAACCACCACCCCTAAAAACAAACCAAAGAAACAAAAATGGAGACCATAGAAGAAAAAATCTTTCAATTTCCTGCCTCCAAAGATCAGGAAAGACTCTGGATACTGTCAAAGTTCAAGCAGGTAAAAGGAGCCTACAATATGTCCGGACTTGTTCATATCAAGGGTAAATTAGACCCGGAAGTCCTCAGGGCATGTATTGTGGATCTTCTATCCAGACATGAGCCACTGAGAACCTCTTTTGTTTTCGACAATGACCAGTTGTTCCAGACGATCACTGACATTAACGGTTATGAACTGCCTGTTGTGCAGTTAACGGACAAAGAAGCCATTAATACCTTTGTACAGGCGAAGATTCATATGGCTCCCGACCTTGAAAAAGACCGGCTCTTTAACGTTTACCTGATCGATAAAGGAGATTCAGAATACATGCTCCTTGTCGTTCTTCACCACGCTATTGCCGACGGCTGGTCGCTGAACGTATTGCTTCGCGATTTATCTGCCTTTTATACGCAAAGAACCGGTCTTACGGAGGCTACCGCATTACCGGTTCTCGACATACAATATGTAGACTATGTAGGTTCAGAAATGGACTTTTCGGATTCTAACGACTATAACAGGCAAATTGAATTCTGGAAAAAATACCTGGACAAAAGCCCTGAGTTGCTGGAGCTGCCAACCATTGGCCAGAGAAAAAAAATACAGAGTTATGCAGGAAGTACCATACAAATCAGTCTTGAGACAGATTTAACCCTGAAATTAAGGGCACTATCAGCCAAGCTGGGTACGAGTTCTTTTGTAACACTTCTGGCGGTATTTAAGGTGCTGTTGAGTAGGTATTCCGGTCAGGACGACATTACAGTGGGTACACTTTATGCCAATCGGGAACGTAAAGAACTGGAACACATCATCGGTTTCCTGGTAAAAACGCTCCCCCTAAGGACTAAACTCGACCAGCTGGATACCTTTCAAAACCTCGTTTCCCATATCAGCAAGGACTTCACCAATGTCCTGAAAAACAAGGAGATCTCTTTTTATGACATTGTAAAAGCAGCAAATATGCCCGGCAATTCAGGTCATAATCCTGTTTTCCAGGCACTCTTCAGCTATGAAAACCTTCCTGATACGGCGCTTAAACTTGGAGATCTGCAGACGAGCATCCAACGGATGGAAGGGACTTATTCGAAATTCGACCTGACGCTGAATGTAACCGATAAGACCGCAGAGGAAATCATACTTTCATTTGAATACAATACGGACCTGTTTGAAGAGTCATTTATCCAGAGATTAAAAGAGGGATTTATCTCGGTTTTAACCGAAATGACAGTTGCCCCTTCTACGGCTCTGACCGATATTGATGCTTTGCCCCCTGCGGAAAGAAAGGTCATTTTATACGACTGGAATGATACAGGCAAAGATTTCGGAAATTCAGGTACTTTCCCGGATCTGTTTGCCGCTATGGCGGTTACCTTACCGGATCAGCCCGCCGTTGTGTTCGGAGATTCCAGTCTGAGCTATGAGGAGCTGGATATTGCCTCCGACAATTATGCATCCTATCTTTCTGAACGTGGCATTCGCAAAGGAGATTTCGTCAGCCTGATCTTTGAAAGAAACGGGGCCTTGCTCCCTATCCTGCTGGCGATTATGAAAATTGGTGCGATCTATGTGCCCATAGATCCGTTATATCCGAAGGAAAGGGTGAGTTACATCATTTCCCATTCGGGAAGCAAGTTCGTTGTGAGCCACAGGTCTCTTAAAAATTACATCTCCGGATTGGGGCTGCAAACCGATCTGATCTTCATTGAGGATGCGCTCGCATCGATCACAATGCGTCCTGTCAAATATGATGCAGAAAAATTAAGCGAAGCATCAATCGCCTATTGCATCTATACTTCCGGCTCAACCGGCTTACCGAAAGGGGTCGCAATTTCGCATGGAGCATTGGCAAACTTCCTGCGTTCGATGCAGGAAAGACCCGGAATAGAAACGGGCGACCGCATGCTGGCGGTTACCTCCATATCATTTGATATCTCCGGACTTGAACTTTACCTGCCACTCATCAGCGGGGCAACAACCATCGTATGCAGGCATGAGGCGATCGTTGATCCCGAAAAGCTGATCTCCGTGATCGCACAATACAAGCCTACAGTTATACAGGCCACTCCTTCGCTCTTTAAATTGCTAAAGGAGGCAAACTGGGCCGGCAACAAACAACTAAAGGTTCTTTGCGGAGGCGAGAGTGTTCCGAAGGACCTGGCCCTATGGCTAAAGAAGGTCTGCGGCAGCATATGGAATATGTATGGCCCAACGGAAACAACGATCTGGTCGCTGACACATGAATTTGACAGCCGGATTGAACGGGTTACCATAGGAAAACCAATAGCAAATACGCAGGTATTTATTCTGAATAAATTCCTAAGGCCGGTACCTGTCGGAATTGCGGGAGATCTGTATTTGGGCGGAAAAGGTTTAGCAACCGCTTATTATCGGGATGAAGAACAGACTTCTAAAAAATTTATCAACTGGCAATTTGAAAACATCGGGCAAAGACTTTACAAAACCGGCGACCGTGCCAAGTACGATCAGCAGGGAAATGTATATTTCATGGGCAGAGAGGATTTTCAAATCAAGCTGAACGGTTACCGGATTGAGCTGGAAGAAATTGAAACGGTGCTCAGTCAGGTTGATGGCATCGGACAGGCCATCGTTTTAGTGGACGAGTTTGGTGCAGGTAACCAGCAACTGGTTGCCTATTTTGAAAACAACGGACTTCTCATCGACATGCTCCGGGTAAGGAGCGAAATCAGCACGAGATTACCCAAATATATGATTCCTGCAAAATTCGTTACTGTTGAGAAATTCCCCGTAACGGCGAATGGCAAGATCGACAGGAATGCACTTCGGATAGCAGAAAACACAGAACTGGCCGCTGCCGGAAAAACGCTTATTGAACCCGGCAACGATGCAGAACGAATGCTGCTCGCCATCTGGCAGGAAGTGCTGAACCTGCAATCCATCAGCACTACTGATGATTTTCTTTCCTTGGGTGGCAGCTCGATTTCCAGTGTCAAAATTACTGCGATGGCATCGGCACAGGGAATGGCCCTTTCTCCTGAAATGATCTTTGAATATCCGACGATAAAAGAACTGGCGATGGTTTCATCCAGGTCTGAAGGCATCAGTATCGGAGCCGGCATCCAGGCCCAGCCGGAAGAACTCTCGCTTCTGGGTTCACTCAGAGACCTCTCTCTATCGGCGGATGGTGATCATGTTATTGATGTCCTGAAAAAGAATATGGTCATCGAAAGCATCGGAAAGTATTTGCCTGAAACGGAAGTTTCCGCAGTTGACATTGTAAACGGCTGTTCGGAGCGCATCAGGTTTCCGATGCAAAGAATCACCGGTATCGAGAGCGTGAGGAACCTGCCGGAAGGAAAAGATTCCCTTTCGCTTGCCATTGAGGCCATACAGCAATGTCTCAGCATTTCCAAATACCAGCCAGACGATATTGACCTGATCATCAGCTGTGGTATTTTCAGGTTAGATGGCAAACTTGCCATACAGATTGACCCTTCCTTTTCCTACCATGTTAAACAACATTTTGGCATGTCGAATGCACAGAATTTTGACATCTCCAATGCCTGCGCGGGGATATTCACAGGACTGGTGATTGCAGAATCTTTTCTCAAAAACAATTCTGCAAAGAAATGTCTGATCTTCAGTTCTGAGTATTTAAGTCATGTGACAAAGACTGCGCAGCGGGAAGTGGAAGGAATCAGTGACCGCAAGATTGCAGCGTTGACTGCAGGTGACGCGGGGTTGGCCATGATTGTTGAGCTTGGTGAAAACGGAGAAACCGGCTTTCAGGACCTTGACCTGTTCACCATGGGAGAATACAGCGATTTGTGTATCATCCAGCCTACAGAAAGAACACATGGCGGCTTTATCATTCATACAGATGCAATAAGGATGGGTGAAGCAGGTTATATCGAAGCTGCCCGTCATGCCTTGAATACTTTGGAGAAAAACAGATGGGGTGTCGATTTCGACCATTTCATCATGCACCAGGCATCCAGTACCACCATTCTCAACGCCACCAGGGAGCTGAATAAGTTTTTTAATAAGGAGGTGCTGCATAGCGGCAACATTATAGACAACATCAAAAACCGCGGAAATACGGCCTCAACAACTTATTTCCTGGCCACTATTGACAACATGATCAATGGACGGATCAAAGCCAATGAGAAGGTGATTTATTCGGTTAGCGGTTCCGGATTAAACCTGGGCACTGCGCTTTACAAATTTGATGATCTTCCTGATCGGGTAAAAAAAGGAACGATAGAAAAGCAGAAGGTAAAAACGACGAATGCGGAAACAGCAGCGATTGAAAGACCCAGGGTACAAATCAGGCAGATTGAAGTTGACTTTGACCCGAAAACCGTACGATCGGGAATGGAAATGTTGTACGGTGCCACTGAAAAGACATTGAAAAACCTCGACGGCCCGAAAAATGAAATAGACCTGGTGCTTTATTATGGTACACTGCGTGACGATTACATTTATGAACCTGCCATCGCTTCCTTTCTGACGGGCAAAACCAAAATCAATTCGAGCAAAGAGCTGGTGAGAGAAGGAAAATCAACCTTTGCCTTCGATATTTATAACGGTTCAATGGGCTTCCTCAGCTCCTGTCAGGTGGCAAGTGAACTGATCATTTCCGGAAAATCAAATATGGCCCTGCTGGCGAGTTCTGAGGTAGACAACAACAGGCAATACGGTTTGGATTCACTGGATATCGTAGAGGCAGGTACTGCCCTGATCCTTACTGCTTCGGACAACAAAAAGGGTTTTGGAAATTTTGAATATGGCAGCATCGCCCGCGTCGCCGCTGGTTTCCCGGAAAGTTCCTTCTATTCGGAATGGCAGGACAACAAACTGATCGCCAAAAAGATTCCATCCGAAAAGCTACATCAACAGGATTTTAATGCTATAGGAGCGCTTGTAGAAAAGCTGTTAGACAGGGAAAGTCTGATCTTATCTGACCTGGATGATGTCCTCTGCTCAATGCCTGTAGACGACAGCTTCCCTGCATGGATGCAGGAGCGAAATGTTATTTCGGGCCATTTTGAATGGCCTTCCAGCGATCCGTATAATTTATCACTTCCGCTTCAGTTGGAGGCACTGATGAAATCCGGACTGACAACCGAAAACCGGAAGATCCTCCTTCTGGATATTGCAAATGTGAAAAACAGGATGGAAATCATCTGTTCTATTTATTACGCTTAACCACAACTGATATGATCCTCACTTCCATCATCACCAGTGTATTTACCACATTCCTGCTCAGCAGGGTCTATCTGAACCTGCAATACCTGCATTCCAATGCAGGACACCGCCAGTCGCAGATCATGAAGGCAACCCGGTGTATATTTGAGCAGCGGTTAACTGATGAAGACCGCTACACATTAGGCAATATTTATCATACTTCTCTGGGCCCGCTCTTTTACCGCCTGTATACGTTCGAACAGGATGCAGAAGGCGCCACCCTCCCCTGCCTGAATGGTATGGGAAAGGAAGGATGGCATTTTTATGACCAGTATATCCGTCCGGTAAAAAATGACATGAACAACAATTCTTTCATTGGCTGGCTCCCTTATTTTGCCAATGTGGAACGGTTAAAGGTCATCTGGAAAATATGTAAGCGAACCGAAGAGCTCATCACTCAGGTGGAGTTATTGAAAATGGATGGCAAGGTTTCCATCACAGGGACACAGCTCCTTATTCCCTGTTCCTTTAAGGATGATCCGGAGGTCAGGCGTCTTGTTCACGGTTACGAAGACCTGTATGCGCTGACAAAAAAATGGTGCCGGATGACAAAGGTAATTATTGAAAAGCCCATTGGTTTGAACCTCAAAAGAAGTAGTTATGGTAATTAAATATAAAACGGCAACTTCTCCTTTTTATGAAGAGCTCAAAAGTAGTGTGGATGATTATTTTTCTGTAAAGAAGATGAGCAAATACGCGAATGTCCAAATGCTGATCAAATCCGGGCTAACCCTGGCAGCTTATCTGTTCAGTTATATTTTCCTGATCCTGGGAAGTTACAGCCTGCCTGTATTCTTTCTTCTGGAGGTGGTTCTCGGCCTGGGGATGGCTGGTATTTTTCTAAATATCGGACATGATGCTTCCCATAATACCTTTTTCAGGCAAAAAGGACTCAACCGGCTTTTGCTGAACTCGCTGACCCTGATCGGACTCAATCCGTATATATTTGACCTCTTGCACAACCGTGTTCACCATGCTTTTACCAGTATCGAGGGAACAGGGTATGACATTCCGCTGGAGGAATATTCCATACTGAGGCTATCCAGAAATCAGGAGGTAAAGCCCATCCATAAATATCAGGTCTATTATGCACCGGTAATTTATTGCCTGATTGTGCTTTATTACATCTTTTCGCTGGATTTTACCGTATACGCAAGAAAAAAACTGGGCAACAACAGTGGAATCAAACATCCCCGGTTCAAACTGGCAGAACTTTGTTTAAATAAGCTGCTGTACCTTTTCTTCATCATCGCTTTGCCACTGATCTTAATCGATCTGCCTGCAGGTACAATTCTTCTGGGCATCCTGACTGCACATGTTGTTGCCAGTATCCTGTTTACCATTGTAGGCGTATTGAACCATCAGATCTATGAATCGGTTTTTCCTGAGCCCAATGCTTCCGGAGTTATCGAGAAACATAAAAAAGAACATGAGCTGGAAGTGACCATAGATTTCTCACCATATAACAGGATCGTGAACCTGTTTTTTGGCGGATTTAATACGCATGTTGCACATCACCTTTTTCCCAATATCTGCCATATCCATTATGTTGAAATTACCAGGATGATTGAACGTTTAGCCATCAAGCATGGCCTGCCCTATAAAAGAAAATCGCTTTACAGCTCGATAGTTTCTCATTTCAGATACCTGAAGATGCTGTCCTCTGATAAAATCCCGGCTTAACAACACCATAGCAGGAATCGTTAAATTGTATACCCAATGTTCAAAAATGAATAAAATTAAAAGTACACTCTGTATCATCATTCCCATATTACTGATCTTCTTCTGCAACAAAAAAATTGGCGACATCCCTCCGGTTCTCAAATTTCTCAACCCGTTTATGGGATTCTGGAAAAATGCAGAGCGCAGCGGACTGGCAGACGAAAAAATATCCATACCTGGGGCCAAAGACTCCATCAGCATATTATTTGATGATAAAATGGTTCCGCACATCTTTGCCACCAACGACCGCGACCTTTATCTTGCACAAGGATATGTGACTGCCATGCACCGACTCTGGCAAATGGATTTTCAGACCAGATATGCCGCCGGAAGGATCAGTGAAGTTGTAGGTCACAGCGCAATCGAGATCGACCGTTACCAGAGAAGAATGGGCCTGGTGTATGGTGCGGAAAATTCACTCAAGGGGATGATGTCTGACGAAAAAAGTCGTGAGATGGTCCTGGCTTATACGGATGGGGTTAACGCTTACATCAACAGCTTATCTGAGGGCGATTATCCGATAGAATTTAAACTGCTGGATTATAAACCGGAGTTGTGGACCCCCATCAAATGTGCCCTGCTGCTCAAACAGATGTCTGCAGCTCTGGCCATGGGATCAAACGAGTTCTATATGAGTAATATCCTGCAAAAGTTTGGCAATCAGGTTACGGACGACTTGTTTCCCGATTATCCTTTCAGAGAAGATCCGATGATCCCTGCCGGCACAAAATGGGATTTCAGCACTTTGCCGGTCCCTGCTGCTCCTGCTTTCCCTGCCGCGAAAACAAAAACCAATGTGAAAACGCATGAAAAAGTAGAAGGCATCGGCAGTAACAATTGGGCAATATCGGGAGAAAAAAGCCTTTCCGGAAAGCCCATCTTAGCCAACGACCCCCACCTGATGCTCACGTTGCCTTCCCTATGGTATCAGATACAACTTCATACCACAAAAGGAAATACCTATGGGGTATCACTGCCCGGAGCACCCGGTATCGTCATCGGGTTTAATGAAAAAATTGCCTGGGGCGTTACCAATGTCGCCGCTGATGTGCTCGATTTTTATCAGATCAGGTTTAAGGATAAACAGCGACAGATGTACTGGTATAACAATGCCTGGGCACCGGTAACGAAACGCGTTGAGCAGATACTGACCAGGGACGGGAAGCCCGTTATTGATACCGTGTACTATACCCATCATGGCCCGATCGTCTATTTTAAAAAACCATCTTATCAACTTGCCGACAATGTTCCAACCGGAAGTGCATTACGCTGGGTAGTTCATGATGAGTCTAACGAACTTCTGACTTTCTATCACCTGAACCATGCAACTAATTATGCGGATTACAGAAAGGCCTTAACCTTTTATTCCGCTCCAGCACAGAATTTTATTTTCGCCAGTAATGAAAATGATATTGCAATCACCGCTGCCGGAAAGTTCCCTTTAAAATGGAAAAACCAGGGTAAATTCTTACTTGATGGTTCCAGGCCGGAAAATGACTGGCATGGACGTATTCCTGCATCACAGAATCCGAACGTAAAAAATCCGGAACGAAAATTTGTCAGCTCTGCCAACCAATCGCCGACCGACCAGAGCTACCCTTATTACATCAACTGGGAATTTGAACCTTATGAACGGGGTAAAAGGATCAACCAGCTGCTTGGAAAAATGAATGGAGCTACAGTGGATACCATGCGAAAAATGCAACTCGACAGCTACAGCATCCTTGCTGAAAATATCCTGCCTGTCCTGTTGAAAAATCTGGAAAAAGAGAAACTTTCTCCGGCAGAAAGAAAGGCGTATGACTATCTGAGAATCTGGAACAAAAGATATGACGCCCATGAACCCGCAGCAACGATTTTTGACGTGATGGCTGAAAGGTTATTCTATGAGATATGGGATGATGAATTCACAGTGGAGGGAGTACCGATGCGGTATCCTTCCAGAGACCGTACGGTTGAACTTCTGCTAAACGATCCTGCTTCCAGCTATTTTGACAACGTCAAAACGAAGGAAAAGGAAACCTTGCAGGATCTCATCAGCAAGTCCTTCCGGTTCAGCCTGGATACGCTGACAAAGAAAATGGGAACGATCGGCGATAAATGGGCCTGGGCTGCTTATAAGCGTACCAATGTTGCCCATATGGCAAAAATACCGGGTTTTGGCTCCAAAGACCTGGATATTGGCGGGGCTAAAGGAACCATCAATTCCCTGAACGGTTTTCATGGCCCGTCCTGGAGAATGGTCGTTGAAATGGGGGAAACTCCTAAAGGTTATGGCATTTATCCGGGTGGTCAGTCTGGTAATCCCGGCAGCCGGTTCTATGACAATATGATCGATACCTGGGCAGCCGGGGAACTTAACGAACTCCTCTTTTTGAAGGATAAAAAAGATCAGTCGAAAAAAATTATCAAACAATTAGAAATTAGCAAGTAATGGCATTCTTAATCATTATTATACTCAGTCTTTTATCACAATTTTTCCTCCAATGGTGGATTATAGTTCCGGTTTCATTTTTGACGTGTCTGTTGATGAAATCCAGTGGCAGAATGGCTTTTTTTCAATCATTTCTGGCAATATTTATTTTGTGGACCATTTCTGCATTATTTTTTAGCCTTTCCAACGATAATATTCTCGCGCTAAGGGTCGCGCACATGCTGCAATTACAAACCTGGTGGTTGGTGCCCATCATTAGTGGTATAGCCGGTGGGCTCGTTGCCGGGATATCAGGGTATTGCGGTGCTGTATTTTACCGCCTGAATTTTAAAGCTATCACGTATTGAAATGAAGGGCTATCCTAAAATATTAACCCAGACACCTTTTAAATCATCAGTTTAAATGAATTAAGGAAATCATAAAACGAATTGGGGCGGCAGTTCGAACTCATCGCTTAAGAACAATATTCTTGTATGCATCCTTGAACACATCAAATTTCTTATTAAAAAGAAATGCGAGATTCTCATTTGCGGTAGCAAAAAAAAGTTGCTTTCCACCGGAACTACCCGAAATTATTTCCCGGAGATAATCGAGGAAAGACAAAATATTAAGGTCATCAGTGAAAGCAAGAGGATCGTCGAATATGATGAGCTGTGGCCCCTTTTTAACTTTGCTATTAAGCGTTAAAAATACCGCTAATGCCAGTGCTGACCGTTGCCCGGTGCTGATCGTGAAAAGATCGCTGATCTCACCATTCGTTTTTAGCAGTTGAATTTTGCCCCCGCTAATTAAAATGTCTGTAAATTCCTTAGGGGCATGAATGGTAAGAAATATAGCCTTTATTTGTTCTTTATTAGCAAGCAGAAAATTATTGAAATAATCTGCCTCACTATAATGCTCATGAAGCGAGTCAATAGCATCCAAAGCATCCTCCAGGCGCTTGATCTCCGGCCTAAGTCGTTTTAACTGGCCGTTCCGATCATCGATGGTTTCCATCGCCTGTTGAGACAAACTGGCACTTCTTTCTTTTAACGTCAAATCATAGCACAACTGATCTACAAACTCATACAAATGTTCTGTTTCCTCTAAAACATCCTGCACACGCCTGTCAGGATCATAGACCATATATTGATAATTAATGAAATTTTCAGCATAATGATTCAGGCAGTCGATTCGCTTCAAAATCGGTTGCTCTAAATGCCGCCCCTGCCTCCTTGATTCAATTGGAGTAAATTCTTTTAACAAATTGTAGTGTTGGAGAGACAAAGCATCAATTGCGGTCGTGTGTTTACCGAGTTCTTCATTGAAATTTCTCACCTCATTTTCCAATGCTAAAATAGTATCGTTTACTTCTTCAGCAGATCCTGTGATTTCTGCCGGGACATAATCATCCAGCTGCCTTCGCACCTTTTCAAGCTGTTCCAGTTGGAGCTTTCGTTTATTGCCCCAGTCAATAATACGATTAGTTTCCTCTATCGAAGATTCACTTTGGTCAAGTTTCTTTTTAATCCGATCAAAGATCACCCGGATAATGTGCTCAATTGTGTCGGATTGCAGATCAATTTTTTTACTACCCTTCCACTGTATGGCACGAAACTCCAAAGACTGAATCCTGTCAAAATCATAAGATGAATCGTGAAGTTCATTGTTGATTTTTTGTTCTTCTTTTAAGGTATCCACAAAATTCCCGCGCTCATTTAAAAGTTTAAGATCCAATTCGATGCCACCTTTTAATTTTTCAAATGATTCAAACCCGGTCTTACAGAGCGGGCATATACAAACTCCAGGGACTATGTTCAGATACTCAAATCCATAATCAGAAATAGTGGAAACTATTGTCTGCGCCTCCGACAGACGTTCGCGTGCCCAGCTCGTAGATATTCTGGCTACACTTTGGGCATGTCTAAGCTCTCGTAGCCGGAATTGTAATTGATCTATATATTGGGGAATGGTGAACTGAAGTTTTGCATACCTGGATTCGTAATGCTTTTTCATATCAGCGTAGCTCGCAAAAGAGTGCTTTTTTTTATCGCTCAACTCCAAATAAATTTTGTAGTTTGGATCTGTCGCGGTCACTCCTTCCTTCATGAGACTTGACAGGATCTTGAGCAAACTATTTTTTTGCAATGCCAGCCGCTTATCTTTTTCAACACGACCTACATTCTCGCGCATTTCCTCTAGTTCAACATTCAATTTTTTAGCAGTGCCATAAATAGCATTTAACGCTTTATATTCTTCTCTTACTGTTCTTAAGGTTACTTCCGGCAACCAATCCACCTCTTTTAGTAAATGATTAAGATTTGCGTTGAATTCTTTTAAATTATGCCTGATCTCCTCCAGATTAGGCAATTCTGGGTTGTAAGAAGGAATATTGATACTACTCTTAGAAAGCAGATCGGTCAATTCGGCAAACAAAATAGAAAAATCATCCCTTGAGCGGGAGAGTTGATTTAAAGTATCAGCAGCCTCATCAATCTCTTTTTGGTACTCAAGGCACAATTGCCCTTTCCATTCAAACCCCTGTCTAAGTTCTTCCTGGTAAGCTTTAATATGAGTTTTCAACTGATTAATTTCTTCACCCAGGGCCAGATCACGGAATGCATTTTCGACATCCAGTTCATTTTTGTTTAACGTCAACCGGAAAGAGGCATCTGTATTGTAAAAATTAAACCTGTTAAAATTTAAAGCAAGTGCAGTTCCAGAACGGCCTTTAGCACCATTATACCAAACACGATCTCTTTCGTCAAAAATGGCCAAATCGCTTTTAGAAACACGATAATCAGTCTCTCCCTCCAACCTGACCTGGATCTCATAGTCTTTTTTTGAAACGGCCTCCTCGTTCCTGAAATTATCGCCGGTATAAAAATATTCGATAGCTTCCAGGAGAGAAGTCTTTCCATGACCATTTGCTCCATTAATCAGATTAACCTTGCCAAAACCAAAGGGCACATCCGATTTCGGATATTCCCGGTACTTTATTGTTTTCAATTCCTGGATAGCCCCGAAGTATACCTCATGGTCTTCAACCCATTCATTGTTGTTGTTTTTATCAGAGGTCCCGGGAAAATCACCGGAAATAATTCTTTCCACGCCCAAATTGACCGGCAATGACCTTTCCACTAAAAAGTCCAGTCCATGTTCTCCAAGTTTTTCTCCCCAGATTTCAGCCAGGCCCTTATCGATAATTTGTGAGTCGGAGGTAGTGCCGACCTCATAAAACCGCTGAAGCCAACCTGCCAGAGCATTTTTATTCAGCACAAATTTTCGTGCAAAGTCAAGATCAGATTCAATGGCAAATCTATCTTGTGCCTCAATTTCCTGTTCAACTAAAAATACGACATAATAATTCCATTGCATCGCATTCCGATTAGCAAAATAATCATCGGTAATGGTACTTTTTAAATAAGCGCCCAGTTTGTTAGCCGTGATCGAACCAGACAAATCAAAGTAAAAAGTCTGATAAGGAATGTCCTTATAAAACCGGGAAGCTTTTACAACTTTATCAGTTATCGGCTCAATGGACTTATAGTATTTTTCAAGTTGTCTGATGAGTTCTTCGATCGTCATGGTTCTTTTGTTTTGTTTATTGCCGTTGGGTTATCGTTATTATTGGTTGAATAACTAGGACTAGGAGCTACCTTTTCCGGATCGACCGCCCTATCGCCCTTGTGATTATAGACTATAAGCAATCTGTTAGGAAACGTATTGTCATCCGGGTGTGATTTAAGCATCATCGCACGCAACTCTCCTACCTTTAATGGGTGAATATCCCCGGCATATACAATACACGCGGGAAGTCCATTTGCCCCAACTACATTATAATGGTAATTAGGATAACTGTAATGAATCTTACGATCGCTGATCAGGTCTTGAAAAAAACCATTTTCAGGGATCCAGTCAACGGTTTTCATCAGTTTGGTCGAAAACGCAGCGTACATATTCAAGAGACCAGTTTTCGAAATTTGCGTATCCGGGTCCTGAAAAAGGCTAATTCTGTTTGAATGTTCATCATCAGAAATCTCAAAGAATTTGTTCCCGTCAGGCGAGGTCCATTCCTTTCCGGAAATTTTCCCGACCGTTATACTCAATAACCTTTCCCGGTCGATGAAACTCATATTTTCATTAAAGAAGTATTCAAAATCTCCATCTATTTCGCGGCAATATTCTACCAGTGATTGGATCAAACTGTTATCGACTACTACCCATTTATCTTCCCATACCAGTCGTTCAAGCATTTTTGGTCCGTAACGGGCCTGGTTTTGAACATTTAGCCGTCGTTTAGAAACCTTTGAATTTGAAAAACAAAAAACCGCTTCGTTTTCATCAAAAATCAGAATACTGGACTTCGCATTTTTCCAATGGTTATAATAAAGTCCGAGTTTATCATTCCCATTGATCCGCTGATCATCAATTAAAATCTTCCTGGTTTTAGTGTAAATAGCGGAATGGGCATAAGTCAGGACGTTGCCGTCGATGGTACTACCTTTTGCCCAGTTGTAACAGAATATTTCGACGCTGGTATCCTCCGAACAGCTGTTGAAGAAATTAGTGCGGTAGCGTTTTAGATTTGCTGTTCTTGGGGATAGGTTGAGTTGAGGATGCAATAACAGATAAGGTTTGTCTATAAACTGCCTTAAGTCTCTTTCCAGATCAATTTCCAATCCTTCTGAGCATATGATTGTGGCCAGGTAAATCGACTCCTCATCGTTACGCAAAATGTACCGCTTCGTACCAAAAGCCATAAATTCATTTTCAACGGGCGTAGCTCCCATTGGGTAGGTTTTAAATTGAAATAAAACGACCCGAATGTATTGATCCTGCCCTGCTTTTTTGGTCACAAACACATAGGCGACAGGATCGACAAACTTATTTTCCTTCGAGGCGAACACCTCCGACTCCATCAAAACGACCAAAGTGTCCGAATTCAAATCATTCCTGAAATTTTCAAGCTCATTTAAAGTCGAAGATTCACACCCGACAACCATCAGGCTGCCCGGCTGATCAAAACCCGCTGATTTAACAAAGTCCTGAAGTGCGGACAGTGGGCAAGAGTATTCCGGGGTGACTAACAAATCGAAGGTTTCCCTGGTTGCATGCTCAAAAAAAGCCAAATGCTTTTCAGCGGCAAGTTTAGCATCCGCATTCTTTACCGATGGTGTTCCTGTTACATTGACAACGACCTCTCCACTATGCTGATATACAAACGCTTTATAATGCTCATAATCGGGCCTTAAAACCCTTAAATCTGGCGTAACCAGTTGGTGTTGTTCAAGTATTTTATCGATGAAGTCGTATTTAACACCCATTGAGAGAGACAGCTAATTTGGTGGTACTTAGCTCAAATATACAATGAAAGTTTTAACGATGTAAAAAATTTAACCCGAATTCAAACCAGACCGATACGATCATATTAGTGATCCCATTTAAAGCCCCCGATATCAAATTCCATTTGCCTTATCCCTTCATTATAGAACTCAGCCTCAATTAACAATTTTTTATATTTTTTTAAATTCGATATAAATCTTGATGCGTTGCGTTATTCGATATAAAACCATACGGTAAACCCTAAACACAAAAAACAATGGAGGTATGCGGTTTAGCTATAAGTAAACGCGAGATTGTATAATAGTGTCTTTTTCTTACATAACAGTATACAAAATTGACATGATACCACATCTTTAGCATTAATTAGTATATTTTTAATTACATAAAAAACTAATTAACTAACCAAATCATCCTAAGAAATTATGAAAACCACTAAACTGATTCTGACAGGCATCATGGCTGTCCTGCTATGTGTAACCTCCTGTAAAAAACAAATCGACAATGCTTCAGAACCTGAGTCGAAAGACCTCGGTAAAACTCAGGAGGGCGAATGGAAAGCCGCCTATTACATGGGTTCACTCATCAGCTACCAACGCATCAACGGGCAAAATGTATTCAATGGAGATATGATCATTACCGACGATCAGTTATCTGCTTCTCCACCTAAAAAAACAGATGTTCAGACAGAAGGACATGGTCAAAACAATATCTGGCCAGGTGCAACGATTTATTATAGCATCAGTTCGAACTTCAACACCAATGAAAGATCTGTGATTACATCAGCCATTAATGACTGGGCAAATAAAACCGGGCTTAGCTTTGTATCCAGAAATACCGGTACTTATTTGAGGATACAACGTGGCAGCGCCAATAACTGTACCGTTGGGTATGTCAGCAATGCAACGATGAACTTATCTGACCCAACTGCAAAAGGAATAGTAGTACATGAGCTGGGACATGCCATCGGCTTACATCATGAGCAATTGCGTGCCGACCGGGACACCTATATTGACGTGAAATGGAACAATATCAGTCAGTCCGCTCAAAGCAGCTATAATATCATGACAGGACTGAATTACGGAGGAACAACCTTTGATTTCGCCTCCATTATGCTATATGGCTCTTATAACGGTTACGGTGCGATCAACAGTAGCCTCCCTACCACTACCCGCAAAAACGGAACAACCTGGGTTGATCCCTCATGGAGTGGATCTAAAACCCCTTCTACAGGTGACGTAAATTGGGTAAAAACGATGTACGGACTTTAAAACGTAAAAGCTTTCCATATTAAGAAAAACGCCCTGCATGGGCGTTTTTTTTTGACCACAAATAAATATTATAAAATATTTCACACCTATGTGATTTATCATTTATATTTATAACAAGGAAGACGCACCTACAACCTGAATAAAACTGGTGTACGCTGAGTAACTGTTTCCCACGGCGGCAAGAGAGGGAGACCATAAAATCTATACTGATGAAAAATAAAACTTTTAACGTGCTGTCTAAAGAACAGCAAAGCCTAGTATTAGGTGGAAAATTACCAGGAGGTCGTTCGCATGGAACTATTGTTGGCTGGAGCTACACTAATGGCCAATACTATGCTGACATCCAGCATGATGGAGGCGAAATAGTATGTGGAGTTCCATGGGGCCAGAATGAGCCCGTAATTGGCTCGAATGCAGGCGAGTAACCTGGTTCATATCTCCAACTTCAATTTCGCGCCTATGCAGAACTGCATAGGCGCGAAATTTTTAAAGCGCATTAGATTCCGACGAAAGAGAGCTCTATTTTCAATCTGCGCACGAGCGCTTGATTATCTAAATCCTTTCCCGGGAATCAAAGTCCCCTGCCTCCGCTTTTCTACCATTAAACGAACCAGGTAAGCAGGACAGCAATAGATAAAGAAACTTTGATGTGAAGCCTATTCTTCTTATCCAACGACAAAATCCTGTTGCCTTTATTGGCATATGCGGTTAATATGCCGCTCAGTTCTGTCTTATTTTTATTAGTGATTATAACGTCATTAACAGGTGGTTGATAGGTCAATCATTGGTTAAATTGACCTATTAACCATGTATTTATAATTACGTAATTATTAATTTTAATTAACAACACATGATATTCATATCAAAAACATTTCGTAACTTGTTATTACAGCAGTCAATTACTTAATTAAAGAACAGTTATGGGAAAATTAATAAATGGCATATTTGGCGGATTCCATGGCAGAATCGGCAACCTGGTGGGTTATACCTTAAACGGTAAATACATCATCAGAAAAATAGGAAGAAGTTCTAAACCCCTCACTCCGGGCAGGAAAGCAAACTGTCAAAAAATGACACTTGTGAATGAGATCCTGAGCCCTTCCCTTCCTGCTATCCAGGTAGGATATCGCCTTGCGGTGGCAGGAACGGACAAAAACGAATACAATGAGGCGGTTTCTTACAATAAGAAAAATGCCCTTCAGGGAACCTATCCAAACCTTAGCCTGGACTATAGCAAAGTGTTATTGAGCATGGGAACGCTTCCTGCAGCCATTCATCCTACCCTTAGTCAGACAGGCGATCAAATCACCTTTAACTGGGAAGTAACGGCTGATCAGGCCTATCAGTATGCCAACGATCGTGCAATGCTGGTGGTCTATTTTCCTGATTTAAAAATATCCCGTTGCGATTTACTCGGTTCAAGAAGAATTGAAGGCGTACATACCCTCAAGATCGCTCAGGACCATGTAAATGAACGCATGGAGGCCTATATCTCTTTTGTCAAAGACAATGGAAGAGCAGTTTCGGACAGCATGTATGCGGGTGCTTTAAATGCCCCTAAAAACATAGAAATTTCAGAGAAACCCCATCCGGAAAGGGAAGGCTCAAAGCAGGAGTTCAATTATATCGGTTCAGATTTTGGCATCATCAGCTATCGGAAATATCTTTTGGATCTGGGAACCGCTGTTATCGAACCAGCAAGCGGGCGGAAGGAAATAATAACCAGCGCCTGGTCGATATACGTACTAAAAAGCACGATCAGCGATCAGAGAATTGGCGATTGCTCCATTAGATTCAAACAAAATGAGAAGTTTACCGCGGAAATGAAAGTCAACATTTCTCCTGCAGAACAACGCAAAGGTTATGCAAAAGAAGCGGCATCAGCGATGATCTCCTTCCTGTTTAGCAAATCAGAAGTGAACCGGATTGTAAAAATCGTGGATGCGCAGGATGAGGCCGCGATTGCTTTGCTGAAAAGCCTGGGCTTCAGGGAAGGAGAATATTTCAAGGACAGTGTATTTTCAGAGGGCAAATGGGCCAGTGAATATCAGTTTGCGCTATTAAAATTGGATTGGGATTCATCAAAATGATGATAAGCATTCATTATATTTGAATTAGCATTCATTAAAATATGAAAATATGGCTTATGATGAACAACTGGCTAATCAGATACGAGAATCACTCTCTGACCGTGAAGATGTAACTGAAAAGGAAATGTTCAGTGGAATATGCTTTATGGTTGATCACAAAATGTGTGTCTGTGTCTCAGGCAATGAACTATTATGCCGCATAGGCTCAGAAAAAGTCCAGGTAGAACTTGAGAAAGGCAATTGCAGGAACATGATGAACAATGGCCGGGTAATGAAAGACTATGTGTACGTTGAAGACATTGCCCTTGGTAACTTAAAGAAGTTGAATTATTGGGTTGACCTATGCCTTGAATTTAACCCAATAGCCAAATCATCCAAAAAAACTTGAACTACTCCATCATCAATGCATTTAATTAATGTCCTCTAAAAGATGCCTCTCTGAATACCCGGTTAGCCTTAAATCCAAAATAATCCGGGTCAAAGCAATTAACGATTGCACGCGTCGTAACACGGTTAAAACCTTTCAACTCAGAATCCACGGGATGATAACTTCCGTCATTAATCTCGAAGGTTAATGATATAGATTGCCCCTTTATCCCTTCTAAATAGCTTAGAAAAAAGCTTAGACCAGCAACAATCGTAGTCCTAAATTCTAAAGGCAATTCATTTTCTGACACGTTCCAG
Organism: Pedobacter sp. FW305-3-2-15-E-R2A2; assembly: GCF_038446955.1. Lineage (NCBI taxonomy): Bacteria > Pseudomonadati > Bacteroidota > Sphingobacteriia > Sphingobacteriales > Sphingobacteriaceae > Pedobacter > Pedobacter sp. FW305-3-2-15-E-R2A2. Next base: position 4,189,516 of record NZ_CP151803.1, read on the forward strand.
ATAACATGACTATCATCAGTATCTAAAGATTTATACATCTTAATTTTCAGATGGGCATAAGCTCTATTCATTGCGCCGGCATATAGCGCCTGCCCCTCTACAGCACTTAAGTCCCACTTAGCCAAATAGGCGTTTATATGATTAAACTCCTTAGCATCAATTATATCTGAGTTGATTCTAACCGCTTTCACAACTTTTTTGAATTATATAACCATTTGTCAATAGAATAAGCTGGTCATTTTAATGACGTATAGTTCCTATCCATTAAAACAAGATAGTAATATTAGTTGACGCTGTGTTAAACTCCAAAAATAGTATGAAAAAGCTGGCCAATAACAAAGTTACCATTCTATCTTCCGAGAAGTAAACCTATAATTTCTCAATTTCTTCAATTGAAAGTTTCGTAATTTTTGAAATTTGATCAACTGACCATCCTGTCTCCTTTAATTCAAGAGCCGTTGCCAATTTTTCTTTTAGTCGGCCTAACTCTATACCTTTCTCCATGCCTAACTCTATACCTTCCTCCCGACCTAACTCTCTGGCCTTTTTTCCTTCCTCTTTTCTGGCGAAAGCAATACTGTTCTCATAGTCTCGCTTCGCCTTTAAGTTAGATTCATAAATTTTCCGTTGCTCTTCTGTTAATTTACTCACCTCTGCTATTTTAAATAATTTTTGAAAGATTCCTTTATTGAGGTACAGTGGTATTTTTTACATTTGGCTCATATTTTTAAGAATATAAAACCACTTGTCCAGGTCTGATTTCAATTCATGGACCTCCTTACCAAAATTAGGTAATTCCAGGAATTTAAACCCCAATCTATCATAGAAAACTTTGCCTGTATCTTTGTTCATTAAGGCGATGTCATGTAAATAACGGTCATCATCATTGTTTTTAAATTTGAACTCCAATATCGCAATTAGATACACCTCATTAAGTTGTTTTATATCCCAATTGGATGCTCCTTTAGGAAGCTGCTCACTAATTAATCTGGATAAATAATAAATGCAACGGTCATGAAAAGATTCTTGCTCTCTGCGTTGCATTTCAATAATAAACTGATCACCATCTTTTCCCGTACACATCAGATCAAAAAAGACTTTCTTATACTCATCAGTGTTTCCAGCATATTCTGTTGGACTAAAAACCAAATCCACGATTTCCTTTTTTCCAGCAAAAATGGCATTCAGAAAAGCAATCATAATTTCTTTATTGGGCTCACTCCCTAAAAGATGTTTAAAACCAAAATCCGTAAGCGGGTCAATGAATAGGGATGTAGGGCCAGAAGTTATAGCAGGACGTTTCATAGGCTAAATTATGCATTACGCACAACAAAAACAAATTTTAAAGAAAATATTTATCCTAAAAATAAATAAAATATTAATTATAATTTAAAAACCTCCGGCTTATTCCTTATACTTATTGATTTTCACAGATATTGATCAGGTTACCGAAAATAAACCTACTTTTGTATCGATCAATACAAAAGTAAAAATATGAAAGGAAGACCCATACTATTTGAGAGCGAAAATGCAGTAGAAAGTGCACAAGGACTCTTTTGGGAAAAAGGTTATACGGCCAGTTCCCTCTCCGATCTCCTGACTGCCACCGGCATGGGCAGCGGTAGCTTTTACAACACATTCAAGGGCGGTAAAAAAGAGCTGTTTAAAAAAGCCCTGCTGCAACGAAGAGCAGCATTCAACAAGTTTAAGGAAGAACTAGATAAACAGGAGTCACCAATTGAATTGATCAAAGATTTCTTCAGAAGTACGGCAACAACCGATATTTCCGGGCATCTTAAAGGTTGTATCATTGCCAATACCATCGTAGAAATGACCTTTCTAGAGCAGGATCTTTTAGAAGAAGCAACAGCCATTATGAAAGATACGGAAACGATGTATACCGCAGCTATAAAAAAAGGGCAGGAAGATGGTTTGATCAAAAACCAAACCGATCCAGCGATACTGGGTAGATATCTCATCACATTTTGGGCTGGACTCAATGTACTAAGGAGAATTTATCCTGAGCCTGAAATATTGCTTGAACAGATTGAACTTCAACTCAAAGTGATCAGCTGAGCCAGCTCGGCTTCCGATAATTTTCAGACAAAAATCAGATACATTCCAATGAATTTAAATTTAGAATCGAAGACCGCTTTTATCAGTGGTTCTACGCAGGGCATCGGCTTTGCCATCGCAAAACAATTATTAACAGAAGGATCAAACGTAATTATTAACGGGCGTTCCCAGGAAAAAATAGACAAAGCTATTGAAAAGCTGAAACAAGTTTCAGATAAAGCTTGGGTTTCGGGGATTGCAGCAGACTTTTCGAAGCCCGGTGAAGTTCAGGATCTGATTGCTGCTTTGCCGGATATCGATATCCTGATCAATAATGTAGGGGTTTTTGAACTCAAAAGCTTTGAATCCATTACAGACGCCGACTGGATGAGCTTTTTCGAAATAAATGTCATGAGCGGTGTGCGATTGTCGAGGGCCCTATTGCCCAAAATGCGCTTACGCGGCTGGGGAAGAGTGATCTTCATCAGCAGTGAATCCGGGATTAACATCCCAGAAAATATGATTCATTATGGAATGACCAAAACAGCGATGGTTGCCATAGCCAATGGGCTCGCCAAGCTAACCAAAGGCACACAGGTGACTGTAAACTCCATATTAGGGGGGCCAACCTATTCAGATGGTGTTGCCAATGCCATAGCAGATATTGCAACTTCGCAAAATCAAGATGTGGAAAGCCTGAAATCTTATATATCCGGTACCACAAATCCGACTTCCCTCCTGCAACGTTTTATAGAGCCGGAGGAAATTGCTAACCTGGTCACTTATCTCTCAAGTCCTCGCTCCCTGGCAACTAATGGAGCCAGCTTACGGGCGGATGGCGGTGTGTTGAACACAATTTAGCAGGTAGGAAGAGGCGCCGGTAAACCCACCATTGTTGCTCACAATGGTGGGTAAAGGACTTACACTGATCACAACCAAAGATGCTGCCATTGGCTTTGAATTGTATTTTGATGTAAACCAGGGACGTTAAATGTAAACCAACGGCTAAATATTTGAGAAAACACCTCGCATGATCAGCGATTAATTGAGGTTTTGCAACGGATTCTTTATAGGATGCGCTTCTAAAAACGCGTTAAAAGAAATGTCAGGATAGGCAACAGCAGCTTCCTGAGCGATCCGACTAAATGTGCCATAACTAAAGGGGTCTATTTGGTCATAGCGCCATGCTTTCTCCTTTAAAGCATAGGGCATCAGCCAGGCAATAGCTGTTTTAATGCCTTTGCCATCATAAGTTTGCTCATGCCAAAGATCAATGTTTATCCGCTTGGCCATTATCGCCAGCTTACACCAGCCCAAAAGGTTCATATTGGAATATCCCCATGAATTGGTGCGTACCAGTTCTAAAGGCTGTAAACCATCGGTCGTAAATTGCTGATCGATCCTCAAAATGGTAGATGTTTTCAGCGTCCGGGCGGCTAAGGCCTCATTACCGGTAAACAGCGCATAATTCACCACCTGTAAATCATAATAAGTACCATGATTATTAATCTGGGCGCGTTCTGATTTGCCATTTTTACTGGTTTGCAGCCAGTTTAAATATTGCTTATACCAATGTTTTATGCCCTTCACTAAACCGGAGTTTATATTTTTACTGGATTGAAGAATAGCCAGCATATCCGGAATGCTGGTTAAGCCGGCGGTTTCAATAATGCCAATACCCCGTCCGTCATTAAGCCCCGGAATATACTGCGCATAATTTAAGTTAGGATTCATACGGGTATCCGAGGCAATAAACCAGACTTCCAGTAAACTTTTAACTTTTTCTGCATATTTCTCGTTGCCGGTAAAGTAATATGCCAAGGTTAATTGCCGTACATGATGGCACATTTTACCCATTTGACTTCCATCATGCAATAAATAGATCTCAGGATTACGGAGACCATCTTTACGGATGTAAGGCCTGCCCTCTTTTTTTGAGGGGTCTGCCCACCAATAAGGTGCCTGACTAATGTAATCATGCTTATTACCACTTGAAGCTAGTTTGGTTTTATGAAAGGTAACAGAGTAAGGCCCGGTGGCGAGTAAACTATCGGCGTTGACGATCAACTCATTAACCTGTGTTACCATAGTCGCATCCTTGCGTTGATATTGCTGTTTACAATTCAGCAATGTTTGCTCATCAAGCAGTATAAAAACAGTTTTATTGGTTTTACGCTGAGCAAAACCGGTGAAACTTAAGAATAAGAGTGTAGATAAAATGGCAAGTTTATAGCTCATAGTATTGCTTGATGCAATGTGCCGATAAGCTTTTATCGATTAATCATTCAAATCTGCAAAATACTCAACCATATTGTCGTTTTTTAACTGGTATAAACACCTTGTTATTCATTTATCAATTGCTGAATCTTCGTCAAATCAACCGTATGTCCCGGCTTAAATGCTGCTCCGTTCATGTATTGCTCCAGGCTGTAGCGCAGTTGGCGGGCTTCCGGACGATTGTCCTGATCAGTCAGCAGGTCGATAGCAGAAACCAGTAATTTACCTTTTCCTACATTACATTCAAACACCAAACCCAGCGGACGCGCCGTTACCCAGTCGTCGATAACCCTTACAATTGGTTTTATGTCTTTTCCTATAGCGCTAAGCATAATTGCATTTGAATGTGTCATTGCGTCCCACCATTGCCAATTGGAATGGTACTGCGTAGGAAACTCCGCCAATGCAGGATGTTTAGGATCACATAAGATCCCCATCGTTGTTGGAGGCTGACTTTTAGTCCATGCCGTATTCCAGAATATCGTAGAAAATCCGATTTTAATATCCCCTCCCATTTCTGGCTTAACCGATCCTTTTTTTAGCGTGAGTAATACCTTGCCTCCCTGATTTAACGTTTCAATCGCTTTAGCATCTAATGCCTGGGTGATCATGATCTCTTTGGGAGTTTCTGAATGTTCCTTTGGATAAACAAAGATGTCCCATGTATTGGTATGGTTTAATATCGTTGCCTTTAAAATGACACGCTGTGCTTTTTTAATGGCTCCGAGCGACTGCCGGATGGTTCCTAGTTTTATCGCATTTCCCATCGCAATCGCCTCATTCTTAAAGCTTCCATTAAATAATCTGATTCCACTTTCAGACTCGACGCTCCAGCTTACGACCTCTTTTATAGGCGCATCACTAAAGTTGGCGATTTCCAATGGCACATTTAATTCTTCATTGTTGGTATAGATCATCTTCGGCAGCCTTGCCAGAAGTACTACAGGCGCACAAAACCGGCGATATTCTGCAGCATTAATATAAGGTTTCGGCTCCCAGAACGGATCTAATACCCCTACTAATGCTGTTCCCTGGCCAGGGAAATCATTTAAACCCAACAGCTGAAAACCAGCAAATCCGGGAGTACGCAATGCTGCTTCAATATCCGCCTTATAACACAGTGCCTGCAACTTTCCTGAAGCCATAAAAAAGCTATCAGCCAACATAGAAAGGCCATTTTCCTGCAATTTATCTCTGAAGATCTCGAAGTTCTTTGGCTTCAGGACCCCATCGTATTTTTTGATTTCCCTGAAATTCGGATATACACACCACTGACCGATTTCATGACTAACCGTAGGCTGTTTCCAGTTGGAGATCATCTTAGCAAAATCATAATCTGACCGCGGTGCTTCCTTATTGATAATGCTCGTCAGGCCCTGTCCCCAGCCCTGAATTCTTGGTTCTGGCATATTGTTATAATCACTAACGTCATTTTGTGGCCAGCCTGCAGCAGTGGTATACATTCTCCTCGAATCTTTTGCCTTCCAGTAATTGACAAAATCAACAAGATATTTGACCATATCTTTTCCTCCGGGCTCATTTCCATAAGTCATCATTACAAAAGAGGGATGGTTGCCATAGGCTTTAACCATTTTTTCGCTTTCCTCATAGATGTATTTATCTAAAGGTAAGCCATCACCAATTGAAGCGCCATTCCCGCCATTTGCCCAGGCGGCGGATTCGACCTGCAAAAACAGACCAAGGCGGTCGGCCGCAGTAAAAGCGGCTTCCGGCGGGCACCAGGAGTGAAATCTGATATGGTTTAATCCGTGGGCCTTTGCCGTACTAAAGATCTTCATCCAGCTGGCTACATCGGTTGGAGGATAACCGGTTTTAGGAAAAGAAGCACAATCCAGGGCACCACGCAAAAAGGTTAGCTTGCCATTGATGGTAAACTGCGTGCCTTTAGCTTTGAATTCGCGCATTCCAAAGGAGATGCTTTTACGGTCTGATTCTCCCTGTTTTTGCGGATCAAGACTGACCTGCATTTTATATAAGTTGGGATGAAACTCATTCCATAGCAATGGATCATCTCCCATGGAATAGACCATTTCGATCGCATTTTCCTTTTCAGAAAGCAGTAATTTCCGGCTTAAAGATTTTCCTTTTGCTGCCCCCTTTTTGTCAAGGATGGCCGATAAGCTTAAAGAGACTTCTTTAGGAGTACCTGTTGTATTGTTCAACTGAACCTTTACAAGCACTTGTTTATTTTTAATGTCGGGATAAAGCTGTACATCAGAAATAAAGACTTTTGACCTGGCTTTGAGACTCAGCTCTCCCACCATTCCGTTCCAGTTGGTCTGGGTATGATCACTCACACTATGGGCGTTTTCCCCCATGTTAAAGCTCTTTATCCTGTTGTCTACCCTAATTGTTAAGCGGTGTTTCCCTGCCTGTAATTGACTCCCAATCTCAAATATTTGTGCTGTCCCCAGACTGTTTTCCATTCCAATCTGGACATCATCCAACCATACTGTCGTTTCCCAATGGCTTCTTTCGATAAAGAGCTGTATAGATTTGTTTTTCCAGGAACCGGGGATATTCACTGTTTTCTGGTACCAGGCGGCACCTTTGTAATACTTTTCCGGTTGCAGCCAGAAGGGAATTTTAACATTCCCTGGTTGTCTGTATTTCGCATATTCACTCTTGGTAAACCAGGATTTATCAAGGATCTCACCCGTCCATGGTGTATTTACAGTAATTTCATTGCCCTTTCCATTCGTAGTCATTGATCCCGGAAGCTTTATTTGCTCCTTTAACTGCAGATTGTACCATTTGTCGGCAATTCCTTGATCAAGCGAGTCGATTTGAAAAGCCCAGATTCCGGAAAGGTTAATATGTGAATCATTTTTATACTGTGCGGCGGCTGTAAACACGAACAGAGCCCCTATTAAAAGTGACTGAATTAATTGTGCAAGGAATTTTTTCATACATCTGGTTGGTTGGCAATACAACAAACTTATTAATGACAAGCACTTTGCACAATAGACAATCTTATGCAAAGGATGGACTTTCTCATTAACCACAGCAAACAAATAGTCGGATTTGTACAAGAAAAAGTCCAGTTAAGTCAAATTTTTATGCGGTTTGCTTTCGTACATTTGATTTCAACCAAATTATCCGAATGAAAAAAATATTTATCAGCGTCCTCTCCGGCGCAATATTTTATTTAAATGTACATGCACAAAAAAGTGCGATCACCCTACAAAATACAATTCCGGTAACAGCAAATGACACCAAAGCCTCGATTATCGCAAAAGCGGTCCATGTAGTACCCACCGCTAATCAGCTTGCTGCCTTAAAAAACGAGTTTATTGCCTTTATACATTTTGGGCCTAATACTTTTACCCGCATGGAATGGGGAAATGGCAAGGAGGATCCAAAAATATTCGATTTAAAGGAATTGCACACCGATCAGTGGTGCCAATCGATGAAATCAGCAGGGATGAAAATGGTCATCCTGACCGCAAAACACCATGACGGATTTGTACTTTGGCAAAGCCGCTATACCAGTCATGGGATAATGTCGACAGGTTTTCAGCATGGTAAAGGAGATATTGTGAAAGCGCTATCCGCTTCCTGTAAAAAATATGGTTTAAAATTAGGTATTTACCTGTCTCCAGCAGATCTCTTCCAGATTGAGAGTCCCAGCGGCTTATACGGTAATTTAAGTGAAGTTAACAAACGTACCATTCCAAGAATGGTTGCTGGCAGGCCCTTTGCCAACAAAACCAAATTTGAGTTTGAGGTAGATGACTATAATGAGTATTTTCTTAACCAGCTCTTTGAACTCTTAACAGAATATGGTCCGATTGATGAAGTCTGGTTTGATGGCGCTCACCCGAAAACAAAAGGTGGTCAGAAATACAACTATGCTGCCTGGAAAAAACTAATTCATACTTTGGCACCTAAGGCGGTTATTTTTGGCAAAGAAGATATCCGTTGGTGCGGTAATGAAGCTGGTAGAACGCGAAATACGGAATGGAATATTATTCCCTATCCTGAAAACCCCAATACTGCAACCGATTTTCCGGACTTAACCGAGGAATCCCTGGGCACCAGAAATGAGTTGTATAAAGGAAAATATTTACATTATCAGCAGGCGGAAACAAATACGTCCATACGCGAAGGCTGGTTTTACCGGGATGATGAACGACAAAAAGTACGCAGTACCGATGATGTTTTTGACATTTACGAAAGAGCTGTTGGCGGCAATTCTACCTTCTTACTCAACATTCCGCCAAACCGGGAAGGCAAATTCTCTCCGGAGGATGTAAAAGTCCTGACCGAAGTAGGTAAACGCATTCAGGAAACTTATGGTAAAAATTTGTTCGCTGCTGCAAAAGGTCCAAAACAAATTCTGGATAAAAACTTAAATACCTACCTGTTGCTCACAAAGCCAGAAAACAGTATAGAAATTGCGACCGGTAGCCCCGTTACCATCAACAGAATTGTTATACAGGAGGCCATTGCCACTCATAGTGAACGGGTGGAAGAACATATCCTTGAAGCCTGGCTTGAAAATAAGTGGCAGAAAATTGCTGCTGCAACGAATATTGGATATAAGCGCATATTGCGTTTCCCAGAAGTAACCGCTTCAAGATTCAGACTAAAAGTATTGTCATCCAGGGCCACTCCTGCAATTGCAACAATTGAGGGACATTATTACCGGTCAAAACCACCTCAACTTCAATTCGACAGAGACCTAAACGGTCTTGTGACCATATCGCCAAAAAAACATGAATTTGGATGGAACCCACATGGACAGGATGCTACAGGAAACCTGAGTACCGGTACTCAAATTTATTACACGACCAACGGTACAGCACCCTCTTCCGCTTCAAAAAAATACACCGCCCCTATCCTGGTCCTTAATGCTGAGCTTAAAGCCATCGCCATTGCCAATCATGATAAAGGAAGTGTTGCCAAAGAAACATTTGGCCTGCTACAGAAAAACTGGAAACTATTGACTGCGGGGAGCGAATCAAATAAAGGAACCATGGCTTTTGATGCAAATAAAGAGACTTATTGGCAAGCGGAATTTAACGATGATGCACATCCGATGGCTATAGATTTAGGTGCCGTACACAAATTAACAGCCTTCATTTATACGCCTCCCAAAGCTTTTTTTGATGGCATGATTGAAAAGGGAATCATCCAGATCAGCAAGGATGGTAAAAACTGGGAGGATATAGAAAGTTTCGAATTTGGCAATCTGATTAACGATCCAACCGCCAGAACACACTATTTTAAAAATGAAATATCAACCAGATATGTGAAACTTAAACCCATAGCAATTGCTGGAAATAAAAAGTCAACAGCAATTGCAGAACTGGATTTTTTGGAAAAATAACCAACAAAAAGCCCCATTGACATGGGGCTTTTTGTTGGTTTTATTCTTCGTAGACATCCACCGTGAGGCCATATACCTGATCAGGTCCACTGTCCATTTCGACCGTGCAAATCACGTCGTACATGCCACGTTTAGAGAACGTGATGTCAATTGCGGTATCCCAGGCCGGCCAGATCAATGCACCGCCGCTTGGTCCTACAACCGACCAGGTATAAGAAATTGCTCCGGGAATCTCATCGATGTAATAACCATAAGAATCACCGTTATTATATACCGGAGTACTGGGAGAGTTTGCTTTTACCTGCGCATGGATACTGGTACAGACAAAAGACAGGAAAAGAATAAATAGTAACTTTTTCATAGTTGCTGGGTTTAATTTTCCTTAAAGCTAACTTTTACCGTACTTTTTGAAGTCATGCAAATTGGCCGAATAATCAGTGATCTTACCCTGCAAGATGCCTTGTCCTGATATTGGTTAAAACCAGACATCCTCTAAGACTTTGCATAGCAGAAAAGAGGCTGAAAATTATTTAATTGCATTCAAAATTCCTTTTACCCAAAATTCAGCTAAGGCTTTAGACCCTTCCGCGTTGGGATGCAAATAAAAAGTACCATGCTTGCCCTCCTCGGCTTTAAACAATTGTTTAGGGTTCTTTTGAAAGAAACTGAACACCGCTTTGTTGCCTAAATAAACCTGGTTTGGATGACTAATTTTATGCGCCGCAGATATGGCTTCGATTTCTGAGAAGTAACTGCTTAACCGATCAAGTCCTTCCTGCATGTATCCCGCGTTATTGTGGGTATTTGGACTGTACCAAAGCGGATATTGGAGCACAAATTTGGCATCAGGGTATTTTTTAATCAAAGCGTTGATTAGGGCATTCAAATTGTCTTTATACTGAGTCGCCTGAACAGGGGAACCGTTTGGTCCAAACATGGCACTATCATTTGTGCCCAGCATGATAGAGAACAACAAAGTGGCTGTTTTATCTTGTGCAAAGATATCGGCTGCCTCCACTACTTTTGGAAAATCAATATTGTTCGTTGGCAGAAAATCTACGGTGGTGTGTCCGCTAAACCCTTTATTACTAAAATTCAGGGAGCTAATGTCTTTACGATGTCTCAACAACTCCGCCACATAGATTGGTGTAGCTTCAGTTTTTGGATCGGGTAAAGCGCCACCCTCGGTAATGCTATCGCCAATAAAAACAATATTTAGTTTTTGTGCTTTTTTTCCTGAGAAAGAAGTCAGCACAAAGAACAACAGCAAACAGGTGTAATTAGCGATATTTTTCATCATTTTTAAAGGTTGATCAATTTGAATTAGGAAAATCTAATATAAGACTAATAAGGGATAAGAAAACTTCCAATCCCCCAACTCACCAATCAAAAGGAAGGTAAACGCAATTGAAGCCGTTATACTGGAGTAAAATGATAATGTCTTCCACATCGAAGACATCTCCCTCCACCCGGAGAATTCTATCTTCATCCTCCTTATCAACCGAAACGGTGAATCCTTGATATGCTCCTGATAACAGTTCAATGATTTTCATCGCATCTGTAGGGAATTCCGCATTTGTTTTAAAAACTGCAACCATATTTTTTTGTTTATCGTTTCTTTCCAAAAAAGGAAAATGGGTTAAAGGAAACACCTACATTGAAGTAGAATGACGGATCTGGTTTGATTTCATATACAGGATCTCCAAACGAACTTTCCTTCTTAAAAATTCTACCGTTGGGGCTTAATTTCATTCCCGACTTTGCAGTCAGCATCAGGTACTTCCCTATCGCATGTTCATAGACCATTCCCGGGTTGATGTCCAGTTGCCGGTATTCATATTTTTGCCGGGTACCGTCTAAATTGTACATATAAAAATTCGTTTGATCGAGTTCCATACCTACAGACAATCTGCCATTCCGCTTGAAAACGAATTTTCTGAGGTACATGCTTCTGGGCAATACGATATCTGCAATCAGTCCATTATCAAATTTATGCTCATAAGAGAATGTGGGGATGGCGGGAATCTGAGCAGCGGGGTCAATATTAACCATAAATCCAACAGTCATCCTTGTCTTTTGATTCGCTTTTAAAAGCATTGTGGCCAAGAATATTCCCTTAACCCGTTCCACATATTTATCACTCCCGTCGACCATAATCGTTGAAGAATAAAACGTACGCTTTTTGAATAATGTAGAAAAATAGGTAAAGCTGACTGCTGAAAAAAGATAATGAAAATCATCTTTGAAAATGGTATTTTCAATCGTCCCGGGATGTACGATTTCTGTCTCCACAGAGGTCCCTTTGTAGCCTGCTGTTGCCCCCAGCAGCCATGATTTTCTTTTAATAAAATTGAAATTAGCGCTCATTTTTATCTGCTGAAACTTCCTGACTTTGCTATCCGGAAGTTTATCATTTCCTTGTTCAGATGTATAGCTGTATGGCGCAGTATTGGAAAATTCGAAATTTAAGGGTCGCGTGACGGCAAAATTGTCTGCGACAACTGCAACCAGCCGTTTAGGTAAATTCAAGGTGTCTTTTTTGACCTTTGGTATGCTATCCGTACTTTGGGAAAGACAGTCGACCGATAATACCAACATACTCAATGTGGCAATTGTTCTTGATATCATATTCATCGTTTATTTTAAAAATTGAATCCTGAAAGCGTACAATTCCCGTTAAAACACAGCGCAAAAGAATGTATAATCTTAGCCCGTATTTTTGTTTTTATACGAAAGCAGCTACATTTTATACTAAATTGATGCGAGCTGATTTTTGATATAAGAAAAACAGGGTTTGGTATAATTTACCAACCATAGGCAACGATTTGTACTACCTTTGGATTGACAAAAATCAGATGAAAGAAGACCTGGAAATCAAGAATAACAGACTACAGCAGCTGATCGTGGATAAGCCCTGCAGTTTCTTCCGTCATGCGCTCCTCTTGTTCATTACACTTGTGGTCATCTTTTATTCTAACTGGCAGTATGAATATTCAGGGGCTTTAAAATACTACAGACTGTTCTTTGTCTTTACAGTATTGATCACGATGTGCTATATCAACATGTATGTACTCGTTCCGTTGTTCTTCTTCAAAGCAAAGTATATATCCTATTTTGCCTCGCTATCGCTACTGGCAATTTTATGCCTGCGGCTGATGAGATATCTGTTGCATTCCGTGCTCGGTCCCACCAAATTTTTAACACACATCCGTTTTGAAGCAGACAAAGGGATATATGAAGGTTTTATCATTCTGGTTCCCATCATACTAGTGACCACAATGATTAAGTTATTTCAACGCTGGACCAGAGATAATGAACGAATTGGGGAGCTGAAAAACATTGCCCTGAGAATGGAACTTAACGAGTTAAAAAATCAAATCAACCCGCATTTTCTGTTCAACATGTTGAATGGTATAAAGGCATTGGTACGCAGCGATCCTGAAAAGGCGAACCTGATCATTATGAAACTTTCAGAGTTCCTCAGATACCAGATCTACGAGAATAATGAGGCGAAAACACCATTAAAATCGGAAATCACCTTTCTATCCAACTTCCTTAGTCTGGAAATGCTGCGAAGGGATCAATTATCCATCGAAATTAAAACTCCCGAAAAACCAGGGGTATTGAACGGTGTTTATGTTCCCCCTAATTTGTTTACCACTTTTGTAGAAAATGCAGTGAAACATAGCGCTGATATTAGCGACGGAGCATCTTTTATCCACATCAACATCGCGATTTTGGGAAATCAGCTTCATTTCTGTTGTACAAATTCAAAAGACCCGGAATTTATAGCCTCAGATAAAAAAAACAGCGGACTGGGCCTTGCAAACATTAAACGCAGATTAGAACTACTCTATCAGGAAGATCATTCTTTAACGATAGATGCGACTAAGAATCAGTTTACCATCACCTTAATTGTACCTATATGAACGCTATCCTTGTAGATGATGAACCTTTAGCCAGACAGGAAATGCAGGCGCTGATCAAAGAGGTAAGCAATATTGAAATTTTAGGCGCATTTTCTAATGCCCGGGCAGCACTTGATTTTCTAAGCACAAATGAAATAGATCTGATTTTTTTGGACATCGAAATGCCTATGGTCTCCGGAATTGAGTTTGCCAGATTATTACCCACCCCAACGTTGGTCATCTTTACCACCGCATACCCTCAGTATGCTTTGAAGAGCTATGAACTGGATGCCATTGACTACCTCCTTAAACCTGTAGATAAATTCAGGCTGGATAAAGCGATAAAAAAGGCCGAGGCATACAAAAAGCTGCTGCTAAATCATCCCGAACAAAACACCCTTGAAGGAAATACAGCAGATTTTCTTTTGATTAAATCAGAACGGAGATTTCACCGGATTAAATACAAAGACATCAGGTTTATAGAAGGCCTGAAGGATTATGTGGTCATCCATATGGCCAATCAAAAGCTGATCACTGCAATGAATCTAAAAACTTTCCACCAAAAAATCCCACAGGACCTGTTTATACGGGTAAGCAAATCCTACATTGTAAACAAAAATGTCATAGAATCTTTTGACCACCACAACATTTATCTAAATGGAAATGAGCTACCCTTGGGTGAATTTTATAAAAAAGATTTCTTCCACTTATTTTCAGGAGGAATAATTTCTGTCGACAAAGACGTCAGCTAAAGCAATAGCGCAGCAATCCTGCGTTCGGCCTCTTTCAATGAAATTCCTGCATAATAATCCTGAACAAATGGATGGTTAGGATCTTCATGAGGAATCACATCAGGACGTTGATTGCCTTTTCTCGTTTCCACATTCATTGGAATTGAACCACTGAAATCATAGTCAGGAAGCCAGTTTGACAACCAGCCGAAGTAAACAACCTCATGATTTTCATTGTTAAAATTATCACTGTAATCCAGAAAACTCGTTTCACTCAGTGAAACCCATACGCCATAATCCAGCCCCTCACAGCTTCCGATTACTTTTTGAGTCAAGGTGACCCGTATAAAAAAGTCAATCCGATCCGGATATTCAATAACGCAAAAGTCTTCATTGAGTTCTGTTTGTCCGTATCGTTTTTCCTCCTCACTGAGCGAACCATAACTGGAAGGATATGGAAAAGCCAATGCAGGCCATTCGTAATGTTCTTTGCCGCATGATGGACAAATGAAAGTGTTTAAAGCATTCATAGTAGCACCAAAATTAGAATAAATCCCCTAACTCCAGGAAAACGATCTGAATTTGATTGTTTCAATAAAGCCTAAAACACAACAGCCTCAGATTGCGCTGAAGCTGTTGTGTTTTAGGGGCATCTAATTTATAATCAGGGGAGATTATTATTTAAATTGCTCATTTAGAAAGTCTTTCAAATTTTTTCCATAATAATAACTTCAAGTGAATGGGTCATTAAATATAAAAAAAAAGTATAGGGAATACAAATATATCACATAATAGTGAATTAATTTAAAAAAATATCTATGCAAAAAGAAATTGCTGTAGATAGATCAGGCTGTAAGCCCCTGCCCTTCGTTCTGTGATCATAAAAGTAATATCATTAGATTTGCCGTTCAATGAATAAATGGGTTGAAATACCCGGAATACTTTAAACAATTACAAAAAAAGAAATGGAAGAGAACGATTTTGTCTCCATCTGGCTGGAAGAAAGCGGAAACCCCGCTATAGAGGAATTAGCGCAGCTGAATCTGGACGTTGCCAGTAAAACTGAAAAAACGTTAGCCGATAAAGGCCTTTCCCCAAATGACCTTGCGGTCTCCCTGGACATCAATCCAGATGAAATTAACAGGTGGCTGACTGGCAGACATACTTTCAGTGCAAAGATCATCAAAGAAATCTCCGGTACACTGGAATTTAAAAATTGAAAGCCTGATATTAATAACAGATCTTACAAGCGCGGTACTTGTATTTACGGATCGCATCTGACTTACTGACTTTCAAAACTTTGCGGTTGCAAGCCTGAATTCCCTTGCAACCATCCTTGGACTTATGATAGGCAACTGCCGTAGGACTGGTACAAATATACACCTGCGGGGTATCCGGTTTTTTATCCATGCTGAGCTGCATTAGCAACACTAAGTGTAAGAGTATTTTCATGATCGATTATATTAATATATAAATTTTATAATTGGTAGATCGCAAAGATCGGAATGTGGTCAGAGATCTTGCGCGACTGTGCAAGATCTGGCAGCAACCGATAAAAATGAACAATTCCGGCCGCCTTTAGCAACATCTTTGCCGGCCTATAGTAAAAGTTATCAAATTCTGATGCCAGACAATCCCCATTCAGACAACGCTGGCGTAAAGTAGTTTTCTGTCCGACGAATACCGGGACATAGCCCATTGACCTCAGGGGATTGAATACACTGTGCGACTGCGGCAGATTAAAATCACCGCAAAATACCAGCTGATCTTCAGGATAAAGTGCCGGCAGGAATTTGAAATACTTCAGTTCACGTTCCGGCTGCTGAGATTTGGTAATCGCATGGTAGTTGACCAGTGTCAGGGTCTGATTCCCCAGTCGGAACCTCCCATAAAATGGCTCCCGCTCAATCTCTGCCCCATACTGATGCTCCAGCCAGCCCTTGCCTACCCTACTGACTCTCGCACTTTTCCACAGAAAAGCATAGCGTTCTGCCTTATGCCGGGAGTCTCCGGAAGTTACTCCACTCACCTCATACTCCCATTTTGTTCCCTTCCTGTTCAGTTCATCGGCCAATCTGGCAATCGCCTGCGATCCTCCGGGGCCTGCAACGACCTCCTGGACCGCCACGATGTCGTAAGCGGAAAGCGTTTCGGCGATTATCCCTATCACGACCTCAGTTTTGGACTTGCCCATATCTTTGAGGTTCCAGGAAACAACGCTCAGGCTGCCCTGAGCCAACACACTCAGATTGACAATAAGAAAAAACAGGATGAGTATTCGTTGTTTCATACTATAGATTTAATGTTACCTTCTCAAAATTATCGCCTCTTCTGCGTTTTTCCTTACGGGAAACCATAAGCCGGATATGATCTGAAAACACTTTTGAAGGAAAGGAAATAAGGGCAAAATGGAAAATCAGATCAGCCCGTTATCTTTACAGTAGGCGACCAGTTGTTCATTCTTAGAAAATCCCAGCTCATCCTTCATTATTTTTAAACGTTTTTCTACACTGCTCAACTTTGAAGGAGTAATATTGTTGGCCTCAAGATAAGCAGGGATATTCTTTTGCAAAGTTCCGGAGGAAAGCTGCGAGATAATGGCAATATCGAGTGGTGTAAAATCATGTGCTTTTTTCTTCCTGATCACCTCTCTGAGCTGAGGCGGCATATAACGCATGCCCTTTGAAATCTCTTCAATGGCCTGCTTTAGATTCTTCGCATCATGTCTCGCCTTGCAGACATAGGCATCTATACCCAGCTCAGTAAAAAGCCGCCCGACCGGAATGAATCTGTTCTCTACAGAAAACACCAGCACTTTTAGTGTCGGTTGAAGTGCCTTGGCTGCGCGAATCAGATCAGCTCCTCCCGACAAACGCTGTTCACGGTGATCCGGTTCAAAAGAGAGATCAGTGATCAGCAGATCGAATGGATTGCCACTCTCTTTGGCTTTCCTCAAAAACATCAATGCATCATCACAGTAATAAGTGTATGCTGTGTCGGTTATGCCCAGCTGTTCCGCGGTCATAGTCAGGGACATACTAATCATTTCTTGGTCTTCAACTATAAGTACTTTTTTGAACATGGTTAATGATATTAATGTATCCGGAATGCTGGCAAATGTAATCCATCTCAGAACTCAATCCATACGGTTTCCCGTAGCGCGGGCATTGCTTGTTTTTCTTACATTGCAGCCTTCAACGCATCAGAAATGTTCAAGGACTATAAAGATCTTGTCGTAAGAAGTTATAAGGAAAAGCTTGCAGCGGAAAAACTTTCCTATAATCTCGCCGATCCTACCCCGGCAAAACTTAGGAACGAATGTCTGTTCGTCTATACTTCCAGGTACGATAAAAAGAGAGATAGTAAGACACTCGAGGCTTTTTTTGAAAAACCAGACGAACATGGCGATTACCATTCAATCATTTACAACTTTAAAGTATCGCGATTCAGGCCCCTGGCCCAGTTTCTGCGTGATCCAAACAGGGAACCCAATGCGTTCAACATAGAGCTCTTAGCCTGGCTGATAGATTACCAGCCCAGACCCTTTAGATATGCCTATCAGGTAAACCAAGATGACGATCCGGAACCAGATCCTCCAACAGAACCAGAACCTTCAACAGAGCCGGCACCCCCGGCAAAACCAGAACATCCAACAAAACCAAGACCTCCAGCACCAGTCTGGAAAGAACGAATCAAAAAACATCAGAAAGAAACTGCAGTGGTTCTTCTTTTGCTCGGACTTACCCTGTTCCTATTGCTGAAGATGCCGCCGAAAAAGCAGTGTATGTACTGGTCTGGAGACCGGTATGAAGCGGTAGATTGTAATCAGCAGTTATTTGGGGTTCAGAGCATCGCGTTAGACACCTTTAAACTTAATCATTTTAAAAAAATAACAAAGCCGGACACCATGACGGCTTATTCCGTTGGAAAGGTTTGGTGTGTACAGATCGGGGACGTTCCCGATTGTTTCACTACCGACGGCAATCATCCCTTAT
Source organism: Pedobacter sp. FW305-3-2-15-E-R2A2 (assembly GCF_038446955.1). Taxonomy (NCBI): domain Bacteria; kingdom Pseudomonadati; phylum Bacteroidota; class Sphingobacteriia; order Sphingobacteriales; family Sphingobacteriaceae; genus Pedobacter; species Pedobacter sp. FW305-3-2-15-E-R2A2. The sequence goes on from NZ_CP151803.1 coordinate 4,207,835, forward strand.
ATCCGGGCAGGGAGCTGAAAAAATTATCCTTACCCATATTAAGAAAATACTTCGGGGCTAAATTGACCGATAGCCTACAAGATCAATCAAATTGACCGCTTGAAAAGCTTGCTTATCATCATATTTGGAAACTGTAGAAAGACATAATAGGGTAAATTATGTACTTTTACCTAAATATAATGCATGAACCACTCCATGGAAACGATCCAACATCTCCGCGACAAAATAGCTCAATATGAAATTCGGGAAAAGGAAATGGCAATTCGTCTTGAAGAGTTGACTGATTTTATCGAAAATGCCTCCATCCCACTCCATTGGGTAGATGGACAAGGTATAATTATTTGGGCAAATCAGGCAGAACTAGATGCATTGGGATATACTAAAGAAGAATATATCGGCGCTCCGATCAGCAGTTTCCATGCGGACCCAGAAACCATTGGTGACATCCTTAAAAGGCTAGTCAATAATGAAACACTCCAGAACTATAAAGCCAAGCTCAAATGTAAAGATGGCAGTATCAAGCATGTACTGATCAGCTCGAACGTGCGAAGGAAGGATGGCAAATTCGTTCACACCCGTTGTTTTACAAGAGATATTACCGAAATAGTGAAGGAACAGGAACGTAAAACAGAACTGATCCGCATGCTGGAAGAGAGTGAAATGCAATTGCGCATGGCAACTGACATTGTGGAATCCTCCTATGATGCAATTATCAGTAAAAAGCTCGACAATACCATCACCAGCTGGAACAGCTCTGCTGAAGAGATGTTTGGTTACACCGCTGAAGAGATCATCAATAAATCAACATTATTACTGCTGCCTGAAGACCTGGTAGAAGAAGAGCAAGAAATACTTGCCAGGCTTAAAAGAGGTGAAAGACTGACACATTTTGAGACCAGGCGGATTACCAAAGAAAGAAAAGTTCTTGATGTTTCCTTAACGATGTCGCCCATAGTCGATGCCAGTGGTCACATTACAGGTATCTCTAAAATCATACGCGATATCACTGAAAAAAAGCTGGAAGAGCAACGCAAAAATGATTTTGTTGCTATGGTTAGTCATGAATTGAAGACTCCGCTTACCTCCATTCTTTCCTACATCCAGCTCCTGCTTTCAAAGGTTAAAAAAACGGATGATTCATTTGGGATACAGATGCTCACAAGAACCGAAATCCAGGCTAAACGAATGGTAAATATGATCAATGATTTCCTGAATGTCGCCAGACTGGAGGAAGCAAAGGTTCATCTTTCCAACTCTGAATTTGAGTTGACTGCCCTCTTGCAAGAAATCATACACGAGATACAAGTCACAAATACGAGCCATCACATCGAATCTGATTGTTGTGAAGCGATGCTATATGGAGATCGCGACAAAATCGGGCAGGTATTTACAAACCTGATTAGTAATGCTATTAAATATTCTCCAATCGGAAGTACCATTCTCATCCGCTGTGAACTGGTGGAAGGCGCAGTGAAAGTATCCGTTAAAGACGAAGGCGTTGGGATCAGCAGTAAAGATCAGGAGAAACTTTTCGAGCGGTTCTACAGAGTTGATGATGAAAGGATAAAAAATGTATCAGGCTTCGGCATCGGCCTATACCTTGTTTCAGAAATACTGCGTTATCATAACACCAAAATAGAGGTGCAAAGCAGTATCGGAGCCGGTTCCATCTTTTTCTTTACCTTACCGCTTCGCTAAAATTCAAACTCATTATTTCTCATTTCCCCCCTCTTATTGTCTTGCCTGACCAGGGGGAAATACGCGGATTACAATTTTAACAAGGCTTTGACCGAACTCTTTTTCTGTTTTGAAATGGGAATTTTCTGGCTGCTGTAGTCCATAATCAGGTATCCGGAATCTTCATTTAGAATACTCGTTACATGCGCTTTATTTACCAAATGTGACTGGTGACAACGAATAAAACCATAAGGACTCAGCAATTCATCATACTCATATAAGGGTTTTGAGATCAGATGTTCCGTTCCATTGGTTAAAAAAAACGTGGTATAATTATTTGAAGAGCTGCAGCGCACAATGTCCCTTACCGGAACCAAATAAGTTTCTTTCATCGTGGGCAGTGCAATTTTTTGCTGCTCATCCGGTAATTTCCGGTCTAACAGCTTGAAGAGATTGTTTAGTCGCAGGTGATGTCTTTTGACATTGACCGATTGAGCTATTTTGTCTACCGTACTTTTGAGCTCTTCTATATTTATAGGCTTCAACAGGTAGTCAAGTGCCGAGAACTTAACGGCCATGATGCCATAGGCGTCATAAGCTGTCACAAAAACAACATCAAAACCGGGGTCTTTTATCGACCTTAAAAGGTCAAAACCATTCTTTCCAGGCATGTCAATATCAAGAAAGACCACATCCGGCGCTAATTCCAGGATATGTTCTTTTGCCTCATCTGCACTTAATGCTGTGGCTACGACCTCAATATTTTGGCAGTGACGGGCAAGTAAAGCTTGCAGGTTATCTATATTGATGCGTTCATCATCGACTAATATTGCAGTTATCATTTAATTATTGATCCAATTGTGAAATGTTAAAATGGCTTCTGTTCCGGATTGTTTATTGAAATCAAGCACAATTGCCTGTTCTTCCATCAGCTTATTAATGGTCAGGATTCTTTCTGCAGTTAAAGAAAGACCATAACCTGAATCCGGCTTTTTATCCAGCCAGGTTCCATTGTCTTTCACTACAATTACAAAAGTATTCTTTTTCTCCCCTTCCCTGCAAATGATCAGTAATCGCCCTTTATCACCAATGCGGGAAAGGCCATGTTTAATTGCGTTCTCGATCAGGGGCTGTACGAGCAAGGTCGGTATTTCTATATCGGATGTATTGAGCTCCGCAGCGACCTCAATATCCCAGGAAAAATTGAAGCGCAACGCTTCTAAGTTTACATACATGCGCATCATTTCCAGTTCCTGATCAAGGCTATTAAAAACATCTTTACTTTTAGCCAGCGTTTTCCTCAGTAAAAGACTGAACTCCTGCAAATAATGATTGGCCTCCTCAATGCGATCTGTGTTCATCAGTCCCTGAATAGAGCTGAGTGCATTAAAGGTAAAATGTGGGTTTAGCAGGGATTGCAGCCGGATCGCCGCTTCTTCCATTTTTTGCTGCTCCTTTTGTGATGACTTGATCCTGTTTTTTAAACCTCTGGTGATCAATAGAAAACCAAGAACTACAATTACGAACAGGAATAGGATATAGCTGATCGCAGATTGATACCAATAAGGTTTTACATGAATGTAAGTGACCTGTTGGCTTTCCTTTTGAACGACATAGTTGACCCTCAATTCATAATCTGTATTCGCCATCAGCTTTAAGGAGTCGAAGCCTGTTTTCCCTACTCCCCGTTGGGATCTTTTGGTCTTTAAGTTGACCAATGTATATTCCACCTCCATATCCTTAAAATCATTCCTTTCGGAAATGCCTAATGTTATTTCCCCGGCTGAAGTGCTGAGCTCCTCGGAATGATCGCCGGAAGAGGAAATATAGAAAGGAATCCGGCTGTTTTTTTCCTGATGGCAGAACCTGATTTCAGGAATTAATTTCGGCCTTTTGATGACATACCTGCTCAGAACGGCATCATTCTTTCTGTCCAGGACATCAATAGAAAATTCCTGATTGGGATAGATATAAGCCTCGAAACTACCCTCCCGGATTTTAGTTTCTTTTGTGTTGTTCTTTTCTGAAAGTTTATGGCTCAATTTATCGAATGCAGCGGTGGTATGGACGCGAATAAAGCCACCCGATGTATAAACGTTAATCTGCTTTCCTTGTCCGGTTTCCTTAACCTGACTTCCCGGCAGCCCTGCTGCTTCAAAACGCAGATATGATTTTTCTGGCGCATGAACTTGCTGACCATAGGCACTTTGAACGCAGAACACAAGAAATAAAATAAAGGGAAATAAGTTCATATGCCTTTCTTAAACTACTAATATAAAGTTAATATCATTTGGCTGCTTATTGTGCCCCGGCAATAGCGATCATTGCTTCCAGCTCGTTGATCAGTTCAGTATCTGATGAATATCCTTTGGTTGAAAACCTGAGTTTACCCTTTGCGTCGATGACCATTTTGGCGGGGATCCCATCAACTTTATAAGCGGATGCCACCTGAAATACTTTCGGATGCTGATCTAAAGGCTGATCCATCAACACATTGCCCGGGAACTTATGCTGTTTAATGTAGGATCTTACCCGTTCTGCGGCACCGTTTCCCTCCTCCCGGGTAGCCACAAACAGGAAGACAACTTCCGGGTGCGCCTTACTGATTTTTTCCATTGCCGGCATGGAAGCAATACAAGGATTGCACCAGGTAGCCCAGAAGTCAAGCACAACAATCTTCCCTTTTAGACCAGCAAGTGTTACACGGTTTCCATGGAGGTCTGACAGGCTGAAATTGGGGGCTTCCAGGTTGGCCATCATTTTCTTGGCGACCTCAATTTTGTAGGTGTTACTGATATTTCTTTGAATAGAATCCAACAAGATGGAAGCCCTTTCGCTTCCCATCCTGTTTATACACAAATTCCTGAATTGACGACTCATGTCTAAGTTTGATTTTCCAACCCGGGCCATTTTCAGCAATATTTCATATGCTTTATCTTCCTGCCTCTGTGACGCTAACAGCGTGGTATAAAGGGCTATTGAGGAGGAGGTCGCCTCTTCCATATCGATGTCTTTTAATGCTTTTTCTTCAAACAACAATGCGGTTTTATCATCGCCATTTGCATGAAGAATTGTGGCATACGTCTCATAATACGGATATGCAGCCATTCTCATAAACCTTTTCCAGTCATCCAGAGGAAAATTGTCTGGCCGGGCCAAGGGGTCGTCCTTATAAGCATCGTACAGTTCGACGGTCCTTTGCGCCAGAACTTGTGCGTAATCCATGTTTACTTTAGCAGCAAGTAATTCAGCCGTTGCAAGGTTCAAATAAGAAGTCTGATTAAACTTGTTGCTGATCAAAGCGATATAGGTTTCAAATTTTGGAAATTCGGCAACTTTGAGAAAGGAAATTGCCACCTGGCCTTTTAGCATATCAATATCCTCCGCATTTCTGACGGAATCAAGCTTGTAATCCCTGATGATACTGTGTAGTGATACCACATTTTTTTCCGGGTTTGTTTCTTTAGCCATCAATTGAATCCGGCTTTGCATGGTTTGGCTGGTTTGTGCTTTTGCATTCCATGAGAGGCCAAAGAACATACTCAATAATAAGGTGCTGATCGTTTTCTTTTTTAACATGGGGGCAAAATTAAGCCCCGACACAGGCAAAAGAAAGGCAAACTGTGAGCACAGCATGTCTGACTGTGAATTCGGTAATCGGTATGGATAAAATCAAACATATGTTATAAAATAGATTCTTTTGGCAAAAAATCTTGCGGAGACATCCCAAAATGATCCGCCAATTTCGCAATATGAGTAAGATTGTATTTTGCTCTGCTTTTTGGACTCTCTACATTCGTAATAAATGTTCTCCCCACATTTAATATCGCAGCTATGTCTTGCTGATTGAGCTTTTTTTGCCCCCTTAATTTGATTACATAATCAATCACAAACTGATCAATAGGAGTTATTTCATTTTTTTCGTTCATCGTACAGTAAAGGAATAAAAAATAAATAATCAAAAAGCCATACACCTATGGCGAATTCTCTATATATTCAACAATAATAAACTTTAAAGATACAATTCAAATTCAATTACGTTAATTATTTAATTATAATCCCTTTTTAAACTTGCCAAATGGCAAATCAATAAAATCAGGGAATTGATTAACGAACACAAAAACACCCACAAAAATTCTTTTATAAATTAAAATCAATCACGATGAACAAATTAATGATATGCATCGCCATGGCCATGCATTGCCTTTTTTTCAAGGCAGAAGCGCAGACTGCAGACACACTGAAATACAGTATTAAACCTTTAAAAATCGGTGATCAGATTCCTGAAGCATTATGGAATATGCCTTTAAAAGTCGTAAACCATCCGGAAGGGAAAGAGACGGTTACGCTGAACGATTACAGAGGGAAATTAATCATTCTGGACTTTTGGGCAACATGGTGTTTCTCCTGTGTGGTTACGATGCCAAAACTACATCATGTAGCACAACAGTTTAAAGACAAAATAATTATACTTCCTATAGCATACGAGGAGAAAAATAAGATAGGATCTTTTATTAAAACAAATCAAACGCTCTCCCCTTTGAATTTATCAAGCGTCTATGCAGATAACTTACTTAGAAAGACATTTCCTCATCGCATCCTCCCTCACTGTACCTGGATATCTGCCGACGGCAGGGTAATCACAGAAAGTTTATCAGATGAGGTAACGGTTAAAAATGTCCAGCTTGCATTAGACAATAACCCTTCCTCCATCAGTAAGAAAATAGACCTGGATCCTAAAATCCCTGTTTTGCTAAGAAATGATTTGCTAAGCAATTTAGATCTAAAAAGCTATGGAATTCTTTTCAAAGGGTATTACGACGGGTTAGGATCAGGGAAAGACGACCTTAAAACTAAAAAAGGTGTGCTAACTGGTAAAACGATTAGTAACCTTCCACTTATTGAAATATATACTCATGCGATCAGCTATCTGATGCCTTCACATGAAGATGCTTATGATCCTAAACGATTGGTGATAAAAGTTAAGGACAAATCCAAATTGATCAGGGATTATGGCCAACCCGACAGCTTATTTCCAAAAAGCAATTTTTACACCTATTCCATGGTAATACCACCCAATAAAATTAACAAGTTCTATTCTTATATGCTGGACGATCTAAACAGATGCTCCGGTTATTATGGGAAAATCGAAAAGAGAAAGGCAAAATGTCTGATTTTAAAAAGAACCAGCCGCAAGGATAAAATTAGCACAAAAGGTGGAAAGCCGTTTAACACCTTATTTTCAAACCCCAGATCGAGATTGCAAAATCTTTCTCTTTCTTCACTAGCAGCTTGCATTAATGCGCTTGATATCATTAAAGTTCCGGTTTTGAATGAAACAGGCTATACTGCTAAGATAGATATCGATCTCTCCGGCAATCCGGATTTTCCAACACTAAAAAAGGAACTGAGAACATTTGACCTCGAATTAATCGAAGCCGTTAGGGAGATCGATTTCTTCGTCATAACAGATCAATAAAAAGCAAAATATTTCATTCATAATTTCTGTAAAATGAAACAAGCATTATTCCATATCATCCTACTATTTTGCTGTGCCCATCTCTATGGCCAAAAAATTATAACCGGCAAAATCATAATAACCGGGTCTGAACAACCTTTACCTGGTGCAACAATTAAGTCAATACCCGGAAACACTAAAAGTACGGCGAATCAAGCTGGTGTTTTTAGCATTAGCGTTGATCCGCGTGATTCCATTCTCGAAGTATCATACATTGGTTATTTACGTACAAAGGTTCATATTTCTTCATCCGCAACTCCATTGTTGATTTCACTAAAATCAGGGGAAAACAACTTAAAGGAGGTAACCATTTCGTCCGGTTATCAGCAGTTACCAAAAGAAAGGGCAACAGGCTCTTTCACTTCTATCAGCAACAAAAGATTCAATGAACAAGTAAGTACTGATATACTGAGCAGACTGCCGGCGATCGCCAACGGGTTAATAGCGGACAATAGCACAACTGCCGGAAAAGGAAAACTTATGATCCGGGGATTAAGTACCATTAACGGTCCAAAGGCACCACTAATTGTTTTGGACAATTTCCCTTACGAAGGAAACATTGACAACATTAATCCCAATGATGTCGAATCGATCACGTTACTGAAGGATGCGGCAGCAAGCTCTATTTGGGGGGCCAGAGCCGGAAACGGAGTTATCGTCATCACGACTAAAAGAGGTTCTTTCAATAAACCATTAAGTATCGGTTTTAACATCAACACCACATTAAAAACTAAACCTAACCTGGGCTACCTTCGCCAAATGTCTTCTTCTGATTTTATAGATGTGGAAGAAATGTTGTATAAAAACAAGTTTTATGAATCCAGGATTAACAATTCAAGCAAGCCTCCCCTAACTCCTGTCGTAGAATTATTGATCAAATACAAGGGCGATATCAGCAACCCTGATTACCAAAAAAGAACAGCTCTGCTGAGAACATTTGACGTCAGGAAAGAATACGATAAATACATGTATCAGGTTGGCCTTAATCAGCAATATGCACTGAATTTAGATGGTGGATCGCAAACGCACAATTGGATTGCTTCGGCAGGTTATGATCACAATTCAAGTATTCTGAACGAAAATTACCAGCGCTTAAATCTAAGGTTCGGCAATACTTATCAGCCATTAAAAGATTTGAGGATTACTACAGACATGTACTATACTTTAAACCGCGATGTGAGCGGACGGCCAGGTTATGGGGACGTTAGGGTTTCAAACTATAATTTGTATCCATACGCACGGTTTGCAGATGATAAGGGCAACCCATTATCCATTGCCCAAAAGAGGCAAAGTTTTATTGAATCATTGCAAGGAGAAAAACTGCTTGACTGGAACTATTATCCGATGTTAGATTACAAGCATAGTCAAAGCAGCACACACACGAGTGATATTTTATTTAATTCAGGCATCAACTACACTTTCTTCAAAGGTTTCAGTGCAGATCTAAAATATCAGTATGAACGTCAGCAATCAACAGGTAAAAACCACAGAGATCAGGACAGTTACTTTTCAAGGAACCTGGTGAACACCTATACCCAAATCAATCCCTCAACTGGAGAAGTAATTTATAAGGTTCCAAAGGGAGGCATTTTGGATTTGTCAAATCGTATGTTGGAATCCCTTAATGTAAGAGCTCAGTTAAATTTCAACCATTTATGGAATAAGCATGAAGTTAATATGATAGGAGGAACAGAATTTCGAAACGCGCGTTCAACAAGCAACGATTACCGCATGTATGGTTACAATTCAGAAATCCTAACTACAGGACAAGTTGATTATACCAATCAATACCCGGAATACATCAGCAAAGAGCTATCTTATATCCCAAAAAACCAAAATCTTGAAAACACGCTTTCCCGCTTTGTATCTGTTTATGCGAATGGTTCGTATACCTACAATGATAAATACATCGTTTCTGCCAGCGCCCGGCGGGATGCATCAAATCTTTTCGGGCTAAACACAAATGACAAATGGAATCTTTTATGGTCTATGGGTGGCAGTTGGGATATCAGTAAAGAATCGTTCTATAAATCGAGCTTAATACCTTACCTGCGACTTAGAACAACTTACGGTTTTAGTGGAAATATTGATCCCGCAATGAGTGCAGTGAGTACCATACGTTATTTAGAACCCAACTCCTACAATCCAGGCCTGCCCAATGCTCAATTTAATAACTATGCAAATCCTGACCTCAGATGGGAAACATCCGGAATGTTGAATTTAGGATTAGACTTTAGGTTGGCATCAAACAGGTTGAGCGGTAGTATTGAGTACTACAGAAAAAGTGGGAACCACCTGTTTGGGAATGCAATGATGGATCAAACCTATGGCGTAGGACAGACAATAATTAAGAATGTAGCCAGGATAAAAGGTTCAGGAGTAGACATAGAACTGAGTAGCATTAACGTCAAACAGAAGAGATTTAGCTGGACAACCGATCTTAATTTTAGTTATAACAAAGACGAGGTGGTAGATTATTATCTGGACACTAAAGACGCTTTTAATTTTATCGGTGCAGGAAGTATCTCGGGGATTGAAGGAAAGCCCATCTTCTCTGTATATTCGTATAAATGGGCTGGCCTCGATCCTAAAACCGGTGACCCAACAGGATATTTCGAAGGCAAAAAAACAAATGACTATAATAAGTTAATGTATAGCTCATCGCTAAGTGACCTGGAATATGGTGGGCAGGTATTACCTGTTTTCTCCGGTGCTCTGGGAAATACCTTCTCGTATGCTGGATTGTCTTTAAGCTTAAGATTAAGCTATAAACTAGGGCATTATTTTAAACGGAATTCAATCGACTATTCTTCCTTATTTAATAGCGCTCGTGGTCATAGTGATTATGCAGCAAGATGGCAGCAACCAGGCGATGAACAGCATACAAATATTCCTTCCGTTGTATATTCCCTTAATACGAACAGAGATGCATTTTATTCCGGATCCGCTGTACTAGTCGAAAAAGCGGATCATGTAAGAATAGAATATGCAACGCTATCCTATGCCCTGAACGAAAGGACTGTCGGTAAACTTGGAATAAAAAACCTAAACATTTTCTTAAACGCAAGCAATTTGGGAATTATTTGGCGTGCCAATAAACTTGGGCTGGATCCCGAATATCAAAATGGAAATACTTTATTGCCTTCAAAATCTTTTTCAATCGGACTCAGGGCCAATATCAATTAAACGGACTTATTTATTCAACACAACAATTATAGTTATGAATATTTTAAATAAACGCAATATCATCGGGCTGCTAATGTTGGCGCTTGTATCCTTGAATATGGGTTGTAAGAAATTTCTTGATGAAAAATCAAATCAGAAATTAGCTATACCAAAATCATTAGAAGATTTTCAGGCGTTGCTCGACAATACGCCGAATACAAATGAATCAGGGCCATCCGAGGGGGAGATTAGTTCAGACGATTATTACCTGACCGATGTGGACTGGGCCAAGCTAGGGCGTGAAACAGATAAAAACATGTATATCTGGGGAAATGAAATTCTTTTCTCTGATAAAGCTCAAAGTGGTTGGACTTTAGGATATAGAACTGTTTATTACTGTAACACTGTTCTATATGGTTTACAGAAGATCGATCCAGTTTTTGAGCAACAGCAACAGTTTAATGACATCAAAGGCCAAGCCTCGCTCATCAGGGCAAATGCATTTCTAGATATGGCCATCATTTGGTGTAAAACCTATGATAAAATATCCTCCTCAACAGATTTGGGATTGCCATTACACTTGACTCCAGACTTCAATGTAAAATTGAAGAGGGCTAATTTAGAACAAACCTACCAGCAAATTATTGATGATTTAAAAACTTCGCTGAATCTTTTACCAAACATACCAATATCGAAATGGCGAAGTTCCAGAGCGGCAAGCTACGGGTTACTCGCGAGAACATACTTATCAATGAGGGATTATGAGAATGCTTACTTAAATGCTGATTCCTGCCTGCAGCTATATAGCGACCTAATGGATTATAGCACATTGAACAGTTCATCAAACACTCCAATTGCGATGAACAACGTAGAAGTGATTTTTAACCGTACAATGGAGCCTACGAACCCGATAAGCGTACTAACAGCTAAAATATCAGATGATTTATATAGATCTTATGCGGATAATGATTTAAGGAAAATCGTATTTTATAGATTGAGGCCGGATGGAACGTTCCGCTTTAAAGGAAGCTATAGGCAAGGATCTCTCCTGTTTAGTGGCATATCGACCAACGAGATTTACCTGATTCGGGCCGAATGCTTAGCAAGAAATGGGCATATAGAAAAAGCCATGGCAGATCTTAATCAATTACTAGTGACCAGGTGGAAAAAACAGGATGGGCTTACCACATTTATAACTTTAAAAACCAATTCAAAAACTGAAGCCTTAAGTTTAATTCTCGAACATCGAAGAAAAGAACTCGTCATGAGAGGGATACGATGGATGGATATTAAACGACTAAACAAAGAAGGAGCTAATATCCTGCTAAAACGAACAATTAACGGGCAAACCTATCAGTTGCCCGCTAATGATCACCGCTTTGCTTTGCCACTTCCAGAGGAGACCATACGTCTCTCTGGCATACAACAAAACCCTCGTTAGAAGAAATCTACTTAAGTTGTCTCCTCTTATCTGAGGCTCCAAGAAGTGCCGGTAAAGTACTGTAACTTGACAAATAGTGGTCAATAGTTACTCCATCCGGCACCATTACTGAGCAAGGAATAGATGCAGGTCCGGCACAGGTGTAATCAGCATCCTGTGCTGTATCCCAATTTCCCGGAATTTTCATATCTGAAAAAAGATCGCTGGGATGGTTATAAAAGTAGGTAGTTGACCTTTTCACTTCTCCTTTAAATGAGCTCATTGCGATCATAAACCCGAGACCTAATAAGAAGGCCATCAAGGGCAATTTTTTAATTATATTCATAACTGTTTCTTTTAATTTTTAATATTGTTTTGAAAATTTTCATACTGTAACCTCATACATTCATACCTTTTTTCTTCCTCCTTTCTCTATGTTTAAAAGTTAAGATCAACCCTACAGCGGCAACGATGGCAATAAACAGGTTCAAGATAAAATTAGTGCCCCAACCCGCATTTTCACCGAGCAAGCCGATACAGTTACAAGGCATATAGCGGTAAGCATCCAGCAAAGCCAGGCCAACATAGGTCGTGAAAATCAGCATTAACAAAAAGCTAAGTGTCATCCCCAGTAATCTTGTGACGGAATAAACCAATAGTGCAGCAATCATCATCTCGAAAGCAGGGATTACATAGCTCAACAGGTTACTTATTCCATTTGAAAAAACCTGACTGTGCATTTCTTGTTTAAATGCCTCGAAATTATAGAGCTTAAATCCTGCTGAGTATAGCCAGAACAGAATAAAGACCGTGTATAAGATCATCAGGTATACTTCTCTCCTATTAGCAGATTTTGGCCGTTTCGTTGTCGTTTCCATTACTTTCTGTATTTGTTAAATCCTACATTAAAGTTCTGGACAATTCTTAGCAACTTATCCGACGGCAGTCGGATGATGATACGATTGTTGTCGGATAATGGTTAATTTGGGAAATATTGAGCTTGGCACGGGAGGAATATCAATTGGAAGTATCAAATTAGCCGGCTAACTTCCTTAACGATCTTGTAAGGGTGTCCGGAGACATATTTAAAAAGCTAGCCAATTGCTTTCTGGAACAAATTTTCAAAAGATTTGGATGGGCATGGTAGAGATTTCTGGTACGTTCCAGAGCGCTGCATTTCATATCTATCAGGTGCTGCGTTCTGATCACCTTACAATTATCCCGAAGTTTTTCAATCAGCCAGTCAGCTTCCGAAAATTGTTTTTTTAATAGGGTATAATCCTCCACTGAAATGGCGATAAAGCTGCTATCTTCGAGTATGACGATGGAATTTCCTGAAGGCTGCTGACTGAACAAGCCTGGTGTGGTGTGCAAGAAATCTCCAACAAACCAAAACCAGCTTATAGATTCCTTTGAACTTTTAACGTCTCTAGTCATTTCTGCGGAAGTTCCTTTCAGCTGAAACCAAACAAATTTCTGGATTTCTTTATAATTGAGGATGGTATCGCCAGCTCTGCAATCAATAAAATGTATGACTTGCGATAGCTGTACTACCAATGCAGTCGAGATTGGATAAACTCGCTGCAGGATGTCTATCATTTGGTAAAATAATATAGATTGATGCATAAGAAGAACGTTTAAAATCAGGAAAAGAAATGTAAATAATTAAGTTAGGAAATTATTTTTAAAATATAGAAATAATAAAACATTTTGACTGTAATGTCTCTCATTCTTAATTTCAGGTGTATTAAGCCAGGATACCCGCATCAGGCAGGGCATTGTTTTGTTTCATATTTTCATTAATTTGGTGATACATATCATCTTGAACTCATAAAACAAACTGTTATGAAAAATTACCTCTCACCTGCTGGAATAGACGATTTTTCCAGATCCACCAAAGCAGAAGAACTCAAACAAAAATGGCATGAAGCAACCTCAGATCTGTTGGGTTACATCATGGGAACAAAAACCATTAACGGCAAGAAGAACACAAGAATTAGCCCTCTTTTCTACGATCAGCTTGCAGATGAAAGCAACATTCCCGATAGTCCGCCAGCTAAAATCCCATGGAATGCCTTTCCATTAAGACTTGAAAAATGGTTTAATCCAGGGACTTCAGTTCAGCTGCGAAATCATATGTTTACGGTAGCAGAGCAGCTTCTTGCCGACACCCAATATATCAAAGCTGGCGGCAACAAATATCAGCCGGTGACCGTCCCTTTCAGGATTCAGGACGAATATTGTGAATGGCATGTGGTTAAAGGGGAAACACCCGGTAGCATCAGTAAAATTTTCTTCACCTGCGAACCTCCTGAATACTGGAATTTTCTCGCAGAAAATGATAAAGAGCTGATGTTGGCCTTGTATCGTGAATTATTGCACAACCCGCAAATCCAGGAATCAGACATTTTCTGGCAACAAGATGTATATCAGAAAACCGATGACGACAAAATGCAACTTGCGGCAAGAAAAGGGGATTATAATCCAAACAATAAATGGAATACCACAGATGGAGCGATCCACCTCACCCACCCTGCTAATTCACTTTATGCTGAGATGTTTCTGGCATCTGACAGCACTTTTGGCTGGCCTGTTACTCCAGGCGCCAGTGGGCAAATCGAAATAGATAAATTAATGTGTTGCGCAGGAGTTGGAGGGATCAACCGTTCCAGTGACCCCTTGATTTTAGCCGGAGTGTATAATTTCGCCAAAGACAACAATAGCGTAGCACTTGCAAATCCAATCGGACTATACATCATGCCATTTCAACTGGATTTATTGGATCCGGATGGCAATCAAATCGGCGACATTGCACTTAATGTAGTTCGCTCCAGCCCGGATAAAAGTAAGTGGTTACGGGTGGAAGTATCCCTACCAAAAGATGCCGGCTATACGCTGGATCAATGCCTTTTAAGTGGAGAACCATTGTTGTATGGTGGACAAATAGCAAAACAGATCACCATGGCAATATTTGGTGTGGCCAAGAAGATTCCCGGAAAGGTAAAAAAGCAGGTCACAAGTTGTCCGTCTTTCTGCTGCAACCATCCCCAGCATCAATTGTTTAAAGGTACATTTTCTGTAAAGTCGGGTTTAAGTTGCGCTACATTAGCAGACGGGGACTGGCAGGCTGAACGCTATGACATTCCAGTTGAAACGTCAATCCATGATCTTCTCCAGGCTAAAAGTAAGCTCCACGATATCGCCTTCAAAGCAAATGCAGAATTTGCTAAAAATGTTGCGGTTGAATTTGATTTTGAAATCTCTGCGGAGGAATCAAAACCTGCTGATGTTCCCTCGTTATTAAAATTTGGGAAAGGACGTGGGGTGTTACCAATTGACGATACTGCTCCCGATCTTTTCTAAATAAAAAGTTAAGCTTATGAATTTGCTACTTCAAGAACCTCTTTTAGATGTAGAAGAGATTCAAGGAAATATACTACGCGGATTTGATACGCAGTGGCAGGAACTGATCGGTTTTAAATCGACTTCAGAGGCTATGCTTAGAAATTGGCTGAGTAGTTTAACATCTGAAATTTCAACTTTAAAAGAGGTACATGAATACCGGTTGTCCAGATCAAGAGATCATTTGCCGGATACAAACCCTGTCCTCATCAATGCCTCAATTTCAGGATTTGCATTAAAAATGCTTCAGTTTGATACAGCTGTCATTGGGGAGGGATTTCTAAATTTACCGATGGGTTCTTTGGCGGTAACGCTGGGAGACAGTAAGGAAGATGTTGCCAAATTTAAACTGGGAAAAGATAAGGCAAGTACCCCGGAAGTGTTATTGCTGATCGGTTCTGAGCAGAAAGACGCCCTCGTTAAAAAATCCGATTTATTGATTGCCCGTGCCGAAGAAGCGGGACTTCAGCTGATTTACAGAGAAATGGGTGCTAAACTTCCCGGAGATATTGAACACTTCGGCTTTCGTGACGGGATTTCTCAGGTTGGTGTAAGGGGCCTCCTCAACCAGACTCCGGTAGAACCTCTGACCTTGAGGCAAATTGAGGAAAGCGACCCCAAACATGAAACATTTGCTGCACCAGGCCGCCCCTTGGTTTGGCCAGGGCAGTTTGTTTATGGATACCCTACACAACAGGAACAATCAACAGTACCAGGTCCCCTTTCCGGTCAGTCGGAATGGCTGCGAAATGGTTCACTCCTTGTATTTCGGAGGTTAACTCAGGACGTGGCGGCATTCAGGAACTTTTTAACTGAAACTGCACCAAAGCTAGATTTGACTGCGGATCAGCTCAGTGCGAAAATCGTAGGCAGATGGCCTGATGGAACACCATTAATCCTATCTCCTGAATCAACGGACCCATTGATTGTCGCTGATGCCATGCGGATAAATCACTTTAATTATGGCGGAACAGATGAGGTCATCGTTAAAGAAGAAAACGGAAATTCAAGAACCGTAACCGGTACTTATGAGGACAATAACGGACTTCGATGCCCTCACCTTGCACATATCAGAAAAGTAAATCCAAGAGATTTGAATACGGATCAAGGTGGGCCAGGCAGGACGTTAATGATGCAAATGATTCGAAGGGGAATTCCTTTTGGCCCATTGTACGACCCAAAGGAAAAGGAAATGCAGGAAAGAGGTTTGTTATTCCTCTCCTATCAGACTTCATTCAATGAACAGTTTAAAAAGCTGAATACACAATGGATGAATAATCCTGATGCACCAGAGGTAGGTCAGCACAATCACGACCTTCTTGTGGGGCAATCTTTAATCACTAAGGAGCGGTCAGGAACCTTACCGGACAAACCAAAAATTAGCACAGAAGCAAAATGGGTAATTCCTTCCGGTGGCTGTTTTATGTTTTCGCCCTCAATTGATTTCTTCAGGAAACTGACCTTGGTTTAATCCTTTTTTGAAAGATATGCTTTCGAAACAGGCTTATGTTCCGTATTTTAAGGGGGGGTGCCCCCCTTTTCTATACCATCAATCTATTTACTTTATCCACCAATTCATCTAAATCAAAAGGCTTGGCAATGTAATCGTCGGCACCTGCAGCTTTGGCAATACCTTCCCCTTCTGTGCTTGCCGAATACATAATCACCGGAAGATTAACGATACTGCTACTGTCCTTGATACTTTTTAACACCTGATCTCCGGATAATACAGGCATCCAAATGTCTAAAATCAGCAAATCAGGTTTTTCTTGTTCGATTCTGGAGATTGCATGCAGACTATTGATTTCAGAGATGACTGAAAATCCGGCATCCTCCATGATCAATTCGATTAAATCTAATATTCCTCTGTCGTCATCACATACCATCACTTTTTTATTCCTCATAAGCCGCTTTTTTATCAAGATTTACTTTTATCAAGATTTACCGGTAAAGTAAAACTGAATACTGATCCTTTTCCTGGTTCACTTTCTACCCAAAGCGTTCCTTTATGATTTTTTATAATCTGATCACAGATATAGAGTCCAATGCCCATACCAGGATAATTTTTCTGAATATCTCCGACACGATAAAACCTTTCAAATACCTTTTTCAAATCATCCTCTTTAATGCCCAGTCCATAATCTCTGACTGAAAATTTAATAAAATTGCTCACCTGGGAGATATGGATCTCGACATCTCTGGAATCCGGCGAATATTTGATGGCATTACTGATCAGGTTGTTGATCACCTGTACCAGGTTGGATTCATCCCCATAACACTGATGAACAGGTTTCCCTTTTACGGTAATTCGATGTCCCGGAGCAGCAGCCTGGAGTCCTTCAATGGTTTCTCTAACCATTTTATCGAAGTCGAAATAATCCATGTGCAATTCGATATTGCCGGATTGTATACGTGAAACATCCATCAGTTCTTTCAGCAGCTGATTTAAACGCGCTACATATGTTCCCGTTTTTTCGACTACAGAGCGGAATTTTTCTGTTGAATTTTCAGGCATAAAGCGCTGCATCATCTGAACATAACCAACCACAGTAGTTAAAGGCGTTTTCAACTCATGACTTGCTATGGAAAGGAAATCATCTTTACGCTGCTCAACGGCCTTTCTTTCGGTGATGTCTTCGATCGCCAATAAAATCCGGTCCTTAAACTGACCTTCCAACTCTACCCTATGGGCATTCAACAGCATGAGTTTCCGCCCAATATGCGGGAACTCATGTTCTACCTCATAATCAAGCACCGGGTTATTGGTCGGCAATATTTCTTCCATCATTAGCCTCAACTCAGGAATATCCCATTGCCCGTTTCCAAGGTCATACAACAATTTTCCTTTGGTATCATTGATGGACACCTTGAAAGTATTCAGAAAATGGTTGTTTGCACTTAAAACCGTGTAATCTTTATCCATGACCAGCAGGCTTTCACGGATCGTTTCCACAATACTGGAAAGGTACTCTTCACTCTCTTTCAGCATGCGCGTTCTTTCGATCACCTTCTGCTCCGTTTCCTTGAAATTCATTTGAAGCATCTGTTCTGCTTTCTTTCTTAAGCTCACATCGTTCTGGATACCGACAAAATGGGTTACATTACCGGAGACATCTTTTACTGGAGAAAGGTGGAGTTCATTGTGAAATAACCGTCCGTCCTTGCTGTAGTTCCTGATTTCCACGACGCAGTTTTCACCATCTTTTATGGCTTGTGCAATTTTAAAACGAGCCTCCTGGCTTCGATCCTTATCTTGTAAAAAGCGACAATTATGACCAATAATCTCGTCGTGGTCATAACCACACATTTCCTCAAAAGCAGCATTGCAATAGATAATAGGATTGTCTGGTAATAAATTATTAGTGATTACGACACCTGTGTTGGTTGCATCCAATACACTGGCGAGAATAGTCGGATCGAGAAATCGTTGTTCCGATAGGGGCGTATGTTTTATGTTTTTCGTCTCCAAGGGCAAATATTTTTTTCAATTAAACTCAAAAAATATAGGGTTTGTTTGAAATTTCGCTATCTTTTTCAAGAAACAGCTGGTATTGAAGCCCTTATAAAACTAAAGAAATCCCTCTTAGAAACAGGTTGGACAATGATTTTACCGTAATTTAATGTCAACTACAATCGTCTTTGGAAAGGATCCAAAATTCGCCTTTTTTAATAGGTATCTACCTTAGATTGGTCAATAAGAATAGCAAATTCCATTTCAGCATCAATTGTCTTTATTGATATGCTAAAGACAGATGCCGCACCATTGGAGGTTTTCGTATTTATGGAAACACCGCTTTTGCCTTTTCGATTGTTGCACTATCGACAAGCCCCGTTTGTTGAAGGCCTTGTTCTTTTTGAAATGCTTTTAACCTATTGACTACTGTCTTCCTCAGCAGCTGCTGTTTTCCAACGGGAATCAGCTGCACATGTAAGGCATCCCACATACCCAATATGGTAAGTCCATTATCCACATAGATTTTTCGCAATAAAACCACATCTCCTTTATAGGAACGCTTGCCATTTATAATAAAGATACTATCCGCGGCAATACCATAATGATGCATGCCATTTTCTTTAATCTTGCTTGCCCCCTGGTTATAGTATTTAAGTTGTAAGGCATTACTTCGGTAAGTTTCGGTAAATGTAACTGACTGCTCAGGGTAGGTCTGCTTATAGATACCGACACATGTATTTAACCTGTCCAGAAATTCAGGTACTAACAAAGCCTGGTCGCCTACCGGATTTTTTGAGTTCCACCTTTCATCGGTAATTAGTTTCTTTAAAAAGAAATCTGCAATATTTTCCATTGTAAGTAATATTTAACATTATTCATGAAAATTTCTCAAAGTCGCGACCAATAGCCACTGGAATTATCGGATAGAATTCGGAGCGGTAGTTTAAGTTATACCTTAAGCGAACCCCGAAAGCCTCTGGCAGCATAGTAAGATTCTGCGCCATTGTGATAAACGAAGATCGTACCATAGCGATAATCAGCGAAAAGTGCTCCACCCAGCTTTCTGATAGCTGCAGGTGTTTGTATCCAGCTCGAAGTTTTCGTATCAAACTTTCCAAATTGTTGTAGTTTGCGGTATTCTTCTTCCGTTAAAATTTCAATTCCCATTGCAGCAGCCATTTCAAGAGCGCTATTTTTTGGTTTATGTTCTTTTCTTGACTCCAGTGCTTCGGCATCATAGCAAACGCTTCTGCGGCCTTTTGGGCTTTCGGCGGAACAGTCATAAAAAATGTATTCGCCGCTTTCCTGGTCATACCCAACAACATCAGGTTCACCACCGCTGATTTCCATGTCGTCAAGTGCCCAGAGCTTTTCGGCGTTGGCTTCCAGTTTTGCCAGCACTTTAGTCCATTCCAGACCTTGATGGCGGTTCATATTTTTTTCAAAACGTTCTTTTAAAATGCGGAGTAGTTCTTCACGTTGTTCTGGCAACAGTTCTTTTTTATTGTTTTTCATGTCGTCTTTTTTTGTGATGTGGAATGTAGTGTTAACTTAGTTAATCTGCAATAGATGTCATTGTGTGCGATGAGTTTTGGTAATAAATCGACGATTAAATTACGCTAAATTCAAAGCTTTTTCATTTAAATAATGAGTTTATCCTGCATAACATCATGCAGACTCCAAAACTTTAATATATTTGTTCAAACGGGTAACTTGTTTAAACGGATATATTAAAGTTAATAAATATGACCTTGCTCTTTAGTGATAAACAACAAAATGCCCTCAATTCTATTTGGATACTAGGTATTATTATTGCATTTCTTCAAATAAGCAATTATTTTATAGACAGTTACGGACCAGATAATTCCTTTTACCATTATCTGTGGCAGGCACAGAACTGGTTTTTAGAAAGCCTGGTTTTTGCCTGGTATTTTTACAAAAACAGGCTCGTTGTTAAAGGTGTGCTGATACAGCTCCTTTTTATTCCCTATTATATCTTCAAATCAGATTGGTCGGCCTTTCTGGATTATCATTTAGATATAGACAACAGCATGAACATTTATAACGCGATGAGGTTTGTCACCTTTTTTATCCCGCTGATCTGTTTTGCTTTCTTTTACTTTAAAAATGAAGCCAAACCAGCAGGCATATCCAGGCTAAAATCTTTGATCATCCCCTTCTGCAGTGCATTAGTTTTCAGCTATGCCATATCCTCCGACCCAGACTCTTTATATAAATATACCAGATTTATAACTGCGGATTCTTTATACGTAAAAGACATTCTCGTTTCTATTATCTTCTTAGTGCTCTCTTTTAAAACTACTGCGGTATTAGTTGGCTTCCTGTACCTTTCCAACCGGATTTATTCCATTGAAAAATTAATGTACCCAATTGATCGTCAGGCCATTTCCAACACTTTCTTTAAATGGGGCTTTATTATCAGTTACACGATCCTGTTACTGACGATTATGGATATGGTCGGGTCCATATTTTCCATATCATTTTCTTCCTCCTCGCTAAAAATAACAACGATCACCTATATCCTATCCTATTTGATCATACTGATCATTAGTGGAAGATTTTTCGCTAATTTGATTCAGTACAGGAATTACACGCTCCAGAAGTATCTGGGCGTTTTAAATGCCATATCGATCTTACCCCTCTTAAACCTGATCTCCTTTTTCGTGTTGCTTTTTGTTAAAAAGAGTGTTGCCCCTATTGGCAGTTACGTTGAAAACTTAAAGAAAAATAGAAATATCCACCTGATTATTTATGGGCTTATAATCACCCTATACATCCTTTATAAATATTTTGGAGATCCTGCAGGATACCGGGAGGCGGCTATATTCTACAAAATACCGGTATTTATTATTGCCATTGTGTTGCTGAGCAGGTATAAAGTAAGCACTAAAATAGTTACTTTTTTGGTCTTTATATTCCTGTACTACGGAGATATCACCGGATTTTTCGATTTCACAGAAGGCTATCTTTCCTTCTTTAAAGGCAAGATTCTGTCCTTTATATGGCTAGGACTTGCCGCCTCGGCCTTCGTTTACTATATCATACATTATATCCTTCACAAGTCGTTTTACACCGAATATTTTGAAGAACATGATGCAGAAAAATTTGAGCAGTACATTGAAGAATTTAAATAACTTATTTTCTCAGTATGATGGAGAGTCCTTTAGAAAAACTGCTCAGGTCTTGCGTCAGCTTAAAATCAAAATTATACTTACCGTCTTTGGGTGCAATAAACTGAGTATTCTCAATTTCAAATTTATGCTCTGTATAGTAAATGGCTGAATCTTTACCGGAAGAACCATTGGTATGATAAGATTCTGTTGTTTTCTTTGATTTGATCTGATGTTCGCCTTTAAACACATCTAAACTATCATACAGCAGAGATTTCCCTTCGCTTTCGATATGATACCTGACCTTAAAAGCAGGAGAATCATCCTTATCATTCGTCTCCAGCTTAGACCATATCATGACCTTATCTCCTTTTTTTAAGTCGATCCCTTCAGCCGAAGAGATTTCCCCCACCTTCAAAGGAATTTCAATGATGTCCGCTCCGACAGGATTGCAGGAAATAAGTGTAAGCAGCAATAAAGAAGGGAGAATAGGATATTTAAACATGAGTGTAGGTTTTATTTTGATTTAAGATCTAAAGTATGGTGTTTACTAAAATAGCTAAAGATTTTAACGAACAGGTCTACATCGCCGGCCTGCAGGTCCTCTACCATAGTTTTTAGTATAAAGCTTTTATTGCGATAATCCATCAGGCAAACCACGTCTACTGTACCTGGCGCAAACACCTCATCATACCCTTTACGTGAGGTCTTGATGATATAACAATTGCCATCGGTACTTAAGGTATACCTGTTCTGGTTGTTTACCTCAAAAACATCCCGGTTATAATCCAGATTAGTCAATTCACTTACCTTATTTGCTTTCACTGCATCAATAAATTTATGAAAAGCCAATTCCTCATTTGTCCTCAGCCGGGATAATGCGGCAAGCCTATAATTACCTTCCGTTCTTGGGTTTATGGTTTCCCCTTCTTCCAGGAATATGGTCTGCTCTTTTTCCAGTTTTTTAAAAAATCTATTGAGCATATTTACTTCCATCAAAGGCAAATTATGCGCATACTCTTCCCAGGAGCTGAATTGAATAGGCAGTTCATTCTTATTTGTAAAATTTTTAGCGTTCCTGATCAGGTGTGAAAAGAGGTTTACTTTTTCTTGCTTTGGAAGTTTTTGGCTCCAGTCCATTTCAGCTTTATAAAAAATATAGCTTTTGTGCAGTGCATCATATTTCAGATTGAGGGCAATAAAATTATCATTATGATCAAAAATAATACTGTTTTTATCCTGGAAATAAACCGTCTCCACATTGGGGAAATCTGCTTTGATGTCTTCCACAGTGAGCAATGTCGAATCGCTTTCCGGGATGATCATGATGCGCTGATGATACAAACGTTCCTCTCTGGAAAAGACATTTTCAAAAGAAACAACCGAAATGCTATCCTTCAAGGCTGAAAGATCCAGCTTCCCCAGCTTTTGATCTTCTTCAAGATCTCCGGCTAAAACCCTTTGTACATCAAAAATATAATGCGCGGGTATGCTAAAACTGTACTGCTTATCCACTAAAATTGTTTTTTGTGGCAGCTTTGAGCCCATAATTTTATTCATTTCAGCCTTGTAGTCTGTCGCAGAAACAGCAGAAATTTCCTGGCCCTGATCCTCTTGTTTGACCACCCGCTTACAGCCTGAGCCCATTAAAATAAATAAAATCAGGTATGCCCAACCATTTCTAAAAATCATACTCATAGTATTTCGTTTATTTATTTTCAAATATATAATTTAACCCGTCAATTATTCCTTATTCTTTATGTCAATTAAAAGCGTCATAAAGCAGGGGATCAAACCATAGAGATCATAAAACTAAATGAATCATTGATGAAGTACACGATAAGCCTAATTATACTCCTCCTTTCCAATGTTGTATCCGGACAAAGCACCAAAAAAATTGTAAAAACTGATGCGATAAATTTCAACTACGAAGCCAGATGTGACGCCTTATATGAAAAACAATAGTTTATTTAAAATCCCTGGACTCCGGAAAGAGTTCCGCCTGGATCACCTTTTTACCTTTCTTAATATCCGTTTCTACGAGTCCCTGCAAAAGACCAGACAGGTCATAGCAATGTTTTACCACTACATGGGTCACTTCTCCCTCCCGCTGTAACTTCCCTTCTACCATGAGCAGCTTTGCCCTTAAAATCTCCTTACGGTATTTGGTAAACAGCTTTTGAAAAACCACTAGGTTCGCTATTCCTGTTTCATCCTCAATCGTGATGAAACAAACGCCTGTCGCCGTTCCCGGTCTCTGCTTCACCAGGACCAATCCGCAGACCCTGACCAGTGTACCATCCGGCCAGCGTTTCAATTCTTTAGCAGAAAGCACCTGACGCTGAAACAGCTCCTTTCTGACAAAACTTACCGGGTGGGCTTTCAAGGATAAGGAAGTGGTACTATAATCGTGAACCACATGTTCCGACAAAGACATCTTCGGCAATTGGATTTGCTGTTCTTCTTTAATTTCTTCTTTTAGCTCTCCTTCAAATAAACCCAAAGGGCGGTCGGCAAGTGCCGTCACTTCCCATAAAGCCTGCCTCCTGTCCATTCCCATAGAGCGGAAAGCATCTGCATCTGCCAACTTTTCCAACGCAGCCAGGGGCACACCTGCTTCCATTAAGCTATGAATATGGCGGTAAGGCTCTTGCTTTCGCCCGGCAATCAGCAGATTTAAGTCCTCTTCGTTCAAACCACTCACCTGACGGAAGCCCAACCTCATCGCGCAGTATTTGCCGGATAGTTCTTCAAGCGTATTGTCCCAGGAGGATAAATTCACATCAATTGACCTCATCTCTACTTTATGCTTCCTTGCATCGCTGACAATCTGTGCAGGCTGGTAAAATCCCATAGGCATGCTGTTCAGTAAAGCTGCCGCAAAAATATCCGGATAATAATGTTTTAGCCAGCAGGATACATACACCAGCAAGGCAAAACTTGCCGCATGACTCTCCGGAAAACCATAACTCCCGAATCCTTCCAGTTGTTTAAAGACACGCTCCGCAAAATCTTGTTCATAACCTTTTGCAGTCATGCCATCTACCAGTTTCTTCCTGAACTTGCTCACCATGCCATGGGATTTGAAACTGGCCATACTCCGGCGCAATTCATCGGCTTCTGCCGGTGTAAAACCTGCCGCAACAATGGCAATTTTCATCGCCTGTTCCTGAAATAAAGGCACGCCTAAGGTACGTCCAAGAATCTCTTCGAGTTCTTTTGAAGGATAGGTGATGTCCTCTTCTCCATTGCGTCGCCTCAGGTAAGGATGCACCATATCTCCCTGAATCGGTCCCGGGCGGACAATCGCCACTTCAATCACCAGGTCATAGAAATTCCTCGGTTTTAATCTCGGCAGCATCGACATTTGCGCCCTGCTCTCAATCTGAAACACCCCTATCGTATCCGCATGACTGATCATATCATACACCTCTTTATCATCCTCAGGAATATTGGCCAGGGTAAGGTCAAGACCATAATGCTGTTTCGCCAGGTCAAAGGCCTTTCGGATACAGGTCAGCATGCCCAATGCCAGGACATCTATTTTAAGGAAGCCCAGGGCATCGATATCATCCTTGTTCCATTCAATACAGGTTCTGTTTTCCATACGTGCATTCAGAATCGGACAAAGCTCGCTCAGCTTCCCCCTGGTGATTACAAAACCACCCGTATGCTGCCCCAGCTGGCGGGGGAAACCGATAAACTGCTGTGTCAGCTGCAGGATCTTCATCAGGTGTGGGTCATCATGGCTAAATCCATGATCAGAGGCCACTTTGCCCTCCAGCCATTCGTCTGTAAATTCCCACATCGATTTAGAAAGCCGGTCTACCGCATCTACAGACAGCCCCATTGCTTTTGCCACATCACGCAGGGCTCCTTTCCGGTGGAGCTGGGTAACCGTGGCTACAATGGCCGCACGGTCACGCCCATATTTATTATAAATATACTGGATCACTTCTTCCCTCCGTTCGTGTTCAAAATCCACATCAATATCCGGCGGTTCATTGCGCGCAGAAGAGATAAAGCGTTCAAAAAGCAATTCAAATTTAGTAGGATTTACCGAGGTGATGCCCAGACAGAAGCAGACCGTTGAATTCGCAGCAGATCCTCTGCCCTGACACAGGATATTTTGTTCCCTTGCAAACCGAACAATATCATATACCGTGAGGAAATAGGCCGCATAATCCATTTCTTCTATAAATTTCAGCTCATACTCAATAGCCGTCGTAATTTTCTCCGGCAGCTCTTCTCCAAAAAAATCCTTTGCCCCTTTCCAGGCCAGGTGGGTTAATTCTTCCAGTGGGTTACGTCCTTCAGTTGTAATTTCTTCCGGATAGACATATTTCAGCTGGTCAAGGGAAAACTGACAGGCTTCCGCGATTTCCTGACTCCGTCTGATCGCATCCGGATATTGCCTGAATAAACGCTCCATTTCGGCAGCAGTCTTCAGGTACCTTTCCGCATTCTGATACAGGTGATAGCCCGCGTTATAGATCGTACATTTTTCCCTTACACAGGTCACGATGTCCTGAAGCTCACGCCGGTCAGGATGATGAAAATGCACATCATTCGTGGCCACCATCGCTACTCCGATCTGATCTGCAAGCTCCGAAATCCGATACAACTTTTTCGCATCATCACCCCGATAGGAAAAGCAGGCACCCAGATAAAGGTTGATTCCAAATGCTTCTTTATATTCCTTTAACGCAGCTTTAAACTCCACATCTAAATCGAACTCTCCATTTAATTTAGCCGGAGGCACAGTGATGAATTTGATGCCTTCTGAAAAATGATAAACATCTGCTTTATACAATTCACATTTGCCTTTTTCTGTCCGCAGGTTGCCTGTGGAGAGTAAGGTAGACAAACGGGCATAGGCTGGCTGATCTGTCGGATAAGCCAACAGGCTTGGGCCATCTACCAGGTCAAGCCTGCAGGCAGGAATGATCCTGATGCCATTTGCCTTGGCAGCGGCATGCCCTCTGACAATCCCCGCAAGCGTATTGTGGTCGGTAATCGCAATCGCACTATAGCCAAGCGATACGGCCTGCACGATCATTTCTTCAGGATGCGAAGCCCCCCTTAAGAAACTAAAATTTGTGGTTACCTGTAATTCTGTATAACTCATCTCTCTCTTCTTTAAGCAAAAAAACCATGTATAAACCATTCTGGCTGGCCATCATGATAATGACCCGATCGGAATACCCAGTAACGTGCCCCCTGCTCATCCTCTACCCGATAATAATCTCTGACCAGCCCTTGTTCAATCCACCATTCCCGCTCTATTCTTTCCGGGCCATCTGCCTTTCTGATTTTATGAACCTTTCCCTTATAGATAAACAGCATGGGTGGATAATCAGGAATTGGCGAGGTGACCTGGATTCGCTCCGGTTGGGGCAATAAGCAGAGTGGCCGGGGTTGATCCTCCGGCCAGGCGATGGCCGGTTTTTCCTGTAAACTTTTGGCTTCCCGGATAGAGCGTTCCGGCCAATGGTGCTGATCAGGCAGGTAGCGGTGTATGGTATTCGCACCAAATCGCCCTGCAATCTTGTCCAGCAGACCTGCGATGGCCAGGTGCTCCTGGTTACTCGCTGCCCAAAGGCTTTCCTGTTGGATGGAAAGTTCTTCCACCACAGGTGCTTCCAAAACAAACAAGTCTATTCCCAATCCCGGCGCAATCGTAGCGACCTTCAGCTCGAATAGCTTAAATAAATGGCCTACATTTCTCACCGGTTCATTTGTTCCGATTTCTATCTGCTGAAGCTTTCCATCGATCCGGTAACCTTTAAACACCCCTTTCCTCATTCCCTTACCTTCGCGAAACAACCGCTGACAAAGGATTTCCAACAGCTTCCGCAAGGCGATTTCAATGCCCGTGGCCGTACGGATCGGCTCCAGGGATGGAAGTGCTTCCTGGTAGGGAACGATGGCCTGGATGGGCGTTATCGGCTCTGACACCAAGCCTAAAGCCTGATCCAGCCTGTTTAGCAAATCCTGTCCGAAACGCCTGCGCAGCACCCTTTGAGGCATATTGATGAAACTCCGGATCTGATACAGGCCCAACTTCTGCAGGCGGTCCAGCACAGTTGCTTCCAGTCGCAATGCCGCTGGTGGTAAAGACTGCAAGGCATCAACATGCGCTCCCGGCTCAATCACCGGACTGCTTTGTCCGAAGCGGGATACTGCCCAGGAGGCGCCTATTGTATCTGCTATGGCCGCCCGGACTTCATAACCCGGTTTACGGAGCTTGCTTAAAATATCATTGAGGTATGGTTCTTCGCCACCCCAAAGGTGTGCGCAACCACTAATGTCGAGAATCAGGCCATCCGGTAAATCAACAGCTGCAATCGGCGTATACCTCAAACTCCATTCGGCCAGGGCCCGAAGCAATCTTTCACCCCTGAGCGGATGGTCATCCAGCACCTCCAGTTTGGGAATTAGGGCCCTTGCATCAGCCAGGACCATTCCTGCTTCCACTCCTTTCTCCCTGGCAGCAGCACTACAGGCCTTTACCACCATTCGTCCGCGTTCGGCAGCGGCCAGTACAAAAGGCTCCCCTTTCAGCTCCGGTTTGCGGATAGCGAGTTGATCCGTCGTTAAATGACGGAACCATATCGTAAGGTATCGCCTTGGCATACTATCCTGTTTGCTGAATCAAAGTGTTTGGGGTTGCTGCAGTTTCCAAATGGCTAAATCGCCCTGCCGACCATTCCAACTGCCAACTTCCGGGTTTACCGTTGCGGATCTTTTGCAGTTCTACATTCCAGCGGGGATAGCCTACCCCCGGAACACCCGCTTCCAGATGACTGATGATTGGACTAATTTCCCAGCGGGAAACAGAGGCAATATGGTTTATTTTTTGAGGATTGCAGCGGTGCAGAAAACCTGTAACCCGGCTTTTTTCTACGGCAAGTTGTAGTCGCCGGGATTCAGTAAGGCTAATTTCTTTAAGTTCGGCAACTACTGCAGTTACCGCGCTGCATTTCAGGGATTCTTCGATTGCCCAAAGGACATCCCGTTCGCGTTGCAGGTCTATAAAAATCACCCGGTCTGGAGAGATCCCGAAAGCTTTCAGGCCAGGTGGAAAAAGCTGACGCCGCGTCCCGACCCAAAGGCAAGTGCCTTCCGTTTTCATTAAATGGCTGATCAGACCAGCCATAAAACCTGTGGTGGCTGCTGCAGCTGCGGGATGGGTACTCACAAATTCATGTACTGCAGCGGTCGGAAAAATATGGTTAGGAAAAGCTTTTTCCATTGGCCCAAGGCCAATATCCAGGCGTCCATGATCTAAAACCGCAGAGAATCCCTGCATTAAAAGGATCTCCTTTTTCAGTTTTTCAATGATATCATTTTTATTCGCCGCTTCTTCCATTACAATTAATTTTAAAATTACTACATTTGACACGATCAGTGTCAAATATTTGACACTAATAATAACAATACAAAATGGATACTCAAAAAGTTTTTTTTTCTGCCAATATTAAGTTCCTCAGGGAAAGGAAGAAACTGAGCCAGGAAATGATGGCAGAAAGCCTGGGCATAGGCCGTTCTAAGCTCAATGCGCTGGAAAGCGGGCAGACTAAAGCCCCCCAGCCGGAGGACCTTATCAATTGTTCAAATACTTTTAAGATCAGTATAGACAGCCTCCTGAAAGTGGAGCTTTCCAGGATTTCAGAACTCAAGCTCCGGGAATTAGAGGCTGGAACTGATATTTATTTGCAGGGAGGCAACCTCCGCGTATTGGCGATCACGGTGGATAAGGACAACAAAGAAAATATGGAATATATCCCTGTAAAGGCGAAGGCCGGTTATCAGGCCGGCTACAAGGACCCTGAATTCCTGGCTTCTTTGCCCAGATTTTCC
Source organism: Pedobacter sp. FW305-3-2-15-E-R2A2 (assembly GCF_038446955.1). Taxonomy (NCBI): domain Bacteria; kingdom Pseudomonadati; phylum Bacteroidota; class Sphingobacteriia; order Sphingobacteriales; family Sphingobacteriaceae; genus Pedobacter; species Pedobacter sp. FW305-3-2-15-E-R2A2. Next base: position 4,237,465 of record NZ_CP151803.1, read on the forward strand.
CTGCCCAATCTCCCTGAATCCGGTACTTTCCGGATGTTCCCCACCACAGGAGCTTCGATGTTACCAATTCCGGAAGGTGCTGAGGTGATCTGTAGATTTGTAGCCGACTGGCAACAGTTAAAAGCCCGCAGTCTATGCATTGTTATATTGAAAGGAGAACAGGATTTTGTATTCAAGCAGCTGACGATTGAAAAGGAAGGAACCATACTCCTGGAATCTTTAAACAAGTTATTCCAGCCTTATCGTGTACCTGTTGCTGAAGTATTGGAATTGTGGCAGTTTCATAGTTACCAGAGTCAGGAGATTCCGGAACAGGAAACTGATTTGATGGAAATTAAACACATGATCAGTTCGTTACAAGACCAATTGCTAAAAAAATTAAAGGTTTAGGTAGAAAATGCTGGCATTATATTTTGCAAGCTCACCTGTTTCCTTAGGTGCTTCCTTTTTATCAATTAATAATTTCCCGGCATCAGGCATACCTTCCTTCAATTCCAGATTAAGCTCATAAGGAGTTCCATCGCCCAATTTCAGATAAAAAATTGGTTGCTTAGTCCTCGCTAAAGCAATCATTTCTTCAGAATACAGCTGATAATAATTGAACTTTTCTGAGCCATAACTAAATGTTGGGCGAAGGAAAAAGCTCACTTGCTTCTCTCCCCCTTTATCATCCTTTTGAAATAATTTAATCTGACTCAGCGCATAAGCTTCTTTATTAGCTGGATTCAATAAATCCAGATTAGCTGCATTTTTAATCACGAGAGAAATACCTGGATATTGAATGGGAGAACAGGCACAAAGACCATCTGTATTTGATATTTTTTTACAACCCAGATTGGCAATAAAGATGACAACGAAAGCAATGATAATTTTTTTCATACAGATTTACTTTAACTCAAATATATCGATTCAAAGCAATTAAATAAAATAATATTTATCCTTTAACTTACTGCAACAACATTGATACCCGATTACGCTCTGATGCCAAAATAAGCCGATTTACCCTACGGCTGGATTGTAAGAATTAGCTATATTTAGCTAAGCAATTAATCCGAAACGCCAACTTAAATCTATTTATGAAGTTAATCCCCTTTCTTTTCGTACTCATTGTGATGGGCACGTTGAAAGTTCAAGCGCAGACCAGGCAGGACACACTGGACATCAAAAGAGTAGCACTTGCTTATATTGAGTCTCAACATACGCCAAATCCTAAACAAATGCAGGAAGCATTACATCCCCGGGTAGTCAAAAGATCGGTTTTCAAAAACAAGAAAACACAAAAAGACTTTGTTTCTGAATATTCAGCTGAAAATCTGGTGATTCTTGCAGAAACCTATAATACTGCTGGAGATAAGTTTCCAAAAACGCCAAAGAAAGAAATTAAGCTACTGGATGTATCTGCATTAACCGCATCCGTAAAATTAATTGCCGACGAATGGTTTGATTATATGCACATCGTGAAGACGAATGGAGAATGGAAAATCATCAACGTACTTTGGCAGTATAATAAGACATCAGAACATCAATAGGATTCCATCCCCGTTGTTAAAATCTTTTTTATCATAAAAGCTGGTTTTTCTTTACAATTCCAAACTTTGCATTCTTAAAATCAATAACAACGATATCCTCAAAAAAAAGGGAATTTCCGACCAGAGCGAAAAGCGCTTCCGACTTATAAAAATCTTCCAGGAGCTGATTGTCGGAATACCATGCAGAAGGATTTTTTAACTGTGCCTTGCCCAGGTAGACTTTTGATTTGATCATTCCTTTATAAAAATTTGTCTTTTTACCCCAGGAACCTGCCACAAGGGAGTCGATGGGAAGTTTAGTTGTGGAGAGCTGCAGCCAGTTTTCTTTGCTTGTTCCCAGGTCAAACAAACTCGCCCCCGTATCAAACAATACCCATTTCGTCTGATCTGCAACTTTAAGAGGAAGCAACATCCTTCCCTTTTGTAATTTACAATCGACGAAATCAATCTCCTTTTTCAGCTGGTTATCGAGGCTATCCAACAGACACATCCTCGTACCTACATAATCAATAATTAACACTTTATCTCTACTGAAATCTGCACCAAGGGTACCAACGAGATTTTTCTTTCCGCTAAGCAGCGAATCTTTAGCAATCTTAGCTCCATAATTGAGGAAGATACCTACATCGGTTTTGGTATTAGGCCCTATTTTCAGGCTAAGTGGATTTAAGGAGGCATGTAACAGTCCTGCAGAAGACCTGCCGGTATCGAGTTTAGCAGGCAACAACGCTTTAACTTCTTCCATAGAATCGTAATAGCTGGCCAGACTATTCTCATACATCGATGTTCCATCGCTTCCCAGGTCAAACTGCAACAGCATATTACCTTTTCTATCATTAAAGGATACAGGGATAGCCATTGCTAGTTTCTGATAATATTTACCGCTTATTTTACTGCTTAACCATTGAAATTGAAACCAGGGATAGTGATTTGTTACCACCTTTTGAGCGTAAGAGAAGTTGATGGCCGATACCATCAGTAAAGAAAGTAAAAGCTTTTTCGTGTTAAGGCTCATAAAAAACTATTCATTAGTTAAAAGCAATATACACGAAAAAACAATCTGTTTTATTGAAAGTTCAGCATTCGGTTTATCCGGAAATTATCGGTAAATATAGTTAACCTTTGACTGTTAACTCTTCATTTGTTAATGCAAAATAGAGGTTCTGAATCTGGTGCACATATTGCAACTTATAATCCAGCATGGCAATTTCCCCATCCATAGGTTGGAGCGTGTCACTTAACACGAACTGATGACCGTTCTTTTTTTCTAATACATAAGTGACCTCAATCCCCTCTTCATATTCAAATTCAAAGCGTTCGAAACCAAACTTGATCACCCAATCTTCCGTTAACAAGATCGGCTCCATCAATCCCGCAGAATCAATATCAGATCCATAAGGTATTTGCTCAGGATGACCATGATCCAATGTATAATTCCCAATTCTTAGTTCAGTCGCTTCCATAATCTGTTCTTTGCCGGCAAAAGTACAACAAAAGATTGCTTTATAATACCCTTAAATCCAAAACATAAAACCCCGGCTGACTGAGTCAACCGGGGTTTACTATCTTATTTTTACCGATTAAATCGGCTTCAACGTAATGCTGCTGATCTCCGGCATAGACTTGCCAGTGATCCCTGTTGCCTTTAGCTCCAATCTTAGCGAGGCTGCTCCTATCGCCTGTTGCGAAACCTCGATCATTCCTGCCTCAACCTCCTTAAAACCAGCACTATTTTCAGCCGGAATGCTATAATTAAGTGCATTATTTTCAAGGTTAAACTGAAGTGTTCCAGCTGCATTAGCTGATGCGAAATAATTGACCATTACTTTATACTTTCCTGGTTTCTGAATTTTCAAATCCCAATACGCATAATCATTTTTATTTGTCCAGAAAGCAATGGTATTTGGTCTGTTTGGATCATGAGTCGATGCTCCTTTTAACTTAATACCGCCGGTACCCGTCAGTTTAGCGTTATTCGCATTCAGCACAATACTTCCATCTTTCAGCGAGCTCAGTTGTTGGGTCAGTACGACAGGCAGACCTTTGATCTCTGCGACGATGACCATTGGTTTCGGCCCGGAGAAATCAGCAGGAAGCTGGATCGTCTTGCCGTTCGCCGCCGTTTTAACCAACAATGCTTTTCCTTTATTCCCTAAAATATAAGCTTTGCTAATGCCGCTGGACAAAGGAACATCCAACACTCCGTTTACAGGAGGATTAAAAACTTCCAGGTATAACTTTCCGGGTTTCTGTGTCGCATAACCCCAATCCAGTGATGGAAACGGGCTGGCCGTTGTTCCATATACCGCTTCGTTATTTACCTTCATCCATGCGCCTATTTCTTTCAGGATCTTTACACCTTGTTCAGGAATCTGTCCTTCCCCATCCGGACCAATATTTAACAAGAAGTTTCCTCCTTTACTTACGGTTTCTAAAAACAGGTTCATCATCTTATCATAAGATTTCCAGTTTTGATCATGGGCACTATAACCATAACTTTCGTTCATGGTATGGCTCACTTCCCAATCCATTCCCGGCAAACCTGCTGGTGGGACATATTTCTCAGGTGTACCAATATCTCCGTTTTTGTTCTCCAAGCCCTCCCAGAAACGATTATTTACGATAATACCTGGCTGCCATTTGATGAGATCTGTCAGGATGCGTTTGGTTCCCCAAGTTTCACCCTGAGTATCTTTTCCGCTGAAATCCAGCCATAGCACATCCATTTTACCATAATTCTGTGCCAGCTCTTTCACCTGATCGTACAGGTAATTCTTGTAAACCTCATGATTCGGCTTAGTTCCCGGAACACGTGGATTATTTTGAAAAGTATGGTAAGAATCAGGATGCTGCCAGTCCAGCAAAGAATAGTAGGCACCGGTTTTCAGTCCTGCCTTTTTAAAAGCAGCAACCGTTTCTCCATATAAATCTCTTCCTTTCGGAGAGATGTTCGTTCCTCCCGTTACCGGATTATTCAGGGAATAAGGAGCTTTACTATTGAAAATGCTAAAGCCTTCATGATGTCTGGAGGTGATCACCATATATTTCATTCCTGCTTCTTTTGCCAGTGCTGCCCATGCTTCCGGTTTAAACTTTGCCGCTGTAAATTTAGGCTTCAATGTTTCGCTATATTCCTTGCTCGGAACATTAGCCCAGGTTTCGATCCATTCTGCATAGTGCTGAGGGTATACCTTGCCATTCCAGGAACCACCGGCGGCGCTGTATAAGCCCCAGTGGATAAAGAGGCCAAACCGGGCTTCCCTAAACCATTTGAGTCGCTGGTCTTTGGTTTCCGCCCAACCGGGAACCCCTTCATAAGGCTTAGATTCCTGAGCGAAGATCGACGTTGCCGTACTGAGCATCAGGATAAAAGATAAAGTGATTTTTCTCATTTTATATTCAGGTTTCATTTGTGATCATATTACCAACTGAGGAAGAATAAAACTAAATGCTTTGCATGATATAATCAGCGATATGCTAAAATTGTTTAATGTTATGTTAGTAGCATACAATCAATTTTTTTATTAATGCTATCTTGCGGCTTTTTCAATACTAATGGACGATCAGATACACCCAAACTATAAACTTTCAGCCTATTTAATTTTTGCAGCCATCACTGTTGATGTGGTTAGCGGATTCATTCAATGGGGTAAAAGCCCCAATTTTGACCTGACCGTTACTGCTGAAATGGCTTTGATGTTCCTAACCTTCGGATACTTTGCCTTTATCGGAAAAGACTGGATCAAATGGGTCATTTTATTGGCAACGATTCTGACCATATTTCCATTAATTGCAACATTGAACCAGGAAGCCAATGGGATCAGTTTGTTTTACGTTTCGCAATTCTTCTCCAGTCTGTTAAAGTTTAGCGCATTTATAGTGCTGTCCCTTATAAAGAAAAAACCCTGAATTTCTCCAGGGTTTTTCTATTGAAGCAACAATTCATCAAATCAGCGTTTCTTCCGTCGATGCGAATACTGCTTTCAAAGCATCACCAAGTTCCTGCGCAAAGGCATCACGAAGCATGCTGAAGTGATCACCGGAAGTGCTCATCACCGTTACCGAGTTCGCATGATCCTGCCAACCCAATGCTTCATGGACATTCTCCAATGGGTTAACGCTGGCTTTTACAATCGTTAAAGGTGCTTTCACTTTACCCGAAATGCGGTAAGGCAATAACATATTGGCCAGGTGCAGGTCCATGACCCTAAAAACCAGCGTGGTATCTTCCCTTTGCAGGGCAACCTGATCTTTCAGCAAATCAGTCAGACAAGGAATAGCTTTTTGTGCAGCCAGGTTCTCGATTTCAGGCCGCAATTTATCCGGGAATGAAGGCTTCATTAAGCCCAGCATGTCGTACTTTTCGAGCGATAGCAATACGAAATCCATGACCTCGCTGACCTCAAAAGTTTCCGGTTCCTGCGCTCCTCTTAACTCAGTTGCGACATCCAGCATAATGGCCACATCTACCTCTTCACCTAAATCTTCCAGCTGTTTGGTCATTTCATATAAAACCTGACCTCCAAAGGAATGCCCGATAAAGCGATAAGGCCCTTTGGGTTGAATTTCCCGGATCCAGGAAAGTTGCAATGCCGCAATTTCCTCCATACGCTGCAGGGGTTTTTCTCCTTCCAGCAATCCCATCATCTGGATCCCGTAGACTTTTACTTTATCCGAGAGTGCATTGGCCAGCTCATCGTAACTGTCGCAATTTCCCGTAGATCCGGGTAGTAAAAAGACATTCCTTTCCTGTTGGCTATTGTTCAATAACAACACATGCTCATTTACGGATTTTCTTAAAGAAAGTACTGCTTCATCCATCTTCCGGTCATGGAGCAAAATGGCCTGTCTGGCAATTGTACTGTGACTCAGGATTTCCTGCAACTGAACCTCATATCCAGCCTGACGGATTCTGCCGAGCAGGCGTAAGGTATTCAGGGAGTGTCCGCCAAGCAAGAAAAAGTCGTCATCGATGCTTATGCGTTTTAGTCCCAATACCTGTTGCCATATTTCCAACAGCAAACTTTCCCTTTCATTTGAAGGTGCAACAGGTTCCGGTGCATTTGCTAAAGGCAAACCCGACGAGGCGAGCAAACGCCGGTCTATTTTCCCCGATATCGTTACCGGCAACTCCTCCACTAAAAAAATATGGGCAGGCATCATATAAGCAGGCAGGCGTTCCCGTAGGGAGGCTTCAATCACTGCTAAGGAGGTGTTTGGTGCAGGAACAAGGTAAGCCAGCAAACGTTTCTCTCCAACATCATCCGTATGAACCACCACTGCGGCTTGCTGAACACTGTCTTGTTGTAACAGGATCGCTTCTACCTCTGCCGGTTCTATACGATAACCACGAATTTTCACCTGATCATCTGCTCGTCCAAGGTATTCAAGCGAACCATCCGGAAGCCATCGGCCAAGATCACCTGTACGGTACATCTTTGCTTCCGGATCTTCACTAAACACATCCGCAATAAAATGTATTAAATTTTGTTCCGGGCGGTTGAGGTATCCGGAAGATACGCCTTCCCCACTGATACAGATTTCTCCAGCTACTCCGGCCGGCAACAACTGCAAGCCTTCGTCAAGAATGTAAATTCTGGTGTTTGGAATGGGTTTTCCAATGGACAGGCGCTTTCCATTTGCTGCTTCATGATAGCGATAACGCGTGGCTACAATCGTAGTTTCGGTAGGTCCATATTCATTGCAAAAATCCAGCTGATTTCCCCAATACGCCGCAAGTTCAGGCGGGCATTCTTCTCCTCCAACCACCATTCGTTTCAGGCTGCCGGACAAGGCTTCCCTTCCCAGACTTTGAAGGAAGCCCGGAGTGAGGTCCAGGTGACTGATGCTCTGCGCTTCCAGCATCTTTCTGAAGAGATCCGGATCCTGTAAAGCTTCCTGCTCCGGGATCAGCAATGCCGCCCCATGAATTAAAGGCAGAAATATAAGCTGGACAGAAGCATCAAAACTGAAACTATAAAACTGCAATACACGTTCGTCTATTGTAAAGCCGATCTCCGGTGCATAATGCCAGATCAGGTTCAACACCGCCCGATGTTTTACAGGCACTCCTTTCGGCCGTCCCGTAGAACCGGAAGTATAAATCACATAGGCATCCAAAGATGAAGAAAGATCAGGAAATAAGGAAGCCTCCGCTTCCCCTGCTACTTCCGTACCGATCCAGCTCAGTTCATCCGAAGGAAGCGGCAAATCGACCTTCATGCGACCAAGTATAAACTCCGCCTTTGTATCTTCCAGTATTCCCATCAGTCGCGCTGCCGGGATGTTCGGATCCAGTGGTACATAAGCCGCAGCAGCCTTCATGATCGCCAGTATTCCGGCCACCGTATCCGCTGACCTGTCTGCATGCAGGAGGACAAACGTTCCGGGCTTCACACCAGCATGAATCAACTTTGTGGCCAGACGGGCTGACCATTCCTGCAACTCCCTGTACGTATAGGATTTAGTTGCCGTGACCAGCGCAATCCGCTCAGGATAACGCAAGGCCGCTTCCTCAAAACAGGAAATCAAAGTGCTTTCACGCGGGAAGGCTGAGAGCGTATCATTCCATTCATGCAGCAGCAGGAGCTGTTCTCTGGCAGGCAGAAAAGATTGTTTGCTGATCCGGTCTGTTAACCGGTGACGGAAGCAATCCAGCACATGGTCAAAATAGTGCTGCACATCTTTCAGTGTTTTTCCACTTTGCAGTTTTCGTCCCTGAGAGAAGACCACTGCCATGGTATCGCCGGTAAGGCTCACCGAGCAATCCAGAAAGGTATTGGAAAGCCCATAGCTTACACTGGCCAGCCATTGCTGAGCAAGGGAAACGTCCATCAGTTCTTCTTCCAGTTCATCATAAATATGGAAATTTATAAAATTGAAGATGAGGTCAAAGAAAGGGTTTTCCTGTGGAGCAGAAGCGGTATTGATCCTTGCAATCTCTGAGAGTGAGGTCAGGTCATATGATTTCAGCAACTGTAATTTATCCTCGATCCTTCTAAAATAGGCCTCCCAGCTTTCTTTCCCATCCGGCATCTCGAATACAAAAGGAATGGTATTCAGGAAGCATCCCAGCAACTGATCTCCGTCTTCTACCACTGGTCTGTTGTTCGTGACCAGTCCGATCGTTAGCCTCCGCTGATGGCTCAGCATTCCGATCGTATAAAGGGTGGCACCAAGGAAGACCCCTTTAAGGGAAAGCCGATGTTCTTTGGCCAGGTTTTTCAAACTATCCAGCATCTCCTTCGTATAACTTGCGATCAGATCATCCTGCTTTTCTTCTGTAGTAAACAAGTCCAGTCGCTGGTGATCTTCCATTTCCTTTTTCCAGAAATCATGGTTCAAGTTTGTTTTTCTACCCATCATATTTTGCAGGACGAAATCACGGTAGCTTCCTTTCAGGCGGGTTAACGGTTGAGTTTCCGGGTTTTTATCCAACTGCAGATACAAGTTAAAAAGTTCTGTATTGAAGGCTGCCACACTCCATCCATCGAGGATAGCGTGGTGGAACTGCAAGACAAATACTGTTCCTTCCTGCCAGTTCAGCAATGTTGCACGCCATAGTGGCCCATGCTCCAGATCAAAAGGCCTTTCGCGTTCCTCCTTCAGGTATGCTCTGAGGTAAGGTTTCAGCACTTCCGCAGTGCTGTTTAACCTCTCTAAAACCTTCACTTTCACCGGTATATTTTTATGGACTGCCTGCAATCCCTGTTCATGGAGGTTGGGATGAAAGGTAGTCCTCAATATTTCATGTTTCGCGACGATCATGCGCAGTGCCTGTTCAAACAAGGAAGGGTCCAGGGAACGGGCTACCGGATAGAGAAATTGATCATGATAGACCGCTGATTCCGGATCACGCAAAGACGCGTAAATCATGCCACATTGAATATCGCTCATTGGATAAACCGCTTCCAATGTTGCCCTTCCGGACAGCATTGGCATAAACTCCGCCTCTATTTCCTTCAGTTCCTGTTGCAGCGCCGAAGTAACCGACCCTTCATTCCCTGCATGTGAAGCCAGCAATTCTGCCAGTTCCAGGATCGTTCCTGAACGATAGATATCCGCGACGCTGACTTCCATTCCCGTCAGCTTTCTGATTCTTGCAGCAACCTTTACCACACGGATAGAATCGCCGCCAAGCTCAAAGAAATTGTCCTTTACACCTACCCGGTCTACCCCCAGTATCTCCATCCAGATATTGGCCAACAGCTCTTCTCTCTCGGTTGAGGGCGCTTGATATTCCGCATGATGTTTCCATTGCTGATCTTCCAGACGGGATAGGAATCCCCGGTCTGCCTTGCCATTGCCCGTTACCGGTATGCGCTGTAAAGCAATCAGGTCTGTTGGCACCATATAATCCGGAATCACCACAGATAAATCCTGTCTGATTTCTTTCTGTAAAATAGCCGTAATGTCCGGAAACAAAGGGATATTGGTAAAAGGAAAATCCCGGTCTGCCTGATATAAAGGCATTACAAAATCTCCTGCCGGATTTAGCTCCAAAAGAAGTTCCATCTGCATCGGATCTTTTGCAGGCATCATCCGGACCTGATACCCCGCTTGTTTTGCGGTCTTCAGCAATTGCGTCACTTTTTCATTTTCTTCGTCCGGTTGTTCCACAGCACGGATTAAGTCCCTTACATTAACCGCAGTATGATCCCTCAGTCCTTGCAGCAGCTGGCGTTCTTTCCATAAACGTGGATTCGGAATTCCGCTGATGGCAATGACCGGAGGAAGATTTTCAAAGAGCTGATCTGCAGACTCTTTTAAGTCGCCCCATTCCGACCATGAGCGTTCCGACACCGCTTTCTCCAGTCCGATATGTAGTATCACCGTGAAGCGGTAAAGACTGAGCTCATTCACATAATCCCCTTCCTTCCATCGGATTTCCACATGACTGATTTCGGGAAACTGCTCCGGAAGCTGATAGAAATAATCAGGTGTAAAGCAAAGCTCTTCCTCCTTCATCATTTCCTGATCCACCAGCCAGCTGAATTCCGTAACCGCTGCGCGCTCCTGTAATTTTGCCAGGGAAAGACGTGACTTAAACGCATACAGCAATCTGTAATCCCTTACATCCCCCAGGATAATTCTTCCGGAACCTTCCAGGCGAACAATATTATCTGCGATGATTCTCGTCAGGTAATCCTCTCCCGGGAAATACTGAATTACGGAATTCATGATCACCGTATCTGTTTTTTCCATTTCATCAGGTTTTACCTCATGCGCTCCACAGGACCGCAGATGCGTATCCGGAAATTGTGCAGGATGTTGGCTCACATGACGCCTGATCTGTGCAACAGAAACTTCTGAAAGGTCTACCCCTGCATAGCTGCTGATGTGCGGAGCCAACTGGTAGTAAATCATCCCCGTACCGCAACCAATCTCCAGCACATGTTCAGGTTGCTGCGATAAGATCACCTGGGCAATATCATCCAGCCATGCCTGCATATCTGCTGCAGGAATCGCTCCTCCGGTAAAGGAATCATTCCAGCCCGCAATGTTAAACTCTTCCTCTCCTGTATCCGGTTCCGAGTTGCCATAGGTATCCTCATACAAGACCTTCCAATTGTTCACCTGGTCTTCGTACAGACTTTGTTCCAGCTCCTTCAGCCGATCCTGATCCGGTACATAATAGCAAACCAATTTCTTATCATGCGCACCTGAAGCTTTCAGTACCACACAATTTTCTGCCACCTGAGGCAACCTGTTCAGGGCATGCTCTATCTCTCCCGGTTCTATCCGATAGCCCCTTATTTTAACCTGGGAATCGATCCGGCCGAGATATTCTATGCTGCCATCTTCCATCCATCGCCCCAAATCTCCGGTTCTATAGATTTTTTCTTCCGGATCATCACTAAAAGGATGGGGAATAAAACGTTCCCTGGTCAGCTCTTCTCTATTGAGGTATCCACTGGCTACACCAGCACCCGCAATAAACAGCTCGCCCGGAACACCTATAGGTACAGGTTGCAACCTTGCATCCAGGATATAAGCAGACAATGTAGGGATGGGTTTTCCTATTTTACTGCCGCCGCTATTCATTTCTTCCTCCCCAATCTCCTGGAAGGTGACATGTACCGTCGTTTCCGTGATGCCATACATATTGATCAGCTTGCATTCCGGATACCATCCATTCCATGCTTTTAAACGTGATGGATGTAAAGCCTCTCCGCCAAAGATGACGTAGCGAAGCGAAAGCGGCATCGGGCTGCCCTGAAGGTACTCCTGTAAAACATAAAAAGCCGAAGGCGTCTGGTTAAGTACCGTCACCCCTTCTGTCCGCAGCAACGCAGCGAAAGCAATCGTATCTCTTGCCATAGAACGTGGTACAATCACCATTCTGCCTCCATAAAATAAGGCACCATACATCTCCCAGACAGAAAAATCAAAACAATAAGAATGGAACATCGTCCAGACATCCTGCTCATTGAAATCATACAGCGGTACGGAAGTCATGAATAGTCGAACTACATTCCGGTGAGGAATGATCACACCTTTAGGGCGTCCTGTGGAACCGGAAGTATAAATAATATAGGCCGCCTGCTCCGGTTTACATACCGGTAACACCGCCCCATTTTCCGGCTCTGCCCAATCCTCAGACAGGCAGATTAACCTTGCAGTACTCAGTGCCTCTATCACCGAAACCGTATGCTCCAGGACAAGGATCAACGGAGCGGCGGTATCTTCCAGCATAAAACGAATCCTGTCCTGCGGATACTCAGGATCTACCGGAACATACACCCCTCCGGCCTTTAAAATCCCCAGGATCCCGATCATCATTTCTATACTATGACCAGTACAGATCGGCACCAGGCTTCCCTCCGTAACGCCCTCTTGTCTAAGCCTTCTGGCCAGTGCATCAGAGCGGCGATCCAGGTCCTTATAATTCAATTGTTGTTTTTCAAACGTTAAAGCGATTCTTTCCGGTGTACGGCCCACCTGTTTTTGAAAAAGGCTGACAATCGTCTCTTCCATAGGATACGCTGCTTCAATGCCACTAAAATCATGCAGCAGCTGATGGCTTTCTTCTGCGCCCATCATTGGAATATCCGCGACTTTAAGCTGAGGATTGGTTACGATCGCCTTTAACAGCTGTTCAAAATGCCCTGTTAACCTGCGAATCGTCGATTCCCTGAAAAGGTCACTACAATAAGCGACATCCGCATACAGACCTTCCGGAGTTTCAAAGACAGAGAAATGGAGGTCAAACTGACTCGTCCGGTAATGACTCGACTTTCTTTCCATCAGCGCCTCACCCAGCTTCATCGCAGGCATCTCCGGTGCGTTTTGCAAGACAAATACGACCTGAAACAAAGGGTTCCGGCTCGTATCCCGCTCTCCCATCACGAGTTTCACCACTTTTTCAAATGGCGCCTCCTGATGATCATAGGCCTCCAGGGTGGTTGTTTTGACCCTTTGCAGGACCTCCAGAAAATCCGGATCACCACTCAGATCGGTCCGCAATGCCAGTGTATTCACGAAGAAACCGATCAGGCCCTCCATTTCCTGCTGCATTCTTCCTGAAATGGCACCACCAACACAGATGTCATCCTGCGAACAATAACGCTGCAGCAAGACTTTAAATGCAGCAAGTAAAGTCATATACAGCGTCACGTCTTCCTGTATAGAGAACGCTTTCAACTGTTCTGTCAGCGTCTTGCTGATCTTTAATTTCATCGTCTCCCCACGCACACTCTGCATCGCTGAGCGTCCAAAATCCGTCGGCAAATTCAACAATGCTGTTCCCGACAGTTTTCGCTGCCAGTAATCCAGCTTAGGCGCCAATATCGCTTCCCTGTTGCGCTGCCAGCGGGCATAATCACCATACTGGATCGGCAAACTTGTAAATTCAGGGATACTCGCCGCCGCGTAAGCCTGGTAACCTTCATACAGTTCTTTTGCCAGGATAGACATCGACCATCCGTCTGCCGCAATGTGATGAATATTGACCGCCAGGAAATGTTCTCTTTCGGAAATCCGGATGATATGTGCACGTAACATGTGTTCTTCCGAAAGGACAAAAGGCCTCGTTACCAGTTCATCTACCAGTTGTAAAAGTCCTTCCTCCTCAGCAACTGCAGGATGGTCATTTAAGACCTCCGCATTCCAGGTATCCTTTTCCAGGATATGCTGATAAGGCAAGCCGTCTTCCTGTCTGATCACCGTCCGCAACACCTCATGGCGGTTCACAATGTGATTGAAAGCACTAACCAAAGCATTCAGGTCAAACAAACCATCTATCTTGAAAGTCAGAATGATATGATATTGAATAGAACCATGAAGACGGTCGATAAACCAAAGGCGTTCCTGACCAAAAGAAACCGGAAGATGGCCTTCAGCGGAAGCGTCCGGTCTGATCACTTCCAGCAGATTTTCTTCTGCTCTTCCCTGCAATTCGTTGATATGTGATGCCAATCTCGCAATGGTTTTACAGCTAAACAAAACTGTCGGAGCGACCTCCAGGCCCCATTCATTTCTGATAAAAGCACTCACCCGCATCACCATCAGCGAATGTCCACCCAGTCTGAAAAAGTCATCATGAATTCCGATTTCCGATCTTTGCAACAATTCCATCCAAATCGTCGCCAGGCGTTGTTCCGTTTGGTTTCGCGGCATCAGCACTGCAGTATCGCCGGTATTTTCCGGAGCAGGTAAAGCTTGTTTATCTATTTTACCATTTTTCGTTAGTGGAATCTGATCCAACACCAGGATATGTGAAGGAATCATATAGGCAGGCAATTGCGTTTCTAACCAGGTCAACAAGGTTTCTTCTTTAAAACCGGGCTCAGGAACAACATAGGCCAGGAGCTGTAAAACACCGGTAGCATCCGGCCTTGTCAGCACGACCACCTGTTTAATCAGCGAAGACCGTAATATTGCAGCTTCTGTTTCTCCGGGTTCCACACGAAAACCTCTGATCTTGACCTGATCATCCGCCCTGCCTTCAAATGCGATGTTGCCATCAGGAAGCCATCGAGCAAGGTCTCCGGTGCGATATAAACGTTCCTTACTGTCTTTAAGAAAGGGATGAGGAATAAAAACTTTGGCCGTTAATTCTGGTTGGTGGAAATATCCATCCGCCAGTCCTGCACCCCCTACATACAATTCTCCTGTTACGCCTATAGGCACAATTTTCTGACTTTTATCCAGAATATAGGCACTGCGATAATTCAGCGGCCTGCCTACCGGGACTTCTGAAACAAGCGTACTATTGATCAGATAGCTCAGCGAGAAAGTCGTGTTCTCTGTAGGCCCATATCCATTGTGTAACTGTAAGTGTGGATAACGGGTGATGACCGTTTCCGCACGTTGTGCAGAGAAACGTTCCCCGCCGACTATAACCGCCGATAAGGTTTCAAATACTGAAATATCAGTATCCACCAACAGGTTAAACCATCCGGTTGTAAAGAACATTTTATTGACCCCATATTTGCGGATGATCTTTTTCAACTGTGTGCTGTCCATCAGTTGTGCTTTATCCGCCAGGATCAGTCGGGCACCATTCAATAAAGCAGACCAATATTCAAAAGTCGTCGCATCAAAAGCCGGAGAACCGGCAGCAAGGATCCGGTCATCAGGGTTTAGTGGAAAATAATCTTTCGCCTGGACCAGGCTGACCACATTTCGGTGCGAAACCAGCACTCCTTTTGGCTTGCCTGTAGAACCCGAAGTATACATGATATAAGCCGGATGATCCACACTAAAGCCTGTGGTTACTGTAGCATCAGGTAAGCTCAGCTGATCCGTTAAAATCAATTCCCGAACATCAAACCGCGCGGCATAATTACCCGTGACCATTGCGAACGGGCTATTCAGATCCTCAATCAACAAGTTAATCCTTTCCTGAGGATATTCCGGATCTACCGGTACATAGGCAGCCCCTGCTTTGAGCAAGGCCAGGATCGAAATGATCAATGCAGGAGAACGGTCTATGCAGACTGGCACCGACATTCCCGGCTGGACGCCCTTCTGCTGCAGATAAGCCGCAAGACGTTCCGATTCCAGGTCTAAAGCTGCAAACGTGAGTGCTGTTGTTTCTGACTGAACAGCGATGGCTTCCGGCCGGATGGCGACCTGTGCTTTAAACAGAGAGACGATGGTATCCTGTCCCCTATATTGCTCTTTCTCATTACTGAAGTTTTTGATCAGCTCCTGTTCCTCCTCAGAAACCAATGTGATATTGGCCACTTTAGCATCAGGATTTTCCACGATGGCCCTTAACAAGGTTGAAAAATGGTCCAACAATCTGCAAATTGTACCTGCTTTGAAAAGATCAGTACAATAAGAAACCTCAGCAGACAATCCTTCTTCTGTCTCAGAAACAGAAAAATGGAGGTCAAACTGACTCGTTTGATAGCGATGAGATTCCGATTCCATCAAGGCATCCCCCAGCTTCATCTCCGGCATGTCCGGTGTATTCTGCAATACAAATACCACCTGAAATAAAGGACTGCGACTGGTATCCCGTTCTGTCGTGACCAGGTTAACCACTTTTTCAAAAGGTGCTTCCTGATGATCGTAGGCTTCCAGCGTTGTGGCTTTTACCCGTTGCAATACACTGCGAAAATCCGGATCGCCGCTCAGGTCTGTACGTAATGCCAGCGTGTTTACAAAGAAGCCGATCAGCCCCTCCAGCTGCTGTTCCATTCTTCCCGACACAGCTGCACCTACACAGACATCATCCTGTGAACAGTAACGCTGCAGCAAGACTTTAAAAGCCGCCAGCAAAGTCATATATAAAGTCACATCTTCCTGTAAGGAAAGCTGTTTCAGTTGTTCAGTTAATGTTTTATTGACCTTAAATACCATGGAATCGCCACGTGTACTCTGTATCGCCGGGCGACTGAAATCCAAAGGCAGGTTTAAGGAAGGTGTTCCTGACAATTTTTGCGCCCAGTAATCGAGCTGAGCAGCCAAAGCACCCTCCTCATTGCGCTGCCGGCGCGCATAATCGACATACTGTAAAGGCAATAAAGGTAACTCCGGTATGGTATCCGCAGCAAAAGCGCGATAACCTGTAACCAGCTCATCAGACAGAATCGACAGCGACCATCCATCCGCAGCAATGTGATGGACATTAATCGCCAGCAGGTGTTCCACTTCGGAAATCCGGATGAGGTGTGCACGCAGCGGGTGTTCCTCTGAAAGATCAAAAGGTTTGTTCAGCAGCCCTTCTACGAGCGCCTGAATTTTCTCCCGATCAGCTGCATCGGGGTGGTCAATGATCACATCGGCTTTCCAGCTGTCCTTTTCCAGCACATGAGCATAAGGCAAGCCGTGCTCCGCTCTGATCACTGTCCGTAGCGCCTCATGCCGGTTCAGAATATGATTAAAAGACTTCAGTAAAGCATTTAAATCAAACACCCCATGGATCCTGAAAGCCAATATAATATGATATTGCACAGATCCCTGAAGCCGGTCCACAAACCACATGCGCTCCTGGCCAAAAGAGACCGGCAGTGCAGCCTCGGGAGTCAACTCCAGCTGGATAAATTCTTCCGGCACCAACTCCTCTTCCTGCAATTCATCAATCAGTGCAGCGAGTCTTGCAATGGTTTTACAACTAAAAAATACTGTTGGCGACAGCTTAATATCCCACTCATTTCTGATATAAGCGATGACCCGCATGGCCATTAGCGAATGTCCACCCAGTCTGAAAAAATCATCATGAACACTGATTTGTGGCCTTTGCAATAGCTCCATCCAGACCTCTGCCAGCTGTTGCTCCGTTTCATTGCGAGGCAGCACGATTTCCGATCCTTTGGTTTGCTCAGGAGCAGGCAATGCAGCCTTATCTGTTTTACCATTTGCAGTAAGGGGAATCTGATCCAGGACCATTACATGGGAAGGAACCATAGCTGAAGGCAATTGTGTTTCCAGCCAGGTCAGCAACGTTTCTTTATCAAAACCGGGCTCAGGAACAACGTATGCCAGCAATTGTAAGATCCCGGTAGCATCGGCTCTTGTGGTCACAACCGCTTGTTTAACCAGTTCCGAGCGTTGTATTGTTGCTGCTGTTTCTGCAGGTTCAACACGGAAACCCCTGATTTTCACCTGATCATCTTTCCTGCCAACAAAGACAATATTACCATCCGGAAGCCAGCGCGCAAGGTCTCCGGTACGGTATAAACGATCCACCCCCTTATCTCCCGCAAAAGGGTTCCTGATAAAGGTTTTCGATGTCAGTTCCGGCTGACGGAAATATCCATCTGCCAGTCCTGCACCTCCAACATACAACTCCCCGCTGACACCAATAGGAACCGTTTCCATATTTTCATCGAGGATATAGGCACTTCGGTAGCTCAGCGGTTTACCCACCGGAATTTCCGAAAGCCCGGTCCGGACCTGATAACTTAAAGAGAAGGTGGTATTTTCTGTAGGCCCATATCCATTGTACAACTGTAAATCAGGATAATGTGCCTTCAGTTTTTCTGCTGATGCTGCAGGGAAACGTTCGCCCCCAACAATCACTGCCGAGAGCCGCTGGAATACCGAGATATCGGTATCTACCAATAAGTTAAACCAGCCTGTGGTAAAGAACATTTTATTGACGCCATACCGGAGGATGATCTCTTTTAATTGACTGCTGTCCATCAATGCTGCTTTACTCGCCAGAACCAGTTGGCCGCCATTCAATAAGGTGGACCAGTATTCGAAAGTAGCTGCATCAAAAGCAGGAGAACCGGCAGCCAATAAGCGGTCTGCCGGGCTAAAAGGAAAATAATGGTGTGCTTTAACCAGGCTGACCACGTTCCGGTGGGAAATGATGACCCCCTTAGGAGTTCCTGTAGAACCGGAAGTATACATCAGGTAAGCCGCAGATTTATCGCTCAGGTTCCGCTTTGGCATCTGGAAATCAGACAATTCCAGCCGATCTGTTAAAATGAGCTCCGGAACATCAAAAAGAGCAGCGTAATCACTCGTCGTAATCGCGACGGGACTCTTCAGATCAGCAATCAGTAACTTAATCCTTTCCCGCGGATATTCCGTGTCTATCGGCACGTAAGCTGCCCCAGCCTTGAGTAAGGCCAGGATGGAGATGATCAATGCCGGGGAACGGTCCATCCCTACCGGCACAGGCATTCCTGGTTGTACCCCTTTTTCCAGCAGATAAGCCGCCAGCTGTTCCGACTGCTGATCCAGTTCCGCAAAGGTAACTGCCAGCTTTTCAGATTGTAATGCAATGGCTTCCGGACGAAGCGCCACCTGCTCTTTAAACATAGATACAATGGTATCATCAGCGGTATATTGTTCTTCTTCGTTGCTGAAGCTTTTAATCAGCTGAGCTTCTTCTGCTGAGATGACCTGAATACTGCTTACCGGACGGTTTAAGGCATCCGGAAATTGCTCGATAATGGAAATGAACCGCTTGGCAAACCAGGCGATTTCTTCTGAAGTAAAATAAGAATGGTGATAAATGAATTCAATCCTCGCGGGATGACCTTCACCGAATTCCTGCCAGAAGATCTCCAATGGCCTTCGCTGATGGTTATTTCTTATCAGGCAGAAATCTGCCTGGGTATCTTCGCCAAAATCAGGCGTAAAATTCAATCTGCCATAGTTCACAATCACATCAAACAATGGTGTATCCTCTCCGGAATTTTGGAGCGACGCTTTTAAATCGCTGGGCAGATAACGGTAATGTGGGTAATCCTCCCTTAGTTCAGTCGAGATCCGAGCCAGGAGTGCCGACAAAGTTTCTTCAGGATCATAACTGCCACAGAAAGGCAGCAATCCGGAGAACATGCCCACACACTTCCGTTCTTCCTTCAACCCTCTTTTATGTAAGGCAATTCCAAAAGCAGGTTGCTGCTGCCCTGTAACACGTGCAAAATAGATGATCAGTGCGGCAAGGCTAAGTTTCTGTATTCCTGCACCTTTGCCATTCACTAAGACCTTCATGAGGGCATCTTGTGCAGGGCTGAGTTCCAGGATGTGGATGCCACTGCTATATTTTTGAGTTGCGGATTGATATTTTTTTTCCAACAGCACAGGAAAAACGGCGGGGATCTTTTGTTGCCAGTAGTGTTTTGTTTCGGCATAGGCTGCTGACTGGTAATAATCAGCAGCAGTTTTCATTAATTCGAGATAGGAAGGAGCTTTAACCGTCCGCTTCCCTCCCGCTTTCCGTTCGCGGAAATGTTCACCTAAGTCGTTCAGCCAGTTGGAAAGACCAACACCGTCCATCACCAAATGGTGGAACCGGCAAAAATACCAGGAGGTGTTTTCATTGATCTTTAACAAATAGTGTTCATGAGGCAACAGTTCTGGTTTAAGCGGCATTGGGCTATCCAACACCTGCTGCATCCAGGTTCTGGCCACCTTTTCCGGATCTATTACTGCAGTAAAGTCTTTTTCTATTATGATATTTTGAGGATGATCATCGGCAACGATAGCAACTGGTTCCGGATGATTCAGGTCAAACCTGAGGCAAAACACGTCGTGTGTTGATAAAGCGTCGTCCAGCGCATTGGAAAACAACGTTTTGTCTAAGTTACCTGTCAGAATCAGGTAAAAGCCCATGTTATAATCCGGGCTGGAATGGTGCATGACCTGATCAACATAAATGTCTTGCTGTGCAGGGTGCAGGGGAAAAAATCTTTCAATCATGAATTCTTTTTTTAAAAATTTAGAAATTCTCAGGCTAAATCACCAAAGTTTAATAAATCCCCCCGCAGGTATCATCTGTAATAGCAACAAATGATTTAAACCACGATATTCATAAAGATATATTTATTAATAAAGACACAAAAATTATTTACAATAAATATTTATCATCAAAAAACTGTTTTACTGTTAATTTATTATTACATATCTACGTTTAAAGTATCATAAAATGAGAATACACTGATAAAATTCAAAGACAGTATCGCCATAAACAACAAATCCCAAAGATTTACCATCCAGTCGATTCCAAATTTATCCGTAAACATTCCGAAGCTTTTCGACCAGAACGTTTCACTCAAAGACATTCCCAGAATTTAACTTTGAACGAGATGACATGACCTTGTCTTTGCTCATTTGTTTTTTAGGACCAATCCCTAAAAACGAGGAAGATAATACCACACAGCACTAAACGGGCAATTTTTATTCAAAATATTTTCATTTTCATTAGGGAGATTAAACAAAAAATGATACCTTCGCGCCCTCTTCAATGATAAAAAGGAGATGATTCCGTAGCTCAGCTGGTAGAGCATTACACTTTTAATGTAGTGGTCCTGGGTTCGAATCCCAGCGGGATCACGAAATGTGATACAATTCTTTAGAAAGAATGTATCACATTTTTTTTGCTTTAAGAACCTTTAAGTCTGCGGGTTAGAATTTCCATTAGTTCAACGCACAAGCGACACTGCTTGTCCCTCTTTTTGAGACCTCGAACCACACGGCCATGTCTTTACAATACTGATTTACAGCAATTTATTTTTTATTTGTCACTTATTAACGGTCAATGAAACAAAAAAGCACCAATATCCCCCTGGTATTCGAACCATGGTTAAGCACCTACAGGTCGGCTAGCAACAAATATTAAGCCTGATCCGGCTCATGTGCACCTAGATATTTTTTCCTGAAGCCGGAAGGTGGCTCGCCGGTCTTTATAAAAAATAGCCTGCTGAAGTAGGCGGGATCGTCATAGCCCAGGGCATAGGCAATCTCCTTTGCCGTCCAGTCGGTATGTACCAACAGCCGCTTTGCCTCCAGAATGATCCTGTTCTTGATAATGTCATTTGGCTGGGGGAGACTTAGTCGCTTGAATCTGTGGGTGAGGGTCTTTGGCGCAAGTAAAAGCATGTCAGCGTAGTCGGCAACATTGTGCTTTTCCTTGTAGTTCGCTTCAACGAGTTGGGTAAACTTCCTGAAGAATTCAAGGTCGGTGCTGGGCCTTGATGCCATTGCCCCGTCCAGATGCTGTACCTTCCATAACCGTGTCGACTTGATCAAGAGCTGTTTGAGGTAGGTCCTTATCATTTCTTCCAGCGAGCTGTCCCTCAGTTCAAACTCATCCTGAATCCTGGAGAAGAGGTACTCAATGAAGCTAGCATCCTGCTCAGGTATGGTTGTCATGGGCATGTTATTGATGTTATTGAACAACAGCCCGTCACAGGCAACCTCCTCATCGTGCAGCTGGATGCAATAAAAGTCACGGTTATAGAACACAAGAAATCCCGGCTGTCCGCCCAGTTCATCAATGCTGAGTACCTGATTCGGGCTTATGAAGAATAGCGTGGGGCCGTCCGTGCTGTATATCTTGAAATCCACCTTTATCTCAAACCCCTCGTTGAGGTATAGCACCTTGATATAGGATTTATAGGTTTCAGAATTGATATCTTCAACACTGTCCGAATCGATATGAACCATTCCAATGGTCTTAAGGTTTACGTCAAAGATGCGCTGTTTCATGATAGGGCCGGTTAATAAGTACTTAAAATAAAATTACCATTCTTGTTGATAAATTCAATTTGGGGTTAAAATAAAAATTACCTGCAGCCCTAGTTTGAGAACCTGCAGGTAGCTCTTACCTCTATTTCTTTGCAAACTTTTCAAGTTCTGAGTTGAACTTGTCCATCTCTTCCACAAACAGTGCATGTCCGCTTTTCTCGAACCTCACGATGTATGAATTTTTCAGGCCCTTGTGCAATTGTTCTGCATGGGCATACTCGATCAATTGATCCTTCACCCCCTGGAATATGGCAACGGGAATTGTGATGTCCTTGAGCACCGGACGAAGGTCAAGCTCTCCAAGGGAAGCAATGGATTCGGTAACCGCATATGGACTTGCCGACAGGTTGATGCTCTCCAGCCATTTTTCTGTATTTTTGGGAAGTGTGGTACCCTCGGCCGCGAATGCTGCTCCCAGACCTGCGATCAGCTCCTCCCTGCTGGTCATGGTTTGCTTGATCAGTCCGGCAGCATTCTCCTCAGATATTCCGTAGCTGTAGCCTGGGCGCTGTTTCCAGGATGGTGCCGCTGCTCCAAAAAGGGCCAGTTTGCTAATATGCGCCGATTTGTATTTGTTTACATAATGGATGCTTGCAGCTCCGCCCATTGAAAATCCACCCAGTACGGCATTCTCGATCTTTAGGGCATGAAGGACGGCATAGATATCATCCGAAAAAACGTCAAAGTCGTACTTTCCATAGGGTTTGTCAGATTTACCGAAACCACGTAGGGAAATCCCGATCACCCTGAAGCCCTTCCTCACCAGGTACTGGTATTGGTACTGGTACATTTCATCGCTCAGTGGCCATCCGTGGATCAACACGATCGGCTGTCCATCTCCAAGGTCTGTTACGTGAAGTTTTACACCAGGCTCAACCTCAACATATTCTGCTCTTCCGACAGAAGCTGGAACTCTTTTGGTTTGTGAAAATACCGATTGGCTGGTAATTAATGTCATGATCAGGCAGGTTGTTAGAATAAGAGTTTTCATTTTTTTATTTTTTTAAATGGTTTAAAATACTTGTTGTTTGTTGACCATACAAAGGTGGGGAGAATGCTGGGCGTAAAGAATGGACATACGGACAACTGTCTTGTACATTTTTCCCATGATTCAGATTTATATTCCAATCCGCGGTCCACAATCGACTAATGCTTGGATTTATAGCGGTCCGGCGATTCTCCAACTTATTCAAATGCTTGAGCAAATATGTGGGGCCAATTCAATTTTTGCAATTACGGAAATACGAATTGCATAGGGATAAATCAGCCCCTATACGAATCGTAATGCCGTACTTGTGCGGAACTGTTGTATAGCTGAATTTTGTGCAAAAGAATTATACAATGGAAAACAGATTAAACTTCAAAAACGAACTACATGGCAAGATTGCCCTGGTAACTGGCGGGACCAAGGGAACTGGAAAAGCGATCGCCGAAAGGCTAATGGCAGCGGGGGCTAAAGTGATCATAACCGCCAGGAACCAACCAGCGCAACTTGATGAAGATTTACATTTCATTTCGGCCGACCTGAGCAGACCAGGAGGAACCGCCAGGTTAATTGCCGAAATATCGGAGAAATTTGGGAAACTGGACATTCTGATCAACAACCTCGGCGGATCAGAAACCCCAGCAGGTGGTTTCGTCAGCCTGACCGACCATCATTGGGAGGAGACCATAAATACCAATTTGTTAGCGCCCGTAAGATTGGACAGGGGGTTTTTGCCGCAGATGATTGCGCAACGGAGTGGTGTCATCATCCACATCGCTTCCATCCAGGGCAAACTGCCATTATACGACAGCACGCTTCCCTATGCGGCGGCTAAGGCAGGACTGATCAACTACAGTAAAAGTCTGTCTAACGAAGTTGCCCCGAAAGGGGTCAGGGTACTGACGGTTTCTCCGGGCTGGATCATGACCGATGGTTCCAAGAGAATGATGGAGCGAATTTCTGAGAACGGGGACATCACTATCGAACAAGCTACCCAAAGCGTGATGGATGCACTTGGGGGCATTCCCTATGGACGGGCAGCTATGCCAGAAGAAGTTGCAGAACTGGTGGGCTTTCTGGTATCCCCAAGGGCCGGTTATCTGACCGGAACAGAATTTGTGATCGACGGGGGCACCATACCTACCATATAAAATATTGATTTCCCACCCCAGGCTGCTGCCAGGGATGAAATACGCGCTGAAATAACCTAAATCATCTGGTCTTTCAATTGAACCGCATTCGATTAAACATGGTCTGGATATCCCTTTAATATTACCCGCCTTAACCTGTCCTGATACTCATCTCCCCACAGTCCGATGGAGGTGAGTACGGGTATCAGCGTCTTGCCGAAATCAGTGAGTGTATACTCGACTTTTGGAGGCATTACCGGGTAAATCGTCCTGGTCACCAGCTCATGCTCCTCAAGTTCCTTTAACTGGATGTTGATGACCCGGCGGCTTGCATCTGGTATCTTTCGTTGCAGTTCGCTCGGACGCAGGTAGCCTTCGTTGATGAACCACAATAGCCTGATTTTCCACTTGCCATAAAGCACCTCTCCGACCAAGTCCAGTCCGCAGTTGAGGTTGGGAAAAGTTTTTTTCTCGTACATGTATCAAAGATATGCATAGGCTCCCTAACAATCAATACGGATAAATTATTCCCTATCTGAATCGTAATACCCTTATTGCAGCTTAGACAAGTACTACCGAAATTTGTACATTAATAAGTTAATCTAAAAATAAATATCATGAACTTGCCAAAATTAATAACCGACCTAGTTAAAGCACAGAATAGCCACGATGGCGCAGCCTATGCTTCCCTTTTTTCAGAAAATGCCGTAGTATTCGATGAGGGAAAGACACATACCGGAAAAGAGGCAATCCAAAATTGGATCGAAAAATCAAATGAGGAATATCAGAGCGTACTAAAACCGATCAGCTATAAAAACAGCGACAATGGCTCGGTACTTGAAGCTGAGGTTTCAGGAACATTTCCAGGTAGCCCGGCAGTCCTGCACTTTAATTTCACGTTTCAGCACGGCCTGGTCGGATCGCTGAAGATTACCGGATAGGCACCAGCGCAGGGGCAATAACCTGCCAAAACAAAAATCACGAACCGATCAGTCCATAGCAATGACGCAATATGAATTGTCCATATCCCAATTAAATTAAAAACAGCCAGCACAGTCCTAACTGTGCTGATTTAATTCAAGCAACATGAACAAACAAAAGATCCGTGTAGGTTTTATCGGGCTTAACCCCGACAGCCACTGGGCAGCAGCGGCCCACTTACCGGCGTTAAGGTCATTAGCTGATGATTTTGAGATCGTGGGTGTGGCCAACCGCAGTTATGAAAGCTCAAAAAAAACAGCCGGGGCCTTGAACCTGCCTCATGCCTTTGAGAATACGCAATCATTGGTAAGTTCCACGGAGATCGACCTGGTCGTGGTAACGGTAAAAGTACCCTATCACTTTGAACTGGTCAGCGCAGCTTTGAATGCCAGCAAACATGTTTTTTGTGAATGGCCTTTGGGGAACGGAGTTGAGGAAGCCAGGAAACTGGCCGAGCTGGCCAGTCAGAAAGGAGTTATTGCTGCAATCGGAACACAAATGCGCCACGCGCCTGAGGTGACCTACCTGAAACAGCTTATCTCAGATGGTTATGTAGGTAAAGTATTATCCACCACCCTAATCGGTGCCGGCGGTAGCTGGGGAAATGAAACAACAGAGGATCATTACTACCTCTACGATCAGGCCAATGGCGCAACGCTGCAAGCCATACCTTTAGCACATACCCTGGCAGGCTTAACGGAGGTTCTTGGCAGTATTGACCAATTATCGACCCGAATGCTCACACAGTTTGACCAGGTTAGGATTATCGATACGGGAGATTTAAAGCGGAAGAACACCCAGGACCAGTTATTAATACATGGAACATTGAAAGGCGGTGCCGCCTTATCGGTGCATTATCGTGGTGGTATAACACGCGGCACTAACTTATTATGGGAGATCAACGGTACAGAGGGTGACCTGCAAGTAACCGGCGATAATGGCCATGGCCAAATTGTTCAGCTGACTATTAAAGGCGCGAAAGGTGAGGAAAAAGAGTTAAAAACACTTACCCCGCCTGCCAGTGTCTACAATGGGTGGCCGTCGTTTTCAGGAGCACGTAATGTTGGTCACCTCTATGCACTTATCGCTGAAGATATCCGGACAGGCTCACGAAAAGCGCCAGATTTTCAAGATGGGGTTGTTCTTCATGAATTGATTGACAGGATAGAAAAATCATCACATAATAAAAATTAAATTTGCGTAACTCAGAAGTTACTTATATATTTGAGTAACCTATAAGTTACTCATTATGGCAAAAGTTATTAAACACCAATATTTCTTCGCCCACCCTGTTGAAACAGTTTGGGAGTATTTAACCAATTCCGACCTCATGGCACAATGGCTCATGAAAAATGATTTTCAGCCTGTATTAGGTCATGAATTTCAGTTCCGGACCGGCGGCAAAGCCAACCTCAATTTTGACGGCATCTTTTATTGCAAGGTGCTTGAAATTGAATCTTTAAAAACATTAAGCTATTCCTGGAACTGCGGCCCTGGTGAGGGTAAAATCACACTTGAATCGGTCGTAACCTGGAAACTTGCACCCAAGAACAACGGTACGGAAGTCTTTCTGGACCACCGCGGCTTCGATAAAGCAGAAAATCTGGACATGTACCATGCCTTGCTACACGGCTGGCTAGAGAAATTCCAAAACATTGAAAAACTTTTAAATACAGAACCACATGGCGATACCAACGCTTGATACCTTCCAGGTGATCGGGGATCCGAGCCGAAGGAAGATGCTATTCCTCCTTTCGGAGGATAGTTTGACCATTAACAGCCTGGCAGATAATTTCGATATGAGCCGTCCAGCTGTATCCAAGCATGTCAAAATACTGGAGACTGCCGGATTTATTTCTATCCAGGATGTAGGCAGGGAGCGCCACTGTATGCTGAAAAAAGATGGCTTTGAAGAACTACAGGCCTGGCTGAACTACTTTGACGAGTTCTGGGCATCGAAACTGAAAAAGTTGGAGATCTTATTAAATAACAAACTACCTAACCAAGGACAATAATGATCGCATCAAATTTCACAACAGCCCTTTTGACCGCATTATTGCTCTCAAACTGGAACAATAACCCAATGCAAATGACCGAAACCAAGTATCAGGTCAAAGTAACCCATTTAAAACAATATGATATGGAAAAGCAAGATTACACTGCCTCCATTTTAGTGGAGCAGAACCCAAAAACAGCTTTCGAAGCGATCAGCAACTTTCGTGGTTGGTGGTCTGAAGAAATAGAAGGCCGGACAAATAAATTGGGCGAAGTATTCGTCTATCACTACAAAGACGTCCATATATGTAAAATTAAGCTCATAGAAATGGTCCCGTATAAAAAATTGGTTTACGAGGTTCTGGACAATCAGTTCAGTTTTACAAAGGATAAAACCGAATGGATCGGCACTAAACTCATTTTCGATATTTCTACAGAAGGAGCTAAAACAAAAGTAAAATTCACACATCAAGGCCTGGTCCCGGAATATGAGTGTTACAAAGTTTGCTACGATGCCTGGGGGAATTATATTAACAATAGCTTATACCGCTTAATTGCTACCGGCAAGGGAAAACCTAACCCTAAAGATGTTGATGGCTTTAATGCCGAGTTAGCAGACAAATGGAAGATCAAACATTAAAAACCCTAATAAGACCAAATATGAAAACACATGATTTTACAACTACCCTATCGGTAGACCAAAGCCCGGAAGAAGTGTTTAATGCCATTAACAATATCCCTGCCTGGTGGTCGGAAGATTTTAAAGGCCATTCGGAAAAATTAAATGATGAATTCGAAGTCCGCTTTGCAGACATGCACTATTCCAAACAAAAGTTAACGGAAATAATCCCGAACGAAAAAGTAGTATGGCTCGTTACCGACAGTTATTTAAGTTTCCTGGAAGATAAAACCGAATGGACCGGAACTGAGATCCGCTTTGAAATCTCGAAAAAAGAAGGCATAACACAGGTGCATTTTACACATGTTGGTTTAGTACCAGAAAGTGAGTGTTATAAAGACTGCTTCAAAGGCTGGAATTATTTCCTGCAGAACAGCTTATTAAACCTGATCATCACAGGTAATGGACAACCACATCTAAAGAATGATGTTCTGGTAAAAACCGAATGAAAAATGATTTTAAGCTGGTGGTAAGCCATCGGCTTAACTTTCATCTCGCCTCATTCTTATATTTTTCCATGTTTCAATTGCCCAATTGAAGTCCTCCTCTTCATCAAAATATATAGCAACCTGTAAAACCTGTTCGTCTATAATTGAAAAGCCATAAATGACCCTAGAACTTTTATTCTCATCATCGTCCTGTATCATATCAGAAAACAAACGAGGAGCAATCATGTTAACTGCTCCTCGTTTGTTGTTGCTAATTAGTTGTATTTTGGGTTAGTTTTCCTGGATCTTTGTGTCTCCATCTTTACCTATTCCGGAAAAATGGAGACAAAGGTAACCCTGTTAAAAATAATGCTAAGTTTGATATACAATTTATAGATCAATGAACTGGATCACACGTGAAAGACCAAAAATAGACCGAATAGCCTGTCCCTGGCTAATCAAAAATTTCATTGATAAAAATGCCGTTTTCTTTTATGTTCCATTTGACCAGGTAATTGATAAAGCTGCTGAATTAGATGCGATTCCATTTGATGTTCCCGGTGTTGAACTCAGTCATCAAAAAGATCAATGCACTTTTGATGCACTGATCAAAAAGTACAAATTAAATGATCCTGCAATTGATGTAATGGCGCCCATAGTGAGGGGTGCTGATACTGATCAACATCACTTATCCAGCCAATGCTCCGGTTTATGGGCAATAGCCGCTGGCATGGCTTATAACATTAAAGACGATCAGGACCTACTACAGGCCGGAACAATTATTTATGATGCCTTATATACATGGGCAAAACATCTTCAAAATGTAAAACATACGGAAAGCCCGGTTGAACAGCTATTGGTTGATGTTTATCAGAAATTCATTAAAAAGGGAAATACTGGCAAAATACCTGCATGGGCAACTGAACTGAAAACCATCATACAAGATCAGATTGACACCAACCTGACCTTGAGTTTAACAGGGATTTCCCAGGTATTAAATGTAAATCCGGCCTATGTTTCCAGAGAATTTTCCAAATATTTTGAGAACCTGTCCTTTGGCGAATACATTAGAAAACTGAGGATTGATAAGGCGATTGCATTCATTGAAACTTCGGACTATTCCTTATCTGAAATTGCCTACCTGACCGGCTTTTCTGATCAAAGCCATTTTACACGCATTTTTAAACTTGAAAAGGGCTTAACCCCTTCGGCATACAAAAAGAGTATATTAAAAGGTAAGATACATCCTAATAGTTAAAACCATTCTATTTTATCTTGCAGAACGGACGTAGTCTTGTGTTATGCAAACTACAATTGACAAAACCCAATTTGTTATCCTATTTTTAGGTAGCCTTCTCTTTTCCATTACCGCTTATCCCCAACAAACACCCCTGCCAATTTACCCCAAAATAGCTGGGTACATTGGCATTGTCCATCCCATTGCTACTTTTAGCGCTGATGGAACCCATACAAATTTTAAAGACAGTTATACCGTTGGAATGCCCATAGGCATTAACATCTGGAAGAGTGCTAAAATCGGTTTCAGCAGTGAAATTGTCCCCTTCGTGAAAGCCACAGGTACTGGAAGTAAAGTAAACAATGTATTGTTCCATCCCGGTGTACTTGTTGCATTGGGTAATGGCTTTACGTTTGCAGGTCGTGCAGCATTTGAAACCTCCGGCAGGTATGGCGTAACTCCTGTTTTAAATAAAATAGTAAAGAAAAATGAGGGCAGCAGCTATTTCATTGCCCTTCCCTTACCTGTCCGTTTTGGCAATGACCTTCCCTCCTCTTTGGGTATAGGTTTTCAGTTTGGCATCTCATTTTAAAGCGACATTTATGGAAAAAGAACAGATCATTAAACCTGCTTATTCAAGAACTCAACTTAGTACCTACTTTTTAAAATTAGGCACCTGGGGTTTTGGTGGCCCTGTTGCACTTGTAGGCTACATGCACCGTGATTTGGTAGAAAACAAGAAATGGATTACCGACGAGGAATACAAAGAAGGACTTGCGCTGGCACAACTGGCGCCAGGACCATTGGCAGCTCAACTGGGCATTTACGTAGGATTTGTGCACTATGGTTTAATCGGCGCGACTTTAGCCGGACTGGCTTTTGTACTTCCTTCTTTCGTCATGGTCGTACTGTTGGGCATTTCGTATAAATTGTATAGTGGTTTGCCCGGAATGCAGGCGGTATTTTATGGGGTAAGTGCATCTGTAATTGGCATTATTGCTATTAGTGCTTATAAGCTAACCATTAAATCAATAAGTAGTCTCGATTTGGCAGCCATAAAATCTAAATGGCTCTTATGGTTTTTCTATCTGGTTGGTGTTGTAGTGACTGTGATCACCCGGAGGGAAGACATTTTACTTTTTGCCGGTTGTGGTCTAATCTATATGGTGGTTAAATCACCCCCTAAATGGGTCAAACGCCAGGCTGCTGCACCATCAGTAATTTTAATGGGCTTAGGATTTTGGAACTATGAAGGAAAGACCCTACAGGAGATCGGCTGGTTCTTTCTAAAGGCAGGTGCCTTTGTATTTGGGAGTGGCCTTGCGATTGTGCCTTTCCTGCACGGCGGGGTAGTTCAGGAATTCGGCTGGCTTACGGAGCATGAGTTTTTGGATGCTGTGGCCGTAGCGATGATCACACCCGGTCCTATAGTGATCACTGTTGCGTTTATTGGTTATCTCGTTGCTGGTTTTCCCGGAGCTTGTGTCGCTGCCCTTGCCACTTTTTTACCTTGTTATATTTTTACTGTAGCACTGGCACCTTCCTTTAAAAAAATTGCCAGGAACACCAGCATCAAAGCATTTGTTGAGGGGATTACAGCGGTAATTATTGGTTCGCTACTGGCTGCAGTAATTATTATCGCTATGCGGGCAATTATAGATATTCCAACCGCATTGATCGCTGTGTGTAGTATGCTGGCGCTGATCTTCCTCAAAAAAATAAAAGAGCCTTACCTGATTATAGTCTCGGCTGTGATCGGATTAATCCTAAAACTGTGGATA
The DNA here is from genome assembly GCF_038446955.1 of Pedobacter sp. FW305-3-2-15-E-R2A2. Lineage (NCBI taxonomy): Bacteria > Pseudomonadati > Bacteroidota > Sphingobacteriia > Sphingobacteriales > Sphingobacteriaceae > Pedobacter > Pedobacter sp. FW305-3-2-15-E-R2A2. Next base: position 4,268,649 of record NZ_CP151803.1, read on the forward strand.
TAAGACCAATAAAAGCATAACCAGTGACCTGCTTCTGTCATTGCAGATTGAATTTTCATTTTTATTAGGGAGATTAAACAAAAAATGATACCTTCGCGGCCTCTTCAGTTATAAAAAGAAGATGATTCCGTAGCTCAGCTGGTAGAGCATTACACTTTTAATGTAGTGGTCCTGGGTTCGAATCCCAGCGGGATCACTTAAGGAGGCAATCAATTTTGATTGCCTCCTTTTTTATTGCAACCAACTCCTTGTTTTACAGCATATTACTGAAAGAAGATTTCCTGAATAACCAAATAAAAGCGAGCATCATTGATGACCAAGTTGTTCCGCCAAACCGATTAACAGCCCGTCTTTTGCCCGAATGTAGCAAAGCCGATAGGAATCCCCGTACTGAACCACTTCTCCAACGAGCTGAGCGCCATGCCTGATGAGTCTCGATACCACTTCGTCAATATCCTCAACGGTAAACATAACGCGCAGATAACCCAGCGCGTTCACAGGAGCATCCCTATGATCGGAAATAGTAGCTGGAGTTAAAAATCGGGAAAGCTCGATCCTGCTATGACCATCAGGGGTAACCATCATCGCAATCTCTACATTCTGAGTGCCCAATCCGGTAACGCGACCAGCCCATTCTCCCTCGATCGAAGCCCGCCCTTCGAGCTTCAGTCCTATCTCTGTGAAAAAAGAGATCGCCTCATCGAGGGATTCTACAACGATCCCAACATTGTCCATTCGCAGTAATTTATTTTTCGCCATGGTTTTGTTATTAATAACAGTCCTAATAATTAATTGAATTTCATACATTTAAGCTTACATCCAAGCCGTTCTTTCACTAAAGTTACGCATAACTTACAAAGCTACCCATCGCGCAATTTGTATATTCATCAGATGCCTTTTATCTCTTTTCTGCTATGGTTATTTACCCCCCTGATATTGTCGGAATTGCACCCCACCTATGTATCTGATCTGCCTTAAATTTGGTTAATCATTAAACTAATACTTATAAAATGAGAAAAATTAGAATCTTCGAGCATACCTCTCTTGATGGTGTTATCGAGCACGACAAAAACTACGCTTACGGCGGATGGACAGCACCTTATCGTACCCCTGCCGGGATGGCGATGCTTCTTGAAGCCTACGGTACAGGTTTCGACCTGCTGCTTGGTCGTAAGACCTACGACGAGTTTTTGGGATACTGGCCAAATGCCGGAGACTTTCCGATGGCCAATGCTATAAACGCCGCAACAAAATACGTAGCCACCCACAGGCCTGAAAGCCTCGAGTGGGGACCAGTAAAGGACTTGGGCGAGGACATTATAGCAGAGCTTCGAAACATCAAATCGACAGAGGGCCCTGACCTGGTGCTTACCGGAAGTATATCACTAACGTCTGTGCTGCTCGACGCTGGATTGATAGATGAGGTGATCCTGATCGTATACCCGGTACTACTGGGCAAGGGCAAACGCCTTCTTTCAGACAACTTTGACGCCCGAAAACTCGAATTTGTGAGCACCGCAAGCACGCCAACAGGAGTGTTGCTCAATATTTACCGCCACCTGGAATCGCTGAAAAGCTGATTTCCCATTGCTGCGGTAAATATTATAAAGGAATGCTTACTTGAAAATTTCGTTGACCATTAATGCAAGACGTTGGGAACCTAGTACAAGTTGCTCTGCCACCAGGGGTGCACACCTGGCATCATATCCTTTTTTACCTTCCCATGCCAACCGAAACTTCTTGCCTTCCTTTTTACTGATACTTAATGATTGATAAGCAATCCTGCTCTTTAATACAGAATCTAAGGCCCAATGTTCTGCCCATTGATCAACCAGCCCTTCCGGAGCAATAACTTTGATTCTTGCAGCGATCTCCGAAGGTTTACCTTCAGGAATAATTGAATCCCAATAGGAATGTAATGTGGTATCCTTATCTAAGGATAAAATTAAATTATTACCTCCATGGTCACTTTTGTCTGTAAGCCCTTTTTGTACGATCACCTCGGGATCACTAAGCAGCTCAGGCTTTTCGGATTCATAATCCAGGTAACCGCAGGCAACATGTAAAGGCTGATGCAGGTCGCCAACAAGATGAGTCAGCCAACGCAGTGCATTGACCTTGCTCATGATGTTTAGGTTTCCCTGAAGTATTTTCACTGATTTACCGATCATCTGAACCACATCGGTATCATTTGTAAATGCGGCATATTTCACACGGTCATATCCCGAAACACCAAGAGGAAGATCCACAAAATGCCAGGCCTTATGCTGCGGGCCCGGGAAATCCTTCAAAAATTGTTTCGTATCATCATCATCCGGCCCCTCTCCTTTGATCTCATCTGCCCAATTTGCGATCTCCCCGAGGCTGTTCTGGCCTAAAGGACTTAAAATACCGGCAACTGCAGCTCTTGCTTTATCGCTAAGCCTTTTGTCTGCCTCCACGGCGATATATTTATGCCTCGATGGCCCAAAAAGTTCTTCTGGACTAACAGTCAGGGGACTCACCTGTGGATCATTTGTAATTGAGTTCATGGTTGTATTGATTTAAATATGAAATTAATTGCTTCTTCAGCGTTTACACAGCCATAACCGAAATGGACAGAATGACCATTGTCAAAATCGGCCGGCTCTCCGATTTTTCTTGCGGTTTCCTTTAAGATCTCCTTCACGGCTCTGGCAGTCAGTTTGGGATTTAAGGATAATATTAACCCACATACACCAGATACCAATGGCGCAGCACCTGAAGTTCCTCCAAAGCCCCTGAAATAATCTCCGACATCATTTCCTGCAAAATATTCAACACCCTGAAAAGTAAATTTACCCCTTACATCAGCTGTCAGCAGCCCTCTTCCTCCCTGACCATCACTAGGGGCACATACGGTGATCTCCTTCCCATAATTGGAATAAGCTGACCGTTCATCACGGCTCGTACAGGCCGCAACGGATATGACATTCGGATGTATTGCAAAACCATTGACGGTTTCCTTTTGTGGATCATTGACATCCGTATTTGAATTCCCTGCGGCAAATACAATTACACAACCCAAACCGTTGCGCCCTTTATTTGCACATTCTTCTATAGCCTCTAACTGCCTTGTGGAAAGCACATAGTTAGCCGCGGATGCACACCAGCTGCTGTTAATAATCCAGGCGCCATTTCTCATGGCATGAAAAAACCAATCTTCGATCGCATCATCATTGATATTTCCGCCCCACCTGATCGGCATTAACCTGCAATCAGGAGCCACTCCTACGATTCCAACATCATTATGACTGCCAACGGCAATGCCGGCACATGCCGTACCATGATAATCCCCCTCATATTGTGTCATATACTTTGGTGTCGGATCGGCAGTCTTCGTCTGAAAATCCCAGGGTGCCACAATTTTCCCCGGGCCGCTCAGATCGGGATGCCCCAGGTCAAAACCATCGTCAATGATTGCGATCACACACTCCGGGTTTCCAAAAGATCCCATGATCTCCCATGCCTGTACGACACGCGCATCTGCCCCTGCTTTAAGCCCTAAACTGCTCCCAAACTGTAAACCTTTATTCTGAAGATGCCATTGTTCCTTAAAAAGCGGATCTGCGGGTGGATCGAATTGCGCGAGCTTACCTGGTGTAGAAAGGTCAGGTTCAGCCAGCGTTATGTTTTTCATATGCTGCAGCTCGAGCGCCACTTTTAAGGGATTGGGAGATTGTGGCGTTACCGAAACGATAAACGTTTCCTCATTTTCGGTTCCTTCCCTTTCTTTTATCCTGGATTCCACTACCTGAAGGTGGAAGCTGTCGATAACAAGTTGTTTCTCCGCTTCAGTGACAGCGGGATCAAACCTGAGGGTAATCTTTCCGGTCGGGATGTATGGAATGCGGCTCTGTGGCGTATGATAGACATGTGAACCGACATTGATCATCTCATGTTCCCGCAATTGGTCTAATGTGAAATCTATATCCTTCGGACCTTTAATATTGATAATATGGAATCCTGCCAATACCTTGCTGGTATCCACCCAGCTCATCCCTTCGTCCATCGTTGGAAGCACCGCCTTCAGATCGCTGATACTCTTCGTTCTCAGTCCGATAGCGTCCTCACTTTTTTCAAGCGATATCGTAGAATTTCCACGCTTTAAGATGACACTATCCATAGTTACGGTTTTTTACTTAGCCTTTCCAATGACGCAAGGCGTTCCGCTTTTATTTTTTCCAGGTCCTTAAGTTCAGGGATCTCCCAGTTTCTTGCTTTGAGTTCATCCCAACTCAGGTCGAGCACAATCTGGTCATTGTAAAGTATTTCTCCCTGTTCAGTTACTTCGAATATAAATGCCGGGGCAACAATATACAGGACCTGACACTGCTGGTCGCTGTTATTGATCAGCTGAAAAAACGTACCCGGTTGTGTCAGAACTGTTTGACGTTCCTTAACTTCAATGTAATACATTTCCTTACTGGCTGCATCCTTCATGCCAACAGTCAGCGTACCAGACACTACCCATGTCAGATGCGTGATGATCGGATGTACGTGCACATGAGATCTTTCGCCCGGATCCAGTTCGCCATAGGCAAGGCTTTCTTCCGAAATGATGGGAAGACCGGCAATTTTAGATTGAACCGGCCCTATAATTTCATACACTGTAGTGCCGTCAGGAACAACGACACCATTTTCAATTTTGTAGATTCTATTCATAATTTATGTTTTTAGACCTGATCGGAACTCCATTCAAAACTTGGTGCGGCATATCTGCCCTGTGGATCTCCGGGAATGGGTAGCTGTACAAGACTGGCAGCAATTGGCGACAATTTTTTCATCCCGTTCAGGATAGCCAGATAAAAAGCATTGGGATTGCCGTTAAAACCTTCCTCCAGCTGGGAGAGCATTGCAGAATAGTTAACATTAAACAGGTTATTGAGGTAGCTGAGTTCCGGAGATCCCTCCAGATCCTTGCCTTTACAGCTGGTTTTTATAGGAAAGACCGCTTCATAGTCTACCTCAATCGCTTTTCCTGTGGGTGGTTGATGCGGATCATCTTTTTTATCATAAAGCCTGCCGCAATAAATCTCATTAAAACGGAAATAATGTGGTACATCTTCATGCGCTGAAAAGAAGGTCGTTGTACCTGGCTGCAACGATGCACCTTCCCCCTGTTCAACGATCAGGTCTATGGCCGCTTCCGCCTCAGAAAGCTTCGTAATCACGATTGGAGTCCCACCACCACGCCAGAAATATTCCTCTGAAACCTGATTTTCTTTTTTACCGGTAAATACATTTTCTTCCCCAAATGTTTTGCAGACTTCGGCAAGGTCATGCTTAATCCCATTATAGAATTCTCCGATGGTAAATCCGGGTACGACGATAGCGTTCAATTTCAGCTTATTGCTTTCCATTCCTTCAGGTAGTTCGATCTGAAGAAAAATATGCATCGTATCCTTACTGAATGCCGCAAGATGGATATCAAATTTCCGGTTTTTAAACATTTTCCCCTGAAATTCCATCTGTACCGGATACACCGGAATATTGTCCTTACCCAATTTCACACTGCCTCCGATAGCAGACAACAGATTCCCAGCCAGCAACATATGCAACATCTCTTCCATCACCACGCTTCTGATGATCGAAGATGCCATCGCATTGCTTCCTGGTTTGATACTAAACATGGCGGTAAGGTATGGCGGAATGGTTGCCAGTTCCAGTTCTATAGCCTTTTGCAGCTTTTCTTTGATCGGTAATAATTGATCCTGTAGGTTCATGTTACAAGTTGGCTTCGGTTTTTAATTCGGTTAATAAATGTCCCGCTAACCTTAATGACAAGGCCGTCAGGGTCAGGGTTGGATTTACTGCCCCCAGGGAGGAAAAAGAAGAATTGGAACAGACATAGATATTGGAGGTTCCGTGGATCTTGAGGTTCTGGTCTACGACTCCAACTTCAGGATCACTGCTCATCCGGGTGGTACAGGCTGCATGGTCAGCACGCCAGGAGATCGCGGTTTCAATGCCCACATCTACCGCCCCCATCTGCTCGAATATCTTTTTTACGGTTCCCTCTATTTCTTTCATTCTGTCCTCGAATCCGGGGCTTTTCCAGAACTCTATTTTTGTTTCCCATAAACCAAACCGGTTTGTCTTCTTCGTATTCGTTACCCGGTTACGGGCTTCACTAAAAACTTCAACAATTCCCTGTAATTGTACTGTAGCATTGTTCTGGATGGATTTAATGATCTCTTCCCTGCTCTTGCCACTCCCCATAGATCTGGCAAGATTCAGTTTCGGGGATGAGGGTGGATTGATCATAATGAATTTACCTTTATGCTGTTCTTCCAGACTATCAAAATGGCGCGACACCAATGTTGGAAAACCCATCTCCGGTTGTAACATCTGCGGGTTTTTGGGCAATACCGCTTTATAAAAAAAATAAGGATGCGAAATTAAAAACCGACCTACCAGATCACGGTCGTTGCCGATCCCGTTTTCCCATAGATTTTTTGCGGAACGTAGTAATAGTTTGGGTGTTTCTATCGCGCCAGCAGCCGCAATAATCCGCTTGCCCTGAATATTTACCCAGATATTCTTCTTTTTGTCAAAGTACCTTACTCCTGTCGCATGATCTTTGGTGTCCATCAGAATCTCCTCAACAATCGCATTGGTAATGATCTTTAAATTCGGATACTTCGCCGATGACACCAGGTCGTCAAGATTGTTTGCCGCTACGAAACGGGCGCCAAAAGGACAGTATTTACAAAGGCCTGTAGTATGACATGGTCCATGACTGTTATTGGAATGGGTATCTCCATAACGGGCTATCGGCAAATGGGCATAACTGATCGGTTGCGGCAGCTTATTGAATGCGTCGATAAACAGTCCATCTTCTAAAGTAAATGGAAAAGCCGGGAACGGATATTTCCCTAAACGTGCAGTGGTCTGATCTTCTGAATCTCCCGACACGCCGATAAAATCTTCTGCTTCCTGATAAAAAGGCTCAAGATCAGCATAACTGATCGGCCAGTCGATCACATCTCCTGTCGCCTTTCCTTTTGCCTTTAAATTGCTTCGAAGTTTAAAATCCTCCTCCTTAAGCCGAAAGGCCCAACCGCCCCAATGCACTGTAGAACCGCCATAGAGAAATGCTCTCGATCCATTCATAGGGATTTCTGTATCTCCTGAAAACGCATTTTCGCCTGGCTTATCTCTATCCTGATAAGCCAGATCATAACAGGAATCATAAATATTCTGATGGTCAAAAGGAAGCTTATTGCTGATCAGGTAGTTCTGGTAGAGTGCGAAATCCCGCATCTTTATTTTTCCTCCTGCTTCTAGTACGGTAATGGTCGTATCCGGACGGGATTCAAGAATTTTGGTAATAAGAGCGGTTGCTGCGACTCCAGATCCGATAACGATGATCTCTGTCTGCATAATTATTTAGATTTAGTACGGTATGGTATGTTGTCTTTTCTGTTCATTCCTCCAATGTATCCCGGATAGTTTAACGGGACACCCTGCGGGACACTGGGGTCACCGAAAGTTCTGAATCCTCCAAGCGCGAGGTTTAAAGCGATGAACTCATTTACGACGAGTTGCTTTGCCCTGGCCAGATTGGTAAATGCGGGTGTAATATTCGCCTGAGTATCGGTAAACAGCTTTTTGAAAGCCGTCTCCGCACCAAATTCTTTGATCAGTTCATCGATCACCTCCGCATAATTTACATACTCGATCAGGTACCGGAGATCCGTTTCTATACGGTTGGAAATAAAAACCAGAAAATCCGCTTTCATATCAGCCGGATCTTCAACAGTCTCCCAGAATTTACAGATTTCGGCATAGAGCTGCCAAAGCTTATCCAGTACAGCATCATCTAACTTACGTAGATTTTCCTGTAGGAAATACTTGGCTTCAAGATTATACTTTGCCATGCAATTAGGAATTAAGAGTGTTAAAATAATGTTTGTTTGAGGAACGTCGCTAAGAAATAAATCGTAAGGGCTACTACTTCTTTAAATGGTTTGACCGTGTAATGTCATTTACAAATTGCAAAAAATATGTAAATATCCAAAGCATTTATCAAAATTTTCTTCCACCCCCCTGTTTGCTGCTCCAGACCATCGAGACGACTAAAAGTGTAAACCAAAGAGTGTAAAGTATACAACCTGATATACAACTGACATACAACCCCTTGCAATCATTTTATTTTATTCTACTTTTAATTTTAGGCTAGATAATTACCCTTTTAATTTCAAAGTCAATGCTCTTCAACTCCATCAATTTTGCCATATTCCTGCCCATAGTTTTTTTTCTCTATTGGTTTGTCGCCAATAAGAATTTGAAGCTCCAGAATATGTTGTTGCTGTCTACAAGCTATTTTTTTTATGCCTGCTGGGACTGGCGCTTCCTGTTTCTTTTAATCTTCTCCACCCTATTAGATTATTTTACGGGAATAAAAATGTTTGAATCCAATAGCCAAAAAATGAAGAAATTCTGGTTCTGGCTAAGCGTCTTGATTAACCTTGGATTTCTCGGTATATTTAAATATTACAATTTCTTTGCCAGCTCATTTGCGGAAGCGTTAGGGAATTTAGGACTGCAGGTGAATCCATCTACCTTAAATGTGATCCTTCCCGTAGGAATTTCCTTTTATACCTTTCATGGTCTATCTTATGTGATCGATATTTATAAAGGTAAAATCCAAGCCGAAAGAAATTTTATCGACTACGCCGTATTCGTCAGTTTCTTTCCACTTCTGGTTGCCGGTCCGATAGAAAGAGCAACCCACCTGTTACCGCAAATTCAGCGCAAAAGACAGTTTAATTACACCAATGCGGTGGATGGTCTCCGGCAAATTTTATGGGGGCTCTTTAAGAAGATCGTCATTGCAGACAACTGTGCCGATATCGCCAATACGATATTCGACCATCCTGGTGGTCAACCAGGCAGCATGTTAGTTTTAGGAGCAGTGTTCTTTGCTTTTCAGATCTACGGAGACTTTTCCGGCTATTCGGACATCGCCTTAGGGACGGCCCGGCTTTTTGGAATATCGCTCTTAAAGAACTTTTCTTTCCCCTATTTTTCCCGCGACATCGCTGAATTCTGGAGGCGCTGGCACATCTCGCTCTCCACCTGGTTTCGTGACTACTTATACATTCCTTTAGGCGGAAGTAAAGCCGGCCTCTGGAAAAAAGTCAGAAATACCTTCATCATTTTCATTGTCAGCGGTTTCTGGCATGGTGCCAACTGGACATTCATCATATGGGGCGCATTAAATGCCTTGTACATCATGCCCTCGATCCTGTTCAACACCCATAGGGATAATTTAAATATCGTAGCAGAAGGCAAATACCTGCCAAGTCTCCGTGATTTTCTGAACATTGTACTCACCTTTAGTTTAACGGTATTTGCCTGGATATTTTTTAGAGCCAAAAGCCTGTCCGACGCCATAGAATATATAAAAGGAATCTTTTCTCCTTCCTTGTTTGTCACACCAGATATTTCCGAATCTACCTTAGTCATTTCTCTTCTTGTTTCAGGATTTCTGCTGGTAGAATGGATTGGCAGAGCAGGTCATTTCTCCTTAAGTAATATCGCGAAAGTACCTGTAGCGCTAAGATGGTCATTCTATTTCTCCCTTATCCTGCTCATGTTTATTTATCAGGGAGAAGCTCAAACCTTTATATATTTTCAATTTTAGATGAAATCACCCGCACCCCAAAAAAGCAATTATTTATGAAAAAATTCCTGATCAGACTCCTCGTATTTACTTTTGTGATTGGTGTTGCCGGCGAATTCATCATCAGGATCTACAAGCTTGTTCCGGATATTCCAAGATTGTATATTGATAAAACAGGGATACAGCGATATGTACCTGGTCAGACTGGATATTATACCAAAGCAAAGACAAAATGGGTCGTGAATAAATATGGCTGGCTTGGCACATCCGATACCAGCAAAGACACGGTGGTCTCTGTTATTGGTGATTCCTACATTGAAAACATGATGAATCCTATCTCCTGTAATCAAGGAAATCTGCTTAAATCCCGATTTCAGGATTACAGTTTTTTCGAAGCTGGCAGATCCGGAGTCACCTTTATTGAAGCGATGCAAATCAGCAAACTACTAGATTCCACCATCCATCCGAAATTGCACCTTATTTATGTAAACACCGGCGATTTTCCGGAAAGCTCTGCGCTTAATCAACGACATACAGATCGGGTCCAGATCGACTTAAGTACGAATACGATTCTAAATGGCAATTTAAAAAGTCCGGGGTTAAAAAAGATCCTTTACAACATTAAACTCCTGTATTATTTATACTTAAGATTCCCCCTGTTTGTTGATGCAAAAAACAAAGAAGACCACAAAGGTGATACAAAAAAAACCATTGCGAGGAAACCAGAATTCGATGGAACTGACGTCAACAAATTGTTTGCCTACTGCCGTAAAAATTACGATATGGAGAAAGTAGTGTTAGTTTTTCATCCGGGAACTGAACAGACCATCATTAATTTGGCCAATCATTACCACGTCAAAAATATGGTATTAAATACAGAGAAAGGGGAAAAAAGCTGGGCTTTAAATGCAAATGATGGACATTGGTCATGTTACGGACATAGCCGGGTGGCGAAACAAATTAGCATCGGACTCCCTTCCTTGCTAAGGATAATAAAAACCAATCCAGATCTAAAAAAACAGGCACATCATTCACTAAAGATTAAATCTATGTAAATTCCAGCAACACACAAAACTACAAACAACACACAAAAAGCAATCGAGTTAAATAAAGTTCAAAAATAAATAAAGCGTGTAACCTTTTAGTTGATGACCTACTCTAACAATTACTGATTTAAATCAATCAGGTATCAACCGTGAAAAAACTCCTATTCCTCTTCAGCTGCTTTACTATTTCCGTTTCATCTGCACAAGAACCGAAACCTAAAATTACATCAAAAGCGGCTTTAACCCATTCGTCTATCCAGCTGCAAACTGATCACATTTTCAACAAACTCGTTAAAATCAGGAGAGACTTTCATGAAAATCCAGAACTGGCAGGAAATGAAATACGAACTAAAAAAGTCATCGCACAATATTTACTTGACTTAGGGCTTGAAGTAGATACCAACATTTACGGTCATGGTGTTGTAGGGATTTTAAAGGGAGGCAGAAAGGGGAAAAAAATAGTCTGGAGATCCGATATGGATGCATTGCCAAATGATTTTCCTGATGAAGTTGCTTTCAAGTCCAAAAACAAGGGCATTCAGCATGGTTGCGGTCATGATATACACATGGCAATTGGGCTGGGAATAGCTGAAGTACTTGCAAAGCATAAAGCATCTTTAAATGGAACTGCATATTTTATATTTCAGCCGGAAGAAGAAACCTTTATCGGCGCAAAAGGTATGATTAATGACGGTTTGTTGTCCAGGATAAAGCCAGACGAGATTTATGGATTGCATGTAACGGCCTTACCGGCCGGGCAAATCATGGTCAAACCAAATGAGCTATTTGCCTATCAAAAAAGAGTACACATTCAATTAAAAGATGAATTATCCAAAGAGGAAGCAAAAGCATTAACAAAAAAAATCCACCGTTTTTTATCTCGTGTAACCACCAACAGCAAGCCATGGGAAATACAACAGATGATTGACCCAAAAATCGGATTGATGAATCCCAACACCATTTTTAAGGATTACTTGTTTATGGATGAGAATTTCAACATTCATTCTAAAAACGACATCCTCTCTCTGCAAGCATATTTATACGAGACGGATTCATCTAAGCTGAAAGACATCCTTCCTAAAATTAAACAGGTAATAGAAGACAGTGGTTATAAAAACCAGCTGCTTTCCATTTCCTATATACAAGAAAATCCAACGGTGATCAATGACGAAAAGTTAACAAATATTGCATCAAAAACTCTTGAAAACATCTACGGAAAAGAGGTAATCATTCCCGATTACGGTCAGGTACCATATTTTAATGATGACTTTGCCTATTTTCAACAAAAAATACCCGGTGTTTACTTCTTTCTTGGGGGCTCCAACATCGAAAAAGGAATTATTGCCATGAATCATGCCCCGAATTTCCAATTTGATGAAGAAAGTATCCGAACAGGAGTCAAATGTTTTTCATCTTTAATGCTGGAACGGCTGAATAAAAAATAAAAACTCCGGCTGCCCGGAAAAAAATCATCTTATGTCCGAATCCTAAACATGATAGAAATATTCGATAATATCAGAAAGCTCTACCGTTTTTCGCTTCCAATGGAAACGCTCTCTCCTTTTATCGAGTTTTTTTCAGAAACAGACCTTATTTCGGCAGGATCTTTTATCCAAGATAAGAAGTTTACGGTAAAACTTTTTCCGAGCTTCAGTCCTACCATCTGGATGAACCTGGGAAGTCCTTACCAGCTTCACCTGGCAAGCAGAGCCCACCAAATTGATGAGTGGACAGATGTACTTGTCCTCCGGAGCCAGACCATAGAACGGGAAAATGCACCAACCGACAATATATTCACGGTAAAGTTTTTACCGGGAGGTTTCGAGGCTATTTTTGGAATAAGTCAGACGAAGATCGCAGACCAGGTCATTTCGCTGGATGAACTGGTTCCTCCTCACAAAATTGACCAGATAAAAAGAGCTCCCGATTTTGAAAGCCGGATAAAGCTCTGGGAGGACTATCTGATCGAACGAAAAGCTCAAAATGCAACACGCCATTATCTCATGACGGTACAGCGTTCCATCGACACCTTTTTAGATACCGGGATGAAGCTTTCTGCAGCTCAACTGGCCAATGAGCTATTCCTGACTGAAAAATCGCTGAACAGATATTTCAACAAAGTTGTGGGCACCGGACCAAAAAACTATTTCAATATCCTGAGGGCCAGGACTTCCATTACCGACTTTCTGAGCAAGCGCGACAGCTTTCTCCCAGATTCCTACGGTTACTATGACATGAGCCATTTTTATAGGGATGTGATTAAGTTCACAGGTACCCGCATTTCGGAATCAAGATAATTTTGTCCGATTTTTACCTTTTTTCCATAAAATGGCAACAGTAAATTTGTCAAAAAAGAACATGAAATTTTCCTCCATCCTTCTCCTGTTATTTGCCCTTGGCTTATCCGCAGGTTTTGCCCAGCCCTACCCGCCAAAGATTGAACCGGGTCCATGCAACATTAAAATTGAAAAGGGTGTTATTGCCAGATGTGGTTATCTTGTTGTTCCGGAAAACAGGAAGCGGCCCGGTAAAGCCCTCATTAAAATACCTTTTATCTTTGTCCGGAAAGAGGGAATGGATTCGGTAAGGAACATTTCACTTTACACCACTGGTGGCCCTGGTTACAGCACAACGTTGGGAATTTCCGGGATTACCGCAAACTCTGGCTTCCTGAAATACGGAGGCTTTATTGCTTTCGATCAGCGCGGAACAAAAAAGGCAATTCCTTCATTAGACTGTCCTGAAATAGAGGAGGCCATTAAACGATCGTATGTAGAAAATCTTTCCAGAGACAGCCTCTTGCTCCTTGCGGTAAAGGCTTGCAGAAAAAAGATCAGCGCTCAGGGCATTGATCTTTCTTCCTATAATACCACAGAAAGTGCAGCCGATATCAACGATCTGAAACTTGCTTTAAAAATCCAGTCGCTGACCCTTGTAGGTCTTTCTTACAGTGGCGGATTGATGCTTAAAGTAGCCAAAAACCATCCCGAAGGAATCAAAGCACTCGTTTTAAATTCACCACTCCCTGGCTTTGTTAATTATGAGGAGCATGGACTGATCAATATGAATGAAGCATTGGAACAGATTTTCAGCAATGTGCTTGCAGATTCCTCAAAGAATGAAAGATATAAAGATCTGCGAAACCGTTTCCAGGAATATTTCAGCAAAATAACCGGTCAGCGCTTTACGATCAGGTACTTGCCAAAAGGAAAAACAGACTCCCTTACTATAAGATATGGAAAAGCAGAACTCCTTGATGCAATAATCGATAGAATTGACAATAGCCGTCTGCGATCCGTTCCATTTGTCATGGATGAGATTATAAAGGGCAATCATTACGGTTATATCACTGAAATACTCAATGGCGTATTTTCAGGAGACCCGGGCCTCTCTTTAGGCATGCGGTATTCGGTTTATTGCTCGGAACAAATTGCCTATTCAAACCCCGCACTGATTGCCCTGCAGGAGAAAATTCTGCCTTGGTTTGCGGGTTACCCTTTTAATAATGTGAACGCAGCAATCTGCGATTGCTGGAGGGTCAAAGCAGAAGAACAGGAAGCAAAAACACCTGTCTACTCGACGATTCCAGCCCTGATCTCCGGAGGTGATGCAGACCCCTGGTGCAGGCCTTTTTACAACATCCTGATCAAAAGATACCTTCCCAACGCACAGCTTCTCCTTATCCATAACAGGGCACATGGATCTGGGTTTGGAGCCGATGCATTTGATTATCTGGAAGAGTTCATGGCGGATCCCTTCAGAAAACTAAAATCCAAAAGCAATAATGTGACCATTCAGTAACTGGTTGAACGGGCATTTGATATCGAAAGACAATTGGTTTTAGTGCACAAAAATTGTAGATTAGACCATGCCTGATCCGCTTTACGAAAACGCCGATAACTTTTATACCACAGCGCTTCTGCCTTTAACAGCAGCAGACAAGCAAGTCATCAAAAAGACGATAAAGAATTATTATCAGGCCAATAATTTACTGATCCCTCTTTTAATTTTAGTCTTTTTCCTGGGATTATGGTATTTTATCATCAGCCTGGCCCTTGTCGTTTTATATAATGTGTCTGCTTTTTCCACCAACAAGAAAAACGAACAATCACTAAATAATCCGAAGTTTATACTCACCGGAAAAATCACTAAAAAGGAACCTCCCGGGGATGGGACCTTCATTTATTTTGGTCAGGAATGCTTTGAAATTACCTATGCAAATGTTACTTTCCCGGTTGAGGTTGGAGATACACTTTCCCTTCATTATTCGCAATTCGATACTAAAGAAAGAGGTGTTCTTCTTGACGTAGAAAAGGAAAACCCAATTGCTCCGATGCCTGTTACAGCGACAGAATAGAAAAAATAAAACCCCATAAGTCATTCGGCTTATAGGGTTTTAAACGACCGCAAATATTATATCGCATCCATTAACAGCGATACTGCAATTGTAGGATTGCCAAGCACTTTAAGCGGAACAGTGGCACCATACATTTCTTTATCGTTCGGTTCTACACGGATGCTGAGCAGACCGCCTGTTACCGAAGCGAGCGGTAATCTGAAGTCAAAATGAACCTTTGGTATTTTCATACAATTGGAACACTTTTCTACTTCGTCCGGCTGGAAAAAAACAGACTTATCCAGCACCTCCCCATCTTTAAGCAGATACACCTTGAAAGTGCCGGGAATCTTGGTTCTATCCAGGTCGCTCACCCGCACATTGACTTCCTGATCATAGGCCGAAAAGGTCCGTGCCATGCCCAGAAACAAGTGCTTGTTTGATTGGGCCTGCGGCAGATCCAAGGTCATAGATTCATAGGAAACATCAAAATTCGTAGCAAGGTCTATGGTAAATTCTGCGGTCAGGTCATCCCGTTTCAAGGTCTGCGCCCATGGATTCATCTTACCCAATGCAGCATTGGTAAACACGAGATAACTGGAGCTGCTTTTGTTTTTAATGGTTTTCATGAAACCATCAACGGTTTGAGCATTGTTATTGGCCTGCCATATCCACCACATTCGGTCGAGGTTGCAATGGTAAAACCAAAAAATGGGATCAAAGGCAGAAATATTTTGCTTACTCATCGTATCGCCTGTGGCATCGTGTCCGGAATCATGGCCCTCGATGAAGTCCAGGCTGGGCGTACCATCAAGCAGACCATTGAAATTGTCCCACCATACTTCTGTCTGCGCATTGGCATAGTATTTCATGACATCCGCATTGAAATTTTTGAAAATGGTCTGAGCATCGTAACGGTTTGTTTGGTAGCCCGCTTTGTAATTGGGATTAGTACTTCCTGAGGCGGTACCGATGTCAATTGGCAAGGTATAGGAACCAAATGGTGCTTCATACATCCAGTCGGGCAGCAGCTCATTAAAGTCCCAATAAGGCAATGTTACGTCTTCGCAACCTTCAATTGTACGCAGGCAATTTTCAAATGCCCACATTTGAACCCTGTGCCATGGCTGAAAACCCGGATCATGATGCTGACAGAATGCAAGTGGTAATCCATGTATTGCAGCATTCTGAAAATATCCATTCAAATCATCGGTACCAAGATTCATGATTCCGATGAAGGCGGTTTTCAGTTTTTCCAATTCTTCGGCAGTCAACGAGGTCAGGCTCTTCCTTACCCTCCCTGTTACCGGAACAGCAGACATTTTTAGTAAGGAGCTATTTTGATGTTGTGGTTCTCCTTCGGGATATCCGGCGACCATCCAGGCGAGAAAGCTACTGATCATTTCTTTGGACCATGGTGTTCCCGGATCCATCGGCATCCGCCCCGGTGCATCAGGAGGTAGAGATACCCGCTGATAAATGTCCGGGGCATGGCTCACCACGAATGAATAACTGCTCAGGTCGAATCCCCTGATGCTCCGCATTTGTGCAATATCAAAAGCGGTAAAATAATTTTTGACTTCCCCATGCCATGTAGGCGCCTGGGTAATTTGTGAGGGTGTTAACATGATTAAAGGTGTTTTGATAGCGTAATTACAATAATATAAATCTATACATAAATTTATTAATTGCAATGCAACAAACCTGTTTTTCCGGCGAATCTGTCAGTAATTATTATCCGCTCAGATTGCGGCCTTCGCAGAGTGTCCGATTCCAAATTGGTGCAAACCAGCAGGCCGCCGCCTTTTTAAATTCCTGACCGTTCGGTTCCTGATCAGCAGCCCAGGCGACAATTCCATCTGGTCGGATCAGTACAGCGCTCAAACCCAACTGATCCTTCGCCCGACCTGAAACATACTTCATTGGATTGCCATAATCGCCAGCCAAAGCGCTTAGCGAGGCATTCCCATCAAAGTCAAGCAGGATTCCCCGGCCATCGCGCATCATTTCTCCAATCATTATCCCCTCTTCCAACTCAAAATTGGGAACACTATGACCGATCAGCCGATGATTGCCACCAAGATCATAATGTGTAAAGATACCCCAGATCCGTCCTGCGAAATAGGTCGCTCCATCTCGGGTATTGATAAGATCCCGGACAATTGCATTCAGCGCAAGGGCAGCTGGCTCCGGCTTCATGATGGCCACCTGTGCGCGTGACCAATCCAACACCTGTGCGCCAATTGGGTGACGCTCTGCTTCATAACTCTCCAACAACCCCTCCGGTGCTCTATGATGAATGATTGCGGCGAGTTTCCAGCCAAGGTTCATGGCATCGCCCAGCCCAAGGTTAAGCCCCTGGCCTCCCAATGGTGCGTGAATGTGTGCCGCATCGCCGGCTAAAAGTACCCGTTTGTTGCGGTAGGTGCTGGCCTGCCTTGCCCGGTCAGTCCAGGTGGTTGCGATATGTAGCGCAGTAATCGTAACGTCGGTATTCGACATGCGGCGTAACAGATCCTGAACATGTTCAAGGGTGACTGGTTTTCGGGATTGATGAAATGCCCCGGCATCGAAATCCTGCAGGATCAGATAATCCGGCCGCGATAGCATGTACATTCCTGTTGGCGTAGCGATTCTGCCAGGGCTAAGTTTTTCCGGATCGGCAATAGCAAGCTGAATAGAATAACCGGTAAATTCAGGTTCGGTACCAGCGAATTCAAAACCACCGGTCTTGCGAACCATACTGCGGCTTCCATCACAGCCTACCAACCATTTACTTTGGAAAGATTCGTCGGCCGACTGAACGGTTACCCCAGACTGATTTTGATCAAAATCAGTCATGGTAAGTCCACGTTTAATCACTACACCCAGCGCTTCTGCCCGACTGGTCAGCATGGTTTCCAGCTCCTCCATTTCGGAAATTAAACTCATAGCTGTAGCGCCTGGCAGACGGTATTTCCACTGTGAAACCTCTACATTGTTAAAATTAAAGGGAATGCCAGCGAAGTGCCCTCCCGGACGTTGCGGTTCGGACAATTTCCCAGCTGCAGCCGAGCTGACATGAGGAGTTTTAATATGTTGATGTAGTTTTAGTTCATTTAGCAAACCGCGGCGGTAAAGTGCTTCAATAGTAGGCGCCGAAAGCCCCCGTATACCGAAAGGAATTTGCTTCAATGGCGATTTCGGATGTTCCGCCTTTTCGAGTATCAGCACTGAACATTTGGCCAGGGCCAGCTCACAGGCGAGGAAAAGGCCTACTGGTCCGGCACCGGAAATGATGACATCGTAAATAAAAGGATTTTTAAGTGTTGTTTTCATATAAAATAAATGAAATACAAAACTCAGGAATACGCCTGGGTTAGGCTTGTATAAATGCGACAAAATTACTGTCCAGCGCCTGTTTCGCTTTCTTTGCTTTTCGGGCAAATGCCGCCGGGGTACTGCCACTATAGCGTTTAAATTCCCTGCTGAGGTGGGATTGATCTGTATAGCCCAGCTCATGAGCTAAACTGGCAAGGTTAGAATCCGGATAAAGCCACAATTGGTTTCGCGCCTGCTCAAAGCGCATCAGGCCAGACACATCTTTAACCGTATAGCCGGAAGATTGCTTGAAGTTTCTTTCCAGAGTACGAACCGTCGCATGAGCCGCCGCTGCGACCTGGCTTACCGGTATGTTGCCCTTTGCTTCATTTATCGCAACTCCCGCTTTGAAGAGCATACTGTCAATAGCAACCCGCGACCGTGCCTCCAGAAAATATTGCTTTAACTCAGTCAGCGCCTCCGCTATCCTACCCCCAAGCATCAACTGATTCAACCTGGGTTGAAGCTGAGTGATGGGATGTTCAAATACGCGAATCCAGTCTCTACCGGAAGGCAGTCCGAGCAAGTCGAATACCGTCCAGGGAAAGCACCTGACCCCAATGATTTCTAAACGGTTTTTCATGTAAAAGATAGCAGGTTGATTAAGTAAGCCCACCATAAACGGTGATGGCAATGGTTGCAACTCTCCGTTATTTACAATGCTGCAGCTACCTCCGAAATGAAAAATAATTTCCGCGGAACCATCAGGTACAACCTCAAAACCCGATTCTGTTTCTCCGGACTCCCTTCTGTTGTACCAAAAGCACTTTATCGTATCCCGTAGTGCTTCAGGAGGTTCAAATTCTTGGTGCTGCATGTCGAAAGATAGGCATATTTCTATCCATAGTTGTATATAACAACCATAAGTAGCGTGCATACAACCATAAGTTTCTGTAATTTCTTTGATTCTGGAAATCTATCCGAATACCTTTGCTATATCGAAAGAATAAATAAAGAGACCCTACTATTTTTTATCGCTTTGCTGATATTTCTCAAAATCAGCCTTTGTCACTTTATCGCCCAGAAGGTAATAGCTTTCGAAAAGAATACTTCCATCGGGTTTGTACATGTGCGAAACGCCATGTCTTTTACCATTTTCATACATTGCATCCATGCTTTTTTTGCCCAAAGCGTAGGAAGTTGACAAACCGTTTTGCAAATCGTCCTTATAATTGTTTTCTGTTATGATTTTACCATTATTAAAAACACGGTAAGGGCCATGTCGCAAATCATTTTCATAATAAGCCTCGGTACTCAGCTGATCACCGGAATAGGTTAAAGACAAACCATGCTTTTTACCTGCCTTATAGGCTGATTTGTTGATGATTTTGCTTCCTTTATACATCTCGCTTAGGCCATCCTGCTTGCCGTCTTTATATTCCTGACGCAACCAAACCTGGTCCTCACTGTTATAGTTTTCCTTTAAACCATTGCGCAGACCATTTTTATAATGCAGTTTACATTCCATTTTTCCTCCCTGGGAATACCAAAAAGCCTCACCTGTAATCAATCCTTTATGAATGGTGTATAAAGCGAAACCGCCTTCATCAAAAGGGATTTTATACTGGCCCTGTAATAGTTTGTGATTTAAAGACAGGACCATTTCAGTACTGTCTTTGTTATAGGTTTTCAGCAGATGCTCCCATTTAATTTCTTCGGGCAACTGTGCAAAAAGAGAGGTCCCCAGACAAAGAAAAACAAGGGTATAGCTAAGCTTTTTAACCATTTTCTGATGAATTTTCATGTTTCTATATTTTATAAGACCAACAACCCAAAATCTCTTAAATTATAAATTGGTTCTGAATACCAGAACAATTCAAAATGCTCCATGCTGCTTTCAAAATCAGCCTTAATATCCTGGAATGTATATACCTGGGTATTGGAAACCGCTATTTTCTCTAAGATAGAACCGAGCCATGCCCCTTCATTTTTATTGACCTGAATCTCAAAGCTTTCCTTTTTATCATGAAAAGTCAAAATCGTCATCTCCAGAGGCTTGTTCTTTTTGTACTTGGTAAAACTTTCTGCTTCCGGCTTCCCTCCCAGCCAAACCACTTTAGCCGTTGGTTTAGTATTGAACTTACTTTCCTCTTTGATTGCTTTCTCAATAAAATCAGGAGCAATCGTTGTTTTTGGGATCTTAAAATCAAACCAGTCCTGCAATTTGTAATCGAAGCAAATGCCATGCATAAAATTGAAAAGCGATTTCTTCAAGCCAAAACTGAATTTATTATGATCTATTCCTGTTTTATCGATGTAATTGATGTCATTATTGGCAAAGGTTCCGATCGCTTCGGTCTCTTTGACCACCCCGAATTTTTCAGGATACATGCCCACAGGGCTATGTGCAGTCATCGCAAACTGATGCCAGAAGCCAGATTGAAGCACTCCTGCTTCAAACAATTGTCGCACCATTTCCAGACTGTCTATGGTCTCCTGAATGGTCTGTGTCGGATATCCATACATCAGATAAGCATGAACCAATACCCCTGCTTCCGTAAAATTCCGGGTAACCTGGGCAACCTGTTCAACCGTCACTCCTTTATCGATTAGCTTTAATAAGCGATCCGATGCTACCTCTAAACCGCCGGAAACGGCAATACAACCTGATGCTTTAAGCAGCAGGCATAAATCTCTGGTAAAGCTTTTCTCAAACCGGATATTTGTCCACCAGGTAACAGAAATTTTTCTTCTTAAAATTTCGAGTGCGACTTCCCGCATCAGCGCTGGTGGTGCTGCTTCGTCTACAAAATGAAAACCATTCTGCCCCGTTTTTTCACTTAAGTCCTCAATTCGATCTACAATCAGTTTAGCAGCAACGGGTTCATAGACTTTAATATAATCCAAAGAAATATCACAAAATGTACATTTTCCCCAATAACAACCATGCGCCATGGTCAGTTTATTCCAACGCCCATCGCTCCACATCCGGTGCATTGGATTTACAATTTCTATCACCGAAATGTATTGGTCCAGTTTCAAATCGCTATAATCCGGCGTTCCTACATCAGACTGTTTATAATCACTTCTTAATGCGTCATTTCTATAGGTAACCTCTCCATTTTCCAATAAAAAGGTTCTTTTATACAAGTTAAAATCTCCACCTTTTATGATCGAATTATAGATCAGTTCCACAGGCAATTCCCCATCATCCAGGGAGATATAATCGAAAAATTCAAAGACTCTTTTATCAGAAAGGGAACGCAATTCTGTATTGGGAAATCCGCCACCCATGGAGGTTTTAATCTCAGGATAATTTCTTTTTACAAACTGTGCGCAGCGGAAAGCGGCATATAAATTTCCCGGAAAGGGAACAGAGATCAGGAATAACTTCGGTTGAACAATGGCAATTTTCTCTTCTAAAATTTCAACCAGGATCTTATCCATATAGGTGTACTCCTGGTTTAAAGCTTCGTAAAGCTCATCAAAGGAGTTTGCACTTCTGCCTAACCTTTCGGCATAACGGCTAAAGCCAAAATTCGGATCAATACATTCGATAATAAAATCCGAAATATCCTCAAGATATAATGTGGCTAAATGTTTGGCCTTATCCTGCGTTCCCATGACGCCAAATGCCCAATCCAGCTCTTCCAATTCCGCAAATCGCGATGCTTCCGGCAAAAAATCCTCTTGACAGATTTGCAAAGCCAGGGTTGGGTTTTTACCTTGCAAAAAGGCAATAACGGCATCAATAGTCTTGATGTACTCGTTTTTTAAGGCAAGAATTCGCTTTGCATTTAAGCTCTTTTGCTGATGACGGAGCCCTTCGGCATGGCCGAACAAATCTTCCAGACCTTTCCTGCAAAACAAGGCCAAAATTACCTCAATACCTAAATCAGCCTGCGTCGAAGAAATATCTTTAGTATTCAAAAATCCTTTGATATAGGCAGTTGCAGGATACGGGGTATTCAGCTGGGTAAAGGGAGGCGTAACAAGGAAAAGATCTGTTTTCAAAATGGAATTGTATTTCCTGACAAAAATATCCATAATTATTTTAGTATCGGCCTTTCTCAAATGATAAAATTCACCTGCATGCTGATGGAGCAATGATTTTGACATCAGGACCGCCCCTGCTGCTGCAATTCAGAGGAGCTTTACATTATTTATAATTTTATGATTACTTTGTCATTTAGGCAATAAGAACGGTTATATTTTACAGGCATAGATTTTTTACGATTAAAACATTTCCATGGAACCCCTCATTATCAGAAAAGCAATGATAAATCTATATGCTTTGTTAGCGTTGTCAGTCGCAGCAATCGCACTTTTTATCTATATTTTTTATGGAGATTTTACACTGATCACGATAGGCATCATCGCTGTTTTCAGTCTATTTCCAGGATGGCTTTTTATTTATGCCCTCCGCGAGCTGATCAGAAAAACACCTCATATGACTTTTACAGAAGAAGGATTGCTCATTAAAGCACATCATTTTTATGCCTGGGAAAACATAGATGATTTTACATTCGGCATCGAGGAAGTAGGACGTGATAATGCCGGAAGCATCTATAAAAATTACATCACATTATTATTAAAAGATGGCAGCGCGGCGAAAGTTCCAGTATCCCATCTGGATAGGAAGGCCGAGGAAATCATGTACTTACTTGGGGAATACAAGCGTAGTTCAGCTGATGCGCAAAGACCTTTGGAACAATAAACACTACTCGATTTCTCCCAAAAACGTCTGCCAGACTTCTTTCGAGTTCCCCACAAACGTTTTAAAATCTTTGGTCAGGTAAATCCGTTGGGCCACATCTAACTCCGTTTTCTTACTGCCATTTAATATTTTAACAGTATAAGTAGTTTGCCAGCTGTCCGACTCTATCTGTTGACTGATCAGATAATTTTGCTGTTTACCGCATAAGAGAGCGCTTCGACGATAGTGCTGACGCCCAAACGCTCAAAGATTCGCCTTCTATAATATTTAACTGTATCCGGAGCGACAAATATTTTTTCTGCGATCTGGTTGATCGTTAGCCCCTGTGCGTGCAGCTGCAAGATTTCGATCTCCCTTTTTGTGAGTTTTGGTTTCTCTGATTTGCGCCAGACATTATTTACCAGATCCAGTTCCCAAATTTCATCAGCGCCCTGTTTGTAGATATAAACGTTGCCCGCATTTTTATGATGCGAAATAGAAACGATACACATCGCCTTCCACAGCTTTCCCTCGCTGGTTAGAAACAAGGGGGTAAGTTTATGATTGATCAGAACAAGTTTACCATCCTTATTCTCCAAATGGAAATCATAAGTGATGCTATACTGCTTTTTTTCCTCCCCCGGCAGCTTTTCGAAGAAATCAAATCCTGCATTATTGATCAGAGTCAACAATTCCAAATCATCTTCAGGAACGTTTTTAAAATAGAACTCATAGCCCATATTCAGAACTTCTTCAGGGGAATGCCCAGCTAAAAACAACGGGTTTTCTGAAACGTACTCAAAAGTCATTTTCTCATAATCAATCACATATACGCTTTCATAGGTTAGCCGCGCAAAAGATTTGAGCGCTTCTAAATAATCTTTCTGAAGAAGGCGGTCCTCTTCAGAGATTTTCCCTACGTTATTCTTAGTAAGCAGGCTTGAACTCATTTTATTCTTCATTTGCCAGGATTAACAGGAGATAAATTTACACTAAAGTGTAGTCTCTGAGAATATTTTTGTGTTGACTTTTGCAGAAACCAACCTCTGTATGATGATGAACCCCGATCCGGTCATGACCATGACGAATTGCAAAAACTGCAACAAGTCTGTCAATGGTAATTTTTGTTGCAATTGCGGTCAGCCGCTAAAGACCAAAAGAGTTGACGGACATTATATCCTGCATGAAATTCAGCATATTTTACATTTTGAAAAGGGCATCTTATATACCGTAAAAGAGTTGCTGATCAGACCGGGACAAAGTATAAGAGAATTCATTACAGCGAACAGAAGCAGATTGGTAAAGCCGATTATATTTATCATCGTCAGCTCCTTAATATACAGCCTGATCAATCATTTCTTTCATATTGAAGAACGATACGCTGACCATCAGCACCTACAAAAAGGCGCAATAAGTTTGATTTTCAACTGGATTCAAAGTCATTATGGCTATGCAAATATCATCATGGGTCTATTTATCGCCTTTTGGCTAAAACTATTTTTCGGAAAGTCCGGCTACAATTTTTTCGAAATATTAATTCTCTTGTGTTTTGTGATGGGAATGGGAATGCTGATGTCTTCTGTTTTTGCACTTTTCGAAGGATTGACCCCACTAAAGCTGAAGAGAATTTCGGACGTGATAGGGATATGCTATTGCGCATGGGCAATTGGACGATTTTACGATCAAAAGAAAGTAACCAGCTATTTAAAAACGCTGGTTGCCTACCTGTTAGGAATGCTGACCTTCTTTATTTCAGCGGTACTTTTAGCTTTCTTAATTGACAAAATCCCCGCTTACATTGGTTTTATCAATTACATTACGTTTTAATAAAGGCAATACTGACCATTGCCTTTATCATCTTAACTATTTATTTTCGAAAGTTACCTCCGGTCGCTACACAACTGGCAAGATATTTACAGGCAACAGAAGTAATCAGCGCTGATGCTCAAAATTACAGTGTTTCAAAAACATTAAATATTTTTGGAGATCCCATTGGAACCTACAAAGGTCAGTGTGGAAAACTCAATACGATCATCATCCGTTCAAGAAAAACGTAGCTTTCAATTGACAAATTTGGTATATTATCCTGCAGAAAATTCAATGTCCTTTATAAAGCAAAAATCATGACTGACATCAATTACCTCGCCATCAACAAACAATCCTGGAATAACAGAACAGACGCACATTTAAAATCAGCATTCTACGATCTTGATGGCTTTTTAAAAGGAAAATCTTCGCTCAATGACATTGAGTTAAATCTATTGGGCAATATTGAAGGGAAATCAATTCTACATTTACAATGTCACTTTGGCCAGGATACCATTTCTTTAAGTCAGCTTGGAGCCGAAGTTACCGGAGTTGACCTTTCAGATAAAGCCATAGAAAGTGCAAAAAGCATTGCAAGCCAAATGAACTCAACAGCTAAATTCATCTGTTGTAACATTTACGACCTACCCAATCATTTAGAGCAAAAGTTCGATATCATTTTTACAAGTTACGGAACAATCACCTGGTTGCCCGACCTTCAGGAATGGGCAAAACTCATCTCAAATTACCTGAAACCTGAGGGACGATTCATATTCGCAGAATTCCATCCTGTGGTATGGATGTTTGACGATAATTTCGAGACTGTTGCCTACAATTACTTCAATTCAGGTCCGATTCTCGAAACTGAAAGTGGAACTTATGCTGACCGGAATGCCGAAATTACCCAACAGTATGTTTGCTGGAACCATAGTATGGCTGAGGTCATCAGCGCTTTAATTACAAATGGACTTGAGATCAAGACTTTCCAGGAATTCGACTATTCACCATATAATTGCTTTAATAAGACCATCGAGTTTGAACCAGGAAAATATAGAATTGAACATTTGGACGACAAGATACCGATGGTTTATGCCATTGAAGCAACCAGGAAACCATAAATCTTTTTAATCAGGCCATTACGGCAACTATCTGTAAAACCTGTTGCCCCAGTTGCTGATCACCAATGAGCTCGGTTTCTTTTAAAACCTGTGCTGGTCTCAGACTTTTAGAGAATAATTTCCAGGCAATGTCGGGGGCGATTTTCACGATAGCATTGGCCTTAACATTCGTTTCTTTGTTCAGGGTCCATTCCTGCTCTCCTTTAACAATATTCCATTGTCCGCCGATTTCAGTGGTTACGATTAGGGAAACAACCGTTCCCTGTGCCGCTGAGACCTCTCTAAAAGTATGAGGGAAGGCATACATAAAAGTATCAAGAAAAGGATCATACAATTCCTTTATCATCAATCCCGGTTTACCCAGGGCATCCCTGATTTGTTGTTGATGTAAGAATTTCTCGGTGTATTCCCTGGCAATATGAAACCAGTTCGCTGAACTTTCCTGCCCTGCCCAGGCAACCGGAAATACAGCATTTTCAAATGGTTCAAGGGAATTAAGATGTGCTGAATACTGCTGTCCTGTTATTTCTAAGAGGAAGGTCAATACTTTAGGACTAAGTCTTTTCGTGGCGTTTGTCCAGGTCATATTCAGATGATTGAGATAAGCCGTCAGGTCCTGAAAAGAGTTTATATTCTCTGCCTTAGTGCCGAAATAACCATCTCTTGAGGCAGACAATGTTCTCAAATTACCATCGAGCAGATGAGCGGCAACATCTTTTACTTTCCAAAGTTTTGCTACGGTCTGCGCCTCCCATTCCTCATCGGTTAAATCGTTCAACAGGTTGATCAGCATTTTGTCCAATACAGGGAACAAATGTAAAGTTTCAATTTCTATCTTGTTCTTCATCTCAGCGTTCTGTTTTTGATGATTTCACAAACTCACCTGCGTCGATCGCACCGAAGGTTTTCTTTTCCTCATCCCATAAATAAGCCTTATAATTTAGCGAAGTGGATTCTGCCTCTTCTTTACAAATTGCAGCAATAAATAACCTGCTGTCTGGCTTCATCACTGCGGCATCTTCCATATAAAAACAGGAATTCTCTTCTCCTAAAGGCAGGTCATAAATTTTCCCATCCCTTACGTCTACCATAAAACCTAAAATGCAGCCTGCGCCGCATCCGAAAGTAACGGCAATGTAATGCGCCGCAAAATTGATCTCGCCGTTTTTATAGCCCTCAGTAATCCGGGTTCTAAAACCCCTTGCCTCCGGATAGCTTTGCCAATCTATCGCGGCCTTACCTGCTGGTGTTCGCGCCTCAGTCTGATACTTCTTAAAATCTATGCTATCCACAGCACTGGCCCGGCTTTCCTCCCTAGTGTCTGAGACCGGAATTTCCGCAGAAACGGCTTTTACCGTTGTGTCTGTGAGCACCACAGCAGCTTCAACGCTATCGGCTTTAGGCGGATTACTGTCCCTGGTCGAAGTTTCATTTCTGCAGGCGCCCGCAAGGCCAATAACCAGGAATAATAGCGGTACTAGTTTTTTCATCGCTAAATAGTTTAATCGATTTTTACATTTTCCTTTAGAAAGTCAAAATACTTCTCTTCTTCCGTTTCAAAGAGCTCCTCTCCTTCCAGCATATATGCCCGAAGCAGGAATTCTTTAGCATCGTTGAACTCGTTAACTTCGAAAAACAGCTCCCCTAAACGCAACATCACAAATGGATTTTCATAGGCATTGGTTTCGATATTCCCTTTTGCATTTAAAAAATGGACTAGTGATTCTTCGAACTCATTTAACATAAAATAGCCATCACCGATAGAAGTTTCCAACCAAAATGTTTCTCCATATAAGTTCTGCGGAGAGGGAATCAATGCTAATGCTTCCGACCAGACCTCAATACATTCCTGAAATTTATCTTCATCAAATAAGTCGCTGCCTTGCTCACTTAACACATCAATACGATCGGTCAGTTCGGCTGAAAGTTCGGCTAACTCAGTCTTAAGTACAGGGAAAGGCAGCGATAAAACTTCTTTCTGAAATAGTTTCAGAATCTCCTCATTGTCGTTCAATTTCTTTTTGGCAATGTCGAAATAAAAAGCAGGCTTATCGTTGAAATCTCTTTTCGTAGCGCCGTATTTTATCGCCTGATAAAAAGCCTCCTTTGCCAGATCCGGCTGACCGAGAAACAGTAAGGTCTCCCCATGTAATATGTAGGGAATGGTATGATAGATCTTATAACCACAAGTCTCCAGATCCCTGATCCAGTCTTTAGCCACCTGAACTGCCTCCTCGTATTTTCCTGTTGCATTTAAAACCGGAATCAATTCAGATAATATCATATGTGATACGGGAGTATTGTATTTGGACTCCGGCAGCTTTTCCCAAGCCGACCTTATTTTCCCTAAAGACGCTTCGGTCTTGCCATTTTCCAGTAGTTCAGAAGCCTCATCCGCCAAATCAAAAATTTCGTTTTCTAATTCGTTAGAGATGCTGTCTGCAACGCGTATATCGTTCTTCATATTTCGGTTTAAAATTTAATAATCGGTAAGCGCATTAAAACTATAAATTTCATAAGGAGGAAACATTTTAGTTAAAATGCAGGCAATATCGTCTAAAAATTTATTAAAAAATATTATCAGTAGATTTATCCCTGTAAATTTAGAAAAAGCCATCTAAGAAGGATGTCGACAAAAATATTGATTCTGCCCGGACTGGGTGGTTCGGGAGAAAACCACTGGCAAAGTTTTTGGTCAATGCATCTTGAGCACGTTGTTCGGCTGGAACAGGACCATAGCCTTGCTGTTTCATTGGTAGCCCATTGGGAGGACAGCTGATTTAAAACGTTTAAACAAATAAAAATGCCCCGCGACAAGTTAACTTATCGCGGGGCATTGCAGCAGATGCTATTGCCAGCCTCCACCTAAATCCCTGTAGAAATGAACTACGGCATTCAATTGTTCTTTCTTGGTTTCTATCAGTTCGAGTTTAGATTCCAATGCATCTCTTTGAGTCATCAGGACTTCAAAATAATTCACTCTGGCAGATTTGAACAAGTCGTTCGAAACAACGATTGACCTGTCCAGTGCTTCCACCTGCTGCGATTTCAGGCCATACCCTTTTTCCAGATTACTGATTTTGGAAAGCTGATTAGAAACCTCCAAATATGCATTCAGAATCGTACGTTCATAATTATACATGGCCTGAAGCTGCCTTGCATTGGCACTTAGGAACTCCGCTTTGATTGCATTTCTGTTGATCAGCGGTCCGGCGATATCTCCTGCAAGCGAATAAAGCACCGATTCCGGAAACTTTAAAAAGTAGGACGGCTTAAATGCCTGTAAACCTATCGCCGCTGAAATATCCAGAGAAGGATAAAATTCTGCCCTTGCCACTTTCACATCCAGCTTTGCTGCCGTCAATTCCAGTTCCGCCTGTTTGATATCCGGACGGTTGGCCAGCAATTGCGAAGGAATCCCCGAATGAACAGCAGAAGGTAACAAACTTAAAAAGTTTCCTTTATCCCGTTTGATCTCCTGTGGATAGCGGCCGAGTAAAAAGTTAATCCTGTTTTCTGTTTCTTTTATTTTTTGAAGAATCTCAAATTCCATACTTTTTGAGGTCAGCACTTCTGCCTGAAACTTTTGAACGGCCAATTCCGTAGCCCGGGCAGCTTCTTTCTGAACTTTGACAATCTCCAAGGCATTTTTTTGCAGTGCGATGTTCTGTTTTACAATTTCCAGCTGGTTATCCTGAGCCAACAACTCGTAATATGAATCTGCAACTTCTGCAATCAGGTTAGTGACCACAAAGTTTTTGCCCTCTACGGTCGATAAATACCTGCTGATTGCTGCTTTCTTAGAATTCCGTAATTTCTTCCAGATGTCTACCTCCCAATTCGCATGAATGGCCAAAGAATAATCCATCAGCGGATCAGGCATAGCCTTACCCGGAACAATTTCCGTGGAAGCATCGCCTGCCCCCTGACTGGTATACCTACCTACTTTTTCAACACCCAGACCTGCTCCTATCCCAACGTGGGGTAACAAATCACCCTTCTTCACCCGGATGTCATTCTTTGCGATTTCAATTTCCTGCAAAGTGATCATCAGTTCCTGATTATTCTTCAAAGCCGTATCAATCAAATCGACCAGATTCTGATCTTTAAAGAAACTACGCCATGGCATTGCCGACATATTAGTGGTATCCCGAGCCTTGTCGTAGGCCCCGGGAACAGTTAATTTTGCCGTCGGCGTCACCACCGACGGAACCTTACAGCCAGCTATCGCAAGACCTATACTCAACGCAATGATGCATCGATTTAAATTCAGTTTATACATTGTGATCGATTTCTTCTGTTAATGGGTTTTCTTCTTCATTTTTAACGAGCTTATGTTTTTCTGCAATCCTGGCGAATATATAATACAAGCCCGGGATGATTAACACACCGCAAAGCGTTCCTAAAAGCATTCCACCAGCGGCAGCAGAACCGATGGTCCGGTTCCCAATTTTACCTGGTCCTGAGGCGAATACCAAAGGGATCAATCCGGCAATAAAGGCAAAGGAAGTCATCAGGATTGGACGGAACCTCACCGCAGCACCTTCCATCGCTGCCTGAAGTACAGTTGCTCCGGCGCGATGCTTCTGAACGGCAAATTCTACAATCAGCACGGCATTCTTACCTAATAAACCAATCAGCATCACAAAAGCCACCTGCGCATAAATATTGTTTTCCAGACCGCATATTTTCAGCAATAAAAAAGCACCGAAAATCCCACAAGGAAGGGAAAGAATCACCGATAATGGTAAGATAAAACTTTCATACTGTGCTGCCAGAATCAGGTATACAAATCCCAGACAGATCAGGAAGATATAGATCGCTTCATTGCCACGGGATACTTCGTCTTTGGAAATACCCGCCCAATCGATACTAAATCCTCTTGGTAAGGTCTTTTCTGCCACTTCATTGATTGCATTAATGGCCGCACCACTACTGTAACCCGGCGCGGAAGAGCCACTGATTTCTGAAGCATTGTACATATTGTGCCGGGTAATTTCCGACAGGCCATACACCTTCTCCATTTTCATGAAAGCAGAAAAAGGCACCATCTCCTCCCGGCTGTTTTTCACATACAACTTCAGGATATCCTCCGGCAATGCACGGTATTGAGGCAAAGCCTGCACCATCACCTTATATTGACGGTCATACTTAATAAAATTGGTCTCGTAATTACTTCCTACCAAAGTAGAGAGCGTGTTCATCGCATTTTCAATGGTGACTCCTTTTTGCTGGGCCAGGTCATTATCCACCCTTAACATATATTGAGGAAAACCTGCACTGTAAAAGGTGAATACCGAAGATAGCTCCGGACGTTTACTCAATTCTTTTACAAAGTCCTTACTCACCGTTTCCATTTTCTTGAAATCACCAGATCCGGCTTTGTCCAGTAAACGAAGCTCAAAACCTCCCGCAGCTCCATATCCAGGCACTGCCGGCGGTTGGAAAAATTCAATCGTCGCACCGGAAATCTCTGAAGATTTTTCTTCCAGCTCCTTCATCACTTCTTCCACAGAATGTTTACGGTCTTCCCAGCTTTTCAGGTTGATCAGGCAGGTCCCGGAGTTTGCACTCGTTCCTTCCGTCAGAATTTCGTAACCAGCCAGAGCCGAAACAGATTGCACCCCCTCTACCTTTTCAGCGATCTTCTGTAACCTTTCTGCAATTTCATTCGTTCTTTCCAATGAAGATCCCGGAGGCGTCTGGATAATGGCATAGAACATCCCCTGATCCTCGTTCGGAATAAAGCCTGAAGGAAGACTATTGTTCAGGAAATACGTTCCGGCACAGAAGGCAATCAGCACAGCGAAAGTCACCATTCTACGGCTGATAATGCTGCCGAGTACCTTCTGATACTTTCCTGAAAGCTTATCGAAGCCATTGTTAAAACCGTCCATGAACTTATCCAATCCATTTTTCTTTTGCGACTTACCATGGTTTTTCAATAAGATCGCACATAATGCCGGGGTAAGCGTCAATGCCACGATACCGGAAAGAATAATCGCTGTGGCCATCGTAATGGAAAACTGACGGTAAAATATCCCAACCGGTCCAGACATAAAGGCCACCGGAATAAACACTGCCGCCATCAAAAAGGTGATGGCAATAATGGCTCCACTGATTTCATGCATCACTTTTTTTGTCGCCTTTCTTGCAGAGATATGCAGTTCATGCATCTTTGCATGCACCGCTTCGATGACGACAATCGCATCATCGACCACGACCCCAATCGCCAGTACCAGTGCAAACAGCGTCACGAGGTTAATCGTGATTCCGAAAAACTGCATAAAGAAAAAGGTTCCGATCAAGGATACCGGAACGGCAATGGCAGGGATCAGTGTAGAACGCCAATCACCAAGAAAGAGGAACACGACCAAGCCAACCAGGATAAAAGCTTCCACCAAAGTGTGAATCACTTTTTCAATTGAGGCATCGAGGAATTTCGAAACATCATAACTGATCTCATAATCTACCCCTTTTGGAAAAGAACTTTTCTTGATCTCCTCCATTTTGGCCTTGATGTCTTTAATTACCTGACTGGCATTACTTCCATAAGATTGTTTCACCGTAATTGCTGCCGAAGCTTTGCCATTCAGGTTAGAGTAAATGTCATACATTGAACTCCCGAACTCTATATTCGCCACATCTTTTAAACGAAGAATCTCTCCTTTTGGAGTAGAACGTAGAATGATATTTTCATATCCTTCTTTGGTCGTAAAACGTCCCGGATATTTCAATACGTACTCAAAAGACTGAGATCTTTTTCCGGAACTTTCACCCGTTTTACCCGGCGAAGCCTCTAAACTTTGTTGGTTCAAGGCTTCCAAAACTTCATCTGCAGATATTTTATAAGCCAACATCCTGTCGGGCTTTAGCCAGATGCGCATTGCATATTCCCGGTTCCCCAAAATATCAGCCACACCAACACCGTCTACCCGCTTCAATTCTGAAAGCACATTGATATCTGCGAAATTGAACAGAAACTTCTGATCCATCTTCGGATCCTTGCTGTACAGGTTGATATACATTAACATGTTGGATTCTTCACGCGTGATCTTCACCCCTTCACGTACCACCAATGGCGGCAGTTTATTGACTACCGAGGCCACACGGTTCTGAATGTTTACCGAGGCCTGATTTGGATCTGTGCCCAGGTTAAAGACCACCTGAATCGAGGCTTCTCCATCATTACCGGCATCAGAAGCCATGTATTTCATTCCCGGAACACCATTGATGGCCCGTTCCAGGGGGATAATTACCGATTTGATCATGAGCTCACCATTTGCTCCCGGATATTCTGCGGTGATGTTCACCTTAGGCGGTGAGATCGATGGAAATTGTGTAACCGGCAGGTGGCTCAATGCCAGCACACCCAGAAACACAATAATGAGCGATATTACTATAGAAAGGACTGGCCTTTGTATAAACTTATTAAACATTTGTTTATATTTTTAATGATAGATACCAAACTGGACAGCTATTCTGCTTTTAAACGCAGACGGGAAAGAACTTCTTTAGGCGCAAGGTGCTCGCTTTTGATCTTTTCGTCGTCCTTTACCTTCTGAACGCCTTCCAGCAGAATGCTGTCGGTTTCAGAAAGACCACTGCCAACAACATACATATCAGGCATTTCCGCAGCAATGGTAATATTTCTGGAATGGACTACATTGTCTTTTCCCACCACAAATACATACATCTTATCCTGAATCTCATAAGTTGCTTTCTGAGGGATGATCAATGCATTTCTGAGCGGAACCAGCATCTGTATTTTTCCGGTTTCACCATTTTTTAACAACTTGTTTGGGTTAGGAAAGCGTGCTCTGAAAGCGATATTACCTGTTTCGCTATCGAATTCACTTTCTACCACTTCGACATTTCCTTTGTCTTTCAAAAGTTCATTATTGGCCAATAACAGACTTACTTTATTGTCCGCACGTGCTTTGACATTGGTTTGGTATTCTAAATATTCAGGCTCTGAAACATTAAAGTAGGCAAATACCTGACTGTTATCAGAAAGGCTGGTTAGCAATGCGCCTTCGTCAACAAGACTTCCTATTTTCAAAGGAATCCGGTCTATGGTCCCATCAAAAGGGGCTCTGATTTCGGTAAATGACAAATGGAGCTTAGCCAGTGCAACTTCCGCTTTCGCCTGGTCCAACTTGGCCTGAGCCATGGCCTGCTCGTTTTTGGAAACTACATTTTTATCGGCCAGCAACTTGACATTTTTGAGTTCTATCTCTTCTGCCTTTACTTCGGCCTGCGCTTTCCGCAATTCTGCTTCATAAACTTTAGGCATGATCTTAAACAGCAGCTGACCAGCTTTTACAGACTGGCCTTCATCCACATAAATGTTTTGCAGGTATCCTTTTTCCTGCGCCCGGAGCTCAATGTTACGAACAGAACGGATTTGCGAAACATATTCCTTGGTAAAGGAAGTATCCGTCTTTAAAGGATTGGTGGTGGTAAACTTGCTGTCTTCTTTTTTCTCCTCTTTTTTTGAGGTACAGCTGGCAAGGTTCAACAAGGCAATAGCAGCCGTGAACACGATTGTTTTCTTCATGATATTTAGTGGGAAATTAAGCGAATAAGTTCCTGAAATTCAATGATTGATCAACGAACCCTCAGGACATAACTAATCGTCGGTCTCCAGGCCATCAGCCAGGGGATGATCACAAACCAGAAACCGATGGATGGATGGATGGATGGATGGAAATCCTCAGATCCTTAAAACTCTTTGTTTGATGTAAATTGGAGAAGTGTCGCCACAGAAAGGCGGGAATGTTTTAAAATGCTGGTGGTAGTCTTCTAAAATTAAAGCCGGGAAAAAGCTCAGGTACCACTTGTCGCATAAAAGATAATTGCTGTGTGTAAGCCCATGCTGAAGGTCATCACCATTGGTGTGTTCTTCATCTAAATCACCTTCTTCAGATACGGTGAGGTCCAGGTCTGCAGTTGCAAAATTTGTGGGTTCGCTTTTAGCAAGCCTGTGATGAGAACAATGACTAACAGGAGGCATAGAATGATGCGCTGTACCTGCATGAATATCATTCCCCCTGCATAGCAGATGGGAAAACAGGAAAACGAAAAACACAACTACTCTCATTCGGCCGCAAAAATAATCAAAGTATTGAAAGAAAAAAATCCAGACAATAAATTGATTAAAAGATTAGAGATGAATGACATAATTTGCGCATTTAAAAAGAATTGCCATAAAATCCTGCCTTTTTATTAATTTCAATAATTATTTAACCTCTTGGCAGCTGAGCGTCTCCAGATCAGCTGTCGATCTCATCAAAACAATATGCAAAATTGGAATACCGAATTTTTTGAAAAGCTTTATGCTAAACTCTCCATTTCCCTGATTGAAAATTCCCATAAACAGTTATTCGTGATGTCCAGTCCCGGCAAGTTTCTTCCTTCCGGCCTGAATCCTAACGTAAAACCGGAAGATGCGGCAATTCTTTCCTCGATTTTTGACTATGCTCCTGCGTTCAGTTGGCTTGAAAAACAGAAAGGCAGGAAAATCTCCGAAGTGTACAATTCAATTTTGAATTGTAAGGAAAGCCCGGTCAGCAGCGGAATATCCGAACAAAGAGCCCAGCAGTTAAGAGATGCAGAAAGGCACTACGGTGACCATATCCAGGAATATCAGTTTTACAAATACGCTTATGAAGCTGTACAACTCGAATACCTGAGTGCCAAGGCAACTCAGGAAAACGGTGGCGCAAAAATACCGAGAAATTTGATGATGAGACTTGATCAGGCCATCAACAAGTGGATTGCAAAAGGTCAAAAAAACGGGATGGAACTCAGTTTAGCCATCATAAAGGAATACAAGCTTTTAGATGCAGCTGCTTTTTGGAAGCAGGCAGGGGAACAGTTTAAAAATGGACAGCAGACCACCAATACAGGGGCTGTTTTTCAGTTAACAGACTTCTACCCCAGTTACAAGTATTGGTTTGAGAATTCTGGCTGGAGCGCTTTCAGCTTTGACCAGCAAGACCTTGATCATCAACGCAAATCAGAGTTGACGAGGGATCTGGATCCTTCCTTTGGCCTTTTCAACCTTTCCAATAAGCAAAGTGATCGGAACCAGCAATCCTTTTTAAAAATAGCGGAAACTGCAATAAAGGTAGAATGTCAACTCACGCAGGTCCACATCGAAAGAAATTGGCTCAATCCTCTGGTACTCTCCAGCAGGGACTGGCGCATGGACAAGAACTCCCCGGAACCGGATCTGTCGTTGTCAAGTGGGGCCGACTTAGAAAAAGGTATCCTGCCTGTTGGAGAGATGACTTTATTGCCCGTCTCGGCGATCATTTGCAAAAACTTAAGGGTCAATGGCCACTTTGAAAAGGATGTGGTTCAAAAAATCAATGAGGAAATGGAGCGCGGTGTGCAGGCTGTTGGCTTCGGTCCTTTTGCCATCGCTGATAAGCGCTATGGACAAAATCAAAGGGTCAGGGGCACAATTACCAATCAAGTTATTGAAGTTGCTGAGGAGCAAATCATCGGGATCATTTGTAAGGTGCTGCCAAAAATGCCCAACCCAAATCCTGAACTGCCCTGGAAAAAATAGAAAAAACAGACATGACAGAAATCAGCCTAAACAACAAGCTCTTCAATATCAATGAATTGCGACACATTATGCCACAACTGATAGACTGGGATCTCCAACCAGTGGCCGGGAGAGCTGTATATAGAAAAAGAGAGCGTTATGCTCATCTTGAAATAAAATTATACCCATCGGATTCCTACTATAGCCATGTGATATGGAACACAGACCAAACTTACTTCCCCTATGACATCGGTATCAGTAAGGCCATTGAAGAATATCTTTTATTTTTCACTAACTATTTGTCGGTCTTAAAAGGCGATGACATTAAACTGGTTTTTGAAATCACCGATGGGACTTTTCACGTGGTAGATTCCGACAGTAGAACCTATGGTTATGCTGCGTTGTATGCCCTGGTCGATTGTTTTGATAAATCCTATAACAGCATCAATGAATTTAAAATTGAGCAAATTGCCAGAATGAAGGCTGAGGCTCCCGCATTTTTTAAATCAGAAGGCATACATTTCACAATAGAGGAGCTATTTCGGTCATTAGAAAATATAGCCTTGACCAGCAGCGTAAAGGAGCTCGTCAATCACATCTCTGATGAGGAGCTCAGTCTTTATCTGAAACAATGTAGTGAAAACAGCTTGAACGATCGGATAAAGCCGAAACTATCAGAAGAGCGGGTCACCTGGTTTAAAGAGCACAAAGTGTTGTCCCGGTATGGTCACTTGTCTCAGATCGGTCTCTGGCATATCGCCATTGCCCGGCGAAACGAATATTTTTTCTCGAGCTACTTTGGGCTATATAACGATCCTGAATTAAAGAAATATATGGACATGCATAAACCATCACCCCCATCCGGACAATAATAAATTTCAACTATGAACCTGACCGCACAAATTGCAAAACACTTTAGAGAAGTTCATTTCGGAGGAAACTGGACTTGTTCCAACCTAAAAGACAACATGGCCAATGTAACCTGGCAACAGGCGATCACGCCAGTTCAAAACCTGAATACCATTGCCGCACTCGTTTATCATGTGAATTATTATGTAAGCGCCGTCCTGAAAGTATTACAGGGAGCACAACTCGATGCTAAAGATGAATACAGCTTTAACCATCCTCCCATCTGTTCCGAGGAAGACTGGGAAGCATTGAAAAACAAAGCCCTGGCCGATGCTGAAAAATTCGCAGATCTGATTGAACAACTACCGGAACAACGGCTTTGGGAATATTTTGAGGAAGAGAAATACGGGATTTATTATAGAAATATCCATGGAATCATAGAACATACCCATTACCATTTGGGACAGATTGCCCTGATCAAAAAAATGCTGAGGGCTTAAACATCCTTCCTATTTTCGCTTCCTCATTTTATAAGAAAAGCCTTTGTCATTTTCTCCTAATACCTCCACAAAAATGGTCGTATCGTTTAATTTAGTGTATTGGACCTTTTTAGGAAAATCGTGCGAGAGGTTCTCAAAAGAGTACTTGTTTTTCAGGCTTTTGTTCAGCTCAAAATCAATGGTTTTTCCATTATTCTGGTCTGGCACTGTTGCCTGATAAACAATTTTGCCGGAACTCGCTTTTATAGAAAAATATTCTGTAACAACTTTTTGTCCGCCTTTCATTTTATACCCATTTCCTTCCAGCAGGGAATCGTTGACTACTTTCCAGCTTTCATAGTTTTCCTTATTTTCTGTTTTCCAGGTTCCCGCTAAAAAGCCAAGCCCGTTTAATCTGTCTTTTCCAATAAAAGAGCTGAAGGTAAGGAGTATACCTAAGGTGATTAATGTCTTCATGCTATAAAATTACGAATATATATTACCATCCTTTTTATCTTGTTCGTGCTTACAAACTGAGCACAGCAAATATTTTCCTATGAACAACTCGAAAGCGTAGATACTAACCTGCACTGATCACATTTAAAATCATACCGCTCATGTAACTGCGGTTGCAGCCCCCAACTGTTACCGCAGCCCGGACAGGCCCTGGTCAGGTCATCCTCTTTATATCTTAAGTAATTATGTAAGTAATAATAAGTCGGTGTATTCGTCAGACCTTCCAATGTCCTGCAAATTTTCAATCCCTGTTTTGTCAATGTCGATTTTAAATTTTCCATTTGGTTTAAAGCCCAACGTTCGCCGACATAACAATTCATTTGTAAAGTATCACAGGAAATATAATCACTTTCCCAACTTAGAATAGGTACATAGCCATGGTCTTTATATTTGGGAAGCCGGTATAAAGGAACGGACTGGTGACAAGTCCCACAAAATATGGGAGATTCAATCGTAACGTAGTTTGTAATTAAAATATAGAAATCACTCTTTTTACATTTACAGGCCGACTTATAATCTGCTGAAGTTTTCCCAACCGTTTTGATTTGAATTTTAGCCGCACACAGCTGTTCTATTTTGTCAATTTGCCGCTCGGTATAAAAGTTATTGTATTTCCGGTCTAAGGAGTCCTTTTCCAATGTGAATGGAAGAGAAATAATTTTACGCCCTGCAATGTATTGTGATTCGATCCTCCCCTGACTTTGTCCGTTACCACGATAATAACAGGTCAGCATATTCATCTCTTCAAAGATCTCGTCTTTGTCGGCCTTACTCTTTATTTCGATTTGAATTTTCTGAATATACATGTATGTTTCTATTGGTTAAGGCTTACCTGGCCTATTCAAATATTCCTGATGGCCAAAGCTAATAATTCGGGTAGTTTTCCATTTTCCATCCCGCAGTCGCCAAAGCATTACAAATTTCGCTTCGCTGCTCAACTGCTCCTTCTTCCCTTTTTCCGTTGCATAAAAACGATGGATCCCGGTTGCCACTGCGCCGTAGCCATTAATCGGGCTAACCTCCAGACTTCCGGCAACAAGTTCTCTTCTCAGCTTACGTTCGCTTTTAAATGTTTCTTCAAAAGCATCCATATTTTGTTTATAATCTGTTAAGCCACCAGAATCATGATAAAATTCTATGTCTTTAGAGAACAATACTTTTAACGTGTCTAGTGCACGCGTATTAAATGCATTAAATAACACACTGTCCATGCGGGCAATGTCGGCATATAATATTCCTGATGCAGGTGTAGCCGCTTGTCCTTTTGTATTTACAGAGAGGAAACAAATCAGAAATGTTAGTTTCAAAAAGTAAAAGCTCGATATTTTCATACCAGGTGACTGGCCAAGTTTATGCCAAAGGCGAAAATAGTATTAATGCCCTACAATTCAGTAATCTAAATAAACCTGCATGTTCAATAACGAACAGCGGCTGCACCATATTGAACAGCCTCAAACCATGTCTTAAACATTTCAGCGTACAGCTTTATGAAGCCTTAAACCAATCTTAGGAAAATTCTATATAAATTCACCCTCAGAAACGAGCTGATATGGAAACCGATACGACCGAAATTAAGAAAAAAGAAGGCTTTAACGGGCAAAGGGCAATTATGTTACCCAGGTCCATTATTTCAAAAAGCTGTGTTTCCAATCCTTTATTATCCGGAATCTATGTGACCGATATCGGATTCTATCCAAAAGCCGAATTTCATTACCGGGAACGCCAGCAGGGTATTGATCAGTATATCCTGCTTTATTGTACCGCTGGCAAGGGAGAAGTTCAGATTGAAAAAATGCCATATCCCCTTCTTGCCGGGAATTTCATCATCATTCCGGCAGAAAAAGCGCATGCTTATGCCTCCGACAAGAACAACCCATGGACGATTTACTGGGCACACTTCAAAGGACATCTCGTCAAATCCCTGATTGCCTTATTGCTCAGGCGGCAGAAAAATTATAAAGGCTTTGTGCAGTTTAATGAATCGAGAATAAAGCTGTTTGACGACATCTATCTGAATCTGGAGCGGGGATATAGCACAGATAACCTCTGTTATGTAAACACGAGCTTCCAGCATTTTTTATCTTCCTTTATTTTTGATGATAAATTTAACTATTCCTCCAAAAAGGTCATGGTAAATCCGATAGACCTCTCCATTGAATACATGCAAAAAAACCTGCATGCTACCTTTACTTTAGCAGAGGTCGCTAAATCTGTTAATTTATCATCATCGCATTTCTCTGCGCTCTTTAAAGAACAAACCGGATTTGCCCCCATTAAATACTTCAATCAGATTAAAATACAAAAGGCTTGTCAATATCTCCAGTTTACAGACCTCCGCGTTAAAGAAATTGCAGCAGCGCTCGGAATTGATGACCAATATTATTTTTCGAGAATGTTCTCTAAAATAATGGGTGTCGCCCCCCAAGATTATAAAATCAAAAGAGAAACACTCCGGGAAACTAAGTTTTTATAGAAACCGGGATGAACGAGAAAAGGCAAGGAATTCACCTTGCCTTTTTACGATTCTTTACTTGCTAAATTAATTTTTACTTAAAAAGCAGCAAATGCGGCACTAAAATCCGCTATTAGATCATCGATATCTTCAATTCCAACAGATAACCTGATCATCGAATCCGGGATACCCATTTCATCACGTTTTTCCTGGCCCAATTCAAAGAAAATGGTTTGTGCCACCGGAATAGCCAAGGTACGTGTATCTCCAAGATTGCTTGACTTAATCACAAGTTTAAGTTCGTTCAGGAATTCAAGGCAATCTACGCCATCTACTAATGTAAAACTCATTAATCCGCCAAAGCGGTGGAATAAACTGGAAGCCAGTGCATGCTGAGGGTGACTTTTCAATCCGGGATAGTAAACATGACTCACCAGGGGGTGATTTTCAAGAAATTCAGACAATATCGCTGCATTGCCACAAGCGCGATCCAGTCTGAGGGCAATCGTTTCCGAACCCACAGAAATGCTATGCGCAGCCTCCGGAGAAAGTGTTCCTCCCCCATCTCTTAGACCTCTTTTTCTGATTTGTGTGATGCCCTGCATTTCCGGACGAATTTGCTCGCGTATGATTGGGGCAATGTTAGGGAAGCCAAGCCAGTCAAATAAACCGGTATCAGTTACACTACCACCCAATGCATTCCCATGACCACCAATATATTTGGTCAATGAATTGATCACCAAACTTGCTTTTACCGTTGCCGGACGAAACAAATAAGGAGAAGTCATCGTATTATCCACTACATAAATCAATTTCTTTTCTGCGCAAAAGTCGCCGATTGCTCCAAGATCTGATACCTGTGTAGCAGGATTAGCAATGGTTTCCACAAATACCATTCTGGTATTCTCCCGATAAGCTTTTTTGATTTCCTCTGCATCCGTTGAGTCTACGAAAGAGATTTCCAGCCCCATATCTATATAAGTCTGCATCACGCTCCTGGTGTTCCCAAAAAGGTAGGAACTTGCAATGATATGGTCAGAAGCTTTCATTAATGCGAGTATGGTAGAAGAAATAGCAGCCATTCCTGTAGAGAAAGAAACAGTGGCAATTCCTTGCTCCATTTGTGATACTTTTTGTTCCAGCGCAGCGGTTGTCGGATTCCCCTGACGGGAATAAGCGTATCCTTTGGCTTTATTCTGAAAAACATCTACCAGGCCCTGTACATCATCGTATCCCCAGGTTACGGCATTATGGACTGGCTGATGTATGGCTCCGAATTCTGGTTTCAAAAGTCGGTCTGAATGAAGAATGGTGGTAGTAAATCCTTTTGTATTGCTCATTTCAATTGATTAAAGAGGCGAACTTCTGCATTTTATTTTAAAAAAAAGACGATTTGGCTTTATTTAGCTTCCTTTTTTTGCTGACTAATGTAAGTACGTCTCGCCTCGAAATCAGACTGTTCAACAGGAAGCAACACTTCCCTGAATAATTCTGTCAATTCCTCCGAATGTTCCGCAGACCTTTGAAGGGCAAGATTAAAATGGCTGAACCGTGTCCAGAGTAAAGCTTTTAACCTCGTTTTGTTTTCATCATACATTCTCATTTCCACCACAAGATTTCTGGAATCATAAGAGATCAGTTGTGTCTCAATGCTGATGCTTTCCATCGCCGTTGCCGGCCTGAAATAGCCGATCTGCTGGGAAGAGACCACCCAACTCAGCTTTTGGCTTCCCATCAGGCCAAATACATCCAGCCCATAATCGTCCAGCAACTGGTCCTCCCGGGCATTAATGAAATATTCAAGATACTTTGAATTGTTTAAATGATTGAAGGGATCACAATCCTGAAACCTTACTTTTCTGCTGCTCGATAGTATTTTTTTCATCGGTATATCATTGTTTTTTTAATGGTTTTAAAGCTGTTATATTTCATATTTGCTAACCACATACCGTTCGGTATGTTACTGTATAAAAAATTTTAATTACTCATTTTTTCTTTTAAAAGACTTTCTATCAAGTCCATCATATTGGTTAAATAACTGCGGTCCTTATGGGTAACCGCCATAAAAACACCGCCTTCGATCATACAGTAGATGTTCTTTCCAAATGCCACCACGTCTGTATCCTGCTTTATTTCACCTTCGGCTATGGCCGAACTGAGAAGTTCTATAATACCTGTTTCCAGTTTAATGATCACCGCCTTAACGGCCTCAAACAACTCCGGATTATTGTGATTGGCATCCGTTCCCATGTTAAGTATCGGGCATCCTCCCTCCTGATCCACCACCTCATAATAGACACGGTAATAATTGATCATCACCTGAAGTTTTTCCAGGGCAGTATTACAGTCCTGCATTTTT
Source organism: Pedobacter sp. FW305-3-2-15-E-R2A2 (assembly GCF_038446955.1). Taxonomy (NCBI): domain Bacteria; kingdom Pseudomonadati; phylum Bacteroidota; class Sphingobacteriia; order Sphingobacteriales; family Sphingobacteriaceae; genus Pedobacter; species Pedobacter sp. FW305-3-2-15-E-R2A2. The sequence continues at coordinate 4,311,813 of NZ_CP151803.1, forward strand.
GCAGAAAGCGGATTGATGACCCGTTTTACATTGATCCGGAAGGCTTGAATTGCAAGATCCTGTTTATTCCTGAAATGAAAATAGAGTGCCCCCTTAGTCAACCCGGTTGCCTCCGTCAGGTCGCTAAGCGTAGTTCCCGAATAACCTTTTTTATTGAATATAGGGGCTACTTTCTCCAGTATAAAAGCATGTGTTGCTGTTGAATCTCTTTGCAATGGGTCAATGGTTTAATTCAAAGATAGTAAAAATACCGATCGGTATGTTGGTGATTAAAAAGTAATTTTTCTAATGAGCATCTATATTTGTTAACCAATATCGATGGAATGTTCTACATTGATCTGTTTCAAAAAATATTCATCGTGAGAGACCACCAGCAATGTGCCCTGATATTCATTCAGCGCAGCAGTTAAAATTTCTATATTTTGAAGATCCAGGTTATTGGTCGGTTCATCCAGAATGATCATATCCGGGGCTTGATTGCTGATCGTAAGCGCGCACAGCATCAATCGCATTTTTTCTCCGCCACTGAGTGCTTTACAAGGTTTATCCCAATCCTCTTTTGTAAACAAAAACCGGTTTAAGCGAATCTTGATTTCATGTTCCTGCAATGCTCCCGAGTTAAATTGTTGTGCCTGTTCATACACCTGAAGCGCGGGATCAATTAGAGAATAATCCTGATCCATATAAATGCTTTGAACATCAGCCCGTTCTATGCTTCCCGACTGGGGCTCAAATTGCCCTAAAATCATTTTTATCAAAGTAGTTTTGCCGGAGCCGTTCCCTCCTGTGATCGCCAGTCGTTCGCCACTTTTGATTTGAAAACTCAAGGTCTCTTGCCACAATAATTGATCATGATATCCAAAATTCAGGTTCTTTGCCTCAATCAGGATTTTCCCTTTGTGAAGCGCAGAACTGTCGAAATCCATTTTCATCTTGTCTATAGCGGGCAGCTCTTTCCGCAGCTGCGTCAGTTCTTCTGAAATTGCAGTTGTTTTTTCTGCGTGAACACCCTTCATACGTGAAGTACTTTTCTCCGCATTGTTTCTAAGTGTATTCATGAAAATGGTAGGAACACCTGCTTTCTCCTGCTTTTTCTTTCCACGGGCATCCAGTTTTTGTTGCCGTTCAACTGCTTCCTTTTCTGTTTCTTTAGCTTTTCGAAACATCTTTTCCTTGTTTTTCAACGTCTGAGTCAAAGCCTCGCCTTCCAGGGCCTTTTGCGCAGCATAAAAGTCATAATTGCCGCCATAGATGGCAATGCCTCTTTTGTCGAGTTCGAAAACCACATTTAACAGGTTCAGTAACGTTCGGTCATGGCTCACCACGACCAAAGTCTTTCTGCTGGTTACGATATCATTATAAAGAATCTTTCTGCTGAGCGTATCTAAATGATTGCTAGGCTCATCCAATAAAATGATTTCCGGCTGATGAATGCGGATTCCAGCCAGAAACACCTTTGTTTTTTGTCCGCCACTCAGGCTTTCCATTTTCTGGCTGAGCGATACCTCATCCAGTTTCCAATGTGCAAAAGCTGATTTGCAACGTTCCTCAATGGCCCAGTCGTCATTCAGTAAGGCCAGGTTTTCTTCTGTAACCTGTCCATTCAGAATTTCCTTTAAGGCTTGCAGTTTATCTTCGATCTGGAGCGCCTGAGCAACCGTATAGTCGTTAAACTGACCAAAAATCTGGGGCACATAATATGGCTTGGAATCTGTTTTGACCAATCCTTTCGAAAGGACTAAGTTTCCGGCAATGATGTTCAGAAGGCTGGATTTTCCTACGCCGTTATTGCCTATTAAGGCGATTTTATCGTGTTTATTGATGATGACGTTTAAATCAGCAAACAACACATCCCTATTGGGATGTAAATAAGTAATGTCTTGAAGAATAATCATAATTCCTTTCTTTTGATTTGAATAATTATAGAAGCCCCGGGTTTGGGGTTCCATTTATTTTTCTGAAAGAAATTAGATGCTACATGTGCTAAGGGTGTTTATTATTGCCCTGCAAAGATAAAAAATATGATGTAAATTTGGCCATGTTATATCACTTATTTGAGTATCTGGGTCAACATTATGAAATTCCCGGAACAGGATTATTCCAATACATTACTTTCAGAACTGCGCTGGCCATTATTTTATCTCTGCTGATCACTACCGTATATGGAAGAAGGATGATCAATTACCTGCAGCAAAAACAGGTAGGTGAAACTGTTAGAAACCTTGGTCTGGAGGGACAGATGCAAAAGCAGGGAACACCGACGATGGGCGGACTGATTATCCTGCTGGGGATCCTGGTTCCCACCCTGCTACTCGCCAATTTATCCAATGTCTATGTGATCCTGATGATCGTAACGACTGTTTGGATGGGTGCTGTTGGCTTTCTCGACGACTATATTAAAGTATTTAAGAAAAATAAAGAAGGTCTGGCTGGAAAATTTAAGGTTGTGGGTCAGGTGGGCTTAGGGCTGATCATTGGATGTACCATGTATTTCCATCCTAACATTGTGGTGCGGCAAACGGTTCCCGAAGGAAAGGATCCGGTATCTTCTGCCCCGATGATCCTGCGCCAAAAGGGCAATAGCTATTATTATAGTCAGGATGTGAAATCTACAAAAACCAATGTTCCTTTTTACAAACAGAATGAATTTGACTATGCTAAAGTCTTAAAATTTACTGGAAAAGGATACGAAAAATATGCGTTAGCCGTTTTTCTATTGTTCACCGTGTTCCTCATTACCTTTGTTTCTAATGGGGCTAACATCACCGATGGAATTGATGGGTTGGCAACAGGCACCTCTGCGATTATAGGCATTACCTTAGGATTGCTCGCCTATGTTTCCGGTAATACGGTGATTGCAGACTACCTGAACATCATGTACATTCCAAATTCCGGTGAGCTGATGATCTTTGCAGGAGCTTTCGTTGGGGCCTGTGTTGGCTTTCTCTGGTACAATTCTTATCCTGCACAGGTTTTCATGGGTGATACCGGTAGTCTGGCAATTGGCGGTATTATTGGGGCTTTTGCGATCATGATCCGTAAAGAATGGCTCATTCCTTTGTTATGCGGAGTCTTTTTAATAGAGATTATTTCCGTCGTTATGCAGGTGAGCTATTTTAAGTATACCAAGAAAAGGTTTGGAGAAGGTAGAAGGATATTTTTAATGTCGCCGCTACACCACCATTATCAAAAGAAAGGATACCATGAAGCAAAAATTGTGACCCGGTTCTGGATCATCAGTATTTTATTGGCCATCATCACGATCATTACTTTAAAAGTACGATAACCACAAGCTTCGAAATATCTGGTAACAGGTCATCATTACAAATAAAATGGAAATACAATCAATATATCAGGAGACGATAAAGTTCGCAACCGCAAGACATTTGGCGCAAAATCAGACAATTCCAGGCACAGACCTTCCTTATGTCGTTCACCTCAGCAACGTGGCTATGGAAATCTTAATTGCCTCGCAACACAGCCATGCCTTCAAACTTGATTTTGCGATAAAAATGGCTTTGCTCCATGATACCCTGGAAGATACGGAAACAACATTCGAAGAAATTGCAATAGCTTTTGGTGTAGAGGTAGCGGAAGGTGTATTGGCGCTCACAAAAGACGATAAACTCCCAAAAGCAGAGAAAATGCAAGATAGCCTGAGAAGAATTAAAATATTGCAAAAGGAAGTCTGGGCAGTAAAATTAGCCGATAGGATCACCAATCTCCAGGTACCACCAAGTCACTGGAATACCGCAAAAAAGACGGAATATAGAAATGAAGCCATTCAGCTGTTGGAAGAACTGACAGGTGGCAACAGCTATCTTGAAGAAAGGTTGCAGACACAAATAGCAGCATACGAAAAATACATTGATCCGGGAGTTTAGCTTTGCTCCAAACGTCGTTTTACTTTCCTTTCCATACCTCTTGGAAGCAGCGTTTCAATATCCCCTGCATCCATGCTGTTATTAGGGTTGTTTATCAGTTTTCCGCTCTTCCATATAATTTTCAACGATTTTCAGGAAATCATCCTTTGAGAGGAAGCGTTTGAAAAAATCGGATAAAGATCCTTCAGAAAACGGGGTAAACAGGGCGTTCCTATTTAATAATCTTGCCCAAATTTCAGGACTGCCTTCGGGCGGTTTTGCTTCCACTAACGTTTTTAATGCCTTGATCATTGCGTGTTCACCTAAATTAAATTCCGTTTTCCAATGCGCTTCCTGCCGATCATCACCACCTGGCCTTTGAATCTTATCTTCTTCCATAAGTTCGGGAACCGTCGCTTTTGCTTCTGTTTCTGTGTTTAAGACCGGCTCTCCGTCCTGCAATTGGATCCGGCCTAAATACTGGCTATGGGATTGAGCAGAGCGGTCTTTAGCCACGACTCCAATGTACACATCCACTTCTTTTCCTAACAAATCTTTTGAAATCCGCAGCATAGCTGTCCCAGCACTTCTGAAATTACCCGGGCATTCATAACTGGATTGCTGACCTTTCAGGTCGATTGCTAACAGCATCACCTGGTCATAACCTGAACTTTCGGGAACATCTTCCGGATTCCAGTGAAACCTCAAAACCGCTGCACTTTCCTGCACAACAGAGAGCCCTGTTAAACCAGGGAGGTTGCCGCCACTGATTTTAAAATGCTTCGGATCGATCTCATAACCTGTTTCATTTGCCTGAACCGCAAATTTTCGGTTATAAGAAAGGGCAGCACGCGTTCCTCCGCTTACCGTCCAATAATTCTTAAATCCAACCTGAAGCAATTCTTTTAATGATTGTAGGGTGTCCTGGACCAGCTTAAACTGGCTTCTGTTTTTCAATTCATTCTCGGTGGGCGGAGCGGTCCGGTCAGGTAAACTCCTCATCCGGTCTATGCCATATAGCGTATAACCGACCACGGCACCAATTTTCCCGCTAAAACCACCCAATAAACCCTTTGTAATTCTTGCCATAATACTTGATTTAATTAACATCATACCAACCCTGTAACTCCTTAGGGCTTGCACCATTGCAAAGAAGCATTTTACTCGTAGCCTACCCGCTGTTCACAAGCTCCTAAGCGGGTGTCCACCGAGTATAGACCCTGGGTACACCGAATATAGTGCTTGTTACCCTGCTATATGATACCAGCAAGTTACGGAACAATCCTCTGGATAAGGTTGTGCTATTTCGCATGGATACCCACCAAGATTGCCCATAAAATCAATATTTTGGAAGCAATGATCCATTTAAGAGGAACATGTGATGAAAAAGAAGATCTATCGCGCCTGGCGAAGGAAAAAGAAAAAAGCTCAGTTCAACTGAGCCTTGTAATATTCAAAGTGTTTGGAACGTTGCGAATTTTCCATCTTGCTGACCAACGCTTTTACAAGGAAGGAATGATCATCAATCCATTTAATCTGATCTACGTTCCATTTATCGGTCTTGAAATATTGATATTCTGTAAGCAATTTTGAAGGAGCTTTTCTGTCGTTTACTTTCAATATGGCAATCGTACAGTTGTTTGCTTTGTATAACTCATTGTAAAAGTAAAGCAGGTACTTACTATTGACGGAAGGGACAGGGGTTTCGACCGCAGCATCGCCTATAGATACGATTGCATACCTGTAATTACTGAGGCTATCTACCAGAATCAGGTCACTAAAACCAATGTGTTCGGATGTTGCATTGCTCGTCAGCACATACATTTTCAGTTTTGGGAAATAGCCGAAAAACTCGAATCCCCTAAAACCATCACTACCGGCCTGGGAATCGTATTTTTTTAGCCAGTAAGGTTTTCCTTTTGCTATGATCTGAAACTGTGATTTGGTTTCTTTCAGTTTGGGCTTTGCCAGTGTTTTGTCCTGCTCATAACGTTCATATTCCGCAGCAGTAGTTTTCTGGAAGCTGATTTTTGGCAACTTTTCATAAGTGTCTACATAGCCAATGCTGACCTCATTCTTTTGCTGTGAAAAGGCAGCAAAAGATGTTAAGAATAACAATATCATTAGATTTACCCGATGCATAGCCAGAAATTTAGGTCGTCGACAGATACAGCTGAACCAGCTCCTCCCATTCCTCTTCAAGACTTTGATCAGGAACGGGCTTCCCTGCCCGCTTATACCAATACCCTGCATTCCATAGGTCTCCTTCTTTGCGGTGCAGGTAAGCATGAACATGCGCAGCAACCCGGTCATCCAGATGGTCGATCAGATCATGAGCTGTTTTCCAATCCCCCTTTCCATCATGCCACAAAGCCTGAAGCGGAATAGAGAGTTCTTCAGGCATTTGTCCACTGATCGTGGTATTTTTAAAATGATCCTTATCTGCCATACTGTTTCATCGCGTTGAGCTGATCGGAATTAAACATGCTGGTCCACAAGAATGACATTCCCATCCGGATCGGTTACCATAAAGCTGGCAGGTCCGGAAGAATCTTCGTCGGCTTCTCCTTCTATTTTGAGTCCTTTACTTTTCAGCTGTTTCTGAATCGCTCTCACATCGTCAAAACCAGGTACATTGCCGGCATTCTCATCCCAGCCCGGGTTGAAAGTCAAAATATTATTTTGAAACATTCCCTGGAACAAACCCACCAAGGCATTCCCATTCTTCATAATGAGGTAGTTCTTTTCCAGCTGGCCTGCAAAAGCGGTAAAGCCCAGGTTTTCATAAAATGCTTTGGAAGCGTTGAGGTCCTTGACACTCAGGCTGATTGAAAATGCCCCTAGTTTCATGTTTTTTATCTTTTGGTCTCTACTAAATAACGATTAATATTCCTTAAATGGAAATGACCAAAAGACGGTTAAAGAATATTTGCCAGTTTGAGATGTTGAAGTAACATGATCGTCTTACCGTCCTTGATTTCACCACTATACATTAGTTCCATCGCTTTGTCGATGTGCATTTCCAGCACTTCTATTTCTTCCTGCTCCTGCGCTATTCCGCCTCCATCCGTCACTTTCATGGATTTGGAATACTCGGCGATAAAGAAATAAAGCATCTCTGTAACAGATCCCGGCGACATATACGCTTCAAAAACTTTTTTAACATCAGAGATTTTATAGCCTGTTTCCTCCTCCGTTTCTCTCCGGATACAGTCTTCGGCATTGTCTTTATCCAACAGGCCGGCACAGGTTTCAATGAGCATTCCGCTTTCATTTCCATTGAGAAAAGTGGGTAATCGGAACTGACGGGTTAAAATCACGGTTTTCATCGTTTTGTTGTACAGCAAAATCGTTGCGCCATTACCTCTGTCGTAAGCCTCCCGGTTTTGGGTCTGCCAGGTTCCGTCTTTTTTAAGGTATTCGTAGGTGATCTTTCTCAGGGTATACCAGTTGTCCGATAAAATGTCTGTCTGGAGAATGTTAACTTTAGGATGCTTCATTAGGGACTTCATCGATATGGTAATACACTTTCAGACCTCTTTCCAGCGCAATCCTGACATCTTCGTCTGCCCCTTTTGATGCGCCTTCCAAACGCAGCACTGCATCACATTTTAAAAGCAGGCGATGCGCTACCGGGTATAGAATTTCTTCATAGGCTTCATCACCCGGACGTGTTGAACCTGCAAGGTGTAGTAAGGGCAATGCGACCCACTCCCCGATCATTGGGATATGCCCAAGCCGGAATAAAGGAAGCGCAGCAGCTTCCAATCTGTTTAAATTTTGCTGCATTAATATAGGATCGTCGTTTGTCCCGCTACGATAGGGACCTGCAATAAGGATGAGCATAGGATATGTTTTTCTACAAAAAAAGGGAAGAAATGGGAAGGAAAAAATAATGTAGTTTAAGAAATTTTTTTCTTTTTGATTTTATTTCCCCGGATCATACTTAAAAATTCAGGAGTGATGCCCAGGTAGGAAGCAATTTGTTTTTGTTTGACCTGCTGGGCCACTTTCGGATATTTGATCAGAAAATTATGATACCGTTCTTCCGCAGAGAGCGATAAGCCCTGAATGACCCGGAGTTGTTCCCTGATATAGGCATTTTGCATAATTATTCTAAAGAACCGTTCAAATTTCGGCACCTCAATGTACAGACGATCCAGGTCTTCTTTTTGAAGTTGTAAAATACAACTGTCCTCAGTCGCTTCAATATTCAACATCGCGGCTTGCTCATTTACAAAACAAAACATGTCGGTCACCCACCAGTCTGCAACCGCAAACATGATCGTGGATTCTTTACCCGTTTTATCCAGATAAAAGGCCCTCAGTGTCCCGGATACCACAAAATTGATTTCCCTGCAAATCTGCCCTTCCTGAAGGATAAATTCCTTTTTTGGGACCTGCTTTTCTTTTAAGCAGGCCAGAAAGCAGGCTTCTTCTGCTTCATCAAGTGTAATGTGTTTAGCTATGTTTTTTAGAATAAGGTCATGCATCGTTTGCTAATTTACGCCGGCATCTTTTCGATACTTAGCCATGAGGAAGCGCAAAACTATACTAATTACACTAAATGACAGGTTATTTAATAATTTTTCTGATAGAAATTTCAGGTGTTGAGCAGGATGATAGTATAATTCTTCCGGAGAACTGGTATATTTGTCGCAATTATGGGTTACGCAAAAGAAAGAGGAAAGCTGGAAAAGTTACTGACAAAGACAGCTGGTATAAATACATATGACGAGAAAAGCCTGGCGATTCTTGTAGATAGCTATGAAAAATACTCACACACAGTCAGGATTTTAAAAAACAAAGAACCTGAATTGTTCCTTGATTTATATACCAACGAATTACAACAGATCAAAGAAAGTAGAAGAACGCTGAAAGAAAGTGATTCAGATGAAACACGTCAGACGAACTTTACCGGTTATAAAGACAGCATACTGCATGCTTTGGAAAAAACGATTAAAACGACAAACGAGACGGTATAATTAACATCGGGATCTCAATTGCCTTGATATACAATCCTGAACAAGGATAACGAAGCCACTCTCCCGGGTGGCTTTTTTTATTGGCGGAAATGCCCCTCTTATTTGTCACATCCCTACACCTTAAATCTCCGTTTTATCCTGCATTTTTGATGTATAAAATCATATGCTCATCTTTTAGTACTCAGCTTATGTTACTTCAAAACAAAAATGCCGTTATCTATGGGGCAAGCCCCTCGCTCGGAGGTGTGATTGCACAATCATTTGCTGCCGCAGGTGCAACCGTATTTGTGACCCATAAAAGAATGGAAGTCGCACAAAAGGTGGCAGCATCAATTCGTGCCCGGGCTGGCCTGGCAGAAGCGGCAGAAGTGGATGCACTGGACGCCGCCGCCATCAACAGCCATTTAGCAGCAGTAAAACAAAAGGCAGGAAGCGTCGACATTATTTTTAACCTCATCGGTCTGAAAGACACACAGGATATGCCTCTGGTAGAAATGGAACTGGCAGACTTCGAGCGTCCGGTTCATATCGCCATGCGCAGCCATTTCCTCATCGCTACTGCCGCCGGACGGATCATGATGGAACAAGAATCGGGGGTCATCCTGTCCCTTACTGCGACTCCCGGAGGTATTGGCTATGCAAATGTTGGTGGCTTTGGTCCGGCTTGTGTGGCGATAGAGTCGTTTTCGAAGAACCTTGCCGCAGAACTTGGACCCTATGGCGTACGTGCAGTAAATATCCGGTCGGCGGGATCACCGGATTCCAGGCCTTTTAAAGAAGCTTTGGAAAATGCCACTGAAGAAGTCAGGGATTTCTTTAAGAAACTGGAAGCGGATACGATGCTAAAACAACTGCCCATGATGGAAGACATTGCAAATACGGCAGTATTTCTGGCATCTGATCTGGCGGGAAAAATTACAGGGGTCACTATAGATGTTACCGCAGGAACAACTGCTGCTTTAAATTATAAGGTTACAAAAATCCCTTTTTCCCGGTAATAATAGTACGGGATTTTGTCCCCATCTTTAGAATTCAATCGTCATGAGTGCAAAACATTAAAATTTACAAACGATGAAAGAATTCTTATTAATCTTCAGGCTGAGCAACGCCTCCAATGTGAAGCCCTCACCGGAGCAAATTCAGGAAAGAATGAATTGGCTGGCGGGTATTGCCGCACAAAATAAGCTGGCCGACAAAGGGAATACCCTCTCCACTGTCCATGCAAAAACAGTAATGCCAGACAACGTGGTAACTGATGGTCCTTATACAGAAATCAAAGAATTTATCAGTGGTTATGTCATAGTCAAAACAGAGACAATTGAGGAAGCTGTGGAATTTGCTAAAGGCAATCCGATTTTCAAACTGGGCGGTAATATAGAGGTAAGAGAAGTGCTTTAAGGGCAATGGCAACAAATAGAGATCATACGCTTATCCCTCAGCTGTTCAGGCTGGAGTACAGCAAAATGACCGCGGTCCTGTGCCGTCATTTTGGATTGGAAAACATCGCGGTTGCTGAAGACATTGTGAGTGAAACCTTTCTAAAGGCCACTGAGGTTTGGGGGGCGAATACCCTGCCGGAAAATCCAACAGCCTGGCTATATACTGTAGCTAAAAATAAGACGAAGGACTACCTGAAAAGGAACGCCATCTTCGAAGCGCAGGTCAAAAGAGAAATTAAGCCGGAAGAGCGGGAAGTCAATTGGGACTTTGATGAAGAAAGCATTTCCGACAGTCAGCTGGCGATGATTTTTGCAGTTTGCAATCCGGCAAATTCTACCGAAGCGCAGATTTGTCTGGCACTTCAGATCCTTTGTGGATTCAGCGTGGAAGAAATTGCAGATGCTTTTCTCAGCAAAAAAGAAACGATTAAGAAAAGGTTATTCAGGGCAAAGAATGTTCTTCGTCAGGATCATTTCCAGATCAGAACATTACAGGAAGCAGGAATATCGTCCAGACTTGATGCAGTTTTAAAAACCTTGTACCTCTTGTTTAATGAAGGTTATTTCTCAAAATCGAACAACCAGCTTATCAGAAGAGAACTTTGTTCTGAAGCCATCAGACTTTCGCTCATCCTGACAGAAAATGCATGGACCAATGTCCCTAAAACCAATGCCCTTCTCGCTTTAATGTGTTTCCAGAGCTCGAGGTTGGCTGCAAGAACCGATGATTCGGGAGCAACCATCTTGTACGAGCAACAGGATAAGCGCCTATGGAGTCAGGAACTGATCGACAAAGGAAACTATTATCTCGTGAACGCCTGTTCCGGAACGGAAATCTCAAAATATCATCTGGAAGCCGGCATCGCCTATTGGCATAGTACTCCAACAGATCAGCATAAATGGGATTATATTTTACAGCTGTACAACGAGCTTATTCTGATAGAATATTCACCCGTCACTGCGTTGAACAGAACTTTCGCCTTTGCCAGGGTTTATGGAAATGAAAAGGGAATCCAGGAGGCAGAAAAACTGAAACTCACAGACAGTAGTGAATATTATGCCTTGCTGGCTTATCTCTATACCGATACTGCAGCAGCTAAAGCAATTGATCTCTATCAGCAAGCCATTGACCTGACAAAATCTCTCCCTGAAAAGAAAACACTGAGGAGAGAAATGGAAAATCTGATAAAAAAATTAGACGACGATGAACATTGAAAATTTATTCAGGCCTTTCCGCCTGAAATCATTAAATACAAGAAACCGCTTTGTGATGTCACCAATGACAAGGTCCTGTTCTCCCTCCGGAGTTCCGACAGCCGATGTTGCAAACTATTACAAAAGAAGGGCTGAAGGAGAAGTGGGACTGATCATTTCCGAAGGAACGGTGATTGACCGGCCATCCTCAGCAAATGAGCCTGATGTTCCTGATTTTTACAAGGATCAGTCATTGGCAGGATGGCAGAAAGTGATTGATGGTGTACTGGATGCAGGTGGACAAATGGCACCACAGCTCTGGCACATCGGGATCCAGGAAAACCACCATTCAGGATGGCTGCCCCCTGCTCCTTTTGAAGGACCATCAGGTATTGGTAACGGGAGAACCATGACCGATACTGACATTGCAGATACGATTGCCGCTTTTGGCCGTGCCGCAGCAAAGGCAAAAAAGATGGGTTTTAACAGTGTGGAGGTCCAGGGAGCCCATGGTTATCTTATCGATCAGTTTTTCTGGGAGAATACGAATAGAAGAACCGACTTTTTTGGCGGTAAAACTCTTGCTGAGCGCAGTCGCTTTGCCGTAGAAATCACCAAAGAGATCCGCAAAGAAGTGGGGGAATATTTTGCGCTGATGATGCGCTTATCCCAATGGCGGTTCAGCGACTTTCATACCAAACTGGCAAAAAATCCGGAGGAACTGGAATCCTTACTCACACCGCTTGCAGATGCAGGGATCGATATTTTTCATTGCTCGACACGCAGATTTTGGGAGCCTGAGTTTATTGGATCTGACCTCAATCTCGCCGGATGGGCAAAAAAGCTGACCGGCAAAGCCACCATCACTGTTGGTTCTGTTGGCCTGGATAATGATGTGACGACCATCTTTACCGGGGAAAGCTCCAACGCTGTTTCTATTGAGGAACTCATTCGAAGAATGGACAAGAACGAATTTGACCTGGTAGCAGTCGGCAGATCGCTCCTGGCAGACCCTTACTGGGTACAAAAGGTAAAGGGAAACCGGATGACTGAATTCCAGGGATTTCAAAAGGAAGCACTGAACAGTTTGGTGTAAATGATTCGAAACTAATCTTTATAGGTTTTGCTTATAAAGGTTAGTTTTGTTAAACAGATTTTCTATGATGAAGCAGGGAATGAAATCTAAAAAATCATAAATAAGGAATAACCGCATTTTTATAGGCTGGTTTTTGCACTTGTATTTTCAGGTTTTTAATGATTTTCAATGGCCCCTCAGCAGCAAACATATTAATCAGCCATGGTGGTAAAGTCCCTCCCGGGTCTACATGAATGGTGTATTCAATATTTACATTGTCGGCCCCCAATGGACTGATTACCCATTTCCCTTTGGAATCCTGAATCCTCACCATACCTTTCTTTTCCGCTACATAGCCCTTTACTGCGGGTCCGTCAATGGTAATCACTTTAGTAGCGGCATTTTGGCTCACCTTTAAATGTGCCACAAAATCCCGGTTCTGTAAAGGCCAGGGTAAGCTGATTTCCGAATAGTAATAAAGTTCAGCAGGAGAAACCCTTTTGATCAGTGAACATGATTTTGTATGATACACCCAATCTGTAGCAGATTCCACATCCATCAATAAGGCCACCACCTGAGAAGCAGTTGCCTTAACATTACATTGGGCTTTTACGGCCTTGATCCTGGAATTTGAGAACGCAGCTGTATAAATCTTTATCCCCTCTTTTTCTACTTCGAGTACCCAATTGTTTTGTGCTAAAACAGGAATCATTTTAGCCATTAATAGTAAGGTGATCACTAATACTTTATACATTTTTGATTTATTAATCCTGTTTGAATTCTTTTAATGTTCCATCTGGATTAAACTGGATGTAATAGCGCTCCCTGGTACCATTAATGTTCATCGGGTACCATTCGATCTTGTTCTTAAAGATAGTAATATAGGTATGATCACTCGGCTTTGCTCCTTCAATATGGGAAGCCTTTTCATTATAGATACCTGTTACTTTAGCAACATTAGAAAATGGGATACTATTTAGCGAAACCAGGTTGCTATTAACCTCATCTTTTACCGACAACTGCTTCGGTTTAGGTGCAGACCACTTCCCTGCGTTGTATTCATAGCTGTCTACATACTTAGGATTTTCAGGATGTTGCAGCATCGCGCTGATATGCCCATCGTCATAAAAATTAATATTGGTATAAATAAAGATTTCCTTTCCCAGATATTGAGGTAGTTTTCTAAGCTCCTTTTCTGCTTTCGTTAATTGATCGACATTCGTTAAAAAACCAGTTTTCTTTCCTTCCAGATGCTGTTCTGTATATGTGCTCGTATGTGTTTCTACGGTAGTACTACTGGTCGTTTGGGTCTCGGTATGAAAGTGATCTTCATTTTCGGAGGATTTATCCTGTGCCACTTTATTGGCCACAGAATCATTGGGTTTAAACGTTTCTTCCACGCTTTTTGTGATCTGCTTACAACCGAAAAGGATCTGGCTACAAATCATTAAGGCAATTAACTTCTTCATGCTGTTTAGCTTAGTTCATTTAAATCACTGGCAAAAGCAATCCGTTTAGGATCAGATTTAAGGTAAAAAATCTCCATATATTCGACTTTTATACTATTTAAATCCAGCAGGTTTACCACCTTTTTTATATTCCCGTTGTACTTTTGCTGTTTCTCATCGGTATATTCCAGTTCGAAACGGATCATGGGTTGTTCATTAATATAGGTTCCCGTCTGACTGGCACTGATCAGCCTTGCATTTGTCTTCAGGCCTTTAAATTTAATTAAGGGGCTGTTGTCCTTGTAATCTCCCCCCAGTTTATTAACGATCAGGTCTACTAAAACCCGATAAAATAAAAGGATCAGCGGGCAAACAATTAATGGGTGTCCAAAACTCATAAACCGCCAGCCCAAACCATGGCTTTCGGATTGATAGGCATATACATAATATCCATACAGCGCTACAGCAAGCGCCAGCCAGCCCAAACTTCTCAAGAGTACAATTGTTGTATTTATTTTTGCTACCGTTCCGGAGAAAATAAAATAAGGAATCCGTTTCATCTCCTTATCTATCAGCAGCATGACCTTTTTGCCAACTTCATAGCGACGTTCAAAAGGCTTACTATCATTCACTCCGGTCTTTTGTACGATCTCTGTGCCAACCAGATTTTTAAAGGAAAGCCCCAGTTCATAAGTATCCATCTTTGCTCCTGGCCCGGTCAGCTTGTTTGCACTTAAAATCCGGGCCTCCCGGGGTTCCCCTTCCCTCTTCAGGTATTCAATATTCTTTTTGGAAGTAAAAACATTTAGCACCCATTTTTGGTAAAATACCACCAGAACAACGAGCCACAACAGAATCGATACCGCTACAAGGCCAAGAGAAAGCCATGGGTCAGCATCTCTGAGGCCGTCGATGTCATCCGGATGATTGGTGGAATAATAGATGATCATAGGGAACGGAATGGCAAAGAAAAGGCTGTAAAGTGTCCAGAAAATTAAAGCACCACGTTTCATTTTTTACAAATTAGCAAGGGTTGATCAATTACTGAATAAAGCTAATCAATAAGGAATACGCCCAGAAATTAATTTTTGTTTTTCATCATCTGATCCTTTATCAGGTTCCCCAATTGTTGAATGGCCAGTTCTATTCTTTTGCTCCATAGGTTACTGCAACTTATACGGATATAGTTTGTATAATCCCCCCTGTTAGAAAATAAGGTTCCCGGGGCGATCTGAATATGTTTGGCTATGGCTTTATGATGAAGTACAAGCGCATCAACTCCCCCGGGAAGCTCAATCCAGAGCACCAGTCCGCCTTTCGGTCTGCTGACTTTTGTTTCCGGGGGGAAATGTTCCTCTATAGCCTGCAAAGTCAATAACATCAGTTTGTGTAACTCCGGCCTTAACCTGCGCAAATGGCGGTCGTAGGCTCCGGTATTTAACAATTGCAGCAGCGACAACTGAACGACACTTGCGGTTGCCACATTCGTTACGGCTTTCAGCCTGATGACTTTCTCTGTAAATCTTCCCGGGGCACACCAGCCGATTCTGTATCCGGGCGCAACAGATTTAGAAAAGGAAGAACACAACATCACCCAGCCATCCGCATCGTAACTTTTAATATTGGAAGGTCTTTCCGGATCAAAATGAAGATCTCCATAAATGTCATCGTCAATAACAGGGATCTTTTTTCGCTTTGCGAAGGCAGCAATATCCTGTTTCTTCTGATCAGAAAGCATGGCCCCATTGGGGTTGTTAAAGTTAGAGATCAGGACGCATGCCGCTACCCGTTGTTCCTCACAAACCTGTTCGAGCTGAATGAGGTCAATTCCTGAGAAAGTATCTCCCGGAAGTTCTACTATTTTCAGCCCCAGTGCTTCAATCGTCTGAAGGATGCCATAGTAAAAAGGCGTTTCCACCACGATGGTATCTCCTTTTTCTGCTACTGCTCTCAGGCATAGGCTCACCGCTTCCAACGCTCCGTTTGTAATGACCACATCGTCTGCATTGAGCGCTCCAAACCAACGGAAAGATCTCCCGGCGATTTCCTGTCTTAGCAAAGGATTTCCATTGGCCTCTTCGTATAATAAATGAGCGCCGGTCAAATCCCTCGAAGCATGCTGCAGACTTCGCCTGATCGCATTGAGGGGTAAAAGTCCCACATCCAATATGGCATTAAAAAAGGAGACAAATGATTTATGCTCCTGGTTTTCCCTGCTGATTTTTTGTAAAACAGGGCTTATCCTTACTTCGGTTGCGGCAGATATTGTTTTGCTGCTTTGTGGTAAATCGGCTTTCAGTACGGATCTTCTCAACACGATATAACCCGAGCGCTCTTTACCAAGAATCAGGCCCTTATCTATCAGTAATACAAAGGCTTTCAGCACCGTACCTATACTCACCTGGAAACGCAAACTGATCAACCTCAAAGATGGAAGTTTCTGACCAACAGGGTAAACTTCAGTATTGATTAATTTCTCCAGTTCATCTGCAATGATCAGGTATTGAAAGCCTTTCATCTGTTATAGTAAAATAGTTAATTTCTGTATCTGTTACAGTTATTCAAAGCTATCTACTTTTACATCATAAAAACAATAAATTTTAAAAACTTATATACAGATGAAAAAAATCGGACTTGTTGGAGGAATCAGCTGGACATCTACAGTGGATTATTACCGTTACATCAATGAAGGAGTAAATGAGAAATTGGGTGGATTAAATTTTGCAGAGTGTATAATTTACTCTGTAAACTTTGATGATTTTCAGCGTTTCAATGCGGCATACGATTGGGATGCAACCTTTGAATTACTCGTTGGTGCCGCTGAAAATCTAAAAAAAGGAGGTGCAGAAGCTATTGTCTTAGGTGCAAATACTGCCCATATCGTATCCGATAGAATTGCAGAAAGGGTAAATCTGCCACTGATAGACATTACTACCGCGGTGGCCGATGCCATTCATCAAAAGGGTTTGAAAAAGGTAGGATTGCTGGGTACTACCTATACCATGGAACTGGATTTTTATAAAGATAAACTGATTTCCAGTGGAATAGAGCCCATTATTCCCGAAAGTCAGGAAGACCGGGATTATATTGAAGATACCCTGAGAAATGAACTGGGACGGGGATTTTTGAATCCGGAAACCAAAAAACAATATTTAGCCATCATTCAGCAGCTGGTTGACAAGGGCGCGGAAGGGATCATATTAGGATGTACCGAAATTCCTTTGTTAATTCATCAGGAAGACATTGCCATACCGGTTTTTGATACGACAAAGATTCATGCTGAAGCTGCCGTGGCCTTTGCGGTTCAGTCCGGCGAATAGACAATTTCCCTGGTACACCGGAAAGGCTTCCCCACCCTTTCCGGTAATCCAATATTGTATATTGACATTTGGTTGTTTTCTTGTATTATCTTTAAAAGAAATATTAAGCTAATAAAAGTGTAAAATATTTAATTATTGAATATAAATTACATAGCTTTGTCCAAACAACATTTCATATGGAACAGTTAAACAAAAAGCCAACATTAGAAGAGTCTTTAGCACTTCTATTAAATCAAAATGAGCGCACTATAGCAATGCTGGACGGAATTGCAACTAAGGCAGATGAAAATTTCATTAAAATTGAATGTCGATTAAACAAAATTGAAGATCGATTAAGCAAAAATGAAGCTAGACTACATTCATTGTCTGCAGAAACCTCGACTAATTTTACTAAAGTTGTTGAACAACTTAGTGGCATCAAAGCGGAAATAGTTAAAATAGGTGCTGCAACCCCGTTATGAACAATTCCATGAAGATCAAAAGAAATTTGAGTAAGATCAGGCTTCTGCCGGTGTTGGCACACTGTGCCATTCATGCTCAATTTCGGTCATCAGTAAGGCATGGTCAAAGACCACTGATCCTCTTGGAAAGATATTTTGATCTTCAAAAAAACTGGAACTGACCTTTGATACCGATAAGGGCCTCATTTCCCATCGGTAAGTCAGCAGCTGAAGACCATCAAACTGGTTTTTGTTTGGAGAATAACCCAAAGAACCTTTTTCAAAAAAATGAGAAGCATGAGCTAAAGTCTGAAATATAGAGTTCTCATTTAATTGGTCCGCTTCCTTCGCATCGATAGAAACACCCGTTTGATCAGCGCTTATAAAATCAATATGATACTGACCATCGGCTTCTTTCACATTAAATTTGGCGAGGTGGTGAACTCCGGGAAACAGACAGCCACCAACAATGGTATTGAGTCTGAGCGAGGTATCTCTTCTGGGGATATAAACCCCTTCCCTAACCTCTCCACCTTCATCCCATTCTACCGCAATCCTATGCGCTCCATTTTCTGAAGAAACACCCATTAAATCAGGGAATCCCTTCGGCTTTACCTTTTTCAGACGGATTAAGCAGATGCCTACAATTGCCTTGTCTTTATATATTTTAGGACGAAACGGAAAAGGGAGCAGCTCTTGTACCACTTCCGGATCGGCCGTATAATTGATTAAAATCCTGCGTTCTATATTACCGTGTATAGTAGGTATCTTCATTGCTATATAAAATAAATCAATTATTTTGTCCCTAAACGAACTATCCGATTGTCAATCTACAAATTAACCAGGTATTTATTAAACAAACGATTTATGAAGGAGTTTTTAATGCTGATCAGAGAAAATGCTGAATATGGAGAAATGACCGCCGAGCAGATGCAGGATGACATCGAAAAACAAATCAAATGGGTAGAAGAACTGATGGCCAACGGCAATTTTAAAGATGGAAATCCACTTAGCCCTGAAGGAAGCTATATTAAAGGAAATGTCATTACTGATGGCCCTTATGTAGAAAGTAAAGAATGTATCAGTGGCTATTATTTTTTACTGGCAAATTCTTTGGAAGAAGCAATTGAACTGGCTAAAGGATGTCCATCATTAGCGCTTGGCGCGAGTGTGGAAGTCAGAGAAGTTATTCAGGTTGAGCAATAACGAGCACATTCCTCAGTTAACAGCACATCTTTTCCGTGAAAATTCGGGAAAGATGACTGCTATATTATCCAGGATTTTTGGCTTACAACACCTTGATCTGATCCTGGACATCGTCCAGGATACCTTTGAGGCCGCATTAACCGGATGGCGATTTAGTGGAATTCCCGACAATCCCTCAGGCTGGTTGATGAAAGTAGCCAAAAACAAAGCACTTAATGCAGTTAAGAGGGCTCAAAAGAGCGAATCATTTTCTCCTGATCTCGTTTTACCGGCATCCGATGATCTGGAGGATCATTTTGACCGGATCTGTACAGATCATGAAATTAAAGACAGTCAGCTCCGCTTGTTAATCATTTGCTGTCAGCCTGTTTTTTCCAGCAGGAACCAAATCATCATCACCTTACATATCTTATCTGGCTTTGGTGTTCCTGAGATTGCCAACGCCCTGTTGATGAAGCATGAGGCGGTCAAAAAGAGCCTTAGCAGGTGTAAATCATCACTCAAAACTATTCCTCAGCTACTAAATTTTCCTGCTGTCCTTCCTTCAAATGAACAGACAGAAACACTGCTTCGCATTTTGTATTTAATTTTCAATGAGGGATACAAAACGACAAGAGCTGAGAAGGGCATCAATAAGGACTTATGTTATGAGGCGATCAGGTTGACTAAACTGCTGTTAAATCCGCAGCAGGCCTGTTACCATCAGGTGAATGCTCAACTGGCTTTAATGTTTTTCAACCTTTCGAGGTTTCCTGCACGTTTAACGGAAACCGCAGAATGGCTGAGTTTAGCGGAACAGGACAGAACACTTTGGGAGATCAAATTTATTCAGGAAGGTTTTTATTACCTCCAGATCTCCACCCAATCGACACAGGTCCAATGCCTTCATCTGGAAGCCATTATCGCTTCCTTACATTGTACTGCTCCGAGCTTTAAACAGACAAACTGGACAAAGATTGTCTACCTCTACCAGCAATTGGAACTGATGGAACCAAATTCTCCCTATGTCAGGCTGAACAGGATCATCGCACAAAGTTATCTGCAAAATGCAGCAGCTTGTATCAAGGAAATCGATGAATTGGAATTGAGCTCCGGACTACAGCAAAGTTTTCTTTTTTCTGCGACCAAGGCCGATATCTATCAAAGGATCGGAGAAAGGGACAAAGCCCTACTTGCGTATGAGGAAGCATTTCAACTAAGCAATGCGCCTCTTGACAAGAAATTTTTACTGCGGAAAATTGCAGAATGTAAATCAGGAAGTAACTGTTTAAAATAATTATCTTCGCGCTTTGATACATAATATTAGGATATGAAACTGGAAGAACTATTGCTACAGAGAAGCGAAAACAAATGTGAATTGTGCCAATCCGGAGATGCGCTTAGCGTATACGAAGTACCTCCGCAATCAAAGAGCAATGAAGACAACTGCATCATGGTTTGCGATAAGTGTTTATCTCAGATTGATAATAAAGAAGAACTGGACAGCAAGCATTGGGCTTGTTTAACAGGAAGCATGTGGAGCGAAGTTCCAGGAGTACAGGTAGTTTCCTGGCGTTTATTGAACCGTCTCAGCAATGAGAGCTGGGCAATGGACAACCTGGATATGATGTATCTGGACGAAGAAAGGTTAGCATGGGCAAAATCCGCAGGTCTTGAAAATGGTACCGCAGCAGAATTTCACAAAGATTGTAACGGTAGTATTCTTCAGGCAGGAGATTCGATTGTTTTAATAAAATCTTTAGATGTAAAAGGTTCTACATTGAATGCGAAGATGGGAACAGTGGTGAAAAACATCCGCCTGGTGGAAAACAATACCGATCAGATTGAAGGCAAAATTGAAGGTCAGGTCATTGTGATCCTTACCAAATATACGAGAAAACAAGGCGCCTAATCAGCTACGTTTTTTGGAGAAAAGGCCGGTCATTTCTGTTGACCGGCTTTTTTTTGATTCAATTTTTATTGCATTTTCTTCAATGTCTTAGGAATCAGGTAAAACAGTTTCTTCTTTTTTCGCAGGAGGAAGCATGATGCTGATCAATCCCATACAAAGACCCATTGGAAGCAAGAAGTCAAAGGAGAAATCCATAAAAATATCCAGATACTCCGCTATTGAATATTGCTGAAAATCAGACACATACTCTGTATAGGAAAACAACCAGATCGTGAGACTGAAAAAGAGAAAAGGAGTCATAAACCGAAAAAAAACATTGGGATACAATATGCCACGGGCCTCCAGGGCAAGAATGACATAGCAGTATATGATCGTAAAAATAAATACTCCGGGACTGCAACTGGCAAAAAAGAACAATGCATATAACGAGTCAGAACTTGCCGTGCAGACAATGATCGCAAGCAGGGATACCAATAAAGCAATCGTACAAACCCTTGAGGTTGATAATCGTTGTGACTTTATCATTTTTTATAATTTGTTGATCTGGACCTTAAGATATAACACTGGTAATTCTCGTTGACGATGATTGGGAAGGGCATTGTTTGATCTCTGAAATACTGGAGTTGATGATGATAATCCAGGGGAGCTTTTCCCTCAGATTCCTTAACAGTCATTCCTGTCCGCAGTTTTAATGTGTCTTTTCCCAGCATCAGATTTAAATAACCAGTTCCGTTCCATTCCTTATATCCTTTACTTTCTTTATGGAAATTCGCGAGATACAGATACGGATTAGGTACGCTCAACTGGTCCAGTTTGAATGCTTTAACGGAATCCAAGGTACTTTTTTTCTCTCCTCCAGGCATTGCCTCCAGCTCTTTCCCAAATAGAGCATACCATTTGTTCTGAATTAAAAAGATGGTCTTATCCGTTTTTGTATCGTAAAATCGTCTTCTATCTCCCACGGTAACGCCATTCTTTCCCCAGAGCATCTGATAACCAAAAAATTGAACAAGCGTTGCCTTCTTGTAAAGAGTTTCATATTGCTGTTGCAAAGCTTTATTTCCGAGTTTTAAATCTTTATTTACAGGTAAATATTCCTGTTTTTCGGGATTACCGTCCAGAAACCAGGAGTAATAATAATCAGGGTGAATGATGTATTCCCGGTTTAAGCTGATGTCATAGTCTTGAACACGCAGTGAATCCCTGAGCTTGCCATTGGTATCCAGCCTGTAATATACATTTACGTCGCTGGAATTCGTTTCTTCCTGTAGGGTATGCAACAGGATCATCCCAGTTTTCGGATCCCTCAGCGGAGGAAGGATTTTTCTTCTGTCCCTGCCATCACCGAACAACAGTTTCAGCTCTAGCGCCTTGCTTTTAGCAGCAGCATCTAAAGGCAGATAACCTGCGTATTGACTTGGCAGAGCGGGCTGATCAATCGTATTTCTAAATGCGAAATGCAAAATGTGAGTCAGCATAAATAAGCTGATGATCAGTACAAGCAGTATTACATTTGTTTTATAGGGATTCCTTTTTTTCAATCCTTCCATTTATTATTATTCTTACCAGGTACTAAGTAAGCACAATTATTTTTCCTTCCGGGATAAAATTATTAAACCGAACAAATTTCTCACAATAATACTACATTTACCTGAACTATAATTAAAAACCAATGAGCAACACCGCAACAGACTTAAAAGAAATTCCCATGGACTGGGATAGCTATTTCAGCCGCGTAAACGACCTTCCGGCTTCTATACGTTTAAATCTGGCCTTAAACCAGATTGCCCCCATTCCAGGCCTGCCAAAACTACTGTGGTGTGGTGTAAAGCTCCAAAAACCAGATGAAAATGGATTTACCACCAACGAGGAGTTTCAAACGATTTGTGATATTGAAGACGCGATAGATGCGGCCTTAACCGGGATAAATGCCCTGTTTACCGCAGCCTTGAAATCCGACGGAAAGCTGGAATTGTTCTTCTATGCCCCAACAAATGAAGGATATGAAAATCTTGTCCAACAGGCAATGATGAATTTCCCTGAATACCAGTATGCAACCGATAGTTCTGAAGAGCAAGATTGGAAAACCTATTTTGAATTCCTCTACCCTAACCACTACGAATACAAATGCATACAGAACACCAAGGTATTGAGACAGTTGCAACAAAGCGGTGATGTGTTTGAGCTGGAACGTGAAGTTGACCATTGGATCTATTTCAACGCCGAACAGGACCTGAACACCTTTGTTGAAGAGGTAAATACTTCCGGATTCAGGGTTTTATCCCAGGACAAACATGATCGTGAAGATTTCCCTTATGTGCTGAACATCTCCAGAAAAAACACGGTACTTCCTCATGAAGTAAACCATTATGTATGGGAATTAGTCGAAACCGCAGAAAAGCACAAAGGCTTTTATGATGGCTGGGGTTGTCCTGTAGCTAAATCTGAAGAATAGTCTTTGCGAGGTTGATCATCCCCTCCGTTCCGGTATATTTTCCATGTTCGTCGGAGAGCTTCACCACTTCTGTCCATTCCCCGTCTTTAGGATGCGCTTCGGTCATTTTAATGACGATATTCATCGGATCGGGTCCGGCATCATTGGTGAGATTCGTTCCTATTCCAAAAGACATTCCTATTTTATCCCGACAGTGGTCCGCAATGCGGGCTACTTTTTCGTAGTTCAACCCATCAGAAAAAATAATGGTTTTAGATTTAGGATCTATGCCCATATTTTGATAATGACTGATCACTTTATCGGCAAAAAGCAGTGGATCGCCACTATCATGCCTCACACCATCGAAAAGTTTGGAGAACATTTTATCAAATTGCTTAAAGAAAACTTCCGTGGTATAAGTATCCGATAAGGCGATGCCCAGATCTCCGCGATAAACATTTACCCAATGCTCGAGTCCCATAGCATTGGCCATTTTAAAACCATATCTCGCTGCATGAAACATGAACCACTCGTGGGCATGCGTTCCAATGGGTTTTGTTTGATGAAGCATGGCCATATGGACATTGCTCGTTCCGATGAATGAACCTGCCCCGTACTGGCTCAGGGACTGCAAAACCAATCTATGAACCTGATAAGAATACCTCCTACGGGTTCCAAACTCTGCTACGGTAACCCCTAAATCCCTTAAACCTTCTATTTTTTTACGGGTAACTTCCACTACTTCTTCATTGCTGATCCTTTCTGAGCCCGTCAGGACATAAAACAGTTCGCAGATCAGCGACATGAGCGGAACTTCCCATAAAATGGTCCGATACCAAAGGCCCTCTACCTGAACCACAAGCTGGTCGCCATGCTGTTCGATATGTACTTCTTCCGGTTTATAGCGGTATCCTTCTAAAAAATCCAGATATACCGGATCCAGATACGGACAGTTGACCTGCAGGAAATGTTTCTCTTCGCGACTCAGTTTCAGTAAAGCCATTTGATCAACCGCTGCTCTCAGTGCTTCTGAAAATCCGGGTGGAAAGGAATGTTTACCCCGGTTGATAAACTTATAACGCGCACTTGCAGCGGGAAATAAGCGGACCACACCTTGTTGCATCGTGATCTTATAGAAGTCGTTATCCAGAATGGAAGAAAGCGTTACCCTTGGGTTTAGTTGCATCGTTAGCTTTTGACAAAGTTTGTTCCAAAACTACCGATTTTTGTATTATTTCTTTTTATCCGCAGCGGCAATCACGATCAATGCAATGATCAACAGAAAGCTATATTCGCAACCTCCTGCACCATGTTCTCCAACAAACCAGCCATTTTCGAGATGAATGATTACAATGCCAAGGGCAATGATTCCAATAAAGCCTGCCGATAACCACTTGGTAAAGATTCCGAAAGCAAGCAGAAATCCCCCGATTACCTCATAAACGGTAAGTCCCCAAACTAATGGCGTTCCGTAAACAAAACCTTTGTTGTTTAAGTAATCGCCAAAGCGGACTACCGTTCCTCCGGTCACACGAATGATGGCATGGGCAAGAAATATGAAGGCCACAGAAAGCCGCAACAACACCAGGCTATTTGATAACGTTATAAAAGGAAAATTTTTCATAAAAACGAGTGCGTATTTAGTTAAATTAAAGCAGGTATACTCAAATTTGTCGATTAACCTTCAGACTTACAAGTTATTCTAAAATTATTTAACCTGTTTAACTTCTGTTTAAAAATAATCTTTTTCTACTTGAGACCATTATCTAAGGGTTTTAACCACTCATCAGCTATTTGAACATCAGGAATGGTTGATACAATTGTCGTCAATAAAAAAACCACGGGCGCTTGTTTTCTAACGGAATTTACCCTTTATTCGTTACGGGAAAATATTTTTTTTATAGAATAGTTATATTATGTCACCAAATAAGCGCTTGAAAGTTGGCCAGGGCCAAATTAGTGGGTATATCTCCATCTTTTTATCCATTCTTGCCCTCCTGGGGATTTTCTGTTTCCGATACCCTGAACAGCTGACCACTCCTGAATTTCGTGAAATCTATACCGAAGAGGTGGTAGAAATGATGATGACCGTGGGAATTATTACGTCTTTCTTTTTTGCAGTCCTCAGCCTAATTTTAAGTAAACGAATCAAATGGGCATTAATAGGGACTTCCATAGCGGCTGTTGCCATTATACTTGGCGCATTTACCGTTGAAGGACGAAGCGTAGAAAAAACCAACTGGCATTTCGGGCTGGACTGGATGATTCTGGACCTGTTACTGATGACGGCAATTTTCATTCCCCTGGAGCTGTTTTTTCCGAAAAACAAATCGCAAACCAAGTTTCATGAGGAATGGAGAACCGACCTGATGTACTTCGTCATCAGTCATTTATTTATTCAGTTCTTTGGCATTGTGACTCAAAAACCTGCAGTCTTATTCTTTGGCTGGATCGGATTGGAACAACTGCACTTATGGATCCAGAATCTGCCCTTTATCCTGGCCTTATTTCTGGCTTTCTTTACCACCGATCTTTTTCAATATTGGGCACATCGCTTTTTCCATACCCGTGTGTACCTGTGGCGCTTTCATTCCATCCACCATTCGACAAAAAGTATGGATTGGCTGGCAGGGAGCAGGACTCATTTTATGGATATCTTTTTTACCAGAGCAATGACCTTCATCCCTTTATACGTTCTTGGATTTTCTACGACTGTTTTCAACGTATACATCATTTTTATTGCTATACATGCGGTACTGATCCATGCGAATACACGGGTAAATTTTGGTCCCTTGAAATACATTTTCACTACTCCGCAATACCACCATTGGCACCATTGCGAAGACCCGAAGTATTATGGCCATAATTTTGCTTCCATCTTTCCTTTTATCGACTGGATGTTTGGCACTTATTACCTGCCTGGAAAGAAGTGGCCTGCCGGCACAGGGGTACATGAGGCACAATATCCTAAGGGTTTTGTCAAACAATCTGTTTATCCTTTTACCAAAAGTCCTTTTGATACCGACTTAAATATGGACGAGCGCAGCGACCGGTAAAAAACAGAGGTGAACTCATTGTTTTTCGAAAACAGCAATGTAATTTAGTGGTGACAAACAACTTATATTCACCACCACTAAACCAGAAAAACAATGAAAATCTTAAAAGTAATCTTAGGCGGAATTGTACTGATCGTCGTACTTCTGCTGATTGTTGCCTTATTTATTAAAAAAGATTATGCCGTAGAACGCGAAATTACGATCAACAAACCTAAAAGCCAGGTGTTTGACTACATCAAACTTTTGAAAAACCA
This sequence comes from Pedobacter sp. FW305-3-2-15-E-R2A2, assembly GCF_038446955.1. Lineage (NCBI taxonomy): Bacteria > Pseudomonadati > Bacteroidota > Sphingobacteriia > Sphingobacteriales > Sphingobacteriaceae > Pedobacter > Pedobacter sp. FW305-3-2-15-E-R2A2. The sequence goes on from NZ_CP151803.1 coordinate 4,338,418, forward strand.
GGACCTTTACAGTGTCTGGATCAAGAGAGACCCCGCGGCAAAGAAAGCGTATAAAGGCACTGACGGAACGGTAGGTTTTATCGCTTCCTGGGACAGCAACAATAAAGAAGTTGGAAAAGGAGAACAGGAAATCGCTAAAATTGTCGAAGGAGAAAGAATCGACATGAAGCTTCGCTTTAAAGAACCTTTTGAAGCAAATGATGATGCGTATATGATCACTGAATCTGTTTCTGAAACTCAGACTAAGGTAAGGTGGGGCTTTAAAGGCTCGATGAAGTATCCCATGAACCTGATGTTGCTATGCGTAAATATGGAAGATATGCTGGGCAAAGACCTGCAAAAGGGCTTGGATGATTTAAAAGTGATCCTCGAAAAATAGTATCTTAGGGCCATGAAGAAAGTCACCCTGGACCTTTCGGGAAATAAAGTACAACTTTTAGAGGCTGATGCAGCACTCTCTTTCAGGCCTTTTATGGAATACCTCAGAAAAAGGATTGCCAAAGAGAAAACGGTGAGAAAGTCTTACTATCAACAGGCACTAAAGGCATTTGAAAATCAGGCGGGGTCTGAGAAAGACATTCCACTGGAAAACATATATGAGTATGAGCTCCTGCTGGAATACATGTACGCCTGCCTTTCCCCGGTTCAGGATGACCAAAAATTTATTGCGTGGGGACTGTGTTTCCCACTGCAACCTATTAATTTCTATGGAACAGACTCTCTATATGAGCTGTTAAAGAATAAACAGGAAGATAAGGAGGGATATCTTGACAACAGAACTCCGGAAGACTTTAATAAAGAAAGGCTGAGGTATGTCTATGCTTTCATCCTCGGCCGGCTTTACGATTTTCATGTTCCGCTGCCAAAAGAAAAGTATCATTCAGGAATTAATCATGAAACGGGTTTACTGAGTTATTATCATGTCATGGTCAATACGGACTTTATAGAGGTGACCGTAAAAGGCGAGCTGCCAAAATTAGATTTCAGGGAAGTTCATGAACACCTTGGCCAAGGCATGGGATATGAAATGCTGGAAAACATCCTTCCCCTTGATATTTTTCAGTTCCGGGGGATTTCTGTTCTTACCGTAAAAGATGTAACTGCACAAATGGCCGTGGAGAATATCAACAAAATGCGGTTAAACCGTATTCCTGGTGAAGAAGATAAAGGTTATCAGGTCGTGATGCAATCCTTAAAAAGTCTGCTGCAAAATAATCGGATCGAGTTTGATTTCTTTCCATTTGTCAGGGTTAATGACAAGCCGGTATACGGTTATGAAAAAGGTGGCACCGGGATTCTATTTTCCGTATGGGGCGAAAAAAGGCTTTCTCCCGACGCATTTCAACAATTGGCTTCCTCTTATATCGCCAATCCGAATTCCTTTTTCTCTCCGGATATTACCAAGGAGGACCTGAAACAGTTTCCTTTTCTGGCCAGCTTTATTGAATTAGGCATCAGGTCGCTGGCACTGATTCCCCTATTTTACAACCAAACCCTTGTTGGTGTATTGGCTGTACATACCTATGATGGCGAATTTTTTAATGAATCGGCCCTGGCCCGTCTGGAACCAGCCATGCCGCCGATTGCCCAGTTGCTGCAAATGTATATTGACGAGTTCAACCTTGAAATAGAAAATATCATTAAAGAAAAGTTCACTTCCATTCAGCCTTCCGTACAGTGGAAGTTCAATGAAGTGGCCTGGCATTACCTCCATAATAAAAAGAAACACCTTCCTGAACGAACAGAGTCTATTTATTTCAATGCAGTTTATCCGCTGTATGGAGCTATAGACATTAGAAATTCAACGGTAGAAAGAAATGTTGCCAGCAAGGCTGATCTGGAATACCACCTGAACCTTCTTTCTGAAACCTTACAGTCCTTAACGCTGAGTCATAACTCTTCCCTGATGGAAGAGATGATTTTTAACTGCAAAAAATGGCAGTCTGCATTGAATGAGGAACACTGGAATACAACAGAAGAAAACAACCTGAATAACTTCCTTAAAACAGATATGATCGATTATCTGAATCATCTTGCCCAACAGGATGCAAAAACACATAAAGTGGTTCAGCATTACCTGGATCGTTCCGGGAAGACAGATGGGGAGGTCCATAAAAACAGGTATGCCCTGGAAGTATCCATGCAGATGATCAACAATGCCGTGAACAATTATTTTGAGGCTGAAAGAGAAAGACTACAACAATCTTATCCCTGCTATTTTGAAAAATTCAGAACAGATGGTGTAGAATACGACATTTATATTGGTCAATCTATCGCTCCGAAAAGGCCTTTTAACCATTTTCACCTTAAAAACCTACGGCTCTGGCAGCTCTCTTCTATGGCAGCTATTGCAAAACTGACCCACTCCCTCCTGCCGGGCATGCCAAAGAAGCTTCATACGACACAACTGATCTTTGTACATAACCAGACGATCGACATCAGTTTCCGTTCGGACGAGCGTAAATTTGATGTAGAGGGGGCCTATAACATCAGGTATCAAATGATCAAAAAACGAATTGACAAAGTATTGGTTAGTGAAACCGGAGAGCGCTTAACACAACCGGATAAGCTGGCGATCATCTATTTTAGTAAGAAAGACATCGAAGATTACCTTCCATTTATACAATACCTGCAGGAAACCGGGGTCTTTCATCCGGAACTGGAAGAACTGAACCTGGAGGACGTCCAGGGATTAAGCGGATTGAAAGCATTGAGGGTCGGGATTGTGCAGGAGTAATCTCCGGATTATGATTTTTCATAGCAAACATCTTGTTTGAATTTTATAACTTTATAAAATGAACCAGACGGAAACTATTGAAGAATTTTATAAACGTGTTCCACAAGCCAACGCCTCCGGTCTTCGGTTAAACAATGCCGGAGCAGGTCATTTTAATGTCTATACCCGGAACCTTTGCAGGGTCCAGACACCATATAGCCGTCGTGATTTTTATAAAGTTTCCCTGATTCTCGGCGAAGGAATCCTTCATTATGCCGATAAATGGATTGCCATTGACCGCCCTGCATTGTTGTTCTCCAATCCGGTGGTCCCCTATTCCTGGGAGCCCTCTTCGGAAAAACAAGAAGGTTGGTTTTGCCTGTTTACGGAAGCCTTTGTAAATGCAAATGAACGCAAAGACGGCCTTCAGGATTCCCCTTTGTTCAGGATTGGTGGCAATCCGGTTTTTTTCATCAATGAGGTACAACAGGAAGAACTCTCTGCTATTTTCAGGAAAATGGTGCTGGAAATGGAATCTGAATATACCCATAAGTACGATTTGTTGCGTAACTACCTTCATCTGATCATCCATGAAGCGATGAAAATGCAGCCGGCAGGAAGCTTTGAAAAACATGCCAATGCACCGAGCCGGATTACCAGTCTTTTTATGGAGCTTCTGGAAAGACAATTTCCTATTGACAGTCCGGAGGAGGCATTGCGGTTAAAAACAGCCAACGATTATGCACAAAGCTTATCCGTACATGCCAACCACCTGAACCGCTCGGTAAAGGAAGTGACCGGAAAAACCACTACCGCATTGATCTCAGAACGGATTACCAAAGAAGCGAGGGCACTCTTACAGCATACGGATTGGAATATCGCTGAAGTTGCCTACAGCCTTGGCTTCGAATATCCCGCTTATTTCAATCAGTTTTTCAAAAAACAAACCGGTGTCACTCCCGGGGATGCACGAAGTATGACTGTTTGATTATTATAATCATCTGTTTGAATCCTATAAACAGCACAAGCCCATATCCAGGTACTTTTGATTTATAAAACAACAACGATATGAAATATAGAAATCTAGGAACAACAACAGAAAAACTATCTGCCATTGGATTGGGATGTATGGGCATGAGCTTCGCTTATGGTCCGACAGATGACACAGAAAGCATTGCAACCTTACATAAATCATTAGACTTAGGGATTAACTTCTGGGATACTGCCGATATGTATGGCAATGGACTGAATGAAGAGCTGATTTCAAAAGTGCTGGTTCCAAACCGGGATAAAGTGTTTATTGCCACCAAATTTGGTTTCCGTTTTAAAGACGAAAATGCAGGGGCAAGTAATGTGAACGGCACTTATTTTGACGGCTCTCCGAAATGGATCAAAATTGCCGTAGAAAATAGCCTCAGACGCTTAAATATCGACACCATCGACTTGTATTATGCCCACCGTGTAGATCCAAATGTGCCTATTGAAGATACAGTGGGCGCCATGGCAGAATTGGTAAAAGAAGGAAAAGTACGCTACCTTGGATTAAGTGAAGCTTCACCAGCTTCTATCCGGAAAGCACATGCCATCCATCCTATTGCCGCTTTACAAAGCGAATATTCCTTATTGACCAGAGATGTGGAAGGCGAAATCATGAATACCGTAAACGAGCTGGGTATTTCTCTTGTCCCTTATTCTCCATTGGCCAGAGGACTAGTGATCAATACCACAGACATCAGCGGTCTGCATGAGAGTGATTTCCGCAGAACTTTACCACGTTACAGCGGGGAGAACCTGGAAAACAATAAATCTTTATCCAATGATTTCGCCGAACTGGCCAAAGATAAAAACGCTACCCCTGCTCAACTGGCCATTGCCTGGGTATTGGCGCAGGACGATCAGATCATTCCTATCCCGGGCACTAAAAAAAGAAAATACCTGGAAGACAATGCAGGTGCGGTAGACCTAAATCTTTCCCCATCCGATTTACAAGCAATTCAAAAAGTGATTGAACAATATCCGAATACAGGTGCACGCTATAGCGAAGGCGCACTGAAAATGGTCAACAATTAATTAAAAGCTTTTTGTATTTACCTGATAAGGCCGGCAAGCTAACGCTTCCCGGCCTTATCATTGATATCTAGATATCTTTAATCAATGATACTTTTCAGGTGTTTATAATTGGATTTCACGGTATCCAGCACCTCATCAAACTTCCCTCCCAACATGAGTTTAGTCATGGACAGCGCCATTCCTTTCATCATTTTAAATTCTATTTTTGGAGGCATCGCCAATGCGTTGGGATCGGTCATGACATTGACCAATACCGGTCCATTGTGTAAAAAAGCTTCTTTTAATAATAATTCCAGGTGATCAGGATCACTGATCGTAATTCCTTTGATCCCCATCGCCTCTGCAACCAATGCAAAATCCGGATTTACCATATCCGTTTCCGCATCAGGTAATCCTGCCACTTCCATTTCCAGTTTCACCATACCCAAAGAGCGGTTGTTAAATACAATCAGCTTAATTGGCAGGTTGTATTGCTTAATTGTTGCGAGGTCACCGAGCAGCATCGAGATCCCGCCATCACCACAAAGCGCCACCACCTGTCTGTCCGGACTGGAAAGTGCAGCACCGATGGCATGAGGCATCGCATTCGCCATGGAACCATGGTTAAAGGAACCCAACATGGAACGCTTACCTGTAGCATCAATATATCTGGAACCCCATACACAACACATTCCCGTATCTACAGTAAAGATGGCATCCGCTGTAGCGAGCTTATTCAGTTCAAAAGCAACCGCTTCCGGATGAATGGCATCTACTTTACCTTTATCCTCCACATAAGTACTCAGGTGCTCTTTTACCTTTTCATAAACTTTCAACTGTGCATTCAGAAAACTATCGTCTTCATTGGGGTCCAGTAAAGGAATTAAAGCTGCTAAACTTGCTTTTATATCACCATGGAGCCCCATTTCCAGTTTTGCACGTCTGCCCAAACGTTCAGGCTTGGTATCAATCTGAACCAGGACCTTGTCCTGAGGAATAAAAGGAACATAAGGGAAATCAGTACCTAAGAGAATGATAAGGTCACTTTCATGCATGCTATGGTAAGCGGAAGGCAAGCCCAGTAAGCCTGTCATTCCTACTTCATAAGGATTATCGTATTGAATGCTCATTTTGCCACGGAAAGAATATCCTACCGGTGCTTTCAGCATTCCTGCCAGTTTAACGACTTCATCATGTGCTTCTGCCGCACCAATCCCACAAAAGATGGCAATCTTTTTATGGCTGTTGATGAGTTTGGAAAGCGCCAGTAATTCCTCATCCGCCGGGCGTATCACTGCTTTTGAAAAATAGGTTCTGTCTGCCGACATATTCTCGACTGCCTCCATACTGCTCACATCGCCTGGCAGCCCCAATACAGCCACTCCTTTATGATGAAAAGCATGTTGCAATGCTGCTTGCGCCATCCTTGGCAACTGAGCCGGTGTGGTCGCAATCTGGTTATAATGACTGCAATCGTCAAAAAGTTTGGTGATATTGGTTTCCTGGAAATAACCGGAGCCAAATTCTGCGGTCGCGCAGGTAGAAGCAATGGCCAGCACCGGAGCACCCGCACGGTGTGCGTCATAAAGGCCATTGATCAAATGAACATGCCCTGGACCACTACTGCCTGCACAGCAGGCCAGACCATGAAGTTCTGCTTCCGCTGCTGCAGCATAAGCACCAGCTTCTTCATGCCTCACATGAATCCACTGGATATCAGGATTTCGCCTTACGGCATCATTTAACTCATTCAAACTATCGCCTGTTACGGCATAAATACGCTTAATGCCTGATTGAATCAGCATATCGACCAATTGCTCTGCAACTTTCTTTGACATATCTCAATTTTTAATGTTTAAATAAAATCGCAGATCTCAGAAATTTAAGATGGATGTTATCAATTTATATAACATCCATCCTCTTGCTATGGTTTTAGCTAAAAGCGTTTAAATCCGACTCAGATAGTCCCGCAGTTCTAAAACACGTTTTTTAGTGAGCTCAAGATAGGCGGAAGCCAATATGATCCTTTGCATGGTCCCACCCCCGGAGTATTTGTCGTCAGTCAGGAGTACATTCATTTTTCTTTCGGAGTCTCTGTATTTCAACCAGTTTTTTTGTACTTCTACGAGTAAGGGTTTATCTTTAGCTTCCAGCGTTTTGAGCACCTGCTGATAATACTTGTTCAGTAGAAGATCATATTCCTTTTCTGCATCATAAGCTGCCTCTACCATTCCTGCAGTAGAATAATCAATGGCAAGCCGCTGCTTCATGAACTGCTCAATCTTGGTCGTATCTGTTTTAAACTCCAGGAAATCTTTATCCTCATAGTTGTCCTTTTCAGGTTTTTCAAGCCACTTTTTCAGCTGCTCATCTGCTGCTTTATGGACTTTCAGCTTCATCCGGGCCAAATCCTGTTCATTGATTTGCCTGGGTACCTGCGCCATGCCTGTACTGAAAGAGAACAGGCCAATGGCCAATAGTAAGGGTAATTTCATTTGCATTTTTCTTTGGATAAGTATTAACCCATCAGTTCTTTCATCAGCTTATCAAAAGCTTCTTTCATCTCAGCCAGCTCCTGTTCTACTTTTGCCAACCGGTTTTCAATGTCACTTGCAGGTCTACTGTAATGTTCTTCCTCCTGCTCCTCCTGATTAAGATCCGGGGTCCCGGCAAGCAAGTGCGTATACCTCGCCTCTTTTTGTCCGGCTCTTCTTGGCAATTGCAGGATATAAGGTTGTTCTGCATCAGAAAGACGCTCCAATACTGATTGTACTTCCTCCAAAGACTCAAATTCATATAAGCGTCCGGAATTGGTATTCAGTTCACCTGGAGTTTGAGGGCCTCTGAGCATCAGCAAACAAAGAATCGCCACCTCTTGCGGGGTAACTGGAAAAACGATCGCAAAATTATGTTTGTATTTAATGCTACGGCTTGATCCACCGGTAGCAGTAGAGATCAGTCCTTTTCTCTTGAGCACATCCAGCGTCAATACGACCGTTTGCTCATCGTACTGAACGACCGGTTTCCGGGAAGTTTTTTGATTACAGGCCGCAGTAATTCCATTGATCGTCATTGGATAATACTCCGGTGTCGTTTTTGATTTCTCCATCAATACGCCAAGAACACGAAGCTCTTCAGCGTTTAATACGGGCAAAGTTTGTGTAGATTCCATGCCTAAAGATAAAAATTAAGGTGGAATGCCGTTTCTCTTTTGATTTCTTTTAAGACAAAACTACTGCTTAAGGTGGAAATATTTGATAAGGACGACAAATGAGTGACCACAAAGGTATGGTAATCATCCACATCATCCACCACGATCTTCAACAGATAATCCTGTCCGCCGGCAATACACAAGACCTCCAGGACCTCTTTAAACTGGGTAACCGATTCTTCAAAGTTTTTCAGCGTTTCAATGGATTGCTCTTTTAGCGTTACCGTACACAAGACCAATAGGTGTTTACCCAGCTTTTCCCGGTTCACCAAGGCCACATATTTTTCTATATATCCTTCTGATTTCAACCTTTTGATGCGTTCGTGGGTTGGGGAAACACTCAACCCGATCTGCTCTGCGATGTCTTTTGTGCTCAGTGAAGCATCTTTCTGCAGGATATTCAGAATCCGGGTATCGAGTTTATCTAATTTATAAATCATTGTATTTTACTGAAATGGGATTCAGCGGAATACAAATATGAGGCTTTTTACTGTTGAGCAATCCATATACAGGATTTTTTATTGAATATCATTTAATCAAAGGAAAATATATGGTACTTATCTAATTTTGAAGAATTAAATACCAGCACACAACCATGAAAACTCAATTAAACACCAAGGATAACGAGCGTTTAAGCACCTATATGCAGTTAGCCGAGGAACGTTCAAAATATTTTATTGGCTATCCTATCGCACAGGATTTCGATTATTCAGAACTTTACCCCCTTTTAAAATTACCATTAAATAATGTAGGTGATCCATGGGTGGAATCGACCTACGATCTGAATTCCCGTTCGCTGGAATTGGAAGTGCTTGAATTTTTTGCCGAACTGTTCAATGCACCCGCTAAAAACTGGTGGGGATATGTGACCAATGGTGGTTCTGAAGGGAATTTATACGGCCTGTACGTAGCCAGAGAGTTATATCCTAATGGCATTGTATATTATTCAGAAGCGACTCATTATAGCGTTCAGAAGAACATCCAGTTGCTCAATTTGCGCAGCATCGTCATCAGAACTCAGAAGAACGGGGAAATGGATTATGAAGACCTCAATGAAATGGTTCAGATGCACCGTGATCAACCAGTGATCATTTTAGCGAACATCGGGACAACGATGATGGAAGCGAAAGACGATTTACAGCAAATTCAGCAGATCCTGCGCAGACAGGCGATCAAAAATCACTATATCCATTGTGATGCTGCGCTTGCAGGAACTTACAGTGCATTGTTGGACCTGAAACCTGGTTTTGACTTTAACCACGGAACAGACAGTATGGCCATCAGTGGACATAAATTTATCGGCTCCCCAATTCCCTGCGGATTGGTGCTGGTAAAAAAGAATTATAAAGACAGAATTGGCAAAGCTATCCCTTATATCGGTACAGTTGATACAACGATTACCGGCAGCAGAAATGGGCATAGTCCGGTTTTCATGTGGTATGCATTGAAGAAATTAGGGAAAGAAGGATTGAAACAAAGGGCATTGGAATGCCTGGAAACCGCAGCTTATACGGTAAAAAGTCTCAACGATATCGGAATTCCTGCATGGACAAACCCTTCGGCTTTAACCGTCGTATTTCCTGCCCCTTCGATTGAGCTGCGACAAAAATGGCAAATTGCAACAGAAGATGGCAACAGCCATATCATCTGTATGCCAGGCGTAAGCAAAGCTCAGATTGACCATTTTGTGGCAGACTTGTTCGCAGAAATTAGCCCCGCGACAAGCGTTACGCTATAAAAACTAAAGAAAATGAAAAGGCAGGGAATTTATTCTTTGCCTTTTTTATGCCCTTGATTTTTTGGCTATGAAGCTAAGATCTGGTCGATTTTTTGAAGTTCCTCCGCAGTAAAGACAATGTTATTCAGACATTTTAGAGAATCTGCCAGCTGTTCAGGCTTACTTGCGCCGACCAATACAGAAGTGACACGTTCATCTCTCAGAATCCAGGAAAGGGCCATATGTGCCAATTTCTGACCTCGTCCTGCTGCAATTGCATTTAGCTCATTGAGTTGTCTGATTCTTTCGGGAGTAATCTGATCCTGCTGCAATGCGCCATGTGATTTAGCGGCTCTGGAGTCTGAAGGGATCTCTTTCAGGTATTTATCGGTCAGCATTCCCTGAGCAAGTGGAGAAAAAGGAATACACCCCACTCCTGTATTGCCCAATAAGTCCAGTAATCCGCCTTCAATCCAGCGTTCATACATGGAATATTTAGGTTGATGGATTAAGCATGGGGTACCAAGATCTTGCAGGATCTGAATCGCCTTTGCAGCTTCTTCCGCCTGGTAATTGGAGATTCCTACATATAATGCTTTTCCCTGACGTACGATCAGGTCCAATGCGGCCATGGTTTCTTCCAGTGGAGTTTCCGGATCCGGACGATGGTGATAAAAGATATCTACATAATCCAGTCCCATTCGTTTCAGGCTTTGATCCAGGCTGGAAACCAGGTACTTTTTGGAGCCCCAATCGCCATAAGGTCCGTCCCACATGGTATATCCGGCTTTGGAAGAAATGATCATTTCATCCCTATACCCTTCAAAATCTCTTTTCAATAACCTGCCAAAGTTTTCTTCAGCGGATCCCGGAGGCGGGCCATAGTTATTGGCAAGGTCGAAATGAGTGATTCCATTGTCAAATGCCAGTTTTAAGATATTGCTACAATTCTCCAGCTGATCTACATGTCCGAAATTATGCCATAAACCTAAGGAGATTGCGGGCAACTTTAATCCGCTTTTTCCGCACCTGCGGTATTGCATTTGAGAATATCTGTTTGGGGCGGCTGTATAAGACATGGCTTGGAGGAAAAATGGGGGATATAGGATATGGGAATAAGCATCAGTAGCCATACGTGATGGCTACTGATGTTCGAATGAATCGATATTATTTATCGCTGTTCTTTTTTTCTGTTACTTCAGTACGGATTTCCTGTGCAAGAACTTTTAAATCCTGCATAGCTTTACGTACTCTTGTTCCTGCTGCACTGTTTCCTGCATTATAAAACTTCTCTGCATCAGCCTCAACAGAAGCTAGTAATTCTTTAACTTTTGAAAATTTTTCCATGTTTTGATTATTTAATTTATAGCCAAATATATATTATTTTGGAAATAAACGTACATAACTTAGCTTCTATTGCGCTTTTTCTGCTAAATCTCTGTCATTTCATTGATTTTTCGGCTTCATTTAACCTTCGTAGAAGCCTCTGAGACGCTTCTCAGGGGCGCAGGTACAGCTTCTCCTGCATAAAATTAAGGCGTCCGACAAGGGAATTATAGGCCTTTGTTTCTTGTTCTTTCAACCTTTCAGTGAACAGGATTCCGTTCAGGTGATCCGTTTCATGCTGGAAGATCACCGCTGTAAAACCCTCAATAATTTCCTCCTTTGCTTTGCCCTGTCGGTCGAAATAATTCAGTTTAATGGCATGATGGCGGACCACCTCTCCTATGGCATCCGGGATGGATAAACATCCTTCCGTTCCCTTTCTCAACAATTCCGATTTCCAGGTGATCTTTGGATTCAGGTACAGTTCAAAAGGCTCTCCTTCCTTATCATATCGCTTTACCCAGATGATGTTGCGGTTGATGCCTACCTGGGGTCCTGCAATTCCTATTCCCGGGCGGGTGACATCCCGCATGGCGAGGTACATGCGCTGTGCCAGCACCTTAATTAAAGGATCTTTTGGATTAATATCAGTAGAAGCAGTTGTCAATACTTTCAACTCTTCGGCTTCGGTGATCTGGGTGACCCTCAGCATCGTTGCGGTATCCCCCGAGAGGATAATTGATTTTTCGTTATTGGTAAAGCCCTGTGCGAAGCCGGAGACAGGTTTAAAAATCAGGAAGCCCAACAGGGCTAAAAGGAATGTTCTCATCATATTAAAACAGGATAGTCTGACTAAGGTAATGATTTAAAATAAAACGCTTTTTACTTTGAATTTGTAAAAAAGCTACCGAGATTAGCAAAAATGAAACAGAAAACCGGTCTATATAAAGCAACATTGATGACTTATAATAAAAGTCAGCTGCAGGTATATGCCCTTTTCAAAAGGTTTTTCAGGGAGAACTATCCCTTTGGCTTTACTTACCAGATAACGAGTAAAGACTTTATTAATTAAGCCCCGAATCATTTCTTTTATACCTTCGATTCAGGGGCCTTCTTCTTCTGATCAATACTGCTATTTAATATTTTAAGCATCAGGATTCCTTCGATTTTGCAGGTTCCTGTTCACAAAAATTGATCTTTTACGCGATAATCCCATTGCGTTGCCCTTCATTTTTCAAAGCAATTAAATATTTTTTTATATCAAGACATTTAAAACATGGAAACAAAATCATTGTCACTATCAAAAAGCGATTTAAAACTGTTAAAAGAACATTTGGACAAATCCAACATGAGTCCTTATAACAAGGAAAAACTGAGACAGGAAATTAAAGAAGCCACCATTTATGCCGATCAGGAACTTCCTGCCGACGTGGTCTGTCTGAAATCTGAAGCCAGAATCGCCAACACGAAAACCGGTAAAGAATTTACATTTAGAATTGTGATGCCCGAAGAAGCGAACATTAAATTACAGAAAGTATCTGTTTTTGCGCCGATCAGCATTGCGCTATTCGGATACAGAACGGGAGACATCATCAACTGGGAGATGCCCGATGGCATTCAGGAGTTTAAAATACTGGAAGTAAAGAAAATTTCTTAGGTCCTCCTTCCCGCTTCAAAGTCGCATTCCATGCCCCTCAAAGCCAGGATTGTCAGGAATGCGTCTTTGTTTGGAAAATATTCTAAAAATCACAGAAAATATTCCTACATTTGAAATAGCAAAAAAGAAGTATTATGGCAAGCACTCCAAAACCCTATAAAACTAAAGCTAAAGTATCTGTCGTTGCTGAGGCTGCGCTCATTGCACCTTATCAATCTTTGTATACCAATTCCATCAGTGTACTCACCAGTGCAAAAAACGGCTTATCGGCAAAGGCTGCATTAGACTTTCTGAGTCTTTCCGGCTTTACCAGGGAGGAGTTTCAGGATACTTTTAAAACAAATGTAAAAACAATAGAGAATTATGTGTCCAATGCTTCCAAGCTGGATGCTTCCTTAAGTGAAAAACTCCTCAAATCTTTCTCTCTTTTCGAAAAAGGAATCGAAATCTTTGGAACCGCAAAAGCCTTTCACCTCTGGTTGAATACCCCTTCATATGGCTTAGGCAATCAGATCCCTTTTGAACTGATGGATACCATTACCGGGATTTCCCTGATCGAAGAAGAATTAATCCGCATTGAATACGGTGATTTAGCATAATATGCAGGTATTTCGTATCGCCCTCACAAAATATGCCGGTTCTTTAATGGCCTCAGGAAGAGCAGCACGCTGGAATCCGAATGAAGTAGAAGTGATTTACAGTGCAGGATCACGCTCTCTGGCCTGCCTGGAAAATGTGGTGCATAGAAACCAGATCGGACTTAACAACTCCTTCCAGGTGATGACCATTGAAATTCCTGATGACATCATGATTCAGACAATTGAGCTCAAAAAGCTCCCCGCAAACTGGGTTGAATTTGAAAATATGCCACTCACACAGGAAATTGGTGAAAACTGGACAAAGCAAGGCAAATCAGCCATCTTAAAAGTCCCCTCTTCTATCATTCCTGCAGAATACAATTACCTGATCAACCCGCAACATCCGGATTTTAAGTTCATCAAACTGTTAAAATCTGAATCTTTTGTGTTTGATAAAAGGATCAAGCTATAACGGGATTACCTACCTGCCATTTTGATCATGCGCTGTGCCAGGTCTTTTCCAAGATAACCGTCAATAATGCCATGAACAAGGTACAATATCGGGGTCATCAGAATGGCCACAATGAACTTATAGGTATAATTGACCAACCCGATGGCAGCCACCATTTGCCAGCTCCAATGGTATTGAGGATTCAGGTAAAAAGCAATAAAGATCACCACAAAACTATCAATACATTGGGAAACTACAGTTGAACCCGTTGCCCGCAGCCATAATGCTTTATCTCCTGTCACCTTTTTTATCTTATGAAAGATAAGTACATCGGCAATCTGTCCGATCAGGAAAGCAATGATAGAACCTACAATGATCCACATCCCCTGTCCGAATATCCCCGCAAAAGCAGCATTCATATTGAGTTGATGTCCCTGAATATTCTGGTTTACCCAAAAGTCTGATGGCGTCAGTTTCATCGCCGCACCTACAATAAAAAAAGCATACGCGATCAGTACTGCGGTTAAGATCGACAGGAATCGTACCTGCCGGACTCCAAAATATTCATTGATGATGTCTGTCATGATGAAGATCAGTGGCCAGGTCAATACGCCTGCAGACATGTTAAAGGAAAGGTTGGGTACGCCCAATAAATTGATGTCAAACTGCTTGATGCCAAGCGTTCCCTCGACCGTAAATATTTTTACTCCGATAAATTCTGAGAGAATGGCATTGGCGACAAAAAAAGAGCCTAAAACGAGCAGCAACCTGCTTTCTTTTGTTTTAAAAGTCATAGCAGGATGAAATTATTAAATAAATCTGATATAAGAGGATAAATATTATTTCTATTTTCGTTGTCACATGATATCTACTCAATCAAAACTACCTGGAACAGGCACGAATATCTTTTCGGTCATGTCCAAATTAGCCGAAGAACACAAAGCAATTAATCTTTCCCAGGGATTTCCTGATTACGATTGCGATCCTAAACTAATTGAATATGTAGCGGATGCAATGAAACAAGGATTTAATCAATATGCCCCGATGACTGGCCTTCCGGTCCTAAGGGAGTTGATTTCTGAAAAGATGAACAGCCTTTATGGCGCAGACTACCATCCTGAAACGGAAGTTACCGTTACCGCAGGTGGTACACAAGCGATATTTACCGCTTTAAATGCTTACATCAATGCCGGAGATGAAGTGATCATCTTTGAGCCTGCATACGACTGTTATGCACCCACGATCAAAATGCTTGGTGGTTTGGTAAAGCCTTATCAACTCGCCCCGCCAAATTACGAGATCGATTGGGAAATGGTCAAAAAGCTATTTTCTGCCAATACCAAAATGATCATTTTAAATAGCCCTCAGAATCCAACGGGCTGTGTTTTATCAGAAAAAGACATTAAGGCGCTCATTAAACTGACCAAAAACACCGACATCATGATTTTGAGTGATGAGGTTTATGAACATATTATTTTTGACGGTAAAAAGCACCAGAGTGTAGCTTTATACCCTGAACTTCGGGAAAGAAGCTTTATTGTGGCCTCTTTCGGCAAGTTACTCCATACTACCGGCTGGAAATTAGGCTATTGTCTTGCCCCTGAAGCCTTGATGAAAGAGTTCAGAAAAGTACATCAGTTTAATGTATTCAGTGTGAATACTCCAATGCAGCTGGGCGTAGCAAAGTACCTGAAAGATCCGCAGAGTTATCTTGGATTATCGGCTTTCTTCCAGCAAAAACGCGATTTGTTCCGTTCCCTGCTTGCCGAAACTAAGTTTAAATTATTACCTTGCAATGGTTCTTATTTCCAATGCGTTAGCTATGAGCACCTCAGCGATGAAAAAGATGTCGCCATGGCCGAAAGGTTAATTAAAGAGTATGGCGTAGCTTCTATCCCCGTTTCTGCCTTCTATATCCGGAATACGGACCATCATGTTTTACGTTTTTGTTTTGCTAAAAAGCAAGAAACTTTGGAAAAAGCCGTTGAAAGACTAGTTAAATTATAATTTACATCCCCTTAAATTAGAATAATGGAAAGTCCAGATTACCTGAATATTAAAAACCTGAAGATCACCATATTTCAGGCCTACCTATTTTGGGAAAATATTGACAAGAACCTTCAGAACTTATCCTTGAGATTATCCTCGGGTGTTAAAGAAAAAACAGATCTGATTATTCTTCCTGAGATGTTCAATACCGGATTTAGCATGAATGCGGAGGCACTTGCTGAAGAGATGGGAGGAAAAACCATGCAATGGATGAACGAAATTGCACAGAAATACGAATGTGTGGTTACCGGAAGTCTGATCATTAAAGAAAACGGACATTATTATAACCGCATGATCTGGATGCTTCCGGAAGGCGGATACAGTCATTACGACAAACGACACCTCTTTGGTTTAGGGGAAGAAGATAAAACCTATACCCCTGGCAATGACAGAGTCATCGTGGAATTAAAAGGCTGGAAAATCCGCCTTGCGATCTGCTATGACCTTCGCTTCCCGGTTTGGTTGCGCAACCAGAATGAAGAATACGACATCCTGTTGTTCGTTGCCAGCTGGCCGGATAAACGCGCCATACATTGGAATGCATTGATTCCTGCCCGTGCAATCGAAAACCAAAGTTATGTGATCGCCGCTAACCGCGTAGGCCATGATGGCAAAGAAGTGTACCATAGTGGTCAATCCCAATGTATCGATCCTATGGGTAAAACCGTTTATTACAAACCTGAAGATGAAGATTTATATACCTTCAGCATCGGTTATGAAGAACTTGTAAAAACCCGTCAAAGCTTTCCTTTCTTAAAGGATGCCGACAATTTTAGTATCATTTAACCAAACAAACTATACCAAACCAAACCATGTTTAACCGTAGAAAATTTATAAAAGCATCTGCGCTTTCCGCTTCGTTATTGGCCATCGACAGAACAAGTGCGGCAGCGATGATCCCTGCTCCTTCTTCCCAGGAACCCGTAAAACCGATTGTGATCTCGACCTGGGATTTCGGTATTGCAGCCAATCAGGCGGCATGGAAAGTGCTTTCCACTGGAGGCCGGGCTTTGGACGCGGTGGAGAAAGGTGTTCATGTTCCCGAGGCTGACCCTAAAAATCAGTCGGTAGGATATGGCGGCTTACCGGACAGAGATGGTCATGTAACCCTGGATGCCTGTATCATGGATGATTTAGGCAATTGCGGTGCGGTAGCAGGTTTAGAACACATTATGCACCCGATATCTGTGGCAAGACTCGTGATGGAGAAAACGCCGCATGTGATGCTTGTTGGTGATGGTGCACTTCAGTTTGCATTAGAAAACGGCTTTAAAAAAGAAAACCTGCTCACTAAAGAAAGTGAAAAAGCATGGAAGGAATGGTTGAAAACAGCCAAATATGCGCCGGTGATGAACATCGAGAATAAATTGTACGATAAGGCTGCTCCTACTAAATTACCAGGAAACCAATACAACCATGATACCATAGGTATGTTGGCCATTGATGCCAAAGGAAACATCTCTGGGGCCTGTACCACCAGCGGAATGGCTTATAAACTTCATGGACGTGTGGGCGATAGCCCGATCATCGGAGCAGGCTTATATGTAGACAATGAAGTTGGCGGCGCCACCTCTACAGGAGTAGGCGAAGAGGTGATCCGTAATGTAGGCAGCTTCTTAGTCGTAGAATTGATGAGACAAGGTTATGCTCCTGAGGATGCCTGTAAAGAAGCGGTAATGAGGATCATTAAGAAGAAACCGGAAATTGCAAAAGGCATTCAGGTGGGTTTCCTTGCCCTGAATAAAAAGGGGGAATACGGAGCTTATGCGATCCAAAAAGGCTTCAGCTATGCGGTATGTACCAGTCAGAAAGACGATTTATTGATCCCTGGAAAAAGCTATTATTAACATTTTTCTTTTTATAAAATGATTCAAATGGAAGTTTGCGCCAACTCGCTTACCTCTGCCCTTGCGGCTCAGGAAGGTGGCGCTGTGAGGGTAGAATTTTGTGATAATTTACCAGAAGGTGGGACTACTCCCAGTTATGCACAAATTAAGCTGGCAAAAGAGCTGTTGCACATCCTTGTTTATCCGATTATCCGCCCCAGAGGTGGGGATTTTCTATATTCTGACCTGGAGTTTCGCCTCATGAAGGAAGATGTTAAAATCTGTAAATCATTAAATTGTGATGGTGTGGTCATCGGGATTCTAAAAGCAGATGGCAGCATTGATAAGGAAAGATGCGCAGAACTGATTGCACTGGCAAGGCCGATGAAGGTCACTTTTCACCGGGCTTTTGACATGTGTAATGACCTGGAAAAAGCGCTAGAGGAGCTCATTGAACTGGGCTGCGAAAGGGTATTAACTTCAGGAGCTGCAGCTTCTGCGCTTTTGGGTGCAGAAAAGCTAAAAGGTTTAATCACCCAGGCTGCCGGAAGGATCAGCATTATGCCGGGAGCAGGTGTCAAAACCGAAAACATTGCAGAGATCATCCGGATTACGGGAGCAAAAGAGTTCCATGCTTCAGCAAAACATGCCGTAAAGAGCGATATGAAATTCAGAAATCCAGGATTGAGTATGGGGACTTCCGTAGATGAGTTCAGCTATGACCTGACGGATGCAGCGACCGTAAAAAAGCTGATTGAATTGGCCAACAGCAATAAATAACGTTATAATTATCGATAATAATGATACAAAAACTGACCAGCACAACCTTAGTTGTGGCCCTGTTCTTTTCCATCAGCACTGCCCAGACTAAAAAAGATTATACGCAATATGTAAATCCATTTATCGGGACAGGTGGCCATGGACATACTTATCCAGGCCCTTCTATGCCTTTTGGCATGATTCAACCGGGTCCTGACACCCGTTTAACCGGATGGGATGGCTGCTCCGGTTACCACGATACCGACAGTGTCGTTTATGGTTTCTCTCATACCCATTTAAGTGGCGTAGGGATTCCTGACTATGGCGATGTTTTGTTCATGCCCACGGTAGGACAACCGGAGTTCCAGAATACTGCTTATGCCTCTCCTTTTCAAAAGAAAAATGAGAAAGCAAGCGTAGGTTATTATGCCACTAAACTCGACAAATATGGCATCAATGTAGCACTGACGAGCACCAGAAGAGTTGCTTTACACCAATATACCTTTCCTGCTTCAAAGCAATCGAATATCATCATCGATTTAAAACACCGGGACCGCGTATTGGATTCCTGGATTGAAGTGGTCAGCCCAACTGAAATCCGCGGGTTCAGAAGGTCCAGAGCCTGGGCTAAAGACCAGCCTGTTTATTTCTATGCTAAGTTTAGCAAGCCTTTTAAATCTTATGGCATTGCTGTTGATGATGTCGTACAGAAAGGGCTGAAAAAGGCATCCGGTAAAAACATCAAGCTATTTATCCAGTTTGACACCAAGGCTGCTGAAAATGTGCTTTCTAAAGTGGCCATCTCGGCAGTCAGTGCGGAAGGTGCCTTAAAAAACCTGGATGCAGAGTTAAAAGGTTATGATTTCAAAGGCACCGTAGCGAAGGCTAAAACGATTTGGAATACCGAGCTTTCTAAAATTGAAGCAGAGAGTACCGATCAGAAACAACTCCGTACTTATTATACCGCATTGTACCATAGTTTCCTCAATCCCAATTTATTTATGGATGTGGATGGACAATACCTGGGTCTGGACAAGAAGGTTCACCGTGCAGTCGGTTTTGAATACTTTACTGTTTTCTCTTTATGGGATACCCACCGCACAGAACATCCACTCCTCACACTGATCGACAGAAAAAGAACACTGGATTTCATTAAAACCTTTCTGGCTATGTACGACCAGGGAAAGCTGTTGCCCATATGGGAACTGGCTTCGAATGAGACCTTTTGTATGATTGGAAACCACTCCATTCCAGTGATTGTAGATGCCTATGCAAAGGGAATCCGCGATTTTGATACGGAAAAAGCCCTGGAAGCGATGAAAGTTTCTGTAAACAGGAAACAGTTCGGAATAGACCTTTACGTTGCTCAAGGCGCTGTTCCTTCCGATAAGGAAGAAGAATCTGCGTCCAAAACAGTAGAATATGCTTATGACGACTGGTGCATTTCGGAATTCGCCCGCATGCTGGGCAAAAAGGAAGACCAGGAATTGTACAGCCGCAGGGCACAATACTGGAAAAACCTCTATGATCCGGAAACCGGTTTTATCCGTGCCCGGCAAAACGGAGGTTTCTACAAACCTTTTGAACCTACAGAAGTCAACAGCAATTACACGGAAGGCAATTCCTGGCATTATTCCTTCAGCACCCAGCAGGACGTCAATACCCATATGGAATTTATGGGCGGAGAACCGGCCTATCAGGAAAAGCTGAATGAGCTATTTACTACAAAAAAAGGATTGACAGGCAGGGCTCAGGATGATATCGCAGGTTTAATCGGGCAATATGCCCATGGAAATGAACCGAGTCACCATATGTCTTATTTGTTCAATTATACCAGGCATCCGGAAAAGACGGCACATTATCTGCAAAGAATTTACAGGGAACAATACCATGATCAGCCTGATGGCTTATCCGGAAATGAAGACTGTGGTCAGATGAGTGCCTGGCTGGTGATGAGTGCGATGGGCTGGTATCCGGTCTCTCCCGGCAACAACATTTACAATATCGGCAGTCCATGGTTTAAGAAACTAACGGTACACCTGGAAAACGGGAAAAAGATCGTCGTGAATGCGCCTTCCCTTAATCAGGACCGCTATTATACTTCCGGACTGAAATTAAACGGAAAACCTTATGGTAAACTGTTTCTGAATTACAACGATCTTGCCAATGGAGGAACACTTGATTTTGCGCATTCGGCTAAACCGGATATGGATTATTTAAACAGTCTGGAGAAGCCGGTGATGAAGATCAGTGGGCAACTCATTACCCCTAACCCATCGATTAATGGCCCCTCTGCTATTTTCAAAGGAAAACAAAGCATCAGCATCAGTAATTCGTTAAAGGACGCAGAGATCTATTATACCACCGACGGCAGCACGCCTTCTGCAGCTTCCCTTCGTTATACTCAGCCCTTTGAGATCGACAAAAGCAGTCAGATTAAAGCCATTGCCTATAAAGCTGGCTATGTAAACAGTTTTCCTGTAGAAGCTTCCTACCAAACGGCAGATCAACATTATACCATACAGGTTAAAACTGCGATTAATCCTACTTTTACCGGCGGTGGAAACAATGCGCTGATTGATGGAATCCGGGGAACGGCCAATTACAAAATCGGAGACATCTGGCAAGGCTTCAGAAGTCCGGAAATTGAGGCTGTTGTAGACCTTGGTTTGAAGAAGAAAGTGAACACCGTAAGCATTGGCGCATTGCAAGATACCAATGCCTGGATCATTATTCCTTCGGAAGTGAGTTTTTATGGCTCTTCGGACAACATTCATTTTGTAGAAATCGGCAAGGTAAAATCAACGGTTGATCCAAAAGATGAACGTCAGCAAATTCAGGAGTTTAGTGCCAAAGCAGGCATAGAATGCAGATATATTAAGGTGGTAGTCAAGGCTTATGGCATTCTTGGCGACTGGCATGATGGTTCAGGTGAGCTGGCCCATTCTTTCTTTGATGAAATTACGATAAATTAATCGACTCAAAATCCTATATTTGCGCCACTGATGAAGCACATACGTAATTTTTGCATAATTGCACATATTGACCACGGTAAGAGCACCCTGGCTGACCGTTTATTGGAATATACTAAAACCATTACCCAACGTGAGTCTCAGGCTCAATTGCTGGATAATATGGATTTGGAGCGTGAACGCGGCATCACGATAAAAAGCCACGCCATTCAGATGAACTACACCGTAGACGGACAGGAATATGTATTAAACCTGATTGATACCCCCGGACACGTAGATTTTTCTTATGAAGTTTCCCGTTCAATCGCGGCCTGTGAAGGTGCATTGTTGATCGTTGATGCTTCACAAGGGATTCAGGCACAAACGATTTCCAACTTATATCTTGCTTTAGAGCATGACCTGGAGATCATTCCGATCCTGAACAAAATGGATTTACCAGGCGCAATGCCTGAAGAGGTAAAAGATCAGATCATTGACCTGATTGGTTGTAAACGCGAAGAGATCATTCCTGCATCCGGAAAAACCGGATTGGGGGTAATGGACATCCTTCAGGCGATTATAGACCGCGTACCTGCTCCTGTTGGAGAACCGGAAGCGCCATTACAGGCCTTAATCTTTGACTCTGTATTCAACTCTTTCAGAGGAATTATTGCTTACTACAAAGTAGTGAATGGTGAAATCAGAAAAGGGGATAAAGTAAAGTTCATCAATACCGGTAAAGAATATCTTGCTGATGAGGTGGGTGTACTAAAATTAAACATGTTACCTAAGGACGTGGTGAAAACCGGGGACGTAGGTTATATCATATCAGGAATTAAAGAAGCGCGTGAGGTTAAGGTTGGAGATACGATCACTAACGTTGCCAGGCCTTCATTAGATTCCATTCAAGGATTTGAAGAGGTAAAACCAATGGTATTTGCGGGAATCTATCCTGTAGATACAGATGAGTTTGAAGAACTTCGTGAGGCGATGCATAAATTACAGCTGAACGATGCTTCGATTGTATTTGAACCGGAAAGCTCTGCAGCTTTAGGTTTCGGATTCCGTTGCGGGTTCCTTGGAATGCTGCACATGGAGATCATCCAGGAGCGTCTGGAACGCGAATTTGATATGACGGTAATTACGACTGTTCCCAACGTATCTTATGTCGCCCATACCAGTAAAGGCATTGAAGTCATCGTAAACAACCCTTCAGACCTTCCTGATCCAAGTAAACTGGATTTCGTGGAAGAGCCTTTCATCAAAGCAAACATCATTACCAAAGCTGAATTTGTTGGTCCGGTAATGTCGCTTTGTATTCAGAAAAGAGGGACTATTGTGAATCAGTCGTACCTGACTTCAGACCGTGTTGAACTGATATTTGAAATGCCTATGGGTGAGATCGTTTTCGATTTCTACGATAAGCTGAAAACCATCTCCAAAGGATATGCTTCTTTCGATTACCACCAGATTGGCTATAAGCAATCTGACCTGGTACGTCTGGACATTCTATTGAATGGAGAGCATGTGGATGCGTTATCGTCCTTAATTCACCGTAGCAATTCCTATGATTTTGGAAAAAGAATCTGTGAGAAATTGAGGGAATTGATTCCGAGACAACAATTTGAGATTGTGATTCAGGCTTCTATCGGTGCAAAAATTATTGCCCGTGAGACCGTAAGGGCTTTACGTAAAGATGTAACGGCCAAATGTTATGGTGGTGATATCTCCCGTAAGCGTAAACTTTTGGAGAAACAAAAGAAAGGTAAAAAACGGATGCGTCAGGTAGGTAATGTGGAAATTCCACAAACCGCTTTCATGGCCGTACTTAAATTAGATTAATTTTTAGGGCAATGCCTGGCATTGCCTAAACATAAACAACATTAGGATTACATGCAGTTACTGGACGGAAAATTCGCATCAGAGAAAATAAAACAGGAAATCGCAGCAGAAGCAGCGGCTTTTTTAGCAGAGAGTGGCAGAAAACCTCACTTGATAGCGATATTGGTTGGTAATGATGGTGGCAGCGAAACATATGTCGCCAGTAAAATGAAAAACTGTGAAAAGGTAGGTTTCCAATCTTCCCTGATCAGATATGATGTCACTGTTACTGAAGCAGAATTATTACAGAAGATCGAGGAAATTAATCAGGATGCTGATGTAGATGGCTTAATCGTTCAACTTCCCCTTCCTAAACACATCGATCCGGAAAAAGTAACGGAAACGATCGATTATCGTAAAGATGTAGATGGTTTTCACCCGGTAAATCTGGGTCGTATGATGAGAAACCTTCCTTGTTTTATTCCTGCAACCCCTTATGGGATTCTGTTAATGCTTCAGGCTTATCAGATTGATACCACAGGGAAACATTGTGTGGTAGTTGGCAGAAGTAATATTGTAGGAAGCCCAATGAGTATCCTGATGGCCAGAAATGCAAACCCAGGGAACTGTACGGTAACACTTACCCATAGTAAAACAGCGAATTTGAAAGAACTGGCTTTACAGGCAGATATTATTGTTGCTGCAATCGGCAAAAAGAATTTTGTAACTGCTGATATGGTAAAACCTGGTGCAATCATTATTGACGTAGGCATCAACAGAGAGACTTCAACAGAAACGAAATCAGGTTATAAATTGTATGGTGATGTTGATTTTGAAAATGTAGCACCAAAAGCTTCATGGATTACTCCGGTTCCCGGAGGTGTAGGTCTGATGACGATTGTAGGTTTGTTAAAGAACACATTGGCTTCAGCAAAAAAGGAAATCTATCCATAAGGATATCTTGATATCTCTATATATAAAAAAGAGGGTTGATTTAAAAGTCAACCCTCTTTTTTATTGTTCCGGAGTCATAATTTTTTCTTTTATTTCCTTAATTAACTGATCAGAATCCCTAAAACCATCTGATATTGAGGATCGGAAGTAAAATGTAGAACCATCATTAAAACATACATAAAATGAAGATCTCGACAACCACCTATCGACCTCCTTTACCTCGGCCCTGGACTTCTTTGCCTTAAAAAAAAGGTTCTTAAAAACCAGCTCATTTCCAATGCTATAAACGTCGTAATAAGAAAAGGCACGTATAAAGATAAAAGATGCAATAGCAAGAATAACTGCCAGAACACCCAGGCTAGTAAATGTCAATACATCAAGTATTAAATACGAAAAAAATATCAGTAATGGCAATAAACTAAAAATAAGAAACAATTGGCTCCCAACGGCTGAACTTCCACTAATCTTTGTCTTAATCACTTTTGCTTTTATTTTTTACGTTTTACTAACTTACGTCCTTGCCAAAGAAAATCATAAGTACCTTCTTTTTGATTTGAATCTTTCCTCCCTGGACTCACCTTTTTCCCGGATAATCTTCCTCTGATATAATCATATTCGCTGATCGTTTCAACTGTTCGAACGATAATATTTTGTAATTCGAAGAGGTAATCAGATTTCAATTGCGGTACCATTGATGGGGAAAAAGAAGTCTGTACCACAAAGGAGAGTTGATAATCAACTTTTGGGACTTCATCATAATCTTTTAACAGTGCAATAACATTCAATATTTCTTTATTTCCAGTTTCTGTTCCGGCATTAAATTCATAAGTTTTGATCTCATCAAAAAGCAAAGAGTCTTCGGCAATTTTAACTTCCGATTTAACCAAGCCCCCTCCGATCCTATCAGGATGTTTTTTTATGACATCTAATGTATCTCTTAACCATATCTTAAAAATTTCATCCTGTTCCGGGAAAGCTATTGCCGCAGTTTTTTCTTGTGATTGACAACCTGCGATGACGAGGCAACAAAAAATCAAAACCAGATTTAGGTGAGCAGCTCTCAATCTCCCCCTACAGTATGCAGTACTCAAGGCGATCAATGTCCCCAGATAAAAGAAAAGAGGATATATGATAATTATTCTACGACTGATTCCTCCTAAACTTCCATAAAAAGAGTGCAATTGCAAGTTACCCGTGATATCCATGGATGTTACGTAACTTTTATCTGTTGAATCAAAAAAAACATAGATACCGTATACGCAAATCAGAAACAATAATAGGTCTGTCAGTTTACTGCGATACAAAATTAGGAAGACAATAAGTGGCATTAATAAAATATGGCTTTCTCTATAACTTAATCTGTCGTTAGATAACATTTCAATCTCTATAAACTCAAGTATAAGAAAAACACCAATTAGAAGGAGCTTAACAAGCTTTATCAGAATAGTTAGCTTATAATTGCTCTTGTTACAAATCATAACCAATAGGAAACCAAACACCTCTTTTATCAGGCGATAGCATATTTGACAAAACATGCCCAGAATCTAACGTCGACACATCGATATTTTCAATTGCATTTATGATTTCCGGCAATGGCCTATCCTTAAACACTTTATTGTTAAGCAAACTTAACGCATCATTATAATCATATGCTGTCAATCCACACCCCATTCTTATTCCAAAAGGGAACAAATTCTCACTAATGCCAAATTCAAACCAGTACTTTTTCATCGACATAATTTAGATATGATCAGGACCATCATTTTTCTCAGGTAAAAGTGGATATACACTAAGTACATTCATCAACTATAATATCATACTGTGCATATTTACCGTAAACCGTACTTAAAGAACCTATTCTTGAAAAAATTAAGTCAAAATATTCATCATTAATTGCGTCTTGAATAGCCTTCCTTATGGTCATCTTCTCTAAATCTTTTACAATGAACATATCAACAGCCCAAAAGTAATTGTCTGGGCCCTTTTCCATCAAATGTTGAATATTATAAACCGTAAAAGACGTTCCAAAAAAGACACGGTTATCGGGGAAGATCACATTTAGGTCTAAATTATCATTAAAAATATCATTTACCTGGTAACCAGACGGAAATCTTATTTTAAAATCCTGCATACTTACCCAAATAGTTTCTTTATCCAGCTTTCTTTTAACCCCACATATATCCCATCTTCCCGCACTTCCACCGGATAAGTATCGATATAATCACCTTGGCCCTCTGCCCCTCTTCCTGTTTCCAGATTATACTCATACCGATGGATCGGGCAGATCAGATAACCATCTTTACAACGCCCCCCACTCAGAATTCCTCCTGCATGCGGACAGGTATTCTGAACCACATGAAGCTGATGCTGATGCCTAAGCATACATAACTTTTTCCCGTTCACCTTGATTTGCTGTACAAAATCCTGCTCGGGGAATGTGCCTTCTATTTTATACCATTTCAGCATCTCCGGATTCCCTTCTTTTTCATAGATTGGTCATATAAACGTTTTCAATATACATATAATCTCATTTCCCGCCGATATTTTCTTTACCTTTGCAGACTTTATATGGCACATCAAATACCAGCAGACGGCACATTACTTCCTTTAATGGAAGAATTTTACACCATTCAGGGCGAAGGATTTAACACAGGAAAAGCGGCTTATTTTATTCGTTTGGGGGGTTGCGACGTCGGTTGTCACTGGTGTGATGTTAAAGAAAGCTGGGATGCAGAGTTACATCCACTAACCCTATCGGATGATATTGTCATTAAAGCAGATAGTTTTCCAGGGAAAGCAGTAGTGATTACTGGTGGTGAGCCATTGATCTACAACCTGGATTACCTGACCCAAAAGCTAAAAGAAAGAAATATCCTGACCTTTATAGAAACCTCCGGTGCCTATCCACTTTCGGGTACATGGGACTGGATTTGTCTTTCTCCAAAGAAATTTAAAGCACCCCGTCCGGACATCACTCCTTTTGCCAATGAGCTGAAAGTGATTGTCTTCAATAAGAGTGATTTTGAATGGGCAGAGAAATACGCAGAAAGTGTTTCTGATACCTGTAAGTTGTATTTACAACCGGAATGGTCTAAATCAAAAGAGATGACTCCACTGATTATTGATTATGTAATGGCGAACCCTAAATGGGAAATCTCCTTACAAACTCATAAATATTTAAATATCCCTTAATTATATCTTCAGATTTTTCGCTACATTTAATATTATTCATAAACAGTAGCGTTTTGAAAAAAATATCTATTGCGGCTTTTTTAGTCTTTGTAATTCTTGGTGTTAGCGCTCAAACCTCCTCTGTCAAAAAAGCGATGGCTGATTTTGATAAGGCTCAGGTATACTTGAACAACAACAATTACGAAAGTGCAATTGCTTCTTTAAAAGATGCGGCAACCGCAGACCCAAATTTCCAGGTTGCCATTGTTCAGCTCGCCGAACTGAACAGAAGGATTAAATCTTTTGACGAAGCCAAACAGTACTATAACAAAGCTCTTGCTTTAGGTGCCGGATCAGATGCCCGGATCTATTATGGATTGGCGGAATCACATCTCAATACCGGTGATTATCACAATGCGCTAAAAAATATAACCCTTTTTATCGACAAATATACCGGCAGCGACAAGGACTTCCTTGCAAAGGCAAAAAAATACAAAAAGGACTGTGAATTTTCGATTCTGGCTTTAAAAACGCCTCAAAAATATGAACCTGTTAACCTTGGTCCGCAAATCAACTCCGAACACCGGGATTATTTTCCTGCCATTACTGCGGATAATGAGACCTTAATTTTCAGCAGAAACATAGCAGGCAATGAAGACTTTTTCATTTCCAAAAAACGCAATAAAGAATGGAGTAGCCCTGTTTCTTTGAGTAGCAACATCAATACCTCACAATTTAATGAAGGTGCACAATCCATTTCTCCTGACGGGCAATACCTCTTTTTTACCGGTTGCAACAGACCAAATGGATTAGGAAGATGTGACCTCTACGTCAGCCATAAAGAAGGAAATAACTGGGGACAACCTTTTAACCTTGGTGCACCTGTAAACTCCATTTACTGGGAATCACAGCCAGCCATCAGCCCCGATGGAAATACCTTGTACTTTGTCAGCAACAGACCCGGAGGTATCGGCGGTTATGACATCTGGAAGACCTTGCTGAATGAGGAAGGCGAATGGTCAGCTCCTGTTAACCTTGGTCCGGAAATCAACACCCCATACGACGAAAATACGCCTTTCCTTCATGCAGATGGAAAAACATTATACTTTTCATCAGACGGATGGCCCGGAATGGGGAACAAAGACATATTTATGAGCAGATTGGACAGTACCGGTCATTGGAGTAATCCCCTGAACATGGGCTATCCGATCAATAGCTTTAGCGAAGAGAGTGGGTTAATTGTGAGTCCGGACGGAACGGAAGCCTTTTTCTCCTCTAACTTAAAAGATGGATATGGCGACATGGACATTTATCAGTTTAAACTACCGGACGACAAAAAACCGATGGCCATAACGTATGTAAAAGGCATTGTTCGAGATAAAGAGACCCGGAAATTTCTGGAAGCAAGGGTTCAGGTGGTAAACCTGGGCAATAAAAAGACAGCCTACAATGACTATACTTCTAAGGAAAACGGAGAATTTCTTGCGGTAATGCCGATAGGCGCTGATTATGCATTTAACGTCAGCGCAGATGGTTACCTTTTCTACTCTGAAAATTATCAGCTGACCGCCGCCAATGGAAATAAACCATTTCTTCTTGAGATTGACCTGGATCGCTTAAAAGTTGGCACAGATATGATTCTGAAAAACATCTTTTTTAACACCAATGAATACACCCTGTTACCTTCATCAGTAACGGAACTGGCAACCTTAAAAGACCTGTTAAAAAATAACCTGAATATCCATATTGAAGTTCAGGGGCATACTGATAACATAGGTAATGACCTGCAGAACGAGAAATTATCAGTGAATCGCGCAAAAGCTGTTTATGATCACCTCATTGAAAGCAAGATCGATCCGGAGCGCTTAACCTATAAAGGTTATGGAGAGAGCAAGCCCATAGCAGGAAATGAAACAGAAGAAAAACGTAAAAGGAACAGAAGAACTTCCTTCCTCATTACCAAGATTTAGTTGATATAAGAAAAGCGGTTAAATAACCGCTTTTCTTAATCTTACCAGTTTTACCAGTAAATCTTCCAGTAAATCCAGATGTAACATATTTGCACCATCTGATTTTGCATTTGCAGGATCAGGATGTGTTTCTATAAAAAGCCCGTCAGCACCAACAGCAATTGCCGCCTTGGCAATGGTTTCAATCAGTTCAGGTTTTCCTCCTGTTACACCAGAACTTTGGTTCGGCTGTTGCAGAGAATGCGTACAATCCATCACTACCGGAACTCCGAAGGCCCGCATTTCCGGTAATCCACGATAATCTACAATCAGGTCCTGATAGCCGAAAGTATTTCCGCGATCCGTTAAAATGACCCTGTTATTTCCGGATTCTACGATCTTTTCTACCGCGAATTTCATCGATCCGGCAGATAAAAACTGACCTTTCTTTACGTTCACCACTTTGCCGGTATGCGCTGCTGCGATTAGCAAATCTGTCTGGCGACAAAGAAATGCAGGGATCTGCAGGACATCCACATAAGCTGCTGCCATTGCTGCTTCGCCACTTTCATGGATATCAGTCACCGTTGGCACGTTAAAAGTTTTACCAACTTTCTCGAGAATCTTCAATGCTTTTTCATCTCCTATTCCGGTAAATGAGCCACCTTTTGAGCGGTTCGCTTTACGGTAAGAGCCTTTAAAAATATAAGGGATATTCAGTTTATCAGTGATGGTAACGATTTTCTCCGCAATGCGCAGTGCCATCTCCTCACTTTCAATGGCACATGGCCCAGCCATTAAAAAGAAATTATTGGAATCCTGATGTTTTAAATTATCTAATGGGAAATTGATCATTTTGTATCTTGTGTATTAATTACCTAATTCAGACATGAATTTGATCCGCATCAACTGGATCTCTTCACGGGAATAATCTGTTTCCCCTAATTCTTTTAATGCTTCATCGATAGAATCGTTTTCCGCAGACTGGAAGTAATCAAATACTTCATCCTGACGGTCTTCATCAATCAATTCATCTACAAAATAATTAAGGTTCAGCTTAGTGCCTGAATTTACGATAGCTTCGATCTCTTTTAAGATATCGAAATAAGTAATGCCTTTAGACTTCGCGATATCTTCCAGACCAATCTGTCTGTCAATATTCTGGATAATGGATACTTTAAGCTGCGATTTATTGGCCTGAGTCTTAATGATCAGGTCTATCGGGCGCTCAATGTCATTATCATCTACATATTTCTTAATCAGCTCAATGAATGGAGAACCGAATTTCATGGCTTTTCCGTTTCCTACTCCGGAGATCTGTTTCAACTCATCCATTGCGATTGGATAATGTGTACACATCTCTTCTAATGAAGGATCCTGGAATACCACAAATGGCGGTACATTCTTTTGCTTGGCGATTTTCTTTCTAAGGTCCTTTAACAGCTGTAACAATTGCGTATCCAGCGTTCCTGTTCCATGTTTAACATCATCCTCATCGTCGTCCGCAGCACTTTCTATCGGCTCGTTGAGCACAAATTTAAGGCTATATGGGTTTTCGATGAAATCTCTTCCGTTATTGGTTAACCTTAAAAGGCCGTAGTTGTCAATATCTTTAGACAGGAAATTGTTCAGTACCGACTGACGAACCAGAGACTTCCAGTAGTTTTCTCCTTCTACCATTCCCAGACCGAACTCCGCAATCTTACCATGCTCGTAAGCAATCGTTTGTGCCGTTTCAGAACCGGTAAAGATGTTCAGGATATGAGTATCGTCAAACTTCTCTCCTATGCGTTGAATCAACTTCAATAAAACCAGCAGGGATTCTTCCGCGTCAAAAAGTTTCTTCGGCTTTTTACAGTTATCACACATGCAGTTACAGCCTGTTTCATTGAAGTTTTCTCCAAAGTAATGCAGGATCTGTTTCCTCCGACACACGCCGGACTCTGCATAGTCGATCACTTCTTTCAGGATCTGTGTTCCGATTTCACGCTCAGATACCGGCTTATCCTTCATGAACTTTGCCAGCTTATCTACATCTTTTTGCGCGTAAAAAGCGATACATACCCCTTCACCACCATCTCTTCCTGCTCTACCGGTTTCCTGGTAATAGCCTTCCATACTCTTTGGAATATCATGGTGGATCACGAAACGTACATCCGGTTTATCGATTCCCATACCGAAAGCGATGGTGGCCACAATCACCTCCACATCTTCCATCAGGAATTTGTCCTGCGTATCAGCCCTCACCTTAGGTTCTAATCCTGCATGGTAAGGCAAAGCCTTAATCCCGTTCAGATTTAGCGCTTCCGCGACTTCTTCTACCTTTTTACGACTCAGACAATAAATAATCCCGGATTTGCCCGTATTGTACTTGATGTACCGGATCATTTCCTTAATGACATCTCTTTTCGGGCGGATCTCATAAAATAAGTTCGGTCGGTTAAAGGACGACTTAAATAAGGTTGCGTCCGACATCTGCAGGTTCTTAATGATGTCCTGCTGAACTTTCGGAGTGGCTGTTGCCGTTAAAGCGATAATTGGAATATCATCTCCCAGGCCACAGATGACCTGTCTTATCTTCCTGTATTCCGGACGGAAGTCATGCCCCCATTCAGAAATACAGTGGGCCTCATCGACCGCCACAAAGGATATCTTAATCAGTTTTAAGAACTCAATATTGTCTTGCTTCGAAAGCGATTCCGGGGCAACGTATAACAATTTGGTTTGTCCACTCAGCAAGTCACTTTTTAC
This sequence comes from Pedobacter sp. FW305-3-2-15-E-R2A2, assembly GCF_038446955.1. Classification (NCBI taxonomy): domain Bacteria; kingdom Pseudomonadati; phylum Bacteroidota; class Sphingobacteriia; order Sphingobacteriales; family Sphingobacteriaceae; genus Pedobacter; species Pedobacter sp. FW305-3-2-15-E-R2A2. The sequence goes on from NZ_CP151803.1 coordinate 4,370,354, forward strand.
CTGGGTAATTTCCGCTTTGTTTAAAGAAGAGTTTAAAAAGTGAGCGATGCTGTCGCTTCCGCCGAAAGCCCTCAGCTGATCTACCTGATTTTTCATCAGGGCAATCAAGGGCGATATAACAATTGCAGTACCTTCGCTCATTAGCGCCGGTAACTGGTAACATATGGATTTCCCTCCACCTGTAGGCATAATAACAAACGTATTCTTTCCTTCAAGAACATTAGTGATGATAGACTCCTGATCACCTTTAAAATTGTTAAAACCAAAAAAGGTTTGTAAGTTATCAAACAACGACTTTTTCACATCCATTACGCGTATAAAATATTCAGTGCTATATTTACTTCAAAATAACATAATTTTGCACTAATTCAAAGCATCAATATACTAATTAATTCTGTTTGAAAAGTAAAAAAACTATTATCGGGGACGCAGTCAACACGTTACAGCTGGAAGCACAGTCAATTTTGGGGCTGATTGAGCACATAAATGACGATTTTATCCAGATTATCGACCTTATTCTGCAATGTAAAGGCCGTGTTATTGTTACAGGAATCGGTAAAAGCGCGATTATTGCGCAGAAAATTGTGGCAACTTTCAATTCTACAGGCACTCCATCGATATTTATGCATGCTGCAGATGCGGTGCATGGAGACCTTGGAATGATCCAGAAAAACGACATTGTGATCTGTATTTCCAAGAGCGGAAACACCCCGGAAATCAAAGTATTGGCGCCCCTGCTGAAGCAATCCGGAAACCTGATGATCGGAATGGTAGGACAACTGAATTCAGAGCTCGCCATACAGGCTGACCTGATCCTGAATACCACTGTGGAAAAGGAAGCTTGTCCGCATAACCTGGCCCCTACCACAAGTACAACAGCCCAACTGGCCATGGGCGATGCCCTTGCGATCTGTTTGCTGAATGCCAGGAATTTTAATGAAGAAGACTTTGGCAGATACCACCCCGGAGGTGCATTAGGTAAACGCCTGTACCTCAAGGCGGGAGATATTGCGATTAAAAATCAAAAGCCAAGCATCCCGCCCACAGCTTCTGTAAAAGATGTCATAATTGAAATTAGTCAAAACCGTTTAGGTGCAGTCGTTGTTATTGAGGCGGATGCGATTTTAGGAATCATTACTGACGGAGATATCAGGAGAATGTTAGAAAAACACACTAATTTAGCCGACATTAAAGCGAGTGATTTGATGAATCCCCATCCTAAAACCATTGAAAAAGAGCTCCTGGCGATTAATGCACTGGAAATGATTAAAGAAAACAACATTACACAGTTATTGGTGACTGATGCCGGTGCTTACTTTGGGATGATACATTTACACGACCTTCTTCAGGAAGGTATAATTTAAGAATTTAGTTTAGCATGAATAAAAATAATTACGCACTAATCATGGCCGGTGGCGTTGGCAGCCGATTCTGGCCAGTGAGCAGAACAGAATATCCCAAGCAGTTCATTGATTTTTTTGGTATTGGAAAAACACTCATTCAAAGTACTTACGAACGCTTTTTAAGGATTTGTCCGCCGGAGAATATTTTTGTGGTAACGAATGAAATTTACACTGATATCGTTAAAGAGCAACTGCCAAACCTGGCAGAGAACCAGATTCTTGCGGAACCTATCATGCGCAATACGGCACCATGTATCTCCTATGGTTCTATGAAAATCCTCAACCTGAATCCCGATGCGACCATTGTCGTAGCGCCTTCAGACCACACCATTACCAACCAGGATGCTTTCATCGCAGCTATTGAACAATCTTTAAAAGCGGCATCTGAAAACGATTGTCTGATTACACTGGGTATTAAGCCTAGCAGACCGGACACAGGTTATGGGTATATCCAGTACGTAGAAAACACTTTAAAGACAGACGATCAGATTCATAAGGTTAAAATTTTTACGGAGAAACCAAATCTGGATCTTGCCAAGTCATTTATTCAGAGCGGAGATTTTCTATGGAATGCCGGCATCTTTATCTGGTCGGCAAAGTCGATCACTAAAGCTTTCGCTAAGCACCTTCCGGAGATGCATGAGATCTTTCTTCAGGGAAATCCGATATACAACACCATTAATGAAACAGAGTTCATTGGCGTGGCTTATCAGCAGTGTACCAATATTTCTATAGATTTTGGAATCATGGAAAAAGCAGATAATGTTTATGTCCTGCCTGCGGATTTCGGATGGTCAGATCTGGGTACCTGGGCTTCCATTTACGACATCGCCGAGCACGACTATGTGGGCAATGCGGTAATCCCTGCCGAGAAAGTGATGATGTTTGACTCTTCAAACTGCATGGTAAACGTTCCTAAAGACAAGCTGGTGATCCTTCAGGGATTACATGATTATATTGTGGTAGAGTCTAATAACACCCTGATGATCTGTCCAAGAACGGAAGAACAGAATATTAAACAGATTGTGGCCGATGTAAAATCTAAATTCGGTACAAAGTATATATAACCAAGAACTTACCTTTTTTTAATACATCCGGATTCTGGCAAATGCTAAAATCCGGATGTATTGTTTTAACATTTTTCGTTGCCTCAAAATTTCTCTTTACAATGACTAAGTATTTATACGGAATTGACTTTGGAACAACCAATTCTGCCCTATCGATCTATGATGATGAAAAAAAAGAAATCATCGATACAATTACCGTTCCCTCCATTTTATATTTCCAGAATGAGCTCAGTGCTGCAGAGCCTGTAAGCCATTTTGTGGGCGAAGATGCCATTACTGCCTACCTGAAAGATGGAATGAAAGGCCGGTTTATGAAATCCATAAAAAGGATTTTGCCGAGAAGCAGTTTCATTGAAACCCGTGTCTACAATAAAAAATACAACGCTTCAGACCTGGTGACTTTAATTTTAAGAGACTTGAAACTGAAAGCGGACAAGATCATCGGATATGATTGTCAGAAAGCCATCATTGGCAGACCTGTTTTCTTCGACGACGACAATACGGCCAAAGATGCCCTTGCACAGAAACGCTTAAATAAAGCCGCAGAAAGTGCAGGATTTACCGACATCAGGTTCCAGTTTGAACCCATCGGTGCGGCCTTTGCCTATGAGAAAACCATTACTAAAAAAGAGAAAGTACTCGTTGCCGATTTAGGTGGTGGTACAACCGATTTTACCTACCTCATCCTGGATCCTGAAAAAGTGGGCAGCAAGGACCGTAGAAACGACATCCTGGCAACCGGTGGTATTTATATCGGTGGCGATAGCTTCGATTCTTCGTTTATGTGGGACCGGGGAACGCCTCATTTCGGAAAAGACACCCTTTATGAAGCCGCTCCGGGCAAAATGTTAACCGTTCCGAACTCCTACTTCAGCAACATCTGTTCCTGGGAACAAATGAACTTCTTTAACGGATTAAGGGTAAGGAATGATCTTCAGAATTATTACCACTATTCGAAACAGAACCCGAAACTAAAGAACCTGATCACGCTGACCAATCACAATCTCGGCTATTCCCTTTTTCAATCTATTGAAAAAACAAAAGTACAGTTGTCAAAAAGCGATGATTCTCCTTTTGTGTACAACAAGATGGAAATAGAGATTGATGAGCAGGTATCTATTGATCAATACAACACCATCATTCAGAAAGACCTGAGAAAGATCAGCATGTATCTGGATGAGTTTATCCTTAAACACCAGATCAAAGCAGAAGAAATCGACAGTTTGTTCCTCACTGGCGGAACTTCACTCGTTGCAGCAGTTAAAAACTTGTTTGACACCAAATTCCCAGGTGTTCCTGTAAATTCAGGAGATAACTTTATCAGTGTAGCCAAAGGATTGGCCTATAGCGGATATTTATTTGAAGAAGCTTAAATAGCCTATGGGGCGGTCTGAAAAGGCTGCCCCAATATTTTAAACGTCCTCCCTTTCAAAGGTGATGAACATCACCATAAAGACTGATCCCGGTCAATCAAACAAAGAAATAATAATCTAAAATTTACTTATTATTTCTTAGCCATGACAACATCAATAGAAGACAATGAACTGAACACCGAATTACAGGAACTTTACCTGATCGGCAAACAATGGTTGACAGACCTGGACTTTTTTGAACCGGAGATGGTATTCTTAATCAAGCTGCACAAAACGCTGGTTCAGTCGCCGGATAAAGATGATTTTACAGAAAGACTGCATAAGTTAAAAGATAGCTACGAACATTTGAAAAACGATGTCCGGAAGTTCATCGATGTTCTGGGGGTTCTCGTGGTCGCCTCAGAAAAAAAGATAGCCTTCAGTTTCTTAGCCGATCACATCAGCTTAAAGCTAAAAATTGAAAAACTATTGAAGGCTTTCCAGGCGGAAAGAAAAGCAGTTTTCAACCTTTCAATCGTGAACAGTTCTCTTTCCAAATGAGTCCTTCCTCCGGCGCTTTGATCAGGCCATCCTTGCTGTTGCTGTTGCTCCTACTGCCCTCCCTCGCCTTTAATGCTGGTCATACAGATCCGGTGAAGTGGATTTTAACCAAAGAATGTACACTGAAGGTTAACGGGAGCACCAATATCAATAAATTCAGTTGTATTGTTCCGGAATACACCCGGCCTGACACCTTAATCTGTTCCAAAGACAGCAAAAACGGCTCCATAAAAATTACCGGATCGATGGCCCTTGACGTCCAAAAATTCGATTGCAAGCATGCCGTCATGACCAACGACCTGAGAAAGACACTGAAGGCGAAAGTCTATCCTAAGATCATCATCAAATTCCTGAGCCTGAGTAAATACCCCGACCTCTACAATCGGGAAGAGGCCATAAAAGGAGCCGTAACCATTGAACTGGCCGGAACAGTCAAACGTTTTGAAGTAGATTATAAATATGCCATGAACAGCAATGGAAATATAAAGCTCATCGGAACAAAACAAGTGAATTTTTCAGACTTTAACATCAGCCCGCCTAGAAAACTTGGTGGAATGATCAAAACCAACAATGAACTGAATGTCGAATTTGTACTCAACATCAAAACTTTAAATTAAATAAAATGAAGAGAATTATCCTTTCCGGACTAACTGCCGGAGCCCTGCTGTTTATCTTGTGCTATGGCGGACTCTACCTTGGAATCAGGCTTTTCCCCGCTTTATTTATGGACTATAACAACCCCCTTTTTAATTCAGATGGAAACAGGGATGTTTTTTTCTATATGCATGCTTTTATCATCAGCTTTGCTTTATCCTGGTTTTGGGATCGTTTTAAAGGGCTTTTCCATGGTCACTTTATCCTCAGGGGACTGGAGTTCGGTTTTGTATACGCCATCGTTTCCTTACTCCCCGTCATGTGGATCACCTTCAGTTCGCTCGACATTACGTTCTTTATGGTCCTCAGCTGGTTCCTCTATGGATTTTTCCAGGCAGTTGTTGCGGGAACACTATTTGCAAAGCTCAATCCCTGAGGTTTTCCTTTTCTCCGAAAAGCACAATTAAGATGATGAACATCATGTTTCCAAGTGCTTAACGTCATCAGAAGGCAACATAGCGGTTTGTAATTTTGGTTAAACAAATTAATCAATACGTTATGAAAACAATCCTGTCTCCCGCCCGGCTATCCAGCCCATTTAAATACCTGCTTTTACTGATTTTCAGCAGCGTTGCTGTCAGCAGTAACCTTCAGGCACAGGTTAATTATAAACTCAATGGTTCAAAGGACAACCTGGTAAAGGTTTCCGGCAAGTCAAATGTTCACGACTGGACCATGACTGCAGAAAACCCGGTATGTGAGGCCAGTTTTGCAGCATTCACGGCTGAGGAAAGCGTCCCTAAAAGCCTGACTTCACTCAATTTCAGCGTAAATGCCAAAAACCTGAAGAGCGAAAGTACATCCATGAATAACCGCACTTATAAAGCCATTAAGGCCGATGCTTATCCTCAGATCACCTTTAAACTCCGGGAAGCGACAGTTACACCTCAGCAGAAAAATAAATTCTTAGTGAACGCCACAGGTACGCTGACCATCGCCGGGGTTTCCAAAGTCATCAGTTTACAGGTAAACGGGGACGTTAAATCCGACAATACCATCGTATGCAGTGGTCAGGAAAAAATCAAACTCACTGATTACGGCATTCAACCGCCCAGCTTTATGCTTGGTGCAATGAAGGTGGGCAACGACCTGACCATTGCATTTACGCTTCATTTTAAAAAATAGTCTATTAAAATTTCACACGATATACCCCACGATCATGAAAACTAAAAATTCCTCATTTTTAATACCGCTAATTGCATTAATGTGGATTTGTTTTATGCCGCTGCTCAGCAAAGCCCAGTTTCAAAAAATAGATAACCTCAGACCCTATGACAAAACCGGTATCAACGTATTTGAAGATCCCAAAGATTCCACGACGCTCTTTGATGGCCTTAAACTCAAGTTTGGCGCAGGTTTTACCCAACAGTTTCAAAGCCTGAAACATAAAAACCCAACCGCTTTAAACAATAACATTGGGGCTGTCGGCACACCCGGCAACAGGTTAAGAAGCATTACACCCGGATTTATGACCGCACAGGCCAACCTGTTTATGGATGTGCAGCTGTCGGATGGAATCAGGTTGAACATCACCACTTATCTGTCCTCAAGACACCATAATGAAGTTTGGGTGAAAGGTGGTTACATTCAGTTTGACAAACTCCCTTTCAAAGGGCAGATTTGGGAGGAGCTGATGAAAATCGCAACGATTAAGGTTGGTCACTATGAGCTGGATTATGGCGACGTACATTTCCGCAGAAGTGATGGCGGTCATACGATCTATAACCCATTTATGGAAAACAATATTATGGACGGGTTTGCAACGGAGATCGGAGGCCAGGTGATGCTGAGAAAGAACGGATTCTTTGGATTGGCAGGAATGAGCAGCGGAATGATCAAAGGAAATATTGACTCTCTGACTGCCGCTGCCAATCCGGATAAAGATTATACCAAATCCCCTTCCATATTGCTAAAAGGTGGTTTTGATAAACAACTGACCTCAGACATCAGGTTTAGGGTAAGCGGATCTTATTATGGCAATCAGGGAGGCGGTGCCAACACCCTGTTTGGGGGTGACCGTACCGGTTCCAACTACCAATATGTGATGGAGCCAAATACCATATCAGAATCTACCGCAATGGCCTTTTCGGGACGTTTCAATCCTGGCTTCACTAAAAAGGTAAATACTTTTATGTTCAATGCGTTCCTGAAAGTAAAAGGTGCGGAACTGTTTGGTACTTATGAACTGGCTTCAGGAAGAACGGCGAAGGAAACTGACACCAGGGATGCCAAACAATTCGCCATTGATGGTGTGTACCGTTTTGGAAATCAGGAAAACCTGTTTGTTGGCCTGAAATACAATACCGTTTCTGCAAGACTGGCCAATAATGCCACTGGCACAGGAGCTGGTCCGGTTGTTTACACTTCAGATGTGAAGATCGACCGTATTGCTGCTGCTGCAGGCTGGTTTTTAACTAAAAATATAATGATGAAGGGAGAATATGTACAACAGAAATATAAAGATTTTCCAACTGCTGATATCCGCTCAGGCGGAAAATTCAATGGTTTCGTACTGGAAGCGGTAGTAGGATTTTAACGGCAAAGATTTTTAAAGCAAAATATTGGGGCTGTCTAAAAAAGACAGCCCTTATTAGGTTTACAACTGACGTTGTCTGATGGCTTCGTAAAGAATTACTCCGGCAGAAACCGAAACATTCAATGAGCTGATTTCTCCGATCATCGGAATTTTGGCCAAATGGTTTGCCATTCTCATAATCTCATTAGAGATTCCTTCATCTTCCGCTCCCATTACAATTGCGGTAGGCACTGTATAATCAGGTGCATAAATCAAATCGTTTGTTTTTTCTGTACAAGCTACAATCTGCAAGCCACAATCCTGTAAAAACAAGGCTGTTTTATGAAGATTCGGATGTCTGCAAACCGGAATCGTAAATAAGGCACCTGCAGAAGTTTTGATCGCATCTGCATTGATCTGAGCTGAGTTTTTTGTAGGTACAACGATCGCGTGAACCCCTGCACAGGCAGCAGTTCTGGCAATGGCTCCCATGTTTCTCACATCAGTGATGCCATCCAGAATCAGGATTAACGGTGTTTCTCCTTTTTCATAAACTGCTGGAATGATGTCTTCAATTTTTTGAAAAGTGATGGAAGAAATTACCGCAATCACACCCTGGTGATTTTTCTGTGTCATCCGGTTTAATTTCTCTACCGGCACATTGTGAATTGGTGCATCTACGTCTTTTAAAAGGGTTTTCAACTCCAGCATCAGGTCCCCTGACAAGCCGCGCTGAACATAAATACTTTCAATATCTTTAGCAGCTTTAATTGCTTCTATTACAGCACGTATACCAAATACGAATTCATTATTTTCTTTAGCTCTCGGGGCTCTCCTGGAATTTTCCATCTTTCTTAAATTGAAGCGCAAAAATAGCTGAAATATTACGATTAAAGGAAACCTATTTTTTTGCCGGGCTAAGTCCGTCTTATCCACATAGTTCTGTTGGAAAATAAGTACGATTTAGCAGAATGGTACTGGAATTCCGGTATTTGATGTTTTCAAATGTTCATAAAAGAATTAAGCAAAGGACCTAATTTTTGTCTATTTTTGTGCCTATGAGTAATGATAACGGAAATCAGGGACAAGATAAAGCAAGCTTCACTGCCAGAAAGAACAGGTTGAGCAATTCCATGAACACCATGGGAAAGATACCACCTCAGGCATTAGACCTTGAAGAAGCGGTCCTTGGTGCTTTGATGTTGGAAAAAGATGCCCTTTCTACGGTAATTGACATCTTAAAACCAGAAGTCTTTTATGCGGAAGCGCACAAAAAGATTTTTGAAGCCATCGCATTATTGTTCCAGAAATCAAAGCCGGTAGATATCCTGACCGTAACCTCAGAACTTAGAAACCTGGGACAACTGGAAATGGTAGGCGGTGCTTACTATATTACCAACCTGACCAACAGGGTTGCTTCGGCAGCAAACATAGAATACCATGCCCGGATCATTTCTCAGAAATACATTCAGCGGGAGCTCATCAGAATCTCTTCTGAAATTATTCAGAATGCTTACGAGGATACCACCGATATTTTCGACCTGCTGGACCATGCAGAAAAGAACCTTTTCGATATTGCCCAGAATAACCTGCGCAGGGATACCCAGAAGATGGACGAGATTGTCAAGCAATCCCTGGCCACTTTAGAGGAACTTCGTGGAAAGAGTGATGGATTAACCGGGGTACCTTCCGGATTTACGGATCTTGACCGGATTACCGGTGGATGGCAGCCTTCGGATCTGGTGATCATCGCGGCACGTCCGGCGATGGGGAAAACCGCATTCGTACTGACCTGTGCCAGAAATGCCGCAGTAGATTTTAAACGTGCAGTAGTGGTGTTCTCCCTGGAGATGTCCTCGGTACAGTTGGTGAATCGTTTGATTTCAGGAGAAACAGAAATTGAGCAGGAAAAGATCAGAAAAGGAAATCTTGCAGAGTGGGAATGGCAACAGCTCCACAGTAAAATAGGTACGTTAACAGAAGCACCATTATTAATTGACGATACCCCGGCTTTAAACATCTTTGAGTTCAGGGCAAAATGCAGAAGGTTAAAATCACAATACGACTTACAGTTAATCATCATCGATTACTTGCAGCTGATGCATGGTAAAGGTGAAGGTGGCGGTGGAAACAGGGAGCAGGAAATTGGTAGTATCTCCAGGGCCCTGAAATCTGTAGCCAAAGAATTAAACGTTCCTGTACTGGCATTATCTCAGTTGAGTCGTGCGGTAGAGAGCAGACCCGGCCAAAATGGTAAACGACCGATGCTATCGGATTTACGTGAATCTGGTTCCATTGAGCAGGATGCGGATATGGTGCTCTTCCTCTACAGACCAGAATACTATGGGATTACGGAAGATGAGCAAGGACGTTCACAGGCAGGTATTGGTGAGGTAATTATCGCGAAACACCGTAACGGTGAAACCGGAATTGTGCCATTACGCTTTATCGGCAAGTACGTTAAGTTTGCCGATTTGGAGGAAAACTTCTCTGCGCCTACTTCCTTCTCGATGGAAAGTCCAAGTGCAGGCATGCAGCCTTCTCAGGACTTTGACAGACCGGCAGGCAATGTCATCATCAAGCCATCCAGAATGGACGACATGAGCGATGACGATGCACCATTTTAACCGACTGAAAGATCAAATGAAATAACCCAATAAGATTCCCGCCAGCACAATGAATGGCGGGCTTATTTTGGTATAATTAAGTACAAGAAAAGTACCGGTCATCACCCCTATTCCCATTAAGTTTAAGCCTGTAGGCTTCACCAGGAGGATAAATGCGGCAATGATAAAACCCACGCTGACCGCATTAATTCCGGTCATAGAATATTTGATTCGGGAGATCTTTTTCAGGTCTTCCCAAAAAGGAACAATAAAGAGGACGAGAATTAGTCCCGGCAGATTGATCCCCATCACCGCCACAAAACCTCCAAGGATCTGACCTGTTAAGCCATAACCAAAAGTTTTCATGCTCAAAGCACCTACATAACTCGTAAAAGAGAAAGTAGGGCCTGGTAGTGCCTGCTGAAGTGCAAAACCAGAAAGGAAGCTTGGACCATTCAGGTAGTGCTTCATTTCCACAAACTCCGTAAACATTAGAGGCACCAGGACTTGTCCGCCGCCAAAAATGAGCACCCCGTTTCTATAAAAGTTTTCGAACAGCCTGATCGGTAAACTGAAAGGAGAAGTTCTGTTGATAATGGCCCCTAAAAGGGAAAATAATAACAAAACACTGCTAAAATAGATTAGTTTTTTAGGGTTGATGTTAGAGAATAACTTCACCCGGAGTTCGCTTTCTTCTTTCGGCGTTCCAATAGCCGAAGAGATCATCCCTCCGATTAAAATGGCAATCGGAAACACGTAAGCGTTGCGAAGGACCAGTGTTACGATCACTGCAGCACCAGCAAGGAAAATGGTCAGCTGAGAAACCAGCACCCTTTTGGCCAGGTTAAATGCACCAAAGGCGACAATTCCGAGGGCGATCGGTTGCATGTATTCCAGGATCGTACTGAACTTTTGTTTTTGGTCCCATTTCGCAAAACTGATGGCAGCAAAAGTCATCACTGCCGCAGAGGGGATGATCCAGATCAGGAAGGTAATGATGGCCAGCTTCAACCCTCCTACCTTATAGCCGATCCCCACCAGTGTTTGTGTGGAGGCGGGCCCGGGTAAGACCTGGGCCAGGGCATTCAGCTCCAGCAATTCCTCTTCAGAAATATACGGGACATTTTTCACGAAGTACTTTAACAATAAGGCCAGATGTGCCTGTGCACCACCAAAGGCGGTAAACGTAAACAGAAACACATCCCTGATAAATAGCAGTTGTCTTTTGCTCAATTGAATAAAGGTTAATCGTCCTCGTAATCTAAACCTGCAGCAGAATTATAAGCCCCCTGTAACTCAGAAAAGGCGTGCATATCTCTTTTATTTCTGGCTTCTGCCATTCCTTTTTGATACACAGGAAGTGCCGCCTCTTTCTGGCCTTGTTTTTCGTACAATTTACCAAGGTGGTAATAGGTCCCTACATAATCCGGATGATCAGTAGTGAGTTTCAGGTAATACTCAAATGCCTTTTCTGTGTCATTTGAGTTGTTGTATTCGGTCGCTAAAGCGTATAGAACGAATGGATCATTAGGATCATTGGATAAAAACTCCAATAACTTTGCTAATCGGGTACTTTGCATTTTAATTCCCTGCTTTTTTAATTAGATTTGCAAAAAGACAATTTTATGAAAATATTAGTTTGTATCAGTAATGTGCCCGACACAACGACAAAAATAACTTTTACTAACGATAATACACAATTCAATACATCAGGCGTTTCATTTATTGTGAATCCCTATGATGAAATTGCCTTATCAAGAGCAATTGAGCTGTGTGCCGGTGATAAAGGAACCGTTACCGTTATCAATGTTGGAGAAAGCGTCACAGAACCAACCATAAGAAAAGCACTTGCCATCGGAGCAGATGATGCTGTCAGAATCAATGCAGAACCAAGAGATGCCTATTTCACGGCTTATCAGATCGCTGAATATGCGAAAACCACTGATTACGACATGATCCTTTGCGGTCGTGAATCCATTGATTACAACGGATCACAGGTAGCTGCAATGGTTGGCGAATTTTTAGACATCCCTTCTATTTCAATCATTAAGAAATTAGATTATGATGGAACAACAGCGACTATTGAACGTGAAATTGAAGGTGGTAAAGAAGTCGTTTCTGTAAGCGGCAAATTTATCGCAAGTTGTGCAGAAGGAACCGCTGTAGCAACCATTCCAAATATGAGAGGCATCATGTCTGCAAGATCTAAACCGCTGCAGGTTGTTGAAGCTAAAGAAATAGCACAAATATCAAAAGTACAACAGTTTGACACTCCTCCTCCGCGTGGAGCCGTTAAATTAGTGCCTGCAGATGAAACAGAAAAGTTAATCGGCCTTTTACATTCAGAAGCTAAGGTTATCTAAGCTTTCTATTTCACAGTTTAAAAAAATTATTTAATAAAGATCTTATGTCAGTTTTAGTATATGTAGAACAAGTCGATGGTAAGTTTAAGAAATCTGTTTTCGAAGCAGTATCTTATGCAAAAGCCATTGCAGATATACAAGGAAGTAGCTTAACCGCAATATCTATTGGTAATGTTGGAGAAGCTGAGCTTAAAGAACTTGGTAAATACGGAGCTTCTAAAGTTTTAAATGTTTCGAATGACCAGTTAAAAAACTTCGTTAATCAGGCTTATGCCTCGGTAATTGCTGAAGCAGCGAAAAAAGAAAATGCAGCAGTAGTTGTTTTGTCTAACTCTTTCTCCGGAAAAGGTCTGGCACCACGTGTTGCGGTAAAACTGGAAGCAGGATTGGTAGACGGTGCGGTAGAATTGCCTAAATTAGATGGAGGTCAGTTCTTAGTAAAGAAAACGGCTTTCTCTGGTAAAGCTTTTGCCATTACTGAATTGACTTCAGCCATTAAAGTGATTGCTTTAAATCCAAATGCTTTTGGTGTAAAGGAATCTGCTGTTGAGGCAACGGTTGAGGCATTCAGCCCGGAAATCAAAGCCACAGACTTTACTGCAATCGTTAAAGAAATTGTAAGGGCAACGAATAAAGTTTCCCTTCCTGATGCAGAACTGGTTGTTTCAGCTGGAAGAGGTTTAAAAGGTCCGGAAAACTGGGGAATGATCGAAGAGCTGGCTAACCTTTTGGGTGCTGCTACTGCTTGTTCTAAACCAGTATCTGATGCAGACTGGAGACCACATTCGGAGCACGTTGGACAAACAGGAATTGCGATCAGTCCGAACTTATACATTGCAATCGGTATTTCAGGAGCGATCCAGCATTTAGCCGGAGTAAGTTCTTCGAAAGTTATTGTAGTGATCAATATTGATCCTGAGGCTCCTTTCTTTAAGGTTGCTGACTACGGAATCGTTGGTGATGCCTTTGTGGTAGTCCCTAAATTAATTGAAGCTTTAAAAGCACATAAAGGTTAATTGAATACCCGGCTGAAGCTTTTGTTTTGGCCGGGTATTATTTAATATGAAAAAAGTAAAACTCGACATTATTGGTTTGTCCTATAGCCAAACCCAATCAGGAGCTTATGCCCTGGTTCTTGGTGAAGTAAATGGCAGAAGACGTTTACCGATTATTATCGGTGCGTTTGAAGCACAGGCTATTGCCATAGAAATTGAGAAAATGGTCCCTAGTCGTCCGTTAACTCATGATCTGTTTAAAACCTTCGCCCAGACCTACAATGTGCAAATCACGGAAATCCTGATCTACAATCTGGTAGAAGGTGTTTTCTTTGCAAAGCTGATTTGTACAGACGGTGAAAGTATCCAGGAAATTGACGCGAGAACATCCGATGCCATCGCATTGGCGGTCCGCTTCAATGCCACCATCTACACCTACGAATTTATCCTTTCTTCTGCAGGTATCGTCATCGAAGGCAATGATTTCCTGTTTCTGGAGAATATGGACAACATTCCAAAAGATCAGGGCGCTGAAGACATTGGTGCCTCTATTCCGGGTGCTAATTACAAATCCCTCAGCATTGAGGAGTTAAATCAAAAACTTCAGGAGGCAATTGCCGAAGAAGCTTATGAGAAAGCGGCAAGAATACGCGATGAGCTAAACAAAAGAAATTCTGCATAACACCATATCTCCATACTATTTTACTTAAAAAGCTGAATAGTTTTATATATTGTTTTAAAATAATGATATATTCAGCTTCTATTCAAAATCAAACTAAACTATTATTATGAATGTTAAGTTTCGCTTAACTGTGATGAATTTCCTACAGTTTTTCATTTGGGGATCATGGCTAATTACCATCGGAGTATACTGGTTTCAAAACAAAAATTGGTCCGGTGCTGAATTTGGAGCTATTTTCTCGACGATGGGAATTTCTTCTATTTTCATGCCTGCACTTACAGGAATCATTTCCGATCGTTTTGTTAATGCCGAAAAATTATATGGCGTATTACATATTTTAGGAGCTATTGTACTTTTCACCTTACCTATGGTGACCAATCCATCTGTTTTCTTTTGGGTGATTCTTCTGAACATGATTTTCTACATGCCTACCCTTTCCTTATCCATCACGGTAGCTTATTCTGCGCTAAAAAGCAGCAATAAAGATGTAGTGAAAGACTATCCACCTATCCGCATCTGGGGAACAATAGGTTTTATTGCCGCGCTATGGGTGGTAAGTCTTACCGGAAATGAAGCCTCTTCCAATCAGTTTTATATTGCATCAGCAGTTTCTCTTGCATTAGGTTTATATGCATTTACGCTTCCAAAATGCCCTCCTTTGGCCAGTAAGATCGCTACAAAATCCTTCGTTGATGCGTTAGGTCTAAAGGCATTCACACTTTTCAAACAAAGAAAATTTGCAGTTTTTTTCTTTTTTTCCATGTTTTTGGGTGCAGCATTACAGCTGACCAATGCCTATGGTGATACTTTTCTTCATGATTTCAAAAATGTACCTGCCTATCAGGATCTTCTTGCCGTAAAATATCCGGCAGTCATCATGTCCATCTCTCAAATCTCAGAGACCTTGTTTATCCTCGCCATCCCCTTTTTCCTGCGGAAATTTGGGATCAAATACGTGATGCTGTTCAGTATGATTGCCTGGGTATTGCGCTTTGGTCTTTTTGCCTTTGCTGACCCGGCTGGTGGTTTATGGATGATCATTTTATCTTGTATTATCTATGGAATGGCTTTCGATTTCTTCAATATCTCTGGTTCCCTGTTTGTGGAAACGCAGATAGATGAAACGATCAGAGGTAGCGCCCAGGGTTTATTTATGATGATGGTAAATGGTTTCGGAGCGCTTTTCGGAAGTTTTGCAAGTGGATATATCATACAACACTTCTTCACCAATGCAGATCAAAGTAAAGACTGGCATCACATCTGGCTTACTTTCGCTGCCTATACCCTGGTTTTAGCCGTTGTATTCCCTTTTATTTTCAAATACAAGCATAACAAGGCAGAAGCAAAAGCCATTGAGGCGATGAACCACTAAACGCTTTTAAAACTCTCTATATATGTCAGGTAGATACCGTAAAGAAAAAAACTGTTTAAATTGCAATCATACTGTTGAAGACCATTTCTGTTCGCATTGCGGACAGGAAAACATCATCGTTGAAGAAGATGCTTTGCACATGATCGTTCATGCCACAGCTGATTATTTCCATTTTGAGTCGAAATTCTTCGGCACAATAAAACCCCTTCTGGTAAAACCGGGATGGCTTACACAACAATATGTGGATGGTAAAAGGGTAAAGTTCATCCATCCTATCCGTCTATATATTTTTGTGAGTATCGTCTTCTTCCTGGCGATCCTTAGCGGTGGTCACAAAGCAAAAAAGCAGGTGGAGATTGCTCCGGAAACAAAGGAAGAAACACTGAGAAAAGACAGTCTTCAAAAAGATGGCCTTACGAGACTTAAAGAAGGGCTTTCCAGCGTCCCGGTTCCCGGAGCATTGAAAGACAGCATCATTAGTGACATTAATAAAAACGCAAAAGAACGTAAGAAGGGTCAAAAATCCGAACCGGTATATTTCGAGCTGGACAGTGTATTACGGGGAAAATTTAACACAGTAGAGGACTATGATAAGCACCAAAAGAGCCTGCCGAAATCAGAGCAGGACAATTTCATTGAAAATTATATCGCTAAAAAAAATATAGATCTTAAAGATTATCCCGGCGATGTAGGGAAAAAGATGCTTGAGGATTTTCTTCATAATCTCCCAAAGATGATGTTCCTCCTGCTCCCTTTATTTGCATTTCTTTTAAAGCTGGTATATATCCGTAAAAAGAAATACTATTACGAACATCTGATCTTTTCTTTTCACCTCCATTCGGCATTATTTCTAAGTATATTGGTAACGATACTTCTTTGCTGGCTCTCAGGTTTCGTTTATAATGTAACCGGTTTTCTGCGGGGAGTATGTTTCTTTTACATTGTTTGGTACATCTACCGCTCTTTAAGAACCTTTTATAACAGTAGCCGATGGATCACTGTTTTTAAGATCTTCTTCCTTTTGTTTGGCTATACCATTTTGGTTTCCATCACTTTTCTTATTGGAATTGCTTTGTCTGTAGTGATGATGTAGGAAGATAAAAATATTGGTTATAAAAAAACCGCTGACCATATGGTCAGCGGTTTTTTTATAACCTTAATTATAGATTATCTTTTGCTGATGTCCGTAAAATCTCTGTTGGTATGACCTACATACACCTGACGTGGGCGACCAATAGGTTCTTTGTTCTCATGCATTTCTTTCCATTGTGCAATCCATCCTGGCAGGCGGCCCAGGGCAAACAATACCGTGAACATGTCTGTAGGGAAACCTAAAGCTCTGTAAATGATTCCTGAGTAAAAATCTACGTTAGGATACAATTTACGTTCTACGAAGTAAGGATCGTTTAATGCAGCTTCTTCCAGTTTTTTCGCAATTTCCAGAACAGGATCATTGATGCCTAATTTCTCCAGGATCTCATCACAAGCTTTCTTGATGATTTTTGCTCTTGGATCAAAGTTTTTATAAACACGGTGACCAAAGCCCATCATACGGAAAGGATCGTTTTTATCTTTTGCTTTGTTGATCCATTTTTCTGTATCTCCACCATCTTCCTTAATGCGTTCCAGCATTTCGATTACTGCCTGGTTTGCACCACCATGAAGCGGGCCCCAAAGTGCAGCGATTCCTGCAGATACTGAAGCGTAAAGATTACAGTCTGAAGAACCGACCATTCTTACCGTTGAAGCAGAACAGTTCTGCTCATGATCAGCATGAAGGATCAGTAAAGTATTCATTGCTTTCACTACTACCGGATCAATTTCCACTTCTTCGGTACGCTGACCAAAGATCATGTTTAAGAAATTGCTAACGTAGTCGTATTTATTTTTTGGATAGATCAGTGGATGACCTAAAGATTTTTTATAAATGAAAGATACAATAGTCGGGAATTTCGCCAATAGTTTGATCATGGTCAGGTCCATGGTCTCCGGATCAGAATTTGCATTTAAAGATTCCGGATAGAATGTAGACAATGAGCAGACCAAAGAAGCCAGTTGCGCCATTGGATGAGATTTAGAAGGATATCCATCCAAAAACTTTTTCATGTCTTCATGAATCAGTGTATGACGACTGATCGAAGCCTGAAAATCATCCAGTTGTTCTTGTTTAGGTAAATCGCCATATATAAGCAGGTAAGCAACTTCCAGAAAAGTTGATTTTTCTGCAAGTACTTCGATTGGGTAACCGCGGTATTTTAAAACTCCTTTTTCACCATCTAAAAAGGTAATTGCACTTTTCGTGGACCCCGTATTTTTGTAACCAAGGTCTAGTGTAATGTGACCTGTTAAATCTCTAAGCTTTGAAATATCTATAGACTTCTCCCCTTCGGTACCTGTAATAACGGGAAATTCATAGACTTTTCCGTCAATCTTAATTTCTGCAATATCTGACATATATATATCTTAAATTTATAATAAACAAAACTAACTAATCCATTTTGATTAGCCTTTAATCAGCTATAACAAAGCTGTTAAATAATTATTAAATGTGAGTCAAATCCAAGTAAGAATCCGAGATTCTATTTGGCAGGTTTTAGCTCTTCGAGAACCGCACCACACTCCATCATCTCATCACCATAATATGGATTCTGGATTTTCTTTTCTGAAGCCAGCCAATCGCCTCCATCCCCGTTATTTGCCATTGGGCAATGCTGAACGTAAATGGCTCCTTTTTCAATGTCTGCATGTTTAAACATCGCAATCAAATCGGAACTAAGGGCAGTAAAATCTTTTCTTTGGGCAGCAAGATCTTTGGCGGTGGCAATTTTTCCTGCAGTAACGGCAGTATTTTCACATCCTTTATAGCCGGCCAGACTGGTTTTAAGCGCGGATGCTGTTTTTTGGGCATCTTCAAATTTTGAGCTGACCAGCGCATTCTTTAAAGAGATATAGCCATTGTAAATGGACTGTACACTGGCGTCTTTGAGCTGAACACTAACCGTCGCCGTTTCGGCTTCTTTGCTTTTTGCAGTGCTATCTGCACTTAAAGCCACTTTTTGATTAGTGTTTGTACAGGATGTAGCAATCATAATTGCTGCTACAGCGAGGTATCTTTTCATATAAGTGTATTAGTTTTTATGAATAACAGATCTATGATATTCTGTTTTTTGGTTAAATTACCATTTTAAATTTAAATAAATAAAAAAGCCCCCGAAAAAATCGGAGGCTTAGTGTAATTAAGTCTTTTCCAGACCTATAATTTAAAGCCATAGGCCAGACGTAATGCTACCTGACCTGTGTTCAAGCCGTCTTTAGGCAAACCTTCGTACTTTACACCTAGGTCCAGACCATTACTCCAGGCGTAGCCAATAGCAGGAGAATAAAGGAAAGATGTGCCCGAGTTTTTAGTCACCCCAAAAGCTGCACCAACCTCAGCCATCCCATAAAGGCCTGATCCGCTAGGGTCAAAAAATACCTTTACACCACCTTTCAATGGAATATATCCGTAATCAGGGATATCTATATTGTTAATTGTTTTGCCAATAAAGTGGGTATAACCTGTCGTTACAGGAATAGACACTTGTTTGGAAACGTCAAATTGCACTCTCGCATCGGCGCCAATTGCGAAACTATAACCGTCACTGGTTGGAACACCTAAATTAACACCTACACCAAGTTTTTGCGCATTAACATCCGTACTTAAAAATAAGGCTACTGCAGCTACTGCTGAAGCCATAAAGGTTGTAGACTTTTTCATACCATGATCTTTACAAAATGCATGCCACGGACTCATTTATGCTATTTAACTGGCCTTCCAGTGGATATACGCCTCCATCACCTGCTTAAATAACCGATCGGAATCCTGATCGGTATCAAACCAGTGAATGGCTACCCCATCCTTTTCCATTTTTCTAAAAAAGGTCATTTGACGTTTTGCAAATTGACATATCGCTGTTCCGAGCTGCAGTTTTAATTCCTCATTATCCAGGTAGCCAGACAGATAAGCGACAATAAACTTATATTCCAGTCCGTAAAAAGTAAGCACTTCTGGGTTTACCCCTTTTTCAATCAATCCTTTTACTTCCTCAATCATCCCTTCTTCCAGTCTGGCCTCCATTCTGCGAAGGATTTTCTTCCTGCGCAAGGTCACATCGGAAGTCAGCCCTACTACAAATGGCCTGATCAAAGGTCGCTTTACAGTAATCAGGTCATGATGACTTAAATATTCGGCAATCTCTATGGCACGGATCAGTCTCTTGAAGGAAGACAGGTCCGCATGTTGAGTCAGCGCCGGAGGATAGCTTTTCAGTATGATCCTTAAACCCTCAATATCCTTTAGTCTTAAACCTTCTCTGAGTGCTTCGTTTACAGGAATGGCCGTATACTCATGATCCTGAAAGATACTGTGCATATACATCCCTGTTCCACCACAAAGGATAGGCAGTACTTTTCTGGTGTTCAGATCTTCAAACACACGGTAAAAATCTTCTTTGAACTCATTTACGTTGTATTTCCCTCCAGCTTCCCGGATATTGATCAGATGATAAGGAATCTGTTGGCCATTCCGCTCATATTCCTTCAGGTCTTTTCCCGTACCAATGTCCATATCTTTAAACACCTGCCTGCTATCGGCACTGATCAGTTCTCCCTGAAGCGCCTCAGCCAACCGTACTGCAAGTTTCGTTTTTCCGGAAGCCGTAGGGCCTAATACGACCAATAGTGGGTATTCCTGCTCCATTTACAAGTATAATATGTATTTTAAATTTCCGGTGTTAAAAACCGGTATATAATCATTTTCCAGAAGGAATAGTTCTTGCTCCTCTTTTTTCAGATCCTTCATCCCGGCCTGAAGCGCTACCGGTAGCCGATGCGTAAAACTCCTTTTATGCGCTGTTCGGTTTAACCAGATGGCGACGGCCGGAGATTCTGCCACAAGTTTAAAGCCCGACAAATCGTAGGCATTGCCTAAAGACCAGTCTTTATCGGCATAACTCATCAGGTCGTTTGGCTTCACCAGGTTAATAAAGTGTTTTAGCAATTTACTGAAACCGCCGGTAACTGTAAAACCAATGAGGCTCGCAAAACGGATCAGCTCATAAGACCGATAATCCGGGGCAATCCTGTTCATCGGTCTTCCGCCACTGAATAAAGCCACAGCGACCATCTGACCTTCTATATGCAATGCGAATTTATATTTAGCTTTTGCGGAGGCTTGTAAATGGTTCTCTTTGAGAAAAGCATCGGCCTCTGCCTGATTGATCACAAGCACCTTTGCTTTACGCCCATGAAGTGTTTTATTCAATCCGAGAATGGAACCAATCCTACCCAATACCTGATTTCTTCTGGTTTTCCAGATGTCTTCCCATAAATGAACGAGGTAAATGTTTTTCGTTTGATAGTCCGCTTGAAGAGCGACCAATTTTTCAGGATCAATGTCCCGCTGTAAAGAAACCATGTTGACTGCAACCTGCCCCTTATCCAGCAAGACCAGCGTTTGCCGTCCGTCTTCTTTAAAGGCAATGCCTTTTTCCTGTAATGCGGCAATGAAATCCAATTGCCAATCTGCTGTTATGCTACCCAATCCTTTTCCTTATATAACTTATACCCTTCTGCCAATGCACTTTCTATCATCGACAAAAGTTCTTCATCCAGCTCTTTGATATGAAAGCAAGACTTTCCTTTTAACAATTTTAACAACTTCGGATTAAAAACGGTCTTCATCTCCGGCTCGGCATAAACCGGCATATAATAAAATCCAACATGGTTCTTTTGAATGACCACGCTGGCAAAAAACACTTCTGTTCTTTTACGGCCTTCGATCACTACATTTTTATCACTCCACAACTCGTATACGGTTTCGCTATTCACGCGGTTGCTGAATCCTAAAGTTGCATAAGGCTGTAATGTCGCCCTGATTGTTTGAAATATTTCTACAAAATCCGTTTTCATGAGCATAAGGTTTATTTGAATAACAGGTTTTCCCAGATATTGTTTAGCACGCTGCAACAGAAAAAATAAAATCAGGGTCTCCTGAAGCAATGGGTAAAAATACAGAAAATAAGGGAAAGATGAAGATCGTCCAACTCCTGTCCGGTTCTCCTTCGGTCCTTGTTCGACCATCACAGTTAACTGGAACGTCCCATGGACGTATCAGGAACGTACCAGGAACGTCTTTTGAAACGAAAAGATGTTCCTGGTACGTTTCCGGGAGATCTTTAGGAGGTCCCGGTTAACTGTTATATACCTGGGAAGACAGTAGGAGAACAGGTTAATCAAGATACCATTTACTGGATGGATAGGATTGACCTAAGATTAAAGGCTCTCCCAGCATGGGTGTAGTTAGCTGAAACCCTTCTTCTTCGGCCTTTTTAACCGCCCTGATGATGGGCTCATTCCAATCGTGCGTCGCGAGTGTAAATTTACCCCAATGTACCGGAAGCAAAACTTTTGCTTTCAAATCTATGGCCGCCTGAACCGTTTGTTCCGGAAACATGTGAATAAGTGGCCAATTCACATTGTACTGCCCACATTCCAGGATGGCAAGATCAAAAGGACCATACTGTTCCCCGTCGGCTTTGAAATGGCTGTCGTAACCGGAATCGCCACCCAGGTATAATTTATGTTGAGGGGTCTGAAGGATGAAAGCAGACCAGAGCGATTGGTTTCGTTTAAATTTCCTTCCTGAAAAATGACGGGCCGTTCTGGCCAGAAATTTCAGTCCGCCAATTTCCTTCTCTTCGCCCCAGGCCAGCTCTGTAATTTTCTCTGCAGCAACTCCCCAGCGTTCCAGATGTGCACCTACCCCTATAGAGGTAATGAAATGTTTGGTCTTGTCTTTTAGCTTCAGTATACTTTGGTAGTCAAGGTGATCATAATGGTCATGGCTGATCAATATCAGGTCCAGATCAGGAAAGTCTTCTGCTTTGATAAAACCCGTGCCTTCATAATTCTTTGTTCCGATAAAAGAGAAAGGAGAAGTTCTTGAACTGAATACCGGATCTACCAGGATCTTAATATCATCTATCTGCAACAGATAAGAAGAATGTCCAAACCAGGTAATCTTTATCCCTTCAACCGTTGAAAAATCAGGCGTCAGAAACGGAAGCGCTTTCGCAGGCCTTCCATTTTTATTTCCCTTCAGCATACCAAGGATGATGTCCCAATAAGTGACCCCCTCCGGCAATGTTGGCGTTAAAGAACGGTTTGTCAATTCTCCCTGCCCGTAATTCTCGAGGGTTTTAATCTTCGTCAGCCGTTCCTGCTCTGGCAAACTTCCAAAGACCGGTAAGTTTAGCGCCCAAAAGCTAAACCCGATCAATGCAACAATTATGATAAGCACATACATAGGCTGTTTATTAAATTTTATGTTGCAGCAGGTGCTTCCGCAGGTTTTTCTTCCTTCGGCGGACTTAATTTCGCAGCCAGGCCATTTCCTGCCAGCAACATCTCATGAGTAATTGCTTTGGTATATTCTGTAATCTCTGCTTTAAAATCAGCTACAGAGGCGCCCGACCGAATTTCTTCCAATCTTTTCTCCCACTGTCCGGTCAATTCTGCCTGTGCAATTTTCTGGTCTTTCACCACATCATATACCGCAAGTCCTTTCGGAGTCGGCACCAGATTTCTCTTTTCCCGAAGGATGTATTCCCTGTTAATCAGCGTTTCAATAATGGAAGCCCTGGTAGCCGGAGTTCCCAGCCCACTGTCTTTCATTGCATAACGCAGTTCCTCATCCTCGATATCCTTGCCTGAGGTTTCCAGTGCCTTAAGTAACGAAGCTTCATTGTACATCGGTTTTGGCTTGGTCTGTTTTTCCATAAAGGCTTTATTGACCACCGGCAATTCCTCTCCTGCTTTTACCTTAGGTAAAGAAGGGTTTTCCTCATCTTTTTTCTCTTCATCATTTTCGTTGAACACCGCCCTCCAGCCAGCAGAACGGATTACGGTTCCATTGGCAATGAATACAGAACCTGATTCCACAGATATTTTGGTGATCTCTTTCACACATTCCTGATGAAATGCTTCCAGCATACGGCCCACGACCATGTCATAGATTGCCTGTTTATCTCCACTCAGCTGATAAGCCGACTCTCCGGTAGGAAGAATCGCATGGTGATCCGTTACTTTTTTGGCATTTACACTTCTCTTGCTCAATTTCGCGGTACTCAGGAACTCTGCCTGTTTACCGAAATCTTTATGTTCTTTTAATTTATCAATCAGATTGGGTACGCCTGCAAAAACATCGTCGCCGATATACCTGCTCCCGGTACGGGGATAAGTAACCAATTTACTCTCATACAAGCCCTGTAACAAGCTAAGTGTCTGATCGGCAGTAAAACCCTTACGCTTGTTTGCTTCCTGCTGTAAACTACTTAAATCATGCAACAGCGGAGGCGGCTCTTTTCTTGGTTTGGCTTCCACGCTGAGGATTTTACCTCCGTTAGGGAAACCACCTGCCACATCCTGAATCTGATCAAATAAGCCCTGTGCCTCTTCCTTGTTGTTAAAGTTACTTACAGAAATGGCCTTAAAGAGCTGTCCGTCTTTATCCAGTTGGATGGCCAGTTGGTAATAAGTCTGCGGAACAAAGTTCTTAATTTCCAGAAAACGGGAGCAAATCATCGCCAGTGTAGGGGTCTGCACCCTTCCAAGCGACAACACGGAGCGGTTCCCTGCAGATATACTCAGGGCCTGTGTAGCATTCATGCCCACCAGCCAATCAGACTCAGACCTGCAATGTGCGGAATTGAATAAAGTATCGTAATCCGTACCCGGTTTAAGGTTGCGGAAGCCCTCTTTGATAGCCTCATCAGTTTGAGAGGAAATCCAGAGCCGCTTAAAAGGCTTTTTACATTTCAGAAAATAATAGATATAGCGGAAGATCAGCTCGCCTTCCCTCCCGGCATCCGTCGCAACGATAATCTCCGTCGCCTCATCAAAAAGCATTTTTATGATGTCCAGTTGCTTTCTTACTCCCGGATCTTCTACCAAGCCGTCTTTCGTCTTGATTTTGCGGATCGCCAGTTTAAATTTCTTGGGCAGCATTGGCAAATGTTGCCTTCTCCATCCTATAAAACCATATTCCTGTGGTGGAGCCAATTGAAGTAAATGCCCAAAGGCCCAGGTAAAAGAATACCCGTTTCCTTCAATATATCCATCTTTTCTTGTTGTAGCACCGAAGACTTTCGCCAACTCACGCCCTACAGAGGGTTTTTCTGCAATTACAATCTTCATAATTATTCAAAAATATCTAAACAAATTTTAAATGTATTACAATGTGCCTCCACAATGTCTTTTATGTTTGGAGAATAACCTCCACCCATGCTTACCTGTACCGGCAAGTTGTGGTCTTTGCAAAATTGCAATACTTTCCTGTCCCGTTCTTTACAGCCCTCTTTTGATAAAGCCAGCTTGCCCAGCTTATCGCTTTCCAATACATCTACGCCCGACAGGTAGAATACGAAATCCGGCTGATGTTCCAAAAGCAACGGAAGCGTTTTTTCCAGTCGCTGCAAGAACTGTTCATCAGTCATCCCATCCTCCAAAGGAATGTCCAGGTCTGACCTTTCCTTTCTAAAAGGGAAATTTTTATCCCCATGCATAGAAAACGTAAACACCCGGTCTTCATTATAAAAAATTTCTGCCGTTCCATTTCCCTGATGAACATCTAAATCTATGATTAAGATCCTCGATGCCAATCCAGTATTCAACAGGTAATTTGCCGCAATCGCCTGATCGTTCAGCAAACAAAACCCTTCTCCCCAATTGCTCCCAGCATGATGCGTTCCTCCGGCCACATTAAAGGCAATCCCATTTGCTTGAGCATAGACCGCCCCATCAATAGTTCCCTGGGCAATCCTCATTTCCCTTTCCAGCAGCTGTGCCGTTAAAGGAAAGCCAATGCGCCTCTGTTCCCTTGCCGGAAGGCTCAGATCCCGAAGCTGTTCCCAGTATCCCAGATCATGACTTAACAAAATGGCTGCTTCTGAAACCCGCTCAGGCGCAAACAAATTGGAAGCACTGATGACGCCTTCGTACAACAACTGTTCCGGGATCAGTTCATATTTGATCATTGGAAAGCGGTGTCCTTCAGGTAAAGGATGCGCAAATAAATGATGCCAGGCAATCTTGACCATTTAATTTAAGATCTCCCCTACATGTTTTTCAATGTTGTTACAGATCTCGTCCACGGGCAAATCATTGGCATCCAAACCAAATGGATCTTCAATCTCTTCTGCGATCAGCTCTAAACTCGCCAGTACATACAAGATAAAAGGTACAATAGGAATAACAAAATAGCCCAGGCTAAACACCCATCCAAAAGGAAGCGTAATCACATAGATGAACAAGAATTTCTTGATAAAAGCACTGTAAGAATAAGGAATTGGTGTTCTCTTAATGCGCTCACATCCACCACAGATATCTGTAAACTGATGAACATCTGCATTAAGTATAATCAATTGCTCCTGGCTGATCTTTCCTGCCGCCTGGAGATCAAATATCCGGCTGAAAATACTCGTTGCCACCTGGTTTGGAATGTGTTTTCCGCCATCCACTTCGATCAGCAGACTGTTCTTACCAAAGTACTGCTTCTCCCTTAAATGTTCTTTTAACGCGAAAGCATATTTTGGAATGGCATAATCAAAAAACTCATTGTCTTCTTTACTCATTCTTAAAGCCTTGATCTTTATTGCAAAGTTCCGGCTGATATTGGTCAGGGCGCCAAGTAAGCGGCGGCCTTCCCACCACCTGTCGTAAGAGGTATTGGTCCGGAACACCAGTAACATAGAGATCACAAAGCCAAGCAGGCTATGCATCATTCCAATATTTTTCACGTAGGAACTCTCCGAAAGCTTCAGGTAATTGAGCTCCAGATAAGCGATCGCTCCTGAGAAAACTGCCACGCTAATCATCAATGGCCATAATTTCCTGAAGGTATCTGCTTTATCGAAATGAAAGATAAAGGTGATCCAGTCTTTGGGATTATAGTTGATCATCGGCGCAGCTCCTTACTAATTTTAAGCATCAGTTCTGCGCAGAGGAATACATCTTCGAAAGAGTTGTACATCGGAACGGGACTTAAACGGATCACATTAGGTTCCCTCCAGTCGCCCAGCACATTGTGTGCTACCAGCTGTTGAAAGATTTCCTTCCCATCCTGTTTAGCTATGATGGAAACCTGTGCACCACGGTCTTTTTCTTCCGCAGGCGTAATTACCTTAAACTGTTCTTCTCCAAGCGAGTTATTTACTTCATTTATAAGGTAAATCAAATAAGAAGTTAAAGTTTTACTTTTAGCTCTTAAAGGCTCAATAAACCCTGCTTTTTCAAAATTCAAAAGTGAGGCATGGTAGAGTGCCATGGGCATCACCTGTGTACAACTGATCTGCCAGCCATCCGCACCTGCTTCAGGAACAAATCCCTTTTCCATCTTAAACCGTTGCTCCTCCTGATAACCCCACCATCCCGCAAAGCGGTTGAGCGTTTGATCTCCGAAATGTTTGTCGTGCACAAAGATTCCACTGATGCCACCCGGACCTGAGTTTTGGTATTTATAAGAACACCAGCAGGCAAAATCTATGTTCCAGTCGTGCAGCTTCAAAGGCACATTTCCAGCGGCATGAGCCAGGTCAAATCCAACGATTGCACCAGCCGCATGACCTGCTTGAGTGATCGCTTCCATATCAAACCATTGTCCGGTGAAATAATTTACACCACCAAACAACACCAAGGCAATCTCCGCTCCATTTGCTGCGATCTCCGCTATAATATCTTCCGTTCTGAGGGTATACTCACCCGCTCTTGGACTCACTTCAATAATGGCATCCTTAGGATCAAAGCCATGAAAACGAACCTGGCTTTCGATCGCATACTGATCGGAAGGAAAAGCACCGGCTTCCATGATAATTTTGAAACGGCTGCCTTTAGGTTTGTAAAAACTGACCATCAAAAGATGGAGATTTACTGTCAACGTATTCATCGGACAAACCTCCAATGGGGAGGCACCAACGATGGGCGCCATCAATTTTTTAAGCTCCTTATGGTAAAACATCCAGGGGCTCTTTCCTTCAAACCAACCCTCCACGGCAAGGTTTTCCCAGTTACTCAATTGCAACTCCAGCACTTCACGCGCCGCTTTAGGTTGTAAACCTAAAGAGTTACCACACAAATAGATAAAAGGTTTTCCATTTTGTTGAGGAAACAAGAAATCGTTTCTCCTATCAGAAAGCAAATCGGCCTGATCCAGGCTTTGCGCAAAAGCTAAAGTGTTCTCAAATTTCATTGTCTCAAATATCAATAAAAAAGGCAGATAAATAAACTTACCTGCCTTTTTGTTATCCACAACCTCTTTTTTTACAGGTTGGTCAGCTCCTTGGTTTACTCACATATTTATTGCCTTTGACATAATACCTCCAGGGTAATAAAGCATGATCTCCGGCATAATCAACCCCCACTCTTGGTCCCGCTACCGCTTCACTAATGCTCCATTCAGGCAGCGCGTCCTCGATCCAGATCTCCTCTCCGGTAAGGTCTTTAGCATTCAGCAGACGATCGATTCCCAGGGCCTTCGCTAAAGCGCCAGGCCCGGCCGTGATATTGGGCTTCAGAACAGACATCCCTCTTCTTTCCATCATCAGCTCCAAACCCGTCAGTGGCTCCAGTCCGCGAATCAACACGGCATGCGGTGTCGCCTCTGGCCCGGTCACGACATTAAACAGGTGATGAATTCCATAACAAAGGTATACATAAGACAAACCTCCGCTCTCGTACATCACCTTGGTCCGGTCTGTAAAACGCCCGCCGTAAGCATGAGATGCTTTATCCTCCACTCCTTTATAAGCTTCAGTCTCCACGATGATTCCACCGGTAACGGCTCCGTTGATGCGGGTAAACAATCGTTTTCCAAGCAACTGCAAGGCAAGCGCATTCACATCATCATTCTGATAAAAAGAAAAAGGCAATTTAGGCATCCAGCAAACTAATTATTTCCTTTAAATATTTTGCATCAACCTCATCAAAATGAGCAAGATGTTCACTATCTACATCTAAAACACCAATCACTTCTCCGCCCTGAAACAAAGGCAGAACAATCTCCGAACGGGATGCTGCAGCACAGGCAATATGACCGGGAAATTCCTCTACATCGGGAACGATCAGCGTCTCTCCCTGCAACCACGATGTACCACAAACCCCTTTTCCCTTTTGAATTCTGGTACAGGCAACAGGCCCTTGAAATGGCCCTAAAACCAAGACCTCATTCTTCACCAGGTAAAAGCCTACCCAGAACCATCCGAACTGCTCTTTCAGCGCCGCAGCGATATTTGCCAGGTTTGCAACCTGATCGGGCTCCCCTTTTATTAAAGCCGCTATTTGAGGAATTAAGGAGCGGTATTGCGCTTCTTTACTGATATCTGTAACAATCTTTAAATCTTCTGCCATATCACGTTTCATTAGTATTTAACGCCCAAAGATACAAAAGCGCAATCCTAAATGTTGCCGAAATTTTATCTAAGTTTGGGGGTTCATAAATAAACACACCATCGAAATGAATAAGAAAACCTTATTATTTACTTCACTATTAGCACTCGGAATCCTCCAGTCGGGCTACAAGCCCTGGGATGAAGGAATGTTTCCGCTGAGCGAAATCCACAAACTAGACTTAAAGAAAGCAGGCCTGAAGATAGACCAAAATGAGATCTACAATCCCAATGGCACCAGCCTTGTAGACGCCCTCGTTAACGTAGGCGGATGCACAGGATCATTCATATCCAACGAAGGACTGATCATCACCAATCACCATTGCGCATTCAGCGCAGTACAACTGGCCAGTACCCCGGAACACGATTACCTGACCAATGGATTTGTGGCCAAGTCACATGAACAGGAGATTGAAGCAAAAGGCTTAACTTGTCGGATTACTGATAGTTATGAAGACGTATCTGACAGAGTTCTAGGCGCTGTAGCTCAGATTGAAGATCCCGCTTCCAGGTTAAAACTCATTAACGACGCCATGAAAAACATCGCGGTAGAGGCAGAGAAAAAAGACCCAAGTATTAAAGCTGAAGTATCAGAAATGTTTATTGGAAAGACTTATGTGTTATTCCGTTATAAAACCATTCAGGATGTCAGACTGGTTTACGTACCCAATCGCCAGATTGGTGAATACGGTGGCGAAACCGACAACTGGGTATGGCCACGCCATACCGGAGACTTCTCTTTCATGCGCGCCTATGTTGCAAAAGACGGTTCTCCTGCAAAATATTCAAAAGACAACGTTCCATATACACCGAAGAAGTTCTTAAAGGTAAACCCAAGCGGCACCAACGAAGAAGATTTTGTATTCATCTTAGGCTATCCGGGAAGAACCTTCCGCCACCGCCCTGCTGAATTCATCCAGTATCAGCAACAATATGTTTTGCCATACGTATCTGAATTGTACGACTTCCAAAACAGCACAATGGAAAGCGCAGGTAAGAAAAACAAAACTACAGAAATCAAGCTGGCTACCAGAATTAAGAGAAATGCCAACGTATTGAAAAACTACAGAGGAAAACTTCAGGGACTAAAAGGCATCGACCTCATCTCACAGAAGAAAGAAGAAGATGCTTCATTGGCGCAATTCATCAATAACAACGTAGATGTAAAAGCAAAATACGGCAACCTGATGAATGATATTGATAATTTATATAAACTCATCAATGGAGACGCACAGAGAGACTTATGGTTTGCTCAGATCTACAATTCCACCAGTTTATTATCTGTATCAAAAAACATCAACAACTTCAAAGCAGCGCTGGACGCACAACCTGCCGCAGATAAACAGCAGTTCTTTGACCAGAACATCGCTGGCCTAAAACAATCATTAGGCAATACATATGAAGCCTACGAAATAGAGGTAGACAGAAAGATTTTTAAGAGAATGTTGACAGATGCCGCAGCATTTAATCCCAACCAAAAGGTAACTGCCGTAAATAAAGTCACCAGTAAAGGAACAAACAGTAACGCTGTAATCGACCAGTTCATTGAAAACACACTCGGCTTAAGCAAACTAAAAGACGAATCGTATGTGATGAATACGCTTTTAAAATCACCTAAAGCCATTGCCGACTACAGTGACGGGCTATTGTTGTTCGAAAGAGACCTCGCCAGACAAATTGCGGAAATCAAACCTGAAAAAGACCGCAGGGAAGGTTTACTAAACAAGTTAATGGGCGACTATGTAAATGTAAAGGAGAAGTTCAAGAAAAAGGACTTCATCCCTGATGCCAACAGTACCTTACGCCTTACTTATGGCTATGTAAGAGGCTACTGGCCTGCAGATGCATCCTACATGAGACCGTACACCACCATCAAAGGAATCCTGGAAAAAGGAACAACCGACAACCCGGAATTCGACTACCCTGCCCAAATCAAGGCATTATGGGAAGCCAAAGACTTTGGGCCTTTCGCTAAGAAAGACCTGAACGATGTTCCGGTATCCTTCCTTTACAACATGGATACGACTGGCGGAAACTCTGGTTCTCCAATTATGAATGCTAAAGGTGAACTGATCGGCGTCAACTTTGACCGCGCTTACGGAGCAACCATTAACGATTACGCCTGGAACGAAAGCTACAGCAGATCAATAGGCGTTGACATTCGTTATGTGCTATGGGTAGCCTCCAAAATCGACAAAGCAGATTTCCTGATCAGGGAAATGGGCGTTAAACTATAATAACAGACAAGACCTAAAAGCCGTCTTTCTCTGGAAACGACGGCTTTTTATTAAAGAAAAAAATATGAGAGTAATCGCAGAACTACCACATCCGGAATGCAAGATCACCCTATTCAATATGAACCAGAAATACATTGTGAAGTTTGAACAGGGAACACTGGAACAGAGTTATAAATTATCTGAACTGGACCTGAGTGGAGGAGGGGCAAATGAAATATTTCAGATGCTGGATGAGGCATTTATTGCAACCGTAGTAGAGCGTTTCAAAGCCATGAGAACTGATTTTTCCGCGGCTTACAACAGACAGCAATACTAGTTGACAAAAACCATCACAACTAACTGTAAAACAGATCAAATATCAGTTTAACAGAATATTATTCTGTAATAAACAATAAAAACAAACCTGAAATTTAGCCCTACTTATAGTTATAGATCAACAAAACAACAACACATACACTGATAAACAGCAAATTAAAACAACAAACAAAACATTATATGGCCACTATTTTACGCCAAATATTATAAAGGTTTCGTGATTTAAGGCGGAAAAAGGAAGAAAAAAGACGCTGATCTAAACTAGGAATTTAAAGGTAAAAAACAACAAATACAGCAAGATTCTTTATAGACAAATCTGCCAGTTAATGCGTACTTTTACATCGGCCTTTTCATCAGCCGGCAATAAGTTATACCAATCATGAAGACGAACTTACTATTTATAACAGCAGCAATCTTACTCGCATTTTCAGCATGTAATAAAGTTAGCGAAAGCATTCAGCGTGACATCATCACTAAGACAGATACCATTGCTTTTGAATTCCTTCCTAGCGACAACACAAGCAGTCCCAACAACAGCATTCAAGACCTGTCAGCATTATTGAATCTGACAGAAGAAATAAAAAAGGCCGGAGGGTTTGAAATGAAAGATATTGTCAGCATCAAACTATCCAGCTTTGTTTTGATCCAGGATTCTATTCTCCGCAAAACTAAAGATGGGAAGAGAGACAGCAATTACGTTGATCCTGCAAATAACTTTAGAAACTTTTCCAGCGTAAAAGCACTGCTCAAAAGCGGAAGTAAATTAGACAGTCTTGCCAAGATCACCAACATTCCTGAAGGCGCAATATCGGCCAGACTGATCTTATCCCCACTCATTGCTCCGGATACATTAAAATCTGCCATAAACGCAGGCAATATGAAATACAATCTGAGCATCCAACTGAGAACTCCGACGAAAGACACGATAAAAGCAAAGGTATTGACCAACTATACCCTTACCCTTCGCAAATAAGCAAACAAGCAAAAAGGAAAGCCCTGATGACAATTGTCATCAGGGCTTTCCTTTTTTTATACAAACAGCGTAGAACTATACCTTTTTTGGAGGAAGCTCAAACGCAATCGCATCGTGCTCAAAATGCCCACGGTGTGCACCATCACAAAAAGGCTTATTTGCAGATAAACCACAGCGACAGATAGACAACACTGTTCTTCCCTGTAAGCCATATTCATTACCTTGTGCATCGACAATTTCGAAATCGCCATCTATCTTCACAGAGCCGTTGCTATTTATTGTTAGTTTAGTTTTTGACATGTTTATTTTTTTTGACAAAAATAGAGATTGAATCTTCAGACAAAAGCGCTCTTTGCAATTTAGATTCATTCACATTAACGCGCCGGAAAACATTTAAACCCACTCCCTCCCGCTTTTCCCGATTTAAAACTACGCCGGAATTGATAATGAACATAAAATTGCTTACATTTGCATGAAACGGGATATCATTACAACTATTCTCTTACTACTTACTTACTGATCAATCCATTTGATCAGGTTTCAATTTCTCCAGGTTGCTGATCCGTTGCCTCCCGAGAATTAAATTACATTCTAGCCAAATTGATCTATAATGGAATCAACGAAAGCAGGCTTATAGAATAGGTAAAACCAGAGGAGAGAGTTATTTTTTAACTAATACATTGAATTTATGGCTAAATCTCAGGCTACCTTCATGAAGAAGCAACTAGAAAAAAACAGGCAGAAGAAAAAAGAAGATAAAGAACAACGCAAGCAGGAACGCCAGCAAAATTCTACAGGTGGTGACCTGGAAAGCATGATGGCTTATGTGAATGAATTTGGAGAGATCGTATCTACTCCACCGGAAAAGAAATAGATCCAACAAGAGAAGCTGCTTTTTAAGCGGCTTTTTTTTATCCCCCCAACTGTGTAAATATTACCTCAATACCGGACAGCCTGTCCATTTTTCTCTTCAGCCGAATGTCATTAGCATCCTGTTATAACAACTCTTTTACAGAAAAAAACCTACTCACTTCCCCTTCTTTTACAACCTAAAGTTTTGAAAGAAAACCTACATCCCTGTAGCCGAACCACCATAAATCATTATAAACAACCATATTAACCGGCAAACCTCATCCATCATTTCATTATTAGACAGTTTTTTTCTGTTCTCAGCTCCCTTTATTTTAGTATTTTAGAAAAATGTATAATTAGATTATAATGAAAGTCCCAAATCAGGAGAGCTATTTGAAATAGGTTATGAAAGTTTCTACATGCATATGCGGAGACTCGTAAATAATTCTTCCTGTTATTTCATTATAAACGACTTAAATATCATCGTTTAACCAAAATTTTAAACTTGATATGCCAGATATTCAATTCTCTCTACCATGCCAACAGAACAGTTAACTTTAAGCCCAAACCAAGACATCAAGGTCCATCAGCTATTTGAAAGGACAGCAATGCAATTTCCTGAGCTTAATGCCGTGGTTTTTGGAGAGCATACACTTACCTATCGGGAACTGAACGACCGCGCTGACCGACTTGCAAATCTGATCTTAAACCAGGCAGTTAACGACGAAATCATTGGCGTAAGTACCACACGCAGTCTGGAGATGATCATCGCAGTACTGGCCATCTTAAAAGCGGGTAAAGCTTACCTCCCACTGGATCCCGGTTATCCGGAACACCGGCTTCATCAAATTATAACAGACTCAGGAGTTCAAACCTGCATTGCATTAAACAATGAATCCGATTTCTTTTCCAGCCTGGGATTACAGCAGGTAAAGACAGTACAAGACTTATCAAAAACAGATTATTCCCCATTAAAACATGGTTTAAACGGCTGCGTGCTTTATACTTCAGGTTCTACAGGGAAACCCAAAGGTGTATGCCTGGGACATCAAAGCTTAACGAACTTTCTAAACTGGCAAAAAGAACACTCCCTTACTGAGGTCGGCACCAGATCATTGCAATTCTGTCATTTAAGTTTCGATGCTTCTTTTCAGGAAATCTTCGTCCCATTAACAACAGGAGGAACGCTATACCTGATTGAAGACGATGATCGTCTTGACGGGGGAAGGTTATTGAAATTCCTGATTCAACATCAGATTAACAAAGCATTTTTTCCTTACGTAACATTGCAATACCTCACAGAGGCTGCTGTTGCTGAAGGCAAGTACCCCATTCAGCTAAAGGAAGTAACAACAGGAGGTGAATTGTTAAAAATCACCGATACAATAAGGACTTTCTTCTCGGCATTATCGGGTAGTACTTTTCTGAATATTTATGGACCGACAGAAGCCACCGTTTGTGTCACCACGCTGAAATTATCGGGAGATCCGGAAGGTTGGCCTGCAATTCCTACGATCGGTAGTCCGATGGCTGGCTCCTCCGTGTTTATCCTGAATGAAAGCCTACAGCTGCTGGAAAACGGAAATGAAGGAGAACTATGCATCTCGGGTGTATGTCTGGCAAACGGATATATAAATCAGGAGGAATTAACCAGTGAAAAATTCATGGACTGGGCCCATCCTACACTTGGTAAAATAAAAATTTACAGAACCGGAGACCTCGGAAAATACCTTGAAAATGGGGAGATAGAATTTCATGGCCGAAAAGATGGTCAGATCAAAATACGCGGTAACCGGGTTGAACTCGGAGAGATTGAGGTTGCATTAATGCAGCACGAAAGTGTAGAGCAGGCTGTAGTCATATTAAGGGAAGACCAGCCGGGAAGAAAAAATCTGGTGGCTTATATCGTTGGAAACAAGCAGGCATTCGATGCCAAAATCCTACGTGAACAGGTCATAAACCTACTGCCTGACTATATGATTCCATCAAGTTTCATCTGGCTGGAACAGTTTCCAAAAACCGTTAGCGGGAAAATAGATAAAAAATTACTGCCAAAACCGGATGCTAAAAGACCGGAGTTGAATGTACTTTATAAAAAACCAGTTACGAAGCTGGAAAAGGAGATTGCTAACCTCCTATCGGATATCCTTCAATATGACAAAGTGGGAATAGATGATAATTTCTTTGAACTCGGCGGAAATTCATTGTTAGCCCAAAAGGTGGTATCGGAATTAAAATACAAGCTTGATTATTATTTGCCAATCACCAAATTATATCAATTCCCAACCATTGCTGCTATGGCAAAATTCCTGGACAAAAGCAAATCTGCAACGGATAGGGAATCCAAAAAGGGAACTACAAAAAATCAATCTTCCGATATTGCCGTAATTGGAATGGCCGGCAGATTTCCAGGAGCCAATACCATCAATGGACTATGGGAGCTGCTTGCAGAGGGAAAGGAAACCACCACATTCTTTAATGCGGATGAGCTGGATACCAGTATTCCAGCGCAGATCAGGCAAGACCCTTCCTATGTGCCTGCAAGAGGAATTGTAAAAGATGCCGATCAGTTTGATCCCGTTTTTTTTGGGATTAATCCTAAACTGGCACAACTGATGGATCCTCAACAACGCCTTTTCCTTGAAATCGCACAGGAAGTATTGGAACAAACCGGTCATTCTGCTTCAAAAAACGATCAAAAAATAGGGGTTTTTGCCGGCAGTGGCAACAATACCTATTATGAATACAATGTATTACCCCACCCTGACCTGATTGAAAATCAAGGAAAATTACAGGTCCTGACGGTTAATGAAAAGGATTATATTGCATCTAGAACCGCTTACCATCTGGACTTAAAAGGCCCTGCAGTTAGCGTTAATTCTGCCTGTTCAACATCCTTACTTGCCATTGCTCAAGCGGTAAACAGTCTCCGCGGCGGACAATGTGACGCTGCGTTAGCTGGTGGTGCGAGTATCACCTCTCCCATCAACAGTGGCCACCTCTATCAGGAAGGAAGCATGCTTAGTGCCGACGGCCATTGTCGTCCTTTCGACGATGCAGCTACCGGAACTGTATTTAGCGACGGTGCAGGTGTGGTTCTCTTGAAAAGACTGGAGGATGCCTTGAGGGATGGAGATACGATTTATGGCCTGATCAAGGGCGTAGGCATAAATAATGATGGATCCGGTAAGGGAAGCTTCACTGCCCCAAGTACAGAAGGACAAGCTGACGCCATCATCCAGGCTATCGAAGATGCTGGAATTGAAGCTTCAGAAATCAGTTACATTGAAACCCACGGAACAGGCACTCCAATTGGTGACCCTATCGAATTTGAGGGACTGAAGACTGCATTCGGAACGCAATCTCAACATCAATTCTGCGCAATTGGCTCTATTAAAAGTAATTTTGGTCATTTAACGCAGGCTGCCGGTGTAGCAGGTCTGATAAAAACCTGCCTGGCTTTATATCATAAAAAAATCCCGGCCTCTCTTGGTTATGTCAGCCCTAACCGGAATATTGATTTTGCCAATAGCCCTTTTTACGTCAACCACTCCTTATCCAAATGGGATGCCGGAAAGAGAATTGCTGGAGTTAGCTCCTTTGGCGTTGGTGGAACCAATGTCCATGTGATCCTTGAAGGCTACGAAAACAAACCTTCCCGCTCATCAGCAGGAAGATCTCCCGAGTTAATTACCTGGTCTGCCAACTCAGCTTTTAGCAGAGCGCAGTATGCTCAAGCCCTTTCTGCAGATTTGAAAGATCGCGGAGAGGTCAACATTTCCGATATCGCTTATACCCTGCAAAAGTCCAGAACTGATTTTCGTTTCAGAAGGTTTCTGGTCTCAGATGATTCAAGGCAGCTACAGCAGGCACTTTCAGAAGAGAAACCAAACGCCTTTGAGCTCCATCAGCTGATGGAGCTACCAGGAGAAGTCGTATTTACATTTCCTGGTCAGGGTGCACAGTATTTAAATATGGGAAGGGAGCTTTACCTGGAAGAACCGGTTTATAAAGCCGCAGTAGACCAGTGTGCAGCATTACTTAGCCCATATATTCAGCTGGACATTAGAGACATCATCTTCCCATCTGACCTATCTGACGCCGCATCTGAAAAACTTAAAGATACCAGGTATACCCAACCTGCATTGTTTGTAACTGAATATGCTTTAGCAAAGCTCTGGATGCATTGGGGAATCCTTCCTACACTATTTTGTGGACATAGCATTGGGGAATATGTTGCGGCACACCTTTCCGGGGTATTTTCATTGGAAGAGGGATTGAAGCTAATCGCCGTCAGAGGTGCAATGGTAAGCGAGCTTCCTTCAGGAAGTATGCTCTCCGTCAGACATGAGGCAGAATCCATTTCTGCATTGCTAACCGGCGACTTATCCATTGCGGCCATCAACAGTCCAAAGCTCTGTGTGGTTGCAGGCCCGGATGATCAGGTGATGTCTTTCGCAAGGTTACTGGATACCAGGGAAATTGCCAATAAATTATTATTTACCAGTCATGCTTTCCACTCTTCAATGATGGATCCTATCGTGGATGAATTCAGAAAGGTGGTTTCTGATGTGACCCTTAAAGCTCCTGAAATCACGATAGTATCCACGGTTACGGGAAATATTCTAACGGCTGCAGAGGCTACAGACCCTGATTATTGGGCGGCGCATCTTAGAAAAACAGTGCGGTTTACCAATGCAATTGAGACCATTCTTGAGTATGAATTTCCGCTGTTCCTGGAGGTTGGTCCCGGAACAGTAACCAGTACCCTGATTAAACAGATTGCTGGCTTTAAAGCTAAACAAATTAAAGCCCTCTCTAGTTTAAGTAATAAAGAGAAGGAAAGTTCCTCCATATTAAATACATTGGGACAGCTATGGCTTCATGGCTTAACTCCAGCCTGGAACAATTACTTCGAAGGACAGGAAAGAACTTTCCTTAGCCTTCCAACATATCAATTTGACAGAAAAAAATACTGGGTTGATGCAACAGTGGCAATACATCAAACTATAGCCCCTAACGAAGCAGAAAATCCAGCAATAAATGAGCAAGAATTAATGAATACTCTTATGATGAGAAAAGACAACCTAGCAGCAAAGATCAAACAAGTATTAGAAGATGCCTCCGGAATAGAGATGAATGGCATTCCAACGGACAGCAATTTTCTGGAAATCGGACTGGACTCTCTATTGCTGACTCAAGTTGCCATTTCCTTAAAGAAAACGTTCAATTTGCCCATTACTTTTAGAAAATTAAATGAAGAATATCCTAACATAGACGCACTGGTTGATTACCTGGATAAAAATACCGCTCCAGATCTTTCGGTTGCTCCTGCGGCAAGTACACCACAGTTTCAGGCACAACCTTCATTCTCTGCAAATCATCAGCCCGTAGCAGCTACAGGCCCGGTTAATGACAGCGCATTGGGACTCATTGCCCAGCAATTGGAGATCCTGTCGAAACAAGTGATGTTAATGCAGGGGAATCAACCTTTAGTGGCCCCGAATCCGGTTCCGCTTGCTCACGCAACTTCCGTTCCTCTCCGTTCTGAATCCTCAGAAAACCAGGAGTTAAGTCCTCAGGAAAAAGCAGAAATCCAGAAACCTTTTGGAGCGACGCCTAAAATAGAGCGCCATTCCTCAGACCTGAATCCAAGGCAACTCCATTTCCTTCAGGAGCTAACCCGTAGTTATACCGCTAAAACATCAAAAAGTAAAGCTTATGCTGCCGAAAGTAGGTCATTTATGGCTGATCCACGTGTGGTTTCAGGTTTTAGGCCGCAAACTAAAGAGCTGATTTATCCAATAGTGATCAATAAATCAAGTGGTAGTAAAATGTGGGATCTTGATGGAAATGAATATATTGATGTTTTAAATGGTTTTGGATCTAACCTCTTGGGGTATCAGCCGGAAGTGATCAAGAAAGCAATGCATGATCAGATAGAAAGCGGTTACGAGGTGGGTCCACAGCACGAACTGGCTGCAGAAGTCAGTAAACTGGTTTGTGAATTTACCGGTTTTGACCGCGCCGCGCTATGTAGCACAGGTTCAGAAGCAGTCCTTGGCTGTATCAGAATCGCCCGTACAGTAACCGGACGCTCTTTGATTGTCGCATTTACCGGCTCTTATCATGGCATTATTGATGAAGTGCTGGTTCGTGGAACGAAAAAATTAAAATCCTTTCCTGCAGCAGCAGGAATCATGCCTGAAGCAGTACAAAACATCTTGGTGCTGGACTATGGAACAGAAGAAGCATTGGCTATCATTAAAGAACGTGCCGATGAAATTGCAGCCGTACTGATTGAGCCAATCCAGAGCCGAAGACCAGAGTTCGTGCCTATAGAATTTATAAAAAAAGTAAGAGAGATTACCGCAGCTTCGGGAACGGCCTTGATTTTCGATGAGGTAATTACCGGATTCAGAATGCATCCTGGTGGTGCGCAGGCGTTATTTGATGTCCGTGTTGACCTTGCTTCTTATGGAAAAGTCGTAGGTGCAGGAATTCCAATCGGAGTCATTGCTGGAAAAAAAGAATTCATGGATGCCCTTGATGGCGGAACCTGGGAATACGGCGATCAATCTTATCCTGAGGTTGGTGTAACCTATTTTGCGGGCACCTTTGTACGTCATCCTTTAGCTTTAGCTTCGGCAAAAGCATCCCTGAACTATATGAAAGAAAAGGGACCTGCTCTTCAGCAGCAGTTAAATGAAAAAGGAAATTACATTGCCGCAAGCCTGAACACAGAGATATCACGAAGAAAACTTCCATTTTTTGTTGCAAATTATGGTTCCCTGTGGAAAGTGAAATTTAATGAAGAGGTTCCCTACAGCGAATTAATGTTCACCTTG
Source organism: Pedobacter sp. FW305-3-2-15-E-R2A2 (assembly GCF_038446955.1). Lineage (NCBI taxonomy): Bacteria > Pseudomonadati > Bacteroidota > Sphingobacteriia > Sphingobacteriales > Sphingobacteriaceae > Pedobacter > Pedobacter sp. FW305-3-2-15-E-R2A2. Next base: position 4,410,627 of record NZ_CP151803.1, read on the forward strand.
ATGAGAGAAAAGGGTATTCACATCTTAGATGGTTTTCCTTGTTTCCTTACCGAAGCCACCTCCGATGCGGATATCGCTCAGGTCATTAAATGCTTTACGGAGAGTATGGATGCCATGATTGAGGCTGGTTTTTTCCCGGCTACAATAGAAAAAAACGAAGCTATTAGAGAAAGTGCAATTGTCATCAATGGAGATCAGCCTCCCGTTAAAGGGGCCAGGTTGGGAAAAGATGAAAGCGGTAATCCGGCATGGTTTGTAAAAGATCCTAATCAGGATGGAAAATATCTTCAGATTGAAATTAACTAATCATTATGATCGATCAGAAATCAGACCTTAGTTTTAACCAAATCACCTTCAATCCATTTGAAGATCAGAAGGATATTGAAAAAATTGTAGCCATTAATGAATCACAACGTGAAATCTGGTTATCTTGTATCATAGGCGGTGATGAAGCAAGCCTTGCCTATAATGAATCTGTTTCATTAGATTTTACAGGCCCTTTTCAGTTCAGTGCATTCAGAAAATCACTGGAAATTATTGTAAAACGCCACGAAGCACTAAGATCTTCAGTCAGTGCCAACGGAGAGAATTTCATCATTTACAAAGACTTCCCTTTCAATTTCGAAATGGAAGACCTGAGCAGCAATGATACCCTCGAACAGCAGCAGCTGCTCAGGGAATTTGTAGCCGATCAGATGAACCTGACATTCGACATACAGAATGGTCCGTTATTTCGTGTACACCTTCATAAACTGGAAGATGACCACCATTATTTCACATTGGTCATCCATCATCTTATTGGGGACGGATGGTCTATAGGCATCATCTTGGAAAACCTGAGTAAACTTTACAATGCTCATTTAAAGGGTTTGCCTGCAATTCTGGACGAAGGTCCTCAAATCAGCACTTATGCTTTAGAACAGCACCACTTTCTTCAAAGCGAAGATTTTAGGAAAGTAGAAAACTATTGGTTGGATCTATATAAAGGCAATATCCCTGTGTTAGACCTGCCGACAGACTATGTAAGGCCAGCAACACGTACTTACAAAGCCCATCGAATCGACCATCCCCTTTCTGTTTCGCTGATTAGTCAGCTAAAGGCAATGGGAGCGAAAGCCGGATGCAGCCTTGTCAACACGATGTTGACTGCCTTTGAAGTTTTTCTATACCAGCAAACCAGACAAAGAGATATTGTGGTCGGCCTGCCTACAGCCGGACAATCCGCCACAGAAAACTTTGAATTGGTTGGACATTGCGTAAACCTCCTGCCGTTAAGAAGTATTATTGATCCCGAGCTCTCCTTTCTGCAATACCTGAAGCTTAGAAAATCAGCTTTTTTCGATGCTTATGAACACCAGCAGTTTAGTTTTGGCCAGCTGGTAAAGAAACTAAATGTAAAAAGAGATACCTCGCGAATCCCCTTGGTTCCTGTAGTTTTTAATATGGATATGGGCATGGATAGTGCCGTATTTTTCGATACCCTTCAACACCATTTGGTTTCAAATCCGAGAGCCTATGAAACTTTCGAGATCTTTCTGAATTTAACCGGATCGAAAGATAGTTTTATATTGGAATGGACCTATAATACCCAGCTTTTCAAAGCAGCGACCATAGAGCGGATGACGAAGGAATTCGAAATTCTTCTTGAGAAACTGGCACAGCAACCTGAACTTCAGTTAAGTGACTGCGCTAAAACAGCTAAAAAAGGAACATCTGAAGCGATGAAACCTGTTGGGCATGCTTTTAAGAACACCATCGAGCTGATCAATGAGGTTGCCGGTCATTATCCGGATAAGACTGCTGTTTCCTTCAGGAAGGAACAAATGAGCTATAAGCAACTGATGGAGAAGTCCAATCAACTGGCTTTTTACTTAATTGAAAAGGGAGTCCGCGCTGGCGACATCATTGGGTTGTCAACAGAACGGTCCATGGAAATGCTGATCTCCCTGCTGGCCATTTTAAAGGCCGGAGCGGTTTATATTCCCCTGGATCCGGAGTACCCTCATGAGCGGATAGAATTTATGTTAACGGATTCTGCAGCGAAAAAATTACTCACCTCGCGACAAAACAAGGGCCGGTTTCATACCAATGCTCAGGAAATTGTAATGGAGGAAATCTGGCAGAGTCTTGGTAATTATCCGGATCATCAACCTCAAATACAAACAGGCCCGAATGATCTCGCTTATATACTCTATACTTCAGGCTCCACAGGAAAGCCCAAGGGAGTAAAAATTACCCATAAAAATCTCTCTAACTTTTTATTGAGCATGCAGGTTGCGCCGGGTATTACAGCCGATGACCGCTTGCTTGCCATTACTACCATTTCTTTTGACATTGCCGGGCTGGAACTTTATCTACCGCTCATTTCTGCTGCTGAGCTGGTCATTGCAGACACAGAGGAAACAAAAGACGGCAGATTGTTGCTCGGCATCATCGAGGAAAGAGCAATCAGCATCATGCAAGCCACGCCTTCAACATGGCAAATGATGATCGACTCTGACTGGCAAAAAGCATATGCGATAAAAATACTTTCGGGGGGAGAAGCCTTAAAAAAAGAACTGGCCGATCAACTGCTCAAACGATGTACTGCCTTATGGAATATGTATGGTCCAACAGAAACTACCATTTGGTCGACCATCAAAAAAGTTAGTCCGGGGGATCAGCTACTCACCATCGGCCATCCGATTAACCAGACAGACCTCTATATCATGGATGAATTGGGAAGGCCCTTACCTTCCGGTATGCCTGGAGAAATATATATCGGAGGAGCTGGTGTAGCAGACGGCTATTTAAACAGGCCAGAGCTGACCAATGAGAAGTTTATACAGGACGATGATTCTGGTCAGATATTATATAAAACGGGGGATCTTGGTAAATTATTAGAAAACGGCGAATACCTCTGCCTGGGAAGGATTGATCAGCAGGTAAAAATTCGTGGACACCGGATCGAATTAGGGGAAATTGAAACCATCATTGCTGCTCAGGAAGGAATTAAGCAAGCCGTCGTCCTGGCAAGAGAAGATGCACCTTCAGATAAGCGGTTGATTGCTTATGTCCTTCTTGACGATAAAACTGATCAGGACAACCTTTCCTGGAAAGATCGCTGGGATGCCCTCTATGATATGGGGGCAGCGTCCAAACAAGACCTGGCCCTTTCCGAGCAGAATCTGGACGACAGCCTGCTGGAACATTATGAAAATAGTGCTGATTTAGCTTTGCAGGCTGCCGAATGGCTTCATTCCTCCACAGAAAGGATTAAGCTGCTCGGTTCAAAAAAAATCTATGAAATCGGAAGTGGTGCGGGGCAGCTCCTGTTTGAGCTTGCTCCGGAAACCGAATATTATATGGCGACAGATTATGCGCAAACGGCCATTCATAATTTAAATGAGAAGTTGGCCGCAGCTCCTGATCAATGGAGCCATGTAAAAGCGAAAACGGCTGAGGCAGATGACTTTACAGACATTGTAGATACTTCATTTGACCTGGTCCTGATTCATAGCGTGGCCCAATATTTTGTCAATGCAGATTACCTGATTAAAGTGATTAAAGAATCTGTTAAATCGCTCAGATCAGGTGGTTGTATTTTCATTGGAGACATGCAGGGTAAGAATTCCCTGAAAATGTGCCATGCAATGGATCACCTCCCACATGCTGCGGATTCGACTACCTTATCTTCCTTTAATGAGGCTGTGCTCAACAGGGTCCGCATAGAGGATGAGCTTGTTGCAGATCCGGGCTTTTTCTACAGCTTGCCGGGGATCATCCCTGAAATTACCGGAGTAGATGTCCAGCTTCGGAAAGGCCTGTCTTTAAATGAAACCACAAAATATCATTATGACATCTGGTTATATGTTGCGGTTCCCTCTGAAACGGTAATTCCTGATACCCAGGTCATCTGGAAGAATGAAGATTCTTTACTTGAAATTGAGCGCCTGCTCTCCGCCAATCCATCACAGGTCCTGGAATTAAAAAACATTGTAAACAAACGTACCGCCAAAGATCACCGGCTATTACAGCTCATGCAGAGCAGAGACCCCAATAGCCTTTTGAAAGAGATCAAAATTGAAGTGGCAGGGATAAACGAGGGTTCTGCTCCGGATCTTTTCTGGGAGCTGGGAGCGCGTTTAAATTTCAATGCACATGTCAGGTGGACCAGCGATGGAACAGATGGCCTGTTTGATGTGGTTTTTATTCCTTCTTCCCGGAAAGCAACACTTCCCTATTTTTCTGCTGCTGAATCCTTAAAATCAAATCTACACAGCTACGCCAGGTTGCCTTTCTCGAAGAATGAAATTGTCATCTCCAAAGAGATCATTGGAGCATGGAAAGACAAGCTCTATAAAGCCCTTCCTGCCTATATGGTACCTGATGACTTTATCGCGCTCAAAAGCTTTCCTTTAACCGCCAATGCAAAAATCGATAGAAATGCCTTTCCGAAACCTTATGCCAAAAGGACGGATGATGGCAGCAACAGACAGGTGGGTCTGGTACTTACTAAAAATGAACAACTGGTCACAGATATCTGGTCAGCTGCGCTGGGATTGGAACACCTCAGCCTTACCGATGATTTCTTTGAGCTTGGCGGGCATTCCCTGCTGGCCGTAAAGGTGATGATTGCGATAGAAAAAGAGACAGGAAAGAGACTTCCTTTAGCAACGCTGTTTAACAATTCCACGATTCAAAAGCTGGCTGCACAACTTATTGCAGACGAAGCTCATGAAGTCTGGGAATCGCTGGTTCCCATTAAGACAACCGGCAAAAAGGACCCTTTATTTATGGTTCATGGAGGAGGCTTAAATGTTCTGGTGTTTAAATCAATCAGCACCTATGTAAGCGAAGAACAACCCATTTATGGTCTGCAGGCCCTGGGATTAAACCAGGAAACCCAGCTCTATACCAGTATTGAAGAGATTGCGGCAGTCTATGTTGCAGAAATCATTAAAGTAAATCCAAATGGACCTTATTGTCTGTGTGGGTATTCTCTGGGAGGCTTTATTGTTTATGAAATGGCAAAGCAACTGAAGGATATGGGGAAAGCCGTTAAATTTTTGGGGATCCTGGATACTTATGCCGGGGATGCCGGTGGCTCTACGGAAACATCAGTTAAATTAATGAAGAAGATCAGACGTCAGTTCTATAAGATTCCCTTTTTTGTTGGCTCATTTTTCAGAAATCCAAGCGAAGCCATCCAATATCAAATCCATAGGCTGAGGTTAAGACTGGATCGGATTTTAAACAATGAGGTAAAAGATTACACCATTCATTTCAGCCCTTATGAAAAAGAGATTTATAATCATTACGACAAGGCCCATGATCACTACAAAATGGAACCTTCGGATATTAAGATCAGTCTTTTCAGGGTAAAGAAGAGACTTTATTACCTGGATGACCTGGTTTATCTCGGTTGGAATAAATTTGCGAAGCAGGGAGTAGAAACTCATGATGTTCCCGGAGATCATGAAACCTTTTTATATTCACCTAACGATGCGGAGTTTGCAAGGATTCTGCAAGACACATTAGACAAAATTTAGTAGAGAAAGAATTTCTCTCCTTAGCATCCCGGTATCTGATCCGCCTAAATAGATCAGATACCGGGATTTAACAGATCCTCTTATTTTCTTTTAGATTTCTCCCAGGCGGCACTTTGATTCTTTTGATAATACCTAAGAATCCCTGCAATGACCGCATAGTTCATTACACAGAAATAGTAAGGAATAAATAAGGCTTTTATCCGGATATTCCTGTTTTCGAAATAAAGTCCGATGAGGCTGAGCAGGTAGAAAAAAACCTGAAGACCAAATAAAACCTGATAAAACAAGGATCCGGTATCAAATGCGATCCATGCATTCAGGATCAAGGCAAGAATCAGTAAAAAGGGAGTAATGGTCCAGCGCAAAACCCGATGGCTAATGTACTGAAACGTAAAAATAGGATAATGGAAGGGGTTTGCCGCCTTTTTTAAACGCAATATCGATTGAATCCCACCTGCGGCAATTCTTATTTTACGTTTTAACTCTTCCTTTACATCTGCCGAAGCCGTTTCCATGGCATAGGCATCGGGTTCATAGGCAATGATGTGTCCGTTTTCTGCAATTCGCATAGCAATCATATGGTCATCTATAATCGTATCAGATGCTACAGGCTGATATAATGCCTTACGGATACTGAACAATTCACCCGCAGCACCTACACCGGAGTACAAGGCATAGTCCCACTTTTTCAAAAGAGACTCATACTTCCAGTAAAACCCTTCCCCTGCAGAGCTGGCATCAGCGGTTTCCTCTACCAGAATTCGCTTTTCTCCTGCAACTGCCCCCACTTTAGGATTCTGATAGTGCTTTACCAATTCCAGAAGTGCATCTTTATTCAGAAAGGTATTGGCATCTGTAAAAACGATGATCTCCATTTCCAGGAATGGGATGGCTCTTTTAATGGCCGCCATCTTTCCTGCTCTTGCATCACTATGGAGCAAGGTAACTTCAGGATAAGCACTGACCTTCTTTGCGGTGTGATCTGTAGAACCATCGGTAATAAAAATAACCTGAACCTTATCTTTGGGGTAATTCAGTGCCAGGGTATTCCTGATCTTTTCCTCAATAATATCTTCTTCATTATAAGCGGCAATCAATACCGATATGCCTGGTAAAACTGCCTCTTTTTTGAAGGCAAAAGGAGTATAAAACAAGTTTTTAACCTTCACCAGGATATATAATACAAAACCATACCCGATAAAGGTATATACAATCAGAAAAATGCTGATCCAAAAAGCTATAATCATCAATATTTATATTTTAAAACCTAAATCAGCACTTTGATTCGAATGACTGAAATTCCAGATCAAGCCTTTCAGCACCCACTTAATTAAATCTTTCCGTCCTTTTTTCAGGTATAACAGGATTTGTTTTGGACAGGCGATGAAAATGTAAAACAAACTAAACAGCAGGGTATTGAACCAACCCGTATTGCGACGAATAAAAAGCATCCTGTTTCGGGTCATGAAATAGGTTTTGATATTACTTTCCTTTCCTACACTTATAGATTCTTTATGATATACTTTTGTCCGCCCGCTGAACCAGATTTTCTGACCTGCTCTTTTAAATTTTTCGCACCAATCCAGTTCTTCATAATACAGGAAATAATGTGCTTCCATAAGTCCTACCCTTTCCAGATCTGCCCTTCGGCACATCATTGCCGCACCATGACAAAACGCAGTTTCCCTGCTGGCCTCATCATATTGTCCAACATTGTGTTCCATATTACCTATTCCTTTATTTCGGCAAGTCAGGTAGTTCATCTCTGTAAATCCCGCATACTGAATCAGGTCAGGCTGATCATAATAAAGCAGTAAAGGTGAGATCAGACCTATTTCAGGATTCCGTTCCAATTCCTCACTGAGCACTGGAATCAGATTGGGCGTAATTTCCGTATCGTTATTTAGCAAAAGAAGAAAATCCCCTGTTGCCCGCTCAATGCCTATGTTATTACCACCTGCAAACCCGAGATTTTCTGCTGACCGCAGGTATATAAGCCCGGGAAAAGCCGATAAAAATTCGGGGCCATGATCAATCCTGCTGCCATTATCAACCAGAATTACTTCAAGCGGGATCTCTCCGGCATGGTCCTTAACAGACTTTAAAAAAGCAATGGTTACTTCAGGTTGGTTAAAGTTGACAGAAATTATGGAGGTCATTTTCATGTTTTGTAAAAGTAATACTTTGATTTATCATTTTTGTCTCAATATGACGATCAAAAAAGCTATAATTGTACCAGTCTTTTATTTAACCATCAATAATTTGACTTCCGGGGAATAATCCTATTGATTTGATAACTAATATTGATAGGATTGGTCATATGTGCAGAGAAATAAAAAAATGTCAATGTTAAGTATAATATCCACCTTATTAAAATATGTTGGAATACTCATCAGTGTGTCATTTCCACAACGCCAACGTCTGACTAACACTAACGGAGAGACCGATCCTACCGTTATTGCCGCTTCCGTTAAAGACTCGGGAGATACCATAAAACTTGTTCGCACTGATTCCCCAACCACCATCTGTTACGTCTCGCGTAAATCATCTCATCAACTTTTAAAAACCAGATCTAAAAAGAATATAGTTAGCCCCTCTTATAGGGAATATAAGTATAATGGTAAAAAAGGATATTCTGAGCTCTGCAGGAATAGAACTTCTGGCTTTCCTGAACAAATAAAAATAGCACAAATGCTGAAGCAAAATCAGCTGAAGCCTATTTGGACGCACTTTCATCGCATGCAGCGCGGTGATGTCGATAAGTCTGAAGATCCCTCGTTTTGCCTGTATATTTAGAAGGCAGGTCCCATCACCCTAAGTTTGTTAATATTCTAAAAAACACCTGTAAAAGGACTATTTAGAATATTGGCACTATATTTTCATTGCGAAACATTTGCTGTAGACATGCGTATTGCCCATCTGATCTTAACTTATACCAATCCCCAACAAACCGAAAGAATGATCAGGAACTTATATCATGAAAATTTTGATTTTTACATTCATGTAGATAAAAAATTCGATATCAATCCTCATCTTTTTTTTAAAACATTACCTAACGTCTATTTCATCAATAACAGAGTTGACGTAAAATGGGCCGGCTTTAGTACGGTTATTGCTACTTTTGAGTGCATACAAGAAATTGTGTCCACTGGAATCACCTATGGATTTATTAATTTTTTAAGTGGACAGGATTATCCGCTCAAGCCTGCATCGGCCATTCATGAATTCTTTGAAAATAGGGTAGACAAAGAGTACCTTAGCTATCGCGATATTAAAAATGACTGGAAAGAAGGCTTAATCCGTATGGAGAATTATTTCCTGTCGGGCTATCACTTTCCTGGAAAACACAGACTGGAAAAAGTGATCAACAAAATGCTTCCCAGAAGGGAATTACCTTATAAATTACACCCATACGGGAAATCAATGTTTTGGATGCTCAGTCCGGAAGTAGCCCTGTATGTGGTAAACAAAGTAGAAGGAGATAAAAAACTTAGACAATTCTTTTCTTTTACCTGGGCTAGTGATGAATTTGTTTTTCAGACCATCATACTCAATTCGAGGTATAAAGACAAGGTGATTAATAACAACTACAGGTATATCGACTGGTCTGCCGGAGGAGCAAACCCTAAAGTACTGAACGAGACAGATTTTGAACATTTAAAGAAAACAGAAATGTTGTTTGCGAGGAAATTTGACATGGTCAACCATTCTGAAATTTTAAATTTAATCGACAACAACTTATTACAACATGGCACACATAATTAACATTCAAACATTTAAGGACAGCAGAGGCATTCTTACCGTATTAGACCAGGTGGTTCCATTTGAGATCAAAAGGTTATTTTATATCTACGCAGTTGATGATACGGACCGCGGGGGTCACAGACATCACGAAACCCATCAGGCTGCGATTTGTATTAAAGGTTCTTGCAAAATCACGAACAATAATGGCAAAACAACGGAAATATTCGATCTTGATAGTCCTGAAAAATGCATCTTCTTATTGCCTGAAGATTGGCATGTTATGCATGATTTCTCTGAAGACGCGATCTTACTTGTACTAGCTTCCACCGCATTTGATCCTAAAGATTATATCTATGAGCCTTATGCTACCACATAAAAATCTGAAAACTTTAAATAAACCATTTGAAGAAAGATTCAGACTTAAATTTGATCTCTTTTTAGATAAAGGTGGGTATATACCAGGAGAAGAAGTATTCTCATTTGAGAAGGGATTTGCACAGTGCCATGATGAATTGCTGAGAAATACGATCTGCGACTGAAACCATTCAGGGATGAAGGTTCCTTTTAGGAAATCATAGAATAAAGAATCAATCCAACATTATATCTGTTATTTTTGTAACGATGATTAGATCATTTACCAATAAACTCCACAAGTTAAGTACCAATCTGAACCTCCTGAGGATCCTGAAACTGATTTGGTCAGCATCAAAAACATGGACTACGGTATCCATCATTTTTATTATTATAGAAAGTGCTTTGTTCTTTTCTTCTCTATACATGCTGAAGGTTTTAATTGATACCATTTCAAAGCATGGTATCAATAATCTCCAAAATGAGTCGGAGGTGATTAAGTACCTGATTCTTGCAGCCCTATCGGCCACATTATATGCCGGAACAAAAGCGATTTCAGGATACATTACAGAAAAGCAGTCCGGAGAAGTTGGGGAATATATTGACAGCAAAATCCATGAAAGTGCCATTGGCCTTGACCTGTCTTTTTATGAAAGCCCGGAGTATTTCGACATTCTGAAACGGGCCAGGGATATGGGCACCGACCGTCCTAATCTTATTGTATTCACGATTGTCGATATCGCCAAGAATACGATCAGTCTGATCGTCATTGGCTCCATGCTGGTTTCCATTGACTGGCGGTTATTTCCAATCCTCGCGATCTTCGTGATTCCTACCTTATGGGTGCGTATTAATTTCGCCAACAGTCAAAATATACTTCGCATTGCACAAACTGCGCTGGAGAGAAAATCCGGCTATATGAGTACTTTACTTACCTCTGATGTCCACGCAAAAGAAATCAGGAGCTTCGGACTTGGCGCCCATTTAAGAAAAATATACACCAGCATCCGGCTGGACCTTCTGGCTGGAAAACTTAGGATCAGCAAACACCGTACGTATAAAGAGTTGATGACATCCACCATTGCTGCAATGGGCTTTTTTTCCTGTATTGCTTATATCGCAATTGGCAGTATCCATGGAACAACAAGTGTTGGAGATATCACCCTGTTTCTCGTCGCCTTTCCTCAGTCTTTTAATGTTTTACAGGGATTGTCTACCAGTATTTCCACCCTTTATCAGAATAATATTTTTGTAAAAAGCATTTTTGAACTCTTTGATCTGAAGAGCAGCTTACCGGAAAACCCTTCCCCACTGGCAATTCCCGATGCTGCTCAGATAGACTTGGAATTAAAAGACCTCAGCTTTAGCTATCCTCATGCCGATCGGCCAACATTGTCTGACATCAACATTAAAATGCCCGCTGGTAAAATCATTGCTGTAGTTGGTATGAATGGCGCCGGAAAATCAACGTTAATTAAACTGATGTGCAGGCTGTACGATCCTACATCGGGACAAATTACTTTAAACGGTACGGACATCAGAAATTTTGAAAGTGCTGACTATCGGAAACAAATCTGTGCAGTCTTTCAGGATTTTGGAAAATACAACGTAACTGCTGCTGACAACATCAAATTTGGAGACATTTATGGAAACAGACATCCTGATGAAATCGTTGAGGCAGCAAAAAATTCAGGCGCTGATTTATTCATCGATACGTTTCCTGCAGGATACCAAACGGTTATGGGCAGGATTTTTGAAGATGGCCATGAAGTTAGCATCGGCCAATGGCAGAAACTGGCAATTGCACGGGCATTCTATAGCAGTTCCCGATTTATTATTCTGGATGAGGCCACGAGTGCACTGGACGCCAATGCAGAGAAAATATTATTCGACTCTTTCCGCGAAAGAATAGGCAACCGTGCGGCTTTAATCATTAGCCACCGGCAATCTGCAGTTAAACATGCGGATTATATTTATATGCTTTCCGACGGAAGAATCGTAGAGTCAGGAACACATGAAGAACTTGTTGCCCTGGCTGGACATTATCATAAGCTGTTCAATAAAAATGCTTCACAACATAAAGTATAAAAAAATCACCCTTGATGAAAGAGCAATCCGGTACTGAACAAAGCATTCTGAAGGGTGTAAAATATCTTTATGATCACCAATACCCAAACGGGGAGTTTTGCTGCTATATCGGTAATGAAGACGAAATGAAAATGTGCATTACCCACAGTAATGTTTTTCCTACTTCCCTCATTTCCCAGTCTATTATGCATTTAAGACACCTCCCTGAAGTAAATCAGATTTTGGAAATGGCAGGAGCTTTCCTGCAGTATCAGTCTATGAGGGCCGGGGTATGGAACAATTTCACGATATTAAATCCACTTTTCCCGATTTGTCCCCCAGATGTAGACAATACTGCATGTGCCTCAAAAGTACTTCAGGAGCTAAATAAAGGATTTCAACCAAATGAGAAAATGCTATTGGCCAACAGAAACAAATCAGGTCTGTTTTATACCTGGTTTACGTTCAGGCCGAGCCTTGTTCCCATCAAAGACTTCTGGCTGCTGAACCTAAGGGCATTAAAGCGCCCGATCAGCTATTTACTTTTCTGGAGAAACACAGAAGCAGGCCGTTATGATATTGATGCAGCAGTGAATGCAAATGTATTGTTCTACCTCGGCTGGAATGAAAAAACAGCCCCGATAGTCCCCTATCTACTGGATATTATTGACAGAGAAAAAGAAGGAGATTGTGACCTTTGGTATCGCAACCCATTTATCATTTATTACTTCATTTCCAGAAATTACAAAGCCGGCATCCAGCAGCTGGAGCCCGCTAAAGAGAAAATGATAGAAAGGGTACTCAAAACAGCACAAAATAATGGCGCATTTGGAGATGGGGTGCTGGACACTGCTTTGGGTATTATTACCCTGAGTAACTGTGGTTATTATTCCCCTGTTCTGGAGGCAGCTGTTCAATACCTGATCAGCCAGCAACAGTCATCCGGCGGATGGATCAGATGGGCTGTTTATTATGGAGGACCAAAAAAACAATTGTGTTATGGTTCGGAGGAAATGACAACCGGCTTCTGTCTGGAAGCACTCTCTCTTTATCACAAAAAAAATCCCTGATCCTCATTCTCAGATTTAAATCCGGAATAAAGATCAGGGAATTATTCTCCTTTATCCAAGGATGATTTAATTAAGGTTTAGCCTCTACAAACACAGGCGTTTCAGTCACTTCCATTTCAATTACTCCGTTAGCAGTTTTTACCTCTTTAACAGACATGGTATCAGATCCCGGTGTCAGTGTATAAATCAATGCGAACTTCGCATTTTGTAAATCAAGCGTATACTTTTCTTTTCTATCCACCTCATCCGGCACCAACAGGATATACATCCTTTTATTGCCGTTCTGATAGATGTCTACTACAGGATCCTGATTAATCGTATTAAAATAACTATAATCTCCCATCAGCTTCGTCACCTGACGAATGTAATCTGAAGCAGGTCTTCGCTTAACCCGATCTACCAATCCTGAAAATCCAAAAGCATCTCCTGCATCTGTTCCAGGATCATTATTATCATACAACTGGTAATAAAACACTTTATCAATGCCAAGTCTCGCATATAACAATCCTAACCTCAATAACCAGTCTGCCTGAGTAATTTCATTCGACTTTGAACCAATAGGAATTGCTCTTTGAGCGCTGCGCTCGCCAAGGTCATACCCTGTTTCTGTTGACCAAACCGGGATATTTCCCAATTCAGCACTATAGGAGGTAAAGCTATTTGCAATCTCGGTCATGTCATTTGTTTCCGGTGCAACACCCCTCTTTTTACTTCTGAATTTAGCAAACCATCCCGTATAATCATTTGAATACATATGGTAATTGATCACATCAAAGCACAAATCCACCTTACCATCCTTTTTAACACCTCTATTTATCTTGCACCATTCTACCATTCTTTTGACGAACTCTACGTTAGGCTTGGCAATTCCTCCCATCACCACAACCATCGTTGGATCAGCAGTTTTTACGCCGACCCCTTTTCCAAGTGAACCTTTATGTCCATCATAAAATGCAGATAACTGGGCGGCATATTCTTCAGGGCTTTGTTCCGCATCTTTCCCCCTCCACCATTTATCCGGCTCGTTGCTACTTTCAATGTATTTTACATAACCAAGTCCAATCACCGGATTCGTCTCTTTAGGAACTAGTATCAAATTTTTGCTGATTTTTCTGTTTCTGCCATACCTCGCAGCAAGTTGGAATCCGGCCTTTGCAATCTCTATATAAGAAGCAGGACGGTCTCTTTTGGCGCCATGGGCTATAGGAATCAAGTCTCTTTGTCTCTTACTTGCAGGATAGGTATTTACAATCCAGCTTGGCGTCACCTGTAAATCCACAAGAACCGTCATGCTATCGCGGAAACAGTTCTGATAAATCTCATCATAACTCCATCCTCCTTCAGGTTTATGGTTGAACCTGAACACTCCTTTTTCAGGCTCTATACGCTCCCAGTCAAGAAAATGTCTAAATCCGCTAAAATTTCTAATCCGGTTAAATTTGGTGGTATCAAAATTATAATGCGCATCATAAAAATCCCACTCAAAACCATTAATCCCGAACATGTCCTTGATTTTTACCTTCTTATCTCTCAAGGCTTTAACCTCGGTATATTCTTTCTTATCCTGTGTACAACCAACCAGAGAGGTAAGGGCTATTAATACTATACTACTGAAGAGTATATGGGTTCTTTTCATACCAGTTTATATTTGTTACTAATATAGCATCAATATCTAAAACCAGGCCAATAATTTAGCCGGCCGGTAGGATTGTGTTTAAGATCGCTATAAATAACAGGGATACGTATTTCAGCTTCATTTTAGAGAAAAATAGTTTACGCGTCAAGTTAATATTCAAACTTTGAAACAATTAAGTTCTTTTTCTTTAGATTTGTTAGATTCAAAGGGTTAGTCATACATTAACAAATCTAAACAGTGTTTTTTCTTCTCCATATTTCAAATGACTATTTGGTTGTTTAAGCATCTAAATGTGTTCAGTCAGCCAAATGATAAGGAGAATGAGATATTTATGGCTTCTGCCAGAGAACTGAAATTATTTCGTTTTCTCCGGGCTATCGACCTGATATCAATAACACTATTGTAGAAATTTTGGAAAGTATTTGCCCTTGTGAAATTGAAATTGTGCTTAATATTAAAGATCAACATCATTAAAAAAGTTGAAGAACGAAGATTATAAAAAGATTGCAATCATTACTTGTTGTATAGACGATTGGGGCGGCAGTGAAGAATTATGGGCAAAAAGTATCCCAATGTTGAAAGAAGGAACGGAAATTACGCTGTATAAAAATAGCATCAACCGTTCGCACCCTGAGTTTATCAAACTGACCAATCGGCATGTTCAATTGATCGAACTGGAACCAGAATTATCTTTCCGTCAGCGCCTGAGTCGAAAGGTCAGGCAAATGATAAAAAGAATCGGCACAAAAGATTACAGTGAAAATTACGGAATAGCCAAATTTTATGAGGAGATAAAAGCGACGAATCCTGACTTGGTGATCGTCGCTCAGGGAATCAACTTTGACGGATTGATTTACGCCTGGCAATGCAAACTACTAAATATCCCATATGTCATCATTGCCCAGAAAGCAGTTGACTTTTACTGGCCCTATCCTACCGATAGAGACTATATGAAAGAAACATTAAAGCATGCTAAGATGTGTTTCTTTGTGTCTCAACACAACCTGCAACTGACTGAGGAACAATTTGGACTAAGGTTAAACAACAGCATGGTCGTGTACAATCCCATCAAAACAAAAGTGAATGCACTTCCTTTTCCCGATACAGAACAGGGTTATAAACTGGCCTGTGTTGCCCGTTTATTTGTGATCGATAAAGGTCAGGATATCTTACTGCGGATCTTAAATAAGGAAAAATGGAGAGCACGCCCCATGACTGTCTCTTTCATAGGAACAGGTCTTGATGAACAAGGAATAAAGGAAATGGCGGCGCTGTTTAAGCTGGACAACGTCGAATTTATTGGCTTTCATGAAGACATTGAAAATGTATGGAAAAATTACCACGCGTTATTGCTGCCCTCAAGAAGCGAAGGACTTCCTTTATCTATGATTGAAGCCATGTCAGTTGGCCGGACAGTGATTGTAAGCAATGCAGGTGGCAACGCGGACTTCGTTACCGATGGGCTAAACGGATTCATTTCCGAAGCAACAGAAAAAGATTTTGAATCTGCGATGGAACGTGCCTGGGAAATGCGCAAGCAATGGCAAAACATTGGAACAACAGCTTCTTTATATATAACTAATCACTTCCCTTTATCTCCGGAAACGGATTTCGCGAATCACCTAAACAACATATTAGATGAGTTATAACCCATTAGTTTCGATTATTATCCCTACTTACAACAGAGCCGATAAATTGACTGACGCCATTCAAAGTGCATTAAACCAAAGCTATAAAAATATCCAGATAATTGTGATTGATGACGGATCAACGGACCACACCCGGGATCTTGTCAAAAAATACCCTGAAATAGAATATCACTGGCAAAAAAATGGTGGACAGGCAGCTGCGAGAAACTCAGGGTTACAACGGGCCAAAGGTGAAGTTGTCGCCTCACTGGATTCAGATGACATCTGGTATCCGGATTTTTTAATACGATGCGTTGAAAAACTAGAAACAGAAGGACTGGATTTTGTCTTTGCAAATTGGGACCAGGACGTAAAAGTGGGCGAAAGCTGGGATTTTCTGTCCAATGATCCTTTCTTAAAGCCACATCATAAAAACATTAAAAATCATTGGGCAAATCTGGACGACAAAGAGTTGAGAGATCTTTTCATTAAGTCTTGTCCATCTCCTTCCTCCGCAGTTGTGATTCGTAAATCATCTATTGTTTCGGGATGGGATGAACAAATTAATATAGGTGACGACTGGTGTATGTATCTTGAAATGATCCTATCAAAAAAATGCCATGCAGCCTATACGCTCGACAGGCTCTGGAGGAAACGAATAGACGAAATCAATATCTATGATGGTAGAAAATGGAGTGAAATTCTGGAATTCCTATACATCGCTGATTTAAAAATCAAAATGGATAAGTTCAAACACCTCCTGACCAAAGATGAACTGAAAATATTGCAGCGAAGGTATATGGCTAGTCTGGTAGAACTATCGAAACACAACCTGCTGCGTGAATTCAATATCCCACATTCTTACCATTTGCTAAAACGGTCTTTTAAGATTGATGTTTCCTTTACCCTTAGAACAATTCCCAATATCTTTATGAAAGGACTGGAAGGCAAAATGAAAAAAATATTCAATAGAAAATCAAACTAAATCATTAAAAATTAACCCGTTGAATTTTTTAAGAATTATAAGATCTGCAGAATGGTGGGAGTATAAATTACCTCCTTTACTGGCTATTGGTTATGCCACAGCTCTTAAAGCGGATGGCTCCTTAACCGCTGTTATCCCCCACCTTTTATTTCTACTGTTCTCTTTAATTATTGGTGCAATCTATGTGAGTATCATCAACGACATTACCGATATAAAAGTTGATGCTGCAAGCAATAAAAAAAACAGAATGGCTGGTGTAAATCCAGCAATCAGGTGGATATTTCCAGCCATCCCCCTGCTTGCCGGCGGACTTTGTGCTTACCATCTCTATCCCGACCGGTTGTCTATTGTCCTGTATCTTATCCCCTGGATTAGTTTCAGTCTTTATTCTATTCCACCTGTAAGGCTAAAAAACAGGGGAATATGGGGAGTCTTCGCAGATGCCTGCGGGTCACATGTTTTCACCAGTCTGCTGATGATTAGCAGCATCAGCTTCGTCACAAAACAAACCATGGACTGGCTTTGGTTCATAAGTACAGGGATATGGGCATTATGTTATGGGATGAGAGGAATTTTATGGCATCAGTTCTATGACAGGAAAAATGATATCCAGGCAAAGATGAATACTTATGCGGTAAAAGTCGAGCCTAAGGATTTTAGGAAAAAAGAGGTCCTGATATTTATAATAGAGATGCTGGCAATTGTCATCATGTTGTTTTCGATTCAGCAAGTACTCGCTGTAGCGTTTTTATTGCTCTATCTGCTGGTTGCCTTTAGCCGATCTAAACGCCTTTTTTATGCCCCGGTCCTGATTATTGCTCCGGAAGGAAAACCTTACCATATACTCATGGCAGATTTTTATCAGGTATTTCTTCCACTTTCTCTGTTGATTACCGCAGCAATCACGCAGCCCTATG
This sequence comes from Pedobacter sp. FW305-3-2-15-E-R2A2, assembly GCF_038446955.1. Lineage (NCBI taxonomy): Bacteria > Pseudomonadati > Bacteroidota > Sphingobacteriia > Sphingobacteriales > Sphingobacteriaceae > Pedobacter > Pedobacter sp. FW305-3-2-15-E-R2A2. The sequence continues at coordinate 4,428,556 of NZ_CP151803.1, forward strand.
CCTGGATCGTATTGACCGTTCATTTCATCCTGTTTCCGCAAAAAACGCTAACGGCGCTTAAGGATTTAAAACCTTTTCTTTCTCGTAGGTAAATAACAGTATTAAGGCTCGCCAACCTGATCCGCAGGGTAAAGCGCAAAAGAAAAGGGATTAGGTACAGGACTTTTATAAGGGCTATACAAACCCAGATAATGAACCGTCTTGCGCTCATCTGTTTTATTTATAAAAAAATCACTGGACAAAAGATAATATTTTATCAGTTCAAGAATCTGATCTGATTTTTCCCAATTGAAATTCAAATAATACATCGTTTTCCATTTAAGCCTTGACACCAGGTTATTTTCCGTTGCATTAAAGTAATCGTCTACATATCGGGATACACTTCCTGGTTCCAGTTTCAAATAATTCAACTCCCGTTCAATGAGCAATTGGGCATACTGCTTTACATCCGGAGAAAGGAGGTATAAAGATGCCGGAACCACTACACTCCCCGCTGCAAGTCCTGTTAACAATAAAAATTTCCTGCGTTTCATAAATTAAAATGTTTTATCTGCTGCAAATAATGACAATGCGGATAACGTTAAGGTCGGATTGGAAGCACTAAATGTAGTAAATGCGCCCGCCCCTAAAACAAACAGGTTCCGATACTGATGATGAATCAGGTGCTTGTCGACCACCCCAAGTTTAGGGTCATTGCTCATCCTCGTTCCACCGATAATGTGTCCTTCATTAGGAAAAGGCGATAAATATTTCAGCTTTTCAACCGGCAGACAGGATAAAATTTCCGGCAGTTTTTTCTTCATATTCTCAATTGCTTTCAATGTGTATGACGACCTCTCCGTAAAATGAACTTCCGGCACCAGTTTATCAGCAGAGTTGGTAATGTAATTCGTGTCTAATGGCAGGTCTTCAAATAACAAACGAAAACTAGCGATGTTCAGCCATTTACCCCGCTCCAGTCTGATGTAGTAAGGCGCATTACTAACCTCCATTAAACAGGCGGCAAAATCCTTTCTATGATCACCATCATAAAGCATATATCCATTTGCATTTACCCAGGTACTTCCACCAACATTCTTCATGTTGTCCAGATAAATCAGGACCTGCATTCCCAATTGTTCTCCAAATCCACGGCCTGTTAAAGGGTTCTTGTCGCCCGCATTCAACAGAATATTGGTGTTAAAAAAAGGATTAGCGCCCAACACAATAATTTCAGCTGAAGCTTCCTCTTCCTTACCATCTCTGATATAATAGGCTTTCCTGGCAATATCACCCTGTAGTTCAAGGCTATACACCTGAGCTCCATAGACAACAGTTACCCTTGGGTCGTTATATACGTTTAAATTGGCATTCTCTATCGTAAATTTGGCATTTACCGGACAGGTATCGCAGGTGCTGGACGCCATACATCCGTTCCTCCCTGTTGTTGCACGGCTCGCTCTTGCGGTAGGCTGACTGATGTATTTATTCCCATAGGTCTTATGCAATATTTTGTCTACCAAACTAAAGGAATGTGCTGGCAAAGGATATTTGCCTGTTCTTGGAAATGGCGTTCCTTCAGGTCCCGATACCGACATCAAATCCTCTGCTTCATAGTAATAGGGATCCAGGTCATCGTAATCAACCGGCCAGTCCTCCCCAACGCCAAAAAGACTTTTCATTTTAAAGTCAGAGGGCATAAATCTGGGTGTACAACCCCACCAACAATTGGAACAACCACCATAACCAGTAGTAAAAGGCCACCTCTTTTCCGGGTTTACATTCTTAATTGCCTGCTCCCAGGGCTCTTCAAATTTCTGATAGGGGGAGAACTCCCCCTTCTTCACTTTAAGGCGCTCAGCATGAGGATAGAAGTACCCACGTTCTAACACCAGCACCTTCTGATCTCCTTTTGCTTTTGAAAGGTATTTTTTTAGAAAGAAACTGGAGGCAAAACCTGTCCCTACTACGATTAAATCATAACTCGTATGCTTCATTTATTTTAGTACAATTAATAATTATTCGCATTCTTCAGGAACCAATACAACCATGGAACATCAACAAACATCAATACGCAAAGCATGATGGTAAACAAGACCAGATAGAGCATAAACCATTTTCTGGTATACAGTTTTTCGGAGCCCTGAACAGGTGAATCGTTCAACAAACCTATACGAAGATACCAGGAGAACAATAAAGCAAAAAAAGGAAAACTTAGCAAGAGCTCAATTCTGTCTTTAATCAGAAAGATTCCCATAAAAAAGGCACAGGTAATAGCATAAAAAAACATAGACACCAGTAAACTGTTTTCTGTATAAAACCGGAAAGACATCCGGTATTGACCCGCAATTTCCGGATTTGCGATCAGTCTGTACTCAGCGAAGCGTTTGGTCGCCATCAAAAACGCGCCTCCCATCCAATACGCAATAATGATGCTCACCGGCGGAAGCGTATTAATCCATTCAAGGTCCCATTTGCTATCCGGGGTACCTAATGCGGGGCTAAAAATAAACCAGCCTGCGGCAAACCTTAAAGGGTTATTAACCGATTCACTTAAGACATCCAGAAACACCCGGTCTTTACTTCTGAAAGGCTTGACATTGTAGATCAGCCCCATAATCAATAGTAAAGCAGCAGTACAAAGAAATTTGAGCGAGATGCAATAAGCCAGTCCAAGTCCTAAAAGCGCAAGAATAACGTACTCTGAATAAACAATAACAGGATCAATGGATTTAACTACTGAGGACCTTCTCTTTTTCAAGGGATGGTATTTATCAAAGCCAGCATCCAGGTATTCATTAATCACGTAATTTGCCGAAGCCACCAGGCAAATGCTCGCAATGCCAATAATAATGCGAAAAACAAGGTCAGTACTAAAAGGCGTATGAAAGATCGATAAGGCAAAAAACATTCCCGGCGCCATAAAAAGATTTTTCACCCAGTTGTCTGGTCTGGCAATGGCAATATAATCTCTCAAAGTAGCCCTTTCCCGGACTTGATCATTGGTCATAAGTTAAAAATTTATATTCCTGATTTTTTAAGTTTTTCTAAAAGCTGGCGATAAAAATAGGGACCGGTCTTTTTATCTATTAATAAAAAGGGAATTCCCGCAACCCTGGAACATTCACCATCCAGTTCCTCCCGGTCTCCAATAAATAAACAATTCTCCTTGTTTTTTATTCCCATTTTTGATAAGATATAGGTCAATCCATTTGGAAGAGGTTTTAAAGCATTTATTTCAGTCTGGGTAGAACTGGCCACTAAATCCACTCGAATATCCATTTTCTCCAACTTATTTTTCGCTTCATAATCTGAATAAACTGCTGTCGAAATCCCCTGCTTTTCCAATTCTTCAAAAAAAGAGTGGATACCAGGGTAGCTGCACTTCCGCAGGTAGCGGTTTGGAAAATCAAAAATCCATTTGTTTATGACCCGCTTAACTTCAGCTAAAGAGGAGTCTACCTTATTTAAACACCATTGATATTGCGCTTCCTGAATGTTCTTCTGTTGAGAACCGGCATGTTTTTCGCGTTCCTTCCTAAAATGATATAGAATGAGAATATCCTTATACCTCCAGGGCCTGAGCAGGTAATAACCGATAAGCGCTAAAAACATTTTCTTTCTTAACTTCAACTGATCATAAAGGGTTCCATCAAGGTCAAAAATGATGATTTCCAAGGTTTTCCAAGGTATTTTCTCCACAATCACTTTATTTTTTAGTAAAATTATTAAAAAAATCGATATTGCAAACGTTATCTGCTACAAATGAACATGCAACTCCGCACCTACTTCAGTGACGAAAAGAAAAAATGGATTTTTATACTAAAAATTTGTATGGTCGCCGGGATTTTGATCAGGTTTTATCATTTTTTTTATAATCGCTCTTTATGGATGGATGAAGTATATCTTTCCAGCAGTTTATTGAAAACAAATTACCTTGACCTCGCAATGAAACCACTCTATTATCAGCAAAAAGCACCTCTGGGCTTTTTATGGCTGGTCAGGTTTATGGTAGAGACATTTGGAAATATGGAATTATGTCTGAGAATAATACCTTTGGTTTCAGGAATTGCCTCGATGTTTTTATTTGTTCCTGTATCCAGGTATTTCCTGTCACAACCAGGAGCTGTACTAGCCACTGGAATATTGTGCCTCTCCCCCGCCCTGATTTACCACAGTGTAGAGATCAAACAATATTCAACAGAATTGCTCGCAACCATTCTTTCTCTTTATCTCTTTATAAAATACAGTCGGACAAAGGATGTCAAAAATATGTTTATCTGGAGTATCTCCGGCGCATTGATCCTCTGGTTTTCTTACTCGGCAATATTTATTCTGGCCGGTATAGCAATAGGGCTAAGCTCTTTTTATCTGGCTACCAAAAACATAAAACAGTTTTCGATCAGTACCATTCCATTCACAATCTGGCTCATTAGCTTTGCCGTAAATTATTTACTGTTTACTCATAAACATGCTGAGTCTGAATGGATCGCCTACTGGTTTAGATCATATCATAATTTTATGCCCTTTCCTCCCAGCTCATTTGCAGACATAAAATGGTTTTTCATCAACATCTACCGGATGATGGATTATCCATTGGGCTTGTTATGGAATTTCAACAGCATTTCCTCTGTTTTCGGCATCTTAGTCAAATTGCCATTTATACCTATTACTTTATTATTGGCAGGAGCCTACGCTTTTATTAGAGGAAGTAAAACCAATGCACTGGTTATTTTTGTTCCGGTCCTATTGACGTTCATCGCTTCAGGATTGGAATTATATCCGTTAACAGAGCGGTTCTGGGTATTTATTTCTCCTGTATTTATGCTGATGATTGCCAATGGTTTTAGTCACATCGCTACAAAATTCCGGTTCGGAAAATTGACGGTTCCGTTTTTTTTACTGGTGATGACGCCGGCGATCATACAATCTGCAGCTTCCATGATCAGGCCTGAACAGTTTTATGTCCATAAAAAATCTTTTCAAAGGGAAGCATTACTATTTGTAAACCGCAATTACCGTGCAGACGACGCAGTATATGTGTACTGGAATAATTTACCTGGCTACAAATTATATAAATTGATGTACCCCTTAAAATACACCGCCATTGAAGGACAAGATCAACGTAAATCTGCACAAAACTATGTTGACTATTACCGGCGATTAAAGAGGGACTTTAGTAAATTTTCTACCGGTAAAAGAGTATGGTTAATTTATAACACGAGGTTCTTAACTGACATTGGCGATCGCATAGATGAACCTTTCTGGTATTATAAAGACAGGAAGACCCCTACGGATCATCTTTTGGAAGAATTCAGGAAAATGGGCAGGCCAATCAGAAAATTTGTGAGCGCTGATGTGAGTGTTTACTTATTTGAGTTAAATAAAACCAATTGATCAACGGGTATGCTGATCGATTTGATCCAGAAGACCATCACTGACAGGCGCATCAAATTTCCTGGCAAAAAACATATTTGAGTTGAGCATCGAAGTCAGATCTTCCAGTTCCAGTATTTTAGGATTAGCCTTTCCTTCCGGAAAATGGATATATCTCAGATTATCGTTTACAATCTGATCTTTCAACGGTGAATTCAGCAGAATAGTCGGGATGACAAATTCGTCTGTTCCCCAGCAAAATTTCAGGAATTTGTTCAACCCGTTCTTCTGGTTAAAAAATTCCGAGAGATAGGTAGCACATTCATGGTTAAGCGTCCACCAGCTGGCTTTGCTCCCCCCATACAGCTTCAGAGACAATGGAAACTTCCGAAGGGGAAGCACCTTATTCATCACTCTTTCCATCAAATATCTTCCAAAAAAGTTGAAGTCAGTGAGGTGATACTTTTGATACCGTTGAATGGCATTACTCCACCAGTCAGACTGCTCCTCTGTTTCGTAAAACACAAATGACTTCTTGCTGTTATTTACAAGAAAGTCATAAAGTTCTTCATTCTTTTTCAGAGGATAGTCCTGAGCACTTAACAAGTTATAAAAAGAATAACGCTGATCATTTGACAATACCTCTTTTAAAGAATTCAGCATGGCTTCTAAGGTGCTATGTCCACCCCAATTACAAACAACCCTATGGTGTATAAAATGAACCCCCTTAATTTGCTTTAAATATAAAAAATTTTCAATATCGATTTTTTTATCAATGTGGATATAGAAATCAAACATCTCATGTTGCATTTTCCTGATCAGGCGTTCCAGCTGTGCAGGATTCTTATGCGCGATTATAATATTAGCTATACGCATGAAAATCTAATTAAAGTAACTTTTAAATTGAATAACATCCTGTTTTATTTAGAAACAAACCTTTTATAACAACATTTTTTTATCCTTAAATTTCAAAAAATTTAAATCAGCATCAAGACTTAGTCTTTACTGCAAACAACAGCTCTTTATAAGAAGCTAAGCGCACAGGATTGCGTAAAATGACCTGCAAACTTTTCCTCAAACCATACATCCAGTATTTCTGAGCTAAAGCCAGCACTGCCTGTTCCAGAATCAGGTCATCTTCTACTTTCTTCTTCGCTTTATAAGTTAAAGCTCTAAAATAGCTTTTTTCCATTAATTCACTGATTTGATTAGAGAACAAATCAACGATAAATGCATCCATTAAAGTCTTTTGCCTTTTACCCCAATAATGCAGTACAATTTCTTCAGTTGGGATAATTGTCGTCGTTTTCTGTAAAATTAATGCAAATGCCAGTTGCTCACTAATAAACCAATGAGAATTCGCATAAAACTCATCCGTAAGCTTAAATACATCAGGAATACAGGCAGAGAATGCAGCATTCAATCCTAAAACTCCTGAATTCCAGCTATAATCATATTTACTAAAACGCTCAGTTCTGCTGTTGATCACAAAATCCCGACCTGAGATATAATTAATAAATGCTTTGGGATACTTTCCCTGATTGAAAGCGCTAAAATGCTGCAATCCTTCTTCAAAGTTATACTCCCTTTTGTGCATAAAGCTTATTCCTTCCGAAAATCCATTCAGCATCTTTGTGGGATTCCCAATAAAAAAAGTATCGGAATCAATAAACAACAACTGTTCAACAGGGTATTTTTTAAAAGTCAGGTCTATAACACCTACTTTCCGACGGTGAATATAATCCGAATCTCCTAACATTTCCAACAGTAATTCTTCGGTCAGCATCACGTACTCGATCTCTAAATGACTCAGATACTGCTTAAAAAATGACGGATCATCTGTATAAACTATGGTCCTGATCATTTTTAGATCCGCTTTATCAGACCAGGAGTAAAAACTTAAAATTGAAAATATTGCTCTTTGATACTCTGATATTCTTCCATAGGAAAGCAGTACTAAGTTCTTTTTTAACATATTGGAGGCAGGCGATTTGATCATTTATCTAAATGGATTTCCTAAATACGTAGTCAAATTATAAGCCAAAATTACAAGCCACCATTTCTCAACTGACGGGACGCAAAATCACAGGCTCTGGCCGTGAGTGCCATGTAAGTTAATGAGGGATTTTGGCAACTAGAGGAAGTCATACAACTTCCATCGGTAATGAAAACATTTCTTGCCGCATGCACCTGATTAAACTTATTTAAAACAGAGGTTTTCGGATCGTGCCCCATACGGGCAGTTCCCATTTCATGAACTGTTGTTCCACCCGGCTTTTTGTAATTAAAGACTTCAACCCCTTTAAAACCTGCATTTTCTAACATTTCAGCAGAAGTATTTTGGATATCGACCATCATCTTGTTTTCATTCTCTTTAAAAGAGAAATCAATTTTGAGGAGTGGCTGCCCCCATTTATCTTTTTTCAAATCATCCAGTGCAACTCTATTCTCATAATAAGGCAGGCATTCTCCCCAGCCGGCCATCCATATGGTCCAGTCGCCGGGACTAGTCAGCTGAGCTTTAAAGTCCTTTCCAAATCCATTCAGATTATGAGACCTGTCTAGCCACTCCTGCCGCTCACCATGTCCTTGAATATTATATCCCCGTTTAAAATCAAGTTCCTCTCCATCCTTCAGGTTTCTATACCTGGGAATTAGAAAACCGCAAGGTCTTCGTCCTTTATAATATAGCTCTTTAAACTGGTCATGAAGACCATAGGCACCTGCAGAAGAATGATGATCCATCAGATTGTGTCCAACCTGGTTGCTGTCATTCCCAAAGCCGTTTGGAAAACGAGGAGACACAGAATTTAACAAGAGCCCTGCAGTAGCAATCGTTGAGGCGTTTATAAACAGGACTTTCGAATAAAATTCATAGACCTCATTGCTCAATGCATCAATGACCCTCACCCCTTTCGCTTTTTGATTTTCCGGATCAAACAAGACTTCGGTAACAATAGAAAAAGGTCTTAAGGTCAGGTTTCCAGTTGCTACCGCTGCCGGTATGGTCGAGCTATTGCTACTGAAATATCCACCAAATGGACAGCCCCTGTGACATAGATTCCTGTTTTGGCAAGGTCCGCGATGATCCCAGCCCCTGGTTAGATTGGCGACTCTGCCAATCGTCAGTAGTCTGTTATACTCATTTTTTTTCAAAGAGTCCGCCAGATGTTTCTCGATACAATTTAACTCCATAGGGGGCAAAAATTCCCCATCTGGTAACTGCGTCAGATTTTCCTTCTGGCCACTAACTCCAATATAAGATTCTACATAGCTATACCATGGTGCAATATCCTGATACCTGATCGGCCAGTCCACGGCAATATCTTCTTTGAGATTGGCAGAAAAATCAAGGTCGCTCATGCGGTAACATTGTCGGCCCCAAACCAGGGAGCGTCCACCTACCTGATAACCTCTCAACCAGTTAAAAGGTTGCTCCTGAATATAAGGATGATCGGCATCGCTTACATAAAAATGCTTGGTAGAAGGATCATAAGAATTACTTTGTACCGGATCAATTTCTCTGTCTTTCAGGGTATTGTTAAGACCGTATTTGAAATCCCATGGATTGAGGTTCGCCGTTGGATAATCTTTAATGTGTTCCACATCCCTCCCACGTTCAAGGAGCAGGGTTTTAAGTCCTTTCTTGCAAAGTTCCATCGCTGCCCAGCCACCGCTGATACCTGAGCCTATGACGATCGCGTCGTAGGTGTTTAGCTCTTTTATATTCCCGCTTATATACATAGTTACTTGGTCGCCCAGGATTTTTGATTTGGTTGTAAAGGAATGCAGGCATTGTAATTAACGGGAATGTAATCATAGGCCAGCCCTTGGGTTGCCCCCTTTTCCGACATACAATATCCTTCAATGGTTAAATCTCTAAGCGTTAAGTAGAAAGGCTCGCCAAAAAACTTATTGTTAATTCTATTTAAAATCCGATAGGAAAACCCAGCATGCTGTGCAAAATAATCAAAGACTTCTAATCGCTCTGTTGCACTGCAATCCAGGAATTTCTTCCCATAATTATTGATGGAATATGCTTCCAAATCTTTAACCCCAGTGCAGAACTTATTTTGCTTCTTAATGTCCATACAGTTCAGCAGCACATTTATAATATAATCCGGTACACCTGCAGACTTTGCCCCCGGAGTATCTGTCTCGGGAATAATGAGCTCTGCAAGTTCTCCTATAATATCCTTTTTGCTCCATAAAAGCGCAGGATCAACTGGTTTGGTAATGTCTATCCATTTAAAAACAGAAAGTGAGGCCATGCCCAGACTCCCCAAAATTAAGGCGCTTTTTAAATATGTTCTTCGGTTCACTGAACTTCAATTATAATTAATCTTTATGCCGGTCGGTCCCCCCACCCGGGTCCTATTTAAAGAACATTTTAATCTTCTCTAAGATGTCTGTATGACGGTTCATTTTCACAGACTTCGGCAATGCGGAAAGCAATGTTGCATAATGATTATCGCAAGCTAATATTACAGAGATCTTATTACTCATTATTTTGTATTTGTTTTACATATAAACTTTCCAGGTTACCTCATTTTTTATCATCCCTTACTTAATAGCGCTTTGCTCATCTGCTTTAAAAATACAATTATTTCTTTATAGCCAATGATAAACATGCTCCAAAAGCTAAATTTCGAGTATTTATATAAGGGATAGTACGTCATTAAAATCGCGATCAGCGTTGGGAATATAGAGGCAATAGCAATGGTATAAACAGAATGGTAGAGAGAAATCCCCAGGAAGACAGTGGAGATATTCACGGCCAGCATCACCAGAATTTTATAAAAATTCACTTTAGGCTGATGAATGACATCCAAAGCCAGTGCAAAAAAGCGGTCTGCAGGATAAAGAAGTGCAATGATCATGAACATCCTGAAAAGGTTTGGTGTCTCGTTATCGATATAGCCCTTTCCGGCAATAAGACGAATAATAGGTTCAGCAAAGACAACTGCCATAATGACCACAGGAACCAGGGCGATGGTTATCATTCCAATGAATTTTTTAAGGGTGTACATCATTTCCTCTTTTTCCCCCCGGTTATAATACGAGGAAAGAATCGGCATTCCAGTTGCGCCGAAACTGGAAAGCGGAATTTCAATCAGCTGAGTGAGTTTGCCGCCAAGATTATACATCGCCAATGCAGCAGGTCCGATCAGGAAATTGATCACAAAAGTGTTCGTCACACCAAACAGGTTGGCGCCAATATTGGTTCCCATGCTATATTTACCAAAATGAAACAGCTCTAAAACCGTTGGCTTTTCTGCATTTTTGATCGATCGGATCATCGTCCATTTCAGTATAAAAACCAAAATCCCCGACACAAAATAGGAAAGACAATAACCGCCAACAACGGTATCAATTGACAGTTTCCCCATTAAGGCCAAAATAAAAACGATTAATGTGAAAGAACCCTGGGTCATCACCCTTAGCCACAACAAACGATCAAACCTTTTGTCGGCCTGAACCACACAATTCGCCATAAAAGTGGGCAAGGTCATCACAGAAATGATAGAGAAGTATTTTAAAAACAGAACCAATCCTTCATTACTCACATGACTCGCGATGAAATAGGCAGGAATATTTAACAAAAATAGAAACACCGTAATTAAGAGAGCGATCACCCAGGAGGCACCTGCAACCGCCTCTCCTCTTTCTTTTTCTGTACCTGTGTAAAATTTCACAAAAGTAGTGGTTAAAAAGCCTACTCTAAGTGTATCAATTAAGCCTATGGCTGTCAAAAAGAAAATGTAAGTACCAATATCTGTAGCCGAAAGTCCGCGATACAAAATAGCAAGCGTAATCATACCAAAGCCTGCCATAACTGCATTTCCCAATAGAGATTGAAAATGCATATTCTTAAATATGGAAAACAGTTTTCTGAAGAGTGAGACCATTTATAATAGGGTATCTGTGGTGAAATTTAAAATGATAGGGATAAATTTAAAAATATTCATCTCAAAGATGTAGAATTAAAGCTTAGCATGACAACTCTCCGCAGATAAAAAATACTAAAATACATTTAACGATCTAATTTGTGATAAAAAATAGCCTGAACCCAGACTACAAACCGCAAATGCAATAAACAGACCAAATCAGCAAATGTCTCATTAAAGTAAAGCTTCAAATTGATCAACAGTGGAAGCCATTCCTAAAATCAACAAAAGCAATGCGAAAACCACTTTGAACAAAAAATCCCTCCAACCAAAAATGGCTGGAGGGATTTCCTTATATAAAAATTAACATTCCTTATTCAACCGCTCCTGCAGAAGGTTTAGAGGCAGATCTTGGGTTGTTATAGATATCGAGATTAATAGCAGGACTTACCGGCGACTGGAAATTTTGGCTGGCCAATGAAGCGCCTGAATTTTTTGCAGGTGAACTGGAATAGAGTTGCAATTGATTCTCATCCGCAATTCCTGCTTCTCCAGAAGATTTAAAATATTTATTATTAAAAGCATCCGGCGGCAGAGCTCCCATATCGTTCCAAATGAAATTGGTATTATTTTGCCCCACTAGTGTAAAGTTATACCCTAAATTATTAAAGATATCACACTTTCCACCTTTCAAACCGTACAAATCAAGTACCTGGGCAGGAAATGCTCCCTTAGGTAATAAATTCCCACAGGTGTTATTAAATACCTTCGCATTCACGAATGTGGTTTTGCCTGACATGATGTTCCTATCGAAAGCTTGTAATTCAAAGGCGCCGTATTGTCTGGAGTTAATCACGATATTATTAAAAATCAAAATCTCTTTGGGAGAGGTTCCGATACTATATGCCCAGGCACGGATGGCATTCCCCTGATGGTTTTTTATTTTATTATTATAAAATTTACCACTACCCTGTATATAAAAGATCCCATTGTGGTTGCTATTGTCCTGATTCACATCCTGAACGGTATTGTTGTGGATGTCGTAAGAATCCACATTCTCTAATGCCACAACGCTTCCTACACTTCTGGAGTTTTTAAAATTCACATAACCGATTTCTATATTTCTCACGAGACCGCTGATGGTACCATTCTCCACAGATCCTCTAAACCTCATCAAGGTTCCGGTATTCTCACAATCAATATAGAGAAACTTTAAATTCTTCGAATACGAACTTTCCGATCCGTTATAGATCTTTTGAGAATCATATTGTATGGCATTATACGTATTTACATTGGAGAAGGAAACGTATTTTAAAGTGAAATCATTAATGTCATTCCTCAATTGTATCGAGGCTCCATCCGAGCTTTTATCTCTAAAAACGAAACCTTTACTAATCCCCGGTGTTCCGTTACCGGAAACAGTAACATTTTTTAAGTTCGAAAGTGTCATCTGTCTGTTTCCGACCAATTCGACCAGACCGTTATTTAAGATAAATACAGCTGCATTTTCAACGGAGATATTAGAGATTTGGATGTCATCATAGGATCCTCCTTTAATCTTTATCACTGAATTCCCAGTAAGTTTCAATGTCTTTCCATCAATAGAAAGGTTTCCGGAACCTGTTCCTACTTCAAATATTTTAGCATCTCCAGGAATATTGGTCGTATCTTTCGGAGGTTTTGGAATCACCGGCACATCTACGACAGGATTTTCAACTTCAGCTCCAATGGAAGGATTCTTCTTGCACGCGCATAAAATAAATAATGCACATAAAATCAAATGCATTCTTGAGGTATTTACCATAAATTAAATATTTCTATTACAATCCCTTGTAGTCGCAATTTTAATAAATTTTAAACAAATAAGTGAGGGCAGCAAACCATGCTCCTGCTTTTGCTTTTATTCGAAAATGGCCGAAGCATTGATATGGGGAATATTTTCCTCGTTTTTAAGCAGAATCGGACTGTTAAAATAAATTTTATTATGACACTAAGATTACAATCCAAGATGAAAAAGCCGAGGATACGCGCTAAAGAATGACAGGCAGATTAATTATTATTTAATATCCAATTAATATTGAGGAATATATTCCACACGTTCACATGCATAACCAGATTAGCATTCCACTTAAAAAAAAATAAAACGGGGAGATTTATAACCGAATGGCCAAAGACAGCGGGGTATGCGTTCTTCCCATCACAAAATAAAATTATTAACTGGAAATTAAGGACTATCCAAAAAGAAATTTCAGCCTTGCAAGGAACGCTTTAAACAGTCCACCCTGCTCCATCAAACGCCTGTCCGAAGTCCAGACCAGGGACCGGTTGGAAGTGATTTTATGAAGTTTTCCAAACTGACTTCTCAATTTAAGCGCCAGATAACCATCTTCGTTTGCATTTGGAGGATGGTTATAGCCCTCCACCAACAAGCCTTGTTCCTTTCTGTAAGCAGAACTACAGCCATAAACATACATTGCTTCGTCCTTATTTCTTTGCAATACTCCTTTGAAAATATCACCCATGGTTTCATACAAGAAATAGTTAAACCGATTCGATGGCCCCTCAGAAATAAAAGCAAAACGTCCGTAGGTACAAGCTATCGAATTGTCTTTTAAGGGTAACGAAAGTAAATCTACCCAATAAGGACTATAAATAGAATCCGCATCTGCATTCAGGATAATTTTCCCTTTAGCAGCCGCCAATCCCGAATTCCTGGCATGCCTTACCCCCTGCTCTTTTTCGATAATCCAGTTTGCTCCGGAAAGTTCTATTAATTCCTGAGTGCGGTCACTGGAATTATTATTCACTACCAATATCTCGACTTTCTGATTCGTAATCGTTTTAGACAAGGACCATAAGTTTTTCAGAATAGATCCTTCCTCATTGTAAGCAGGAATACTAACGGTTACGTCAGGCTCATCAGAATGAAGTTTCTGTATCCCTTCACGAATTTCTGCGACATGGTCTAAAAACCATTGCGCATCATATTTCTGAGCTTCAATATAAGAAGGGATTTTTAATGGTCTGATAGACATTGGTTCTAATTTTAGGAGATAGATAATGAATTATAAACCGAAAGCAACTGCTCTGCAGCTGATTTCCAGGTGAAATTTGAGGCCCTTTTAAGTCCTTTTTCTTTCAATTGAGACTCCAGTTCCTTGTCATTCAGGATGGCTATGATCTGATCTTTGATCTGCCGATAATCCAAAGGATCAACAAATAAGGCAGCATCCGACGCGATCTCTGGCATAGAAGAGGTGTTCGAGGTAATAACCGGCACTCCACATGCCATTGCCTCTAATAAAGGCAATCCGAAACTCTCTCTTAAAGAAGGATATAAGAATAACCTGCTGATATTATACAGCAGTGGCATCTCTTCAGAGGCAATATAACCCGGAAAAATAAAGTCCTTTTCAAATTGCTGCTTACCGAGCTTTGCCAACAGTTCAAAAACCAATTTTTTATCATAATCAAGAATGACCAGAGGCAAACCATCTGGGATGGCCTCCTTATAGTCAATATAGGCTTTGATCACATTAACGGTATTCTTTTTCGGTGCGGTATTCCCCAAAAAAAGGATAAAATCTCCAGGCAGATGATGATCTTTCCGGAAACGGTCTAACCGATCTGAGGAATAGGAGGTATTAAATTTCGGACTAACCGCATTGTAAATCACCTTCACTTTATCTTCCGGCAAATTTAACCTGTTTAAAATCACCTCACGCTCGTAATTGGAGACCGTGATGATCAATTTACTTTTATCGACGATTTTTGGCACCACGAATTTTCTATATAAATTACCGAAATTCTGGTAAGCAGTGCCTTTAAAATCTGTTTTTTCGAGATAGATAATGTCATGTAGCGTCAGCATCATTGGCACCGGTAAGCGCAATGCGGAGGTGTTACAGGTGGAGTGAAGAAAATCCAGGTTATCTTCTTTTATGGCTGCAGGTAAAGTGAATTGTTCCCAGGTAAAATAAGAACGTGCAGGAAGAGACCTGATCTTGAAATTCGCAGTCTCCGACAAGCACTTTTCATCCACATCTTTGCGTGCATAAAGAATGTACTCATTATAAGTATCCAGTTTCTGTAACTCACGGATCAGCTCTAAGGCTACCACTTCCATACCATGTTTCTTTTCCCTGAATATCCGTTGTACTTCTATCCCGATGCGAAGTTTAGTTTTCATCAATTTTCAATTAAGACCTGAGTTCTATTTACTTATTTTCTCTTCATAATAATGTTCCGTTGCCACAGAAATCTTATTTGCTTTTCTTACTTTCAATAAAGCCAGGAGCTGAAAATATATGAAAAGAGGTGCATTTTTCAACGACTTGTATATCTTTTCATCTGCTTTGAAATGTGACAATGCGCGAAATACGAAGGTAAAGAATACCGCGATCGCGACTACCCAATACAAAGCAAACAAGGGCATTAAAAATAAATCAGCAACAAACAGCAGAAAAGAAATAATCAGCAACATAAATAAGGGTGGCCTTACCAGAAGTATGCTAAATAAAAACTGATTCCAGTTTAATCTGTAAACAGATTTCAGCATCAGCTTAAATCCAAGATAAAGATATTTAAACCAGGTATTGATCCACCTGGAGCGCTGATTGACCAATTGATCCGTTTTTGCCGTTTTTTCATCATAAACAATCGCCTCCTCTGCAAAAGCAATCCGCTCTCCCCTATTCAGAATTTCATACTGAAGAATTTTGTCAAAACCTGCACCCGATATTTCATTTTTTTCCAGACATGACCGATATAGTTGCAAGGTAAAAGCCATTCCCGAACCAGACAATGCAGCCGAAGATCCGGCTTCGTACATCAGTTTCCGATCTACCAAACGGTAATAGATATCTCCCGCCTCATCCAGACAGGCATAGGTCGAATCCAGGTTCTTTGCAGCCCTGACCCCTTGCACAGCCTGGTAGCCTTGATCAAAGGCTTTATTTAAAGCATTAAAATACTCCGCATGAACAAGGTTATCACTGTCGATAATCGTTAAACGCTCATGTGCCCGTTCAAAACGGTCAATGGCATAAAAATGTGATTTTGTATTACTTGCCAACACTTCAGGGGGACGCAGGATCACCACTCTGGGATCATCAAACTTCAAACCACTGATGTCACAATTGTCCGCAACAACGTAAATAATATAACTCGCGTAATTTGATTTCAATATGGAGTCTACCACAAGTGGAATCAAAGTTACCTGCTGATAAGCGGTCACAATAACGGCATAATCAGCCTCATACACTTGTCCCGCAGGTTTCTTTTTTCCAATAAAACGGCCGGCGATCCATAAAATGAGCGGCATGATAAAGTGCAATCCGATCAGGACCTGTACTATTGCCAGAAGAAGGTATAATAAGTTCATTGCGTAGATTTATTGATGATCAATGGTCATTTGAATTGCCTGATTTATTTTTTTAATACAATTTTCCCAGCTATGGCTGGTGGCAAAAGTTTTTCTATCCTCCTGTAAAGTAACAGAATCTTCTGCCAATGCCCTTACAATAAGCGAAATATAATCTTCTTTTGAATCCGAAAGGTAGACGTGGTCCTTGAAAATATCCATTGCCCTCGTTGCTGTAGCTACTGTCGGTTTGCCCATGGCAAGATATTCATCCACCTTTCGTGGATAATTACCAATGGTCACCTGGTTCACCAACTGAGGATTGATGCATACATCAAAATACTGCATATATAGTGGGAGCGCGTCCATCGGTTTAATACCGGTAAATACCACATTCTCCAACTGATGCAGTTCGCTATTTTTAAAATCTTCATCTTCCGGCCCGACCAATACAATAGTCCAATCCTTCCGTTGTTCCGCAATATACCTGATCAGCGGAATATCCAGACGAATGCTCTGTAATGCGCCTACATAGCCTATAATAGGAGTAGTGATTCCTTTCAGTTCTTCCGGCTTCTCAGCGGTCTTGTTCTCTATAAAGATTTCCAGATCACAGCCCTGCCCAACATCATAGGAGTTATCATTGTAAGTTTTGCAGTAATCTGCCAGATAAGCCGAATTCGCCATGCAAATATCATTACCGGCAATCAGCAGGGGCTCCAGTCTTTCCCCATGTCTTTTCCAGTAATCAACGGCAAGCATATAATCTCTGGAATAGTAAATGCTCAAAAAAGGATTTAATAAACTGTTTAAATAAAATCCCTTGAATATCTCATTGTCATTAAACAACAGGTAATCTTTGAAATTGAGCTCCTCCATCCCTTTCAGAATACTACCGGCAAATTTTATATTATTACGTTTATTTAAATAATTAAACAAGGTTTTATTTTTAACCCAATTGATGGATTCCACCAAGCAGTCCGGATACAGGTTCCACAAGTTTTCCCCGATTTGGATTAAGGCCTCAGATTTCCCCTTAATCACTGCTATTCTCTTTTGAACTTTAGGATCTGCACCCTTTTTATAAAGCGTAATTCTGTCCAGAGGTGAGTTGACATATAATACCCTATTGTTCTTTGAAAGTTCAAGTGCTATATTTTTACAATTACTACCAATATCTGTATCCCAGGCCTGTTGCCCAATTATGATGATATCTCTACTGATCATTTGACAATTAAAATTATATTTTTTTCCATGACTGATCCTCCGCTGAATATTTTTTCACTATTCTGGCCGGGTTCCCTACAGCAACACAAAAATCAGGCACATCTTTCGTTACCACACTTCCGGCTCCTATTACGACGTGTTTTCCAATCCTCACACCCGCTGTAATCACGCTATTTGCACCAATCCAGACATCATCAGAAATGATAATTTGTTTACGTATTTCCTTTTGCCTGCTTGGAGGCAGGCTAACATCTTCATAACCATGATTTAATCCGGAAACCACAATATGCTGAGCAAGCATTACATTATGGCCAATCTTTACCGGGCCAATAACTACACTTCCAATGCCAATCATCGTATGGTTTCCAATCAGCACATCTCCTACGCCATTATTTATTGTCACAAAATCCTCTATTACCGATTTCTCTCCCAATTGGAAATCGTTAAATGGAAAAACATCCATCCTGCTGTTATACCTCACAATACTCCCCTTTCCCTTTTTGTGTTTAAAAGGGTTCAGGAACCACCTGACCCATAACCTCGGTCTGTGGTCATTCGCAGGTATTAACAAGCGATGCGCTAACTTTTTTAACCTTGGATTATTTTTAATTTTATCGATTATGGACATATTTATTAAAATCTAACGTTTATTCAACTTTCCAGGCATGTTATTTTTTCTTTTTTATTTGCATGAAAAAGGCAATGGCAAAACAGATCAGACCGGGAAGTAAAAAAATCTCAAATGGCATTATGTTTCGGGTTTATCGTCAAAATTAGGACTCAGGAAAATAAAAGCAAGACAAATAGATACCACCAACGAAGAAGGCATCGCATTCATCACCTCATTTCCATAACTACAAAAGAATATCCCTGCGCAGGCAGACATCATCGCGATCATTTTATACCTTAAACCTTCGTTACGGATGTTCCATATGATCCCGCAGCATTGCCCCAAAATATACATGATCATACAAAACCAAATGGTGAATCCTACGATACCATACATTGCCCAGATTTTCACCCAGTAACTATCGGGTTCTACCGTAGATAAGTACTTGTCTCTATTGTATTCTTTCCCCCAGGTCCCGATGACCCCCAATCCACCTCCAAATGGACGCGAGGCGAGGTATTGTCCGATGATTTTCTGGTTGGCGATCCGCACGTTTAAAGAAGCCTCCTTTGGATCTAATGCCGTGCGTAGCCGATAAATCTGATAATTCCCATTTCCAATATAAGTATATTTAAGAAAACCAATAAACAGCAATGCAACGGTCAGCCCGGCAAACAATACTTTGATATTTTTGGTAAGAAAGATTGCAAAGAATGCCCCAACAATTAAAGCAAAAAAAGCACCCCTCGTTCCGGAGATCAACATTCCATAAAAAAAAAGACCAGCAGCAGTTAACAAAATTAACCGCTTCCACCACTGGTAAGGTCCAACAGCCAATACAATCGCCATGAGTGTAAATGAGGCCTGAGATGCACCAAATTGTCCCGCATCACTATAGAAAGAGAACACCCGGAGAACGCCCCATAAAACATGGGTAATTTCGCCACCTTCTGTTAAAAAGCGTTGTTCACCTGCCGACAAGCCTATAAACTGCTGCTTCAGCCCATTTAAAGTTGCCAGAAAAGATAAAGACAGTATGACGATTAAAAACAGATCTAGCTTTTTTCTGGAATTATACAACAAAAAGACCAGTGGTATAATCAAAATTGGAAAAAGTCCGGTGCTTCTGATTTCCTGCAGCCAGCCCATTACACTTGCTCCTGCAGGATTGATGATTTCGGCAAAACTAATGAGGAACCAAATCAACATGAGCTTTGTTAAATTGTTATTGAGGCTTTTCCAATTGAATTGACGGTTTAAAATAATTACTGCTATCCAAATCAGCAACAGGAAAACTTCGATGCCAATCCCATAAGGTATGCCTCCGATCTCCCGGGCAAATATCCCGAAAACAAAACAATAAACCGTCAATGCAGTAAGGCCTATTGACGGATCTTTAAATAGAAAAATAATGAATATAACCATCAATGCCCCAACAATTAGTATCATTGGAGCTACCGGTGAAGCAAAGGTTAAAAGACTCACAACCAGTGAGAGTAGCAACCCGAATACAGAAAAAATCACTGTCCGCCACGTTTGTGATAAGGATGATAAAAATCGGATCATTGTGATCGTTATAATGTTCAGTTATTTTCGAATGGCAAAATTTTAAAAATTTAAAAAAACCACTGATATAAATATGACTACTTTATTTTATGCAATACGATCTTATTAAGAACCCAACCGATAAAACCAGGTCGTTCTTGAATATAATCCACCAACTCTTTGTCCTGATCTGCGATCGGTTTACCAGATTCAAACACGGCAATATTATTTTCGGTAAACAGCAGCCATTCTTTGGCAATATTGACATCACGTAAGCTATTTACATCGATGATAATGACATCAAATTCTTCCCTTAACACCTCGAAACCAGCTTTTAGGTTTTTCGCATTCTGCATTTCAAGCAGCGAAGAGTTATTATCGTTCTTATTCAATACCGTAATCAAATCTTCAGTCTGAATCTGTCGCTTTACTAAAAACGTTTCAAAATCCTGTCGTAAAGCAAGTTCTTTGGAGTTTGATTTTACCACTTCTGTTTCTCCGCCAACCAATAAAACTTTCTTGCCAATCATCGCAAATGCGTAAGCCAAGCTACTCGATATAAAAGATTTCCCTTCTTTGTCAGTCAAACTGGTTACCCCTAGAATTTTAGTATCGTCTTTTTCAAAAGCATTTGAAATTTCAAACCTTAGCGACCTCAACAAATCCCGGTAAGCTGTATATTCCGGATTGTTCTTATTATCACTCCAGATATTCCGCATGCTTAGGTCTGTATTGTTCATGTAATTCAAACTCCCTAATACGCGCGATTTAGTAGCCGCTTCCAATTGTCTTGCATCACGAATGTTATTGTCCAAAAGGAACAATACTACTATCCCGGCAAAACAAACAAAAAAACTTGAAATTCCCGAAAGTGCAACATACATAATCCCTTTTGAAGGCAAAGCAGCACCTTCCAGTCCGATTTGAGCCAACTGAAGTTTCAGGGCAATATTTTGCTCGGTTCTGGTCTGGTTATAGGAATCCAGGGATGCCATATAGTCTTTTGTCGCCAGTTCCGCATCGCGCTCAAAATTCTGAATCCCGGCATCAAACGGAACCATCGTATTGTATTTTGCTTTTAACATCGACAATTCATTGTCAATTGACCTGATGCTCCCCTTCGCCTGACTCACTGCTGTCTCCAAAGCAAGTTTCTGTTGAACCAGTCCTTGTCTTGAAGCTTGTGGGTTAGTTACATTATCATCAGATATTCTGCTACTTAACCGATCAATGATCCTGGATAAAGAATCCATCTTTTTCTTTTCACTGACCTTAAAATTTCCATCGATATAAGCGTCATTGGCAATTTTCAGCTGATTCTTCAGATTTACGATCTCTTTATTATCTACCGTGGAGTTTCCTCCTGAAAAGTTATCACGGCCTCTGAGTTTGGCATCAATATCGATAATGGCATTCTGATTAGATTGAATCTCACGAATGGCCTGAGCTTTACGTTCTTCATTCTGAGAAATCTGTGTATACACAATTTCGGATTGCTTATCCAGATTCAGTACCCCATTCTTCATCTTAAATTCTTTCAGGGCTGCGTTCTTTTGATTCATCCCTGCTTCCTTCTTTTTCAAAAGAGAGTCTAATAATTCTATTGAATTATTCTGATTGGTATTTACATCTACGCCATAGTTATTGATGAATTCTATAGATAGCGTATTCACCAGGAATGCAGAAAGCTTAGGGTTTTGTGAAATATAATACACATTGATAAAGTCACTGTTATCCGGTCTGTAGATGCTGAGTTTCTTTTCGAGATCCTCCTTATTATAGCCCATAGAACCCAGGATATCGTAAAGCTTATACTTTCCTTTGTTATCAGCTACGGTAATTACCCGCTTGGTCTGTAATTTTTCTTTAAAAAGCTGGATCACCTCCTGACGTTGGTTATCATTGAGAGAGTCTACTTTTTTACTATATGGAGTAAAAGAATCTTTTGGGTTTTCAAGGTCATGCAGAATTAAATTATAAGAAAGAATGCTCATGATTTTTCTCATTTTCATTCTTTCAATAATATTGGAAAACTGCTGGTTTATTTTGAAGAAATCAGCATTCTGATTCCCTGCAGCGACCACCTGTTTAGATTGGTCTACCAACCCTGTTGCAATCTGAGCTTCTGAACTGTATTCTTTTGGAAGATTCTTTACTAGAAAAAAAGTGATGACAGCTGCAGCTACCGGTACCAGTACCAGCAGCCATTTATATTTGTTCAGAAGTTTTAAAAATGCTTTAATATCCATTATAAGGTTTTAAAAATAATTATCTATTTTACTTCAGAAAGTTTCACCCCTATGATTTCCTCTAATGCATCCTTCGCACCTAATAAATTTACCTCAGCCTGAATTTTTGAAGTGTTGGCATTAGTAAGATTTATTCTTGATTGATTATAGGTATCTAATGTAATCTCTCCTTTTTCAAATTTATACAACTGGTTATCAGCAACATTCTTATTGTCCTGAACACTTTGGGTATAAATTTTCAATTGACTTATTTGTTGAATATAAACATAATATCTTTTCTTTACCTCAACAGCAAGTCCCAGTTCATATTCTTCGGCCTGATACTGAGCAATTTTATAATCAGATTTAGCTTTTTTTGCAGCGAAAGGTTTTTGAAGAAAAGAACCCAGGTTAACGTTAATTCCAAATTGAAATCCATTTACATTATAAGGGTTTATCGGATCAAGAACTGTTTTTTGCTGAGGTCTGTAGAAGTAAGAACCGTTAAATATATCAAGGTAAGAAAGTGCAGTAATAGGCAGCTCAGCCTTCGCTTTTACCACAGTTTCATTCATGGCCTTTCTTCTTGGATAATTTTGTTTTGCAAGAGCGATATATTTCTCTAAGTCAGCATATTTAATCTCTCCGATGATGGACTCCTGAGCATACGTACTGAAATTTATAAATATTAAGGCTATTAATGCTATTTTAAAAAGGTTTTTCATGATTCAATATGTTTAATGGAATTTTGTTTAAGCGTTTATTGTATGTTTAGTTTAATAACAGTATTGGGAATAAAATGTGGTTACACCTCTTCCTTTTGAATCAAGGCAGGTATGGTTTTCAATATGATCTTTAAATCAAGCAGAATCGAATAATTATCCGCATAGTAATTATCCAGTTCTTTACGTTCTGTTTCAGACATGTCTTTCTTCCCACGTTTACTGATTTGCCATAAACCGGTTAATCCGGCAGGGCCCAGAAACCGCGTAGACCATTCATTGGTGGTCAGTTGTTCCGCTTCATATAATGGCAATGGCCTGTTCCCTACCAACGACATATCGCCAATGAAAACATTGATCAGTTGTGGCAATTCATCAATACTTGTTTTCCTTAAAAAGGAACCCAGCTTGGTGATGCGGGGATCATCCTTAAACTTCACAAAAGCTGCTTTACCATTCTTGTTATCAGACTCACTGGCGTATTGATTGAGGTCGGCCATCGCTTCTACCATTTTATCAGCATCACTTCTCATTGAGCGAAACTTGTAAAAATCGAAGATCTTATAACCTGCGCCCACCCTTTTACTTTTATAAATTACAGCTCCTTTAGATTCGAGTTTAATAAATATGGCGACTACAATAAAAACCGGGAATAAAAATAATAGCGCCATTCCTGAAGCAATCAGGTCAAATGCACGTTTTGCCCATGGGATCTGGTATTCAACTTCTACCTGTTGTGCCAATTCCATCAATTTAGGTTTGATCAACTTAAATTTAACTAAAAAATTAAGTCTTTCACAGAAGTCTTCCAGAGGAAATGGATAAGTATAATAATCGTTAACTTTTAAATCCAAAGCCTTTTTTCTCCAGTTTCGGTCTTCTTTAATGCCTAAGAGCACAATAATAAGCCCCTGTAATAAAGGGTTCTTTTTTATTTCTTTAATCTGGTCAAAACAATTTTTATTGTCATCGACCTCAATTAAGATGATATCAGGTAAAGTCAATAAAGACTGTTGATCAAGATAACGCTTAAAGTCCTGTGGGTCATCCATATGGTCCACATTGGCATCAAACTCCTCCGCTATGACTCCTTTAAGGAGTTTTCCAAAATGTACAATTTTGGCGTTTATTTGAGGGCGGTTAATTATAGACGTTGTCATTATGCTATGAGTTGAGCAATTTGAGATTTTAAAACTGCGGGGTTAAAAGGTTTCTCGAGGTAGCTATCTATTTTAAAAGGCATTTGCTTTACTTTATCTGCAAGATCTTCTGCACCGGACAATAAAATCACGGGAGTATTTCTGTAAAAGCCACTTAATTTAAGATTTCTGATCAGGGTACTGCCATCAAAATAAGGCATCATCAAATCGGAGATGATAAGATCCGGATCATTCCCCTCCTCCAGCCATGCGATGGCTTCGATTCCACTCTTCTTAATGATCAGATCATAATCTGAAGCGAGAATGAAACTCAACAATTTAAGAATGCTTAGCTCATCATCGACGATCAGTATACTTTTTTTATGATCCGGTTTACTTTCCATGTATTCTTTACTATATTTTTTTCCTGAACTCCAGGATAAAAGTTTGTCCAAATAGTGAGAATTCGCTGTTTCAGGATCCTCGGTGGTCATTGTGCTGCTAACGATTCTATCTGTAAACATAATAATTTTTTTCTAGTTAAACCTCTAATTAAGCTTTGTCCATTATTAAATTATAAACAAAGAATTTCTCTTAAATAACGATTGGTATTGATTTATTTGATGTTAATCATAAATGTCTGCTTACGAACTTCGCCCTCAGACCATGTGTTCAATTCATTAGAGATGATCCTGCCGAAAGCATCTATGACCATTAACCGGATCTTTTGATTCTTCTTTGAGACCACTTCAGTCTTCAGGTCAAAATCACCTGAATAGAAAAAAGCAATGTCATTACTTCCCTTATCAATCTCTACATTATACGCTTTACTATAAACCTGATAATTTATCTCACAATCATTACATTCCACTCTTAAAAGCCCTTCCCGTTTAAGAATCACATTGGACAGGTTGTCCAGCGAAGTATCCTTTTTACAGCTGCTTAAAAACACAAGAATAAAAAGTAATAAGGTGTATTGAATTTTCATTTTAGGTCGTGGTTACGAATTGATAAAGGAAAAAACCAAGCCAATACACCATTAGTCAAAAAGAACAGGCCACATTTGGCTATGAAACTACCCCAACAAGCATTCCAATAGGGTTTTCTTCCATTTTATTAATTTTAAATTTTCTCAATTGCTTTTTATTTCAAGTGGTTTATTTTCCCAAAACCCGCCCCATTGTGGGCAATTTTCTACAATTTTAAAATACGGGACTCGTACCAATTTCTTCATTAGCAACCCCAAAAAATCAATTCAAAGCTTAAAAAAGAGGATAAATTTAAATCCCATAAAAAAAGCCAGGCAAAAAATCCCAACATGGAGATTTTTTGCCTGGCTTTTTTAAAAGCTACGTGTATAATTAATTCTTAGGCTGCACCCGTCCTGATTTTCTGTCCTGTGCCCTACCAATCACATATCCCGTACCTGCACCAACAACTCCACCTATGATCGCACCTCTACCGTCTTTTTTGTCGATAAGAATACCTCCCAAAGCGCCTGCTCCAGCACCGATAACAGCACCTTTAGCTGCCTGACTCCAGCCTTTTTTCTTTGCAGGAGCGGGAGCCTCATTAACAGCTGTATTTCTGTTGCTTCTGTCAGCGGCTTCATTTCGTTCGGCAAGCAAAAGCGTTCTTTTTTCTTGTTTTGCTTTTTCTTCTTTAACTATGGCCAATCTTTCTTTCTCCCGGGCATCTGCTCTTTTAAAACTATCCAATCTCAGACTGTCTTTTACGGCAACAATCGCTTGTTGCTTGATCATCGCCTCCTGCTTGGCATTGTTTGAACATGCAGATAAAATTATCGCCAATGCCGCTACTGAAAATATCTTTTTCATAACTATAGTATTTATATTATACATGGTATACTGTAAAAATGATGCCAAACTCCTTATTTATCCATCAATGGAGAATAACCAGGGCGCTCATTGGTGTCCCGATCATCGTCTTCCCCGTCTGGATTCCCCGAAATACGGTCATTATCCGTATTCAAATGACTATAAAAAGAGAAGGTTTCTGAAGACTGGTCAGCATCCAGTCCCAGGTTATCCGGCTCTTCATAAGTCCTCTTTTTAGGTCTGTCATCATTTGCAATCGGTGTTGTTTCTTCAGGATTCGTCTCTTTATTCATTTTATCAGTTTTATATTTCCTAAGGCAGTTCCTTCTTTATACCTTAACAATCTTCGTTTAAATAGGTTTTAACAACATTAAACACCAGAAATTTAATTTACAATCCCCCCTATTTTAAGATTTTGATATTAATATTCTATTCATTATTTTCACATCGAAATATATATATAATAATATGCGTACAACAGGAAAAGTTAAATGGTTTAATTCTGCAAAAGGATTTGGATTTATAACTCCAGAAGATGGAGGAAAAGATATTTTCGTACATTTTTCTGCGATTGCAGGAGATTCATTCAGAGAGTTGAATGAAGGAGACAGCGTAGAATTCGAATTGAATGAAGGAAAAAAAGGTCCTGAAGCGTCAAACGTAACAGTTCTTTAGTCTTAATTCATTTCATAAAAGAGGGGTATGTCCAGGCATTACCCCTTTTTTTATTTCCTTCTACCTTCATAAATACGATAAAAATGCCCAATACTGATCCCTCAGTAACACAAACCATCAGCGTTCTCGGTTGCGGCTGGTATGGCCTGGAACTTGCGAAAAAACTGGTCTCCTTAGGATATCTGGTGAAAGGTTCCAGTACCACTGCAGAAAAATTGCCCATACTTTCCAATGCGGGAATTCAACCTTACCTCGTCGACTTTCAGGAAGATGGGGAACATTACGATCCCGATTTCTTCCAGACAGATGTATTGCTCATCAGCGTTCCACCAAAGCGAAGCAGTGGCACACAACAGACCTTCTATAAAAAGATAGCAGGCATTGCCGGCGCAGCGCAAAAACAACAGGTTAAACAGGTGATATTTATCAGTTCCACCGCAGTATATGGAGACCATAACCTCGAAATCACAGAATCAAGTACTCCTGAACCAGACACTGCATCAGGCATGGCCATGCTGGAAGCGGAAAAGCTATTGATCGCTCAAAGTACGTTTACCACAACCGTTCTTCGTTTTGGAGGTCTGATCGGGCCCGGCAGAAATCCCGGAAGATTCTTTGCCGGAAAACAGGCTGTACCCAACGGACAGGCGCCTGTAAATCTCGTACACCTTACAGATTGCATCAATTTTACCGTATCGCTGATCAAAAGTGCAGCATTCGGAGCTATATATAATGTATGCTCCACGGATCATCCCAGCAGACAGGACTTTTATACTAAAGCGGCTGAAGTTTCCGGCCTCCCCATTCCTGGCTTTGTTGATGAACTGCTGCAATGGAAGCGTGTTTCTACCCAACATATTGCCCCAAACTTCCACTATCAATATCTTATCGGTAATTTTTCAACTTGGATGGATACGGATAAATTATAAAAAATGATAACTTGGCTCCAAGAAGGAAGACGATACATATGAAATTGACCATTTGGGGAGCAGCGAGACAGGTAACAGGGAGTATGCATTTGCTGCAGTTAGAAGATTATAATATACTGGTCGACTGTGGTCTGGATTATGAGAAAGATACCTATCAGGAAGAAAATCAGTATTTTCCTTTTGATCCCGGCAGTATAGATGTCGTCATCTTGACCCATGCACACATTGATCATTCCGGTAATCTACCTACCTTGATCAGAATGGGCTTCGAAGGACAAATCCTTTGTACCCCTCCTACGGCAGACTTAACGGAATTGCTGTTATTGGATTCTGTAAATATTTTCCTCAGCAAACAAAGCAAATCTAAACCTAAAGGGCGTCGCGGAAGAGGCTCCGGTTCTGGTCCGCAACCATTATATCTTCAAAAGCATGTCATGGATACCGTAGAACGATTTGTGACCATTGGCTTCCATAGAGATTTTCGTTTAAACGGCAACGTTTCTCTAACTTTCATCCCTGTTGGGCACTTGTTAGGTGCAGCAGCAGTGGTCCTGACCGTACAGGATCAGGGCAAGGAAAAGAAAATTGCCTTTACAGGAGATCTCGGTAGAAACAATTATCCGGTATTGGTAAATCCAGAACCCATTCCTCAGGTAGATTACCTGGTTTCAGAATCCACCTATGGTGGCAAGCTCCACAGCACAGAACTCAGCTTAGAGCAAAAACTAATAAATACCATTAATGAATCCTGTATCAAATTTCCAGGCCGACTGATCATTCCTGCTTTTAGTATTGGCAGAACTCAATCCCTGGTTTACGCTTTGAATCAGATTTTCAGTAAGGGTTTACTGCCCCCTGTTAAAATTTTCGTAGATAGTCCGCTCGCAGAATTTGCAACAGACATCTACCGCAGGCACCATGAACTGGTGAATGATGATGCTAAAGAATTTTACAGACAAAAAGGAGATCAATTTGAATTCGAAGAACTCTCCTACGTACATGATAAAAGAGAGAGTTTATCTATTTCAAATTATCATGAGCCTTGTATCATTATTTCTTCTGCAGGGATGCTGGAAGGCGGCAGAATACAGGACCACCTTTATTATAACATACAAAACTATTACTGCACGATCTTATTTATAGGTTACTGTGCAAAGGGGACATTAGGACATCGTCTATTGCGCGGGGATCCTATCGTCAGACTTAGAAACCGTGATTTAATGGTGTATGCAACCATCCAGCAAACCGATCTTTTAAGTGGTCATGGGGATCACAATGATCTGGTCAATATGATAAAACATCAGGACATCACGCAATTAAAACGTGTATTTCTCGTTCATGGTGAAGACAAGAGCACACAAAGCCTGTCAGAAGCCCTTGGCGAAATCGGTTATCAGGTGAGCATTCCGGAAAAGGGAGAAATCTTTGAACTGTAAGGTCGAAAGGGTTCTTCTGCCATTTAATTTCTTTCTAAAAAGTTACAATTGTAGCAAATACTATACAGAAAAATAGACTATTTATCAAAAAAGATATATTTCCTAAATATTCCGTACCATACATTAACCAGCTGATTATTAGCTTATTCTAATTTATTTTCAATCAAAAAGACCTTTGGCAAGATTATTACAAGGAGGTTAGCAGTTCAGCGGAACAGCTGAATGCTCATCTATCTAATTGAAAAGAAAATGAAATCTAACATTACAAAAGCCGCAATGGTAGTTGCCCTATTGGGAGTATCATCGCAATTATTCGCTCAAGATACAACGCCTGAAACTACAGGTCGTTTTGGAAAAAAAGAATTCCGTACCTGGTCAATCGGTGGCCATGCAGGTGTGTTGAGTTCTAACACCATCTTTAATGGTAACGGACGTGATTTCCAGGCAGCTCAGGAATCTTTGGGTTACGGTGGTTATATCAAAAAACAAATTTTACCTGCTTTAGGTTTACAAGCTGATTTCTTAGCGGGTAAAGTAAAAGGATTAAGAGGTTTAAGTGGTTATGATGCCAACAACAATCCGCTTTACACTGCAAATTCAAGTTTTGAAACAAAATTAGAGTGGTCAGCAGCTTTAACTGCTGTTTATAACCTGGCTAACATTAGCATCAACAGAGAGAATGCAGTTTTGATTCCCTATGTAAAAGCTGGTGCTGGTTACATGTCATCAGGCGCTGATGTAACTACAGGAAGCGTAGTTGACAAACAATCTTACAGAGAAGGATATTTCATCCCGGTAGGTGCTGGTTTCAAACTAGGTATCGCTAAAGGAATTAACTTAGACTTCGGTTACGATGTAAACTTTGTTAAAACTGGCAAATTTGACGGTCTTAACACTGGTAAATTCGATAAATTCTCTTACGGACACGCAGGTTTAGAATTTGCTTTGGGTAGCAAAGAAAAACCACAGCTACAAAATTACAGCTCATTGGCTAACTTACGTAACCAAAGTGCAGAAGAAAGTGCTGACCTAAGAAGAGCTTTATCTACAGCAGAACAAAATGCTAAAAGAGATAAAGAAGCAATGGAAGCTAAATATGCACAGGAAATGGGAGATGACGACGGTGATGGTGTAGCTAACAAATTTGATAAATGTCCAGGTACACCTTCAGGAACTATTGTTGACGGTGCAGGATGTACATTAAAAGCAGCTCCAGCGATCATCAGAGAAAAAATCATCGTTACCGAAGCTGACAAAAAAGTAGTGAACGAAGCGATCAGAGATTTAGAATTTGATTTAGGAAAAGCGACTATCCGTGCTAAATCTTACCCTACATTAAACCGTGTTGCTGCGCTATTGGTAGAGAAAAACTTCAGCTTAAAATTAGCTGGTCACACAGATAACACTGGTTCAATGGCTTTAAACTTACGTTTATCGAAAGAAAGAGCGGAATCAATCAAAGCTTATTTAGTATCACAAGGTGCAAATGCTTCACGTATCGAAGCTACAGGTTACGGACCTAACCAACCAATCGCAACTAACAAAACTGCTGCTGGTCGTCAGAAAAACCGTAGAGTTGAATTTAGTTTGTTCTAGTTTAATCAATTAATAATGAAAGGCCGGCAAGAAATTGCTGGCTTTTTTTATGCCCTGAACTCCCGGATACCCCAGAAACAGATGAGCTTAATTCATGAGAAAGCTGAGGAAGATTATCCTGTTACAAAGAATCAGGCTCCCGCTCCGGCAGATCAATCCCCCTGACTTCCATACTGGCACTCTCAGGATATAAATAAACAGACAAGCGCATCTTTTCTGCATCCACCTGATCGATGGCACTACACACACTATATTCTTCTACCACATAATTTGCCTGAATACGGTATTCATTCGTTCCCAGTTCCTCCAGACTCCCTTCTTCGAAAGTTAGCTTTCTTACCTTTTCTCTGAAATGATAGCCTTGCAGCATGATCTCCAGCTTTTCCCTACCTGCGATCAAAGTAAGAAGGACCGCAGCATTCCGGTCTATTGTCAATAAGGATTTGTTTTCGTCAGTAAGACCAAGTATAACGGAATGTCGCATGGAAAATAATTTTGCTAAAACTAAACTTAAAAAGCAAGATTACAAAGAAGCAGAAAGCACCTATTCAATCTCAAAGTATCAGGTACTAAAACAGATAACCTCCACAAAAAAGCCTGAACAGCATTACACTGTTCAGGCCTTTTCCGCATCAAACCGCCAAAATTACTTTGGTTCATTGATGGCTTCTTTCTCTTTAGGAGCGAAAATCAATGAAGCGATCACCGATAGAATCAGCACCCCTCCTACTATAGATAAAGATAGTGGAGAAGAGATGTGATAAACCGGTGCGATCACCATTTTCACTCCAATAAATGCCAGGATAATTGCCAATCCGTATTTCAGTAAGCTGAACATGTGGATGAAATTGGCCAAAAGGAAATATAAAGCCCTTAAACCCAAAATGGCAAAAATATTAGAAGTATATAAAATCAGCGGATCATCCGGCGCAATCGCGAAAATCGCCGGGATGGAATCTACCGCAAAAATTAAATCCGTGAACTCAATTACCGCCACCACAACCAATAATGGCGTAGCGACCTTAATACCATTCTCCACGGTAAAGAATTTAGCGCCGTCAAACTCTTTACTAACTTTAAAGAACTTATAAACCAAACGTGCACCTGCACTTTGGCTAAAGTCTTTTTCCTCATCATCGTCATCACTTGCAACCCATGATTTGATACCTGCATAGATCAGGAACACCCCAAAAACGGACAAGATGACGTTAATCTTCACCAGATGCCCCAATACCATCATTTCGGGAAGGTAAGTCAGGTTAATCAATCCTACACCCGCAAAGATGAAAATCGCACGGAACAGCAAGGCACCGATAATCCCCCAGAAAAGCACTTTATGGTGCAACTCCTTGGGCACTTTAAAGAATCCAAAAACCAGGATAAACACAAAGAGGTTATCAACTGATAAAGCTTTTTCAATCCAGTAAGCTGATTGAAACTGGGTGAATTTTTCAAATCCGGAGGTCGCATAAATTACACCACTGAAAGCCATGGACAATGTGATCCATACAATAGACCAGATTGCCGCCTCTTTGCTTGATACCGCATGCACCTTCTTATTAAAAACGCCCAAATCCAACAGCAACATCACGAGGATCAGCACTGCGAACCCGATGAGTACACCGGGGTGATTAATCAAATTATTATCCATTTTTTACTTTATAGTTTTAATTTACTTGTATTTGCTTTAAAAATGCTAAAAAAGATCGGTTTTAAGCATTGCTTTTAAAATATTTGCCTGCACATCGAAGTTATTCAGATGGTCAAGGAAATTGATGTCTGATATTTTCAGGTAGTTTTCCTCCAAAAGGTCAATAATTTCTTTAGGAATATAGGATTTTAGCGCCGCAGCACTGCTTTCCAGCTTATCGTTCTTATAGGAAAGCTCCTGAATGATCTTTTCCTTTTCTGAGAGATTCGTTGTCCAGTCTACGTCCTTCAGCACATTTAAATCGCAGAACAGAAACAGGTTCCTGCTGGGAAAGAAAAGAAAATGGCGGTCTATATCTAAAAATTTATACACCTCAATAATCAGCTGTCCCGACTTTAACCCATAGAAAAACTCCGTTTTAAAATCATACTTACACAACAACCCCATTAGTTTCTTTTGAATGCTTGCATTCACATCTATATACATGTCTTTGGGATCGAAATCGATCAGCTGACTGAGCTGTTCCGGACTGATGTGGTAGAAGAAATCTTTGGCATACCTGGAGCTAAAGGAATTGATGTTTTTTGAAAAGGGAAATTCGGTACTCAGTTCGGATAAAACCTGGAACAACTTTCTTAAAGATAAATTGATCTTCAGGGTTTGTTTCTGTTTATCCAGTTTAAAATTCTTATCCGTAAACACGGTATTGTTCATCCGCTCCATCAATTCCTCATTCAGATGAATTTCATCGTAAAGCAGACTTACATTCTTTTCATTGTTTTTCTTAATTTTTCTGAGCAGCTCAATGACACTGGAGGTAAACTGAACATGAAACAGCTCCAGTTTATCGATATCCAGATCTTCATTGTTTTCAAACAGCTGATGGATCACCTGACTGCGCAGATATATTTTATACACGGATTCCTCCTCAAAGAACACAGAGAGCAGCTGTAAACGGCTGATCTCTGTGCGGGATTCCTTTAAAATATAAACACGGCGTTCATCCATTGATTAATTTTAATTAACGCGGGTAACGTTTTTCTTCAGTTCTGCTTCCAGGGTTTTCAATTCCCCATCCAGCACCCTTCTGCTTTGGTTACCTTCTTCATGAATTTTCTTCACCTCATTCAATGTTTCGATCAACGAATTGGTCGTCATTTTCAAGGTTTCAAGAGACACTACGGTTTTCTCATTTTCCTTAGCCACATCAATGCTGTTTTGTTTCAGCATTTCCGCATTTTTCTGTAAAATGGTATTCGTGGTATCTGATATTTTTTTCTGCATTTCCACATTGGCTTTTTGCCTTTGCAGTGCCACAGCAATTGTCAATTGGTTTTTCCATACCGGGATCGTAGTAGACACAATCGACTGTGCTTTTTCAGCAATAGAAGTATTGTTGTTCTGTACCACCCTGATCTGAGCCAGCGACTGCAGCATGATAAAGCGAACAATTTTCATGTCTGCCAGTCTCTTGTCCAGCCGGCTAAGGAAATCTCTTAAATCCGCAATTTCATAATCCTGATAATCTGCAGGTCTGCCTTCCATCTCCGCCAGCTTTACACTCAATTCGTTGTATTTCAGCTGTCCTGAGATGATCAGTTCTTCCATTTGATGAATATACGAGACATTGCTGTCAAACATCGTCTGAAGTGAGCTGTTGTCTTTGATAGAGTTCAAACGGCCTGCCTTGATCTTATTAGTGATCTTGTCAATGTTATTCACCACGACATCATACTTCTGGAAGAGTTTTTTAACGTCCACCACCAGGTTTTTCAGAAATGGTATTTTTGAAATGAAAGATTTAAAACCACCTTGTTCCAATTCAGAAACATCGATATAATTCAGTTCCGTCAGCAATTCGTTGATTAATCCACCAACTTCACCACTGTTATAGGTTCTTACAGACGATAAAAAATCATTACTGTATTTCTCCATAGAGTTCTGTGCCTCCACCCCATAATTCAGGATAGAGTTCACATCCGAAGGCTCCAATGACTTGTTCAGTTCATTGTATTTTCTGCTCTCTTCAGGGGTAATCGTGGTTAAATCAACATTTCCGTCCTTATCCAGTTTTACAGGCGTAAGGTTTTGGGTATTACTTGGGTTTGTTTCCATAATTTAATAAAATGATCATCAACCTTTAGAGCCTATAAATAGCTTTGTGTTACGGTATTTACCGTTTCTTCTAATTTTTTATCTTTTGTAGGTTCTCCGATCGCATTGAATTTCCATTCTCCGTTTCTCTTATAGAAGACACCCATCACCATAGAAACATGGCCTGCAAAGTTAGCACCGTTTGCAATGTCGTAAGTGGCAAACACTTCATTTACACGCTTAGGGGTTCCTTCATAAATGCGGATTGAAGCAAAAGGAATTGTTCCAAAATCATGACCTCTGAAGCTGTTCAAGACGAAAGCCACATAGTTAACCGCAGGGTTAAGCTGAGAGAAATCTAAAGTGATTACCTCATTGTCCAGACCGTCATCACCGCCCATATCGCCAGTTAAATCATCACCACTGTGTTTTACCGCACCGTCTTTAGATTTTAAACTGGCAAAATAAACCACGTCCAGCAGTTGCTTGCTGTCGTTGTATAAAGCACAGCTCGCATCTAAATCCACTGCTTCTTTATTTTTACCAAAACCAAACATGCCTTTTTTCTCAATGGCACCCCAGTTAATTCCTACACAAATATTTTGAAGTTTACTTCCGTTACTTTTTTCAAGACTGATACGTTGTCCTTTTTGCAGATTGATTGCCATAATTTCCTATTGATATTTGTTTAAATAATCTTGTAAACCACCTTTCATTCCCATTCCTACCGCTTCGAATTTCCATTTGTCTTCACGTTTATAGATTCTTCCGAATTCAACAGCCGTTTCGATGGAGAAATCCTCTTCCAGCTCATACTTTAAGATCACTTCATTGCTTGAAGCATCAAAAATACGAACAAAAGAGTTTCTAACCTGTCCAAAATTCTGTCTTCTGGCTTCTGCATCATGAATCGTTACCACAATACAAATTTCCGCAACTTTTGGATCTATATTGGTCAGGTCAATTTTGATTTGCTCATCATCACCATCACCATCTCCCGTTAGGTTATCGCCGGAATGCTCTACTGCTCCGTCAGGTGATTTCAGGTTATTGTAAAATACCAGGTGCTGATCTGACACTAATTTTTTCTGATCATCTAATATAAAAATAGAAGCATCTAAATCGAATGCGGTGCCTGTAGAAGAGCTATTGGTATCCCAGCCCAGACCGATTGAAAATTTAGGGGCATTAATGTTTTCTCTTTGCCCTTTTTGCAAGTTAATCGCCATATTAAATCAATTTATAATTGTTATTATGTATGTAGTTCTTTAAGTAATTCAAATTTTCTGAATAGGATTCTATCGTATGGTAGCTGTTGCCTAACGACAGGTCGTATAGATTATTGATAAAATCTGTACTCTGACGCTCCAAAAAGATAGAAAAACTATTAAAATCGCAATTTAGGATATATTTAACAATCCGCGTATTTATACAGAAATTTCCTCCCTGAATAATTTCTTCCAGGTCAAAAATAGATTTCACCTGATGATAATTCAAATGATTCTCTACATTAGGATGGATTTCTTTGTTCATCAGCTCTGCAAAATACAGCATATGAATGTCGTTCTTCAAGCCATATTCCTTCACCATTTTCAGGATCATGCGTTCATGACTGCCGGTAATCTTTATGTCGTCCAGAAAAAGCAGCGTTTTACCCTCCAGAAAATCTTTATCAATATGAAAAGAGTCATTTCCGATCAGGGTCATGCGGTCTTCTGCACTCAGTGCTCCGTAATCTTCTTTATAAGTGATCGTCCGGTGGACTTTTGCTTCCTGAACAACCAGTCCTCCATGTTCTACCAACCACCTGTTCAACTGCGAAACGAAATAATTTTTCATCGCAAAAGTTGCCGTTGGAATAAAGCAATAAGGGCTGGAAATGACCACAATCTGTCCCGTAATAAAATTTTCGGTCAGGTAATACCGGATAAATCCATCCGCAAGGTCTTTACCAAATGACCTGGCCACCTGCTCATCACCGAACTTAAACCGGCTGTAATCGTCGGCTTCAAATCCAAAATGATCCGTGTTGTGGATTTTATGTAAAGAATAGGTGTATGGTATCATGAAAGTAAGTGTGAAATGGACAGATGATTTGAATTGATGAGTAAGCTGTTGATGCCAATGGCTTCAGCCCCTCTGACATCCGCAATTGGATTATCTCCAATATGGATGATTTGTTTCAGTTCTATTTGTGGGTGTTTTTTCTGATCAATAGTATCCAGCATCAGCTGAAAAAATTCGCGGTTCGGTTTGGACAGACGGAATTCATCCGAATACAACTGAAAATCTAACAGGCTATCCAAGTTCAAATGTTTTAATACTTTTCTTAATGTTTTTCCCTTAATGAATCCGGTATTGCTTAAAATACTTACCGTACTTAAATCAGATTCCCTTAACCGACTCAATACGTCAATACATTCTGAACAATATAACAGGGGCATATGTTTTAATAATAATGCTTCCATTTCTAAATATAATCCTTCAACATCGATGTCCTGGAAAGCGGTAGAGTAGTCATTAATGATGCTGATCACCATGAGGTACATTTCATCCGCATCGATATTCTTTCCGGTTTTTTCGTTGATGGCATTCACCATCAGGTCTACCTGCCTAAAGACCAAAGCAACTTCTTCTATCGTTTTTTTTGTGGCATTAAAATTCGCATGAAAGTATTTCGTTCTTTCAATTTTAAAGGCTGGATCTGACTTGATTAAAGTTAACCAAAGATCAAAGGAATAGTGTTTATAAAAAGGCATCTTAAAGGGGATATTTTCCAGTCTGATTTATTTAGGACTATAATGTTACAAATTTTGGACTGTAGTTGGAAATTAAATTTACCAAGCTGAGAATAAACACAGTCTGGCATTTCTTCTCTTTTGCAATGATTATTTCAGCTTATCCAGTGGGTTTCTGCGGTTTGAGCCTGTGTTTTTATATTTACTGGGCGTCATGCCGGTCAGGGATTTAAATTGAGCCGATAAATGTGCGCTACTGCTGTATCCCATCTTGTACGAAATCTCGTTCAGGTTCAGTTCTCCATATTCCAGAAGTTCTTTAACCTTTTCAATTTTCTGTTGAATGATGTATTTTTCAATGGTAATTCCTTCCACATCCGAAAACAGACGGCTTAGATAAGCATAATCTTTGTCCAGGCGGTCGGCAATCAGGTGCATCAGGCTTTCGTTGATCTCATTAAGGTCGGAATAGTGAACAAGTTCAATCACCTTATTTTTAATCTGCTCAACCAGCTGATCTTTTTCTTTATCGATCAGCTCAAAACCAAGGATCTGAAAAGAGGAGGCAATATCCTGAAGCTGGTGTGCATCAGGTTCAGGAGAAACTTCCACCTTTCCCAGCGTAATGTCTTTTACTTCAAAATGGAGGTGCTCCAATTGCTGGCGAACGATCATTACACAACGATCGCAAACCATATTTTTAACATATAACGTCATATTCCCAGGTTCTCTTCAATTAAAAATAACAATTCAAACTACAAAAATAATACCTTTTGCCCCCGCCCAACTTACATAATACTGCGTAAAAGTTA
The DNA here is from genome assembly GCF_038446955.1 of Pedobacter sp. FW305-3-2-15-E-R2A2. NCBI lineage: Bacteria > Pseudomonadati > Bacteroidota > Sphingobacteriia > Sphingobacteriales > Sphingobacteriaceae > Pedobacter > Pedobacter sp. FW305-3-2-15-E-R2A2. The sequence goes on from NZ_CP151803.1 coordinate 4,466,401, forward strand.
TATAATTAGAAGAATGTTGATTTGATGTTATCTTTTTACTTTGAGACCAGAATCCGCACTTCCGGAAAGTACAATCCCTATATTTGCTTCCTCAAATGACAAAACAGAAATACTTCCTCCTGATTCTTCTGCTAGGATCACTCACGGCCCTTGGTCCTTTTTCCATAGACATGTACCTGCCCGGATTTCCCGCGATTGCGAAAGACTTAAATACGACGGTCCTTCGGGTCTCCTTATCCCTTTCCAGTTTTTTTATCGGGATCTCGGCCGGACAACTCCTGTATGGACCATTATTGGATCGTTTCGGACGAAAAAAGCCTTTGTATATCGGACTAAGTGTCTATATCCTTGCTTCCGCAGGATGTGTATTTGCGACCAGTCTTGATGCCCTGATCGCCCTTCGTTTTATGCAGGCGATAGGAAGTTGTGCCGCAGCAGTAGCCTCTATTGCGATGGTGAGAGATTTATTTCCTGTCAAAGAAAATGCAAAGGTCTTTGCTTTACTCATGCTTGTGGTTAGTGTTTCCCCAATGGTGGCACCTACGATTGGCGGATACGTGACCGTTGCCCTGGGATGGCATACGGTATTTATTATCCTGATGGCCCTGGGTCTGTTGAACCTCATTGCCAGCTGGCTTTGGCTTCCCGACAGTTTTCAGCCGGATACCAGCCTTTCTTTAAAGCCCATCCCCATTATTAAAAACTTCCTTTCTGTAGTTAAAGAACCTCAATTTTACACCTATGCCTTCACCGGAGCATTCGCCTTTTCAGGGCTCTTTGCCTATATTTCGGGTTCACCTTTGGTCTTCATCGATATTTTTAAGGTTTCCGAAGAAGGATATGGCTGGATCTTCGCCTTGCTATCTGTAGGATTGATCGGCTCCAGTCAGGTCAACACCCTGATGCTTAGAAAATATAAAAGTGAACAACTGATCCTGGCTGCATTAAGTTGTCAGCTGATCATTGTATTGTTTTTCCTGCTTGGCAGCATCAACCATTGGTTTGGATTAATAGAAACCATTGTTTTGCTCTTTTTATTCCTATGCTGCCTGGGCTTTACCAATCCGAATACTTCGGCTTTATCCCTTGCCCCTTTCAGCAGAAATGCCGGAAGTGCCTCTGCATTGATGGGCGCTGTACAGATGGGATTGGGCGCCTTGGCTTCCTTTGGCGTAAGTATGTTTGACCTTAAATCGGCTGTGCCGATGGTCGCAATCATGACAGGAACTACGATCGTCGCGTTATTGATCTTGTTGATAGGCAGAGGAAATATCAAAGTTCAGGTGCAGGCAGATAAAGATAATGCTATGGTGATTCACTAAATTAGGAACAAAATAAGTAGATATAAAGCATGACAAATGATAGCGGCAAAACTGAGTTTTGGGAATCCAGCTTTATAGAAAAGCAGGAAATGTGGGGCTTTGAGCCCTCAAATTCTGCAATATTGACAAAAGACTTTTTTGTCGAAAAATCAATAAAAAATATACTTATTCCTGGAATTGGATACGGACGGAATGCGCAAATCTTTAAAGACAACGGAATTACGGTAACGGGTATTGAGATCTCAAAAACTGCTATTGAAATGGCGGAAAAACATTACGGCAACGAGATGACGATATATCATGGTTCAGTCACTGATATGCCTTTTGATCAATCCCGGTACGATGGAATTTTTTGCTATGCTTTAATTCATTTATTAGACAGTAACGAAAGGAATAAACTAATCCGTGACTGCTATTCACAGCTATCAGAAAATGGTTACATGGTTTTCACCGCCATTTCGAAAGAAGCTCATACCTATGGAAAAGGCAAGTTTCTTAGTAAGGATCGTTATGAAATATTTGATGGCGTTAACCTGTTTTTCTATGACCGTGCATCAATCCAGGACGAGTTTGGCGAGGCCGGGCTATTTGAAATCATAGAAATTACCGAGAATTTCCCTTTCTTTTTAATCAAATGTAAAAAAAGTAGCAACACCATCTGATATATCTGAATTACTCGTGCATAACAAAGGTCTTTCCTGGGTTCGTAAATCCTTTATTATTTCAGGAACCTCTACCATGAATAAATCAGAAATACCAATTATTTCTTTAAACATATAAATTATAGCTGTTCTACTTCTTCGATGGAAAGGCCGGTGCTTTTAGCAATTAACTCAACTGACACACCTTCTTTTTTGAGATTTATAGCGATTTCTAATTTCCCCTCTAACTTTCCTTCTAACTTCCCTTCTAATCTCGCTTGTTCAGCTGCCTTTTTCTCCGCGTAACGAATACCGGCATTCCAATCAGATTTTGCTTTCACATCCGAGTGGTACAATTCACGTTCTTCTTCGGTCATTTTTATCATTTCCGCAGTTCTAAATATTTTTTGGGATATGAATTATAGCTGTTCTACTTCTTCGATGGAAAGGCCGGTGCTTTTAGCAATTAATTCAACTGACACACCTTCTTTTTTGAGATTTATAGCGATTTCTAATTTCCCCTCTAACTTTCCTTCTAACTTCCCTTCTAACTTCCCCTCTAATCTCGCCTGTTCAGCTGCCTTTTTCTCCGCGTAACGAATACCGGCATTCCAATCAGATTTTGCTTTCACATCCGAGTGGTACAATTCACGTTCTTCTTTGGTCATTTTACTCATTTCTGCAATTTTAAATATTTTTTGAAATATCCTTTTGTCCAGAAAATCAGGAATTTTATCCAAACGACTCAGGTTCTTTAAAAGATAGAACCATTTATCCAGATCTGTTATCAGTTCGCTTTCCTTTTTATCAAAATTAGGCAATTCTAAGAACTTGTAACCCATCCCTTTGTAAAAAATCTTTCCGGTATCCCTGTTTATCAGGGCAATGTTGTGCAGGTAATTGCTGTTGATTTTGTTAAACTGGAACTCCATAATACCAATCAGGTAAACTTCCTTAAGCGGTACATCCCAATTGGACGTTCCTCTTGGCAATTGGGCGCTGATCAATCTCGACATGTAAAAAACGCATCTGTCCTTAAAAAACTCCTGATCTGTTCGCTGCATTTCTATGATGAAGACTTCTCCATCAGCACCTGTACAAGTCAAATCAAAGAGTACTTTTTTCTCTTTCGCATCTTCACCAGCATGTTCGGTAGGGCTATAAGTGATATCCGCAATTATTTTTTCGCCTTCAAATAAGGCATTTAAAAAATCAATCATGATGTCTTTGTCGGGCTCATTACCAAAAATGTGTTTGAACCCATAATCGGTAAGCGGATCAATGTAACGGCTAGCTATTCTTGTCATTATGTTCAGTTAAAATGAACACAAAATACGACAGATCAAACCGAAAAACCTGAGAATCCAAAACAAAGTTTTCTAGTACAAAAATCTGAATTTCAAGGCTTTGCCTTGAAATATTAAGCCTTAATTATACCCTCAATATTCTTTATTTTTCTATTACCCTAAAACCGGGTCTTTTATCCAGTGCGTATTGAATATTCAAGTTGATCACGCCTTGCTTTTTATTGACCTGTACTTTCTCCAACATATTTAGTGAGCTCTCATCTAAATTTAAAATATTGTCATCGTTAACCTTAATCTCTGTCATCAGGTAGAGCTGCTCGTCTTCAGATACATTCGCTTGAATATCCTGGTCATTGAAGTGCCAGTTTCTCATGGAGGAATTCTCGATAATGGAATACATTGATGCTTTATTAAAATTGATTAATTCAGCAATTCTTTCCGGTTCTCTGGAACCCCTGTTTAACTTGCAAAGTGATACTTTAATTTCTTCTGGCAAAAAGACAACGTCTTTAGGCAATTGGCTTGCAAGATTAAGCATGATCGCCACCTGAGGTTCTGCAACCAGTGCCCGACACATCGTTTCACTGATTACAATATCAATTACAGACGAGGGAACATCCCATAATGAAGCATCACATTGATGAATGTTTTTAACATAAGCATGCAAATCGAACAAGTCGATCACCTTTTCTAATACCTCGATACTTTCAGGATTAATCTCCAGAAATGTAAATTGTACCTCTTCCGGCCTGAGCATCATCATAATCGGTAATGCGAGTGTTGCAAATGGGCCAGATCCAGCATATAGAACATGGATTTGCCTTCTATTTTCGCTTATTGCTCCTAATACAGATGAATAAAGAGCCCTTGAAAAGCGTTGGGTTCTAAAAATTTCCCTGATACATTTTGCGGCCCAAAAAGTGCCTATTGCATTGCCATTAAGCGTTTGAATATGTGCTCTCCCAGCCGAACCATTAAGCTCGAATTCCTCAAATAAAAGATCCGCATATCCCATTACCGCGGGCGCGAGTTTATCATGAAAGTTTTCGGGATGGAGGATATCTATACTATACTGGGACAGTCGCTCTTTTAATTCTGTTTTTTTCAATTTGATCAATAGTTATCTGGTTAATTATAAAGTATAGTATGCAATTGCCATTCAGCAACAAACAGCTAAATATCAGACCATTAACACCCACACAAGACCTGAAATCTTCTTTCCCCCGGGATCAGGCAGATTAAATAGCTCCCTCTCTCCAAAAACTTAATATTTTACATGAATCAAAAGTTGATTATTAAAATAAGAGAAATTATCACAATAATAAGAGAAAAATATGAATCCTCTACATTTAGATTAGTTTGTTTTTAAAACTGAAAAACCCCGGATAAATATCCGGGGCTCGATTCAAAGCGTCTGTTAATTTAAATTTTGAACAGGCTGACTGCGTCCAGCTGATTGGAAGCCGGTGTCACAAAATAGGTTTGCACCCTTCCTGTTTCCCCTTTTTTGGGGATATAAAGCTGGCCGGTTCCACTTTTGCTCAGCCCCTCGCTATCGTTAAAGGCCCATTGATCTGTAGTGCCTGTTTTGACAAAGTACCAGGTATAAGTCTCATTGGTATCTTTAAAACCTTCAGTAGTCACATAATCTGAATAGGTCCAGGTTGCAGGTTTTACGTTCCTGGCGATATAGACCGTCTGTCCTTCCTTATTCTTCATAAAAATATCTATCCCATCGTTACTCTGGGGATAATAAATATAAAAAGCCATCTTGTTGGTGGAAGGATCTGCCGCCGGAGCTTTGATCTCTAAGGGGCTACCGTTGATAAACACAAATGGAAAAAAACGTTCCAGCTCAGGAGTATTCAGGCTCAGCTGATTTTGATAGACTTCTTTTCCTGAAATCACATCTTTAATTTTTAATAAGACCTGCCCTTGGCTAGAGGGATAAGTATACACTTTACCAAAATTCAATTGTTGGTCTGCTGCAGTCTTAAATTTATCATAGACCAGTGCATCCAGGGACACTTCCAGTTCACTGTTTCCAATGTTATAACCTCTGATTTGTAGGCTAACCGCTTTTGTCTTTATATCCTCTTTATTGCAGGACGCAAGTCCTGCTGCTACTATGGCAAGCAGCATTAATCTTTTCATATTGATCATCATCTGTTTCGTTGTTGAGCTATTGATCTAATCGGGTAAAAAATCTCATCATACCTCCTGAAGGAGCTTCAGAGAAAATGTAAAGTTTGGAAGATGGAGTGGATGCCACGGGCTTTGGTGCTGTGGACGATAGCGGATTCCAGGAGTATGCTGTTCCATCAGTATAAGGGATGTCCGTTCCCGCCTTACAGATACGGACGACAAACGACACCGTAGTCATTACCCCATTATACTCTTGTTTGGCGGTAGAAAATGTGGGTAAGGTAATAGGCGGGCAAAACTCATAAGGTCTCACATTTTTTGCCCTGGCAAGCTCCTCGAATACCTTAGGTACCGCATAATATTTACCAACCACAAAGTCAACAGGCTCCGTATAATTGGTAGTGGTTGGCTGGAACATATAGATTAGTTTGAGCTTGCCCTCTTCAACAGCGGGCTTTTCCGGCATTGAACTGGTCCGGCCATCTATATATAAAAAGTTCACTTTTATCCCGGAGTCCTCTTTTTTTAGCTCCCTTTCCAGCACCAGCTTTCCGGAAGTCTTCTCCGCAACCCTAAGCTTAATCCGATTTTCATTTGGTCTGAAAGTATAAGCAGTTGTACTTTCAAAACGGGAATTAGGCTGCAATGGAGTAAGAAAGTCAGTCGTATCCAACTTAACCGTCAGTTCTTCAGTACTTGCATTGTAGCCGATCAGATTGATGCCAAATAGCTCATCTTTATAGAGAAAATCCTGATCCCCTTTATTACAGGCAGTCAACACCAGCAGCATAGTGCATAGACAGGTCAGGTAAAGTTTATTCAATTTCATGATGTTAAAAATTAAATCCATATTAAAAGTTGTAAGATAAGCTCAGACTGAACGAAGCACCGATCCTGCGGATGAAAGTATCTGTATCTCCAATCCGCCTGATTTTCCCCTCTGGGGTCGTCTCAGTATAGCCTTTTTCATATTTCTCCGAAAATCCATCTTTCCATTCATAGATATCTGACCAGTCAATCATCGTCGCGGTATTTGCTCCCGGCTTTATGCTATAGGTATCATCCGAATTAATGAAGAAACGGTAAGGGCTGTTGAGCAGGTTGCTCATATTAAACCTGGCTTCCATCTTTTTGCTTTTCAAGAACTTATACCCCAATTGTGCATCTAACTGGTTACGTGGTCTTTCGAGTTCAGAATACTCGGGCTTCATCCCTACGGTAAATGTCTTGTAGCCCGAATGATTGAAGGCTATGTTGGCACTTAAACGATTCCCCTTATAGTTTAAGCCAATATTATACAATACAGGTACCTGACCATATAGTGCCCGCTTTTCTTTCAAATAGGTCTTGGTTCTGTAGGCATAGGATTTACCATCATTATCCAGCCCGTAGCCCATAGTGGAATAGCGAAAATCGCTTGCCTGTACTTCTGAATTTTGAAGTGTTAAGTTTCCGCTGAAATAGATATTGCTTAAAAAATTCCAGTCCTTATTTAGGAATTCCAGGCTTTTGCGTACGTCAAACTCCCATCCGTTCACATTGGCATAGTCAGAGTTGGCCGTGATCAAGTCAACTGCCCCACTGCTATTGGTTACGTCCAGGTACATTTCCACAGGGTTTTTGAAATGCTTTTTGAAATAACCGGCAGAGAGCACCTCGCCTGGTGATGGATACCATTCCAAACGCAGGTCATAGTGAGAAATCAGCGTAGAAATTACACCAATATTCCGCTGTATTCTATTATGAATATGATTGAAACGCGAGAAACTGGAATTCTCAATCAATGCAGGTCTGACAGCCGATTTGGCATAGGAAGCGCGTATGTTGAAGTCAGTTAGTGGCGTAATGGTAAGATTTGCAGAAGGCAGGTACAACCATTTCTTTTCATCGGCACTGGCATCCAGGGTCTTATGCACCAAATTCCCGGTTTCCAGGTCTACATAACGGTTCTTTTCCAGATCCTGCATTTCCGACTTTGCTACCTTATCTGCGGCAGAATCCTTTATCTTTTCATATTTATAATACTCTCCCCTGATCCCCCATACCAAACGAATCCAGCTGTTAAAACGGTTGTCCATCATCCCATACCAGGCCTGGTTACTGTTCCTTCCAGTATAGTTGTTATTGTTGAAATCAGAGGGGTGATAGAAAAGATCATGCAGGGGATCGTTAAAATCAATGTTCCAGGTTTGTACCGGTCTAAAGCCACCGGTAAAGCCCTTTGCCGAACCAATTGGTAAAACGCTCCAGGCAAAATCACCCTTTTTATTCAGCAGCTGATAACCGGCCTTGAGCACCTGTGCTGACTTCCCGATACTGAACTTGTAGCTCAGTGCAGCGTCGGCTGCCCAATTGGTTTCTACGTATTTATACGATGAACGGCTTAAGGGCCCAGGATTTTCAGTAATGTTACTTGCCTGATAAACATAGACAGTACTATTCTGCGTGGTTATAGGCCGCAAAATAGCGTCTACTGCATCTTGTTCATGATTGTTCACACGATTACGTGCCAACCCCCAGTCGAACTTTAACCGGCCAAAAGTATGTTCAGCACTGATGCGGTTCTGGAACAGATTGACAAATTTCGGGCGGTCATATTCGTTGATGGCCGGATTTTCCCCATAGCCGATATCCTCTCCCCAGCCAGAAACACGAAAGAACTGATCGGCAAAGACTCTGGAATAGAAATTACGCAGGGTAATCTTGTGGTTCTTACTGTTCCAGCCAACATTAACCAATGCAGCCAAACTGGTTGTAAAATTATATTGACTGGCCGTTGTCTCCTGTAATTCCTTATTCGTAACCGGATCATAATAATTTTCACCAAGTTTGTTGAACCGGCCGCGCTCATAATGAGAAAAGTTATCTATAGCCTGTTCATTGCGGTAGCTCAACGAACCCACAAAACCTAAACGGCTATCTTTTAATCCGTAGCTCCTGCCCAGGGTAAACTGATAGTTCTGTCCGGGAGCAGCCTGATAAACACGCGTTCCAAATCTTTGTAAACCACCGATTTTTTTGTTTTGTGCAGCAATCATATCAGGCGTAATTTTTTCAACTCCAGCAGGTGGATTGGTATTAGCTGGATCCGTGGGGATATAATTTGTCTGTGTAAAAATTACAAGATCCTTCGGAAAATGATTTCTATTTCCATCATCAAAACCCAGATAATCATTTTTTCCACGTTGATAGCCCAAAAAATCCTTGCCGGTACTGCCATTGATGTACTTGCTCCCCAAACTGAAGGACATGAAATTCTGGTCTGGTATTGCTATGGTATTGATCTGTACCAACCCTCCACCAAAACCAAAGCTCATATCCGGAGTAGCTGTTTTGGAAACCACCACATTATCTACCAGGCTGCTCGGGATGATATCGAACTCAAAGTCCCGTACCTGTACGTCTGTGCTGGGCAGTGTGGCCCCATCCATCATCGCCAGATTATAACGCTCGGCAATACCCCTGATCACTACGCGTCGGTTATCGTTGGCACTTACCCCGGAAATGCGCTTCAGGGTTTCACCGATATTCTTATCCGGCAGTGCAGAAATCTGTTCCCTGCTGATGCCATTTGAAATGTTCGCTTCATTTTTCTGACGGGCGTAAAGGCTATTCACACTTTCCTTTTTAAAGGTTCCTGTAACCACTACCTGATTTAAACTTTTTGCTGAAGGGTTCAGTACCACATTAAGGTTGGTTACCTGCCCGGCTTTCACTTCTATATCCGTAATGCGTTTGGTCTGAAAAGAAATATAGCTCAGTTCAAGTGTGTAATTTCCAGCAGCAACATTGAGGGTATAACTTCCGTCTACACGACTTTGAGTAGTCTGCCCGGTCTGAATGAGCTTGATACTGGCTCCGGGGAGTGGTTCGCCACGGTCATCAATGATCTTTCCGGCAATCCGACCAGGCTGCTGAACGGGAATTTTGACAGGACGATCTTCTTTGGTATACAGTACTACTGCTCCTCCCTGTTCCGTGAAGGCCAGGTTACTGTGCTTCAATAGCTGGACAAGGATATTCTTTAGCTTTTCTTCATGATAGTTCGCCGCTTTAACCGATATGGTTTTAGCAAGTGAAGGGTCATAGGCAAGCCTTACTTTTGCTTTAGTTCTTAGTTGTTCCAGGGCGACAGACAAAGGTTGTCCTTCTCTGAACCGGATGTCAACTTTTGTTTCCAGCGCCTGAGGAAATGCTTCACTGGCATACAGCGAAGTCATGATGTTAATGGAGACGAAATATAGGATCAGTGATATTTTCACACCTATTTTGATTATAGACATTATTTTTTAATACTTTTATTGTGTTTACAAGTTAAACCTGGTGTTTGCTTTTTGAATGACGAGGAAGCGGCAATTTTCTGTCAGTAATGCAAGCACCAAAACATTCGGTATCTATCCAATAGATACCGTTTTTTTTTCTAGTAGACTATCTCATCAATATTACCTCCTTGTCTTTGATTTGATAATGAAGTCCATGTATCAGTTTCAGGTGATTCAAAATAGTTTTAGGGTCATCAGTCCGATAAAATTGCATCGAAACAGTTAAATTTTCGAGCGCTTTTCCCTTGAATCTGACTTCCATAGAAAAGGCATTGCCAAAGGTTTGTGCAAAAGATTTCAGCGAGACATTGTCAAGAATATATTCCCCGTTCAACCAGTTTTCAGCCATAAAGGTTGTGCTGTCCAGTTTTACCCTTTCGCTTACTTTGTTAAAAGAGAGTTGTTGTTTAGGCAATAAAATACCCAGTTGTGCTTTTTTGCTACGTATGGCAACTTTTCCGCTGAGTAAGCTCACCCGGATATCTGCTGCCAGAGGATCATTGTTGATGATAAACTTAGTTCCCAGCACCTGAGTGGTAATTTGGGAGGTATGTACCAGAAAGGGATGCTCCGGATCAGGACTAACGTCACAGTAGATCTCTCCCGCTGCCAACTTTACCTCCCGGTTTTGTTGTATAAAAGGCTGGGCAATGGCAATCTTTGCGCCGGGTCTCAAATGGATCGTAGACTGATCTGGTAAGCGGATCTCCTTAAACTCTCCTTTATTCGCCACATAGCTAACCCAAACCTGCCTGGCAATGGAAGGCGTTGAAGTCAGGTAAGCCCGATAACCGAAAGTTCCGGTAGTCATCAAGACTACAGCGGCTGCAGCAACATTAAACCAACGCCTTTTCTGTCGCTGTGTTCTTATCTTTCGGCGGATTTCGTCCAGCATTTCTTCGCCAGTCCTTGTTTTTTCCTGCGGATTGGAGAAAGCTTCAAAAGGCACACGGTCATCTGTACGGGAAAACCAGGCTTCGGCCTCCTGGTCTGTACTACGTCTTTCAGTGAATATATTTTTCTTTGCCATACATACAACTCTTCGCAGCGAAAGCCAAAATGTACTTTAAGAAAAAGCTATAAATACGTTAAATTTTTGTTAACAGGATGACCAGTATACCAGCAAGATTTGCAGGTTCTGAATAGAACCGCTTTGTTTGCAATCTAAGCCGTTCCAAAGCCATAGAAACGTTGTTCCTGACGGTTTGTTCGGACAGAGAAAGTTCTTCCGCTATTTCCCTGACCGATTTATTTTCGAAACGGCTCAATCGAAATGACCGTTTCATATTGTCCGGCATCTTCTCAATTTCCAGGTCCAGCAGTTCCTGTAGTTCTTTCGTCTCCAGTTCTGTAGGAGCCGGTACAATCAAAGTTTCGCTTTCCTGGTAAAGCGTTTCTCTCTGCTTGGTGCTGACTTGTCTTCTGTACCAGGAAATGGTTTGTTTTTTTGCTACACTGTTTAGCCAGGGCGCCAATGACTTGTCGGCGATAATCCTGTGGCGATAATTCCAAAGGTTAATGAATATATCCTGTAAGATGTCTTTTGTGACCTCTCTGTCATTAATGCGTCGATAGATCATGGTGTAAACTTCCGGCCAATATTGTTCGTAAAGCGCTTCGAAAGCTTTCTGATCGCCATTTTTCATCGCAGTGATTAAATCCTGATCGCTAAGTGTCAATTGATTCACGCTGCGAAGTTAGCATCAGCCAGGTTACCCTTTCGTTAATTTATCATGAACAAAATCCCGAAAAGCATTATTTACTTTTAAAGTTTGTGATGGTCTTTCCATCATAACGATACACGCTTCTCCCTCTCCCCATAGCTCCAAACCAAATACTTCCATCGTTAGCCTCCAAAATCCCACAAAACATTCCCAACCCTTTTATTGACATGATTTCGGTTATAATGGGCTTTTTATGGTACAAGGACTTTTGCTCATAACGGGAAAGTGCCCAACCTCCATTGGGTTTTAATTCACCAGTAGTCCAGATGTTTCCTTTTTTATCTTGCATTATAGCATAAGCACCCCTCTGCGATACCTTAGTAAAGAGACCGCCCTCATAACGCCAGAGACCAGGTGAAACGAACGACGTATCGCCTTTTTTATCTTCGATTATCGTTGCACCGAACCAAATATTACCTTTTCTATCTTCGATTATCGACCTGACATTGTTAAAAGCTTTACCGTCTTTGTTTCTGAAAACAGTAAATGTTTTTCCATCATAAAAACAGGCCTCGCCACTTGATCCAAACCAGAATTTCCCGGTTTTGTCTTCCATGATCGTGGTGATATCATTACTGGGCAGTCCGTCTTTTTTGGTGAAATTTCGAAAAGATTTCCCATCGTAACGGCTTGCTCCACCTCCTGTAGCGAACCAAATATGACCAGTTTTATCTTGATAAACTTGAAAAGCATGGTTACTGGCAAGTCCCTCTTTGGTGGTAAAATGTTGAAAGGATTTCCCATTGTAACAATAAACACCTGAATCTCTGGTAGCGAACCAAAGGTTTCCTTTTCGATCTTCCAGAACATCCCAGAAGCTGGGCGAACTTATTTTACTGGTGATATTGGTAAACGATTTTCCATCGTATCGAAACACGCCTCTGAAGGAAGCGATCAAAATGTTTCCGTTTCTATCTTTCTTTATATTCCGAACCATGCCATGAGGCACCTGGGAGATTTTACCTTTCGGGAGGGCTGTATTTTTGTTTTGCCTTTGGCAAGAACTGCCATAGACCAAGGTTAAGAGCAATATATATAAGCGTACGTATTTCATATTTTTTTTAAAAATCAATGCAGTTTATTTTTTAGTAAATACCAGGTCCAGGCGGACAGGGATGTCATTATCAATTAGATTGTCTTTTATGCGGTAAATGAAGTCCCAGGTTTTCTGTTCTGGTTTACGATTGATATTCCAATTTTCGCGGCTAATACTCAGGTGTGCCTTTGCGGTAATCGTATTGTCCTTCTGCTTCATAAGCGTTGTGAATTCGATGGGTTTAGTCACACCTTTGATGGTCAGCTCCCCGTAAACTTTGTAGGTGGTTCCATTAGCTTGCCGAAGCATCTTGCGAACCACCATGGTGGCAGCAGGATATCTTGAAACAGCAAAAAAGTCTTCGCTTCTCAGCTTATCGTCCACCTCTTTTCTCCCGGCATCTGAAGCTTCGTCAGTACTCCTCATACTGTTCATATTTATACTGAAAGTACCTCGTGTTGGCTGCCCGGCGCTAAAGTTGCTGAGGCTGCCCGAATTAAATAATATAAAGCCATTGTGCTGGTTTTTGGGTGCCTGCCAAAACAGCTTGCTTTTTTTAATATCGAGTTGGTAAACGATACTGTTGGCGTCATTTTTTACTTGAGCCAGCATCGGATGGTTAAGTGCTCCTGCCAGTATTATAATTAGGCTGCATAAGAGATTTTTTTTATCTTTCATATCCTGTTAAAATTGATGCAGCAAATCTACTTTGATACTTTTCTGCCTGAGGGCTCAGGATTGTAAATTAAAATGTAAACTTTGTAAATTATTTCAAATAGTATGTTTAATACCGAAAAACGGCCCAATAGAAAAGCAAAGTATCTGTACGGATTATTGCTGCTTCTGCTGATCCCTGTAATCTGTGCGGCTTTCAGTATGACCGACAATCAGAACTTTGACTTCGCCAAAAGGGAAGTTTTGCTCCGCAGGATTGGAGATCAATTACTCTTACAGTCGGGCGACAGTACATCAAGGGTACTTCCGGTAAAAAAGATCGCAGAAAATGAATACCAGATCAGGTTTGAGAATGAGCTTACTTTTCAACCGGACTCACTGGTGAATACTACCCGGCGTTTGCTGGCCAATGACCCTCTCACGCTTGATTATATTGTTAACGTTCTGAACTGTGGCAACTCCAGTGTAGCTTATGGATACGCGATCTCCAAAAATAAAAAAGATGATATTGTAGCGTGTATAGGAAGAACACAACCCCGGGCGTGTTACATGATCAACATTAAATTCAAACCCACAGGAATAAATATAGCAGAGAATGGATATCTTCTGGGGAGCCTGCCATTTTTAGCATTTGTTGGTTTTATTTTTTTTAAATCGGTTAAGCCAGGAAGAACTTTACCTGAGGGTAAGTATGCTAGTAGTATGTTCACTTTGGGCTCGGTCTTGTTCGATGCGAAAAACCGGACGCTCCTCATAAATGGAAATACCATAGACCTGACCGGAACGGAAACCCGTGTATTGCTCATTTTCGCATCATCTCCTAACGAGACTATAGAGAGAAGCCGACTGCAAAAAGAGATATGGGAGGATGAAGGTGTTATTGTTGGGCGAAGTTTGGATATGTTCATCTCAAAACTTAGAAAAAAACTGGAATTTGATCCGAATATCAAAATTGTTGTGATACGCGGTAAAGGATATAGGCTTGAAATTAGCGCTTAATTAGTCCATCCCAGGTAACTTGATTCCCGAGGTTTTTAGGTTTTCCATCAGATTTTCCTGAAAAATGAGTTTTGCATCCTGAAAGCCATGGGAATGCAGCCAAACATTGATTAAAACTTTATAACCGTCAGATTCTAATAAAGACACCCCCACCCTTTTTTCAGGTATTTTTAAAATCGATTTTGAGTCATTAATTGTCTCATCAATTACCGCTCTCACCTTTGAAAGATCAACCCCGTAATTAAATTTAAGTTCCAGATCCAGCCTTCTGCTCCCAATGACACTGATATTAATAATGACTTCATTAGAAAGTTTGCTGTTGGGGATAATGACAGTCCGGTTATCAAAAGTAGTAACAACCGTAAAAAAAAGCTGAATGGAAGTTACTGTACCTTCCTGTCCCTGGGCAATAATGTTATCCGATACACGGAATGGCTTCAATAAAAGGATCAATACGCCACTCGCAAAATTCTGCATCGTACCAGACAGTGCCAGCCCCGCAGCAACTCCTATGGCACCGATTAAAGCAGCAAAAATGGTAAGCTGTATCCCCATAATCTGCATCACGAGAAAAATCAGTAGTATTCGGAGTCCTACAGTTGTTACGCTTAGAAAAAAGGGTTTCAATGAACTGTTAATTTTCTTATGCTGCATTCTGTTTTGCATCCAGCGCGAAAATACGCCGATCAGCCAGAGGCCAACCAGCAAAACAACCATGCCCAGCAAAATTACCGGGCCTTTTACCAGTAACCAATCATAAAATTTATCATAGAAATTTTCAACTTTCTGATTCATCTCCTTTTTGTTATCCGGTAAATTAACTCCCGAACTGGTTAAAAAGTTTTAAATACGTCCTATGTGTTCAGCTATCCCGCATTCTCTCCAAAAAAGATTATGCTTTTTTAATAAAGTTTAAACAAAACCCTAAAGATGCTGGTTAATTATTTCGGTTGATCAATGTATTGTATTAATGTAAAAAATTCATCTAACGAAAAACTAAAATTATGGCAACTACAAGAAAAACCGGCGCAAAGTCCGCCGCAAAATCGAAAACAGGAAAAATGGAAAATTCAGAATTTCATGAATTCTTTGTGGATGAACTTAAAGACATCTACTGGGCTGAAAAGCACCTTGTAAAGGCTTTACCAAAAATGAAAAAAGCGGCCACCAGTCCCGAGCTTGCCGCCGCCTTTGAAAAACATACCAAAGAAACCAATAACCATATTGCGACCCTTGAGCAGGTATTCCAGCTGCTGGGTGAAAAAGCCCAGGCAAAAAAGTGTAATGCTATGGATGGACTGCTGAAAGAAGCCGATGGCGTAATTGAAGATACCGATACAGGAACGTTAATTCGTGATGCAGGACTCATTCTTGCCGCTCAGAAAGTAGAGCATTACGAAATCGCTACTTACGGCACTTTAGTGGTTTTCGCAGAAAACATGGGACACAATGACGTAGCTGAACTCTTGCAGTTTACGCTCGACAATGAAAAAGCGACAGATATTGCGTTAACGGAAGTTGCCGAAAGCTTTGTTAACGAGCAGGCAGCGGCTGAATAAACACAGAAAATAAGCAACTAATTAACATTGATTTAAGGTTATGATGAATGCACTTACACCATGGGCTGTATCTGCAAGTGCAGAATTGACGGCTAGTACGGAAACAATTTTTGAACAAACCTCAGGATATTTTCATTTTAAAGTATTCCATACTTCGGATTCCATCTGGATCCAGACCGAATTACCTCATGGCGGACGGGTAGCCTTCCGCGCAGCCTATAGTCCCGGCCCCACCCTTGAAATTACAAAAAACAATGCCAACGAACAAAACGGTATAGATCTGGATTTGTCATGCGCTATCGGCAGGCAAAAGGTCAGCATTAAGATCGATCAGACCGGAAAATTACCGGTACTGCGCTATACGACCAGCCTTATTCCCGTCAAAGACCTATTAATGCCCAGCTGGCCAAAAGATATATTATTTAACGGAAAAAATGACAACCCTGAACAAACAGAAGGAAAGATCCATGCCAGTCAGCTTGGAACCAGAACAGGATTTATTTACCTGAGCGAGACCAGACCGAAATCATCAACACTGCTTTATCTGCAAAATCTGACCGTGTTATCGGAATATTGTGAGCAAACTGAAACTTCCCTGGGTGATACCGTAGGTGGAGAATGGCCAGAACTCGGTTTTTCTTTACCTTCTTCAAAAAAGCCTATAAAGGCCGGGAAAGAAGTTATACTTTCCGATGCTTTTGTTGCCTTTAGCAATGAAATTCCTGAAAAAAAAACGGCAATCACACGGTTGTTTCTGGATCTTTTGGCAAGAATCTACCTCTTATTGCCTAAACCAGAAACTCGGTACAAGGACTGGCCCAAAATTCTCGATAACGGATTAAAAGACTTGCTTGAAAGTGCCGGCTGCTGGTCGCAGGTAGCGGGTCAAAAATATTTCAATGCTTATGTCTGCGACTACGAAACTCCGCCCGAGATCATGGTACAACTTGCCGTATTGCTTCCCCTGCTTGATTATGTGGAATGGAGCAAAAAAGAGTTGGAAGTGATGAAAACCATCAGCGCAGGGCTTCCCTCATTTTATGATGAGAAATTAGGCACCATTATGCGATGGCTTCCCGCTGCTGAAGACAAACTCAAGGGAGAAGAAGAACAGAAGGTCCCTAAAGTTATGGATTCATGGTACCTGCACCACCCCCTGCTTAATCTTTCCAGATTAGCTCTAAAAGGAGATAAAGTAGCTGAACGACTCTTTCTGGGTTCACTGGATTTTGCAATCAAAGTAGCGCAGCACTTTAAATACCAATGGCCGGTATTCTATAAAATGGATACCCTGGAAGTGATTAAAGCCGAAACTGTCGAAGGCAAAGGCGGAGAAAAAGATGTGGCCGGTATCTATACCCATATCATGCTCCAGGCTTGGGAGCTGACCAAAGAAAAACGCTTTTTAAAGGAAGCAGAGAAAGCGGCTAAAACCTTAGCCGATTATGGATTTGAGATCTTTTACCAGGCAAACAATACCGCATTTTCATCCGGTGCATTACTCCGCCTTTACAAAATCACGGGCAATGAACTGTACCTTGAATTGAGCTATGGGTGTCTGGCGGGAATATTCCGGAATGTACAACTTTGGGACTGCAATTATGGTTTTGGAAAAAACTTTCCTAAGTTCTTCTCACTCTATCCTTTAAACGATGCAGCCTATACTGCAGTATATGAAGAACAGGAAGTCTTCTGTGCCTTTCACGATTATCTGAAACATGCAGAAGATGTAGACCTGCTCCCTTCAGTAAAATTACTCATCGCAGAATATATCCGCTACCTGGTAGACCGGGCAGTGTACTATTATCCAACCATGCTGCCAGCAGAGATGCTGGAAGAAAAATCCAAGATCGGAGAACTAGCCCCTAAACTTTGGATTGCCCTGGAAGACCTTCAGGACGGATGGCTGAAATCAGGAACCGTTGGTCAGGAAGTTTATGGAGCAGGTAATGCATTCGGGATCCTTCCCCGTCATTATCTGCAAATTCCGGACATGCCATTCATGGTTTATACCGATTATCCAACCTCAGGCTTTAATGCACAAAAAAACAAGAACATCACTTTCAAAATATTGGGCGACGAAAGAATTAACTGCCGGATGATGCTGGTAAAAACAACAGGAAAGAAAATCCCTGAGCTTGAAATCCTGATTAAAGGACAGAAAACCTCATTGAAGGCAAAGCAGGTAGAAAATGGCAATCTTGAATATGTCATTCCCGGAAACAGTAAAATAAGCATTAACACGATAGCCAAACATTAGAAAATATGCAAATGAGAAAAGATATAGATTTCAATCATTTATTCGCTTGCGGGGAATTACTGATTAAACATAACCTGACCCTTGCATTAGCAGAAAGCGCCACTGCCGGGCGCATCTCTGCTGAATTTGCACTTATACCGGATGCCGGTAAATTCCTTAAAGGCGGAATTGTCTGTTATGATGCAGATTTGAAGTGTACCCTGCTGGACGTACCCCGGGAACAACTTGAAATCTTTAGTCCTGAGTCTGAAATTGTAACCGGCTCCATGACTGCTGGTCTGCAAAAACTCATTCCCGCTGACATCCATATCGGCTGCACCGGACTTACTGCGCCGGGCGGAAGTGAAAGCCCGGAAAAGCCCATTGGCACCATGTTTCTGTATTGTTTAAAATCTGACGGACTGCTTTTTAGCGAAAAAAAAACCTTCGGGGGAACACCGGAAGAAATTGTCCGGCAAACGATCGAATTCCTGGCCCAACGCCTCCATCAGTACCTGAACTTGTTGGAATAGGTTAGCAGACCGCAAATCAATGAAGCTCAATTGTTTAATCATAGAAATTGTTGCCAACCTCATCATCTGTATCGGCATCAGCTCGTCGTCGTTCCGCCCGGTGTCTGTATTGTCTTTTGGTGGATTTTGAGTTTCCATACTTAAAAGGTTTAATTGTTATCCAGAATACATTTCTATAAACTTAGCTCAATGACTTTCAGATTTTTAAACGGAGGGCCATTCAAAACTTTCCCATCAGTATCATATCTTCCGGCATGGCAGGGACAATCCCAGCTTTTTTCAATTTCATTGAATTTAACGGTACAACCCGCATGGGTACAAACCGGATCTAATGCAGTAAGTACGCCTTTGGCATTTTTATACACCGCCATTTTTTTTCCCCGAAAGGTAGCGATCAGTCCCTCCCCGGCCTTGAGCATAGCCAGAGATTTTAGTTCTTCAGCAGAAAAACGATCGGCAATAAAGTGCCAGGCTACATCTGCATTCTCTTTAACAAATGAAGTAAATCCGGCAAGTGGTTTCATCCTCATTGGATCAAATATCGTTCGGCAGGGATTTTTTTTACCCAGAATCAGATCAGAGATCAGTTTAGCGGAAAGCGTTCCAAAGATCATCCCATTTCCATTAAATCCCGTTGCGGTATAGGTTCTGTCCGGTGCATGCGGAAGTTGCCCGATATAAGGCAGACCATCTACAGGAACATAATACTGCGCAGACCATTGATAGTCCACAGCAACTATATTATAATATTTCCATTTCCGGATATAGATTTCTAGGTTTTCAAAGGCCGTTCTTTGCTTTAATATTTCGTCTCCCGTTTAAATGCCTTCTCTAACAGTACCAGATACAAACACTGAATAGCAATTTAAAATATAGTCCTTAATCAAAAATTCAAGTTTGGAACACCGCCACGCTTTTCAGCACATTCCCTAATGGTCTGATGATTATGGGTTTGATTTGAAGTGCTCATGATAGTTGAATTTAAAACTTGATATTTAAACAATCCAGGGTCGGATTGGTTCAAAAAAACAAAACTCAAAACCTAATTGTTTTATGGTCAAAAAAAATATGGACTCATAAACCTTATGCAATCACATCGTGAAAAGAAAAATGAAACAAACCGCATATACTATTTAAATAACCGTTAAACCATACCATATCTAAACGTGGCGCTCGCTTGCATAGATTAATATTTTAACTTTTTTAATCTGTATGTTATGGAAAATTTTAAAAATTATGCTGTTGCAACACTCGCAGCTTGTGCGATAGCAGGAAGTATTGCCGGAAACAAAGCACTACCGGTAAACAAGGATTTAAACATTCCTGTCATTCAGCAGAATGACACCATTAACACCGAGCAATTTATCCAACAATTATCGGTTTCCAGTGCTAAGGAAATCAATTTATCAAAACTTGCTAAAAAGAAATCAAAAAATTCAAAAGTAAAAGAATATGCAGTAAAGGCAATGGATGCCAGCATTCTGATCTATTCAGATCTGAAACCATTGGCAGAGCCGAGAAATATTACGCTTACCGATTCGACGATCTTTGTCCCGGACGAGCTTATTTCCGCTTTAAAAAAAGCCAGCCGTAATGATTTTGACAGGCGGTATCTATCTATTACTATTGAAGATCATAACCAGGTCATTGCTTTGCTTGAAAAAGGCGCCATGTTTGGCGATACCGCTATTGTGAACTTTTCAAATAAGCAACTTATAGCGTTCAGAAGAAATCTGGAAGAAGCTAAATTTCTTTCCAAAAACCTCAGTAATGATAAATTGACCAGCAAATGGCCAGGAGAGAAGTAAGGAAATAACCAGGTAAAAGGGGCAGCTGCCCCTTTTACTAAAACATCAATTTTCACTTTTCATCCGTTTTCGCTGTTCCTCCTCGGCTTGTTTTTCTTCATCCTTTTCGGCAATTGGTTCTTCAGTCTGAACTTTCTTATTTTTGGGCAGGTTTACACTACCTGTTTTAGCCAGTGCCTTGTCGACATCATGACCAGTTTTTTCTTGCTTTTTCATAATAACATCCATTTAAGGTGAATTAAGCGGCCATCTTTCTGCATTCCTCAGCGCAACGGAAACAAGCCTCGGCACATTCCTCACAATGCCCGGCATTGTGTTTACCGCATTCAGTTCCGCAGGCATCACAGCTATCCGCACAAATTCTGCATAACTCTTTGGCCTGAGAACTTCCCAAGCTCATCAGTTGTGCTGTAGCATAACAAACCGAGGCACACTGCATATCCAGTTCAATGCAAGCAGCCATCATTTTAACATCTTCTTCTTTAGTGCAGGAACTTGCGCAGTAGTTACAGATAGCCGCGCATTCCAGACATGCATCAATGCATGATTTCCATTCATGATATCCCATAACTTTATGTTTAGCATTTTAAAAAACACCGCTCGTCCGGGATTGGTTTTTTTCGTAAAAAAAGACATATCAGCGCTGCCGAAAACTAAACCATTTGCAGGTTAAACGCTATTGTCAACACTGAGGCTCATTCTTTTTAACCAACAACAAAATCCTGTTGCCTTTACTGACTTTTGCGGTTAATATGCCGTTCAGTTCTGTTTTATTTTTATTAGTGATTATAACGTCATTAACAGGTGGTTGATAGGTCAATCATTGGTTAAATTGACCTATTAACTATGTATTTATAATTACGTAATTATTAATTTTAATTAACAACATATGATATTCATATCAAAAACATTTCGTAACTTGTTATTACAGCAGTCAATTACTTAATTAAAGAACAGTTATGGGAAAATTAATAAATGGCATATTTGGCGGATTCCATGGCAGAATCGGCAACCTGGTGGGTTATACCTTAAACGGTAAATACATCATCAGAAAAATAGGGAGAAGTTCTAAACCCCTCACTCCGGGCAGGAAAGCAAACTGTCAAAAAATGACACTTGTAAATGAGATCCTGAGCCCTTCCCTCCCTGCTATCCAGGTAGGATATCGCTTTGTGGTGGCAGGAACGGACAAAAACGAATACAATGAGGCGGTTTCTTACAATAAAAAAAATGCCCTTCAGGGAACCTATCCAAACCTCAGCCTGGACTATAGCAAAGTGTTATTGAGCATGGGAACGCTTCCTGCAGCCATTCATCCTACCCTTAGTCAGACAGGCGATCAAATCACCTTTAACTGGGAAGTAACAGCTGATCAGGCCTATCAGTATGCCAACGATCGTGCAATGCTGGTGGTCTATTTTCCTGATTTAAAAGTATCCCGTTGCGATTTACTCGGTTCAAGAAGAATTGAAGGCGTACATACCCTCAAGATCGCTCAGGACCATGTAAATGAACGCATGGAGGCCTATATCTCTTTTGTCAAAGACAATGGAAGAGCAGTTTCGGACAGCATGTATGCGGGTGCTTTAAATGTCCGGAAAGACATAGAAATTTCAGAGAAAACAGATCCGGCAAGAGAAGGCGCAAAGCAGGAGTTCAATTATATCGGTTCAGACTTTGACATTATCAGCTATCGGAAATATCTTTTGGATCTGGGAACCGCCGTTATCGAACCGGCAGGCGGACGGAAGGAAATAATAACCAGCGCCTGGTCGATATACATACTAAAAAGCACGGTCAGCGATCAGAGAATTGGCGATTGCTCCATTAGATTCAAACAAAATGAGAAGTTTACCGCCGAAATGAAAGTCAATATTTCTCCTGCCGAACAACGCAAAGGTTATGCAAAAGAAGCGGCATCAGCGATGATATCCCTCGTGTTTGGCAAATCAGAAGTGAACCGGATCGTAAAAATCGTGGATGCGCAGGATGAGGCCGCGATTGCTTTGCTGAAAAGCCTGGGTTTCAGAGAAGGAGAATACTTCAAAGACAGTGTATTTTCAGAGGGCAAATGGGTCAGTGAATATCAGTTTGCGCTGTCAAAATCAGACTGGACGTAGTTTTATCTGACAGCATAGCGGCCATCTGTCATTTTAAGGGACTGTGAAATGCAGACGGTTTTTTCCGGCCTAAAATAACTTGCTCAAACCTTAAAAAGTCTTTATTCAGTTTGAGCAACAGTTTTTGTCTTACTGATGGCTCTTTGATAAAGGAGTAATTGATGCTGTTATAGACTATTTTTTTGATGTCTTCGTAGCTAAACTGAGGATACCTGCCCGCCAACAAGACGTATTGCTCTGTTAAATTAGTCCTCAGTACACCTGCATCATCCGAACTGATCACTATCGGTACCTGAAATTCTTTGTACAAACTGATTGGATGGCGGTCGCCCTTTACCTTCAAAATAAACTCATTGCTGGTCAGGTTAATTTCTACAGCCACATCTTTCTCTTTCATATACCTCAACAAGTCATAGCTTTTTGACTCATAAGGCAAATCCACCCCATGTCCGATACGGGAAGCGCCTGCTTCACGCACGGCAGCATTGATGTGCCAGCTCAATTCTTCTGGTTTGACCAGACCCAGTGTCAGCTCCCCTGCATGCATCGAATACTTCACCTGAGGATATTTATTATGGCAGTATTTAAACATCTGCATGTGTAGCCAGTAATCCCGCATTGACACATCGTTATTTTCCGGCGACAGGATATTTACGCCGACAATTAAAGGGTTTTTGCTGGCGGCATCAAATGCCATCAACAACCGTTTAAACACCTCAGTCGCTTCCAGAATTCTAATCGTATAAGTCTGGTACCGCATGGTAAAGGAGTCGTCGTCTATTTTTAGCGATTGATGCAGTTTGCTCACTGTATTTACACTGAAGTCATCTGCACAGGCTATCACCTCTTTTTTAAGCAACTCCTGATACAAGGTATCTAATAACAAATGGCATTGCTGCACATCGTTTTGCTTTTGAACGAATTGAAGGCGGGGATCGAAACGTGAGCTTAAATCATTCGTTTTGACACATTTTGCCGAGGCAAGCATCGTTTCTATATAACTGACATTTTCCTGAATCGCCCGTTTTTTTAGCTCCAGCAAACCGGAATCGATGTTGTTTTCACTTGCAATGTCAAAATGATTGAACGAATCAAAGAACTGTCTGTCGGACGGTCCGCTAACCCCGTTATAGTCTTTAACAGACCACCTTTGTAATAACCTGAACTTATATTCTTCGAGCAGTCCTTCTTTTTTGATTTCACTTAACCTCATCCATTCCTGTCCGGCAGAAGGCTTTTGATCTTTAACCTCCAACGTGGTTTTATTGATAAAGTAATCCTGTGCAATCACATCGTTTACAAACCTTTCCGCATAAACAGAACCACTATAATGATGATGAAGGTCTCCCCCTTTAGGCATTTGCGAAAAAAAGGCAGTCAGCATTGCAGGATTATTCCTGATTTTCTCCAGGTATTGATGTACCGTTTGAGCAGAAGTAGAAAAAAACAGAAGTGTAAAGAAGATGACCAGGTACTTTTTCATGAATATCGTTTAGGCAGCTGATTCTGACCCTGCCACAATATTAAGAAAATGATTGATTTAAATGTCATTTCATTTTTGACATCAGAATATTTTTTCAAACCCCACGTAGGGGTAAACCTTCATTTCGTTGTCTCACTTTAAAATAAGACAGAAATGAATACATTTTACAACAGAAAAACACGATCATTTACCCTTTCCATTACCTTTAAAGGGATATTAAAAGCATTCGGTCTGGCCGGGCTTTTATTATCTGCCGGAACTGGATTTGCACAGGATAAGAATCCTGGAAAAGTCCATATTGGATTCATCTATCCACTTAGTACCAACGGAACACATGCTCCTTTAGATACCAACCGGCTTTCCTTTCATCTTCTAGCCGGTGTATCTTCGGTAGAAAAGGGTTTTACCTTCGCAGGGTTTTCCAATATCATCCGTAATGAAGCAGAGGGAACGCAGTTTGCCGCATTCTCCAACTATATCGGCAAAAAAGCAGAAGGATTACAAATTGCAGGATTCGCAAATATTTATGGCGAAGGTCAGGGTGCGGCTTTTGCAGGATTTGGAAATATTTCCGGAGGAAATGTCAAAGGCGCACAATTTGCCGGTTTCGGGAATATAGCCAAGGCAGTAGATGGCGTTCAGTTTGCCGGTTTTTTCAATAAAGCGAGCTCAGTTAAAGGTACACAACTTGCGGGTTTCATGAACCTGACGAACAAAGATGTTTCTTCTTCCCAACTGGCAGGTTTTATCAATAAAGCCGAAGATGTAGGCGGTTCTCAGTTTGCAGGTTTCATCAATATTGCCAAAAAAGTGAAAGGTGTTCAGGGCGCTGGATTTATCAATATCGCAGACAGCAGCGACTATCCTATCGGGATCATTAACCTCATCAAAAAAGGAGAAAAAGGAATTAGTGTAACCACTGATGAAACCACGAGTACCATGTTATCCTTCAGATCGGGTGGAAAAGTATTGTACGGGATCATCGGAATTGGTTATAACTTCAAAAACAAGGACGAAGTATATGCAATGGAGGCCGGTTTCGGAGCACATTGGTTCCAGGGCAAATCCTTCAGGTTAAATACCGAATTAACGGGAATGTCGGTAGAGAGCTTTAAGGCAGGGGAATATTTCAAATCCTCATTAAAAGTATTGCCTGCGTTCAGGATTGGAAAACACTTCGAAATTTTCGGGGGCCCTTCGTTTAACTTCATCAGTACCAATACTGCTGAAGGCAGAGACTTACACAAAAAATTCATCCACAGCTGGGGAAATAAATGGGGAAATAATCTTCAGGCCCTATACATCGGTTATGGCGGTGGAATTCAATTCATTCTTTAAAACACACCAAATATCAAGCTATGAAAAAGATCATTGCAGCGATGTTCATCAGTATTTTCCTGATGTCATGCGCCAAAGAAAAACTTACTGCGAACGGGAATAAAATCACGGAAACAAGAACACCAGGTAACTTTACCGGTGTAAACCTAAGTGGAGCAAAGACCGTTCAGGTTACTTATGGAACGGAATACAAAGTAGAGATAAAAGGTTCTTCCAACCTGATTCCCTATTTCAAAACAAAGATCATTGCCAATAACCTGTACCTGTCTTATGATAAGGTGAACGTACAGCACGACGACCTGGAAATCCTGGTCACCCTGCCTCAAATTAAAAATGTTGCACTCAGTGGCAGTGGCAAAATGGCAATCTCAGGTGCTTTTCCATTAATTGATGAATTGAAAACCTCTGTCAGCGGTTCCGGAGAAATTACGGCACAATCTGTTTTTGAGGTAAAGGACCTGTTAATGAACATTTCGGGCTCCGGAAAAATCGATCTCGAGAAAATCCTTGCCAAAGAGGCTGATGTAGACATTTCGGGAAGCGGCAATGGCAAAGTCAATGTTCAGGAAGAACTGAAAGCCAGAATCAGTGGAAGTGGGAATCTTTTCTACATCGGAAATCCGGAAATAGATTCGAAGATCAGCGGATCAGGAAAACTCGTTAAACTTTAACCCCCAAAGTCATGGCAACAACTATAGCGATCTGGACAGATTTCGTTGCTTTATTCGGAGCAGCGAGAATCGATATCGATTCCATTGCTTCTATACAGGAAAAAGCACCAAATATAGTAGCTTACGCCCTTCCAGCGGTATTCCTGCTGACCATCATTGAATTTATCTTCTCCCATTCCGGGGATCATAAAACCTATGAAAAGAAAGAAACGTTAGGTTCTTTACTGGTTGGATTGGGGAATCTTATCGTAAATATCCTGATGAAGGCGTTCCTTATTTATGGTGCCATCTGGATTTACAATTTGTTGCCATGGCGAATGGAAATGAGCTGGTGGACTTTAATTCCCTGCTTCATCCTATATGATTGCTGTAGTTACTGGTCGCATCGCATTTCCCATTTCAACCGTTTTTTCTGGGCCACACATGTCGTTCATCATTCCGCAGAACATTATAACCTGACCGTGGCCTTCAGACAAAGCTGGGTACAGCACTTTAAAACAGTGTTTTTTATCCCTCTGGCGATGCTGGGCTTTCATCCGGTTGTCTTTTTGGTAGCGAGCCAACTGAGTACACTCTATCAGTTCTGGGTCCATACGGAAGCCATCGGAAAGCTGAACCCTTTTATAGAGAAATACTTCGGGACTCCATCTAACCACCGGGTTCATCATGGCAGTCAGGCAAAATATCTGGATAAGAATTTTGGTGCCACATTTATGGTCTGGGACCACCTGTTCGGCACCTTTCAATATGAAGAAGAGAAACCGGTATACGGGTTGACGACCCCATTGGAGAACAAAACCAATCCTTTTGTCCTGAATTTCCATGAGTATCGCGACATGCTGGAAGATGTCAGGAAAAGCGATGGAATCAGAGAATGCCTTTTTTTCATTTTCGCCAGTCCGGGAAAGATCTACCTTCATAAGCTGAAACGCGATCCCCAACAACAGCCTGAAAGAGAAAGTAGCGGTCATGCGAAGGCAACGGCAATCATACTGATGATCATGCTTTTACTAAACCAGATGCTCAATGCCCAGCCTGTTCCCGATAGTCATCCCCTGCCGACTCCTACCGGTAAAAACCTGCTGTTCTTTCTGCAAAGAACTCCGGATGCAAATACAGTGATCTATGAGCTCAATTACAGGGAAGATGGGACATTGGACCCGGAGGCACCTGTTAAAGGTTCCTGGATCAGGTATGAAGAGCAATCGAAGACAAAAGAGCTCAGCAGTATAGAAAAAAAATTCGCCTATGGCCTGAAATGCAAAGCACTGGGAAATGACCAATATGAGATCCGCCTGGTGGCCTATAAAAAAATGCCGATGTACCTGTTGAAATCCGGAACGGACAATAAATACCACATCTACATTAAAGATGAAGGAAAAAACCTGCTCCTGAAAAGGGTGTTTGTAAAGGTCAATGGCGGCTCCTTCTGGTTTCCAAAAGTAACCTATATCGATCTGATTACAGCGAACTCTGAAACCGGAATGGAGATTTTAAAAAGAATTAACATTTAAAAGAACAGATTTAACCAACACCAATATAAAAGCAAAGGAAACTAATATATTTGAGTAGAATTATACAAGTGAAATTAACCGATCCCGTTTCCGAGCCCCTGCTGCAACGCTATGACGATGCCACCTTTGAACAAATGTTCAAAACGCATTATAAGGCCTTGCATGCTTATGCCAATGTGATGCTTAAAGAGGAAGACCTTGCAGAGGAAATCGTACAAGGCATGTTTTTAAAATTCTGGGAAAAGCGGGAGCTGCTAAACATCCAGAGCTCTTTAAAAGCATACCTGTATAAGTGCGTTTACCATGATTGTCTGAATCACCTTAAACACGAAAAAATAAAGTTTAAACACCAGGAATTTACGCATCATACCATGGATACCTATCATGAATCCGCTTCGGCGAAAGTAGAGCTTACGGAACTGGAAGTCAACCTGGGCAAGGCTTTGAATGAACTGCCGGAACAATGCCGGGCCATATTTCAAATGAGCAGATTTGAGGAATTGAAATACCGAGAGATTGCAGATCAAATGGGACTGTCTATCAAAACCGTGGAAAACCAAATGGGTAAAGCATTGAGGATATTGCGACTGAAACTCGCAGATTTCCTGACCCTGATCCTATTGGGGATTATGTATTATAAAGATTTTTTGAATTAAGCAAGAACAGCAATGACTGATGAATTATTGATAAAGTTTCTATTAAAGGAAACAAGTGAGGAAGAAAACACAGCCATTCAGGAATGGCTGGCTGCTGACCCTGCAAATATCTCCGTTTTTATTCAATTCGAGAAAATCTGGGACGCTGGTAAAACATTAACACCTGCCAGTAAAGTTGATGAAGAACAGGCATGGAATAAATTCAGGGAGAAAACGAAGAAATTGAAGGAAAAAGAAGCAGCAGTAGTTCTTCCACTAAAGAAAAATTATACCTGGTTAAAAGTGGCGGCTGTATTTGTCCTCGCCATTGGCGCATGGACCTTGTATCAGCTGATGTCTCCTGTTGCCTATACCAACCTGACCGCGAGCAATGAAGTACTCATCAAAACCCTGCCCGATGGATCAGAGCTCACCATCAACAAGAAATCACAGCTGAGCTATGCCAGTGATTTTAAAAATGACCGGAGTGTACGCCTGGATTCAGGGGAAGTTTTCTTTAACGTTGCACACGACAAAACCCGTCCATTTATCATCAAGGCGGATCAGGTATCTGTTGAGGTGGTAGGGACTTCTTTCAATGTAAAACATACTAAGAACAAAACAGAAGTCATTGTAGAAACGGGAATTGTGAAGGTCAGACTGGGCAATGAAGAGATTAGATTGGTGAAAGGAGAAAGGGTTTCCATCAGCAAGCGTACCAAAAAGCTCCAGAAAGAGCAAAGCGAAGACCAGCTGTACAATTATTACCGCAGCAAGCTGTTTATCTTCAATGGCACCCCTCTGCAAGAGGTTGCAGAAACCCTGAACGAAGCTTATGGCGTCAAGATCAGTGTGGACCCTGCAGCGAGAAAGCATACCTTATTTACCACTTTAAAATTGAGCTCAACACTGGAGGAGAATCTGGAGGTCATCTGCGATGCATTAAATGTAACCCTGTCACGTAACCAACAGGAAATCCTGTTGTCTAACAAAAAGTAATGAACATCAAACTGACCCTTCTGTTTCTTTTTTTATATGGGGCAACTCATGCCCAGACGAGTATAGCTAAATATCAGCAAAACCTTTCCAAGCGGGTCAGCTTTGACATCAAACAGGAAAAGGTGAGTTCGGTTCTGAGCAAAATGAGTAAAGCAGGAGACTTCTACTTTGCTTATAACGGGGTTTTATTTTCGCAGGATAGCCTGGTGAACCTGAATGTCAGGAATACACCGGTCCGGGATGTACTGGACAAAATGTTCGATGGTAAAGTCGATTACAAGGAAAATGCAGAATATATCATTTTGCGTTATGCAGTCAATCACCTGACGATAGAACCGGAAAACATCACCACTGCTGAAAACCTATACATGATCAGCGGATATGTAGTGGATACCCAAACAGGAAAAAAAGTAAAGCAGGCCAGTGTATACGAAAAAAGATTATTGCAGTCTACGCTGACCGATAATGATGGCTTTTTCAAATTGCGTTTCAAAGGAGATCATAAGGAAGTGATCCTGAACGCCAGTAAGGAGACTTACCGGGATACTGCACTCGTGTTTCTTGCAGACATTACCATTAAACCGGAATCTTACGATGACCCGGATAAAGAAAAAGGGACCTTTTTCTCCAATGCCATAGAAGATCTGGGCATCGGCAGGTTTTTCATCTCTTCCGCACAGCGTTTTCAGAATCTGAACATCCCTAATTTTTTCGCGAATACTCCCTTTCAGGCTTCTTTTACTCCCGGATTAAGTTCTCATGGCATGATGAGTTCCAGGGTGATCAATAAAGTTTCGCTGAATGTTCTTGGGGGCTATACTGCCGGAGTAGATGGCTTCGAAATGGCCGGTTTATTCAACCTGACCAAGGGTGATGCGAGAAAATTTCAGGCTGCAGGAGTTTTCAATGTGGTGGGAGGCTCCGTAGAAGGGTTTCAAATTGCCGGATTACACAATGATGTTAGAGGTAAACTGGATGGCGTACAGGCAGCGGGTGTGCTGAATGTGGTAAAAACAGATGCAAATGGAGTTCAGATTGCAGGGATCGCCAATATTGTAAGCGGGAATATGAAAGGTGTTCAGGCTGCAGGTGTGGTCAATATCGTAAGTAAGGAAAACAACGGGATTCAGATCGCAGGGTTAGGAAACATCAATTCCAAAAGCTCCAGCGGTGTAGCCGTTGCCGGCCTCGGAAACCTGACTTCAGGCACCTCTTCAGGCGTACAACTTGCAGGTCTTTTCAATTATGCCAGAAATAATAAGGGTTTTCAGCTGGCCTTGATTAATTTCTCTGATACCTCTACAGGAACGAGCCTTGGTTTACTCAATTTTGTAGGTAATGGTTATCATAAAATCAGTATTTATGCCAATGAGCTGACCAATACAAATGTTGCTTATAAGACCGGGAATGCGAACTTATACAATGTCATCTTTGCAGGTAAAAACTTTTCAGACTCTTCCAGGGTAGAAACAATTGGCCTTGGTTTCGGACATGATTTTATCTTCAATAAACGATTGTCTGTTGCTCCGGAACTAAGCTTTCAGTATCTATACCTTGGACATTGGAAATACGGCAACACTTTAACCAAGCTTCAATTGAATCTTCAGATTCAACTGTTTAAAGGGGTTACAATATTCGGTGGCCCCTCCTATTCTTATTACAACAGCGATGCGCCTCCGGGCTCAAGTGCAAAAGGCTACAGACAAGAGGTTCCGCCGAGAAAACATCATACTTTCAGTGGAAACAACCAGGGATGGTATGGCTGGAATGCAGGAATCACTATTTTTTAGCAGGGTTTCAGTTCAGCGACTGATTTCAGGTTAGCAACTGCAACAATTCTTTCAATCCTTCGGTAGCGGTCTTTTCGATTCTGATCACCTGTTTGCGGTTTCTTACTTCCGGGATTTTCGGGTCAATAATATATCTCGGACTTTGTGAAGGGACGAAATTAATTAAACCTGCAGCCGGATACACGGCCAGTGAGCTGCCAACCAGGACAAAGATATCAGCCGATTCACAGATTTCGGATGCGGTTTCGATCATAGGAACGGATTCCCCAAACCAAACGACATGCGCACGCAACTGGCTGCCCAGTTCACAGCGGTCGCCCATTTTGATTTCCCATCCGTCTATGGGATAGGTTAGCCCCGGATTAAGGTCCGATTGGGAACGCGTAATCACCCCATGCAGGTGGATCACATTGGAAGAACCAGCCCTTTCGTGCAGGTCGTCTATATTTTGCGTAATCACCTGAACATCATAATACTTTTCCAATTCTACCAGTCCAAGGTGCGCATCATTGGGCTGTGCGGCCAAAACCTGTTTTCTTCGCTGATTGTAAAAATCCTGCACCAGATCCGGATTTTTCCGCCAGGCTTCCGGAGTAGCCACATCGTAAACATTATAACCTTCCCATAACCCATCGGTATCCCGGAAAGTTTTCAATCCGCTTTCTGCACTAATTCCGGCACCCGTTAAGACCACTAATTTCTTCTTCATAAGCATTGCTCTTCCGATCAAATATAGCTAAAAAGAGCTGATTTGACCACTTAAACAAGATGCCTCCAAAAGCACTGAGGTCAAACACGATCATGATCCAGGCAAACATCTGCAAGCCCATCACCGCGCCGATAAAAACATGCATGAGGAGTATTCCCAGTAGAAGGATGGCCTGCATTTTACGCCAGCGGATCCAGATGAGCAAAGGGAAAAACAGTTCTATGGCCAGTGTTCCCCAGGTCAGTGCTGCCGAAACCCATGGATAACTGGCCAGCGACTTGATAAAAGGGGTTAAACCGGTATAAAACTGAGGCTGGTTGATGGCCTTCCAAATGGCGGTCCCATTCATCCATTCCTGTCCGCCAAGCTTTGAAAACCCAGCGGTAAAATAGACAATGCACAGGTGAATCTGTAAGATGCGCAGGTAAAAATTGAGCTGATCGGGGGCGATGAACGGATCTGTCCTGCCCATCAGGCGATCCAGGGAAAAGACCTTTTCCACCGGAAAGATCAGCGTGTAAAACAATAGCGTAAATAGAAATCCATCAAAGCCGAAAGCAAGGAGGTTATAGCCATTAAAGACCATCAAATGAATGAGTAAGCAGATAAAGGCACTGATCTTTGTCTGGAAACCAAACAGCAAAAAACAAGCTCCAATTCCGAATACCGCATAAAGGCTGCTCAGAAACAAGTGCTCATTCTGGATTCCGAAAAAATCGATCACTTTGGGCAAAGAGATGACATAGGAGATGTCCAGGGGTTTGGTCAACACATCCTGAATGATTCCATGCTGACTAAACAACATCTCCAGCTGATCGAATTCTACCCATATCTTTGCCAGGATGGTGATCGCAACGCCTATGCGCAATACTGCAAGTTGTATCGCATGATTAAAGGTAACAGGTTTCATGATACAGGGATTTATTTGTAAGTATAGGTTCCATTGCAAATCTCCCGGAAATGATTTGCTTTCCTTGATAAACGATATTCAGCCATGGTTGGAGGCATGTACTCTCCGATAGAAATATAGGTAGGTCCTGCATTGGGATATTTGGCAAAAATATAGGAAGCAACCACCCTCGACATCAGTTCGTAAGCTTTGTGGTTTCTGAAGGTATGAAGGACAGAAGAAAAGCGACAATCGAGGATATCTTTCCCGGTACCAAAAGCATCTTGTTTAAGCGTTTTGTTACCCATAAGGGTATAGGCTTTAACGACGGTTTGATTGCCTACGTTTGGGGAAAAGAAACTGTAACCAAAACCTCCGCCCGTCCAGGAGCAATACCTTAATATGAGTCCATCATAGATCTGATTTTTGGAGACTTCCATCAAACCTGAGCCCAAAACAACCATGCAAAGGTGAAAAATGAGAAAGCCTTTAAGTAGTTTATTTTTCATCAGTATATATTGTTTTATTATGGTTATGAAGCGATCATGATCTTAGTTTAAAAGAGAGCGGACCTCAGTCCGCCCCCAAAATAGGGATGATTGGTATTTACAGCCCTTTACCTTTAGCCGCATTCAGTTTAACAGACTGTATTGATTTCTGAGTTAAATTGGTATTCAACTGAGAAATAACTGCATCCTGAATTGCCTTTCCTTTGGTAATTACTTTTACGACAACGATGATATCAGAAGCCGCTAAGCCACCTCTGGTACCAATGCTCGAACCACGCAGTTTCGCAATCTTTCCAATTGGCGCAGTGCCATATACTTTAGAGCTGGAACGGCCTCCTGTGTTAGTCGTTACCGTTAAACGGTAAGTAGAGGGATCTTCGTTTTTAAGGGCGGCCAACACTTTATCTACTTCAGCTTGTGAGCTGGTGTTAATGATCAGACCTTTAGCTGTTTCCTGAGCTTTTGAGGATGTAGCTCCAAACAACAGGAACAAACTTGCACAAATAGGGATAAGTAACTTTTTCATGTTTTTTTGGTTTTTAATGGTTAATTAATTTGATGATTTATCTATAGATTAACACATTAGTCGCAAACGAGGAACAAAGGGAAACAGGTTTAAAAAGTTTTTTTATTTTTCCTGGCCATCGGCTGTTTTAAGGGAACGAGGCTATGGTTTCAACAGCAAACAATCCAGCACAGTCAATCCCATCAGCAGGATTGTTGCCATCCCTGTGATCAAAAATATGTGGAGCGGCGGGTGTTGAATTCCATCGGTATTTCCCAAAACTATTGTTGCCGCCCAGAAATAAGGCAGGTTATACAGTTGATCATTCTCCTGCAGGAAATCAAGTTTGGCCTGATTTAATGCTTCATCCTTCGGAAGTCCCTTCTGCAGGTATTTATAAAACAACTCGGTTAACTGATAGGTCGTTTTATGGTCTACCTGCCATAGGTTAGTAACCGTACAGGGCACACCGGCGGTCATGAATGCCCTGGCCAGACTAAAGACCCCTTCTCCTTCGGCATGGTAACCCACGCCGGTATTACAGGCAGAAAGCACCACGAGTTCCGTATGGGGGAAGCTCAGCTTCTGAATTTCTGAAAGAGAAACGGTAGAATCTGCGAGGTACAAGACCGGTTCTTTCTTTGTGCTGTCTGCTGCAGCATGGGCATAAATCTGTACGATTTGATACCTGTTCAGGTGGTCTAAAAAGCCGGCTCTTGTGGCTGCGCCGTTAATGATGAGCCTGGAGGTTTTAAAATAGCGTACAATATTTCCCAGCGACTGATCCGCACCGGGAAGGACAGCAAGTTTAAAATTGCGGTTGTAAGCGGACGGTGCTATGCCGAGAAAGGTATGCTCAGCTACAGTAGGGAGATTGATCTTTTTCATCATAACCCGCATGGAATGAACATAGCTGAAAATGTATTTCCGAGCTAAAAAGCTGCTTTTATCCAGCGAATCTGACAACAAAGCTTCAAAAGGAATAAAATGATCATCCAAAGAGACGATCACCCTTCCTTCCGGGATCTTTAAAGGTTTAATCAGTTTATCATACAATTGATAAGCGACCGTCTCATAACAATCATAATATTGATTCAACAATGATTTATCGGCACAAAGGGTCAGCAGGTTCTTCGTATCCTTTCCGTACGACCTGTAAGGAATCCTCAGCAATTGTTGTTGTCCCGGAGATAAGAATAAAGCATACACGATAGAATCACCGGTAAAATACTCAATCAGAGATTGTTTCTGATCCTGAAGTTTAGTCATCACTGCCCGATAAGGATATACAGAGTTATCGTATTTATATTGATAGTACGTTGGATATTTCAGTTCCAGTCCCCGGATAAATACTTCCCAATTGTTCTGGGAATCGTACCATTTCCCCATGACCTCTTTGTAATGCGCATCACTTTTGCTCATAGACAAGAGCCTCATACTCAACGTATAAGTTTTTACCCGCAACTGCTTTTCTATCCTGCGGTCTTTTTCGGCAATGTAATTTTCTGCAATGAGTTCACAAAGCTTGTCGTTGAGCAGCACTGCCCTGCTTTTTTCAAAGAAGTAATAGGCTTTCTCGATATTTTGAAGGTAAAAACAAACTTCTATCGCTTCCTCATACATTTCTTTGGTTTTCTTACGCCAGATGAGCTTGGATTGCTCCCCATCCTGTTTCCAGCGCATAATATCGACTGCCTGATCTGCAATTTCATACGTTTTCAAGGCGAGCAGCAGGGTTTTCTTCTTCTTTTCTTTCCGGTATAGCCCGAGCAAAGAAGATCCTTTATTGGCGAGGATCGTAGAAACGAAATAGTCGTTGGAAACCAATTTTAGCATGTCCTTGCTGAGGTTGCTTTTTACCGCCGTATCGCTAAAATTTAAGGGCAATACATTTAATGCTTTCTGATAATATTTCAATGCTTTATGAAAGTCCTTATTTCGCCAGTATACCACCCCGATATTGGAATACAAGCCTGCGAGCTGGTAACTATCTCCACTCTTAGCAGCCATTTTCAGGCCTTCATTGTAATAGTAAACCGCTTTTCCACTTTGATTTAAGCCATGAAGGTAAACGCTGCCCAATTCCAGAAGATCCCTGGAACATTGCTCCCAGTTCTCTGCCTCTTTATTCAATTCCAGTGATTTATGATAATACTTTAAGGCAGAAGGGATTTTCCCTGATTTCTGAAGCAGGTCTGCATATACGGAATAACTGGTGGCAAGGTGTTCTGCTCCCCCATTTTCGTTCTCCAATAGAGAGATCGCTTTTTTTATGCAAACTTCCGCATCGGAAAATAAACCTGATTCAATTTCCGATTGTGCCTTTTGTGCCAAAAGCGGTGCCATTGCAAGTACTTCTTTATTTGCTTCTGCAAATAAGATTCCCTCATCGGCCTGCTCGATACTTTTTTGGTAATCGCCGGTTTGAAAGAAAGCATAGGCTTTTTGTTCATAGGCCATAAAAACGATGGCCCGTTTATCAGGATACCCTCGTCCCACATCAATGCAACGCTCAAAGTAATGATGGGAATCCTTCAAAAAATGAATTTTCTTATAAAAGATGCCAAGGTTAAAATAGCTGTTGCAGAGAAATGAGGGGTCAATACCTTGCCCTTGCCCTGTATTTACAGCCACCGCTTCTTTGGTATAGATGATGGCCCGCTCCAGGTCGCCGGCTTTGCTGTAAATATCGCCTATGCGGTGTATAATCTGAGCATAGGCAGCATTTTTCGTTCGATGGCACTTCATGAATGTCGCCTGCAGTTCCTTTAAACGCCTGATCTTTTCAGAAAAACCATCGGCCATGCTTTCCTGAATGCCAGCTACATGCGTTATAATTTCCGCATCAGAAGGGCATTGCCCCTTTGACATTAAAGTCGAACAAAAGATAACCGATACCAAAAAAGGGATCCTCAATGAAACCATCATGATCTTACCAATCACACAATGAAATGAATCCATTATTTTATTTAACACAAGCCCCGTCACGGATGTGTTTTTTAGCAAGGCCTGGATTGTTGACCAGAATATTGCCGCTATGGTCTTCATTCAACAGGAGTTTAAGCGCCGAAAGAAAATCTGCTTTTTTAATATTGGGCACATACAAGCTTTTCCTACAGTTGGCCCCAATGAGCCCTGTAGCAATGGCGGTTGCAAAAGAAGAGCCACTGATCAGTACTTCCGGTCCGCTGGTCTCAAAAGGCAATTTAAACTGCATCCCTTCTTTTGAAACCTGATCTGCCAGTACGCCCAGGTCTACATATTCCTTTGAATAATTCTGACTGGCACTTACACTCGTTCCATCTGTGGTCGTTACCGTAACCACGCTATTGGTAATTGTGCTCAAATGAGCAGGATAGAAATTATGAATCGCCAGATTACGCAACTGACTGTCCGTTAAAACCAGACCGTGTTCCAGGAGATAGAGCTGTTTTGCCAGCGCATCTTCTGCATCAATTTTATTTCCGGAGGCGGTGACAAAAAGAATCCCCTGTTTCCTCAGCACATTGCTGAGCAGCGTTTTTAAATAAGGGATAGGAAGTTCGTAGTAATAATAAAACCCCCAGCTGGCATTGATCAGCTGCGCGCCTTTTGCAATAGCAAAATGAATGGCACAGATGATCCCAAAAAGATCCCCTTCTCCATGCTTATCATGGGTTTTAAGCGGCATAATTTTCAGTCTGTTTTCCCTGGACTGTTTAAATTCATTGATGATGTACTGGCTCACCACTGTCCCATGCCGACCGGCATGGTCATCCCGAAAATCAGCATTATTGGATACAAAATTCCAACCCGTTTTCTGTTCTTTGTAGCAGTCGCCAGTGGCAGCTCCTGCTGTTTCCTGCCATAAACAGGCAGGATCGATCAGGTCTGTGTCTATACCGGTATCCAATACCGCCACAATGATCTCTTCCTTATTGGCATCAAGGGCTAATGCAGTTCTCTTCTTTAACCCGCTTCGCTTTGAATCTCTTTCAGGAATGGTATTCAAAAAATTCAGGGAATAAGATTCCCCAACGGTAGTTGATTTAGGACCTGACCCTGCCTTTACAGAATCTGTATTCACCATGGTATGAATTCCCTTTGCAGACCACAGCTGCACCGGGATTTTACAATTGCCGCAGGTGCTGATCTTAATCCCATCGGTATTAAGAAAACCACGCTCCCGAAGAGAGACCTTGATGATATTGATGTCTGCTGGTGTAGGGATCTTTTTGAAATACAGCAAAATCTGATCTTTCCGATAACTATTGGCCAATAACCTCTCGGTTTTGCTATTGGCTTTTTTAATCCAAACGGGAGGATCCTTACGTTCAGGTTGTTCTTTATTCTTTTTCATAAATAGGGATATTTATAATTTTTGCAACCAAATTTCTGCTTCTTTATTTCCTGCCAGATTGCGGTCAACCACTTCCTGCAGGAGCATTTTTGCTGCCTCTCTGTCGTTGCCAACAGACCTTTTCATCAAGACCAGTGCTTTATAGAAAAGACCGGGGTTACTATACAAATCATAATCCGACAGGCGGTCGAACTGGACAATGGCCTCTTCATACCTATGGGAAACGAGGTAGGTGATCCCTAAATTTTTAACAGCTTCCGGCTCTATCCTTCCCGGCCCGGTCATTGCGCTGAAGATCTGTGCCGCTTCCTCATATTTTTTAGCATTGAAAGCCGCAATTCCTTTTTGCAATTGATCTGTTGTTTCTGCTCCTCCCATATTCAATCCGAGTGTGCTAAAGTTGGCTGCAATATATTCCTCCGATAACTGGGTGACATGGGCTGTTTTCCAGAGCAGGAACCAGCCAAACACGAGCATAATACAGGCCGCAGCGAAGTAAATTGAAAGCTTTTTAATCCGGATACCGACTTTCGCTGAATTCCGGACAGGCGCCAATTCAGCATAAAGCAAGGCGAATTCGGCTCTTTTTTCAGCCTCCAACTGCTGGCGGACCGCATCTCTCATAGAAATATAGCCTGCTACCTCTGCTGCAAAATCAGCATCGTTAACACAACGTTCTTCAAAGGCCTCGCGCTCCTCTGCAGGGACTGAACCTTCAAAATAGGCTTCTATGATATTTAATGAATCGTTCATCTTAGGATTTGTTCCACATTAACTTTCTTCCGGAGTCTTTCCAGACAACGCAGGCGACTGGTTTTCACCACATCAGCGGAGTTATATTCCATAAAACCTGCAATATCTCTATCGCTATATCCATCTTCAAAAAAGAGTAAGACCTGCCTGCATTTTTCTCCCAGCGCAATCAGCTTCTCCATCAGGTACTGCCGCTCTTCCTTCATCAGAATTTGCTGAACAGCGGTTCTCGCCTGATCAGGAAGCTCATACACCAGGCTGTCCATCGGCATGGCTTGATTTACCTTTCTTTTATTAGTCGTATCTTTCCTTAAAAGGTCAACACATTTGTTGGAAAAGATTTTATAGCCATAAGATTTAAGGGCAGAACGCCCCTCGAAACTGCCTTTTACAATGTTATCAATGATGCTGATAATGGTATCAGAATATGCGCTGGCCGCATCTTCTTCCGTCATCCCGTATTTTTTTACGCCCTGATGGATAAAATAAAAGAAGGTCTTATACAAATCCCGTTCAAAAATTCTTCGCTGTCCCCCACCTGCTTTTAACCCTTCCAAAATTGCCATATCTGAGTCTGCCCCCATAATTCAAGATATTAAGCTTAATGTAAGTTATTGGTTACAATATGGAAGTTAGCAAAAATAATTTAGGTTAAAAACAATATTCAGACAGAAGATTAAACACTGATGATCAGTGATTTAAAGGATACACAATTGGACAATGCTAAATCGAAAAATCTAAATCCGGATTCTTGAAAAAGACGTCAAAAAAGATAAAAGCAAAAAAAATCCCGGGCTCCTCATGATTGTTCATGGGAATCCCGGGATTCAATTTACAGGATAGCGGATTAAGCGGCTATTCTGCTATTCGTTAAACTCAAATATGGATATTTAGCTTTAAGCATTTCAAAAGCACCAAACATAACTGCTCCATAAGCAACAGTTCCGTAAAGGAAGCTCTTCTCATATGGAATAGCAGCGGTTAAACAGGCGATGTAACCAGCAAATGTAGGCGGGTATAAACCTGGAATATACATCGCACTGATGTCACTAACGATCCAGTGGATAAGAACAGCCACAACTGCAGAACCGATAAAACTTAATACCGTCACTTTATTCATCATTACTTTACCTACAACTACCATCAGGATAAACGCGATATACGTCCAATACCAGCCGCCATAGAAAAATCCATAACCTGAAGTTTTCGCGATGAAAAGATCGCTCAGTAATAAAATCAGCAATGGAAAAGCAAAGGCCTTCAGGTTGTTGTTAAAATATGCCCCTCCGAATAAAGCGATAGCTCCTACTGCAGAGAAATTAGCGATCACTTTAAAGTCACCGGAAAATGGAGCTGCAACACGGATAATGCTGACAAAGATGATAATCAATAGCAAGATCATCGTACGCGGATTGAATTTAGATTCAGACATGTTCATTTAAAATTATATAGCAAAGTTATATTTTTTCTATCGGATAATAAAACGGGGAAATCCCTGTTATGGAATTTCCCCGTTTTTCATTCATTTATTGGCCTTAATGAAATACAAACATCGCCGGAAAATAGTATTCCCCGTAAGTAATGGTTTTATTCAACACCCCTGTTTTGGCGTTGTAAAAATAAAGCTTATTCACGAGGTAGTTTGCGCCGAAACCGTCCTGAACAGTTCCGGTAACCAGCTCATCCGTCTTTGCGTAGTAGCCCAGGTTATTTTTATAAAAAGATTGTTTATCAGGAGTGGTGACAAAAGGCTGATCCAGGGAGGCCTTATTGCCAGCGATGTACCTGTATAAAGTTTTTCCTCCACCCCAGCTATTGGCCTTAACCAAGAATACTGTATTTTCTGTACTTGAAGCTGTGATTGGTGAGGCATACCAGGTAGACCAGGTGGTATTTGGCGTAAATGGAAGTTCTACGCTGTCCGTTGCTAAAGTTTTGGGATCAGACTGGTAGAGATATTTACCTGCAGTATACCAAACTTTACCGTTTGGAGTTCTGGCAAAACCAAGGGTAACCCCTTTGATCTTTTTCGCAACAGAATAATCAGCAACATTATAGATCACCGCGCCATCAGACTGAGACAGTGCATAAACGTAGTTTTCTGCTTTTAACATGTCGCCGGTTTGTCCTTTGGTACCCAACAGACGCATCATAGGCTTATACGTTTTAAGGTTAACCAGGTAAATCCCATCAGTACTGCTCAACAGGCCATTGTTATCATCAATCCCTACAAATGCACGCCAGTCGTACTCTGAAGAACCGGGGATTCGTCCCACTTCTTTCAGCGTTTTTGCATCGGCAACGACAACCGGCCCTTTAGCCTTGCTCACTACATATAAATTGTTTTTAAATATCGTTCCAAACTGCACTGTAGAACTCAGCGGTTCAAATCCCTTTCCAGGATTTTCTTTCTGAAAAATACTATCCTTCAAACTCGCAGATGCGGCGTCAAAAAAGCTGACAGATCCGGTACCATGACCAAACCATCCCTCATTGATGATAAAAAATCCATCTTCATACTTACCTTTTACCGGGTTTAGGTCCTGCTCTGCTGCCGGAGCGCTATCTTTCTTACAAGAAAATAGTGCAACGGATAAAATTACTGCTGCTGCTATCCCCTTCAATTCTGTTATTCTCATTTATGATTTTCGTGTATTTGTATTCGTTTATTTTGCTTTTACAAGGCTTAGGTCTTCTACACCTATTACTTCTGTAGATAATTCACCTAACCAACCCATATTGGCCTGTATTCCGGTCTGTATCTTGATAAAATCAATTCCGGCAAGAGCCACGTTTTTACCATCTTTATCTACTGCTTTTGCAATGTCAATCTTATCTCCATCAGCTGTATTATCTGCATAACCCCATGCAAACGGAGCGCTGGTGATGTAGGTAGGAACAGTCATATTAATCCCTGTAGAAGGCAATTTGGAGCCTTTCAAAATATATTCATCCCCCTTTACCCATTCCGGAAAATAAGACTGTTTGTGAAAAGTATTGGTTTTAACAACTCCGGTATTGCCATCGCTGTCTTTCCATGGAACGTCTGCTGTAACCGGATTTGGCTTGGTATAGGTAACGGAGTAATCCCTTTTATAGCCAGGTTTATTAAATTCACTACCGGCGATTTCATACCAGGTATCATCCGCCAATCCGTTTCCATTCTCATCTTGCATTACCCAGATAATGCCAGGCTCAGCAAAGTTTGGCATTGGATTTCCATAAACAATGATATCGTCTTTATTGACTTCGTTGATCACCGTATGGTCGAAACCAAGGACGATATATCCACCCCAGGCACCAAGCGTCACCATTCCCTTTTTGCCCAGGATTCCCTCGGCACTTACCAGATTTCCAGGTGCTTTATTGATAAACTGTCCCGGTGCAGGATTATATTCTAATAACCTGGTGACAAAACTACTGCTGCCCGGTGTGGTAGGGACCGTAGGTATGCCCACATTTAAAATATAGACATACGTAAATGTACCTCCTTCCGCTTTTGCGGTATAGGTAACGTTATAAATTCCTGACTTAGGAGGGGTAAACGCAAATGAACTTTCCGTGGTCTTGATCACGCCATCAAGCGTCCAGGTATGTTCCACAGCTACACCGTTCTCAATAATTGCAGAGAAGGCGATTTTTTCATTTACTTTTCCGTTTAACTCTTTATCAGTTATGCTCATCTTAACGGCTGGTGCGCGTTTTTCTTCTTCATCTTTTTTACAGGATGTTAGCACGCTAAAACCTAAAAGCGCAAGAACGAGATAATGTTTAATTTTCATCAGTATATATTTGTTCTTTTATCGGTTATGAAGCTATCATGATCTTGATATACACTTCGTTGTGTGGTCTGTAAGATCATGATGGTTTCATTTGTGTGTGTTTAAGGGAGAGCGCTTTTATGAAAATCAATTATTTATAGCCGTATCTGAATGCAGCTCCCTGAGGATTCACACCCGTGGAAAACGAAAATAAATTTTTGCCAGCTGCACTAAAAGCAAAGAACATCCCATCATTCGCATAGTCCTTTGCATCAGCTACAAAAAACGTATTATCTAATGGATTCAATGTCACCGCATAAGGTGCGACTACCGTCGTTGCGTCGGTAATCAAATCTGCTTTAAGTGCTCCTGTAGAAACATCTAATGCTTTCAAATATATTCCTGGATTGTAACCAATTGCAAATCCTGTCTTTTCAGTAATTTTTAAGAATGTAGCTCCAGATTTATCGTCACTACTCACTTTGGTATCTGTAACACTGCTCAATTTATCTATGGTGCCTGCGATAAAGGGCTGATATTGACCTTTGGTCATCACAAATAAATCACCGTTATCCGTTGCTGAGATTCTAGATGGATTTAAGCCTACAGGAATATCTTTAATTTTGGTAAACGTATTCAGATCTACCACAGAAACACTGGATTTTATATCAGAAGGAAAAAAAGGATGTACTGAATTGGTCACGTACAATTTATTATTAACAATAGCCAGTTCTTCTAATGCGCCACCTACTTTAACCCTTGCATCAATTGCTAAACTTGCGGTGTCAATTTTGGTGATGTTTCCATCATATCCTGAGACATAAGCTTTGTTTTTATTGAAAACAATGAACCTTGGCATAAAGCCTCCGGTAGCATCAGAGAAAGCAATGCGTTTGATTGATTTACCTGTAGCCAGATTGAGCACTTCAATATAGGAATCCTTTGCCGCTGTGGTTGTACCGGTAACTAAGCAGTACATTTTACTACCATACTGTTTAAGATCGTTAGCATTTAGCCCAAGATCTATTCCATTTTGCTTCTTAAAATAGTCCTTTTCTAACGTTTTTGTAGCGATATCATAGTAGCTGATGCTGCTGTTCGAAGTAGAGGTAGCCCAATTGTAAGCGCCCTCATTCAGGACATAGACACCCAAAGTAGAAATAGGTCCAGGTACGATATCAGGCATTTTATCCTTCTTACAAGAAGAAAAACCAGCCATAAGCACTGTGGCAAGTGAAATCGATTTTAAAGTAATGTTTAGTTTCATATTCTGTATTTTTATCATGTTTAGGTTTATACATTTATTTAACAAGACTCAGGTCTGTGACACTGGAAATCTCGGTAGAAAGCTCGCCTACGGCGTTCATATTTGCCT
The DNA here is from genome assembly GCF_038446955.1 of Pedobacter sp. FW305-3-2-15-E-R2A2. Taxonomy (NCBI): domain Bacteria; kingdom Pseudomonadati; phylum Bacteroidota; class Sphingobacteriia; order Sphingobacteriales; family Sphingobacteriaceae; genus Pedobacter; species Pedobacter sp. FW305-3-2-15-E-R2A2. Next base: position 4,510,101 of record NZ_CP151803.1, read on the forward strand.
GAATACCGGTTTGAATTTTAATAAAATCAATTCCGGATAGGGCCACAGTTTTACCGTCTTTATCTACTGCTTTAGCAATGTCAATTTTATCTCCGTCAACCGTATTATCTGCATATCCTGAGGCAAAAGGCGTACTTGTAATCATCGCCGGGTTCGTCATATTGATATTTGTAGAAGGAAGTACGGAACCTTTTAAGGTGAGTTCCGTATTGCTAAGCCAGTCCGGATAATAAGATTGGCTGTGAAAAGTATTGGCACTTACCACTCCTGTATTTCCCTGATTGTCTTTCCAGGTAACATCACCTGTACTGGGTACAGGTCTTGTATAAGTCACTTCGTAATTCCTTAAATACCCTGTTTTACCGAATTCACTTCCTGCGATCTCATACCAGGTATCATCAGCTTTACCATTTTTATTGTCGTCTTTCATCACCCATACAATTCCTGGTTCCGCAAAATTCGGAGATGCGTTTCCTTTTATTATGAGGTCTGCAAGATCCTTTCGGTTAAGCACGGTATGGTCAAATCCAAGAACAATGTATCCGCCCCATGCGCCTAAACTTACCAGACCTTCTTTGCCTAAAATACTCTTTGCCGCTTCCATACTGCCCAGAGACAGATTGATAAACTGTCCCGGTGCAGGAACATACTCGATTAAAGTGGTTACAAACTGATTACTTTCAGGAACAACTGGTGTTTCAATTTTCCGGTCCTTTTTACATCCAAACCATAATACACTTGCCAAAAGCGTGATACTCAGATAATGTTTAGTGTTCATTGTGTTTGATTTTATAATGATTTAATTGCTCGATTTTTAACAATCCTGTTTACCTGTAAACAAAGGCAAAATGAGCCGGAATATCTCCTGTGGTCACCTTCCATTGTTTCACTCCAGCCGGACTAAAGCAATACAGTACTCCCGGTGAAACATAATTCCCTGCATCGGTTACAAATACTTCTTTCGTAAAAGGATTAACAGCAATTCCATACGGGATTACAATATTTTTATCCGTTCCATCGGTAATAAATTTTGTATCCAGCACTTTCTTACTGAGCACATCCAACATCCCATAAGAAACGGTCATCTTTCCGGTATTATGACTCCATTCAGAACCATAGAAATAGACAACGTCATTACTGATCGTTAAATTACTCACTGCAATATCATATTGTAATTTTACCTGATCTGTCTGGGTATCGATCACAAATAACTTGGAATGAGTGTCCAGATAATCCCCTCTTGAGGTTACGTACAGGTCGCCAAATCTATCTGCTTTTAAGCGGTGAAGGTTGATGGCGACATCGATTCGTTTTGTTTCCGTAAAGGAGTTTAAATCCACCACAGAAACGGTACGTTCATAATTACCAGGACTGTACCCTCCAGAGTTGGCTATATATAATTTATCTTTAACAATCGCCATTTCTTCCGGCTGCCGTCCCACTTTCACCCTTCTGACTTCCGACAATGTGGTCGTATCAATTTCTGCGACAATTCCGTTTGGCTCTGCAGGATTACCTACCTGTCCTAAGTAAGCACTCACATAGGCTTTACCTTTATTAAAGGTGATGTATCGGCAATTGGTAATGTTAATTTGCTGGATGCGCTTGCCCGTTTTTACATCTAATACTTCCACCTTATTAGAAATATTAACGACGATGTATAGTTTGGAACCATATACGCCTGCATCATTCCCCACATCTCCAAGGCCTTTAACCTGCAAGGGATTGGCTTCGCTATAAATATTCCTTCTATATTGTCCGGCTTCAAAGTCTACAAAATCAAGAGAGGCTTTGTTCATTCCCATATTCCCCTCGTTGACTAAATAGATCCCTTTAATAGGGTCATTAGGTCTTGGTGAAAATAAATATTCCTTTTCTTCCTTCGGCACCTGCAGATCTTTACGGCAAGCACTCATCAGCATTACCGCCAACAGTAAGACCGTGAATACATTTTGAGATTTATATCTGATTTTTTTCATGTTAATAATCGTAAGTCAAGCTAAAACGATACGACCGACCAGGCATTGGATAATTCGTAATTACCTCATATGGTTGGTTTAAAAGGTTGTTCAATTCTGCGCTAACCTTAATTTTTCTTTTCTGGATCATGGCATTATAATGTATGGCGAGATCATGTGTATAAAAAGGCTGTACATAATTGACCGCAATATTCGCAGACTGGTCATAACGCTCGCCGGTATACAGATAACTGTAATTCAAGGCGAAATTTTTATAAGCTGCACTGGCCAGAAAAGTAATGTTGTGTAAAGGTACGTAAGGGATCTGTTCTTTATAAGTCGTTGAAGCAGGGTCTGAATCCCGCGCCTGCTGGTAGGTATAGCTGAGGCCGGCATTCAGGCTCAGGTCTTTGTTGAGCTGCCAGGAAGACTGCATATTTACATCCAGACCTTTCACTTCTACCTTTCCAAGGTTTCTCATGCTCCACATGGCCTGTGAGGTTCCCGGAACAGCAACGATTTTATCTTTCACTTTATTAAAATAAGCATCCGCCTGTATAGAAAACTGGGTTAATGCCTGATGTTCGTATCCTTTTATATAAGTAAAACCGAGATCATATTGTTTGGTATACTCCGGCTTAAGGACCCTAAACTGATAAAAGGTATAGTACAGGTCATTAAATGTTGGCATCCGGAATATGCTCTTGTAAAAAGAACGGATTCTAAATTCCTTTTGGTCAAATGGCTGCCAGGATACCATTACAGTTGGTGTAAGCTCATTCCTGTTCCCCGATGCGGGCCCGCTTTTCACCTTATCATAGGTTAAAGTACTCAACAGATTTGCCTGGATGTCCAGTCTGTCAAAATGAAGCTGGGTCGCAAGTGCATTTAGAAATGTGTTTCTGGTCGGATAGGCAAAGCGGTAAAGATTGGCATTCATATCATTGAGAACATAATCTGTTGACCAAACCAGGTCCCAAAATTTGTTAATCTTCAATTTATTTGCCAATGATAGGTAAAATTCCTGTTGATGGTACTTATTGTTCAAAAGTCCGTCTGTTGTTACAATGTTCGGATCCAGGTAACGTAGATAATCGTTTGAATATTTCACCGTAGCCATCAGGCTATACTTTCCGATGTTCTTTTCGTAAGCTGACTGTACAAAGAAATTCCGATCCCATTGACGCTGAGAAAAATGCCATACGTTAGCTACAATAGCGCCAGGTAAACCTTGATTGTCTTTATAGCCGTAAAATTTAACACTCCATTTACTACTATCCCGAAGAACTCCATTCAGCCCCAATTCCAATCTCATTGACTCTACATCACCATCGGTTCTCACTCCGGTAGTGTCCCAGGCACCATTGGTAGAACGGAACTTATAACGTCCATGGGCTTTCTTAAATTCAGCACTAACGGTACTGTAAGTATGATCGGTTATTTTTGTCTGCCACAATAGTGATGGGTTGACCAGTCCAAAAGAGCCTGTTCTGAAAACCCCTTTAATCCGGTTATTCCTGCCATCTTCAAAACTGGGGGTTCTGGCTTTCAGATATAACGAGCTTGCTGAAGCGAAGCTTTTCGCAGATTGAAAAATATTGCTCTTCTGCCCGTTATACAATTCAATCTCTTCAATATTATCCAAAGAAAACTTGCCAAGGTCTACCTGTCCGTTTTGCGCATTTCCAAGCTGGACCCCATCGTAAAATACCGCGGTATGATTGGTCCCTATACTGCGGACATTGATGGTCTTTAATCCACCAATACCTCCGTAATCTTTAAGCTGTACGCCGGAAAAGAAACGCACCGCATCTGCAACGGAAAGACTGTTCAGCTTTTCCAGGTCTGCACCGGAAAGAATTTGTAAGGGAGTAGAAGAGGTTTGACGTCTGGTGATTTTTACGGTCCTGATCTGTACTTCTTTCAACTGATTGACTTTCTCCAGGGAGTCTTTCCTGGATAATTTTACCGAATCCCGCTGTGCCAGCAAATTTAAAGGCATAATTCCCCCAAGCCAGCTAATGGCCAGAAAAGTAAAAAAACAAGGGTTTATACCTTTAATGGTAAAATTGTTTCTTCTCATTTTTGTTGTGAGTTATTTACCCACAGCAAACAGTTAGATCAAGGAAATGAAATACAAAAAACAAGCACTCACTCCAAGCTTCAATCCCCGAAAGCTATGAAATATTACACCTATTGGCAGGTCTTCTGACTTACTCCCGGACATTCTGCCTTCCCAATCCAACACCGGAAATTCCAGTTCAGACAAGTGGCTTCGATTTGAATACCGTTATGGAGCTTACAGCTGCGGGACAGTTACGGAATCACACCGTATTCCCTTTTAATCCCAGTGCTGGCACCAGGAACCAAAAAGCGAGGCAAAGGTACTCAAATATCCAGCTAACAACAAACTTTTACAATTGATATACTATTTAGCATTTCCTTGCTATCTTAGGACTAGCATTCTTTTAACAATAAGACAATTAACAATACCACAACGATGAAGACGAAAATCCCTACCCTACTCATCCTGATGTTTAGCCTGAATACCATGGCACAACAACCTGACACTGTCCTCATTGAACAATTGATGCGCAACAATCCGGAGCTCTTTTCCAATATACTGAATCACCCGCAAAAGAATCAGGTCCAACTCCTATATACACAGGTCAACAGAAACAATAAAAACATTCCCAGCTTTAAAAGTTATAGCTACAATCTGGATAACCACCGCTACTTCTACCCTGCCAGCACCGTAAAACTTGCCGCAGTTATCTTTGCCCTGGAGAAAATCAATGACCTGAAGCTAAAAGTAAAAGACCTGAATGCCAAAAGTACCATGATCACAGATTCGGCCTATGCCGGACAAACAAAAGTATCCAAAGACAGCAGCTCCGCAGATGGCCTTCCTTCCGTAGAACATTATATCAAAAAGATCCTGCTGACCAGCGATAATGACGCATTTAACCGTCTTTTTGAATTCATTGGACGTGCAGAAATCAATGCAAAACTCAAAAAGTACGGTTTCAATGACAGTCGAATACTAAACAGACTGGCCATAGGCGATACGGGAGAATCGGCAAAACATACCAATCCCATCAAATTCTACTATAAAAACAAACTGATTTACACCCAGGAGGAACAATACGATCCCAAAGAATACCCCCTTCAGCTCAGCAATACCACAATGGGGAAAGGTTATATGGACAGTACCGAACAGCTGGTCAACAAGCCCTTTAATCTGGAAAATAAAAATGCCTTCAGCATCTCCGATCAGCAGGCCATGATGAGGAAGCTGATCAGCCCCGAAGCATTTCCTGAAAACGAAAGATTTAACCTGACCGCAGAAGATTATAAGCTCATCTACACCCAAATGAGTAAATTACCCGCAGAAAGCATTTATCCATCTTATAATGTCACAGAATTCTGGCCCGCCTACGCAAAAATGCTGTATTATGGCAGGGAGAAAGATGCAGTCATTGAACCTAATATCCGAATATTCAACAAATATGGAGATTCCTATGGTTTCATCATCGATAACGCCTACATCGTAGATTTAAAAAACAAAATTGAATTCTTCCTGACTGCCGTGGTTCAATCTAATGATGATGGTATCTATAATGACAATAAATACGAATATGAGACGGTTTGCTATCCTTTCATGGGAAACATAGGACGCATCATCTATCAATATGAACTGGAAAGGAAACGTGAGCGAACTCCGGACTTGAGCAAATTCAAACTAGCCTATTAAGTCGTCTATTTAACCTAAAAAGAAGCATTTTATTCGATGGCTGAAATCTTTGCCCTGAAGGGGGCAAATCTTTCTATGCCTTCTCATAATACGCATCTTTTTCCTGAAAACCCACAAGCTACCCACCAAACGATTAAAAAAAACACAGTAGTTACCTGAACTGGGATTATTAGATATTACGACGAAAGTATATTATAAAACACTTTGAATCTTTGAACTAAATGCCAATGGCTTGTTGCATTTCCAATTGACAGTTAAGCATCATGCTATTCAGGAAAAAGATGCGGTCTGTGAGAGGGCATAGAAAAATTTGCCCCCTTCAGGGCAAAGATTTCAGCCATCCAATAGATTGCTTCTTTTTACGTTTTTAAAAGTTCTTCCTTGATTTCAGCCAGTTTTTTCATCTCTGCTTCCTCAAGAACCGGAAACTTGAGATCCAATCTGTTAAAGTGTTCTTCAAGAATCTGGCTAATCGCTAACCTTGCGTGCCATTTTTTATCAGCAGGAACAATGTACCATGGTGCTTGTTCAGTCGAAGTTTCTGCTATAGCCATTTCATAAGCTTCCATATAATCCTCCCATCTGCCACGCTCTGTAATATCTGCGGAAGAGAACTTCCAGTTTTTCGCGGGATCATTGATCCGATCAAGGAAACGGGCCTTTTGCTCATCTTTCGAAACGTTAAGAAAGATTTTGATGATGGCGGTTCCGTTATCGGAGATGTGCTTTTCAAAGTTGCGGATACTTTCATACCTATTTTTCCAGAACTTATCATCTATATCTTTGACGTCCTGATAACCGGGAATATTTTCACTCAGGACATATTCAGGATGGACTTTACAAACGAGTACATTTTCATAGTGTGACCTGTTATGAATACCGATCCGGCCTCTTTCGGGTAACGCTTTATAGTGGCGCCATAAAAAATTATGCTCATATTCTTCTGACGTCGGGGTTTTAAAGCTAAAAACCTGGCAGCCCTGCGGGTTTAATCCAGACATCACATGCGAGATTGCACTGTCTTTTCCCGCCGCATCCATAGCCTGAAAAAGAATAAGAACAGAATGAGCATTTGCAGCATAGAGGGTTTCCTGTAGTTTACTTAGCCTTTCCTTAATTTCTTCCAGTTCTTCTTTCCCATCTTCCTTTTCCTGATCGCCGTTATAACTGGTTCTATAGTCTTTTAATGAAACTTTCTTGCCCGGAACAGCCAGGTATTTTTCAATCTCTTTTTTCATGTATTTCCGCTTTGATTTAAATATAGAAAATAAACATGGAGTAATGACTTTCCCAGATAGAAAATCAGCATCGACGACAAATACTGCCACAATAAGAGAAGCGTTACCGGTTGAGTATTTTGATTTCAGTTTTACAACGTATCACTGAGCAGCTTAACCTCATTTAAATAGTCTTTCGATAAAGCAAAATCATCCAGATGATAGACAGATAGATTAAACAATAGACCTTCAATACTTCTCAGACGACCACCATAAAGAGCTGTCCTGGCTGCACGATCAAGCCCTTTAATATAGGAGTAACTGAACTGCTCATTTTCTCCGCCGATTTTCAAATACCATGTTCGGTTGGCGACAAAGATTCCTCCATAAAACTGTTTACAATTCGTCTCAACTTTAGCATCAATCAGCGTAGATACCTCAAAATTCTGATAAAATCTCTTTTTGGTATTGTGGTTAAGTATATTAAAAACTGATCCGGAATGAGGTACTACAAGCTCACACATTTCATCACGAAGAAGTTGTACGGCCTCAACAATCTGATCAATATCAACAAAAAAATCAATTTCTTGCATTAATAAAATTTTGCTCTCCAGCTTTTCTAAAAACACGTTGATTTCCAGCTGTGCTAAGGTATATTCATTAATGCTTTCGATTTTGACATTCCCTTGAGTAAGGTCTATATTTAGCAAGGGTGATTTTGACAAATTTATAATAGAAATATTGGTATCAAAGTTTCGCAATACCCATTTCGTTATAAATTCTAATTTTGCTGATTGTTCTTCTGACCTTGAAATATAAACAAACGTTACATCATGTAACTTAATTCGTTGGCTGTTTATATAGCTTTTTATTTCCTCGACATATTTTTGGCTACACCTCGTAGCGTCAACATAACGGAAATCGGTTTTATATGGGGATTTATTATTAAAATCAGCTTTATGAAATAGAATATGTGCGTTTTCTTCAGTAACACCGGCATTATGAAAGATTTTGCATTCCTCCCACCGCCCTATGTTTTCACTGGGCCAGCAAAAATCCAGCTCTGGATCAACTGTTATCTTATGGCCAAATTTCACACCATTCCAGAGTAATGACCACATGTCGGCACACCATGGCTGGATTTTGTTAGCAAAAGAAAGGCCGCTAGAATTTTCAACAGTATTGTTGTAATCCTTCTCCAGTCTATAAATCTGAGTATGCAGGTAATTATATAAATTACTAGAATCCCTTTCCACACATTCCCAAAAAAATGAATTCGTGTTCTTTATCAAACCTTGTGCCCCACCAGAAATTTTTAGTGCGGAAATTTTTTCTTTACCAACATCAAGAATATCACACATTTCGTGAAAAAGATCCACTCCGCAGCTTTTTAAGTGATTGACCCCGATATAGCTGTCAGTATTAGAAAAATACCAAAGATCATCCTTCAGCATATAGTCAAATGATGGTACCTCTCTAAAAATGATATCTGAATCATGATAGAAAACCGACTCATTAGATAATGAAGGAAATCGATCAAAATGCTGTTTAATGATATGCGGCCTAATGGTAGATTCATATAAATTTTTTGGCCTGGTATCTTTATAAAAGAAAAACTGAGCTAAAGTATTGGCACTGGCAAAAGCTGTTATCCGGGGATCAATTTCATTTAAATCCTGATAACCAAATAAAACATGGATATCTTCTCTCTTAATGCCTAATCTGCTAAAATTGAAAAGTTGAACTTCTAATTGCCACTTAAAATAAAATGTAGCTGGCTGAGCCGACAAATAAATCATAGGTTGTAAGTTAATTTAACAAGTAAATCCATATTTACTTTGCAAGGATCATGTTAGTCCGTCCTGTTTAGCTATTGTCGATCTGTTTATTTTGATTTCCATCATTCATGAAAGTTATACAGATGGGCATATCTGGATACATGATTAAGGAATTTTTTATTGGAACAACCAAATAGGATCACAAAAATTGACAAACCATTCAAAATACCAGGATTATTGATTTTAGTTTGTTTTTCAAGATTAAACTTAAAAAATACAGACAGCTGAGTTCTAATTTTCTCTCTGTACTTAGCCCATAGTTTATGGTCATTCCTTAAAAAAAGATAAATACAAAATAATTCCGGTAAATTAATTTTGTATTTCAGGTTAATCTGCTCAATATTAGCCTCATTGGCAATGCCTTCTACAACCTCTTTGTCTATGACACCGGATTGAAGAAAACTCAACAGGATAAGCTCATAGGGATTAAGTACAATCTTTAGACCTGAAACAGACATGCTATCTATTTGTATTAAAATTTGTCCCGCAATACCTTTATAGATATTTTTCTCAATCAGATATTTGGCCAAGGAATAGACGGTGTATATAAAGGTAACTGATCCTGAAGTATAATTCAGACCATGATCGGCCAAACTACTCAACTTCCTTTGTAATTTAACTGTGATTTCCAGCAGACATTCCAAAATGATTTGCAAAAACAATGTTTTCTTTCCGCTCATCTTTTTATTAGCTATTTTGTTGATCAAATAGTAGCAAAGCGATATTCGCCCGGAAACTGTAGAGATGTCATTTATATTTTTTCTGTCAAAGAGAATGCTTTCATCGAATTTTTGGAAAAAATCTGAACTTTTAAATTCAATAATATTCGCATGATTTAAAAGTTCAATAAAATTACCCATCGCCAGAATATCATAAGGATACGATAAATAATCGTTGCTTTTAACATCCCTGAGTACACAAACTAATGCATCAATGCCTCTATCATAATATAAACTATCATCATTTTCATATCCAAATAATAAAAATGTCGCCGCAATCCCAACACCACCGAAAAAAGGGTCCGAACCGACTGAATAGCTAGCCAAAATACCCGACAATTGATTTAATGATTCTGTGCATACCAACGTATCTTCAGCATCTCCCTTCATAACTATCATCTTTTTATTATGCTCTAAATCTATTTTTGGACTCCACCGACATTAATTTTTCAACATTGCGTATATATACTGAGAATTTTCATCTGGAGAATCGAATTCTGAATTGGTCTTCCGTATCACCGTCATTTGCAGGGAATACCATTTAAAAAAATTCTTATAATCTTCCATTGTAAGGTAATACTTTGACAACACCATAGATAGTTTAACCGAAATTTCCGCACAACTGAGCAACTCTTCGTCATCAAAATTAACCAGGATATTAAACGTACTCTTGCCAATTTTATTAATAAACTTAACCGGATAATTTTCTGTAATTAAAAAATATAGAAAATCATAGGAAAGATGTAAAAAATCAGATCGGTTAAAGAGGTCTTCCGTCTGTTTTACCAGATTATATCTATAATTAGAAGCGATCTTAAAATCAATATAAATATCTATTGGTTTAATGTTATAGGTAAGCGCTTTAAATCTATAGGCACTGGCCAGATAGTTCTCACATACCAATGGAGGATAATTTGATTTATATTTTAACCTCAGATGAATAGACTGACAAAATAGTCCACCTGCAATATTCTTATTTGAAAAATACCTATAATAGAGTAACCCAATTGAAACACAACAAGATGCAAAAAAAGAATTCAATTCTCTGACTAGATCTTTATCAGACACAAACGCTGTATACACTTCCTTTAAAGTCTCCAGCGCTTTATCAAACCTTCTTAACCGTTCATAAAGTTGTGCAATTTGGAGCTTCATGAAAATCCCATTAATTGCCGATTCGATAGTGTCATCCAACATCTCCAGGCAACGAAAAAATGATTCAATTGCCATTTGATAACTTTCTTCCATTGCATACAAAAAAGAAACGCAATAAACTTCAAATGGAAACGCCAACTGCGCTACTTTTATGTGCTGATAATTAACAAAAACATCTCTTTCAAGTGGCTGCTTAGATTTATATTTCGTATCCAACTCAGGATGTTTTCCGTAATAAAAATCAATAATTTGTTTTGTGGTTTTAGAATATTCATCAAAGTTTTTCTTATCCACATGTTTTACAGATTTAAAAAAATAGTTATTTTCTTTAACCATTATTTCTTAAGATTTAGATAGGTTTGCAACAGGATTCTTCTCATCATTGAATTACAAAAACAATAATGATGGCAGGGTTGGATTAACGGTCGATTTAAGTAGATTGTATCCAATGCCAGCCACTCCATAATACAAGCCTGTAACAAGAGGATTTGTATAAGCCCCCCCACATTTCAATCCTTCAACACCATCGTAATTTTCCTTTAGCTTGTTGATAATAAAAGAACCATCATATTTTTCATCCAACAACTTTCTTATTTCCAACATCCCCAGACTACCAGATCCTATAGAATAGTCGTTACTATGAATATCAAGAATAGAATTATCTATATTTTTTCTGGCAATTTCAATCTCTCGCTCCATCAACTCATTGGTATAATATTTAGAGCTTAATAATCTGCTTAATGCAATTCCCGCAGAGCCATTACCCCAGGAATGATGAATATCACCGATAAATTCATCTGATTTATGCCATATGAGTTTCCCTAAGTCCAGCAAACTTTGATCATATTCCAATGCCCCAATCCCCAGATCTTGATATTTATTCATTTGAGTAATGTCAGCAAGCTTTAGCAAAGCATAAGAAATAGAGGAATTTCCATGGGCGAAACCACCCCACTTGTCGAATAATTTTTTCCGCCAGGTAACCAAATTACCCTCCCTGTGGCTGTTATGAATTAAATGATCGCCAGCTTTTAGTAACAAATTATAGATATCAAGATTCTGGCTACGCTCGTAAAACCGCATTAGAATTAACAGCGCACCTGTGGACCCTGAAAAGTAGGAATAGTTGGAATCCATTCCGATTTTTTGATTAAAATATTCCAGGATAAACTGGAAAGACTTTTCCTCTATTTTGTAGCGTTCATAGCCCAATATTTCATTTGCAATAGTTATAAAGTATAAGGTGCTAACAGGAAAATTAATAACACCAATTTTGGAAGATGGATTTTCTAAAAACCATTTTTTGTTTTGTTCGAAAAATTCCAAAGATTGATTAAATATTCGATCTGCGGTATGAATGTATTTCTCTTCATTATAGGTTTTGAACAACGCGATAAAATAAATACCTAAGCCCTCAGATCCTTGAAAAATATCGCAATTTTGCAGACCTTGATTCCAAAGGTCATCTTTTGTAAGCGTATAATCAATATAAGAAAAATAGTCATCGTTCTTCCCTGGATGATTTAAATTCAACAGAAACTGACCAATATCTTTTGTTGGGTCCTTTGTATAACCAGCCCCACTTTCTTCCACTGATTTTTTTTCATACACTATATTTGGAGAATAATTATTGTGAATAAACAAGGCCCTTCGCACGATATTCAGCTGCTGAAGAATAATGTGTTCATCTAGATTTGATAACCTCTCCAGTGCAAAATCAAATCCGGATTTTTGAAAAAAATCTTTTACTATGACCTCTCCTTTATCATCCAACAAATCTCTGGAAGAGGGTTTAGTTGAGAAATAAGGTACTTCATTATTACATAATTGTTTGATTTCACTATCAATAACACTTCCAGGTACATACACATGATCATATCCTCTCCAAAGCATTTCGAATAATTTCATATATTCATAATGGTCAGACATATAAGAAGGGAAATATGACTCCTTAAGTAGTGAAGAATAGACGTGAGTTAGTCTTACAAGTATTCTCGACGAGATTTGATCAACTATTTCAGTTTTCGATTTTATGAAATCGATAAGAGCCGATTTATTTTGCATTAAAAACAAAAGACCATAATTAAGCCCATTCTCAAAATCCAGACAGTATTTATCGATAGGAATTCTAACACCGTTACTTGAGGGCAAATTATAATCAGAGGAAGATACTTTAACTTTCGACAACTCTATCTCGTTGTTGTTAGCGACATAGACATTATACTTCTGTCCGGAAACCTGACTAATCCCACTATTACTAAAACCTTCGTTATTAAATGTTTCAAAACCATAAGACGGTATAATTCCTGTTTTAATTACACTTTCTAAAAAGAATATACCAGCATTTGATTTAGTAATATAATCTTTTCCCTCCCTATATTGAGGAAGAAGGAACATTTCAAGATCAAAAAACACAGGTATATTTTTATGAACAATAATATTGTCGGATATTAAATCCTGTATGTTTAGTACATATGCTATTGCTGTATTTATTCCCTGAAAATAGTAAAATTCGCCAACATCCGCCCCTGCGAATTCAGAATCATATGCCAGCCCTAATTGCCATCCATAACTCCCTTTGCATATCACCGAACTGCATGATAAACTCTCCGGCAAGCCGATTGAGATTAAAAAATCAATGAAAGACTTAAAAAACACATCACTTGTCAGATTTTTAGGCTTGTAATACAAATCTATAATTTCATCCGTTTCTGTTTTAAACTGAAATTGGGCACTTGTCTTCCATTCTTTATGAGGATCACCTAAAAACAGCTTTATTTCAAAAATACACAGTGAATTATCTTTTAATAAATCCCGAGAAATTTCATTCCAATCCTGCTTAAATCTTTCCAGAACTGAACTTACATTTGTCTTTAAAAAGACAAGAAAACCATTTAAAACAGAAAGTAGAACGGGGTAAGATTCAAAAAAATATTCTATCCATTCATTTGAATTTGCGATATCTAATATGAATTCTTTTTGATTTTGTGAACTATCTTCCTTTTCGTATGCATCTAAGTAGACATAGTATTCAAAAAGAGCAACCGGACTTAATATATTGGAAATTATGCCGCACAATTCCGTAAACAAGCAACTTCTTACGTTTTCCTCATTAAGCTTATGAGAATTCTGCAACTCATTGATCAAATTTTCTATAGATACCATGCCGTATTCCCGAAGCACCTTAACAGAAAATTTTGAAATGATTCTTTCCTTGCCCTCTTCGTTATCTAATACAAAAGAAGCTTTATCAAAGGGCCGCTTCTCGTTTAAAATCAGGAGTTGACGCAAAAACTCTTTTTCCTCTAAAGAAGCTTCGTGGGATTTGTATTCCTTCAATACGTTTAAAAAATCAGCATCGTCAGTGCAATTAACACTCAGCTTTCTATGCTCCCATATGTCGAAATCTCTAAAATTAACAGTTGTTTTTTTCCAATCCTCAATGATATCCATACAAAAATATAAAGCACTAAATATATACTATATAATTTACCGTTAAATTATACTTAAATTAAAATTCTATCCTAAAAAAACAAAAATCAACTTCGTATTATAATACCTCAATAACGTGTTGAAAGAAAACAGAATCCACTTCTAAAAAAACTCAATTATTAATCGATAATTCAAATCAATAAATACAAATCCTATTTTATTGAACCAGGACTCACTGCCAATCAAGAAAATACATTTTACACAAAGAAACAAAAGCATAATAAACCTATCTCCGGAAACGATCGATAATTAATTAAAGCACTCCTGGAAATGATTGATGTCAGTTATTTCTGAATCCTGAAATAACTGCTATTTTAACTCAATGGAACACCACTTTAGCTAAGGTGTCCCATTGAATCCTTAATAACTACTGGTTAATTACTTTATACTATCTACTAACCTTAGCTGTTATCAGAATAAATAATTGACAATTAATCAGCGCCAACTGTAACTTTTTTACAAACGCAAGTATTGTCGCAACATACCTGACCACTTGTACTTGAGGTTCCAGCTCCACTAAGAAGAGACATTCCTCCGGTAATAAATTGTAAATCTTCTTTACTTAACATTTGACCTACTTCTTTCAAAGCAATACGGCTTTTGGCTTTCAATAATTTCTTTTTCATGATTCTAATTTTAAGTTTGATTAATAAATAATTTACGATATAAATATATTTGTTATTATTGAATAACAAAATAATTAATTAATATTATTTTAATAACAAAGCAGAACCTAAAATCCATAAATTACATTTTAAGTCATAAATAGCAAAAAAAAGCATAAAATGCAGCCAATAGAAAAATTAAGGCGGGAAATTATAAATAATAATTTCCTATTTTCACATCAGCAACAAAGCCATCAAAAAAAACGCATTTTCTTATTTTTAATAAATAAAATGCATTTTAGATTACTAATGACATCCAACATAGAACAACAGAACCTCATTTAACGACAATTCACAATTAACCGGATATTTTTCAGACACCTTTTATCCTGCACGGCTTATATGAAATCCAGCTTCCCTTTAATCAGCTTCTTCACTTTTTTTTTATTGTTCTCATTTAGCTTAAAAGCTCAGTTTAAAGTTGAAGGAAGACTGGTAGACGCAGAAGACAAACCTATCTTTTCGGCTAATGTTTTTATTAGTAGTAGTTCTGATTCTACCAAAATCATTGATGCCAGATCTACGGATATTGATGGGAATTTTAAATTCCAGCTACAAAAAGGAACTTATCAAATTCTCGTCAGTTTTCTTGATAAAAGCATTTTTAAACAACTCATCGATCTGTATCAAGACAAACACCTGGGGAACATTAAAATAACCGAAAATGCCCAAACAAATATGCTCAAAGAGGTATTAATAAAAGAAACCAAGCCCAGAATCAAACTTGAAGAAGGAAAACTAATTTTCAGGCCTCAGGTGGTATCTGCCGGCTCTCTAATAGATTTAATCAAAATCGCACCAATGCTCCGCCTGAACGAAACCAACATAGAAATCATCGGTAAAGGTGTACCCCAGGTAATGGTTAACGGCAAGCGGATCCGTATGGGAGGAGAACAACTAATGGCCTATTTAAAAACAATCCCTGCCGATCAAATGGAAAAATTAGAAATTGCACAAGAATCTTCGGCAGAATTTGATGCAGATAGTAAGAATGGCTACATTAATATTGTGCTAAAAAAGTTAAATACCAATGGGGTTTCAGGCAGCATATATACAGACTATTCGCAATCAAAATATGCAAGCGGCTCTGCAGGTGCCGCTGTTAATTACTTCTCCAATAAATGGCGTATCTCGACAAATATCGGCGGCAACCTTACGAATTACTGGATACACTCCATGAATAAAATTCATTATAGCAATGGCCTCTGGAAAGATACAAATGAGCAAAAACTAAAGATGAATGGCTTAAATGCTTCCGGAGCAATTGAGTATGAGATCAACAAAAATAATATTATTGGTGTATTCATGAATTACGATTTAAATAGCCAAAAAAACAAGGATGAAAATTCTTCTTTTGTCTACGATCAAAGTGATATGCTCGACTCTACAATGCGAACCAAGGGTTTTAATCCGCAGACTTTCCATGTATTAACATACAACATCAATTACACTCATAAATTTGATACACTTGGTAAAAAAATGACATTTGATTTCGATCAAATCATCAATAGTTCTAATCGAAAGCAGGACTTTTCTAATTTTGTTTTTGATGAAAAAGGAGAATTAAAACAACCCGGCAATCGCTTTCTTTCAGGAAACGATCAAAGCATGCAAATCACAACCGCAAATTTAGGGATTGATTTACCTACCAGATTTGCCAAATTTTCATTTGGCGGAAAGGTCACCTTCATTTCTAACGACAATAACACCTCTTTTTATCAGTATGTACAAAATGACTGGGAGGCTAAAAACAATAGATTTGACAATTTCAGATACCAGGAAAACATACAAGCCATTTACCTAAAGGGAATAAAAAAGATGGGAAAATGGTCCTTTACTTTAGGCATAAGAGGGGAAAATACAGAAACTAAAGGCAACAGCAAGGTTTACAATCTCGCAACTAAAAATTCTTATTTCAAATTATTTCCATCCGCCAACGTCAATTATCAACTCAACGACGACCACACCTTCAACCTAGCGTATAATAGAGGTATCACCCGACCAGGATTTTCATGGGTCAACCCGTTTAGATGGTATGTGAATGTTTATGAATTTTCACACGGCAATCCATCACTGCAACCATTTTTCAGTAATAGTTTCACGTTTATGTACGTTTTCAAACAAAAATGGACTTTTAACATGAACTACAATAACAACAAAAATATGTATGCCGAGGTTACACTGCTAGATAACCAAAGCAGTTTACGTGAAACTATAGTAGACAATTTCCTGGATCTGCAAAGTTATAGTCTAAATATAACTACCGACTATACTTTTTTTAATAAATGGGAGATATATCCTTCTGTCTTTTTGAGCCATACAGGATTAACATCACATCGGGAACAAGTAAAAAGCGTCACCAATTTAAGCGGTGGGCTATCTGTATATAACCAGGTAGAAATCCTCAAAGGACAAAAATTGCTTCTAAATTCTAATTCTGTATATAATCTACCAAAAGTTTCCGGAACTAATAAGTATCAATCCTTTTTCACACAAGATGTAGGCATAACACTTCAAGCCTATAAACGAAAGCTACAAATTAGCTTGGATGGAACTGACATTTTTAAGACGGGAACAAGAAGATTCATTTCAAACATAAACAACATTGAAAGACAGGGCCGTAAATATTCCAATAGCCAAAATTTCACTTTAACACTCCGTTATAATTTTAAACATGGCAAAATCCAAAACAAGAAAACCCGGGAAAAAACAAATCAGGAAGAATTAAACAGATCTAATTAATTAGAGACCTAAGAAGATTTTAAACTCATTAGAGGGTGTTTCACAAACTGTGTCAATAGTGTAACTTTAAACTATCGACATAATTATGGCAACACAAGAAGACTTTGATTTCGAAAGCTTCAAAAAGGAAGCTATAGCTGGCTTATATGCCGGCAAGAAAATGACTGGCACGGATGGGGTACTAGCCCCGATGATGAAACACTTTCTGGAATCTATGATGACCGGAGAGCTGGAGCACCACATTTCAGAAAGTAAGCTAGCCGGTCAGTCCAACCGTAAGAACGGGAAAAGTAAGAAGACGGTTCGCAGCTTGAGCTCGGGAGAGTTTGAATTGGAAACCGGTCGGGACCGCCTGGGCACTTTTGACCCTAAGGTTGTCCCCAAACGCCAACTGATCATTACAGAAGAACTGGAAGGGAACATCCTCTCGATGTATGCAATGGGGATGAGTACGCGTGCTATGCGTGATTATATCCAGGAAATGTACGCCATGGACATTTCTGCAGCTGAGATCTCACGCATTACTGACAGCGTACTACCAGCCGTGCAGGAATGGCGCAACAGACCCTTAGAAGCAGTTTACCCCTTTGTCTTCCTGGATTGCATGTTCTTTAAGGTCAGGGTAAATGGTGTAGTGGAAACCCGTGCAATCTACAATATCCTGGGTGTGGATATTGAAGGCAAAAAAGATGTTTTGGGGCTTTATACGGCTGAAAACGAAGGCGCCAAATTCTGGCTTTCGGTACTCACTGATCTAAAAACGCGTGGTGTTGAAGATATCCTGATCGCCTGCATTGATGGACTAAAGGGCTTCCCTGAAGCTGTAGAGGCTATCTTTCCAAAGACCAGGGTACAGCTTTGCATTGTTCACCAGATCCGCTGTTCTATGCGCTATGTTCCTGAGAAAGATAAAAAGGCAGTAATGGCCGATATGAAGCCAATCTATCAGGCGAATAATGAACAGCTGGGATATGAAAAATTGCTGGAGTTCGAAGAGAAATGGGGGACGAAATATCCCCTGAGTTGTAAGTCCTGGCTGGACAACTGGGTAAACCTTTCTGCATTCTTTGAATACGATCAAGGGATCCGTAAGATTATTTACACCACCAATCCGATTGAGGGCGTACACCGCCAAATCCGCAAAATTACCAAGACCAAGGGGGCTTTTTCTTCTGAGCAGGCACTGATGAAACTCATGTATCTGGTCATCAAAAACATCAGTAAGAAATGGACGATGCCAATCCATAATTGGGGACCGGCATTTTCACAACTTTATATTAAATTTGGTGACAGAATTCTTCAAGAGAATAAAGGATTCTGAGAGGCGTTAATTTTTGAAACTGACACAGTTCATGTTACACTCCCACTCATTAAAACCATCTCTGAAGTTTTCTTTTTGCTCTTATATCCAGTTCAACCTCATATTGCTTATTTCTGTTAATCACATGCTCATTACTGTCGTGAAGCCTATAAGAATAAACCGGATAACTAACATGATGCGTATTCTCAAATCCGGAAATTTCGAACATAGGAAACATTAACGCCATATCATATGTCATCTCATAAAACATGCCCTCCTTATTTTTAAGCGAACTGACATCAGCATCTTGTGTCAGAAACTCTTTATAAACTTTATACTTAAAAGTCTTTAAATGCGACCCTTTCCAGGCTGAAGTTCTGAGATTCAAAAACTCATTCTCTGTATAGCTGTTCTTATAAATTTTATACCCGTTCATTTCCACGAAACTTCCATAACTCACTAAACAATTTTCATGGTCAGCATAAACATTATTAATGATATCCAACGAGTATTTCTGAAAAAGGGCATCATCTCCATCTACAATTGCAACAATATCTTCATCATCAAAATCATAGCCAATCAGAACTTCATGAATATTCCGTAATGCAAATTTTCGGACATCATTCTTCACTACTATAAAATTTGGATGATTAGGGATCTGTTGAACCGAATTATCAGATGAGCAATCATCTATCAAAAAAACCCTGAAATTTGAATGGTTTTGGTTTAAGATAGATCGGCAACAATCTTCCAGATATTTTTCTACGTTGCGAAACGGAATTATAATATTAATCCGCTCTCTATTTTTATTAGCCAAACAACGATTAGTTTCTGAATGTTCCTTTCTATTGTCCTCGAATTCCGATGTATTGTAAAGTGCCTTCACCAAGATCGGAGTATTCAAAAATTCTTCAATACTTTTAATCGGATAATCATCTTTGATGGCCAATACAGCGTCAAAAACACTATTTAATAAAACAAACGCTTCGAATTCTTTTATTTGAGGAATAAAAAACAATTTGTCCTGAATATGCGTTATGTTATCCAACTGGTGCCCGTTCAATAAAAGTATAGAAATATCCAGCGCTGCAACTTTAAATATATACTCAAAAAAATCCTTTACATCGAAACCTTTCGTTGCGAAGCTTACCTCTCTAATGATTAAAATAGCGTCATCTTCATTTTCTTTGGCCTTTAGGATGATATTTTTCAGTCCCTCAAGTTCAAACCGATCATCATAGGGGGAAAATTCAATTAGATCTAATTCCTGATATCTTTTTACATTCTTTTCAATTTTCTTCTTTTCAACATTATTCAGTATAAATGTTGAGATACTTAAATTTTCCATCCTCATAGTCTTTAGCTGTAAGCAACCCGCGCTACATAGTTAATCAAACTACTCATACTTTTCTTTAAAAACAATTTTATTTTACCATTTATAGAGAGGATTGATAGAAAATCTAGTCAAGCATTCTATAATCCGTTTGGGATTTATTTAAGGTAGGTAGTCACAGGGCAAATCAGTGTTTAATTTTGAACAGGAAAAGCCTTTTCTGGCAGGAAATCAGCAGGCGAGATATCGAAATGATCCGCTAAAGCATTAATGTGGTTTAAATTATACTTGGCCCTATGTCCGGGATTTTCAACTTGACTGATAAATGTTTTACCAACATCCAATATCTGCCTGTGTTAAGCACTTTGTCTTTCTCAACTTTAAGACAAAGTCAACAACATATTGTTCAATGGGACTCAATACACATTTCATTCCCCTAATGATAATAAGAATATCGGTCTAAAATCTAACATAGCCGAAGGCAACTGAAGAAGGACTGCTATCGCTAATAAAGATTAGCATTTCCGTACCACTCTTTGGATGTAGATTCCGGGTGATGACGAGAAATAAGGATTACTACCAATAACAAAACAGAAACAACGATTACCCCTAGTAATGGGTTACTAGTTGATTCCTTTGCTTTTGGCTGTGTAAAACCCAAAAACAGTTCCAAGACTATCCAAAGTAAATTTGCCATATCCAGTTATATTATTTACGCTAAAATAGTTAAGCCAAATCATTATTCCAATTTTATTTCCCCATCAAACATTCAGCACCACTAAGGGTTACCACTTAACCTTTAGACAGTTGTCAAGCTCCTTTACATCCATTCTTTAAGACTCATGAACCCTGCTTTATTCCCTGGGACCTTTAATTTAAATATAGAATAAAATTTAAGTAAATTAATTACGTTAATTTGTACTGCAAGTTTTAACACAATTTAACACAAACTGTTTTACGTTTTTTTGATCTTTATCCCATGTTTAAAGAAATTCGCAATAAATATATCCGTTATTCAAGCATATTCCTGTTTTGCATTATCATCTTCTTTTGCGCGTTGCAACTCAACTTCTTATGGTTATTTGGTTACTCCCCATCCTATAAAGACATTAAAGCCCCGACCCTTAGTGTAGGCTCTGAGCTCTATACTGCTGATGGAAAACTAATCGGCCGTTATTATAAAGAAAACCGGACTCCGGTAAGTTTCAATGAGATTGCGCCCAGCGTCATCAAAGCATTGGTAGCTACAGAAGATGTTCGTTTCTATAGCCATATGGGGATAGATTTCCGCTCTTTGCTTTCCAGCGGACTCTCCACTGCGACCGGCGATAAACGTGGGGCCAGTACCATCACACAACAGCTTGCCAAAAACCTTTACCGTACCAGATACAACAAATCACAGGGGTTTATTAAACATATTCCTGTCGTCCGTACCATTGTCTCCAAATTAAAGGAATGGATGACTGCGGTAAAACTGGAGTCTAACTATCCTAAGGACGATATCATCACCATGTACCTCAATACCGTGTCCTTTGGAAACAATGCCTATGGCATTAAGACTGCTGCAAGGGTTTATTTTGATAAGCAAACCAATGAGCTGGAAGTTCCGGAATCCGCATTACTTGTGGGCATGCTGAAAGGTACAAGCCTTTATAACCCGATAAAGAACCCTGCTAAGGCGCTGGAACGCAGAAATGTGGCCCTGGCTCAGATGAACAAATACAACTACATCACTGCTGCAGAACTGAACACCTATAAAAACACACCTATTAAACTTAAGGAAGGTCGCGTAGATGAAGGAAGTGATGGTGATTCTTACCTTAGAGCGGCTGTAGACAAGTACCTGGAGAAATGGGCTGACGACAATGACTACGACCTTTACGAAGATGGATTAAAAATCTATACCACCATCGACTCCAAGCTTCAGAAATATGCAGAAGAAGCTGTGGCTGAACAAATGAAAACCATCCAGAGAAGATTCTATAGTGTTTGGGGAAATGAAGATCCTTGGGAAGATTCCGAAAAGAAAAAAGTAGACTACCCGGATCGTGCCATGCGCAAGTTACCGATCTATGCCCTCCTGGAAAAAAAATACAGCAATACACCGGATTCGGTGACTGCCTATTTCAATAAAAAGAAAAAGATGAAAATCTTCACCTGGAAAGGTGACCGCGATACCCTCTTCTCTACCATGGATTCTATCCGTTATTATGGAAAAATCATGAATACCGGAATGATGACGATGGACCCTTTCAGTGGTAAAATCAAAGTCTGGGTTGGTGGGATCGACCATAAGTTCTTTAAATACGACCACGTTAACCAGAGCAAAAGACAGGCGGGATCTACCTTTAAGCCTTTCGCCTACCTTGCGGCATTGCAGGATGGCATGAGCCCATGTGATAAATTCACAGACAAGCCGGTTAAGATCAAATATGAGGAAAATGGCAAAACGGAATACTGGGAGCCTAAAAATGCCGACTGGAATTATAGTTATCGCGAAATGTCACTTCGCTGGGCATTGGGTAAATCAGTAAACACCATTACCGCACAGGTTACAGAAGCCGTTGGCGCAGAAAATGTGGTAAAATGGGCACATGAATGTGGAATAGAAAGTCCGCTGAAATCTGTACCATCCGTAAGCTTAGGTCCAAATGATGTTTCCGTATTTGAAATGGTAAGGGCCTATAGTACCTTTCTGAATGAAGGCGTAAGAACAGAACCGATCCTTGTTGAAAAAATCACCGATCAGGACAATAACATCATAGAAGAGTTTAAAGCGAAAACAAAAAGAGTGCTTTCTGAAGAAATTGCATGGCTGATGCTGTACATGCTCAGAGGGGGAATGGAAGAACCGGGAGGAACCTCACAAGCCCTTTGGGAATGGGACCTCTGGAAAAACAACAATCAGATTGGTGGAAAAACAGGAACCTCATCTGACTATGTAGATGCCTGGTATATGGGCGTTACAAAAGACCTCGTTACCGGTGTTTGGGTAGGATGTGATGAACGGACTGCGCATTTCAAAAACGGAGAAACCGGAGAAGGATCAAGAACAGCCTTACCGATCTTTGCCAAGTTTATGGAAAAAGTGTACCATGACCCAAGTACAGGATATACTTATGGTGCCTTCCCTAAATCAAAAGTAAAAATTACCAGAGAGATCAATTGTCCAAGTCCGAGGATTCGGGTAGACACTGCAGTCTCAGATAGCCTTTCAGTAGATTCGACTGCCCTGGCTACCCCTGCAGTAGAAGAACAGCAACAACCGGTACTGAAGGAAGAAGACATCATAAAAACGGAAGAAAAGAAGGTTCCTGAACCAGCTAAACAGCCTGTTGCTGAAGTTCCCTTAACCAGAAAGGAAAAAAGAGAACTGAGAAAGAAACAGCGGGAAGAAGAGAAAGAAAAAGAACGCATCAAAAAAGAGCAGGAAAAGAACAACCAATAAAAGCAGATATAATAACGATGCCCCGCCCCAAAAGGTCCGGGGCATTTGCTCAAAGCCTCCTGCTCAAATTATTGCCCTGCTGTAGCGTATTCCCTCTCCCAGACGTTCTCCTTGAAATAACTGATGCCAGCCAGTAAACTTAATAAGACAATTTTGCGTAAATTTAAACACAACCAACATAATCACGCTATGAATCTGAGCTCTACTCTCTTTAGACGATTACTCCCTGTTTTGATTATTCTCCTCGTATCTGCAACTGCTGTCCGTGCCCAGGTTTTCGGACAAAACATTGTCAGGTATAAGAATGAGAAATTCAAAGTCTTGCAAACACCTCATTTTGAGATCTATTATTATCTTAAAAATGAGAAACTAATCAAGAAGTTTGCACAGGATGCAGAGACCTGGTACAAAATGCATCAGGAAATTTTCAGAGATACCTTTTTAAGAAAGAACCCAATCATTCTGTACAATAATCACCCGGATTTCCAGACCACAACGGCCCTGAGCGGAGAAATCGGGATTGGTACAGGTGGGGTAACAGAAGCCTTCAAAAATAGGGTAATCATGCCGGTTATGGAACTGAACAACCAAACCCGACATGTGTTGGGACATGAGCTCGTTCACGCCTTTCAATACCATACTTTACTCGAAAAGGATTCTATCGGACTGGAAAGCATTAGCCAGACCCCATTGTGGATGGTCGAAGGGATGGCAGAATACCTTTCCATAGGAAAAGTAGATGCTTTTACCTCCATGTGGATGAGAGATGCACTCCTCAACAGAGATATCCCCTCTTTAAAAGACCTGACCAATTCCAACAAATACTTTCCTTACCGATATGGACAAGCCTTCTGGACCTTTGTAGGTTCCGTTTATGGCGATACCACTATTGTTCCCTTATTCAAGGCCACAGCCAAATACGGTTATGAAAATGGATTGAGATATACCTTCGGATATGATGACCGCACGCTTTCAGGTCTATGGAAAAACGCGATTGAAGCCCATTACCGTCCGATGTTAAAGCCGGACAGCTCACAGGTAAAAATTACAGGAACCAAAGTGATAGACAATAAAAATGCAGGAAATATGAATGTGGCCCCGGCAATCAGCCCGGATGGTCAATACCTCGCCTTTTTATCGGAGAAAGACCTCTTTGGAATCGATCTCTTCCTCGCGGAAGCAAAGACGGGAAAGATCATCCGAAAGCTCAGCAGTCAGGTCTCCAACTCCCATATCGACGATTTTAACTTCCTGGAATCTGCAGGCGCCTGGTCGCCGGACAGTAAACAATTTGCTTTCAGTATCTTCAGCAAAGGAAGAAACCAGTTGATGATCATTGATGTGGCGACAGGAAAGGTAAACCTTCGTGCGCCAATGGGCGAAGTAACTCAGTTTGGAAACTTGTCATGGGCCGCCAATGGCGATGACATTGCCTTTTCCGGTATGGTGGAAGGCCAGAGTGACATCTTCTCTTACAACCTAAAAACAAAACAGGTGACTCAGATTACCAACGACAATTATTCTGATTATGCGCCGAATTATGCTCCGGATGGAAAGAAGATCGTCTTCTCTTCTGATAGGGCTTCGATGTCTCAAAATGCCAATACCGCCGTTCATCCGATCAACCTGACGGTCTATGATATCGAAAGTAAAACCCTGACTGATGTCCCGGTATTTGCTGGTGCGAACAATTTAAATGCACAGTTCTCCGGCGATAGCAAAAGGATTTTCTTCCTTTCCAACAGAGATGGTTTCAGAAACATGTATGAGTATAACCTTTCTGATCAAAAGGTAAAACAGCTGACAGACTATTTTACAGGGATCAGCGGGATCACGGAATTCTCACCGGCAATGTCCGTTTCCAGAAATGACGATATTGTGTACAGTTATTACCGTTCACAACGCTATACCTTATACAACGCTCCACTGAGCAACTTCAGGTCAAAAGTCGTAGATGCAAACGAGGTGAATTTTGATGCTGCAGTCCTCCCTCCTATGGAGAACCTGGGTGTGGACATCGTCAACTCCAACCTTGCGAATTTTGAACGTTTTGAAAAAACAACAACAGACTCCATGAGACTGGTTCCTTACAAACCTAAGTTCAAACTGGATTATCTGGCCAATAGTGGTGGAGTAGGTGTTTCTACAAGTCGTTTTGGTACAGGTGTGCAAGGTGGTATTTCCGGACGTTTCAGTGATATTCTTGGGAAGAATCAAATCATTGCGAACCTTGCCATCAATGGGGAGATCTATGATTTCGGTGGTTTGGTAGGTTACATTAACCAGTCGAGCAGAATCAATTGGGGCGCAGCCATTTCCCATTCCCCATATGTATCAGGTTTCAGAGATGTAGTGGCTGAACAACTGGATGGCCGCAACGGAAAAGTTAACGTATTCAATGACCGCACAAATATCATCCGTACTTTTGAAGAGCAAGCGCAGGTATTTGGTGCTTATCCATTTAATAAAGTACACCGCTTTGAATTGGGTGGTGCTTTCTCCCGCTATAGCTATCGCGTAGACCGCTTCAGCAATTATTATGAAGACCTTGGTGGCGGCATCAGCGGAGGTTATCTTGGATCAGATAAAAGTAAAGTTCCTACTGCACAAGCTTCCAGAGAGCTGGGTTTTTCACTGAATTCATTTACAATTATGCAGGCCAATGCCTCCTTTGTTGGCGACAACTCCATTATGGGTATTACCTCTCCTCTGGATGGATTCAGGTACCGTGTGGGTGTAGAGCAATATTTTGGTGATTATAAATTTTACGCCCTATCTCTGGATGCCAGAAAGTATGTTCGCCTGAAACCATTTACCATTGCTGCCAGAACTTTCAACTACATGAGAATCGGTAAAGATGGAGAAAGACTTTATCCTTTATTTATCGGGTATCCTTATTTCATCAGAGGTTATGAAGCGAATTCATTCTATAAAAGCCGTAATTCCACGAGTGGAGATTTTGACATTAACCAATTGTCAGGAAATAAAGTGGCCGTTTTCAATTTTGAAGTCCGTCTGCCTTTTACAGGTCCTAAGAAGTTAGCGCAAATCCCTTCTAAGTTCCTGTTTACAGACCTTAACTTTTTCTTTGATGCAGGATTAGCCTGGAATCAAGGCAATAAGATCGTATTTAAAAGTCAGCCAACCTACACTACTCAACCTGGAATAGATGCCCAGGGAAATCCGAAAGTAGATGCGGCAGGCGAGCCCATTCTGGAACAGGTAACCAATGAGCGCGTCCCTGCGATCAGTTTTGGTGTATCCTTAAGGGTCAATGTATTTGGTTATTTTGTACTGGAACCGTATTACGCGTTCCCACTACAACGTAAAGACGTTAAAGCCGGTGTATTTGGGTTAACCTTTGCTCCAGGCTGGTAAAATCATTTGAACGGAACACCCCGGCAAACGGTTGGGGTGTCCCGGTTCAAAATCTATGATAGAATAAAGGGAAGATTCACCTGGTTCATCAGTTTCTTACTGCTGATGATATGTTCAAAATCCAATCCGATCGTCAGATCAATCCAATCCGGATTACAAGCCCTTACCATCCGCTCCTTCTGCATCCTGGTAAATCTGCTGATGACTTTAAATCTGCTCAATGCCTGCGCTTCAGTCTTGAACTCTTCGAAATAAACCAATCTGGTCAGCTGCTCGCCGCAATCAAAAAATAAACTAGGCATCTGCTTATAAAAATCAAGCGTCTTAATTAAATCAGAACTCATTCCAACATGTAAACTCTTGCGGTTTCTATCAGTTACGATATATACAAATTTCTTCATGACTAAAGGATTAAATGATATAAACTAATTTAGTTAGTACAGCTATTTGGTATTCGAATAAATATTACTAACTTTATTGGTACAATAATACTAACAATATTAGTAAAAACAAATAAATATTAAACTTTTATTTTATGTCAAATATTTCCTCCAACCTGAAATACCTAAGAAAGAAAAAAAGCCACACACAGCAGCAATTCGCTGATGCCATGGGTATTAAGAGATCGCTCATCGGAGCGTACGAAGAAGACAGGGCTGAGCCTAAATATGATTTGCTAAAAAAAATAGCAGAATATTTTGACCTCACGATAGATGAGTTTATTAACGAAAATATAAACGATAACTGGAAACCCAAGCCAAAAAGCCAGGGTTCAAACCTTAGAATTCTCAGCATTTCTGTAGATAAGGACGACAAGGAGAACATAGAAATGGTGCCAGTGAAGGCAAGTGCCGGTTATCTGAATGGGTTCTCTGATCCGGAATACATCAAGGACCTGCCTAAGTTTCAGCTCCCGCTCCCTTTCTTAAAACAGGGAACTTTCAGGGCTTTTGAAATTTTAGGAGATTCCATGCTGCCGATCCAGTCGGGAAGTATCATCCTTGCGGAATACCTGGACAACTGGAATGATGTAAAAACCGGAGAAACCTATATCATCATCAGCAAAAACGAAGGCGTAGTTTATAAGAGAGCAGGAAACCGCTTTAAAGAAAACAAAGAATTGAAGCTGATCTCTGACAATAAGGTCTATGATCCTTATACCATTGCTTCAGATGAAATTCTGGAAATATGGAAAGCCAAAGCTTTTATCTCTTCCACGCTTCCTGACCCTACACCGGAGCCTTCTATTGAGACGCTGAGCAGTATGATGGCACAAATGCAGAAATCAATCTCGCAACTCAACAAAAACTAAGGAGGAATACATCAGCTTAACCAACCGGAAACGGTGATTTGTCATAAAATCAAAATAAAGAAAGCAGGTTCCTCCTGCTTTCTTTATTTTTGAATCCTATGAACAAAGCAGCGCAGTTTATACAAGAGCGGTTACAGGCTAGAGCGGATAACGGATCATTGAGAAAACTATCCAGACTCCATTTGCCAGTCGACTTTTGCTCTAACGACTATCTGGGTCTCTCCAGGTCAACCGCACTGAAGGAACGTATAGAAAACCTACTCCTGCAAATTCCCGATCTGACCACCGGCTCGGGTGGCTCCAGGTTACTCAGCGGAAACCATGTCTTTACAGAAGAAACAGAGGCGATGATCGCCGAATTCCACCATGCCGAAAGCGGTTTAATCTTCAACTCCGGTTACGATGCCAATGTTGGCCTGATTTCGAGCCTGGCACAGCGTGGAGACACCATCATCTCTGATGAACTCATTCATGCCAGTCTGATCGACGGAGCCCGCCTGAGCCATGCCAGCAGGTATACCTTCCAACACAATGACCTGGCAGCACTGGAAGCCAAACTGAAACTGGCTACGGGTAATATATATGTGCTCGTAGAAAGTGTTTATTCTATGGATGGTGACCTTGCTCCATTAACAGCCATCAATGCCTGCTGTAAGCGCTACGGTGCAAACCTGATTGTCGATGAAGCACATGCCTTAGGCATTTTCGGAAAGCATGGAAAAGGAAGGGTTCAGGAGCTCGGACTGGAACAGGAAGTATTTGCCAGGGTAGTGACCTTTGGAAAAGCTTTAGGTTGTCACGGGGCAATTGTACTTGGAAGCCCTGTCCTACGCGAATACCTCATTAATTTTGCCAGATCCTTTATCTATACCACCGCTGCACCCCTGCATACCATAGTCAGCATTCATGCCGCCTATCAATTACTCTCAGAAACAGACCATACGCCCATCATTACCGAAAGGATCACACAATATACCCTGGCTATGGAAACTGCTGGAATAACGAATACACCAAGCGAAAGCAGCATCCAAACCATACTTTACAACAGTGGTGTCAAAGCAAAATTTGCGGCAGAAAGCCTTCAGCAAAAAGGACTGGATGTCCGTCCAATATTAAGCCCGACTGTCCCTAAAGGAAGCGAGCGACTAAGGATCTGCCTTCATACTTATAATACCAATGAAGAAATTCAAACCCTGATCAGTCAGCTGGTCTTATTAAAACAACATGAATAAAACTTATTTTATCACCGGAATCGGAACAGGTATCGGAAAAACAATAGTGAGTGCGATCCTGACGGAAAAGCTACAGGCGGATTACTGGAAACCCATTCAATCCGGAGACCTGGACAATAGCGACAGCCTGTTGGTAGCACAACTCATCAGCAACCAGAAAACGGTCATCCATCCGGAACAGTTCAAACTTACCCAGCCTCTCTCTCCTCATTTATCCGCCAGGATCGATGGCATACAGCTGACAACAGCAGCAATAAAAGCTCCGGCAACCACAAATCATTTGGTGATTGAAGGTGCAGGTGGCCTCATGGTTCCCATCAACGAACAGGAACTGATCCTCGACCTGATTAAAAGCTTAAATGCAAAAGTGATGGTCGTTTCCCAGAACTACCTGGGCAGCATTAACCATACCCTTCTTACCCTGGAAGTACTGAAATCAAGGGGAATCGAAGTAGAAGGCCTTATTTTCAATGGCCCTGCCAATGAAGAATCGGAGCGTTACATTACCACGTATTCCGGCGTCTCCATCCTGGGAAGAATTCCTCAACTGGAAAACCTGGATAAGGAAAACGTGCAAAAAGCCGGAGAACACCTCCGCTTCTAATAAAAAATATTTTCTAACAAAAAATACCGCGCATAAAAAAAGGGAGCTAATTGCTCCCTTTTTCTTTATTAAAATGATCTTACGATCTATTTTACTGCATCAATTACAGCTTTGAAAGCTTCAGGATGGTTCATTGCTAAGTCAGCTAAAACTTTACGGTTTAAACCGATGTTTTTAGCAGCTAATTTACCGATCAGTTGAGAGTAAGAAACACCGTGTTGACGTGCTCCAGCGTTGATACGTTGAATCCATAATCCACGGAATTCTCTTTTCTTAACTTTACGGTCACGGTATGCATATTGCAAACCTTTTTCAACCGTGTTTTTAGCAATGGTGAAAACCTTACTTCTTGATCCCCAATAGCCTTTGGCCATATTAAGGACTTTTTTCCTTCTTCTTCTCGAAGCTACTGCGTTTACCGAACGTGGCATAGTGTGTTGTTTTTTGATAAACGGTGTTGCGTATTACAGCAAACTTACTACCGGGTACCTGGTTAAAAATTTAATTATTTACCGATGGCAAGCATACGCTTAACGTTGCCCATATCAGCTGCGGACACCATTGAAGTGTGACCCAAATTACGCTTACGTTTAGTCGACATCTTAGTTAAGATGTGGCTTTTGTAGGCATTCTTCCTTGCGATTTTACCTGTTCCAGTAAGCGAAAAACGCTTTTTAGCACTGGAATTGGTTTTCATTTTTGGCATAACCTGTGTTTATTTATGTAATTTATTTATTTTTTAGCAACTTTTGGAGCCAGCGTTAAAAACATACGCTTGCCCTCTAACTTAGGTAATAACTCCACTTTACCGATATCTTCCAGCGCCTGTGCAAATTTCAGTAAGAGAATCTCTCCCTGCTCTTTGTAAACAATTGCTCTACCTTTAAAGTGTACGTAAGCCCTAACCTTCTCCCCGTTCTCCAGGAAACTAACCGCGTGTTTCAGTTTGAACTGAAAATCGTGATCGTTGGTATTAGGACCAAAACGGATCTCCTTAATTACGGTCTGTTTTGCGTTTGCTTTAATCTCTTTCTGCTTTTTCTTCTGCTCGTAAACAAACTTACTGTAATCAATGATCCTACATACCGGAGGCACTGCATTTGGAGAAATCTCAACCAGATCCAATTCCAATTCGTCGGCAAGGGCTAAAGCTTTTGCCAAAGGATAGATCCCCGGTTCAACATTATCTCCAGCTAATCTAACCTCCTGAGCTCTGATAAACTGATTAATATTATGTTCTGCTTCTTTTTTCTTAAAAGGAGGACGTGGTCCCCTGTTAAATCCTGGTCTGCCTAATGCCAAATTTATATACTATTTAAATTGTTATTTCTTTGATTAATAATTCACTAAACTCCTGCTGAGTCATTTCTCCTAAATCTCCCTCACCATGTTTACGCACTGACACCTTTCCTTCTGCCATCTCTTTTTCACCGATAATCAGCATATAAGGTATTTTTTTAACCTCTGCGTCTCTGATTTTCCGTCCGATTTTTTCATCCCGAAAGTCAATCAAACCGCGAATATCGGAATTATTTAGTTCATCTGAAACTTTTTTCGCATAATCTTCATATTTTTCAGAGATCGGCAGAATGATAAACTGTTCAGGTGAAAGCCATAATGGGAAATTACCTGCGCAATGCTCAATCAATACCGCGATAAAACGTTCCAGGGAACCAAATGGGGCCCTATGGATCATCACCGGACGGTGTTTTAAGTTGTCGCTGCCAGTATATTCCAGTTCAAAACGCTCCGGTAAATTGTAGTCCACCTGAATTGTTCCCAACTGCCATTTTCTTCCCAAAGCATCTTTCACCATAAAGTCTAACTTCGGACCATAGAATGCCGCTTCACCATATTCTACTACAGTAGGTAAACCTTTTTCTGCAGCAGCCTCGATGATCGCCGATTCGGCCAGATGCCAGTTTTCATCAGAACCAATGTATTTCGATTTGTTCTCTGCGTCTCTTAAAGATACCTGTGCAATGTAATCGTTGAAACCCAAAGATTTAAACACATACAATACCAGATCAATCACTTTCTTGAACTCTTCTTTTACCTGGTCCGGGCGACAGAATAAATGGGCATCATCCTGAGTAAAGCCACGAACTCTTGTCAGCCCGTGAAGCTCGCCGCTCTGCTCATAACGATATACTGTTCCAAACTCTGCAAAACGCAAAGGAAGGTCTTTATAAGAACGTGGTTTAACTTTATAAATCTCACAATGGTGAGGACAGTTCATCGGTTTAAGGAAAAACTCTTCTCCCTCCTGCGGAGTTTTGATCGGCTGAAAAGCATCTTTACCATATTTCTCATAGTGACCTGAAGTAATGTACAAGTTCTTGTGACCAATATGAGGAGTAACGACTTGTTCGTACCCTGCTTTACCTTGTGCTTTAGTTAAAAACTGAACCAGACGTTCACGCAATGCAGCACCTTTAGGTAACCACAATGGCAAGCCCATCCCTACTTTCTCAGAGAAAGCAAATAATTCCAGTTCCTTACCTAATTTACGGTGATCTCTTTTCTTTGCCTCTTCAATCATATGAAGGTACTCAGTCAGCTCACTTGCCTTAGGGAAAGTAACCCCATAAATACGGGTTAACTGTTTTTTTGTTTCATCACCACGCCAGTAAGCACCAGCCACGTTCATCAGTTTCACCGCTTTAACAAAACCGGTATTTGGAATGTGTGGCCCACGACAAAGGTCAGTAAACTGTCCCTGGTTATAGAAAGTGATTTTTCCATCTTCCAGACCTTCTAAAAGGTCCAGCTTGTACTCATCGCCTTTTTCTGTAAAATATTGGATTGCATCCGCTTTAGAAACGCTTTCCCGAACAAAAACTTCTTTCTGTTTGGCCAGTTCTAAAATCTTGGCTTCAATTGCCTTGAAATCATCTGATGAAAACTCTCTGTCGCCAAAATCTACATCATAATAGAAACCGGTTTCAATTGCAGGACCTATACCGAATTTTGTACCCGGATATAAAGCCTCCAATGCCTCTGCCATAATGTGCGCAGAAGAATGCCAGAAAGTAGCTTTACCAGCTGCATCATTCCAGGTTAACAACTTCACAGAAGCATCCCCTTCAATCGCTCTTGAAGAATCCCAGATCTCACCGTTAACTTCGGCTGCTAAAACGTTGCGCGCTAATCCCTCTGAAATAGAGAGTGCAATTTGATGGGCAGTTGTGCCCTTTTCGTACTGACGACTGGAGCCGTCAGGTAATGTAATGTTAATCATCTACAACTATGATTTTAGTGAATTAATTGATTTATAAACATTTACAATAACTTTTATTTTACGTGTAATAAAATATTACTGCAAACAACTTGAGATGCTCTCATCGTCTAACAGCAAATATAAGGTTTATAGTTCAATATTTCTCCGGGTTATTCAGGTAATGCCCGCCTAAAACTAATATTCTAACCATCCGTTCGCTAAAACATCAGCCAAATGCATTGTTTTTAAAGGAATGTTATTTTTATCGATATATCCCTGTAAATGCATCAGACAGGAAAGGTCGGTGGAAATCACGTACTCCGCTCCCTGTTCCAGCGCATTGTTTACCTTTTGCTCCGCCATAGCAGAAGAAATGGCATCGAATTTCACGGAAAACGTACCACCAAAACCGCAGCACATATCGGTATCTTTCATTTCTACCATTTCCAGACCATGAACTTTAGACAATAATAGTCTGGGCTCTTCTTTGATCTTACATTCCCTCAGTCCGCTGCAGGAATCATGATAAACGGCTTTTCCTTCCAACTCTGCGCCGAAATAATCTCTTTTCAGCACATTGACCAGAAAATCCGAAAGTTCAAATATATTGGATTGTATATTTCTGCATTTATTATGGACAATGGTATTGGTAAACAAATCACTGAACCCATTCTTTACCATCCCTACACAGGAAGCCGAAGGGGCTACAATATAATCTGTTTCTGAAAAATCGCTCAGGAATTTCGTTCCCGTTTCTTTCGCCTGTTCCCAGTATCCCGCGTTATAAGCCGGCTGCCCGCAACAAGTCTGGGCAGAATTATAAAACACCTCACAACCCGCCTTCTCTAATAGCTTTATCGTATTAAATGCTGTCTCAGGATATAACTGATCAACAAAGCAAGGAACAAATAATTCTATTTTCATGTGTATCTATTGGTCTTATTAAAAATGTATGATGGTTAACCTTTAACCATTTTTGGTGCTACTTTCCTAAGCAGTAGCAAAAATATCAATCCTAAAACAAAAAACGAGGCCAATGCAAGAACAGAATTCCGCATACTTCCTGTTTGTTCCTCAATATAAGCAAAACTAAAAAGTCCGATCACTACTGCCAGTTTTTCTGTTACATCATAAAAGCTGAAAAATGAAGCCGTATCGGGTGTATTTTCAGGAATAAATTTGGAATATGTAGACCTGGATAAAGATTGGATCCCTCCCATAATCAGGCCAACAACTGCGGCCAATCCATAAAACTCATATTCATTGGTAATGAAATAAGCATAGATGCAGGTCATCACCCAGATGCCTACCACCAGGATCAGCACACTCACATTCCCAATCCTTTTTGCCAGTTTAGACATCCATATTGCACCCAGAATGGCTACCAGCTGAATAATCAGGATCACCGCTATTAATTTTGAGGTACCCAGGTGTAAAGTTTTCTCTCCAAATCCGGCCGCCGCCAGCATCACTGTCTGCACCCCCATAGAATAAAAGAAAAAGGCAATCAGAAAGCGCTTCATCACTTTCATACTTTTCAACTGCCGCCATACTTTTACCAGTTCCCCGAAACCACTATGCACTACATTTTTGTTAATTGCCGTATAATCAGGACTCCCCGCCGGCAATCTGTTAAAAGAAATCTGCGCAAAACCAATCCACCAGATCCCCACCAAAAGAAAAGAGAGCCTTGCAGGTAGTGAACCATCAGTGATGCCAAAAAGTTCAGGTTTCAGGACAAAAACAAAACAAATGAGCTGTAGCAAGACACTACCCACATAGCCATAGGCATAACCTTGAGCGCTAACCCGGTCCTGCTGATCTTTTGTCGCAATCTCGGGCAGGTAAGAATTGTTGAACAACACCCCACCGATATAACCCATTGCAGCAATGATGAAACAAACAATTCCCAGCTCCAGCGTTTCCAGTTTAAAGAAAAACAATCCCATACAGGCAATACCGCCAATATAGGTGAAGATCTTCATGAAGATTTTTTTATTCCCTCTGTAATCTGCTGTGGCCGATAAAATGGGCAACAGGATCACCATAATCAGATAAGCCAGGGAAAGTGCATAATTCGATAAAGCCGTATTTGTAAACTTAAGCCCAAAGAAAGTCACCTGATCCCCATGAGCCGCCGTCGTGGTGATAATCGTATAATAAGCAGGAAAGATAGTGGAAGTGATGACTAAATTATAAGAAGAATTTGCCCAGTCAAAGAAGGCCCATGACTGGATAACTTTCTTGTCGTTTTTTTGTTCCATGTATTAAATAAGGCGACTAAAATAGCTAAAAAACGGCAATTACGGCTAATTTACTTTCTCCAGCTTAGCAGCACCTGATTTTTTCTCCTCCACATTCTTTGGATTTCCTTTATAATAAATTTCACTCGATCCCGAGGTCTTCACTTTCAAATCATTCAATACATTGATGTTTGCTTTTCCTGTTCCATCAACGGTAATGTCATAGATGCCTGCAATAAAATCAAAGGCTTCCACTTTAGAGGTTCCGCTTGTTTTTAACACATGGGTTCCCGTTTGGCCAGTCAATGTCAATTTACCCACACCATCAATTTTTGTGGTCACCTTGCTCGCACTGATGTTTAATTTCACTTCAGAACTACCACTCAGGTCCATTTTCAGGTCTTTCACATATACAGGGCCTTCACCAATCACCCGTACCATTCCACTGGTATGGAGTTCCGTCAGCTCGCCAATCCCCGCATAAACCACAACAGAATCTGTTCCGCAATAGCTGCCATCTTCCAGTTTAAGCTCCAGTTCAGATCCACTTACCCTCGACCTGATGTGGCTCATTACATTTGAATCTGCCTGAATCTTCACATTATAGCTGCTATCCTGTGTCAAAACCAACTTAATTGTTCCGCTCACTTTGATTTTATCATAGCTTTTCAGCTCCACCACTTTACTCGTCTGAATTCCGGAATCTTTCACACATTCAGCCGTACATCCTGCCAATAAAACAGGGAAAGCGAGCACAATAAGGTTTAATTTCTTCATAGGTATATTGATTTGTTGCAATTTAAAGATAATAGTTTTTACCGTCAGTTTTAATTTTTCCGGCATCCAGCAATTCGCGGATGCGTTCCAGCTTTTGATTTTCAGTGCCGGATTTGAGGCCCGTTATCAGGTCTTCGATCGTTTGTGTCTGCGTTTGCAAGAGTTTCATCAGCTCAAAGTCGATGCGGTCTGACAACAGGTCGAGATCATCCTCTTTCTTTTCCGCCAGACAAACATCACAAACGCCACATTTGTCGGCATTAGGTTCATCGAAATACCTCAACAACTGCACATTCCGGCATTCGGCGTTCCCCGTATAGGCCAATACCGCATTGATCTGATCCAATTGAATCTTTTTTCTCAGTTTGATGTATTTTACATCGATATCCATATGGACAAAATCA
Source organism: Pedobacter sp. FW305-3-2-15-E-R2A2 (assembly GCF_038446955.1). Taxonomy (NCBI): domain Bacteria; kingdom Pseudomonadati; phylum Bacteroidota; class Sphingobacteriia; order Sphingobacteriales; family Sphingobacteriaceae; genus Pedobacter; species Pedobacter sp. FW305-3-2-15-E-R2A2. The sequence continues at coordinate 4,546,892 of NZ_CP151803.1, forward strand.
ACCCTCGGGCGAATATATTGTAGCTGAGGCTGATCAGATTGCGGCAAATAAGACAACAATCCCTGTTCTTCCAGGTTGCTGATCATCTTCCTTGCCGTACTAAAGGACAATCCTACTTTTTTAGCAATCTCATTTTCCTCAATTTTCACATATTGATCAAATGCCCCTCCATAAGACCTTAAAATTGCCTTTATCAAGGGGTCATATCCTGCATTTTCAATTTGAAAACGATACACATCTTCATGCGAAGCCGTAAACAACACCCGGGAGGGTAAAAAGATATTTTCCGACAAAGTCAGATAGCCATCATGTTCTAAAAACTTCAGGGCAGCCATGGTTTTGATGACTCCAACATTAAACCGCTTACAAAAATCGGCAAGGTCAAAATTAAAGGTCAACCCCTCTCCTGCACCAAAAGCCAGCTGGAAATAATTACCGAGGTAATGGTATGTTTTTTTAATGTCCTCTACCGTTGGAAAATGATCCGCATATTTGGCCTTTAAGGCCACCTGATCAGATTTATTGGCCAGCAACACCGCATAGGCCTTTTGTTCGTCCCTTCCGGCACGACCTGCCTCCTGGTAATAGGCTTCCAGACTCTCCGGCAAATCCAGGTGAACCACAAAACGCACATCCGCTTTATCGATTCCCATTCCGAAGGCATTGGTAGCCACCATCACCCTGATCTTATTCTTTTTCCAGTCTTCCTGCTTCCGGAAACGTTCTTCTCTTGGTATGCCCGCATGATAGAAATCCGCAGCAATCTGGTTTCTCATCAGGAAAGAAGCCACTTCTGCGGTCTCTCTTCTATTGCGAACATAAACCAGTCCTGTTCCTTTCACATTCCTGACGATATCGATCAGCTTTTTATACTTATCTTCTTTATCCAGCACCACATAACTCAGATTCTTACGTTCAAAACTCTGAACAAATACTTTGGGCGCGGTAAATTTTAATTTTTCGATGATGTCTGCACGTACAAACTGAGTTGCAGTAGCAGTAAGTGCCAATACCGGCACTTTAGGGTGGATGTCCCTGATCTCCGCAATCTGCTGATAAGGAGGCCTGAAATCATAACCCCATTGTGAAATACAATGCGCTTCATCCACGGCAATCAGGTTTACGTTCATATAGGAAATCCGAACCCGCACTATTTCTGATAATAATCGTTCCGGCGACAAGTATAAAAACTTTATTTTTCCATAAATGCAATTGTCGAGCAGGATGTCGATTTCTCTTTTTCCCATTCCTGCATAAATTGCGACCGCCTCAATTCCTTTCGCTTTCAGGTTTTCGACCTGATCTTTCATCAGGGCAATCAGCGGGGAAATGACAATGCATATCCCTTCCTTTACCAATGCAGGTATCTGAAAGCAAAGGGATTTCCCTCCTCCAGTGGGCAGCAATGCCAGGGTATCATGGCCATTTAAAACGGAACTGATAATGTCTGACTGTAATGGTCTGAAAGAATCAAATCCCCAGTATCTTTTTAGTATCTCGGCTTCACTCATAAAAAGGTTACTCATCAAAACTATAAAAATGAACTGATATTATTAAATTGCGGGCTAATTTATACGACACTCCGCTATGAAGAAAACATTACTTCCCCTATTTTTCCTGCTCATTTTTCATTCCGCATTTTCTCAGGAAAAGAGTTCCCAGGAAAAGAAATGGGACATCGAAAAATACCAGGGTCCTACAAAAAATTTCAGTATAGATACTGATGAAGGCACCTGGATGAACCTTGATGTTAGCGGGGATGGTAAAGATATTGTTTTTGATCTGTTGGGTGACATTTACAGCATGCCCATTACAGGAGGCTCCGCGGTCTTACTTAGCGGAGGCATTGCCTGGGACATTCAGCCCCGTTTCAGCCCAAATGGCAAATACATTTCCTATACAAGCGATAAGAATGGTGCAGACAACATCTGGATCATGAACCGCGATGGTTCCAATAAAAGACAGGTAACTAAAGAAACCTTCCGCCTGTTGAATAACGCCACCTGGATGCCAAACAGTGAATACCTGGTCGCCAGAAAACACTTTACCGGTTCACGTTCACTGGGTGCAGGAGAAATGTGGATGTATAGTATTTATGGTGGTGAAGGGGTTCAGCTGACCAAGAGAAAAAATGACCAGCAGGATGCCGGAGAGCCCAACATCAGTCCGAACGGCAGGTATCTTTATTTCAGTGAAGATATGGCACCGGGACCAAATTTCGAATATAGTAAAGATCCAAATGGATTGATCTATGCTATCCGTCAGCTGGATATGACCACGGGAAAGCTCAGCAACCTGATTGCACAACAAGGTGGCGCCGCAAGACCACAAATATCTCCGGATGGTAAAATGATGGCTTATGTAAAACGTGTCCGCTTAAAATCGGTCATGTATGTTCAAAATTTACGCACCGGCGAGGAATGGCCGATTTATGAAGACCTTTCTCACGACCAGCAGGAAACCTGGGCCATCTTTGGTGTTTATCCGAACTACGCCTGGATTCCGGATGGCAAAGGACTGGTGTTCTATGCCAAAGGGAAAATCAAAAAAGTAGACCTTGCCTCACTCACGGCAAACGAGATTCCATTCCGCGTAAACAGTAGCCAGACTGTTCAGCAAGCCCTGCATTTTCCACACAACGTCTACAGCAATGAGTTCGATGTAAAAATGATCCGTCAGCTGACTACTTCTGCCGACGGAAAAATGGTCGTTTTCAATGCAGCCGGATTTCTATATAAAAAGGAATTGCCCAACGGAACTCCGGAAAGGGTAAGCAATGGCATCGACTTCGAATTTGAACCTAAAATCAGTAATGATGGAAAATATGTGATTTATACCACCTGGAATGATGAGCTAAAAGGAGCCATTAAAAGAACAGACCTGAAATCAGGAAAAACCATTAGCCTAACCGACGAAAAAGGCTTCTACTACTCTCCTTCTTATTCCAATAAAGGCGATAAAATTATTTTCAGAAAAGGCATCGGAAATGATGTGCTTGGCTATGCCTATGGCAGAGGAACGGGCATCTTTATCATGCCGGCCAATGGCGGTGCAAAGACCCTGGTTTCTGATAACGGGATTAAACCACAATTCAATACCGACGATACCCGCATCTATTTCCAGGGAAATGAAGGCGGAAAAAGAGCCTTTAAAAGTGTCGACCTGAATGGCGGAAATGAAAGAACACACTATACTTCTACTTATGTAACTCAGTTTACACCAAGTCCAGATGGCAAGTGGATGGCTTTTACCGAATTATTTAATGTATACATCACCCCAATGGTAACCGTTGGAACTCCTCTGGAACTTTCTTCCACCAACAAATCGATTCCATTGACCAGGGTTACGGCCGATGGCGGGACTTATATCCACTGGAGCAATGACAGTCAGAAGCTCTTCTGGACCTTAGGGGAACAATATTTCAGCAGAGAGATCAGCAGCGCCTTTAACTTCACAGATGCAGGAAATCAAGCTGTTCGAAAACCGGATACCGCAGGTCTTTCCATAGGATTGAAACTTAAAAGCGATGCACCCACTGGATTACTTGCTTTAAAAGGAGCAAGAATCGTAACCATGAAGGGCGATGACGTGATTGAAGAAGGGACCATCCTGATCGAAAACAATAAAATCATTGCCATCGGAAGGGCATCAGAAATGACCATTCCAGATCAGGCCAGGGTAATTGACGTGACCGGAAAAACCATTATGCCAGGAATCGTAGATGTACACGCGCATTTAAGAACCAGTCCGGATGGGATTTCACCACAGCAGGACTGGTCGTACATGGCCAACCTCGCCTTTGGCGTAACCACCTCACATGATCCTTCTTCGAATACGGAAATGGTGTTCAGTCAGGCGGAAATGTTAAAAGCAGGAAGAATGGTCGGCCCGCGCTTATATTCTACAGGTTCCATCTTATACGGAGCAGACGGAGATTTTAAAGTCGTGATCAATAGCCTTGACGATGCCCTTTCTCACCTCAAAAGGTTAAAAGCAGTAGGTGCATTTTCGGTAAAATCATACAACCAGCCTAGAAGAGAGCAACGTCAGCAAATCCTGGAAGCAGCCAGACAATTAAAAATGGAAGTTGTACCGGAAGGAGGATCTACCTTTTTTACCAATATGAATATGGTGGCCGACGGACATACCGGAATTGAACACAGCATTCCTATGGCACCGGTCTATAAAGATGTAACGTCTTTCTGGAACAATACCAGTGTCGCCTATACACCGACCTTAATTGTAAGTTATGGCAGCCAGTGGGGCGAAAATTACTGGTATGACCGTACCAATGTATGGGAAAATGAAAGGCTCATGGCCTTTACCCCACGCGCCATCATTGATGCCCGTGCCAGAAGAAGAACAACTTCAGAATATGGAGATTACGGACATATCGAAGTAGCCAAAGCCGTTAGACAAATTGCAGATGGCGGAACAAAAGTAAATCTGGGTGCCCATGGACAGATTCAGGGATTGGGTGCACACTGGGAATTGTGGATGCTGGTACAAGGAGGAATGACTCCTTTACAGGCGATCCGTAGTGCCACCTTAAACGGTGCGGCATACCTGGGTATGGATAAAGAAATCGGTTCATTGGAAACGGGTAAACTGGCGGATCTTATTGTGATGGATGCGAACCCTTTAAATGACATTAGAAATTCTGAAAAGATTAAATATGTAGTCATCAATGGCAGAATCTATGATAGCCTTTCTATGAATGAAATTGGTAGCCGTGAAAAATTACGTGGCAAGCTTTGGTTTGAAATGGGTAAGGGAATGATTTATAGCTTTCCAACCGGAATTGCAGAAACATGGACCTATACCATTCCTAACTGCGATTAAGTGAACTTAGAGAGAACGGCTGTATGGTATTAAGCTGTTCTTTAAAAAAAGAGCATATTCTTCAAAGACTGAAATCTTTTGCACGCTGAAGGGCGACAAAATCTTTCCAGGTCTTTTCAGAACATGCTCTTTTTTTTTGAAATATTACACGATATATTACTCCGGCACAGGCGAAATCTCGACCCGTCCAGACCTATCCTTATTTTACTTTACTCCTATTTTTAGGCATCATGCGATGGTGCGATACTTGTTTTAAATAAAAATGTCCATTTGCTTTGAAGACATTCGAATATTTGCCCTTCAGCAAAGATTCGGGGATGAAAAGGAGATGGACATTTTTATTTATTACCTTTTTGGAGCAGAAATATTTTTAGACACCTTGACTGATCAATACAGGTCATTTGAATAAGGCACAAAGTCCTGCAATTTTGGTAGGGGACGAACTTTAATGATTTTCCTGTTCTTCGTTCCTTTTTGCTCCGGATCATCATATTCCACCGTTTCCAGGTAAACGCCTGTAGACAGGTTAAAGTCTGCAAAACTTACACCCAGGGGATTCATAGTTCTGTAATTGTACCCGATCAATTCAAAATTCCCATTTTGATGGCGGAATTTATGTATGAAGTATCCTCTGATCAACTGGCAGTACAGATCAATCACTCCCCTTTTGATGGTTACTTTAGAAAAGCCATATCCGTCCCTGTATCCGTCTTTTCCATTGGGATGTTGTTCATTAATTGCTTTATCAGTGCGGATATTCAGTTGATATCCTCCACCTTTTTTAGCAAAAAATATTTCCAGACGATAAGGAGAAGTATCCGCGGTAGTATCCTGAGTAACGACTACAGAATCTGGCAGCAAATCTTTATTTAAATCTCCTTTAGCGATAGAAACCACGACATTAAAATTCTCCTGCGCCAGAGCCTTAACAGAAGAAATAACTAAAGAAAACAGGATAAGCACCACTAAAAGACAAACAGTTTTGATCATTTTATTATACTTATCCATCGTGTTGTTTCTTTTATTTTATGGTATTAAATATTTTGAGCGATCACATAACCATTTGCCCAGGCCCATTGAAAATTATATCCACCAAGCCATCCTGTTACATCGACGCATTCCCCGCCAAAAAATAAGCCCGGAATACGTTTACATTCCAGCGTTTTTGACGACAACTCGTTCGTATCAATTCCTCCACGCATCACTTCCGCTTTATCGTAACCCTTATCGCCTGCAGGTTTTACTTTAAACAGGTGGATGGTTTTTTGGATGAGTTCCAGTTCAGTTTTTGTCAGCGAGGCCACCTGTTTTTCAATCGGCAGGAATTTCGCCATGGCATCGGTAAATTTCTTAGGATAGATCCGGTTAAACAGCGTCGATAACATCAGTTTGCCATTCGACTTGCGTTCTTCTTCGATCAGCTCCAATATGTTTTGTCTGGGCAGCAGATCAATATTGATCTCCTCTCCTCTTTTCCAGTAGGAAGAGATTTGCAGGATCGCAGGTCCACTCAGCCCCCAGTGTGTAAACAAGATGTTTTCTTCGAAAGAGATTCTGTCGTTGCTCACTTCGCAGAAAACCGAATTTCCGGATAGCTGTGCATACCAGTCTTCGTCTTTTCCGGTGATGGTTAAAGGAACCAGTGCCGGTGCGGTTTCGATGATCTTCAAATCGTGTTTTCGGGCAAAGCGCAAGGCAAAATCTGTAGCGCCCATTTTGGGGATCGGCAATCCACCTGTGGCAATCACCAACTTTGGTGCTTTTAAACTGCGCGATTTATTTCCTTTATCAAAGCGAACCTCAAATCCGGCCGCTGTCTGTTCTATTTCATTGACCTGTGCATCACAGATGATCTGCTGGCCAAAGTCCTCACAAATATTGGTAAATGCCGCTACGATGTCTTTTGCATTCTTTCCATCAGGAAAAAGTTGCCCCAATGTTTTCTCTTTTCCTGAGATTCCGTAAGTTTCAAAAAAGCTGATCGTATCTTCTACCGTCCATTGGGTAAATGCAGATTTAGAAAAGTGTTTGTTATTGGAAATGAACTGTTCATCAGTCGCAAACAGATTGGTATAGTTGCACCTGCCTCCACCGGAAATCAGAATTTTCGCTCCTGGTTTATCGCTTTTCTCCAACAATATTACCCTTTTCCCTAAATAGCCCGCTTGAACCGCACACATCAAACCGCAAGCCCCGGCGCCAATAATTATAGCATCTACATCCATCAATCCGTTTATATTGTTATTTTTGTGCAAAATAAGCATAACTTTTTCATATCGATATGGCAAAACAAATAAGTGATTTAAAATTAGGCATATTAGGTGGCGGACAATTGGGCAGGATGTTGATACAAGAGGCCATCAATTATAATTTAACCACTTTAATTTTAGATCCGGATACAGACGCTCCATGTAAACACCTCGCAAACTACTTTGAATGTGGTTCTATCACTGACTTCGACACCGTATATAACTTCGGAAAAAAAGCAGACATCATTACTATTGAAATAGAAAAGGTAAATATTGAAGCGTTGGAACAACTGGAAAAAGAAGGCAAACAGGTTTATCCGCAATCCAGGGTGATCCGTTTGATTCAGGACAAGGGTGTTCAGAAACAATTTTTTAAAGAAAACAACATTCCTACTGCGCCATTCCAACTGGTAAATACCAAAGAAGACATGCGCAACAGTCATTTTCCATTTCCTTACATGCTGAAACAGCGTAAAGATGGTTATGATGGTAAAGGGGTAATGAAAATAAATAACCTGGCAGATATCGACAATGCTTTTGATGCTCCATGTTTAATCGAACAACTGGTAGATTTCGAGAAAGAAGTAGCCATCATTGTTTCCAGAAATCCTAACGGAGATGTGAAAACATTTCCAATGGTAGAGATGGAATTCAATGCAGAAGCAAATCTTGTAGAATTCCTGATTTCTCCCTCTACTTACCCTGTTGCTATTCAGCAGAAAGCAGAGACCATTGCTAAAAACATTGCTTCCTCACTAAATATCACCGGATTGCTGGCCGTAGAAATGTTCGTCACCAAAAACGGAGATATCCTGGTGAATGAGCTTGCTCCACGTCCACACAATAGCGGACACCAGACGATTGAAGGAAACTATGTTTCTCAATTTGACCAGCATTTACGTGCGATCTTCAACCTTCCTTTAGGGGATACCCGCACGATCAACAATGCCGTTATGATCAATCTTCTTGGAGAAAAGAACCACAATGGTGTGGCGAAATATCAGGGATTAGAAAAGATCATGGCCATTGACGGGGTCTACGTACACCTTTATGGCAAAAAATACACCAAGCCTTTCCGCAAAATGGGTCACATTACCATTGTAGACATCAACCGCGAGAAAGCAATTGAAAAAGCCAATTACATCAAAAATACACTAAAAGTTATTTCCTAATGAGCATACAAGTAGGCATTATTATGGGCAGCAAGTCTGACCTTCCTATCATGAAAGACGCAGCCGATATCCTAAAAGAATTCGATATCCAATTTGAAATGACCGTTGTGTCTGCTCACCGGACTCCGGAAAGAATGTTTGAATACGCAAAAAATGCAGCATCAAGAGGGTTAAAAGTGATCATTGCCGGCGCAGGTGGTGCAGCACATTTACCTGGAATGGTGGCTTCGATCACGACCTTACCGGTGATTGGTGTTCCTGTAAAATCATCCAACTCTATTGACGGATGGGATTCTATCCTTTCTATTCTTCAAATGCCAAATGGCATTCCTGTAGCTACTGTTGCACTAAATGCAGCAAAAAATGCAGGTTTACTAGCTGCGCAGATTCTGGCTACAGCAAGCCCGGAGCTTTCTGCTAAAATGCAGGCTTACAAAGACGATCTGAAGAAAAAGATTGAAGAAAGCGCGATAGATCTTGAAAATTATTAATTAAGATTAGGATCCAGGGGGAAATTACTCACATGGGCGTATTTAGGTCCAAGGTTGATGATCACTTCCTTCCAAAGTTCCTCTTCATTGTTAGAGAATACCACATCAGCCTGAAACTGATCGGACACAATCCAGGTATTCTCTTTCATTTCATTCTTTAGCTGAGGGCCCGACCAACCGGAATACCCGATAAAGAACTTGATGTCGGCCGCCTTAATGCTATGGTTATTGATCAAAACCTTTAAAGTCTCAAAATTACCACCCCAACATACCCCTTTGGCAATCTCCTCCCCATCTGTGATCAGGTCATGGCGTCTGTGGATAAAATGAATGGTGTCTATCGCTACCGGTCCACCCAGATAAACCGGGAAATCATCACCGGTGAAGTCAGGCACTAAATCATTGAGCAGCAAAGTACTGCGTTGATTCAGGATGAAACCTACGGTTCCCTCCTCCTGGTGCTCGGTAAGAAAAACTACAGAACGCTTAAAATTAGGATCCATTAAGAATGGTTCTGAAATTAATAATTTACCTGCTGATGGCTCTAATCGACTTAACATTTCGGAAATTTAGCGATAAAATTAAATAAACTAAAACCTATTTTTGTACATGGAGCTGAATAAAGAAAATCTACAGAATTTAAGACAGGAATACCGCTCAGCAGAACTAGCCGAAACTGATGTGGAAAGTAACCCTATCCTGCAATTTAAAAAATGGTTTACCGAAGCCGTAGACGCACAAATCTTTGAACCCAATGTCATGACACTCGCTACCGCGAATTCCGATGGCAAGCCCTCGGCACGCATCGTTTTGCTGAAAGGTTTTGACAAAGATGGTTTTGTCTTCTTCACGAATTACGACAGTGACAAAGGAAAAGATCTGGCGGAAAACCCGCAGGCTTCACTCGTATTTTTCTGGGCGGAACTGGAAAGACAAGTTCGAATTGATGGTGTGGTGAGTAAAATTGATGCGGAAGAATCTACCGCCTATTTTCATTCCCGACCGACAGGAAGTCAGATTGGTGCTTCGGCCTCTCCGCAAAGCAGCGTCATTCCGAACCGGGAATCCCTGGAAGAGAAAGTCGCACAGCTGAGTACGGAATATAAAGACAAAGAAATTCCGCGTCCGCTTCATTGGGGAGGATACCTGGTAGAACCGACACATATTGAATTCTGGCAAGGCAGACCGAGCAGGCTGCACGACCGTTTGAACTACCAGTTGGTGGATGGTTCATGGATTATCAATAGATTAGCACCATAATAATTGATTACCATAAAAAAACTTAAATGAAGAACATCGCAGTGATTGGCTCAGGAACAATGGGCAATGGAATCGCACATACTTTTGCGCAATTTGGCTATGAGGTAAACTTAATTGATGTAAATAATGAAGCTTTGGAACGTGCCATCAGTACCATTGGAAAAAATCTGGACCGTCAGGTAGCTAAAGGCACGATTACGGAGGCCGACAAAGCGAATACCTTAAAAAATATCAGCAATTTCACGCAGCTGGCAGAAGGCGTAGCCAATGCAGACCTGATTGTAGAAGCGGCAACAGAAAACCTGGAGCTGAAATTAAAGATCTTTAAAGACCTGGATACTTTTGCCAAACCGGAAGCGATCCTGGCCAGCAATACTTCCTCCATTTCCATCACTAAGATTGCTTCTGTGACCAACAGAGGTGATAAAGTGATTGGCATGCACTTCATGAACCCTGTTCCGGTAATGAAACTGGTAGAGGTGATCAGAGGTTATGCGACCAGCGACGAGACCACTGCCATTGTGATGGACCTTTCTACCAAACTGAGCAAAGCTCCGGTAGAAGTGAACGATTACCCTGGTTTTGTGGCCAACAGAATTCTGATGCCCATGATCAATGAAGCCATCTATACTTTATATGAAAGTGTTGCCGGTGTGGAAGAGATCGATACCGTGATGAAACTGGGAATGGCACATCCTATGGGCCCGCTTCAACTGGCAGATTTCATTGGTCTGGATGTTTGTCTGGCCATTTTAAATGTGCTCCATGACGGATTCGGAAACCCTAAATATGCACCATGTCCTTTATTGGTTAATATGGTGACTGCCGGAAACAAAGGTGTGAAATCCGGAGAAGGATTTTACAACTATGCCAAGGGCGTTAAAGAAGCTGTTGTAGCGTCCAAGTTTAGCAAATAATATCAATTACAAGCCTTTTATACTAACTTTACCCCATGAACGAAAATCTTGATCCCAACTCAGAAAGCTTAACTCCCTTTGAACGTGATATTGAAAAAGTATTGCGCCCGCAGGAATTTGAAGACTTTACGGGACAGGAAAAGATCATGGAGAACCTGAAGATCTTTGTAAAGGCTGCAAAGTTACGCGGAGAACCTTTGGACCATGTTTTACTGCATGGTCCTCCGGGACTTGGCAAGACCACCCTCTCCTACATCATTGCCAATGAAATGGGAGTTGGGATTAAAGTCACCTCCGGACCGGTTTTAGACAAACCCGGAGACCTTGCCGGATTGCTGACCAATCTGGAATCAGGAGACATCTTATTTATTGATGAGATTCACCGCCTGAGCCCGTTGGTAGAAGAATACCTGTATTCTGCAATGGAGGATTTCAAGATCGACATCATGCTGGAAAGTGGCCCTAATGCCCGTTCCGTACAAATTACCCTCAACCCTTTTACCCTGGTTGGCGCCACTACCAGGTCAGGATTATTAACGGCACCATTAAGGGCAAGGTTCGGCATCAACTCCCGTCTGGCTTATTATGATGCAAAACTGTTAACCACCATTGTTTTAAGGTCATCAGACATCCTGAAAACGCCGATCACCGAAGAAGGTGCTTATGAGATTGCCCGCAGAAGCAGAGGGACGCCCCGTATCGCTAATGCGCTGTTGAGAAGAACCCGTGATTTTGCACAGATCAAAGGAAACGGACAAATCGATACAGAGATTGCGAGGTATGCCTTAAGGGCCTTAAATGTGGATGAGCATGGGCTGGATGAAATGGACAATAAAATCCTGGTGACCATCATTGATAAATTCAAAGGAGGTCCGGTAGGTCTGAAAACCATTGCCACTGCTGTTGGCGAGGATGAGGGGACAATTGAAGAAGTTTATGAGCCATTCCTGATACAGGAAGGATTCCTGATGCGTACTTCACGCGGAAGGGAAGTAACCGAAGCAGCTTATAAACACCTGCAAAAGAACTTCCCCGGACAAACAGGAAAACTATTTTAACAAATCCGCCCATTTAGGCATCATTTCTGTTCTTATTAGCTAAATTTAGCTGATTATGAATATAGAAACAAGAAAACTTACCTTAGCGGATTACAATGATTTAAAAGAATCAATGCAACAGGCTTATGATACCCTGGGCGGACAGATATGGAGCAAGAGCAGCATTGAAAGATTACTTAAATTATTTCCCGAAGGTCAGCTCTGCATTGCTGTAGACGACAAAGTGGTGGCTTGTTCCTTATCAATCATTGTAGACTACGATGAATATGGCGATAAACATACCTATAAAAATATTACCGGCGATTACTCCTTCTCTACCCACGATGCTGAAGGAGATGTATTGTATGGGATAGAAATATTTGTAAGCCCTGAATTCAGGGGGTTAAGACTGGGCAGAAGGTTGTATGAAGCGAGAAAAGAGCTTTGCGAAAGCCTGAACCTGAAAAGCATCATCGCCGGAGGAAGAATCCCACGCTACCATGAATATGCGGAAACCCTGAGCCCCAGACAATACATTGATAAGGTTAAAGCGAAGGAAATCTTCGACCCTACCCTGACCTTCCAGATCTCCAATGATTTTCACGTCAGGAAAGTACTTAAAAATTACCTGCCCGGAGATCATGAATCCAAGGATTATGCGACCCTGCTGGAATGGAACAACATTTACTACCAGGGAATAGATGCTTCGGCACGCTCGGCGAAAACCATCAGAATCGGACTGGTACAGTGGCAAATGCGTTTGTTCCCGGATATTGAAGCTTTTTATGAACAGGTGGAGTTCTTTGTAGACGCTGTGAGTGGATACAAATCAGATTTCATCATGTTCCCGGAGTTTTTTAACACGCCTTTATTGCAACCTTATAATCACCTCCCGGAAATGGAAGCCATGCGTAAACTGGCAGAACAGACGGAAGAAATCGTGAATAAAATTCAGGAATATGCAGTTTCTTACAATGTAAATGTGATTTCGGGAAGTATGCCGATTATAGAGAACAATAAACTCTACAACGCAACTTATCTATGTCATAGAAGCGGAAAAACGGAAGAATACCGTAAGATCCACATTACCCCGAACGAGCAGAAATACTATGGAATGGTGGGTGGCGATAAGATCCAGGTCTTTGATACGGATTGTGGAAAGATCGGAATCCTGATCTGCTATGATGTGGAATTTCCTGAACTGAGTAGAATTTATGCCGATCAGGGCATGCAAATCCTGTTTGTACCCTTCCTTACAGATACTCAGAACGGCTATACCAGGGTAAGAAGATGTGCACAGGCCAGAGCTATTGAAAACGAATGTTATGTGGCCATAGCAGGATGTGTAGGTAATTTACCGAAGGTGAACAACATGGACATCCAGTTCGCACAATCGGCTGTATTTACCCCTTCAGACTTTGCCTTTCCTACCAATGCGGTAAAAGCAGAAACAACGCCAAATACAGAAATGATGCTGGTTGTCGATGTAGACCTTCACCTGTTGGATGAACTTCACCATTTTGGAACCGTAAAGATTCTTAAAGATCGACGTAAGGATCTTTATGAAGTGAGGTTGCTTAAATAAAAAAAACCATCGGAATGCTTTTACTTTCTGGTAGCAGCATTCCGATATTTCCAGTGGTCTTTCCTTAATTAAGGATGTCTGAAAAATAACCAATAGATCAGCAATGCAAGCACCAATATCGGAATGATCCATTTCAATATCGGGCCGGCTCCATTCTTATCATATTCATTAACCGCCTGAGGTGAAGGACCGGGATTATCCTGATGTTTAGCATAATTCGTTTCTATTGGCACATGCGGCTTTAGTGGATCCTCTTTGTGTTGTGGATTATTGTCTTCCATGATTTCCAATTTTTGTTCCTTTATCATAACAACAGCCGATCTCCTAAAAGGTTTTCCAGCTAAATCCTATCTTTGTACCCGATGTTGAACAATTCCGCGAAATACAGCAAGATGATTAAAGCCGAAGCCTTGAGGCTGGGCTTCATGCAATGCGGAATTGCCAAAGCAGGATTTCTGGAAGAAGAAGCCCCCAGGCTAGAGAAATGGCTGGAAAATAACCACCATGGGGAAATGGCTTATATGGAAAATCATTTCGACAAAAGGCTGGATCCAAGGCTATTGGTAGAGGACTCGAAATCAGTCATCTCGCTTACCCTCAATTATTTTCCGGAAGAAAGACAGTCAGATCCTGATGCGCCCAAAATATCGAAATACGCTTACGGCACGGATTATCACCTCGTGATTAAGGATAAGCTCTTTCAACTGCTTAACTTTATTTCGGAAGAGATCGGCGAAGTTAGCGGACGTGCTTTTGTAGATTCCGCTCCGGTGATGGACCGGGCCTGGGCAAAACGTGCAGGCATTGGCTGGATTGGTAAAAATAGCAACCTGATCAATAAAAAGAGCGGTTCTTTCTTTTTCCTGGCTGAACTGATCATAGATCTTGACCTGGAATACGATCAGCCTTTTGAAACAGACCATTGTGGAACCTGTACCAAATGTATCGATGCCTGCCCTACCGATGCGATCTTATCCCCCTTTATTATCGATGCTAAAAAATGTATTTCTTACCTGACCATAGAGCTGAGAGAAGAAATTCCGCAATCCTTTAATGATAAGATGGAAAACTGGATGTTTGGTTGTGATATTTGTCAGGATGTTTGTCCCTGGAACCGTTTTTCAGTGCCTCATTCGGAACCTAAGTTTCAGCCCAATGAGCACCTGCTGCAGATGAAAAAGGAAGATTGGCTGGACATTACTGAAGATGTGTTTAAAGCCATTTTTAAGAACTCTGCGGTGAAGCGGACAAAGTTTAAAGGGCTGACCAGAAACATAGATTTCATCAAAACTGCTCCTAAATAAAAAGGTGCTCAGGAATTGATCCAAAGCACCTTCTATGTTTGATTAAGCTTACTTGATCAGCTTGTCAATAAATCCGGTAATCTCCGGATCGCTATAATCTGCAGCTCCTAAATGATGAAATGCCAGTTTACCTGATTTATCCAGGATGACCGTAGTTGGCATTGAGCCTGCAAAATATTCCTTTGGAACTTCACTTTCCGGTAAATAAACAGGAAGTGTATATCCGTTCTTTTTCATAAAATCGCTGGCTTGTTTATATTTTCCATCTACGTCAACCATGATAAAGACCACCTGCTCATTGTCTTTATACTTGGTATACAAAGCCTGAATAGATGGCATTTCGGCAATACATGGAGGACACCAGGTAGCCCAGAAGTTGACAAAAACAACTTTTCCTTTTAATTCCGCAAGGCTGATGGATTTTCCTTTCCCATCCGCAAAAGTAACTTGCTCTCCACCGGGTACAGCCACAGCTGCATTTGTTTCCGGTTCTGAGCTTTTGGGTATTGCAGGTGCCTGAACCAAACCGATTTTCATGAGGTTTTGAATGACCCATCCTTTAGCCTCCGGGCTAAATATAATGGTGAGTACAAATAGTACAGCTACTGCCATACCCATGTTTGAAATTGTAAACCAGCTCTTTTTATTTGTATTGTTATCTTGATCTTTTATTGAAGTCATGGGGTATATTTATGAGATTATTACTGAATTCATTCGCCTCGCTAAATATTGGAGGACAATTAATTTTAAGAATGAAATCCTATAGGAGCAATAAACTATGCTGCAGGAAAATAGACGTTTTTGGCCGGCGAAACCAGGAATACGGAATCGGAAGCTGTGCAAATCTTTTATCGGCGGCAAGAAGAGAAATCAAAAATCCAGGTAAGATGAAAAACAAAAACGGCAGCATAGTGGCTTCGCTTGTCTGAGTTCTCGATTTTAGTTGTACCGCTGCTCTTAAACTGTTCTGCATTTTACAATCAGCTGTTTTAACTTCCGGTTTTACCCTGATCGGAGTAACACTTTTTGTCGTTGCTGCAGCAACTGACGGCTCAAAAACGGAAGCAGAGAAAAAGTAGATGATGCCCTGTTTCAAAGCACATGAAGATGGCAGACATAAGGTCAGCAATAAAAAAAACGCTAAGGTACGCCTGAATAATCTGTTCATGAGGTACAAAAATAAAGATTTAAACCATAAATTCAGGGTTTCCGCTATGGATTTACGGTTTTGACATATAAGCGACATGCATAGATTCCCATACAGATCAGTAGTTTATAACGAAGGTCGCAATGTAATTCCCCAATCTTCTCTAATCAACCATTGATATTTAGAATTTTCTAAGGGTCATGTAAGCTCTTCAAAATTACTCTCCTCCATTTTATGCAGCCATTTTTTATAGATATTAAAGATTTCTTTCATCTCTTCTTTGTTCCAATTGCTGACAGTGCCCATGCTGGTATTAATTAACACCGGACTAATGGCTACATTATGACCAAGCAACATCATACTCAATGAATACAAGGCTTCTACTGAAAATGAAATATTTTCTTTGGCCATCAAAGTCTTATTTTTTGAACTTCCTATATCTGTTCCATAGCTCTTATCACTTGTCTGCTTACAGCCCTGAAACGAAAAATATGCTTTCAATACTGCAACCCGGTCTACTCTTGTATAAGACAATCTGTCCATAATCTCTCGATCATCCAAAGTGATAAACTCCATATCTTTCTGCAATAGCTTTCTCTCCTCTCGCAGTATGATATGTTGTTTAAAGGTATTGGAGGGAGAAGGTAAGGTATTTCGATTGAAAAGCGCCTGATTCCTTATAGATGGAGCATGATGAGCAGATTAGGAGGACCAGAATTGACACCATTCTCCGGTCATAAAATTTCGCAATAATAGCTCTAGTATTAAAATTTGGGTTCATAATACAGACCATTTATTTTTGATTTAATGACCTCATGTTCCTCAGGCAATGCTAAACGCACTGTAGTCCATATCTTGTTGTCTTTTACTTTTTTTTTAAAGTTCGAGAAGATGCATCAGAAATGCTGAATTAATCGTATCCTTATAAGAAGCAACCATAATGGTTTTTATATTTCTGGAACTTTTTTGATGTAAAACATTTTTCCCGAAGAATTCCTGCTCAACGCCTTTTGGAATGCTAAATACCCGATTGGGTTGAAGGCCGATGTATTCAGGCTCATCACCATCAAAAAATGAATGTGGCCTCCGGCATAGAATAGAAATAAAAATTATTAGCTGAATCAATGATAAAAGTATATGCGGCATATTTCACTTTAGGTGGTACGATCACCACTGTGGAATCATCCAGAGAAATCTTGCTTAGACTGTCATTCTTTGAAATGATAAAGGGATCACTACCTGAATGACCACAAGCGGCTAATAAAAAAACAAGGATCACAGAAAGAAAAAGAAGACTTCTAATCATATTACATCAAAGTTATTTTAGCATTATAAAGAGCGCCTATCATAATAAAACAATAGGCCAATATACCTTTTTAAAGGTCTTACAGGTTGCGATCAAAGCATTAGAATTAACAGGCGATATCCAACCATAATCAGGGCTTTGCAATAGAGATTTTTAACACATCCAAACCTTCTACTCTTATAGTCTTTATCATAGAAAGTCTATAAGAAACAGGACTAGAAAGTGTAAAGGTTCTTTTTTGTATGGCCCGAAATTAGTTTTATTTCTCGTCTATTTTGAACAAATTTTACTTTTTTGGCGATTATCATTCCTTTACTAGGATGGAATTAAAAAAGGTCTCTTTCTCATTGGGTTTAATATTCTTTTTTAAGTACCAACATTCAAAAGTGTATAGAGTATCCTTAGTTAACAATAAGAAACAAAAACGTTCCTTACTATCACTTGTTAAATAAGCAATCTCTTTTCCAATGTGGTTTCCGATTTTTACTGTTTTTGTTGATAATAATATTTGATTACCATGAGCAATTTTGCCATTGATGACTTGACTTAAAAATGTATCAGCTGGCTTAATTTCCCCAGAGTTTTGCTGTTTCAATTGGGATGAAGAATCTGAAAAGACCTTTATAGCAACTCCCACCATTAACGCATAATCCTCTGCTCTATAAAAGTACATTTCTTTCCCCTGAATTTCTTTCTTAATTGGCAATGATGGAAAATTAACCGACACTTCGTCATTTATTATGATAGTTTTCCATGGCTGAGCATTCGAAATAGAATTCGAAAAAATTAATATCATTAACAGGATGTTTATTTTATTCATAATTGATTTCACTTAATTTTTCTACTGTCTCAATTTCACTCGGCGCAGACCAACGCCGTTTGTAAGAGTCTTCGATATCTTCCATTCCTCTATATCCCCATTTCCCAGTAATGAAATTCTCTAGTTTAAAATAACAATTTTGATTATTAAGAACTCTTACGAGGGCTAATTGTGTATCAGGATTCAAGAGCTGCTTATTTCGATACAGCGCCCAAGCTGCCCTAATATCTGGGTGCCTTTTAATAAGATATTCTCCTACAAGCACTATGAAATTCAATCTGTATTTCGGAAATATCTTTCTATTTTTCAGCTGTTTATAAATTTGATCTATTTCCTCAGATGTTCGGGATATGGATTCAGTACTATTAATGCCTATCTCTAATTCTCTGATTAGTTCATCTTTAAATTCTGGTAATTTTTTAATTTTCTCAGCGTTCTTAAAAAAGAAGCTATTGATGTCTTCATTTGTGGGAAAATAAGAGTCCGTTATCCATCTATCCAACACTTTTTTGTCTTTGGTTAATAGTGCTTTTCCAAATGGATTTATTGGAATTACAACATAAGAAAGGTCTTGCAATTTATAAACCTGCCCTAAATTGTATGAAATGGTCATTAAAAACTGAGTATTTTTAGCCAATTTCAGATCATTTGCTTTTGACCATTCTAGTATTTCGTAATTTGCTTGCATCTCTTGTAAGTTAATAGCGGACTGCAACATAAAAAAAAATAGAATCATTTTCATTTTTTGGGAGATATGTAATTCGTTTTCATTTCGCCACCCACCATCTGATATTGAGCCCAATATTGAGTTATAGTGACACCATTGTTTTTAGCATAGTTCACTAACTGTTGGCTCAAATTTACTCCATAAGTAGTAATAATGATAATTTCACTTACTTTAGCTCTTTTAGCCGCTTGAATTTGAACCTTCAACTGCCCATCAAAAGAACCTTTACCAATATTATTTTGGGTAGCCTTCAACTCATAAAAGCTTTCAATTTCGTAAAAAGAGCTAATCTTTGCACCTATTTTTTTACCGACACTGTAAGACAAGCCAAGAAAATCTGGGATAGTATAATCAAAATCACCTTGAAGTTTAAGAGGATTTTTGATCACTCTGAAATTATCCATTGTACAATTCTCATCTATAAAATCTTCAAAAAGTTCTTCGAAGACAGCCCCAGTTTTATTTTGCAATTGTCCAATACCACAGCCCTTACATTTAGTGTTTTTTACATAATTTAATAGTGTTGATTTATCTAAAGGCTGCCATTTACCTTGTGATGAAAAATCAGATGCACGATTTTTTAAGCGATTTAAAACCGAAGTAATCTCATCTAAATCAGAGGTTGTAAAATTACCATTTGCATCATATGCCCACATCCCGTCTGGGTCAATGAAACGAATAGGATTACCCATAGCATACGAATAAGGGCTCCATTTCCGTCCTAATTCTGCCAATGGGTCAATGACATTCCACCGTCCAACTACCGGGTCATAAAGCCGTGAACTGTAATCGTACTGTTCCAATCCGCCTTGCAGTTCCTTGCCATTATAAAGATAATTATTTTTTGCCCCAAGCAGGTAGCTGTTAAACGTCTTTCCAAACGGATAATAGTCATCATGCTGCACATCCCTTACTGCCCCGCTGTAGATGTCAAAGCTCAGACGGGTATTCCCCAGATGGTCCTGAAGGTTATATTCATACAGATAGCTGGCCCCACTTTTCCTTGCCCTTCCTTCTTCGGTCTGAATGAAATCTATCGCCCCTGAAGTGTAATGAATACCATCAATATAATCTTTCGTTACCCCGGCATTTACCGATCTCAGTTTTCTTCCTGAGGCATCATAGGTATAGGTGATTGACATTCCTCCGCTTACTGTCTTTGGCAGGTTCAGGTAGTTGTAGGTAAAGGTATTGGTGCCATCGGTTAGTACATTCCCATTTAAATCATAGGTGTAAGTCCTGCTGACCCCACCACTCACACTGCTCAGCCTGTTTCCGCTATAACTGTAAGTCTGGGCGGTACCATTGTCCCTGGTCAGTGTCAGGATATTTCCCATCGCATCATAGCTGATGTTCTTTTCGTCATTTCCTGTACCAGAGATCCCTGATAGCAGCCGGTTCAGCTGATCATAATTATATGTGTAGTTCTTCGTCAGGCTTCCCGGTGTTCCCCAGAGCTGCCCGGTAATGTCTCCGTTATACCTTGGTGTAGTCCCATCGTTGTATTTCAGCTGCATGGCAAAGAGTGCTGCACTTTTCCCTGTCAGCCATCCCCTGGAGTTGTAGGACATGGTGGTCGTGTGCAACCCATTATTCAGTTTTTTCGTGAGCAACTGTCCCAGTTCGTTATAACCCAATTCTGAAAGCAAAACCTCGGCATCGGTATTGATCTTTTCATAAGTTTTGGTTTTCCTTCCGGCGTGGTCATATTCATAACGCATGGCAACGGTCACACTGCCCCCGCTGCTGGTATGTGTCCGGGTACTGGCCGTCAGTTCATCAGCAAAGTTCCAGGTATTCACCACCCGGTCCGTTCCTCCGAGCTGGTGATCGCTGACGCTTTCCTTCAACCTCCCCCTTTCATCATAATAATTCACCGTCAGCAGCATCGTTGACGTACCCAGGATATTCACCTTACTCCCCGTAGCCAGTCCCTGGGTACGGCTGGTGACCGTCTGGGTGGCATTATAGGTACTGGTCTTCCCCGGGATGGTATAATTGTTATAATAACTGATCAGTAAGGTCTGGCTAAGTGTCGAAGGATAGGTGTTTGCCGTATACCCTGTCCCTGTGGCAATCCGGGTTTCCCACAAATCGGGATCTGCATCCACAGCGGCCTGTTGTGTACTGCGGTAAGCGGTATTGGGCGTACTTCCGGTATGGTCGTAAATCCCGGTCATCACCTGCCTTCCGGTATTATCGTATTTAAAGACCGTCCACTGCTGGGGAGAAATGGACCGCTGCATGGCGTCCTGGCTCATCACCAACCTGCCCGTCTTGTTGTACACCAAGAACTCCCAGCCTTTCCCCGGGATCTTCTTCTCGGTCACCAGTCTTTTTCCGTTATACCGGTAAGCATAGATGAACTGGTCAAATCCTGCATCACTTTCAACAAAGCTGGTTGCCGTAAATCCCGGTGGAATCACATAACGGAGGTTGCTGAGTTCATCATAGACGTAATAAGTATTCAGGAAACTGCCCCCATTCTGAAGCCGTTTTAACACTACCCTTCCCTGGTAGTCCTTATACTCCATCGTCTTGTTCCCGTTTTCATCCGTCAGGGTGTCCACATACAGCCTCGCCTTGGGATAATAGCTGCTTCCGGTAGCACCATTACTGGTTACGACCCATTTTCTCACATCATTAACTGCATTTGCAGCATAACCTTTACGGAGGGTATGCGTCCCGCCAATCTTCCAGTCTCCTCCCGGAAAGCCTTCCTGCTGTACCCGGTCCAGCGGAGAAGCTTCGAACTTTGTTTCCGAATAAGCGACCTGTCCTGATCCTGAGGGAATACTGATTACACCGGAAGGCGGGCTGTTGTAAAATGATTGCTGACTGCTGATTGCTGCAGCCCGGTAATTACCGGTGGAAGTTCCGTTATCCGTGTAGGAAAGATATTTCTTTACTTCACGCCCGTAATTATCATAGGCAAAAGGCTGGATCATATCCTTTCCTAGTGGACTGCCCTGGTACTGGACATTCTGTAAGGGACGCCTAAGCCCGTCCAGGTAGGCAATACCCACCCTTGCCTTGGTTTTATCGGAGATGACTGCATTCAGCGCAGCTTCTGTGGTGATGCCACTGACCAGCACTTTAGCCGTTTTTACATAATTCTGATCGGCAGACTGTGCCAGGGTAAATAAAGGAGCCATTAAAACCATTAACAGCATCCTGAATATGGAAATGTATTTCATGGTGGAGCGCATTTAAGGTTTATAATGGTACCACAGGTGATCTTTTATGTCATTGTCCGCGTTTTTTGTCCGCTTCAACCGACCAAAAACATCATATTCATAATACACCGTTTCTCCCCTGGGGTCAGTCATACTGGTCATTCCTTTCAGCACGGCATAAGTATAACTGGTCACTTCTGCATCAGGGTTCGAAGAGGCCAGGCTGGTACGGATTTTATTCAGTTCCGTACGCATGGCCGCATCGCCGGAGGGGTTATTGATTACGGTGGTATCGACCAGTGCCATCACTGTGGCGTAAGTACTTCCGGTAATCCTGGCCACGATATACCTTTTCTGATAACCCCAGACCAGCACTTCCTTCAATTCTCCTTCCTTTCGCTGTTCCACCACATTGCCATAACTGTCATATTTATCAAAGAGAATCCTGCGCTCATACCTGTTGTCCTTACTGGCCGTACTTACCGTAAAAACGGCGGGACTAAAATCGTTCAGCCCTGCGGTATTGTTCAGGCTGTATGCCGTATCCGGAACCGGAAGCTCCGGTTTATAGGAAACCAGCTGTGCCATGGTCACCTTTCCGCTTCCTCCTGCAGTTTTTTCCTCCACATAAGTTTCTATCGGGCTGGTGATGACATGTTTATCCTGCAGGTTTTTAATGCCTTTGGAAAAGGCAATGGAACTTGTGCCTGAAATCGTGTAATCATAAGGGTATTTAAAACGGGTAATGCTGCTGTCTCCTACAGAATTCACCTTAACTATTGCTGAAGGGTTTGCAAATCCGGCATTGAGGTAGCTGTATTTAGTGAGCTCTTTCAGGGTATCTGTGCCGTTAAAATAATAGGCCGAGTCCAGCACCGGAACGAACTTGTCCTGCGTAAAATGGTAAGTTCCCCAGCTGGTTCCATAATTCACATCAGGACTGCCTGGAAGTGCATTGATGGAAAGAAACAGGGAAGTGTTCTGCAGGGAGCCGCTGGCCAGATTCGCAAACCGGTGTACCTCCTGCTTCATCTTTTTGCCCGAACCATCCTGGTACCATACCCTTTTCATCCTTCCCCGCCAGGAAGATTTACTATTGCCTGCCCTGTCAAAAACGGATTGGTCGCCCAGAGCAGTAAAATAAAACTGATCTTCATACCCGTCGAACAGGGAATCTGCATTTACATCGCTGTAGCCATTGGTAAACTGCATGACCGTTTTACGCCCGTCATTCATGGTTTCGGTCACCTGTGCATAACCTACCGTTCCGCCTTTTCCATTACCTAAAGGGACCATCGTACTCTGGTTCAGCAGAAAAAAAGTACAGATCTGGGGATCAAAAATCCCCTCTATCGGCGGGTAATACCTGATCCTTTGTTCGCCCCAGTGAATTTTCGAGGTCAGGTTACAAAATGGGATTTCAGACACGCCAGAGGTGATCCCTTTATAACTATAGTCATAATTCTTTTCAAAAGAGGAACTGTTTACCGGGCTGGTAAAAGTGATCTTTTTAATCCGGAGCCCGCCGGCATTATAGATGTGGTAATTAAAAGGTCCCTGACTCCGGCCGGGCCGTTTGTATTTAAACTGGTTGGTCACTTTAATGCCCGCACTGAATCCATAAGCCAGAATTTCCGTTTCCATTTTATACCTTCCTTCAGTCAGGGACACCGAAGGGTTTTGGGTAGACGTCCCGTTAGGTTTAACAAATCCAAAACCGATGCCGGGGTTTGGAGCGCCGATGCCCGTTACCGGATTGAAACTCCAGGTATTCAGCAGGTCAAAAACACCTGTGCCTTCATTATACTTATAGAGCCTTGCGATACTCAAAGCGCCAAATCCACCATTATAGACATAATTCTGGTAATCGGTCCAGCTGTTGATATTTGGCGACATCCCCAGCTTGGTTTCAAAAGTTGCGGTCTGGTTTTGGTGCAGGATAAATTCAGCACTGTTGTTCGTGCTGGGGTAATTACTGGAGCTTCCCAGCTGCCTGAGCGAGTCCATCGCCATGGCCATACGTTCATCCGATTCCGGGACAACAGGATAGGCATAGTCATTGCCTTCATATTCGAACTCAGTCTTCCCTCCTGTAGGATAACTGACACTTTTCAATGCACCGACCCGGGCGTATTTATAATCCGGATTTTTGAAGCTGCTGTTGTAGGCAGAGCCCAGGTTAACCACCGTGCCGTGAAGGTTTTTAAACCTGATAAAAAAAGGCTGGTTCTGAGGGCTTAAACTCTTTTCTTCCCCGTTATAATAGCCCCAGAAATCGGTTCCCAGGTTGTTTACCCCGGGCATTTTCCGACCCATATACGGACCAAAATAGCTGAAACGGTAGGCTGGCTCATCGTTGATATTCACACTGTCCAGCAGCATTTTTTTGGCCAGGCTGTCGCTGGTACTGTCACTATAGGTATAGGTAAACCGCGCCCTGCTGACCATCGTTGTTCCGTTAAACATTTTAATGCTGTCCAGCCGGATCTTATAAACATCGGTCCGGGAACTGTTGTTCCGGTAAAACTTCAGGGTATCGGTTTTATGAATGATCGATTTGATCAGCAGGTTATTGGTTTTAATCAGTTCGGGAAGTCCGGCCACGCCAATCACATCGTCACAATCGGGATTCAGAAGAAACTGGACCTGAGGGGAACGGTCCTCATACCGTATAAATTCATATTGCTCCGTTGGATAATAGTTCATCCGGTAACAGTTGTTTCCTTCACTCTCATATTTAAACTCGATCACTTCATTTTTAAAAGGTAGCCGGATCCTGGTGAGGTACCAGGCACTGGAATAGGTGTATCCACTGCTCATGGTATTGGTCTCGGAAACATCAAAGTAATATTCGGTTCCCTTTTCATCAATGAACTTAAACTTATCTGCCGTGTATTCCGCATACAGGTTATTTACATCCTTCATCAACACTTTTCCATCACTGGTAAAGCTGAAACTGCCGCTAAGGCCCAGGAAGTTAAAATAAAACTCATCGCATTCCGTATCTACTTTTGCCATGCTGTTTTCGTTTTCCACGTTCAGCATTCTGCGTCGATCGGGAAAAGTACCGGGAACATAAGCCGCGCCCAAACCGGGAAGTCCACGGACAATCCTGGTCACCGACCCCCCGGCGTTCAAACTGAACCCCGCACCTACCCATCCGGGAATCTCCCTTGGTTTCACCCCGGAAGCATGGTAACTCAGGGAAACAGGAACACTAAAATCCTTGGTTTTCAGTTCATACAAAGGCACACTGACCTCGGGAATCCCACTGTAATAACCCACCGGCATTTCTACATATTTTCCCAGTGCTGCCGCCTGAGGGGATAAAGGCTGGGTAACGGTGGTTAATAAATCAACCTGCGCTGTACTGTTCAAAGGGACTAATAAAACAGACAGCACAAATAAAGCAAGCGCGTACAATCTTTTTTTCATCGTTTTAGAGTTTGGCGTTAAACGGCTGTGATCTGGTAACCATTGATTATCAACAGCCTGACGATGTCTAATCTATAGACAAATATTTAAAAGAAAAATATATTACCAATTATTTTAAAAACAATGTTTTTATAAAAAAATCAATAAAGTTTATAATTAAAATATTATTTTCAATAATAAACAAAAAAATGATGTAAGTATAAATATATATACGATAGAAAAAATATGCAAGAAAAAGAAAACAGATTTATTTAATCCCTTACCTGCCTTACTAAGTTCGGAATATATCTAAAAAGTTAACAGGGCCAAATGGGTCAAAACAAAAAAGAGGATAACTAAAAGCTATCCTCTTTAAAATAAGTATCTATTGAAACTATAAACTTAACACGTTATCCGATTTATCTTTATCCGGTACATGAGCGCTTCCCATTTCTATCTTCTTCAGGTTTTTATCTCCAGTAACTTTAATACTAATCTTCTGATCTCCTTTTTCCCAAACCCCAATACTCTGATGAATCTGTTTCGTTGAACCATCTTCATATGTCAGTAAAAGATCTATCGGCAAAGGTTTATTGCTTTTATTTTCAATCACGATTTCATACTCTTCTCCTACTTTATTCGCAGAAACAATTCCCAGATCTGTTACACCTTCTTCAAAGAACCAACGTTTCCAGAACCAGTCCATGTTTTTACCGGAACCTTCATTCATGCTGTAAAAGAAATCGAAAGGCATCGGGTGTTTTCCCTGCCATTGTCCTATATAGTGGTGTAAAGCTTTATGGAACAAGTCATCGCCCAGATAATCCTTTACAAAAAGATAACCCAGACCTGGCTTAGGATAAGAATTGGTGAATGAACCTACGCCTTTAAGTTCTGTACTTAACGTAACGATTGGAACATCGTCTTTAGAACCCGAAGACATTGCCGTTGGTGCCACACCATATTCATCTACCATTGTCGTATCAATCATCGGTCCGATCAGCCACTCGCCGATTGTTGCCCAACCTTCATCCATCCAGGCATATTTCGTTTCATTCGTTCCCATATAAAAAGGGAACATCGTATGAAAGATTTCATGAACCGTCAGTGTAATCGCATCCTGTCTTTTTTCTACCGGGTTATCATTTACCATCATTGGATATTCCATCTGGTCAAGACCATCAAAAATCGTCTCATGCGCATAGGGATATGGCCATTTAGGAAAAACAAAGCTCATCGCATGAACCGTTTTACGGGCAAAATCAATCACCTCATAATAGTCCTTATGAATCGGATTAAAGGCAGCATCTACCCTCGTCCTTCTTCCGGTTAGCGAATCCACCACCAGGCTGCTCGACTTCCACAAGTAATGATCACTCGTAGCAAATACGAAATCCGTTACATTTTTAGCTTCAAATTTCCAGGTATTGTAAGCCTGGTCGGCAGTAACGGCCTTATTCTGCAGGTCTTTATCATCAACCACATCGATTACTGCATCTTCCTTTTCTGCTTTGGCCAATCGCTCTGCAATGTCCTTCTTCAGCACCTGTTTCGCGTTCAGCAAATCCCCCGTAGCCCAGACTACAAAGTTTTTAGGAACCGTGATTTCTCCTTTGAAATTGCAGAAATCATTATAAAACTCTACATCTCCAGTATAAGGGAATTTGTTCCATCCATCCACATCATCATATACGGCAATGCGGGGGAAGAAGTAAGCTACAAAATGAGAACCTTCATCCACTTGCCCCGTTCTCATGTGAGAACCTTTATTCAGGTCGTATTTGTATTCAATTTTCAACTTAATGTGTTTCCCCGGAGCCAATGCAGCGATTGCTGCCTGCATATTTGTTCCTTCAATCGTCATCGCCTGCTGGTCAAGCTTGCGGCCATCAGCCTGCATAGAAAGAATGCTTACACCTTCATTCAAGTCCCGGTCGTTAAACTTCGTTTTTCTTTCCACGCCCTTTTTATACAGATTTGGATAAAGCTTAAACCACAGCTGTTTCAGTGTATCCGGACTATTATTATAATAAACAACATCTACCACACCTTTTAGCTCCCTGCTGGAAGGGTTAAAGTTCACCTTCAAATCATAATTGGCGGTATTCTGCCAATATTTAGGGCCCGGTTTACCGGTCACTGCCCTTGTTCCTTTCGCATACGCAGCCTGAATTTCAGCAGGAACAGGCAGATCCTGTTGTGCAGCAACCAAACCGGACCAGCATATTGATACCAGCAAAAATGAGATCTTCTTCATAAGTATATTTTGTTTTAACAAAAAAAGAGGTTGCCGGAATTTAATCCTGACAGCCTCTTTATATTTTTTAAGGATTGATGTTATTTTCCAAACTTCATTTTCAGTTGCTCTAACATATCATTAGTCACATCAACAGCAGGCTTCGACTTTTTTTGAGGCGCAGCTGATGGATTAGGCCTGGCACCAGGATTAGCACCTGGATTTGCCTTCGGCTTATTAGCCACCGACTGCTGTTGCTTTTCCTGCTTTAGCTGTTCCTTTTTTTTGTTCCAGCGGGTCCAGATCTCTTCTAATTTTTTCTTGGTATAAAGCGGGAAATCTCCCTGTTTCATCCATGCATAATAACTTGGCTCCGTATCAAATACCTGTTCTACCGTTTTACCTTTATGTTTACCAAAGTTGAAGATCTCCTGATCCTGCTCATTGAAAACCATTCTTCCGGCAAAATCTACCGGCTTATTCATATTGGTAAAAGTATGCAGTGCATCAACATCATTCTTTACCGGTTTAGAGATCTTACCTTGTTTATCTTCGAACTCAGTGTCGCTGTAACGCTCAATCTGAGCAAGCAACACATGGTAAGTAGCGGTAATATCTGCTTCGGCAGAATGCGCATTAATAATGTCTTTATCGCAATAAAACTTATAAGCAGCACGTAACGTGCGTTGTTCCATCTGGTGAAAAATATTCTGAACATCGACAAATTTCCTGTCAGACATATCAAAATCTACTCCTGCTCTTAAAAATTCTTCCAGCAATACCGGAATATCGAATCTGTTGGAATTGTACCCTGCAAGGTCTGCATCTCCAATGAACGCTGCAAGTTCAGCAGCTACATCTTTAAAGGCAGGCTCATTCGCGATGTCCTTATCATAGATCCCGTGAATCAGGGAAGATGCCAGAGGAATCGGCATTTCAGGATTAATGCGCATTGTTTTGATCAGCTCCGACCCATCGGGCATCGCTTTTAAAATGGCAATTTCAACAATACGATCTGCACCTACATTTACACCTGTAGTTTCCAGATCAAAAAAAGCAAGAGGGCGGTTTAAATTTAATTTCATTAGTATATGTTGCTATTTTTAAAGGTTTGAATCCCCGGGAATTCATTTCATAACACTTTCGTAGCTTTTCAAAAGTCGTAAAAATCATCCATTAAACCTGAACTTATTTAGTATTGTATAAAATAGTGCAGACTCTTTTTTTTTCTTCAGAAGTACCTTACCTTGGCGGTTAATTAGTTACGCTCTTATGAAATACTTTTGCCTCATATTATTTTTTACTGTTTGTTCCCTGAAATCCATAGCCCAGGATTTCAAATTTGCCGGAATCAGTCATGAGGATATCTCCTTAAAAAACACCGTGTTGGACAGCAATGCCAATGCCATCGTGCTCCGGGAATTCGGGACCGCAGTGATGGATTACAATGATGCTGATGGCCGGCTGGCCATTGAATACCTGTACCACGTCCGCATTAAAATTTTCAACAAACAAGGTTTTGAAAGCGGGAACATCATTATCCCGCAACGCATCAATGACGACCTGCAAGATGAAATCAGGGACATTAAAGCCGTCACGATTAATTATATAGATGGGATATTCAAACAAACGGAGCTTGATCCCAAGAAAATATTCAGGGAGAAAAGAAACAAATACAGTGCGGCAACGAAGTTTACCATGCCCAATCTGATGGATGGAAGCATTATTGAATACACCTACCGCATGCGAATCCCCAGAATCTTTAACTTTAAATCCTGGGAATTTCAATCCAACATTCCTAAGCTACACAGTGAATACATCGCTACGATCCCTGCGCTATACAACTATAACGTCTCGCTCAGGGGCGCAATGAAGCTCAGTTCCAGCAATGCAGAACTTCAAAAAGAATGTATGCGGATTTCGGGAACCAATATTGATTGTTCTAAGATGACCTATATCATGAAGAATGTTCCTGCCTTTATTGAGGAAGATTATATGACAGCAGCAGTCAACTTTAAATCGGCCATTAACTTTGAGCTGTCTGACTACCATTTAATGAATGGAGGAAAAAAGAGCGTCACTAAAACATGGAAAGACGTCGATTACGAACTCCTTTCCGAAAAATCTTTCGGATCACAGATGAAGAAAAAAGACGCTTTTAAAGAGCTGATGCCTGAAATTCTTAAAAACACAACCGACGACCTGAGCAAAGCACAAGCGGTATACGACTACATTGCAAAGAACATCAAGTCCAACGGTTTTATTGGGATCTACAGCGAAACTGCTGTAAAAAAAGCATTGGAAACCCATAGCGGAAATACCGGCGACATTAACCTTTCGCTCATTGCAGCCCTTAGCGCCGCCAACCTTAATGCCGAAGCAGTAATCCTTTCTACCCGTGAATATGGATTGGTAAACACCCTGTATCCGGTCATCACTGATTTCAACTATGTCGTGGCGAAAGTCAATATCGGGGAGCAAAGTTATTTGCTGGACGCCTCCGTTCCGCTTCTTCCTTTCGGCTTGCTGCCTTTACATTGCATCAATGGCCAGGGAAGGGTAATCAACCTGAAAAAACCTTCTTACTGGTATGACCTCAAGGCCAGTCAGAAAGAATATACCCGATACAATTTAGTCGCTACCCTAACTAAGGACGGGAAAATAAAAGGAGAACTGCTGACCTATACTTTAGGATATGCCGCATTAAAAAAGAGAAGAGATATTCTTGCTGCCAACTCCGTGGCAGAATATGTCGAAAAACTCGATGAAAAAATGCCCAGGATCAGCTTCGGGAAGTATGAGATTAAGAATGTAGATAGCCTGAACCTACCCCTGGTAGAGAAATATGAAATAGAGATCAACTCTTATAACGGTACTTCAGCCACGCAAATTTTCTTCAGCCCTTTCTTCATTGACAACATCAGCAAGAATCCTTTCAACCTGAATGAAAGAACCTATCCGGTAGATTTAGGAAGCGGCAAAGAGACCAGGTGCAGCATTCAGCTGACCGTTCCGGAGGACTTTATCCTGGCAGGACAACCTAAAGACCTCAATATTGGATTGGCGGAAAATGGAGGAAAGTACATGACCACCACGAGCTTCGATAGCCATATCGTGAACTTTAACCAGCTATTGCAACTGAACAAACCCATCTATGGATCAGAGGAATACCTTTCCCTGAAAGAGTTTTACAGCAGGATCATCCAGACACAAAAAACAGACATCATCTTTAAAAAAGCGAAATAACTATGATCAGGAATCTATTCCTATGCTTATTGACATTAACCAGTATACCTTGTTTTTCCCAGCTGGAATATGCAGCTGATAAAGTCCCTTCCAGTCTGAGGAGCAGGGCCAATGCAGTGATCCGGGAAATGGAAACCACCGTAGATATGCGTGCAGCGGATCAGGTGATCATAAATGTTAAAAAGGTCGTTACCGTTTGGAATAAAAACGGCGATCCAAGAGCAGATCTGACCATTTATTACGATAAAAGCAGCAGCATTCAGCGCATCAGAGGCCAGGTACTGGATGCCATTGGAAATGTAAATGCTAAATTTACACAGGGTGATTTTACGGACCACAGTGCCGTTAGCGATGGCAGTATGTTTATCGATTACCGCTTAAAGCATTTCTCGCCCATCGTTACCACCTACCCCTATACGGTGATTTATGAATATGAAATTAAAAACAAGCAGAACCTGATCATCCCCGACTGGTATGCCAATCCTTATGCCGACCAATCCGTAGAAAAGAACAAGTATACCTTTGTCTCCAAACCAAATGATGAAATCAGGATCAGGGAATACAACTATAACGGTAAGCCCGAGGTCCTGAAAACAGAAAAAGCAACGAGTTATACCTGGCAGGTTAGCAATAAACCTGCTTTTAAAGCTGAGCCCTTTGCACCTGATCCGGACCTTTACCAGACCTATGTAAAAGTTGCCGCCAGACAGTTTAGTTATTATGGCTATAAAGGAAGCTATCAGAATTGGGAAGAACTGGGCAAATGGGTATATAATGATTTGATCAAAAGCAGGCAAAACCTTCCGGAGCAAACCACTGCCGAAATTAGGGAACTCGTTAAAGGGATAGACAGTGATCGTGAGAAAGCAAAGAAAATCTATGAA
Source organism: Pedobacter sp. FW305-3-2-15-E-R2A2 (assembly GCF_038446955.1). Lineage (NCBI taxonomy): Bacteria > Pseudomonadati > Bacteroidota > Sphingobacteriia > Sphingobacteriales > Sphingobacteriaceae > Pedobacter > Pedobacter sp. FW305-3-2-15-E-R2A2. The sequence continues at coordinate 4,578,705 of NZ_CP151803.1, forward strand.
TATATGCAGAAGAAAACCAGGTACATCAGTGTACAGATTGGAATCGGAGGCTTTCAGCCGATGCCCGCTGCAGAAGTTCAGCAACTCTCTTATGGAGATTGCAAAGCATTGGTTAACTATACCCAAAGTCTTTTAAAGGCCGCAGATATTCCATCTTTGTACTGTGTTGTAAATGCAGGAAGAAACAAAAAGAGCATGGACCCCGACTTTGCCAGTATGGAACAAGGCAATCACATCATCCTGGCAGTTCCTCTGAAAACAGATACGGTATGGCTGGAATGCACCAGTTCCGATAGTCCTTTTGGTTTTCTTGGAGATTTCACCGACGACCGGACCGTCCTTGCCTGTACTCCTGAGGGAGGGAAATTATTAAAAACCCCTGCATTGAACAGTGACATGAATTTATTGGTCAGAAAGGCACAGCTGAACGTCGATGCCGAAGGAACAGTGACCGGAAAATTAAATACCAGCTTCAGCGGTGCTCAGTACGACAATTATCAGAACATGCTGGCACAACCGCATGCCGAACAGCTGAAACTATTAAAAGACAAGTACGATATCGACAATATCAATTTCCACGATTTTAAACTTGTTCAGGACAAAGGTACCCCACCGCATACCCTGGAATCTGTTCAACTGGACATACAGAAATATGCGGCCAAAAGTAATGACCTTTTTTATCTGGAATTAAATGCATTTAATAAGACCCGCAACGTTCCTGAAGTGAAGAACAGGACTTTACCTGTCTATATCAACAGGGGCTTTACAGATGAAGATGAGCTCCGTTATGAACTTCCTGAAGGTTTCAAAATGGAGGCCAAACCGGAGAATAAAAAGATCATCAGTCCTTTTGGCAGCTATAGTTCTGAGCTTAAAATTGAAGGAAAAACACTGACTTATAAAAGAAAGTTTCACCTGAAGGATGGGAATTATCCCGCAGCACAATACCAGGAATTCAGCAATTTCATGGGCAATGTCAACATTGCAGACCATGATAAAGTCGTGTATAAGCTAAACTAGCTAAGGATCAGGATGCCTAGTCCGATGCCGATGATCATGATCAGGTACATCAGGATTTCGGTCGTTGCAAACTTCTTATATTTTGTCCAGAAGGAATCTTCTTGTTTTGGTGCTGACATATCTTAGTTTTTTATAGAACCTGCTTTCACCATTGTTCTTTGGTAAGCAGGTAAGCTCAGGTCATCTACCACCACACCACGTGTAGTGGATGCATGAACAAAGTAATTGTTATTGAGGTAAATCCCTACATGATCTACCGCGCCACCGCCAAAAGAGAAAAAGATCAGGTCTCCTTCTTTAAGCTGGCTAATGCTCTTGGTCCTGATCACCGTTGCCTGGTCACTGGACCTTCTTGGCAGCTCATTTCCGTAGATGTTCTTTTGCAATAAGAAGGCGAAACCCGAGCAATCAATCCCCCGTTTGTCCAGGCCACCTAAACGGTACCTCACCCCTGTCCAGTCGTTGATGAAACGGTACAAAGGTTTACTCTTCAGGTTTGACATCGCCGTCGCTGTCCTTGCCGCAGTAGAAGTGCTGACTGTTTTCTTTCTGGAGCTACAAGCCACCAGTACCATCAGCACCATTAAAAAAAGTAACGATTTAAATCTTCCTTTGAGAACGGTGTGATTGGCTTTCTTCCTCATTATTCTTTGATTATCCTTTGTATTTCATCCAGTTTAAGCAAAGCTTCAACCGGGGTCAATACGTTTACATCCAGGTTATTCAGGGTATCCCTTATTTTCAACAATACCGGATCATCTATTGCAAACATGTGCAATTGATAAGCCTGGTTCTGTACTTTTTTAATGCTGTCTTTGATGCTTTGACCTTCGGTCCTGTCGATCTCCAGTTTCTTAAGGATCTCATTCGCCCTGTTGATCAGCTTAGGCGGCATTCCGGCCATCTTGGCCACATGAATACCGAAACTATGCTCACTACCACCAGGAACCAGTTTTCTAAGAAAAATCACCTTATTGCCTACCTCTTTAATCGAAACATTAAAGTTCTTAATGCGGCTCATGGTATTGGCCAGTTCATTCAACTCATGGTAATGTGTCGCGAAAAGTGTTTTTGGCTTTGCCGTAGGATGGGTATGCAGGAATTCTGCAATCGCCCAGGCAATGGAAATCCCATCATAGGTACTCGTTCCACGGCCAATCTCATCCAATAGAATCAAACTATTGTCGGAAATATTATTCAGGATACTCGCCGTTTCATTCATCTCCACCATGAATGTACTCTCTCCTGAAGAAAGGTTATCCGAGGCACCCACACGCGTGAAGATCTTATCCACCAGGCCGAGCGTTGCTGCTTTTGCAGGAACGAAACAACCCATTTGTGCCATCAGCACAATCAATCCTGTTTGTCTCAGAATTGCCGACTTACCCGACATATTGGGTCCGGTAATGATGATGATCTGCTGGGTTTCATTGTCCAGAAACACATCATTCGTAATGTATTCTTCCCCTACCGGTAATCTTTTTTCTATTACAGGATGTCTTCCACCTTTGATGTCCAGATTTTTGGTCTTATTCACCACCGGTTTCACATAGTGATTTTTAACCGCCAGTTGTGCAAAACACAACAAGACATCCAGCTGTGCAATAGAGAAAGCATTCAGTTGAATTTGTTTGATATAAGCGCTCACCAGGGCCATCAGCTCTCCATACAGGCGGATCTCGATCTGCATGATCTTTTCTTCCGCACCCAGGATCTGCTCTTCATATTCCTTTAGCTCAGGCGTGATGTAACGCTCCGCACTCACCAGGGTTTGCTTCCTGATCCAGTCGGCAGGCACTTTATCTTTATGTGTATGCGTCACTTCCAGGTAATATCCGAAGACATTATTGAAAGCTACTTTAAGAGAAGGAATGCCGGTAATGGCAGCTTCTCTTTTTTGAATTTCTATTAAATAGTCTTTTCCACCGAAGGAGATTTTGCGGAGGCGGTCCAACTCTTCATTGATGCCATCGGCGATCACATTTCCTTTGATCAGCAATGCCGGAGGATCCTGTTGCAATTCCCTTTCCAGCTTTTCGCGGATGCTTAAGCAAGGGTCCAGCTGATCGGCAAGTGCCATTAAGAAAGGATTATTCGAGGCCGTCGCAATTTCCTTTACCGACTCGATATGATACAAGGCCTTTTTAAGCTGACACAATTCTCTTGGTCCCACTTTCAACAAACCTACTTTAGAGATCAGGCGTTCCAGATCACCGATCTGTTTGATGTGGTTTAAGAACTCTTCCACCAATGCCTCATCTTTTACCAGGAACTCTACCATCCCAAGGCGCTCCTGAATCGGCTTCAGCTCTTTCAGTGGCATGATGATCCAGCGGTGCAGCAAGCGTGCGCCCATTGGCGTTGAAGTATGGTCAAGCACCTGAAACAGCGTTACCGCATTGTCGTTGGCAGAGCTCACCAGCTCCAGGTTACGGATCGTAAAACGATCCAGCCACATGTATTTATCTTCCTCTAAACGGGAAATCGAAGTAATGTGTTTTAAATTGCGGTGTTCTGTTTCATTCAGGTAATGAAGCACGACCCCTGCGGCGATGATCCCGATCTGAAGTTTATCTACCCCAAAACCTTTTAAAGAGTTCACTTCAAAATGTTTCGTCAGCGTTTCCGTCGCATAATCAGTGGTAAATGCCCAATCATCCAGATGAAACGTATAAAATTTATCGCCGAAAAGCTCCAGGAATTCCTTCCTTTTACTCTTTTGAAAAACCACTTCATTCGGTTTAAAACCCTGCAAAAGTTTGTCGATATATTCTGCATTTCCCTGAGCTACATAAAACTCGCCTGTAGAAATATCGAGGAAGGAAACGCCCATTCCTGCTTTATCAAAATAGACGGAAGCCAGGTAGTTGTTCGACTTCTGGCTCAGGATGTTATCATTATAAGCAACACCTGGGGTAACCAATTCAGTCACACCACGTTTTACAATTGTTTTGGTTGTTTTAGGGTCTTCCAGCTGGTCACAGATCGCAACCCTTTGTCCGGCGCGAACCAGTTTCGACAAGTAATTGTCTAAAGAATGATGAGGAAATCCTGCCAGTTCAATATGTCCTCCAGGACCATTTCCCCTTCTTGTCAATACAATTCCCAGAATCTGAGAAGTCTTTACCGCATCTTCACCAAATGTTTCATAGAAGTCGCCCACTCTGAACAATAGTAATGCACCCGGGTACTTTGCTTTAATCGCGTTGTACTGTTGCATTAAAGGTGTTTCTTTAGTCTTATCTTTAGCCAAAATGTATTTTAATTTACAAAACCGTAAAGATAGCATCTGAATGCATAATCCATACGGTTTGTGGAAAATTTTAATAAAAACCTATAACTGTTCAATATAGGATAAGAACAGGCTTAAAGCTTCGCGCTTTTTATCCGTCAGTTCAAAATCCAGTTTATGCATCAGGTAGTCGTCCAGGTCAAAATTTGCGATTACCGGCAATTCTTTCAGTAACTCCTGACGATGGGAAAGGCCAAAAGCCAATGCCGCGTTAAATTCTGCGATAAATGTTTCAGGAATTGTTTTGTTCGCTACCCATGCGGCATATACAAAAGGCAATCCGGTAAATTTCATCCACTCCTCTCCCATATCATAGGCATAAGGGTAGTCCGATTTTTTACCAAAAGTGCGGTCGCCAATCAGGACCATTGCATCTGTTTCTGCTTCCGGATCGGTCGTATACGTCACTTCCTGTTTCCAGTGAAATTTCAACAAGACCTTTGCCAGGTTATTGGAAGTCCGGGAATGGCTGTCGAGCCTTACCGTCCTGATTTCCCCGAAAGGAACTTTGCTAAAAACAAACACAGAATTTACGGCGCCTACTGAACCGATGCAATAATCAGCAACGATGTTTGCATTCGGCACCATTGGAATGGCGGCGACAGGAATCAGGCCGATATCCACCTGGTTATTGATCAATTTTGCCGCGCAATCTGTAGGGATATCTAAACTTAAATCTATTTTAGTCAGCAGTTCCGAATGTTCAATTCCATAGATAAAAGGCTTGGTATTGGTATAGGAAACTGCAGAAATTTTAATCTTACTCAAAGGGAACTATTTTAAATGATCCGTATTGTTAAACTCGGTGATCACATACTGATCTCCGGTCATTTCAACTTTATAAAGGGTGGTATTCAGGTGAGGAAACTCTGTCATTTCACTCAATGGCCTTCCCGTTAATAAACACAGGAATAAGCGCATTGCACGCCCATGCATACAGATTAAAAGGGTTTTTTCATTTTCAGCGCTCCTGATCACTTCCAAAGCCTGTTTCTGACGGATAATCACATCCGCCGGACTCTCGCCCCCTTCAAAGCGGGCATCATAATCTCCCGACGTCCATTTCTCCATAATGCTTTTAAAAGCGATCATGGCATTTTCATCGTTTGGCTGCCCTTCCCAGGTACCCCAGGCCAGCTCATCCAGGCCCGACAACTGTGTCCATGGTAATCCGGCATCAATAAAGCCTTTTACCGTTTGGTGGGTTCTTTTGAGTTCAGAAGTATAAACCTTATCGAAGGCTACGTCTTTATATTTCGCATAAAATGCTTCGGCTTGTGCCCTTCCTGTATCGTTCAGATCGCTGTTGATCCCTCTTCCCTGCACAATACCTTGTTTGTTTAGTTCGGTTTCACCATGTCTGATGATGTATAGTTCTTTATCCATTAATTGATGACCGGCAATTTATAATATTGTGGTTTTGCTGCTCCTTCGAATACGAAATCCGTATAATCGGTAACCACGTTGTAAAGTGTATCTCTTTCTATTGGTTTACGGTTCACCTGTTTGATCAGGTTCACCAGTTCCTCCGTATTCATTGCAGGATGTTGTTCTTCAGCACCGGCCATAGAATAGATTTTGGTGGTATCGTCTAAAGTACCATCAATATCATCTACACCAAAGTTTAAAGAAAGTTGTGCAGTTTGTCTGCTGATCATCGCCCAATAGGCTTTGATATGGTCGAAATTGTCCAGATAAATCCGGGCAATCGCATAATTTCTTAAATCCTCGATTACAGAAACTTCCGGCACATGGTCCATCTGGTTGTTTTGGTTTCTGAACTTCAGCGGGATAAAGGCCTGAAAACCGCCTGATTTGTCCTGTTGCTGGCGCAGTCTTTCCATATGATCTACCCGGTGCCAGAATTGTTCGATATGACCATATAACATCGTCGCATTGGTTTTCATGCCCAGCTTATGTGCCTGTTCATGAATGTCCAGCCATTGTTCTGCATTACATTTATCGTGTGCAATCTTTTCCCTTACTTCCGGGTGGAAGATTTCTGCACCACCTCCCGGCATCGAATCCAGACCGGCTTCCTGCAGGTATTTCATCCCTTCATAATGCGTCAGTTTTGCCTTTTTGAAGATATAGTAATACTCTACCGGTGTCAGTGCTTTGATGTGTAAATCCGGACGATGTGCTTTTGCACGTCTGAAGAAATCGCTGTAAAAATCAAGGTTTTGCTTAGGGACTACACCTCCGGTGATGTGAACCTCGGTAACCGGTTCATTATCGTACTTTTTAAGCACATCCATCATTCCGTCTACGCTCATTTCCCATCCTTCCTCACGCTGTTTAATCAGTCGGGAGTAAGAACAGAACTTACAGTCGTACACACAAACGTTGGTCGGCTCAATATGAAAATTGCGGTTGAAATAGGTTTTATCACCATGTTTTTGCTCCCTGATGTAGTTCGCTAAAACTCCCAGGTAGCCCAGTTCGGCATGTTCATAAAGGTAAACCCCTTCATCGAAGGTGATCCTTTCCTGGTTCTGAACTTTATTGGCAATGGCTTTAAGATCTGCAGACAGATTCGTGTCGTTTAAAAGTAAAGCCAGCTTTGAATTAGCATCCATGTAGTATGATATAATGATGAACAAAAGTAGTATAAAATCAGCAGATACCCGTCTTTTTAACAGGTTTTAGCTGTCAGCATTGTGTAAAAGAGCATTAGCATAAAAAATGAAGCCTTGTGATAAAGGAATTTAAATTTTGACTATTTTTAGTGTACGCCATATGTATGGTCCTTTATAAGATACGCCATGGAAAAATACGACCCTAGAGTAGATGCTTATATTGAGCAGGCTGCGGCCTTTGCCCAACCGATTTTAAAACACATCCGGAAGCTCGTTCATCTGGCCTGTCCGGAATTGATAGAAACCATGAAATGGAGTTTTCCTCATTTTGACTATAAGGGAACCGTCTGTAGCATGGCTGCTTTCAAGAGCCATTGTGCTTTTGGTTTCTGGAAAAGCAAACTCCTTCCCGATCCGCATCACCTGTTGAGCGACGACAAAGAGCAGGCTATGGGACAGTTGGGCCGCATTACTTCTATCGCAGACCTGCCCGAAGAAAGCATTTTCATCACCTATGTCCAAAATGCCGTCATCCTGAATAAGGAAGGGATTAAGCTGGAGAAAAAACCTGCCGCAGCAAAAATAGAACTCGTGATTCCGGATTATTTTGCCAGAAGTCTGGCAGAAGCTCCTGCAGCACAGGAACATTTTGACAAGTTTAGCTATTCTCAAAAAAAGGAATATCTGGAATGGGTTGTCGAAGCAAAAACAGAAGAAACAAGACAAAAAAGGCTCGCTACAGCCCTGGAATGGATTGCCGAAGGGAAGTCCAGAAATTGGAAATACCAACGTTAGTTCTTCGCAAACGCCAGCGCTTTATCCAATACTTCGTCCCTCCCACTCTTCAACCCAGAAGGGGTAGAACGTACAATGATATCCGGTATTATTCCTTTATAATGACTTTTAGTACCATCTGCGTTTGTGACTTTTGCTCCTGTAAAAAAGACCCGGAAGTCATTAAACAGGTTAATGGTCTGCACATCTCCATTCGTACCCGAGGTTGCCTTGCCAATAATTGTTCCCAATTTTAAGCCCTTAACATAACCTAAAATACTCTCCGACTGACTCTGTGCACAGGCATCAGAAAGGAAAATGATCTTGCCCTTAAAGTAGGGAGGTTTAGGCCCTAGATTCCATCCGGTACTTTCGAAATCTTTTCTGCTGTTATCCGGGCTTAGTTTTGGAATATGCATCCATTTGGTGTGTTCCGAACATTTAAGCAAATGACCAAAAAGTGCGCGAATGTCATCTTTTGGATAGCCCCTCATATCAAAGATGATTGACTTTGCATGCTGTAACCGGGATAAGGAACTGTTGATGTTTTTCATTACGGAATCACCTGTGAGGTTGAAATAATAAATACCGTCTGAAAGTTGACCGTCTTTTGGAACATGTGCGGTGAGCGCCACCGGACGATACTCCTGGGACGGACCCGACCTGGGAAATTTGAACGCAGTACGAACACCGTTATGATTGATGATCAGCTTCACTGAATCCGATAAACCGTCAAATAACCCCAGGAGAGATTTGTAAGTTCGCCATTGCGGAGAACCTGAAATAAGGCCGTACTTAGCGTAAAATGTTTTCTGCGCAGACTCCCCATCAATCGAATCAATGACGCTGCCCACTGATATATATTTTAACGAAGAATCTAAAACACGTTTGACATAGATTTTGTGGCCAATCATTTCCGATTCTATATTCACCGATTTCTCTTCAATCCGATCTGAACCGGAATAACTAATTCCCATATGGCCATCGTTTAGCTTTGCAGACATTAACCTTAGGGATTCTAAAAAATCCTGATTGCTGTTATCTTTTATCGTTCTGGCAAATAAGAAGGAAAATAACTTTTCAGGATTAGTCTTCGTATCCTCCCAATAGGGGAAAGCAAATTTCAGAACTGATAAAGTGATGACCAGATTCGCAAGCCGAGTCTCCTGACCGTATTCTTTCGGCTTTTTCGACCAATAATCCTTTATCTTTTTTTGGAATGCGATTAGTGATATGGAATCTACTTTAGGATAAGTAGCTGTTTCTGTAGCATAAAGCGCCGCCGGAATGGAGGCATATATGTTTTTACCTAGTTTTACTGAGGTAATATCTGAAATTGAGGCAGGTTTAGTAAAATAAAATCTTTTATCCTCTGCAATACTTAAAACGATATTCACCGGGGCATTCCTGACTTCGAACGGTGCATTAAATTCAAATGTTTTCTTGCTGTCTCCGGAAAAAACCTGAATGTTTGGTCTGTTTATTTTAACAATCCTATATTTTGGAACTCTCAACGTAATATTAACATTCTTCTCCCCCTTGAGTAGATTTCCCTGGAATCTGTATCGGGTCGTTTTTCCAGTGATTCTGTTTCTGTTAGATTTATTCTTCAGTTGTTCCGCACCATTAAAAGCAGCAATAAATAAATTGTCCTGGTTACAATCAGTTGTATCTGCCGTTACCTCCACAGTCAATTCGTAACGACCATCAATTGTTTCGTCTAATTTTAAGGTAGATAAAGGATAATCAATATAATTCAGCGCTATCGCATCTCTATTATTTCTTCGACTTTTATAGATTGACGAATCATCATAAGGTAAAGCTAAACCACGATGTACCCAATTTACAAGCTTATATCCCGATAGTTTTTCCGGTATGATTTTACTTAACGTCTTATGCTTAGGTATGGGAACGCTATCAATAATGACGGAGGGGGCAATTGGCAACATCAATGCCTTTAGTTCGCGAATAAGCTGTTGATCATTCTGAGCAGACATCACCTGATGAACACCATATAATGAAAAGAAAAACCAGTTAACCTTTGTTACTTCGTCCGAAGGATGAAAAAAGCGGACATAACCATATAGTTCTGAAAATGCTTTTAAGTTTCTTTCTTTTTGTTTAAGCGTTTGCGCAGACCCGATGCTATAAGTAGAAATTAACAATAAGATGAAAAAAGATTTAAGTCTGTTTGGGTTCATACAAATGAAATTAGGTATTGTACGAGAAGCACAAATGCTATTTAACCTTATTTAACAAAATTGTAACAAATCAGGCCATATAGCTCATTTATACCAAAATAAGTTTGATTTATTTTTACATTCGCCCCGGGATATATGGGGTTTTACGTTAATTTTTCTGATCAGGAACTGCTGGAAGAACTCCGGCTGGGCAATAGAGTTGCGTTTACGGAACTCTTCAACCGCTATTGGAAGAAATTGCTGGCCATCTCCTATACCTATACCAAAGACCATTCTTCGGCAGAAGAAATTGTCCAGGAAGTCTTCATTGGGCTCTGGAACAGGAAGGATCAGTTGAATATAAAAGCCCTGGAACCCTACCTTGCCACGGCCGTTAAATTTTCCGTCTTCAAAAGCATCCATCAGCAGAAAAGAAGGGAAGAACTGGCGATGTTAAACTACCAAACTGAGCTTATAGCCCTCGATGAGGAAAAGATCCATGCGAAATTCCTCCAGGAATATATTGACGGTCTTGTAGAACAACTCCCTGAAAAATGCAGGCTTGTTTTTAAATACAGCCGCAATGATGGTCTAACCATTCCCGAGATTGCCGCCGAGATGGACATTGCCGAAAAAACTGTGGAAGCTCACCTGACCAAAGCATTGAAGACCATAAAGAGAGACCTGAACAATTCCGGAACCTTCCTCATTGCCCTTTCTTTGCTGATCAAATAAGAAAATCTATCTTTTTTAAATTTATTTTAAAAAGCACTAAGGGTAAAGCCTGTTCCCAAAGTACATCCTGGTAATTAGCCCAGTTGCGCATTACTATGAAAAACGAAAATCCTTCCTTATTAATCCAAAAATACATCAATGGAACTGCCAGTCCGGAGGAGCGGGAACAGCTCCTGAACTGGTATCGCTCGCAGCAACCGGAGACCGTGGAATGGCCTTCGGCAACGGAAACCGAAGAAAAGCAGGTCTATGACCGCATGCTTTCTAAGATCGACCAGCACATTGATGCTTCATCCCTGCCATCAAGACCATTGTCAAAATGGTACTATATCGCCGCAGCTGCCGCAATATTTATGGTGGGTTCTTTTGCAACTGTTCTCTATCTCGACAAAGCAGCACCGGAAAAAATACAAGTTCTGACTTATAAAAATGACGTTAAGCCCGGAGGAAACAAAGCCATCCTAAAACTGGCCGATGGCTCTGAACTCGTTTTAGATGGCGCAACGACAGCCACTTTCGCGCATCAGCAGGGTTTAAATATTGCCAGGATCAGCGATGGACAGCTCGCATTCGACAAACAACCGGAAGCTACACAAACCGATTCCGGAGCACCGAAGTACAATACCATCAGTACCCCTAAAGGCGGACAATACCGCATCATTCTTCCCGACGGCACAAAAGTATGGCTCAATGCCATTTCTTCCATCCGTTTCCCAAGTTATTTCAGTGCAGGAGAAAGAAGGGTAGAAATTACCGGCGAAGCCTATTTTGAAGTCAGCAAAAATAAGCAGATGCCCTTCCGTGTGATTTCAGGGCAACAAGCCCTGGAAGTACTGGGAACCAAATTTAACATCAATGCTTATACAAATGAGCCTCAAATTAATACCACACTCGCCGAAGGCAGCATCCGGTTAAACAGAATCAATGCTTCCGAATCCAGCATCGTAAAACCCGGCGAGCAGGCACAGCTAAAAACCGGCAACAGCAAGCTTGGCGCAAAAATCGTAGCCGCAGACCTCGACGAGGTGCTGGCATGGAAAAACGACGCCTTTGTATTCAACGACATGCCGATCACCGAAATTATGCAGCAAATAGAACGCTGGTATGATGTAGAATTGGTTTATAGCGGCGCTAAACCCGACCTGCGTTTTACAGGTATCATTCCAAGAAACAGCAATTTATCCACCTTCTTAAAAGTACTGGAAGGTAGCGGAGGCCTGAAGTTCGGCATTGAGCATAAAAAAGTATTCATTCAAAGTACCAGATAAACAAGAACAAATTACCACCACAAAATCAACAAACCACATGAAACCTGCCACCTAAACCACCATCGCAGGTAAGTCAGAAAATAACCAACCCGGTTCGCGGCCGGGAAGGTCAATGCTCAGGCTTGCCCTAAAGAGTATCCGGTAATTACCGGGATTGCAAATCTTCATCTTAAACCCAAACATTTCAAATTTATGAAAGTACGACTACATTCTAAAGTCAGAAAAAAAGTATTCATCATCATGAAACTAACCATTATTATCCTGATTACCTTGGGTATTCAGGTAAGTTCGGCTTCTTTTGGTCAGAGAGTAACCATCTCCAGACAAAATACCGGCTTAAAAACCATCCTGCAGGACCTGAGAAAGCAGACGGGTTATTATTTTATCTTCAATAATGAAGTCATCCGGAGTTCCAGATCGCTTTCCCTGGACCTTAAAAATGTAACGCTGGACGAAGCATTAACCGAAATCTTCAAATATCAGCCACTGACTTACAGTATTGAAAAGAACATTATTGTAGTCAAAGAGCGACTTAAACAGCTGACAGCTGAAGGGATTGCTGCTAAAATGATTACCATTGAAGGGCGGGTAACCGACGATAAAAACCTTCCTTTGCCAGGGGTAACCATCGTGGTCAAAGAAGGTAAAGGCATTGCCATCACCAATACTGAAGGTTTTTATAAGATCAAAGCAGAAGAAGACCATACCCTGCTCTTCTCCTACCTTGGTTTCAAAAGAGAAGAAGTATCCATCAACAAAAGGACACAAATCAATGTCACCATGACCGTTAGTTTTAAAGAACTAAACGAAACGGTTGTTGTAGGATATGGTACACAACAAAAGAAATTAGTGACCGGTGCCATCGGTGTGATCAAAGGAGAAGATCTTGCACAATCACCGGCAGTAAACATTTCCAACACCTTAATGGGGCGTGTGACTGGTCTTTCGACCTCTATGAGCGCTTCCGGTGCTCCCGACCGTGACCGTTCTTCCATCAAGATCCGCGGTATGGGGGAAGCCCTGATCGTGATTGACGGAGTGGCCAGAGATCCCGGTGTAGCGAGTTTGGAAATTGACAAGCTGGACTACAATTCGATAGAAAACATCAGTGTCTTAAAAGACGCTTCGGCTTCAGTATACGGTGCCAGAGGTGCCAATGGGGTAATTCTCATCACCACCAAACGTGGTAAGGCCAATAAAATATCGATGAATTACAATGCGAATTTAGGGATCCAGCAATCTACACGCACCCCAAAATTCCTTGATTCTTATAACTATGCCTTGCTGAACAATGAGATGTACGACAATGACAAGGCTGAGAAAGGTTCTTCTCCGAGAACAAAATATACCGACGAGGAAATCCAGAAGTTTAAAGACGGATCTGATCCGGACCGTTATCCAAATACGAACTGGTATAAAGAAGTACTGAAAAGTTCTGCACTTACCCAGAAACACAACCTCAGCCTGAATGGCGGTGGAAACAATTCCCGTTATTTCATCAGTGGTACCTATACCGGTCAGGATGGATTGATCAGCACTGCCGGCATGAAACGCTATGGTGCAGTGAGTAATTTTGACCTTGATGTTACTTCCAATACCACCGTATCTGTTGGTTTGAATTACATCAATGAAAATGTAAAAGGTCCGGCAGCTTATACAGAAACCATTTTTAACAGGATGGCAACACTGGGGTCGGTCACTCCTGCCCGCTTCGCCAATGGCCTTTATAACTTTGCCGGTTTTGCAGGTAATCCTTTAACCGATGCCATGGAAGAAAGTGGTTACAATAAGGTCAATAGAAATATTTTCAGTGGTTCCTTAAAAATAGCACAACAAATTCCATTCATTAAAGGCCTTTCTGCTACAGGTCTTGTTACCATTGACAGGAATAATTCCCTCGCGAAAGGTTTTACGGCTCCTTTCCCGCAGTATACCTTATCCGCAACCAAAGAGGAATATACCCAACAGAATAAAACTGAAAAAGCTTCCTTAAACCAGGACTTCAGTCAGAATAGCAACCTCAACGTTCAGGTATCCCTGAATTACAAAAGGCTTTTTGGCAAACATTCCATCAGCGCGCTTGCTTTGTACGAACAAAATGAATCTAAAGCAGAGAGCATGAGTGGTTCGAGAAGCAATTTCCCTGTTTCTACCATTGACCAGCTGTTTCTTGGCGATGTAAATTCTCAGAAAATCACGGGTTATTCTTCGGAAAATGCCCGTCAGAGTGCCATTGCCCGTTTGGTATACAACTACAACAGCCGCTATATTATAGAAGGTAATTTCAGATATGACGGTTCTCCTTATTACCCGAAAGGCAAAAGAAGGGCTTTATTTCCTTCCTTAGCAGTAGCATGGGTAATGTCTGAAGAAGACTTTATCAAAGATCGCTTTAAGTTTATTGATGAGCTGAAGATCCGCTCTTCCTACGGTAAACTTGGAAATGACGGCGGTTCATTATATACTTATTTCTACAACTACGCCTTTTTCCCGGCAGGTTATGTATTTGGAACTTCCAACGGCATTGCTCCTTACACCAGGATCACCAATACCTCTGTACCCAATACCAATATCACCTGGGAGAAAGTAAACTCATTTGACATTGGAATTGATGCCACCTTATGGAAAGGTTTACTAGGTTTCGAAGCAGATTATTACAATAAATACAAATACGACATCCTCCGTTCAAAAGGTTACGATGTACCGAGTACCTTCGGACTTACCGCTCCGCTGGAAAACTTTGGCAAGGAACGTTATTACGGGTTTGAATTTGCTCTTTCTCATCAAAACAAGATCGGACAGGTGAGTTATTCGGCCAGGTTAAACATGACCTATACTAAAAGTAACGTGATCGACTATGGCGAAAACGACACCATGCTGCCTGGTTTACGTCAGGAAGGTCGCCCGGTAGGGGTATCAAGAATCCTGAAAGCCGACGGCATTTTCAGAGATCAGCAGGATGCAGACAACTGGCCAAAATACCTGGTTAGTCCCGGAGGAACGCCGGTAAGTGGTAAACCCGGCGACATCAGGTATGTCGATTTAAACGGAGACGGTGTCGTAGAGCTTTACAGCGGCAGCCCTGACCGTGGCGTACAAACTAAATACATCGTCCCTCCTACAGTTTACGGATTGTCACTGGGCATGAAATGGAAAAATTTCACCGCAGATGCTTTCTTCCAGGCTTCCACAGAAGTATACATCAATTATTCTCCGGCAACGGACTTAAATAACTTCTACGAGCAGCATATGGACAGGTGGACCCCAACTCATCAGAATGCGAGTTACCCGCGCCTGCTGTCTAATTATGAAGCCAACAGGTATCCTTCTACATTTTACGTAAAAAATGGAAACTACCTCAAGCTTCGTACCGCGCAATTGTCTTATTCTCTTCCAAAAGAGATCATCAACAGGGCTGGAATTTCTTCACTAACGCTAACTGCACAAGGGCAGAATTTATTCACCATCAGCAACAACAGAAGGTTTGATCCGGAAATCTCCGGAGGATTTGCAGACTCTTATCCACCGCAAAGAATCTTCTCTTTTGGTTTACGTCTAGGCCTTTAATTTATTCATCAAATCATCAACGAAAATGAACCTTCATATTTCAAAATATACACTTGCTATTTTATTTACAGGCCTGCTCAGCCTTAGCTCCTGTCAGAAAGATTTCCTGGACAGAAAGCCGATGAACCTGATTTCAGAAGCTGATTTATGGAATGATCCTGACCTCATTAAAATGTCATTAAATGAGTTCTATTCCTTCATGAATACCGGATTTACCACCACCTACATTCCCGCTTCCTATAGCGACGACCTACAGGTAATCGGTGTGGAAGAAGGTAAGATCTCCACCTTTCTGACTGGTGATTTTACCAGCACCAACTTTCCATTGAAAAACTTATGGAAGGACAGCTACGCGCAGATCAGGAAGATCAATTACTTTATGGAGCGTGCATCAGCTGCACCTGTGCTTAGCGAACAACAAAGAAAAGAATTTCTGGCCCAGGCACGGTTCTTCAGGGCTTACGTCTATTACCAGGTATTTAATAACTTCAAAGACGCCCCAATTTTGCTTCATGCGCAGCCGGTAGAAGAGGCTCAGGATAAACCGGCAAAAGTAAGCCATAAAGAAGGGATTGCTTTTATCATTGAAGAACTGGACAAGGCAGCGGCTGACCTCCCTGCCAACTACGCCAATGACGAGCTTGGCCGCATCACTTCGCCTGCAGCAGAAGCGTTTAAATCACGTATTTTATTATGGGCTGCAAGTCCGCTGAACAATGCTTCAAACGACCTGTCTGCCTGGCAAAAGGCAGCTGCCGCAGCTAAAAAAGTAATGGATGGAGGCGCCTTTAGCTTGCAGCCGGATTATAATGATCCTTTTCTTAAAAAGAATGTACTCGTAAAACCTGAGGTCATCCTTGAATTCCGTTACAACGGACTAAAAGGAGAAAGACAACATGGTTTTGATAAGAACAACAGTCCGGCGGGATATGGAGGAAGAGGCGTCAACGGCCCTACTCAGGAACTCGTAAATGAATATGAAATGAAAAACGGAAAGATGATTACCGAAACAGGCTCAGGCTATGATCCCGCAGATCCTTATGCTGGTCGTGATGTACGTTTCGAAAAATCAATCCTGTTCAATACGGCTCCGTTTAAAGGTCGTCCGGTAGAAACGTTTACCAAAGGTAAAGACATGCCAACCACCAATGCCAGTCCGACAGGTTATTATACCAGGAAATTTATTGCAGAAGATTTCGATTACAATAAAGATCCCAATACCACCAGCAGCACGAATTGGATCATCCTTCGTTATGCAGAAATCCTGTTGAATTATGCCGAAGCTCAAAATGAAGCGGTGGGACCTGACGCGACGGTGTACCAGGCGATCAATGACATCAGAAAAAGAGTAAAAATGCCGGAACTCGCAGCAGACTTAACTCAGGAACAAATGAGGGCCAAAATCCGCCATGAAAGAAGGATTGAACTTGCTTTTGAAGATCAGAACAGGTACAATGACCTTCGCCGATGGAAAGAAGCCGCCACTATACTAAACAGAAAGGTAAACGGGGTAACGATTACTAAAGCGACCAATGGCAGCTTTACTTATGCTCCAAAAGTATCTGGTAGCAGGGTATTTACAGACAAGAACTACTGGATGCCGATTCCACTGGTGGAGCTCGGAGTAAACCCGAATCTAAACCCACAAAACCCGGGTTGGTAATTTTTCTAACATACACACATCAAATATCAATTTAATCCTTTAATGAATTTCAGATCCACTTTATCATCAAAAAACAGCAGCCTGACCAAGGCTGCTGTTCTGATCATGCTTTCTGCATTTACCATCGCTGATGGTTATGCTCAGAAAACCAAATGGCCGGGCAGTATTGCCGGAAAGTCAAAGCAAGATACGACAGCAAAAACAGCGGAAATCAAAAAGAGTAACCTCAAAAAGTTTTCAGAAGTTATCCCTGCCGGCACTAAAGCCGATGGCGGATTATTCAATATTTATAAAGTAGATCAGAAGTATTATTACGAGATCCCGGATTCCCTGTTAGGCAGAGAAATGTTGGTCGTGACCCGTTTTAGTCAGACGCCGGTAGCGTTGAAAGAATCAAGAGCTCAATATGGCGGAGAGATGATCAACAACCAGGTTTGGAAATGGGAAAGGCGCGACAAGCAGATCTTTATCAGAGTACCCAGCTATACGTACGTGGCAGATGCCAATTCCGACTTACAGCAGGCTTTGGAAAACTCCAATGCATTGCCAATCCTTGCCGTCTTTGACATCAAAGCTTTCAGCAGCAATGGTAAAGGTGTTTTGATTGACATCACCGATTTTTACAATGGTGATATTCCGGGAATGTCTCTTCCTGAAGGCTTGAAAAAGACCTACAAAATCAGCGGAATTGACAACACCAGGTCTTACGTGGATACCGTAAAAAGCTTCCCTCAGAATGTGGAAGTAAAAACAGTAAAAACTTACAGAAGCCCGGAACTTCCGGCAGATAAAAGCGTTGGCGCCATGACTTTCGGATTGAACACCTCAATGGTATTGCTTCCAAAAGAACCGATGAAAGCCCGTACAGAAAACAAGCGGATTGGTTATTTTACAGAAAGACAACTGGATTTCAGTGTGAGCGATAAACGCGTTACCCCTACTGCTTACATTCAGCGCTGGAGATTAGAGCCTAAAGATGAGGCTGCTTACAGCCGCGGTGAGTTGGTAGAGCCTAAAAAACAGATTGTTTATTATATAGATCCTGCAACGCCTAAAAAATGGGTACCCTTCCTGATTCAGGGGGTGAACGACTGGAATACGGCTTTCGAAGCCGCAGGTTTTAAAAATGCAATCGTCGCTAAAGAAGCCCCTACTGCACAGGAAGATCCGGAATTCAGTACAGAAGATGCGCGTTATTCGGTAATCCGTTATTTTGCTTCTTCTACAGAGAACGCCTATGGTCCAAGGATCGCAGATCCAAGATCAGGAGAGATCATGGAGAGCCATATCGGATGGTATCACAATGTGATGTCCCTATTGAGAAGCTGGTTCTTTGTGCAGACTGCAGCCATTAATCCGGCAGCCAGGGGTACGGAGATCAGTGATACACAAATGGGCCAGCTGGTTCGTTTTGTTTCTTCTCATGAAGTAGGACACACCTTGGGATTATTACATAATTTCGGTTCCAGTGCTGCCTTCCCGGTAGATTCTTTACGTTCTAAAACCTTCACCGCTAAATATGGTACGGCACCTTCCATCATGGACTATGCACGTTTCAACTATATCGCGCAGCCTGGTGATGGCATTACCGAGATCTATCCTAAAATCGGTGCTTATGATCAGTTTGCCATTAAATTCGGTTATACGTATTTCCCTGCTCAGCAATCGGTAAAAGAAGAAAAAAAGATACTGGATGCGATGATCATGAAGAAATCAAAAGATCCGATCTATTTCTATGGAAAACAAGGTTCTATTGATCCGCGTGCACAAAGTGAGGACCTTGGCGACAATGCCATGAAAGCCAGCACTTATGGCATAGAGAACCTGAAAAGAATCCTTCCTAACATCGAGAAATGGACTTATGAGCCAGGAAAAGAGCTGGAAGATGCGAATGACTTATATTATGAAGTGATCCGTCAGTACAGACGTTATGTAAACCATGTGGTGTCTAACATCAGCGGACTTCAGGAAGATGTAAAAACAGTAGACGAGCCAGGCGCAGTTTATTCTTATACCCCAAAAGCAAAACAACAACAAGCCATTGCTTTCCTGAATAAACAGGTATTTACCACGCCAAACTGGTTGCTGAACAAATCGATGATGGCCAGAGTGGATTATGGTGTGGTGAACAACCGCATTATGGAAATGCAAAACCAGGTGTTGACTTCCCTATTGGAAACTTATGGCTTTGCCAGAATGATCGACGATGAGATCAAAAACGGGAACAATGCCTATACGGTAAATAACATGCTGACTGACCTTCGCACAGCGATCTTCGCCAATGAAACACCTGATGTATTCAAAAGAGCATTACAAAGAGCTTATGCGGATCGTTTAGGGGTATTATTGAAACTGGATAAACCGGTAGTAGAATCTTCGTATGCGATTATGGGCATCACGCCTTACAATCCAAACAGCTCTGACATGAGGTTATTGGTTCGCGCAGAATTGAAAAAACTGAATGCGAATGTAAAAGCACTTCAGGTAACGGCAACGACTCCGTTGATTAAAAGTCATTATGAAGATCTGGCGGATAGAATTAACAAAATTTTGAATCCAAAGATCTAATCAGTTCTTGATCAATATAAAAAAGGGATTGTTTTTTCAAACAATCCCTTTTTTTAAACATATGAGAACCATTTTCTAGGTTTTTCTACAAGAAGATCAATTAGATTCAACCTTCCAATCAAGAATCATAGAACCTTGCCCCCGTGACATTTCATTTAGTCTAACCTCATAATGGATTTCGCGCAACGTTCAGGTACCATTACGTATATACACCCATTTTTATCACAACGGTAATAAACCGCAAACAAATCATCTTGTTTACTAAATTCATACTGTTCGGTGCCTCCACAAGTGTAAAAGAAAACTGGAAATTGATAAGGTTCAAAATCTACATATTGCACGATTTTTTTTTTATAGATGAAAACTATACGCCTATTTCCTCCTGGCACATTTGCCCCATCCCATGTCAGACCGGTTATTTCATTAATCATCTCATTCGTCACATATTCATCGAATATATAAAACTTGTCCCATTCAAAATCGGTTATACTACTTAAATAGAATGTGGAATATTTGACCTTATTTTTATTTGCTTGGTCACTATAAAATTTAACAGAATCCTCTAACTTTTTTAAAAACTTAGTATTAGATCTAGAACAAGAAAATAGCGTGCAGATAATTAAGGCTAAAAATAATGTATAATTTTTCATCATCGGATTGTTTTAACTGCCTCTTCAAATTGTTTTTTTGTCATGGAAGATGATCTGACCTGTTTACCATCAATAGTAGGGCTAGCAACCCTTGAATATAGCCTTGCAGGAATCACAACTCCAGTATTACTTGTAACACAACACTTTATAACTTCAAGTAATTCTCTATCGCTTCTCCTTAGAAATATATAAACTACCAGTGCAGCTATTAAGACTGTAACAACAACAATGAATTTACTCTTCATATTAAATGTATCGATGGATATTGCTTGTATGCCAGATTAACATATCAAGTTTCATAATTCTATAATTAAATCTGAGCCGGCAATGATTTCAAAATGAATCCAACCCCAACCATAGTAAATAGGATAACACTCCCCCATACACCTATATAGGTAGAAAGTGTAGGCCCTTCCCAATTTGTTCCTTCTGAAGAAGGTTTTTCATTTTTAATATTATTATAGATGAGATATGCCGCTACTAAAAAGCCAACTCCGGCAAAAAAAGGTTTAAAATCCATATTAATTAATTTTAATTCCGCTTTCGATAAGTATACCACTCACGTATCTGTTTGATTTTATCTACAATGAAATAGGCGATGTACAGAACAAAGAACCCCACCCCCAAACTCATTGGTACACCAAAAAAAATAACAACAGACAAGAATGCATGAATTCTCCAATCGCTTTGCCCTTGATACCATAACTTTAAATTTGCGATCAACACAAATGCTAAATTAAAACCCAATAACTTCAACAAGATACGTTTGCTCATCATTCAAATATTTTTCTTCGATTTTCACAATTAAACATATCCATAAATGTACAATCCATGGGATAAATTCCTGCAATTTACTGAAGCGTGGTTTTATTGATAAAAGCATGATCAGTTAAAGTCTTCAAAAACAAGATGATCTTTTTCTGCTCCGCAGCCGTTAAAGGAATTCCTGTTTGACCATGCTGCTGCATCAAAGGATCTAGTCCCGGGGCTTTCTTTACACCGGAAGCATAAAACGACAACACCTCTTCCAACGTGCTGAACCGACCATCATGAAGGTAAGGGCCACTCACCTCCACATTTCTTAAACTCGGCACTTTAAATTTCTTTACCGGATCATCGGCAGCTGCTGTTCCTATATTCCTCAACGATTCATCACTAAACAAATCTGTCGCATGGCAGGAAGCACATTTTTCTTTAAATAAAAGAAGTCCTTCCTTTTCATCCGGACTAAAAGTATCCTTCTGCTTTACCACCAGTTGATCATAACGGGAATTCGCAGAAACCAAAGAAAGCAGGTATTGCTCGATTGCTCCCGTAAGGTCTTTCGCCTTAATGGTATCTATGCCAAAAATCGTTTTAAAATGTTGCCTGTAAATCGGGGATTGGTTTAGCTTTTTTACCACGTTATCCATTGTCTCTCCCATTTCTGCAGGGCTCGTAAAAGCATTGACCGCAGTATTCTGAAGCTTTGTTTCCCTGCCGTCTCTGAAATACGAATGTTTCCATTGCAGGTTCATCAGTGCCGGGGTATTTCTGGTACCCAATATTTGATCATTTACCCCTTCATTGATCTTAATGCCCGCACTGGAATAGCCATCCGTTTGGTTATGACAGGAAGCGCAGGCCAGCTTTCCATTTTTGGACAAAGACACATCATCGAACAGCTTTTGTCCGAGGGTGATCCCTTCTACCGTTAAGGCAGGGTCCTTTTGAAAAGGTGCAGGAAAGTTAACCGGTCTTCTCACGGCAACTACTGTTTTTATCGTAGACAGGCCAAAAGCAAGACCTAAAAGAACCGTAGAGAACGCAATAATTGCAATAACAAAAAGCTTATTTTTCTTCATTTAAAATTAATTATGCCTTGATAAAAATATCATAGGCAAACCTCAGGATGGTCCCGAAAACAACGAGCAGGAAAAAGATCCTGATAAATTTATTGCCTTTCAGCAAGGCCAGTTTAGTACCAAGAAAAGATCCTCCGACATTACAAACGGCCATAGGAATGGCAAACTCATATAAGATATGTCCGGTACTTCCGAAATAACAGATCGCCGCAATGTTCGTGGCCATATTGATCAGCTTCGCACTCGCACTCGCATGCAGAAAATCATAGCCCAGCAGGGCGATAAAAGCAAGGATAAAAAATGTGCCTGTTCCCGGGCCAATCAGCCCGTCGTAAAAACCGATCACAAAACCAAAGAAAAGGCCGATGGCCATTTGCTGGAACATGCTGTGGTCTTTGTCCTGATGAACGCCGAAGCTCTTATTGAAATAAGTATAGACCGCCACAGCGATCAGGATAAAAAACACCACCGGTTTAATTACCGTATTGTCGATCAGTGTAATGCTATGTGCACCAAGAATTGCCCCGACAAAAGCCAGCATGGCCACATAAATCAGCAATTTCCAGTTTAGCGTTACATTCTGTGAATATTTCCAGGCAGCAAATGCAGTTCCGGAGAGCGAAGGAATTTTGGTCGTCCCGAAAAGGGTAGCCACAGAATATTGTGGCAAAACGATCATGATGGCTGGAGTTTGAAGCAAACCTCCCCCACCAACAATGGCATCAATAAATCCGGCAAAAAAGGAGACTATACAGAGTATAATCAGATCTGGCATCATAGCATTTCTTAAACGCCGCAAAAGTAGCCTTTTTTAATATAAAAAAAGAGGACCCACACCACTGAGTCCTCTTTAACCTAAACCAAATTTACTAAAACTATTTTGCTGCTGCAGTAAAGTTTAACACGATATAAGCAGTTGAATTACCATATTCTACTGGTGATTTGATCACCAATGATTCTTTTGTGGAAGAAGAAAGTACCAATCTGTAACCTTCAGTTACGTTTTTAGCTTTATCACCTTCATATAATTTCTTGAACTGGAAAGTTTGATCCGGAACACTTGCCGACCAGTAAATGGTCTGTGTTTTTGCGGCACAAGCTGCACCACCTGGCAAGCTATAGCTTCCATTACCACTATTTGTTAATCTCCAGGTACTTCCAACAAAGCAACTAGCTGAGCTTTCACCAAACAATGTTTTTACAGATGACTGAGGAATGCCTTCATAAGTAATGTCGTTCAGCACCCAGTTGCCTGTTACATCACCACGCTTAACAACCGTTTGACCAGCACCACCTTTTGGTGAACAACTTTGCAAAACCATTAATGAACTGCATAAAATGGCTGCTATCAGGAATATTCTTTTCATATCAATTTGTTTTTCTTCTCTAATACATAAATCTTGCCAAAACTTCAACAGAATAATTTTTACCTTTAGCATTGTTGTACCAAGCGCCTTAATTCACTATTTATCCTCCTGAAAATGAAACCAGAAACTTTAGCGATCCATTCCGGAAATTTGTACGAGAGCAGCACAAAAGACGTGACGCCGCCTATTAATTTGTCCACAACTTTTTTCAGAGATGAAGACGGTGGCTATTCCGGCGGACATATGTATAGCCGTGTAAGCAATCCTAACCGCTCTGCACTCGAGAAGGTGCTGACCGATTTGGAGCATGGCGCAGATGCCTGTGCGTTCTCTTCCGGCAATACCGCTGGAATGTCTCTTTTTCAGGCCTTAAAACCAGGAAGCCATATCATTGCTCCTGACGACATGTACTGGGGATTTAAAAAACAGTTGCAATCTATTTTTGCAGACACCTTAACCATCGACTTTATTGACCTGACCGATGTTGGAAACATCTCCAGTTACATCAGAGAAAATACGGTGATGATCTGGGTAGAAACCCCATCTAACCCTTTGCTGAAAATCACAGACCTCGTTGCCATTGCCGCCATCACGAAAAAACACAACCTGATCCTGGCCTGCGACAGTACCTTTGCTTCTCCATGCCTGCAAAATCCGATTGCATTGGGTGCAGACATCGTGATGCATTCTTCCACTAAATATATCGGTGGTCATAGTGATGTACTGGGCGGAGCACTCATCACAGCGGAGAAAACGCCTTTTTGGGAGAAGGTCAGAAATATCCAGCAGGTCGGCGGAGCGGTACCTTCTCCATTCGATTGCTTTTTATTGTTAAGAAGCATCAAAACCCTTCCCTACCGGATGCGTGGACATTGCGAAAACGGAATGGCCCTGGCTTTATATTTAGCGCAGCACCCGAAAATTGAAGCGGTATTTTATCCGGGGTTGCCGGACCATCCTCAATATGAAATTGCCAGACAACAAATGAGCGGTTTCGGCGGCATGTTATCCATCCTTGTGCGTGGTGGTGCCGATGAAGCCCGAAAGGTAGTCAACACCGTAAAGCTGTTTGCCCAGGCGACCAGTCTGGGTGGTGTAGAGAGTCTGATCGAACACCGTGCATCGGTAGAAGGTCCGGACACCAAGACCCCACAGAATTTAATTCGGGTCTCTGTCGGACTAGAGCATATCGATGATCTTATCGCAGATTTCAATCAGGCTTTGGCTTAAAAAATAACGATACCACCAAAAATCAAATCTTAAAACAACAATTTATATCGCTTATTATCAGTTAATTACAAAATAACCAGAATATAATTTTGGTTATTTTGTCACTTAGCTTTACATTTGAACTATTCTTAGCGAAAGCTATTCAAGTCATTACCTCCTAAACTGGGTTTTGATTTATAAAGAAGTGGCGAGAGACAGGCTCTTTGACCCACTGGCAACCCTCCCAAAATGGAGAAGGTGCCAATTCCTGACCGGCTGGCATGGTGCCATCTGGAGAGATAAATTAAGACAATGAGAACAGTTAAAATTACATCAGATTCTTTTAATTATTGTTGCCCGCAGCATACGATTTGTATGTGCTGTTGCATACGATAATCAACAAAATCTTCCTTTTGCATTCTTGATCCATCCGGAAGGCCTCATTGAGGTACGCTAAACAGCTATATCCCCTTATGCAAGATTACCGCATGAGCAGATTCCCTAAATCCTTATTTACCAAACGCTTAAAAGAATAACATATGTCAGCCAATCATAAATTCGAAACCCTTCAGATACACGCAGGTCAGGAAATTGACCCAACAACAGGTTCAAGAGCCGTTCCACTTTACCAGACTACTTCTTATGGATTCAAAAACTCAGAACATGGCGCCAACCTCTTTGCTTTAAAAGAATTCGGAAATATCTATACCAGGATCATGAATCCAACAACAGACGTTTTTGAGAAACGTGTAGCCGCTTTGGAAGGCGGTGTTGCTGCCCTGGCAGTGAGCTCCGGACAAGCAGCACAATTCATTGCCTTAAATAACATTCTGGAAGCCGGAGATAATTTCGTGTCTTCTTCTCATTTATATGGTGGTTCTTACAACCAGTTCAAAGTAGCCTTTAAACGTTTAGGCATTGAAGTTAAATTTGCCAATGGCGATGATGCTTCAGATTTTGAGGCCAAGATCGATGCCAACACCAAAGCACTTTATTTAGAAAGCATAGGAAATCCTTCTTTCAGCATTGCTGATTTTGAAAAGATCTCCTCTATTGCTGGTAAACACAACCTTCCACTCATCGTAGACAATACTTTCGGTGCTGCCGGATATCTGTTCCGTCCATTGGAACATGGTGCACATGTGGTCGTTCAATCGGCCACTAAATGGATCGGCGGACATGGAACGAGTATCGGCGGAGTAATCGTTGACGGCGGAAATTACAACTGGGGCAATGGTAAGTTCAAACAATTTACCGAACCTTCCGAAGGATATAACGGACTGGTCTTTAATGATGTCTTTGGCATCGGCGGTCCATTCGGAAACATCCAGTTCATCATCCGCGCCCGTGTGGAAGGCTTGAGGGATTTCGGCCCTGCCATCTCCCCTTTCAACTCTTTCCTCTTGATTCAGGGACTGGAAACACTTTCGCTTCGCGTACAGCGCCATGTAGACAATGCACTCGCATTGGCCAACTGGCTGGAAAATCATGAAGCCGTAAAAAGTGTGAACTATCCAGGTCTGGAAAGTAGTCCATATCATGCAAATGCGAAGAAATACCTGCAGAATGGATTCGGAGCCGTCTTGTCTTTCGAGCTTCATGGAGAGAAAAGTCAGGCCACTGCATTGGTAGACAATTTGAAACTGGTCAGCCACCTGGCGAATGTTGGAGATGCGAAAACGCTGATCATCCAGCCGGCAGCAACCACACACCAGCAGCTGAGCGAAAGCGAGCAAATTGCTGCAGGAGTAACACCAAACCTATTGCGTGTATCCGTAGGAATTGAACACATCGACGACATTAAAGCAGATTTTGAACAGGCATTTGCTGCAATCAACCTAAACTAAACAATGAGCACGATATCCACATATACCCATAACAAGACTTTCAAGCTCGAAAATGGCAAGAAATTGCGCAAAATAGAGCTTGCTTATCAGACCTATGGAAAACTGAACGCCAAAAAAGACAATGTGATCTGGGCCTGTCATGCTTTGACGGCGAACTCAGATGTGCTGGATTGGTGGAAAGGCCTTTTCGGTAATAACGACCTGTTTAATCCGGAAGAACATTTTATCATTTGTGCCAATGTATTGGGCTCCCATTATGGAAGCACCAATCCATTAAGCGAGAATCCGGTTACCGGATTACCTTATTACCTGTCTTTCCCGGAATTTACCATCCGTGATCTCGTTTCTGCGCATCGTTTGCTTGCAGAACACCTGGGCATTAAAGACATTAAGGTCTTAATCGGTGGTTCCCTTGGCGGGCAACAGGCACTGGAATGGGCTATTACTGATGGTTCAGCCATAGAAAATCTGATCCTGGTGGCTACCAATGCGGTTCATTCCCCATGGGGAATTGCTTTCAATGAAAGTCAGCGTCTGGCCATCAGTACCGACAGAAGTTTCTATGCACAGAAACCAGATGGCGGATTAAAAGGTTTGAAAACAGCAAGAAGCATTGCTTTATTGTCTTATCGCAGCTACGATGCTTATACCGATACCCAACTGGAAAGCGTAAACGATAAGACCGGTTCTTTCCGTGCTTCTTCTTACCAGAACTACCAGGGAGAAAAACTATGTAAGCGCTTCAATGCTTACAGCTATTGGTACCTGAGCAAAGCGATGGACAGCCACAATGTAGGCAGAGGCAGAAAGAGTGTTACAGAAGCTTTGTCTACGGTAAAACCAAACACTTTGGTGATTGGTGTAGAGAACGATGTATTGTTCCCGATCACTGAACAGGAATTCCTGGCCAAACACATTCCGGATGCTGCCTTTCACTCCATCAAATCGGCCTATGGCCATGACGGTTTCCTGATTGAGACAGACATTCTGACCAATGTGATCGGCAATTTCCTGAAAGAAAGCACCAACAAGAAAATAATTAAATTACATAAAACAGCATAGTACTTAGATGAGCAAGAAACTTAAAATTGGTTTATTTGGATTTGGAGTTGTAGGTCAGGGATTACACGACATCATTCGTGGTCAGGACCTCAACCTGGAGATCATTAAAATCGCCATCAAAAACCCGGATAAGAAACGCAGCTTAGATGCCCACCTTTTCACCACCAATCACGACGAGATTTTAAATAACGAAGAGATCAATACCATTGTCGAGCTGATCGATGATGCAGATGCAGCCTTCACCATTACCAAACGTGCCCTGATCAGTGGCAAGAACGTGGTTTCAGCGAATAAAAAAATGATCGCTACCCACCTGGCAGAACTGGTAGAATTGCAGGAGAAATATGGTGCCTCTTTACTCTATGAAGGTGCAGTATGCGGAAGTATTCCCATCATCAGAAACCTGGAAGAATATTACGACAATGAATTGCTGCATGGCATCAGCGGAATCTTTAACGGTTCCTCCAATTATATCCTTTCGAAAATCTTCAATGAAAACCTGGAATATGGCGTCGCTTTAAAGCAGGCACAAGACCTTGGTTTTGCAGAGACTGATCCGATTCTGGATGTGGGTGGTTATGACCCTAAATTCAAACTGGCCATTGCTACTGCACATGCTTATGGCTTGTTCATTAACCCGGATAAGATCCTGAATATCGGCATTCAAAACCTGAGCGAAAACGACATCAGGTATGCAAGAGAGAAAAATTTCAAGATCAAACTCGTTCCTACAGCACGTAAAATCAGCACGAAACAAGTGGTTACTTATGTGTTGCCGAAGTTTGTCAAATCCGACGATTTCCTATACAATGTAGAGAACGAATACAATGGGGTAACTGTTCAGGCTGCCTTTGCCGACAAGCAATTCTTTTTCGGAAAAGGTGCAGGTGGCCACCCTACGGGTGCAGCAGTGCTTTCAGACATCGCGGCATTGAGATACGATTACCGCTATGAGTACAAAAAATACCACCAGCAGAACGGATTGATCCATACCGACAATGTAAACATCGAAGTTTACCTGCGTTATGTTCATGAATATACCGTAGAAAAACTACAGGTAGAAAATATTGTAGAGCGCTTTAGCCGTCAGGATTACAAGTATGTAATCGGAAGTGTAAGCTTAAAAACCTTATTGGCCAACCGTAATTTACTGGAGCAGAAAGATGTGTTTATCGCCCATACCGGAAGATATACCTATACAGAACAACAGATCCAGACGGTTACGGAAGAGGAAGTTCTTTTTAATTAATAATAAATTGTTTTGATCGCAAAAAGGCCCCGGATTTCGGGGCCTTTTGCGTATGCTGTATTTTCTTTTAAAAGATTAAATCTCTCTGTTGATGTCCCAGCTTTCCAGGTAATCTGCTACCCTGCGCACGAATGATCCGCCTAAGGCACCATCTACCACCCTGTGGTCGTAAGAAAGGGAAAGGAACATCATGTGACGGATGGCAATGACATCCCCAAATTCAGTCTCCAATACTGCCGGTTTCTTTTTGATCGCACCAACGGCAAGGATCGCTACCTGAGGCTGGTTGATAATGGGTGTTCCCATTACGTTTCCAAAAGAACCTACATTGGTCAGGGTAAATGTTCCACCCTGAGTTTCGTCTGGTTTAAGCTTTGAATTACGGGCGCGGATGGCCAGGTCATTCACCGATTTCGTTAAACCTACCAGGTTAAGCTGATCTGCATTTTTGATGACCGGAACAATCAGGTTTCCACTAGGCAAAGCTGCTGCCATACCGATATTAATATCTCTTTTCTTGATGATCTGCGTTCCGTTCACAGAAACATTGATCATTGGGAAGTCTTTAATTGCTTTAGTTACCGCTTCGATAAAGATCGGTGTGAAAGTGATTTTTTCATTTTCACGCTTCTCAAAGTTGCGTTTCACTTTTTCGCGCCACATCACCATATTGGTTACATCGGCTTCCACGAAAGAAGTAACGTGTGGAGAATTGTGCTTGCTCATCACCATGTGATCGGCAATCAGCTTGCGCATCCTGTCCATCTCAATGATTTCATCACCACCATTCACACTCACCACCGGCTGTACCGGCTTAGAAGGCGCTGGTTGATTGTTGACTACAGGAACTGCTGCCTGAGCTGTTACAGCTGCTTTAGGAGCAACACCACCTGTTTTCTGTTGAATATAATTTAAGAGGTCATCTTTTGTTAAACGTCCTTCTGCTCCTGTACCTGTAATGCTGTCCAATTCGCTCAGCTCAATATTTTCCTGAGCGGCGATATTTTTCACCAATGGTGAGTAAAAACGATCTGAATTACTTTGCTTAACCGGCTGTGTTGCGGCATCGTTCGAAGGCAACTGCTCCGTACCGGGAATCTGTTCGCTTACCCTTTCCGCTTCCGGCTGAGCTGCTGCGGTTTCAACAGGTGCTGCAGCGGCATTGGCATCGGTTTCGATAATTGCAATCACTGCACCTACCTGCACCACTTCATCTTCCTTGAATAACTGTTTGATTAACTTACCGGCGATTGGTGATGGAACTTCAGAATCTACCTTATCAGTAGCGATTTCCAAAATTGTATCGTCCAATTCTATCATATCTCCTGGTTGTTTCGCCCATTTGATAATGGTTGCTTCCGCAACGCTCTCCCCCATTTTAGGTAACAATAATTCGTATTGAGCCATTTTTTATTTTATGATTGGTATCAGGTACAAAAGTAAAGTATTTCGGACACTTAATCCTCATGTTGCTGGAGTTCGTTCAAAATCATTGATAAGGCAGCACTGGCAGAACGTTCAATATTCTGTGCTCTTTTGTTGCCAAAACTGAATACTTTCGACACCACTCCTTTGGCATGAGCCACTGCTATCCAGACAGTTCCGACAGGCTTATCAGGCAAACCACCATCAGGTCCGGCAATACCGCTAACAGCTACTGCATAATCTGTTTTAAAATGTTTTATTGCCCCCAAAGCCATCTCTTTAACCGTTTCTTCACTCACGGCACCATATTTAGCCAACGTTTCCTGCTGAACACCGAGAATGGACATTTTAAGCTCATAAGAATACGTCACCGCTCCTCCTTCATAAACAGAAGAACATCCCGGATGCTGGGTAATCAGGTGTGCAATGTATCCTCCGGTACAACTCTCTGCTGTAGAAAGCGTCAGTTTTCGTGCCTCCATAAAGTTCAGAATGGCTTTTTCCAAAGCAATATCTTCTTCTGCAACGACGTATTTCTTTATTTTGGTGATGATCTGCTGTGCATAGATTTCTACTTCCTGCTGCAGTAAGGCTTCGTCCGTTCCGGAGGTGCTGAGTCTCAACCGAACCTGTCCCAGTCTGGGCAAGTATGCCAGTTTAATGTGTGCAGGTAAGGCCGCTTCGATTTCTTCTATTTCTACCGCCAGAAAGGATTCCCCGATATTTGAAGTGAGAATCGTTTTATGGTAAATGACCGGGAGCTTAAAAGCTTTTTTTATTCTCGGAATGATTTCATCATCCATTAAATACATCATTTCAAAAGGAACACCAGGCATGGAGACAAAGATCTTTCCATGCTCCTCAAACCACATACATGGTGCTGTTCCATTTTTGTTTTTGATCACCGTACATCCATCAGGAACATCCGCTTGTTTCCTGTTCAGGTCGATCATCGGCCGGTTAAGGCGCTCAAAGATTTCGGTCACATGCTGCAGGGTTTCTGCATCTCTTCTGAAACCCATATGGAAATATTTTGCCAATGTGACTTTGGTAATGTCATCCTTTGTAGGGCCTAATCCTCCGGTAATTAAAATGATGTCCGCTCTTTTTTCTGCCTGCTCCAAAGCTTCAATGATATGGTCAGCATCGTCAGAGACCGAGGTGATCTGTTTCACCTTCATTCCGATCAGGTTTAATTGTTTGGCCATCCATGCAGAATTGGTATCTACAATCTGACCAATCAGGATTTCGTCGCCTATGGTTATAATTTCCGCCAGCATATCAGTGGGTTTAGTATCTCGTATAGTAGTTCTTTCTCTTGCTCAGTTTCAGATCCTGCAGGACAGAAGCTTTCACCTTGATGTCTACAGAATAACTCTGATAGGTACCGAAGGGAACCCAGCTAAAGCTCATGTCCCAGCAGTGCAGGTCACGATAGATCCCGAAAGTGGTCTGGGTAAAGTTTTTCGTCTGAAAGTCCCAGCCGGAATTAAAAGTTACTTTCCATTTAGGAGTAATGTTGGCATCTCCGTTAAACGACAAACTATTGGTATATCTGGCTTGATCTCCCGCATCGTTTGTGTTATAATTAAAGGCATACCTAAAGGCAAAGTTCCATGGAATTTTAAAGTCGACAAAAGCATTTGGATCCCTGCTCACCAATGCCATTGCTTCCGCCTGTTCCGGAGTCATTCCTTTCTGAATGTTTTGTTCACGCTGATCCTGTTGATTGATATTTTTCCTTTTCAGCGCTTCAGGGTTCAGGCTATAATCAAATGACAGGTTAAAAGAGGTCATACGGGGTAATTTTCCTCTTTGCCATACATATTTATCCACCACAAATGGAGCTACCTGCGTACTTCTACCATTAAGCAAAGAATCCCTCTCCACAAGATACGGATTAAAGGTTGCGCCGTAATTTACCTGAAATTTAGGGGTAAAAGGCGTACTACCTGTCACACCAATCGGGCTGAGCTTAAATCTTTTTGCAAGAAAATTATAGTTGGTACTGATACTTAGGTTATTAATAATGGGAATTTTCTTTTCTCCTTTTCCAGTAGTATCATTTGGCACCGCCACCTTCGCTTCTACTGTATTTTGCAAACTAAAACCCAGATTGGCTGATCTGCCACTCGGCGCTCCACCATACAATAACCCTTCTTGCCGGGCATAGGTAAGCGGTTTTAGCGCATTTCCATTCACGTCCATATCGTAAGTCCCATCGGCTCTCTTTGAGGACGGTACGGTCTTGCCATCTGCATATCTCGCGACCAAATAATTTCCCATCTTCGGATCTGAAAAATCAGGCTGATAGTTGAATGTAATGTTCGGTGACATGACATGTCGGATTGCTTTCAGATTTCCCAGTTTCGTAAACTGCGCCGTAGAGTAAATCTTGGTACCAATTGAACCACCAATACTATAGGTTCCATAACGGTTGAATCCTGGAATCGTATCAATCCTACTCAGGTCTGTGGTACTGCTACCGGTAGGTCTGATGAAAGTCTTTTTGATCGACTGAAAATGCCAGGTCTCTCTATAGGTTACACTTGTTCCAAAGTTGAAATACTTTAAGACATTGAAATTCATCTGAATCGGAATATTATGTTGCACCCCGTTTCTGAATTTATTCAAGGTTTGGCGTTTAAATAATAAACTATCGGCAGAAGTTACCGCATTACTACTGATCATGCCATACCCGAAGGAAATTTTTTCATACCACCTTGGATCTCCAACCCTGTTTGGCGAGGCAAAAGGGAAGATATTTCTTGACATCGTTAAATTGATGTCCGGCAAGGTCAGGTCGACGGTTTTTCTGGACACATCCTGATTCACCCTTGCAGCGAGGGACAGGTTAAATAAATCTCCAAAGAGTTGTTTAGAGTAATTCACGGAGGACCCTAAAATGCTTTGTGAAAGCGCAACAGGATCGTAAGTATTACCGGCTGCAGTCAGACTATTGTAACTACTGGTCCTGATATTTACCGAGGCACTAAGTGTACTTCCGGGATTCGCATTTGCATTTTGACTGTGTGACCAGTTGATTGCAAAAGGCTTCTGTCTGCCGAAATTCTTTGTCCCCTCCGATCCCGTAACAATACTGGAATAGCTTAAAGCGATATTTCCATTGTATTTATATCTCTTCGTATAGGTGGAAGTCAGGTTTAAATCGTAAGAACCACCAGTATAAATTGATCCGATCAGTTTGGCATCAAAATAATCACTAAAACCCATATAATATCCACCGTCTCTCAAAAAGAAACCCCTGGTATAATCTTCGCCGGGGCTGGGTAAAATGATCCCGGAGGATTTCTTATTTGGCTTTGGAAAAAAGGCAAAAGGGAGTCCGATGGGTAAAGGAATATCTTCAATTTTTAAGTAAACAGGCCCTGTAATGATCTGATTTTCGGTAACGATACCTTTGGTGATGTGAATCCCGAAATGGGGATGCGGTAAATTACAGGTACTATAAGTCTGTCCTTTACTGTGAATTTCATCATCCGGTTGTTTCTTCGCGAGTCCACCGGAGAAAAAGCCACCTTCCTGTTCTGTAAACACGCCGTAAATCTTTCCTGCAGCCGTTTCCGTGTTGTAACGTAATGAATCTGCCAGGGAACTCCCCTGTCCGGGCATTTTAAAAATAGGCCGGCCTACATATTTACCTTTGGCATCATGTTTTCCGCTGGCAAAAATCTGATGGGTTTTTGTATTGTAAGTAATATAATCGGCATCCAGCTCCAATCCCTGATATACCACCCTTGCACGACCATATAAATAAATGACGCCTTCTTTCTTATCAACTTTTGTAGAATCTTTGGCAGAGTACTCGATCTTATCGCTTGATTTTGAAGTATCTGCAGGGTTACTTTTTAGTCCGGGTTTAATACTGCTCCTTTTAGTGGTATCTACCTGAGGGACGACCTGTTGTGTGGAGGAAAAAACAGAAGATGCAAGTGCCGGAATACTAACAATTGTTAATAAAACAAGCCGTTTTAAAAAAATGATGTCGCTTAAAAGTTTCAAATTCGTGTGTGAATGTTATTTTTGCATTAATGTTTAATCCAAAACGTTCAAAATTAATGAAAAATATGCCATTGCTCAGACCAAATGCAATTTTGATCGTATTTATTTCTTTGATATTAGCTACGACCACTAGTTATCAAGCATTTACACAGGAATATAAAATAAAAACCATCGTATTAGACGCTGGTCACGGGGGGAAAGACGGCTCTACCAGAGGCGCTTATTCGACAGAAAAAGATGTCGCCCTGAAAACGGCTTTACGGCTTGGGGCAGCGATAGAAGCCAATATGAAAGACGTAAAAGTGATCTACACCAGGTCTACTGATGTTTTTGTTCCGCTTTATGAGCGGATTGCCATTGCGAACAACGCAAAAGCAGATCTTTTTATCTCCATTCACTGTAATGATATGCCAATGATCCGTTCCACGACTGTGACGGGCTATAGAAAAGGACGTAATGGAAAAAGAATTCCCATTACAGAAAGTTCCTATCGGAAAAGCACCTCTACCCGTGGTGTAGAAACCTTTGTTTCCGGGATGGGAAGAATCAATGAACAGGACGAGGTGATCAAGAGAGAGAATGCGGCCATTTTCCTCGAGGATAACTATAAAGAGAATTATGAAGGTTTTGACCCCAATAATGCGGAAAACTATATTATACTATCTTTGATGAAAAATACGTTCAGAACACAAAGTTTAAAATTGGCAAAACTTGTGCAGGACGAGTATGTTAATGTAGGAAGGGTAAACCGTGGGGTGCAGGAAAAAAGTCTTGCGGTATTGGCCAGAGCAGGAATGCCGGCCATCTTAACAGAGATCGGCTTTATCAGCAACCCTGATGAAGAAGATTATATGAACTCTGAAGCCGGACAAATAGAAATTACCAATTGCCTGTTGAAAGCCATACAAAGCTACCAGCATAAGATAGAAGGATAATAGTTAGATACCGATAAAATAAAAAAGAGTTAAGCCTGATGAGATTGAAAAGAAGTATATTCTTGTTTACCATTTTATTGTTTATAAGTTCAGAATTTGCTTTTTCGCAAGGATATAAAGTTAAAACGATCGTGATCGATGCCGGTCATGGAGGAGGTAAACCCGGAGCCGCAGGCAGTTACTCTGTAGAAAAGAATGTCGCCCTGCAGGTGGCCCTTAGACTTGGAAAAAAGTTTGAAGAAGAGATGCCGGAAGTCCGCATACTGTATACCAGGAAAACGGATGTGGATGTCGACTTCTATAAAAGAGCCGAAATTGCCAATGACGCCAAAGCAGATATTTTCATTTCTATCCACTGTAACTCTATGCCCGACAGAAGAGTAGTAGCCGGATATACCAAAGGAAAACGCGGCAAAAAGATCCCCCGATATGCGTATGTAAAGAATTCTTCCACCAGTGGTACCGAGACTTTCGTTGCGGGTACACACCGCCTGAATGAGCAGGATGTGGCCATCAGGGAGAATGCCGATATTAAACTGGAAAAAAACTACAAACAAAACTACGACGGTTACGATCCCAACGATCCTGAAACATTTATTATACTATCTTTGTTTAAAAATACATTTAGAGATAAAAGCCTGAAATTGGCCAGATTGATTCAGGACAACTACACCAACGATAATAAACGCGTAAACAGAGGAGTAAAAGAGCAGGGGATTTTAATTTTACAAAGGGTTGGAATGCCTGCTGTGTTAACGGAGATTGGATTTATATCAAATCCTTCAGAGGAGAATTACATGAATTCTGCCAGCGGACAATCGGAAATTGTACATGCTATTTTTGATGCGGTAAAGAAATATAAAAAACAAACAGAAGTAAATTAAGTAAACATACATACGTGAAAATAGCAAACGAAACCAAAGTAGGCATACTAGCAGCCTTTTCCATAGCCATGTTGATCATTGGCTACAACTTTTTAAAAGGCAATGCCATTTTTTCCAGCGAAACCGTATTGTATGCCAGGTATTCGCATGTAGATGGACTGGGTGTATCCAAACCCGTTTTGATCAATGGTTATCAGATCGGCCGCGTAGATAAACTGACCCTTCAGTCTGACGGGACCATTATCGCAACCTTAAAGATCAAAGGGAAATATGAAATTCCTAAAAACAGTGTTGCAAAACTGGAGAGTATTGACCTTTTAGGTGGCAAAGCGATTGTAATGGCTTTAGGAACCGGAAATGTATATGCAAAAGACGGAGATACTTTAAACGCGAATGTGGCAAAAGGCCTGTTGGAAACCGTTCAACCGGTACAAAAGAAAGCAGAGCTGATCATTGCGAAAATGGATTCTATCTTAACGAGTGTAAACTCCATCCTGAATCCCAACTTCCAGAAGAATGTAGACAAGAGTTTCAACAGCATTGCTTCTACCCTGGCTTCACTGGAAGCAACTTCAAAAAAAGTGGATAACCTGGTAGGTTCTGAAGGAACCCGCATTTCTTCCATCCTTGCGAATGTAGAGGCCATCTCCGCAAACCTGAAGAACAACAACGAAAAGATCAATGGCATTTTGAACAACATCGGCAGCATTACTGATCAGGTGGCAGCAGCGAACTTCAAACAAACCATAGACAATGCGAATAAATCAATGGCCGATTTACAGGCGATTGTAGGCAAGATCAATGAAGGAAAAGGTACTTTAGGCCTGTTGATCAACGATACAAAAATGTATGACAACCTGAACAGTGCTTCTCAGAACCTGGACAAGCTGATCATCGACTTAAAAGAAAATCCTAAACGTTACGTTCACTTCTCTGTGTTCGGTGGCGGTGCTAAAAAAGATAAATAAGCACAGAACGATACTTAAGAAAAAGGCTTCAGGATACCCTGAAGCCTTTTTTTATAGAACACATTAGCCTATTGATTTGCTTTCGCCCATTTCCTAAGGTCGGTAATCGCATCCAGCAATACCCCTGCCTCACCGCGAAAATCCCCGGAACCTTTAGGCTCACCGGTTCGGACTTCATACCATTCGTAGAAACCTTTGTTTTTAAGTACTCTTTCCAGCATGGGATCTAATTCTGTATAGGCCTCCTGTATAAAATTATACTTGCTGAGTCCCAGAATAAAACGACCGCCAAACCAGGTCCAGTCTCCCCCGTTCTGATAGACATAAGGTGCCATATTCGGAAATTCTTTCAATGGATAAGGTGGAAAAACCGTCATTCCTATCGTGGCATGTTTCTCCTTTGAAGCTGCATTTACCAGCTGTTTATTAATGACCGCAATCTCCGCAGGCGTATTCAATCCAGCTAAGATGGCGCAGGCGCTCCCTCCGGAATACAACAACTCTTCCTCTTTAAAATCCTTACTGAAAGGACTGCCATTTAAATAAATATGAGGAAGGTACTTCCCTTTTGAGGCCAGCCATAAATGCCTGCGGATGTTCTTTTTCAAAGATGCCCCGATTTTGCGCCAGTCCTGCGCTGTTTTAACTCCTTTGGGGCGAATTGCAAGAAAGTCATTGATCGCCATATAGAACATCGCATTGTCATAGACATCAATTGCCCATTTGGTATTCTTATTCAGCAAAACACCATTGCTTCCCGCTTCTGGTTGTACATCTCCCCAATCCATGGTAGTTGCCCCTGTGACCAATCCGTATTTGGCCGACCAGCGTTCTCTCATCAGGAAATTCATCGCCATTTCTATCCGCTCAGTCACCGTCTTCCCGGCAATCTTTTCGGTCATTATGCTACGGTCGCCGGTGATGTCTACATATTTACGGATGGCCTGGATCAGCGAAGTTTCCTGATCGGTTTCTACCGTATTCTTATGTGCTGCAAAATCCGGCGCCAGATCGGAATAAATAAAGCGTTCCGGGTCGTAACTTTTATCCGCCTTTTTCTGTGGGATATAGCCATCTACAATGTTTCCGTCTTTACCTTGGAACTTAAAAAAATAGAGCAGGATATCCTTTACCTTTTCTTTCGGATGGATCCTCAGCGATCCAATGATAAACGTATTGAGGTCCCGGATCCAGATCTCACCATAAGAAGTTCCTGCAGCGAAACCACTGAGCAAACGCAGGGAACGGTTCTCTATGGTATCCAATCTGCTATCTGCAAGTATCCTGGCTGCGAGCGCTTTGTTTTTTACGGTCTGGGCCGACAAAGCTCCCGACAGGAGCAGGAGTAAAAGAAAGGAATAAAGTTTTATTGGTTTCATATTGGTGTGGTATTGGTTTAAATTTCTTTCCATAGATGTCGCTTCTTTTCCTGGATCTGAAGAATCAGTTCTGCAAACAAAGTGTTTGCCCATGCGAACCATTTTCTGGTAAAGTTTGAAGGGTCATCTTTATGAAAACTTTCATGAATAAAGCCCGTTCCTGCATGGGTATCAATCAGCATTTTTACGGCCGCTGTGATTTCCGCATCCTGGTTACTGGTCAGTGCACGTGTAATGATGCTCAACGGCCAGATCATATCGATCCCGGAATGAGGACTTCCAA
This sequence comes from Pedobacter sp. FW305-3-2-15-E-R2A2, assembly GCF_038446955.1. Lineage (NCBI taxonomy): Bacteria > Pseudomonadati > Bacteroidota > Sphingobacteriia > Sphingobacteriales > Sphingobacteriaceae > Pedobacter > Pedobacter sp. FW305-3-2-15-E-R2A2. Next base: position 4,617,476 of record NZ_CP151803.1, read on the forward strand.
TACTTTCCGCGCGCGCCGACTTAAAGAAAAAAGGATTGGCAGCAGAAAGAATCAGCGCTCTCGTTCGCTGGTAGACCGGATCATTTGCTTCCACCGCATTCAGATATGGGAGGGATAATAAACTCGGCGTCCCCGCGTCGTCCATGATGTTAAAACTTCCAAAACCGTTCACTTCATAAGCATAGACCTCTCCAAAATCCGGATGTTTTACAATTCCATATTTTTGTATGGCCCCCGCAACTTCATCCGCAAGTGCCAGGCAGTCATTCCCCAATGTCTCATCTTTGTATACTTTAAAAAGAATTTCCGCCGATTGCCTCAAGCTAACCACCGCAAAGAAATTTGCCGGGATCAAAAAGGGGAATATCGCCGCATCATCGCTGGCCCTGAAACTCGAACAGATCAGGCCTACCGGCTTCACCGGATATCCATATCCGCCCAGTGGTACTCCATCTGTGGCCCAGGAAGTTTTCCTTTGAAAAGAGTATGGGCCTTTTCCTGTTTTCTTTTGTTGCTCCCGGAAAGTCTGAACAGTGAGCCGGACCGATTCTTTCCAATCCTTGCCAAAACACTGTACATCGCCAGTGGTTTTCCAATATTTATAGGCCAGTCTGACTGGAAAACAAAGCGAATCAATTTCCCATTTCCGCTCATGAATCCCCGGTTGCATGGCAGTAATGTCATCTTTCCATTCGCTGATCTTGGTTTCGTCCTTGTAAAAAGCATTGGCATAAGGATCTTTAAGAATACACTTTACCTGCCTGTTGATGACTCCTGCAAGAAGTTGTCTGAGTTTAGGGTCCTTTGCTGCGAGGGGGACATATGGCCAGACCTGTTCTGTACTGTCTCTTAGCCACATGGCATCAATATCGCCGGTAATCACATAAGTGTCCGGAACTCCGTTTTTCAGCTCATGGTATACCGTCGTATCCAGGGTATTGGGAAAACAATTTTCAAACATCCAGGCCAGCTCCTTATTGGGCAAGGCCTTTTTCATGTTTTTAATCGTCGCCTCTACCGCTTCACTGGTAAAATGTCTTGCTGATAATGCAGGTCGCCTGCTGATAAAATCGGGTTTTCCAATGGTAAATGCATCCAAAGATGGCAACAGCATCCCTGCGCCAAGGATACTGCCTGTTTTAATAAAGTCTCTTCGTGTGTTCATACGGTTATAGAATGGCTGCTGGTTATCTGCAAATATAATTTATATGTCCATATGTATATACATAATACTAAAGTATTTTTTATTCCACAGCATGATCCCCTAATTTGTGCGACAAAGAAGGGGCTGGAAATAAAAGAATATTTAAGGCTGAGACTCAGGGATTAACCTGAGCTGGCTCAGATCTGGAAGGTACTTCCTTCCTGAGCCAGCTGTGTATTTTCAAAAGCCGAGACGGCTTCCTCTAATAAGGGCTGTAAGGTCTTGTATCTGGAAGAAAAATGTCCGATGATCAGTTTCTTTGCCCCGGTGGTTATTGCGGTCTCAGCGGCCTGTAAAGCCGTCGTATGATGTGTTTGATTCGCCCGTTCCAGCATTTCATGTAAGAAGGTTGCTTCGTGGTACAGGGTGTTACAATCTTTGATCTCTTCGAAATAGCTGCCATCACAAAGGGTATCCGAACAATAAGCATATTTCCGGGGCTCATCTGAGTCCGTCGTATAATCTTTGTTCAGGAGCACCGTTCCATCCGGTAAAGTCAGGTCTACCCCTCTTTTCAATAAAGGGTAATATTCCAACGGGATATTTTCTTCCTCCAGCTTTTCTACGATTACTTTACGCAATCGTTTCTTTTCTTTGAAGACGAAGCCGGTACATGGAATCCGGTGGTTGAGTACAATTGTAGATACGGTCAGGTCTGAGTTTTCAAAAATCAGCTGAGGCTCGTCTGCAGTGATCGGTACAAATTCCAAAGGATAACGGAGCACCGTTTCAGAATGTTTAAACTGAAGGTCCAGAATCTCCATTAAAGCTGCAGGGCCAAAGATCTTAATCGGCTTGATTCTTCCATTCAAATGCATGGTCGAAAGCAATCCGATCAATCCGAAATAATGATCTCCGTGAAGGTGGCTGATGAATACAAAATCTATTTTACTTGCTTTAAAACCATACTTGATCAATTGCTGCTGGGTTCCTTCCCCGCAATCGATCAGGTAAAACTTTTCATTACAGTTTAAAAGCTGGGCACTTGGATTTCTATTGTATACGGGTGTAGCAGAGCTGCTACCTAAAATAGTAACCTCAAACTTCATTAACCTTTATCTACGCTCCCCAACAATTCTTTCTCAATTTCTTCCATAAAGATCAGGTCTTCGGCTTCTTTCAGTTTCGACACGATGGTCAATGACTGATCCAGGCTCGACATTTCCAGTATTTTAGCAACAACGCCATTTATTCCGGTAAGGATAAACAAACCGTTTGCTTTTTTACATAGACGGTCTCCTACCAGCAAACTGCTCAGATCCTGAGAGTCATTGCATTCTTTTACGGCGGATAAATCCAGAACGATATTATGGTAACCTTCTGCGTTCAATAAAATGAACTCAGATTTTAACTTAGGGGTATTGTCGTTGGTGAACTTAGATTCTCTAAGTTTAAGAACAACATACTTTTCGTGCTTGTCAACTGAAAATTTCATGATATTGATTTATTTATTTGTGTTGCTAAAGTAATTAATTTTATCTGTTTTAGTAAGGATTGACTGAATAATTCCTTCTGAAAGGATGCAATCCGGTTCGGTTGGTTGATATAACGGTCGTCATCCGATGGTTAGGAATGACGACCGCTGATTTTAAAAACAGGTTTTAGTTTGCTAAAAGCCCGTTTAAAGAATTGACTACATTTTCTTCAATTCGCTTAACCACATCTGCGCTTTCATTTTTAACGAAAGTATCACCAGTGATCTGCTCATAAAGCTCGATATAACGCTCAGAGATGGAGTTTACAATCTCCGGAGTCATCACCGGAATGCTTTGTCCGTCTTTACCCTGGAAACCGTTTTCGATTAACCATTTACGGACAAACTCTTTTGACAATTGTTTCTGCGGCTCATCTGCTGCCTGTCTGTCTGCATATCCTTCCGCATAAAAATAACGGGAAGAGTCCGGGGTATGGATTTCATCAATCAGGAAGATCTCTGCACCTACTTTTCCGAATTCATATTTAGTATCAACCAGGATCAGTCCACGTTCTGCCGCCATTTGTACACCACGCTCATAAAGCGCATAAGTATAGGCTTCCAGCTGCGTATAATCTTCAATGGAAACGATTCCCTGGGCTAAAATATCTTCCCTGGAAATGTCTTCATCATGTCCTACCGCTGCTTTTGTAGTTGGGGTGATGATGGGCTGAGGCAGTTTATCATTTTCTTTCAGTCCTTCCGGCAAAGCTACTCCGCACACACTGCGTCTACCTGCACTGTATTCTCTCCATGCATGTCCTGCCAGGTAACCTCTCACGACCATTTCCACCTTAAAAGGCTCACAGATCCTTCCAATCGTCACCATTTCATCCGGAACAGCGATCACCCAGTTGGGAACGATGTCTTTCGTGGCATTCAGGAATTTCGCTGCAATCTGGTTCAGCACCTGTCCTTTGAAAGGAATTGCTTCCGGCAATACCACATCAAATGCAGAGATCCTGTCGGTTACGACCATCGCCATAAACTGATTGTTGATCGTGTATACGTCACGCACTTTTCCCTTGTAAAAATTGGTTTGCTTTGGAAAGCTAAAATTTGTTTCTTTAATTGCTGTCATGGTATTTGCCAAAGAGCTGTTGTTATTTGTTCTTAAATTATTGGATATCGCCGTAGGCTTTCAAAATTCTTTTTACCAGTTTATGCCGCACTACATCTTCCCCCGTCAGGTAAATAATTTCAATTCCGGGAATATCGTCTAAGATCCTCAGGGCATTGTGCAGTCCGGACATTTGTTTCTTAGGCAAATCGATCTGGGTAATGTCGCCGGTTACAATAAACTTGGCAGATGGCCCCATCCGGGTGAGGAACATTTTCAGCTGAAGGTCAGTTGAATTCTGGGCCTCATCGAGGATCACAAAACAGTTATCCAGGGTTCTGCCACGCATGAATGCCAAAGGGGCAATCTCTATGGTTCTGTTTTCCAGATAAAGTTTCAGTTTCTCTGCCGGGATCATATCATCCAGGGCATCATATAAGGGACGAAGGTATGGATCTACTTTTTCCTTCAGGTCACCTGGCAAAAAGCCCAGGCTCTCCCCTGCTTCTACCGCAGGTCTGGTTAAAATGATCCTTTTAATTTCTTTATTTTTCAGTGCTCTGACGGCAAGTGCCACCGCAGTATAGGTTTTTCCTGTTCCGGCAGGGCCGATCGCAAAAAGCACATCGTTTTTAACGATGCTGTCTACCATACGTCTCTGGTTGGCTGTTCTGGCTTTCACCATTAAACCGTTGGTACCAAATACGATCACTTCACCTCCACCACTACCTCCGGCAGGAGCGGCCTTTTCAGCTGTTCCATTTTCCGAAGCAGGACTTGCTTTCTTAGAAAGAAGGATAGATTCGACATCACTGGCCGTTAATGTGCTATACTGCTCCAGCTGATTTAGCAACAGCGTATATTTCTGCTCAAAAACTTTAAGCTCTTTCTCATCACCCAATACTTTCAGTTCATTGCCCCTGGCCACAACTTTAAGTTTCGGAAAAGCATTCTTAATGATCTCGTAGTGCTCATTGTTTGCGCCCCAAAACTGTAGCGGATCTACCGATTCTAATGTTAATTTAAGTTCGTTCAAAATATTGTTTTTTAGATAGAGGTGTATATTTTGATATAAAAATTGAATATTTGTACGCGATTTGCCGCTTACGCAAGATTAAGAATAAATATTCAATTTTTAATGGCCATTATTACATTAACGACAGATTTAGGTTCGAAAGATTTTTACCAGGCTGCCCTCAAAGGCAGTATCCTGAGTATCTTGCCGACGGCCAATATTGTTGATGTGACACATGAGGTTCCGTCTTTCAATATTTCTTATGCGGCCTTCGTTTTAAAGAACGTCTATCCTTATTTCCCTAAAGGTACTGTGCACCTGATCGGTATCGATTCTGTGTTCAGTGAAAACACGAGATATATTGCCCTGAAATACAGAGATCATTATTTTGTAGGTGCAGACAACGGGATTTTTTCTTTATTATTTGAAGAGATGCCGGATGAGATTGTAGAGCTGAACATCATGCAGGACCTGAAATATCTTCATTTTCCTTTGGTAGATATTTTCGTAAAAGCGGCCATTCATCTTGCCAAAGGCGGCAGGTTAAGGGACATCGGAATGCCGACCGACAGTGTAGAGGAACGCATGTTGCTAAACCCTGTAATTGAGCGGGATATCATCCGTGGAAGCGTCATTTATATCGATACTTTTTCCAACGTCATCACCAACATTACGAAAGAATTGTTCACGAAGATCCAGCGGAACCGGGACTTCACTTTGTACTTCAGAAAAAGTGAAACGATCACCCAGCTGAGCTGGCATTACAATGAGGTTCCTGAAGGGGAGAAACTCTGTCTTTTTGGCATCAGTAACCACCTGGAAATCGCCATTAACAAGGGAAAAGCAAGCGGTTTGCTGGGCTTACACCTGAGCGATATTGTCAGGGTTGAATTTCATCCTTAAAAAATAATTTCATGCTGATCCGTCTGGTAAAAATGCATTTCTCCCCGGCTTTTGTCGCAGAGTTTAAAGAAACCTTCAAAACGGTACAACCTAGAATTGCCGCATTTAAAGGCTGTAGCGCCGTTCAATTGCTACAGGACAACGCAGACCCCAATGTATTCTTTACCATCAGCCACTGGGCAGATGAGCAGCATCTGGAGGACTATCGCCGCTCGCTCCTCTTCCGTGAGACCTGGGCGGTGGTCAAACCGAACTTCCAGTCTAAAGCTGAGGCATGGAGTTTGCTAAGTCCTTAGAAACACCTACAATGATCAAAAATTTATTGCTTCTCCTGCTACTTGGATTTAGTCTCCAGGCAGCTGCCTATCAAAGTGACACCAGTGCCTACCAGATTCAGCGCTTAAAGATCAACGGATTGCTCGCAGAGCGAAGCGAGCGCTTTGGACAATACGACCAGAGTTTAGATGCGAGAACCGGAATTTTCGGTTTTCAAACCAAAAGAGACATTAAGAACTCCAATGAGATCCTGCGTCAGATTGTACTCAACGACAATAACATCTTTAAGGAACTTAAAATACTGATGGATTATAAAGATCAGGAGGTGAAAGAAGTGATCAGTACGGCCAATACCACCAACAGCAGAATTCAGGCTTACATGCTTTCTATCAAGAAATTACAAGACCAGAATCAATTCCTGAAAAAGGAAGCACAGCAAGCAGAAAAAGGCAAAACCTTGTATGTTTATGCGATTATATTTTTGATATTGGCACTTGGCGGAACGGTCTTTGTGCTCCTTAAGAAAATGAAGAAGATTTAAGATGAAAACATCACTTTTCAAAATGCTGGCGAAGGTCAATAAAGTGGTCCTTCCCAGCCTGTATAAAAAGGACCCAATGAAGCTCAGTACGCTACAAAAAGCGATACTCGGTTACCGGTATTGGGTCCTGACAAATTCGCTTCGCTAGTTGAAATAATTGGTCAGCAGTCCGACCAGGAATTTTGGCTCTACCCAGGTAGACTTCGGAGGCATTACCCCATCCGCTTCTGCAACTGCGATCACTTGCGCTACAGAAGTAGGAAACAAGGTAAAAGCAATGGCATACAGCCCGTTATCCACTTTATTCTGCAAAGCCAGGACATCCGTTCTTCCACCCTCAAAAGTAATTCTTGCATCCGTTCTCGGGTCCTTAATTCCCAACAATGGCTCCAGAATAAAATCCTGTAAGATACTGACATCCAAGACCGAAACCGGATCATTGGCATCATAAATGGAAGGCTTAGGACTTAAAACATACCATTGGCCATTAAAGTACATTCCGATTTCATGTAACGCTCCGGGTTTCACCGGCTGCTTCGATGTTTTAACCTCAAAACAATCGTTCAGCGCTGCCATAAATTGCTCCGCCGTCCATGTTCCAAGATCCCGCACCAGTCTGTTAAATTCCAGCACTTTCACCTCAGCAGTATTCATATAGACGGTTGTGAAGTAATTATAGAGTTCCGAACCATCGTGCTTAGCCCCTTTCAAAGCTTGCTTCTGGAGGCCCATTTTAGCCATAGAAGCCGCCCGATGGTGACCATCAGCAATATATACAGAAGGGATGGCCTGAAATGCAGTCACCATTTTCTCCAGATCGGCAGTTTCGGTGATTGCCCATACCCGATGCTGACTTTGATCCGCAAAAGTAAAATCGAGGTCCGGAGTTAAAGCGGTATATTTTGCGGTCAGCCCATCGATCACCTGATCAGGATGGTAAGTAATCAGGACAGGGTTGGCATCCAGTCCGGTTTGCTGTAAATAATCGGCCAGCAATTTTTCCCTGCGTTCTACGGTAGATTCGTGTTTTTTGATCCTTCCTTCCAGGTAATCATGGATGTGAGTAAGCGTCCAGATGCCAGTCTGACATAAGCCATCGTGTTCCACCTGATACACATAAATTGCCGGTTGGGTTTCTCTTACGAGGTAATGATGCTCCAGAAAGCCTTCGAAATTCTCCGCGATCTTTTTGAAAATCAGCTCCTGTCGCGTTCCTCTGAGGTATGGATTATCCAGTTCCGGATTAATAAGGTGCAGGAAACTGCAGTTATTTTCGGACGCAATTAAGCGGGCTTCACCCGTTCCATAGTTTTCCAACGGACGGGTTACCACCTTTGACTGGAGGTGTACTGCAGGTTTTAAACCACAGAAAGGCTTTATATTTGGCATAGGATGGATTGGGAAATGAGGCACCCTTTTCGTTCGGGTGCCTCATTAAAAGCTATTTATTAAAATGCTCAATAATTAATGTAGCAAGTTCAACACCGATACGCTCCTGCGCTTCGTTTGTTGCCGCACCGATATGCGGTGTTAAAGAGATCTTTGCATGTTGTAAGATCGCAGTCGAAGGTGTAGGTTCGTTATCGAATACATCTAAACCTGCAAAAGCAACTTTACCACTATCTAACGCAGCGATTAATGCCGCTTCGTCTATCGTTCCACCTCTTGAACAGTTCACCACACCCGCACCGGCTTTCATTTTTTCAAATTCTTCGGCACCTAAGATTGGTTTATCTGCAAATGGCGTATGTAAACTGATGAAATCGCTATTGCTGATCACTTCTTCCAGGGAAACTGTTTTCACCGGAATGTCTACTTTAATGCCACCCTGAAGGTTTAAGGTCAGGTTTCCTTCAAAAGGGAAAAGGTCATAAGCCAGAACATTCATTCCCAGGCCTAAAGCTACTGTTGCTGTTTCTCTTCCGATTCTGCCGAAACCGATGATACCGATTGTTTTACCTCTCAGTTCCACCCCTTTGGCATACGCCTTTTTTAACGCATTGAATTTAGTATCCCCTTCAACAGGCATTTTTCTGTTGGCGTCCTGTAAAAAACGAACACCAGTGAATAAATGCGCAAATACCAGTTCTGCTACAGAAAGTGAAGAAGCTGCCGGAGTATTGATTACGGCAAGGCCTTTAGCTCTTGCATAATCCACATCAATATTGTCCATTCCTACTCCACCTCTACCGATCAGTTTCAGGTTTGGACATTGATCGATCAGTTCCTGGCGTACTTTTGTTGCGCTACGTACCGTAATCGCATCGTAATTCTGTAAAGCATCAGCTAATTTATCCTGGGCAACAGTTTCTGTATCTACGACAAAACCTGCCTGCTCTAACAGGGATTTACCGATGGGATCTATTCCATCGTTTGCAAGTATCTTAATCATCAATTTATATTTTATTGGTGTTTTTCAGCAAAAATCTGCATTAATTCAATTAAAGTATGTACGCTGGTAATAGGAAGCGCATTGTACATCGAAGCTCTGAAACCGCCCACACTTCTGTGACCTTTGATTCCTTCGATTCCATTTTCTTCCGCGTACTTTAAGAACGGTTTTTCCAGTTCCGGGTTTTCCATTACGAAGCAGATGTTCATTCTGGAACGGTCTTCTACTGCGCAGGTACCTTTGAACAATGGATTTCTATCGATCTCTGTATATAAAGCTTTCGCTTTGGCAATGTTTTCTTTTTCAATTTCCGCTACGCCACCTTTAGATTTCAACCATCTCAGGTTCAGCATTGCGACATAAATAGAGAATACCGGCGGGGTGTTGTACATAGAACCACCTTCGATATGCACTTTATAATCCAGCATAGAAGGGATTTTTCTACCTGTTTTACCCAGGATCTCATCTTTCACGATCACTACGGTTAAACCGGCAGGGCCGATATTTTTTTGTGCACCAGCATAGATCAGGTCGTACTGGGCAACATCAATCACACGGCTCATGATGTCTGATGACATGTCACAAACTACAGGAACTTTTGTTTCAGGCAGGCTGAACATCTCTGTTCCATAAATGGTGTTGTTCGAGGTGCAATGGAAATAAGCACTATCTTCAGGGATGCTATAGTCTTTAGGAACAAAGGTATAGTTCGATGATTTTGAGGAAGCTACAATGTTAGCAGTTCCAAAAGTAGCGACTTCTTTAATCGCTTTGTTTGCCCATACTCCTGTCTCCAGGTAACTGGCTGTTTGGCCTTCAGGCAATAGGTTCATAGGAACCATTGCAAATTGCAAACTCGCACCACCTTGTAAAAAGAGAACGGAATAACCGGCAGGAACATTTAACAATTCTTTAACCAACTTCCCGGCCTCTTCAACTACACCTTCAAATTCAGGTGTACGGTGAGAGATCTCCAGAATAGACAAGCCGTCTTTAAAATCAAGTACTGCTTGTGATGCTTGCTTGAAAACTTCCTGTGGTAGGATACAGGGTCCAGCGCCGAAATTATGTCTCATTTTTATGTTATTTTTATTAGTTGTAAATGTAATATTTTCTGTGGTTTATTATTTCGAATTTTTAAACTTAATGATCAGTTTCAGGTTGATTCGTCTGCCCGTTAAATAATTAGGTATGGCATATTGAACGTTATTCAGGTCCTTTAGCCAAAGGTAGGAGACGGTATTGTCGATATTCAAAAGGTTAAACACTTCCGCATAAAGGGCACAGGAGCTAAAATATTTATCCAGAAATCCGGGTTTTCTTAAAGCGGCATCATCCAGGAAGTCTTTGGAGAAACCAATGTCTATTCTTTTATAAGCAGGGACATGAAAATTGTCCGTATAGCGATCTGAAGAAGGTGCACCGATTGGTAATTTTGATCCATAGAGCAGGTTAAGGTGTACTTTATACGTCGGACTATTGAGCAAGCGGTCCTGAAAATAGGCAGAGAAATTAACCAGCTGATCGGTTGGACGCTTCAGGAAGCCCTGCGGGTCCTTCTCTATCTGCTGTCTTGCCTGCATGACCGACAGCCTGAAATGAGAAACCAGGTCTTTCACAAACTCTCCGCCGATGCTGAAATCTGCCCCATAGGTATATCCTTTTGCCATTTCTGTGGCCAGGTACTTGATCCGTACATTGTCCATCATATAAGGAATCAGCCTGTCCTGGTATTTAAAATAAGCTTCTGTACTAAATTTCAGTCTTGTTCCCAAGCCATCAAAAGCATAATCCATTCCTGCAGAGGTGTTGTAAGACCTTTGGGCCTTTTGATTCCCGTTCAGCTGCCCCTCAAAATCCCTGATGCTTCTATAATCCGGCGCTTGCTGGTAAACGCCAGCGCTCCACCTGAAAATCTTGTTGTTACCCTGAGGACGGTAAGCCAGCAGTAAACGCGGACTAAGCAGCAATTGACTACTCAGGCTATTGTAGTTGGCCCTCAGCCCCAGCTGAAGGTCTGTATGTGGAGAAAGGCTATAACTGTCCTGGACATAAGCGCTGTAATATTGGATATCCAGCTTATTTTTAACGTCAATAGCTGGTCCTCCATAAAAACTGTTTACACCCGAAGAATCGATCAGGCTGTACTCGTTGAGCTGATCGCGATAGCTTTTATATTCGAAGCGCAATCCCCAGGAAAAAGTATGGTTATTAAAGGTCTGATCTCCTTTGAACTCAGAGCTAAAACTTTGGGAACGCAGTTTATTGTCTGCAAATGTAAAATACCCTCCCCTGCCTTTATCAATGGCAGATCCTCCTGTTCCTGGTTTCACAAGATCAGGGCTCAGTTCCCTTAAAAAATAGGCGCCCTGAATGTGTATATTTTCTGTTTCCAGGCTATTGAAATAGCTGTTGATCCATTTCATCACCAGATTTGGCTTTGGCGTATACAAGGCGGTTATCGCTCCTCCGAATGTCTGATAATCGTCTACCTCCTGACCATCATAACCGACATTTAGCCGCACCGTTCTGCTTAAGGTCCCGAACTCAGTCTGGCGACTTTCGGGAATGAGCTTAAAGGTTCCACTATTCAAATTTCCTAAAAAATTAAGGCTGAACTTCGGAGAGAGTTCCTGTTGGAAAATCAGTTGTGCATCCGTAAAACTCGGGCGGTAACTTCCTTTATTCTCCTGAGTCCCTAAGATCCCTGTATTATTTTTATAGCGCAATCCTGCGAGCAGAAAACTGTGTTGTCTCAACAGCTTGGTACTCAAAGAAGCACCGTTCAACCCTGCAGTTAAGACCGTCTGACTGCTATCAGGCCTTCCGTACTTCACATCCAGAACAGAAGAAAGCTTATCCCCATACCGTGCTTCAAAGCCTCCTGCAGAAAAGCGGGCACTGCTCAGTAAATCACTATTGATGAAGCTCAGCCCTTCCTGTTGTCCGTTTCTGATAAGGATGGGCCGACTGATTTCTATATCGTTTATATAGACCAGGTTTTCGTCGAAATTACCACCTCTGACACTATACTGAGCACTCAGTTCATTGTTTGCAGATACGCCCGGTAAAGTCTTAAGTATCGCTTCAAAATTCCCCGAGGGAGATGGCATGGCCGGGATTCCGGCAATATTTATGGTGTTACTGTTACTGAGTTGATTTTGTCTGCTTGTAATCCTGACTTGTTCCAGTTCATTGCTGCTTTCGCTCAGCCTGACATCCTGAATCAGTCGCCCGGCCTTATCATGGTGGATGCTGATCAGCACAGGTTTATAGCCCAGCAGGGAATACTTCAACACAAAGGAAGTGCTGGCCGCGTAAATGGTATAGTTGCCTTTTTCATCTGTTAAAGACGATTGATCCTGGCCCAGAATCCTCACGGTCACCTCCTGCAAGGGTTGCTGCAGTTCATTCGTCACCATTCCCGTCACCTTTATTAAAGGTTGCGCCTTCAGCCCTGTAAAACCCAGGAGAAGGATGAAGAGCAACAGGTGGCGTTTCAGCATTTAAACTTTTAGGATACCTGCATTGAGATTTTTTAATTCTGAAATCATTTCTTTTGGAGATGCTGCTGCGAAGATGGCATTTCCGGCTACAAAAGCACTTGCTCCTGCCTGGATTAAATCTCCCAGGTTATGGATGCCTACTCCTCCGTCCACTTCGATGATCAGGTCCGGATTCAGGGCAGCTGCCATTGCTTTCAGCTCTCTTAGTTTATTCAGGGTATTGGGGATAAATTGTTGTCCGCCGAAGCCCGGATTTACGGACATCACCAAGACCAGGTCCAGGTCTGCAAGGATATCTTTTAACAAGGCTACCGGAGTATGTGGATTCAGGGCTACCCCTGCTTTACAACCTGCGGCATGAATCGCCTGTACGGTTCTGTGAAGGTGTGTACACGCTTCATAATGAACGGTGATCACCGTTGCCCCTGCTGCTGCAAAACGTTCGATATACTGATCGGGATTTACGATCATCAAATGTACATCCAGTGGCTTGGTGGCATGTTTTTTTACCGCTTCCATCACTGGAAAACCGAAAGAGATATTGGGCACAAAAACACCATCCATCACATCTACATGGAACCAGTCTGCTTCACTCGAATTGACCATTTCAATATCACGTTGAAGGTTCGCAAAATCAGCGGCAAGTAAGGATGGAGCAATGAGGTGTTTCATGATTAACGGGTTTTAATGTTAACGAAGTAAATATAAAAAATAAAGCCGTTGTAAAACAAAAAACCCCGCGAATTGCGGGGTTTTAATGTTTGTATTATGCAGGTTTGTTTTCTGCGGTGCCTTCTGGTTTTGCTGGGCGAGGCAATAAAGCTTTTCTTGAAAGTTTCATTTTTCCTTGTTTGTCAATATCCAAAAGTTTCACCTGAATCCTGTCACCTTCTTTGAACACACCGTCCATCGTTTCTAAACGGGTCCAGTCGATCTCAGAGATGTGTAATAATCCGTCTTTTCCTGGCATGATCTCTACGAATGCACCAAATGGCATGATAGATTTCACTTTACCATCATAAGTAGCACCTATGTCTGGTTTAGCAGCAATGGCATTGATACGGCTAACTGCAGCATCAATAGCTGCTTTATTATCAGCAAAGATTTCAACGATACCTTTGTTACCTACTTCTTCGATAGAGATAGATGCGCCGGTTTCGCGTTGCATTTCCTGGATAATTTTACCGCCTGGGCCGATTACAGCGCCAATAAATTCTTTGTCAATGCTTAGAGAAACGATACGTGGCGCGTGGTCTTTGTAGTCTTCACGTGGTGCAGAGATCGTTTTCTTCATTTCGTTTAAGATGTGTAAACGGGCTTCTTTAGCTTGATTTAGTGCGTTAGTTAACACTTCCCATTTCAAACCATTGATTTTTAAATCCATCTGACAAGCAACGATACCTTTTTCAGTACCAGTAACTTTAAAGTCCATATCACCTAAATGATCTTCATCACCTAAGATATCTGAAAGGATGGCATATTTACCAGTTTTTTCATCAGTGATTAATCCCATTGCAATTCCGGATACCGGAGCTTTGATTTTAATACCTGCATCCATTAATGCTAATGTACCCGCACAAACAGTTGCCATTGACGAAGAACCGTTAGATTCTAAGATATCAGAAACGATACGGATGGTATATGGATTTTCTTCCAATCCAGGTAATACTTTCTTCAATGAACGCATGGCTAAGTTACCATGACCGATTTCACGACGACCAGCACCTCTGTTCGGACGAACCTCACCAGTAGAGAAACCAGGGAAGTTATAGTGTAATAAGAATTTGTTGTATCCATTGATGAAAGCACCATCAATCATTTGCTCATCATCTTTAGAACCTAAAGTAACGGTAGTTAATGATTGGGTTTCACCACGTGTAAATACAGCTGATCCGTGAGCAGAAGGCAAATAACCTACTTCACTCCAGATCGGACGTACTGTACGCACATCACGACCATCTAAACGAATTCCTTCGTCTAATACCAGGTTACGGATGGCATCATATTGTACATCATGGAAATATTTTTTAGCTAAGAATCCGGTTACATCATCGATATCTTCGCCTAAAGTAGCGATGAAATCCATTAAGATGGCACCGAAAGCATCACCACGCTCACCTTTGCTCGTGTTGCTTTTTGCGATTGCATATACTTTATCATAAGTAGCTGCATAAACCTGCTCCTTTAATTCAGGATTGCTGTCTTCATGAGAATAAGTACGTTTAACGGTCTTACCTACTAATTCAGCCAATTCTTTTTGTGCCTGAACCTGAACAACGATTGCTTTGTGTGCAAATTCAATTGCTTCTACCATGTCAGCTTCAGAGATCTCATCAGCTTCACCTTCCACCATCACGATGTCGTTTTCAGTACCTGCAACAAGGAATTCCATCGTTGCACGCTCAAGATCACTTACATAAGGGTTGATAACGAAGTTACCATCAATTTTAGCCACACGTACTTCAGAGATTGGTCCGTTGAAAGGGATATCTGAAACCGCGATCGCAGCCGAAGCAGCTAAACCAGCTAAACAGTCAGGCATTATATTTTTGTCAGAAGAGATCAAAGTGATCATCACCTGAGTATCTGAGTGATAATCTTCAGGGAACATCGGGCGTAAAGCGCGGTCAACCAAACGTGAAATTAAAACTTCATAATCTGATAATCTTGCTTCACGACGTAAGAATCCTCCGGGAATACGGCCTGCGGCAGCATATTTCTCCTGATAATCTACAGATAATGGTAAAAAGTCAACACCAGATTTTGCACCTACAGTAGATACTACAGTAGCCAATAACATAGTATCGCCCATTTTAACAACTACAGAACCATCAGCTTGTTTTGCTAATTTCCCTGTTTCAATTTCGATTGTTCTTCCATCGCCCAAGTCGAACGATTTTTTTATTACATTCATTTAAAGAGTGTTGTGGTGTGTTTTCCTCTTTCTACACACCTGATTTATATATATTTATTTTATTTTTCAAAGTAAAAAAGCCATCCTTTAGAATGGCTTTTCTTGATATTTTAACGCTTATTTGCTATCTCTCGAACCTAAAGGTTTGATGATATCTCTTAGCCCTAAAGCTTTGATGATAGCACGGTAACGACCAATATCTTTTTTGTACAGATAGGCCAAAATACCGCGACGTTTACCTACTAATTTTTGTAGTGACAACTGAGTAGAGAAATCTTTACGATTTTTCTTTAAATGCTCTGTTAAGTGCGCAATACGGTATGTAAATAACGCTACCTGACCTTCTGCAGAACCCGTGTTGGTTTCTACTTCGCCGTGTGTTTTGAAAATGTCGGCTTTCTTTTCTTTACTTAAATACATTTCTTGAATGATACTAAAGTGTGTATGGATTAATTAATTGGCTGCAAAGATAGTTTAAGTTTTAATGATTCGCAAGTTGTGAGCCCACAATTGTCATCTGCTTTTAATTTACGATGCGGGAGCAAATATAAATAAAATCTAAACCCTATTTTTGCCCTCAGAACGAAGAAAACATGGAAAAGAACGAATACAGCATATTTGAAAGCGAATTAAAAGTACGTCCGGATGACATAGATATGTTTCAACACGTACACAACAGCAAATACTTCGATTATGTACTTGCCGCCAGGTATGACCAGATGGAGCAATTCTATAAAATGCCTATGGAATCTTTTCTGGAAAGTGGTTTTGGCTGGGTAGTACGTACTGCTCATGTAGAGTTCAAGCGCCCGCTCATCCTTGGAGATGTAATTGCCGTCCGCACCGGAATTCTGACCATTAATGAAAAAGGATGCAGGGTACAATTTGAAATTGAAAATAAGCGTACCGGAAAAATCGCATCCGATGGATGGTTCGACTATGTCATGATCGACACGAATACCGGAAAAGGCTGCAAAGTGAATGAAGAAATGATTCAGGCTTACAGCATTTAAATCTTCCTCTTAACCGCAATATACCAGCTCCGGGGCTCCCCGGGGTTTGCCCCATTTTATACCCGATTTTTGCACGTTGCTTACCCGCCTTTAACACGCTTTCAAGCGTGGTTGCACCGAGTATAGACCGAGGATAGAGCGTGGTTAGAGCCTGTATAGCCGGGAGCAGGTATTTACTGTCTTATCCGTGTATGGCTATACAGGTTATTGAATTAATTTTAAATTGACTATACACTCAAATTTGTTATTCCTGATCGGGTTATACAAGTTTGATTTTCCTTTGTTTTGTACTTTTTAGGCTTCCATCTTTTCTTAAAGATTCCCCGTTTAAGATGCGCCTGTTCTGGTGTGAGATAATCACAGCTTGCATGCGGTCTTAGTTGGTTATAAGTTTGAATATTCTCTCTGATTCTCTTTGTTGTTTCTTTAAAACTTGCTTTAGAACTATGCATATCAAACTCCGCTTTTAATATTCCATTTACCCGTTCTGCTATTGCATTTTCATAAGGGTCTCCATTTTCAGTCATGCTTATTGCTACCTGATTTTCGGTAAGCAGGTCCACATAGTTTTTACTACAATATTGTGATCCCCGATCAGAATGATGTATGAGCTGATCTTGGGGGTGTTTACGTGTTTTGACAGCCATATCAAGCGCGTCTATACATCCTTGAGCAGATAAATCAGTCCTAAAAGCCCATCCCATGATCTTTTTAGAATAGGCATCTGTGATAAGGCTTAGATATCCCCACTGTTTTGTCAACTGAATATAAGTAATATCACTTACCCAGACCTGTTCGGGACGGTGGATGATCAATTCCTTGATCTGGTTATTATATTTTCGCATCCAATGCCTTGAATTAGTTGTCACCGCTTTCCTTTTTCGTGTTCTGATATGGAGGCCATGCTCCCGCATTAGGCGAAATAAATAGTCCCTTCCAATTTTAATATCGTGCGCTGACAACACTTCCTGCAGCATAAAATGCAGTTTCAACGTACCTATTCGCTTTTGCTTTTCCCGAATACGCAGTACATGCTGCAAAATGATCTCATCTTTTAAACCCTCATCCTGTACTCGCCACTGGTGGTCGTAATACGCATGTCTTGTTTTGCCAAACAGTCTGCACAGCAACCTGATCCCAAGTTTTGGGAAGTCCTGTTTCATTTTGATGACTGCCTGGCACCAGACTTTTTTCTGATGTCGATTTTAAGCTGTTCTTCTGCAATATCGATCAGAGTATCAAGGGCCTGGATTTTCAAATTGGCCTCTGCCAAAGCTTTTTGTAAAGCTTCGAGTTCTGTACTACTGGAATCAGTTGTCGTGTTTTTGGCCACTTCTAGAGGTTTGAGAAGGCTAATCTCTACATTTTCTTCCTTATTTTTCTTGATCCAGTGTCTTATAATACTTGGATGGGAAATATTATATGAAACCTGGGCCTCCCGAATGCTCATACCGTTTTCTACCGCCCGAATTACCGAACGTCTTTCTGACGGTGTATAGGATTTACGTTTTGAACCCGATAAACCCGAGTTTCCCAGCCATTCTACAAGCGTGCTGCTTGACATACCGTATTCTTCCATAAGATCTCTACGGGGAACGCCTTGGGCTTCGAGCTCCACAATATGCGCTATTAATCGCTTGTCATAACGCTGATTTTTACTCCTTCTTTCTGAAATGATAAATTCTGTTTCTGTTATTTCCATACACTGTTTTTTTGTATAGCCTTTTTAGGAATGGACATACCAGTCTTTTAGCTGTCTTATTCCTGATATAGCTTTACAAAAAACAGCTGATTTCAGGATGTTCCTGTCGGATCAACGAAGCATCAGCCCAGCTGCTCCGAATAACAAAAAATATTTTCTTTTTTTAAGATTTAACCATAAAAAAACTATATTTGGTACTTAACTAAACCGCAATACGATGATTGTATTCGCAGTCCGTTTAAGGTTCTAAGACCGAGGACTCCCCTCCTTCCACCAATTAAAAGATTCAGCATTCATGCTGACGACGGTTTATTGTATCCATTTTCCCCTATTTATGTCAAATCAGCAAACAGCTTCAACAGGCAAGCTATCTCAAATTTTAAATCTTTTAAAACAGGCCCTTAAGGGCGAAGACCTTGATTTCACTCAAGGCAGTATCCGAAGGGCAGTGCTCCTTCTCGCCATTCCGATGATGTTGGAAATGGCGATGGAATCTGTATTTGCGCTCGTGGATCTTTATTTTGTAGGCCACCTTCACAATAGCAGTCATGCGATACAAACAGTAGGATTAACAGAATCGGTATTGACGATCATTTACTCTCTGGCAATAGGGATGAGTATGGCCGCAACAGCAGTCGTAGCCCGTAGAATCGGCGAGAAAAACCCGGAAGCCGCGGCAAAAGCAGGTGTTCAGGCGATCATCGTCGCGGTGGCCGTTAATATTGTCATCAGCATTTTAGGTGTTATCTATGCTTCAGATATCCTGTTGCTCATGGGAGCCTCCGCAGAAACAGCTGCACAGGGTACCCCATTTGCAAGAATCATGATGGGCGGAAGTGTGATCATCGTACTCCTTTTCCTGATCAACGGTATTTTCAGAGGTGCAGGAAATGCGGCCATCGCCATGAAGAGTTTGTGGATTGCCAATATTGCCAATATCATCTTATGTCCGGTCCTCATTAATGGCTTTGGCCCGATTCCGGCATTTGGATTAACAGGTGCCGCCATCGCGACCACCATCGGCAGAGGAATCGGTGTTTGTTATCAGGTGTATCACCTGATCAGTGGAAAAAGTTTGTTAAAGCTCCATTTATCCTATTTCAAACCCCATTTCGAACAAATAAAAGCACTGTTAAAAATTGCCACCCCAGGGATCTTTCAATTCATCATCGCTTCCTGCAGCTGGATCTTTCTGGCACAACTGGTAGCGACCACGGGAGGAGATCATGGTTCCGCAGGTTATCAGACCGCATTGAGGTTGATGATGTTCTTTATGTTGCCTGCGTGGGGCATGAGTAATGCTGCAGCAACATTAGTTGGACAAAACCTGGGTGCAAAAAGCCTGGATCGTGCAGAACAATCGGTGATGAAGACTGCTAAGTACATCGTTATTTATATGATCACGGTAATGGCATTTACATTTATTGGCGGATATTATTTTATCTCCTTCTTTACCAACGACAAACTCGTTCAGGAAGTGGCACTTCATGCTTTACAGATCATGAGTCTTGGTTATATCTTTTATGGAATCGGGATGGTATTGATCAGCACTTTTAATGGCGCCGGCGATACCTGGACCCCGACATGGGTTAACTTCTTCGGATTTTGGCTGTTTCAGATCCCATTGGCATTCTTATTGGCAAAACATTTTGAGATGGGACCGACAGGGGTATTTATTGCGATTCCTGTCGCAGAGACAGGGATTGCCATTGCAGGATATATCCTGTTCAAAAAAGGGAGGTGGAAGACGATTAAGGTGTAATACATTTTGCTATAGAAATTAAGGTCTTTTCTAAAAAGAAGCATTACCATTCAAAGGCTGGAATCTTTTGCGCTGAAAAAGCGCAAAATTTCCTAGGCCTTTTCCTGGAACGCATCTTTTTTTGAGAAATTAAGTTCCTTCCGGGCAGAACTGTATAGACAAGTGCGGGGAAGGGAAAAAGGGACATGGTTTTGGGTAAAATTATGTGATTATTGTATAAGGTATAATATATACTTTTGACAAATCAAAAACGATAATGAGTATGAAGAAAACCTTTACTTTTACCTTTACTAAAACTATTTTATCATTTGCCTTTCTTGCGCTGGTTCTTTCCGGGAATGTAAGTTATGGCCAACAGGCCGGCACAGATTCAGAAACCGGGAAACACCTGGTGAAATGGAATGTTGCGGCCCTGGCTCTTAAAAACTATTCTTTTCAGTACGAGCAGGCTATCGGCAGAAAAACATCTTTGGCGCTTGGGCTTAGGTTTATGCCTAAATCAAGTATGCCATTCAGTACGCTCCTTAAGAATGGAATTGATGATGACCAGACCTGGGAAAGCATTAAAGATTTTAAAACAGGAAACTTCTCCATCACTCCTGAATTCAGGTATTATTTTGGAGAAAGTGTTTTCCAGGGATTTTATGTTGCTCCTTTTGTGAGGTATGCGAGGTACAATGCAGACCTTCCTTTTAACTATGAATACCAACAAAATGGAACCAGTATTAAAGGTAAAATGGACTTTAGCGGAGGCGTGGATACTTTTACTGGAGGTGTTCTAATTGGTGCGCAATGGAGTTTAAGCAAGTCCATCTCGCTTGATTTATGGATAATCGGTCCAAATTATGGATTTGCGTCCGGAAATATCGCTGGCAAGAAAACATTAAACTCAATGGAACAAGATGAACTGAGAAAAGCGCTTAACGACGACTTCAGTGACCTTCCTTTGGTAAAAACCAAATCTACTGTCGACGGTAATGGTGCCAAAATAGATTTTGATGGCCCATGGGCAGGTCTAAGATCTGGCTTAAGCATTGGATACAGATTTTAAGTTCAATTCCTGTTAAAAAAGAAAGCGTGTTGTGGTGAACAACACGCTTTCTTTTTTAGCGCTCGATAAAGCCTTACCCCTAACATAACCGGTTAAATCAGTTTTATGTTTCTCTGAAAACCTGCTCAAAATAGTTAAACACCATCGAATTGAACGCGTTTTGAGGGTTTCCCCAATTAAGTACAGAATTATTCAAAAAACTGAAATCCTCTTGGAAGACATTCGAATATTTGCCCTTCAGCAAAGATTCGGGGATGAAAAGAGCGATTACAGTTTTTACACTTCAGTAATTATCCTATGGTTTCTTTTACTAGCTTGGTATAAAAATCATTCAATTTCATACCCGCAGCAGCTACCTGTTGAGGAATAAAGCTTGTGGCGGTCTGTCCTGGAATCGTATTAATCTCAATGAAGTAAAAATCGCCTTCATCTTCCGTCAGGATAAAATCAATACGCACCACACCACTACAGTTTAGTTTCAGGTATACCATTTCTGCGATCTGGGCTACTCTTGATTTTGTTTCGGCTCTGATTGGGGCCGGTGTCGTTTCTGTAGCTACCCCTGGCGTATATTTCGCTTCAAAGTCAAAGAACTCTTTCGCTGTTTCCACTTCCGTTACCGGCAATACCTTTATTTTTCCATCCAGTCTGACTACACCTACTGTAAACTCCCGGCCGGATATAAACTCTTCGATCAACAGCTGATCATCTTCTTTAAAAGCTTTATCAATTGCCTTTTGCAGGTCAGCACCATGGGTAACTTTACTCATTCCAATGCTGCTTCCCCCGTTATTGGGCTTCACAAAGTATGGGAGTTTGAGGTCTTTCTTAATTTGTTCTATGCTATAACCTGTATTTTTAAAAACCTGTACAGATTTGGCGACGTGAAGGTTTTCAATACCTGTCACAATCGATTTTGTATAACCTTTATTCATGGTAACGGCCGAAGTGAGCGCGTTACAAGTGGTATATGGAAGGCCGATCATATCAAAATAACCTTGCAATTTCCCATCTTCACCCGGGGAGCCATGGATCGCAATAAATACGCCGTCAAATGTAATTTTTCTACCTTTAATGTTCAGGGAGAAGTCGTTACGGTCAACTTCAATTTTCAGGGAGTCCGCAGGTTCATAAAACCAACCTTGTTGGGTTAGCATAATTTTATAAACATCAAACTTGTCGGCATCCAGATTTTGGGCGATAGTGGCTGCACTTTTAACCGATACGACCCACTCACCTGTGGTACCACCGGTTAGTAATGCTAATGTTTTCTTCATTTTTAAGCGTGTTAAAACCTATTAAAAGTAATAAGTTAAATGTATGCACAAATATAAATTAGTTGGTGCAGATGTTATTTTAATTCCAATAAAATATTTTTTTAGTCTAAATTTGGGCGAAATACAATAAGAACGAAAAAAACACCTATGAGCAAATTCATATCTTACCTAAAGACGAAATCCTTTAGAAACAACTTTATTGCCGCGATTGTAACTGTAGTGGTGATTGTACTGGCTGCTTTCTTTAGTTTAAGATATTACACCAAACATGGCGAGGGATTAAATGTCCCGGTATTAAAGGGCCTTGCCTTTACGCAAGCGGTAAGTAAGCTGGAAGATCTTGGGCTTCGTTATGAGGTAGACTCTGTTTTTGTGATGGATTCGCCTCCGGGAATTGTGATTGATCAGGATCCTGAAGCCAACACTTTTGTAAAAGGCAACAGAACGATTTATTTAACCGTAAATGTAGCCCTGGCACCGAATGTTAAATTTCCGGATATCGAGTTTAAACCTTTGAGAGAAGCGCAGGCGCTGATTGAGAATTATGGGCTTAAACTTGGGGACACCACTTACAGATCTGATGTGAGCAGGGATGTAGTCCTTCAGGCTATGTTTGGCGGACAGCCGCTTAAAGCTGGGGAGTCTTTACCTAAAGGTTCCAGAATTGATTTTGTATTAGGTGATGGAAAAGGAAATGAAGAAGTTGACATTCCTTCCCTAATCGGCCTGACTAAAGATGAGGCTGTTTTTGCTTTAAAAAATGGAGCAATGCTTACCTTAGGTACGGTTACTTATGAAGGAGAGATTATCGACAGTGCAAATGCCGTTATTATCAGACAGGATCCTTTCCTGACAGACTCTGTTTCGAAAGTTAAAATCGGCACGCCGGTAAACATTACCTTATCCAACAAGAAATAATTTTACGATCATTTTATGACAAACGAGAAAAGCTTTAAAACAAAAACTAAGGTAATATTAGGGGCATTATTGGTCCTGCTGGTTATTGGAGGATATTACGGATTACAATTCTATAAGGTTTACTTTGCACCTAATACGACAGGAAAAGAGAAATATCTTTATGTAAGAACGGGACATACACTGGATGATTTATTTGAAGAAATTCGTCGTAAGGACATCCTGACGGATATCGGAACGTTTAGTCAGGCTGCAGCAAAGATGGACTTAAAAGGTGCTTTGAAACCGGGACGTTATAAGATTGCTAAAGGAATGACGAACCGCGGCTTGATCAATATGCTGAAAGCAGGAAATCAGGAACCGGTAAAGCTGAAGTTTCAGAACATCAGAAAGAAAGAGAATTTTGCCGGATATCTGGCGAAAAGCCTGGAGTCTGACTCGCTTACTTTCATCAAATTGCTGGATTCAGCAGCCTTGATTGAAAAATATGGCTTCAATAAAGACAATAGCTATACGATGTTTATTCCGAACACTTACGAGTTGTACTGGAATACCTCCCCTTCCGAGTTCTTTGAGAAAATGCAAAAAGAATATGAGAAGTTCTGGAATGACTCGCGCAAGGCGAAAGCAGCGGCATTAAATTTAAGCCCTATCCAGGTTTCTATTCTTGCTTCAATTGTAGATGCGGAGGCTTTGTACGACAAAGAGATGCCGATTATTGCAGGTTTATACCTGAACCGATTGAACAAGGGAATCCTGCTTCAGGCAGATCCAACAGTGATTTATGCGAATGATGATTTTACCGTAAAAAGAGTTACCAATTCTCTTTTACAGGTGCAGTCCAGATACAATACCTACAAATATGCAGGATTGCCTCCGGGACCGATCATGATGCCTAGTATCAATGCGATTGATGCAGTATTGAACAAAGACAATAACAACTACATTTATATGTGTGCGAAAGAGGATTTTTCTGGCTTTCATAATTTTGCAGTTACCGTTCAGGAACATGAGACCAATGCAAAGAAATACAGAGAAGCTTTAAACAAACGCAACATTTACAAATAGGATGTATACACATAGCACTAAGGTTAGGGTACGTTACGGAGAAACGGACCAGATGGGATACGTATATTATGGCAATTACGCCGAGTATTATGAGGTGGCAAGGGTAGAGATGCTTCGCAGCCTTGGGATGGATTATGCCAGCATGGAAAGCAGCGGAGTGATGATGCCTGTTTTAGAGCTGAATTGCAAATACATCAAACCGGCGTTATATGATCAGGAGATTACCATCAAAACGACCATTCATGACCTTCCGGGTGTCCGCATACATTTTGTGTATGAATTGTTCAATGAAGCGGAAGAACTGATCAACATCGGAAAAACAACGCTGGTATTTGTGGATATGGCGAAAAATAAACCTTGCTCTCCTCCTGAAAATTTCATGGAAAAGTTAAAGGGATTTTTTAATTAAATTTGATAGATGGAGTGGGTACATAGGCAATTGTTAAAAGTCAGGATTTATGCTTTGTTTATCGCCTGGACCAAAGTATGTGTACTTCCTGGTTTCAGCCCGCTACCGCTTTATACTGTTGCTTCGTTTTTTTTCAAAGAGATTGGGAAGGATTCTTTAGTCAATAAGGCTTCTTCCCTTGCTTATAACTTCATGTTGGCGCTATTTCCTGCCATCATCTTCCTCTTTACCTTAATTCCATTTATTCCAAGGCGTATAGGCTTCCAGAAGCAACTGATGGACTTCATTGTGCTCATCCTGCCAGCTGACGCTTACAGAGCCTTTGAAACGACTTTAAATGAGATCGTGAATAAGCCTAACCGGGGATTGTTATCCTTTGGTTTCTTCCTGTCTTTATTCTTTGCTACAAATGGTGTACATAGCCTTATGATGGCTTTTAATAAGTCGTCCCTGATCATAGAGACCAGGACCTGGGTAAAACAACGCTTAATTGCAATATTATTGACGGTAGCCATTGCCCTATCGGTGATCATATGTATCGTTGCCATGACGATTGGAGAAGTGGCTTTAAATTATATAGATGGTGAGTTGAACATTAAAGGGAACTTTATTGCCTACGTGATTCAATTGACACGATGGTCGCTCCTGGGGATTCTGTATTTTGTGACGATTTCTATTCTGTACAAATACGGACCGGCACATGCGAAGAAATGGAAATTCTTCAGCGCAGGTTCCTGCCTGGCCACCGTCCTCGCATTTTTGACGATCTGGGGTTTCTCTTTTTACATCAACAATTTCAGTTCCTACAATAAAGTATATGGTTCGATCAGTACTTTAATTGTCCTGATGATCTGGCTTTATCTGAATTCTTTGATCTTATTGGTCGGATTTGAGCTCAATGCAAGTGTAGATTTATCGAAAAGAAGTGTGAAAATCATCAGGCCGAACTTCAATATGTTCAAAAAAACGCTTTCTGACAGGGATAATTCAGAAAGATAAAAAATTTTTCTAACTCATCTTTAAGGGCTTATCAAGTTTTCGTTAATTTATCTGATTCATAATTTGCAGAATCAAGCGGTATTTGTACTTTTGTCGCGGAGAG
Organism: Pedobacter sp. FW305-3-2-15-E-R2A2; assembly: GCF_038446955.1. Taxonomy (NCBI): domain Bacteria; kingdom Pseudomonadati; phylum Bacteroidota; class Sphingobacteriia; order Sphingobacteriales; family Sphingobacteriaceae; genus Pedobacter; species Pedobacter sp. FW305-3-2-15-E-R2A2. Next base: position 4,643,060 of record NZ_CP151803.1, read on the forward strand.
TTGGCAGAGTGGTCGATTGCGGCAGTCTTGAAAACTGTTGACTTGTCAAAGGGTCCGCGGGTTCGAATCCCCCACTCTCCGCCACTATGGTATCAAAACCAAGAAAAAGCCTGCAAATCGTAAGATAGCAGGCTTTTTCGTTTTTATCAGGTATCAAAATTCTCATTAATTCATATAAGATTGGTGAGTGATTCGGTGAGTAAATCTTGGAAAGGAAATGACTCACCAGAAATGAAATATCAAACTGATATTGAGCAGGTTACAAGACTAAACATCTTGATTCTCCATCACTGCAAGGCTAAATTTGTTTACTTTTTAATGTTTAACATTATGAAAACCAATTTCAGCTTGCTCTTCTACATGAAGAAGCCAAAGAATTATCAAAAAGGCGTTGCCCCTATTTATTTACGCATTACTGTGAATGGTAACCGATCAGAAGTAACCACTGGACGTAGTTGTGAACCGTCTCGATGGAATGCCCGTGTAGGCAGGGCAAATGGTAATAAAGAAGAAATAAAGACATTGAATACCTTCTTAGACCATTTACAGATCAAAGTTTATGAAGCGCACAGCCTTTTAATGGAAGCAGATGAAATGATTACTGCCGAAACGCTGCGTAATAAATTCCAGGGCAAGACGGAAAAGTGTATGACCTTAATTGAAGTCTTTAAGGATCATAACCAGAAAATGGAATCATTGATTGGAAGTGAGTTTAAAAAGGGAACAGCGGAGCGTTATCGGACCTCATTAAAGCACACGATAGAATTCATAACGTGGAAATATGGTATCGTAGATATTGAAATCAAAAAAGTTGATTATACTTTCATTTCTGAGTATGATTATTACCTCCGTTCTGTACGTAAATGCGCAAACAACTCTGCCGTAAAGTATCTGAAGAACTTTGGTAAGATTATCCGAATTTGCCTTTCTAATGGTTGGTTAAACATTGATCCGTTCTTAAACTACAAACCTAAAGTCAAAAAAGTAGATCGGGTTTATCTCAATACTGAAGAAATACAATTAATGGCGAATAAAAAGATGGCAACTGATAGACTTACCCATGTGAGGGACATCTTTTTGTTTTCCTGTTTCACCGGACTGGCTTATATAGATGTTAAAAATTTGAGAAGGATGGACATTGTCAACGGCATAGATGGCGAGAAATGGATTTCCATAAAAAGGGAGAAAACCGACACTCCTTCTCGCATTCCCTTACTGCCAATGGCCTCTGCCCTATTGAGTAAATATCAGGATAACCGGATCTGCTTAAATACCAGAATGCTGTTTCCAGTTTTAAGTAATCAGAAGATGAATAGCTATCTAAAGGAAATAGCCGATTTCTGCGGCATAGATAAGCCAATAACCTTTCATATTGCCCGGCATACTTTTGCAACAACTGTTACTCTACTGAATGGCATTCCTATTGAAAGTGTTTCAAAAATGCTAGGACATACAAATATCCAGACTACTCAACATTATGCAAAAATTCTGGATATTAAAGTTGGTGCTGATATGGCGCTATTGAAAAAGAAATATGCTGTAATTTAATTTATAGGACCACACAATATTTAACTCTTCTTAGCGTCCTTATATATGAGAGCGTTAATTTATAAAGCGGGAATGGTCGGAGATCATTTCCGCTTTTCTTGTTTATCTGAGTTTTTATAAGTCTAATCTTGGATATACCAACCTTGTTTTTGTTGATTGCATTGTTATTCGTTTCCCTCTGCTCGTCATTTCGTATTCCTCTTCTCTGTCAAATTCAACAACCAAGTCTTGCATTCCTAAAGACTCCAAAACCTCGGAGGCTCTTTGTCGGACAATTTCCCATTCCGGATTTGTACCCAACGTAAATTCGTCCCAAAATTCAGGAGATTTATCGCCGCTACGTTCCTCAAAAAATGTATCCAATTCAATTAATTTATTAACCTGATCTGGTGTCAATAAATTATTGTCGAGGAAGGAATGATAAGACATCGTAAAGTAAGTATGGAACTCTAATGCCATCTCATCACAGGTCATACCTATTCCAATAATTTCAGCTTGTCTTTTTGCATCACATGACAGCGTTATCAGATTCGTTACAAACTCTCCGAATTTCCAACATGTAAGATTGTGGTCAAGTGTTAAATCTGTATCACCATAATTGAATGTCGGTTCAAATTTCATCGTTCTATAGCAAATTTATTTTTTTCGTTTAATACGTGCGTAAAGTTCCATTACAGTATGATTAAGCTCATCCTGATTAGCCCAACGTGCTATAATGTGCCCATAGACTTCATATTCAGCTACATTAAAGCCATCCTCTATATCGTCGTAATAAATAACTTCATTTCCAAAAATTGCAACCACCCAAAAACCACCCCCTTCAGCTCCATAATCTTTTTCCTGCCATTTTCTGGGTTCTATTTTTATCAGGTTCCAGAAATTCAATAATTCATCATCTAATTCTAACTCACCCCTTAAAATCCATTCTTCTAATTCGCCTAATGAAATTGGTGTCCACATATTAAATGTTATAAAATATATTCGTGTGTTGTTGGCTAACAATTGTAGTTAGACTAAAGCATCTTTTTTCCATCATAATTAAGATAGTGAAGATAACGTAATGCGTTTATACAGTGATGTCCCCAATGATTTGAGAATCCCCACTTCAATTGCCAAAAAGCATCTTCTATAGCTTCGTCTGTTTCCATTTTGTCAATTTGTGATAGTGATTTTTTTAAATCCACATAGATATCCATGAAGTCATCAGATAGCATTCCTTGTGAAGCTTCTTTGTCAGACAAAGAAGCTTCTTCATCTAGCCTTCCCTTCATTTCTAAATATCCTGGATCATGAACTTCCCAATAATATTCTTGTAATCCAAGCTCAGAAATCAGATTAACATTCTTGTTTTCAAAATCATTCTTGAACTCACTTTCAGCAGAAGAATATTTTAATTCAATTAAGTCTAACTTATGTCCTGCATAATAAAGCTCTAAAAGCTTTACATGTGCTTCCGAATAAAACACATTTTTATCGATATCTGGAGTTTCTAAAAGTTCAACAAATTGCCTGGCCTTCGACAGAAAAATATTTGTGGTTGATCGTTCAATAAACTCCTTTAAATCAGCTGAGAGATCGTATGCTTTCATTTTTTTGATTTGCGTTCAGCTCCTAGCCCACTATTTATTTAGATTTTCATATTCTTCATTGAAAAACTCACTCAGGCTCACACCGAAGCAATTTAAAATATTGATCAATGTGCCAATAGTTATATTGGCGCTTCCAGCCTCATACTTACCATACTGAGAACGATTCAAGTTATTTTCATAAGAAAACGTATCTGGACTTGTATAACCTTTGGATTTACGAAGGCTTTTAAGTCTTAAACCTATCTTCTTTAATTCTTGTTCACTTGTTAAAAGATTCTTGTTTGCCATGAAATAAAGTAAAGGAAATACTCCATTTTAATACACTCCATAAAAAGAGTATTTTTATTTGGAGTATACAAGCTATATCCTTATCTTAGAGTATTAAATAATTATATATGCGATAATAAACAGTTATTAAGACATTAAGGGTCTTGCGGTTGCATTTCTGAAGCCGTAACGCAAGACAGCAGAATACCAAGCCTATTTACTAATATGCTATATTTGCATATTCCTAAAATAGGTGCGGGACTGCTGTACACTCGTGTTACGTAAGGCTTCAGAAACTTTTATGCAACCACGAGATGCAGTTCCGCACCTATTTCTGCATCTCCAGGGCTCAGTTAATTTTCAAAATTATGAGCAACAAAAGAAACCTTCGGTACAATCAGCTTACGGATAAGCAGATCTTAAACCCTCACACCTTCATTGCGGACTTTTGCAGATATGAAATTGACATAGAAGCCTTCCGCACACAAATCCACGACCTGATTCGCTCTGCATGCAGCACCATACAACACGGTAAAAGCGAAGAGTATTTTTATAATTACAGATGTCTACTTAAACTTTTAGAAGCCGGACACATCTTCTTTTGTAAGGGTACAAAATTCTCGCTTCATTGTGCTTCTTCCAATGCCTCACCTTGTACAAAAGACCTCACCCGTTATTACAACGTATTAATAAGCACCCATTTTAAAAGTCTTTCTCAGGAAGAGATTAAAAACACCCATTGCTTTTTTAAAGATTTTTTCAATTTTCTAAGCCTGAACGAATGGCGGTTAATGTTGAGCCGGATTGTTGAATACGCCTATCGTCAGACAACCATTGATGAGGTCATTGAGGATGGAAGCGCGATGGTAATTGTAAAAGAGTATCTGGAAAAGCTGATAGAGGTCATTTACCTGATTGACATTACGCAAACTGTACTCTATGTAAGCAATACCACAACCGTAAACTAAAGTCATATACACACTTAAAACTAATGTTATGAACGAACAGATTAGCAAATACAGGATCAATGAATATTTGTACAACCTAAACGTATGGCAATACCGCAAAGCAATACAAATTCTTCCAAAACTATTGGGCGTTTCCTTAAACACATTTCACAATTACCGGAAAATTCTGATAAATGATGTTCAGGATATTCCCTACGAAAAAGTAGTCATCATGGAACAATTGTTTGACTTTGAGCCGGGAACACTTGCAAGTCAAAATCCGGAAGCCCGAAGTTTAAAAGAACTCCTCCATTGAGTGTTAAGGCTTCTTACCGCCCGTTAGAGCAGAGACCTTTTCCGTAAACACCAGAGCAAAATCCCAATTGGGCAATGAGCGCAAGGGATTTTGCAGGCCGAAAATGCGCGTGGGGCAAAACTGCCTTTGTAAAATCCACCACCATTACCGGCTAAGTCCTTGGCCCTGATCGTGATTTTGACCTTTCCGTTTTTTTCTTCTTCTTTTTTCCGCTTCCTCCACCGGGTTTATATCCAATCCGGGACTATACACTGGCTCCATCAGAATCTCAAAGAAATCGGAAGCAGTCCTACCTATGCTTTGAAACATATCGGCTGTAGAATGGAAAAGACCTGCTGCCACCTCTTTTGCCAGATCATTTGCAATGGATTTGGAATGATAATTTCGTTCTGCACCAAATTCCAATGCACACAACTGCTCTTTTTGTTTTAGATCTCCATTCTTATGGATATTGGCATAAGCCATGGTATCTTTTAGTTGTCTGTCGAAATGAAAGAACTGATCAAAAACAGTTTCACCGGACTGCTTAAAAGCTACCCGGTGAAATTGTCCTAGTTTTTTGGAATGCTTTTCGTTCTTTCCTGTAGAATTGTTCATAGGACTCAGTTTAATCTTATTGGTAGCATCCTTACGGCTAACTATGATCTGAATGTGCATCTGCTCACCTTCTTTACGTTCTCCTCGCTTTTTAACGCCCTCTAAGACTTCTTTATCTTTATAGCCATAGTAACGGTAGTTTTCTATCTTACCGAACCACATCAGGTCTTTAGCGCTGTCAATTCCTGTACGTTTAAAATTCCTGGCATATTCATCCATTACTTTTTCCGCGTACCTTTTCAATTGATCCTTAACACCCGCTGCTCCAAACCGCTCTTTCAGGAAGTTTAGTTCCTTTTGACTTGGGCTGATATTGATCAGGAAGAATTTAGCATCAGTTTTACAAAGCTTTGCAATATTACCATCAATAGCCCTTCTGACTTCAAAAGGCTCGATATGCTGGCTATTGTGATTAAACCAATACTCAGGTTCTTGTTTATTGTACAACCTGTTTTCCTTTTCCAGATAACAGGTAAGCTCACTACTGCTCCCTTTATTATTTGAGGTTTCACTATCGGTAATATTGATATACATATTACAGCTTAGCAACTTGTTTCCGGGTATTATCAATCAGCACCTCTTTATCTTTGCCGGAAGTCATCAACCCAAAAGAATCCCTTAGTCTGATATAAGTATCCAGGATACTTAGAAACTTTACTTTTAGCTTTTCCTTCTCATCCACTTTATCACTAATCCCTTTTATAAATTCCTGAATTCTGGCAAGGCTTAATACTTGCTGGTTCTGGTTCTTTAACGCGTCATTATTGTATTGTAATACCTGACTGTTGAAACAGCCCATTATTGTCTTTTGAGAGTCTACAACTCTGGCTACATCCCGTTTAATGGGAATGAGTAATTCTGCTTCCTGGGTTTTAATAAAACCGAAGTACTCTTTCTGACCTTTTAATATGGTGTTTTTCAAAAGCTCATCGTTCAGGTCCTTGGGATCTTTCTTACTTCTATAAAAATAATCAACCATCTGGGTAAAAACCAAACGCTTAGACCTGCATAGTTTCAAGGCAACCTTTTCAAACTTGATGGCATCTGATGCCGAATATTTTACTGTTCTTAAACTCTCCTGCATATCAGTATATCTTTATAGCTATATCATTGTATATCTGTATAATCAATTATTTAGCACCCTCTCTGGGGATCGCTTTTCTTTTACTAATGTGCTTTCAGCACACTAAAGAACCCCTGGAGGGTTCTTGAAACACCGTTTGCAAGGCATACGGCAAGCAAGTAGGGCCACTGCCCAACTTCCGCTTGCTCCCTTTCCCGAAGAAGGAAAAGGACATAACCTGCAAGGAGCTTACCCCTCATGATTTGCATTAATATCACTTAACAAAGTAACCTGACTGGCCAGCTTGGGATGATACGACGGCTGGTAGTCGATGTATCCATGGCTAACCAGGTCTTTCAGGCACTTGTGATAAGTAGCAAATGAATGAATCGCGGAATGTTTCATTAATTCCCGTCTGGAAACCCGAAATGGATTTTGGCACAAACCTTTAGTATAGCACATGAGTATGGCCGAATAAAGGCTAAAGTGTGACTGATGAAAGCCATTGTTTTTACTGGCCAACTTTAGAAAGTTCGTGAGTTGTTTTCCTGTATCCATCATGAGTTCCCGATTTCACCTAACAACTGAACAATATCCGCGTAGGCATAATAGAAAATACCTCCGACCTTTTCATACCGCAGTATTCCCTTAATGCGCAAGTTTTGAAGCGTGCCGGATGAAATCTTTAGCAGATCTCTGACTTCAGAACTGCGAAGCCACTGTTTGGGTTGCACATCCTCGGATTTGATGGCCTGTTTAATTTCCTGAATAAGTTCGGTCTTGAACTTTAACAGCTCTTCCTTTGTTAGAATCTCGATTTGCATATTGCCTCCGTATTAAGTTTACGAAGCAAATGTGGGCCATAAAGCCCCCGAAACCATGACCAGACGTTTAGCGTGGTCATGTGCAAACCCTGAACCTGTTGTTATTTTTTTGTACCCTTTACAGGTACAATTTTGAAAATCTTCCGTTCCGATTGGATCGAAGTTCCTTTTACTGGCTCATCATCCTTTTTGCTAACGTAATAATTACGCAAAGTTTCAACGGGTATATCATTACCTCCATGAGAGAAATACCTACTGATCATTCTAGGATAAGCAACTTGGTGATCGTATTTTAAGAGATTTCCACCACCAGGCACTTCCAGCTTTTCTATTTTTTGGAATAAGTCAATCACTGTGGTTAGATAACCTTCTTTGATCCAAATTTTTTGAGAGACTTCGTATACCTTTAGTGCATCCAAACAGACTTGAAGCTTCTCGATTTCCATCTTTTGTTTTTGAATGATCGCTTCTTTTTCAGCAATTATAATATGTGCAGGTCTTGCATTCCATTGATCTATGCTATTTAGATACTTCTGAAATTGTTGTAATTTATCAATCCTAAATAAATATCGGTCGTGATAAGTAGAGAAAGGGTCTTTCTTTTTCAAGTTGTCAATTCTATTCTCAACAAATTCCCATACTTTAAAAAAGAAGTCCTCTTCGTTACAAGTATTGTTTTTTAAGGTGTGGGCAAGATGACACCTATAAAAGCTGTCAAAGCTATCCTCCTCCATTTCATATATTTTATTTAGGAAGTGATTATCTTCATATTTCTGCCAAGGTCCTATGATATTGCCTACATCATAAGGGTGAGGGAAAAAGTCAAGAAACTTACGGGGCTTAAAATATTTGCTTTTCATAACCGGAGGTATTGTCAGTTTTAATTCTTTTAATTATCGTCTTAACGGCACTTGAAATTCCGACTAGACTCTGTCCTTAATTAAGAAAGATATTTAAGACTGAATAATCAAGCTAGCTAGGTTTAGTTTTCATGTTTTTATTCTTTTTATTGAACTCAACATCAAAGCCTCTTTGTTTTGCTAAAAACAGTATAGTAGCAAATGAACTTTGAGATAATCCTCTTAAATAACAATTATTAATCAGCTTTTCACTCAACTCTTCATCATGTTTCATACCATCTAATCTGCATAAATCTAAAAAATACTGCCTGCCAAGGCTATGGTTAAAAGTGTTACTTAATGCATAAGCTACTCGTATCCAATTATTATGATTATCGGTAATAGACATTTTCCTTTTTTTCAAATAATGATAAATCCTTTTGTAAGTGGCTTTAGATAATTCATCATTTTTAATGTTAGCCTTCAATATCGGCGGTAAAACCTTAATAGCCTTGTATTTTGACTTCACTTCTTTTATAACATCAGACAAATAGATTTGGTCAAAAGGCACGCAATCATAATTAATTTTAATATTAGGATCATGTGAAACAAAACACAACCTGGGTATATCGGAACCAGACGTATCTACTTCGATATTATATTTCGTTCTATAATAATGAACAGCAGCTGCATACACACTTTTATGATCATCTTTACTTTGATTATTTACTATTAAATACTTAAATCCATCAGCAGATGGAGATAGCCAAACAGCTAACACATAAGGATCATTTGACAATATATCTTTTATATAATCTAAATTCGCTCCAACTTTATCAATATCCATAATTATTAGGGAGCTGTATGATTTTAAATTTAAAATACTACGGCTTGGAAAAAATGTTCCTGAAAAAGTTACCGCTGGAAGAGTTTCTTTAAATAAAGTATATTTTTCAAATTCCCTAGCGCTATATAATGCTCTTGCTTCATCAAGTTTTGATTTAAAAAAATCACCACCAAAACTATTAAGAATGGCTTCCAAACTATATTCTTTGAAGTCTGTGCCAAAAGGCTGTGCGTAATAACCTACTTTTAATTGTCTGATCATATAATTATAGAAATAAAAGTATAAATTTATGGCGAGGGTAGCGAAACTTTTATTTAGAAGTTAATTAAAACTCAACCTGCTAGTTCGCTGGTCAATATGCGTAAGGATTTTTATTCCTTAACAAGAGAAACATGGTTTAAAACCAACCACAACATCGAAGTAATTCCTTTAGCCGCTGCCCTCTTTAATTTAATGAAAGATTTTGAAACTTATTTTGAGTTCTATAGCGTTTTAGAACAACTAGTAATTGCCAGGTCAAAAATCGCTTTTTATATACACAAACATTCTTACTTAGATAAGTATGTAAAAGGACAAGCATATAACATTAGAGATACCATAAAAAATCAAGAAATTGAAACAATATGTGAGTTGTTACCTCCACGAAAGGAATGGTCACGCCCTACTTCATATGCAGACAGAAAAGCATTTGAATCAACAATAGAATTAAACCAAAAATCAATTAAAAATCGTGTTCACCATGTACATCGCCTTTTTACAACAAAACAAATAGATTTTTTATCAACGCCATTGTGGTACCAACGACTTCGAAGATTTATTTTCAACCTGAATATATATGTATTTCAGAACCCAAATTTAATAATTGCAGAGCCTTCAATAATTCCAGCCAGAAAACCGCCATATAGCAAAACGGATAAAGTCCGAAGGCCATTGGCCAAATTCAAAATTGAGGATAAAATTATATTGAGCCTAACAAATAAGTATCTTACAAAGATATTCGATCACATTTTCCTAGATTGTTCATTTGCTTTTAGATCTAGAAATTCATTTTCTAATGTTCCAACATATAACGATGCCGTAAAATTTCTCCAGAACTTTAGGAAAGAAAATATTCAAATTCCATTGTATGTCGCAGAATGTGACATAAAGAAATTTTTTGATTGTGTAGATCATAAAATAGTATTGAGCAAATATAATTCCGTCAAGAAAAAACTAAAATTAGAAAAACTCGAAATCCACCCCATCGCAGAAATCGTTTTCAAAGCTTATTTAAATTGCTATTCATTCAATTCTAGTGTATATCCACTTAATATGAATCAAAGCTATTGGGATCATATGAAGGATAATATCGGTCACTTCGAATGGACTATTGAATTAGATACCAAGTTTCAATCAGGAGATTTAGTTTCTGAAAGAATTGGCATTCCACAGGGAGGTGCACTTTCTGGGCTAATAGTAAACTTGATTATGCATGATTTAGACTTGTCTATTTTTGACTGTAAGAAATGGAATAAAGAATATTTATACCTCAGATATTGTGACGATATGGTAATTGTTCATAGATCACATGAAGAATGCGATAAACTCTTTAAAACATATTTTGAAAATCTTAAACTACTAAACCTAATCCCTCATCTCCCTCCCAAATTAGAGTTATCCTATTCAAAGTCATTCTGGGGAAAAAGTATTAAGTCTAGAAATGTTTATCATTGGACGGATAAAAAACATAAAATCCTCCCACATTCACCTTGGGTTAGCTTTTTAGGATATATGATTAAAGACACAGCAGAATTAAAAATCAGAAAAAGTTCTATAGAAAAACAAGTTTTAAAACATAATTCTGAGTTACAAAAGGTTATAAAAAAACTTGAAAAGTGCTCTAATTTTGATCTAATTAATCAGGAATTGAGTATTATAAGGAGCTTTGAAAGCAAGTTAGTATCTATGGCTGTAGGAACTGTTAACATTGGCAACTACAAAAACGAGCCTTTAAAAATGTGTTGGGGTGCAGGATTTAAGTTAATTGACAGTAATAAGTACATAGAACTGCAACTCAGAAAATTAGATTCATCTAGAAAAATTGTTATTTCTAGATTAAAATCATACTTTAACGAAAGGGAGATAGAGCACGTTAAAAATGAAGATGAAGATCCACCAGAGAGAATTTTAAACTATAATTATCCCTATTCTTTTTTTAGTCTGCTTGATCGACCAAAAGATATTGTAAAATGATCTTTTGGTCATTTTACTGAGATTGTAAGAAAAAAGAATTACCTAGTTTTCGTGTCTGAATGTTCTCCGCAAGAATCTATTCCCCATGCCTCCTAAAATCCTATTCTTATTATTTATATTTGTTTAATGTTATTAGAACAAATGCAATCTTAAATTAAAAATACTACTGCTAGTAAACGCTGAGAATTAAAACATCTTGTCGATTTGAGTTTTACCCAATGAATCAAAGAGGTTAATTTCGATACAACAAGTGCGAATTGATCAACAAAAATTGGCTTTACAGTTACTAAATAATAAAACTTAACAGCAACTTTAAAATGGAAAGTGAAAGAATTAAAACGCATATTATAGACTTATTATTAGATCCTAACAATTATAGATTTATTGATAGACAAGATTATAAAGCTGTTCCGAATGAAGATGTGGCGGATACACGTATTCAACAACGTACTTTTAACTTTATTGCTGGAAAAAATAATGAAAACATATCAGATCTAATAATCAGCTTTACTACTAACGGCTTTTTAGATATTGATCAGATCCAAGTAAAAAAGGTTGATGATAAATATTTAGTCCTTGAAGGTAACCGTAGAATCACAACACTTAAATACTTATATGACGAATTTGAAAAAGGAAATGATGTAGGAAAGTTAGTAGAAAACGACTTTACTAACGTCAATCTTGTTGAAATTAAAGATGAAGACCCGGTTCAGCACCTCATAACTATGGGATTGCATCATATAAGTGGTAAGAAAAGATGGAACGCAGTCAATGAAGCTCAATTAATTTATGATTTAATATATACACATAACAAACAAGAAAATGAAGTTTGTGATTCACTAGGAATTTCAAAATTTGCATTAAGGCGGAGCATTAGGACACTTTCACTTATTAAGCAATATAAGGAAAGTGACTATGGTGATCAGTTTCTTCCTCCTATGTATACTATTTTTGAGACAGTTGTTGGGTCTCCAATAATGAAAGAATGGATTGGCTGGGACGACGAAGAATATCGTGCAACTAAAGATGCGAATGTAGAACGTTTCTTTAGTTGGATTTCAAGAAGTGACGAAACTGAACTAACTGACAACGGAGAAGAAGTCAAACTAAAGAAGGACCCTATCATTACTCAATATAGGCAAATAAAAGAAGTAGCCTCTTTTATTACAGATTTCAAGGCTATAAATAGAATGGAAGAAAGCAGGAGCATTGCAGAAGCCTATAGTTTTAGTGATGCAATTGGTGAAGCTAAGCTAAGGAATGCCATTGAAAACATTAAGGGATCAGCAAAAGTGGCCTTTAATTTTAATGAATTCATGACACCCTCAGACTATGAAGATATCAATAATGTAAAACTAAAATTAGATGCGTTAATTCCGATGCAACAAGCATTAATTCTAATTAATGAGAAAAAAGCCGCTAAATATTTTGAAGCAGTTAAGAATCAATTCAGCACATTTCACATTGAGCAATATCGGAAATTGAAAAACATTGACGTATCCAATATTAAACGCATTAACATTTTTGCGGGTGGGAATAATATGGGAAAAACTTCCATGTTAGAAGCATTTTATCTTCTCTCGCAATTGAACGATATAAACACCTACTTCGATTTAGAAAAATATAGAGGTAAATTTTCAAATGAGTTCCATTCTGTTTGGATGGATAAAAATTTCATCAGTGATATTGATTTATCAGGGAAATTCAATGATAGCTCAACGTCATTAAAAATTAAAACCGAAGCTACAGAAGAAGACATTGAAAGAACTGGCTATTTGTCAACAATTATTTCCGAAGCGATTGTTGCAGATTCAATCTTCACAAGTAGTATGCATCTTTATTCAAATAAAGAACCTGAATTACGCTTTACATCCTCCCGCATATTGTGTAAATCTGCTTTTACAAGTCCTTATAGGTATAATAGTTCGTTACTGCAAACTGCTCATACATCAGCTGTTAAAGAAGGTTATTTTGAAGAGGTAAAGAATTTTATTAGAAAAAAACTAGATCCTTCGATAAAAAACATTGAATTAGTAAGTGAGGCGGGAGAAAATAGGTTTATGGTTTCTACGGAAAATGCAGAAAAGCCAATAGACTTGACGAAATATGGTGAAGGTTTACAAAGAGTCTTTGAAATAGCGTTGTTGCTTGGCTACTGCCGTGATGGGATTTTATGCATCGACGAAATAGATAGCGCCCTCCATAAAAGCCTATTAATTGATTTTACTCAATTCATTCAAGAAATGGCTGAGAAATTTAATGTTCAGATATTTCTTTCCACTCATAGTAAAGAATGTATAGATGCATTTGTTGAAAATGAATATCCAGATGACGATCTTACCGCTTTTGCTTTAACTGAGGAAAATGGAAAAATATTATGCAAGTATCTGGAAGGAAACAAATTAAAACAACTAGTTGAATCCATAAATTTAGACATAAGGTAAATGCCGGTACAAATTATTTCTGTTCTCTGCGAAGGGCCACACGATGTTGCCTTTATTGAAAGAATCCTAAAAACTATTGGTTTTAAAAGTAATGAGTCTACCAAAATTGGACAATTTCCTCCTCCATTTAATAGCTTATTACTAAACGAAGCATCGAAAACAAATATTGAACAGTTGAATTTAACGGAGATGAGAAGAAATCTTCTTCCGTCAAATACACTAAAAAAAGAGGATAATTATATCTTTTTATATTCTCTCGGAGGAGATAGTAAGGCTGATTCAAGAATTAGAATTTTGCAAGAACTTAGAGGCTTTATTACAGAGGCCGAAGAGATATCAATATTACCAGCAGACACAAGTATATCTCTGGTTTATTTTTTTGACGCTGATGACCAAGGAGTTGACAACAGGATTTCTTATATAAATAGAGAAGTAAAAACGGCTTTACCTGAAATTGAAAATGATCCTTTTGAATTCAACGGTGATTCTCATTCCATTTCTAAACTTAAATTGGGAACCTTCATTTTCACCGATAATAGCAATGTAACTGGTAAGTTAGAAGATATTCTTGTCCCTTTAATGAAGCAAGGAAATGAAGTAAGTTTTGATGCAGCAGATAAATATTTATTGACTCATCACGAAGATGCTAGATTATTTCCTTTGAAACTAAATGCACATCCAACCACATCTGTTATTACGGAAGCTCGTAGTGTCAGGCTTGGCGATAAAAAGAAGTTTGATCCACAGAAGTCTTTATTGGGTACAGTTGGTCAATTACAAAGATCTGGAAAATCAAATGTAGTTTGTATTAGCGATTCTGATTATTTAACACTAGATAAAATAATAGCGAGTACAAAGTGCCAGGAAATAATTATTTTCTTTAATGCTTTTATCATATAAAAAAATCCTCTAGCATTTGTTGCTACAATCACTTTCTAAAACCAAATAAAGAGAATTTTAAGTTGGGCCATTTTTTAGTTTTAATTCCAACATAATGATAGCTGCATAAATTTATTACCTCACCAGACTTTATTCCGATAGGGAGCTTTATTTAGCCATCGAGGCTTACCTATAAAGCAAACTTGTTTTTAGGAAATTGGAAATAGACCATTGTTTAGGTAAAGAGCGCGGCATTTTCAGATATCATTAAGACCATCAACCGGAGTTGTTTGAAATCGGAAAGAGTGTCGAAGAAATTTGAATCACTAAAATTCGGACGTAAAAGCAAAAGAGATGAGCCAAATCACACATGAAATCAGTTTTCAACCAGATCAAGTACAGATTGAGCAATTAAAAAGCTGGATGATTTCCGAGAACAAACAGCGAACCGGTTTCGTCCATGATCTCAGTATAGTGACTAATCATTCTATTGAAAACAGCCTTGCGACGATCACATTAGCAAATGACGTTATCGGATTTGTAACATGGGATATTTTCAAAAGAACGGGATATATCGCAGTCGCAGCGGTTGCACCTGAATATCGTCGGTCTGGAGTTGGCCGCTATCTTATTGAGGCATTATGTGCACGTTTGTTGCAACAGGGAGTACTTGCACTCTATTTAGAATGTGCTCCGGCTATATCAGAGAAATTTTGGCGAAAAATGGGTTTTCAGAAAATGCCAGCTACTAAATGTTATGGTAATAGCGATTCCCCTAAGCTATACAAAATACTTTTACCAGTGCAGACACAAAGTGTTTCCGCTGCTCCATATATACAAATATACGAATGGGGAAGCAAAAAGAAACTGCGTTGGCCGCTTCAGTACAAATCGAATACAAATGAACTGGTTCAACCGATCATTATGCCTGTTGCCGGTGACTGGTGTATTGAGTATGTTAAATCAGAAGTACCTGAACGGCCAGAAAAAGTAAAAAACTTCCTGTCGGGTAATTATTTTGATGATCCGTTCCTTATTATCATCTCACTTTGAATTTACTTGAAGCTGATCGTTAATCCGAAATACTGCGGATTGGAGAAGGTTGCTAGTGTAAACCGTCCCCTGCACTTTTATTGCCTTTCCAATGGCCCCTTCAAAAGGAGCTATACATAATCAATTCATAATGTTAAAATAAGTGCTAAATAAATTTAGTTATTAAAGTAGCATTTAAGTTGTGTTTCGGTCATTTCTATTACAGTAGCATAGATTGACCCCAAGAAATTCATCATATCGTCATTGATGTCGGGAGTTTTTACGCCAGGCTGAGCTATAGCAAATTCAAATTTAACATCGGTATACCGGAGCGCTTTTCTAATGCCGTCTACATCCGCTTTACTGCCGTAATAAAACCTTTTTGCCTTTAGTACGCCAGTACCATCACGTCGTTCCATATGTTTCAGCAGTTCCTCTGGTTTCCATTTGTAGCGGAGTGATACAATAGCTTGGCCGCAGACTTCATATAAATCGTTTATGCGGGAGCCCGATGTTTGTTTGGAATATTTACAATGAATCATTTCAAAGCGTATCAGGTGATCTTCATGAAACACAGCAACAATATCTGCTGATTCACCAGAATTATCATCGTTGAAGACGATTTTTGCACCGGCTTCAACTAGTCGTTTCATCATATATTCTTGTACGGAATTTTCTCTTCTTTCACCTCTCATGTACAAGGATTCTGTTTTGTAATTTACTTTCTCCCAGCTCAATATTTCGATACATTCCTTCGGTATCTTCATGATTTGCGAGAAGTTATAATTCGTATGAATGCTTCCTGAAATCGTGGAACCATTTAACAGGAACATCGTCGGTGGATTCTCTTCAAAGAACTTTTTTAAGGGCACCGGGTCACTTTTTAGACCATCTATCTTAATCTTGGTTTCATCCAGTCCTGTTACGCTATGGCCTCGTTCTCCACCAAGGACGATGGAAAATGATATCTGCTGATCAAAAATTGACAAGATAAAGTCCGACTGAGTTGAATTTACTGCCGTATTCATAATTGTACATTCCGAAAGCATGATCGAGCCTGTGACACTGGGCACCAAACTGAGTTTATGAATACGATCATACAATACCTCCGACCAATCCGACGCAAGCACAATAAGGTCGTCAGGATATACATCTAGCTGTTTCTTTTCAGCTGAATTTTCCAATAATTCATTAGAATTGATGGAATCATCTGTAATCAGCTGACCTATACCAAGACACCAGGTCTTCCATTGTTTCACATCGCCAATCCTAGCAGGGCTCCATATCTTTCCTTTTACCGAGGCTCCAACACTTACCGGAAAACCTCCACGAAATCCGATTCCCACAAAATCAGATTTTTGGCAACGCTGACCGGCTTTCCATCTTTGAAGCTCCGTGGTTACATCGGCCCCACTGAGCCGTGAATAGCGGTGCAGGTGACTAGCAGGTTTAAATATACCGGCATGTACAATACTAAGGCGTTTTATTGCATGAAATGCGCGAAAAACGCAATCACCATCAAGAATCTGTGGTTCACTTCCACTAATCGTTTGAACGAGCATAGGAACATCTAACAGTTTTTCAGTATAGCCCACGTAAAGGAGCTGACTGTCTTTGTCGTGGTACATGACAATAAGGTCCCAAGTTTGATCCCTTAACTTATCCGTCTTTGCCCATTTTACTTTTTCCCGCTTTTGCGTACTAAAATAAAATACATTCTCCTCTAGGTTATAGTACGGTTGAGTAAGTGCATATTTTTTGAGGTCAAAGACTTCTTTGAATCGCTTCCATTCCACTTTATTACAACGAAAGCACTTACAACTAAGCGCAGGATAAACCAACTTTGGGTTCAATTCAATGTTAGGCGAATCAAAGCCTGAAAAAGGTTGGCAGCCTTGGAGGAAGGCGAGCAATGACTCTGCATCAGCTTTTTTAGCATCGGCGATCTGACTGATCACGAACTCCCAACCGGAACCTTCTTGAAGCAAATTTTCTAGGTCGATCGTTAAGTGTTCATCAGCAAAGTTAACGATAAAGGATGCTTCTCCTAAACCGGACTGTGTACGGGCAAACCGACCAATAAATTGTAAAAGGACCCCCAAAGACTTATGTAGCTTGTGAACAGCAGCAATCTTAAAATCAGGAAAATCGAATCCTTCTTTCAGCATGTCAACGCAAATCACAATATCGTAATCACCATTCTTGATCTTCTCAATGATGATTTTTTTTCCTTTAGTCTGCGCATGGACTAGCACAATGCGTTCGTTAGGAAACCATTCCTGGTAGTTTGTAAACAAAGTTTCGGCATCGGCCTGCTTTTCAGTCCGGACCATCATACGATGCCTTGTCCAACCTTTCAACCTGTCTTCGGCCAACCTAGCCATCGCTGCATCCGCGATTGCTTTATCTTTTAGTTTGGGATGACGCTGATCTACCGATATTAAAGATATCTTGGAAAAAACCTCGTCGATCAATGCTTGTTTTAACGAATAATTATAAACCATTTTTCCATCAACTGGCGCCTTATCATTACGGTAAGGGGTTGCCGTGAATAAAACGATTTTTGATTCACTAAACAGGTTCTTTAACTCTTTCCATTCCGAAGCCTCAATGTGATGAGCTTCATCAAAAAAAACATGCGAAAATATCGTTTTTAATTGCGCTTTAACCTCTGGTGAAGCTCTGGCGATTAAAGCCGGTGTGGAAATTAGGACCTCCGCTACTTCCAATTGAGAAGTATCGGAAACGGTTTTAGTCAGCACACACACTATGGGGTTGCGTGTCGCTCCAGTGATCACGCCCAACTCACGAAGTTTGCCCCAGGTAGCAAACTTTTCAGCGGTCTGCAATTTCAGATCAATTGTCGGAACAATGACCAATGTTCGGCTTGCTTTGTCAGCTAGTGTTGCTACAAACATGGTTTCGGTTTTACCTGTACCAGTGGGCAAGACAATCATTGCAGGCTTTTGAGACAATGACCAATGTGCCAATAGTGAATAAACAGCACCTTTTTGTGCTTTTCTCAAGCACAACCCTAACGGACCAATACCTTCTATTTTAAAGTCGCTAATAACCGATACCGTTGAAAGGTACTTGGCAAGTCCTTTAATTTGATAAATACCTTTTTGATATTTGAGTTCTACTTCAAAGACAGCACCATCATCGGTAAACAATCTGTGAATATCATCATATTGCTCAACTCCAGTCAATATGTGTTTTCCTTTAGGGAGTGCAACCTGCGAAATAACACCACATTTCACTTTATCATTGAGGACCCATAATGGCGTTTTCAAATCCAAATCCAATGTAAACGGAAGACCTAGGCTCATTTGAACGGCAGAACTCATATAGTTAAAATGTTAATGGTTTGAACAGCTATTTGAGGATCAACAACTAGGCATACGCCAAGAAATCGATTAACGACAACTGTTCCTCTAAACGAATATAACCATTAGAATAAGTATAAACAAAACACAGCTTACTGAAGCTGAGGCCCTTCGTGCTACAAACCGAGTTCACTAGTGATCCAGTGATGTAGCTATATCCTCATAAAACTGATCATTTGATTCTCTAATAAACTGACCAGCAAATCTGTTGGCTTAGTTAACTAAAAAAGCTAAAGACTTGCGAATTAGAGTTAGAGCATATTTTTATATTTAAAGTGATCAAAACTTCAAAAATATCTAAAATAAATTATTTCACCACTAAAATGAAATCTCTCTTATAATTCCAAAGAAATTTCGGCTTTTTGAGCTTTAACCAATAAATAATTGACAAAACCACTACAGGCTACGAGCATAAATTTAGCATCTTCAAAATCGCATACCGAGTCGTCCGTAAGGGCATGTCTGATCCCGGCTTCATCACTTGTATATCCATAAATACTTTTAAATCCCTGCTCCAAAGCCCTGTGAAGTTTAATTTTTCCCTTAATTTTATCCAATGCACCTGCAAGTGAGTCTTTGGAATTACTTGAAATTAGCTTAGCTATGGATTCTACTGACGAAATAGATTCTTTGATTGAATTTCGGTAATCAGGAGCCTTACGATCTGTTAAAAGTTCGAGGGCCCGTCGCAAATGATCGTGAACTACTGTGACTGATGTTGTTATATCCATAGCCTCCTCTATGGCCGCAATTTCCTGTTCGGATGTAATTTCCATCAATACTCCATCTACAAAACGGTAAGCGGAAAGAAACTCTTTAAGACCGTCGTTAGCAAATTCGTAAAAAGACCGGTTCGTTTCGTTGTCATAACCGCCATTATATTCCTCTTCCTTATAGTGTTCGGGAATAAACTCCAGAAGGTCAAACATTTCATTAAAATCAGCATTTAGTATATCTTTTTTGATCTTGCTAACAAAGGCTGAAGAACGGTCTGGAATTTCATCAATCCGATCTTGATAGTGCCATACCCAAATTCCCGTAAACAAGAACTTAATCTCTTCGGTATTATCACGAGTATAATTCTGAAGATTTTCAAAATAATATATTTGTAAAGCATTCCAAAGATAGTTTCTGAGTGGTTCATCTGCGCTTTCTTTTTGAATTTCCGATCTGACCGACTTATAGCCAAAACGTTGTGAGAATGTTTTCTTTTGCGTCATTGTAATTTAGATAGATTATCGATATTCCTAGTAAAACAAACTTATGAATTCAAATAATAAAAAATAAATCTATTCTACCAGGAGGCAGCTTCACTTCAATCTTCATACTTTATAAATTTGATAAAAAACCAACACAAAGACTTAATTAAATTCTACACGTAAATCTATGAAATAAAGCATCACTCTGTAAATAAGGAGCTTGATGCTCAATCGTAAACTTATTAATTCTGAGTTGATGCAAGGTTTTGCATGAAACTGCTTATTCTTATTTTCATTCCCCCACCGGCCTTTATTTAGCGGAAGAAAACAAATCAATTTCCTTTCCATCTTCAAAAAACTGAAACCGATCCTTTAAAAACTCTCTGATCAGTGGCATATCCGGGCGATAGGATTTATTTTCCAAGCCAAAGGCCTGCAATACAACAAGGGGCACCATATTTTGCAAATTCTCGGTGAGCTGATCGAAGGTAATAATGCTTTTATCAACCGCTTGGTACCATTCCTTTTCATCTTTACTGAGTAAATCGAAATGGCGCTTACGTTGTTGCTCCGCTTTGGCTAGATTGACCTCCATGTGAGCTTTGGCTTTATGATTCACCACGATATGACCCAGTGCATGCAAAATCTGCCAATCCAACCAGCCGTCGGCTCGTAATTCCGTGATGATCTCCTGGAACCAAGCTTGAGTGATCAAAATGGGCAAGGATACGGAAAGCGGCTTCTGCAGGTTGTTGATCCGGTTTTGTATCCGCTCCATCGCATTAGCGGAATCATAGACCTGCGAAATTCCCCTTCGTTCTCGCAAGGCGGTATTTTTCGGGACTTTCTTAGCCTCAGGACCAAAAGGTGTCCAGACTCCAATCATCCTGTTTGCGTCAAACCAGGACTTGTCATAGAACTCCCGGAATACATTTTCATAGGATTGGCCAAAGCTTACTTTTGAAATGATTTCATGGTTTTTCAGGACAGGTGCAATCAATGGTTCATAGTTTTCTTTTGACAGCATGGAGCGCTGGTACAGTAAGGCTTGGGCACATACAATTTGATTGAATATATGCTTTGAGCGGTCAGCGGGTGTTTTTCCTGAGAAACGGGATAATTTAACCAACATCGCCAGGTCATCTTCAATTTCCACCTCCTCTATATCGCACTTTCCCGATTGAACCCATACCAAATGGATCCGGGCTTTTCCAGGTAAAAAATTAAAATCAATTGCTGAAACTTCTGAAAGCAGGATTTGAAAGGTGCATATGAATTCTTCCGCAATTGCGGTCGTTAGGAAATCATTTTTAAAACTGAAATGCCAATCACAACCGCTGGCATTAAATAAAAATTCATGATCGATCCCCAGATCATTAAAAGGTGAACCGGGTATTTCTTGGGCAAGCTTCAGTTTAAACTGTTCATCATCAAGCGTTTTTTTGAAATCATCCTGGAATTTTTGAATATGAATTTTTAGACCAGAGGCGGCATTTATCGTTTCATCCAGAATAGGCATGGCCTTGGGGATATACCTACGCGCGCTCTCAAAAATAACAGCAGGATAATAAAGAAGCGGCAAACTATCTTCGTGCTCAAATAAATCAAAATCCTTAGTCATCATCTCATGGGTACCCAGGAGTATAGGTACCAATCTCAGATAGGACAACCAGGCTCCCCTAGCATAGTCGCAGTTCATTACCATATTAATCCCCATTACTACTTTATCTGACAATGCCGTCTCCCGACTTTTGTGGGCAATATAGGCTGAAACCAGTGCAAAATACTTCGCAGCCAGCAACAAGTCCATCTTATAATAAGTATCCGACAACAACAGACAAGTCAGTATCATCCCCTCTTGGGTATCCTTATTGAACCACTTCAGTTTTAATTCATGTAATAGTTTAATTGCTTTATCATGATGTCCGGACTTGAGATAGATCACCGCCCGGTCCCTAAGCTTTCCTCCTGCGGCGGCCATTCCACCTTTTTTCAGGTAGACATCATCCACATCCGCAGTAATCTCCTCCAAGTCTTCCAAATTGATGTCAAGCCTTAAAAAAATACGGATATACTCGTTCAAACGGTTACTCAACTGACTGATGGGAAAGAAATGCGTTTCCTGCAGACATTCCAGTAATTCGTCTAATGCATCAATAAAGTCGTCATAATTGTCAAGAATATCCTTATTTGACCTCCTATCGTTCAGTATAAAGTTCGCTCGGATTTCAAGTAACATTGCCTTATGATCTATGCTATGGGCATCTTTAAGTAAGGAAGTAAGCAGGGTATCCATCCGACCAGAGATCTCATCAAGAAAATCCTCAGAAAGCTTATGGCGACTTAGATACAGGGAGTTGTTGCAAAAGGAAAGCAAATTCTGTGCGTCTTCCAAATCTGGCGTTGCCAAATAAGCCTCAAAATCTTTGAAATATTTTTCGATATTTTCTTCCTGCCCTTCCACAAAATCAAGCCCAACCAATGAGGTCACAAATTTTTCATAGATGGACTTTCTAACCAGTTGGGATGGCAGTAACGGATTTGAAATGACCTCATCCAGCTTGGGGAACCAGAAAGTCAAATCACTTTTCAGCTGGTCTTTTTTATAAATATGACGGATGGCGCCTTTAACTTCTTCGAACTCCTGAAAAGTACTGAGCGGGCGCTTTCTTTGCTGGTATTCCTTTTTTAACACTTCGTACCAATTTTCTTCCAGACGTTCGGGAAAAACTTCCGAAGATACGTTCAGAAACTGCGCGGCAATCCAAAACAAATCCGGATCGCAGAGCTGCATCGCCAAAGCCTGGGCATCAAAAATCTCCAAGGCAATGCCAAATTCTTTTTTGACATACTCCTGAACTTTATGGCGGGCAGCTACAGGAATATCTTCTCCGCTAAAAAAATAAACCCGTTCCACCTTGGTTCCTCCACTGGTAATGACCCGCACATCAGAAACCACCTTTCCATTTTTCTTAGTAGGATCCTTCTGAAGCGAACAGGCAAAAGCAACAGCGCCTGCCGAATCTGCCGCTAAAAAACTTGACCGAGCGATTTCAGTATTGGAAAGATAAGTATGAAAAGTCTCAAAATCTCTTCCCTGGTCACCTCCCGCCTGCACTGGGCCGGTTGCCGGAAGTATGTTGCGGTGAATCCGAAGTCTGGCGTAATAAAGGCAAATCTTTTCAAAATCAGCCGATCCGTTGTTTGCCGAAAGCTGGCCAATATGGAATCTTATGTATTGCTGGAGATCAATTAAATTCATGAAGCGAAAATCGTTATACCTGGAACCGATAAATATACCTGATCTGAAGGAATAAAAATAGCAACGTTGATCCAAGATATCGATTTAATACCGCTAGAAATGGTCATGTGGAAAAATATTCAGGTTTTTGACCGCACACACCGGGTTTTGGGATATTTAGATAACAGAGATCAGATTACCACCCCAAAAGTCAAATGAAAACTTCGAATTAAATTTCGTCATTCATTTCCTATTTACCCGGAATACCCATGTTGTGCAGAATTTTTTCATACCGCTCTCGGGTAATGTTCTCGGCCTTATACAAAGCAGCATAATAAGCCGGCATATCCTGAACAAAAGCCTTGCCATCCTGGTAATCAGCATATTCCATGTAAACGGTTAATGCAGCTTCAGTCCAAACAATCCCATCATCCAGCACAATTGTCTTTGCCAGCCTGTAATAAAAATCAGCCACTTCATCGCTTACAATTTCAGAAGGCAGCCACCAATGGCAACCTTTACCCGCTTCCAGTTTAACTGCTTCGGTATAAAATGAGATTTGCTTGAGCTCATCCAGGAATTTCACACAATTGCTTTTGGGATTAGAAAAATCCCGGATCAGTTCCGGATCATTAACGCCCATCTGTTTCAGCAAGGGAAACATCCATGGATAATTTTTAGATTTATGGCTTCTGAGCTCACGCCAAAGTGAAGCAATCTTTTGTTTAGACAGCAAAAGTTCTTTGATTTTCTCCACTTTACCATATTCTTCAATAGCCAAAATGGCCAGGGCAACAACTCTAGGATAACGTTTATTCTCCAATAAGACTGCGGCATCTTCCAGCAGCTCTTTCGCATTGCGAAGCGCTAATAGGATACCTTCAGCAGCTTCTTTTGGGTTAATGACAGCACTGAACTGCTGTTCTAGTGGTAATGGTGTGACAAAATCCATGGGCCTTAGGTTGTGTGCAATGGCAGTAAATATACTTAATCAAGTTTAAGACTGGCTATTCAAATGATAAAACCCAGTATCGATACCTCCTCTATTCCTAAATCCTTAAAAAATCCAGCAATTAAATCTTCAGCAATCCTATCAGTCCATCAGTAACATCCTTTCAATTCTCCAACACTAAAAACCCTACAGCTATTTTTACTTATATTTACTTAACCCTGCATATCAACCAGTGCAACAAAAAACTTAATGCAAATGATATTGACCAGTAAGCGCTCAGCCTATTTCCCTAGCCTTGACACATCAGTTAAAATTGATCCAGTAACTCTTCTGGGAATACATACAACTGAAAACGTAAACGAAGGTTAAATGGAAAACTACAAAATATTCACTTTTGGTGGTGCTGGCAACAGCATTGCAAATACATTACTCTTAAATAGCTTCGGGGAAGACAAAATATTTTATTTTGACACCGACCAGAATGCGATCAATTCAAGTCCTTTGATCAACAAATTCCTGATCGGAAAACAAGCCGCTGCTGGAAAGAGTACAAATGCAGACACTAACATTGCAAGAATAGCATTCAATGAAGACAAAGACCTCATTAAAAGACTGATCACCACAGACAACATTTATGTCCTGATGGGCGGTTTTGGTGGCGGAGTTTTTTCCGGCATGATTACTTTAATCTCTGCTCTACTCAAAGAAAGTAATAAAGCTTTTATCATCATCAGCACTTTCCCGCTCAAATTTGAAGGGAACAGGATGAAACAAGCGGTAGATATCATTGAAGAACTAAATCACCATACCGATAAGCTCATTTTATTAAAAACAGATGATTTACAAAAATCTTTCGGGGATTTATCTGTAGAAGAGACCTTTCGAAAGACAGACCACATGCTGGTAGAGATTGTAAAAGAAATGACACAGCAAACTCAGCACACCAGCGAAATCATCAATAAAAGCAGCATTCTATTGAATCCAATATTGGAAGACATCATTCTTCAAATCAAAGCTTTCATTACAACAAGTCCTTACCTGATCGCAACAAGCAGTTCAAAGATCATCGTGTCCAACACCAATAAAGAAATATTAAAAGCCTTAACCATCGATCCTGAATACGTCCACACCATTTCGCCCAGAAAATTTGAAGAATTAATCGCTTACATTTATACCATGTCAGGACTTGAAACTGAACTCACCAAGCAATCCCGGGACAACGGAGCAGACATCCTGGTATGGACACCTCCACCAGTTCTGGGTGACAAATTCCTTACCGTTATCCAAGCCAAAAGATACATTAAAAAAAATAAAGTTGGTTCCGGAGAAATTAGAGAACTGGGTGGAACAAGCTTATTATTTAAGGCAGACAAGGCACAAATGATCACTACAAGCGACTACAGTAAACCCGCAATCGAAACAGCTAAATCTTTCAAAATTGACCTCTTGAGATTTTATGAATTAAATGAGACCATTAAAGGGTTACTGGCTGGCTAAAAATGTGTTCCAAGCCTAAATTTAACTGCTATCCTAGCCGGCAAAAAATCAATTTTATTTTTCGTATGCCGGGTTGCCATTCGCATCCGTAAAAGCAAGCGCTACATCATCTGCTTCTGATTGTCTCCCAATTGAAGCTAAACTGTTATAAGTTGCTTTAATGAGGGTGTAAACACCACGACACCGCCCACTACATAAGTATCGTTACTATAGGTTAAATGTCCTTTGTTATTTAAATCAACTGCCAGCGCTGCACCAGTCATCTTTTGTTTTCTCGCCATTAATTGTTTCGCTAAATCCGCAATGTATTCTTTTTTTGCATCCATATTTTGACTGGTTAATTTTAAATAATCAGAACTTTCGTCAATGTACCCATTAAATGATCAAAAAAAAAAATCCAACCTCAGTTATCGGAAAATAAAAAATCATCATAAATTGGAATAAACTGTTGGTCAACACCTTGACAATAGTATAACTTTATAGAAATGCAAACGTTTATTTCTCGCACTTGTTTTTCAACTCCGTTAATTCATTACGGCCTTCCTGCACAATGATCTTCAACTCCAGTAAAAATATTTTTTCAAGTTATTTCCTATTATTTATCATCGAATGCATAGATTAACTACCAAATATAACTAGGCGAACTTCAAATTTAAGGAAAACTCACTGACATTCCTGAAAATCAAGTTAGACCTTTGATATAATCTTATAAGCGCCTAGCCTACTTAAATTACCTCTCAAAATCAGAATCAAATTCATAGTAAAATTATATTTTATTTATAAATTAGCTCCGTAGCATTTGCAGCTAAAAAGAAAACAAGATCGGTGAGTGATTCGGTGAGTCAATAATCAAAAACCTCACCCAAACCATATTAAAGCGGGATTTTAACCGTGGGTACAATTCCCCCACTCTCCGCCAAGGTATCAGAACCTAGAAAAAGCCTGGAATCGTAAGATTTCAGGCTTTTTCGTTTTTATCAGGTATCAAAATTCTCCTAAAATCCTATAAGATTGGTGATTCGGTGAGTAATTTTTGAAAAGGAAATGACTCACCAGAAACCAAACATCAAGCTGATATTGAACAGGTTACGAGAATACCCATAGAGGGTATTTCTGGGCAGCTCAGGCTCCGCCAGCTAAACTCGTATTCTTCGAATATCAACCAGAATGCAATCAGCAAGTGCCACAAGAACTGCTATCAGATTACAAAGGATACCTCTAAAGTGACGGCTACAGCTGTTATGAAACGCTTGCAGTAAACAAGGATATCACTCTATTATGTTGCATGGCGCATGCCCGGCGCTATTTCCTCGAATCAGAAAGAAATGACCCGATAAGGGCAGGTTGCACTTTGGGCAATGGCTGGAAGAAAATGCCGGGATGCTAAACGAGAAAAGTGCTATTCACAAAGCCTTTGCTTATACCATGAAACGGTATAAACGGCTATCAGTGTATATAGAAAACGGCGACTTAAAAATTGACAACAACCCAATTGAGGGCAGTATAAGAGGAATCGCCTTGGGAAGAAAGAACTTTCTGTTCTGCGGTTCCCATGACGCAGCTCAAAGAAGTGCCATGCTATATTCTTTCATGGGAACATGCAAATTACAAGGTATTAATCCCATGGTATGGATGGTAGATGTCCTGAGAAAAATTAACAAACATCCGGCAGCAAAAATACAGGATCTTTTACCGCACCGTTGGAAAGAGCTACAGGAAATCGAAACTGTGCTGTAGTGTTAGCTTACTATTAACCAAAGCAATTAATACTGAAATCATCAGAAATATTTAAAGACCTGAAAAAGGTCTATTTATAGCAATAAATATTCTTAACGAACTTAGAACAAAAAAATAAAAACGATACATTCATGAATGCTTTTATTTAGGTTCAGCTACATTAAGTTAAAGCATTATTTCTGAGCCAGAAAAATTTTGTGATATGGCGGAACATCATATTTACATACAGCGCTCAAATTAAAATACGCAGCCGACTCTTCCAAAAGGTCAAAAGAAAATACATGCTGGTGCAACCCTCTCACCTCAAAATTATTTTCGCATCTTTTTTTAAATACCTCGAAATCCCGCCCCGCACCAGGATCCATTTTTAAGTTGTGCAACTGCAGAATCTCACTTAAATGTGTTAAATCATCTTCTCCAATATTTGACTCAAAATCAGATAATATATGAGAAAAAGATGTATAGGGCCTGTTTCTGTCAAAGGTAAATCTCTTATCAGGCAAAACAAGTAATATAAATCCTCCCGGTTTCAATACTCTAACCCATTCCTTTACCGCCTTTAAGGGGTTTGCGATATGTTCTAAATTATGAGAGGACAATAGAAAATCGTATTTCTCATCGGCTATTTCATCTAGACGAGAACCGTCCAAAATATATTGACGCCCCGATTTCTTTGGGTGATATTTATATTCATTAGTCTCTATCGCTCCTTCCCAAATGGTATTTCTACTAAAATTACATCCGTCAATCTCTTTAGCCCAGTCATAGATTGGAAATACATCAGAAGAAAAAAAATCACTCGGGCCTCCTATTTCCAGCCCAATTTTATTGTCAAAGGCAAATTTATACGACGATAGTTTTTTCTTATAATTATTTTTGAACAATGCCAGTAATAATTTTGTTCTCCACTCAACTGTATTAAAACGTAGGTTATAAAAAAAGTCCATCTATTTTTTTTAATAAAAATCACTAAAAGATAAAGCAAAAGTAAGCCTATGCAATTTATTATAATTGGGCTCGCTCAGAATTGCGAATGTATTAATAATTAACATAAGGTCAGCTGCCTATTCTAACTTATTAGAACACCATTGACCTCTTTCCAATGAAATCCTCCAAACAATAAAGCGCATTGAAGACAAACTCCAATACGCTTTACATGATAATTGTTCAAAGTTTTTTTATGGCTTTATGGCATAAAAATTCACGCCTAAATTCACATATCCATTTTGAGCATATGGATAATCATTAGGATTAATTGTATAAACATGATTTCTCATACCGTCATGATAAAATACGTACACCGGATAAGAGCCATTATTATTGATTTTGAGAACCCTGTTATAACCATATGAATTATACCAGTAATGTACTGGAAAAGTTTTGAACAAAAGGATATTCATCAGTGCGGTGCATATTGACGTGACCTTTGGCGGATTATAAATTTGGCTTTATAAAAACATTATTATGGAGCTACAGAAATCAAACGCGCATGCCCGGCGCTATTTCCTGGAATCAGAAAGAAATATATAAAGCTGGAGAATTAGATGAGATATCAACCTGTGCAAAATTTGCACAAGTTCAAACAGAAGCTCAAGAACTATAAGAAGAGAGGTGATTCACTACAATTTGGATCTTCTCTTTTCAGTTGGTTATAGAATAAATTCAAAACCAGGCGTCCAATTTCGCATTTAGGCCAATAAAATTCTGAAGGAATATTTAGTGAAAGGCGATTCTTTAAACGAGACGCGATTAAGAGAACAGAATGACCAATTAAAATCCTTGAAGAACACTGTATGATTATTAAGTAATACATTAGAAAACAAGTCATTAAATTCTGACGAAGCCACCGGGTTATTGAGAGCCGTAACGGATTACGCCTACGCACTTGATATCTTGACAAATATGACCATCAACAATTAGCTATTGAAGGATTAGACTTACATTTCTGAAAAACTCACAAAACAAGTTAGTAACAACCCCGGATCGATTTTCTTTTTATAGTGCTTTGGAAGATGCTCAATACTTATACATCTTGATTAAAATAACGTAACGAACTAAATTTATTCACTTAAATCGATTGCGATGAACAAGACATTAGGTAGAGATTTTATTTTGTACCAATTTCTTTAATAATTTTCTCCCTATGCTGCATCCCCCAGGAAGCCATTTCATTGATTATAGGTTTGAGCGAATAACCATATGCTGTGAGTTCGTATTCTACAGTTATTGGTTTTGTATTCAATACAGTCCGCGTAATCAAACCATTTAATTCCAATTCCTGTAATTCTTTGGATAGCATTTTTGCCGCTATACCTTCAATATTCATAATCAGTTCCATAAACCTTTTTTTACCAAAACTGAGTGAACCGATGATAGGTATCTTCCATTTTCCAGCCAAAACGTCCATGGTATCGCGTATAGCACGGTGATGGATGGCACAAGCATCCTGATTTATGTTATCCTTTTTTTTCATTTTAATAATGGTTTCCTCAAGGAAATCAGTTTCCTCCGGTAAACCCATTACAAAACTAAACTATAACACGGGTAAATTTGCATTATGTGAATTTCATAAAATTATAGTTACCAATAAAGTCTTAAAATAAAATATATGGATCAGTCAAATCATATTTCCACTAACGGACCTACAAATGTTCCAACAGCAGTTTGCTCTCAAAGCCCAATTATACTGTCAGCACCTGGCCGTGAACATCAACTGCAGGTCCGAGTTTCCGCTCCATTAACCGGCAGCAATTTGCCTGTTATTATTTTCTCGCACGGCTTTGGATCTTCAATGGATGCTTATGCTCCGCTTGTCAATTACTGGGCGGCTAACGGCTTCATTGTGGTGCAGCCTACTTTTCTTGATTCAAGAACCCTTAGTATAAATCCAAAAGCAGGTCATAGTGAAGCGGTCAAAGCATATCTGGAAGATCCCCGGAAGCCAGACATGTGGAGATACCGTGTAGATGATGCAAAGCGTATTCTTGACCAATTGGATTTTATTGAAGATTCTGTTTTAGGTCTTAAAGGCCGGTTAAACAAAAATCTTATCGCAGTGGCAGGGCATTCATTTGGAGCCCAAACCACTTCAACGTTGCTAGGTACGCGGGTGCTAAATGCCGACGGCAGCTTAAGTGAAAATCTTTCTGATCCGCGTATAAAGGCTGGTGTCCTGCTCAGTGCTGGTGGCCGCGGCGGTAAGGCTTTGAGCCGTTTTGCTAAAGAACATTTCCCTCATTTAAACCAAAGTTATAAAGAAATGAATATTCCAACGCTAATAGTTGCAGGCGACAATGACAGATCTCAATTGACCGTAATCGGGCCAGAATGGTTTACAGATGCCTACCACCTAAGTCCCGGTGCAAATGCATTGGTTACTTTATTTGGTGGAGAACATATGCTTGGCGGGATTTCGGGGTATCTGGTAACTGAGACTACAGATGAAAACCCTAATCGTGTTCATGCTGTACAGCGACTCACTTGGGCTTATCTTCGAAGCGCGCTTTACCCTAAAGATAGTGCGTGGATGGACGCCTGCACATGGCTAGCAGCCAATCCTAATCCACAGGGGAATGTCATTATCAAATAACTCCGATATAATCGACCTGATAGTAGTTATCTTTTATTCATTTTTATCTTCTTGTGTTTATGAAATAATTCAGTACAGCTTTTAGCATAACCGAAATAGATTTCTTCTCCAAAGTCTTCTAAATTTATTAAATTAAACTTCATTTTAGTTTTTATAGTTGGTATTTTAATTAGCTCATCTTTATCCGTATCATAATAATTCCAATTTCCAATATAATCTGCAGTTAAAAGATTGACACTAGACTCACCACTTCCGTCGCTAATAGCATTCCCAAATTCATATCTACTCATACCAATTAATTGTATTTTCTTTGTTTTAGTGTTGTATCTAAATTGATTTTTATAACCCGCACGCATCCAGTCGTTAAAAAATTCAAAACCGTTTTTTGTTTCAATAACACCTGACATTAAATTCAAAATATCAATAGGTTTGCTTAATATTGGATTGTAATTTTTTGTGGATAATTTACAAACGATTGTATATTTTGTTGAGTCAACATATACCGTATCCATTATGCCGTCATTATCAACATCTTTTAATAATTTGTTCTGTCCAAAAACAGTTAATTGAGTTAATAGAAAAATTAATGTTACTACTGACTTTTTCATAAGTTTTCTGTTTATTTTCAATCATTAATTCGTTTTATTAACTGCTATTTCGCAGTTAAATTTGACTTGAAATACTTGAATTTCAAATTATCCTCATTACCCGTCCGTGTTCCATTATACAGTTCAAGAGCTATAGTATTCTCATCCACCCATGTCAAATCATTAATTGACCAGTCTTTGGTATAATAATTAAGAGAAGGTATTATTCCTTTTAACCCGATTCCTGTTGAAACATTGAATAAAAAAATTTCTGCTCTATATTCATAATAGTTTCCATAATCAGGACCATCATATGATGAACAAACGACTAGTTGATTACACGATGGAGAAAGTAACATCTTTAATATTCCTGCATCATAGGTTGAAGGCATTAACATTTTTCTATTTGTATTCCTTTCTGCGAGGTAAGTTTCACAAATTTCCTTGCAGTTCTGAATCACATAAAGACCTGAACTACTGATAAATTGTCCGGAATCCAAAACGCAACTTGTTTTATATTTCCCTTTGTAGGACTGAAACTCATCCTTCGATATTTCAGTAAAATTTAAAGAATCATTATCCAATATCAGAGCATCAATAACTGTTTTTCTTTCTATGTTATGATTTCTACTGTTTTTCTTCGATATGTCAGAAATAACAGTTGCAGCGTCAGCCTCTACCTTTGGGCTATCATTTGTCAAATAGCTTACGATTAAAAAAATGAGCCCAATTTGTAATTTCGAAGTCTTCATGTCTTTAATTTTCTTTGACAAAACTGATGCCCGTTAAATTTTAAATAGAAAATACCTGGTTCGCTATTGTATCCTGAACCTATTAATGCTGTTAATTTTATATCGGCCATTTTATCTTTTAAATAATTTCCTTGACTGTCTACAGCATATTCAGGGGATATGGAACTTAGCCAGCTTTAATGAGGTTACTTTGTTCCTATCGCCTGGCTGTTTCATTTAAAAAAATATCACTAAAGAATTGACATGCAACGAATTATATACTTATCTCATATATTTCAAACTTAATAATAATTATGATCTTATACCACCAGGAAAAATTTAAGCTGTCATGGCGATTATTTCTAAGATCATATTTTATATGCCAGGATTTTTTAATTCGAAGCAAACTGTTTTATATCAAAAAGATGAACAAGATGAATATGTAGCACTTCCACTATGCAAGAAAGGTTAATTTCAACGCATACACTAAAATAAACCTCTTTTTTCGTTGATAGTTAGTGATCTATAGTTAGAAGGTAAAACCCACCCATTATACTATAAACATATTTTTATATTATCTTCAAACATTCAATCCTTAAACATAAAAAAAAATCTAATGCAAGAAAAAACAATTAACTACTCTCCTTTTTTATTAGGGGCTTTACTTATGCTTGGTACGCTCGTAGGGTGTAAAAAAGATAATGTTAGTCCATCAAAGCCGGAACCACCTGTACTTTCTATGAACCAATTGTACCAAAGCGCCATACTGGATGCAATGGTGGCTGATGATTCAGAAATAATTGATACGTTATGGGCATTAACGCCTGAAAACAAGTCCTTACAATGGAAAACAATTAAAGGCAAACCATATGTTTTGATGGCTAGTTTTATGCGTTTTCCATCCAGCTATCCGGTTGGTGATTCAATTACTACTGTATGGGGTGAATCCTGGCTATTCATCCCGCAGCAAATGAAAGCACGCATAGGTTCTTCTTTCTCTCCAACAAGTGATACCACAATGCGTATCTGTCAGTTGTTGGGCCTACCCCCTGCTAATGAACGAAGCAATACGCACATCGCCGAGGTTTGGGTAAACCCCGAACGTTTGTACAGGCCGGCCGGCAGCCGGGTGATCAACACTAAAACAGCCAGTGCGCCACTAAGTAGTAATAGTCCTGAGAGTTTCAGTTCATGGTTTAATAATTACATTGTTTTCGCCTATTATCGAACATTATCAGCTACTACAGATTACCATTATCCCTGGACACGTTTGGGGTATACCTATGACTGGGCCCCCAAAGCAAAGGAGGTAGGATTAAGTGAATACGTTTTTCAAGCCAGTTCAGGCGCCTGGGTAGAAAAGGTATCAAAAGTGGGTAACTATTTTAAAAAATAGTCCGACAATTAAAAATGATACAGGTTTATCTATCTTTAAACAAAATCCTACGACAAGGCTTATGAAAAACGAGACAGACCTGAAACTCGCTGTACTAATAGATGCAGATAATGTTCCCTACGCAAATGTAAAAGAGATGTTCGAGGAAATTGCCAAATACGGTACACCTACCTTCAAAAGAATCTATGCCGACTGGACCAAACCCACAGTTTCCGGCTGGAAGAAAGTACTACTGGAAAATGCCATCACCCCCATTCAGCAGTATAGCTATTCCAGCGGTAAAAATGCGAGCGACAGTGCACTGATAATTGATGCAATGGACATCCTCTATACAGGAAAAGTGGACGGCTTCTGTATTGTCTCCAGTGACAGTGACTTTACCCGATTGGCCACCAGACTTCGGGAAGCAGGGATGAAAGTAATTGGGATTGGCGAGAAGAAAACCCTTACGCCTTTTATTACTGCCTGTGATAAATTCATCTACATTGAGATCCTGAAACCTAAGTCGCAACCTTCGGAAGATAATAGCCTGTCACAAACCGCAACCGGCACTAAATCTGCGGAAACACAGCCTTTAAACAAGGTTGATCCCGGAATCATCAGACTCTTTACAGATAGCATTACCGATCTGGCAGATGAAGATGGATGGGCTTACCTTGGAGATCTGGGCAGTCTGATGATGAAGAAAAAACCAGATTTTGATTCCAGAAATTATGGGTTCTATAAATTGCTGCCTTTAATAAAAAGCATCAACCGCTTTGAAGTGGATGAAAGAGAAAGTGGTAAATCTAATGTTAAACACATCTATATCAGAAAAATCACTCAACCGACACCCGCCACGAACCCACAAAAGCCCGGTAACAAGAGAAAATCGACAAAACGGTAAACACTGTAATAATTATAACAGAGAGACAGGTTCCAGTACGCTACTGAAACCTGTCTTTTAACACTAGGACCATTTCTCCGCATAAATGACAATAGCGCTGGAGTCAATCACCACATTTCCATCAGCATATTTTTGGTCCATTAAATCATAGACCTCCGCTTTTATTTTAGCTTTCGTAGCCTCATCGGCTTTACTTAATGCCGCAACAACAGGAGCTGCTACATCAGTCATCAGGTTCCAATACACATCCGTTGTCTTGCAATTCATTTTTCCCGCAATTTCCACTTCTGAAATATCAGTTAAGCCCGCCTTCAGAAACAGGTCAGACACGACACCCGTTTGGGCACAACGAAACATTCCCGGGGCTCCGGGCGGCACAGCAGGCTGCTCCATGTTTTTATTGATTGCTCCCATGATTGCAGTCACCCAGAAGTTCTTTTCCGGAATGTCCCATACTGCTGTGGCAATTCTTCCTCCTGGCCTCAACACCCTTGCCATTTCCTTAGCTGCCAGCTGCATGTCGGGGAAGAACATGAAGCCAAACCGGCAACTGATGGCATCAAAAGAGTGGTCTGCAAATGGGAGTTTACTAACATCACAAACACGGGTATCAATGTTTCCAATATTTCTCCTTGCTGCATTTTCAGAGGCAATTTCTAACATGTCTTCTGCGAGGTCAGTCAGGATTACTTTTCCGGCGCCCAACCTGGAAGCGATGGTTAATCCAGGCTCGCCTGTTCCTGATGCAATATCAAGCACGATGTCATTATTTTGAGGGTTAAGCAAGCGGACAATTTCATCACCCACAGGTTGTAAAAAATCCATCATAAGGTCATCCCATTTTTTCCAGCCAGATGAAAACTTATTCCATACCTCTTTTTGCTGGTCACGTATGATTTCGAATTCTTGTTCCATAACATTAAGATATTAGTTTGCTTACAAGCTACTGCCGGACCGTCCGGTATCACCTGTTCTATTCATTTGACTATTTTTAGTAAAATCAGACAATTAGCACCTTAAAAATTA
This sequence comes from Pedobacter sp. FW305-3-2-15-E-R2A2, assembly GCF_038446955.1. Classification (NCBI taxonomy): domain Bacteria; kingdom Pseudomonadati; phylum Bacteroidota; class Sphingobacteriia; order Sphingobacteriales; family Sphingobacteriaceae; genus Pedobacter; species Pedobacter sp. FW305-3-2-15-E-R2A2. The sequence goes on from NZ_CP151803.1 coordinate 4,678,711, forward strand.
ACAATGAGCGAGACAAAAAATAGAAATAGAGAGGATTAGTAAACGATCCAAAGGAGATATCACTACATAAAGATACCGATATATTTTGATATACAAAAAGTCTGCTATCTTACGATATGCAGACTTTTTGTTTGAATCGAAATCCAGAATTTGCGTCAGTAATTACATGGGCTTATGTTTCTTTGACCTCTACTAAACTTGCATAACCCCTCATTACCGAAACATCAGCTGGGTGTATCAGTACCTGAGGCCTGTACGAAGAAAATGTATAAGTGATGTTAAAGACCCCTTTCACCTGCAATTCGCCATCCCCGGTATATCGAAAATAGACGGGCTTTTGATCCGATGTAGTCAGATTATTTTCGTTTTCTGTTTCATGTATATCAGTATCATTAGCAGAAGTAAATTGCAGGCTTTGCCTTTTTTGTCCGCAGCAGTTCATGGTTTTAATTTTTAAGCGTGATTAAATTAATTTAGGTGCAACAATTGGAGCAGGCTAATTCTTTTTCATCATAATTTGTTCTAAAAATATTGCAGCTGCCGAGAACGAAAGAGTTAACAGTACTTTCTCCATCCAGTCGTTGCCGAAATAAATTCCGAGTGGTAGTGCTACCCAAATAGATAAACAGAAGAAACAATCCATTAATGAACCAAAAAAGCTTTCACCTGCAAGTTTTCTTAGTTTATAAATTACATCAAAAGGACCATCTTCGGCTTGTATTAAATGGGTAACACGCCAAACGGCGAGAACAGAAATTAGAAACAAATAGGCTGTCATTGCACATTGTTTATGGTAAACGTTCAATGGCTACACCCGTGCTTATACTATAGGGAGCTGCATTTGCACCTGCTCCATAACCATTGGTTGTTCTTTTTGATGCCGATAAACCAATAGAAACGGTTGCATAACTTTCAGTAGGTTCAAGCCACTTTCCTGCCGGAACAGGTAAGGGTACGAAAGTGATCTGGTGTGAATTGGAATCTCCAAATTTGCCCGCATCTGCCGTACCTCGAAAACCAGGACAACCATGTGCATCGTTATTATTTGGGTTATCACCATGTAAAATGGTCGGTTCTGGAATCAGACTCCCCAATCGTTTGACTTCAAAACCCGCAGAGGTACCGCATTTTCCGATAGACAGGTCATAATGATCCTGAAATACAGAATTAGGGTGAGTTTCGCAGGCTTTAAATCTAACGTTTAACGGACTGTTTAGAAAAGCCTCCTTAATGCGGTATAAATTACACTCTGCTTTTACAATGTTTACACCATCAGCATCAAACCAGACATCATCTAAGCTAAAGCCCAGGTAATTGTTATCGATAAACATGGCGATCATATCTGTAGCACCTGGAATATGTTTTCCGGCAGCATCGTAGCCATCCATACGGAAATAAACCGTTCCGGGTGCTGTACCCTGATAAATATTTGTATTTAGCTGAATTAGTCGGTTTTTGTCATATGGGATCCAGGGAATCCCTGCTTCAATCTGAGCCTCTACGTTTAAGTAATAAGGCACTTTAATTGCCGGACCACCATCAACTTTTAACGGTACAGTATCGTACGTACCTATCAGTTTGGGTAATAGATCCAAACCAATTCCTTGAAATAAATAGCCCATATAACCCTCGGCTACGTAATTCCAGGAGCTAAAAGGTTCCGACATATTTTTGCTATATCTAATGGTATAGAAGGCAATTATAGGGTCTGTAGCCTTCCTTTGTGTATTGTACAAACAACCTTTTACATCTACGATACCTGCCCATGCGGCACAATCTATATTCAAATGCGCCAGAACATTATGGCTCGTAATGCGGCCGTCGGCATGTAAATGGTTATGTAAAGTAGCAGAATTTCTATCCATAGCAGCAAAAGCAAAACTTGCCGTACTGTTTTGGTTGCTGCCTATGATTACATTTCCTAAAGCGCCAATCATATTGCCATTAAAGCAGCTGAAAGGTTTCGGTATTACCGATGCAGGGATGCAAATGTCAATACGTTTAATTTGGCTTACGTTGAAATAACAGGCACTTTCGTACAAAACAGGTGCCCCAACGGTAGTTCCAGGAATACTGACAATCAAATCCGGCAATCGCTGGATGGCAACATTCTCCCCGGCAACAAAGTCTGTAAAGACTTCATCGAATACATCACTAAGTGTATGTTTATAATGGAAAATATAGTTACCATTCATATCGGTAACAGCAAAGCCTAAATTTCTTCGCTCTCCGGTACCGGTATATGGATTTCCAAGTTTTTCCGCAGTGGTACGGTCATATTCTTCGAAATTTAAGCTGATGTTTTTACCATCGGAAACACTGCATCCAAAACGGGCATTGTCAAAAATGCCGACGATATCGCGATGCGCTGCGGCCAACACACTGCTGACCTTGGAATCCAATTCGATGGTTTTACTAAATTTCAGCGTTTTCTCCGGGGAGATATTTTCAGTAGCTTTTTTATTGGCTGCTTTGGTATCAATGGCCTTTTCTTCCTTTTCGATGTTAAATACATCGGCCATGCGAACAGGTGTTTGACGATCATCCATTAAGTTAATCATAATGGGTCTAAAAGGTCCCGGATCTGGCGGATTTGGGTTGACAATAACCGGCGGAATGCGCTCAGGATAATATTTTTCAATAATTTCACGTATTCTTGGGTTCTTTAATGCCCTTTCTAAAGCATCAGGATGATCAATCACAAAATGACTGCGATAGCAGGGATTATATAAACAGCTGCCGCTGTAAGTGCTGACATGACCATAGGCTAAAAAGTCCTGAGAACCGGCCGGTGTAATGCAGGTCAGTATCAAATCATCGAAATCCTGATCGGCCCCCGCATCATTGGATTGAATTTGAAACTGGTAGGTTCCCCCTACTTTGGTTGGAAATTTAATCCGGGCATCAGAATTCTGGAAACCCGTACCCGGATTATTTTGGATATTAAGGGTCCACATGGCACCATTAACTACCACATCGGCTGCGCCGACTGTACCTGGATAGGTCCCGTTTCCGCTTGTCGCGCCTTGCACTACAAACTGTTGTTTAAAGGCTGCATTTTTGGCCGTAACTCGTATGGTCCAATTGCCTTGCATAGAAATATACATAGTTTTGATTATTTTAAAAGCCTACTCTTTCACAGGATTTTCGGCTGACTCCCCTATTTTTACTTTAGATAAGTTGTCTTCAACCTCAACGCTTAGCTATCTTCTTCCCCGGCATCACAATCATTAGGACAACAACGATACTCCTGTGATTTTTCAAGGAGTTCTATTTGCTTACGTAAAAGTTCATTTTGTAAATGGATACGTTCTCTTGCCGCAGGCTCGCAGGTATTACATTCATCCAGACAGCCTTTTACAATGACTCCCGCAGTTGGTAAAGAGAATTCCATCGAAAACTCAAATTTCTTACGGTAGGCAGCTGATATTTCGCCTTTATCATCTAAAATACCGGCTGCAATTAAGTCTTTGTTTAACTCTTTTAAGGCTTCTTCCCGCATTGCAGGTGTGATGGTCGGATTTACGAAAGCAACATTTGTAAATCCCGAAACGCTAATTAGTTTTTCAATACTTAGCAATTCAAATTTTACAACTTGCTTTTTGTTCATCCGATAAAAAAAGTACGAGATGGCATGACAACCATTAGGATTTGAAAACTCACGGGAAGAAGACTCGAAATGATCTTCCGACTGGCCTTCGGCATGTACCTTGGTGGCCACCTCGCCAATCGAAATGGAATGTGCTTTATGTGTCGCATTTACCGCCTGACTTGCCGACGCCCGCATATTACTGCTTTGACTGTTCAAATAATCCAGGGTAGAGGAGCCATTGTGATTTTTGTTAGCATTGCTATTGCTATCCACACCCGGACTAAATGGATTGATATCTATACTAGTACTCGAGCCGCCGCTAAAGTCCCAATGGTCTTTATTTTGGCTGCTTTGATGCCCCGACTGGTTGTTTTCCATATCAGAAAAATAACTTTGAGATGCTTTCATAAAGTATTGTTCTTCTGATATTTGTTCAGAACGGTAGCTTAGCTGGGTACTGGCATCGTAAGTAAACTGACTTCTTCTATCGGTAGTAACCAACCGTACTTTTTCGCCGGGCAATAAGGTCGTTGTATAAACCGGATCACCCAATACATTACCTATGGTACACCGGCTTAACCTAAAGCTAATTAATAGCTGGGCCATCAGGGCCGTTTGCCTGTCCTGCCCTCTTATGGCCAGTGGATAATTTAATGTGCGCGTAAAAACCAATACATCGCAATTGCTGTCTTTTAATAATTCCGGACAGCAGGGAACTTTTAGGGATTCATCTTTACTTTCCATTTTTTTTAAAATTTATGATTCATTCATTAGGGATTTTTGACTACAATCAAAGGATGATAAGTCCTTCATTTAGATTCGCTTTTTTTGACAGATTAAAGTTCTAATGAATGCAAATGATACACAAGGTAGCCGACACGGTTTCTGCACGCGTATTAGTACGCAGCTGCGATATGGCTTTTACGCAATTATTGGCAAAAGGCAACTTATTGACGCTAAGTCTTTGAAATACAGTTGATAAATCTCTAATTTTAATAAACCATACTAAACGAACCTTATAAAAATGGAAACTAAAAACAGACAACACCCGATCGATGGTACTGAAGGCGATCCAATAGATTCAAATATTGCCGCTGCCTGGACAACAAATTATCGCATCATGAATCCCAATGAAACGATTTCACATTTTTTTGGTAATCAGATTTTACAGCAGATCCTTAACCAGCCCGATTGCCTGGGCATCCGTATCTATTATGCGAATGAATTAAGGCTAAATTGGGTTCAACGTATTTTTATTACCATCAGCAATTTTTTGCGTTGGATTGCTGGCGCTTATGGTGTAAAACACCTGATCTTGGTAGGCAGCGACAAAGATGGCATAGATCAAATTCCGGAGCAGGTTCCAACAATGGCTCCGACAGGCTCAGAAACGGTAATGATGGCCATGTCTTTTGATACCGTAAAGTATACGATGGCAGAACAAGCCTCTCCATGTCCCGGCGGTGCGGGTTGTCCGGAAAATAAAATGACAAGTTAAAGAACCGATCATGTCAACGCCTCTCCTTTTACAAAACTTATCAAGCTTGTCGGCACTTTTGCCCATAGCAGCGGCGATCGTTAACCGCAGACACTTAAATCACCTGCAAAAAATTGCTGCTGTCTTCTTTATAATTTCGGCGCTATTCGACTTTAGTTTGCTTTTGGTGAGGCACTTAAACATCACATTAATTACCACTGGAGGGCGTGCCAACAATGCGCCCTTAATTCATTTATTTCTATTGGTAAGTGTCTTTTTTTATGCGTTAATCTATTTTAATGCATTTAATAAATTAACTTTAAAAAGGATCTCCGGAGTATTTGCCGGAATAGCCGGAGTTCTTATTTTAATTAATGCCTTTTTTATAGAAGGTTTATTAAAATTCCCTTCTATTGGAAATACAATTTTAAGCGTAACCTTAATTTTATTGTCTTTGTTATATTTCTGGCAATTGCTTGCTCAAGTTGAAATTGTTCGTCTCGAAAAGCAACCCATGTTTTGGATAAGTGCCGGAGTTTTATCGTATTGTAGTATCAATATTTTTTTATTTATGCTCATGAGGTCGCTAGGATCGCTATCTCCAAATTTTTGGACCATTCACTCTGTCATTAATATAATCGCTAACTCTTTATTCGCAATTGCCTTACTTTGCAAACCCCGGAAACCGATATAACCGAAGTACTCATTATTGGTACACTTGTGGTAGTTTTGCTGCTGGTATTTTTGTTTTTATTTGTCATCCTTTACCAGCGAAAAACGCTAAAATACCAGGAAGAAAAACGTAAAATGCAAGCCGAAGCACAGAACAGTTTCTTGCGGGCCATTTTTGAAACACAGGAAAGCGAACGCAAACGTTTATCAGTTGATCTACACGATAGTGTAGGACAGGTGCTATCGGCCATTAAATTAAATTTGCACCGCATTGATAAATTATCCGGCAATGCCGAAAATGCATCAGCCTTGCTGGCCTGTACCCGTAAATTAACCGACGAATGTATACAGGAAATACGCAACATCATTCATAATGTTTTACCTCCGGTTTTAATAGATTTTGGATTGGCCGATGCTCTGAAAGATCTGTGTAATTACGTGCAGCAAAACACAGGCATGCAGGTCAATTACAGTCAAAATTTAAAAGGAGAACGCTTTAAGCCGGAAGTAGAAATTACGCTTTACCGTATGGTGCAGGAATTGTTTGGCAATGCCATAAAACATGCACAGGCCTCTGTAATAGAGATTACCTTAAACAAAGAAGCAGAATTGCTTTGCTTAAACTTCAAAGACGATGGTATCGGATTTAATAAAAAAACGGTAGTGCATGGCTTTGGGTTAAAAAACCTGCAAAGCAGATCTCAATTGATCAAAGCCGATATCAAAACTTATTCAGAAATGGAAAAAGGCACACAAACCACGATTACTTTAAACATCAATAAACTTGATAATTAACTTATTGCAGGTTATATTTATACCATGTTTTTGAATTTTAAAATTACTTAGACATCACCATACCTTTAACCTATGGACTTAATAAAGTTAGCTATCGCTGATGATCATAAAATATTCCGTGAAGGTTTAAAATTCACTTTAGAAGACTACACCCAACTAGATTTAATTATAGAAGCAACAAACGGCAAAGACCTTATTGCTCAAATTACCAATAATAAACCCGATGTAATTCTGATGGATATTAAAATGCCGGAAATGGATGGCATGCAGGCTATAACCTATATTCGTCAACATTTTTCAGACGTTAAAATATTGGTACTTTCTATGCATAATGAGGATAAGTATATTTTAAACGCGATGCGTTTGGGTGCTTCAGGCTACCTTTCAAAAAATGCCGAACCGGAAGAGATACTGGAAGCTATTGTAAACGTACACACCAAAGGCTTTTATTTTAACGATGATCTATCGGCAACCATGGCCAAAGAGCTGCTGGGGATAAATTTCATGCATCGTTTACAGGAAAAAGATGCCCGGCTAAACGAACGTGAAATAGAAGTGCTTAAGCTCATTTGCGAAGAATATTGCAATACGGAAATTGCAGATAAATTGTTTTTAAGTGTACGTACGGTGGAGGGTTACCGCACCAGGTTGTTCGAAAAAGTAGGTTCGAAAAACATTGCAGGCTTGGTTATTTATGCCGTAAAGAGTGGAATAATTACGATCTGATTTCTCCGGTTTTAGGATACACCTCAAACAGACCTACATAGGAATGTTTGAACCTATAAATTGAATCTCAATTATTTTTTTTTGTTTCTTTGCGCTATGTTTAAACAAGTGTCTATCGCATTGCTAATCCTGCTTTCGATTAGTGTACAGGCTCAAGAGCGTGCAGCAGCTTATGCCGTTGATGAAAATTTTAATCTCTGGAACAAAAAAACAAATGATACAGCCTGCGTCTTTGCTGATGTCGCCTACATACGTGATTATCCTGGTTTAAGGGGAGTTGTATTAGATTCATTGACTGCCGGATCCAGGGTGATCATTAAAAGCGAAGCTTATAACAATACATTGATCAAGGATTTTCATGCGCCCTGGCATAAAGTAACCTATATGGTTGGGAAACAACAACGTTCCGGATTTATTTGGTTAGGTCTGCTGGCACTTAGAACCAATAATGATAAAGAAGGAAAATTATGGATGTACGGCTTCAATAAATACCCCAACCGATCAAATGATGAGGAACACCTCTCTCTATGTGAAATCAAGATCCTGGATCCTGCGCTCCATACCGTTGGCCGGACCTCAATTCTGATTACCAAAGGAGAGCAAACTTTCACTGAAGGAAAGATACTGGACAATATGGGATTAGCGGGTTTACAAGCGATCTACCGGATTGGTTTCTTTGGTGAGGCCTGCGCTGTTCCTACCGATCATCACTATGTTGGATGGACAGGAAAAGATTTCATCAACTTACCCGGAAAGAGCAACGTCAGCGATGCCGGTGTTTTGTACCACGAAGAGAAATTACTATTCCCCTCCGAACATCGTCTTGGCGCCTCTTTAATTATCAAAGACATCATCGATGGAGAGGTCATAGATCCTGACCAGAAAGAACTAAAATATAAGGAAAGCAAAAAGCGTGTGAAATATATCTGGGATGGTAAAATTGCCAGCGAAATTATTGAGATGAAATAAACCCTGGTCGTTTAACAATTTGCTTTTAGGTCTCATCTTTCTGACCAGATATTGAATCAGCTCCAGCTTCCTGAGGTATTAAATCATATTTTTTAGCTTATCTTTGAACAAAAAAGGCTCCATGAACTCACTTCGCATCATTGCAACTTCAGCCCTGTTATCCTGTCTGATCTATTCCTGTTCCAGTTCCAGAAATTCATCCGGTGAGGAGAAAAAGAAACGTACAAAAATAACCACCATTAACGCTGGCCTTAAAAACCCCAGTAGCTCTGTAATTAATGCGAGTGGTGATGGATTGTCGCAAGGAATCAATCAGAGCAGAGGAGCCGGTTCTAAAGAAAACGCAACCAATATCGCCTTTAGTGCAATTGAAAAGGCAAATGCAATAGCGAAAGCTAAACTGCAAAACCTGGAAAGCATGTCAGATAAAGAGCTGATCAGTACCATTGCAGCATTACAACAAGTAGAGATTACGGTGAGTAACAATACCCGTCAAACTACAACCAACGACAAGATTAAGGATTATGCGCTCCTGGTTTTCAACGATCATACAGAGATTAAAAAGGAATTAGACAAACTTTCTACTCAGAAAAATGTAGCGCTGGCTCCTCAGGCTTCCTTAAAAGGCGCACCTAAAACAGATCTGGCATTTGTTAAAATGATGATAGAAAGCAATCGGAATATCATCGAACTTTTTACTGCAGCCAGTAATTCCAAGGACGCTGACCTGAGGACATTTAGTTTAAAACAATTACCGGTTTTGAAAAAACACCTGGAAGCAGCGCAAGAGCTGACCAAAGAAGTAAAATCAAAGGCTGATCCTAAATAAGGTAATCGTCCATACAATTCGTTAAGATATGATCAAAAAGCTGGCTATTTAATCTGTCAGCTTTTTGAAGTCATCAAATCCAAAGCAGCGTCATATCCCAATTCGACCAGATAGCTCAGTCCGTTTTGCTTGTCAATTTTAATTATTCCCGTCCAACCGTTTTTAATGCCCTGCAAAATTAATTTACGTACAAGTCCTGGTTCATTGATATTGATAATATCCGTTGAATCGGTCTTTTTGTTTTCCAAAGAGATACCTGATTTTAAAACCTGCCCCATATAATAATGGTCAGACGTTAAAAAATCTATGATTAATGGGCTTTGTTTGTATCCTTCTAAAAAGACCTTAAGCGTAAGCGTATTTGTTTCCGTTTCTGAGTGATATTTATCTGTAACGGTATATAGGTATTTCGAATTGTCAATAATGATTTTTCTGAGTTTGTTTTTCATTCCACCAGATTATTTTAAACCATGCTTTTCTAATCAGCAAGATCAATGAACATTGGTTGGCATTTTTACTGAGGTATGCGTTCCATCAAGACATTATTTCCTGCCAGGTTATAATAAATACAGGTCATTTCATCCAGGTTAACCACCCACTTCTCCACTCCTGTTGCTGCGCAATCTCTGCAAAATTCAAAATAATCCGTCTTTCCATGCTGATGAATTTTGAGGCAATGTTCAAACCTTTCTTTATCACAAACGGCCGCTATGATCAGGTCCTCATACATCGGTATTGAGCTCGTTCTATATCCATGGGTTCCGAAATATTCCGTGCAGCTATCCTTTACCCGGGTTTCAAAAGCAGTAACCCCTAATATTTTAATTTCCTGAATATATTTAGGAAAGTCTGCGCCGGATTTCACCTTGCTATGTGCTTGTTTAATCTGTTCAAGGGTAAACATATTTCATCTGATTTATACGCAATAATACTGCTAAAATAACTTAACCGGACACGATCAGGATATTCCGCTTCTTTTTACCAGCCATCTCAACGGCATCTCTGTGATCAGCAGTAAAAATAACAATATGTAATTGAAAATATTTAATGACTTAGGCCATTGTTATAATGTAGCTGATATTGGCGCCAACCAGGTATGAATACTGCAACCATTGCTGGCTTATTTAAAATACAACTTAAAAGAGAAAAATTATCAAAACCTACAAAAGCACGGAATCATAAAGTTTTAGGCTTTGCAGGTTTTGATAAATTATACTCTTCTAAGGGCTGCCTTTAACACCGACAATAGGAAAACAATGAAAAATGCCAAAAGTACTGGTGTAAAGACTTCAAACCAGCTCATCCCCCCGGTAATCACTTTTATCATAAACAGTATTGCACTAAACAGGATGCCTAATAAAATCAGCACTTCTTTAAGGCTTCTTCCTTTCGCTGTAATTTTCTTGGTTCTTCTCTTAGCCACAGGCGATATTTCTTAATTTATGGGAATATAATCTCCACTCTTCTGTTCTTTTTTCTTCCGGCATTCGTACCATTTGATGCAATCGGATTTTCAATTCCTTTTCCTGATGCCAGTACCCTGTCTTCCGCAATATTTTTTGAAATGAGGTATTTCTTAAATGCATCGGCTCTCGCCTGAGACACGGTTTGATTGATTTCCAAAGTTCCATCGCTGCTCGCATATCCGTTTATCTGGATGGATGCATCCGGGTTTTCCGTTAAATAAGATACGATACCTTTGATCAGGGATTGATCGATCTGATTAAAAGCAGCCGATCCCTGAGCAAAAGTTGCCGGAATTTTATGGTTTAACTTTGTCTTTATTGAATTGTTACTGACGGAGCTGGTCTGCACAGGAACAGCAGTCGTATTTTCAACCGGAACAGCGGGGGTATTTTCTACAGCTGCAGGACTATCTTTGGCAAGCTCGCCGACAGTTGGCACCGCAAGCGTTGTATCTGAAGGCCTCGTTTCGACCGATGTGCTGTTTGCCACCGGATCTGTTGTTTCGGTGTTTTTGCCAACGTTATAATACCAAATCCCTCCTCCAACGATCAGCAATCCGGCTAAACCAATGATCACGTTTTTCGACTTTGAAGGGATTACAGATGCGTCCGCACCTTCCAGTTTTCCTTTTGAAAGATCAAACTTGGACGAAGCTGATTTTTTACCCGATGAGTCCGGATCAGCGCCATTATTTTTATTTAAATCAAATGCCATAATTTCTATTTATCAGGTGTACATATCTACTAATGTTTGCAAGCTCCCGGTATGGGCTCTGCCCATGGCTTCAAATTCCCAGGTATCCCCCACACGGAATAGTCGTCCGAACTCCACAGCATCTTCATTGGTATACTGGTCTTTCATATCATAGCGCAGAATCTCATCACCACTCCTTTCGTCGACGATACGGATATAGCAATCATTTACCTGTCCGAAGTTCAGATCCAATGTTCTGCGGTCTTTATTGTTGTCGTGAGGATATTTACAGATCGTACAGCAAATGATAATCTGTTCAATTTTGTGGCTAACTTTTGTCAAATCGATAAACATATCTTCATCATCATCGCCATCACTTCTGGAACCATCCGGGTCATCAATGGCCCCGGTAATCGCCCCATCCTCGGTAAGAGGCCTAAACAGCCCCTTCTCTATTTTGTCTTCTATTTTGTTTCCCATGCGGATCTGGCCATAGAAAGTAAAATAAGAATCCGAAGGGATCTTAAAATCATTACCGATTGAAAACGCAGACACATCAAGATCAAATTCTGGTCCGCCGGGTTCATCATTAGGATCCCATCCCATGCCAATTTTTACAATTGTTAGTCCAGGCGCTGCCTTGGAAAGGGAGAACCTGTCGCCCTTACTTAAATTAAAACTGCTCATAGTTATATTTTTATTGGTATAATTCTACTAGTGTATTTAAGCCTCCGGAAAAGGCCTGTCCAAGTGCCTCCACGCTCCATTCTCCTCCATTTCTGGAGATCGCTGCAATGACGATGGAATCTTCATCTGTGAAATGATCTTTTAGCTGATACTGGCACAGAACAGACTGATCTGAAGCATCTCTGATATTGATATACGAATTCTGCACATGACCGAAATGATGGCCTCTTTCATTCCCCTGATCGATGGTGACTGCAAAATAGAGAAACTCTATTTTCGGATCTATTTTAGACAAGTCAATATGAATCACCTCATCATCTCCATCACCTTCTCCTCCCCTGTTGTCGCCGGGATAATGCGTAGAACCATCAGGACTCGAAGCGTTGTTGTAAAAGATAAAATATTCATCTGCGACCAGTTTCCCGTCTTCAGCCAACATAAATAAGGAGAGATCTAGATCTACAGCATGTCCGTTAACTGTAGAGGGGTCCCAGCCTAAGCCAGCTATGATGCGATTCAAACCAGGTTGTTCCTTTGCAATCGATATTGATTTGTTTTTTTCTAGTTGTATAGCCATTTTCTGTTTATTTTTTAGGTGGAAGTGGCGGAAGTTTAACCGCCTTAACTTTTGTGGGTATTACAGGTTTTGGTTCCGGTAATTTGGGAATGTTTGCCAGCGGGGCGGAAACAGGCTGCGCTCTTTTTGGTGGCAATGGAGGTGGCGGCTTTGGTGTGGGAAGTGTAGGTCTTGCCAATACAGGTGCCGGTACTGGAATTACGGGTGGCGTAACTGCGGGTTTTGATTTAGCCGTATAATTTGAACCAGAAATCTCTGCAAAAACAGTTTTCATCGCATCTCCGATATCCGCAGCTTTTACCGCCAGCACATAAGGGTATTTCCTGAGCAGCTTACTTGAGAAATAAGAAGTACTGATTTCCTCTGTACCCAATAGAATGATGACCTCTTGTTCGACTAAACCGGCGGATTTCAAAAGATCATCTATCGCAGTATAGATCATTCCATCATTTGAATAATATTGAAGCCTGTCATTGAGGTTTCGCTCATTTACCCTAAACCAATACTTGTTTCCATCAGTTAATTCCGCATCACCTTTTATAATCGGATTTATATTTTCCAGCATACGAACACAAAAGGGAAGCAAAGCAGCGATCTCCGCATCTTTATCAATTGATAAATAAGAGTTCTGAACAATGATGTATTCCACAATCATATCTGCCAGAATTTTCACCCTGGGATCAGCGCCCTGCCCTTCCAGTTTAAAAGAGCCAACCGCCTCATTCATAAGCTCTTTATAGAGTTTCAGATACAGCACATCATCCACGCTACTTAATAACAAAACGGCTTTTCCTTTGGGTAAAACTGCTTTTTTAGTCAGCACCCCAAATAGCGCCTTATTGAAATCAACCCCTTCTAAATTAAAGTAACCAGCTTCTTTAAACAGGTGTGCTATCAGCGATTTCTCATTATCTTCAATATCAGTATCAAATAAAAAGCGAAGAGGGAAATGCTGTCGGTAAGATTCAATGGAATCTGTTTTATATAAAACAGTATTTAGAAAATGAGACAGGTATTGCTCAACACCATAATAGAAAAGCTGTTTAACTGGCTTTTTATTGCCATAAATACTGAAATGCTTACCCGGGTCCTTTATAATTTCAAAATAGTTGCCATAAGCATTCGGATCATGTCTGTTAAACCGGTCTCTTGCTGCAGTTCCAAAAATAAAATCGTTGCCATTCACGTAAAAGTATAAGGGAACTTCATTTGATTCCGTTAGGCTCAATGGCGCATAAGCGTTCCGGTCTGATTGATACCAGAAAGAAACGGAACGCTTAGAGATTTTCGCTAATACACAGAATTTCATTGGGCCTATTGTTTTTGGATTCCTTTAAGCAGATGTTTTTCAAAGAATTTCATTCCTTCTAAAATGATGACCGGCGCCACATAGTCAAAGGCTTTCTGATCGTCATGTTTCCGCTTTTGCGCTTTGATGAAACCAGGCTCTCCTTTAATGTAATTTTCAATATTCATGTCCTGGAATCCGGCCATAAAATCTGCAGCATTCATTTTTAAGCCAAACATGCTGGAAGAGACTTTATAGAACAGATCGGCAAAATCCATAAACCTCGGGCAATGTGGTTTTCCTTCCGGAGGCAAACAGATGAAGTGATTCCCGATATGTTCCAGCATCTCCGGTGTGATAGAATTGGTGGATTCCAGGTATTTGAATTCTCCGGCAGGGGTAATTACACAGAAATTATCTTCTCCAAGTATTTCAATCGCCTGTTTATTGGTCGGCACCAAAATGCTCGTAATGTTCGTCGGAATGGCCAAACCTTTTGACACCTCATATTTCACGTCTGCATTATCGGTTCCGCGCTGAGAATTGATGTCGATGATCTTTAAAGGGTTGGTATTAATCGGCGTAATGGTTGCCCTCGCGACACTTTCACCTCCCATCCCTCTGATAAACATTTGCGTATAATAATCGTCCGCCGCTTTTGGATCTACTGCAGTAAACCAATCGAAAATCCTGGATCCTTTGCCTGCAAAAGCAATTTTAATTTTAGGAGGAATGGCTTTAACTGCCGGTGGTGCATCCTCTGATTTGACGATTTCGTTTCTTAATTTGTAAGCCAGCTGCCCTGCATAAAACATAATTAATCCCGTCACATATAGATTAATACTCATCATCTCCTTACATTCTGCGGCGATTAAAAGATAAAAGGTTTCAAAATCCGCGGCCTCCAGACGGTCTACCACCTGTTCAAAATAATAAGGAGCAGTATTTTCAGAAAATTTATTGCTTCCATTATTTAATCCCTGAATGGAGATATTCTTCCTTTCGCACATCCTCAACAAAACGTTTTTGAAATTGGGAGAAAACTTAGTTGCCTGTGCCACCCGCTCTGCCGCAAAACGAATGGAGTTTTGTTTAATCATTGCCTTTCCACCCTCCATCTGACACAATGCGGTAATATCAGTAGTACTGCCGCCTATGTCAAAACATAGCACCAGTTCACCGGGATTAATGGAATAACCACCATTTGGCCTGACCAGGTAATTCGCTACTGCACAGGCTTCAGAAAGTGACTCTTCATTACTCAATGTTCTAAAATCAAACCTCAGCGCTGCAGTTTCTGTCTCGATATTTATTGCAGCCGCAACTTTTTTTGAAGCTTCATTGCCCCAACCCGTGGCAACTGCAGGAACTTGAGTTTCCGTTCCCCATCCGCCGCCCGAAGCTGTTGTGCCCCATCCGGAGTCTGACACGGGAGATTCAACCTGACTATTGCCCCAGCTTGATGTCGCAGCTGCCGCTGCCCAGGTACTGTTGCCAGTCGTTTCGCCAATATCGGAGAGGTCGGAAGGCGGATAGGTTTTCAGCTTAACATTGCCAACGATCGGTGAGATCTCTTTAAGTGAGTCCCAAATTCCCCGGTATTCGCTCAACAATTCTTTGCCCATGGAGGATGGATAGGACCATTTTAAAGTATGGGGCTCATGACCTTC
Organism: Pedobacter sp. FW305-3-2-15-E-R2A2; assembly: GCF_038446955.1. NCBI lineage: Bacteria > Pseudomonadati > Bacteroidota > Sphingobacteriia > Sphingobacteriales > Sphingobacteriaceae > Pedobacter > Pedobacter sp. FW305-3-2-15-E-R2A2. The sequence goes on from NZ_CP151803.1 coordinate 4,694,153, forward strand.
GATGAACAACTGTGCATACACATGTAAGAGTAAAGAACTTAGATAAGCCGTTTTATAACTCTTATCGATAGGCTGAGAAGACCATTTCATATTGTAAACCAATTCCGCCCTTCCAATTCTATTGTAACTTAGGATATACCGGTTGTCTTCTGCATTTTCAATCGGCAGATTTTTTTCAAAGCAAGGAAATCCGCCTTTTACTGCCTGCGCCATCAATGAATCGCTCAGGATGTTGCCCTCGTTTACAATTCTTCTGGAATCATGGATCGTGAGCACGGATTTAATAGAGTTGCTAAGGATCTCGTCATTTTGGAAGAAGAAAATCTCATCTTCCACCGCCGGACGTTTATCGTTATTTTTAGCATCAGTAGACAACAGCGAAACTCTTTTATTCGTCAGCTTTAAACTTTCACAAACTTCATTTCTATGGTCAGAAAAATAGGCGATGGAAGAATTAGTACTTCCGAAATCAACCCCTAAAAATGCCGCAGACAATGCTCTTGGAGAATTCAGCATATTGACCGGTAAGGACTGTGTATTTCCAGATCCATCGTAACGAATGATTCCAAAGCCACAATCAATTCCTGCATGGGCAAACTTCAGCCCTTTGAAAGGCTGATTGCTCTCATAAATTTCATATTTATACTTATTATCAGCTACTGCATTATTCGAAGCCACATGTAATTGCGCCTTAATATTGCCATATTTCTCGGGAACTACGGCTGCTTTGCCGTTGTTAGCCAGGTACAGCGGAACTCCTTTTTCATCCAGTACAATCCGGAAGAAATCATCCTCCACATTACCAATAAAGGGTGTTGCCTGAAACTTGGCATCATTATGTGGAATTTCTGAATAGAGAAAATACCGGTTCCATTGTTTGGAAATGAAATTAGGCCACATTAAAATATCCTTCCCTTCTATGGAAGTAGAAGTGACCTTATAAATAACCTCTTTAACAATCTCATTTCCCGTTTCTGTATAGAGTCTCAGGTTGACAGTTAAACGCTCTCCGTTTTTATCATTTGGATCATAAATAGCGGTAATTCGCGACTTTACATTTGAAGCTTCTGAAATGCCGACCAATGCCTCCAGTGTGGCACCAAAAACATTTAAGGCCAATGGCGTTAAGGGTAAAGTGAAGTAAGCATAATTGTTTGGTTGCCCTTTAGTTTCTGCTGCCAGCAGCAATATAGGTTTCGATTTCAGATAGTTTCTGGTTTCCATTCCTTCTCTACCAAAATCGATCTGGGCAATCTCCGTTGTATCTGGCAGCAGCAGGTCTTTAGGGTCAAAGCTGATGCTGCCCTCTTTCGATTCATTATAAATGATGCCTTCAGAGCCAAACAACTCCGTAGAATAGTTAAACAGAATGCTGAAAGGATAATTAAACAAGGCTCCAACTTCAGGTGCAGACTGATGTTCAAGTTTCGGATATCCTTTCTTTTCCTGATAAACAACCATCTCTTCCATCCAGGATTGCAGGCAGCCCGACATATTACCATATTCCGGCCTGATGAACGCTTCCAGGCCGCCATAATTGGACCTGAATTGCTCTATATTTTTGAGAATATGTTTGGCGTAACCGTATAGCGTAAACAATTCCTGGGGATTAAGTTCTGATTTTAAAGGATCTATAAATCTTCCGTTCTGTACATTGACAAAGGGCAGTTTCTCCCTAATATTATAGGCTACAGAGGTAAATAAAAAGCTGTCGGGAGAAGTTCCACCCACCACACTCCCTTTAAACGAGATGACATCAATAAAGGGGATCTTATCCGTATTATTTGCCAGCGATTGATCGCACCACAAGGGCTGCCGTTCAAAGAGCATATTTCCAAATGCGCCTATAGGCTCATAGATGTTTGCAGTATTGATGAGCTGCTGCCCATCCGAGTACGCCAAATGAATTCTATTTACCTCTATATCCTTGTAGTTTAATGCGATACAGCTGATAAACCCCTTCCATTCACTGATCAAAGATTTGTAAAACAGCATTAATCCCGCAGCATCAGCGTCTTTATCCTGAATGTTATCCAGCGCACTTTTAAATAAGTTTGCCCGGGCAAATACAGAGGGGATTCCGGAAACGATAGTTCCAATATTAACAGAAGAGTTTCCGTCTTTGTCGACCGCTATTTCCGGGATTAAAATGTTTTTAGTAAAAACTTCCAGTTGAGGGATTTTATCCCAGGCAAATTCAACCCCATTTGGCTCTGTTTTAGCCTGAACTTTTATCGCCAGTGCTTTTATTCTTTTATCTGACATGTTCCTTTAGTTTATATCGAAGTTTTGTGAAATGGTAAGTGCATTAAAAATGTGAGCGAGGAATTTCTCTTTTACGGTGTTTACTTTCTGTTCATCCTTAGGTCCGGTATTGATGAGCTTTTCCACAAAAGTGTCGTATCTGTTACCAAACACCCCTCCTTTCGACCAATGGTGTTTATCATCAAGGAAGATCGTTCCCACATCTAGTTTTTTGAGCTCCGTCTGATTGTCCGGAAAAGCCTTGCTGTCAAACAGGAAGCGGCCGGGAGCCACAGAGTTCCTTACCTGGTAAAGCCAGCCGGGTACAAACCTTGCATCTTTAAAAGTATAGGCGAAAAGCTTGAAATACTCGTTGATGTCTTTACATTCTACATCGGTAATCGTGCTGTACTGATTCAGTTTCTGATTTTCACATTGTCTGATAAACCCCTTGATACCGGCATCATCAAAAGCAGCACCGTTCTTGGTTAAAGAGATGTGTGCCAGGGAGAAGAATGCCCCTAATTTGTTGACAAATATTTCACCTGATTTATGTTCCTTTCCGATAAAATCATCAAAAGAGAAATTGAAGGAATTGTCTTTAAATTCTACCGCTTTATATAAATATTCCGCCTTTGTGCTATTAAAACCATCGGCACGGGTAAAGAAGTCGTAGGCAGCACAGGCGCAGAGCAACTCTGTGATATGACATGGATTCTTTTGTTCCGTTCCACCGGTGATTGTCTGATTGGAGGCATTGTTGCCGTCTATCTTTTTACTTTCAATCGGCCAGCCGATATGGTACAATAATTTATAGCATTTCTGCACCGTGGGATCACTTTGGTAAAACTGCAGTGCGGCCTGACTATTCAATGGAAAGAAAGAAGAATCTGCAATAATGCTATTCGCTTTATTTGATTTCTGCTGATCATCGGGCTTATTAAACGTAAAATACTCCGTCAGCAAGGTGGAGCCAAACTTTGCCTTAGAGAAATCTATGCTCGAATTTCCATTGGAACGGATCTTTACGAAATCCTGAAGCGCTTTGGGAATTACCGGGATAGAGGATGCTCCGGTTCCACCAAATACAGATCCGAAAATGAAAACCCTGGCCGAAGCACCTGCTTTTTCAAGCTTTCCCATGAAAGCATCTAACTCCCGTTCCTGAGATTGTACTGCAGCTCCTTTTAGGATATTCCTTGCCGCTTCAACAATTCCATGATACATCAGCATAGAGCCCAAATGGGTTTGTGCACGATAGCCGTGTTCCAGAGCAAACTCCTGTACAGATCGGGTATCCAGGAATAAATCAGAGATCAGTTTATTCGCCTTTTGCTGCTCCGGCGTACCTGTGGAAATTTTACTGATGTTTTTATAATTCTCTCTTCCCGGACCAGAGTAATTGGTCCAGAACCGGTGCAGGTTCAGTTTCGCTGAAAAGAACGTATTGGCATTGGGTGTTCCACCCACAGATGCACCAGATGTTTTGACCTGGTTGTATAAGGTAATGAGTTCTTCCACCCTGCCTTTATTGCCATTGTTTTGATCCGTATCTAAGGTTAATACTTCTATTTCCTGGTTGTCAAACATTCCAATGCCACATAAGTGAGTGAAAGATTCCAAACAACGCATTCCGGTACCGCCTATTGCGATGACAAATAATTTATCCATTGAAATATGCTTTTAGAATTTAAAACCAATGACCAATTTTACCGTTGGCAAACACTTTACTCAGGATGAATCCCAACAGGAGATACAAGACAAATCCAATTACGGTTCCTATGCTTAAAGCATTTACATAATTATTTACGACCATCATGTTTGCGTCTGGCTTGAATACAAAATAGCCTGATAAGAAGCCGACTGCCGGATTCAGGATCGCTAAAATCCAAAACCAGGTCTTCCGTGACTGTGGATCTTTGGGATTACTGCCACCCTCAAATTTTATGGCATTGGCAATGATGGCTGCCAGTAGCAGAAAAATTAAGGCAGTAACGATAGAGACGATGTACGCTGATGTAGATTCCATTTTATAGTTGATTAGAGATTACGGTTAATTATTGTTGAGTTTTGATGTAGTAGGAATAAATGACCTTATGAGCTGGATTAAGCTCTTGTAAGGTGTTTTTTACTGACTCATACAAAGCGGTATTCGCTGTACGTTTAGCGTTCATCCATTGGAATTTGGAGAGTTTTTCGCCCATAAGATTAGGCATTGCGGCATTCAATAGCAGGTCGACCCTCAGTAAACCTTCCGGATTTTGAATATTTTTCAGTTTGAATCCGGGGTCGAAAGACACGCCTAACTCTACGTTTTTAGTATCGGATGTTTTGGTGTTGGTAAACAGGGATTTATTGAAGCTGAAAACCTCATTTACAGGAACAGCAGCTACTGATTTATAAATCCATTGTTCTTTTATCTTCCCATCAGTACCATAACATGCCAATGCAATCTTATCTGTTTCCTGATCGTCAAACTTCGCCTCCCCATTGGCTCCTTTGGTTAATTTTGGTTTGTGCTTTTTTGCTTCTTCAGTTTTGGTGAAATTTTCAAAATCAGCGCTGACATCGGAGACTTTTACCTCAAAATCGCCAAATGTATAACTGTCTTGATTACTTAAATCAATATATAGCTTTCTGAAAAAGTCGTTAAACTGATGCTGACTGGCGTAGCTGGTATGAAGGTTAGCAATGGTATTCCAGTCTACACCTAAAGGATAAAATTCAAAATGATTTCCTTTTTTAAGCCCGTTCACATAACTATCCTTTAAATCCAGGACATTCTTTGCATGATCAGTTTTACCGCTTGGGTCATAAAATACGCCGCCTGACTTCTCGCCCGGGTAATCCGTACGCAGTTTATAAGATTTGTTAGATAAATCAAACCTTGTGGTTAATGGCCCCAGTTTAGATTCCAGTTTGGAAATCATGCTGGATTCATTCGGATTGCCACAATTAAAAACAGTGAAATAAAGGTGTTTATCAACGGTACCTTCTTTATAATCTGCGATAAAGAAATGGATGGTATTTCCTTTTTCCAACCATTTGGAGAAAGGGATTTTTAGAAAAGCGGTACGGGTAACCTCAATGTTCTTTTGCCATTCTTCGAAATCAGTGATCAATAGCGCGTCATTATTGCCTTCTACAATTTTCTCGACTGCCAACTGGATCGGGGCCCAGATGTCGGCGTATTGGGCGGGGTCACTTACCTGCTGACCTAATTCGGTGGTATTGGCAATGTTTAAAAGTTTGACCTCATTTGAGCCGAGTTTGTAGACATCAAACTTCTGAGCTAAAATGGTATTGAAACAGCTGGTCATCATTTCTTTAATACCCGGTTCAGCAAATGCTTTATTGATACCAGAAGAGAAATCAATATATAAGGTCGGATTACCGCTTTTTGAATTGGCATTATTCGGAGCACTGGTTTGATGGTAGGCTTCAATTCGATTACCTAATTCCTGGTCATAAGGGTTAAATTTCACATCTGCAAACGGGTCTGCTGATGCTGTGTTTTTGCCATTATTACAGGCAGCCAGGAGGAGGAGTAAACCAAATGTTCCTGTGACCCTGAGAAAAGCCAGATTCTTAACTATATTCATAATCTATAAATTTTAATTACTGTTATTTAATTGTGGCCTGGTTCAGCTCATTGACTTTTGCAGCTTCCAGTCTTGCAACAACTCCATTTAAGATGCTTGCATGACGGTATAAATCATCGAGCGACTGTATTTCGTACTTGGTTTCTTTCTTATTCTCATCGAGCACTGCCAGGTATTTTTTCGTATTCAGGTATAAGCGGCAAATGGTCTTACGATTATTGTCGTCCAGCAGAATCGCGAAATAGGAAAGCGCATCTCTGTAGGTAATCCTTTTGGAATCGATCGTTTCTCTAAGCATAGATTTGACGATAAAGAATCCTTCGATCTCCTCTTCTGTGGTTACAATTCCAGATTCAGGTTCGGCATTGATGGTCTCTTCAATTTTAATGGCTTCTGAAGCATCTTTCTCTTTTTCCTGATTTAGTGCAGATTTCAGGCGTTCATTAATTGCATCACTAATGAGCTGATTAAAAGATCGCTTGATAATCGGCGCAAATTGTTCCTTAACTTTTGCCGTGATCACCTTTGGATAGACCTGCTTGGTAAAGAAGCTGATAAAACCGTCAGAGGGATCTGCAATTTCCTTATGGAGCAGGCTTTTCAATTCGTTCAGGTATTTTAGCTCACTGGCCGTGTTGGTAATGCTCTCGACATCAAAGTAAGACTTGTGGAATTTTTTTAACTCTGCAATTTCTGCGTCTTTGATTTCCGTTAATTTGAATTCAAAAAACGGAGTACCATCCATTTTGTTCTTTTCAACAAGGTCAGTGTAAAAACGGTAGACTAAACCATTGGTTAATAAGCCAAACTTAGCTTTGGTGGTATGAAAATACCGGAACAACTGAGAATTATGAGGGTCTAAATTCTCCTGATGGTGTTTACATTCGATTAATATGGTTGGTTCCGCATCTTTCATAATCGCGTAATCCACCTTCTCCCCTTTTTTAATTCCCAAATCAGCAATGTATTCCGGATTCACCTCGAAGGGATTGAAAACATCATATCCCATGATCTGAATAAATGGCATCACCAAAGCATTTTTTGTCGCTTCTTCTGTTTGTATTTGAGGTAACATCTTCTCTACGCGAGATGCTAACTGTGCAATCTGATCTTTGAAATCCATTTGAACTTTTATTTAATAATTTGAAACTCTTTATAGAAAATACTGCTCCGCGACATTACTTAGCCCAGGATTAATCTTCCCAGCCGCATAATGTTTTCCCTTTACTTTTGGCGCGCTCAAGCGTTGTTTTTAGAACCTTATGCTGACAGTTATTCAATCCCCGGCAATCGGCAGTGTAATGGTATTTCTTCCCTGTACGGCTGTCGCAGATGTATACTGTATTTGCGTCGCGACAGACGACGGTATTCAAGAAAAAAAATCCGAGTAGTAACGTTAACTTCATAGACAATAATTAATGCTGTCCCTGTATTTTGAGATTGGCTAGTTTTATTACCTTTTCTAATTGCCCAGCAACGGCATCACTCGTTTCCTTTTGTTGATTCAGCGTTGCGATAAATGGTACTACTTTGTATTCCATGATTTCCTTATTTTTGAGTATTTATGATTTACCTATTCCGCCCTTTTCTTCTCATTTGTCTCTCTTTCTATCTCCTGATGTTTATTTGTTTAACACTTCAAAAGTATAGCGTAGCAACAGGCTTTCCTTACGGGAAACCGTAAAGCAATAGATTATTTTTTTGAATTTGAAGGGGGTATTTTAGGGGTTCAGGGCCGGATCGGCCATATTGCATATACAGCCCGTATACGCTGTTTATACAGGCTGTAAAGTCAAACCAGTATTACATTTTGACTTTACATATCTATTCATTAAAACTTATTACGGAGCATATATGAAACGTATCAGGACTGTTTCAATGCAATAAGCATACAGGAAAGATATGAATATTATAAGCAGCCCTATTTTAGCAACAGAGCTGCTTATATATTAAAATTTGATCACCACTTTACCAATCGTCGTGTTATCTTCCAGTTGCTGGTGTGCCTTTTTTAAGTTCTCAACGGAGAGACCTGAAAGCGTTGCTTTTAACGTGCTTTTTAATACGCCATCATCCAGAAGGCGGGCCACTTCATTCAGGATATGGTGTTGCTCAATCATATCTTCAGTTTGAAAAATTGATCGAGTATACATCAGCTCCCAGGAGAAGCTTACACTTTTATTTTTAAGTTTATTCAGTGCCACAGGAGTAGCGGATCCGGTGATGGACGCAATATGCCCCTGAGGCTTGATAAGTTCAGCCATGATATCCCAGTAGAGATTGGCATCTACAAAATCCAGAATGAAATCCATCGACTGAAAACCAGCTGCATGCATTTCATTAACCAGATCTTTATGATTAAACACATAGTCTGCGCCCTGTTTCCTGCACCATTCCTCCGTTTCTGGCCTGCTTGCCGTGGTAATGACCTTAAGACCGGCTACTTTTTTAGCGATCTGAATGGCAATAGAACCGACACCGCCGGCACCACCGATGATCAATATGGTTTTTCCTTTGTCTTTTTCATTAATCCGGATACGGTCGAACATGATTTCCCAGGCTGTCAAGGCCGTCAATGGCATGGCAGCAGCTTCTTCAATACTCAGTTTCTTAGGCTTACGACCTACAATACGCTCATCAACGAGCTGATATTCCGCATTACTTCCAGCCCTGTTGAGATCTCCTGCGTAATAAACTTCATCGCCTACTTTAAATAAACTGACTTCATCGCCTACTGCTTCTATCGTACCCACAGCATCCCAACCGATCACCTTTGGTATCTCCAGCACCTGATCCTTTGCACTGTTCTGACGTATTTTAAAATCAACGGGGTTAACCGACACTGCGGCAACTTTAACCAGCAAATCCTTTCCTTTTGGAACTGGTCTTTCCATTTCAAATTCTATAAAACTATTTGCATCACTTACAGGCAATGATGTCTTAAATCCTATTGCTTTCATATGTGTATTTTTTATAATTAAACGAAGGTAAAATAACTATTTATTATATTGAGCTTCAGCGTTGTCAACAGGAGTATCAGGGTCGTTCATCACCATTTTAGCAATGTCATCTTTACGCATAAAAACGACCCCTTCTTTCTCTTTGGCATATTTAATAAAGTCGTCCATGGCTTTGACTACTGCCGGGGTTCCACCAATGCGATCGTGAAAACTAATGCTCATCATCCGTCTTTTTGCAGCCCCTTCCGCATACAACTGATCAAACTCCATTTTCAATTGTGAAAGAAACATTTCCGGAGTCCAGTGATTGCCTGCAATGTTCACAATATCATTGTTGCGAAGGGTATAAGGCATCACTACGAAATTCTTACCATTCACCTTTGTGAGGAAAGGTTCGTCTCTGCTGAGGTCATCAATATGATATAAGAAGCCCAATTCCTGCAACACTTTCAAGGTGTTGGGACTACGGCGTAACCAATTCGCATTGTACCCTACCGCTTTCTGCCCGGTAATGGCTGCTACAGCATCTACTCCCTGTTTTACAAATTGTAATTCATCCGCATAACTTTTGTTCCACTGGTTGTCCCAGGACATGCCATGTGCCGCCACCTCATGTCCTCCGGAGGCAATTGCTTTTGCTACTTCAGGATACCTGACCGCCGCTGCTCCAACCACATGTGAAGTAACCTTGATGTCGTACTTTTTCCAAAGATCGAGCATGCGGTAAATGCCTTCAGTGGCACCATAGCGGTACCAGCTTTCGGCCGCCAGATCAGGATTGCCTTTGGGTAACGGATTACCTGAGAAAGGGCTTTCAGCGCCTTCCGGTTGACCACCGGTTTCAAATTGCATAGAGACCGAGATCACCAGCTGTGCACCGTTCGGCCAATGGGATTTGATCGTTTTAGAATTTGCAGTGTTTTTATTTTTCTTAGGGAGTACGGTCCAGGAGACCATGATCATGAGGCCTGTCATCAAGGCTACAAATGTTGTCAGTTTTCTTTTCATTTCTTTGTCAGTTATTTTAAAAACAATAAGTCATTCTGATAAATGAAATAATGATTATTTCATTTGATTAGATGATTATTTCGCACAAAGATATTTTCGCGGGCACAAACAGAATGGTAAAAATTCATTGTATTTTTGTAATAATTAATCAACGACTATGAAACGTTTCAATGGCTATCATTCTTTAAATGTCTTTCGGTTAACACTTGATGAATGGACATTTCCTACACACAATCATAACTTTTATGAATTTATATATGTAGAAAAAGGAGTTGGTAATCATGTTTTAAATGATAAGTCATACGCTTATACAGAAGGAGATGTCTTTTTGTTGAGGCCTGAAGATGCGCATTATTTTGAGATCAGTGAAAACACCCATTTCATCTTCGTGAAATTTACGGAACAACTTTTTATAGAGAAACTGGAAGGCGGAAAAACAGCCAAATGGATGGAAGTTATTAAGACTTTATTACAAAATCCTACATCGGTAAACGGAAGTCTCGTCACTGACATGCAGGATAAAAAACATCTTTCGCACTTATTGCAGATCCTGTTGATCGAGTTCACCAAGACCTGTGCCTATAGCCGGGAAGTTGTTCTGGAACTTTTTGGAGCGATCATGATGATGGTAGCGAGAAGTCACTCCACCGCTCAATACGGACATCAATGCCCAAGTAATACTGAGCTTGACAAGCTAAATCAAATCCTCAGCTACATCAGGCTGCACACCATGGATGCAGAAAAGATGCGCATCGAAAATATCGCAGAAAAGTTTGCAATGTCGCCCAATTACATCAGCATTTACATCAAAAAACACAGCAACGCTTCGATACAGCAGCATATCGTCCAGACGAAACTAAAAGCTGCCGAACAATTGCTTAAGAATGGTCGTCATAACATTAATGAAATTGCTTCAAAGTTAGGTTTTACGGATGCGAGTCATTTCAATAAAACCTATAAAAAACACATGGGAATGAGCCCTAAGTTTGCGCGGCAAGTACTTTAATGCTCATTGCTACCCATTGTTTTTTAGAGGTCATGATGCTTTCATTGTTTATGTGTTTGGCATTAGAAGTTAACCCAGGGAAAATCGCCATTCACAGTCCCTGGAAATTTTAGCAAATCATTGCCTGGAATTCCTTCAAAAACGGGTTGAACCGTCGGATTTGAAGGGTAGGTACTTCCATTGAACTTCATCAGATGGTTCTTGCCGCCACTACTCAGGATCAGGTCTTTCCAGCCTTTGGTATTGGTTCCGGCAACAAGCACCGGATAGTCTGTAACTGTAAATTTAGTGATTTGCTGACCTTCATGATCGAGCAATAGAAAAGTACAGCCACCCGAACCACAGAAATATGGACCGGTTAATCCTACAAAAATTTCTTTCTTACCATCCTCATTAAGGTCATATTCAAAAAGAATAAATTTCCTGCTGGCTTCCGAAACGATATTTTTGGATAAATCGTCCCTGAGCATTGTCGTCAGTCTGAGTTTTACAAGTTCAACAGTGTTTTCGTTATAGTTGTTAACTTCCGAAGAATCTTTTGCTGCGGTTGTCGTTGTCAGCGAATCCTTTTTTTCTACAGTGGTGTTATTTTTTGGTGTAGACTGGCAACTAAAAAGGAATATACTGGCGACAAAAAAAGTGATTAGAGGGATCTGTTTCATATAGATAAATTTGTTTTTAATGTTAAAAGTGGGAAGAGCTGAAGGTGAGTACTGGCCCCCTGATGATTTGCATCCATTTTCAGTACTTCAGTAAACACGTTTTTGGCCTCATCAAAACTGCCAAGACCGAGATGGCCCAAACCAACCAGATAACTGCAATGGATGTAATTCTTTAAATCAAGGTCCTGATCAAACACCAGTAAATCAGGAAGAGACACCGCAAAGTAGTCGATCCTGATCTCATCATTCAGGTGTTGCTTACCGAACTGAATAAAGCGTTCAAAGATTTCCCTTGCCTTATCGGCCTCATTGAGCTTTAACGAGGCAAGTCCCTGATAGAAAATCTGATCCGGCTGCGGATCATTATAAAATATGGCCTGTACAGGTTCTTTCGGGCCTTTCGTAGCCATCAAAAACTTCTCTTTTGCCTGATCTGCCAAATTCATTTGCTCATAAATGCAGCCCTGCAGATAGTGAATGTCATTTTCCTGTGCGCCATACAACTTGCCTTCGCCCAGGTTATGCGGGTACTGTTCCGTAGCCGAAAGTAGTTCCAATGCAGTTTGGTATTCACTTTCCATCAATGCTTTTTTGGCCAGGCCAGTGTGGCAAAGCAGGTATTGGCCTACGACTTTTCCTTCTCCCCCTTCCCAAGGATGAAACTGCCTTCCTGCAAGAAGTACTTTTGCTTCCTCAAAGCGACTTAACTGATTACATAAAGTCACTTTTTCCAGGTATAAGTCATCACGGTAGTCCACCAGCTCCGGATATTTTTCAAACAGTTCCAGGCGGCGTTCCGGATCATATCCCAGTTTTTTATACAACTGATCGAGTTCCATAAATACCCGGGCATCCTTTATATCCAGGCTGAAAGCTTTCTCCAATTCAATTAAGGCCCGGTCCGAATCCTTCAACTGATTCTGATAAGCCAGTGAAAGGTTACGGTGTGCTGTTGGAAAAACAGGATCTGAAGCAACAGAATTTTCCCAGCACGCAATGGCTTCAGGGAATTGCTGCTTACCAAACCAAAAATTCCCCAGATAATAATGGGCTTTGGGATCATTGGGATTCAGAGCAATGGCTGATAACAGCACGTTTACATCTTCAATACGATGCGGGAAACAGAAATCAGGGATCGCCTGCTGTCCTTCTCTGAGATATCCGCTTGCACGCTGCTCATCTCCAATCTCAAGGCAACACCAGGCCATATAATAATATACCATCGGATACACGGCTCCTTTCTGTTCCCTGACATAAACAGATAACAGTGCAATCGCCTCCTCAAATAATCCGGCATGACTGTAGTCCAGTGCACATTCTATATAGTTGTGTACATCTTGCCTCATCTGCTGTACAAAATGGGCCGCCGACAACTCCGAAGCGCTTAGCGCTCCAGTTTCCATCTGTATGACATATCTTTCGTACAAACATCCGAAATTAAAAGGATCAATAGACAGCGATGCTTCTATAAAAGACAATGCCTCTTCCACCCTGTTCATTTTATGGAGGATAGCCGTTTTAAGGTGACGTACCGAATGTGCCTGTCCATTGCGCGACAGTGATTTATTCACCAGATATAAGGCATCTTCAAAATCTCCTTTTTCTGATGCAATCCTTGCCAGTGCAAAAAAACCGGCATCCTGCCATGGGGCATTCCAGGTGGATTTATAAATTGCTTCATAAGCTTCATCCAGTTTCCCCTGCATCTTTAAAGAGCAACCCAGGTTATAATAAGGCTCCCCATCGTAAGGATTTGGATTCCTGAGTGTCAAAGTCTTTATCGCCCTGCGGAAAAAAGGTTCAGCTTTAGCAAATTGTCCACGTCTCATGTACCATAAACCCATTGCATTGTTACAACGGACATCGGATGGCTCCCGCTTTATTGCTTCCAGATAATAATCTGTCGCCACATAAGTAGCATGTCTATATTGCTCAATATGTAAGCCATTCAGGTATAACTCTTCGATAGAAACAATGTCTGCAGGATCTTTTGCCGCTGTTGCAGCCGGGGGGATTTCTTTAGGAACTGTTTCTTCCTGTTCATAGCTGATCAGGAGCTTATGGTCTTCGCTTTCTACGCGTACACTGATACTTTCCTGCCTTACGACTGTATTTAACGGAATGCTTTTTTCGAATATTGAAGAAGGAGAAAGGTCAAAAACACTGGCATCAACAAGCACTTCATTTACAAATAACTTAACTACTGCAGAAGGGAATGCCGATGTCGCATAGACTTTTATGTCGACATTATTTTGATTGATTTCCACATTCAGCATCGCCTCTTTACTGGCATTTTTAACAGCGCCAACTTTTGCATAAGGCATGAAATACTGTTCAAATGTCTTTTCCTCATTTGGTTGTAACCAGGAAAAATCAGGTTGATTATCAGTAAATACACCCGTCATCAGTTCTATATATGGCCCATCCTCATCGGTCAGATTTCTGTCCCAGGATTGTCCGAAATCGCTATTTCCCCAGGTCCATTGTTTCTTTCCCGGTGCAACATGGTGATTCGCTACATGCAGCATTCCTGCTTCCGTATCGTGTTCATAGCCACCAATAAAATTATATTCAGACCGGATCGCCATATAAGAAGTAGGGACCGGAATATTTTTGTAACAGGAGATATCAGTTCCGGGCGCATAATCCTTTTTATAATAGGTTCCTGTAGCGATCGGAAAATCAGAAACATCTCTTTTTCCATGATCAAAAACCGCATATACATCCGGTGGGAAAACAGATTGATAATGGTCGTTCACCTTTACCGCGGGGTTTGCCCACCACAAAAAGGTTTGCGGAAATGGGGTACGGTTATATATTTTGCCTTTAACTTCCAGATAAGCCTTATCGGGGTATAAGGTGAAACCTGCCATTCCCTTCGTCCTGGTCATTAGCTCCAGCTCATTTACCCAAATCGTTTTGCTGCCGTCAGCATGTTCCTCTATCGTAAAATCCACTGCATCAAAAGTACTTGGGCGATGATGTTGCGGCCAGTTAAATTCGATACCACCGGAAATCCATGGGCCTGTTAAGCCAACCAAAGCGGGTTTGATCACCTGATTATAATAGATAAAATCACGGTTTCGAACCTTATCAAAAGCCCTTTGGATGCGGCCGCCCAGTTCAGGAAGCACCATGATTTTCAGAAATTCATTTTCTATATATACTGCTGTATATTCCTTATCGGTCTTTTCGTCGGAGATCTTTTCAATTACAGGATTTGGATACACCGCTCCTGTACTGCCCTGATAAACCCGCTTATCCAGAAAAATTGGATTCTTCTCTGCTTTACCTGTTTCGTAAGTGGGGATGATAACTTTCTCTATCCATGCTTTTACTTCCATAATATTGCTTCTTAATAGGTATGTTATTGATTAATGAGGTGTAAATACCGATTCCAGTTCTTCCAGGGTCTTTCCTTTGGTCTCCCTGACCTTTGCCCTGATGAAAAGAAAGCCCAGCATACAGATCCCCGAATAGAGGTAAAAGGTATTGTGCATTCCAATCCATTTTGCCAATACCGGAAAGGTAAAAGTGAGAATAAAGTAGGCTGCCCATAAACACAATACCGCAATGGATGAGGCGGCGCCTCTCACATGATTCGGAAAGATCTCCGAAATCAATACCCAGGTTACCGGACCAAGGGAAATGGCATAGGTTCCGATTGCCGCCAATAGAAACAGGCCGACCAAAGCAGAATGAACGGCAAGTAGCTGCGCAATCACCACATATAATATGGCCAGCGCAACCGCTCCAAACAACATCAATGGCCGTCTCCCGATCTTGTCCACAAGAAACATGGCCAGGATCGTAAAAAACAAGTTGACACCTCCTATAAAAACCGTTTGTAATAACTGATCGTCCTTTGACGCGCCAATACTGGCGAAAATATTAGATGGGTAATTGAAGACGACATTGATGCCGCAGAACTGCTGAAAAACAGCCAGAACAATTCCAATCATTACAGCTGGAAACACCGCTTTTTCAAATACCGCCTTATAACTGATCTTTTGATTTCCTGTCAAAGAAAGCTTAATCAGTTCCATCGAACTATTTGAAAAATCTTCTCCGCCAATTTTCTTTAAAACATCCAGTCCTTTTTGTTCCTTTCCGGCCTTGAGTAACCATCTTGGACTTTCCGGCAACCAGATAACCCCCATAATAAATAACACAGAGGGAACTGCACCCAGGCCAAACATCCATCTCCAGGCATCAGGGCCGCTATTTCTGAGAGAGTAATTGATCAGATTGGTGATCAGAATTCCAAGCACAATGGTCAGTTGATTGATGCTCACCATTCTTCCTCGGTATTGGGCCGGAGATACTTCGGCAATATACATCGGCGACAATAGTGAGGCCATACCCACTCCTATTCCAGCCACAAAACGTGCAGTAATAAAAACACCCAGACCAGATGCAAAGGCCATGGCCAATGAAGAAATGCCAAAAATAAGGGCTGCGAGAAATAACCCCGGCCTGCGACCATACTTATCGGCCACCCTGCCTGCAGTTAAACAGCCGATAATCGCGCCAAGGGCTAGTGACCCGGTAGCAAAACCTTCCCAGTATTCGTTCAAACCAAACTGGTCACGCAAAAAGGGCAATGCTCCCGAAATAACGGCGAAATCAAAGCCAAAGAGATATCCACCCAATGCAGAGATGAAGGAGATGGATAACAGGTACGAAGTTTTAAAATGTGGCATTTGTTGGTTTAGGTTAAAATATCAAATTTGAATTATATTAATTATTTGCTTTCTACAAAGACCAGTTCATCGATCATGGCATTACTTCCTGCAAGAGATTCGATACGAACCTTCAGTTTTCCATCATTGGTATCTTCCCTCATAACGAACAGTTTTACCCATTTCCCTTCTTTGTCCAGCTTTCCGGTAGTAAACTCCCGGCCTTCAATCCAGATTTTAGCATCCCTGCTTTCGTTATTCCAATCGGCGAAATGAATAAACAATTCCCCGATTACCCCCTGAGGAGGGTTGATCTCCAACTCCATTTTCTTACCATACCAGGCCGCTTTATTATCCCAGGTCCAGATGCCTTCTGTCCCACGCAGTTCATACATTGTATTGCGTTTCAATACTGCCGTACTTTCCGTTGCTTTGGCATACAATAAAGCGTCTGCGAAGACTGCCGGAACAGGGATCTTGCTTTCCGCTTGATTGATTAACGGAAAGCTCTTTTTCAGTACTTCGGCATCAACTTCTATATCTGGGTTAAAATCATTTGTATTAACATAATTTAACAAGCTATACCTGAATTGTTTTGCTACCGGATTTTTAGCCGCCTGAACATCATAACCACAAATCAGCAGTTTTCCTTTCCCAACTTTACATTCCAGCAATGTGCCCAGTTTTTCATTAAGATGAAAATCACTGATTGGCTGTGCCATAGGCTTGATGCATTCCGGCCATCCGGCCAGCTTAAATGCACGGCCTCCTTTACTGATAGATTCCCATTGCCAATCTGTCCAGGACGCTGTAGGAAAGTCTCGGTATACTGGATGTTTATCGTTGATATAAGCACCTAATGTGGTATTTTCCTGACCAGGAAAAAATACATTAGACCAAAATAAAGGGCTAAAAAACACGGGCCTGAAGCTTTCCGTATTGCCCAGCTTTGCAGCATAGAGTACTACTGTCTTTCCATTTTGCAATGCCTCCATCGTTTTTTCATCCAGCACATCAGTTTCGGTCACCTGAGCAGAAGAAGCTTCGGCAGCACGCTCAGGATAGATCCACAAATCCCATTCATTGCGGTAGGTTGTTCCAGGCAAACTCAGTAACAACCTGGCTTTAGTCGCCTTATCAATTTTCTCTAAAGCTACATTTATGGTTCCTACCTGCTTTACCTCTCCTCTTTTAACAGTTACAGATTCGAGTACTCCTGTTCCAAGAACAGTATTGTTCTCCGTTCTTATTTCCCAATTTAAGTTGTTGATCAGGTCAGCGCTTCCATAATTAGCCAGTTCGAGGGAAGCGTTAAATGTTTCTTTACTTTCCCAAACGAACTTTTTAATTCTCGCCAGCGGAACTACGGCATTGTTGTATTGCTTAAAATATTCCGGGGAAGTGCTGCCTTTATCATCATAAAACACATCCAGCCAACCCACCAGCGCTTCTCCCTGCCCCTGATAATCCTGCATGCTCAGCATTTGAAAACCAGCACAGGAAGGTGTACGGTAAAAATTCTCGATTAGACTCTTGTATAAAACCCTTTGCAATGCGCCGCTGGCTTTATGAAAAACTTCGTCCTGCTTTTCTAAACCGTTGGCAACGGCCGAGGCTTTACAGACTTCCAGGTTCCGTGCTTTGAGTACTCCGGTATATTTATCAATTTCAGACCACAAAGGATATATTGGAAACTGCCCCACTTCATGAGCTAGGATAGGAATATTACTTTTGGAATAATTCTTCTCCAGATCGTAATCTGAACGTGCGCCCTGCAGTCCATAGGTACCACCCACATTTGGAATGTTATGTGTAGCAGAAAAATCATCCACCGGCATAATTTTTCTCGCTGTGGAAACCGCATATAACCTTCTGCTGTCCGTTGCTTTTAGCTTTTTGATCCATTCCTGCATCACGTCGAAATCAGAATTCCCCAACTCATTGCCAATACAAAGCATGGTAAAAGAAGGGTGATTTCCGTAAGCATCCAGCATACGCTGCATTTCGTCCTGCACGAACTTATCCGCCGAAGGATTTTTCCCCAGGCCTTTTGGCAATCCCTGGGTCAGCATATCCGGGCGGTCTTTAGGTGGATCTGTCATCCACCAATCGATCCAGATCGTTTCCGCCTGAATATAGATCCCCAGTTTATCTGCCGCTTCAAAAGCAGCCTCCGGAGGACACCAGGAATGAAAGCGAACATGGTTGAGGCCATACGATTTATAGATTTTAAAAATCCTTTCCCATTCTTTTACATCACAGGAAGGATATCCTGTAAGTGGGAAATGAACACAGTCCAGGTTTCCACGCATAAATACCGGGGCATTATTGATCAGGACTTTAGAGGCAGAATGGCTGATGCTGCGAAAGCCAAAGTCGACAGTTGTTTTATTTTTATTTTGCAGTTCTGCCGTCACGCGATAGCGATTGGGCGAAAACTCGTCCCATAGTTTAACCGGAAAATTTAGCTGTAAACGATGCGTTTGTCTTTCTGCGACAGACAATGCCAATGCTTTGCTGAATACCTTTTTATTGGTCTGCAAATCCAGAATGGTATACAGCACGCTCGTCATTACAGGATTTTCAAGCTTCAATTTCAGCTCCAGTATTTTGTTCGGCGCATCAGGAAAAACCTGCAGGTCCGTCAGCTTTGTCCTCGCCTTTGCGCGCAACTCTATTTTCCCTGCAACGCCGTTCCAAATGCTTTGTGTATACTCCGTATACACATGCCCCTTATCGCCGATATTATAGATCATGCCGTTGTCAATTCTTAATACTAAAGTGTGTTTACCCGGCTTTAATTTTCCGAGCGCGTGAAGGTGTGGTACCGCTAGTGCATCTCTGCTGGTCAAAGGCTTCCCATCAACCCATACTTTCGATTCCCACATCACCCTTTCCAGAAACAACTCTACCTCTTTTCCCTCCCAGTTTGCAGGGATGTTGATTTCCCTGCTGTACCATGCCTTTCCAACATACTTGTAAGCCCTTGATAAAATACCGTAATCGGCTCCTTCGGTTTTACTTCCCTTTTTACCCTCATCGGTAGAGCCGGGAAGCGCGATATTGTCTTTAAGTTGATGTTGATACCAGCGCTCTTTCTCTCCATTTCCAGAAGGGTCCAGCTGGAAATTCCAGGAACCGGCAAGTGAAAGGTTTTCCTGCGCAAAGGCCAACTGCCCCATTGCCACAAAAAGAAAGAAACAGGTAAAGAATCTCATAAATTGTACTTTTTAAATTGAAATTAAAATAGATCAATTGATCAAATACAAACATAAATGAACCGCGGTTAGTTAGAATGGATATTATATTGGTAATGATGGATTATTCTATGAATTCGTTACTCTAAATAATTTGATATCTTGTATTTCAAATAAAAATCAAATGCGACTGATCATATTTATGATGGCGATCTTGTCTGTTTTCGAAGCTGCCGGGCAAAACAAAAAGTTAAAAAACGAATTTTTAGAGCCAACGCCGAGAGAAGAACTACACCATGAACTTGCAAATGAATGCTTCAATTCCCATAAATACAACCGACTTCAACGCTTAAAGATCTATCCCTTTAATAAAGCAAAGGAGATTAAGCTCATATCCTTTAAAGCAGACGATTTTATTCCTGTTAAAAATAAAAATATTGACTACTCCCGGGTCAACGAAAGCCAGCTACTCAACCCGGGCCAAACAGACGAATTAACCGATATTTTACACAATATTGGCTACGACCCGAACTTCAAAGTAAAGTATAGAATAACAAATCTATACAAATGTTATGAACCCAGAAACGGCATTTTGTTTTTAAATTCGGAAGGAAAAGCCTTCGAATTTATTGAAATATGCTTTGAATGCGATCGTACACGCAGTTCCTCAAATAAAGTTAAGGAAGGCATATTCTGCAATCAGAAGTTTAGCTTGTTAAAAGATTTCTTTAAAAATACAGGTATTAAATATGGTTTAACGAGAGATCCGATATTAAGTTATCCTGAAATACTCCAGCTGAAGGATACTTCAGATTTACTCCATCAAACCAGAATCAAATTAGAAAATAAAGTAATAAATGGTGACGATATAAGTCGGTTAAGCAACACTGAGCAAAAATTGCTGTTTCTTTTTAATTCACAAATTATTTACCGCGTCACAGGATCTGGATTGTTAGAATTCTATTTTAATTATTCCGGGGAATTCTACCAACAAACAGCCAGTATTCTGGCCGAAGTTGGGGCGGTAGAGACTTTGGCAGCATTGAAATCCTCCATTTTACAATGGCCCGGAGAAAATCTCCCAAAAAGCAGGGCAGCCAGACGAAAAATCTTGTATAGAATTGTAAATGAAGTCGCTCCCAAATGGCAAACTTTAGAAAAAGGGCTATATCTTCGTCAAATAGACGATAGTGGAGAAGTCCTAATTCAAAAAGAAGATCTGGACGGTTTGATATTTAACTATCTTATTGCCAACAAAGACCTGTTAAAAGATTAGAAAGTAACCTTTAACAGGTTAACTATGCAGTCAAAACGGCATAATTACCCGTACTTTTCTGTCTCGCATAGTAATGTAGTTGTACAATTTCCAATTGCTGCTCCCGAACAATAGACGCGGTAAAAAGAGAGTTGTTGCTCTGAAGGTCGAATTGGAGCGGAACCCTCAAAACCCTCCCATTGGTTAGAGAAAATACGGCCCATACTTCAAAATCCTCATGAGGCCAAAAAGATTTAGGGGTTCCTTCGGTAATTTTGCATCCGCACATCATTTCTACAAACACCGCTAATAATCCCGCTTGTGGATCTGATTTAAGCACCAGCCCAGGCACAGTCAGGTTTACCTCATACAATTCCCGCAAGGGACTAAGCATCAGACTCTGGGAAATCGTTAACGTTTGTCCCTGAGGCTTAGGAATCACAGCGGTAAGAATTGCAGCTTCTTCCCCGTTGATCTGAATTTCGGTACTTCCGTGAATGGTGTTTACATCTGAGGTTAAGTAGTTGACTTTTGGCGCATCACTTCCATTCATTTGCAGGATAGGCATACAGCTGCTACTTCCCAAACTAAAGAAATCACCAATATTCCCGTCGTCTGTATTGCTCTGCAACTGGTAAGGCAAACAGACGGTTCCTTGCGAATAACTAAGTGTAATAATGACATCATCCGTTTGGTAGGCATGAGGTCCAAGAAATTTCCCTCCAAGTGCCTGCAGGTAAACTTTAAGTGTTGCTTTAGTACTCATATTTATCTGTATTTTAATTAAGTTAGTCCAACATCTTTGGCAAAATTCCGATAGCAAAACCAGCTATATCAGCGGTTGAATTAGACAGCAAAACAATTGCAGTTTTTTTCTTTACATTGATTGCCAAAAAACTCCGGCTCCCACCGGTTGCGCCATCATGAAAATAATACACCTCTTCTCCTGACTGTGTTAAATGCCAGCCTAAGCCAATCTTAGGTTGTTTTGAAAAAGTAACTTCATGCGTAAGATCAAATGCTTTTGATAAATCAGAATGTCCGGTTTCCATATTATTCTTTGCATAGATCAGTAAATCATTAACGGTAGATTTAAGCGCTCCGCAGCCCGCAAGCGCATCAAACTCCCAGGTTTTAGTTTCCAGCCCCCTTAAACCATAAACCTTCGCAAAATCCTTGTTCAATTCAGGTGTTAATTGCTGAAACGTACGCTTCATTTTTACCGGATCAGTGATGATTTCTTTGATAAGTTTTTCATAGTTTTTTCCACTGATTTTTTCCAGAATCAGTGCCAGCAGACCGGGGCCTGTATTTGAATATGCATAAACAGCTCCAGGAACAGTAGTTAATTTACAGGTTTTAAGACTGGCAAAAAGCAACTGTCGCGTATAGTTTTTATAAGGATTTAAATAATCTGTGCTTTTATTAAAAAAATTATCTGGTAAGCGGGGTAACCCGGAAGTATGGTTGCTTAAATTTACGATGCTAATTTTCTGGAGCTCTGGATTTAAAGCCACAGAATCCGGGAGATATTTAGTGATCGGATCTGTTAAACTGATTTTTCCTTTCCTTACATAATATGCTAATATCGCAGAAGTAAACGTTTTAGTAATAGAACCAACCTCAAAAATAGTATTGCCATCAGGAATTTGCCCCTTTTCCTTTTGAGTAGTGCCATATCCATAAGTATAGGTTTTTCCGTCTTTGATGATCCCAATACTCAGACCTACCGCATTTGGATACTTCATAAAAGGTATGAACATCGAATCTACCGTGTTGTCCATTTTAGATTTCAATGGATTCGAAGTAAGAATGGGTCCGGTTAATGGTAGGTTGTATTGGGCCATTGTCATTAATGGTCCAAGGCTCAGTAATAAAACTAATGCTTTAAAATAAGTAAGTTTCATCATTTAAATCAGGTCATAAATCACTCGCGCTTAATTATTGAAAAATCATCACCTCTCTAACCAAACGCAGAAGCCATTCTTTTAACGAAAATAGAGCTAAATATTCATATTTAATAAATAATTATAATTGTTAGTAAATACACAAATTCAAAAGCATAATTTTAGACCATCATAAACCATAATGCAGGAATTAAAGAAAGTCATTAACAACTATCGGGAAGAAAAAGAGATATCCATTCTTGAAGATTTCAGGTTTATCCATAATGGTAAAACCAGCTATCATGAAGTCTTTGATTCAAATTACTGGAAAAGAAAAGACCTGATTTTTGAATTGTATCAGGATTATGGCTTAGCGGACAAACCCTTGATAAAATGGTTGTTAACTGAAGAATTAAAAGCTTCTGAAATAAACACACCAGTTTATACTGTAGACCTTTGTGCATTTATGTTATACAAGTATATGGAAATGGAGGATATCTATATGCTTTACGAGGCTAAATTTGGTGCAGGAACGGATCTTCAGGTATATGTAGATATAGAGCTTTTATTTGGGTTCGACAGCAATGAAACCAAAACATATCTCGAAAACAAACAGAAAGACAAACGGAAAAATAAAAAGATCCTAAAAGCGATTGACTACTATGTGCAAAATCCAGACGCAAGATTCAGGTCGAGAACCGCATATATTGAGCATTTTGAAACACAAAAAATAAAGGGGATAAGAGCCGACCTGGCAGAATTAGCGGAAAACAATTGAAAGCAGGAAAACAATTGGAATAATAAGGTGTAAATCAAATTAGTTCGTAGCTTTGGAAAGAAAAAAACATTAACATGGCAGTATTACATAGAAAAGAAGAGAAAATTGAAGTCGTGCTGAGTAAGCTTCCAAAAGACTATACAGACAAACAATTCGTTGACACCTTTATTCAGCTCTATTCTCTGGATTGGGGAAAGATAAAAGCCAATTACATTAAGCAATCTCAAGATAAAGAACCGGGAGCAATCATTACGATGCCAAAACCTGAACTTTACTTAAAAAGTATTTTAGAAACCTACCTTGAAAATTTAAAGGAAAGCAAAGGCGGTAAATAATAAAAATCCGGTACAATTGATGTTGTACCGGAATAAAATTCTTAGACGTAGGCTTGCTGCTTAAAGCGCATGGCTGATCTTATGATAGTAGATGTAGGACACCGCTAAAATGACCATCACAATTAATGGAAAGAATCCGTTAAAGCCAAAACCATCTACTGCAAAAGTACTTACACTGGCGGCAATAAAATCAAAGCCAAATCCCGCATAAGCCCATTCCTTTATACGCTTAGGCGTTTTTGGAATAATCAAGGCTATTGAGCCCAGCACTTTAAAGACCACGAGCATCACTCCGAAATACTCAGGATACCCCAGGTGTCTGATTCCTTCTTTCGCGAGCTCTGTTTGAGAAGTCAATGCAGGCATCACTCCTTCAAACAGGAAAATCAGGGTGGTTGTAATCCAATAAATTATTTTATTCTTTTTCATTTTGATTGGTTTATTTAAGGTTCATTTACCATTTCAAAATTAAGCTCGAATTCCTGGTTTAGACTAGTGTAAAAACGACATATTCAGGGGGCAAATCAGACAAGAGGATGTTGATTCGTTTATTTACTTATTTTGAGGCCATTTAAGAAGGCCAGTTTCACATAAACTGATTCAGCAAACTCAGCGTGCATCAAATTAATTTGCTCTTCCCCTGCTAGCGCTTTGTAAAGATTTAGAACCAGACCTTTTCCTCTGGAATCAGCAAGATAATTGAGGAAGAACTCTTGTGCTGCTTCTGCTTTTCCAAGGCAAAGCATGAAAGCCAGCGGACTTAAGTGTTTATGAGCATAAGGGTTAAATTTCGTTCCGTTACGCGCCAAAAATGGGATGGCTTTTTCTGTGTTTTCAAACAAGTCAAAAATAGGTAACGCATACGTCTTTATCGTGTCAATGATTTCAGCAACTGCTGTTTCCTGGATGTTTCCGGAAACATTCCATGATTTCCATTCCTTAAAGTGAGTAATATATCCCAGTTGTTCTCCATAGATCATTGCATTCCCATATTCGCCATCATTTTGCTCCATTAACCATTTCTTTAATCGCTTTGAGGAAATAAGAAGATGTGGTAACAGCTTCACAAAACCAGTACTGTTTAAGGAGCTGGACTGGAAAAAGATCTCAAAAGTAATGTCCTTATCGATAGTCGTCTTTTTTAAGCTTTGTCCATTCTTGCTCGCTTTAAATCCAAATCCTGCAAGACCATCACTGATCTGACTACATGCGGCTAAAAAAGTTTCTCTTGGATTCATAGGGGCTATTTTACCTTCAAAACTAAACATTTTTGTCTGATCGGCAAGGCGCAATTTCCCGGGTGATATTACCGTGGAATTGTCAAAAAACAAGGCCAGCTATTTGATTATTAAAAACTATAACTACATTTACGTAATTGATTACGTAATTAAATATATAGATGAACATTTATAATACCGTTGGGAAGATGGCGATTGGAAGTCGCCTCCGCAGATTAAGCGAATTGATGATGGATCAGGCAGGGGAAATTTATGCATTATACGGAATCGAACTGCAGGCAAAATGGTTTCCTGTAGTTTATGCACTTTCTGGCGGAGCTGAAAAGTCCATCACGCAAATCGCACAGGAGATCGGTCACTCCCACCCCTCAGTAAGCACCATTGTTAAAGAAATGGTGAAACAAAAAATAGCAAAAGAAAGTCCGGGTAAAGACGATGCACGTAAAAACTTCGTAAAACTTACAGCCAAAGGACTTGCAATTAAAGAAAGCGCCAAGATCCAATTTGAGGATGTAAATTCTGCGGTTGAAAATATGCTTGGTGAAAGTCAGTATAACCTGTGGAAAGCCATCGAAGAATGGGAGTTTTTACTTGGTCAGAAGAGCATGTTAAAAAGAGTAGAAGAAGAAAAGAAATTGAGAGAAAGCAAGGCTGTAGAGATCGTACCCTACAATGACAGCTATCAGCAGGCATTTAAAAAGCTGAATCAGGATTGGATCACCACCTATTTTAAAATGGAAGAAGCCGATTTTAAGTCGCTGGACCATCCTAAAGAATACATACTGGATAAAGGAGGCTTTATTTTCATTGCACGCTATCAGGGAAGCCCTATAGGCACCTGCTCGTTGATCAAAATGGACAACAATACCTTTGAACTGGCCAAGATGGCGGTATCAGATGAAGCAAAAGGAAAAGGAATTGGCTTTATGTTAGGCAATGCATTAATTCAGAAAGCAAAAGAAGAAGGAGCTAAAAGATTATACCTGGAAAGTAATACCATTTTGAAACCGGCAATCAACCTTTATCACAAGCTGGGTTTCAAAAAAGTCACAGGAATTCCTTCTCCGTATGAACGATGTAATATCCAAATGGAGCTTATCTTTTAAAATCAGTATAGAAAATCATTAAAAAGAAGATCATCGCAATAGAAAAACAAGTTGTTTTTGCCCTTAAAGGCTAGAAAAAGGCAGTTTTACAAAATATTTTAAAATATTTCAATCTTTATTTGGAAAACCAATTAGGATTTGTACTTTTGCGCCGGAGAGTTGGCAGAGTGGTCGATTGCGGCAGTCTTGAAAACTGTTGACTTGTCAAAGGGTCCGCGGGTTCGAATCCCCCACTCTCCGCTAAATGGTGATCAAAGCCATACAAAAAGCCTGCAAATCATACGATAGCAGGCTTTTTGCATTTTAGAGGTACCCAAAACATGCACCGTTTCCCATCCTGTAGGTGAGCGATTCGGTGAGTAGTTTTGGAAATTGAAATGACTCACCGAATTTCGTATATCTATTTGATATACAACCATCCAAACGATAAGGTATACTAAACATCGCGCATCATGTTTTCAATATCAGACACACTCATAGCTTTTGCATGCTGCGATACGATTACTTTTTCAACCCGTCAATCATGTTATGTTGTTTGGGAACAATAATTGGGTTGAAAGAACCATCTCGATCCCTGGGGACCTGAATAGCCATGTCACCTTGATCACTGTGAACTTTTTTCTTCGTGTGATTTACCGAGATCATCCAAGTAGTGAATGTTATACACATTTAATTGCTGTTATTATACACTTCAAACAATGAAGCGCTACGACGGGATCAATTATTTTATTTTCCTAAAAAAGACTCAAGTTCTGCTACAATTCGTTTAGATTGTGTATGATGTAGATAATGAGAACCAGGCAATAAGATTAGTTTTCCCTTATCCACGCTGTTGGCTTGCGCTTGATGCAGTTCTGTCCAGCCTTTGACAGCTGAGTTTTCGTCTGCAAATAATAAAACCGGTAAATCCTTCGGGAAAGATAATTTTTGAGCATCTTTAAAACTATTACTCAATGAAGTTGCTTCTCTGTGCAAAGTATTGTTTCCGGTTACTTTCATCGTAATCATATGTTCTTGTTCAAAACGGTGTACTTCTGATTCTTCTTTAGGTTTTTCATTTCCAAAAAACTTTAAAAATGCACGCATTACACCTACTTTGGCTAAAAAATCCATAGGTGCCGAATTATAACCCGGCCAAGGTTGTGTTGGCACACTGGTATCAATACCTACAAATGCGATTGCTTTACCTGGATAATTGTTAATGTATGCTAAGCTGTAAAGCCCAGCAATGGAATGCCCCATTAATATAAAACGATTAAGATTTAATTGTTTCACAACTTCATGGATTTCTTCCGACATATTATTCAAACTGCGTTCACGATTTGTTTCACTACTCAATCCATAACCAAAAGGTTCAATCGTGATCACTGTATACTTTTTGTCTAATTCTCTGATTAATGGTTCAAAATCTAATCTTGGGCTTGCCGTTCCAAATCCGGTGAGTAACACAACCGTGTCTGGATCATGGCCCTCTATTGTAATATTCATTGTACCGTCAAAAATTTTTATTTTTTGACCATAATCTTCAATTTTATCAGCTTCGATGCTTGAATTGACTTGATGAATCAGGAATGTCGTGATGAGTAGGATAGCGATTATGGCTACAATTCCTATGATTGTTTTAAAAAATATTTTTGATATTCTCATTATGAGCGAAGGACGGTTTTTATCCATTTTTTTAATTTCGGTATTATTTTGCAAGGTTACAGCTTCAATATTTAATCACTTGGGCATTTCGGAATGTTGATGCCAGTGTTTTCGGTCAACCTATGCCAATTATAAGATCATACAAATTTATAAAAAATACTGCGATTACTCCTGCTCTTAGTTCTTGCGCTTTCATTGCTACTACTTAATAAAAATTTCTGTAAATTTGTATTAAGTTAATACTGTGCTTACGACAGATCTCGGCGATAGAATTCTCTGCACGTAGCGCTTGCATCACGATCAAAATTTCTATTCTGCAGTGAAGATTCTTCGGGTACTGCGACGTACATCCTTGATAAAATTTTCGGGGATTGTTTTTTTGGTCTTCCCATAATGATTAAAGTTATTTTTTTTTAGGAAAACACTCTATTAGTTTTTAATGAATTATGTCCAAAAGACAAACTTTCTGAGCATAAAATTTCTGCGACCTATCATGTTGGAGAAAATTTTTGTTTTAAAATATTTATACCTAAATTTATTATACAGCATTTGCAGCTATAAAAAATATTAAGATCGGTGAGTGATTCGGTGAGTCACCAATCTCTACCCCTCGATACAATACTTTAAAGCGGGATTTTAACCGTGGGTACAGCTCCCCCACTCTCCGCAGCATGGTCATCAAAACCATACAAAAAAACCTTTAAATCTATGATTTAAAGGTTTTTTTGTTTAACAGTAATGCAAAAATCAGCACCAATTTCGGATCAAGACCAAATGTTCTGACATAATCGGTGAGTAGTTGGGCTTATTTTCGCGCTCAGGATTGTTTTCGCATGCTTTGCTTAACTTTTTCCCTATGCTGTTCACCCCAGGCACTTAGTTCAGCTATCACATTTTTTAAGGTTCTGCTATATACAGTCGCTTCATAAATAATACTCACCGGAGTGGTTGGATAAACCTTACGGGTGATAAAGTCATTCAATTCCAGATCTTTCAGTTCTTTGGCTAACACCTTGGGAGATATGCCAGTAACTTCCTGCTGAATCTCGTTAAAACGCTTTGATGATTGCACCAGACAAAGAATCACAGCCAGTTTCCATTTCCCATTAATAACATACAGTGCGTCAATTACGTTTTTGAGCGAGCCAGCACATTCTTCATGATCAGGAAGCACCTCATTTACAATGATTTTCATAAAGCAAAGATAGTCACTTACCTGAATGTAACCGCTTTCCTTTGGGTAAGTAGCAACTTTTGATCACCTGACAACCATATTTTTGCTTTTAATTGATAAGATTAAAAACAAGTAAATTTATTATGAAACACATCCTTCATTTAAAATCAAGCATACAAGGTAAAGAGTCGTACAGCATTAAGCTGGGAAACGCTATTGTCGAAAAAGTTCAGGACAAGTATCCAGGTAGTACATTGGAAGAATTAAACCTGGTCGACATGGACATTCCGCATCTGAATCCCACTGTGCTTCGTACCTTCTTTATTCCCGGAGATCAGCTGACTGAAGAAGAAAAAGAATCCATTCGCCTTTCTGATGAGATGGTTAAACAGTTATTGGCTGCAGACATCGTTGTAATTGGTGCACCGCTGATCAACTTTACGATCCCTACGGTATTAAAGGCCTGGATTGATCATATTACCAGGGCAGGAATAACTTTTGGATATGGTGAAAATGGTCCTGTTGGAAAAGTAACAGGAAAAAAAGTTTATGTGGCAATGTCGTCCGGTGGTGTTTATTCACAAGGTCCGGGTAAAGCCAATGACTTTGTTGCACCTTATTTGAAGGCCTTCCTTGGTTTCTTAGGCATGACAGATCTGACCGTATTCCGTGCTGAAGGACTAAAAGTGCCTGAAGTAAAAGAACACGCAATGGAGAAAGCAATTCATAGCATAAAGGTAGATTAAAATCTAACTTTGTATCTTCAACAATAATCTCTTTGAATGTACAATACCGACATCAATATTTTTTACGATCATTATGTTAATAGAGCGTTTTCGGAAAAGAACAGCTTTTCCGGGCATTTTGATTTTCTATTGTGGGAAGACCTTCAGAAAGATTTGTTGGCATGCGGGCGATTTCAGCGGAAACCATTTTATAAAATCGCTTTGCTTCAGGGTGAAGCGGTTTATCATTCTGGCCCCCATAAAACTCCTGTTTCAGGAAACACAATCGTATTTACGGATCCAATGATTAGATTCAGTTTTGAAACCACCGACAAAACTTTCGATGGCAAATATTGTGTCTGCAGTGAAAGTTTCCTCCGTGGAACAAGTAAATTATCTTTGAGTAACTGGCCTCTTTTTAAAGATAGAAATATCTATACACAATCCCTAAATAATGAGCAATACGCGGAATTATTGCGGATTTTCAATGAGATAGAAAATGAATATAAATCTGATTATCTCTTTAAGGAAGAATTGATTCGAAACAGGGTTTTTGATGTGATCCATTATACCCAGAAATTAAATATAAACCTACTTGAATTTATTCAGACTCAAGAGGAAAGTCTGGAAGACCGCTTCTTTAAAATACTGGGAAAAGCTTTTTTTAATATCAGCAAAGAGATGCCTCTGGAAGATAAATCTCCTGCTTATTTTGCACAATTATTATTTACTTCCGTAGATCAGCTGAATAAAGCGATAAAAAAAGTTACCGGAAAAACTACACAGACACATATTCACGAACGGATTATTGAGGAAGCAAATGTTTTACTAAAACACACGACATACAGCGTAAAAGAAATTGCCTGGAACCTTCATTTTCAGGAAACATCTCATTTCCAAAATTTTTATAAAAAGCAAACCGGTCGCACACCTCTTGAATATAGAGACGCGTAGTTTTTTTGTAATTATACACCGGATTTTTGTACCGGATTTCGTCCCTTCCTGATCTAGCTTTGCAAATAAAAATTAAGCAATGGAAAAATCATTTTTAATTATTGGAGCAGGCGAAGTTGGACTTGCGATGTTAAATAGCTTATATGATTATCAGGCAAACCATGAACCGCAACTACAAATAGGTGTTCTTGTACAGCCTTTAGCAGACAGTATTGCCAAAGTCAAAAACAATTCGAGGTTTGTAAATATAAGGGTGGAATCTCTTGACCTGGTTAACGAAAGTATTCAAAATTTAATTGCTGTTTTTAAAAAGTATGATACCGTAATCTGTTGCAGCGGATTTTCAACCGGTAATGGAATGCAGGTAAAAATTACAAGAGCAGTTCTGGATGCGGGAGTTAGAAGATATGTTCCCTGGCAATTTGGAGTGGATTATGACAAAATTGGACGTAATAGTGCACAACCTTCATTTGATGAACAACTAGACGTTAGAGCATTACTTCGGGCACAACATAACACGCGTTGGATTATTGTTTCTACCGGGATGATTACCAGTTTCCTGTTTCGTGAGGACTTTGGCGTAGTCAGTCTAGCTGAGAAAAAGGTAAGTGCTTTGGGAGACTGGCAGCATAGCCTTACTTTAACTTCTTGTGAAGATATTGGAAATTTGACTATTGAAATTTTGTTCCACCAGCCGGAAATATTAGATCAGGTGGTCTTTATTGCCGGAGATACGCTGACTTTTGAAGAGATTGCAAATCAACTGAAAGGGCTTTTCTCTACGGAATTCGATCGTAAATTACGAGATATTCCTCAACTGGAAAAAGAGCTGAAAGACAATCCTGAAGATGTTTTTAGTCGCTATCGTCTGGTATTTACCAATCCTGGCGTTAGCTGGCCGATGTTAGAAACATTTAACCATCAAAATAATATTCCCACAGTCAATGTAGCGACTTGGATCAGAAAAAATCTGCTTAATTCGATGTTGTAATATTAAACAACAGTTAAGGCGTAAAAGTCTGTTTTTCATCACAAAGCAAGTAATTTAAAAGGAATGAATGATGGTGTCTGCTGCACGACCATTCATTCTTTACACTACCTGTTCAAATAAAAACTATAAAATCTATAGATTTTATTTGAATACCAAAAAAGAATACTATCTTCGTATCATCAAACCAACTCTTAACAATCTAAAACACAATGAAAACAGACTTGCATTTTATAAAAATGAAAAGAAAAACAGCTGAAGAAAGAATGCTCTTTCTATTAGATTGTAACTGTTGTTGTTGATTTCTTTCAGTCCTCACTGAACAAAACTAAAACACCTGTAAATCCCATAGCATTTTTTAAAACCGACAGGATACTAAAAACATCCCTATGGCTTTGCTATGCAACAAACATAACGCGACAGATCTCGTCGCATATAACCACAAACCATTTAATATTAATATGATGAAGAAACATTTACTTATTATCCTTTCATTTATACTTACGGCAAATTATGTTTTTGCTCAAAGTCCGATAACAGGTATTATAAAAAGTAGTACTGGTACTCCGGTACCAAATGCAACAGTATCGATCAGAGGCACTAAGATTGTGGTAATGGCAGATATTGACGGCAAGTTCAGTATTGATTCAAGACAAGATCTTCCATTTTACCTTCGGGTCAGCTCTATTGGCTACAAGTCTCAGGATTTTCAAATTTTAAAGCTTCAGGATACACCTTTCGAACTCGTGCTGATTGAAAGTGAACTACTTGATGAGATCGTTGTAACGTCAAGAAGACGTTCAGAAGTCCTTCAGGATGTACCCATCGCAATTACTGTAATCGGAGGACAAGCGGCAGAAAATGCAGGTGCTTTTAACGTTAATCGTTTAAAAGAACTGGTTCCTTCTGTACAGTTGTATGCCTCAAATGCCAGAAATACAACACTTAATATCAGAGGATTGGGTTCAACTTTTGGCCTGACAAACGATGGTATTGACCCCGGAGTGGGCTTTTATGTAGATGGAGTTTACCAGGCCCGTCCCGCCGCTACTTCTACCGATTTCCTTGACATTGAACGAATAGAAATATTACGTGGCCCACAAGGAACATTGTTTGGCAAGAATACGACTGCAGGTGCATTTAACATCACTACTGCAAAACCAACTCAAACACCAAGTGCAAAAGTAGAATTGAGCGTTGGAAACTATAATTTTCTACAAGCAAAAACCTCGGTTTCAGGAGCTGTTGCAAAAAATCTTGCGGCAAGATTATCTATTTCCGGTACTCAGCGCGATGGTACAATTTTCAATACTAAAGAAGAACGTAGGTATAGTGGTCAAAACAACCTCGGTTTTAAAGGTCAGTTATACTTTACGCCCTCGGAAAAACTACAGGTATTGCTAAGTGGTGATGCAAGTATCCAGCACCCCGCAGGTTACCCACTGGTAATTGCAGGCGTTACGGCAACCGAAAGAAGCGCCTACCGTCAATATGCCAAAATTGTTTCTGATTTAGGTTATCAACAACCGGTAGCTGACCCTGCTTCCAGAACAATCAATACCAATACGCCCTGGAAACATGACCAGTCAATTGGAGGCATATCCGTAAATGTCGATTATAAGATCGGCAATGGAACACTTACTTCAACTACTGCCTGGAGATTCTGGAATTGGAATCCTACAAACGACAGGGATTTCTCCGAGTTATCTGCATTGACAAAATCTCAGGGAAACTCACGCCATGATCAATATTCTCAGGAGCTTAGATATGCTGGTAACATCGCTGAAAAAGTAAGCGCAGTAATCGGTGTATTTGCCCTTAGCCAAAATTTGAAAGGGTTAGATCAGACGGAAGAAGTAGGTAAAGATCAGTGGAGATTTGTGCAAACAAGTAATACCGGTGCTCAGGCATTATACTCAACGCCAGGTTTGTTAGACGGCTATGGTATCAGAACCAATTCAACCATTAAATCATTAAGTACTGCTGTATTTGCACAGGTGGATTGGGAATTTCTGGATCACCTTCATATTTTACCTGGTTTAAGATACACTTATGACAAAAAAGATGTTGATTACAACAGGGTGACTTATGGTGGACTTCAAACATCAGACGCGGCTTTACTTGCACTTAAAAGCGCTGTTTATAACAATCAGAAATTCAATACCAGTGTTGACAATAATAATTTATCAGGTAACATTACCTTGTCGTACCGGCCTACGACTAAGTTAAATGCTTATGGAACTTTCTCTACTGCTTATAAACCAGTTGGTGTCAATGTAGGAGGCTTACCGACTACTTCTAATGGAGAACCAGACCTGTCTGTGGCTATCGTAAAACCAGAATATGTTCAACATTATGAATTAGGTGTTAAAACCAGACCTTTTAAAGGCACATTGATAAACGTTAGCGCTTTCAATACAGACATTAAGGATTACCAAACCAATGTGCAGTCACCGCAATTAGGTGTAAACAGAGGCTATCTTGCCAATGCAGAAAAAGTGAATGTAAAAGGGCTGGAAGTGGATGGAAGTTACCAATTAGGAAGATTCTTAACTTTAAATGCTGCTGTAGCTTATCTTGACGGCAAATATAAAAAATTCACAAATGCACCACTCCCACTGGAAGAAACCGGACACACAGAACTTGTTAATGGTGTGGCCACACAGGTAGCGTTTAAAGATGCTTCCGGAGGCAGATTACCAGGCGTATCTAAATGGAATGTTTCCGGTGGTGCTGAGTTCAGCAATCCGGGCAATCTGGCCAACACAGCAGGTAGATATTTTATAGCTGCCGATGCCAGCTACCGCTCGCAATATTCTTCAAATCCAACACCTTCACGTGTGTTAAATGTGGATGCGTATTCATTGCTTAATGCCAGATTAGGGTTTAAGTCAGATAAATTCTCGGTATTAGGCTGGGTTAGAAATATCACAAATAAAAATTATTACGAACAATTGCAGGCTGCAGCGGGTAATTCGGGTTTATATGCCGGCGTACTTGGTGACCCAAGAACTTATGGAATTACACTGCGCTATTCTTTTTAATACCGCTTTAAATATCTTGTAAAAAACCGCCTCATCAAAATATGAGGCGGCTTTTCTGTATCAGGATCTGGGTGAATTTTCCGCCTCCTGTAAAAACAAACAATCCGGAAAGGAAGAATAATGATTTACTTAAAAAAGTGCCTGAGTATTCAAAT
Source organism: Pedobacter sp. FW305-3-2-15-E-R2A2 (assembly GCF_038446955.1). NCBI lineage: Bacteria > Pseudomonadati > Bacteroidota > Sphingobacteriia > Sphingobacteriales > Sphingobacteriaceae > Pedobacter > Pedobacter sp. FW305-3-2-15-E-R2A2. Next base: position 4,728,799 of record NZ_CP151803.1, read on the forward strand.
CCTGCAACTTAGGGGATACCGCTTTTCCAATACCGCTGAATAAAATTTTCACACCCATCACTTTTCCAATTGATTTTTGATATTTTGTCCGAAGCGCTTCCTTGCCATTTAATGTAACCGTAACTACTTTATTTTTAACGGTAAGCCCTATTTCTCCACCATTTGCAGCATTAAAGGCTAAATTTCCCAAAAACTCTTCCGAACCTACTGCCTTCAATTCAGAAAAGCTATACCTCGACAACGCAACGCAGTTTTCCTTAAACAGCGTGAGTAGATGCCGGTCTTTTTCTCCTAAAACAATAATGGTGGTTTCGATGCATTGCACACCCGGCCTGTTTTGTTCCGCAAAAACCTTCGTAGAGAAAGAAAAATTGTCACCACTAATAGGAGATGCATGGATATTACTATAACCGATCAGAAAAGGCTTTTTGGTATCCAGTCCGGCAGAATCCAATTGCGCTGCAGAAACGGCTATATTTTTTGGATCGAGTGGCCTTAGATCAGCAATAGGATATGCTCTTGAGGTATCATTTCCGGTATTCGCTACCCAGCCCTTAGTCTGTAAACAAACAGATACAGTGTCTATAGGTTTATCATGATGGTATAAGGTTACATAAACTACACCTGGATTTTTGAAGAACCTGGTGATTTTATCATTTCCGGTAATGGTGGCCGGAAGTGCTTCCTCCATGCAATCAAGTCTGAATTCCTCCTCCCTATCGAAAGAATGATCAGACTTTAAAGCGAAAACCGCAGTATGCGGCACACTGCCAAAAGGGTTCTCGCATATCAATTTCACGCTATTCAACCCCCGCTCTTTATTGAAGTAAAAGAAAAGACCGATCAGAAACAATCCCCCTATCAGTGAAAAACCAACCATTACCGGAGACCTAAAAACAGACTTCTTTAGTATCGGCTTTTTTTCGTCGACTTTAACTTCTTCTTTCGACTGTTCTTCTGCTTTTGCGATGGGATGTGAACTTCTGTAGACCAGCTCAAACTCCTGCCAATCCCGATAACCTATAAATTGGGCAAGCGCATTTCGCGTGGCTATTTGAGGATAGTAACGTTCAGATGTCTTTAATCTGCCAAAAATACGCTTGAGTGTATTTTCGCTCAAATAAACTTTGGTTTGCTGACCTAGCAGGCTACTGAGGGTGTTGTAATCTGAAACTCTCCAATCAGTTATAGGCTTATCGCCCATTTTTTCAATGATTTTTTTGCAACAACCATCCAGGGCATCAAAGTATAATTGGTTACCGGGTGGTACAGACCTATCGCTCATCTAACTCTATATAACTAATAACTAACGGATTAACCATACAAAACAATGTTTCTATTTTGGAACTCCAATTCTATTTTAACGGGCATACTTCCTGCTAAATTTACGAAACAACTTTCCTAACGGAGCAAACATAATATAATAAGCCACAACTAAAACCCACAATGAGAAAATTTAAATTTCTTTTTTTACTTCCCTTAACTTTTGCGACGAATAGTTTTGCTCAAAAGACAATTCAAATTACAACGACAAGGACCGTCCTGGTATTAGAAACAGATCAGGACAACAGCTTATGGTCAACCTATTTTGGTGAAAAGCTCAAAAGTCCTGCGGAATATAAAAGTATTAGACCTTTAGACAAATACAAACCAGGCTCTGATGACCTGTTGAATAAACGGGAAGCCTATATTGCTTCAGGATCGTTAAATCTTTTAGAACCTGGTTTAAGTATAACCCATAGCGATGGCAATAAATCAACAGTACTTACTTTTACTGCAGTTGAAGAAAAGCATTTAGACGATAACCGAAAACTCACCATCGTACATTTAACGGACGCTAAGTATAAATTCAATGTCGACTTATATTATCTGGCCTATTTTAAAGAGGACGTCATCGAGCAATGGACAGAGATTAAACATCAGGAAAAAGGTATTGTGATATTGAACAAATATGCATCAGCGAATCTTACCTTAAGTGGCCGGAAGTTCTTTTTAAAGAACCATTACAGTGGCGCGGTAAGAGAAATGCGATCAGAAGAACAACAACTGCTGCATGGCATTAAAACTATTGATTCAAAACTCGGAACCAGAACCAATTTATTGCACTCTTCTTCTTTTATGGTCTCTATTGATCAGCCTGCAACAGAAGAACAAGGTGAGGTTATCGCTGGATCTTTAGCCTGGGCAGGAAATTTCAGGCTCGATTTTGAAACTTTCGACGAATACTACCTGAGAATCACTGCAGGAATTAACAACTTTTCATCCAACTACACTTTAAAAGCGGGAGAAAACTTTGTCACTCCTCGTTTTGTATATACTTATTCCTCTTCCGGAAAAGGTTTAGCCAGTAGGAACCTTCAGGATTGGGCCCGGAATTATCAATTGCTTGATGGAAAAGGAGATCGTTCCACCATTTTAAACAACTGGGAAACTACCTATTTCGATTTTGACGACGAAAAATTAAATCAGCTAACCAAAGACACTAAAAAACTAGGTGTAGATGTTTTTCTGTTGGATGATGGATGGTTTGGCAATAAATACCCAAGAAATGGCTCTTCGGCTGGTCTTGGGGATTGGCAATACAACAAGAAGAAACTGAAAAACGGCATCAGTTCTTTAGGTAAAGAGGCCACCGCAAATCAGGTTAAATTTGGGATCTGGCTGGAGCCGGAAATGGTAAATCCGAAAAGTGAATTGTATGAAAATCATCCGGACTGGATCATCAGACAGCCGGATAGAAAAGAGTTCTACATGCGCAACCAGTTGGTACTGGATTTAACCAATCCAAAGGTTCAGGATTTTATATTTAAAACGGTGGACGACATTTTTAAAGAAGTGCCTGAACTTGCCTTCATTAAATGGGATTGTAATTCATTAATATACAACGCACACTCCCCGACTTTAAAAAACCAAGACCATTTCTATATCGAATACACGAAAGGACTAACCAATGTATTGGAAAGAATCCGCAAAAAATATCCGAAAACACCAATGATGCTTTGTGCGGGTGGAGGTTCCAGAGTGGACTATGCCTCCTTAAAATACTTCACTGAATTTTGGCCAAGTGACAATACCAATGCTTACGATCGTATTTTTATTCAGTGGGAATATTCTTACTACTTCCCTTCTATTGCGGTAGACAACCACATTACCGATATGGGAAAACAGCCGGTTAAGTTTAAAACTGATGTCGCCATGATGGGCAAGCTGGGCTATGATGTCAGGGTGAATGAATTGAGTAAAACTGATTTACTTTTTAGCCAAAAAGCAGTTCAAACGTACAACAGCTTTAAAGATATCGTTTGGCATGGACAACAGTACCGGTTGCAGGATCCTTATGAAAACAAAATTACCTCAATTGCCTATGTAAATGAGACAAAAAATCAGGCTATTGTTTTTAATTATCATGTAGCTACGCTTTTTACAAACGGCGTTATATTACCGATTAAACTAAAAGGACTGGATGCGGCCAAGAAATATCAAATAGAAGAAATCAACCTATATCCGGGTACAAAATCACCAATTGATAGTAGTCAGGTCTATTCAGGAGATTTTTTAATGAAAGTCGGTTTTAACCCTGAAGTCAATGCAAACAGAACTAGTGTGGTCCTGAGAGTTACATCACTCAGTCATTAATTAAACAAATATCTTTTAGCTCCGGCCGTTAGTCCTGTTTAACCTGAGATTTCATAAACGTTATTTGCTCATTCAATAATGCATTGTTGTTTGATAGAAGTTTATTGTTAATTTCTTGATTTTTAATGATTGTATCAACTTTCCAATACCATAGCATCACCTCTCCCGCTACACACCGGAATGGCCAAGTAAAAGGCGTCGGCAATTACCAGAAAAAGCCTGCAACATAGAAATCTGCAGGCTTTCTCATTTTACTAGCTTTTATGGGTCATCCTGAAAGGAACAGATCCGATCAGCATAATCGTCCTGGTTGCTTTGGACGAGGTGGCAAAAACATCGCCATTGGCCAAAAACTCCTGAGGTGTTCCATGATGATGTGCCTCAATCAGATGTCCCGGAGCAACAGCCTTTGCCTGTTCAATAAACTCATCACTAGAGCCCCATTCCCCGACAAAAGGAATGATATTCGCCCCATCAGGAACTTCAGTTTCCCCTTTGTAATACGTCCAGCTTAATGAAGTCTCAAAACCGGGAGGATAATTGACTAGAAATGTTTGTCCGTAGTTAGGTTTTGCCACTTTAGTTTTAGGAAAATAGATCGTATTGTCCTGGTCAGGTCCGGGTACAGAAAACTGAATATAACCGTCGGTAGGAATATCCACACATTGTAGTCCTACCATCAATTGTCCCCCATCAGGCGCTCCGATTACGGAGGCTACTCCCTGCATAGTCGGTTGTGTGGCGTCGACCTCCACTGTGTTTTTCCAGCCTACATTAGGATGAGAAACGATGAATTTTGCCATATCAGAAACACTGCCAATACTCCCAAGATCCGGCGGGATCAATTGACCATCACCATTTTCAGCCCAGGCAACAAGACAATAATGTATGCCCTGGCGTGGTGGGGTCCAACCAAAAGGAGTAATTGTACCTGCAATTCCGTCATTATCCGTATTGGCGGGCGCGTCTAATGTTTGCCAGTTTTGCTGTTTACCGGCAACAACAATACCTGCCGTCTTCCAGTTCTGAGGCCAAAGCACAATAGAGGTATCTACATAATACAGGTAAAGCGTAGTTTTCAATTGACCGGATTGCGGGTTTAGTCCACGCAAATACACCCAGTTATTGGTCAATGGCGTTTGTGTATTTGCCTGCGGTATACCTTGCTTATAGCTGTTGACATCCGACACTACCTTCGGATCGGATAATGGTATTGGTCCGGTACAAATAATGTCCGGAGAATTCGTCCAGTTTGAGGAGTTTGAACCATTAATTGGTTCGCCAACATAATCTCTGATAAAAAAACCATTGTAACTCATGCGCTAATTTGTTTAAAATTGATAAATGAAAATATTAACTGATTTGATTGATCATTGCCATATTGCCGCTGAAAAAACCAGCGATGAATAATCTGGAATCGTCCCGCCGCATGGCAATACCCATTGGATACTGTATATTCTGCTCCCAGGAAAGGGTCTGTATCAAACGCAAGGTTGTTGTACTCAATACCCTTATCCCGGCGATGTTTGCATCTGTAATAAAAATTCTTTTGCCGTCCTGAGAAATCACCCCCTGCTGAAAATTGATCAGTGTGGCATACGTTGCCGGAAACTGGTATTCTTCTGATTTCAGGTCTTTGATGTTCACAACAACTATGGAAGACTTCATATTTTCTTGCAGCACCACATAAAGCGTATTGTTGTCTGGCGAGACCACCATCGTACGGGCTAGAAGATCCATATTGATCTGGTTTGAATTTAAGCTATACAACCCATTACTGCTGAGCTGGAGGGTCAGTATCTTTTTGTCTGATCCAGTTCCAACGAAGACATAATTACCATCAGGTGTATATTGCATAATAATGTGATTTGAGGCGGAAGAAGTAAATAAAGTCAGGTCAGTCTTCAGCTTATAGCTACCTTGAGTCTCATTGCAGGTATAGGCAAGAAAATAGTATTTTCCGCTGGTATCTTTGCTGATCACATACAGGTTTAAGCAATCTGCAGACATCCCCAGTTCTATTGGAAAACGTGCTACTCCGCCTGGTCCTGCAGGTATTGGAATCGTAGATTTTACAGTAAAACCTCCTGTTTCCATGACGGTGATTTCCTGCTCATCCTGTTGGATCACATACATATCTTCCGAAGTCCCGGATGGAGAAAAGACACACTTAATGATATCTTGTGTTTCCAACCGTGTGGAAACCGTTCCGGAATCGGTTTCATAAATAAAAATCCCTTTTGTATAGGTTGGTTGATTACTGATGAACAAAACATTATGCCAGCTCACCGCGAACTTTCCATCAGCAGAAACAACCACATCTGTGGGCTGTTTCCCAACGTTTACCGGAGTATTTCGCAGTTGATAATTGATCAGGTTAAAGTTTGTCACACTCTGATCAGAATTTGAAACATATGCCGCAGTGCCATCGCAAGCCATAGTCACAGAAACTGGTTTCGCTCCCGTAGGTACCTCACTTTCCATGATTTTACAATTTCCAGCTCCGGAATAACAACTAATCAGTGTAGCCGTATTTGAGCCGTTGCTGACCACAAAAGCATAGGCCCTGTTGGGAGTTACAGCAATCCTGACAGGCGCCCCACTGATTTCAATGTGCTGTCCCGGAGAGGTACCATCGTCTGTTGCATTCAATGCCACCAGCACATTACTTTCCTCACAAACCACGAGCAAGGTTCCCCCATGAGGATCTCCCACTGCGATGTCTACCGGATGAGCGGGTAACCCTCCAATACTTCTGTTGTATTTAAATTCCTGGTCGATGCCGCTGTATCCTATAACTGCAATGCTATTATCGCCGGTCATGGCCACATAGACATTCAATCCGCAAGGGTCGAGCCCTATTCCTGAAGGATTTTGCGTAATCGCGATGTCCTGCTTAACGCCAAACATATCCCCGGCTTTATTCTCAATAACAATCAGCTTTCCTGAACCAATCAGATTGGTCGTCACGAAAATGTATTTATCGTCGTTTGAAATGGCTATCCGTGCCGGTGTTCCTTCAATAGCTATCGTTTGAAGTACAGAAAAATTATAAATTCCAGTGCTGTCTTTCCATTCAATTTTAACAATGGTAACAGAACCTCCGCTATTTAATACAAACAGATACTGCCCGTCATAGGAAAAAACCTGATCTACCGGACCTGCCCCTGTCGGAATCGCGGTTGCATACTCACTAAAATCAAGTGGGTTTCGCAGACTTAGGACATTCGCTGTATTATTTAGTACTGCAATAAAGGCTGCTGAAGGAGAAGCGACTGCCGCCAGAGGATTAAACCCGCAGTCATTGGCTTGTGCTTCTATCTTAAAAGAACGAATCAATACATGACGGGCAAGCGTATGGGGATTGACGCTATCCTGAGGAATCAATGACCACATTCCAGCTGAACTGGAAGTAACCACCTTAGCACCTTTAGCAGGCACAATTTCGGTATTTCCGGAACTGTCATCTACCAGCAACACCGTCTCATTCGTTGCTACATCCCAGAAAAATCTGGAATTATGAGGATAATCATGGTAATAAATTTCGGATGGCGTTACACCAAAAGCATTGATCACCGGCAATACATCGGCAGTAGCCCTGGAAATGGCCTGATTGGCACTGCTCCCGGGACCTGTGGCCACAAGGGTGATGATTTCCGACTTTTCCAACGTAGCGGTATAGGTATTCAATTGCGTCACATCCTCATAAAAAGGCATCAGCATCAGTGAGGTGTAATCTTTGGCAGTCCAGGAGAGCTCAACAGATGCCGTTCCATCGACGATTACTGAAGGATTAGGTGAAATTTCCAGCGAAGTGATCGATACATGAGGGATTTTATTTAAGACAATACTGTAAGCCCCGTCGTTATATCCGGGGACATTATGGTATTGAACATGCATTAAGGTCGAACCAAGTTCAAACCTGGTAATGATGTCATCCACGTCGAAGGAAACCAATGCATCAATACCTATTATGGGTTTCTGACTGGGTGGCTGCAGTATCCAGCCCGGATTTTCTGCATCATTATTGGGCGTGATGGCCCATACAGATCCATTGTCCTGCTGCTGAACCTTAATGTAATCCAATGCAGATTGAGGACTGGTTAAGGCCCCGCAACCCGGCTCAGAAGGCGCATATACAAAACTAAGGGTAAAGGTGGTATTTGCATCAGCAATTACAGGAACTGGATTTGCACCTGGCTTAAATGCAAAAGTAATATTGTTCTTCACCTGGGGATATCCGTCTATCGTATTTACAATAAAAGATGGGGAGGCAAGCACACAATCTATCGCTTCATGCAGGTCCTTTTTATCTTCCGGTGCATTCAGTAAGGAGACTTTAAAGTAAGTCACACTAGGAATATTCTGATAACTTATAGGGCTGACATGGAAATACCGGACCCAAAGATTAACATTGGAACCGGATGGCGGGTTTGACAAGATCAGATTCCTGATGCTGATTTCCACCGATGGTGATGACGCGTTGATGCTTAGCTCCGCAAGGGGAGCCATCCCAATGATGCTATTTGTAAAATGCTGAAATTCCCAACCTGTCGCCTTGCAAACAATTTGATTAAAGTCTTTAAGAGGAATCTGCAGCGGGCTTAAATCAAGATAGATCAGAGAAGCTTTGGTACTGGCAACATCATCCGGATCCACCAGACTACCGGGAGTAAAAACAGTATGGCTAACATTGGTATCTATCGTAAAAGTAAGTTTGTTTACCAATGGGTCGTTGGTAATGTAAATTGTATTGTTCTGATCCTGGCTGTTTATGGCAAAGGACAATCCCTGAGGCGTTTGTGAGGTGTTCATCTGCTTTAGTTTTAGAATTACTTTTTTAAGGCGCACCTTAGGCGCAATTGTTCATTATGCTCAGAATAGCCTAAACAAGTCGGTAAAGCCGGAATGCATGTACTTATTAAAGGATAGATAATTAAAGAAGAAAAAGACCTGCAGGCTGTATTCCAGCCGGAAGCTGAATGGGCGAATTTTCGGGTATCCATGAGAGCGGTTAATTTGAAAATTTTTGTATATTTCTGTTCAGTTACCAACCACCGGTCAGCTATTGATCATTTCACAACGCAGAATGTGCTGTTTTATGAGGGAATAAAGCTTATATATTTTTCGGGTTTTCAGGCCACAAAAAATAGGTTTGCCTTTCGGAAACCATTTGTCCGGCCGGGATGAAGCAAGACATTGATCAAATATAAATAATGAATCAAAAAGTTTCATACGTAATTCTACCTGTTTTTAGGAAGCAGTAGAATAGCCTGCCTGGAAGCTGCGTTAAAAAGAAAGCGTTCATTTTTAGCAAAAAAACGCTTTCTTTCATTCTATAACCTTATTCTCTTTTACACTTTCCTAAAAAATTGTTCAACCTCCGTAGCGTCTTCTTTTGATTCGGGTAGTTCTACAGTGATTTCGATAGGGTTCTCTTTTCTGTTGCTGGCAGGTATAGGAACTCCGCCGCCCAGGCCGATCCCTGTTACGGCTAGTGCAACCAGTAGCACAAGGCACAACAGCCTCCATGCCTTTTTGAAGTATCTCATGTTTTAATGAATAAAATGAAGCTGATAAACTTTTTAATGCCGGGTCCGGCATCAGGGATAATTTTATCCCATTAAAGAAAAATCATCTTCATCCAGCCCTTGGGAAATCATCTTAGGCCGGTAGAAAGAAGTTACAGGAACAATCAAAAGGGTCTTTTGCTTCAGCTGATTAAGTTGGATCAGCGCCATTTTTTGATGGAAAAACAAGACATTTACCTGGCTTTTATCAAAACAAGGAAAATGTAGCTTTTTTAATACAACAGCATTATCATAATAATTAATTCCGGCGAGGGTAAGCGGCCTGAAGCGAGCCAGAACCTCGGTTGGAGTTTTTTGGGCCGGAATCGCAGAAAAACCCACATTCCCGCTGAGCATAAAAAAGCTCAACAGTAAAATTACCGTCAGCAAAAAGCCTGACGGTAGTTTCTTCCTATGGGTTAATGGTTCATTTTTCATTCCTATTTCAAAGTTAACACTTTTATGATCAGCTTCCTACAAATAACCCATCCATTCCCGGTGCATTTCAGTTGAGGTGATGCGAATCAACGGGGCCAAATATTCCGCTGATACGGCCTGATTTTTGATACCCTATAAAAAATTACGTATTTATAGATATGCCAGATACTACCGCTTTATTACAAGCATTCAGACAAAACAACTTCCAGGAAGCGAAACTGCTGCTAGAGAATGATAAAAACCTTACTTCTGACCTCAATGAATATTATCATACGCAGATTCTGGATCAGATTATCAGCCATAAAGCCTTTGACCTTGTCCCTGTGCTCATCTCCCAAAAACTTATCGGAACAGATGTTTATGAGTACGATTCCTTCAAGAAATCCATTTTTGCAAGCATCATTACCAACCTTAAAGAAGACGAAGAATCCATTCAGTTTCTAGACGACCTTCTCGGGCAAATGGAAAACCTAAAAGATGAGGTGGCCGACCAAACTTTACTGAGCTATGCTTTTGAAGAAGGGGCAGAACTATGGCTGATCAAAAAATTCGTTGAAGCCGGTCTTGACCTGAATTATAAGAACAACTACGAGACTACTTTCCTGCATGCAGTGATAAAAAACGGAAGAATCAAACCGGAGAAATCATTGGCCTATGTTCAATTTCTTATTGAAGAAGGCCTGGATGTAAATGCAAAAGATATTGTCGACAAAACACCGCTGATAGAAGCAATAGAATTTAATAAACCAGCATATCTGGACTTACTGCTGCAAAATGGCGCCGATCCCAATCACCAGGACAAATCAGGCGAGTCTGCATTCTTTTGGACCATAGTTCATAAGGCAGATCTGAAATTGTACCTTAAGCTCCGGGAATATGATAGCCCTGAATTTGACCAGCTAAATAAGGAAGGTGTAACCATGTTCTTCGAATTCATGAGAAGAATCTACAGATCTGATCGGGATACTGTCGCTTTTCTGGTCAGACTTTTAGAGGACGGGGCCAATCTTTTAGAACGTTCCACCTGGTATGGTCAGGGAAAAACACCACTGGAAGTCGCTGCAGAAAAACAATTCGAAATCCTGGAAGCCATCCTGAATATGGACCTGGTAGACATCAATACACAAGATGAAGATGGAAATACGCTCTTACATTATGTATGTGCGTTCAATGTCAATTATGATAAAGAAGCGGCAAAAGACACCTATAAAAAAGTGAAACTCCTTATTGAAAAGGGCGCTGACACCAACCTGACCAACCGAAAGGACGAAACTGCTATGTCTCTGGCTTCAAATGACAACCTAAAATCAAAAACAGTAGAAATACTGCTTGCCAACCAAAAATCCTAAAGAATGTCAATGTCATTTATAATTGCCTGCGAGGCAGGCAAAAGAAAGATTGCAGAAATACTGCTTAAAAACAATGAAGTCGATGTCGCCTATACCGATGAGAAGGGAAGAACAGTCTTACATTATGCGGCTTATCAGGGCTACCTGGACATTGTAAAATCATTGGTTGAAGCCGGAACTGATATCAATTACGAGGATCACAATGGAGAAACACCACTCTTCTTTGCCTGTGTACAAAAACAAAAACAGACCGCTATTTATTTAATAGATCAGGGCGCAAAAGTCAACATCAATGACCTGCAGGGCAATAGCCTCCTGCATCTGACGGCAAAAACCGCGCAGATTGAAGTACTCAATCAATTGATACAAAAAGGACTGGAAGTTGAAATCCAAAATAACGAAGCAGAAACACCTTTACTGCTCGCTTCAGGCCTTAGAAATAAGGAAATCGTGCAAAGACTGCTGGAACTGGGTGCGGATCCCAATACCACAGACAAAGCTGGAAACAGCCCGCTGATCTATGCAGTAAACTCAAAAAACAATGCAATAGTGGAGTTGTTGCTGGACCATTCCGCAGAAATCAACCATGTCAATCATGGAGGAGAAACGCCATTGTTATTCGCCTGCTATCAGGGCAATAACATGCTGATCAAACTCCTGGTACAACGCGGTGCCGATATAAAGGTTTCTACCAAAAACGGACTTTCTCCGATCTGGTATGCCTGCAGCAATAACCAGAAAGAAATTGTCAGCTTATTTTTGCAAAATGGACTGGATGTCAATTTTAGCAAGCCATTATCCGGTGCAGACGAATCCATGAACACTTACCTTGATTGGGTAGAAAGTGCCACGAACATCTCTTTAGACAGCAGTTTCACACTAGACAACAGCTACAGTTATGGTGGCGAAACCTTACTTCATGTGGCTGTAAAGAAAGGCCACCTTAGCCTCGTTAAGCTATTGATAGAAAATGGCGCTTCTATTAACATCGTTGATGAAAGTGGAAATACGGCATTACATTATGCTGCTGCCAATGGCAAAAAAGACATTGTTAAACTTCTGCTGGAAAATCATGCAGATCCTTCTATAGTAAACGTTAAAGAACAGAAAGCGATAGATTATTCCAATATAAAAGGATATAATGAAATTACGGAAGCACTTTTAAAGTATAGCCCTAAAGACATTGCTGCTGCTCCGATTCCGACAGCACAGGCAACAACAGCTACCGCCTCAGGTGGTACGGCTCCGGAAAACCAGATGGCCATCAAGAAACAGGCACTTCTGGACCTTAAGGACTTACTGGACGCCGGTATTCTGAGTCAGGAAGAGTTTGATACCGAAAAACAGAAGGTCCTTAAAGGATAAAAAAAAATAGGTATCGGATCATCCGATACCTATTTTTCATAAAATAATCGTTTTTAAACGCCTTCCATTCCGTACTGCTTCAGTACATCTGCAGGCACCCCTTCCCATTTATTGGGAACGTTACCAACATAACCGATATCCTTTACGCCTATTTCGCTGGTAAAGAACCCCGAAGCGGTAAGGTTTCTCATCAGGTTGAAGAAGGCTACCCCTTGCTCCATTCCTGGTTTTGCTTTCTTAGGATAAGCAATCTGATCGATCATTTCTATCTTCTGCGCATAGGAAGTGTCCTTGAAAGACTTTTCATAGCGGTTCAGGCATTGCAGGTCCAGCCATCTCAGTCCTCCCCTCATTGGGGTCTGATGTTCCGGCATGTCTTTCACAATAAACTCAATAAATTCCGGCACTTTCGCATCCGTCGCACTTCCGGATTTATCATCTTTAGGAATGATGATGTCCGCCAGAAGGGCAATACTGGCCATTTCATGTGCCGTAAAGAACTTTTCTGCTTTTAATTTTTTATCTCTTTCAATCTCCCATTCTTCTCTTCCTGCTTCCGGGGTGCTTCCTTCCGGAGTTTCCGCTACTTTTTTATCCTCGCCGGGCTTGCAGGCATCCAACAATACCGCAGTACTAATGGTGGTAATTCCGAGGACTTTCAGTGATTCACGTCTGTTCATAATTTCTTTGTTTTAAACAGCTTAAATATTTTGTTTTTTCTTTTGCTCCAGAATGTATTCGGCAGTCCTCATAGAGAGGGCAAGAATCGTCCATGTGGCATTTTTATCTCCTTGTTGTACGAAAGGCGCAGCATCCACAACGAACAGATTTTTACATTCATGTGCCTGACACCATTTATTCAAGGCTGATTTCTTAGGATCATCTCCCATTCTGATCGTCCCTACCTCATGGATAATTTTACCCGGTGCTTCCAAACCATAATTGGTATCTGCTCCCGGAATATCTGAAGTAATGATCGCGCCCATTGCATGCATCATGGATTGGAAAGTTTCCTGCATGTGTTTCGCCTGTTTGATTTCCTCGTCGGCCCATTTATAGTTAAACCTCAATACCGGAATTCCGTATTTATCCACCACTTTAGGATCTATCTCGCAATAATTGCTTTCTCTGGCGATGGCAGTTCCCCTGCCGGCCATTCCTACCGATGTACCATAAAAGCGTCTGTAATCATCTTTTAAAGAAGCACCATAACCACCTGCTTCTTTCATCTTGCCATCTCTTCCAGGCACCATTCCGTTTAGCTTGGCAGTACCACCACCAAATCCATAGGCCGGCATGCCCATTCCACCCCAGTATTCAATATGGTAACCGCGGGGGAAATCCAGTTTTTTATTGTCCAGCCACCATGGAGAATAGATATGGACACTGCCCACACCATCTTCATTATAGCGCTTACGATCCATTAATTGAGGCAGAAAGCCTCCTAAACTCGCTCCGGTTGAATCGTGTAAATATTTGCCTACGATACCACTGCCATTGGCCAATCCACCTGGGTGGGCTGCAGATTTCGAGTTCAGCAGAATCCTTGCAGATTCACAGGCACTGGCACCAAGGATGACGGTTTTAGCGTTCACCTGGTATTCCATTCCGTCTTTTTTATTGATATAAGATACGCCTGTAGCCAAACCATTTTTATCGGTCAGGACTTCTCTCACCATGGCATTGGTAATTACCGTCAGGTTTCCTGTTTTTACCGCCGGGATCACCAGGCAGGAAGAAGAAGAGAAATCTCCGTAAACTTTACAGCTGCGTCCGCATTGTCCGCAGTAAAAACAAGGAGCACGGTCTTTATTTCCCGGCAATGCTTCTGTCAAAACAGATCCCCTGCCCGGGATTACCTTCACTCCGGTCTTTAATCCGGCTTTCTTAATGAACAGTTCGTTGAGCCTTGGTTTTGGAGGAGGAAGGAAGATCCCATCCGGTTCATTTTCGATCCCTTCGACAGTACCATAAACTCCAATAAGACGGTCTACCTTATCATAAAAAGGTTTTAGCTCATCATACGTAATAGGCCAGTCGTCGGTTAGTCCATCCTTACATTTGAAATCCAAAGGACCCATTCTCAAAGAAATTCTTCCCCAGTGGTTGGTTCTTCCACCAAGCATTCTTGACCGGAACCAGGCAAATTCAGTTCCTGATTTCTGGGTATAAGGCTCCCCGTCTAATTCCCAACCTCCATAAGAGGCATCAAAATCTCCAAAGGGTCTGGTGGTTGATGCGCCACGTCTGGGAGATTCCCATGGCCATTTTAACTGTTGTGCGTCGATACGTGGGTCGAAATAAGCACCAGCTTCCAGCATCAGCACTTTTTGCCCGGCATTGGCCAATACATATCCGGCCATACCTCCGCCTGCTCCCGACCCTACGATAACGACATCATAGACGGCAGACGATTTCTTGATTTGAAATTCACTCATATATTTGGTTGAATGGTTGATGATCTAATATTAATAAAAATATTACTAAATATGCAAATAGCTAAATCAAGAATGATTCTTAATAAGCAGGATTGCATTTATGTAAACAAAAAAATACAGACGTCTGTCCTCATTCAGATCACGACTTTCTCGTTTTAGAAAGGGGTTTTATAGTTTTAGATTCGGATTTTTCTGTATCTGAGCCATGTTTTCGGGTCTTTGTGATCGCGCTCCGCTTTGATTTTTCCTGCTGGAGATCTTCCGCAGCATCGATAGAATGAGATTTATGAATGTCTTCATCTGCTTCAGAAATGTCTGAGATCTTTTGATAATATTTATGAAGAACATCCAACTCGGCCTCGGTCAGGTCCTCAATGTCAACCATCCGGTTACTGGCGTGTCTGCTTGCAGCAATCAGTTCATTTAGCTTAAGTTGAATCGCTTTGGAATCTTTATTCTGACTTTTCTGAATCAGGAAGACCATCAAAAACGTAATGATCGTAGTTCCGGTATTGATCACCAGTTGCCAGGTATCAGAATAATTAAAAATTGGTCCGGAAAGTACCCAGGCCATCACTATAAAAAAAGCAACTCCAAAGGCGACAGGGCTTCCGGTCCAATTGGTAATCCTGGTAGAAATCTTTTCAAAAAAATTCTCAGTATTCTTTTTCATCAGTATATATTTTTCGACTATGATGTTTAGTTTATTTGTTACTTAACCACATTATTTGCCAGTTTCCATATGTGCAGCATCAACAGGTTTAGATTCTGGAGATCCTTTTTGACGCAGGTATATGGTAAAGAAAACGATAGACGCCACAGAAAGAAACTCACTTTGCCAGTTTTGAAAAGTTTCAAACCAGAACTCTGGCATTGTCAAAAATTCTAAAACACTGTCCTCCGACTGATGCCGTAATACCTGCGCGACGTTATGATCCTGCCAGCTTCCATACAAATGAAGCCCCCAACTGATCAAAAACAACAGACAAAAGCAAATCGCTAACGAGTTGCTGTACAGTTTCAGTATCCATCCTCCCTTTCGAACAGCCCAGGGAGCATTCTTGTGTACTCTTGGCTCCTTGTCCACCTCCTCCTTCTCGTCCAGCGATTTTGACTCCGCAGATCCGATTTGCCGCAAACCAATAGTTAAGATTACGTATAAAGACATTTGAAGGAATTCACTCTCGAAATTTTCAAAAGTGGCGGAGATGAAATGACCACTTTTCAGATAAGTTGTCAGGGGTAAAAGGTCGCCATGGTTTTCGGCCAGATCTCTATTGTGTGCTTTCCAACCAGTTAAAGCCTGTGCAAAGAGGGTAACCAGAAACAATGACAAAAACACAATAGTTAAGCCATTACGATAGAAAAAAGAATACTTTTTTTGTCCGTTCTTCATTTGCCTTTAGTTTCCCTAATAACACCTGCCCTATTTAAAAGTTTGAACTCAGGAGCCAAATTCCTCATTCCTCAGGCCATTACGTTGCGGAGGCAACTTCCTGCTCCTATTCAATTGAAAAAAGAACAGCAGAGGAAACAATTTTAAAACATTTCAGTTTCTGATTTGTACTATAGCACAGTTAAACAACAAACCTAAGGCCATGAAAACGAAACACTTAATCACCTCTTTATCATTGGTTGCACTTGCTTTTAGTGCTTGCAGGAACACAGACAAGGTCAATTCGGGAGTCACAGATTCCAGCATTGAGCAAACCATGACGGATACCACGGCAATCAACAGGGGGGCCGATGCGGATGACTTTATGAAAACGGCTGCCCTGGCAGGGATCATGGAAGTCGAACTTGGAAAAATTGCACAACAGAATGCCAGCAGTAGCAGGATCAAAAAGTTTGGAGAAAAGATGGTAAAAGACCATACCAAGATTGCTGCAGATTTAAAAGTACTTGCTGATAGTAAAAAAGTGAGTCTGCCAACCTCACTCCCTACTGCCGACAACAACCATGTGGAAGAAATGAAAAAAATGACCGGAGCTCCGTTCGACAAGCATTACATGGAAATGATGGTAAAAGATCACGTAAAAGCATTGGACCTGTTTAAATCTGCTGCCGTATCCGGAGATGTGAAAATAAGAAACTTCGCGTCAAAAACCTTGCGTACACTGGAACGTCATTTTAAAGAGGCAGGCGATATCAATGCCGGGGTTAGTTATTAGCTGAACTGAGATCTTCCAGGGGAATCAGCTGATGATTTTTCATATAACTATATAAGACCCGATCGAGCCCATATACGTCTTTCCTCAGCTGTAAATTACCTTTCGCATCAGCCCAGGCAGTGAGGTAATGGAGGTAAACTGGTATTTTTGCCGGTAAAGAGATGTTTTTTGCTCTTGGATAGGCGTTTTGCATCGCCCTTTTTATCTGATCATAGGTTTTTCCTTTTCCAAATAGTGCCAATGCGAGTTCCAATGGCTTTTCTACTCGAACGCAGCCATGACTGATCGCCCTGTTTGTTTTTTTAAAAGCAGACTTAACAGGAGTATCATGCAAATAAACGCTGCTGTTGTTATTAAAAAGGAATTTGATCTTTCCCAATGAATTCTGCTCGCCAGGTCGTTGTTTAAAAGAATAATGGTCTACCTGCTCCCAATCTATTGCATCCGCAGAAATGAGTTTACCATCTTTATAAACGTCCATATCATTGTCACTCAGATAATCCGGATCTGATGCGACATATTTAGAGATTTCCCCTCTGGCGATACTCGCGGGAATATTCCATATAGGATTTACCTGAACACTATGGATGATGCTACTCAACTGAGGTGTTTCCCTCGCAATGGGCTGATCTTTGACCAAACCGGTATCCGGATCATTGCTGAGCAGGTTTTTATAGTCTTTATTTCGCCCCTCTCCCACGCAAACTTTCATTTGTAGGATTGATTTACCCTGATCGATCACATCAAGCGTAAAATCGGGAATATTAACCGACACATATTTTTTGGCTATCGGCTTATTTTTCCACCTTAAACGTTCCAGATTTATTTTGATCACAAGATCAGCTTCTACTTTACTCATCACTTTATTGCCGGCACCCATTTGCAGGGCTTTCTGTAAAGCAAGGTATTGCGGCGATTTGGGCTGAATGCTGTCCAGGTAAGTTTTGAGATTAGTGATGGCAAATATTTTAATAGCCATACTGCTGTCGGGGGCTGCTGTAGCAATGAAATAATTGGCATAGAGGCTATCCGGTTTTACCATGCCATATTGCATTGCCCGGCTATATTTTATTAGAGAAGCTGCCAGAAGCACTTCCATTCTTGCTTTGTCCAGGTAAGCGTCCCTGACATTTTCAGGCTTCATATCTTCCATTTTCTGCCATAAATTTCGAATTTCGGCAGTATAGAATATTTCGGGATTCAGGCCATGGCGCACTACACTGTCCAGACAGGTCACCAGGATCCCCAATTGCTTTCCGGGAAAGTAGCGGTCCTGAAGAATAAGTTCGTAATCATGATCCTTATAATAACCGTCCAGCCAATCTGCCATTGCCAGATCCTCCTTCCTCAGTTTCAATGCACGTTGGAATGCCCTACTGATTAAACTTTCTTTAAGCTTGACGATTTTTAAACTTTTTGTCTGTCCTTCCCCGGGAACTGAGCCCATAGTATGTCCAGGCACCTCTGAAGGAACAACTGGTCTTTTTACGGTGCAGGCAGAGAAAAAGAGGAATGCTGACCACAACAGAATGTTAACCAATCTCGGAATCCAACAACAACCAACAGGCTTTAACATAAATAGATAACGATGTAAACATTATAACACCAGACCATTTCTATTGTTTCAGAGGATTTCGATAAAACAAAAATAAAAACCTGATAAAAAAGCAGTTGCAAACTGTAAATACTTAAAACAGCGGGAAGTTTTGATTGTTTATAGCGTATACCCTGATTTGTAAAACGAATAGGTATTGTTTTAAAAACCAGCAATCATGAAAACCATATTAGTGGCGACGGATTTTTCAGAAACTGCAAGTCATGCCGCCTATTACGCAGTTTCAATGGCGATGCAAATTGGATTTCCAAGAATTATGCTTTACCACTCCTACGACATTCCCTATGCCAGCTCCGATATTCCACTTCCCGAACCCGACAACATCCAGCAACTGCATGAGAAAAGTGTGGCCTTTCTGGAATACCTGAAAAATGACCTGACGACCGTTGCCGGCCAGCAAATTACCATAGACATCCATACCAATGAAAGCCCTCTGCTGCTCGCCATTGAGACTTTTGTACAAGAAGAAGACATTCAACTGGTAGTCATGGGGACTACCGGTAAACGCAAAATCGAAAAAATACTGCTTGGCAGTAATTGTCAGTCTCTGGCAAAAGAATGTACAGTACCTTTATTGTTAGTTCCTTATGAGGCTCCTGTACAGCGCATCAAACGTATTGTTCTGGCCACAGACTTAAAAGAAGTCGCGGAAATCAGTCCGGTAATGACCATTAAAAATTTGATTCATGCTTTGCAGGCTAAACTATTCATCCTCAATGTAGACTACAATGAAAGTGAGCACTATAGCCCGGATATCATTGCGCAGCAAAAGGCCTTACATAAATTATGGGACGACGAAAACCCTGAATATCAC
The DNA here is from genome assembly GCF_038446955.1 of Pedobacter sp. FW305-3-2-15-E-R2A2. NCBI lineage: Bacteria > Pseudomonadati > Bacteroidota > Sphingobacteriia > Sphingobacteriales > Sphingobacteriaceae > Pedobacter > Pedobacter sp. FW305-3-2-15-E-R2A2. The sequence goes on from NZ_CP151803.1 coordinate 4,748,195, forward strand.
TTTACCAATAACAAAGATTGCGCGGCAGGTATTGCAGCTTTTGCCGAAGAAAAAGACATTCAGCTCGTCATCGCCATTCCAAGAAAACATAGTTTCTTTCAGAGCCTATTTCATAGAAGTTTGACTGAAAAGCTTGCCTATCACAGTCATATCCCCTTACTCTTCGTCAAAAAAACGCAGTTCCTGGATTAGCCTCTAGCGGATCCCTGAATAGCGTTCCGGGTAATCCGGATGGGTATAAATGATTTGCCAAAGATGGTTTTTATGTGCCCTGAAAGAAGCTGCACTGATGCATAAGTAGTATTCCCACATCCGATAAAATTGCTCATCATAATGGTGTTTGATCTTATTCCAGGAAGCCTTAAATCTTTTCAACCATTCCATCAGGGTCAGGTCATAGTCCAGGCCGAAATTATGCCAGTCCTGCAAAGCGAAATAAGGTTCTGCGGCTTTACTGATTTGTGTAGGGGAAGGCATCATTCCATTTGGAAAAATATACCGGTCAATCCAGGGGTCCGTATGGACACCACTCTCATTATTGCCAATACAATGAAGTAAAAACAAGCCTTCCTTTCTCAGGCATTGTTTTACCACCTTCATAAAAGCATCATAATTTTTATAGCCTACATGTTCGAACATCCCAATGGACACAATACGGTCGTAACTTCCTTTCAGCAGTCGGTAGTCTTCCAGTAAAATACGAACGGGAAGGCCTTTACAACGTTCTTTAGCTAACATGGCCTGCTCAGAAGAAATCGTGACGCCGGTCACCTTCACCTGGTATCTTTCGGCAGCAAACTGCGCAAATCCTCCCCATCCACATCCAATATCCAGAATTTCCATTCCTGGAGATAGCTTTAACTTCCTGCAGATCAGGTCAAGCTTATGTTCCTGAGCTTGCTCCAGTGTCGTTGCTTTGCTCCAATAAGCGCAGGAATAGATCATATATTTGTCCAGCATGTTTTCGAACAACTCATTTCCAATGTTATAATGCCTCTTTGCCACCTCTACCGCTCTGGTAATCGATTGCAGGTTGAAAATCTTTGCTTTGAAGCTTTGCCACAGCAAATGATATTTGATGCGTTTCTCCAGGTTAACGGTCAATAACCGATACAAAAAGGTGTCCAGCGCTTTACAGTCCCACCATGCATTCATGTACGATTCTCCAAGGCCTAAAGACCCATAACGCAGCACATGATGGTAAAAACGATCATCGTAAACATGGATATCAAAATCATCTGTACCGTTCAGGTGTATTCCTGCGGGCGATATTAACGTTTCAATAGTAGATTGGTACCTGTTCATATCCGATGGGAATTCTATGTTGGTTTAAACAATTAAGTTAACCATCTGGTTTATCTTTTTTATGAACAATGAGAACTAAACGCATTTTGAATTGTTTTGAAAAAAACGTAGCTTAAATCATGAAAAAGTCAATGTCTGTTGGCACAATAGGAATATTTTTTCTATTGGCCATTTTACTCAGTTCCTGTAGCCCAAGAACGAGTATTGTTTCTTCCTGGACCAAGCCCGATGTAACTTCTGTACAATATCAGAAAGTGCTCGTTATTGGATTAATGGGATCGAAGGACAGGCCTCTGCAGGAAGAAGTCGAGAATTCAATGATGAAGGCCCTGAATGCACATGGAATAAACGCGGGTTCTGCTTACGCAGAATATGGACCTAAAGCATTTCAAGGATTAAGCGAACAGGAAGCCCTGAAAAAAATAAGCGACAAAGGATACGATGGTACTTTTACCATTGCCCTGCTGGACAGGAGAAAAGAAAAAAAATACACCCCTCCTTCTTTTGGCTTTGCACCATACCCATATTACGGATTCTGGGGATATTACAGACACGTTTATGGAAGAATTTACGAGCCTGGCTATTATACAGTCAGCACCAATTTCATACTGGAAGCCAATTTTTACAAATTAGGGGCAGATCAGCTCATTTATTCTGCACAAACTAAAACATCTGCTCCGGATAGCCCCCAGATTTTGGCAACAGATTTCACCAACATCCTGATTCAGGACATGTTTAGTAAAGGGCTTCTAAAAAAATAGCAGATTTTAGCCTCAGGTTGGAGTATAAAGATCATGCGATGTCCCAGAACTCGTCCCTGTTCATTTTCGTTTCCGATGGTAGCGCTGTATTTAAACGCCCTACATGTATGCTATTATAAACGGCTTTAATCACAATCATATCTTTACCTTCGATTCTTTTTGCTCCGATCAGTCGAGAACAGGTCTCTTTTAAATCTGAAAAATAGATCACCGGCATGGCGCGGTCAGTATGATACGCGCCCGCCGGATTGATTAACAACAAATTACGGAATGCCCTTCAGATCATGTTGATATGCGTTTACCTCATGTTAGCCGTCAATTGGCCTCAAAAACATTGTTAAAAGGTCTGGAAGACCAATCAGGGACCTATCAACCACCTGTTGAAGATTAAGAAACGTTCTATTGCACCAAAACGGAAATGCAGAACATTTCAACTGCATGTCTACATCATTTTCGGGAAAAATTTTTATTTTAAATCTTCGGCTTTAGCAGCTGGATAAATAAAGCGTCTTCCGATCTCAGTTAAATCGGCCTTTGTCTGTATTTCATCATTTAGACATTCTTCCAGCAAAGTCGTTATTTTCTGATGCTTCGTTTCTATGGCTAAAGTGACGAGATTACCATAAGTAGCAATCTTATAGTGTTGAATGACCTGAACGAGGTTTAAAACGGCGACATCCCTCAAGGCGGTACCTGTCTCTGTACGCCGCATCATTTCTGATGCTTTATCACTTAAACAGCCAATCAATGCACAATTTCCAGCTCCTGCCTGATGCGCCAATCTGGTTAAAATGGCATCCAGGTGCCCAAGGTGTTTTTCTGTAATTACAGCATGTGAAGTAAGGAGACTTTTAAGCTCCTCGTTCACTGCGGCTATACCAAGTGCTGCGGAACACTTTGTAAATTTTCTTTCTGCGTCATATATCTCTTCTAAGCCATCGATGAAGAAATCCTGCAGTCCCATTATTTTAGGTTCATCTATCATAGTCAGATTTCTATTCAATTCAAAAAAAATTCAGATTAAATTTCGTGAAATAATTCATAAAAAACAACAAAAAAGATTGATTTAAAACAAGTTACATGAAGTAAAATCAAAAAAATGGGGGCGTAAAAAAACCATTTTCTTTCCCATTTGTTTTTTAGCTTTAGGAATCAAATTCAAAAAACCATGGCAAAGTATTCAAAAAAAGCCGGAGAAAAAGTTGAAAAAGCCATGCATGAAATGAAAGAAGGCAAACTTAAATCCGGTAGCGGAAAAAAGGTAACCTCTAAAGAACAAGCGGTAGCCATTGGCCTTTCTGAAGCCAGAAAAGATGGAGCAAAAGTCCCGAAAAAAAAATCCTGATACAGAAACGCCTATCATGAAGCGATGGTGACGCTTCAATCCTATTGAATCTGGTTCAGGAGACTGCCTGTGAGTATCTTTGGAATACATAACAAAATAGTCAGGACCACTCATTTTGTTAAAGTTTTAATTCATTTTCTCAAACAAAAATAAATACCACGTTGTTATATAGGCAATTGATCATTAAAGGTTTACATAAATTATACAACAATGAAAGAATGGATTTCAACGAACGAGAGATTACCCGAAGACCATGAGTATAAGTTGATTACTGTAATAAACCCGGAGTTAGAATATGGATATCAGATCGCCAGATTCAACACTTATCTACAAGAATGGGAATTGCAGGAAGAAGAAAATCTAAGTCCTTGTCTGAAGGTGAGCGGATGGATGGATTTACCCGAAATGTATTCAGTTTAACGTTTCCGCAAGAAACGGGTTCTGCGGAAAGATGCCCCACTCTATTTTTGTCATACCTTATATACAATACTAAAGGCCATGAACAAAATCATAGAAAGACTGAAAGACACCAATTGGGATAAAGCCACAAATGAACTGCATGATCAAGGTCATACGACCTTGAAAAACATGTTGACTAAAGAAGAATGTGACCAACTGATTCAGGCATATCAGGCGGACCATACTTATAGAAAGACCATCACGATGGAACGTTACCGTTTCGGACTTGGTGAATATAAATATTTCCAGTATCCGCTCCCCGACCTGATCACAGAAATCCGGGAAAGCATTTATCCATTTCTTGCCCCAATTGCCAATCAGTGGATGCAAGTGCTTCACCTCGACAAATCCTTCCCCATAAGTCATGAGGAGCTAAAAAAAACCTGCCATGAAAATGGGCAAACGAAACCTACCGTTCTGATTCTTAAATATGGCCCCGGAGGTTTTAACACCCTTCATCAGGATTTATATGGAGAAATTTATTTCCCTATGCAGCTGGTTCTCTTTTTAAATGAACCCGGGAAAGATTATACGGGAGGTGAGTTTGTGCTGACCGAACAAATTCCAAGAGCGCAGTCCAAGGCAAATGTGCTTCGCCCAAAAAGAGGTGACATGCTCATCTTCAGCACCAATTTCCGGCCTGCAAAAGGAAGTAAAGGTTATTACAGGGTAAACATGAAACACGGCGTAAGTCCTTTACACAGCGGACAAAGGCATACTTTAGGCATCATTTTTCATGACGCACTGACTTAGGTCCTTCGCATTTTTTCTTATATTCAAGGCTGATTTATCCGATGCCTATGTTTACTGAAACCCTTTTTCTTGTGCTGGTCCTTCTTTTTGCAGTGTTTATGCTCACTATGCTGGCACAGAAGTTAAAAATATCTTATCCTATATTTCTGGTGATCGCCGGATTGGGCATCAGCTTTATTCCGGGGATCCCAAAGGTGGAGATTGAACCGGAAATGATATTTCTGATTTTCCTTCCACCTCTACTCTATGAATCTGCCTGGTATACTTCCTGGAATGACTTTTGGAAATGGAAAAGGCCTATTGGAATGCTGGCTTTTGGCCTTGTATTCTTTACTTCGATCCTCGTCGCCTATATCTCCAGCTCGATGATTCCAGGTTTTACCCTGGCCATGGGCTTTTTATTGGGAGGAATCATTTCTCCACCCGATGCAGTCGCTGCAAATTCGGTATTGAAAAATATTAAAATCCCAAAACGGCTGACCACTGTGCTGGAAGGAGAAAGCCTGATTAATGACGCTTCCAGTTTAATTGTCTTCCGCTTTGCGCTTGCAGCAATACTTTCCGGACAGTTTTCCATGCAGCAGGCAGTCGGACAGTTTTTCCTTGCTGCTGGAATGGGGATCGTTATCGGACTGGCGATTGCCCATCTTGTCTATGTGGTGCATCGCTTTCTACCTACTACCCCTAGTATTGATGCCGCATTGACAATTATGACTCCATATTTTATGTACATCGGAGCAGAACACTTCCATTTTTCGGGAGTAATGGCGGTAGTTAGCGGAGGATTATTCCTCTCCTACAGGTCTCATGAAATTTTTGCCCATAGCAATTCCAGGATACAGGCAGTCGGGGTCTGGGCAACGCTCGCATTTGTTTTAAATGGTCTGGTCTTTATTCTGATTGGCTTAGAACTACCTGTGATTATGGAAAGTCTGGGTGATTACTCCATCGGTCAGGCCATCAATTATGGATTGATCATTAGCGTCGTCATCATTGTAATCCGCTTATTATATGTGATGCTCATCGCTTATGTTCCGGCATGGCTGGGCAACCGGAAAAGAGCTGACCCGGTAAATCCGCTCTGGAAAGGACCGGTTATTGTAGGCTGGGCCGGTATGAGGGGCGTAGTATCCCTCGCTTCTGCCCTTTCTATCCCTTTGTTAATGAACAATGGAGCAGCTTTCCCTCATCGGAGTCTCATCCTCTTTATCACCTTCGTGGTGATCCTGGTAACTCTGGTATTTCAGGGGCTGACTTTACCTTTAGTGATCAAGTGGACCAGGATTAAAGAGATTGATGATTTTCCACCGGAAGGAGAACAGGAAGCGGGAATTCGCCTGCGACTGATACAGGTTTCACTCAAAAGGCTGGAAGAAAAGTTTGCAAAGGAAGTCAGGGAGAATGAGCTTGTCGGTTTCCTGAAGGAACAAATGGAAAGCGACCGCTCTATTGAGAACCAGCGACTGGAATCTTTGGAATGCGATTCCATAAGAAAGGAAGAACTGGAATTCTACAATTCCATTTTAATGGACTTATATATGGTACAACGCAAAGAGTTACACCTATTACGTAAAGAAAACCGTTACAGCGACGAAGAAATCAGGAAACAGGAAAGCCAACTGGATCTTGATGAGGCTAAAATCAATTAGCTTTTTCCCTTCCTCAACATATGTACATGTTTGGCAGTTAAAGGAGGCGGTACTTTGTTTCATAAAACAAAAAGAATATGAAACGACTACTGTTTATTTTAACTGCAATTTTCTTTGCAGACGCAGTTTTTGCCGCAAAAGTTGATACACTAAAGGTGTATAGCGAAACGATGAAGAAAGACATCACTTGCCTTTTTATCAGTCCGCAGGGAGCTAAAAAGCCTAAAGAAAAGAAGCACTACCCTACAGTGTACCTGTTGCACGGTTACACCGGAGATGCAAAAAGAACTTTAAAACTGGATATCCCAGACCTGAAAGCTCAGGCAGATGCCCTTCAAATGATCATTGTCCTTGCCGATGGCGGATACAACAGCTGGTATTTCGACAGTCCGCTGAATGAAAAAATCAGATACGAAAGCTTTATTACCAAAGAACTCGTTCAATTTACGGACAAGACCTACCCTACCATTGCAGATAGAACGAAAAGGGCCATCTATGGCTGGAGCATGGGCGGACATGGCGCTTTGTATCTCGCTATACGTCATAAAGAATTATATGGGGCAGCGGGCAGTATTTGTGGAGCCGTAGATTTCAGAGCAGCGACAAAAGGTTACGACATTGAAAAAAGTCTTGGAGACTATGCAGGTCATGAAAAAAGCTGGGAGGAACATACCGTAAACTATAATGTAAACATGCTCAAAAATCAGGAATTAAAACTGATCATAGATTGCGGGCTACAAGATCCTCTTCTGGAAGTCAACAGAGCCTTACATCAGAAACTGATGGCCCTGAAAATTGACCATGATTATATCGAACGTCCAGGTGTGCACGACAATACGTATTGGTCAAAAGCTTCTGCCTTTCAGCTCCTTTTCATTCATCATTATTTTAGTCAGTCATGAAAAAATTCAAATCAGCACTATTTATCATCACCTTAAGCATTATGGCAACTCAGGTTAAATCACAGGAAATCAGCAACCCGAAGGGACTTTACGATCCTCGTCCGCATGGATACTCACATGTAGCCACTGTTCCCGCCAACAGCACATTGGTCTTTGTTGCCGGGCAGGCAGGAACTGACGAAAAAGGAAATCTCTCTTCGGATTTCAGGACTCAGGTAAAGTATACCCTCAAAAACATCGACATCGCACTTAAAAGTAAGGGATTGGCATACCAGCATATTGTTAAGCTAACTACACTTGTCGTCAATTATGATTCAGAAAAGCACAAAGTGCTCATCGAGGAAAGTAAAAAAGTATGGCCTGACGGGAAATATCCGGTAAACACCCTCATTCCGGTTTCCAGACTCGCCTTGGATGGGATGCAGATTGAGATTGACGCAACAGCCGTCCTGATCAACGATTAACCACCCTTCATTCCGGTTTGTTCCGGAAGTATCTATGTCCTGAAATGTATTTTATACCGATTATTTCAGGACATAATCATATTATTCCAGGTTTTATTCCCCTAAATCGAGTAAATTTATTCCAGGTTATACAAAATGGAATGAAGATCAAATTACTACCTCTGGTTTATTTACTATTTGCCCTCAGTTTCTGTCATACTGCCTCTGCACAAAATAAGATCGTCGTCTTTCAATCCGATTTTGGATTAAAAGACGGTGCCGTTTCGGCAATGAAGGGCGTGGCAATGGGTGTTTCTACAGATTTAAAATTATACGACCTCAGTCATGAGATCCCCGCATACAATATATGGGAAGCCAGTTACCGTTTGCTGCAAACCGTCCCTTATTACCCGAAAGGTACGGTTTTCGTTTCTGTAGTTGATCCAGGGGTGGGAACCGAACGAAAATCGGTAGTCCTGCAAACAAAAAGCGGACATTATATTGTCAGCCCGGATAATGGAACACTTACGCTGGTGGCTGAATCTTTGGGGATTGAAGCGGTAAGAGAAATCGATGAGGCGGTCAACAGACGTAAAGATTCCGGAAAATCCTATACCTTTCATGGCAGAGATGTATATGCCTACACCGCAGCGCGCCTGGCGGCCGGAACCATCAGTTTTAAACAGGTCGGAAAACAGTTGTCAAATCAGGTGGTTCTTATTTCTTATCAAAAAGCCTTATTGGAAAATGGCAGGATCAAAGGAAATATCCCTGTTTTAGATGTTCAATATGGAAACATATGGACAAATATCGGATCAGAATTGCTCGGTCTGCTGGACATTAAATATGGAGATTTGATTCATATTGCAGTTTATCACCTGGATAAAAAAGTTTATGAAGGAACGATGCCTTATAGTGCTACATTTGGCGCGGTAAATCAGGGAAAGCCTTTGGCTTATCTGAACAGCCTTCTGGAATTGTCGTTTGCAATTAATCAGGGCAATTTTGCTGCTGAGCATCGGATAGCAAGCGGTAATGAATGGACAGTAGAAGTAACCCCGGTCAACAAAAGATAAAGCAGCTGATATGAAATGGATCCTTATCCTTGAAATTGTTTATGTACTCTTCATTATCGCAGTTTGCCTGCGCATCATCTACGATACCCGATCTGTGAGCAAGACCCTGGCCTACCTGATGCTGGCTGTATTTCTGCCGGTAGTGGGCGTGATCATTTACTTTTCTTTTGGGATCAATTACCGGGTAAGGAAGATTTATAACAAAAAGATCATTTCTGACGACATCATTTCTCAAAGGGTCAATGCAAGGATTATCTTGAATTCAGAGAAAACAATTGACCAGATGAATCCGGAGCTTAAAAAGTACAGAAAGCTCGCCCAACTGCTATTGAATAGTAATATGAGTGGCCTGTCAGGAAGAAATGAAGTCCAGCTGCTGTTAAATGGCGAGCAAAAATTCCCGGAAGTATTACAGGCATTGCGGAACGCCAAACACCACATTCACATGGAGTATTACATTTTCGAGGATGAGAAGATCGGAAATGAGATCAAAGATATTCTCATTGAGAAAGCAAAACAAGGGGTACAGGTGCGTTTTATTTATGATGATTTTGGAAGTCGTTCGATCAGGAAAAAGTTGGTTCCGGAGCTCAAGGCAGCAGGTGTACAGGCCTTTCCTTTTTACCAGATCATTTTTATTGCACTGGCCAACCGCCTCAATTACCGAAACCACAGGAAAATCATCATTGTGGATGGGAACATTGGGTTTACGGGTGGCATTAACATCAGTGATCGCTATATCAACGATGCAAATGATCCTAAATCTTTGTTTTGGAGGGATACCCATGTAAAAATTATGGGCCCCGGTGTACATTACCTGCAGCATTTGTTTATTTCCGACTGGAATTTCTGTTCTGAAGAGACTTTAGAGATCCAGGAAGCATTTTTTAATACGCATGAAAAGCTCAAGGGAGAGGTAGAAGTACAAATTGCAGCGAGTGGACCGGACTCCGACCACCCCACCATTCTGCTAAACCTGATTCAGGCTATAGGAATGGCAGATCAGGAAATTCTAATTACCAGCCCATATTTCATTCCCGGAATCAGTCTCCTGGATGCCTTATTTGTAGCAGCTTTAAGCGGGATCAAAGTAAAACTTCTCGTTCCTTTTGAGTCTGATTCCATCTGGGTAGCTGCGGCCGCGCGCTCCTATTATCAGGAATTGCTGGATGTCGGTGTAGAGATTTTCCAATACCAGAAAGGTTTTATTCATGCAAAAACAATGGTCATTGATGAACAGCTATCCTTTATAGGAACTGCAAATATGGACGAACGCAGTTTTGAACTTAATTTTGAAGTGAATACTGTGATTTATGATAGCGGGATTGCCAAACAGCTAAAAAATGCTTTTGAAGAAGACCTGACTTTCTCGGTTCCGATTGATCCAAAAAGCTGGGCAGCAAGATCTGCAAGAGTGCAGTTCCCCGAAAAAATTGCCCGTTTGCTTTCTCCGTTATTATGATTTAGCTTACATAAAGCAATCGATGTAATCCAGAATCATGTGGATCACCAGTCCTATTCCAACTAACCTGGTCTTAGGGAAGAATAACAAAATCACGTACACTCCTATTGCATAATAAGAATGCAAAGGATGAAAACCAATGCTGCATCGGTTAGGGTCATAGATCGGTACGGCCAATAAATGGTCCAGGTCTACCGCCATCGTAGCCATCATAATCAACCATGCTTTCAGCAGGGTTTTCCTATAAAAAATAACAGCAACAATCGCGGGTACCAAAAAATGTAAAAAGATATGAAACATGGCTTCAAAGATACTGCTATGTATGGATCAAATAAAACATTAAAAACAATACTTATTTTTAATTAAATGTTGTTAAAGTAATATTAATTACAAATATTAGACATGTAAAAGATTTTATGATGCCGAATCCTACTGTTCAAGCCAGTCAATAGGATAAGATTATCAAACAGAATAGATCATAAGGTGTTTCTGACTTCCGAAAAACCGGAACAGAAAATACTGGCGGTACCTGGAGATTTCAATTTTGAAGCTCCGGAGGTCGTTTTAAGGAAAATAATTGCAGGAATAAAAGCAAAGGCCAAGGGAGGCCTGACTAATTTAATCATGTTATGGAGCTAGCAAACACATTTTTCAAAGAAGAGAAAGATCCTTATTACATCAAAGGCTTCAAAAAAGGGGCAGAAAAGGAAAGAATCAAGGCTTCGTCTGAATTTGCAGAAAGGTTAATTCTGGGTACAGACTATACCAATGAGGTCATCGCGGTATTGGCGGGGGTAACCATTGCTTTTGTTAAAAAAAAGCGCCAGGCTGTGATCAAAAAAAATCGTCTGAAGAAATGAACAAAAATTACCTGATGCCATAAAACGAAATTGTTTTCATGATATAGCATCAGGTAATTTGTAAAGCCGACCTTACCTTTTTCCGAAAAGTGTATAACCAAGGGTAACTGAAAAGCCCCGGTTATAAATCTTCCATTGACCTTCATTTCTCTCGGTATGCTCTATTAAAGGAGCAAGGCCCTGAGTATATTTGGCCTGTATGTTAATGCCATTTTTAAACTCGTACCCCAGTCCGGTTAGCAGTCCTGCATCCAGTTTCTGTGTGTAATCGCCGGTCTGTTTTGCATCACCAAAAATGCTTTTATCCGTATAAATCTCTCCTGATTCGTTTTTTCGCTGAATGGAGGACGATAATAATACGCCGGCATAGGGACCTAAAAAAAACTGCAATCCTTCCATCTGAAAAGTCAGGTTAAAAGGGGCAATATCAAGGTATACATTTCGATATTTGCTATCGAAATCCGGGTAGGCTTCTTCCTCCATCTTTAACACTCCCCCCTTTTGCAGGAGGGAAAGCTCATGTTTAAAGCCCCAATGCTGGCTTATTTTTGTACTCAGTTCTATCCCCAGGTAATATCCGCCACTTAAAGAAGTAGGCTTCCCTCCGGTTGAAAACTCGTTTACTCCTGCCCCGGCAATCGTAAAGCGGGAATATCCAGCTTTCAGGCCGAAGCTTAGTTTTCCTGGTTCTATTGATTTCTTATTTTCTATCAGGTCTTCCACAGCTGCTGCCTGCGCTGGTCTTACAACTGTCTGAGCCATTCCTACATTGGCCAGGAATACCCCCAACCACACCATACTTATCTTTTTCATTTCTTATTTTTTACCGTTAACCCTATTTAAAACTCGATATCCCAGATCCCTGCAACCTTTTCCAGTTCCAACAAAGCATTTCCATAGGCATTCCATATCTCCAGATAACTCTGCTGAACCTCATTAAATGTTCGCTGGGCATTGAGCACTTCCAGAAGAGAAGTTTCCCCCCGCTTATAGTTGTATACCTTGCCATCCAGTACTTTCTGCGCATCCTGTAGCATCCCTCCTGAAAACTGTGCGACCTGCTTTCGGCTGGCCTGGTAATTGTAATAGGCCTGTGTCACCTCAGTTTGAATCTGCAGTTCCGTTTGCCGGTATAAGGCTTCGCTCTGCAAAACGCCAAACCTGGCAGCCCTCAATGCTCCGGGATTCTGGTTGGAAAACTTCAAAGGAATGCTGAACCCTATCGTGACATTCGTTGAGGAAGGCGTAGGTGCCACGGCATTGGCCACCACTGAATTTGAAGCGACACCAAGAGACAAGCCCAAATCAAGCGTTCTGCTGGCTTTAGCCAGATTAAGCATCCATTTAGACACCTCAGTACCTTTTAATGCAACCAACAGGTCCGTACGTCGATTCTGAGCATTCAGGATCAGCTCTTGCAAGTTGAAAATCCTTTCGAGCTTTTTCAGATCAACATCGGGCTCGTAAAAGGTGTCCTGTTGTTTTGACCCGCTCCACATGTTCAGGTTCGCCAGAGCTGCTTTCCAATCTGCCTCCTGTTGAAAAACTTCGTTCAGCTGTGATGCGGCCTCCAATCTGGATTGTCTGGCGTCAACTCCTGATATGGCACCCAGCTTTAAGCGAATGCTATCCGAACTGCTCAGCTTTTTCATCATGCCATAAGAACTCATTTTTAGCCGCAGCAATGCCTTTTCCTTTACTGCATTCAGGTAAGCCACAGCCGCATCAGTCCTCAGGTTTCGGAAATAGTCGTCGAGTAAAAGCTGAGCCAGTTCCGCTTCCCTCTTGGCAAGGTTAATTCTGGCCTTTCGTTTACCGCCCATTTCCAGCGTATAGCTCAGCCCCGAACTGATTTCGTATCCCATTTTCATACGGCGTTGTCCATGATCTCCTGCTCCAAAGCTCAACTCAGGATCAGGAAAAACTCTTGCACTCAATGCATCTGCCTCCGCAATACTCACTTTAAACTTCTCAGCAGCATACCCCAGATTATTTTGCCCTACCATTTTCAAATAAGCCGGAAAAGAGAGTTTTAATTGATAAAAACCAGTGTCCACCTGAGCATGAACAGTGCTGCCAAAAATTGTTAACAGCAGCATTAAAAACCCATTTTTATATTCATTAAGTAAGTTCATCGGTGTTGGAATTAGTAGTTAATAATTGGATTTTAACAGATGAAGCATCCGCTTCAGCCTTACGCTCCAACAGGTAATAAAGCGCTGGAAGGGCATACAAAGTGATGGCCGTAGAGAAAAGTAAACCATAAACGATGACGGTTGCCAGGGGCCGTTGCACATCTGAACCGATCCCTGTAGCCAATGAAGCAGGCAACAAGCCCAGAACCGCGACGGTGGCTGTCATCAATACCGGCCGGAAACGATGTTTTGCACCTTCAATTACCGCGTTTTTCAACGCCATCCCCCGCTTTCGAAGGCTATTGATATGCGAAATCATGATAACCCCGTTCTGTATGGCCACACCAAAAAGCGCAATGAAGCCAACAGCAGAAGAAACATTGAGCGTCATCCCCCTCAGGTTTAAAGCCAGCATTCCTCCAAACAAGGCGAGGGGAACGATGGTCAGAATTAGTGCGGCCTGATTAAACTTCCCGAAGGCGACATAGAGCAGTAAAAACATGATCGCCAGGGCGAGGGGAACGATCATCAGCAACCTGGAATAGGCACGATTCTGATTTTCAAACTGCCCGCCCCACTGGATGCTGTATTTCTGATGATCATACGCAATGTTCTTTTCAATTTTCACCTTAGATTCTTTAAGTAAGGAAGATAGATCCGTCCCCCTCATGTTAAGCTTTACCGTAAGATGCCTACGGTTCGTCTCTCTGGTGATCGTACTTTCTCCGGTACTCAGCCTGATGTCTGCGACCTGTGACAAAGGAATTTTAGCACCTTCATTGTTTGTTAGCATCAGATTCCCGATTTTTTCAGGGCTATCCCGGCTGTCTTCTTTATAGCGGCAGGTCAGTTCATAAACCTTATTGCCCATGAATACCTGCGAAATTGCTTTTCCACCTATTGCCACCTCGATCAGGTTTCCGACATCGGCTACATTTAATCCATACTGAGCGATCTTCTCCCTATCTGCCCGAATCTGCAATTGAGGCAATGGCGGTTCCTGATCGATCGCAATGTCTACCGCTCCTTTGACGGTTTTCAGCGTTCGCCGGATGTCCTCTGCAATTCTCCTGCTTTCCTTAAAGTCATCGCCATAAACCTTTACGACCAGTTCACTATGTGCCCCCGAAATCTTATCCATCACCCCATCAATCATCGGCTGTGCAAAACCCACAGTATAGCCGGGCATGCTTTCATATTCTTTAGACAATTCAGCGATCAGGTCTGTCTTAGTTTTTCCCATGGGCCACTCGCTATAAGGCAAAATCCCAACGGAACATTCAAAGTGAGCAGCGGTAAATGGGTCAGTTCCATCGTCGTTTCTTCCGGCCTGAATCATCATGTAGGTCACCTCTTTATGTTTCATCGTCCGATGACGAAGCGTATCACTCATCTCCCTGGATTTCTCCACTGTGATCCCCGGAGGAAGCTGAACCTGCAACCATATAGAACCCTCGTCAAGAGTCGGTAAGAAATCCTTTCCTACAGTAACACTTAAAACAACACCAGATACGAGCACCAATGCCAAAGGGAGAAAAACCTTGCCCGGCCGCGCCATGATTTTGCTGGTTCTGCGGTGATAAGCGAGGCTCAATTTCTCCAGCCATTTGTTATGATATAACTTTTTAGGCTTACGGTAAGTCAGGTATGCGAGGCCGGGAATTAACAACAATGCAACGGCCAGTGCGCCAAACAAAGCATAGCCAACCGTAAATGCCATCGGTGTAAACAGCTTCTTTTCTACCCGCTCAAAAGCAAATAAAGGCAGGTACGCAGTGATGATGATCAGGGTGGCAAAGAAGATCGGTTTTGCGACGCTAAAAGCGCGATCGGCAATGGACTGCTCCTCCAGCATCTCCTCCGGATGTTCCTCTCTTTTCTTGAGAATCGTTTCCATCATCACGATGGCCCCATCCACGATGATCCCAAAATCTATCGCCCCCAGAGAAAGCAAATTTGCTGGAATATTCGTCAGTTTCATCAGGATAAAAGCAATGAGCAATGAAATGGGAATGGTAATCGCTACCAGTAATGCACCTCTCCAGCTGCCCAGGAAAACGATCAGAACAATGATCACCAACGCCATTCCTTCGATCAGCGTATGGGATACCGTCTTCAGCGTGGTATCGACCAGATCTGTACGGTCCAGAAAAGTATGGATCTTTACGCCTTCAGGAAGCAAACCATGGTTGAGTTCATCTACAGATTTATTGATTCCGGCAAGGACATCTGAGGGGTTTTCTCCTTTCAAAAGCAATACGATCCCCTGGATGCTTTCACTATAATCACGACTGCGATCGGTATAGCCAAGGACACCTTTGCGTTCCAGTTTTCCATATTTTAATTCCCCAAGGTCTCTCAGCAGAATAGGAACTCCCTTTTGTGAGCTGACCACGATGCGGCCAATGTCTTCCAGGTTTCTCAGCAGGCCGATTCCACGAACCACATAGCCCTGCTCGCCCCTGTTCAGGATGCTACCCCCCACATTTGCATTGTTTTTAGCAATCGTTTCTTCGACGTCATCAATGTTCAGCCGGTATTGTTCCAACTTTGCAGGATCAAGTTCAATCTGATATTGGGTCGTAATGCCCCCAAAATTGGTCACATCAGCAACGCCCGACACCTGTTTGATCTTTGGGATGATCAGCCAGTTTTGAAGATCAGTCAACTCCCGGAGATCATGCCCCTTACTTTCAATCACATACCGGTAGATTTCGCCTGTTGGTGAGGTCAGCGGGTCCAGGCCAGGCGCAGCACCGTAGGGAAGCTGTACTTCGGTAAGCCGTTCCTGAATACGCGTACGCGCAAAATAATCGTCTGTGCCGTCGTTAAACACAATGGTGATGATAGACAGTCCAAAAGTACTTTTGCTTCGCATCACGTGCATCCCAGGCATTCCGTTCAAAGCTCTTTCCACGGGGATGGTAATTTGTTGTTCCACTTCTTCCGCGGCCAGGCCGGGAACCTGGGTCACGACCTGGGAAGTCACATCGGCAATATCAGGATAGGCTTCCAGGGCAAGCTTTGTCCATGAATAATAACCAAAGACTCCCAGGAGGAGGAATAGGGCCAGCATCAGCCAGCGTTTTTGTATGGCGGTAAGTACAATATTTTTCATCAGAATATATTTGTCGCTTAATGGTTATGACTTGTATTAATTCGGCTTTTATTTCGCTTCCAGCAGGTAAAAACCACCTTCAGTGACGATCGTTTCCCCCGGTTTAAGCCCGGATGTAATCATCATTTTCCCCTGATCAACAGCGGCTGTTTCGACTTTCCGGCGCACAAATTTCCCCGGAGCAGTCTGCAGAAACACAAAACTGTTTTCGTTCATCTGGAAAACAGACTTAACAGGCACCGCAGCGGTATTTTGAGGACTATCCTTGAAATTAACCGTCACGTACATCCCCGGTTTAAGGGCATAATCCTTATTTTCACATTCGATCAGGACCTTCACGCTTCTTGTCTCTTCGTCGATCAAATCTTCTACGCGATAGACCCTGCCTCTGATCTTTCGTCCCGGATAGGCCGCCACTGCTATCGTCGTTTCGTCGCCCTGATGTATAAACCGGATGTCCTTTTCTTTCACCTGGCCAGCGATCCAGACTTTGTTCAGTTCAGCAATTTTTGCATGAGGAGCCTCGTCGCTTTTCAGGTAATGGCCGGTCACCAGGTCATTCTGAATGACCTCACCTCTGATGGGAGAACGGATGATCAATGGTTGTCCGAGAACCAATTTATCCGGGTCAGTCTGGTAGATCCGGAGGATAGCTTTTACATTTTCATATTCCTTTAAAATCAACTCATAAGAAGCTTCTGCCTCTTCTAAGTCTTTAACTGAACCCACCTCATTTTTTTTGAGATCCTGCTGACGCTTTAAATTCAATAACGCCTTCTTTAATTCAGACTTTGCGGCGAAATAATTCTTCTGAGTTTCTATAAATTCGGCGGATACCATTTCAAAAAGCGGAGTTCCGGGATCGATCTTCATTCCCAGTTTCAGAAACACTTTGACCACCCTTCCGGAGAATGGCGCTGCGATGTCTGCGAAGAAGTTTGGAATGGCCTTTACCGTTCCTGCACTACTGAGTGTCATGCGGTAGGCGATTTCTGCAACCGTATCCAGTTTTAGTTTATGCTGCAGGTTTGAATTGGCTGAGAGGAGTATAGTATCACCAGCGAGCTGATAATTTGCAGCTTGTTCTTTCTCTTTTTTTTGGGCACAGGAAGCCAGGAGCAGCACGAAACTGCTGGTCAGTAAAATCTGTTTCATTGGTATTGTTTTTTTACGTTTGAAAGAGAAAATTTCCAGCGCAAAATCTGATAAATCGATGTTTACAAGGACTAAACTCTCTATTTTAACAATTTTTAAATAATTCTTATTCAAATACTTATAGCCACTGATTAAACTTTTTAATGAACAAAGTTTTCACATACTGAGTTAGTAAACAATAGCCAGTCAGGATGCCAATGAGCCATGGAAAATAGGTAAGCGGCAAGGCTTGCAGCTTCAATATTCCGGCAAAAGGACTAAAAGGAATTGCGATTCCAACCAGCATAATCAAGGTCGTTGATGCAACTACCGGCGTCGTTGCCCAGCTTTGAATAAAAGGTATTTTCCGGGTCCGGATCAGGTGTACGATCAGCGTTTGTGACAGCAGTCCTTCTACAAACCAGCCGGTCTGGAACAGGGTCTGGTGTTCCGGGGCATTGGCTTTAAAAACGAAGAACAGCACTGCAAATGTGGCATAATCGAAGATGGAGCTGATCGGCCCGATGTACATCATAAACCGGCTGATTCCTGCGGCATCCCATTTTTGAGGTTTCTCCAGGAAATCCTCATCCATTCTGTCCCAGGGGATAGAAATCTGTGAGATGTCGTACAAGAGATTCTGAATCAACAGGTGGATTGGCAACATGGGTAAAAAGGGAAGAAATGCACTGGCCCCCAGCATGCTGAACATGTTTCCAAAATTGCTACTGGCAGTCATTTTGATGTATTTGATGATGTTTCCAAAGGTCCTGCGTCCATAAATCACCCCTGTGCGGAGTACCATCAGGTCCTTTTCCAGCAAAATGATATCGGCACTTTCCTTGGCAATATCTACAGCCGTATCTACTGAAATGCCCACATCTGCATCTCTTAGCGCGGCAGCATTATTGATCCCATCGCCCATAAAACCAACGGTATGACCTTTCAGCTGCAGCAATTTCACAATCCTTGATTTCTGAATCGGACTGAGCTTGGCAAAAATACTGGTCTCCGCAAGCCGGGCAGAAAGCTCCTCATCATTCATCTGTTCCAGTTCATTGCCCAATAAGACCTGCTGAAAGGGAATTCCTACATCCCTGCAGATTTTCCTTGTCACGATATCATTATCACCAGTCAGGACTTTTATGCTGACGCCCAGTTTCTGCAATCCTTCAATTGCAGGTTTAGCGGAGGGCTTTGCCGGATCAAGAAAGCCGATAAAGCCCGTTAAGATCATATTTTGCTCATCCCCTACCGTATAGTTTGCCGGGCGTTCTTCATGTTCTTTTATCGCAACCAGCAGCACCCTTAGCCCATCTGCATTGAGTTTACGGGAAATGCGGAGCACGGTATTCCTCATGGTTTCATCCATAGGGACAATGCCATCTTTTTCGATGTGAAGCCGGCGATCTTCTCCCGGATCGAATGCATGCGAACAGAGGTCAAGCATTTCTTCTACTGCTCCTTTACAGATCAGCAGCTGTTTTCCGTTTTTCTGCTCCAGGATCACACTCATGCGTCTCCGCTGAAAGTCAAACGGAATCTCATCTACCTTCAGATAGTCTTCTTCCACCTTCAGGTAATCATGGAGTTCTACATGCTCCAAAACAGCCAGATCAAGCAGATTTTTCAATCCGGTCTGATGGAAACTATTGAAATAGGCCCATTTCAGCACCTCATCATCTTCTTCACCAAATACGTTCAAGTGCCTTTCCAGAATGATCTTATCCATCGTCAGCGTCCCTGTTTTATCTGTACAAAGCACATCCATCGCCCCGATATTCTGAATGGCATTCAGCCGTTTCACAATCACTTTGCGTTTGCTCATGTTCTTTGCTCCTTTGGCCAGGTTTGCCGTCACAATCATAGGCAGCATTTCCGGAGTGAGGCCTACTGCAACCGCAATTCCGAACAATAAAGCCTCAAACCAATCGCCCTTGCTCAATCCGTTCAGCAGGAAAATAAGCGGCACCATCACCAGCATAAAGCGAATCAGCAGCCAGCTCACTTTGTTGACTCCTTTATCAAAGCTTGTTTCCGCACGTTTTCCGGTTATCGCTTTCCCAATAGAACCGAAATAGGTCAGATTGCCGGTCGTTACGACAATAGCCGTTGCCGTTCCACTCAGCACATTGGTCCCCATAAAACAGATGTTATCCAATTCCAAAGGAGACTTATGATCGGCATCCGGGATGAGTTCTCCGTTCTTTTCCAGAGGAAGAGATTCCCCGGTCAGCATCGCCTGACTTACAAACAGATCTTTTGACTGAATGATGCGGATATCCGCCGGGATCATATCTCCTGCACTCAAAAAGATCACATCTCCCGGAACGATATTTTTAATATCAATCTCCTTCCTCCCCCCTATTTTACGGAGCACATTGACTGTAGTTTTCACCATGCTTTTCAATTGTTCTGCCGCACGGTTGCTGCTGTATTCCTGCCAGAAGCGCAATAATGAACTTAACACCACCATCAGACCTACTACAATCACCGTTTTATAGTCCCGCTCGGGCGTTTTAACCAACCATACATCCATGATAAATGAAATGACGGCCAAAGACATCAACACCGCAATAAAAGGGTTTAAAAAGGCTTGAAATAGCTGAACATACCAGGCCGGTGCTTTTTCATGTTGAATTTCATTTAATCCGAACATCTTTCTCTTTTCTGCAACTTGGGATGGCCCGAGTCCTTCTTTATTGCTGCTCAGCATGGCATAAAAGAAATCCTGATTTCCCCTTGAAGCATTTCTCAATTTGGTTACTGCGACATCATCGAAGCCTGAGACCGCTTTCTGATGGTTCATTTTTAGTGTTTTCATAACTCTGATTGTTGTCCTGTTAATTCCCAGCTCACCCGCATCACCTCGCTCTCTATCGTTAGTCTGCTCACCATTTTCTCCATCAACTCGTCCTGATTACCCGCAGCAATGATCTCTGCAGTGATGACCGCATTTGCGGGATCACCATTATCGCTGCTGGTCAATGCCCTCAGCATTAATTTATCATGGTTGCCCAAGTGTTGCAGCAAGAGGACACGAATGTGATTTTCTACAGTTTCTTTACACTTGATGGAGATCAGGTATTCTGTGTCTGAGGATTCGCTTTTATGAAAAATGGAGATTTTACCAAGCTTCAGGCCCAATGGGCGCAACATTAGATGTGCCATCACGATAAAGACGGCGCCGATGGCTGCTTCCGAAATAAAGCCCATTCCACACAACGCGCCGATGGCGGCAGAACACCAGAGTGTGGCTGCGGTATTGAGTCCGCGCACATTCGTTCCATCCTTCATGATGACGCCTGCACCTAGAAATCCGATGCCGCTAACAATATAGGAGGCAACTCTGCCACTGGCATCCCCACCGATTTTTACAGCGAGCGTAATGAAGATTGCAGCACCCAGGGACACCAGCGTATTGGTGCGTAAACCTGCAATGCGTTGACGCCATTGGCGTTCTATGCCGATTCCTGCGCCCAAAGTAAGCGCCAGCAACAGGCGGGTTGTGAAGTCTAATGTAGTTAACATGGCTTTTGTTGTTGTCCCAATTCAGGTACAGCAACAAAGCACTATTCTGAGGAGGGAAGTTGAAAAAATAATGGCTTATCACACGGAGGCTTATCCATAGGGTTTGTTTTTTTATTGTGATGCAAAAGTAAGGCAGGCCCTGACGGATCCCCGTTAGGGAACCATTAGAATGACATTAGAAAGTCATTAGAAAAAGGCTGGATTTTACTAAACGTGGTTTAGAATGAGGATAAAGGTAGTTCCTTCCTTCTCTTTGGAGGTCAGCAGAATTTCTCCGTTGTGGAGGTCAACAATTTTTTTAGTCAGGGCAAGGCCGATGCCATTCCCTTCTGCATATTCTTTATTATTCCCTCTGTAAAAAGGTTTAAAGAGGTTTTCAATGTCTTTTTCGGCAATGCCGATCCCCTGATCCGAAAAGCGCAGGATCGTTTTTTCTTTATAATAGGAAATGGAGACCACAGATTCCTGGTTTTCAGAAAACTTGCAATTGTTCTCCATCAGGTTGATAAAGGCAACCTTTAACAGGTGCTCGTTCCCCTGGATCGAGATAAAATCATCGTCTTCCGCTTCCTGATCAAAGATGATGTTCACCTGGTATCCAGGCTGGTTGTGCATCACCTCCGTTCTTGCGTCCAGCAGCACTTCATCCAGACGGATTTCCTTAAAGCTGATCTCTGCCGGATCATAGCTCGCATTGGCGAGGTTCAGCAAATTAGTACTTAAACGGGCCAGTTTACGGGCATCCGTTAAGGCCAGTTCGATCGCTTTTTTGTATTCGGCTGTACTTCGTTCTTTATTCTGAGAGATTTCCAGTTCCGCAATTACGGTAGCCAATGGAGTTCTGAGCTCATGAGAGATATGGGAGACAAATTCTTTCTGGGCATCAAAGGAGTTCTCAATTCTGTCGAGCATCCGGTTAAACGTAATGGCCAGCTCTCCGACTTCGTCTTTACTGTTCTCCACTTTAAGCCTCAGGTCAAGATTTTTAGCCGTAATTTCTTCTACTTCATCAACCATCTCTGCCACTGGCTTCAGGGCATGTTTTGCAAAAAAGTAACCTGCAAAAACCGTCAGAGTCATGCTTCCAATCGCAGATAAAATCAGGATAAAACGAAGGTTACCCAACTTTATCAACCCATATTCGTCTTTTGCGGCGGCAGTGATCACATAATCTGCTCCTTTATACCGATATAAAAAGCCGACTGCCTGAAGTTGTCCCTGGTTAAACTGAATCTCTCCCCTGCTGACAATCTCGGCAATCATCTCCCTGGTTTCCTTAATCTTATCAATATTTACCGCATCATGGTACAACAGATGAAAATCCGTATCATAAACCGCCACTTCTTCCTGAAATAAAGAACCGGGCGAATTTTTATAGATCGTTTGTAAAACACCTGGTGCTACTTTAGCATCCAGCAACAGATTGGTTTTAGTCACCGCCAATTGTCTCAGGCGCTTATAATACTCCTCCTCCCTGTTTTCTGCAGAGGAGAAATAAATAAAAAAGGCAAATCCCGAGATGATCACCGCAAAAAGCAGGGTAAATAAAAGGCTGAGTTTATAGCGGATTTTCAAGGTCTTATGTTTTACAGGATCAGCTTTCTTTGAAAATGAAGCCCATTCCGGTTTTGGTATGAATTAGTTTATGATCAAAGTTCTTATCGATTTTCTTTCTAAGGTAGTTCATATAGACGTCGATGAAGTTCGTTCCGGTATCAAAATGAGTATCCCATACTTTTTCTGCAATCTCCGTCCGTGTCAGAATCCGCTCTTTATTCCGCAGCATATACTCCAGGAGCTTAAATTCTTTAGGAGTAAGGCTGATTTCCATTCCCATCCTGCTCACTACATTTGTTTGCAGGTTCATTTCCAGGTCTGCATATTTTAATACGCTCGCTACCGGAGCGTGCAAAGTGCTTTGTGAACGGTTCAACAGGGCTTTTATTCTTGCATGAAGCTCACGGAAGTCAAAAGGTTTCACCAGATAGTCATCGGCACCGGCATCAAAACCATCGATTTTATCATCTGTGGTACCGAGGGCAGTGAGCATGATGACCGGAATTTCAGGCCAGATCATTCTGATTTCTTTACACAGCTCAATCCCATTCATCTGTGGAAGCACAATGTCCGTAATGATCAGATCGTAACGGTTGGAGGTCATTAATTTCTTTCCCATCAATCCGTCGTAAGCCAGTGTAACCAGGTAGCCCTGTTCCTCCAGCCCTCGTTTAATGAGTTCAGAAACACGAAGATCATCTTCCACTAATAACAACTCCATATTGATAAATTAAAAAAGGCTTGTTCCGGCAAATATCCAGAATTATTTCGGATTCCGACATCCGAAGTACAGATAAGCCCTCGGATAGCATGGGCAAAAAAAAGCACCGGTTCCAGATCCTAAAATTAAGATCCGGAACTGGTGCCCCTGTTTAACAGAATATATTAATAGCTCATTGCTACGATTTTTTCTACATCTGAAGGAGAAAGTGTTTTATGCTCACCTAATCCTAACCATCCTCTTTCTGTGAAGCGTTTAGAGATTTTCTCTGCCGTTCCTTCATAATCATCAGTATATTCCCCAAGCGTTGTTTTAATCTCCATCGCATGGAAAAAATCTTCAGTTTTTGCGATGGCAACCGTTGCGATCTCCTCTACTGTACCTTCCTGGATTCCCCATACGCGACGACCATATTGCGCAAGTTTTTCTTTCTTCGCTTCAAAGTTATAACGGTAATGACTTGGCGCAATGATTGCCAGTGTTCTCGCATGGTCAATACCAAATAAAGCGGTCAACTCATGCCCCATAGCATGTACTGCCCAGTCCGTAGGTACTCCTTTTTGAATCAGGCCATTCAGCGCCATCGTACAGCTCCACATAAAATTAGCCGCAGCTTCATAGTCTGCAGGGTTTTCTATCACCTTCGGGCCCACTTCTATCAGCGTCTGCAGAATACTTTCTGAAAAACGATCCTGCAAATGTGCTCCTGCAGGATAAGTCATATATTGTTCCAACACATGGGTAAAAGCATCGGTTACGCCATTTACCAATTGACGTTTCGGAATGGATTTCACCACCTCAGGATCAAGGATAGAGAACTCAGGAAATAAACCTGGTCCACCCATAGCCAGCTTTTCCTGGGTTTCTGCACGGGTGATTACGGCACCGGAATTCATTTCTGAACCTGTTGCAGGTAAGGTCAGCACCGAACCAAAAGGCAATCCGACTTCAGTTCTGATGCTCTTTGTTAAGATATCCCATGGATGTTCTCCCTGATACACGGCCGCAGCAGAAAGGAATTTCACCCCATCAATTACGGATCCACCACCAACAGCGAGCATATAAGTGATCTTTTCTTCTTTAATCACTTTCAAGGCCTGCATCAATACTTCATATTCCGGATTTGCAGGGATTCCGGCAAACTCGATCACTTCAAAGGCTTTTAATGCATCGATTACCTGATTATATACACCATTGGTTTTGATGCTTCCACCCCCATAAAGCATCATTACTTTAGCTCCGGTTGGAATTTCTCTACTTATCTTTTCTATTTCACCTTTTCCAAAAATGATCTTGGTTGGGTTTTTAAATTCAAAATTTAACATTTCTATAGGATTTGTAATGAAGCAAAATTATCACCCATAGCTGGTAATCCCAAGGAGTTTGCCGCATTTATTACCCTTAGAATGTCATATTACTCCACCCTTTCCATACTCATCTTTCTTGGACCGGCATTGATATCGTGTTTCCAGAGCTTCCTGTCCTGTTCATCAATATAATACGTACTCAACGTATTATTGGAGATCTCATCAGCTACGCTAACCACCCAGACCTTTCTTACTCCTGATTTCCGGGTCTGAAAGGTTCCTCTTTTCACTTCCTTAACAAAAGCACTAATGACTCCTTTTTTGCCCGATGGATTATATTCAAAAATGGAGATCTCCTGTTCATATCCTTCCTTTAAGGGTAACCAACGGACAAGCGTGGGGTACAAATTGCTATCAAAATAGGCTGCTGCCGTTGCCTCATTGATATCGTTCTTTGTTTTTTTTATTTTATCGTTATAAAATCCGGTCACCACTTCGTTGAAATTAAGCGCCATATCACGTTGTGCATTAAAAGAAGAATGGTATAAGGGTTTTAGATTTTTGCGCAAGGCGATGGTAGTATCTGCCCATTGCCCTTTCATTTGTTTCATTGCTACGGCTGTCGTCACGGTCACCTTCTCTTTACCGAGGGCAATTTTGGTGTCGACTGATCCGATTTCAAATTTCGAGGTATCTTTCAGGACGTACCATTTCATTTGAAATTGCTCATTTTTAATCCATTTCTCTGTCCCATTCTTTTTCGAGGGGATGAGCTTATCCTGAGCACTTAAGACGGAAACGGTTAAAAGCAATAAAAAGGTAATTGATAATTTCATAATTCAGGGGGTTTGGTTCTGTTATAAGATTGATTTGCAGCGCTCTTGTTACACCAAACACCCCTCAATTTATAGTCAGACAACAATGAATTTTTAGCTGAGCCGACCGAACATCAATTTCAGGACAGATTTTCCTGAACAGATTGCCCGGCAAGATATTCCAGATACTCTGCGTACTCGGTTTTTGTATCTTTTGCCCGGGCAAAGTCTGGAGAAATAGCAGAAAGCTCATCGATCACCTCTTTCTTTGCCGTTGACATCAGGGTTCGGATCAGGGGCATCTCCGGAATCCGAAAATCCGTATGGTCATGAAAGATCGCCGTTACAATTGTACCGCAATCTCTACCATCTGCATATTTGATCGCCGTCCATATCCAGCGCTCTCTATAATTTTCTTCCCCCCATTCCCGGGAAATATTTAAATCTCCGGGAAGTTTAGGCCGCATTCGGAAGCCTTTCTTTCTCAACTCTTTGATAACAGGTTCCAGTAGCAATTGAAAATATACCCCATAAGCGGCTTCCGACAGCTCCTCGTAAGCCTTTAGTAATTTCAGAGGGTGATTTCGAAGGATTACTTTCCAATTTTGTTCTATGTGTTCCTGAATGAATGCACCGATGGCATGAATGGAACTTTCTGCATAAATTGTTTTCATAATTTAAGTTTTATCTGAAAGCAAACCTGCCTCTTTTTTTCTTTATTTTGCCTTTATATACTTTTTCGTCTATAAAGAAAACAACAACAAACCACTACCACATGAAGGACTTCATCCACCAAAACAAAGTATACTATAGTCCGGTTGAATTTGCCATGGCTCATATTGGTGGCGTCTGGAAGATTCCGATCATTGTATCATTGCGGACCCAGGCCTTGCGCTATGGGGAACTAAAAGACCGCATTGCGCACATTTCAGATAAGATGCTCATTACTCAGCTCCGCGAGTTGGAAGAAAAGGGTATGATTAGCCGGACCATTTATCGGGAGAAACCTCCACGGGTAGATTATCAGCTTAGTGAAAAAGGAATGCAAGCACTTCCGGTGATCGATCTGTTAGCCAATTATGGTCAGACACTGATGCAGACCGCAGATATTAAATACAAATAAAATTGCAAGCTAAAAAGCGTCACATTTTACAACAATAGTGGCGTTTCTTTAATCGTATCCATCACAAAAATGCTTTTGGTCTGTGCAATTCCGGAGATTTCGCTCAGTTTATTTACAGAAAAATAGTGGAAGCTTCCCATGCTTTCTACTACAATTTTGAGCATAAAATCAAAATCTCCGGAAATGTTATAACATTCCGTGACTTCCTTAAAATCTAGGACTGCGTCAATAAATTCCTGAGCAGCTCTTTTATTGTGTTCTTTCAGAGAAATCTGCACAATAACAGTAATTCCTTTGTTGATTTTCCGGTTGTCGAGCAGGGCTACATATTTTCTGATCACCCCTTCCCTTTCAAGTCGTTTGATCCGTTCATGCGTTGGCGTTGGGCTCAGGTGTACTTTTGAGGCAATTTCACGAATGGTTAACTTCGAATTTTCCTGGAGTAGCCTGAGGATTTCATAGTCTTTATCGTCTAATACAATAGGTGCTTGTCCGACTTGTTCTGTTTGAAGTGCCATATTTAAGATCAAAAATTACGTTTGTTCTGTGAAAATAACAAATAATGATCATTTGTTCTAAATAATTAGAACTTATTTTTACTCTGTTTCCCCTCACTTACCTTTGTAAGAAAATTATACTATATGATTCAAAGAAAGAACCTCATCCTCGCCATTGCCTCTGTTGGTATATTTGTAGAAGCCCTTGACATTGCAATTGTCAACCTGGCGATTCCATCTATACAATCGGATTATGGCTTAAGCAGTGATAAGGTACAATGGTTACAGACGCTCTATGTACTATTATATGGAGGTTTTCTAATCATTGGAGGAAAGCTTTCTGACCTGATCGGCAAAAAGAATATCTTTATTGCCGGTTCGGTATTATTTATGCTGACTTCTTTAGGCGCCGGATTATCTCCATCTTTTGAGCTGCTTGCCTTTTTCCGGGCGGCTCAGGGAATCGGTGCTGCTTTAATCATGCCTTCTGCATTTTCTATCGTTACCCATACTTTTACAGAACCTCGTGAACGCGCAAAAGCCATCGGAATATTCAGTTCATTTGCGGCGATCGGATCAGGAAGCGGACTCGCTCTTGGTGGAATTATCACTACTTTTTGGGGCTGGCATTGGATATTTTTTATTAACGTACCCGTTTTAACTGCAATCATTATCCTCGCCTGGTATTATTTGTCGGCTGATCCGGTAAAGGAATCCAAATCCAAACCCGACCTTATTTCCGGTTTCTTATTGGTTGTTGTGTTGCTGATGCTAAGCTATAGTGTTCATGAGCTTGGTGCAATACGCGAACATTACGGTATGCTGATTGCACTGGCTACAGCCGTAATTGTTGGCACAAAGATTATCCTGCACCGCTTAAAAGTACAAAAAGAACCTTTAATAGATATGTCTCTTTTCCGCTCTAAAGCTACAGTTACCGGCATAGGTGTATTCCTTCTTCTCGGAGCTTACTTTACAGGATATATGTTCATCCTGTCCTTATTGATACAAAAAGACATGCATTTTACGGCAGCCAAAGCCGGGGTGACGCTTGTTCCTTTTAGTCTCTTATCTGCGCTCTTTGCTAAGTTTGCCCTGCCATCAGTGATGAAAAGGCTAAATGTATGGCAAACCGGAGTTTTTGGAATGACGCTGATGGTGGGTGGAGCAGGCTTCCTTCTTGGCTCTGTATTGATGAACCATAACCTGATTTTACTATTGTGCTCTGCAGCCTGCGTTTCGGGACTTGGAATGACCATTTGTTATACCAGCCTGTCTGTAATTTCGGTACAGGGAATTCCGGCAAAGCATTATGGCCTGGCCTCCAGTCTGGCATCCACCTCTTACTTTCTGGGTGGAGGAATCGGTTTGTCCATCCTTTCCCTGTTCATCATCGCCAAAGGACCTGGAAATTCAGTC
This sequence comes from Pedobacter sp. FW305-3-2-15-E-R2A2, assembly GCF_038446955.1. Lineage (NCBI taxonomy): Bacteria > Pseudomonadati > Bacteroidota > Sphingobacteriia > Sphingobacteriales > Sphingobacteriaceae > Pedobacter > Pedobacter sp. FW305-3-2-15-E-R2A2. The sequence continues at coordinate 4,776,567 of NZ_CP151803.1, forward strand.
AGCAATTCTGCGATCATTGTCCTTTGTATCTATGCCCTTGCCGCATTAATTTGGTTGGCTTCTTATACAAAAAAGCATGTTTCCGTTCAAAGTCCATCCCTGGCCGGAGAGTAAATTACTTATTATTGAGCCAGTCTTCGGCGAAACTGATATCTGTAAAAAATTGTGTAACGACATTCCCAACGGCAATGTCTACACTTTTTTTGGCAGACAGCTGACTGAATACACTTGGCGAATAGATCCAGGCAAAGTATTCAAGTCCTGCTTTTTCAATCATGGGAAACCAGACTTCGCCGGCCCAGTCGGAAGCTTCAGACCAGGTGCCCAAAACATTTCGGTTATCATTCAGGATCTTATTGCATTGATTTTCCCTCAACATTTCCAATAGTAGCATTCCGCCACGCTGTACAGATTCAAAGCTTTGAAAACCAATCCAGTCGACGTCCAGCCGGTGGTATTGTTTATTATAGGAAACGGTTATGCTGTCGTCCTTATAAAAAAGATGTTTTTCAATAATCGGTTGTAAGGACGAGGTGGTCGACAGCGGAAGCCTGAAATAAAAGGTTGAACCCTCTCCCGGTTTACTCTCTAACCAAAAACTGCCTTGATGACCTTTTAAGATCTCCGAAGAGATAAACAGCCCCAGACCAAGACCTTCAAACCTCAAAGCAGAATTGTCCACCCTATAGTACCGTTCAAATAACCGCTGAAGATCGTTGCTGGCAATTCCAATCCCAAAATCCTGCACAGAAACAATGATGTTGTCCATTTGAACTTTGCTATTGATCAGGACCTTCCCTCCTCCCGGAGAGTATTTAACGGCATTGGTTAAAAAATTATTCAGCACCTGCTCAATTCTAAAACGATCGCCGGTATAAAGGACATTTTCTATTCCCGCCAATATCAATTCATGATTCGGAGAGGTATACTGTACGCTTTCTACACTTTCCTGCAGCATTTGACCGAAGTCAAATTCTTTTATCGTATAGCTCATTTTACCCGCATTGATTTTGGTCACATCCAGCAGATCACTGATGAGTTTTTCCAGGCGGAAGATGTTACTGGCAGACTTTTCCACGAAACCCTGTAATTTATCGATATCGTTGGTCCGTTTCATGAGCTGGTTAAACGCCTTAATAGTGGTTAATGGCGTTTTAAGTTCATGACTGGCAATAGACAGAAATTCATCTTTTTTCTGTTCATTGCTTTTTTGATGGTCAATATTGGTATTGGTCCCCATCCATAACCTCAGTTTTCCATCTTCCATCAGCGGGATGGCTTTCCCCAGGAACCATTTATATTGTCCGTCCCACATCAGCAGACGAAATTCTACCATATATTCCAGTTGGCTCTGCAATGCTTTTTTCCAGGCTTTCAAACAACCGGGAAGGTCTTCCGGGTGCACGAAACTTTCCCAGCCAAGTCTTTTAAGTTCCTCCTCCGTTTTGCCAAAATCAAAACAACAGATCTGATTCACATAATTGATCACACCATCCGCAGTAGCTGTCCAAACCTGTTGAGGCATGGCATTTAAAAGAAAACCAAGGTGCTTCTCACTTGCCCAACGCTCTTTTTCGCCTTGTTCCAGTCCTTTTTTCGCCTGAACCAGATCCGTAACGTCAAAGCAATGTTGAATAATATATTGAATTTCCCCTTCTTCATTAAAAAAGGGCGTATGGGTGACATCCCAATACCGTTGCTTTCCAACGTTTTTATTTCCCTGATCGGGTAATTCCTGCCGTATTAACGGCAGCTGATGCGGTTTACCCGTACTGAGTACTTCCTGAAGAGAGCCTGCAAAGCCCAACTCATAAGGAATTGCGGGGTCAGGCGGAAAGACGTCAAAGACAAACTGCCCGGTAATTTCAGCCCTGCTCCCCCCCCTTGCTTTTAAATAAGCATTACTGGCGGTCAGGATCATGAGCTGCTCTGAAAGAACGAGAAACATTCCTGGTACGGTCTCGTATGCGCTTAAGCGTTCAACTGCGGGTACATTTTTTTCTTTCATATCTTCTGGATTTAATGGTACAAGACTCATACCATTTATATCAGATTACTGCTCATTTCTCAATCATTAACTCTCAGCTGAATTCTTTTCTACAATACTTTCCTTATTTTTACGCCATGCTACTACCAGAAGGCACCCCTACTTTCCTTAACCTTTTAAAAAGAGCGATCTACTTTCTCATTGGCGCCCCAGGGCAATTCAAACTGGAGAATCAGGTCTTTAATTCGATCTGTATCATCGCCATTATTATTGTTGGATATAATGTCCCTTTCAGTTATTATACCGGGTTAAAAGTAGCAACAGCGATATTTGCCATTTTATTCCTTGGTTTCTGTATCACCTATTACCTTGCCCGTTTCAAGAGGCAGCTCAAATTCAGCGTCATCATTTCTTCGGTCATGGTTTTGTTGATGCTGGGTACGAATTATTTCTTTAATGCCGGCGTCAGGGGACCTTCCTTACTCTCCTTTACGCTTGCTTTTTTCCTGATTATGATCATTTCCCCCAGGAAACAATATTGGTTATGGTCTGTCCTCTCTTTAGGTACCGGGCTCGGCTTGCTTTTTTTTGAATATAAAAATCCGGAAGACATTCAGAGCACCTATACCAACAATGCCGCCATGTTTATTGACATGGCCTCCACCTATATCATTAACATCCTCGTCATCTTTGTAGGTCTGTATTATCTGAAGACCGCTTATTATAAGGAAAAAAGATCTGCTGAAGCGAAGGCACAGATGCTGGAAAAGATGAACCATGAGAAAACAAAATTCTTCTCTATCATTTCACATGATCTACGTTCGCCGCTCGCTTCTATTCAAAGCTATATGGAGTTGTTCAGAATGGACATTCTTACTGAAGAAGAGAAAGAAATGATGGAAAGGAAGCTGACCAATGCGGTGAGCAGCACTCAGGAAATGCTGGACAATATGCTTTCCTGGTCTAAGGCTCAGCTCAACGACGGAAAGGTAAACCTGGAAGTCAACAACCTGAGCGAAGCGCTTGCACCGGTGATCAGCATTCAGAAAGCGGCATCAAAAGAGAAAAAAATCAGACTGACCCACCAGATTGACCCTTTATTGGCCGTGATGTCAGACGTTCACATGCTTCAGCTGATTGTCCGGAACATCATAGGAAATGCCATTAAATTCACGCCAGAAGAGGGACTCATCCAACTCAGTGTCAGCAAATCAGATCAGCATTGCCTGATTAAAGTTCAGGATAACGGCAATGGGATTCCCAAAGAAAGCAAAGCGGAAATTTTCTCTCTGAAAGCGCAGTCTACTTACGGGACTGCCAATGAGAAAGGGATTGGACTGGGACTCTTCCTTTGCAGGGAATATACACAGGCTCAGGGTGGAAAGATCTGGTTTGAAAGTCAGGTAGGCATCGGAACTACCTTTTATGTAGCGCTCCCCCTGGAGGGCGAAGTTCTTTAACCATTAAGCTATACTCAGTTCCTGGTCTTCATCAGTTCCCGTATTGAAAACGATTTTAGTCCGGAATGATTTGGCTTTTGTTTCCGTAGGGAACCAGTTTCTGTCTGCATTTACAATGATTAACAAGCCGTTTTCATCTCCCAATGCCGTAAAATTATCTTGGGCAGGTTGTTTTGAATAGACCTCTAATCCATATTTGTTCATCAGAGTTTCCGCTAAAAAGGGAACATCATCAGAAACCAATCCGATTTCACTGACATATAGAATGGAAGAACTATCAAAAATAAGATCTGAATCATTGTCAAGATCATAACGACAGATCAGTTCCAGGAGATTTCCATTGTTGTCATAGAAATAGAAAGACTTTGCATTCCATAGCTGGAAATCGGCAAATTCTGTCTCTGCAGTGACCGGCAAGATCGCTGTTCTCTGTTTTAACCAGTGATAGGCTTCCTCCAGTTTATTTCCTGGAATATCAAAAGCAAGATGATAAACGGGGTTTTCTTCTGAGGAATTTTGAAAAGAAATCAGCGTTTCTCCCAATGACAGAGAAAGCTCCAGCTCATTTTCTGCTTTTACTGTAGCGCCAAGCACCTGAGTATAAAACTGAGCGGTATCTTTTAAATTATTTGTCAGCAGATGTAATTCTTTAATTCTCATGATTCTTCTGGGTTTATCGTATTCCTATCGGAGGCCTAAATTAGGAATATTCCTTTACAGCTATGTCACAGACAGGTATTAAGGTGAATTTCTTATTACTGTTTCGTAATTTATAAATATTCAACTAACTTATGCTCACCAAGATGATTAAGATATAAGGAGAATTACTATGTCAAATACCAACCACTCAACCAAACCGATTAACCTTGAGGGATCGGCCCCTTTATTGTCTGTTTTTAATATGCCTGCATCGGTTCGCTTTTACCGCGATCTACTGGGTTTTGATCTCGTACAAACTGATGATAAACCGGAGCGAAAAGATGATTTCCAATGGGCTTTACTTCGGTTAAATGGAATTGAACTTATGTTGGAGCCCAGGGGGGAAAAGAGCTGTCCGAAACCGATTACTGCAAATGCCTGGCTTGACCGCCACGACATGTCGATCTATTTTGGCTGTAAAGAACTCGATAAGGTATACACTTATCTGTCCTCAAATGGGGTTGACGTGCAGGAGCCATCCACAACTTCTTATGGCTTTAAAGCATTATACGTCAGAGATCCTGATGGTTTCCTGCTCGTATTCCATTGGCCTGAGTCTGAATAAGCAGCTCAGTATCCTGTTTATTTCTGAAACAAGAAGCGCAATGATTTGTTATCTCTAATATACTTAAAGCAAAAAACCATGACTACGCCTATAAACCCAGAAGACAATGTCCCGCTAGATGATGCTATAAACTCAGAATCGGATGATCAGCAAAGTCAAAAAGATATCCATTCCAATGGCTTCGATGAAAACTTTGACCTTCCCGAAGGAAATGAGCAGCCCAATACCCAGATATTGAAACAGGCTTTTGATGCTTCGGAATCCGCATATACCTTAAATGTAGATAGAGGAATTGCTCCTAAAAAGGACCAGGAAGAGAAAGACAAAAAGAAGTAACCGATAGGATGCTTGTAATTCTTCTATTATGATGATCTTCGCAGTTTCAAATTTGATACTGTTCCCTTTCTATGCTTCTGCTTAAATCCTCCTTTCCGGTTTTCAATGGTAAAATTAGTTTAGCGTTAATTTCCCTCCTCTTCTTCAGTTCTATAGTAAGCGCACAGGTAAAGAGCGGAATTTATAAGGTTGATTACCGAACAGATAGTGCTTTTATAAACGCTTACTTTAAGCCCTATGATCAACAAAACACCAATCCGGATTTAAACATCAGTACCTTTTACAATTACCAGTATAAGCCACTTTTAGACAGCACAACCGGTGTCAGATATGTAGTGGTCATCAGTAAAAATGACCCGAATAATAAGGAATATTATCCAATCCAGATGGTTTGGCTAAATAAAAACTCCCCTGATAATTTCCACATCACTTACAGTGACTCATTGGTCAGAAAATTTGTAGGAATGGAGCTCTACATAGGAAAGCAAAGAAACTATTGGAACCCTGTCCGACCCTATTTCAACAATGGTTTTATATGGAATCAGGCATTTGACAATTACTCCTCAGACGACAGCTACAGGTATAAACTAAGTGACAGCAATTTCTACTCAGGTAAAAACCTCTTTATACTCAAATCAAAGAAATTTGAACTGGTATCTGATTCTGTAAAGGTGGATTCAAGTACCTATTACAGTTATCCTTTAGGAGATTTTGGTTATAGAACCGCAAAAAAATACCTGAGCTACAAACAGGCTTTCAGCGCATTTAAACTGAAGGAAGCAAAAGCATATCAATCTTTCTTATACCTTCCGGTTGACGTGAAATTCCATACCGGAACCATTGGGAGCGATCATTTTAAAAACCTCCATGCAGGTGATTTTATCGCCATTACGAAGGAAACTGACGAATGGTATTGGGGGGAACACATCTCAATTGATGGCCAGGTAACTTCAGGAAGGATATACATTGATGATTTATGGATCGGACAGCGAAAACTTCAAATTATAAACGGCCTGCAGTTCCGGATAAAACATAGTTCCTATCCGGAAGACCAATCCTTCCCTAATGCTTTAGGACCTATTTTAGGGATAAAGATCTATAAAGACAAGAAACTGATACAGGTGATTAAAGAGCCCGGTCTGGTTAACGATACGACTCAGATCATTCATCCCATAGATGTCAACTTTGATGGTTATCCTGATTTGCAATTTTATTCGCATTCCGGAGGCGCCGGCCCGAACTATGGTAATAATTACTACCTGTATAACCCTAAAACAAAACAGTTTGATTATCATCAAAAACTATCCGATTTATCACAACCTACTGTTGATGTAAAAAGCAAAACCATTTCCGCCGCCTGGCGCAATGGTGCTGGAAACTGGGGTTCTGAAAAATACAAATGGATCAATCATAAGCTAACGCTGGTAGAGTACTACGAAATCAGATACCTGGATGACGATCGGATCGCTGAAACACATGATAAGATGATCAAAGGAAAAATGAGAAAGAGCACCCGCGTAGTCAGAGAAGAAGAACTGAACTCTCCGTTTTAACTCAGCTTTTCGTATTTCTAAAAGCTTACCGATTCATAACATCGCAAAAGCAACCAGTCTTTCCATCACTGAAATAAAAACGTCATAAAATCAACACAAACATCAGATGTTTAAGATCTATCGCTTACCTTTGAAACATCTGATGTTTAAATATGAAAACAACCATAAAACTTTCCGATAAAGTCATTATTGGAATCCAGAAAGATATCGCTTCCGGGAAATTGAAAAAAGGAGAAAAGATCCCTGCAGAACCGGAACTCATGGCATTTTACGGTGTCGGACGCTCCAGTATCCGTGAAGCGATAAAAACACTGGCCATCTCCGGAATTCTGAAGGTACAGCAGGGTTCGGGCACTTTTGTTGCCTCGAAAATCAAAGATGAAACACTTTCTCAACGTTTAAAACGGGCAGATTTTGAAGAGATCAACAGCGTACGTTCCTTATTGGAGAAGGAAATCGTCCGGCTGGCTTGTCAACATCGTAGTGATCAGGACATCCTGACGATGCAGGAACATTTACAGCAACGCAAGAAAGCCATTGAAGGCAATCAGCAAAAGAAGTGCGCAGAAGCAGACATTGCTTTCCACATCAGCATTGCAAAGTCTTCCGGCAATCATGTCCTTTCTGATCTGTATGAAAATTTCAGCACAGTGATGCGTAACTTCTTCTCTCTCCGGGATGCCGAAGACATTAAAAATTTTGCCGGCAGTCAGCATTTACATGAGTCTTTGGCTGCAGCCATTGCACAAAAGAATCCTCAGCTCGCGGAACAACTGGTTTTAACCATTTTAGACAATAACTACTAACATCATGAATATTTTATTCTTTACCCTCATCCTTTTATTGGGTGCTTATCTTGCAGGCCTTGCAGGTTCCTTAACGGGTCTGGGCGGAGGTGTGGTCATCATCCCTCTTTTAACACTAGGCTTCCATGTAGATATCCGTTATGCAATTGGTGCGGCACTGGTGGCTTCTATAGCGACCTCTTCAGGCTCAGCCAGTGCCTATGTAAAAGAAGGCATCACCAATATCAGACTTGGGATGTTCCTGGAAATTGCCACGACCTCCGGTGCAGTAATTGGCGCTATTCTGGCAATTTATACGCCTGTAAACATGGTAGCCATCCTGTTTGGTGTGATGCTTATTTTTTCCGCGGCCATGACACTACGAAAAAAACATGAAACAGCCCTTTCCGAAGGCAGCAAACTTTCCTATGCGTTGAAATTAAATAGCAGCTATCCGACAAAAGAGGGTATCGTCGAGTATAAACTAAAGAATGTTGCAGGCGGATTTTCTATCATGACTGTAGCGGGAGTTCTTTCTGGTCTATTGGGAATTGGTTCTGGTGCCTTAAAAGTCCTTGCCATGGATAGTGCCATGCGGGTCCCCTTTCGGGTAAGTACCACCACCAGTAATTTTATGGTAGGTGTAACCGCTGCTGCCAGTGCTGTAGTCTATCTTCAAAGAGGATATATCGACCCTGGTATCGCTTTTCCGGTAATCATTGGTGTACTTGCAGGCGCTTTTACCGGTTCTAAACTACTCATGAAAATTAATGTAAAATGGCTGAAAATCATCTTTTGCAGCGCCATCACCCTGATTGCCATCAACATGATTTACAATGGTATTCATCATAAATTTTAATAAAATGAAGATAGAAAAGATTAAAAGAGTGACCGATTACGACATGCAGCAACTCATCGGTCAGGTTTTGCGATATGGCGTCCTGGTTTCCGGAATAGTAGCCATAATTGGTGGGATCTGGTATTTATACCAACATGGATCAGGTATACCCCACTATACCGTTTTTAATGGAGAACCTGCGGGTTATACCAGTTTAACCGGCATTTTAAAAGGCTTGGGACAGGGAAGCGCCAAAGAGATTATCCAACTTGGCGTCGTCATTTTGATTGCAACCCCCATTTTGAGGATCGGATTTTCTCTGATCGCCTTTATATTGGAAAAAGATAAACTTTATGTGTTGATCACAGTGATTGTCCTTTCGATCATCTTATTCAGTATGTTCGGAGGACTAAAGATTTAACAAAAAGACTGTCCGCCAATGAAATGTATTTCAAAAAGCGGACAGCCTTTGTTCTATTCCAGTTTTGATTACTGGTATTTATTCAGATAGTCTTGTAATCCACCATTCATACCCACACCTACTGCTTCAAATTTCCATTCTCCGTTTCTGCGGTAAATCCTGCCAAACTCTACAGCAGTCTCAATAGAGAAATCTTCCTCGAGCTCATACTTCATCAGCTCAACACCATTGTGATCAATGATACGGACAAATGAATTCTTCACTTGACCAAAATTCTGCTTGCGGGCTTGTGCTTCATGTATCGTCACGACAATACAAAGCTCCGAAACTTTGGCATCTATTTTAGTAAGGTCAACCTTAATCGCCTCATCATCACCATCTCCCGCACCTGTAAGGTTATCGCCAGTATGTTCTACCGCACCATCCGGAGAATTCAAATTGTTATAAAAGATAAAGTGTCCATCTGAAACCAGCCTTTTATCTTCGCCAAGCATAAAAACTGAAGCATCCAAATCGAAATCATGCCCGTTTGAACTATTCGTATCCCATCCAAGTCCAACAGTAAATTTTGGGGCACTTAAATTCTCCCTCTGCCCTTTTTGTAAGTTAATAGCCATATGTATTGATTTGTTTTTTCTTTACGCTCAAATATTGGCACATTATTTTACATAAACAATACCAGGTCAGATTATTTTATATATTACGTCAACAGCAACATACTTAATCCATAATCACAACAGATATTTCCATAAGACAATCAAGACACAAAAGAATAATTAATTGTCCAAATAAAACCCGATTAAGCTAAATCAATTTAAAGCCAATAAATATGACTAATTTTGGAAATGACAATTAAGCACCTATTAACAAAGGAACAGGAAACCTTTCTAAAGAAGCACAAGATCTCATCAGAACTATTGTTCGATGCCGAGGGGGGAGATATCACAGAAGATCTACAGAAAAGTATGACTGAGGCGGACAAGGTGATCGCCTGTAACACTGCTGCCTGCAGCGAAAATGATACGCATACCTTAAAAACTATCGGAGGCTTTTGTCCACAATGCGATACGACTAAAATTGCTGCTGCCTTAAGAGAGCTAAAACCAGGCTATATCTATATCTCCGGATCAAAAAGAGGTGGTTTAATAAAAATTGGTTCTTCCAATGAAGGAAAAAGTAAAACACTAACCTTAAATTTAACCACAGCAAGAGATGGTGGTTATGATGACTGGGAACTATTATTCAGTGCAAAAACCACAACCTTAGGAAGAGTAGAACGCATGTTCCAGGATAAGCTGAGCGAATATAAAGCAGCTTACCAACATGAGAAGAGCGGAAAACTACAAAATGGAGGAGAATTATACCGTTGTGCTTACCTTAAAGCCAAAGAAGCCTACCTTTCCCTGCAAGAAGAACAACAATTTGAATTTACTCAGATCAGTGAAAAGAAACATATCATTTCTGAATACCAATTCAAGAACTTAAAAATAAAATCAAGTACTGCCGTTACTGAGGCGTAAAACTCTACTTATAGACCTCATCCAGGTCATCAATTATTCAGTATCGAAGCATGTTATCAATGCTTCGATACGTTAATTTCTCCGGTTCAACCGGCCCTCCCCTTCCCCAACCCTCAATTGGAATGCTGGTTATCCAGAAATTTTTTATCGATTTATCTATATCGTTTTTATAGATAAAATTATATAAATTTATTTTTAGTAGATCAATCAGCTCCAATATGAATAAAGAACAGTTAAAGCAACTATTTGAAGAAAATCACCTATCCAGAATATGGAAAATTGCAGAGCCGAAAATAAAAAACGGCATTCATATTACTTTAAATAAAAAAAGTGAGTCGCAAATCCATTTAGGGCAATCCAAAATCGGAGGATCACCCGATTTACCAGAAAACATCAGTTGGTTTGCCAGTGAAGACATTCCAATGTCTTTTATTGCCCAAATCAACCTGGAAGAACTGCATCATCTGGATCTGGAAGGTAAACTACCTGCAACAGGCATACTGTACTTTTTTTATGATTCCAGTCAGGAAACCTGGGGTTATGATCCCGAGGATAAAGACAAGTCTAAAGTATACTACTATAAAGGCCCGGTCAGCACTCTGGAGAGAAAAGAAAAACCTGAGCAACTGGAAGACTGGGCATTTTTTGATTCCGCATCCCTGACTTACAGCGCGGCCTCCGACGTGCCTGACTACCAAAGCAGCCTTATGGAAGAGGTCAACCTAAGTGATGAGGAGTATGACAGTTACTACAATTTGAATGAAGATCTGAATGAAGGAAACGTCAATAAGGTACTGGGACATTCCAACAACATCCAGGGTGGAATGGAATATGAGTGCGAACTCGTCAGTAATGGATTCTATTGTGGTGATGCCACCGCTTATGAGGACCCCAAAGCACAAGCCTTAAAGGACAATTCCGGAAACTGGAATCTACTATTGCAGATAGACAGCAATGAAGACGACTGTGGAATGATGTGGGGAGATTCAGGCAGGTTATACTTCTGGATTAAAGAAGCAGATTTAAAGGAAGAAAAGTTTGAAAACAGCTGGCTGATTCTTCAGTGCTGCTAAAGGTAATGATCATCAGAAAGGCCATAGAAAAGAAGCGATACTTTTTCTATGGCCTTTCTTAACGGTTAGTTTTTACTAAGTAACTCTCCGACTACTTTTTTCAGACTGCCGGTGATGTGCCAGGTCTTGAGTTGAGGGATCTTCTCCAGATCTGCAGTCGAACCATTTAAAGCAATCAGTTCATGGTAAATTTCCAATAGCTTTTTAAGGTTCTTTATCGGTTCTGTTTCCAATTGGGAAAGTAAAGCCACAATCAACTCTTCTAATGCCATATGATGTGCAGTACTCAGTCCCATCATATTGCTCATCATTAAATCCGTTAATCTTTTCAGTGGTGCCCATTCTATTCGCTGCAGCAATCCAAGTATCCTTCCTGTTTCCGTGCTTGCAATCCTTCTTTCTCCAACCCTTTCTGACCAAAGTTCCGCGGCATACCCACGAACCGTTTTATCGGAATGAAGCATTCCCGCAGCGACAATTAAATTCCCTAAAGGCGACAATTCTCCATTCAACTGACGGAGCGACATCAACATTTTGGTCAGCGCCCTCAATCCATCACTCTCCGCATAAGAGATTTTCAGATATTGATTAATCCGGCTGCTTAGGATGAGGTCAGGATGGTTGGGAAATGCAAATATCAGCCTCGGGACATCCGTTTCCCAGGCTTCCTGAAGTTCTTTCTCAAAGAAATACTCCACAAAAAGATATTGCGCTCTTTTTTTGGTCGCATGGACCGGATATTTCACTAAAATCTCCGGACTCCAGGCTTTATAACGCTCAGATTTACCTGTTTCGTAATTATATTCTCCATAAGCCAGGTATTCATTCAAAGAAGCCTTCCATTCGAACTCCCCCTTAACCAAAGTCTGAAGAACTTCCTGTTCCGCGTTAACCTTCAGGGCCTGAGGGAACTGCCCCTCTTTACGGAGTATGGTCGCAGTTAACCACCAGTTGGGATGAATAACCTCCCCGGAAAGGGGGGCTCCTTTATCTAAAAAGTAAATCATCAGGTCCTTATACTCTCCGCGCAGTTCAGACTGTGCCATTCCTAAAGCCTCCTCAGTATCATCTAGTGCACATCGTTGCAAGGCCAGCTGCACATCCATGGTATGGGGTTCGGCTCCGGCTTCCTGATAGGCTTTGAACCGTTGTACCAGTATTTTTGGATCAATATAAGAAGGACTATGGGTAGAAGTAGACAACAAGGGAATTGAAGTACCTTTTTTTATTTGTTCCAAAACGGAATCGAAGATCATCTTAAAAGGATCAAACAGATGGCAATCGATCTGACGGTTCCAGGAATCCAGATCAAGATCTCCTATCGAATACTGCTTCTTTAATTTCGTCAGTCCGGAAGCATGCTCTGGGAATTGTACGGTCAGGTAGCCGCTATAGCTGATCAGAAAAGCGGCCAGCAAACGATCAAACAAACCTAATCCGGAAGACCATTGACTGTTCGCCTTGTAAGCACGCAAAAAGGCCGGCTCCAATTGTGCGATGGTTTCTCCGGTAATTTCCTTACTAAATTGTAGTATTGCTGCTGGTAAAAGGTCAAAATGATAAGGTTCATTATTGTCCAACGATTGTCCGGCAAGAAAAATAAGGTCTTCGATATCTTTCAGTTCCGGAATGCGGTTATCTGCACTAATGAGGCGAAACTGCAAAGGATCCTCCTCCTCCAAAAGCCCTAACGCTCCCCGCTCATCAACCAGCCCGGATTCAGCTGTTGTTAACCAGGGATGCAATAAAGGCTTGACCGACATAAGGACGGCCTCTGTATAAGGAAAAAGTGCTTCTTTTAATTCAGCACTGTCCATATCCCCATATTTCCTGATCAATTTCGCGGACTGTAATTGTAAGGCTTCATCTTTACTCAAAAAGATATTTATGGCCTGGATACAAATATCCTGTCTTGTATCAGGCGCAGATTCTGCAATCTTCTCTGCAATAGAAAGCGCTGTTTTCGCCACAGATTTCACTTCAGAAGAAAACAATACAGAAAGCTGTGCGATAAAATCAGCGGTACGAAAATCAGGATGAGCATATAACTTTTTAAAAAGAGTCAACACCGCTCCTACTGCTTTAGACTGTACGCTGGACAATGCAGAGAAAAGCTGATCCTGCAACCTGATCAATTCTTCTTCTACCGGATCCAACAACAAAAAAAGATCTACAAACCAGGCAGTCAGCGTTTTATTAAAATTGCGGTTAACCGTCAGCAAACTCTCTTTTAACACCCGCATTCTGTCCATCTGCCGGTTTTCAGTCAGCCTCTGAATTACCCCCATCCATTTCTCCTGTTCCTTTTCTCCTGCTATCACGCTTAAAAAGCGTTCTACACGATTTACAATGGTCGGATATTCGAAAAGATGCCAGATGTGCTGTTCCAGTGTAACGGGATTTTTCTCCAGTTCCTGCGGACGGAAATTAAAAGAATGCGCTATTTTATCGTCCTTTACATAGATCGACATCGGCAGGATCGCCGCCAGTAATTCCGGACTTGCAGACAGGTATCCTTTTACCTGCCAATCCAATACATACAAATAAGGAACGGGAAGAAACTCCTCATCCTTTAAACCATGAATAAAAGAAGAAAACCAGGAAGGGCAATGCCATTCCAGAATTTCGTCCATATCCTGGTAAGCCCGCCAGGTCCAGCCCTGCAGTGCCTTTCTATCTTCAGATCCAAAGCAGGCAAATGTGCTCACCGACAAGATCCAGAGCTGTTCATCAGTGGCTATTCTGGAATATTTACCATTGCCCCTGAATTCATATTTATCTAAACGGCGCTCTTCCTTTTTGATGACCGGAACAAGTGCATGTCTTTCTTTAGCAGTATATGATTTTAAAAAGGGAATCAGCAAATCTTTCCTGCCTTCTTCCAATATATCGAGGTACGCTTCTATCATTATCAATTTAAATATTCGTAATCATTTTTTTAACGGCAAGTACGTGTTTACATGCCCCCCGATCTCCCTGGTACTTGCTAAACCAGGTGCAGGTACATCTTGCTTTCTCTCCTTCAAGGACGATGGTGTGTTTCAGGCCTGACCCTTCCACCCTGGCATCGACCTTACCTTCATTGCGACTGATGATCTGAACCTTACCTTCAAGAATCAGTTTCTCCGCATCTCTCATTCGCGGATTGAGGCTCATGATCCGATCCAAACGATAGGGCAGCCGACGGTAAAAAAAACGATTGTCGTCCAAATCAAAACCCAGTAATCCCATCGCGGCCAGTCTTCCGGTCAGGTTCCCGACCTCCCTGAAATCCAGGTCTTCTTCTACCGCCAATAAAGAAGGATTAAACTCCTGATTGGTGTAACTGTATTTATCCATTGCATCCACCCAGCTGTCCGGAACATCTTCAATTAAAGCTTCAAGCGCAGCTCCTTCCCCCGAAAACCCACGCCAGGATTCCCTCGATAAAGAGAGACTGAATCGCAATGGCCCGAAATAAAGTTGCCAGGTAGTCGATTGCATCCCCGGATGAGGAAATACACAGAGTTTATCTATATAAGGCAACAATGGTTCCAGTAAGCGCAACCGGTGAAGGCCACCGATACAAACTGCTCCCGGTGATTTCAAAGGAGAAAACAAAGGACGGTTCCCCCGGTTAACGAGGTAATAATCATTTTTCAACACACCTTTAGGAATGCCCTGAAATAACTGTAACGCCTGTAATTTGTTAAAGGTATGTGATATGGCGGATTCAGACAGAAAAATTTGTACGGTCGTAAGCCCCTTAATCCATTTCAATGGAAGCGGTACTTTTTTTTCCACTACTGTATTCCCTTCTTTATGTAGAGACAGGTCCTGACTTCCAACAGAAAGCATGACCTGTTCTTCCGGTCTGATTCCGCCTAATGCCGAGATCATCGGTTGATTAAAATCGACATTGGTTGTCCCATTTTCAATAAACTCCCCGTCCAAACCATCAGGTAAAACATCTACACGGGCATAAACGCCTGCGCAATGCGAAAAGCCCTCAAAGCGCAATTTTCCATTTCCGGCAGTTACAATCGGATCTTTAAGCTTAGCCGATTCTGCCGGCGAGAGGTTGAAACCCGACTGTACGACATTCGATAGCGTAATCAAACAGCGGGATACCAGGAAAGGTTTACGTAGCTTCCCCCAGAAAAAGCAAGGTGCGACTAAACCTTTCTGGACTTCGCTAAAGTTGGAAAGCAATAAGCTTTCATGTTGTGCTGATTTCAGTAACGCAGAGGGCTGTGCGTACTGATAATTGATCACGGTATCTGTCATATTTATTTCTTCCTGACGATCATAAAATCATCAAGGCTGACCTGTTCAGCTTTTAGTTTATCCAATTCCAGTTTACTTTTTGCTAAGGCCCGCTCTTCTTCTTTTGTAAATTCATTCTTGCTCAAAGCATAACTTGTTCCGGCAATCTCCAGCTTTTCGGTATAACAATCCATTACCAGGTTATAGGCAGAGAAATCTGTGATGGGGAAAGTCATCTGATCCCATTTTATGGCGGTAGAGTTTTTCTTAGCAGCCTCAAAGGGGTAGCTGCAGCTAAACATTTTCGTTTCCTGAGGTTTAAAGATATCTGTCCCGGAAGATCCTTTGCTGCAACTCCAGCCATCATTCTCATCTGCTGTAGAAGAATACCCGATTACGGTAGTATAATTAAGGATTGCCCGATCGCCCTGATTGGTAAAAGCACAATAAATGATCAACTGACCATTCAAAAGATCTGCTTTTACAGGTTTCGCCTGCAACACATTTAACTGAGCTTTTAGCTGATCTGTTTTCTGCTTTTTAAGGTCTTCCGCTTTTACTTCAGCCTCCATTTTTTCTATTTTGCGCTGGTGGTCTTCTTTTACGAAGTTTTCAGCCAGACTGAACACCTCAGACAGGGATTTTCCGTTGACTCTTTTTCGTACCACCTCATCAAAAGACCGCTTTTGGTTTGCGGGCTTATCCCCCCTTTCATAAATCACAGCAAGGGCCAGAACCCTCATGGCGACCTCCAGTTTGTCTTTTTCCTTTTCAGTTATTCCAGCCTCTATCTTCTTTCTCGACTCTTCAAACTTCTCTTTGGATCCACCCTTAAAAACATCCTGACAAATGGCCAGGCCAGGGAAAAGGATCATTAAAAGGAACAGTGGTAAACATCTTTTCATGAATAATGCTCTATGTTAAAATAACTAACGCTAATTGTATCACTCCTATTATACGTGTTTTTCTGCCGGTATAAAAACTTAATTTCCCTAACCCGGAGATGTCAGTTTTTTAACACTGAACATTCGTGTATTTAAATTTAAATACCTTAAAAGCATTTCACATAAGAATTACCTATATATTTTTTCTTCTTGCTTTACCTTTCCTGGGATGTGAAGCCTTGCCGCTTTATGGCTTCGTCAGGATGGAACCACGCCTACGCAAAGAGTGGGCGTGAAGATTGAAATGATCAAAACGGCTTCCCCGAATTAATCAGTTGCCTTGTTTAGTTGATCGATCAATCCGGATAATAAATCAATGGTCGCTTTTTTATCTAAAGGAAGTGCGTTTCCCATAATTGAATATCCTTCTACATAGGGAAGCAATAACGTAACTACCTTTTCAGGATGTTTAGAGAAAGAGCTGATCAATTCTACAAGCCAGACACCATACTTGTGGTAATATCGATGAACCGCCTCTCCAAGCGCTTTATTTCTCAGGGAAAGTGCCCAGATTTCCCGAAACATTGCAAAGTCATTCCGGTCTTCTTCTACCAGAATAACAGAAAGGATTTGCCGGATAAATTTCTGCTCCGGAAAAGCTTCAGATGTTTTTAGTGATTCCCAGGTCTTTATAACTTCTTCTTCGCAACGCTTAAAATAGTACTCCGCCGTTGCAAGTAAAAGATCATCCTTGTCCTTATAATAATATTGAAGATTACTCAACGTGATCACTGAACGTTCTGCGACCTTTCTCATCGATAAATTCCCAGCCCCTTCTTCTTGCAGCAAGGAAATCGTGTTCTGTACAATGCTATTGATTTTGTCTTCTCTTTTCTTCATTTGTCATGCAAATCTAAAAGTAATTTTATTCTTTCGAACAATTAGGTCATTCGACCTATATTTGACAAAATAGGTCGAATGACCTAATTTAAATTACCATAAACTTCAACAAAAGTTTAAGACACATAAAGAGAACACCCATGGAATCACCAAAGAGACTAAGAATTTTAATTGCCGGCGGATACGGACATGTCGGAAGCAATATTGCAGGGCATATCAGAAAGAAATACGCAAACATAGAACTTATACTTTGCGGAAGGCATCCTGAAAAAGGAGAACAACTGGCGATCGGACTAGGCCATGCAGAAAGTAAATATCTGGATTTAACTACAGATTTTGATTTGGGCAGTTTTGGAGACATTGACCTCGTCATTGCTGCACTTCAGGATCCAAAAAATGCGTTGATAGAAGCTGCTATTGCTCATGGCATTGCACACATCAGCATCACAAAACTTGCTGATGAACTTGCTCCTATCGTTTTTCTGCTCCAGCAAAGGGCATCTAAGTCCAGGATTGTGCTGGCCGATCACTGGCAGGCAGGAATATTGACCCTGGTTGCCAAGGAAGCTGCAACGCAATTCAGCAAAATTGATCATATGGAAACCGCTTGTCTTTATGATACGGAAGATCCGATCGGCCCAATGATTGCAGCCCAACTGGACAGCTTTGTGGGAAGGGCGCTGCTGCGTAGAAACAGAAAGTGGGAATGGCTGGATGCCACGCAAAATGCGAGATCATTACAACTAAGTGATGGCAGCTCCATAGATGCTTATCCTATGGGAACCTTAGATGTACCCAGCCTGGCAGCAATCTCAGATTCACCAAACGTCAGGTTTGACATTTCTATAGGAAAATCAATAGGAATGAATAAAGGAGAAAAAGCATCTCACGATCTTTATATTGATATAGAAGGGACTTTATTATCCGGAGAACACGGAAAGATCAGGACCATAGTTTCGGATCCTGAAGGGCAGTCTCACCTGACTGCTTTGGGGGTATTACTTGCCACTGAAGCTGTTTTAGGACTGGAAGGATATCATGCAGTGGAAAAAGGAGGTTTGTACCTTCCAGAAACCATCATCTCTACTCCCATAGCGTTTGCCCGTTTGAAAGAGTTTGGGGTAGTCATTACACAAATCAACCGATAATTATTCGGTTTGGATAAAATTTAGCCGCTTCAAATCAGCGGCTAAATTTTATTACATCAGTTTCAGTTATTGCCCGGCATATATTGCAGATGGTCATTCCCTAAAAAATATTAAACTATTGAAAAGATTTTTTGTTAATGAACTAATCATCGCCATATTTACCTTGTTCATCATCAATGACTTCAATTCCGGTCTCTTCTTCAGGAAAGCATGAAAAGAAGCTAAAGCTTGTTCTTGGTTTTACTGCCCTGTACCTTCTGGTGGAAATTGCCGGCGTGATCATGCTGACCACCAGACGGTGTGATGCGGATCCGATATTATCCGCTTTAAGCAACTTCAACAATTTTGAGGAGGAAGCTACCCATGACTAAAAACAATGCCTCTATTTACAGTGCCCTGGCTGCGAACCTGCTCATTGCAGTGACTAAATTTATTGCCGGCGGATTCACGAACAGCTCCGCAATGATTTCTGAGGGAATCCATTCCATGGTAGATACGATCAATCAGGTTTTACTGTTATATGGTCTCAAAAGAAGTAAAAAAGCACCGGATAGCAGCAGGCCCTTTGGCTACGGGAAAGAGCTTTACTTTTGGTCTTTTATTGTGTCAATTCTGATTTTTGGTCTTGGCGGAGGCATTTCCATTTACCAGGGAATACAACACATGATCGAACCGGAACCCATCAGTAATCCATTGGTAAACTATGCCGTACTGGGTTTATGTATTGTTTTTGAGGGTTGGTCTCTTTCTGTTGCGATCAAAGAGTTTAACAAGGTCAGAAATGGAATGAACTGGTGGCAGACCATCATAAAAAGTAAAGATCCATCCAGCTTCCTTGTGCTCTTTGAAGATGGTGCGGCTGTTATGGGTTTACTGATCGTCTTGGTCTTTATGCTGATTGGCCACAATTTTGATCTGGATTATATGGATGGATTGGCCTCTGTTCTGGTGGGGCTGTTATTGGTTTTTGTATCTGCAATTCTTGCCAGAGAAAGCCGGAGCTTACTGATGGGTGAAGGCATTGCTCCGGAAACAAAAGAGAAAATCAGGTTGTTAACCGAACAAGACCAGACTGTGGTCAGTGTTTCCAATGTAATGTCCACTTATCAATCACCGGAAGAAGTTCTACTGATGATTATGGTCGTTTTTAAACCGGAAATGGACACGGAAGACATTACCGGTGCCATCACACGCATCCGTGAAATCATTAAAAAGGAATTCCCGTTTATACGTTTTGTGATCATCCAACCGGCAGAAAACTAACTTAGTCAAGAATCTCATCAATACTCTTTTTCCTATAATCAGGAAGGTGCTTCCCCCCCATTTCCAGCAAGGTTGTTTCGATCATTTGCGCCATCGCATTTAAAGCCAGATCATTGGGTGCAGTCCCAAAAGGTTCTTCTATTTCATCTGCAATCGCCTCCAGTGCGACAAAAGTATAGGCGATAAAAATGACAATGAAAGGGGTGAACCAGCTGAGGCTATCTACAAATCCAAAAGGTAAAAGAAAACAATAAATATAGACCGTGCGGTGCAGCAGGATATGATAAGTATAAGGAATCGGTGTAGAAGCAATCCGTTCGCAACCTCCTACAATATCCGATAGTTTATTCAGGTTTTCATCGAACGCGGCCTGAAGGATCGTATCAATTTTTCCGCTTTCCTTAGCCTGTTGAACCCAAAGTCCCATTTCCTTCATCAACATAATGGGTTTATATATCGCCGTGCTTAATCTTTTTGCAAGTGCCGGATCGAGTCTTTCCCTGAGGTCTTCGCCAGCATCTGTTCCCCTTAACTGATGTTTTAAAGCATAAGTAAAAGCAATCAGATAGCGAAGAAAAGTATCCACCTCTTTACCATCGCGGTGATAACCGCTAAAGGTAATGGCTTGTCTGGCAAGCGAGCGGGTATCGTTCAATAAAGCACCCCAGAGCTTGCGCGCTTCCCAAAAACGGTCGTAGCTCGCATTGTTTCTGAAGCCCAGAAATAAGGCCAGTGCAATCCCAAAAAGGGTAAATGGCGCCGGGCTCAGCGGAATTTTAAAATGAAACAAGGTCCCCTTAAGCCATACAATTCCTACTGACATCAGGAACAGCATGAGCAACCTTGGGAGGAGTTGTGGTAAGACAGAACCTTTCCATATAAAAAGCATGCTAAACCAATGTTCGTTTTTCCTTTGGATCATGACTCCAAAATTAAACATTTATTGCAAAACAACGTTTTAAAACCCAATCTACTCTTAAACTGTTATATGCCATATGAAAGCAACAAGAATTCCGAATCAAAATCGCTACTTCTCAGGAACCAGTGGCCTGCTCCTTCCTTTCCCCAATAAGCAGCATTATCCTGCAGAATTCCGCGATAAAAGCAGGTTAACCTTTTACGGAACTTTATTCAACAGCATAGAGATTAACAGTTCTTTTTATAAGATCCCGATGGCGGCTACCGTACGAAAATGGGCAGAAAGTGTTCCGGATGATTTCATATTTACCTTTAAGCTCTGGAGAGAAATTACCCATCGCAAAGACCTGGCCTTTGATCCTGAGGCGGTCAGCCGGTTCATGGAATGTATTGCAGCAACAGGCCAGAAGAAAGGCTGTCTGCTCCTTCAATTCCCTCCCAGTCTCAAAAGCGACCGGAAGGCTCAACTGGAGCATTTATTACAGCATGTCCGGCTTGGCGATCCGGAACAGCAATGGAAAATTGCCCTGGAATTCCGTCATCCTTCCTGGTATCAGGAAGAAACCAACGACTTGTTGCGCAAATTTCGGATGGCCATTGTCCTTCATGATAAACCAGGCGCTGCAAGTCCTATGATTGAACAGGAGCAGGATTTTGTGTACCTCCGTTTTCATGGGCCAGACGGAGATTATAAAGGCGGGTATACGGATGATTTTCTAATGGAATACGCCGGTTATATCAAAGACTGGAATGAAGCGGGAAAAACGGTATATGTTTATTTTAACAATACCATTGGTGATGCAATCAGGAACCTCCAAAGCCTGAACAGTTATCTAACCTCAATTTCCATTCCGACCCTTTGACTTTATTTCTGAGCAGTCAGCTCATTTAAAAGGTTTTGGATTTCTACATTATATCCTATCATTTCGTCTTTATACTTTTCGGTATTTTCGGCTATAGCCTTATAAGCGAGATCATAGCTTTTAATCCTCAGTTCACAATATTTTTTAAGCATCACGTTCCGCTCCTGAAATACCGGAGGAAGATTCAATTCGTCCAGTTCCTTAAGGATGCTTAAACTTTTGCGCCAGTTGTCAACACCATTTTCTTTCAGTCCTTTCAGTAGCTGTTCCTTTGGTGCATCTGTTGGCAATTGATATACTGCCAGCGCTTTAGCTTCCAGGGCTGTAAATACGGCAAATTTCTGGTCATAAGCACCGTAGTCATTGGGCATCTTTTTATAAACAGCAAATGAGCTGGTCAATATTAAAAAGCTCATCAATGCAATCGTGCCAAATTTCAACCGGGAATCATCTTCTTTTTTCAGGCTTGGAAGGAAGGCGTAACCAATGATTAACCCACCAATCAGTCCGCCGATATGAGCTGCATTGTCTATTCCTCCCCGAACCCCATTTAAAAGGTTAAAGGCAACGAAGACCGCAATACTGGTCAGCAATGCTTTACGTGCTGTTTTTTCGATATGGTTTGTGGTCAACATGGCCAGAAACACACCATACATTCCAAAAATCGCACCGGAGGCACCCGCACTGACTGTCAAGTCATTCCACCATAAACTGGCAATACTTGCCGTGATGCCCGTGAGCAGATAAGCCGAAATAAACCGGACTTTACCCAGATAAGGTTCCAGAAGAAGTCCGATATAGACCAATGCGTACATGTTCATCAGCAAGTGTAAAATCCCGATGTGCAGGAAGCAATTTGTCAGCAGTCTCCAGGATTGTCCTCCTAAGGTTAAGGGACGAAAATTAGCACCCCAGCTGAGTAAACTCTCGGTAGCAGGTTCAAAAATATTAACCCCTGCAATGGCCATCATTATAAAGACCAGAATATTCAGGTACATTAAAACCGGAGTCACCACATATCCTTTTACCGGTCTGAAAACATACAGGAACTCTTTAATACTTTCTGCAGTTGTTGCCGGGGGCAGCTTTAAAAGATCATCTTCCGGAGCAACGAAATCAGGTTTCAGGCTTTCATACTTTAGAGCAAGTTGTTCCGGAGAAAAAGATTCCAGTTCATGATAAGCAGCTAAAAACTGTCCTACGGTCTTTTTATTTCTTCCCCAGTCTACCATTTCGCTTCCTACGGATACACTTTCGAGCAGTACGGATTCCTCTTCAATCGTTACCCTTAGCTCTGCATTCCAGGAAAATGCGCCTTTATCTGTATAAGCAATGACTCCCGACTCACTAAGCTGGAGGATTTTCCAGCCTAATTTATGAACCACTTCAACCGTACGAACCAGAAAGGCCGCTCTGCCTCCATCATTTAAAGGAATTTCTTCCAGGTATTTCGGGGTAAATCCTATTGCCATATTTTCTTTTCTTCAGGGAATTTTATGCGGTCAAAGGTTCATTTTTTATTTATGAAATCCAATGGTTCTTAAAAAAGCAAAATGCTATTTATGTTTTCTTTGTAAGCTTACGGATAATTCCATTTAACACATAAGTCCTCAGCAGATGGAATTAATTTAGAAATATCCATAGTTCAAAAATTACCTCCCCATTTCCGTTTTTATGATAGGAAACGTAAGCACCTTCATACGTCACCGGATTTATCGTCTTAGAAAAGCCCGAGCTCTTGTCCGTTCCATCCAGATAGTATTCATTTACTTTATACAACTTACTTCCCTGCTCGGGTTCCTGCACAATACGCAGGTAATCAGCACTGTCACGAAGCTTTACCCGGACTCCGTTATTTTTAAAAAAATACTGATTTTATCGTTGTGCGAATGTTCCTGAGGCAAGACCAAGAAAAACAATAAGAAATAAGCCGGCTTTATTCATCTCTATATAAACTATGCCACTAAGGTATTTAAATTCTACTGAAAATTAATTTGAATTAACGGTCTAAATGAGCATATCCCAAGCGTTCGATATCGGCCATTTGTTTAACGAGATGGACATTTTCTTCTGCCAATAAATAAAGATCATCAGCAGCATCAATCACATGGCGGTACAAGTGATCCGTGATCAGGATGCCTTTGTTTTTCTTTTCTTCTTCCAGTTGTTCCTTGATCACGTCGATCATCAAAGGGCTTAAATGAGAAAAAGGTTCATCCAACAGGAGGAATTTCGATTTGGACTTCAGAATCACATACAGCTCAAGCAGGCGTCTTTGTCCGCCTGATAACCCGAGTACCCGATTGTGGTAGCTTGATTTGAATTCTGGAAAATGCGTTTCAAAAGTGCGGTAATCTATATCAAAATCAGCAAACACCCTTTTTAACGTTAAACTCGCAGGAATAAAATTAAACTGAGGAAGATAGGCCAGCAGTCCGGGAGTTGCATAAGCCTTTGGAACGGACACTCCGTTGAAACGAACCGATTTGCTATTGGGAATGAGGCTTCCGAAAATAATGTTCATCAGGCTGGTTTTCCCATTTCCGTTTCTTCCCAGCAAACCACTGATCTTTCCCGTTTCACATTTCAGGTAAACATCAGATAAGATTCTTCTGGAGCCATATTCAAGAAGAATGCTGTCTACTTCAAGTTTATTCATCAGTTCAGTTTTAAAGATAAGATGAAGAGCATGGCAAAGATCAGCAGATCAGCACTCAGCGCACAGGTCCAAAGAAAAACTTTAGAAATACCCAGATTTTGAAAGTAAAGGAATTCTTTATACTTATAGCTGCTGATATAATAAATGATGATGCCAAGTGTAAAAAGCTTAAACCAGATCAACACCGTTAGTGAAGCCAACCCCAGATACATAAAAAGACCGGTGCAGGCCAGAGAAATCAGAAATGTTGCCGGAAAGAAGCCGGAATAAAAAGTCAGCAGCAGGCGCAGTGTTTTTCTTATGGTCATGTCATTACAAAATGAAGTAAAATCAGGAAGGGAATTTCAGTTCCATATGTAGTATTGGAAATGGTTTTCCCATCCCATCCATTTCAGAGCGGCTAATGGTCTGAAAATGCAGGTGTTCATAAAATCCGACCGCTTGGGGATTGTCTTCATTCACATCCACTTTCCTCACGTTCAACGCCTCAATTGCATGTTTCAAAATCGCTTTTCCAATCCCCATACCCCGGGCATCAGGATGAATAAAAAGCATTTCCAGTTTGTCTGCTGAAATCCCTGCAAAACCCAGAATTTTGCCACTGTTGTCTCTGATACAACTGAGCTCGACTGCTGCTAAATATTCATTTAAAATAAGTGGTTTGAAGAAAAGGATCTCTTCTTCTTTAAGAAAATGATGTGTTGCCCGAACAGATGCTTCCCAAAGTTCCGTTAGCTTTTGATATTCTGATGGATGAACAGTATCGATCTCGTATTTCATGTGCTGGTGACAAAATATTAATTAAATAACAAATGTATTCAAATCTAAAACTATTTCCTGATCAGGATTGTTAAGCCCAAATGTATTTCCGACAGGAAACAATTGAGTTCGGTCTAACAGCAGTATCAAATGGATAAGAAAACAATCATTATCAACGGGGAGAACTTTTCAGAATTAGCTACATTTTACTTAGAAACAGATAAGGTATTGAGTAAAGATCTGGACTGGCAAACCGGTCATAATCTGGACGCTTTCAGCGACCTTCTGGAAGGCGGCTTTGGCGTTCATGAATATAAAGAACCCATAAAGCTCATCTGGAAAGATTTTTCAAAGAGCAAACTGGACTTAGGAAAAAAGCTGGCCGACAAGCTCGTCAGGATTATTGAAGAACATGACCATATTGAATTTTCTAAAGCTTAGCCTTACCATACTTCCGCGTTAGCCACCAAAAAAACAATGCCAGGAGACTAAAGCCTGCACCCAAAACACAGACTCCGGTCCAGCCTGAGGCCGCAAATATTTTAGTCGCCGTGATGGAGCCCAGTCCGCTGCCAATGGAATAAAAGATCATGTATCCTGCAACGATCCTGCTCCTTGCTTCCGGCTGCAAAGTATAAATCATACTCTGATTGGTCACATGAACGGCCTGAACAGCAAGGTCAAGTATAATGATTCCCAGCACCAATGCCCAGAGGGAGGACGCTGTAAAGCCAATCGAAAGCCAGGACAGCAGCAAGAGCAATAACGCCATACCTGTTGTCCATTGTGCTTTTCCACGATCCGCAAGTTGCCCGGCTTTTGTTGCCCCTAGTGTGCCGAGCACCCCTACCAGGCCAAATAAACCGATTTCGGTGGAAGAAAGCGAAAATGGCGGGGCGCTCAAAGGAAATACCAGGGCTGTCCAAAGTGTGCTAAAAGCAGCAAAAAGAAACATGGCAATCAGCGAGCGAATCAGCAGCAAAGGTTCAGTAGCAAATAGCCTGAACATGGAAATCAGCAATTTCGGATAAGAGGTCAATGTTTTGTTCTGATCGGCTATTGGCAAGACCTTCATCAGTATCCCTGTTAAAATTAAAGTCAGGCCTGCGGAGAGCAAATAAACAGAACGCCAACCGCCAAGATCGGCCATTGTTCCAGACACCGTACGCGCCAGTAATATGCCGATTACGATTCCGCTCGTCACCAATCCAACCACACGCCCGCGTTCAGAGGGAGCGGCTAAAGTAGCCGAATAAGCCACCAGCACCTGTGTCACTACTGCAAACAAACCCAATAATGCCATTCCGGTAAAGAAAACAAAACGATCATGAGCAAAACCAATGATCATCAATGCCAGTACTGACAGCAGCATTTGTCCGGAAATCAGCTTCCGTCGGTTCAACACATCTCCCAAAGGGACAATCAGCAACAGTCCAAGGCCATATCCGATTTGAGTAACCGTTACAATTATTCCAGCTGAACCTTTCGGAATCCCAAATTCGGCAGCCATCAGGTGGAGCATTGGTTGTGCATAATATACATTAGCAACGGCTAATCCGGCTGCAACGGCAAATAATAAAACCATTAAACGAGGGAGCGGCATTTCTTCTTTTTCAGTGATCATTTTGAATTGGATTTATAAGGTTCAGGGAGATAAATATATTATGTACCATTTAGTACACAATAGGATAAAAAAACTACAGCAACACTTTCAGTTGCATTTCAATTAAAGGACTTAGCGCGCCGGATTGGGAAGCTATCCTTCTGGAAATTCCCAGACCATTCCACATCGTGATCAGGTAGCTGGCCAACAACATCGGATCTTCGCTGGTCTTTAGCTGGTTCTTTTCGCGGGCCTGGAAAATGACCTGATGAAAGATTTCTTCCAATTGCTGTAAATGCTGTGCGGCGATATTGGTCAAGGCCAGATCTCTGGCGGAAAAGTCGGCGATGGTATGACCGAACAGACAACCTTTTTCATTGGTTTCTTTTGAGGCAAGGCCGATACTCCTGAAAAGGTTTCTAATCACCTCTACCTGATTCTCCGCAATGGCCAGCTTGTTCCTGAGCTGTTTCAGTTCCTGTTTGCTTACCGCCGTTAAGACCTTTTCAAAAAGTTCTCTTTTACCGCCTTTAAAAGCCAGGTAAAAACTCCCCTTTCCGATTCCCATAGCCAACAGCAATTCCTCTGTAGAACTGGCTTCATATCCTTTTAACCAGAACAAGGCCGCAGCTTTACTGATGACTTCTTCTTCCTCAAATATTTTTGGCCTTCCAGACATATTTCTTAAAACTAAGCCTCAAAGATATAGTTTTTTACTAATCAGTACAAAACATATAAAACAATTCATTCTAAGCTAAAATATTCCCGTATATTACCATAAACAAGTTCTATTGATTGGTTATGCGAATTGTCCTAAACTTCTCCACAAACGCTTTCTACAAAAACGGGGTTTTCTGCTCCGACAGAAAACCCCGCTAAATCTATAAAAGAATGACGAATTACTTCAGGTTCACATCCACCAAAATAGGGAAATGATCCGAAACAAATTTGCCATGATAGGTATCTGTCAGTATTCCCCATCGCTTTGCAGTGATGCCTTTGGTCACGAATACATGATCAATAATTTCATACCCTCCAACATCTTTTCCCCAGGAATTAAAAGAGGAATTATTGACATAAGGGTATTTCACCTGCGTGTAGGTATCCGTTAGCAAGCCAGAATTCGCCAAGGTCAGGTACCAGGCACTTTTTTGTCCGCCGTTTAAGTCTCCTGTAAAAATTGCAGGGCTGTTACCTGCGATTTCTTTGATCTTCTTCAGCATCAACTTTCCGCTTTCTATCCTTGCAATTTTCCCCTGATGGTCAAAATGCGCATTAAAATAGTAGAACTTCTTTTTGCTTTTCACATCCTCCAGGTATACCCAGCTGCAGATCCTGTTGCAGCAGGTCGCATCCCAACCCAGTCCCGGTTTATCTGGTGTTTCCGACAGCCAGAAATCGCCTTTATTCAACAGCTTAAACTTATCCTTACGATAGAAAATAGCAGAATGTTCTCCGCCATCCTTACCATCATCACGCCCGGATCCATAATGTACAAACTCAGGAAGCAAGCCGTCCAGATCGCTGATCTGGTTCTTCAATCCCTCCTGGGTGCCAAAAATATCGAACTGATGAAAGCGAATCAGGTTGGCCGCTACAGGGCCCCTCTTTTCCCAGCGGTTGCCTTCATCTCCTGCATTGTCATAACGCAGGTTAAAGGAGCCAACGGTTAGTTGCTGGGCAGAAGCAATCAGGCTCAACCCTATAAAAAAGGTAGATAGTATTAAATGTTTGATGTTCATGATCTGTGATTTTTGTAGAAATGTTATTGGATGATAAATTATAAGCCCAGCCAATCCGGATGCTGCTTAAGGTTGGGATTGAACAATACATCCGCTTCAGGAATAGGATATACATAATGTCTCTGCTTAAAAATACGTGTAGTGCCCGCCAGCCAGGTGAGTTCTCCATAAGTATCATTCGACAAACGTTGAGGATTGTCCTGTCCGTTTACCTTTGCGGCAACATTGATATAAGTAACTCCCTTAACCTTTGTCTCAGGCATGACCTGATAGAAACAAACATCCATTACCCCGTCTTCGTTGAGGTCCATCGGCACGTTCAATGCCGGAACATAAAAACCATTCCAGACCTTAGTCATCAGTTCCCCTCTTTTCCACCTCACAATGTCATCAAAACGAAGCCCTTCCAGGGAAAGTTCAATCCCCCGCTCTCTGCGAATCTCCAAAAGCGTTGCATCGAAAATATCGGGGAAATAATTCTCCCTCAGATAAGTATCTGCAATGACAGGTTTTGAGGCCAAACCTCCGGTAATACCCGCTCTTTGACGCAGGGCACCAATCGTTGTAAACCAATCTGCATCATCCAATCCCCCTAACTCCGCTTTTGCCTCCGCATAGTTTAACAATATTTCTGCATAGCGCATTAAAGAAATAGAATTGATGTTCTTTTCACCACCATCATACCCGGTCTCATCAAGCACCCATTTGATCGGCTGATAACCCGTATAAGTGTAAGAAAATATTGGCGGAGCAGCTTCAGGTGTACCACCGTTTAAGCGCTTGTAATTCCCCATTCTGATGGTTTGCTGCAATCGCTTATCTCTGCCCTTTACCTCCTCCTTAAATGGAAGCGTCTGATATCCCGAACGGCCCGTAAAAGGTGTACCATCAATATTAAGGTAAGTGTTCACGAACATTCTTGTAAAGCTGATTCTGGAACCATAGGTTGCACTGGTCCACCACCAGTTTGCATCATTGTAAACCGCCAGGTTTGCATCGGTTACCGAAGCCAGCATTACCTCTGTCGCTACCGGCACAGTACTGATAAAAAGATTTCTATAAGCCATATCCGTTCCACCCGCAGTATTCAAGCTAAAGCTGCCTGAGCTGATTACCTTTTTTGCCGCATCGGCCGCTTCCGTTAACCATTGATTTGCAGTCCCTGTTAATGCTGCTTCCGTATGGTATTTACGGTAAGTTCCTTCATATAAACAGATTCTTGATTTAAAACCCAGGGCGACATATTTAGTGATCAGTGAACGGGAATTATCAGTTACCCTGGTCAGGTTATCACAGGCATAATTCAAATCTGCCAACACAGAATCCATCACTAAGCTACGGGTATCCCTTCCCTTATAAAGGTCCGGATCATCTACTTTAAATGTTTTGTTGATCCAGGGTACGTCGCCAAATCTTCTGACCTTATCGTAATAAAAGTAGGCCCTGAAAAATCTCGCTAATGCATTGTATTGGGTTCTTACCGCAAGAGGTACTTTGGGATCCTTGTTATTCTCCAGAAAAAAATTAATGTTTCTCAGGTTTTCCCATTTCCAGCCATCGCTCTGCCTCGAACCAAAAGCACCCTCTAATAAAAAATTGGGTGCCTGACTACGTGCTGCATAATCAGACATGGCGTCTCCTTTATGAGCGTCAGAGGCTCTCGGTAACGCCTTATAAAATGAATTTGCGTATAATTCCAGACCTTTCTCATTTCCAAATACAGCAGCATTGGTTGCCGTAGATGCTGGTACCTGGTCTAATTTTTTACACCCTGAAAATAGGATTCCGGCTGTAATAAACCACAATAAGAATTTTTTCATATCTATATTTTTTAAAATATTGTTCATTTGTCCTGATTAAAAAGTTGCAGATAAGCCCAGACTGAAGCTTTTCAGAATTGGGTAATTGTTCCCGTTACCGGAACTTTTAGTCTCATCCGGTTCTAATACGCGGTCTGATTTTCCAATATTCTCCACATCAAGGTCTTTGGTAATTTTATATAAAGGCGACCATGACCAAAGATTTTCTCCCGTAAAGAAGATCTTTAAATTGCTCAACCCTATTCTTTTAATAAATGTCGGCGGTACATTATAGCCGACCTGCAGGTTCTTCATCCTGATATAAGCCGCATTCTGAAGGTATTTGGTTTGCACCTGTGTAAGTGTTGCCGAACCATTCTGAGCGATATAACCTCTATACCTTGGGAAGTAAGCATCCGGATTTTCCGGCGACCAGATATTGCCGAGCTGAGATTTTGGTACTTTATTATACGGACGGTTGTATTGTCCCCAGAAAGTTCCGTTTTCTGACCCTGGATACCAGTCCATCTTTCCTACACCCTGAAAAAAAGTACTGAAGAAAAAACCACTCCAATCGGCGCCAAGAGAAATCCCATAAGTATAACGTGGCGTAGAATTACCGATGATCTTCCGATCCCCCGGAGTTCCGACCGTATTGCCTCCGTTATTAATGACCCCATCTCCGTTCAGGTCTGCAAATCTGATGTCACCAGGAAGGATCTTTCCGGTATTGGAAGATTTATACAAGACCTGGTTAGGTGAAGTGGCAATGTTCTCGGCGGTATAATAGCCATCGGTTACAAATCCCCAGATTTCTCCTACCGTTTGCCCTGCATAATAGTCGTCCAGTCTTCTTTCCGGGTTATTGAATTTCAGGATCTTTGCGGTATAGTCAGATAATGTCAAACGAACAGAATAATTGAGTGGTTTACCCCCAGCCTCAAATTTATCATTCCAGGAAACACTCGCTTCCCAACCTTTTGTCTTCAGATCCGCGTAGTTTCCCCTGGGAACCCCGATTCCAAATACTGCAGGAAGGGTCATTCCTACGGTAAACATATCCGTTGTTTTACGGATGTAAGCATCTCCGCTAAAGTTTAAACGGTTGCTCAGTAAAGCAATGTCCAATCCAAGATTCTGTGTGGTAGAAGTTTCCCAGGTTAACCCATCAGGGAGCACTCCAGGTTGGCTCGTTTGCTGAGGGCGCACACCGCCTAAAACCCTATCCGATTGCGAGATCCCAAATTTCTCCATAAAAGCATAAGAACCAATATTACCGTTCCCTAAGGAACCGTAGGATGCGCGGATCTTTACGTCGGTAATTGCATTAGGATTTACTTTCCAGAAAGGCTCCTTACTTAGTCTCCATCCCGCAGAAACTGAAGGAAAGAATGCATACCGCTGATTGGATGGAAACTTGGAAGAACCATCATAACGCCCATTCATCTCTACCAGATAGCGGTCCTTAAACGCATAATTCAACCGGTAAAAACCGCCTAAGATTGCCCATTGATCATAACCTCCATCTGTAGTAATCGACTGCCCCAATGCAAGGCTGATGTCTTTCGCATCTTCAAAGATTAAACCATTACGAACGGTCTCCAGACGCTTATAAGTAGATTGCTCATAATTATAACCCGCAAGGACTTTCACATAATGATCCTTTCCTATTTTAGGTTCGTACTCTCCGTAAATGTTGGTAGCCAGGTATTGCGTTGTTCTGTACAACTCCTGAAGGTCATTGAAATTGGTTCCTACATATTCGATTACCCCTGGTTTTCTGCTATAAGGAACCGGAACACGTCTGCGGCTTTCATTATTGTTTGTATTCTGAATGGTAAAATCACCCTTTACCCTGAATTTATTGTCAAAGAAATTACTGCTGAATCCAGTGGTATTGCGAAATACTTTCCGGTCCATGTCTATTCCATTTTTGCCGTAATACATATCTCCTACACCATAGGCAGCAGAATAAGTTAAGGTTCCATCCGGATTAAACATCGGGGCTACATTGTGCCCTTCATCGGCAATATTTCTCCAGATTCCTCCACCTTCTCCTACGTTGACAGGATTGTGGTATTTAATCGCAGAATAATCCGCGTTGTTATATACTTTTAACCAGGGATATAACTCGACCGATCCCTTAGCCCTGAGGTTATAAGACTGGTAGTCGTCGGAATTATAGCGGAACAGTCCCGATTGGGTAAATGACCTTCCTGAAACGTAAAAGTCCGTCTTTCCACTTCCACCGGATAGCGAAACATTCTGATCTGTAGCCATATTATGGCTCTTGTACAATTGCTCATACCAGTCGGTACTGCCATAATACACATATTCTCCGTTACTGTTTACTTCATACTTCGGTAAACTCGGGTCCTGCGACCTGCGTTTTAACTCTTCCAGATAAGCCGGAGAGAATTTTACGGTCTTATTGATGTTCTGAGGCGTTTGGGAGTAATCATTCCAGGCCGACCAGGACTCGTTAAACATGCTGGCAAAGGTGTAACCATCGGTTACATAGTCAGGAACAGTCGTCGGCTTCTTGATCGATTGCGAGATGGTATAGCTGATGGATGTTCTTTCTTTCGCCGGAGTTTTTGTGGTGATTAAAACAACACCAAAAGATCCTCTGGCACCATAAATTGAAGCGGAAGCCGCATCCTTTAATACCGTAACACTGGCAATATCATTGGGGTTGATTCTTGAAGGATCTCCTTCGACGCCATCGATGAGTACCAAGGCATTACCTCCCTGACCAATAGAAGTAGTCCCTCTGATGTTATAGGCCGGCGACTGGATCGGCTTTCCGTCACCAATACTGAGGTTTAAATTCGGGATCATCCCCTGCAAACCCTGAGCGAGGTTTGGAACCGCACGGTTTTCCAGCATCTTTGAAGTCACCTGATCTACGGCACCGGTCAGATTTTCTCTTTTCTGAGTACCATAACCCACCACCATCACTTCATTTAAAGTGCCCGGCTCTGCCGTTAAAGAAACATTTAAATTGGTCGTTTCCCCGGCTTTTACATTTACTTTGGTCTGTGTCACACTTCCATAAGAAATATAACTCACTACCAGTGTGTAAATCCCAGGGGCCGCGCTAATGCTATAAGTCCCGTCTACATTACTCTGGACTACCGCATTCAGCTCCAGAACTTTGATCGTTGCTCCGGGCAAAGGCCCTCCTTTTTCATCCACAATTTTACCACTGATCTTTCCTGGCTCCTGGTTGCGGAGCAAAGTGATCATGCCGGGCACTTCTTCTCTAAAAACAATGTCCGTTTCCTGGAAAATGCTCATCAGGATGGAAGAGATTTTCTTCTGATCAAAGTCCATTTCTCCGACTTTGATTTTCCGAAGGTTGAGGTAGGCCGGATCATAAGCAAAGTCGACTCCACTTTTCAACCTCAGTTGCTCAATAACGTTCAGCAGGTTCTCTCTTTTGAAAGAGATATTGATTCTTTTATCTAAAGCCTGTCCATTGGAACTTTCTGCAAATAGCAGTTGCGAACAGGCGATAATAGCGCAGTAAACAAGAAGAGTATGACGCATAATTTTCCGCAATAGCAGTAAATGTTTTTTCATATATTTGATACATTATTGATAAATAAGATTCTTTTTAAGATCCAACAGACAGAGGGTCTCAAGCTTATGCTGTTGAATTTATCGCTCCGGATCTGCTTCAGATCCGGTTTTTTATGGCTTAGTAGATCACTATTTCATTTCCTGTCCTCCTATATTTATTCTGGTGTACGGAACAAATGATCTTCAATGTTTCCGTTAGTGAACGGGTCGACCTGATTTGCAGGTTATAGACATAAGTGGCGGTATTTTTATTGCCACTTCTAATTTTTACACCGTAATTGATTTGTATGATTTTAGCGAGCTCATTAAAGGAAGCATGGTTCAGGCTGATGACTTTCTGAAACCAGGCATTGTGCTCCCTGGTGGCAAAATCACTGACCTTCCATTGTTCATTTTTTGAATTGTAACGGAGCTTTCTCCCCGGAATCAGGTCGTCCAGAACTTTAGTTCCATTGCTCACCCTCACCTTTCCCTCGCTGACACTGACTTCAGTAAGCGCCGCCTTTTGGGTACTCAGGGCGAACTTTGTGCCCAGTACCAAGGTTTTGATCGTTCCGCTATGGACCACAAAGGGATGATGTGGGTCTTTTGCCACTTCAAAAAAAGCAAGCCCCTGGTCCATATAGACCGTTCTGTCTTTTAGTTTAGCAAATTGCGATGGAATCCTTAAACGTGTTCCCGGATTCATCTGAATGACGGTTAAATCTTCCAGTGTCACCTTTTTATATTCACCGGCATAGGTCTCGATCACCTTGAAGTCTTGTTCTGAATTGGGCTTAACTGACTTTTTAAGAAAAGGCTTTCCTAAAAAAACCGCAGCTATGGCGATGGCCAATACCGCAGCATATTTATAATATTGCCGGAAAGAAAATTTCCTGATCACAGGAGGCTTTCTATGATTTAAAATCGCCTGCTGCATTTCTTTCCTGACCAGTTCCTCTTCCGCCGCGTCAGAAAATGCATCTACCTCATTTTCCCGGTCATAGGAATCATACCAGGCAGCGATGAGTTGTTTTTCCTCCTCATTTGCCAGGCCATCGGCATAACGCGTTAATAATTTTTTAAACTGATCTGGTTCCAAGTTCCTGCTTTCTTTATTACAAGTACCAACAGAACCCGGAAACTACTTTTAGAAATCGTTAAGCTTATGTTAACTAATCAGACGTTCCGGAAATTTATCCCCCAGTTTTTTCCGGAGTCTCCGCATCGCTTCGGAAATATGATTGGATACCGTTTGCTCAGCAAGGTTCAGCTTCTTCGCAATTTCTGCAGTAGACAAATGGGCGTGTCTCATCAGGTAGGCATGCCGCATTTTTTCGGGAAGCTCTTCTATTTCAATTTCAATCAGCTTCTCCAATGCCAGATAATCAGACATTTCATGAATAGAAACAGTTGCCCGCTCCAGTTTTTGAAGCGTATACTCCATTACCCGCTCTTCTATCTTTTCTGTTCTGAAATAATTGAGCACCTTTAGTTTTACGGCACCGAATAAAAACTGTTCAAGGGAGGTACTGATCTCCAGAGTATCTTTCCGCTCCCAGATGCTGATGAAAACATTCTGCACAATATCCTTGGCAGCGTCTTCATCTTTAACCCGGCTCAGGACATGGATATAGAGTTTTTTCCAATATTGTTCATATAAAAGATCATAAGCTACCTCATTGCCCAGCTTTAGCTGCCGGACAAGTTCCTCGTTATTTCCACTACCTTGAAGCATACCCCAAAAGTAGAGAACCAATGTAAACAAGATGTTAAGTTCAGGAAATGGGAAATACCAATGCTAAATCGAAGTACTAACACTAAAATCAATGCACATGTACCCCAGGCTGACTGAAAATATAACCGGTCTTCGCTTTCTCTTTTTTTACCATTCCTTTAACTTCTTCCAGCAGTTTCCTGGCATCGTATACAATTCCATCCTTTATCGTATACTTTACTCCACCTACCCTGACCACTTCATTTTTAGCATTCAGTTTAATCGCTCCGGTGCCATACAGAACCTGAAGGTTTTTTAAAGGATTTTCTTCCACAATGACAAAATCTGCAAGCTTACCGATCTCTACACTTCCGAGCTCTTTCTCCAGTCCCAATGCCTGCGCGCCGTTCATCGTTGCTGCTTTTATCACTTCCAACGGGTGGAAACCTGCTTCCCGAAGCAATTCCATTTCCCGGACATAGGCAAAGCCAAACAATTCATAGATAAAGCCTGCATCAGTTCCTACGGTCACCCTTCCACCTTTGTTTTTATACTCATTGATAAAAGACATCCAGAGCCGGTAATTTTCCTTCCAGTCGTTCTCTTGTTCCGTTCCCCAGGAATGCCAGTAAGAACCATGTGAATTCCGGCTCGGACTATAAAACTCCCAGAGTTTGGGCATGGTATAATCCGCATGCCATTCCACTGTCCTCGCCCGCATCAGGTCTCTGTTGGCTTCATAAATGTTAAAGGTAGGATCTAAGGTAAAATCCAGGGCCAGCAATTCATTCATTACCTGTTTCCAGCGCTCCGAAAAAGGAGCCGCCGCCTGTCTCCATAAAGTTCCGGCTTCTCCAAAACGATCTTGTTCATTCTGGTAATTATAATCAGGGGAGTAGTTTTGCACCGTCCGGTCCGTAAACATCGCTTCGGGCAAACCATACCAATGCTCTAAAGAAGTCATCCCTGCCTTCGCGCTATGCAAGGCATTCCAGCGTCCCACATCTGTTTGTGCATGATGGGCCATCGACCTTAATCCCAGTTTTTTATTTTCGTCAATCGCTGCAAACATCACCTCCGGGGAAGCGCCAAAGAACTTGATCCCATCGGCACCTTTTTTCGCGTTTTCGCGGGCCCATGCCCTGGCTTCAGCAGCGGTAGAGATGGCCATTTTACTGCCTTGTCCGAAAACCGTATAAGCCATGATCCGCGGAGCAGTAATTTCATTCTTCGCACTTTTGGCCTTTTCGTCCAGCACCCAATCCAGTCCGCTCATGCAACCCGGCTCCCGGATGGTCGTTACGCCATGTGCCATCCAAAGTTTAAAAACATAGTCCGCATCCGAACCTTTCTCTGCTCCCCCGATATGGGCGTGCATGTCGATAAACCCGGGCATCAGGTACATCCCTTCTGCCTGCAATTCCTTCCCTCCAGCTTTTAACTTTGGTCGTCTGGCAGGGTCAATGGGTAGTCCCGGAGCACCTACAGGACGTATTGCGGTAATCTTGTTTCCCTCCACCACGATGTCTACCGGCCCCATTGCCGGGGCGCCTGTACTGTTGATGAGGGTTACCCCTCTAATGATCAGTTGGGTCCATGGTCCTTCTCCTTCCTTTCTGGCGCTGGCTTTTTGAGGTTGTCCAAAACCATTCAGCTGAAGCAACAGCAGAACCACTAACAATTTCAAACTCGTTTTCATGTGTGATCAATTAAGATTTACGATCATTTCCGGATAGGTAATAAACAGGAATGCCAATCAGTACCAGCACCAGTCCCCAGCCGCAGGTACTTGTTTTATAATACAACAGACCTCCGCTTAAAACTGCGGCACAAATCATATATAAAGCAGGAATTACCGGATAACCGAAAGCTTTGTAAGGACGCTCCGCATCCGGATACTTACGTCTTAAAATAAAGATTCCTCCAATGGTCAGGATGTAAAAAATCAGGACCACAAAGATCACATAGTCCAGCAGGTCACCATACCTGCCTGTCAGGCATAAAACGGAGGCCCAGATGCATTGTGCCCATAAGCCCCAGCCGGGTACCTCAAATTTATTGAGTTTAGCGGCCTGCTTAAAGAACAACCCGTCCTGGGCCATCGTATAATATACCCTTGCACCGGAGAGGATCAACCCGTTGTTACAGCCAAAAGTAGAAATCATGATCATCACCGCGATCACCAATGTCCCTGCGGTTCCAAAAATATATTGAGATGCGGCAACGGCAACACGATCTGCGGGAGCCCCTGCAATTTCCTGCATAGACAATACTGCCGTATACATGATATTTGTAGACACATAGATCACTGTAACGATGAGCGTTCCAAGAAAAAGACTAAGGCCGATATTCTTACGGGGATTACGGATTTCTCCTGCAATAAAGGTCACGTTGTTCCAGGCATCGCTGGAAAACAAAGAGCCAACCATTGCAGAAACCACGGCAGCGAACAACGTTGCACCACCAATATTGACTGCAGTTTGCGTTTCCGGATTCCAGTTAAAGGGCGTAAATACCTGCGCCCAGTTTGCGTTCCAGACTTCAGACCTGAAGGCAAAAAGTAAACCCATAATGATCAGTCCGAAGAGGGACAGGATTTTGATCACCGTTAACAGGGTTTGAATAATCTTCCCATTTTTCACCCCCCTGCTATTGATCCAGGTCAACAATATGATCGTCACAATCGCCACCAGCTGTGCCGCATTGATCTTAAAGCTGCCGAGCTCATATAAAATATGCTGATCTCCAAGCGGTTCATATAAATACGCAGCGAATTTGGCAAAAGCCACACCCACCGCTGCAATCGTTCCAGTCTGGATGACCATAAAAAACGACCAGCCATATAAAAAAGCCACCAGTTTATTGTAGGATTCTCTCAGGTAAATATATTGTCCCCCCGCTTTTGGGTACATCGCAGAAAGCTCACCATAGCTCAACGCGGCCATCAGCGTAATTACTCCCGTCAGGCCCCAGATGATGATGAGCCATCCTGCACTTCCTACATTTCTGGTAATATCGGCACTAACGATAAAGATTCCGGAGCCGATCATAGAGCCAACCACCAACATGGTGGCATCCAGCAGACCGAGCTCCCGCTTCATTTCATGATTTTCAGTTTGGTTTTCCATTATTGCTATAGCTGGTTAAGCTGTTAAAGGTTAGTGTTGGTTTTCAAAAGCCGGACCTGATTTGATCTTCAATCCGGAAAGGCTTGTTTTCAATGCATCGGCTTTTGCCTGCTGACCTCCGGCGATGTACGCAGGAATCAGTTCCGCATAAGCCAGGAACAGATAAGAATTGAGCGAAATGGCTTGCTCATAGGCAGCGATGGCTTCCGCTTTTTGTCCTCCGGCAGCCATCAGCCTGCCTTTGGTATAAAAATAATCGGCCATATAAAAAGGTTCTCCCTTGGCGGAGATTTCCTTAAATACCGATTCCCCCTCCTGTTGATGTCCTGTAGCGGCAAGCAGCGTCACATACCTTAATTTATCCCCATCTCTGACCGGAGTCTTGCCCGTTAAAAATGGCTGAAGGTATTCTTCAGCGTCCGTCTTATTACCCTGAGCGGCATAAAATGCAGCGATCCGGAGGTTGTAATCTGCCCTGGCATTTCCGGAAGCAGCAAGGATGCGCTGTGCCTCTTTCAACGTCTGAATGGCGGCATCATATTGTTTGTTAACGGCCAATGCATCTGCATACATATTCCGGTATTCAAAGTTCTGGGGCTTTTGTTCCACGAGCTCCTTCAACACCAGAACAGGCTCTTTATACCCCAATCCGGATTGCAGTACCGCTGCATAAGCCAATGCATCATCCCTCCTGTCTCTCAAATAAGTGGAGACCGTGGCTCCGCTTTTTCCATATTCCTGAGCAGTTGCTATCGCTTCCGGAATCATCCCGTTTCGTTTATACATTTCCCGCAATTGCATGTTCACTCTTGCCAGTTCCTGATAATCATCTTCCAGCTGGAAGGATTTTTTAAGGTAAACCGCCTGTTCCTCAACCGCAGTTTTCTGATCTGTTTCATTCGCTGCAAATTTCGCTGCAACCAAACCCGCATAAGCAGAATAGATGGGCGCATATTTCGGATCAATCTGTTCTGCTTTTTTAACCCATTCCTCTGCTCCTTTAAAATCTTTTTGCTCTATCCTGAGCTGGGCATAATCCAGATAGGCAGGCAGGTATTTCTGGTCATAGACCAATGCCGTATCGATGTAAGCAGCGGCCAGCACCGGATTACGTTGTTTCACTTTAGTACTCAGGTTCAGGTACACCTCCGACCAGTTGCTGGCCATCGCCTGTTGATCCCCGGCCAGGTAAGCCCGCTCCTTTTTCACCAGCCCATCCAGAAACCGGTACATTTCAGGATCTTTAGATTTGAGGTCAGAGGTCGTATTCATAGATTTAAAATCCAGTGGATGCACTTTTACAGGTTCAAAATACGCAGGATAGGTTTGTGCAAAATATTCGCTCTCATTGTTCTGAGAATAATAATCCAGGGTTCTTTTCTCTTTCATTGCCTGATAATACAGCGACCTGATCTTCCGGTTTTCGGCATCTGTCAGCACACGTCCATGAAAAAGGTGGACATATTCATGGAGGATCACATTTCGCTCCAGAAAGGCGCCGCGTTCTACGTATTCTATCGCCGCAGCACCACTTCCTACCCCCCTGATGTCCATCCACTGACGGTTATCAAAAGTGGTCATGTAACGAAAAGAAGGCGAATTCATCGTGATGGCGAGGTCATTGTGCAATGGCGGAATCCGAAAGGCATTCTCCTGTTTAGATAGAAAAGGAAAATAGACCACCGCGGTAAACAACTGGTTCCAGGCCATCGCTTTTACGGTTTCTCCCGGATAATAATTCACATCAGGAAACACCTTTTGAAAATTCGTAAGATCTGTAATCTTTGTCGTATTCAATTGATTCGAAATCGAATCATAGACTGCGAGGTATGGAATCCGTTTAGACTTAATCACCGCAGACAATCCATTGTGTGCTGGTCCATAGTGCTTTTTCCTGGACAAAATGCTTCTGAAAATCGACTCCGCAGAATCCAGTCTGGTTTTACGGTTCATATCAAATGCGATATAATAGATCGAAGCCCTGTGCATCAATGGCAGCACAGAACCTGGATATTGCTTGCCTACCGCCCTGGTGGTTTCAATGGCATCTTTCACCTGATTTCCCCGCACCTGATCGTCTGCTTTTTCCAATGCTTTCCTGACCATATCATCGTCTTTTTCCGCA
This sequence comes from Pedobacter sp. FW305-3-2-15-E-R2A2, assembly GCF_038446955.1. Lineage (NCBI taxonomy): Bacteria > Pseudomonadati > Bacteroidota > Sphingobacteriia > Sphingobacteriales > Sphingobacteriaceae > Pedobacter > Pedobacter sp. FW305-3-2-15-E-R2A2. The sequence continues at coordinate 4,817,121 of NZ_CP151803.1, forward strand.
TAATCCGCATAGGTCAGATTGGTATGTCCGTTGCCCCAATGCCAATGTGTTTGAAAATGCAAAGGATTAATGGCCAGCGCCAGCTCCCATTGCGCGGCCATCGCATTCAATTGTCTCGCATCTACCCTTCTCCAGATGGCATAACCATAGCTAAACCGGGCATCTGCATTGTAAGGATCAATTTCCAGAGATTTCTTTAATGGAGCCACCGCAAGGTCAGGCTGCTGATCCCAGAAATACACATCGGCCTCCAGCAAATAAGCACCTGCACTTTTAGGATGAGCAGTCATCACCTTTTTCGCGATTTCCATCGCTTCCTTATAATTCTTTTGCAATAACCTTGTTCTGCCCAGCATCAGCCATAGTTTCTCTGAAGGCTGACTTTTTAACGCCTGTTCACATAAGGCGGCTGCCTGCGGCAATCGCCAGGCCTGTATTTCCAGAAATGCTTTTAAAAGAATCGCCTTTTCATTTTTAGGCTGTGCCTTGTGTACTTCATTTACCAGCAGTTCTGCTTTTTTCAACTCATTGGTCAGGATCAGGTAATCTGCCGACAACAATTGATAAGCTACCGAAGGTTTTGGATGTGCCGCAATTGCCCGGGTCGCTTCCTTCCACATCCCCAGCTGTAACATTCTTTGAATCCCTTCGACCGGTTTCCCGGAAAAAGAGAATTCCTTTAAGACTTTGGCTTTCAAGGCTGATAAATCTTTTAAAGCTTTTCCGGCACTATCCGGACTTATGTTTTGTGCAGAAAGACCGCTCACATTCAGGCAAAGCAGACAAGACAAATAAAAATGGGTTCTTTTCATAGCAATACTAATTTAAGGGGGCGGCATTAATTTCTTTCATCACTTCATCATATAACCGGTCTGCATCTTTCTTTACCTGCACTAATGATGGTTTATGTACGTATAACATGTGCCCCGCTTCATAAAAAGTAAAATTTACATTTTTCTTTTGTTCCGGACGCAATCCCATGGTACTAAAAGTATACCCGGCCGCGAAATAAGGCGTGGCAAGGTCATAATAACCACAGAGCACCCACACTTTCAGGTAAGGGTTTACTGCCATGGCTTTCCTTAACGATTCCGCCACGTTTAAATAGCGGTTTTGAACGTTATTATAATTCCATGGCTGTACCCTTCCCCCGAGAATTTCATAAGGCAGGTCATTTTTAAATTTCAGTTCTGCCCGCACATAGTGATTCAGGGCGGCACTGTATGGACCGGAGATCGTGCCATCATTGCTGGGATCAAACTCTGGGCCGACACCTACATCATTGTAATCGCGACCTGTAAAGCGGCTGTCCAGACGGCCCACAGTGAGCCCATCCCCCCGGCGGAGTTCTTTATTAAATTTATGAATGTCGATCCGCAGATTGGTCTGGCGGATATAAGCTTTGGAGAGCCCGGTATAGCGGCTCAGTTTATTCACAATCCCGGTGTACTCCGCCTCGCTCAGCTCACTGCCTTTCATGAGTGCCGTATGGTATTCCCCAAGTGCAAATGCCTCTACTTCTTTCAGCGTAGTTTTCAGGTCCCGCTGCAAGTCGGCATCTAATTTTTTATGATACCAGGCCGTTGCGGTATAAGTAGGCAGGAACAGCGGAAAAGGCAGGTCATTGCCGATATCAAAACGTGCGGTTTGCATGTTCAGGATCGAGCTGATCAGGACCACTCCGTTCAGGTAAAACTTATATTTGCTTTGCAGGTATTCCGACAATCCTGCGGCCCGGGTTGTCCCGTAACTTTCTCCGGCAAGGAATTTCGGCGACTGCCACCTGTCGTACCTGGTCGCATACAAACGGATGGCCTCTCCCATACTTTGAATGTCTTCTTCATAACCATGAAACTGCTTGTCATTTTCTCCTGTTACGGCCCTGCTGTATCCTGTAGTAACCGGATCCAAAAAAACCATGTCCGTTTTGTCCAGCCAGGAATATTCATTGTCTACATACCGATACGGCGGAGGAAGGACATCTCCTTTATCCGACATCAGCACCCGCTTAGGTCCAATGATCCCCATATGCAACCATACGGAAGAAGAACCTGGCCCACCGTTAAAAGTGTAGGTCATCGGTCTTTTCCTTTGATCTGCCACCCCATCTTTAGTATAGGCGACAAAGAAAATATTGGCTTTAGGTTTTCCCTCTTCTGTAGCCAGTTGCAAATAGCCTGTAGTCGCGGTATAACTGATCAGCTGTCCTTTAATGGTAATGCTGTGTTTGGTGGATACCGGCGCAGGGATATTGGGGGAATTCGAAATGATGTATCCCGAAGGGTCCAGTGGAAGCGCCACAACGGGAGCTCCTTTACTTTCTGTTGAAGGGACTACCGGAGGGGCTACAGCAGCAGCTTCCCTACCTCCTCTGCCTTGGGCATTGCTGTATAACGCGGTCGCGGCAAACCATCCGGCTAAAATAGCGCATCGAATAGATTCTCTCATCTTCATAACTATTTAATTTCTTGTAAAGTGTTTTTATAAAAAGAATCCGCATCCACTTTCATCTGTTTCAAAGAAGGCATATGGATATACAACATGTGGCCCGCTTCATAATAGGTGAAATTGATGTTTTTCGCCTGCTCAGGTCTCAATCCCATATGGTTGATCACATATTTGGAAGCAAAATAGGGCGTTGCAAAATCATAATAACCGCCCAATACCCAGACCTTCATCGATGGATTTACCGACATTGCCTGTCTCATATATTCCGCAACGTTCAGGTATTTATTCTGCACATTGCTATAGTTCCAGCGCCCAACACCACCACCAAGAATGTAATAGGTCAGGTTGTTCGTATAATTGAGCTCCTTACCGAAATAGCTCAATACTCCGGCGGTATAAGGACCGGAGATCGTCCCTGTATTGCTCGGATCATATTCGGTAGAAGAACCGGTATCGTCGTAATCAATTCCGGTAAAGCGGGAATCCAGTCGCCCAACCGTTTTTCCATCTTTACGAAGCAGCTCTTTATTGTATTGTGGAAGATTGATCCGAAGATTCGTTTGCCTGATAAAGCTTTCCGACAAACCGGTATACCTGCTCAGCTTCTGCACAACGGACGTATATTCGGCTTCCGTCAGCCTGTCGCCCTTCATCAATGCCGTACTGTATTCATTAAGTGCAAAAGCCTCCGCTTCGGCAGTCAGCGTTTTCAAATCTTTTGCCTGCATTTCCGGACTCAGCTGCTGGTAATACCAGGAGGTTGCCGCATAACTCGGAAGGTAGAGCGGGTAAGGAAGGTCGTTGCCAATGGCGAAATTGATCGTCTGAAAGTTCAACACTGCAGAGATGAGCACAATTCCATTCACATACATTTTAAACGCACTTTGCAGGTAACTGGATAAACCGGCAGCCCTTGTTGTGCCATAACTTTCCCCCGCCAGAAATTTAGGAGAACCCCAGCGTTTATTCTGGGTGGTGTACAGCTTAATAAACTCTCCCACCGACTGGATATCTTCATTATAGCCTTGAAATTCGCTTTTATCCACGCCTGGTGCTGCCCGGCTAAATCCTGTTCCTACCGGATCGATAAACACAAGGTCACTTTGATCCAGCCAGGAATACTCATTATTGGTATAAGCATAAGGGGGAGTCAGGGCCGCTCCTTTATCCGACATCACAATTCTCTTTGGCCCGATTACCCCCATATGTAACCAGACAGAAGCCGATCCTGGTCCCCCGTTAAAGGTATAAGTGACCGGTCTCCTGGTCAGGTCCCCTCCATCATCCTTCGTATAGGCAATGTAGAAGATATTGGCCCTCAGCTTTCCTTCTTCCGTTTTAAGGGGCATATAACCGGTCGTCGCGGTATAATTGATGACCTTTCCATTCACCGTTACTGACCCTTTAGTTTTCACCGTTTCTCCTTCTTCAGGTTTTGCCCTCGATTCGGAAGCCGCAGCTGCCGGGGATGCTGGTTTCGTTTGGGCAATGGATAACTGAATACCCATTGCCAGTATAAATAAGAATACTCTTTTCATTTCTGTTCGCATTGATAAAAATTATGGACGGGTATCCCAGAACACTCGTTGTAACATATCGGCCCTGGCAGGTGTATTCGGATTACTGCTTCTTTCAGAAAGCGGATAGATCAGCACCCTTGGAATCTTGTCATAGACCGCTACTGAAATAGGTAACGGAGTAATGGCCGGATAACCGGTTCTCCTCCAATCGTTCCATGGTTCCATCAATACCCCAAAATTGGCGACATACTTCTCATTGATGATTTGTTCCAGTTTTTGCGCGTTCGTTCCTGTTAATGTCCCATTCGCTGTAACATAGGCGTCGATGGCGACAGCACTTACGCCCGATTCGGCCATCGAAGAACGAATCCCTGCTTCAAAAAAGGTTTGGGCGCTTCCCGGTGCACTTAAGGTCAGCGCAGCCTCGGCTCTGATAAAATTGTATTCAGAAAAAGTAAGCAGCCTTGCCGGTGAGTTGCCAGACCAGGTGATCGAACCGTCAGTAATCGTTCCATCAGGGTTGATCACGATGGAATTCAAACTCGCATCGCCTTTCAGAAAAGTGTTCAGTCTGGAGTAAGCAACGGAAGAATTGTCCAATGCAGAAGCACCCTTGTAATTGCCGCTATTGTAAGGAAAAGAAACAAAATAAGATGGCCTGCGTGGATCGGCTTTAACGTTCATCATGTCTACGATCGTTCTGTTAGGGAAAAAAGCATTTCTGAACTGTCCTCCCTCTATACTCGTAATCGGATTCTGGCGTCCCGATTCTGCCAGGAATTTCATTTGAAAATTATCCGAATTTGAAGTCATAAACTGGGCTCCGCTATTGATGAGCGCTGTCATCTGACTGGAGGCAAAAGTGGGATCCTTCTGACTGTAATGCAAATAGATACGTAGCTTTAAGGTATTGGCAAATTTGATCCAGTTGTTCTTTACCGTAGCCCATACGCCGGGATAAATGGTGGTATTTTTATCTGGTTCAAAGACAGATGCAGGAGCATTAATGTCTGCAATACCTGCATCCAGGGTGCTGATCAGGTCTTTATAAATGGCCTCATCGTCATCGTACTTAGGGTATAAGTTCTCTGCGAACTTCGATGCCTCACTATAAGGGACATCTCCCCAGCCGTCTACAGTGACCTGATAAACATAGGCCTTTAATATTTTGGCGACACCCGCATAATGTGGGCTTCCCTCTTTCTCTGCTTTGGGGATAATTTTTGCAATGTCGGCAAGCAGTGTCGCAAATATCGAGCTCCACTGATTGTTCACATCCGAATTGTTGATGTTATAGCGTTCATACTCTTTAAAGGTTTGAGAGGTATTGGTGGTCTGACCCGAAAATTGCTGCATCATCAGACCGCTATACCGGAAAAGATCACTTGTACCCAGGTAGCCCACATTTACCGTAATGGAGGGCAATAACTGAGCAACCGGAACATCAATCACATTGTTAGGATCGTCATTTACATCATAGAATTTTTTACAGGAATGGAACAAGCTTCCAAAGAGCAACAGACTTGTGCATATGATGGTTTTATTCAGTTTCATGGCTTTTACTTAAAAATTTCTTAAAATCAGTTAATTAAAATGTAGCCCTTAAGGTGGCCCCAAAAATTCTGGCTACCGGCTGGATCCCAAACTCCAGGCCTCTCGCATTTCCAACTCCCAATACGTTTTGTTCCGGATCAAGGTGTGGGAAATTAGGCGCATAAGTGAGCAGGTTCCGTCCGTAAACAGACAGTTGTAAACGGCTGATGAATTTGGTTCTGGCCAGTAATGCCTTAGGAAGAGAATAACTGAAAGTCGCTTCTCTCAATTTGAGGAAAGTTGCATCGAGCACATAACCTTCCCATGCCACATATTTTCCCTGTAAACCCCAGTAATCCTGCGCAGAAACTCGGGTGGTATTCGGGCTTCCATCTGCATGTACCCCTTCAAACAGATAAGGTGTAGAAACCGTTCCATCCGCATTAAAGCGATCAAATTCGGCAGTTTCCTTAGCTACACCATTGATTCTTAAATCGCCTACCGTTCTGGAAAGCACATCCCCTTTGTATTTGAAGTCGAGCAGGAAGGAGAAGCTAAAATCCTTATAAGTGAAGGTGTTGGTTAATCCCGCAGTAAATTTAGGGTTGGGATTTCCTACTGCGCCAACTTCATTTGTTGCCTGTGGCAAGCCATTGGCTTTAATGATCATGCGGCCCTGTGCATCCCGCTGGTACATATTCGAATAGATCAAACCATAAGGTTGTCCGGCCACCGCCTGAACATTTGGCGAAGTAAAACCTCCCAGAGAGATCAGGGCAACACCCGGGGCGAGCTCCTTAACCACAGATTTGAAAGTGGTAAAATTCAGCATGGCCTCCCAGCTAAAACTTGCGGTCTTTACCGGTGTCCCACTTAGCAGGAATTCCAACCCTTTTGTAGACAGCTTTCCAGCATTTTTAACCTGACTGGTAAAGCCAGAACTTGGGGGTATAGGCACATTGAAGATCAGGTTTCTGGAATCTCTTTTATAAACCGAGAAATCCAATGACAACCGGTTGTCGAAAAAGCTCAGCTCTGTTCCCAACTCTATTTCCCTGGTAAATTCAGGAAGGATATCTTCATTTCCGGAAGCGTTTGCATAGGTATATCCCGCCATGTTGTTAAAAGGGAAATTTACCGCGGTAGAGCTAAATCCATCCGCTGCTCCGGCAGTACCATATACCGTTGAGGCATCATATGCATTTGCGCCTTTTCCCACCTCCCCAACATTCGCCCGGATCTTGGCAGAAGTCAGGACTTTTCCTTTTAATTCCGGAAAGGCCTCTGTAGGCACAAAACTGACCGCTACGGCCGGATAAAAAATGGACCTGTTCTTTTTGCTTAAGGTAGACGAGAAGTCATTACGGGCCTTCACATTCAGGTTCAGGTAGGATTTATAACCCACAGAAAGATCGCCGAAGAAGCCCATTAACCTGGTCTTGAAAAAACGGTCTTCCGCACTAAAAGTGGTGAAGTTTTTAAGATTGGCAAATCCGGGAATGGTAATGCTCTTTCCCGTAGCGATGATTGTTTTGTCATAATTGGAAAGGATCTCATTTCCCAGGGTTCCCGAAAGGTTAAAATCACCAAAGGTCTTGTTTGCCGTTAAGGTAAAATAGCTGCTGAGGTTTCTTGTCATGTCCTGACGTTCAATGATCCCACCGGCTCCTGCAGAAGCTGTATTTCCATTACTCCTCACTCCTTTGTCGTCAAATCCCGTGAAATTATTGTTGAATACATCGACGCCTACCTTTAAATCTGCCTGTAACCAGCTGGTAAAATCATATTTAAGGTTCAGGTTTCCGAAAAAGCGGTTCAGCTCCTGGCTGGTCGTGATGTGGTCTATCGACCAGTAGGGATTTTCTTCCGAACTGGAATACCAGATCTGTCCACCCGTAGCATCGGTTACCGGTAAACCGGAAATGTCATAACTGCGGGGCGCATAAATGGCACGCCACAATGGATTCGCTCCCTGATTTCCAGCCTGCGTCCGGTTCGATTTATTATTGATATAAGAAAAAGAAGTGTTCATCTTCAGTTTATCGGAGATGGTTGCACCGAGATTTCCACTGAAGGTATTTTTATAAAGTTTATTTCCCGGAACAAGTGCATCCTGAGTATTGTTGCCATAAGAAACCCGGTAATTATACTTGTCGCTGGCTCCGGAAAAGTTAATGGTATTGTCGAGCGCGAGCTGTGTCTGGAGGATATCTCTGACATTGTCCGGATAGGCCTGTAAGGCCACGGTATTTCCGAGGATATCGGTCACCTGCTGCCCGGCAATCCTTGGTCCCCAGGAAGTGGATTTAGGGTCCCATTTATAAATCAGCGCTGGTGTGGCATCCTTTCCATAAATCCCTTTCGATCCCTGTGCATATTCGTTCTGATAGTCAGGAAACCTGTTGATCGTACCCCAGGAAGTATTAGAGGTAAAAGAAACCTCACTCCTGCTGCCCTGTTTTCCTTTTTTAGTGGTGATGAGGATTACACCTGAAGCCGCTCTGGAACCATACAGCACCGTTGCTGCTGCTCCTTTCAATACGCTTATACTTTCGATATCTTCCGGATTCACATCTGAAGCCCTGCTGGAACTCGCCACACCAGCGTTCACCGAATTCGCGCCACCACCATTATCGATTGGAACACCATCAATCACATATAAAGGTTGGTTGCTTCTGGTGATACTGGAAAAGCCCCGGATGGTGACGTTGGAACTCGTAAATCCTCCACCGGATCCCGAAATCTGCACCCCTGCCACTTTACCTGCCAGTGCATTGGTAATATCTGGCGTCGGGGCTTTAGTCAGACTTTCCGAACTGACCTTACTGACGCCATAACCCAGGGTTTTCTTGTCCCGTTGAATTCCAAATGAGGTGACTACCACCTCTTCCAGATTTTTGGAATCTTCTACCAGAACGATCTGGTAATCATTTTCTGTACCGACCTTTACCTTTTGGGCCGTGTAACCGATAAAACTAATGAGAAGCGTTGAATTTGCGGGTGCCTGGAGACTAAATTTACCATTGCCACTGGTTACTGTGCCAATAGTTGTACCTTCTACCTTGATGGAGGCACCGGGAATAGGCTGCCTGTCTTCCTTGGCAGTTACAGTTCCGGTAATCGTTTTGTTCTGTGCATCGGCTACGGAATAGCACAATAAAATCACAGAAAAAAGAAGTAATACTTTTTTCATAATTCGGCTTGCTTAGGGTTAGTTAATAGGTTCTTTAGAAGGAGGTTCGCCTTCCTGGTTAACCAAATTTAGTGCTGCAAGCCAACAAATCATAGGCTATTATTGTCTACTACTTATCAAAAATTGTCTATTATCAGATAAAAAATGAAACAAATACGGAATACCTGTTTTTCTATAAAAAAAGGAAATTTAACAGATGGGCATGCTTAGGCCGGAGGACAGCTGAGAAATGGTCAAATGTAGACTACAGCAGATACATCAAAGAGAGCAAATCATTATTGATGAGCATATAAAAAGAGACGAACAGAGAACCTATCGCTTTGTTAATCGGCACTTCCTCACTTTTAAACTTATATTTTTTGATGTAATCTTTTGGGGCCATAGAAGTGATCTTCTTAAAGACCCGGTTAAAAGTGATGATGCTGTTAAACCCGGTGGTATAGGCCACGGAAGAAATGCAGTCAAAATCGCCGCTAATGATCTTTTTACAAGCTTCATTTACCCGGATCTCATGTAAGAAAGACAAATAGGTTTTTCTGGTATGTCGTTTAAAATACTTGCAAAATGCATGGGGTGTAATGCAGGCTATGGAAGCAATCTTATTGAGGGAGATGTCTTCGGAATAATGGTCAATCGTATATTGGTATACATCATTCATCCGCAATCCCTCTGAATCTGTAAAAGAGTGGTTAGAAAACCCGGTAGACAGGGATTTCCATTCTTTGATATGGCTGGCACAGGACTGCAGCAATTTAATCAGGTTCAGCAAACGGTCCAGTCCTTCTGAGTCTCTGACCTCCTTCACCATTCCTGAAACCTGCAAAACATGCGACGAAGGCACCTGTAAACCAAATACCGTCCCCTCTATAAATCTTTTAACAGGTTCCAGCTCCGGAAGTTCCAGCAAACTGGCCAGGTTATGTTTATGGTCAAAAAAGATATGAATGGCATGAATGTTATTGCGGTAGCTTTCTCCAAAATGACTGGCATTGGAACGGAAAAGATGGGGCTGGTCACTGCCTATAAAATAGATGTCGCCGGGCTTACAGGGTTGTGTATAATTTCCTGCAATCAATGTTCCTTCCCCTTTTATAATTAATGTAATCTGTACTTCTTTATGGCGATGCAGGTAGTTGTAAAAATAAGGCAATATATCCTCCTGTACTACGATTGAGTATTCATTTGCAACGGGAACGGTGAATTGAAGTACTTTCATATAATCAATAATACCATAAAAACAATAATTTTTATAGCGATTAAACCTGCGTAACAAGAAACATACTTTTCCCCTTTCCGGCCTCAGACGGCAAACATAAACTACTGCTCTAAAACCAGTTAAGCGCAAAAAACCTTTAAAATATTAATTCCTTAAATCTGAAGTATAAATATTTTATCAGAAGCACAGGCCGTACAGGTTGTTCCGAACAATCCGGGATAGCAACAGTTAATCAACTAAAAGGGCAGGTTATCAAACCGGGCATATAGACAGGTTTTTGAGCAGGATCGCTATCAAAGAAGTTACAAAAAGAAGGACAGGCTTAAAAAAAACAAAGCAATACTTCGGCGATTAGCCCAGGTATTGCTTTGAATATAGTGATGATTTTTTAATCGTGTTTTGAGGTGTTATTCTGCTACAAGATCCAGATCGGACTCTTTTACTGTCAGACTGCTTAAGTCTTCCAGCTCTGCATCGTGGGTATAGCTTCTAATTGCAGCAATGCTACGTTCCATATCCAACCAATACGTATAATAACCGCTACGCCCCAGCACCTGGTTATCCGCATCCTTCAAAATAAAATAAGAACCCTGTTCGTCTGACTGACGGCTGAAACGGTGTGCGAATTTTGAATTTGCCTTAACCAGGTCAATTTGCTTTTCGCAAGCGATTTTTGCAGTCGTACGATCCGAACTCCGCAATACGATCTCGCCCGATTTCAACTTTAGGTTAAAATGGTACTTGTTGTCAAAGTCTTTTATAATCTGAAATTTTGCCATAACTCATTTAAAGTTTACGACTGCAAATTTAAGATCGCCGGAAATAAAAAACACGCATTAGTGTCAATCGAAAAACTGATAAATATCAATTATTTTAGAAAGTTATTACCGCAACATGACCTTTAATAGTTGAAGAATGCAAAAAAAATAGAAGTAACTTTGGACCGAGAACGAGAATATGAGCCTATCCGGAATTTTTCCAATTGATCAATGGAACTTTAAATCACAATCTATCCTGAAAAGTATCCCCTCAGAAGACCATGACCGTCTTTGTGTCAATATGACGGTAGAAAGTTATAATAAGGGCGATGTGATCTTTAAAGAAGGCGCCGTTCCTTCGGGGATATTTTACATTCAAAAAGGGATTGTAAAAAAGTATAAAGTAGACCGTGATGGCAGGGAACAGATCATTTATGTAGCGGGTAGTACCGAGCTGATTGGATATCACGCCATCCTCGCTGAAGACCGTTATCCGGATTCTGCTACAGCCATAGAAGACTGCATCATCGCCTTTATCCCAAAAGAAGATTTTCTGGAAGTACTGCACAATTCCGTGATCCTGTCTCAGCGCTTATTAAAGAACATGAGCCATGAATATGCCGTTTTAACGAATAACATCGCTGTGTTTACGCAAAGAACAGCCCGGGAAAGGGTGGCCATCACCCTGATCGTACTGAGGGAAAAATACAAGAATGAGGAAGGCAGTGAAGACACGATTAACATCTCCAGAAGTGACCTTTCCAATATGGCAGGGATCGCCAAAGAGAACCTGGTCCGGATTTTAAAGGAGTTTAAAACACTGGGCATCCTGTATACCGAAGGCCGGAAGATCATGATTACAGACATCAGAATGCTGGCTGAAATCTCGAGTTACAGCAATAAAAGTCTTAAACTTCGTTAAAGCTCCCTGAAAGCCTGAAGATATTTTTCAATATACTCCTGTTTCAGCTTAGATTTATACTGCATGATGTATCGTGGATGCTCCAGGGCAACAATTTTCTTAAAAAACTGATGCTCCTCATTTAGCTTTCTGAAAAAGGCTTCATTTTTTCCCGTTCCAAAACAAAAGCAAACATCCGTTTCAAAGCCCATCGCAATTTGCGTCTGAATGTTCTTCACGATAAAAGGATAGACTGCCTGTTGCAAAGCCTTGTTGTCGTAATAGTTGTAATTGGTCTCCTTACCATTCTCTCCCATAATGGTAAAGCCTAAAGGGCAGATGGAATGAATATAGAATTGCTGATAGAACTCCTCTACCCCACCAAAAGCTTTGATCATGTCATAAATGTACTCGGAAGAAGGCTCATGGGTCATCGGTCCTGGAAAATCAATCTGACAATTGGCCACCAGCCGCTTAGGATCGGTAAAGGAAATCCCGGTGAGCCCTGAACCAAAACGTCCGGGATTAATCCCCAGAATAAGATGCCTGGGTAACTCATCATCGTAATACTTACGGTAAAATGTGGAAGAAGATTGTAAGGCAACAGGGCTTTCTTTAAAGGGGTTCATGATTCTGATTCCCTCAGGCAAAGTTCCGGTAAACTCCAGACTTTCATTAAATGAGATGATCCTTTCGGCAAATGTAGACATCTGTTAAATATAGAAATTATCCCGATAAAAGCTCGAATATCATAAAACCGATATTCTGCATCAACAAAAAGAGGGAATTTCCAGATCGGAAATTCCCTCTTTTTTATAGTTATTTTGATAAGTTGACTAACTCATTTTCAGTTTCTTCTCAATGTCATTTACATAAGCTCTGAACGTCTTATCTGTCTGGATCAGATCTTCTACCGTCTGACAAGCATAAATCACTGTAGAGTGATCTCTACCCCCAAAGAATGCACCGATCGTTTTCAAGGAAGATTTGGTCATCCCTTTCGACAAATACATCGAGATCTGGCGGGCCTGAACGATTTCCCTTTTACGGGTAGGCGCTTTTAATAAGTGTACCGGAACCTCGAAGTAATCACAAACCAGTTTCTGGATATAATCCATAGAAACTTCTTTACTTGTGTTTTTAATGAAGTTCTTCAGCATTGATTTAGCCAGTTGCAAATCAATTTCTTTTTTGTTCATTGTGGATTGTGCCAATAGGGAAACCATTGCACCTTCCAGCTCACGAACGTTGTTGTCAATGTTGTTTGCTACGTATTCCACCACCTCATCAGGAAGGTCGATTCCGTCAGCATACATTTTCTTTCTAAGGATCGCAATTCTTGTTTCCAGTTCAGGGATCTGAAGATCCGCAGAAAGTCCCCATTTGAAACGGCTCAGCAAACGCTCTTCCAGACCGGTAAGGTCTTTCGGCGACTTATCTGAAGTAATGATAATCTGCTTGCCTGATTGGTGTAAATGGTTAAAGATGTGGAAGAAAATATCCTGTGTTTTTTCTTTACCGGCGAAGTTGTGAATATCATCCATGATGATGACGTCCATAGCCTGGTAGAAATTCACGAAATCATTGATCGTATTGTTTTTCAATGATTCCACAAACTGCTGACAGAACTTCTCGCAGGAAAGGTAGATCACCAGCTTATCAGGTAGGTTCTGTCGGATCTCATTTCCGATCGCCTGTGCAAGGTGAGTTTTGCCAAGACCTGAAGCTCCATAGATCATTAGCGGGTTAAAGGAGGTGGCTCCTGGTTTTGCGGCTACCGCATGTCCTGCCGAACGGGCAAGGCGGTTACAGTCACCCTCAACAAAAGTATCAAAGGTATAGTTCGAATTCAGTTGTGGGTCTACATTCATCTTCTTCAATCCCGGAATCACAAATGGGTTCTTAATATCTCTGTTTACATTTACCGGAACAGGCATTGACTGCTTCCTGTTCGTGGAAGACATGCTTCCGTTTGATGGCATATTAGTGGTGTACGGTAAAGCCCCATTGGTAGACTTATCCACCACAATATTATACTCCAGTCTTCCTTCTGTGCCAAGCTGCTGCTTAACGGTTTTGCGCAATAACGCTACATAGTGCTCCTCAAGCCATTCATAAAAGAATAAACTAGGTACCTGTACAGTTAAAACGCTTCCATCCAGTTTAAGGGCAGATATCGGTTCGAACCAGGTCTTGTAACTCTGGGCCGGGATATTATCCTTTATGATTTGGAGACAGTTATTCCATACTTGAGTACAAGTGTTTTGCATAGTTCTTCTTTAATTTTTACGGTTTATAATAATTAAAACTGCGGATGGGCCCGTCGTTTTGGGAGTGCGAAGATCATAAAATTTACCAACATTCGGATGGAAAATCTCACCTTTTTCGTAACTCGCTCATTCCTAAAATCATACGGACTGGATAACTTTTACTTGCTGTGGATAACTCAAAAAATGTGGAATTCGTCAGCGGGAGTTCGGGCGTTTTTTTCGTAATTTACATTTTTAATCTGAGATCAGCAGCAGCAAAAAAATAATCGATAAAAAGGGAATGGGGCACTGGAAAATTGGTATCGTTTTGGTTATAGCGTTTTTATTTTCCGGTTGCGGGATATTTCTCCGGAATAGAAAAATAAACCATTCCGGACTCGAGCGATATGACTACGATCTCCCCATCATCCTATACCCTTCTGCCGAGCCTGCGTCAAAAAAACTGATCTTTATTCTTTCCGGCGACGGAGGCTGGCTGGACTTCGAAGATGAGCTGGCCCGGCAATTTTCAGAAAAGGGTTTTCATACAGTGGGGTTCAATTCCAGAAACTACTTCTGGATACAAAGAACACCCCAGCAACTCAGTAAAGACATCCTGCTCTTGCTAAGAACGTATAGAAGAAAATATAAAGCATCAGAAATCTACCTCTGCGGTTATTCCTTCGGCGCTGATGTCGTCCCCTTTATATATAACCGCCTTCCTTTCCCTGCGAAAAGAAGGGTCATGTCCCTGCAACTGCTCTCCCCCTTTGCCAGCAGCGCCTTTAAAGTCCATACCGCAGACCTCCTCAATCTCGCCGGAGACGATAAGGCATACAAGGTGATCCCCGAAGTGGAAAAGATCAATATTCCCATCTTTTGTTATTACGGAATGGATGAAAACCCTAAACCACTAAATGAACTGAAGCTTAAAAATTTTAAAATTACGCTCCTTCCCGGCGACCATCATTATGAATTCCCTGCCAGTCAAACAATTGTGTCAGAATGTGGGAAATCATTGCGATAACTTCCTTACTGATTAGAAAATTTAGGCTAAATTTGCAGATATGAGCACTGTGGACCCTTCTACTGAAATTTTTGATAAAGTCATATCTTTTATTGAATATACCAATCAAAGCATCTTTCTGACCGGAAAAGCCGGAACAGGAAAGACGACTTTACTCAGAAAAATCAAAGAAACGACTGCAAAGAAGACCGTTATCGTTGCCCCGACAGGAGTAGCAGCGATGAATGCCAAAGGCGTAACGATCAACTCACTGTTCCAGCTTCCTCCAGGTTCCTTTTTCCCGGGGGATGTCAACCTTGCGAACTTAAAGGCCGGAGTGGTCTCGATCAAAACCCTGCTCACCGAACTCAATTATTCCAGAGAAAGAAAAAGCCTGCTGACAGAACTGGAACTGATGATCATCGATGAGGTATCCATGGTCCGCTGTGACGTGATTGATGCAGTAGATGCCATCCTGAGGATGGTTAGAAAAAATGATGCGCCTTTTGGCGGCGTGCAACTCCTGCTGATTGGCGATTTATTCCAGCTGCCTCCGGTAACCAAAAGAGAAGACTGGGACCTATTGAGTAAAGTATACCCCTCCCCTTATTTCTTCGAAGCCACTGTAGTGAAACAACACCCTTTGCTGCAGGTCGAACTTAAAAAGGTCTTCCGGCAAACAGAACCTGAATTTGTAGACATTCTGAACGACATCAGGAACAACCAGATCGGTGATGCGAGACTGGCCATCCTGAACCAGCGCTTTGATCCTGATTTTAAACAGGTAGAAGGATCCAACCACATTATCATTACTTCTCATAATGCGGAAGCCAATGCGGTGAACAATGAGAAACTGGATGAGCTGGAAGGACAGGATTATATTTTTGAAGGACAGGTAGACGGAACACTCAATATTCAAACCCTTCCCGTAGAACAGTCCCTGCGACTAAAAATAGGTGCTCAGGTGATGTTCATTAAAAACGATACGGGAGAAAACAGAAAGTTCTATAATGGGAAGATTGGAAAAGTGAAATCTATCGCGGGCGAAGAGATCTACATTTCTTTTCCTGACGAAGAAGACCTGCTCTTGGAAAGGGCTTCCTGGCAATCATTTGAATACAAGGCCAATGAAAATCAGGCCATCGTTCAACAGCAGGTAGGTGAATTTTACCAGTTCCCGATTAAGCTGGCCTGGGCAGTAACGATCCATAAAAGTCAGGGTTTAACCTTTGACAGCGCCATCATCGATGCCGGAAACTCTTTTGTTTCGGGACAGGTTTATGTCGCTTTAAGCAGGGTACGTACCCTAAACGGACTCATCCTCCGTTCCAAAATCAATAAAGAAAGCCTGCGTTCTAACATTGAAGTACTGAACTACATGAATACAGGCAATGAAGACGCACTGAGCGAATTGCTGTCTTCCTCACAAGAAAAGTATATCATTTATTTATTCAGTAATGTGTTCTCTTTTCAGGAAGTCATCGAGTCTTTGAATACGGTGACCTCAGACCATGAAATCATGAAGTCTAACGACGCTGAACTCAGGTCAATGATCGGGAACCTCAACAGGTCTGAAGAAGCGCTCCAGGACCTTTCTTTACGCTTCCAGTCTCAACTTCGTCAATTGCAGAAAGACAGCGGCTTAAGAGACCATAAAGCCATTCATGCGAGAATTGAAGCCGCCTTCAATTACTTTGCAAAAGAGATCAGTCTGCAGGTCATCAATCCCCTGAATAAACTGATCCGCAGCAAACCCAAGAGTAAATCCGATCAGCAACTGGTCCGCTTGTTCCAGCAGCATCGTTTATCAGCGGACAACAAACTGTATAAAATGCGTACTGCGACAGAAATTGCTGCAGAAGCCAGCAATTGGGAAGATCCGCATTTGCTGATGAAAAAACTGAATGAACTGCTGAAAAAGAAAATGAGTACACCCACAGCTGCTCAAAATGCAACTACGATCCAGTTATTCTAATTATTCATATTTCAGGGCATCGACAGGATTGGTCATCGTTGCTTTATAGGCCTGCCAGCTTACCGTAAGGATGGTGAGCGACAGCGATAAGAATCCGGTCAGCACAAACAACAGAACAGGCACCTCTATGCGGTAGGCAAAACCATTCAGCCATTTGTTCATCAAAATATAGGCAATCACGAAGGCAATCATATTTGCCAGCGCAACCAATCCTACAAACTCTTTATTCAGGAGCTTTAGAATTCCGGAAGTAGAAGCGCCCAAAACCCTTCGGACTGCAATTTCCCGGGTTCTGACCTTGGCATTATAAGTGGCCAAAGCAAAGAGCCCAAGTAAGGCAATACAAAGTGTGGCGATGCTAAACACCTGCATCAAGACACCCTGACGCTGGTAATCCTTCATATTTTTAGCAAAAGAATCGTCGAGCCACTGAGATCTTATTGGTAAGCCAGGTTCGATCTTTGCCCACTCTTCGCTGATCTTTTTTAAAGTTTCCTGAGGATTTTCAGCATGAATACTTAACAGCAGGTTTCCATATTGATACCAGCGTGCACTCACAATAAAATGTGACGGTTTTACTTCAGTCTCAAAGCCCTGATCATTAAAATCTTTCACGACACCAAGAATCCGGTAGTTTACCCCTCCACGTTCGTAAACGGTTCCAATAGGTTTTTTGAGGCCCAGCGCTTTTACCATCGCTTCATTTACCACTGAGCCGACATTAGTCGTATCTGCCCGAAAATTTGCATTGGAAAAGGCTCTGCCACTCTTTAAAACAGCACCCAGCGTTTCAAAATAATCAAAACCAACATAATAATCCTGTACCATCAGGTTTTGCCCAAGGTAATTTAAATCCCCCGAACTGCCACCATTGCCCCAGGGAGAACGACTGGAAAGCGTAACCTGCTTTACCCCTTCAATACGTTTCAGCCTTTGGCGGATTTGTTCAAATTTATCTGCAGGCATCTCTTTGATCCGATCCGTTTGTACATTAACAGACAAGACCTGAGCCCTTTGTAAACCAACATCTTTGCTTCGCATAAACTTAAGCTGACTAAACATAACAGCAAAACAGATGATAAAAGTACAGGTAATCACAAACTGGGTCACTACGAGCACCTTTCTGATGAGCACCCCTCTGGCACTACGGTCAAAATTTCCCTTCAACACCTTAACCGGCAAAAATCCGGAAAAATAAACTGCCGGATACAAACCGGCACAAAGGGTCACCAGAATAAAAACCACACTTACTTGCAGAAACAAGATGAATGCATTCCCGGCAGCAAAGAAACTGAGCTGGGTACCTAATAAGCTATTGAAATAAGGCAGCAGCAACTCCACCAGTGTTAATCCTAATAAAAAAGCACAGGTGGTCTGTAAAAAAGTCTCGAACAGAAACTGAACCACCAGCATTCTTTTTTCTACACCCAATACTTTCTTTACCCCAATTTCACGGGCACGTTTCCCGGCATGGGCAATGGCCAGATTGGTGAAATTGATACAGGCGATAACGAGCAAAAATATAGCCAGTGCCGACAAAACATACATCATGGTGGTTTTGCTTTTGCCATAGAAAACAGAACTCGTATAAACGCTGCCGACCGGCTCATAGATCAGCTCTGTTTTACTGTCCCTTCCTTCATTCAGAATTGCCTGTGCTTCAGCTATAGTTAGTAATCCTTTTGTATTTATGACCTTATTTGCATTCCTGGCCGTCCAGCGTGCCTTTGCATCCATAAATAATCGGGTAAGTTTAGGAAGCGCTATATCCGGATCTACCCCATCTTTTAACCGGATGTAAGAATTGTAGCTGAAATTGCCCCAATGCTCGTCTTTCGGCATAGACATGGGGGTAATGACATCTGCCCAGAAATGGGTCCGGTTCTTTTCATTGTCCCAAACCCCGGTAATGGTATGAACTTCTTTCTTTAAACCCAGCTTTATGGTTTTCCCCAATACCTGCTCCGTTCCAAATAACAGCAATGCGGTTTTCTTGTTGACGACCACACTCTTTGGCTGATTGAGTACCGTATTGATATCTCCCTGAAGGAAAGTAAATGGAAAAGTGCTGAAAAAGGTACTGTCTGCCTGTCTGGCATTGAGTTCATAATAAAACTGACGATCATGTTCAACGACTTCATTTCCCCAGCCGGTAATGCTCGCGCTCTCCACATCCGGAGATTTCTCCCTGATCAGAGAAATAAAACTTGCGGGCATCGTTTCCCACCATTCATCTGCAGCACCTACGCGAAAATGTACACCTACTTTATAAACGTTCTTCAGTTTTGGAGACCATTTATCATAGCCTGTTTCATAATTCAGGTACAATAGAATCAGAATAAAACCGGCCAGGCCAAACGCCAATCCGGCAATATTGATAAATGAAGCGCTCCTGTTTTTCCAGATATTACGGAAGGCAATCTTTAAGTTGAGTTTAAACATCGGGTGAAGTATTTATGGGTAAACTGGTCAGCAGCCCTTTTAAAACCATTTCAATGCCAAATCCTTAAACGATCCCTAAATCCATCAACAGGTGGGTGTCCTATGAAAAAAGCGTTCAATATCGAACATTCGTTGTTCCATATTGAACGCTTTCCAATTAGCTTTGCTGCTCTTTCTTTTTAACCATTACACTCACTTTGTATACGAAAATTCCACAGATTAAAACCATGACAGAAACGACCAGACCAAGGGTGTCATAATGTTGCAGGGGACTGCTTTTTGTTTCCTGAGTAACGATCAATCCGGCACATAAGGCAGCTATTCCACCTGCTACCTGCTGTAAAGAAGCATTCACACTCATAAAGGCACCCCGGTCTTTCATGTCCGGAATACTCATCGTTAGCGTGGTTGCCGGAATCATCCGGCTCATGATGCCCATAAAAAGGATCATGTTCAAGACCACCACTTCCCAGAGCGGAACAGGACTCAGATTGGTGTAGATCAGGATCAATACCACGGCAAGGACCGATCCTGCAGAAAAGATCATAAACTTATCTACTTTATCACTCAGCTTACCAATCAGGGGCATCATAATGATAGAGGCCACTCCGGTCAGCATGAATACCATTGGCAATTCAGTCTGGGTAATTTTAATGTTATTGATCAGGTAAGCACTTCCAAATGGCATCAGCATAAATCCGCCGACACTTAGAAAAGCTGTAGCCAAAAAACCGGTTTGATAAGATCGGTTAGAAACGGCATGCCATAGGTGTAAAAAGGCATTTTTATCCGATTGAACAGCAAGGTGCTGGTCAATTGGTTTCACCTTAATCAGAATCGTCAGGCCGATCAGAATGGCCAGCCCTACAATCATGAAGAAGGCGGCATGCCATCCCCAGATATTGGCCAGGTAAAGTCCTACCGGAATTCCCAGAATCTGACTGGCTGCAAAGGCCATTTGTACAAAGCCCATCACACGACCACGTTGATGAACGGCAAAAAGATCGGTTACGATGGTCATGGAGATCGCTCCGATTACGCCACCGAATAAACCCGTTACAATTCTTGCACCAAGCAACATTTCATAAGTAGTAGACATGGCACAGCATAAAGTACCAATAATGAATCCGGTATAAAAGAATAACAGAAGCTGTTTACGGTCAAATTTATCTGCAAAACCCGCGGCAAGGATTCCCGATGCACCGGCGCTAAACGCATAAGCAGAAACCACCAGGCCGAAACCTTTCGGGGTGATGGACAATGATTTCATTAGAAAATCGCCCAGGGGTGCCAGGACCATAAAGTCGAGCACGATGGTAAACTGGAGGAAAGCCAACAGGGCGATCACCAGCTTTTGATAGCCCGAAAAAGGGGCAGCTATATTAATATTGGGGTTAGGGAGTGTTTTTTCCATTAGGATAATTTTAATTAAGTTAATTCTTCGCACTGGTATCCGTTATGGACTACCAGGTCGATGACATCATGTAGCTTCCATTGGGAGGAGACGATCCTCAGGACACAGTCGATATCATCCTGGTCTACGGTCCAATTGGCAATTTTATATTCCTGCATCACTTTAGCGATCAATCGCTTATCTCCTTCGGTACGGATGTCTGTCTTGAAGAGCAGGATATCGTTCATATTCAGTTCCATAGGTTTTAGATTTTAGGTTATTTTTTTAAAGCTTTTAATACGAGATCAAAGGTTCCCCAAAGCACGTCATCGGTTAATACGAATGGTCTGCCGCCCATGCTTCGTCCTTCATTGTGGAACCGGATCAGGTTATACAAAGGGGCGAAGGCTACAGACCAGTAGGTTTCCAATGGCATTGCTTCTATCTCTCCTCTTTGTACGGCATTGTGCATGAATTTGCCCAAAGTGGATTTAAAGGTTTCAATCAGGCGCTCAAAAATCTTTTCCTGATAGGTGGAGGTTCGCAGTTGTTCCATCATCTGCACGGACAGCGGATTTCCCAACATACATTTTGCCCTGTTTTTCCATTGTTGCCGCAAGCCAACGGCAAAAGGGGCTTCGGGGTCGAAATCTTCCAGCATCATGGCGCTCATTCGTTCCGTTTCTTCCATCCCTACCTGGAGGATCAGGTCGTCCTTATCTTTGTAATAAATGTAAAGTGTCGCTACTGAAATGCCACATTCTTTGGCTAATTTACCCATGGTGAATCCCTCGAAACCGACCTTAACGAGCAACTCGATCGCCTTTTCCTTCACCAACTCTACTTTATTTACATCTCTGATACGCATCGCCTTATAATTGAATGTTCAAATATAAATGAATATTCATTTACTTATAACTTATTTATATAAATATTTTTTTATGCAGGTGAATAGTTTAGGTATTAGAGAGACTTTGATCCAGCACCTGTAACGAAACCCCCAATAGGGTCAGGTCTTTCAGGATGAAGAAATCCGTAATCGGCACCCCTTCCACCGAACGCCAAACTCCGGGTGTGGTAAACAGGAAGGAAATTGTGGTCAGAAAGATGAGGATAGACAAGCTGCCTCCGATTTTCCCCAGGGTTTTATTCCAGAAGGAACCGATCAACAAGAGTCCGGTCCCGATTTCAAAGACGCCGATAAAATTAGACACCCCCTGAAGGGAGGAGATGTTCAGCATCCAGCTCATCAGGAAACTATGCTCTACAAGCCCTTTAATTGCATCTGCTTCTGTATGGGTGAATTTAAAGATCCCGATCCAAATCAGGACAAGGGCAACTCCGATGACACTAAGGCCGTAGCCAAATTTTGAATAATTTTTCATTTGTAAAGATTTGTTTACCTCCTTGTCGGAGGTAAACTGAAATCCTTACCATAAATTTTCAAATTTCTTTTTATCCTTTGATCGCATCTTCCAGACTGGAACCATCTTTAGTCAGGACCTGGAAATGATTTTCTTTGGCCAGTGCCAGCAAATGACTGATAAAATCAGTAGCATTGGGATAAAAACTTTTATCAAATTTTAAAATCGTTTCAATTTTATTTACGGCATTAATGTATTCATCGTTTACTTCTTTTTGATTCATAACTGTTTTTTTTATAGGTGAGAATTATATCCTACAAGGTACAAATTCAACCGTTAAATTCCTGTTATTCATTCCTTAAGCTTTTCACCGGGTTTTCCAAAGCACTCTTTACCGTTTGAATGCTCACGGTAATTCCGGTAACGAGCACCGTTAGCAATCCTGCAAGCACAAATATCCACCATTCAACTTCGGTACGGTAAGGAAAATTCTCCAGCCAGTTGTGCATGATCCACCAGGATAAAGGCGTTCCAATCACAATTGCCAAGCCTACCCATCGGATAAATTCCATATTGATCAGCTTCAGAATCTGCCATGGCTTTGCACCCGAAATCTTGCGGATGGCAATTTCTTTTGTTCTCCGCAGCAACATCAGACTCGCTATGCCTAAGATCCCCAGACAAACTATAAAGATCGTCAGCCAGGTAAAAATCATGATGATCAACCCATAGGTCACATCTTCCTTATACTGCCGGTTGAAAAATTCATCCAGGAAAAAGGAATCAAAAGAGGAATCCGGAAAAACGCTCTTATACTCCTGTTCCAGCATTCCGGCAATCGCTTTTGCATTGGCTCCCTGAACCTTTACCGATACATACTGGAAATCCAGCAAATTCCATGGACTAAACATCAGGAACACTACCGGACGGAAGTTTTCCTTCAGGGAGAGGTGGTGGTAATCTTTGAGCACACCAATCACCTGATACTTCTTGTTCCCCTGCCCTTCCAGGTTTATAAAACCACCCACAGCCTCTTCTTCGTTTTTAAATCCAAAAATCTTCATCGCACTTTGCGTCAGGATCAGGGAATTGTCTTTATCCGCCCCAAAAGTTTTCGAGAAATTCCGCCCTTTGACAATTTTCAATTGATAAGCATCGATAAAATCATAATCTACCCGGAACATTTCGGTCAGCACCGAAACCTTTTCCGGGTCATTGTCCCGTTGATTGGCAATAAAGAAATCCACCATTTCTCCCGGAACAGCACTCGATCTGCTGACCGACTTTACGCCTCCAATGGTTTTCATCTTCTCGGTAATCATTTCCAGCTTCTCTTCATAATTATCCGTCTTTGCCGGTGTTTTAAAAACCAAGGTTTGCGCCACATCCGCTCCCAGGTCTTTCCCCTGCATATAATCCATTTGTCTTTTAATGGTCACCGTAGAGACCACCAGTACAATTGCCGCGGTAAACTGGAAAATGATCAGCCCATGGCGCAGGCCTTTGCCCATTCCCACCCGGAAAGACATCCTGTTTTTTAAGACCACTGCAATCTTGATGTTCCTCAGCACAAGAATCGGAACTGCACCGGTAATCAGGGTACTCAGCAGGAAAATCAGGACCAGCAGACCCCACACCATTGGGCGCTGCCAGAACTGACTAAACATTGGGGAATAATACAAATGCGTTAAAAAGGGAAGTGCAATGACCATCAGGATCAGAAAAATCGAAACCGCCAGGAAATTGATGATAAAAGACGCTATAAAGAACTGGATCATCATGTGCTTCGTTTTGCTGCCCACCAGTTTCCTCAGCCCGATTTCCCCGGCTCGTTCTATAGATTTGGAAGTCATGATATTGATGAAATTCACCCATCCTACAATCAGAATAATCAAGGCAAATACAAAGATGAAACGGACATTCTGTTTGCTTCCTTTCAGCTCAAATTCCATTGGCTTTAAAGGGTTCAGGTGGATATCAGCCAGCGGTACCATATGGATTTCCCAGCGCTTATCCCTCATCGCATCTTCTGTCTTGAACTTTTCTGCGAGGGCCGGGAATTTCTTTTCAATCATCCGGGCATCCGCTTCACTGTCTGTTTTTACATAGGTATAAGCAGAATGCATATACCAGAAATCCCTTTCAAACTGACTGGTACTCGCATAAGAAATGATCATGTCCAGCTTCAGGTGAGACTGAGGCGGAAAATCTTCAAAAACACCACTAACGGCACAGTGGTATACTACTTTTCGCGTCGTAATGTCCAGTACCTTTCCAATAGGGTCTGCATCGCCAAAATATTTTTTTGCAGCTGATGCGGAGATGGCAATGGTATTCGGTTCCAGCAATACTTTATGAGGATCACCTTTTAACAAGGGGAAAGAAAAGAAAGAGAGGAAATTACTGTCTGCAATCACGACCATTCGTTCCCTGTAAATCTTATCCTGATAGCGAACGATCCGTTCATTATCTTTAAAGTTGATCCTTGTGATCGCCTTTACCTCAGAAAATTCAGCTTTCATGGCACCTGCATAGCCGAAAGAACTTGTTGCCCAGGAATCCGCTACGGTCCCATTCAGCGTAAAATAGGATTCTGCACGGTATATTTTATCACTATCTTTATGGAAGTCATCATAATGGCTTTCAAAATCTACATAGTTCATCAGGATCACAAAAGCCCCCATAGAGATCACCAGACCGATCAGACTGATTAAGGTATAAAAGATGTTTTTCCGAAGGTTACGGAAGGCTATTTTTATATAATGCTTTATCATCTTATGCCAATATGTTTTCTGTAACCACTTGTCCGTCCAGCATTCTAATGATCCGGTGACTGTATTTCGCATCGTGTTCTGAATGCGTCACCATGATGATGGTTGTCCCCTGCGCATTCAGGTCAGTCATCAGTTGCATCACTTCATTGCCATTCACCGAGTCCAGGTTTCCCGTTGGCTCATCCGCAAGGATCAACTTGGGTTCATTGACTACTGCACGTGCTACGGCAACCCTTTGCTGCTGTCCGCCGGACAATTGCTGAGGAAAGTGATTTCTTCTGTGCATCAATTGCATTCGCTCTAAAACCTCATCTACTCTCTTTTTTCTTTCTTTCTCTTTCAGCTTGGTATAAATCAAGGGCAGCTCTACGTTTTCAAACACCGTGAGTTCATCAATCAGGTTGAAACTTTGGAATACGAAGCCAATGTTTTCTGTCCTCAGGTCAGAACGTTTATAGTCGTTAAATTTCGCGACTTCCGTGCCGTTGAAGAGAAAGCTACCTCCATCCAGGTCGTCCAGCAGGCCGAGAATATTCAGCAAAGTGGATTTCCCGCAGCCGGATGGTCCCATTACGGCAACAAACTCTCCTTTTTTCACTTCAAATGAAAGGTCATTTAAAGCAGTGGTTTCCAGCTCCTCAGAGCGATAGATCTTTTTAAGTTCAGTTATTTTAATCACGGTTCAGCTTTCTTTGTGTGGTTTCCTTGCTTATGCAATTTTATATTTTTTTAACTCAGTTTGTTCATTTCCTTGTATTAATCTCCTTTCAGGACTAATTCCTGCATATCGCCATAGGCTTCATAACCGGAAATAATCACCCGGTCGCCAGAAACAAGACCAGCTTTCAACTCATAAAAATCCGGATTCTGCCGACCGATCCTAAGGTCGGTCCGATGGGCAGTTTTGCCATCCTTACTCAATTTGAAAATCCAGTTTCCTCCTGTTTTCTGGTAGAAGCCACCCCGGGGTAGCAACAGTGCGTTTGTAGCGTCGCTCAATGCCAGGCGAACCTGCAGGGTCTGTCCTCTTCTAATGCCATCCGGCGTTTCCCCAACAAATTCCATATCTACCTGAAACTTCCCCTGGAGTACCTGGGTAAAGATCTTCTTCACCTTTAGCATGGTCTTTTTGTTGTTGAAACTAAATTCTGCCTGTAAACCCGGGAAGATTCTGGAAATGTAATGTTCATCAATCTCCGCGCGAACTTTAAATCCGCTGATCACATCGATCTGCCCAAGCCTTTCCCCCTTATTTTTATTCTGACCGATCTCAGCATCCAGGGAAGTCAGTTGTCCCGATACCGGTGCCCTTACGGTGAGGTCTTCTACTTTCTTACGCATCACGGCAAGGGCATTTTGTGTGCGCTGGAAAGACTGTGCACTTTGATACAGCTCCTGTTTCGTCAATGTCGAATCCTGTTTCAAAATCTGTGTGGTCAGCTTTTTCTTTTTCACCTGGTAATTGTAGGCAATCTGACTTTGTTTAAATTCCTGCGCAGCAATCATCTTCTGATCAAATAGCTTTTTGTTCATCAGGTAAGTCCTTTCTGCTTCCTCCCAGGAGCTCTCTACATCGGCCATCTGGTTTAATTTCCCGATCGTATTCTGTTGCGCGGCGTTTCTGGAGATCTGCATTTGAGTCAGCAGGTTGAATACCGCCGTCTCCTGGTTTGCCAGGCTGAGCTCGAGGTCCGTATTTGACAGTTTTAAAATGGGATCTCCTTTTTTTAGAAAAGCGCCATCTTCGACAAACTTCTCTTCCAGTCTCCCTCCTTCGGCAGCATCCAGGTAAATGGAAGTGATGGGCATCACCACTCCATTCACGGGAATAAACTCCTGAAAGGCGCCTTTCCTGATGTCGGCAATGACCAGGTTAGAAAGCTCCACTTTCACCCGGCTTTTACCTGAACCCAACAGGTATCCTGAAGCCATTAATCCGACCATCAGAAGGGCTCCTGCCAGGAGGGCAATCCGTTTAAAACTCCAGCGCTTTTTTTGTAAAACTGTATCCAAGATGTTATTATTTTAAGAAGAAAAAATCTACTCCAATTCCTTCATAAAAGCCATACCAACAAAACAAACAACTGTTCATCAGCCAATTAAACAAAAAGCTATAAGAATTAGCCGTTCGCATCCGAACAATTACCGTTCGGTTTCGGTACAGTAGTAAAGCTTCTTTTTTCAAAAAATAACATTGCTAAGACTCCCATTAAATCCTATACTTGTAATCGCCCATTTTAAAGCAATTCATTTTTATTTATGCAGCTGAAAAACAGATCTATTTTAGTGGTTGATGATGATCCCGATGTGCTCACCGCAGTAAGACTTTTATTGAATACCGAAGTCGGAGAAGTGGTCACGGAAAAGAACCCAGAGCAACTTCCTTCTCTACTCTCTGCAAAGCGCTTCGACCTCATCCTTTTGGACATGAATTTCAAAAGCGCCATTCACAATGGGAATGAAGGTTTTTTCTGGCTGAATAAAATAAAGGCGATGGCAGCCGATACCAAGGTCATCATGATTACTGCTTACGGAGACATTGACCTGGCGATCCAATCTTTAAAAAACGGGGCTGCCGACTTTGTCGTTAAGCCATGGTACAATGAAAAATTACTGAATACCATCGCCGAAGCGCTGGATAAAAAAGAAAAAACCAAAGCAAAAGGTATAGACAACAGCCAGGGCATCAACGGTGATTTAATCGGCACATCGGATGTCATGCAGGAGATCTTTTATAAAATCAGCCGTGTTGCCCCCACCGATGCGAATATTCTCATCCTTGGAGAAAACGGAACGGGCAAAGATCTGATTGCGAAGGCCATCTACCAGCAATCTTTAAGGGCACAAAAGCCGTTCGTCAAAGTAGACATCGGTTCCCTTACGGAAGGCCTTTTTGAAAGCGAGCTATTCGGACATAAAAAGGGCGCCTATACCGATGCCAGAGAAGACCGGACAGGCCGGTTCGAAGCTGCAGATACCGGGACCTTATTTCTGGACGAAATCGGGAACATCAGTTTACAGCAACAGGCCAAATTATTGAGCGTGCTGCAAAACAGGCAGGTGATCAAGATAGGCAGCAACGACGCCGTTCCTGTAGACATCAGGCTCATCTGTGCCACCAATGTAGAGATCCGGGAGCTGGCAATGGAGAACCGTTTCCGTAAAGACCTGATATATAGAATCAATACCGTAGAAATTATTGTTCCTCCGCTAAGGAAACGGGGAAAAGATGTATTGCTGCTGGCCAGGCATTTCAGTAAGGTTTATGCAGAGAAATACTTTAAATCCGCGATGGACTTTGAGGCCTCTGCAATGGATAAGCTCTTACAATACTCCTTCCCCGGAAATGTAAGAGAACTACAATATACCATAGAGCGTGCGGTCATTATGGCGGAAGGCCCGATATTGAAGGACAGTGACCTCGTCTTCTCTCCTATAGAAACGGCAATCCCCATCAATGAAGACCTGAGTTTGAAATCATTAGAGAAGAATGCCATCCTGCAGGTCATTGAGAAAAACCGCGGGAACATTACCTGGGCAGCAAAAGAACTTGGCATTACCAGGAACGCATTATACCGCAGGCTGAGCAAATATGATATTTAAGCACCTGATCTGGCGAACAATCCGGAGCATCACACTCCTGTTTATCCCCCTTGCTGCCGCATCTTATTGTCTCGTACAAGGATGGTTTTCCTGGCTCATCCCTTTGTCCATCCTGATCATTTACCTCATGGTATCAGGCTATAGGTCACAATTGAAAATGTACCGGGAATTTGAACATTTTATAGAAGCTGTCCGATACCAGGATTTTTCCCTTCATTTTGAGGTGAAACATGCTCCCCCGGAACTGAAACCGCTCAGAAAAGGGTTTAACGACATTAACGCTGCTTTTAAACAGCTTTCAAGAGAAAAAGAAACACAATATCAATATTTAAAGAAGATCCTGGAATTGATCGATACCGGCATTTTATCCTATCAGACAGAGAATGGAGAAGTGATCTGGATGAATGAATCTCTAAAAGAGATGCTTCAAATTCCTTATTTGAAAACCATTACTTCTCTTGGTCAGAGGGATGAAAAATTACATCAGGAGATCATTTCTTTAAAATCCGGGGAGTCTAAAATTGCCGGAATTCAAAATGGGGACCAGACCTTAAAAGTATTGCTTTCTGCGACGGCCTTTCAAACCGGATCTTTAAAATTTCAGGTGATTGCCTTTCAGAACCTCAATGAAGTGTTGGATGAAACAGAAGCAAAGGCATGGCAAAAATTATTGAGTGTATTGACCCATGAGCTCATGAACTCTATTGCACCCATCTCCTCTTTGGCCGGAACGCTTAAAAACCGGCTTTCCGCTTTAGAAAGAACCGCACCTTATACCGCTGTTTTTGAAGACCTGGAAATGGGAATTGAAACGATACAGAGAAGAAGTGAGGGCTTATTGAGGTTTGCAGAAACCTATAGAAATCTGAATAAAACAACGGCTCCGGTTATGGAACAGTTGCAGGTGAGACCGTTGCTGGAAAACATCTATCAGCTGATGCAACCCACCCTGCAACAGAAAAACATTGAACTGGAATTGATTCTTGCAGATGCCAAACTTTTGATCAAAGCAGATCATGCTTTAATGGAGCAGGTGCTCATTAACCTTTTGCTAAATGCGGTGGATGCCTTGAAAGATCAGGCCAATCCGAAAATCATACTCTCTGCCGAAAACAATGAGAAGGGTAAAGTAGCCATCAGGGTGACCGATAATGGTTGTGGAATTCCCACGGAAATGACCGACAGTATATTTGTCCCTTTCTTCAGTACCAAAAAATCAGGTGGTGGGATCGGCCTTCCATTATGTAAACAAATTGTAATGCTCCACCATGGGCAAATCCAGTTCCATTCTGTGGAAGGTTTGGGTTCCAGTTTCATCATCTCCTTATAACCGTTTTGTCTTTCAAATTCCTGCTCCATAACAAGTTGGGAGCAGCGTAGGGAAATACCCGAAAATGACTCGATTTATAGTCGCTGCTTACCCGCCTTTAACACGCTTTCAAGCGGGCTTGCACCGAGTATAGAGCGTGTATAGAGCCTGGTTAGAGCGCGTATAGGGACAAGCGGTTCTCAAGCAGGTATTTACTTGTTCCGAAGCTGAATATGACGCTATAATGAAGCTGTTTTGTTGTAAAAAAAATCTCCTCTTTTTATTTTTACCATGTCAACACAACAGCGATAAGTCCTGGTTAAATTTTCAGATCATGATTCAGCAGCAAGGTAAATCTCCGGAAACGGCTCCTGACCGTCTTCATTTCTTCTCCCGAATGGCTTCAAAAGCTGGCATATTTGTGCTGAATAGTTTATCCAGACTTCCACTTTCCATCCTCTATTTTTTTGCAGGTTTTGTTTATTTCCTCATTTACCATGTACTTGGTTACCGGAAAAAAGTAGTCAGCGCGAATTTACGTAATGCATTTCCAGACAAAACTGTTGCCGGGTTAAAAACCATAGAAAAGGGCTACTTCAGACATCTGTCCAGAATTATGGTAGAGATCTTTAAGATGAGGACCATTTCTGCAAAGGAACTTTCTGAACGTGTTCAGTTTAAAAATCTGAGCAACATCAATGTTTATCTCGATCAGGGCAAAAGCATCGTGCTCTGTTCCCCGCATTATGGAAATTGGGAATGGTCCGTGATGGCACTCGGACTGCATGTAAAGTCGCATATTTACACCATTTATAAGCCGCTAAGCAATGCGATATTTGACAAATGGTTCTATCAGATGAGAAATAGGTATGGAAATACCATGGTTCCAATGAGAAATACCCTCCGTGCTATAAAAAGCACTGAAGCCGAAACCAGTATATTTTGTTTTGCAAATGATCAGGCACCCCCAAAGGAAGAATCACATTATTGGGTCAATTTCCTCCATCAGCCCACCTCTTTTCATTTAGGGGTAGAAAAAATTGCACAAAAGACCGGAAGACCAGTGTTTTATGGCTTGATGAAAATTATTAAAAAAGGTTATTATGAAATAGAATTTATTCCGATTGATTTAAAACCTGAGGAAAGCCCATCCGGAACCATTACGGACCGATATGCGGCGATATTGGAAAAAACCCTGAATGCCGCACCTTCCTACTGGTTATGGAGCCATAAACGCTGGAAACACCAGCCTGAACCCGGCATCAGGCCATGAACAACAGGAGTTGCCTTATTGAACAGGGAGCGATGCCGGGTGTAGAAAAAGCTTAAGGTTGTTCTTTCAGGTTTACATTGGAACTTAAGAAATCCAGGTATTTATCGTCTTCCCCTTCAAAGATCTCTTCAGGATCCAGCAGATAAGCCCTAAGAAGGAACTCTTTTGCTTTCTCCTCGTTGGCTTGCTCCAGGTAACATTCTCCTAATCTCAACATGATAAAAGGGTTAGAATATACGTTTTCCTCAACATTGCTTTTTGCGGTCAGAAAGTACGTTAATGCAGTTTCAAAATCGTCTTGCAGGAAATAAGCATCTCCTATCGAGGCATTCAGCCAAACACTTTGAATATAATGATTTTGTGGTTCAGGAATCAGGGCCAATGCCTCTTCCCAGCTGGCTACAGCGCCATCAAAATCTTCTTCATCCATACAGTCGTTTCCACTTTCTGAAAGCGCATCAATTTTTGTCAACACTTCATTGGAAAGCTCAGGAAAAGCTCCGTTTATTTCGTCTTCGTTCATGATCTGATCTTTAAGTTCTCAGGCATTCTGAGAATGCCCTTTTTATAAATACAATAATCGGGTTTTAGTTTCCGTAAAACAATTCAAATGTTCAGGTAGTTGTCTCCGCCAACAGAAGTAACACTCCCGTTTTTATAACTGTGCATTTTTAGCTTTTAAAAAATTACCTTTGCTCCTTATAAATATTAACATCATTATCTTTTGAAAAAAGTTCTTAAAATTACCGGAATAACAATTGCGTCTATTGTACTGCTCTTATTTATCACGCCTTACCTGCTGCCAAACACCATCTCTAAAGAAGTGGAAAAATGGGTGAATGGAAACATCAAAGGTGAAGTTAAATTCGACAGCAGCAGTTTGTCCTTTTTTAAGCATTTTCCATCCTTAACTTTTAGCCTTCATAACTTTTCGTTAAAGGGCGCGGTACCATTTCAGCAGGACACCTTGCTCTTTACCAAAGAATTGTCCTTCCGGGTAGATTTACGCACCGTTTTTTCCGATCAGATCAAGATTGATCAGGTGTTCATCGACCAGGCCAATATCAATATTGAAGTAGATGAAAAAGGAAATGCCAATTACAATGTATATGAAAGTAAAACAGATACCACAAAAAAAGCAGACAGCAGCGCTACGGGAATAAAGATCGAAGGTATCTTCATTAACAAAAGTAACCTGACCTATAACGACCGCTCTGTGCCGATGATGGTCAGCGCCAAAGGATTGAACTATTCCGGACAAGGAGATTTAAGCAAGGCGATTTTCGACTTAAAAAGCCAGGCCGCAATCGATACCCTGAATCTTTACTATAATGGTACGCCTTACCTGCTGAACAAAAAAGTCAATGCCAAGCTCCTGACTAAAATCAACACCAGCTCCCTGGATCTGATGTTTGATGAAAATGATTTAAAGATCAACTCCCTGCCCATCGAATTTGTCGGCCGTTTCTCTTTTCTAAAAGATGGCTACGACATCAACTTTAAAACCAGGGCAAAAGAAACAGACCTGCACAATATTTTCTCGGCCATGCCTCCTGCCCTTGCAAGTCGCATGGAAAAAACCAATATTAAAGGATATGCAGAGATTAATGCTTCTTTAATTGGAAAATACCTGGCAAAAAGTAAGGCCATGCCCACCTTGTCCTTTAACATGAAAATCCGTGAAGGACAAATTTCGAATCCAAAGGCGCCAGAGTCCATCAGCAATTTATACCTGAACCTGCAAACGAAATTACCCAGTTTAAATATGGACAGCTTATCGATCAACATGGATAGCCTGTATTTTAATATGGGAAAAGACCATGTCAGCTCGGTTGTAAAATTAAACGGACTCAAAGAACCGGAAATCTTTATCAAAACACGCGCATCAATTGATCTTGGCAAATGGGGAAAGATTTTTGGTGTAGATCAGATCAGAGGGCATTATAACCTCGACCTGGATGCAGATGGCAAGTATACCAAAAAAGTAGTCCGCAGTGGCATCAGACAAATAGATACGGTGATCGCTACCATTCCCAAATTCAATTTAAAATCTTCGGTAAGTAACGGCTATTTCAAATATGCCTCCCTTCCGGCTGCGATCGATAAGATCAATTTCAGCATGAATGGCCATAATCCGGACGGCAATTACAAGAACACCAAACTGGAAATCAGCGACATTAACATACAGGCACTGAGCAATTACATCCGTGGTTTTGCAAAATTGCAGACCGCAGAAAACAACCCTATAGATGTACAGTTAAAATCCATGATCAACTTTGCGGAGATCAA
This sequence comes from Pedobacter sp. FW305-3-2-15-E-R2A2, assembly GCF_038446955.1. Classification (NCBI taxonomy): domain Bacteria; kingdom Pseudomonadati; phylum Bacteroidota; class Sphingobacteriia; order Sphingobacteriales; family Sphingobacteriaceae; genus Pedobacter; species Pedobacter sp. FW305-3-2-15-E-R2A2. The sequence goes on from NZ_CP151803.1 coordinate 4,850,367, forward strand.
AAACTTCTACCCGCTGAAAGACCTGGAACTGAGTGGAGAACTGAACCTGGACGTACAAAGTAAAGGTGGTTACAATAAAATTAAAAAACTGTTCCCGGTAACTTCTGCTACAATTAAGCTGGCAAACGGAAGGATTAAAACCGCTCATTTTGAGCAGGCACTGGAACAAATTGTGGTAGACGGAACGCTGGTTAACAAAGACGGAAGCCTGAGAGGGACGCAACTGAACATCAAACCCATCTCCTTTCAAATGGCGGGTCAGCCTTTTATGTTAAAAGCAGATCTTAAAAATTTCGACAACATGAGCTATAATGTCAGCTCTAAAGGCACGATAGATATCGGAAAAATGTATCAGTTATTTGCGATCAAAGGGTATAACGTTAAAGGTTCTGTATTTAGTGATGTCTCCTTTAAAGGCCTGCAAAGCGATGCGCTTAATGGCAGGTATCAAAAGCTAAACAACAAGGGACGTGTGGTGGTTAAAGAACTTACCCTGGAATCAGACCTCTTTCCTAAATCTTTCTTCATCAAAAACGGCTTGTTCTCTTTTGCTCAGGATAAAATGAAATTTGAGCGTTTTACTGCCAGCTATGGCAAATCAGATTTCACGATGAATGGTCATTTAGGCAACATTATCAATTATGTATTGTCGGACAAGGCCATGCTTACCGGAAACTTCAACCTGCAAACGAAACAGCTTTTTGCGGATGAGTTCATGGTGTATAATGCAGCTCCTGCACAGCCGGGAAAAACAGCGGCTGGAAGCGGCGTCATCATTATTCCGAATAACTTAAATGTATCTGTCGTAGCGGATGCAGCTGCCGTATATTATAATGGATTGAAAGTTAAAGATGCAAAAGGAACACTGGCATTAAATAACGGAACCATGACCCTGAGTCAGACGAGCTTTAACCTGGTAGATGCCCCAATGACGATGGATGCTACCTATAAGAGTTTAAGTCCTAAGTCTGCCATTTTCGACTACCATATCTCGGCTAAGGAGTTCGACATTTCCAAGGCTTATAAAGAGATCAAACTCTTCCGTGAACTCGCTACTTCGGCCTCCAAAGTGAAAGGTATTGTAGGACTGGATTATCAGCTTTCAGGTAAATTGAATAAAGACATGTTCCCTGTTTTCCCAACCTTAAAAGGTGGAGGAACCCTTTCTCTTAAAAAGATTAGCCTCATGGGCTTTAAATTCATGAATGCCGTGAGTAAAGCGACCCGTCGTGATAGTTTAAACAATCCGGATCTTTCTGAAGTCAACATCAGGAGTACCATCAAAAATAACATCATTACCATCGAAAGGTTTAAAATGCGTGTGGCAGGATTCCGTCCGCGTTTTGAAGGTCAGGTGAGTTTTGATGGCCGTCTGAACATCAGTGGCAGACTCGGTTTGCCTCCATTTGGCCTGATTGGAATTCCATTGAGCATTACCGGAACCCAGGACAATCCTAAAGTTGCCTTGAAAAGGAATAAAGAAGGAAAACTGGAGGAAACTGAGGATGATGACAAATGATGGATTAACTTATTTACTGGAATTACCGGCCATTTATTTATGGCCGGTATTTTTGTTGGAAAACGTGTTGATTACGGTATTGGTTTTATGGTCTGGAAGGGTCATCCAGCAGAGGTTTTCTCCTCTGGCGATTCCTGCTTATACCTATAGCCGCAAAGAATGGCTGATCTGCGGGCTCACCAATCTCCTGAATACCGTGGTTACTTATATCGGTTACTGGTTATGGAAAAATGCCTTTATTGGGATCAGCACGGAAGTTTCCGTCTTCATTTTAATTGATTTCCTGATCCTGTTCCTGGCGATGGACCTCCTGATGTATGTTTTTCATTATATCATCCATAAAACCTGGTTGTACAAGGCCATACACGGATTGCACCATGAGGCTGTAAATCCCAAGCCTATAGACCTATTTGTTTTACATCCCCTGGAAACCATCAGCTTTGGAGCCCTCTGGCTCCTGTTGTTATTATTATGGACCTTCAACCTTTATGCGATCATCATTTACCTGATGATCAATGTGCTGTTTGGTATGATTGGCCATTTGGGGATGGAACCCTTAAATGCCACTTTGCGTAATAAACCGCTGTTAAAATATCTGGGAACCTCCAGTTTCCATCACCAGCACCATCAGGATATTGACCATAACTTCGGTTTTTACACGAGCATCTGGGATCGGTTATTTGGAACTTACAAAGCGTAGGCCTACTTCTATTCTTCTCTCAACAACCTCAGCTAAATCAATTTAATCTTTGGATTAAAGAAGATAAACCTGTAATTTTCAGGAATCAACACACAAAATTACTCTCTTATGAAAAGTCCTCTATTCAGCCCTTTCTCAGCGGCTGTATTCCTCTTGATCTGCCTCCTTTCCTGCAAAATAACCAGTGTCGGACAAAGTCCAAAAAAACTTTCCAGGGAGGAACTCGCCAGCTTACTGGCTTATAAAAAAAGCCCGCACAAATTGTTTATCGGTTACCTGGTTGGGGATGGAAACGACCCTGACGCCTCCTTTAATATGCTCAATGTTCCCGACAGTGTGGATATTATAGAGGGCTTTGCCGGATATGATCAGAACCCGGATCACTGGCGCGCTTTACAGGCAAAAGGTACAAGAATTGTCTACTGTTCTTTCCCTAAAAACGATGCTTATTTTGACGGATCGATCAAGGACCCTGCAACGAAAGAACCGGGCTATGTTGCTCCTCCAAACTTTGACAACACCAAGCCCAATGCCAACAGCACTTATCACCATTGGGCAAAGGCGATGTACCACAAATACATTCAGCAAATGGGCTGGGACGGAATAGATGTAGACATTGAAAGAGGCACTTTTGGCAATGATGCACCTGCATCAAATGCAGTAGCTGTATTAACGGCCGTGGCCAGATATTTCGGGCCGAATGCGGAAGCAGGAAACTTGACAAATGCAGGCCTAAAACCTCTTTTTCTTTTTGATACGGATGTGGATACGAAAGATAGCGAACCATTGAGCTATGGACGGATCTATACGCCTTACAAAAGTAATTATGATTACGCTTTGTTTCAATGTTATGTAGGTGGTGCGCGTCGCTGGAAAGGTTCCAAGGTTTCTGAGCTCACTCCTCTGCTTTCTGCCTTTGGCAAGGATAAATTAATTGTCATGACCAATGGGGATGAATGGAAGTATCAGAATGGCGGTCAGGATAGTCCGCCGGACGGGGATACAAAAGCAACGCAATGGTTATTGGACATTTCTAAATGGACTAAAGACAACGATACACAAGGTGTCGGTGCTTATCGGATGAGCAGGGATTATAACCATACGCCACATTTCAAAGTCAGCAGAGAAAGCATTCAAATTATGAATCCTTTTAAACAATAGCGTAATAAATTCAGTCAGACCATAATAATGGTCTGACTGAATTATTTTGATTAAGGATTCATGATCTTAATCAAGCGTTTTGTCACTGCATAATCCGCAGCAATGATATTGTCCGTTTTAGATGGAATATCGCGATCTATCGCATAAGAGAACACTCCGCCTTTGGTCCCCTGTGTAGGTTGCCAGCGTGCATAGTTATAACACCTGCCCGTTAAGTTTGGATCCGGATACAATACATCTCCCCAGTTTGCACCGTTCTCTTCGTAGAATGAAAATCCAGGTAAGAACTTATCAGGCGTGATGTAAAGAGCATATAAATTGAACGTGCTGGTTAGATTACTGGTACTTCTTCCATAAGCCTGTAGGAAGGTATAATCGATCAGCTTATAGATAGAAGTGAAGAAAGTAGTCGGGTTTTGGTTCGTATCATAGATGAACTTTTTACCCGTACCTGATCTCGGACCAAAATACTTAGACAAAGCTTTCACTGCGGCTACCTTTTTGGCTAAAGTAGTTCCGGTTGGATTGCTCTCTACGTCGATGTCGATTCCATCCAGGTTGTATTCCGTTACCCATTTATCATTGATGGTTTTCGCCCATGCAGCATAACCTGTAGAGTCTTGTCCGCCGGTAGTGGTGGCGCTATTCAGGTCTCCGATTGTGATGATTACTTTTGTTCCTTTAGTATGTAAATAAGGGACATAATTGGTTTTCAACACATTCCAGTAAGCATTTTCTGGCGGAGTATAATCCGGAAATACCATGACCATATCCAGACTGTCCGGCAAACGGCGCATGCTCGTTTTATTTCCACTTTCGGTTACACTATCACGCCAGGTGCGGTAATAACCAACACTCAGCTGATGCTTGCTGTTCTTGTAATCAATTAAACTTCCGGTGGTTACGACTTCGGTACCGCTTACAGGTGGATTCTTCTTGCAAGCTGTTGCAAAGCCCATTAAGGCCAGGCCAATTAAACAAATTTTTAAGTTTTTCATTTCTCAGGGATATAGGGTTGATTTAGTTTTTCAAATGATTTTAAGGCCAGCTTTGTAATGGCGAGCTTAATTTCACACTATCCCCGTATAGTACCGTAGAGAATGAAGATAGGTAGGTGGCCATATTTGTTCCGGGAAGATCATAGGTGAGGTAAACCCCGTAGCCCTGATTTTTGGTAGATTGCGCCAATGATTTGGCAGTACTTGCGCTGGTATTATTGATCCATACTGCAGCAGGACTTAACAGGTTTTTACCCATTGGAGGAACATTAGGAACAGAGAAACTGCCATAATTTGCATTCCAGCTATAGTTCACATTATCGCCTACCCTTTGTCCGTTCCATTGTACCCTTGAAGCCGCAGGTCCATAGTAGTAAAAAGTAATCAGTTTTGTTGGCATCAGTTTTCTAAGCTCCTGCACCAGCATCACAAAAGAGCTGTCGTTGGGCTGAGTCGTTCCGTTTTTGCCGTACTCTGCATATTCATCATCAAAGTCAATTCCGTCCAGGTTATAAGTGGTTACGGCATTGCTCAGTTGCTGTGCAAAATCTTTTGCGGAAGCGCGACTGGTAAAATTACAGAAGCCTGCGCCCTGATGGTTACCCAGGATGGACAACAATACCTTAATCCCTTTATCCTGTAAAGGTTTGATATAGGTTGCTTTGTTGCTCAGTACTTTTGTGACTTTATCATTGTTAAACAAGACTGCTTTTTTGGTCGTTGCATCGTAATTGATGTTTGCCGCAAAGATGATGGCCAGGTCAAAGAGTTGCTGACCGCCGGTTTTGAGGGTGTAAGCCCCGACATTGAGAATGTTGTTGTTGTTGACTTCCACATAGCAAACGCTAATCGGGCCGCTTTTGGCGACTGCTGCAGATGGAGCAGTTACATCTGTTCCATCCACAGGTCCGTCTTTTTTACAGGCCGACAAAAGCAGGCCTGCTGTCATTAAGCCTACAAGGCCGTTTAACATGTTTTTTTTGTTGATTTTCATAGGTTTTTGGTTAGATAGGGTTTATGTAATAAGGATTAATTCATCATTCAATGGCTACCGAACGAGGACGGTCTGCCGGGTTTACTCCCCAGGTTGCTGAAGGTTTAATTCCCATAAACAGGGTCAGCTCCCCTCCTGCTACCAGGTCTTTATGGCGTAAATAAGATTTTGTATAAGGCTTTCCGTTTAACAGGGCCTTCTGGATGTATTTATTTTCTTTGCTGTTTCCCTGTACTTTGATGTGGAATTTCTTATTTCCCGGAAGGGAGATAACCGCATCATTGATCAAAGGAGAACCGAATACATAAGTTCCATTGGCCGGATTAACCGGATAGAATCCCATCGCAGAAAACACATACCAGGACGACATCTGTCCTAAATCTTCATTGCCACACAAGCCATCCGGTTTATTGGTATAAAGGGAATCGGTAATCTGACGAACGAGGTTGGCTGTTTTCCAGGGTTGTCCCGCATAAGCATACAAGTAAGGAATATGGTGGTTCGGCTCATTTCCTTGTGCATATTGACCTACCAGGCCGCTGATGTCCGGGGAACTGCCCGCATCCATTGCTGAACTCATGCTAAACAGGGTATCCAGTTTTTTCGTGAAAGGGGCATCGCCACCAAACAGGCCGATCAGTCCCTCCGGATCCTGAGGAACCAGCCAGGTATACTGCCAGGCATTGCCTTCGGTGTAATCATCCTCACGGTGTTTTGAAGCGATTGGGTTAAAAGGTGTCCTCCAGTTTCCATTCTCCAGTTTACCCCTCATAAAGTGGCTCTGTTTGTCGAAATATTCACGGTATAGTTTTGCTCTTTTACTAAAATATTTATAGTCTTCCGTTTTGTTCATTTTTTTAGCCATCTGGGCGATACACCAGTCGTCAATGGCATATTCCAGCCCTTTTGCTACGGATTCAATCACTTTATCAGATGGGATATATTGTATTTTTTGCGCGTATTCAATGCCTTCTACTTTTTGCATCGCAGAATGTTTCATCGCTTCATACGCAAGGTTCGCATCAAAGCCTTTGAACCCTTTCAGGTAGGCATCCACGATAATCGGAACGGCATGGTAACCGATCATGGTATTCGTTTCACTGCCCATCAGGTGCCATACCGGAAGTTTGCCTTGTTGTTTATAGATCGCCAAAAATGAATTGACTACATCTGATACTTTATCCTGATGCAGGAAAGTAAACAAAGGGTGAAAAGCGCGGTAGGTATCCCATAGGGAGAAGGTGGTATAATTGGTAAATCCCGGTTTACGGTATATCTTTTTATCGGTACCTCTGTAATCGCCATTGGCATCATCAAATACAGATGGAGCGATCATGGTATGGTACATGGCGGTATAAAAGGTCTTCTTGGTTTCCTCATCCGCATTGATTTTCACTTTGGACAATTCTTTTTCCCATTTCCGATCTGCAAGGGCAACTGTTTTGTCAAAATCCCATCCCGGAAGCTCTGCCGTAATGTTTGCAAGCGCATTTTCATAACTCACCGGAGAAAGACCTACTTTAAGTTTTAAGACCTCCTGGTTGATGGATTTGAAGCCTAATACCGCTTTGATCCGTTTGCCTTTCAGTTCTTTTCCATTTGTGCTCAGGCTGCTGCTGTCAGAAAGCGAAAGGCTGTTTAAGGGCTGAGAAAGTTTAACTGCAAAATAAAGGCGCTGGTCATTTGACCATCCTTTGGAATGGCGGTAGCCCACTAAAGTCGTGGCATCGACTTGTTTCACGTAAGTATCTACCGGGCTGTCCCATCCTACTCCGGCATTCAGGTCCAGCATGACATGTGGATTTTCCTGTTGCTTAGGAAAGGTATAGCGGTGGAAGCCTACTCTTTCTGAACTCGTCAGCTCCGCTTTAATTTTATATTTATCAAGGATAACACGGTAATATCCTGCTTTTACGACTTCTTTATCATGAGAAAAAGTGGACACATAATCCAGTTGTGAAGGCCCTGTTGCAGGCATCACAAGAATATCGTTCAGGTCCCCGATTCCTGTTCCACTCAAATGGGTGTGGGTAAAACCAATAATTGTGTTGCTGGCATAGTTATAACCACTGCACCAGTCCCAACCTTCAAAGACATTGGTTGGTCCCAGCTGAACGGCTCCAAAGGGAACGTTGGCCCCTACAAAGACATGGCCATGTGCAGCAGAACCAATATATGGGTCTACATATTTGGTAAGTTGGTTTTGAGCAAGGACTTGCTCCACAGAAAACAGAATGCCGAGGCATAAAAGGTGTTTAAGCTTCATTAGATTTTTAAATATGGGTTTCATTATTGGCACCTAAGGTACGGATACGGCTCAAAAATTTAACACAAGTCATGCAGCACCAACAACGGGGGATGAAGGGTACAGATGGTGTACACGCTGCATGACAAGTATTTTAATCGTTATCTAAAAATTTCCTTTCTTCACATCCCACCACAATCGGGTACCTCCATTGTCCTGGCCTCCCAATAGCTGGATTCCTTTGTTCAATTCAGCAGCATTCGTATCATACTCATTCTGAGGATATGGAAGTCTGCGAATCTGGATATCTGTATCAATGGTTCCACCACTGCTATTTGTTACTACAGGAAATAGTTTAGGATAACCGGTACGACGGTATTCAGACCAGGCTTCCAGTCCTTCAGGAAAAACGGCCAGCCATTTCTGAGTAATGATTTTCTCCAGTTTCTCTTCATTCGAAGCTGCCTCGTTCCATTTTACAGTAGTGGTTGCAATTGCAGTTGCATTGTTTGCGGCATTTCTTGGATCGGTATATCCGGCAGGCTTATTGGTATTATTGCCAATATAGCTGCTTGCATCACCTGCTTTCCATTGTTCAAATGAAGTTTTAATTCCGGATTCATAAAAACTCTGAGCAGAACCTCCTGCCGACCATCCCCTTAATGCGGCTTCCGCACAAAGAAAATACACCTCAGCAGCTGTCATCAGCTGAACCGGGCTGCTTAGTGAAAAAGAAGGGCTGGAACCGTCACTTACATTGATGACGGAATAGCCTTGATACGTTTCTCTGTCGGACATATCAGAACCTATGCGAATACCTTTATAAGTACCAGCTACAGTTGCACCTGTCGCTTTATCAAAGTATTTCGGCAATCTTGGATCTGCATAACCAGACAAATAAGATTCTATTGCAGCCCCCATTCTGATGTCATTCCATTTCGAAGAGATGTACACCAATGGGTTTGTGAATCCAGCGCCAGTAACTTTCACAGACATATTCTGTGAAGGCGTACTCAACAAACCTCCATTTGTAGGGTTCATTGCTTTTTCTGCTTCTAACCGTGCTTTTGCTGCATCAATTTTCACAATACGCAGGGCCAGACGAAGGCGCAGGGAATTGGAGAATTTCAACCAGGAGTCGAAATTGCCGCCATAAACCAGGTCAAATTCATTAAACTTGAAAGGCAGTGGCTTACCTGCATCAACGAAAGCTTTAATTTTAGCCTGGGCATCGTCAAGTTCAGCAAAGAATTTGTTATAAATATCCTTTTGGCTATCATACGGATTATCTGTTTTTAACCCTACAGTGCTGTATGGAATGGGGCCATAAATATCGGTCAACCTGCTCATAGCAGTCACCTTTATCAATTGAGATACCGCCCATACAGAAGGATAAGCCTGGTCTATTCCATTATTTTTCAATTTAACGACGTTGGCCATTACATTCAGGTAAGCTACTTTGAAAGCTTCCCCATTCCAACCTGTTTTCATGAAATAATTGGTATTATTTCCACCACCACCAAATGCATTTGGTGCCATAAAATAGCCGGAGAAAATATCCGCATTCAGGTTTTGCTGAAGCTGATAAGAGTTGGGGTCCCCTCCGCCAGAGAAATTGATAATGGCGCGTTGTTCCTGTTGAAAGAAAAATTTAAGGTCATTATAATCAGAAATAAGGTCTTTGTCGGAAACTCCGATCGGATTGGTATTGATGTCCTCAAAGTTCTTCTTGCAGGAGCTGGTCGTCAGGACGGCCAGGCATACTGCTCCAAGCAAACGCAGTTTATTGGTATGAATTGATCTATTGAATTTCGTTTTCATTTTCTTGATCTTAGAAGGTGATTAAAAGTTAGCATTTAGAGAGAAGCCATAGTTTCTTGTTGCCGGTGGCATGAAAACATCCACACCAGCTAGACCGTTAGCAGTAGACATGCTCAACTCCGGATCGAAAGGGGCTTTCTTATACACATAGAAGAGATTTCTACCGGTAAGGGATAACTTTAAGCTTTTAATAAAGCCTTGTTTCATAGGCACAGTATAGCCGAAAGACAATTCTCTCAAACGAACCACCGTTGCATTGTACATGTGCTCACTCGAAACACCATCTCTGCCACCTACTTTATTATACCATTTGGCAGCATCTACTTTGGAAACAGGATTTCCTGAAGGATCTACTCCATTTACATTAACGCCGCCCTGATCACGTGCAGTTCCGGTAACTTTAGCTACGCCATAACCTTCCATTGTAGATTCTGTTACAGACATCACTTTACCACCGAACTTACCATCAAACAGGAAGCTCAAAGAGAAATCCTTATAATTGAAACTGTTGTTCCATCCCAGCTGCCATCTTGGATTGGCATTTCCCAGGTAAGTAGAATTTCCACCTTCTTTTACAATTGGATTTCCTCCTGCATCAATCATTACCCTTCCCTGGGCATCATGTTGTAACGAAGAACCATAGATATCTCCATAAGATCCGCCTTCTTTAAATTTAGATACAAAACTTGCTCCTGAAGAACCACTTAAAGTAAATTCAGTAATGTTCGGCGCCAGTTTCAATACCTTGTTCCTGTTCATGGAATAATTGATTCCTGTTTTCCACTTCAGTTCAGATTCGCCCAATACATCATAACCTAAAATCACCTCCACACCCTGGTTTTGGATATCTCCGGCATTAAAGTAATATTTATCAAATAAAGACACCTGTGATGCGTTTGCAATCAGGAATTGGTTTTTGGTATTTGTTTTATAATAGGTAAAATCAAAATTCAACCTATTGTTTAAAAACCTCCATTCTGTACCCAATTCAATCGATTTGGTGTTTTCTGGTTTTAAAGTATTGAATGAAGATGAAGTTGGTGTATTCACTGCGCCACCTGCACCATAAGAATTCATGATATTGGTTACATATTCCGGCACATCATTTCCCACTTCAGCATAAGAACCGCGAACCTTGGCAAAACTCACCCATTCTGGTAAGCCCAATTTCTCATTGATAATGAAGTTAATCCCCGCTGATGGATAGAAGAAAGACATTTTATTGGTGAACGCTAAAGCAGAAGACCAGTCGTTACGGGCTGTCAGGTCTAAATTGATCCAGTTGTCGAACGCAAAACTTGCACTGGCAAATACGGAACGTAGTTGTTTATGCTTGGCAGTATTGCCTGAACTCAGGGGATCAAATACTGCAAAATTCTGGATTGCAAACTTATTTGGAATGTTAAGTCCTGTAGATCCGGAGTTAAAGATTGTTCCCTGATCATTAAAATCCTGGATACTGCTACCTATTGTACCTGAAATTTTAAACTTTTCCAAAGGAACATTAATATTGGCAATCACGTCTGCATATTGTTGTTTAGAGGTGTTGTTTCTAAAGTTCAATCCTCCGTTTGCACCGGTTAACACCGTTGACGTTCCTGCATAAAGGCGTTGTTCATACTTGTCTGTATAGTTATCCATACTTCCACGTGCCTGAACATCTAACCAGGGATTTACTTTATACTTGGCACTCACACTTAACATTAAGCGATCTCTGTTCAGTACATTTTGGTTTCTGTTTCCAATCCACCATGGGTTTTGCTGAATGTCATCTTTAAAAGGCCAGTTTTGCGTATTTAAGTTCCTTCCCGGATCAAATGTTTCAAAATTGTTTTTGTAGGATGCCAGATCTAATCCCTGTGGAAACAGGTATAAGCCTGTTAATGGGTTAAAATAAAGACCCGCATTTGGAGAGTTGTTGATCTGTTGCTTCACGTAGTTTACGTTCCCGGTTACGGTTAGCTTATCATCAAAGAAACTCCCTGTTTCTTTTAAATTCACATTATGACGGCTCAACTCATTCTTTGGCTGAATTCCGGTAGCCGTTGTGTTTGCATAAGAAAAATAAGTCTGCAACTTTTCAGATCCGGCAGATAGACTGATCGCATTGGTCCAGTTCTTTCCAGTTTGAAAATAACCTTTCTTATTGTTGGAGACACCTGACACTGCCGGCCCCCAGCTCTGGGCAGCACCTGCCGTGCTCTGTCCGTAAGTGGTTTGAAATTCCGGCGTATAAGCCACCTCATCTAAGCTGAAAGAAGAGGAGAAATTGACTTTTGCTTTCCCTGCTTCTCCTGATTTAGTGGTGATAATGATCACTCCATTTGCAGCCTGGCTACCATACAAGGCAGCAGCAGAAGCACCTTTAAGGATAGAAACGCTGGCGATATCCTCTGGATTCATATTGGAAATCGGGTCGCCTCCATCATAGGAATTACTTCCTCCAAACGCAGAGTTAGGCTGCCCTGTAGAAGCACCTCCGGTATTGGAAATAGGCTCACCTGAAGTATTGTTGTTCATTGGAACTCCATCAATCACATACAAGGCCTGATTGCTGCCTGCGGCAGATTTGTTTCCTCTTAGAATCACCTTTGCAGAACCACCTACTCCTGATGAACTGCGGGAAATGGTCAGACCGGCAACTTTACCATTCAAAGAGTTCACCAAATTGGTTTCTTTGGACTTGGTCAGCTCGCTGCCTTCTACCTGTTGTGTGGCATAAGTTGTTGCCCTACTTGATTTTTTAATACCCAGGGCGGTGACCACCACCGTCTCCAGGTTTTGCGAATTGCTGTTCAGGATCACGTCAATCGTTCCCTGAGTGCCTACGGTAATTTCTTTCACCGCATATCCCACATAAGAAAACACCAATACATCGCCTGCTTTGGCGGTGATTCCATATTGTCCGGAAACATTCGTTTGTGTGGCCAGCTGCGATCCTTTGACCTTTACCGATACGCCTGGCAAGGTCACCCCGGCCTCGTCTTTTACAGTTCCTTTAATGGTTTCCTGAAAATGTGATCTGAATGCCATTTCATGATCAGAGGAAATTCTGAGCGTCGGGAAGCTCTTTAATTTATCCGACTTTACACCAGCAAAAAGATTGGCCGATGCGTAAAGTAATAAACACGTCAGTTGTAATGGTTTTCTCATCTCCATTGATACGGTTAGGTTTAATAATTGGTTAGCTATACCGTTTTACCTTAATACATAATAAGGTGGTATAATGGTAGAGACCCCATTTGGAAATAAAATGCCTACAAGGAATTCATTTTTTTTGAAGATTATTTTTAATCCCTATCTTGCGATGGATAATTAGCCTAAAATAAAGCACTTGAAAATCGTAAAGCCTGACTTATCTGGTCTGTGGACAAAGATTTGCGTCGAAGATGATCTGAAATCTTTCGAGGCTTTGTACCGCGCCTTAGGAGCTAAGCTGCTGAAGTTTTCAGTCTATTATGTATCGCAGAAAGAAGTAGCCGAAGAGATTGTTTCAGAAGTATTTGTGAAATGCTGGCAAAACCGGAAGGAAAGCACCCATGTTCTTAATCCGGAAACCTATCTCTTTGTTGCCGTAAAAAATCAATCTTTAAAGCACCTCAGAAAATACAGCAATGTTCATCTGGTAGAGATCGAAGCGCAGCAGGAATTCCAATTTCAGGACCATACCGATCCTTCAAAGGAATTGGAAAGGAAAGAGCTGCACATAAAACTGAATACCGCCATTGATACCCTTCCTGCTCAGGCTAGAATGGTGTTCAAGCTGATCAAAGAAAATGGGATGAAGTATAAAGAGGTCGCTGAAATTCTGAAGATCTCACCACGAACGGTACAAACCCAGCTTTTCCGGGCAATTACCAAACTACGGATTATTCTTGCTGCCTATCATGAACTGGATCACAGAAAAAGCAGCAGCAATGACCTGGTTAATCTGGTTATGCTTTTGGGGATAATACACTATTTTTTAGTCCATTGTAGGCAATTTTAGAAAAAACAGGAACCTTATATTTAACATACAAACAACACAGATAATACAGTACAAAAATGACTGATCAAAGATTTACAGAATTGCTTGGCAAAAAACTGGCAGATGAGATTTCCATGGAAGAACATAAAGAATTTATGCTTTTGCTGGAAGGAAATGCAGCCTACAGGCAGGAATATGAGTCTTTAAGCAGTTATTTCCAATCCGATGAAGTGGAGGAAGAAGATGCAATGCCTCTTTTTGAAAAGATCAAAGCAAGAATAGAAAATCCGGAATCCCTGGAAATCCCGGTTTCAAAAAACAGGTTTGGCAATTGGTATCGCATTGCAGCCGTTTTAGCCTTATGCATCTGCTCCTTTGGAGGATATCAGCTTTACACGAAAAAAATAAGCAGTCAGGCTGAATCCGTATTGGTCTGGAAAGAAATAAATACCCCAAGCCGCCTGACCTCAAAAATCACCCTCGCAGACGGAACAATCGTGACTTTAAACTCGGAAACGCAGTTGAAGTACCCTGCCGAATTCAAAGGAGATCACAGAGAAGTTTACCTGAGCGGAGAAGCCTTCTTTGACGTTAAAAAAGATGCAGAACATCCTTTTATCATCCATACGGAAAAGATAAACATCAAAGTCCTCGGAACGACTTTCGACGTAAAGGCCTATAAAAATGATCCGCATACAGAAGCAACCTTAATCACAGGCGCCATTCAGGTCAGCATAAATGACCTGCCTGAAAAACAAATCCTGCTGAAACCTTCGGAAAAGTTCAGCCTTCAGCATCAGGCAAAGAACGCGGCTGATTCCCCACTGTACAGCATTATCCCTTTAAATGATACCGAAACTTCATGGATGAACCATAAACTGGTTTTTAAGAATGAAACTTTTGACCTGCTCGCTAACAGCCTTTCCAGATGGTATGGCCTGCAGATCGTCTTTAAAAATGAAAGTTTAAAAAACAGCAGGTTCACAGGATTCTTTGAAAAGGAAAATATCTCTCAAGCTTTGAAAGCGCTGCAACTTATTGAACCATTTCGTTATAAAATACAAGACAAAACTGTTTATATTTACTAATTTGGCAAGCGGAATACGTTCCGGGAACCAGGGATATCAAATATAAATTTATAATGAAGCTAATTGGGTGGATGGTCATTTTCTTGACGCTTGTTGGCTCTTTATCCGGCTATTCACAATCTGAAGACGCAGCACAGCATAAAGTAAGCCTCAGCTTTAAATCAGCGGATTTCAAAAAGGTGATTGATGCCATACAAAAGCAAACGTCTTATCACTTTATTTTTAGTGAACGCAAAATTCCTGTAAACAAGATTAACATCCAGGTTAAAAACGAAAATGCTTTAAAGGTTCTGGATCAGATCCTGGCCAATTCCAACTACACTTATAAAGTTCTGCCCAACAATTTAATCGTCATACGCCCACGTAATGCTGAGGTAAATACCCGAATGCTTAAAGGAACAGTGCTGAATGAAAGCGGACAAGTGCTTCCCGGCACCTCCATAAAGGTAAAAGGGAGTGATTTCTCTACCACCAGCGATGCAAAAGGAGAATTTACCATTCCCGTGTTCCCCAACACCATTGTCCAGGCCTCTCAGGTCGGTTATTTTAAGAAGGAAATCCCTGTCGGTGTGCAAACTCAACTTCAGGTTAACCTGATCGCTAAGACAAATGAACTGGATGAAGTCGTGGTTACGGCCCTTGACATCAGGAAAGAAGAACGAAAGATCGGTTATGCCATTTCTACCATTTCCGGCGCAGAGCTGAGCAAAGCCAGGGAATCCAATCTGATCTATAGCTTAGAAGGACAAATTGCAGGATTAAATATCAGCGGTGTGTATGGTGGCCCCTCTTCTTCTGCCAGAATTTTACTGCGTGGTGCAGCGAGCATGAATGCAGGTTCTCCTTTATTTGTGGTCAATGGTGTGCCGATAGACAACACACAAAGAGGGAATGTCAATGAGTATGGTGGTGCCGATTACGGCGATGGAATCAGCAACATTAATCCCGATGATGTAGAAACGATCACCGTATTAAAAGGCTCAGCCGCCTCTGCACTCTATGGTGCACGTGCGGCAAATGGGGTCATCATCATCACGATAAAAAAAGGAGTTAAAAATTCAGGCAGTATTGAATACAACACCAATCTTTCTTTCGACAGCCCCTATAAAAATACCGACTTCCAATACGTCTATGGACAAGGAACACAAAACAGAAGACCGGGAAACATTGCTGCAGCCATCGCTTCCGGATCTTCCAGTTGGGGCGAAAAACTCGATGGCGCCCCTACGATCCAGTTTGACGGGAAAACATATCCTTACAGTGCGGTAAAAGACAACATAGAAAAATTCTACCGTACTGCTCCGGCTTTTACCAATACCGTTTCCCTGAGCGGGGCAAACGAAAAAAGCATGTTCCGGTTGTCGGCCGCCAATCTGGATTATCAATCTATTTTGAAAAACGGACACCTGAACAGGAAAACAGTAAACCTCTTTACCTCCTACGACCTTAATAAACACCTGACTGTTGCTTTCAATGGAAATTACATCAATGAGAACAATAAAAACAGGTCTTACCTGAGCGACGGAACCTTAAATCCCAATTATGGAATCGCCAGCCTGGCGAATAGCGCAAACCAAATTGCCTTATCTCCAGGTTATGATCCGATAACAGGAAGAGAAATGAGGTGGAACGATGATGAGTATAAGACCAATCCTTACTTTATACTGAATAGAGGAAGAGACCTTTCGAAGCGGAACCGCTTCATTACCTCTACTTCCCTGAAGTATAAATTTACAGATTGGCTGTACCTGCAGGGAAGGTTAGGTTACGACATCAGCAATGATCAGATTGTGAGCATCATCCCCACCGGAGCATCATTTTCCATTAACGGACAGGGTGGGCTGAACGCTTTTCAGAAGATTCAGACTTCAGAATTGAACAGTGACATTCTTCTTGCAGTCAACAAAGACATCCTGAAAGACCTGAACCTGGACGTTTCTGTCGGAGCAAATTACCGGAACCGGGAAGGTGAATTATCTGACTCCAAGGGGAATCAGTTTAATACCCCTTATCTGTATACTCCTTCTAACCTTGTGACCAGGACCGACACCTATACCCTGGCCAGACTCGTCACACAATCGGCCTATTATACCTTTGACCTGAACTATAAAAGGTTGCTGAACCTTTCCTCCACAGGAAGATACGATGTCTACTCCACCCTACCTGGCAATAACAGAGGGCTTTTTGTTCCCGGTGTTTCCGGAAGTTTCATCTTCTCAGACCTCCTCAAATCGAAAGCGCTGAGTTATGGGAAGATCAGGGCCAGCTTTGCCAAAACCAGTGGTGAACCTGCACAGCCTTATATCACACAAACCTATTATACGACACAAAGTTCCGTAAACGGAACCCCGCTTGGAGATTACGACCGCAGTCTTCCGAACTATAATTTAAGGCCCTTTACCTTAAATGAGTTTGAAACGGGAGTCAACCTCCGCTTCTTTAACAATCGGTTAGATCTGGACCTGACCTGGTTTCAAAGAAGCACACATAATGAGATTGTAAGTGCGATTCAGTCGGTCACTACCGGATTTACTTCCGCTTATGTCAACTTGGGGAAAACGAAAAATGAAGGTACAGAAATCACCATTCAGGGGATTCCGGTTGCCGGAGAAAACTTTAAATGGAAATCCGGCTTTAACCTCAGTCACATTCACAATGTACTTTTATCCATAGATGGCAGCAGCCGCTATTCCCTTACCGGAACCTATCGCCCCCTAAATGCCAATACCGCTATGGTGGTGGGCAAATCCATTACACAGATTATGGCCTACGACTATAAAAGAGACCCGAACGGGAAGGTCATTATTGGAAGTGACGGCGTTCCGAAACGAGGGGAACTAAAGCCAATGGGCGCTACCCTTCCCCGGATTTACGGGGGATTCAGCAATAGCTTCTTTTATAAAAACTTTAGCCTGTCCTTTCTGGTCGACTTTAAATTTGGTAATAAAATCCTCTCTGCTACAGAAAACTATTCCTATGTCTCCGGCCTAAATAAGGCGACCCTTCCCGGAAGGGAAACCGGCGTCATTGCAGATGGGGTGATGGAAGATGGCAGTGTGAATACCATCAATGTTCCTGCTTACAATTATTACCCGCAGCTGGCCACCAATATCTCTGCACTTTCTGTCTTAAATGGCAGTTTTATAAAATTCAGACAGGCTACACTAGGTTATGCCCTGCCGGCAAAACTGATCAGAAATACGCCCTTTAGCGGGATCAACATCGACCTTGTCGGAAGAAATCTGTTTACCTTGCTGAAGTACACTAAAAATATAGACCCTGAATCTGAGTTTTCCCCAAAACTCAATTATGCGGGGATTGAAGGTGCATCATTGCCCTCTACCAGAACCTTTGGCATCAACCTGAATTTTAAATTTAAATAAAGATCAAATGAAAAAGACCTTTCTTCTTTGCTTAAGTTGCTTCATCGGTTGTTTCTATGGCTGTACCAAAGGAGAACTGGATCGCATCAATACCGATCCGACAAAATCCACTCCGGAGAATTTTGATCCGAACTTCCTGCTGCCTACGGCACAGCTAAAATTTGCCAATAAGGGATATTATCAGCTGCTTTACCAGAGCACCATGATGCAGCTGCTGTCCTCTACCTATTATTACTACAATAACGGGGATAAATACATCAATGTGGCCAATTTCACAGATTATCAGGGGAGGATTTTTGATGAAGGATATGCGGAAGCTTCCGGCATCCGCGAAATGCAGCGGCTGGCTAGAGAAAAAGATCCCAATGCTTATAAAAACCTGATTAATATCGGAGACATTGTGTTTGTTATGATTTTGCAACGCATTACCGATACCTATGGTGATGTTCCTTATCACCAGGCAGGAAAAGCAAGAGAGGGGATAAAATATCCTGTTTACGATACTCAGGAAGACATTTACAATTCCATGTTAACAGACCTGGAAACCGCAATCAAGAACCTCGACCCCGCAGCACCTGGGGTAACTGCCGATCTCTTTTACAAAGGTGACCTTACGAAATGGCGCAAATTTGGCTACTCCCTAATGTTGAGAATCGCCATGAGGCTAACGAAAGTTGATCCGGAGAAAGCCAGAATATGGGCAGAAAAAGCGGCTGCCGGAGGTACTTTTACGGACAACAACGACAATACCTTTATCAGCATGGATGCTTCCAGTTTTAACAGTCAGAATGGGACTTCCCTTGCTTTGCGCACACTTTCCGATTACAGAGAGGTGCGCTGGAGCAAGACGCTGATCGATCAGCTTAGAAACACAGCTGACCCCAGGTTATCTGTCATAGGAGAGATTCCAGCCGAGGGTTTTGCGAATAACAACAATCAAAATCTCTCCGGCAACCCGGACCCGCTGATTCAGAAAGGTCTGCCAAATGGTTATGACCTTTTAGGCGGAACAACAGACATCCGCAACCATCCGGAATATCCGGGGGGAACTGGCAATGGGACTGATCTTGCTCCCTTAGGGAAATATTCCCGCCCCAGAACTTCCGTATATTTAAAACTCGGGGGGCCGGTATTTTTAATGACTTATGGGGAGACAGAATTGCTCCTTGCAGAAGCGGCAGTAAGAAACTGGAAGGTCAAAGGCAGCGCAACCGAACACTTTAGCAATGGCGTTAAAGCGGCACTGCAATCATTGGCACAGGTAGATCCTCAGGCAAATATTACGATGGAAAAGGTCAACGCTTATGTCAAGGCCCAGAAATTGGATCAGTCTTCTACAGAAAAATCACTGGAAATGATCAATATGCAGTATTGGATCAGCACAGGTACGACCTTTAACTTCATTGAGGCCTGGCTCAACTGGAAAAGATCAGGATATCCACGCCTCACTCCTGTCAACTATCCCGGAAACGTAACCAATGGTACGATTCCGCGCAGAATGATCTATTTATCTACAGAGATTTTAAACAACCCAGACCAATATAAAGCAGCGGTCTCGAGACTTCCGGGAGGCGATGCACTCACCTCAAGGGTGTGGTGGGACCAGTAAAATACCCATTTACCAGGCTTCATCATTGTGTAACAAAAAGCTATAATTTGAGCAGTCAAGAAATATCGGAAAAAAAATTACGTTTAATAGGATATGACCACATCAATATGTGGCCGTACTAACATTAAACATCAAAAGGGATGGTTTAATTTTAGGAACAGATAAGATTGGGCAGTAATTATAATTTTTGAGAGAGGGAATTGTAATTCAACACATAGGGAGTGAGGACTCGCTGCCCAATCTTAATTTTTTAAGCCGATTAACCGAACAATTCGCTGCTCAGGTAACGGTCTCCTCTATCACAGGCAATGAATACAATCACTCCGGAACTCAACTCTGCAGCCAGTTTCAGAGAACAGGCCAATGCACCACCACTGCTCATTCCAGCAAAAATGCCTTCTGTTTTTGCCAGTTTACGGGTCATTTCTGTCGCCTCTTTTTGAGAAACATCCATTACACGGTCTACTCTTGAAGGGTCAAATATTTTAGGAAGGTATTCAATTGGCCACCTGCGGATTCCTGGGATCGAAGATTCTTCTGTAGGCTGACAACCGACAATCTGAATCTCCGGATTTTGTTCTTTCAGAAACATGGAATTGCCCATGATACTTCCCGTAGTTCCCATAGAACTCACAAAATGGGTAATTTTCTGATCGGTATCTCTCCAGATCTCAGGACCTGTAGTTTTATAGTGTGCCAGGTAATTGTCAGGGTTTGCAAACTGGTTCAAAAGAAAATATCCTTCATGTGTTCCTTTTTCTTCGGCATAATCGCGACAAACCTCTATAGATTCCAGTAAGGTTACTTTTGCACCATAGGCTTCCATCGTCAGGGTGCGTTCCCGTGTGGAATTTGAAGGCATCACCAGTTCAATTTCCAGGTCATAGATGCTGGCAATCATCGCCAATGCGATTCCTGTATTTCCACTCGTCGCTTCAATCAACTTTGTTCCTTTTTTAACATCACCACGTTCCATCGCAGAACGGATCATGTTTAAAGCAGCTCTGTCTTTCACACTTCCGCCGGGGTTGTTGCCTTCCAGCTTCGCATAAATCTTAACATCAGGATTGGAATGTAACTTCTGAATCTCTACTAAAGGGGTATTTCCGACGAATTCTATAATATTTCCCATAATTAATCTTTATGTTTTGTTTCAATCACTTTAATGGCCGACTGGTGGTATACTGTGGAGTGTGGAGGCACACTTTTAGTCAGCCATACGTTTCCACCGATGATGGAATTGTCGCCGATAATGGTTTCTCCACCCAGGATCGTTGCTCCGGAATAGATGATCACATGGTCTTCTATCGTAGGGTGACGCTTGGTATTGGCCATGTATTTTTCTACACTTAGCGCTCCTAAAGTAACGCCCTGATATAATTTAACATGGTCTCCAATCACCGTCGTCTCTCCGATTACGATTCCGGTCCCATGATCTATATATAAATACTCTCCGATTTCCGCTCCCGGATGGATGTCTATTCCGGTTTGGGAATGCGCATATTCCGTAAGAATCCTGGGAATCAAAGGAACATCAGACTTCTGCAAAACATTTGCAATGCGATACATGGAAATCGCCAGGAAGCCCGGATAAGTACGAATGATTTCAAATTCACTTTTTGCTGCCGGATCGCCACTTAAGATGGAAGCGATATCGGTATTCATTTTACGGTACAACTCCGGCAAACCTTGAAAAAAAGCTTTGGAAATCAATTCATTATTACAGTTCTTACAAGCCTTTGTGGCATTTAAAATTTGCGTCAGTTCTCTTTCCAGACCGGAAAACAACCCTTGAATTTCGGCAATCGTATATTTCGTAGCGGTGGAACGTTCCGGATATATCAGGTCCATCAGGTTAATGGCCCAGGAAGCCACCACCTGGTTGGAAGGAACCGCTTCCACACCCTTTTGTTTATTAAAAATATGAAGATAAAATTCTTCGCTCATCTTTGGTTTTGTTACTGTTTTGTTTGAAATTGTAAAGGAATGAAAATTATTACAAATAAAAACAGAAGACATCCGATTTTAAGACCGAATATTTAAAGCTATATTCGCCTGGAATCAATTTACCTTAAAGCTATTTCCCAGAAATATGTCCGAAACATTTGAAATACTATATTTCTTCAATACCCCTTATAACTCCCTCGTCGAGATTAAACGACGTAATTTTGACTTTGAAACCGATCTTTCCAAAGTATTTTTCTGGATTCTTTACGAAAAGAAAACCCATAGAATCTACCCGCTACAGTTTATTTCGATGAAAGACGACCTTTTAGGTCAGGAACGTGTGTTTAAACAAGGCACCTTATTCTTCAATGAGCAGGAAGGCACTTACCTGAACAGCAGTGATAAAGCGAAAATGATTCTGAAAAGAATGCCAACAGCCAACATGACCAAGTTATTAAAGATCAGAATCGACGAATTTCTGCTCAGCATTGACAAACAAACAGAAAAACAATTAGAAAAACTGCTGTGATATGAAAAAATGGCTTTTGTTATTCCTCATCGTTCCAATTGCATTTATAGCTTGCAACAGAAAGAAAATACCTAAAGTAGAGAGAGACATTACCATTACCCCAAAGAATGCCGTGACGAGGCTGGAACTGGACAGTATGCAGATGGAACGCTATATCTCCGGTCAGCAGCTCGGAGACAGTGCCGCGCAATACCTCAGAAACTTTTACAATAGCAGGAATTTCCAGTTTGCCTGGGTCGGAGAAAAAGGATTAACAGAGCAGGCCAGGGTTTTCTATACCCTGAATAAGGACTATGTTGCCGATTTTCAGGACAGCTCTATGCTCGATTCTGCCCTACATCAGAAAATGGAATTGCTGATGAAACAGGATACCATTTTCAAAACTGCAGATAGCAGCCTGGCGAGCCTGGATCTGCAGTTGACCCGTCATTTTTTCAATTATGTGGCCAATGCTTATGCCGGAAAAGTAGATCCGGAAGTGATACAATGGCATATTCCAAGGAAAAAGCTGAATGCTACCCTCCTGCTGGATTCCCTAATGGCAAATAAAGACACTAAAATAGACGATTGGGAACCTGTAAACCAGCAATATAAACTCCTTAAAAAGGAATTACTCCGCTATTATACCCTGCAGAAAAAAGGAGAATGGGAAAAAATAGAGCTGGGAAAGCAGAAAAAGTATAAAGCCGGAGATACCGGTCTGACGGTGAGATTGGTCAGACAACGGCTCATTGAACTTGGAGATACCAGCTTAAGTGATACCCTTCCTGAGTTCGATCTGGCCTTAAAGACCGCCGTTAAACAGGCACAACAACAATTTGGATACCGTGCGACCGGAAACATCGACGCTGCTGTGATCAAGGAACTCAACGTCCCTGTTCAACAACGCATAGAAAAATTGCTCATCAATCTGGAGCGCATGCGCTGGATGCCGGCAATGCCAGCTGGCAGACGGATCCTGGTCAATATCCCTGATTATCAGCTACACGTTTTTGAAGATAAAGAAATCGCCCTGAGCATGGGAATTGTGGTTGGCAAAGCGGCCAATAAAACGGTGATTTTCAGCAATAAGCTGAGAAATATTGTATTCAGTCCTTACTGGAATGTTCCTGCCAGCATTGTAAAAGCGGAAATTCTTCCAGCCATGAAAAGGAACCGCCGCTACCTGGCGAGTAAAAACATGGAACAGACCGGAACCAGTAACGGATTACCTCAGGTTCGTCAAAAGCCCGGAGATAACAATTCTTTGGGCCGGGTAAAGTTCCTCTTCCCCAACAGTTACGACATCTATTTCCATGATACTCCTGCAAAATCACTCTTCGCAGAAGAGAAGCGGGCATTTAGCCATGGTTGTATCCGTTTGTCGCAACCGGTGAAACTGGCAGAATATCTTTTAACAGATCAGAAAGAATGGACCGCAGACAGAATCGCAAAGGCGATGAAGTCTACCAAAGAAATTTGGGTGGGGGTGAAAAAACCGGTTCCGGTGTTCATTACCTATTTCACGGCCTGGGTAGATCAGAACGGACGTTTAAACTTCAGGGACGACATTTATGGCCATGATCAGAAAATGGCCGAACAAATGTTCCTGTCTTCCAGCAAAGGACTGGCTAAGGCACCTGCAATCGCGCAACTTAAATCAAAATAAGCATGGTATTTAAAGTCAGGTTTCCTGGCCCTTTCTAGAAGGGGCCAGGAAAATAAAGGGCAAAAAAAAACTGCCTTTTTAAAAAAGGCAGTTTTCACAATTTATATTGAGGAAATTTAAATCACCTTAACATTTACTGCATTAAGACCTTTACGGCCTTCTTCAACATCATAAGAAACTTTATCGTTCTCACGGATGTCGGCTAATAAGCCAGTTGAATGAACAAAGATTTCACTTTCGCCCGAGTTTGGAACGATGAATCCGAAACCTTTAGTTTCATTAAAAAATTTTACTACTCCTTCTTGCATTGTATTTTTTATTATAATTAAAGTACAAATGTAATTATAAATAATTGCATTTCAGTTATTTCATAAAATATAATTTTCTTAGTACCTGAATTTCATCGTTATATAAGGGTAATATCCCTCTTTTGAATGTGCCAATTGTGCCTGTATGACGGTTAGAATGGCCGGAGCATAGTAAAGTCCTCCCCCGTAACTGTAATGCCAAACATCGGAATGATCGTTCTTTTCCCAGACTCTTCCTGTATCAAAGAAGGCGGTCAGGCCGAATTGACCTGGCAAAATATAGCCACCAATGTTCGCCACCTTCGCCCTGAGCTCCAGATTATTGTACAACATATGTTGTCCGCCATAACGGAAGGAACGGAAACCGAGCATATTCCCTTGTCCGCCAAGAAAGTTGGACTGATAAAAGGCTTGCTTACCAAAGGTTAGCCCACCGCCCAGCCTATCGGTCAGAACAAAGCGTCTGCCCCCACCTATGCGGTGATAGAAAGCATAACTCGCCTGAAGCTGGACAGAAGATTCCGCAGCACTGTTCAAACCAGTATAACCGCGTAACCTTGCTTCGATAAAATTACCCGAAGAAGGCAAGACATCGTTATTTCTCGTGTTGCGGGTAAAGCCCAGCGCCAAACCGGCATACAATTTATCTTCATCGATGATCGCACTGTCAGGCGAATGCAGCAAATTGCTGTTGCTGATAAAGCGGTCTGCATTGTCGTGTTTGTTGAAGCGGTAATATTGAAATGAAGGGCCAAAGGTCCAGACATTCTTATTTACCCTCCAGCGCAATGCCGGATCGAGTTCATACAAGCTGAACCTTGCTCTGTAATATTTAATGTATTCCCCATCCTTGCGGTAAGGACTTTCATTTCCAAGGCCAAAGAAGTTCTGAGAATTTTCAGGTGCAAAAGCAGTCGCCTGTAAAACGATATCCGCCTTACCTAATGCCTGGAACCATTCGCCGGAATACCTAAAGCTAAAAGCATTACTTTTAAAAGAATGCAGGAAGGAAAAAGAATGGATATTTCCAAAAGGCAGTTTTCTGAAGCCCGGGCTCATCATTTTAAAAGAAAGCCCCAGAGAAAGCCCATCGTCTGCATTAAAACCTGCATTCAGTAAAGTCATCTTTCTCGTATACAGATCTGTGGCTACGTAATGGGTATTATTGGTATCATTGCTGATGTGTTTGCTCAATCTCGACTCCGCTCCCGAATAGCTAAGCCCTTCTTCCATTCCATAAAATGGAACGCGGCGTTTCGAGTTCAGGATGTTGTAATGCTTATTTCCTTCCCCATTGATGATGCGAAGTTTAATATCCGAGCTTTTGTTGTTTAGTGTCAGGCTATCATTTCCATCCCTCACATACAAGCGGATTTCTTTCGTCACCTCCGGATCGTATGACCTGCTGAAAAACAAATCTTTCTGTTTTCCATCTTTAGCCAGCTTATGCATGGTAACGGTCAACCCTTTTTCTCCGTTATCCGTCACATTGACCAGTTCATTTTTATTGCTGCCCTGAATGTCTACAATCCTATTGATAAAATGATAATAAGTGTTCATCATTTCAGGCAGGTGTGTTCTTCTTTCTTTCAATTGAGCCAGTAATTGATCATGGCGAAGCGAATAGCCCGGCTCCGGCAATCTTTTCAATGCCTTTTCAAAAACCTCATCGGTCATGGAAGCACAGAATTCTTTTACAATTGCATTCCATTGCGCTTCGTCAAGCTGTCCGAAGATCCGGTTATAGGTACTTCTTCCTTCCCAGAAAAACCAATTGATGTTTTGCAGGTTCCGTTCATACCCCTGAATCATTGGCAATAACCAGGAGGCCTGTGCAAATTTAGGGATCAATCCCTGGGATAAATAGAATACCTGATCCCGGTCTCTGGGAACGACGATATATTTTAGTCCCGTATCTGTCTTTTGAGGAATCCACCTCCACTGGTCTTCATGTCTGTCCCAGTCGCCAAGCAAGGCATCTAAAGCTTTTGCCTTTAATAACAAAGCCGCATTTACACTGTTGTCGTTATGGTCATTTAACTTCTTCAGCATTTTCTCGGTATTGTCCGTATCCCCTTCGGGTTCCCTTTCTTCTAAAAGGCATAAGCTATTTTCGAAGACTTCTGCATATTCTCCAAGCACTTCATCCGGAACCACCCATCCGATCATGGGCTTGCTATGTGGAATTCCTGCTGCATCTGCAAAAACAGGCACCACCAATGCAGAGAAAGGTTGTTGTGCAGACATATTGTCTTTAATAATGTCTTTTGCAAAAGTCTGTCTGAGTTCCACAGGTAAAAGGACTTCCGGATATTTCTCTACTGTTCTCAGCACCCATTCTTTTCCTTGTTTATCCTCCAGGCGTAAAGAATGTGTCTGATTTCCTCCCCCCCTTTTTATCGGCGTTAAGCCTCCTTTAATCTGTGAAAGACGAATCACAGGAACCTTGGTTTCCTGCGCATATTCCTTCCTGTAATTCTCTCCAAAGAGGAAACGATGAAATTTACCTACTTTATCATAATCCGGGTAGATCCTGATTTTCAGGGAGTCCTGAGCCTGAAGGCCCAGACCCCATAGCAATAAAGCAGGAAAGAGCATGTACTTATTCATTTTATACCTTTTTAAATTGTCTGGAGATCCAGACAGCGATGATCCATTGCATTTTATTATCCTCCTTTATTAATCCTTTAATGCCGTATAAAGGTACTCCATAAAGTTATTAAGCCGCATTAACATGTGATAAGAAATATAGCAATTTGTTATTAATATTCATGGATGAAATATTCCGGTTTAATAATGAACAAAAAAAATGACGGAACCTTCAGCAGATCTCGCGATATTGAGTACCAATAGGAATAAGCGTTAAGCCGCAAGAAAGAAATGGGCAGCCTCCTTGTTTATTTACTTAAACATAGGTATATTAACATGGAGTTCGGGGGAACTCAGAATTTGTAGGGACAAATCATTTTTATAGGCATTAAATGGAATAGGGAGGGGGTATCCTTTGTCATATTGACGCACCAATAATTCAGGATATGGAACCAAATGAACTACACAGGGAGATTTTAAAAACCCCACATTGTCCAGTTATGGACCTCGAATTGGTATCGGTATTAACCGACCTTTGTTTTCAAAAAGAAGACATCGTTCCTTCAGACCTTCTTTTTGTTTTCGGGTCCAATGTGAAACACAAAGAAATTGCAGATCTGATCTGTGATCTTCTCGACACCGGGATTGTCAATAAAGTATTGATCACAGGTGGTGTGGCTAACTTCGGAGGCTCCTATTACCATCATAAACCGGAATCAGAAAGCATTTTCTCTTTTATTCCTCAAAAGAAATATGCGGACAAAGAGATTGTCCTGGAAATACAGTCTAAAAACACCCTTGAAAATGTCACTGAAGCCAGAAAAATATTTGCTTTTGATCAGGTGAAAAGCATGACTTTCATTTCTCACTCTTATGCTTCTACCAGGGCCGCTTTGTCCTTAAAACGGTTCTTCCCTGATGTGAAGCTGTATTGTATTCCTTTTCCATTGCCATCAGATCAGCCAGAATTCCCGGTCAACAGGCAACTTTGGTCCCAATCCAAGTATGGACAGAGCCTGGTTCTGGGAGAGTACCTCCGGCTGATCACGTATGGAAAAAGGGGCGATTTCCCGATAGAGACCATTCAACCCCTGTTAGATCAGGTTCAGGATCACCTGAAGATCAAGGACAGTTAATATTTCCAGACGGGAATATCAACGTAACTATCGTTATACCATTTGATATTTAAAGGAACCTTTGCATCAGCGATGCTTTCGGCACTGACGTCCTTGCCTGTACCGTAATTGATCTGGGCAAAGGGATTTTTATTGATGTCAAGTACCAGGAGCAAGCGACTTCCTTTACTTAAATGACGGCTAAACATACGGGCACTGGAGAAAGGGATGCTGTTGATTCCCCCTTCCTTGAGCAGGCTCCTGCGCGTCATATCTTTTGCATAGCTGGCCCGCCCTAAAAAGTAAGACAAATGAAAACATTCTCCGTTTGGCATGACTTCAAACAAGGTCATACCGATATCCATGTCTTTCTTATTGATACTTGCTTTCAGGATCCCGCTCCATATGCCATCTATAGAAACCTGTTCATTAAAAGGGGCCGAGATAAAATAAAGACCTGTACTCCTGTCCAGTTCATTACCAACAATAGGGTAAGGATAATAATTGTTATTATGACTATGCTTCCGGTCTGCAAAATCTACCGTCTGGGCGGAGAAAGTCAGTTGCCCTGGTTTTTCAGGGAGGAGCAACTGGTTTTCTCCCGATTTTTCGGTACTCAAATAGAGCCTGAGTACCTGATTGTTCATTTTTTCTATTGATGGGGCATGTTTCCATCGGTTTGCCCCCATGACTTCATAATTAATTTTATCCTTTAACAAAGCGGGTTTAGGTCCGCCTTTCAGTACATAATCCAACCAGTCGTAAGTGATCTGAACGGTATTGATCAAGGCTACCTGATCGACTTTATAATCCCTCAATACCGGAACCCCTCCCTTCTGCGCGCCGAAATGATCATAAGGGCCGATGATGAGGTAATGATCTGCCTGTTTATTGTATTTATAATGTTCTTTAAAATAACGCAATGCCGAGATTTGGCCGTCGTCATAATAACCGGTAACCGACAAGACCGGAATATTTATTTTCGCGAATTCCTCCTGCCAGGGCACCATATTCTGCCAGTATTCATCATAGGAAGGGTGTTGAATCCAGCGTTGCAGCAAAAGGTTTGGCCGTCCCTCGATGCTGTCAATCTTCCGGTAAGCCACTCCACTATTGTACCAGTTGAGCTGCATATTTCTCCAGTGTTGCTGATCATAGTAAAGGTGTTCATCCAGGTACTTATTATTGCTGACATAAAAACCCCAGCCGTAATTGGCGTTGAGAAATATATTATTTTCCATTGGCAAGCCAAACCCAGGGATGGCCGCCACATAAGGAACTATTGTTTTTAGTGCCGGGTGCAGACGTTTTGTAGCCGCCCATGCCGCAAATCCGGAATAACTTCCGCCATATATCGCTACCCGCCCATCGGTCCAGGGGTGTTTACTGACCCAGTCGACCGCCCCATTCACATCTGTAGATTCCTTTTCATAAGGATTAATCTCGTCCGGACTCAGGGCTTTACCCCTGGAATTCACGACCACGCCAACATAACCATGATCTGCAGAACGTTTTGCCTCTGCGAGATTGCCATCATGATTGGCATAAATGGTAAAAAATAAAGCCGCAGGCTGTAGCTTTCCAGCCCCTTTTTTACGGACCACCATGGCAGTAAGCTGCATTCCTTCCTTTGTCTCGATCAGGACACTATCCTGAATGTCATACACTTGAGCAGCTGCTCCGCTTGCCCTATTTTGAACAGCAGGCTTAGGCTGCTGCGCGAAAGCATAGGCAAAAAGCCCTATGCAAACCAAAATTAAATGGATTGTTGTTTTCATCTTGATACAATAAAATTTATAGTTTCGGGGGGTGAATTAAATCCCGTTGATCAGTTTAAATTTAACGGACTGTCTGTCGGATACCTCCAGCAGCTCACCGGTTTTCAAAGCAATTCGAAGCTTCCCTTTAGACATTGGAAAGATTTCTTTAATGTAATTCAGGTTAACGATATGGGTTCTGCTGATCCTGAAAAACATCGTTTCCTCCAGTTTTTCTGTCAATTGGTTCAAAGAGGTTTTTAAGAATGCTTTCTGAGCGCCAAAATAAAGTCTGGCATAATTATCCATAGATTCTATGAGATGAACCTCGCTTAATTTCACAAAATGACAGCGTTCTCCATCTTTGATAAAAATGGTCCGGTCTGCGGTTAAAGTCTGCTTTTCCGCTTCCTGTTTTTTCCCTTTTTCAGTGACCCGCGCTATGGCCATCGCAAAACGTTCATCGCGAATTGGCTTCATCAGGTAATCCAGTGCATTGATCTCAAAAGCTTTAACCGCATACTGATCAAAGGCGGTGGTAAAGATCACTTCCGGCACTTCCGCTAAAGAAGCCAGCAATTCAAATCCGGATTCTCCAGGCATCTGGATGTCTAAAAAAATCAGGTCCGGCTTTTTAAGCTGAATTTCCAGTCTTGCTTCCTCTGCATTTTGCGCTTCTCCTACAATTTTAAACAAGGGATAAGCGGATAATGCCCGTTTAACCTCTTCTCTTGCAGATCGTTCATCGTCGATAACCAGCACTGTCATTGTTTTCATGCGAGCGGAATTAAGATGGTAGCCAATATAATATTGTGGTCGAAAGGCATCAAAGCAATGCTCGCTTTTCCTTCATACTGAAGGCTTAGCCGCTCTTCCAGGTTCCGAAGTCCCAATCCTTTCCTTCCTTTTTGAGGGTCCAGCATTCCCGGATTTAAAACACTAATCCGGAGTTCCCCATCAGTTTCATTGATCCCTATTCGGATTATTCCACCATTTT
This sequence comes from Pedobacter sp. FW305-3-2-15-E-R2A2, assembly GCF_038446955.1. NCBI lineage: Bacteria > Pseudomonadati > Bacteroidota > Sphingobacteriia > Sphingobacteriales > Sphingobacteriaceae > Pedobacter > Pedobacter sp. FW305-3-2-15-E-R2A2. Next base: position 4,880,742 of record NZ_CP151803.1, read on the forward strand.
TCTCCATTGCAATACCGTGCTTGATCGCATTTTCAACCAGTGTATGAATAGAGAGTGGTGGAATAAGGATTTCTGCCAGTTTCGGATCCAGTTCGATCTGGCTTTCCATCCGTTCTCCAAACCTGAGTTTTTCCAGTTCCAGGTAATCTTTGACCAGGCCAAGTTCATCTTTTATGGAGATTAACAGCTCCTGATTCCGATAAAGGGAGGTCCGTAAGAGTTCCGATAAAAGATCAATTCCTCTTCTTGCCGCGTTGGGATTATCGATCACCAATGCTTTGATATTATTTAAAGAGTTGAATAAAAAGTGTGGATTGAGTTGTGCAGACAGGTTGCTGAGTTGTACCTCCTTGGCAGCCAATACAAGGCGGGCATTTTCTTTTGTCGCCTGGATCTCCCTTTGCGCATATAAGTAAAGGTGATAGGCCAATACCCAGATGGAGATCAGGCGAAGACCGGTCATGAATACCGTGAGCCCGTTATCCGCTAAAAACTGCCGATATGCAGCGAACATTTCCGGAAGAGATCTCTCTATATTCAGTCCATCTACCAGGAAAAAGTAATTGTTGATCAGGGAAATTTTAGCGCAGATTAAGGTCATGTACAAGATGGCCATCAGCGCAACTGCCGGAACGATGCGCCAGATCAGCTGACCCGTCTGGAGCTGATTCCATTTGTTCTTTTTCGAGATGTTACGGTAAACATGAGTCAGTCCTATTCCAATCCATACATCAAACACAAAATGAATCAGCCCTGCCAAAGGACTGAAAAACTGGCTACTTAACATCGCTGGGATCAGCCAATAAAAGGAAGTCAGCGACCAGCCGATGAGCTGACACTTCCAATAAAGACTAATTTGAGGCTGATTTTTCCCTTGCTTTTCCATAATTCTTAAACAAATATACCAATCCGGATACCGTATAAAATAAAAAGTACAGGAGCGCAGATATTTGGGGACGAAAGCAGAATTTATCATAAGAATTCAATTCTTATTTGAGTGTTTGAGGAAATCTTCGCACCTTCGTATCACACCAAACCTGAGAATTATGTACCGCAGTATTGAAGATTTCCTGACCACGCGTAAAGAAGAAGAGTCAAGTACCGTTAAAATATTTTCCAATCTTACCGAAGAGACCAAATCAGTTAAAATTCATGAAAATGTACGTTCTCTGGAGCGTCTGGCCTGGCATATAACCCAAACACTTACGGAAATGGGTAAAAATGCAGGCTTATTTGAGACCGATCTGCTCCATGAGCTTCCCATTCCGGCAACCCTTCCTGAGCTGATTGAGACTTACATCAATTACAATACCTTATTGATGCGTACAGTAAGATTAAAATGGACAGATTCCAATCTTGACGACCTGGTGAACATGTATGGTGAAGAATGGAAAAAAGGAAAAATTCTTTCTGTCCTGATTGCCCATGAAAGTCACCATCGCAGTCAGATGTCAGTGATCATGCGGATGCTTGGTTTGCCCGTTCCCGGAATCTATGGTCCTTCCAAAGAAGAATGGGTGGCTTTCGGAATGCCTCCTATGGAGTAAGCAATCCTTTTACATCTTCATAAACACATGCCGGCCGCAGGTCTTTACTTTTAAGGTTAAACTTCAGGTTAATGACCTTCAGCCCCTTTACATGTCTGGCCCATAAGCCATAGGCAGGGATTTTTGGACCAAAAGTTTTGATCTCCGGATATTGATCGATGGCCTCGGGAACCACTTGTTTAGCGTCTTCTGTGGTTCCACCTCCGGCGAGGGTAATTTCTATATGCGCTAATGTTAGATTGGTAATGTCATGACCAGGGACACCCGTGATCAGAATTCCTGTTGGTGGCATCAGCTGTGCATCATCGGCGGCTATTGCTTTTACATTCCTGATCGTCACCTGATCAAGACTGCCTGTTTGCTGCCTGACTTCCCCTTTTCGGAATACATTGAGCCTGGACCCCAACCTAAACAACATGGGTGTCCTCACGTTCTCCATACTGATGTCTGAGATTTCGACATTACTGATCCTGGCGCCATCTACCGATAGTAGTTTTATCCCTCCATTTTTTGTATCGTAAATATGGCATCCGGAGATTTTGATGTTTTCGAAAGCAGCCATAGACTCTGTTCCGATCTTAATTCCTGCCTGGTTACTCTTTAAACGCAGGCCAGAAACGACAATATTCCTGCAAGCCATTTTGCTGGAAGTGGTTTTAAAGACCAATGCATCATCACCACTGATAATGTCACAATCTTTAATGCTGACTTCCTGACAACCGTCGATCCCGATTCCATCATTATGGGCCACGCCAATACTCTCGATCTTAATGCCCTCAATGAGGATCTCTTTACTTTGAAAATAGTGGGAAGTCCAGGCGCCTGCAGACTTAAGCGTCACTCCTGTAACCTTTAGTCCGGTACAACGGACCATACGAATTAGAAAAGGCCGCAGGCCCCAGCGTTGTCCTTCAGGGCGGATATCGGTTAAAATGTGTTTTGCTTTGATGGCTGAGCCCTGCCCGTCAATCGTTCCCGCGCCTTCAATACCTATATTCCGCGCATCTACTGCAACCAGTAAAGCCCAGCCGACCTCAATCCCTAATCCTTCGGTAAAAGGGTCCATATTTCTGTAATCTGCCAGGTCTGTACTGCCCAGCAATACGGCATTTTTCTCCAGATGAAGGGTCACATTGTCTTTTAAGACAATCGTTCCGGAGAGAAACCTTCCCTCAGGAAAAAGCACTTTGCCTCCACCGGTCTGATGACATACGTCGATTGCTTTTTGAATAGCGACCGTGTTTAAGGTGTTTCCATCACCGGTTGCACCATATTTAACAATGCTGACATCGGCCCCTTTTCCGATACCCGAGAAAGCGAGGGAGATCAACCAACAGCTGATGAGTTTTTTCATATTTTTTTATTCTGCAATCAGTTCAAATACAGCGCTACTTAAAGGAATAATCTTTCCCGCAGACAGGTTCAAACCGATTTTCATGAGGTAATCACCGGTATAAGATTTCCCATCATCCGGATGTACGGAGACTGCATCAGGCAAGAGATTGATCTCCTTGATTTTATATTTTTTTTCCGGGTCCAGGCCAGATAACAGGACCTTTCCCATGTATTCTTTTCTTCTGAAATTGAGGAGGTAACTGAACAGTACAGCTTTACTTTTTTCTTCATTTACGTACATTAACACCGCTCTGTTTTCTTCATAAGGCGAAACCAGGCGGTATAAATCACCAAACCAAATGACCTCGCTGATTCTTTTATAATTTTTCACGGCCGAGGCACTAAACCGGATTTCTTCCGGACTCAGGTTCTTCACCCGGATGTCATAACCCAATTTCCCCATCATCGCCACATCTGTACGGAACTTCAGCGATTGTTTCCCCATTGAAGTGACATGACTGGATACGGTAAGTGAAGGAAAAAAGTTCAGGTATCCCCATTGAATAAATACCCTTTCCAGGCCATCGGTATTGTCGCTGGGCCAGAATTCCGTGAAATATTTTAATCCGCCATAATCTACACGTCCCCCTCCTCCGGCACAAAGCATGATGGGCAGATGAGGGTATTTTTTTCTTAGACGTTCCATAATGGCATACAGGCTTTTCGTATAATCGATAAACAGATTTCCCTGATTTTCCTTCAGAAAAGGAGAATAGGTATTGGTCAGCATCCGGTTACAATCCCATTTTATGAAGGCAATGTCTGGATTCTTCAGCATCAGGTCATTGACCGTATTGAAAACAAAATCCTGCACTTTGGGGTTGATCAGGTCCAGCACCAGCTGATTTCTGGAATAGGACTCTTCCCGGTTTGGCAGCTTCAAAATCCATTCGGGATGCTGCTCATACAGCTCACTTTTAGGACTGATCATCTCCGGTTCCAGCCAGATACCGAATTTCAGATCCCGGCTTCCCGCAGCTTTAATCAAATGCCCCAAGCCTGCAGGAAGTTTCTTTTGATCTACCTGCCAATCGCCTAACGCCGTTTTATCCGCATCTCTGGGGTACTTGTTGCCAAACCAACCGTCGTCCAATAAAAACAGATCAACTCCAAGCTGTTTTGCACCATCGAACAGTTCCACCAGGACCTCCTGATTAAAATCCATATGGGTCGCTTCCCAGTTATTCAATAGGGTTAAACGCGGTTGTTCTCCACCAGGAATCTCATATTTCCTCGCCCACCGGTGCAGATTTCTACTGGCCTGGCCTTTTCCTTTATTGCTATAGGTAAAAATAAAAGCAGGGGTTTCAAAGCGCTTTCCTGCTGGCAATTTATACTCGGAAGCCCAGGGATTCATGCCATTGATCATCCTTAGAGAATTCTGCTGATCAATTTCAAAGGAACATTGAAAATTCCCTGACCAGGCCAGCGTACCAGCGATCAGTTCTCCGTTATTTTCATCTGAAGGCTTATTGAAAGACAAGAAAAAAGCTGGTGCACGGTACATATGAGCCCTTGTTCCCAATTTGCTATCCAACACCTTTATTCCGCTGGTCAGCAGACTTTCTTTCATTCTCATTTCCGTCATATAATCTCCGTCAAACTGGCTGAGCCAATATTTTGAAGCTTCAAAATGAAGCATGGAAGACGCATAATTGCTGAGGATGACCGCTTTCTTTTCCTGATGTTTAATTTCTGTCCAGGTTTTCAGCACATCATCTTTGAAATAGGCAGAAAAATGAAGGACCACCTCTACCGGATATTTCGGATCTTTAAGCGTAATCGTGGTAAGGTTAAGATCATCTCCTTTCTTCTCTGTTTTATGGCCGGCATAGCGTAAATCCAGGGAGGGGTTTCCATCAGCATGAACCATGCGGATGGCCGGTTCAAAAAGGTCGCCCATTCCGGCACCAATATAAGCCTCATGTCGCGTAGACTGCAGCAATTCAGCGTCTGTAGCGTGACTCGGCTTTTGTCCGAAATAGCTTTGATAGAGCTTCCCATTGGTGCCGACGGTAAAAACAAGTAAACTATTTTTCGTTTCAATCAGCAATTGCTGAGCAGTGCCAGCTACAGCAGTCAGACTATTAACAAAAAGTAGAACAACAAAAACGCAGTGGTATTTTTTCATAAATCTTAGTTATAAATCGGCATTTTGCGGTTAGAAACAATTTATTTTCATTGTTCATGAGCTGATCCGCCAATTTGTGGATTTCATGGAAATGATCAGTTGCCAATATTGGCTGGATTATCAATGATCTCAGCATTTGTAAATTATTTTCATTCCTGCTGTTGCGTTTTACTACAGAGCATCGTTTTAATAGAGAAAGTGTTAATGGCCATTAACCAATTACTAATTTTTATAAAAACCTTAAAAATGAAAACAATGACTAATTATTTTTCTCCAATAGCCAAAACGTTAGTATGCGCCTTAACATTAACCTCGATTTTCAGTTCATGTAAAAAAGACAAAGATGTAGTTTACCCTCCAGTGGTAAAACCAGCAGTTCTTACCTTGGTTCATGCCGCGGCTGGTGTTGCTGAGCTTGATTTTTACGTTGACAAAGACAAAGCAAATGCAGCGTCATTTGCTTACAATACGACAATACTTGATCTAAAAATCGCGAAACCTGGTAAAAAAGAATTAAGCGTGACTAAAAAAGGCGTAGCAGATATCCTGGTAAAACTTCCGGTTGAATTTAAAGAAGACAAAGCTTATTCTGCTTTTGTGACCGACAAAACAGCAAGTACAATTGTTTTTGTGGAGGATGACCTTAGTGCTCCTGCTGCTGATAAAGCAAAGATTCGTTTCATCAACCTAAGTGCTGATGCCGGACTTCTTGACCTTGCGATTACCGGAAAAGCGGAAGCACTGATTGCGAAGAAAGACTTTAAAGAGTTCAGTCCTTTCATCGCTGCTGAACCAGGTGCAGAGATCAATTTTGAGATCAGAGCAAATGGTACTGCAACCGCTTTAGCGACCCTTCCAAAAGTAAAAATCGAAAAAGGAAAGATCTATACCATCTGGGCTAAAGGTTTGAAAACTGCTCCTGCAGCTAATGCATTAGCGCTTGCAGTAATGGCCAATAAATAAGGCTAAAAATACTGGAGCTGTCCGGACCTCATTTTCAACCCCATCTGTCATACTGAACCAATTAGAACTTCCCCCAGGGCTATAACAAAGCGGATGACAGCATCAAAAAAATTAAGAATTTACGGATGAGCGCGTAAAGGATGAGTAAGGGCGGCTCCTATTAAAACAAAAAAAGGTATCCTTTATCGGGGATACCTTTTTTTGTTTTCACTAAGACTCTACCTCATAACTATCCTGAGGCTGTACCAAAGCAATATGATGTTCTTTAAACAGCGCTCGGCAGGATTTACCTTTTACCTCGAAATTCGCAAGTTCGCCAACCTCCAGGCCAAACAATACTTCAAGAATCCGTACCGTTTCATAAGGAATATCCTTATCATCGCCCAACTGAAGCTTCCTATAATTGTGAAAAGTATTGATAGAAGCTTTGATAATTTCGGGAATAAGCCGCTTAATTAGCTTATGCTGATTATAAGTTAGCTTTTCCATACATTCATTAATCTTATACTTGTCCATAATCCTGATTTAAAGTGAACGAAGAAGATTTTAATGCACATTTTTTTTTCATACGTTAGTTTTTTTATGGTTAATTAAACTACGATCTAAAAAAACCCTATAATAAACCCCGTACTCGGCTATGGCCAGGCCGCATATCAGTTACACGGTGGTTTAAACAACGTTGATCTCTAAAATTTAGGTTACCATCCGGGCGAATGGCAGAGTAAGATTATGACAACAATTTTGCTGTTCCTATAATTAACCCTCTCTTACCTCAAAATTAAGCAGTTAACATGAAAAATGCAATAGAGAATAAAAAAATTAACAGCACTACCGAAAGAATTTGACATTCTCTATCTTTAAATCACAGCTTGAACATCAAAAGTTGAAAGACAATAACAATAATTATTCATCAATGGAAAACAAAGAAATCAATCAGCTCATGTCTGATGAAAATGACCACCTGAAAAAGCTTCATCAGATCGTAAAAGACACCATCGAGGAGGAACAGCTTATTGTGAATAACCTGCTGAATCCCCCTGAGGAAATGATCAGCAAAGGACAAAAAATTTCAGATAAGGTAGCCCGTTTCGGTGGAAGCTGGGTGTTCATCATCTGGTTTTTAATAGTACTGGTCTTCTGGATCATTTATAATTCTTCAGCCTCTGGAAAAGCCGCCTTTGATCCCTATCCTTTCATCCTGATGAACCTCATCCTTTCCTGCATTGCCGCCTTGCAGGCGCCCATCATTATGATGAGCCAGAACAGACAGGAAGAAAAAGACCGGATGAGAGGAGAAAATGATTACCTGATCAATCTGAAAGCGGAGATGGAGATTCGCAAGCTCCATTTAAAGATGGACCTTTTACTGGAAGAACAGATCAAAACGATTTACGATACGCAGTCCAAACAATTTTTGCTGCTGGAAGAAATCTGTGAAAAGCTCAACAGACTAGAGTCAAAATAAAACCAGGACAGGTTTTCGGGGGATTACTCGGGAACCTGTTTTAAGAAAGCACTGGAAATGCGAAGGTAATCTTTATTGAAATGATGATCTCCGGCAATGGTCAGCACCTTTAATCCGCTCTTTATGAATTTGTTTTTGATTGCATTTCCTTCCCCTGTTCCGAAGATAGAAACCTGATCCGCCGGTTTTATTTTCTTTATTTCGGCAATAACATCATACTTATTTTTCGAACTGCCAAAATTGAGCAGGTCGATCAGGTGAATCTCAAAGTCGGCCGTTACGTCCGGAGAAAGGGAAATCACGGCTTTCAGATCAGCTTTCAATTCCGGGGATAACCTATTGGCCACAAAAGGAACAATGGAAGCACCAAAGGAATAACCTGCCAGAATAAAACTTTCTTTTCCCAGTTCCTCCTTATAATGTTGTATCGCCTTCGCAATTTCGAGGGTACTGGTTTCAGGAGTTTTTGCATTCCAGAAATATTTCTGTGCATCCAGTCCAAGTACGGCAAGCCCTTTAGCCGCCAGAGATTCGGCCAGCGACTGATCGAATCCCGTCCAGCCTCCATCCCCGGAAATCATAAATACCAACGGCAGGTTGTTCTTTTTTGCAGCAGGGATCAAGATTAAAGGCAGGTTCCCGGTGTAAGGTTTAAGCTGTTTATCCGACATTGCTTTATGCGCCATGGACTTTTGTTCAGTAAATGTCGGAGCGGCCAGTATTTTTTTAAAAGCAGTTTTCAATTCTGGTTGCCAGTCTGCATGATTTAAAAAGCCATGCCCCACATTAGGTAAGGGAATCAGCTCGGTCATCGGCATCCCTTTCAGGAAAGTCGCCGAGGCATCAAATGGACAGGCCAGGTCTTTTTCACCGTTTAAGACGATAAAAGGAGCAGTCAGGCTTTTTGTACTTTCCAGATAATAGGAAAATCCTTTTTTTAACACATGCTGTGTCAACCCGTTCCCTTTGCACATTGTTTTTTTAAGATTGATATCCGGAGAAAAACCCAGGGCTATTGCTCCCCGGAAAGTATCGGGTGGCGCTTGCACCAGACTCCCGTAGACGAGAACAGCTCCATAAGAATAGCCCATTAAAACAGGTTTGTGATAGTTAACCAGTTTATATTTCTTCTGAACGGATAAACTCAACTCTTCAAAGTCGGCCGCAGGATAAAGACATGCAGCCGGGACTTTAGACAAATAATAACTATAGTGCCGGGCATCAATCCCAAGCACCAATGCCCCCTCGGCAGCCATATCTTTGGCCATCACCACTACTGCATCTTTCCAGCCCCCATCACCGGAAACAAACAACACCACCGAAGTCGGCGTATTTTCAGGATGGTAGACTGTAATCTTGCCAAACTTCCCATAAGAAATATGATCAATCACCTCATTAGAAAAGGCAGGAGCACAAAAAAGAAGCAGCAACAGGAATATTGTCGTAAATCGTCTCATCTTTTTAGGGTTTAATGACCTTTGTTAATGCCGCAGGTACCTGTAATAAATCAAAATCATGGTCGTAAATCAGGTACCTGTTGTGCCATTCCGGAGAGAACTTTTCCTTGGCGGCGCGCATTCCCTTATAATGAGAAAATGACCGGATCTTTTCATAAGCGAATTTCATAGATCTTTCGGGAAAATTATGAGGATCAATCAAACCAGACATCGGCGCAAAACCCAGGTTTACCGCAGCATATCCATTTTCTTTAAGGTGTTTAAATAAGGCCACCATAATGAAATCGATGATTCCGTTCGGGGCATCAGTAGTTTTTCGGATCAGGTCGTAAGTGCTTTCATCTTTGACATAATCGGGAATGACATTCAGGAAAGCCACGATCTTTTCTTCGGCATTTTCTACCGTAATGATCGTTTGTTCTTTCAGCTCTTCCCAGCTAAACATGCCCTGGGAAAAGACAATTTCTTCTCTTTCTGTCCCCTCCAGCCACTCATCTGAAACAGATTTTAACTTTTGCAATAGGCCATCCTTAATTGGCGCATTGTATATCCGACTCTGGAAACCCTGATCTGACACTTTCTTCAGCGCATTGCGAATTGATTTTTTACTTCCTCCATCCAGAGAAAACCCAGTCAGGTCTAAGACGCCCTCCTGTCCGAGGAAGAGCTTTTTCTTTCCGGTAGCCATAAAATCTTCCAGGCTTTCCTCGGGAACACGATAATACAGGCTTTTCATTCCGCTTTCCAAACAATAACGGTCAAAATCTTTGATAAAAGCCGTTCTGATGGCGGGATCACATACCGGACATTCCAGAACTACGGCAAAATTACCTGCAATGCGGTAAGCAACGAAACCTTCCAGCGTCTCGCTCGTATAAATCAGCTTATCCCGATAAGTCTTAAAATAGTCGACCGCCGAATTCCCGTATTGATTTAACAGCTGCTTCGCCTGCTCAAATTCAGCTTCTTCCGTATCGCTTTTCAGCATGTATGGGCGGATGAGGGTATAGATTAAAAAGGCGATGGATAGGAAACCGCTGATGTTGATCGAATACAGAAAACCCCGGGCAAAGTGGTCCAAAGGCTCCAGGTCATTACTTCCGATCAGGACAAAATTCTCTAAAGTATAACGGATGGATTGCGACCAACTGAAGTCAATCCCGAAATGGTTTCTATCCAGAAAATAAAAACCTAAGGTTCCATAAATGAGAATCCCCAAAATACTCAGCAAGGTGGTTTGGATACCAAAAGACCTTAACCTCGAATTGTGTTTCACATAATACTCTTTTCTGGAGCCAATAAGGATCAGGATCACCATCAGGGAAAATCCCGCTTCTTCATAATCTATCGCTTTGGTGATGTGTCCGATAAAGGAAAGCAGACAGAGTGCTAAGCCGAAATACCAGGCCATCCGCAATCCTTTCAGCATAAATGCCGCGGTAACCAGCAGGAATAGCCCTGCCACCAGGACAAAATAATTGGAGGCCGTAATCGCTTCCATAGGAATGAAATCTTTTAGAAACCTTAACCTTGCATGAATCGCCGGGGTAAGTACAGACACCACATTGACCACCCCAAGCAGCAGGAGAAACAAGGCGGGAACCACCCGCATTAGCAGTTTATTAATTCTGAAAAGAAAACTCATTGCTCCCAGTACCATCGGAATCCAGAACTCCATGAAACGGTAAAGAAAAGTAATGGATACCGCTTCCGGTGCAGAGTAGCCCATACGGGTAAGGATAAAGGTCATAGAAGCTTCCACTGCTCCCAGTCCTCTTAAAAAAGGGGAAATGATCAGAAATACCACCGCTACAATGTAACTAATGATGGCTATGATCCAGGAAGCCGGAATGTTCAAAGCCAGCATGGCAATGTAAATATGAACAATGCCTACGACTTCAATCAGGCTGCTGTAAAGAAAGGTAGAGATGAAATGTTTCCGCTCAATCTTATTGCTCCTGAATTCAGCAGCATAGACTTCAATGACCGGAATATATTTAACGATAAAACGGTAAAGGTTTCCTTTATGGATCACGGAACGGTAAAGAAAATAGATCCCGGCAATGAGTAAAATGGCCGCAATCAGTCCAAACCACTCTCCATATCCGATGCTTCCCTGTAAAATTGCATAGATAAAGACCGGGATGGCGATCACCAGAACCGATAAGATGCCTACAAAACCGTAAATAGAAGAAGCAAAATTAATTTGAGACTTGCTTACCCCCTTTTGTTCTATGGGCCCGCTAAAGAATGCCAGAGAAGAAACTCCTCCGGCAGGTAAAAAGACGCTGACAAAATTACGTTTTAAATAAAGCAGGGTACCATCTGCGATAGAAATCTTACTCGATACCGCCGCAAATGAGGAGCGGTACATCATGCCATGGACAAAAACATAGACCACACTCAGGGCAATCCCGATGGATAACCAAAGCCATTGGGCAGTCAGCAGCAATTGCTTGACCTGATGTATTTCTCCCCGTTGCTGCTTAATGAACCAAATGATCAATCCAATAAAAAAAAGACTGAACACATAGCTGGATATAATTTTTCCATTTTCCCGGAGGAAAGGCACAAAGAATTTAAATCGCTTCATTATTTTTATAGAATAACCAGTACCTGATTTGAGATAAAGGTACGCCTTCTCCGTATAAAAAAGATGAAGAAATCTTCATGTAAAGCCCTAAAAAGGAGCCCCTTCTATAAACTCGATCACCTCTCCATTAGGGCTATAAATCAGGGAGTTGTTGACGATTACCGGAGGATTTCCCAGCGAAAGGCTCATCGGTTCAATACAGGATATTGCCCCTGCATTCAGACAACGATCATAGGCTGCCTTCGCATTTTCCACACTCATCGCCAGGTGTAGCAAAGCGCCTGTACGAACCTCCTCTCCTTCATTAGCCCCCCGTCCTTCTCTTGGTGCATTCGCCTGTCCATCAAAAATCTCGATGAAGGTATTTCCATCCGATGATTTCAGCATTGCCGCCTGCCGGATGTTAAACTCCGGTAAAGACCAGGTGTGGCTAATCGAAAAATCAAGGGCGCCGGTATAGAATTTTAAGGTCTGATCAAAATCTTTCGCGCGGATCGCCAAATGGTGCAAGCCTTTAATTTTACTGCTATTTGTCATAAATCATGATATTTTTAACCAAATTTACACCCTGTATACTGCAGAAAGCGACACTTACAAAATTGTAAGCAAATGAGAAAGACCAGTTCCACGAACTATGAGAATGAACAGACACTGCATGAATTTTGCAGCGCCGCCTTTACCTTATCTGTGATCAGTGGCAGGTGGAAACTCACGATTCTGGTTAAATTAATGGAAAGGGACCTCCGGTACGGCGAATTAAAACATGCCATTCCCAGTATTACAGAGCGTGTTTTAGCTTTGCAGCTGAAAGCGCTGGAAGAAGATCAGCTGCTGCTGAAAATTTCAGATGATACTTCCGGACATTTACCCATCTACAGCTTATCCCCCCTGGGCAGAAGCCTGGAACCTGTGATCAATAGTCTTTCCGCCTGGGGCAACACACATCAACCAATTCCGACCAGCAGATGAAAGATCCTTACCACAAAATATTAAATCTATTTCCCGAGTATGCAAATGCAGAAAATGCAGACAAGGCGCTGATAGAACGGCTTTTTCATCCGGTAGCGCTAAAAAAAGGAAGCTTGCTGGTTGAAGAAAACACCATTCCACAATATTTATATTTTATCAATACCGGCTTTGTCAGGGTCTATTACTACCATGATGGGGAAGCCATCACTTGTCACCTTAACTGTCCAAATGGCTTTATCACTTCTTTTGGCAGCTTTATGTCAGAAACGAGGTCTACGGAAATTGTAGAGTGTATTACCGCATGCTCCCTGCTTCAGATCAGCAAAAAGGACCTGGATCTTTTATATCAGCTGAGTCCTAAATGGGCAGAGGCCGGCCGTAAGATCTATGACCAGTCTATCGTTTACAATGAACAACGTACCAGGGATATCCTGACCCTCCCTGCAGATCAGCGGTATTTAAAGCTCTTGAATGAATCTCCTGAACTGATCCAGCAGGTTCCCCTGCAAATTATCGCTTCCTTTATCGGCATCAAGCCGGAAAGTTTAAGCAGAATCAGAAGACAGCTCATTTCCTAACCCAGGTTAAGTAGATTAGAAATCGGGTGCCCGACCTTTGTTTCATAAAAAATAAACAAATGGAAAATACACCTCTTTCTTTGGTTACCGGTGCCAACGGGCATTTGGGAAATAACCTGGTCAGGACCCTGTTAAATAAAGGAATTAACGTTCGCGCTTCTGTGCGTGACTTGTCCAATACCCTTCCTTTTAATGGATTAAAAGCAGAATTGGTAAAGGCCGACATTACCGATAAAAAATCTATGGTCAATGCCCTAGAAGGGGTCCATACCTTTTATTCCGTAGGTGCTTCTTTTAAACTCTGGGCTAAAGATCCGGTAAAAGAAATCTATAATGTGAATATGGACGGAACCCGGCTTTGCATTGAGGCGGCAAAAGAAGCAGGCGTCAAAAAAATCGTCTATGTAAGTTCTATTGCAGCATTGGACTATACCCGGCTTCCGACCCGGGAAAGCAATGGCTACAATCCCGACCGCCGGAACTGGTATTACAATTCAAAAAATGACGGAGAAAAACTGGCCTTTGAACTGTCAGCAAAACATGGTATAGAATTGGTTTCGGTGATGCCTTCTGCCATGATCGGTCAGACCGCTTTTCCGCCATTAAGTGTTTCCTACGGCATTTTAAAACTCGTTCTGAACAAAGAAATCCCGGTAGACACCAAAATTACCCTGAACTGGGTAGACGTTAAAGATGTGGCCGAAGGACTTTATCAGGCCGCACAAAAAGGAAGAAACGGAGAACGTTACATCCTGGCAAATGAACAATGTATGGGCATTCAGGAGGTGACTGCCATTGCTAAAGAATTGTACCCGGAACTGAAGATCAAAATGCCGGCATCCGTTCCAAAAAGTTTATTGTATCTGATTGCCTGGATGATGGAAATCAACGGTAAAATTAAAGGACAGGCCCCGCTGTTATCGGTCACTGACCTTTCCATGTTCTCTGGTTTACAGCAGAATTTCGACATCAGTAAGGCCCGTAAAGAATTGGGCTTTGATCCAAAACCGCCGAGACAAATCGTTGTAGAATCTTTGCAATACCTGATGGATAACAAAGCCTTGTTTTTATAATATTGCGGTCCTTAGGACCGCAATATTACCAATCCTCTTATTTAATGGTTTCTTTCACTTCTCCGCAAGTCAACATTGATTCCCCGTAATAAGGATTTTTAATGTCTTTCTCATTGCTCAACCAGGAAGCACCTTTATCGTTCATCGCCATCGGACAATACTCTACATATATTTCACCGGCATTAACGCCTGAGGCTTTCACTCTTTCAATAAAATCAGCACTCAATGCGGCAAAAGCGGTTCTCTGAACTTCAATATCCGCAGCATTGCTGATTTTGGCGGTCAAAGCCTGTAAAGCAGCTCCATTTTCAAGCGCTTTTACCCCAAGTTCTACCGCCTGAGCAGCAACTTTTGCCTCTGCCACATCAGCTGCGATCAATGCCGTACTCAGCTTTAAATAATGCGGATAAACTGCATTTAATTTATCGTCTTTTAAGCTCACACTACCCATCGCAGTTTTAGGCTCTTCCGTTTTCTCTGCTTCATGATGATGACCTTCATGAGATTCTTCTGCAGGTTTCTGCGTATTTCCACATGCGGCAAATAGCGTTACTGTGGCGAACGTAAAGGCTAAATTTCTAACTGTTTTCATTTTTATTTGTTTAATGGTTTATACTTATGTACTTATTTTAAGACCTTCAACAGGGTTTTTACCTTTCTTCAGGATGTATTCGCTATACAATAGGTAAGCTCCCGTAACCACCACCTGCTCGCCATTCTGCAAGCCGGCAGTGATTTCCACCTGATTGTAATTCTCCTGTCCGGTATGCACCAGTTTGGGTTCAAAGCTGTCCTTTCCTTTTTTAATCCAGACATGCATTCCTTTTCCATCTCTGATCACGGCGTCTACCGGTAAAGTCAGGACCTCGCTTTTGCTGCCGGAAGGTAGAAATACGTTAGCCTGAGCCCCAGGCTGCCATTGAAGATTTGGATTTGGAATGCTCCCGCGAATCTGGGTCAGCTGTGTTCCGGATTGCAAGGCAGGGGTGATGAAACTGATGGTCATCTCCTGAGGCTGATCCTCCCAGCCGGGGATCACCACCTTTACCCGCTGCCCTTCTTTGATTCCTTTTGCTTCGTTGGGATATACATCGGCTTCCACCCATAAATTCCCATAACCCTCCAGTCGAAGAATCGGACCTCCTTCGGTCACATATTGCCCCTGATTTACGGAAAGTTCTGCTACCACGCCACCTTCAGGAGCAAAGAAGGTGATGTATGGTTTTTTTTTCTGTGTCTGCTGCAATTGCTGTACCTGCGCGGCAGACTGCCCATAAAGCAACAACTTTTGCTTTGCAGATGCTACAATCTGTTGTTCTATCTTTTCTCCTGGAAATTGCTTTTCCTGAGCAACCGCCATCAGGTATTCCTGTTGTAAAGTAGCCAGTTGTTCAGAGTACAATTGATATAAAGGCTGTCCTTTTTTAACGGCTACTCCGGTTTCCCTGATATATAACTGTTCTATGCGGCCTGCAATGCGACTGGAGATATAACTGCTCTGCTCCGGGTCTACGGTTAAACGGCCATTGAGTTGTTTTGCGCCAGATAGGTTATTTACGCCAATCACCATGGTCGTGATATTAGCTAAGGCCTGACGTTTCTCATCTACTGTCAATGCTTTTTCATTGCTGTTCTTTTCGAAAGGCACCAAATCCATCCCACAAATCGGACAGGTCGACATTTCGTCCTTAACCACCTGTGGGTGCATCGGACAGGTAAAAGTCTGTTTCTTTGCTGCTTTTCCGTCTCCGGTTTTCTTTTCTTCACTGCTGCAGGCGGCAATAAATACCGATGGAACCAGGGCAAGCAGGGCGAATTTTTGTATAAATAGTTTCCGTTCCATATCCTTAATGCTGAATGTTTTCTGTCATTTTAATAAAGCTCTCACTGTCTACCAGATAAGCGGCATTTTTACTGATGTTCCAGGTACTGATGTCTTCATTGATCTGGACCATTCCCCCGATGGTGATGCCGGCATCCACTACTTTAGGAAGGAACACATTGCCCTCTTTCTTAAAGACCACCTGTTTATTTCCCACCGAAAGCACTGCAGCCTCCGGTAGCCACCAGGAGGCCTTTAATAATACCGGAATCCTGGCCGTCAGCAGTTGCCCTGGCTTAATCGTCGGATTTAGCAGGTAGGCCCTGGCAATGGTAAAATTTTCTCCGTTTTTAAAAGTCGGCTGAATAAGGCCAATCTCTGCAGCCTGACTTTCCGATTTATCCGCAGTTTTGTAAAAGATGAACTTTTTACCCTTTTTGATATGTGCCGCAAAGGCCGCTTTCAGTGAAAACTCTGCCACCAGTCGATCTGAACTGTAAATGGTAAACAATGAAGCACCTGCACTTACATATTGACCTTCCCTTAACAACACCGGTGAAGCCACAGGTACCGCCGCAGGACTGGCTGCTGCCGCAGCAGAAGCCCCTCCCATTTCAGTCATCCCATCACCACCTGAAGACGCAGCAGCCGAAGGAGCCGAGGGGGAAGAGGCGGTAGCTGCTGCTGTTTTCTCCAGGATATATCCTGAGGTATTGCTGTATACCGGAATCCGGTAACTTGGTTTACCTGTTTTTAATAAATTGCTAATCCCTGAAGGGGTCATTCCTAAAAGGATCAGGCGCTGTTTTCCCTGTGCAAGCATCATCGGATCGTTCCCGCTCCGGTGGATGAACAGCAGTTCCTGTTGTGCCGCAGCCAGGTCCGGCGAATAAATCTCCATGATCAGCTGCCCCTTTTTAACGGGCTGGTAATTGTATTTGACCCATAAACGCTCTATCCTTCCGCTCACCTTACTGGAGATGTTGTTCTGGTTTCTTGCGTCATAATTCATGACTCCCTGAACTTCTTCGGTAAAGATTTTCGCTCCGTATTCTGCCTTAATTACCGGCAAAGCAGAGACCACCTGCTCGTTGGAAGGCTTCAGTAAATGAGAAAGGTTGCTGTCGATTTTCACAACACCCGGATCATGATGCACTCCTTTTTTCTCTTTGCAGGCACTGATCAATAGGATTCCGGCTGTTCCCAATATCATAAACCCCCGGAAGGCCGAAGCTCCGCGCCTAACGATATAATTCTTTCTCATAATCTACGATCATTAAATAAAGTTTAAGTTTCTCGTCCAATACACTGGTCTGCATCATGGTCAATGCTTCCCAGGTACCGATCACCTCCGGCAGCTCCATTTTGTTCTCCCGGTAGCTGAGGAAACTTACATCCATTGTTTTCTGAAGCGTAGGAATGATCTTGTCTTCCATCGCTTCGATCCGCTTTTGCATGGACTGGATTTCAAACTGCATCCCATAAAGCATGCCCTGGGTTTCCTGCAGCATGGCTGATTTTTCCTTTTCCATCGCCAGCACCTCATAGGCCATCCCCTTGGCTTCAGATTTATACATCTTTGAAGACCATGGCGCAATAGGAATGCTCACCATCCCCATAATGCTGAAAGCCTTGGGCATCATTTTAGTCAATGGCGACATATGGTCGAAGCGGAGTTTAAAGTCCGGGCGACTTTGTTTCTTCATCGCCTCGATGTTCAGTTTCATCGAATAAATGCTGTAATCCATTTTTTTGATGTCCTTTCTTACCATCGCCAGACTTCCTGTATCAATCATTGCAGCAGGTACATATTGAGGCTGATAAGTGGAGTCTATGGCAAAGTCCATATTTCCGGGATTGTTCATCAGGCTGTTTAACCAGGCGCGGGATTTGGCCATATCGCCTTCCTGCATCCGGATCATGTTCCTGTTTTCTTCAATCTTTGCTGAAGCTTTGTAAACGCTTCCCAATTTCGACTGGTTATAAGGATACCTGATCTCCTCGATCTTTTTCATCGTCTGCATGATCTTCTCATTTTTCTGCAAAATGGAGATCTTTTGAAGGGCAACAAGCCAGGTAAAGTACAGTCGTTTGGCCTGTGCTTTATATTCGTTCAGCGTGACTCCCCTCGTTGCATTTTCTACATTGCCTTTAGACTCGATGAACTTGCGGTTGGCATTTAGCTTCACCGGATTCGGGATGTCCTGCTCAAACTGAACCATGACCGACCCTTTGTCGCGGTCGTCCATCATCACCTGTCCAGGATAAGGGGTCATAAATGTCCCTACCCCAACCATTGGCGCCATCCATGCGGTGGCTGCTTTACCGAGGTGTTTATAGCTTTCTGCTTTCAGTCCGTAAGACTGTAACAGTAAATTATTCTGATTGATCCTGTTCAGGATGGTATCCAGTGAAAGGACTGGTTTTTGCTGCGCCACCGAATAAAAGGGAAGCAGGCAAATCAGCCATACGATTCTTTTAATGTTGTACATCATGCACCTCCAATTTTCCATATTTTCTCAATTCGTATTCTTTAGACATCAGAAAGATCAGTGGCGTCACCAACAGGATGTGTGTAGAAGAAGTCAATACCCCTCCAATCATCGGCAATACGATGGGTTGCATCACGTCTACCCCGACTCCTGTGGCCCATAATACCGGCACCAATCCAAAGAGCGACACACAAACTGTCATCAGCTTTGGCCTTAACCTTCTTGCCGCACCGAAAATCACATATTCTCTTAAATCTGCTTTGGTAATCGTTTCGCTGGAATTTCCTTTTAATTTGATCAGCTGCTGCATGGCATCATTGAGATAGATGACCATCACAATTCCCGTCTCGACGGCGATCCCAAACAGGGCAATAAAGCCCACTGCGACCCCAACGGAAAGGTTAACATCCCAGAACCAGATCATATACGCTCCGCCGATTAAGGCAAAAGGAACGGTGATCAGACTCAGGAAAGCTTCCCTGATGGAATGAAAAGCAAAATATAAAGAGAAGAAAATGATCACCAGCACTACCGGCGCAATCCACATCAGGGTTTGTTTACCCCTGATCAGGTTCTCATACTGTCCGCTCCACTCCAGGAAATAACCTTCAGGAAGGATCCCTTTTTCTTTGTTCAGCTTCTCCATTGCGTCCTGAACAGTACTTCCCAAATCTCTGTCCCTCACATTAAACATCACTGCACCGCGAAGGATGGCATTGTCTGAACTGATCATTGGCGGACCATCTTCGAACTTCACATCAGCAACTGCCGAAAGTGGTACTTCGCCAAATCCTTTGGATTGTACCGGAATCCGCTTGATTCTTTCTACACTATTTCTGTATTCCTGAGCCAGGCGGACACTGATCGAAAAGCGCTGACGCCCTTCAATCGTATTGCCAATCGTAGCCCCACCCAATGCCGTTTCCACGATCTGGTTTACATCATCTACATTCAATCCATAACGGGCCAGTTCCTCGCGTTTCACATCGATAGAAAGGTATTTACCTCCTGTAATGGGTTCTACAAAAAGGTCACTTACCCCTGCAGTACCTTCCAATGCTGCCTTTACACGTTCAGAAACGGAAGCAATGGTATCCAGATTTTGTCCAAAGACTTTAATCCCCACATCTGTCCGGATTCCGGTAGCCAACATATTGATCCTGTTGATGATCGGTTGTGTCCAGCCATTCACCACTCCCGGGATTTGCAGTTTGGCATCCAGCTCATTGATGATGTCTTTTTTCGTGATCCCTTCCCTCCATTCTTTTTTGGGCTTCAGGGTAATGATCGTTTCGATCATACTGATCGGGGAATTATCGGTTGCGGTATTAGCGCGCCCTGCTTTTCCCAAAACCTTATCCACTTCCGGAACCGATTTAATGATCTTATCCTGAACCTGCAGGATCCGCTTCGCTTCCGCATTGGAAACATCAGGTAAGGTGACCGGCATAAAAAGAATACTTTGTTCATCCAAAGGAGGAATAAATTCTGTTCCCAGGTTTTTCAATAAAGGAATGGTGATCAATAAGGCAATGATATTCACTGCCAAAGTTGTTTTTCTCCAATTTAAAACCACCCTGATTACCGGCTCATACACCTTTTCCAGGCCCCTGTTTACGGGATTCGCATGGTCCGGTCTGAATTTGCCCTTCATAAAAAAGGAAATCAGCACCGGTGCAAGGGTAATTACCAGTAAGGCATCGACAATCATGATGAAAGTCTTGGTGAAGGCCAGTGGGTGGAATAATTTCCCCTCCTGCCCTGTCAGCATAAACACCGGAAGGAAAGAGGTGATGATGATAACCGTGGCAAAGAACACGCCCCTGGACACCTGTTTACTGGATTTGGTGATCACCGCAAGGCGATCTTCTTCCGTAATCCAATCCGGAGATTTACGGAATCTATTTTTTATCCACTTGATCATGATTCAGTTGTTTTTTGTTGATCCTGTTCCCAGATCGCATAGCGTTCTGCAAGATGTTTGTAAGCGTTTTCACTCATGATAATCCCATTGTCGACGATGACACCAATGGCCAGGGCAATCCCGGTCAGCGACATGATGTTGGAGGAAATATCAAAAGCATTCAGCAGGATGAAACTCGCTGCAATGGTAATTGGAATCTGAATGATAATGCTCAATGCACTTCTCCAGTGGAAAAGAAAAATGATGACAATGATCGAAACGACGATCATTTCTTCAATCAGGGTATGGGTGATGGAATCTACCGCCTCACTAATCAACTCTCCACGGTCGTAGACAATGTCGAATTTAACGCCTTTAGGCAATCCTTTCGACACTTCTTTCATTTTTTCTTTTACCTTCTCTATCACCTCCGCAGCATTCTCACCATAACGCATCACAACAATCCCACCTGCACGTTCTCCTTCTCCGTTCTGGTCGAAAATTCCCAACCTCGTTTCTCCGGTCATCTGGACCGTAGCCAGATCCGAAATCCGGATCGGCGTTCCGTTCTGGTTTTTCACGGGAATGTCTGAGATTTCTTTAATGGATTTGAGGTATCCGGAAGTTTTAATGATATAGCCCATATCACTCATCTCAAACTTCCTCCCTCCGGATTCATTGTTATTGCTTCGTACCGCTGCAATCACCTCCGGGGCAGATAACTTATAATAAAGCAGTTTATTCGGATCTATAGAGATCTGATATTGTTTCTGAAACCCTCCAAAAGAAGCGATTTCACTCACTCCGGGAACCGTTTGTAAAGCAAACTTCACATACCAGTCCTGGATGGCCCTTTGTTCTCCAAGGTCCATATCCGGGGCATCCAGAGTATACCACAACACATGACCTACCCCTGTTCCATCCGGCCCCAGCTGAGGGGCAACACCATCGGGCAGGGTCTTCGAGATCGTACTGATCCGCTCCAATACCCTTTCTCTTGCCCAATAGACATCCACATCGTCTTCAAAGATGACATAGATAAAACTCATTCCGAACATGGAGGAACCACGAACATACTTGATCTTAGGAATCCCCTGCAAATTGGTGACCAGCGGATAGGTGACCTGATCTTCGATCAGTTGCGGTGAGCGGCCCATCCATTCTGTAAATACAATCACCTGGTTTTCTGACAGGTCAGGAATCGCATCTATGGGATTTTTCTTAACGGCATAAATGCCCCAGACAAAAAGCCCCAAAGAAAGCACCAGCACAATAAACCGATTGCGCATTGACCATTCTATAATTTTATGTACCATTTTTTTATTTTAATGATGCTGAGATCAACAATCAGGAACTAGTGTTTTTTCTGGCCTTTAACGGGAAGTTTTTCTTCTCCTTCACGCTCATATTGGCAACATCCATGAAGCTTGTTATACGCTTCATCGCTGGCTTTAAACTTCTGGGTATCGTAACCTGTAGCCGCTACCTTTTGTTGTATCTGGTCATTGGTGATGACAGAAGAATCATAGCTTACCTTTAACACTTTTGTTTCCGGGCTCCAGTTTGCCGCACTTACACCAGGCACTTTCAGGGCAGTTTCTATCTTCTTTTTACACATGGTACAGTTACCACGCACTTTAATACTGTCTATTTTAGATTGCGCAAATACAGCAATGCTCAGGAAGGTCAATACGACCGCCGATAGGAATCTTAATGATTTCATAATAATGGTTATTTAAGAAAATGGATTTAATAAAAAATGGGCTACGATTACATCATAACCAGGACGCGAACGCGTCAGGAAACAAAAGAAAAGGGTATTATATTCTGTAGGTACAGTTTTTCAGGAAGACGGGAATTTTATTGCCGTCCGGGGGTGCATTGCTCAATGCTTCCCTGGTAATTTTAAGCGGAACCTGTGGTTGGTAATTTACAAATAACGCAGGTAGGATCACCGCCGATAAGGCCGCATTAAACTCATAAACCGGAACATTGGCTTTCTGAGATTTATCCACTTTTGGCTGTTGTTTTTCATCCTCACAGCAGGATTTTGCCTTGGCTTTTGGTGTTCCTTTAGGCATTCCGCAAAGACCACAGGTGTCTTTATTTTGCTGATCTAAACCCCAGCTCACCAACTCCCCCATGCAATAATGGAAGTGCAGCGTCGCCCCACTGGAAACACCCAGGTAGAAGACAGCAAGTATGGTTAACAGAGTTCTTTTCATTTAAGGTTCAAAGTTTGAAAATTAACAGCTTATATTTTTATATAATTATGGGATTATTTTATAAAATTCTGAACTCAGGGAATCAGAATGATCTTTCCCGTGCTTTTTCTGCTCTCATCTCTTTTCTTAAAATATCTTTTTAAATTTTGTCGATCGCCGTCCGCCCCAGGCTCCCTGCAGCTTTAAACTTGCTTGGGGAAAGTCCGGTAATAGCTTTGAATTGCGCAGAGAGATGCGAACTACTGCTATAGCCCATTTTCACTGAAATCTCATTGAGGTTCATTTCTCCATATCCGATCAGCTCCTTCACTTTTTCAATTTTCTGATAGATGATAAACTTTTCTATGGTCAGTCCTTCGGAATCGGAAAACAGGCGACTGAGATAGGTATAATCCCTGTTTACGCCAGAGGCGATCATACTGACCATGCTTTGATCTAGATTGGAAAGATCAGAATGATGAACGAGCTCAATGATGACATTTTTTACCCGCTCTACGAGCTGATCTTTTTCTTTATCGATCAGTTCAAAGCCCAGCAATTTCAATGAGGTTCCAATATTTTCCAGCTGTATTCCTTCCGGAGTGGGATGAATCTCTACCGTTCCCAGAGTAATGTCAGAAACCAGGAAATTTAATTTTTCCATTTGTTGGCGGACTGCAACGATACAACGGCCGCAAACCATATTTTTTACGTGTAATAACATGAGTATTCAAGCTTGATTAAAAATTCAATTCAGATATGGCAGCAGCGCGCAAACGGCCCCAGCTCCCTGAAAATCGGATTTGAATCAAATCAGCAATACCCTGTTCGAAATGTAAAGCGGTGTTTTTACATAAAGTGGCGGCCCGGTGTCCAGGTGCCATTTTTTAGCGTTGATCAGCTTTTCCGAAAGAACTAAACCAGGAAAAGAAGTTTGAATAAGGCTAAGCAAAATACTAGGCGCAGTTAATTGTACTGATGCCGTTCTTTTGATGTTTTCTTTGATCACATATTCCCCATGTTCATCACAGCATTTGCAATCCTTATCCTGAGCACAAGATTTGGCAGATGTCCCTGATTTTGCGTGATGTCCTGCGGTGTTTTCAGCCGCGGCATGGTGTGTCTTTTTATGAACAAATAAGGATTGACCGGAGCAATGGAGCATACACACAAACAGACCTGTGGTTAACATCAGGTAAAATGCGGCAAAACTTAAAGCTCCAATTCTTTTCATTTTAGGAATAACAAATGGCTATTGTGTTCCCTGCAAAGATGCTAAATAAATCAGGAGAAACCTGAAGTTCAGGTTTCTCCATTTAAATTTACGACATTATACCACTAATTGTCAATGGCTTATATTTTCTCAGATGCGTACCCGGCTTTGCTCAAGGTGTCTTTAATCACCTGGGCATCCAATGATTCATCCCCTTCTACGGTAAGGATTTTGTCTGGACTGGTCGTGTCCACTTCCCATTTAGAGATTGCAGAAAGGTTGTTTAAATGCGGGGTAACGGTTGCGATACAGCCTTCACATTTGATCGTAGTTTTGAATTTTAACGTTTCCATTTGAATTATTTAATTATGATTGATTAACTTAATTTTGAGAGTTTTAGCCTCAGACTGTTTCCGACTACAGATACAGAACTCAAAGCCATGGCAGCTCCTGCAATCATTGGGTTTAACAGGAACCCGTTGAAAGGATAAAGCAGACCCGCAGCAATAGGAATGCCGATCAGGTTATAGATAAATGCCCAGAAAAGGTTCTGGCGAATCGTACGTACCGTTAGTTTAGAAAGTCTTAATGCTTTAGGAACCTGCTGCAGGTCTGAGGAAACCAGGGTGATTTTCGCCACATCGATGGCAATATCAGAACCTTTCCCCATGGCAATTGAAACGTCTGCCTGGGCTAAAGCCTGACTGTCATTGATTCCATCACCTACCATGGCAACGACTTTCCCCTGCGCTTGCAATTCCTTTACAAAATCGGCTTTGTCTGAAGGCAGAACTTCGGCTTTGAAATGCTCAATTCCGGCCTGTTTAGCCACAGAGGCCGCGGTCTGCTGGTTGTCGCCGGTAAGCATGTATACGGTTATGCCCTGATCTTTTAAGGCGGCAACCGCTTTAGCCGAACCAGCTTTGATCTGATCTGCGATGGCCACAATCGCCAACACTTGTGTCGCATTGGCCAGGTAAATCACCGTTTGTGCCTGTTCCTGCAAAGCGAGGACTTTACTTTCTATTTCTTTAGCAACAGCAATCTTTTGCTCCTTTAAAATTTTATGGCTTCCTGCCCAGTATTTATTGCCATTGAATATCCCTTCTACTCCTTTACCTGTTAAGCTTTCAAAGTCACTGATCAGTGCCGGTTTTACGCCCGCTTCTTTTAAGTGACTTACAATGGCTTCGGCAAGTGGATGCTCCGAAGCATACTCCAGTGCCATCAGGATTTCCGACAATTGCGATTTCTCTACCGGCAGTTTTGCAGCCCATTCTACCGCGGTTACTTCTGGTTTCCCTGCTGTGATGGTCCCTGTTTTATCCAGGATCACTGCATTTACTTTATATCCCAGTTCCAATGCTTCCGCATCTTTGATCAGGATTCCACTTTCGGCACCCTTCCCTATTCCGACCATAATGGCTGTAGGTGTTGCCAGCCCTAACGCACAAGGACAGGCAATCACGAGTACAGTCACCATTGCTAAAAGACCATGAGTAAAGGCATGTTCTCCTCCAAAAACCAACCAGGCACCTAAAGTCAAAACGGCAATCAGCATGACTATAGGGACAAAGATCCCAGCAATCTTATCGACCAGTTTTTGTACAGGTGCTTTGGAACCCTGTGCATCCTGAACCAGTTTTATAATCTGGGCAAGCATGGTTTCCCCGCCTACCTTTTCTGCTTTAAAACGGAACGTACCTTTTTGATTGATCGTTCCCGCAAATACTTTATCGCCCTCCGTTTTGGAAACTGCTACAGGCTCGCCGGTAATCATACTTTCATCCACAAATGAACTGCCCGAGTAGACGATCCCATCCACAGGAATCTTTTCTCCTGAACGCACCATCAGCTGATCCCCGATGCGCACATCTGACACCGGAATTTCCTTTTCTCCATCTTCCGTAACCAGATACACTGTTTTCGGCTGTAAGCCAACCAGCTTTTTAATGGCGGAAGAAGTATTCGATTTTGCTTTTTCTTCGAGCAGTTTCCCCAGCATGATAAAGACAATCACCACGGCAGCGGCTTCAAAGTATACGTGAGGATGGAGTCCTCTGGAATGCCAGAATTCAGGGTAAAAAGTATTGAACACGCTAAAAATATAGGCAATCCCTGTACTTAGGGCCACCAATGTATCCATATTGGCTTTTCCATGCTGTGCCTGTTTCCAGGCATTGATGAAGAAGTTTCGTCCAAAAATAAAAAGGATTGGCGTGGTCAATGCCAGCATATAATAATTGCCATTAGGCATATCCATAAAGAACATTCCAATAATGACCACCGGCAGTGCCAGGATCGAAGAAGCAATCATTCTCTTTTTTAAAGATTCATAATTGTTCTTTTGCAGTTCTTCTTGTTTTTCTTTAGCTCCCTCGCTTTCCAGAATCAGGTCATAGCCGATAGATTGTACTACTTTCTGAAAGGCAGCAGGCTGTACCTGATCCGGGTGAAAAGTTACTTTGACAGATTGAGTGGCATAATTCACTTCCGCATGATCCACCCCTTCCTGCGCAGCAATCATGGATTGGACACTCGTAGCACAGGAGGCACAGGTCATTCCTAAAACGGGCAAGGTAAGGGTTTCTATATTTTCTTTCATGACGTATCTTGTTTAGATTCTAAGACAAAGGTACCTCCCCGAGCGGGGAACTATTTTATATCATTTCGGGAAAGATTTACATAATATCAGCGAAACCAACAAAAGAACCGGTAGGATTCTCCTTCGATCATAACAGTTAACTGAGACGTCCTGGAAATACCCTGGATATATACCAGTAACATCTTTTCATGCAAAAAGACGTTCCTGGTACGTTCCGGATACATTCATGGGACGTTTCAGTTAACTGTTGTAGTCGAACAAGGAACGAAGGAAGACAGGACACTGGTCGGATAGTGTTATGGTAGTGTTGTATCGTTCTCTGTGTTCCGGCCGAATATGGTGCGAAGTCTTTGCAAGTGTTCTTCGACTCCGACTCGAAGAAGAGTCGAACGAAACATAGAGAAGAGTCGACCAGTATCACAACACTATCATAACACTATCCGACCAATGTCAGTCCGATTAAAAACAAATCCGGTAAAAACAACGTTACACATCTCCTTATAACAAACTGATAATTAATCAAATCTCCAAACATTTTAGGGCTTTCAATGGTTTATTAATTACGCTTTTCTATTGAAATTCTGCCAGTGCTAATTACCAATTCTATGACAAAGATTAATATGTGTTTTGAGCATCAGGTTGCAGTGAAAGCTTTCTTTGTGAACAGAGATAATATAAAGGATCCTGCAATCATAAAATACCTCAGGAGCGATCCTGAAGGCATTTTAGAGATTCCATTAGATGGAATAAAAAAAGGAAAATGGAAGATGACCCTGGAATGGAATTATGAAGAAAAAGACTATTCTCTGGTGAAGAACATTGTCATACCTATCCCCGAAAAGGCCGAGCTTTAAACATACATAAAACTTCCGCTCTCCACTTTTGCCATCCCCAACGCCCCGCTTTCCCCCAGAACTTCAAATAATTTTTGATTAATGGTTTTATTTTATAGATTTGGTAAACCAATAATTGGTAAACCAAATATATCGTATGAAATCATTTATAGAAACGATCAGATCTATAGAGGTGGAGACTCCCGTAGATAAGATCATCGGGCAGCTGAAACAACTCATTACTTCCGGACAACTTCAGCCCGGAGATCGCCTTCCTGCCGAAAGACTGCTTGCAGAGAAGTTTGGTGTAGGTCGCAGTTATGTTCGTGAAGCCATTTTAAAACTCGAGTTCTATGGACTCCTGAAAACCAACCCTCAAAGTGGCACTTATGTTTCCGGCTTAAGTATCAAAGTCCTGGACAGCATCATTACTGACATCATTAAATTCAATAAAGAAGATTTTAATGCGCTTCTGGAGGCCAGGTATTACCTGGAACTGGATGCCGTAAAGCTTGCCGCAGAGCGAAGAACAGCGCAGGACCTGATTAACCTGAACGAAGCTTTACTGGATTATGAGGCAAAAGTAAATGCCAGCCAGAATGCTGTAGAAGAAGACATGATCTTTCACATCTGCATCGCTAAGGCTTCCAAGAATTCGGTCATCGAATCGATGATCCTCATTCTTATTCCTGACCTGATCAAAAGCATCGTAGAAAATAAGATCTGTGGAGATAACCGTGGCATCCTTGCTATTGAAGAACATCGCAAAATCTTAAAAGCAATACAGGACCAGGATATTGATGCGGCAGAAAATGCAGTTGCAGCACATTTAAATGATATGTTCCAGATTAGTAAAGCGGGCTTTGCCGCACAAAAAATTGTACATGGTAACTAAATAAAAACGCCCTCAAAAAAATGGCATAAGCCTTAAATTTTAATCTTCTTAAAATCATTATGAACTACTTAAAAAAGTTGGTATGGGGCGCTATTTGCCTTTTTTTCACCCTTCCTTCCTTCTCGCAGGAGCATCCTTCTATCATGCTCAGCAAGCAAAATACAGAAGCGCTAAGAAAAGGTATACAGACCTATCCCCTGCTTAAAAAGTCCTGGAAGAAAGTAAAATCTGATGCCGATAAAGCCATCCTGGAACCTATTGAAGTACCTACACCTAAGGATGCCGGAGGCGGAAAAAGTCATGAGCAGCATAAAAAGAACTATACCAATATGCTGAATTGCGGAATTGCTTATCAGATCAGCGCAGATAAAAAATATGCCACCTACGTAGAACAGATGCTCTTAAAATACGCTGCAGAATATGAAAAGTGGCCTCTGCACCCAAAGAGAAAAGAAGGCCACCAGGGAGGAAGAATTTTCTGGCAGAGCCTCAATGATTTTGTCTGGCAGGTCTACACCATTCAAAGTTACGACCTGGTTCATGACGCCTTATCTGTCAGCAATAGAAAAACCATTGAATCAAAACTATTTGAACCTATTCTTAAGTTTTTCACGGTAGATTGTGCGGAAACTTTCAACAAAATCCATAACCATGCCACCTGGGATGTGGCTGCAGTAGGTATGACCGGATACGTCATCAATAAACCGGACTATGTACAGATGGCTTTGAAAGGTTCTGCAAAAGACGGAAAAACAGGTTACCTCGCACAAATTGACCAACTCTTTTCTCCTGACGGGTATTACACAGAAGGTCCTTATTACCAAAGATATGCGCTGCTCCCTTTTGTCATCTTTGCTAAAACCATCAACAACTATCAACCGGAATTAAAAATATTCCAATACCGTGACCAGCTACTCGCAAAAGCCATTCAAACCTCACTACAGCTCACCTATACCGACGGGACATTCTTTCCGATCAACGATGCCATCAAAGGTAAAACCTATGAGTCTTCCGAGCTGATATATGGGGTAGACATCGCTTATGCGGACATCAAAGCTTCAGCAGAGCTTTTAGACATTGCAGAGCAACAAGGCGAAGTAATCGTTTCCGATGCAGGCCTAAAAATTGCCAAAGACCTTAGCGAAGGAAAATCGAAACCGTTTGTCTACCAAAGTCAGCTGATCAAAGACGGTGCTTCCGGAGATGAAGGAGGATTGGGAATCCTGAGGTTCGGCAACAATGAAGACCAGCAGGCCGTACTCGTTAAAGCAGCTTCGCAAGGAATGGGACATGGACATTTCGACCGCCTGAATCTTTTATATTATGACAATGGCGTCGAAATATTCCCTGATTATGGTTCTGCAAGGTTCATCAACATAGAATCTAAAAAAGGTGGTGATTACCTTCCTGAAAATAAAACATGGGCCAAACAAACCATTGCCCACAATACCTTAACCGTAGACCAGACCTCCAACTTCAAAGCCAATGCAGACCTTGCCCAACAAAGCTCAGGGCAGGTCAGCTATTTTAAAAGCGATAAAGACCTGCAGGTCTTTAGTGCCAAAGAAAGTCATGCCTACCCGGGAGTGGAAATGAGCAGAACCACTGCTTTGTTAAAAGTTCAGGAGCTTAAAAAGCCCCTGCTGATCGACATCTTTCGCGTGAATTCAGAGAAAGCACATCAATATGACCTTCCCTTTTGGTATAAAGGACATCTGGTAGATGTCTCCCCAAAAACGAAGAACCATACCGATCAGTTAAAACCACTGGGCAGTAAGTATGGATATGAACACCTCTGGCTCAATGCAGAACAAGCTGTTCCTGAAAAAAGCGGATACCTCAGCATCTTAAACAACAAACGCTTTTACACGGTTCATTTTGCTACAGATGCTCCTCTGAATTTAAAACTGGTATCGCTTGGGGCCAATGATCCGGACTCCAATCTACTGGAAAGCAAAGCCTTTATACTTTCTTCTACAGACAGCAAAGATCAGCTCTTTTTCAGCATCACCGAGAGCCATGGGCAAATCAATCCGGTGAGCGAAACCACTACCGGGGCAAACAGTCTGGTCAGCGATCTGAAGATCATTACAAGCAACCCAAACCAGGCTTCCCTTTCTTTTAAAGTCAAAGGAAAAACCTACCAGTATCAGATCAATTACAACAACAAAGAAAACTTCATAAAAATCAACTAATCAATATGATACAGAGCAATTTATTTCAAATAGAAGAACAGGTGGAATGGCAGGACCTAAAGAACGGGGTCAAAAGGCAAGTTTACGGATACGACGATAAGATCATGTTGGTGAAAGCCAAATTTGAAGCAGAAGCCATCGGAGTCCTGCATGAGCACCACCATTCGCAGGTCACCTATGTAGATAGCGGTGTGTTTGAAATGAGGATCGGTGAAGAGAAAAGAATTCTGAAAAAGGGAGATGGCTTTTACGCTCCTCCACACGAAATCCACGGATGTGTATGCCTTGAACCGGGAATCCTCATTGACGTATTCTCCCCTCACCGGGAAGATTTCTTGTAAACCTAAAACCTTGATCAAATGAAAAAACTCATGATACTATGCACGCTGCTATGGACCACATTTAGCCTCAGTGCACAAGACACAGCCACCGTTAAGAAAGTACAATATCCTAAAGGATTCAGCGAACAGCTCAATGTCGTATACACCAAAGTAAACGGCTGGGAAGGAAAACTGGATTTATACCTGCCACCAACAGGGGGAGCAGCTTCGCCTTTGGTCATCAACATTCATGGTGGAGGCTGGAATAAAGGAACTAAAGAATCTCAGGGCGGCTTCAGTCCTTTCTTTAAAAAAGGCTACGCCGTAGCGAATATTGAATATCGGCTGACCGCTGCTGCCACCGCTCCTGCAGCTATAGAAGACACACGCTGTGCTTTGATTTACCTGATCAGCCATGCAAAGACGCTCAATATTGATGTCAGCAAAATTGTCATCATGGGTGCTTCCGCTGGCGGGCACCTGGCATTGATGGGAGGTTTAATGGAAAATGATCATCTTTTTGATGGCAATTGCAAAGGAATAGAAAACATCAAAGTGGCTGCCATTATCGATAAATATGGCATCACGGATGTTTGGGACTGGGGTTATGGTAAATTGAAAACCAGTAAGTCAGCCACCAGCTGGCTGGGTGCAAAAGCAGAAGATACAGACTTTGCTAAATCAGTATCTCCCCTTTATCAGGTAAAAAAAAGCAGTCCGCCTGTATTTATCGTACATGGCGATGCCGATCCGATCGTTCCCTATGAGCAATCTGTCGCCCTGAAGGCGAAACTCGACGAAATGGGTGTAAAAAATGAATTCATCACCGTAAAAGGTGGCTTACATGGGAAATTTCCTGCAGAGGAACATGCAATGGTCAATGCGAAGATCATGGAATTTCTGAAAGGACTGGGGCTATGAAGATCAAAGGATTACGGTGGTACATCGTTGCGCTGATTGCCCTGGCAACAGTGATCAACTATATCGACAGAAGTGCCATCAATATCATGTGGCCCTACATTTACAAAGAATTTGGGATTGCGGATGCAGACAATAAAAATGCACTCGCACTGATCACGACCTTCTTTATGATCGCTTATGCATTAGGCCAGACCTTTACCGGTAAACTGATGGATGCAGTAGGAACCAGATTGGGAATGACGATTTCGATCATCGGTTGGAGTATTTCCATTGCCCTGCATTCTTTTGCAAGATCGCTGATGTCTTTTAACATCTTCCGGTTTATGCTGGGCTTTTCCGAGGCGGGCAACTGGCCCGGAGCCACCAAGAGCAATGCAGAATGGTTTCCGGCAAAAGAAAGGGCCATTGCACAAGGGATCTTTGGCGCAGGTGCATCGCTGGGATCGGTGGTCTCCGCCCCCATCATTGCTTTTCTGTACATCGTTTTTGGCTGGAAGATGACTTTTGTCCTCATCGCAGCTTTAGGTCTGATCTGGATCATCCCCTGGTTGATCATCAATAAAGCAGCTCCCGAAAAACATCCATGGCTGACAGAAAAAGAAAGAAACTATATCCTCGATACAGATCCGGAAAGCAACAGTTCTGTAGAAGTGGCTCCAGTCCTGAGCTGGAGAGAATTGTTGAAATTCAGGAATACCTGGGGCATCATTATGGCCCGGTTCTTTATTGACCCGGTATGGTGGCTGTTTGTGACCTGGCTGCCGACTTTCCTGAAAGAGCAGTTTCTCTTTGACATCAAACAGATCGGTGCCTTTACCTGGCTGCCCTACCTGTTTGCTGCGATCGGCAGTCTGTTGGGCGGTTACCATTCTTCCTGGCAGGTAAAACGGGGAGTCGAGGCGGTCAAAGCAAGAAAAAATTCTGTGGCGCTGGGCTGTGGCATAATGCTGGTTTCCCTAATTGCCATCGTCTATAACCTGGACGGACTGAAAGCAAACCCATCACTGGCGATGGTATTAATTGGAACCACCCTTTTCGGTTTTCAATTCCTGATCGGCAACCTGCAAACCTTACCCAGCGATTATTTCAATGGAAAAAATGTAGGCACGGTAGCCGGCATGGGAGGTACCGCAGCAGTAGTTGGCACCCTGATCACAACCTGGGCAGTGCCTGCAATGACGAAAACGAGCTATGTCTCTTTCTTCGTGCTGGCCGCAGTTCTGGTTCCGATTACCTGGATCTGCATCAAATACATTACTTCTAAAAAAATCATTCATTCATAAATATTTTAATATGCGTTTAAAAAATAAAGTAGCAATTGTAACCGGTGGTTCAAGAGATATCGGAAGAGCTGTTTCCTTACAGCTGGCAGCAGAAGGAGCTAAAGTGGTGATCAATTACCTGAGCAACCTGGCCAATGCAGAGGAAACTTTAAATCTGATCAAAGAAAATGGCGGCGAAGCCATCATCGTAAAAGGGGATGTGACGAAATCTGCAGAGGTGACCCAACTGATCGAACAGGCAAGGGCTGCCTTCGGTGAGGAGATCCATATCCTGGTGAACGTTGCAGGAGGAATGGTGGCCAGAAAACCAACCGCAGAACTGGATGAAGATTTCTGGGATGCAGTGATGGACCTCAACCTGAAAAGTGTTTACCTGGTGAGTAAAGCCACCATCCCTTACATGGGCTCCGGTGCATCCATAATTAACCTATCTTCCCTTGCCGGAAGAGATGGCGGCGGACCGGGCGCAAGTGCTTACGCTACCGCTAAAGGTGGGGTAACCACCTATACCAGGGCACTCGCAAAGGAACTCGGACCAAAAAACATCCGCGTAAATGCAGTTTTACCAGGAATGATCGCGACCACTTTTCATGATACTTTCAGCAAGCCTGAAGTGCGGGTAAATGTGGCCAATGCAACCTTACTGAAAAGAGAAGGACAAGCTTCGGAAGTCGCAGACCTGATTGTATACCTCGCATCAGACCAGGCGAGTTACATCACCGGAACAAATATCGACATCAATGGCGGTTTAAACTTTTCTTAAACCGGAATAACCATACGGGAGGCTCCGGCCTCCCGTAATTAAACAATGCCTAAAAATCTGTTTTCTACCGTAAATGGGGATTTTACCAAGTAGAGACAACCTGAACCAAATATAAATCGACTAAATATGAATTCGAAAGTTTACTTACGAGGTATGCTCCTCCTTGTCATTTCCTGTTTTCTGATTTTGAAACCGGCATTTTCTCAGACTAAAGTAACGATCCAGGGCATCGTAAAAGATGAACAGGGTGGAATACTACCTGGCGCATCCGTTACAGTTGCCGATAGTAAACAAGGGACAGTGACCGATGATAAAGGTGCCTTTTCAATTACCGTAGATGCCGGAAAAAACCTCCTGATCAATTACCTCGGCTATCAGTCAAAAACTTATCCCGTTAGCAAAAACGAAACCATTACGGTTGTTCTTGCCGCTCAGGAAAACACGATGAATACCGTTGTGGTTATTGGCTATGGAACACAAAAGAAATCATCAGTCACCGGTGCAGTGGCCAGGCTCAGTAATGACAACCTGAACCAGATCCCGGTATCCAGGGCAGATCAGGCATTGGCGGGGAAACTGGCAGGTGTACAAATCCAAACTACCGATGCCACCGCAGGTGCAGCACCGGTAATCCGTATCCGTGGCGCGGCCTCCATCACCGCCGGGACAAATCCACTCATCGTAATTGATGGCTATCCGGTTCCAACCGACCTTTCCTCCGTAGACATGAATAACGTGGAAAGTATTGAGGTCTTAAAAGATGCAGCTTCTGCTGCCATTTATGGTTCCAGAGGAGCAAATGGCGTGATTCTGATCACCTCCAAATCAGGTAAAAACGGAAAAACTATAGTCGGCCTGAATACTTCGGCAGGTTTCAAAGAGGTGTACAGAAGGTTAAACTTCCCCAGCCTTTCC
Source organism: Pedobacter sp. FW305-3-2-15-E-R2A2 (assembly GCF_038446955.1). NCBI lineage: Bacteria > Pseudomonadati > Bacteroidota > Sphingobacteriia > Sphingobacteriales > Sphingobacteriaceae > Pedobacter > Pedobacter sp. FW305-3-2-15-E-R2A2. The sequence goes on from NZ_CP151803.1 coordinate 4,915,277, forward strand.
GAATGGTCGGACCATGTAAAGTCGGTTAACAACGGCGTCTTATCTCCGGAACTTCTGGCGGCACAACAATACGATGTTCCTACCGACCCACAAGATATTGTATTCAGAAATGGATCCTTTCAAAATGCACAGGTGAATGTCAGCGGAGGAACAGAGAAGGTTAAATATTACATTTCCGGTGAAGCACTCTTTGATAAAGGAGTCATCGCCACCAACAATTACAAACGCTACGGCGGACAAGCGAACATTGACATTACACCGAATAAAAAATGGAAGATCGGCCTGAGCCTGACCCCTTCTTACACCGTACAGGATGCACCGGTATATAAGGTTCATGACCTGCTGAGAAGCTTCGCAACCTGGCTTCCGCTTTATGCGACACAAAATATTTCTGATGCAACGGGACTACCAGTTGGCAATATCGTTCATCAAAGGGCTTTCGACCCCGCAACCAATCCCCGCTATAAAGGGATTAATTTATCAGCTACCGCAAATAACAACGGATACAGTAACCTGTATGGCATCAACAATACCACTTCCGTTTCCAAAACACTGGCCAATGCCAATGTCCAGTATAACTTCACAGAAGACCTTTTTTTAAAAGTATCCGGAGGCGCTTTTATCAGCAATTCCCGGAACGACTTTTTTCAAAAATCATGGGCCACAAGAGATCCCTTTTTACAGGGAGCAGCGGTAGCGCAAGCCTCTACCAAAGGCAGTCTTGCCAATAGTCAGACCATTGATTTATTAAATGAAAACATCCTGAACTATACCAAAAGCTTTGGTAAACATGACCTGAGTGTGATCGCTGGTTTCACAGCGCAAACGACAAAAATAACCAGCAGCAATGCAGCGGCGACCAATTTCTCAACGGATGAAATCCCCACCTTAAATGCGGGGACCATGAGCTCCTTAACCTCTAATGAGGAAAGAAGTGCATTGGCTTCCGTTCTTTTCAGAGCGAATTATGCTTACGACAACAAATACCTGATCTCCGTAGGTTCCAGATGGGATGGCAGTTCCAGATTTGGGGCAAATAACCGATGGGGATATTTCCCCTCTGCGTCCCTGGGCTGGAGAGTCAGCAATGAAGATTTTTATGATAAAGAGGCTTTTGTAAACGACCTGAAAATCAGAACAAGCTACGGGGCTACAGGAAATAACAATATCGGAAACTACCGGGCATTTGCCAATGTAAATACCGTAGGCGCCATTCTTGGCGATGCGACAAGCCTGGGTTTTAATTCCAGCTTTTACGACAATCCGGATCTGGGATGGGAACGCAGCTTCAGCTTAAATGCCGGAGTAGACATGGCCTTTTTCAAAAACAGGTTTACCTTAACTGTTGATGCTTACCGTTCTACCACCAAAGACCTGCTTTTCTTTCTGCCCATCAACACGATTACCGGCAGTAACGGAGTATGGACCAATATCGGAGAAGTACAAAACCAGGGATTAGAGATAGAATTAGGCGCCAAAATCATCGACAATGAGCATTTTAAATGGAGCCTGAGTGCCAATGCAGCGACCAATAAAAACAAGGTTAAAGCTTTGGGAAACAGCAATTCCATCATCAGTATCGGAGATCCAAAAAGACTCAATTATTTTCTTGCTCAGGTAGGCCAGCCATTGGTTCAGTTCTATGGTTATGAATATGATCGCGACATTGAGGTAGCCGGAAATTTCTGGCCTACTAATGTGCATTCAGACCGGGTCATTGCCAGGGATATGAACGGAGACGGTGTGGTAAATGAACAGGATCGGGTGATACTTGGACAGCCTACACCTAAATTTACCTGGGGGTTAACCAGTAACGTCAAATACAAAGATTTCGACCTGAGTTTTGTGTTACAGGGCTCCCATGGCGCAAGTGTATTCAATGCAGATCCCAACTATTATGAAACACAGTTTTCAGCTACGGGTACTTCAGCCTACCTGACGCTGCCTGCAGATTTACAGGCAAAGACCAGGTACAAAACGGAAAGCAGGTATTCCATTGAAGATGCTTCCTTCATCGCCCTGCGCAGTCTGAATCTGGGGTATACTCTAAATGCAAAATGGCTGAACGCGATAAAAGCGAGCAACCTGAGAATCTATGCTTCCGCTGCAAATCTATGGTACAAATTTGCCAAAGGATATTCCAGCTACAATCCGGAAGGGGTCAACGAATATACCGATGATCCACTAAAAAATGGCTACCAGAGAGGTTCTGCACCCATTACAAGAAACATCACTTTTGGTATTAACGCTAATTTTTAAATTAAAACCTACTCCAATGAGAGCTCAAATATTCCTCGCAGTTGTCCTGACTTTAAGTTTTACCAGCTGCAAAAAATTCCTCGATGAAAAACCAATTTCCAATCTGACCGAACAAAATTATTATCGGAACACGGAAGAGGTAGAAGCAGGTGTAATCGCCTGTTACGACGGACTGCAAAAAGTATACGACATTGAATTTAAGCTCACTGAAATCAGGGCCGACAATACTTCAGGTGTTTCCCTGGAGGGCGATTGGGGTGCCATCAAGTTTTTCAGGGATGCACCTTCCAATTTCTTTGTGCTGGATTACTGGCAGCGAACTTACAATACGATTGCACGCTGCAACCTGGTGCTGAAATACCTGGACAACGTAACCGATCCTGCAAAAAAGAAATCCTTTGAAGGGGAAGCTAAATTTATCCGCTCCCTGATGTATTTCAACCTGGTGAGGTTATATGGTGATGTTCCACTACTGACTGCCTCCATAAAGTACGATGATTTCGGGAAGTTTAAACGCATTCCTAAAACGGAAATCTATCATCAGCTGAAAACAGACCTGCAGACTGCAGTAGCTTCCTGCCCCGTTTCCTGGCCAAACAATCAACTGGCCAGAGCAACTAAAGGCGCATCGCAGGCATTACTGGCCAAAGTGTACCTGACCTTAAAAGATTATCCAAACGCGAAGTTACAACTGGATCCTTTAGTAGGTGTTAATTTCAAAGGCAATACTTATCAGCTAAATCCTTCTTATGCAGCCATCTTCAGCAACACCTCGGAAATGAGCAAAGAGATTCTTTTTGCAGTACGCTATAAAGCAAGTGCCAATGGAGAAGGAAATTCATTTTCTTATGAATATTCCAATAACGGAGATGCCCGAAATGTAAAAGCCTCCGCCCCTTACCAGGCCCTGTTTGAAAGTACAGATGTCCGGAAAGTAAGCACCTTCAATGCGACCAACGGGCTATGTACCAAATTTCTCGATCCTACCGCTCCTCAAAGAGATGCAGGAAATGATTTTCCAGTACTTCGTTTTGCGGATGTATTGCTGATGTATGCGGAAGTCTCTAATGAATTGCTTCCTGCCCCTAACAACGAAGTGATCGATCCTTTAAATGAAGTTAGAAACAGGGCCTCAGCCAGTGCTTATCATGCCACGGTCCTCAATAGTAAGGAAACCGCCAGAGCAGCGATCCTGAAAGAGAGAAAACTGGAATTTGGTTTTGAAAACCAACGCTGGTATGACCTGATCAGAATGGAGGAAGCGAATACCATTTCCATCCTCAATGCTTACCTATCGGCGACCGGAAATCCGACGATCACCGTTCCGGCTTTCCGTCTGGTCTTTCCTATTCCCCAGACAGAAATAGACCTGAGCAAAGGCAATCTGACACAGAATACCGGCTATAATTAGTCCATAAAACGAGCAACCTGAACCAAATATAAATTAACCAAATATGAATTTTAAAGTTTTGTTACGAAGCATAGGGATGCTGATGATCTCCTGTTTCCTGTTCGCAAACACAGGATGGTCACAAAGCAAGGTAAAAGTACAAGGTGTGGTGAAATCCGCAACGGGCGAAACTTTACCAGGTGCATCTGTGACGGTAAAAGACACCAAACAAGGTGCCGTAACCGATAACAAAGGAGCCTTTAGCATCACCGCCGAAACGGGAAAGCTATTGCTATTTAACTTCCTCGGTTTTCAACCCCAGGCTTACCTCGTCAAAAAGGAGGAAAGCATCACGATCATCCTTCAGGAAATTCCAAACACCATGAACGAGGTCGTCGTGATCGGATATGGTACACAGAAAAAATCGGCAGTAACCGGTGCAGTGAGTAAATTGAAAAATGAAAATCTGGATGAAATCCCAACCGCCCGTCTGGACAATGCCCTGATCGGAAAAATTGCAGGAGTAACCATCCAGAATGTCAGCTCCGAATCCGGTGCAGAACCCATTGTCAGGGTGCGTGGATTTAGCTCGGTCAGCGCCGGCTCACAGCCCTTGGTCGTGGTAGATGGTTATCCCGTTCCTGATGGTTTATCCTTTGTAAATCCACAGGATGTGGAATCTATAGAAGTACTGAAGGATGCCGCTTCCGCAGCTATTTACGGCTCAAGAGCAGCCAATGGGGTCATTCTGATCACCACTAAAAGCGGAAATTCAGACAAGCCAAGGTATAGCCTGAAGTCCTATTATGGCTTTAAAAAACCCTATGCACTCAACCCGATCATGAGCATTACTGACTATACAAAAATGCTTTTTGCCGAGGCTGCCCTGAGGGAAAATGACCCGACAGTACCCGCCAATGCAAAAAATCTGATCACTGGTCCGGAAAGAGCGGCATATATCATCGAAGACCAGATTAGTGGCATTCCTACAGACTGGCAACAGGAAGCACTGCAAAGTGCAGGCATCAAAAATATTCAGCTGGGCATTTCCGGCGGTAAAAAAGACCTCCGGTATTACATTTCTGCAAGTGGACAAAAAGATGAAGCGGTGCTGAAATACAGCGACAACAGCAGGATCAATGTCAAAGCAAAAGTCGATGGTGCATTGAGCAAGAAAATAGATTTCAGCATCAATTTTAATCCTTCCTATATTAAAACACAAAGACCTGCGGTAAATTTCACAGATTATTTCAGGTTTGGCTCCTTCCTCCCCGTTCGTCACAATGACTTTACGGCGGCTTATGTACGCCAGAACTCACAATGGGCAAATATACTTCCCGGAGATTTTGTACAGGCGCGCCATTTTAACGGATTGCAATATTCAGGGACCATGCCCGATGGAAGCAGCTGGACGAGTACCGGCCCGGTGGAGCCTTTTGCCACGAGTAACAATACCCCAGTGTCTATCGCAGCCCGGGAAAACCGCGACCAACAAACTTACAGGATGCTTGGCGGAGGCGATATCAGCATCAAATTCCTGCCAAACCTGATCTTTAAAAGTTCAATAGGTGGTTATTATTCTCAACAGGAAAACAATACTTTCACCAAATCCAGTGCCCGAAAAGATGGCGATGTGAATGAAGCCACACTGTATACCAGGACCTATCTTGACCTCCTGCTGGAAAACACACTGAACTATAACCTGACTAAAGGGAACCATAGCTTCAGCGGATTATTGGGTTTTACCACTCAGCAAACCCAGATTAAAGAATCAAATATGGTCGGAAGAAACTTCCCTACCGACAATTTTGAGACGTTGAATCAAGCCGCGCAAATTGACCAGGCTTTAACCAATACACTAAAAGACCGCATCGGCCTGATCTCTTACCTGGGTCGTTTCACTTACGATTATAAGAACAAATACCTTCTGGCAGTTAGCTTCAGGATGGATGGCAGTTCCTATTTCGCAGAAGGACAAAAATTCGGTTCCTTTCCTGCGGTATCTGCCGGATGGGGAATCGGAAAAGAAGACTTTATGAAAAACATTTCCTGGATCAGCAACATGAAAATCAGGGCCAGTTACGGAGCTACCGGAAACAATAAGATCCAGAGCTTTGCCTTCCAGAACCTGCTGTATCCGGGCAACTATTCTTTCGGGAGCGGCACGGGATCAGTCAACCTTGGCCTTGCCCCAAATTCTGATGTATTGGCCAATCCAAACATCACCTGGGAACGTACTTTTGAATTCAACGCAGGACTAGACCTTGGCTTTATGAAAGACCGCTTCGGACTGACGCTGGAATACTACAATTCAAACACCGATAAACTACTATACAAACGCTCTACGCAATCTTTCAGCGGATCTTTCGAATACTTTGACAACTCCGGCAGAATCAGAAACCAGGGTCTGGAAATCGAACTGAGCTCCCATAACATTAAAAATGATCATTTTCAATGGTCTACTTCTTTGAATTTTTCTGCCAACAGAAACAAATTACTGGAACTTGGAGGAGAGCCCTTCCAATACAACTATGGCGAAAGGAATGAGATCTATGCTGCCATTGTCGGACAGCCGGCGATTCAGTTTTTCGGATATAAAACAAATGGGGTCTGGACTTCGCAGGCACAAATTGATGAGGCAAAAGCAGGCGGACAAACCTCTACCCTGGCAAAATATTATGCACCGGGAGGTTTGAAATTTGTAGATGTAAATGGCGATAATAAGATTGATGTCAATGACCGGACCTCATTGGGAAGTCCTTTTCCGGATTTCACCTGGGGCATCAATAATACCTTCAAATACAAAGGTTTTGACCTGAACATTTTGATTCAGGGCGTTCAGGGGGTAAAGCTGATCAATGGAGATGCGAATTATAACGAATCCAGAAGGTACAATGAAAACTTTAACAAAAACAGGTGGATCAGTGCCGCAAATCCGGGCGATGGCAAAACCCCTTATTACACGAACGGAGAAAACTGGCTGTTAACGGATTATGTGATCGAAGATGGTTCTTATGCCGCCATCAGAAATGTGATCCTCGGTTATACCATCCCTTCTAAATTCACTAAAAAATTAGGGGTTACCGGAATCCGGGTATACAGCTCCGCAGATAATTTACTGTACCTGATGGGCAAATCCTACCGGGGCATAAACCCGGAAGCCAGAGCCACTTCTTCGCAATACTCCTCTCCTCTTGTGGACGGATACCAGCGCGGTGCGTTCCCGATTTCCAGGACCTACACTTTTGGGATAGATGTTAACTTCTAATTATGAAAAATCTAAGCACATTTAAGATGAAAAAGCTGATACCTATCGGAACAGGAATTTTACTGATCATGAGCACAATGGGTTGCAAAAAGATCATCAACATTGATCCCATTTCCAACATCGGGGTGAATGCCTTTTATAGAAATTATGAGGAAACTAAAGCAGGATTAACCGGCTGTTATTACGGATTACAAAAGCCACTGGAATATGAGTGGATGTTAACCGACCTCAGAACGGACAATTCCAAGCAAGGGGTAGCCAATAGTTCTGCAGCTATCAATTTCGAATTCAATGAACTGGACATGTTTACGCTGAACTCGGCACATGATAAAGTTTACCAATATTGGCTGCAAACCTATAAAAACATCAGGTCGGTCAATTATGTATTGAAAAGTCTTGGCGCCAGCTATGCGGCCGGAAAAACAAGTTTGGGAGAAGGAACAGCGGTGATGAGTATGCCGCAGAAAAACCAGCTTGCGGGTGAGGCACTGTTTTTACGTGCCTACCATTATTTTAACCTCGTCAGGCTATATGGCGATGTATTCCTCGTTACTGAGCCTGTAGATCCGGAACAATCAAAGAGAATTACCAGGACACCAGTAGCAGAATGTTATCAATTGATCATCGCAGATCTGATGGCTGCGAAAGAGTTGCTTTCCCCGGCATCCTATTCCCCTGCCAGCAATACTGAGGTTGGACGCGCCACTTCATGGGCAGCAAAAGCGCTCCTGGCAAAAGTATATCTGAGTACTAAACAACCCGCTGCAGCGCTCCCTTTACTGGATGAAGTGATCAGCAATAGCGGACATGCTTTACTCCCCTCTTTTGCAGATGTCTTTTCCATCAATAATGAGATGAATAAAGAGATTCTCTTTGCAGTGAGGTTTAAAGCCGGTGGCTTTGGTCTGGGCAATCTGATGGCAAATAATTTTGCCCCAACCTCCAGTGGCAGTGCGATCGTAAATGGCGATGGAAGCGGTTATAATTTCCCAACCAATGAATTGGACCTGGCTTATAAAATCCCTGCTACAGGAGCCGCAGATAGTAGAAAGGCAGTCACCATGGCCAAATATTCTTCCAAATTATACGTCAAAAAATTCATCTCTCCGGTGCTGGTCAAATTCGACGCAGAGAATGATTTTCCGATTATCCGGTTCTCAGATGTGCTGTTAATGAAAGCGGAAGCCTTAGGCTTTGGAAATGCGGCGACCATGCTGATCAATCAGGTAAGGGAAAGGGCCGGTGCTGTTGATTATACTTCCGGCGATTTTAACACCGGGTTTTATAAATATCCGCTTGATGGAAGTAATCCGAATGCACTCTCAGATGAGCCTCGTTTTTTATCGGCTTTGCTAAACGAAAGAAGATTTGAATTTGCATTTGAAAATCAGCGGTTCTTTGATCTTTTGAGAACCGGACAGGCAATAAAAGTGATCAAAAATCATTACGCATTAGAGTTTGATTCCCACTATAAAGCCTACCGTCCGGCATTTACCCTTGCAGAATTGCAGGCCAACCTGACCGAAGAAAAATTGTTACTGCCCATTCCTCAACGGGAACTGGATGCCAACGATCAGATAAAAATCATTCAGAACCCAGGGTATTAATCCTTAACAAAATCACGATGAAGAATACCTTTTTAACCATTGCGCTTTTGACCGGCATTCTGCTTCAAGGCTGCAAAAAAGATAAAACGACGGGCAGCAGTCCGGATGCACTAAGCACTAAGGATTTCAGTTATAACATGGCGACCAAACAGATCAGCCCTGATACAGAAATCAACGGGGAACTGAAATCGCCTGCAGGGATCAAACTGATTTATTATTACCTGGTCCGGAACAACGTTCCTGATTCCCTGATTTATATCGGAACACCTTCTGCGGAAAGCAGGAATGACCATAAATTCAATGTCCCTACCCTCAGTTTCGGAAATGCAAAAATGACAATGGTCTCGGGCATAAAGCTGATGGTGAAACACCTGGATAACACTTCTTTTGAAAGTTTCATTAAAGTAACCGCTTTTACACCTCCCCTTCCTAAATTAGAAAACACACCTTTAAGCCTGCTGCCCGACAATAACGGAAAAATGAGCATTACCGGAAAGGCAAGTTCCGAAAACGGCTTAAAACTGATCGAGATCTATGATGACTATGAAGGAACATTTGCATTGGTGTCTAAGATAGATCTGACACAGAATGAAAAAGTGTATGCACTGAATTATGAGTATACCTATCGTAAAAATGCAGGTAAGCTAAAAGTCGTCGCTACAGATAATTTCGGATTAAAAGCCGAAGCGACCATTACCATTCCATTAAGAGCATACACCCTGTACCAGGACCTGAGCATGATGGCCAACGGAACAGCATCCACTCCTTCTTCAGGTAGCTTCTTTATCGGGGAAAGTGGTACCATTCTGGGCAGTTGTAACATCAGCGGACAGGAACAGAAACTGGATTTTGTGACCTATTGCTCCAGCACTACGCCAGTCTTTACTCTTTATAGTCCGGGGAATACAACGACCATTGCTAAAAACTATAAATGTGCTGCTTTAATCTGGGAACCAAATGTTGCAGACCTCAAAGCCACGCGGTTCAGGGTGTTGATTCCCGGAACAGCTGCCACCGACAAAATCTATGCTGCCTATACCGGCGATACCATTACAGAACTGGATGATAAATTCTTTGAAGGAATTCTCGTTCCCGGAAGCAGTACGGCGAAGTTCGATGCCATAGTTGCCAATCAGGCCGCCAATACCTTTAATCTGAGTACCGCTTATCTCATTTGGATTCGCGTACCTAAAGCCGATGGCAGCTTTGTGAACCAGTTGATGAGGGCAAAAGAAGTAACCATCGGATCAACCCCTGCACTATCCACCATGAAGTTTGACATTTTAGTTTCCAAATAATGAAGACACTTAGTTTATCTTTTCTTCTGCTCTGTAGTTTAAGCATTTTTCCTGACCCGGGGAAAGCATGGGCAGCTGCTCCCCTGAGCGGCAAGGCGTTGCAATCGGGCATCAATCCTATACTCGTGGAAAGCCCGGAAGCCTTAAATGCAGCAGTAGCTAAAGCAAATCCCGGAGACATCATCCTATTGAAGAATAAGGAATGGCACAATGCAGCACTCCGGCTTCAGGGAAAAGGAACTGCCAAAAAGCCGATCTTCATTATGCCCGAGACTCCTGGCGGCGTTGCCTTTACCGGCCGGTCATTTGTACAATTGGGCGGATCTTATCTGGTATTTAAAGGTTTTCATTTCAGGAATGGTTATAGTCCGAAAAGAGAAGTCATTTCCTTCCGCATCAACAATGAGGTTCTGGCCAATAATTGCCGGGTCAGCGGAATCGTAATCGAGAATTATAGTCAGCCGGAAAGGTTTAAATCGGACAGCTGGCTCACTTTGTATGGAAAACACAACCGCATTGATCATTCCACTTTTGTCAATAAACTCAATGCCGGACCGGTCATTATTGCAGAACTGGATGACGAACGCAGTCAGCAAAATGAACACCGCATCGATAGCAATTATTTCAAAGGCCGTCAGCGTTTCGGATCTAATGGCGGAGAGACGATCCGGATCGGCGTTTCCAGATATTCTTTAACGGCTTCCAGAACAAATATTGTCCGCAATTTTTTTGAAAGATGTAATGGAGAAGTAGAGATCGTCTCGATCAAATCGGGAGAAAATAACGTCAGCTTCAATACTTTCCTGGAATGTGAAGGCGGACTGGTGCTGAGACATGGTTCAGGAAATGTGGTGGAAGGTAATTTCTTCATTGGAAACAACAAACCCTATACCGGAGGTGTCCGGGTAATCAATCCCAACCAAAAGGTCTTTAACAACGTATTTTCTGAACTTCAGGGTACAAATTTCAGGGCCGCGCTTGCCGTATTGAATGGCGTCCCCAATTCATTGATCAACAGGTATTATCAGGTGAAAGATGCGTTAATTGAGCGCAATACTTTTATCAATAGTGCCAGCATTTTATTCGGAGCCGGTAAAGACGCAGAGCGAACACTTGCCCCTGAAAACGTGCTTTTCAAAAACAACCTGATCCTGAGTTCAGGATCAGACATTTACAGCAACGCGAATACCGGAAATGGAATCATCTTTTCCGAAAATGGATTGGATGATCATTTCGAAGGAAAGGTGCCCCCGGGCTTCAAAAAAATAAAAACAAACAGCATAAAGGTCAATGGTTTCCAACTGCCTTACGACAAAAACTATGGAGCCGACTTAAAGAAACTGCCTTTGATCAAAAGAGAAAACACAGGGGCTTCCTGGTATCGTCCTGAACAGGGGAAAATGCAGAGGAAGCCTATGAATTTCCAGGTTAAAGCCAATGCGTGTAATACTTTGCCGGCGCTGGTTAGACAAGCCATTTCGGGCGACACCATTGTCCTTACTGAACCTGGTTTTTATCAGATGCAGGAAGAACTTTCGATCACAAAGCCCCTGGTCATCATAGCCGCAGCGGGTTTGAAAAACAGACCTGTTTTAGTCAATGCTTCGTATAAACCGATGTCTGCCCTGATCAGTATTGAAAACGGAGGCGACCTTATTGCAAAGGGTATTGCTTTTAAAGGTACCTACGAAAGTTTCTCTGCCGCTGATGCCGGAATCAGGTCTACAGACCTGCCCATGAACAGGCCTTACCGTTTGTACATTGACGACTGTGAGTTTTACGATTATAATGAAAGTACAAATGCGGGTTTCAAAGCCTCCAAAAGTACGCTGGCAGACAGTCTTGTGATCACCAATTCTATCTTCCACCATATGTCGGGCGCAGGCATTGACCTGGCAGCAGAGAAGGACGACAAAGGGATGTACAATGCAGAATATACCATTATTAAAAACTGTACTTTCACGAATCTGCTGGGCGCCGCCATCAATATTTACCGTGGAGGAAATGATGAGAGCACTTTAGGTCCTTTTGTAACAATAGACCACTGCACTTTTAACGAAGTGGAAAACAGAGAGCAGGGAACGGTAGTCAGACTGATCGGTGCGCAACAGGCCTCCCTGACCAACAGCAATTTTTCTTATTCCGGACAGGGCGGACGGGCGGTTCTCTTTCAGGAATACCGCTGGGACAATATCCTGGTCGATTACTGCAATTTCCACGAGTCAGGAAAAGTAGAATCTTTTTACAATAAAGCTTTGGGCACCCATATTTACCAGGTTAAACCAAGCTATAAAAACCCGGAAAAATTAAACTTTGAATTGCAGGGCGATACTCCGGCAGCTAACGATCAATCTGTTATTGGAATTACAGCATATGAACATAAATAAATTAATACTGATTTTAGCATTGAGCTCAGCAACCCCAGCCCTTGCACAGCAGCTGCCTTCCGAAATATTAAACCTGAATAACTGGAAATTAAACGTTCCCGAAGGGATTAAACCCCCGGGCAGATCTGACGAATATAAACAGCCGGAACTGCATACTTACCAGCATCCGCAATGGTTTCATACCAACGCTTCCGGAGATGCGGTCGTGTTTCGGGCCAATACAGGAGGAACAACGACCTCCGGCTCTGGCTATCCAAGATCGGAATTAAGAGAGATGAAAGAGGATGGAAAGAAAAATGCTTCCTGGTCTTCTTCCATAGGTACGCACACCCTGTTTATTGACCAGCGCATCACTCATCTTCCCCTCAAAAAGCCGCACATGGTGGTTGGGCAGATTCACGATGATCTGGACGACGTGATCGTTTTCAGGTTAGAAAAAAACAAGTTATTTGTGAAGATGGGCAACGAAAAAGGCCCGGTACTGGAGGAAAACTATCAGCTGGGAACCCGGTTTACGGTATCCTTTAAAGTGAAGCAAGACCAAACCGATTGTTATTACAATGGCCAGCTTAGATTCAGCTATCCAAAGGCATTTCGCAATGCTTATTTTAAAGCCGGGGCCTATGTACAGTCTTCCTGTCAGGGGAAGAGAAAAGTAATCGGGGAATCCTGTGATGCTTATGGGGAGGTAGAAATTTACAGGGTCTCCCTAAAGCATGAATAAAATCAGTTTGCTTCAAGAATAACCATTCCATCTTCAAGTTTAAAATCGCAATGGGCACTTAAACAAAATACTTTTAATACACGTTCCAGAGGTTCGTTCCTGAAATCTGCTGAAAAGCTGTGCTGTAGTTTCATTCCCTCAGTTACTTCAAAAGGAACCCCATACCAATCTTCAAGGATCTCAATCACTTTACTTAAACCCGCATTATTGAATTTGAGCCTGCCCATCAGCCATGATTGACGTTCTTCAATAGGATATGTCTCTTTTTCCATGAGATCTACGGTTCTGTTCAGCATCACCATTTCTCCCGGCAAAAGCAATTCTGCTTTATTATCTGTATCGGAGTGATAGGATTTCTCCACTTTCAGTTTACCGGCTGTAACCTCTATTTGCCGGCCGGATTCGTGGGGATAAGCCCTTGCAAAAAAAGAGCCCCCCATTGTGCTTGCCTTAAAGTCAGCGGATTCAACCACAAATGGCAATCTGGAACCTGGCACAACAGTAAAAAAAGCAGCACCAAGTAAAATGACCTTTCTACTGTCTTTATGAACACCATGAGGAACTTTAAGGATACTGTTTGAATTCAGTATCACACTGGAACCATCCTGAAGTTTGATACTTAACCGGTGTCCCGTACGCGATTGATAAGTCTGATATGCTGCTTCATTTTTGCAACCCTGAGTAATAACCAGAGCAGCAAACATCAAGAACAGAATCAGCCTTTCTGCCCATAATGGTTTATGTATTTTCATTGTCACGACCGCAATCTACCATTCTAATCTTTTAACATGAAATGGATCCGGAATTTAACACTCATTTTTCCATTTTCATTTTACCAGCTGTCAACGGGATCATGCCCTTCGTCAAATACTTTTTCCATCAACAAGGATTATTCGCCCCTTTGCAGTCAACAAATAAAAATTACTCAACAAATGGTAGTTCCAGGGAATCACCAAAAACATTAAAAAAATGAAAAAACAATTTCTTTTACCTCTGATTGCATTTACAATGATGGCTACTGCTGCATCCGCCCAAAAAAGCCCTATTCATATTGGTCTTAAAGGAGGTGCTAATTTCAGTAAATTACCTATTTCTTCTTCCGGTATTTCTTCGAAATATGCGACAGGTTTTTCAGCAGGTGCATTCACCAGGATAGACATCTCTAAAGTTTATGTTCAGGGGGAACTTTTGTTCACTAAAAAATCCAGTAAATATGAATCTGACCTCTTCGGTGGCGATAAAAAAGTAAGCTGGTCGAGCGTTGACGTACCGGTATTGGTAGGTTACAAGCTACTCAATATGGATTTGCTAAATGTTAGAATCTTTGGTGGTGGTGTTTATTCTTATACCATCAGCGATAAAGCTTCCATTTTCAAACAGGTAGATAATTCTTTCAGGAAATTCGATAAATCAAATATCGGTTACCAGGTTGGTGCAGGAATTGATGTAGGAAAGCTTACTTTTGACCTCAGATATGAAGGTGGATTATCAAGCGTTAGTAAACAATTTAAATCCCGCCCTAACTCCTTTCAGGCAAGTGTAGGATTTATGATTTTCTAAACCCTTTGATCTAGCTTATTTCATCAGCATGAAGAAACCCGTATTTGACAAACATTTCTTTTTTATAGCAGGATTCTGGATCCTGCTTACCATTACTCTGATTGCACAAATCAGCCGGGATTATCCTACAGCTTATGTCGTTTTCCCTTGCTTGCTAATCATTGGATGTGCGATGCTGATTTCTTATATTTTCAGTAACAGGATTCTTCCAAATGCTTTTATAAAGGGGAAAACACCTTTGTTCGCGATGCAGAGTTTCAGTGTTATTGTATTGCTCACCTTTGTCATTGCAGCTGTAAACTACATGACATTTCTGAAGTACGGAGCCAATTATACACCCAGCGACTTGTCTTTAATAAAATCACAAAACTCTTTTTGGTTTTTATTTTTCACAAGTTCCCCAGCCTCCTTATTGATTTTAGGATCAGTTTGCGGGTTCAAATTTTATCAGAGGCACAACCAGATCGAACAGCAGCATAATTTATTAAAACAGGCACACATGGAAGCGCATGTCCGGATTTTACAAGATCAGATCAATCCGCACCTCATGTTTAATGTGCTGAACCATATCCATATCCTGATGAAAAAAGATGTGGATTTAGCCTCAGTGTTGCTCGTCAGGTTTTCGGATATTCTCAGATACCAGATCTATGAATGTAACAGGGAAACGGTAACACTGGAAAAAGATGTAAAGTACCTTAAGGACCTGGTTTCGGTAGAGAAAATCCGATGGGGAGAGGAACTGGAAGTCAAATGCGATTGGAATATAGCAAACGGAAAGAGGGATATTGTCCCTCTTTTATTGGTTCCATTTGTAGAAAATGCATTTAAGCATGTGTCCCGTTTACCATCTTCAAAAGGTTATGTGCACCTGGAATTAAACCAAGAGGAGGAAAACCTCAGCTTAACCATTGAGAATTCAAATTCCACACAACCAACAAGAAAGAATAGCAGCAATAGCGGACTTGGCCTGGAAAATGTCCGTCAACGCCTGGAGATTCTTTATCCTGAACATCACGAACTGAAAATTACAAACACTGGCACTATTTTTAAAGTTGTACTCCATATTAATTTAGAAAAGAAAGCAAACTATGCAGAGCAATAAAACCACTACAGAATTACCCCTGCAATGTCTGGTCATTGATGACGAACCTATCGCAAGAGCAGGGATCATAGATTTTATTGATCAGGTGGATTTTCTTCAGGTGGCCGGCTCCTGCTCAACCGCCATGGAAGCATCAGACTTCATCCACAGTAACCCTGTGGATTTGTTGTTTCTGGACATTAACATGCCTTACCTCACGGGTCTGGAGCTATTGGAATCCATGGAAAACCCTCCATTAACCATTCTTACTACGGCTTATTCAGAGCATGCACTGGAAGGATACCGGTTGCAGATTGTCGATTACCTGTTAAAGCCTATCACCTTTCAGCGCTTTCATCAGGCGGCTACCAAAGCGAGGCAACTACACCAGATGCAGCGCCTGTCAAAACAGGCACCTACCATAGATCCTTTTCTTTTTGTTCGCCAGAAAGACAGCTTTAAGAAAATTCTATGGGCTGATATTCTATATGTAGAAGGCATGCAGAACTATGCAAAGCTAAAATTCAAAGATCAGGAACTTATTATTCACCAAACATTAGTCTCCCTGGAAGAGATCTTACCTGCTGATCAGTTTTTCAGGATCCATAAATCTTACCTGGTCAATATTGCGCATATAGATGTGGTATCCGGTGGACGGATATTCATTGATGGCCATGAGTTACCGATCTCCAGGCACCGCAGAGAAGAGCTGTTGAAAGAAGTAGTATATAATAAACTCATCAGCCGATAAGCAATTGAACAGGAACATTCATGAAGGTGCTACGACTTAAAATTATAATTCTTATTCATCCTGTTATTGCAAAGTTCCATTTAGGGACTTTTTTATTATAGTTTATAAGGTATTTATCCAGTTAGACACGGTTGTCAGCGCTATAGGATTTACAGTTTCTGAAATTTGAGCAACCCCCGTCATACTACCTGTTTTGGCTTATCCCAATGCCGGCTAAGCATTTCCTGCTGGAATAAACTATCGATATCATTTCTTAATTGTCCAATGGATAGGATTGAGTCCTGAAGGATGGGGTCACAGATTTTTTTGTCCAGAGCAAGGTTTTGGGCAATAACTGTCTCTGATACACCTTCAACCCGACTCCTATCTGCTGATTGTTGAAGACCAACCTCATATAAAGGGATGCCATCACCAGCCAATAATACAATAAACTTAACATCATTATTGCGGCTTGCCACCATAGGTGCGAGGTCTTGTTGCCACAATCCATAAATCCTGAACGAACGGGAATGAAAAACAGCTAAAAAAAATGAACAAAATGATTCTATCACCCTAACCAACAATAACTTATCTTCATGAAGCTATCATAATGGAATCTTATAAAACGAATTAATCCTATCAATATAGAAGATATGAAACGAAAATTAAATATGTCACGCCTCAAGTATCCGTGGCCACATGTCGCTCCGGCACATCCTGACTATTTTACCGAAGAAGAAAGGCAGTGGTTGGTTGAGGATTACAAGACCTTTATGATAAAGGATGCATCAGAAAAGATCAAAGGGCATAATTTGGCGAACGGCGCATCATGGATGTCGCCTACCACTACCAACGTTGATCATCTCCGGCCGATCGCCCGTTTCTTTACCTGGCTCACTCTATATGATGATTATTATGAGCGCTGGCCTGTAGATAAAATGGCCATAGAAAGAGATCGTATCATGGGAGTGATGCTGGGGGATACTCCTAAGCCAATGGACATTGGTCTGTACCGGCAGATTGCAAAATGTAGGGACGAGTTCCTGACTTATATGCCTTCTGAATGGATGGAGCGACTGGCTAAAAATTTGTACCGCTACACAACTTATGGTATAATGGAAGAAGCTCCTTATCGTCTCGAAGGTCGCTATCCTAGTTTGCTACGATTGCAATTTCTGAGAGAATATACTATTGCGATGTATGTTTACGGAGATATGATTGAAGCCGGTACCAATTTTATGCTACCAAAGATTATTATAGAACATCCTGTCATCATGCGTCTGAGAACATTATTGTGTAGGATTATGTCTATCCAGAACGATTGGTACACATTGGAAAAGGAGATGGCCGACGACCAGTTTGAAGTGTGTAACCACGTCCTGGTATTGATGTATCAGAATAAATTATCCTTAGAAGAAGCTATACAGGAAACTGAACGTATTCACGATTCTTATGTAGAAGAAATGGACGCGATACAAAAGGACTTACCTGATTTTGGCATTTATCAAAAGGAAACGGAGAACTATGTATACCACATATTACTAAACATAACCGGTCTGGATGACTGGTATAATGGTGATACTGTTCGGTATATACCCTCTGAATTCCCGATACACATTTACCCAGGTATAGGATCATGATCATACAGATGGATTTAGCGGAGTTCCTGCGGATCCGAAAGTAGTTTTTGCTGTCGCTTTAAGAGGAGCAATAAGTGTAATCCTGCTGAGCTTTTATAAAAAAATGATGCCTCAATTGAACTGTTGATTTCAATTGAGGGCATTACCTTTGATTATTTCTTTCCAAAATTCCATTTTAGACCTATTGCTCCATAAGGTGCAGGCTTAAAATAAGATATTTTTTCGTCGGATTTATCTTTAAAAAAGTCTGACAATTTCCTGCTGGTAAAAGTCATGGAGCGGTATACAGAATAACCTGCGGTCAATTCAACACTCAGCGATTTACCGATTTTAAATTCTGGCCTTAAACCGGTAACCACCTGCAGGTAAGACAACATAAATTTATCTTCACGGTCCACATCAGCGGTCATGGAGCTGATCTCCCCAACTGCTTTCAGATTGATGGCCTCATTTACCTTCATTCCTACCTCAACCCGCTGAGGGAAATTCACGAGTACCTGGAATTTCCCCTCTGTCTTCCAGGTAAAATATATAGCAGGTAAGATCATAGGTACACCAAAACTATTCGACACCATTGGCCCGAATCCTAAAGCCGTTCTCGGATTGAATTGTTTGATAAAGATCACCCCTCCCATTGCTAAAACATCAGAGGAGTTTATTTTTTTCATATTCGTGTACACCCCTGCTGAAGCCATGAACATAATGTTCCAGGTTTTACCCAATGGCCGAAGGTGCATCAGGCCGATACTTGCATTTAACAGCTCATCCGGAAAAAGACTCTTTTCAAAATCACGATTTTTGATGGAAGCATAAGACCCGTCAAGCGACACCGCCCAGATCTTAGGTCTGCCCAGGGAATCCAGCTTTACCGATAAAGGAATTCCAATCCCACCTTCAATTCTTCTCATGTCACTCTTCCCGGTATTGGAATCGCCATTACCGTTTGGATTATAATTGGAGAAAGGAATATATTCGCCTTTCAGCCTTATTCCCGGTTCCATTTGTGCTTTGCTATTTAAGGTGAAAAATGCTGCCAGAACGATAAGGCAGTACGTTGAAATTTTCATAGTTTTTATAAATCAATGATTAAATATATTTTTCGGCGAATTACCGGATGTTCCAGCCCCGCCGGAAATATTATTGACCACTGGTCGTCCTGTGTTGACAAAAAGCAGATTTTCCGCTTGTCAATAACCGTCTGTCAATAAGATTTATAGAAATTAAGCTGAATTTCATTTTTTTAATACATTTGCAGCTTAGCGGGATATCCCGATTTATTCGATGAAACAGCAAAAATTTGAAGGCAAGAGACTATAGAATCCCTATCATTTATATCGTATTAGGTGTTTTATGGATCACACTTAGCGATAGCTTCTTAAAAACTATGGAGTCTTATTTTACTCCTGAAATAGCAAGATATACCGCTTCCCTAAAAGGCATCTTTTATGTGATTGCTACAGGCTTCTTATTGTACTTCCTTTTAAAAAGGGAGAAAAAAAAACTGGCGGAGGGCAATAACAAACGAATGACAGAAATCATCGACAAGATGAACAACCTGGTTATTGTTTCAGATATTGAAGGGAACATTACCTGGGTAAACCATGCATTTGTAAAGGTAACCGGTTATACCATGCAGGAGGCTTTAGGAAAAACACATGGCGCCTTATTATATGGCCCTAAAACAGATCTGGAAGTCGTAAAGACACTGAGTAAAGCGATCAAAAACAAAGAGTTCTTTAGCGGGGAACTTGTCAACTATGCAAAAGGCGGTAAAGAATACTGGTCGCAGTTTAATCTTTCTCCCATGTTTAATGCAAAAGGTGGCCTGGAAGGTTATATGTCTATAGAAAACAACATCGACGACAGCAAACATAAAGAAGATCTTATTGTACAGCAACACCAGAAATTAAAGGCTGTTTCCTGGCTAAATTCACATGAAATCCGGAAACCTGTTGCCTCAATTATGGCGCTCACAGAATTGATTTTAGAGGAAACCGGTCAGGAAGAGCAAAAAGAACTGGTCAAATACCTACATCAAAGCACTATGGATCTGGATCTTATCATTCATCAGATCAATGAAGAGGCAGCAGTAAAATAAATTATGTACCTTTGAGCTCAACATCAAATAAACAATTTCCTTAAAATGATCCGGCAGTTTACACCATCCGATCTTAACCCGATGAGGGAGATCTATAATCACTATGCGGAAAACACGCTCCTCACTTTCGACGAAGCGGCATTGACGGCAACCGAATTTTCGGATAAACTTAGTCCGGTTCTTTCTAAATTCCCTTGCATGGTGTATGAAAAAGAAGGAAAGCTGCTGGGCTTTGCCTATGCAACAGAATGGAAAGAAAACCCCGCCTATCGTTTTACAGTGAGCAGCTCCATCTATCTTCATCCTGAAGCCCTGGATAAAGGCACAGGAACCGCTTTATACCGTAAGCTGATCGATGAACTCCGGGAAATGAAAATGCACTCTATCGTGGCAGGAATTTTAATGCCAAACGAAAAGAGTACAAGGATGCATGAAAGACTGGGATTCAGTAAAGTTGCCCACCTGAGCCAGATTGGATACAAATTCAACAAGTGGATCGATGTCAGTTACTGGCAGATGACCTTGTAATTCCCCATCCGCTTATCACCCCATTCCCGCAGATGATCTATAAACGGAATCAGTTCCTTTGCCGATTCCGTTAATGTATATTCGACCTTTGGTGGTACTTCGCTGTACACCTTCCGGATCAGCAGGCCGTCCTCTTCCAGTTCGCGCAGGGTTTGCGTCAGCATCTTCGGTGTAATCCCCACAATGCGTCTCTTTAGCTCCCCGTAACGAAGAACAGTAAACGTATGGATATACCAGATGATCCTGCCTTTATACTTCCCGCCGATCCTCTGAAAAGCATAATCTACGGGACAAACCGGATCTGAATTGAGCTTTTTTGTCATTTTAGTTATTTTTATACCTGATAATCAGCATTAGTATGTTTTTAGTCTGTAGGATACCAAAAGGTGCATACTTGACACAAAGATATTACTATCCTAGCTTTGAAGAAATTAAAGATCAAAAAGGATGAAAACACTGATTGTAAATGAAAAATATGGAATTGATCACCTGAATATCACCGCCGCTCAGGTGCCGGAACCAGCAGCAAATGAAGTGCTGGTTAAAGTGACTGCCATTTCCCTGAATTATCTTGACCTCATGGTGATCAAAGGAGATTTCGGCCACCAACTCCCTCATATCCCCGGCTCTGATGCTGCTGGCACGGTAATACGCATCGGCTCTGCAGTCAGCAGCTTTCTCCCGGGAGATACCGTTTCTACCCATTTTACCCCAGGATGGCAATCCGGGAATTTAACGCCTGAAGGCCTGGAAAACCGGCTGGGAATTGGCACTTCAGGCGTCTTTGCCACTTATATCTGCCTGCCGGAAACAGCGCTGGTGAAAAGCCCGGTTAACTTAACTGCTCAGGAAGCCGCAACCCTCCCTATCGCTGCCTTAACAGCATGGGAAGCCCTTCACCAGGCCGGCGGACTTCAACGAGGTGAAACCGTTCTGCTTCAGGGAACCGGTGGTGTCTCCATATTTGCCCTGCAGTTTGCGAAACTCGCTGGTGCCAGGGTCATCATCACTTCCAGTTCAGAGGAGAAACTCGAGCGGGCAAAATCAATGGGTGCCGACCATGTTTTCAATTATAAAACACAGCCAGACTGGCCGGAAAAGGTAAAAGCACTCGGAGGGGTAGATCTTGTGCTGGAAGTGGTTGGAACCGGATTTAAAGATGCGATACAAGCCTGTAGGTTTGGTGGACGCATCATCATCATCGGTTTTTTAAATGGCGCAGAAACCAGTCTGAGCATCTTTGACTTTTTACAGAAAAAACTCACGGTCAAAGGCGTTTTGGTCGGATCGAAAAGCACCTTCTCTCAAATGAACCAGACGATTGAAAAAGCAAACCTTCGTCCGGTAATAGATCAGGTATTTCCTTTTTCGGAAGCCCGGCAAGCCTTTGAATACCTTGCTGCCGGAAAACATTTTGGAAAGATCGTCCTCGACCTGAATTAAACACATCAAGCATTAAATAAGGTAGCAAAAGACCGCTTTATTTAATGCTTTATCTGGACAATTGTCCGTAAAAGATGTGACAATTGTCTGCAAAATATGTGACAATTGTCCAAATCAATGCCCCCCTTCCACACGTAACTTAGTATTCATACGAAAACTGAATACGATGATGAACATTATTCCTTTTTTTATTCTTGTCATTACTGCGATTCTGATTCTCTTATGGGCATATTCGGCCATTTCTAAATTCCGGGATCTACCAAGGTTCAGACGGGGATTAAGAAGTCAGGCTTTTCCCAAATGGATTGGAAAAATAGTATTCTGGACACTGCCGGTTACAGAGTTAGCGCTGATCGTACTTTTGTGGTTGCCGGATACCCGTTTATTGGGCATGTATCTTTCGGCCCTGCTGATGCTTACGTTTACGATCTACATTGGCGGTGCCGTATATGGCTTCTACGATCGCTATCCTTGTCCCTGCGGGGGCATCTTCAGAGGAATGAAGTGGAACACCCATTTCAAAGTAAACTTCATCCTGACCTGTATCTCAGTTGCAGGTATACTCTTAATGGAATTTGGGACCAACTAAATCAAATGACTATGCTATCCTGGTACATCTTAAGCCTGGGCAATGACCCTACTACGAAATACAACTATGAAAAAGTTTATGCCCAACCTACCTGTTGTGGAACAGAAGCCATCTGTGCCATCCGGGCTTTTGACGATGGCCATAACCATCCCCTGATTTCCGAACAGCTAAAATTTGAAATGATTTCTGCCTTATGGAACAACAGGGAAACCCCCAATGTCCGGTTACACTATTCCGGTCGTGAACAGGAGTCGGTTAACATCGTATGTCATAACTATCTGTTTAACAAAACAGTTACCGCTTAATTTCCGTCACATCTTTCCTATTGGTTTTTTAACGATTTGGACAATTGTCGGGAAAAATTGTGACAATTGTCCAGAAAAAAAGTGACAATTGTCCGGCAATAGGCTGCATTTCCTAATTAACTTGGTATTTATTAAGGGAGATGCCGGACACCCACAAAAGCAGGCAAAGGGGAAATGCTGAAAACCCTGAAAAGAGTAAGTATAATTTTAATTTAAGAACCATACTCACTATTACAAACATTAAAACTTTGGGAACTGACACAGGAGGGGTCCTCCTGTGTTAATTATAGTGTAAAGGCGATTAAAAAAACAGATATTATGCAATGGTATTCATTTATAGGAACGGATTCCTTAAATCCGACTCATTATAAAGTCAGGCATACCGAACCTGGTTGTTCAGGAAGCCGGACCATTTGTGCCATTTTTACATCGGGAGATATTTATCCTTATATAGACTACGATGTGATCTGCTACATGGTATTAGCACTGAGCAGTCGACGAAGCAATGAGAAGGTAATCTTAAGAGATTAAAAAAATAATTCTTTATGTCACCACTTTCCACAAAACCGATATTTAAGTTTGAGTATGTAGACTTAAAGAATTGAAATTATTATGAAAGAACAGGTACCCTACTTCGGCGACATGTTGTACACAAAGACAACATTTCCACATATTGATTTACAAATCGCAGAACAGTTATTGCATAAAACAAAAACCCCTATGATACATACTGCACTGAGAAGAAAGATAGGGTCACTATGTCCGGTCACGGACGAAATCTTTCAGACGTTAAACAGGGACTTTAATCCCTTAAGTTTATCAGTGAATCAAATTCTAATTAGTGCAGAACAAGTTCCGGACCGCATCTTCTTTATTCAAAAAGGCTTGTTGAGGGGATATTATATGGGAGAGAAAGAAACCATTACCACCTGGTTCGCGGGACCAGATCAGTTTATCATTCCCAATAATTTCTTTTCGCAGGAATCATGTAACGAATACATCCAATCGCTGGAAGATTGTTCGCTGTTGTCCATTAGCCATCACTCCTGCTTAAAAATGTCACTGGAATCGAATGACATCGCCAAGATCTTCTTCAAATTACTCGAAGAGAAACAACTCCTGTCGGATTCCAGAGAGCGAATGCTTCGAATTCCAAATGCGGAAAAACGATATTTGAGTATGGTCAAGCTTATGCCTGTTGTCCACCAGAATGTAAAGGACGACACCTTGGCTTCCTATATGAATGTCACCCGACGGCATCTGGAGCGCATCAAGATTAAAACCTCCAGAAAATAATAATAATAATAATAATATTACCCTTTTTTATCAGCGGCATCAAATGCCCATCCGACAAGTTGCTTTAATGCTTTAACAACTTCCCTCCTGTCGGATTCCTTCCTTACATCCAGGTCGCAGAAATTACTATCACTATTCTTTGAATGCAGTACCAGATAATTGATTCCGGAAATCAACACCGCCTCTATTGCCCTGAAATTCACCGATGAACCCTCAAAATGAGGATCTGTCAGCTCAAACAATTCGGATTTAATACTTTCCCGGAACCTGGCGATCTTACTCATCATCTGACTTTTTCCATTGATCTCCCATAGAATGATGTTTTGTAACTCAGGACTGTCAGAAAAATATTCCAGGTTCTCAGCCAGCATATTTCCGGCAAGGTTTCTTCCAAAATCATGGCGGTTGGCCTCCACAATTTCAGGAAGCTTTTTATAAGATCTTGTCCAGTAATCTTTCTCCAGGATATAAGATTCAATCAATTCCTGAGGTCCGACAAAATATCTGTAAATCAGTTTTTTGTGAACATCGGCGTACCTTGCTATGTTATTAGGGCCTAACCCATTGTAGCCCTCGTTTTTTAAAATATCTCCAACTGCATCATAAAGTTTACGTTTAGTCCTGCGACTATCTCTCAACTTTTCGGTTTCCTTATAATTATTCATTGAAACAACGTATTAGGTTTTCATTTAACGGACAATTTAATGGCTAACTTTCTATTCCATTGTTAGGTTAAAACCTGAACTGTCATTGAAATCCTTAAAGACGGCGTTTAGCATATTATTTTTCATGGCAAGAGGTTAATGATTGAGGGTTAATAAGATGACCTTCCACATTTCGTAACAACAACCATTCTTTAATGCTGGCGTTAAGTCATAACTGGAATTCCCGTAAAATTAAATCGTAATTTATTAATCCATTAAAACTTTTGGTTTTAAGTTATAGCCTAAACGTTTAATATAAATTATAAAGAGAAATATATTCAGGCAATTAACCCTTCAGATATGCAATTAAAGATTTTAACCTTTAAGCATAACGGGCCCTTAATCCTCATGGTGAGCAGAAGAACAAATCCAGTAAATGAAATAATTGACCGATTAACCGAATAAACCGTTAAAGAATGTGCGGCTTTTTGTAACCAATCTCCCAAGGCCCGAAAGGTTCACTACACTGCTCGACCTTACATCAGGAAGTAATTGATAAACAGAAACTTCTAAGATTTCTGCGATTTCATAAATCCTCCGAACGCTCAATTCCGTCTCCTCCCTTTCTAATTTAGAATAGGCATTTTGGGAAATATTAAGCCTCGACGCCATATATTCCTGACTGTAACCTTTTATCACTCTCTGTATCCTTATCGCGTTACCAAACTGCATATTTATTTCAATCTTCACGAATATAACAAGAATTACGCTAATCATATCAGACCAGATATAAAAAAAACTGCCTACCCTCAAATCTTCAGTTTATTTAAACAAAATAATTACTGTTAATTTTATAAAATGTAAAATAAATAATGAAGTAA
This sequence comes from Pedobacter sp. FW305-3-2-15-E-R2A2, assembly GCF_038446955.1. Lineage (NCBI taxonomy): Bacteria > Pseudomonadati > Bacteroidota > Sphingobacteriia > Sphingobacteriales > Sphingobacteriaceae > Pedobacter > Pedobacter sp. FW305-3-2-15-E-R2A2. The sequence goes on from NZ_CP151803.1 coordinate 4,941,008, forward strand.
ATATATTCCAACTGGAAAATTATCGCCTAATGATACCCATAAACAGGGATAACCCTTTAGCCTTAAAATACCCTGATAATTTTAAGGAGGTCAGGGTAAAATAAGAGGGTAATGGTGATGCCGGAGAACACTCCGAATAAATGGGCATACTGATCAATATGGTCTTTTTTCCCGAACCTGATCTCATACATTAAACCCAGAACGAAGACGATGATAAAATGAACATTCAGGACCTCTCCCAGGTAAGGAAGGTTAATGTAGCTCTCATTGGCATTTACGATACAGAAGCTCCCTAAAATGGCCAATGCTCCTGTTGAGGCGCCTGCACTACGGAAGAAAAAATCTTTCCGGTGAACCAGGACTGATCCCAGGTTACCGATCAGTGTACCAAAGAAATAGAGGGCTAAAAAGTTAACAGGACCAAAGGCACCCATACGGCTAAATTCGCGCTCTACCATTGCGCCAAGAATGTAAACAATGGCCAGGTTAAATGTCAAATGAAACCAGTTGTTATGAACCAGGGCAGCGGTAACCAGCGTATAAAATTTCCGCCCCCTCGCGATGCTGTAAGGATGCAGAATGAAAGAGAAATAGACCCTTTGGTGATAGAAGGCATAGATACTAACCAATGCAGTAAACACGAGGATAAGGATGATTCCCGGTGCTGGACAGAGCGAAGCGCTAAGGTCTGATAACATAGGACAATAATGACAAAAAAATAACTTCTAATTTAAAACCTATAGCTCTAAATTAAAACAATGTGGTTTAGTGTTTTGATCGTGATTGATAGAATTTTGTAAGAATCATGAGCAGAAATACGCCCTCAATCCCTGCCGGAATACCTACCGGTTTTTTTTCTTTTCCCAGAAAAAATCTAAATAAATGGATATGGCTCAGCAAATTAATAAAAACTGAAATCAGCCTCATTATTGGCAATATGCTCATTGGCTTATGCATCACCATACTCGGGTTCTCTATCGTCATCTTTTCACAAATATTAATTGACGACCTGTTGCCAACAGGAAACCACAAGCAACTCATTATTGGTTTTATACTTTTATTTCTGAGCCTGACACTCCGCTCGGGCCTGGCATATTTCCGCAGAAAACTGTTGTTTTCTCAAAACAAACGAATCAGCAGTAAAGTGTTGCCCTCATTTCTCCGCCTGGTCTTACATCTGCCAAAATCATTTTTTGATACCCACAATACCCCGGAATTACTCTCCCGTCTCCTTGAACATAAAGGCCTTCAAAAAATCATTTCTTACCTGACAGATCGCCTTTTCATGGACCTGCTTTTCATCTTATCAACGACCATTCTTCTCGCCTGGTATTCCACTGCAGCTGCCGCCCTACTTTTTATAAGCTTTTCCTTCCTCCTGTTTGTTGGCTTTAACTTCAAAAAAGGAAAGCTGAAACAATCGGAGCTCAGCCGGACCAATGAAGCTCAGCGAGAACAATACCTCAGCATGTTTCAGAGCATTGAAGCGATAAAGAGCCACAATGCAGAAGATCATTTCCTGGCCAAAACCGAAACGCTCCAGAACAGCCTTCAGCACAAAAAAGAACACTTATGGCAATCGGAAAATAAATCCATGATGTTCACAGAATTACTGTCGGTCGCTTTTACCCTCCTACTCACTGGACTTTCTTATTTATTGGTGGTCAGACAAGAGCTAAAAACCGGCGAGATGGTCGCGATCATCATCATGAGCATTTCTCTGATCCCCGCAATCTGCCGCTCTTCACAAATCGGAATGAAGCTCAATCAACTGAACCTGATCGTAGAAAATATTTACGATTTTTCCGGTCTGAAGCAGGAATATCCACAAGAGGAGAAGGCCGAATTACAAAGCATCAACTTCCAGTCACTTCAGGTCAAAAACCTAAATTTTTCCTTTCCAGGCTGCCCTCCGCTGCTCCGGGACGTATCATTCCGTCTAAAGGCAGGGGAAAGCATCGCCTTACTCGGCGAATGTGGCGCTGGAAAAAGCACGATATTCTCGATATTACAAAAGCTTTACACCCCACAATCCGGATTGATTGCCTTAAATGAGCAATCCATCAAACACATCTCTACCCCTTCCTTAAGGAACATCATCGCAACGGTCCCCCAGGAGGTGAAAATCTTCAACGGAACACTAATGGACAACATTGCACTGGGCAGTCCTCACCAAAGCCCTTCCTCCATCATAGAATTCTGCATCCATACAGGCCTGGATCGTTTTTTTGATTCCCTGCCCCAAGGTTACCTGACCCCGATCGGAGAAGGAAAACTGAAGCTTTCTGCCGGTCAGCGACAACTTGTTGGCCTTGCAAGAGCACTTTACCGGAGGCCACAATTGTTGTTACTCGATGAGGCAACTGCTTTTATGGATACCAACACTGAAAAATTCACACTGGAACTCCTTGCCCGTTTTAAAAGCAATATGGCCATCATCCTCATCACCCACAAAACCGAAACCACCAGACTCGCAGACCGGATTTATGTGATCAAACAAGGGCAGGTAGAAGATCCCTATAAGTCCATCACTTTTAGCTCCTGACCCAATTCTCCTATCATTTCAAACAGCGTAAAGACCCCCCGTTCGATTTATAGGTCTGCGCATAATTTGTGGTCATCAACAAACTCGAAATATCGGTCATCACGAAAGGCTGGGCAAAGGGCCCATAGCTAGCTTGGCTCATCTGGTTTGTACTCCAGTAAAGACCGGTTTTACCACGCGTATCCATCAAGGCCCCTGCCGTATTGTTCAGGTATCCTGCATTGTGCAGTTTCAATACCGAATTGTAAACATCCACATCTTTCGCCCAGAATTGAGGCGAAGCATCTGCAGCTGTCCATTCCGCAGCCGTAGGAATTCTCCATCCGGACCCCAGCAATAAGGTACATGGATCTTTCGCTGTTGTCCAGTCTGAATTGTCTGAAATATCCGTCTTCCATGGCATCGTCCCAGTCGTTGCAGGAATCTTCGTCCCGTTATTATACTCATAACCTTGCGAACGGTTAAACTGCCAATACCAGCCTGCCGCAGCCGGATTCGGGTCTGTCGCTGAAATTGCCTGTTCGGATGCCCCCAGGTTCTGGGTGATCCAGCAGCGCGGAGATCCGGTAATGCTACTGCTCACTGTTTTATAGGTAATCGTTTTGTCGACCGCCGCTCCGTTTACACCTGCCTGATGAACCACTGTCAATGGATTACAAATCTTGAAACTACTCGTTACAGGACTGTAAACAGTACCCACCGCACTGATGGCATAAGCACGGACATAATAGATTGGTCCTTCTTCCAAGCCGGAAAGGACACCCGTAAATTCGCCTGTTCCTTTACCGTTATCTATATTTTTATTGCTGGTTACCGTTGGAAGGATTTCGCTGCTGCTCCAGACCAAACCATGTTCCGTCACAGGGGAAGTTCCCGCCAGACTTACTGTAGCAGTTCCTGCCGCAGTCGCACTGGTCATTCCCGAAACCGGGAGGTCTACATTGCTCACCGATGGCAATGTTTCGATTACTTCATCACGAACACAGCGAACAGCCATTCCTAATGCTTTGTCGATATCACCGGCGTTTACCGCACCATTGTTGTAAAGCCCTTTTCCAACCGATACGCTGTTCCCCATGGTACTGCTCCAATAATAACCAGTCGCACCACGCCCGGTTAAAGTACCTCCTGCCAGGTATCCTGCGCCATGTATTTTCAATGCCGAGTTGTAGGTATCTGCCTGTGTATCCCAGTTCTGAGGAACAGCCTCTGCAGTGGTCAATTCAAATCCTGTTGGCAGCCTCCAACCGGACCCTAGCAGCAATACACAAGGATCTTTTGCAGGAAGCCAATTCAGGTTCTCACTAATCGGCGTAAGCCATGGTGCCATGATAGCAGATGGCGTACGTGTCGTTCCATCATGCTGATAGCCCTGAAGCCTGTTAAACTGCCAATACCAACCCGCACTAGCCTCCGTAGCATCAGTGGCACTGCTTGCCTGCCGGTCAGCACCCAGGTTCTGCGTGATCCAGCAGCGCGCGGCTCCGGAAATATTGCTGCTTACCGCACCATAAGTAACAGTCTTACTTACCGGTGCCCCGTTCAATCCTGCCACATGTATCGCGGTAACAGGATTACAAACTTTAAAGCTGTTCACCTGTGGACTGTAAGCCGTACCCTGGCTGTTTGTAGCATAAGCACGTACATAATAAGTTGGCCCTTCAGCCAGGCCCATCAGGGTAATTTTAAAGCTTCCCGTATCTAAACCATTGCTCAGCACCTGATCACTAAGTGAAGGCAGGGAGTTGCTGGTGCTCCATACCAAACCACGAGCAGTCAAGCTTGCCCCTCCGTCAGAAACCACGGTAGCAGATCCTTCAGCAGAACTTTCCTTCATTCCTGAAACCGGAATGCTCACATTGGTCAATACCGGTTTAGACAATACCACCGCATCGCGAAGACAGCGCAGAGGCATTCCATTTGCCTTATAATTAGTAGAATAATTTCCGGTTACCACTGCACTGCTGGAACTGTTCATCTGGAAAGAATTGGCCAGGGAGCTAAGTCCTGATGAGGGTGCAATCTGATTACTGCTCCAATAAAATCCACTTTTACCCCGTACCTCTGCCAGTAAACCAGTGGTATTCACCAGCCATCCTGCATTGTGGAGTTTCAATACCGAATTGTAAGCATCTGCATCTTTCAGCCAGTATTGAGGAACAGCATCTGCTGTTGTCCATTCTGTAAGCGTTGGAATCCTCCATCCCCCGCCTAAAAGCAGGTTACATGGATCATTCGCTAAGGTCCAGTCTGAATTTTCAGGAATGTCTGTTCTCCATGGTGTCCAGGCATTTGCTGCAGGAGTCCTTACTGTCCCCTGTACGTCATAACCCTGAGCGCGGTTAAACTGCCAGTACCAGCCTGCCGCAGCCGGATTGGCATCCGTCGCTGAAACTGCTTGCTCGGATGCCCCCAGATTCTGGGTAATCCAGCAACGTGGAGCGCCGGTAATGCTGCTGCTTACCGTTTTATAAGTAATCGTTTTGTCGACCGGAGCTCCGTTCAGTCCGGCCTTATGAATCGCTGTAAATGGATTACAAATCTTGAAACTGCTCGTTATGGCACTGTAAGCAATTCCCACAGCGCTGATGGCATAAGCACGGACATAATAGGTTGGTCCTTCCGTTAAACCTGAAATGACACCGGTAAATGCTCCTGTTCCTTTGCCGCTATCTATAATTTTATTGCTGGTTACCGTTGGAAGGATTTCGCTGCTGCTCCAGACCAAACCACGTTCCGTCACAGGGGAACTGCCTTCCGGAGCTACCGTCGCTGTTCCTGCAGCAGTCGCACTGGACATTCCGGAAACCGGGATGTCTACATTGCTCACAGATGGCAATGTGGAGGTCACCTCATCACGGATACAACGGACCGCCAGTCCCTGTGATTTGTCGATATCACCTGCGTTTACCGCACCATTGTTGTAAAGTCCCTTCCCAACAGATGCATTATTGCCCATGGTACTGCTCCAATAGTAACCACTTGTACCGCGCCCGGTTAAAGTGCCTCCCCCTGAATAAGAGAGATATCCTGCACCATGTATTTTCAATGCCGAGTTGTACGTATCGGCCTGCGTATCCCAGTTCTGTGGAGGTGCTTCTGCCGCGATCAATTCCAATCCTGTTGGCAGTCTCCAGCCGGAACCCAGCAACAAGATACAAGGGTCCTGTGCAGGAAGCCAATTCAGGTTCTCACTAATCGGCGTAATCCATGGCGTCCAGGCATTGGATGGTGTCCGTGTCGTTCCATCATGCTGATAGCCCTGAAGCCTGTTAAACTGCCAATACCAGCCCGCACTCGCCTCCGTAGCATCAGTGGCACCGCTTGCCTGACGGTCGGCTCCCAGGTTCTGGGTGATCCAGCAACGCGCTGCTCCGGAAAGGTTACTGCTAACCGTTCCATAAGTGACCGTTTTACTCACAGGTGCCCCGTTCAAGCCTGCCTGATGGATCACCGTAAATGGATTACAAATCTTAAAACTATTCACCTGCGGACTGTAAGCCGTACCCTGGCTGTTTGTAGCATAAGCACGTACATAATAAGTTGGCCCTTCAGCCAGGCCCATCAGGGTAATTTTAAAGCTTCCCGTATCTAAACCATTGCTCAGCACCTGATCACTAAGTGAAGGCAGGGAGTTGCTGGTGCTCCATACCAAACCACGAGCAGTCAAGCTTGCCCCTCCGTCAGAAACCACGGTAGCAGATCCTTCAGCAGAACTTTCTTTCATTCCTGAAACCGGAATGCTCACATTAGTCAATACCGGTTTAGACAATACCACCGCATCGCGAAGACAGCGCAGAGGCATTCCATTTGCCTTATAATTAGTGGAATAGTTTCCGGTTACCACTGCACTGCTGGAACTGTTCATCTGGAAAGAATTGGCCAGGGAGCTAAGTCCTGATGAGGGTGCAATCTGATTACTGCTCCAATAAAATCCACTTTTACCCCGTACCTCTGCCAGCAAACCAGTGGTATTCACCAGCCATCCTGCATTGTGGAGTTTCAATACCGAATTGTAAGCGTCTGCATCTTTCAGCCAGTATTGAGGAACAGCATCTGCTGTTGTCCATTCTGTAAGCGTTGGAATCCGCCATCCCCCGCCTAAAAGCAGGTTACATGGATCATTCGCTAAGGTCCAGTCTGAATTTTCAGGAATGTCTGTTCTCCATGGTGTCCAGGCATTTGCTGCAGGAGTCCTTACTGTCCCCTGTACGTCATAACCCTGAGCGCGGTTAAACTGCCAGTACCAGCCTGCCGCAGCCGGATTGGCATCCGTCGCTGAAACTGCCTGCTCGGATGCCCCCAGATTCTGGGTAATCCAGCAACGTGGAGCGCCGGTAATACTGCTGCTTACCGTTTTATAAGTAATCGTTTTGTCGACCGGAGCTCCGTTCAGTCCGGCCTTATGAATCGCTGTAAATGGATTACAAATCTTAAAACTGCTCGTTATCGCACTGTAAGCAATTCCCACAGCGCTGATGGCATAAGCACGGACATAATAGGTTGGTCCTTCCGTTAAACCGGAAATGACTCCGGTAAACGCTCCTGTTCCTTTGCCGCTATCTATAATTTTATTGCTGGTTACCGTTGGAAGGATTTCGCTGCTGCTCCAGACCAAACCACGTTCCGTCACAGGGGAACTGCCTTCCGGAGCTACCGTCGCTGTTCCTGCCGCAGTCGCACTGGACATTCCGGAAACCGGGATGTCTACATTGCTCACAGATGGCAATGTGGAGGTCACCTCATCACGGATACAACGGACCGCCAGTCCCTGTGATTTGTCGATATCACCTGCGTTTACCGCACCATTGTTGTAAAGTCCCTTCCCAACGGATGCATTATTGCCCATGGTACTGCTCCAATAGTAACCACTTGTACCGCGCCCGGTTAAAGTGCCTCCCCCTGAATAAGAGAGATATCCTGCGCCATGTATTTTCAATGCAGACTTATAGGTATCGGCCTGTGTATCCCAGTTCTGTGGAACCCCCTCTGCTGTGATCAGTTCCAATCCTGTTGGCAGTCTCCAGCCGGAGCCCAGCAACAAGATACAAGGGTCCTGTGCAGGAAGCCAATTCAGGTTCTCGCTAATCGGCGTAATCCATGGCGTCCATGCATTGGATGGTGTCCGTGTCGTTCCATCATGCTGATAGCCCTGAAGCCTGTTAAACTGCCAATACCAGCCCGCACTCGCCTCCGTAGCATCAGTGACACTGATCGCCTGCCGGTCAGCACCCAGGTTCTGGGTGATCCAGCAACGCGCTGCTCCGGAAAGGTTACTGCTAACCGTTCCATAAGTGACCGTTTTACTAACAGGTGCCCCGTTCAAGCCTGCCTGATGGAGTACCGTAAATGGATTACAAATCTTAAAACTGGTTGCCACAGTACTATAACCCGTTCCGTTTTTATTGGTTGCATAAGCACGAACATAGTAAGTTGGTCCTTCCGACAAACTGCTAAGTGTGCTGGTAAAACTCCCCACCCCCTGTCCATTACTCAATACCTGGTCGTTGATTGTGGGAAGTGGATTGGTGGTACTCCATACTAAACCACGTACTGTTGCCGCTGTACCTCCATCAGAAACCACGGTAGCAAACGCTTCAGCAGAACTTTCCTTCATTTCTGAAACAGGAATGCTAACCTCGCTCAATACGGGTTTAGATAAAACAATGGTATCACGAAGACAACGTAATGTCATGGCATTTGCCTTATAATTGCTGGAATAGTTTCCAGTTACCGCTGCACTGCTTGAACTGTTCATCTGGAAGGAATAGCCCATTGAACTGGCACCTGACGCGCTAATCTGATTACTGCTCCAGTAAGCACCACTTTTACCCCGTACCTCTGCCAGTAAACCAGTGGTATTGACCAGCCATCCTGCATCGTGTAATTTCAGTTCAGAGTTATAGGCATCTGTATCTTTTACCCAGTTTTGAGGAGCTGCATCTGCTGTTGTCCATTCTGTAAGCGTGGGAATCCGCCATCCTCCACCTAAAAGCAGGTTACATGGGTCATTCGCTAAAGTCCAGTCTGAATTTTCAGGAATGTCTGTTCTCCATGGGGTCCAGGCATTTGCCGCAGGAATCCTGACAGCACCCTCTATTTCATATCCCTGTGAACGGTTAAACTGCCAGTACCATCCTGCTGCAGCCGGACTGGCATCGGATACCGCTGTTGCCTGCTGATCAGCACCCAGATTCTGGGCAATCCAGCAACGTGCAGCTCCTGAAATGTTTGTGCTTACCGTTTTATAGCTGATTGTTTTATCTACCGGTGCGCCATTGAATCCGGCTTTATGGATCATCGTAAATGGAAGACAAATCTTGAAGCTCGTCACAACCGGGCTATATCCTGTACCCGCACTATTGGTCGCATAAGCACGGACATAATACGTTGGGCCCTCTATCAGTTCCTTCATCGGCAATGTAAAACTACCTGTCCCTGTTCCCGCATCAATCACCTTCAGATCATTGATCGTCGGAACCGGATTTTTTGTACTCCAAACCAAGCCGCGTTCCATCACATCAGCCTTTCCATCGGAAGTCACTTCGGCAGAACCTTCTGCTGTAATATCCGTCATGTTGGCGATCCTGACATTACTTACTGAAGGTGGGATTGCAGGTGTATTTAAACTATCCAGTGCCCCGTAGGCAGTACCCACACTATTTGTCGCATAGGCCCTGAAGTAATATTTCGTCGCAATGGTCAATCCGGTCATGTTACTTACAAAAGCACCTTTCCCGGCACCATTGTTCGTTTTGGTTGCCAGCAGGATGGTTGGATCTTTCAACAGACTCCAGCAAATCCCACGGGAGGTAACCGCTGCCCCTCCATCACTAGTGATCTCTCCTCCACTTACCGCGGAAGCGGTTAAAATCTCCGTCGCAGGACTGGTCGTCAGCTTGGGAAGATCTAATGTCGTTAAGCTATCCAGGTTTCCATAGCTGGTACCCAGGCTATTTGTTGCATAGGCGCGGATATAATATTTCGTACCGGTAAGCAATCCCTGGATGTTCGTCGTGAATCCGGAAAGCCCCGCACCATCAACAGATTTTGTGGATACTGCAGTTGTCGGATTCGTTTCGGTACTCCAGCAAAGCCCTCTTGCGGTGACTGGCATCCCACCATCACTACCTACAAAACCACCGGAAACGGCAGCATTGCTCAGAATGGAAGTTGGTTTATTTGTTGTTACCGTTGGCAAGGTTGGTGTGGTAAAGCTGGCAGGTGCCGGACTAAACCCTGTACCTGCGACATTGACGGCATAAGCCCAGAAATAATACCTCGTGCCTTCCGTCAGGCCATTGATGCTCATGCTAAAAGGCGCCGTTGTTCCTACCGAAACCAAACTATCCGGATGCAAAGGCAAGACCGGTGTTTTGGCCAGCTTGCTCCAATAGAAACCACGGTCAGTGACTTCATCTCCTCCGTTTTTCGTTACGCTTGCCGATCCGTCTGTACCTGTCATTGTCGGTTTGCTCAGCGTCACCATGCTTACCGTAGGAAGCGCAGCAAGAGTCACAAAGCTCAGTTCATTCCCATAAATTGTTCCCTTCAGATTGGTCGCATAAGCACGGACATAATATTTGGTGCCCGGTGTTAATCCGGAAAAAGGAATAGAGAAATTCCCGATCCCACCTGCAGCATGCTGCAGATATGATCCGGCCTGTATCACCGGATTCGGATTCAGGCTCCAGCAAATTCCGCGTGCCGTTACCGGCATGCCGCCATCGTCAGTAATATCACCGCCAGCTATAGCTGCAACGCTGCTGATCCCGCTTACCGTATTGGTAAGGATCGTTGGCAACATCACTTCCAGACTACTGAAGGCCACTTCACTACCATAAGTGGTACCTACCGCATTTGTCGCATAAGCCCGTACATAATAGGTAGTTTTATCAGTCAATCCTTTAAGTTGCGCCACAAACTTACCGATGCCGGTGGTCGTATTGTCGACAGTCTTGGTGCTCAGCGCAATGGTCGGACTGCCTGTGGTATTCCAGGTTACTCCTCTGCTGAGGATCGGCGTTCTTCCATCATCGGTAATATCGCCCCCGCTGGTTGCAGTGGTTGCTTTGATATCAGTTGCCATTGTCGTCACTGTCAGTGTTGGATAGGCATTGGTTAGAAAGCGTTGTTCCAGTCCATAGGCAACCCCGATTTTGTTCTGTGCGTATGCCCTTACATAGTATAAAGTATTCGGTAACAGGCCTGTCATCGTTCCGCTGAACGGATCCAGTCCAATCCCGTTATTGGTCTTGCTGTCATTAATGGTAGGATTGGTCCGGATACTCCAGCAGAGTCCTTTCAGCGTTACATCGGCACCTCCATCGCTGGTAATGACCCCACCGCTTTTAGCTGTGGTTCCGGTCAGCTCAGTCGCTTCATTTGTGCTCAGGATCGGTGCGGTTGGGAATAAGGTTACGGTAACCTGATTCCCGTAAGCCGTTCCGACGCTATTGCTGGCATAAGCACGGACATAGTAAGCCATACTTAAGTTTAAGCCGGTCACTTCGCTGGTAAAAATTCCTGTTCCGGTACCGTTGCTTGTTCTCTTCTGCGTTTCGGCATCCGGATTAAAATTACGGTCCAGACTCCATACCACACCTCTTGAAGTGATCGCTGCGCCCCCATCTTTACTGATGTTTCCACCTGTGGTGGCCGAAGATTTCGAAGAAGGGGTAATATAAGTTGTGGTCAGTGCAGGCAAGATCGCAGGTGTGGTAAAGGTCAGTTCATTTCCATACGCCGTTCCCTGGTTATTGGTTGCATAAGCCCGCACATAATATAAAGTTACCGGCTCCAGTTTCGTGATGGAACTTCTGAAGCTGTTTTCTGTGCCACTATCATGACTCGTCTGCTGAGGTGTTCCTAATGTAGGATTTGGACTGGTACTCCATACCACTCCCTGATTGGTTACCAGGGTCCCTCCGTTACTCAGGACAGTTCCTCCGCCTGTTGCCGTAATCCCTGCAGAAGAAACAGCCACTGCAGTGGTGCTTACTGTTGGAATGATCAAGGTGGTAAAGGACTGTTCATTTCCATAGGCTACACCTACACTGTTCAAGGCATAAGCCCTCACATAATAGGTTGTGCCAGGTTGTAAATCAGTCATATTGCTGCTAAAACCTCCATTGCCTGTTCCCGGCAGCATGGTTTTATTTCCGATTAAAGTATCTGGTCTGAATCCTGACTGTGTACTCCATACCAATCCTCTTGTCGTTACCGCTGCACCGCCATTATCGGAAATATCTCCTCCCGACCATGCCGTAATCCCTCCGATTCCGGTAGCTGCTCTTGTGCTTAAAGTAGCCAGTACCGGAGGATCAGTGATGAAACTGAGCAGGTTCCCATAATTCGTTCCGGCTACATTGGTGGCATAAGCCTGAACATAATAGGTGGTATTGGCTTTTAAATTTTTGAGTGTGCTCGAATACACACCTCCTCTGCTGCCATTGCTCGTTCTGTTGACAGAAACCGTATCCGGATTAAAGACCGGCAACTCAGACCATACCACACCCCGGTTGTAGACATTTGAACCGCCCTCATCAGCTATATCACCACCGCTAAGGCCTGAAGTACTTCCGGTGGGACGGGCAAATACGGTAGTCAATACCGGAAGCTGAGGGGTAATGAAACTTACCGTATTGCCATAGGCGATGCCGGCACTATTGACCACATAGGCACGTACATAATAAGTGGTATGTTGTTTTAAACCATTTAACCGGGCAGTAAAGCTTCCCGTAAAATAACCCGTTTCTGCCGTTTTATTCAGGCTGATGGTATCCGGGTTAAAATCAGGCTGTACGCTCCAATATACCCCTCTTGTGGTTACAACCGCACCACCATGGGTTAAAATCGTACCTCCGCTTTTAGCCGTTGTGGTAGAGGTCGCTTCCGCCGCCTCGGTAATTACCGTTGCCAGAACGGGAGGAAGTGTGGTAAAGCTTTCGGTTTCTCCGTAAGCAGTTCCCACTGCATTTGTCGCATAAGCGCGGACATAATATCTTGTACTTCCCAGCAATTCGCCGATTTTATTGGCAAAGCTGCCCATGCCAATTGCATTTGAAGTATGGTCATTCGTCAGGATCGGATTTACGGAGGTATTCCAGCAAAGACCGCTCGCCAGAACTTCAGTTCCGCCGTTATCAGAAATATTTCCACCACCAAACGCTTCTGTACTCGTCACCGTTCCCTGTGGAATGGCGGCGGTGCTGACTAAAGGCAGATTAAAAGTCGTAAAACGCTCTTCATTAGGGGCATAAGAAATGCCGGCGCTATTCGTTGCAAAAGCCCGGACATAATACGTCATTCCAGGTAAAAGATCCTCCATGGTCATGGCAAAACTCTGGTTTCCAAGTTCTGTGATCCTGCGGGTAGCTACGGCTTCAGGATCAAAACCACTGCTGGTACTCCATACCAAACCACGGTCCGTAATTGCCGCTCCTCCATTGTGCAGAATCGTTCCGCCACTGATTCCGGTAATGCCTTTCAAACCACTTCTGGCAGGAGTTGTGTTGAGCCTTGCCAATACCGGAGGCGCGGTTACAAATGACTCTACCTGTCCATAAACGGTCCCTGCGCTATTGGTCGCATAGGCGCGGATATAATATTTGGTACTTCCAAGTAAGTCTTTTAAAGCATGAATAAAGTTCCCGATTCCAGGTCCGCTGCTCGTATGCGGATCTTCGATTGTCGGTAAGCCTGCGGTACTCCAGCAAATCCCGCTCGCGGTTACTGCGGTACCACCATCACTGCTGATGTTACCGCCACTGTTTGCCGTATTTGCCGTAATTGCTGTTGCAGGTAAAGTGGTCAGCGTCGCTGTAGTGGCCGTTGTAAAGATCAGTTCATTTCCATAAACCACCCCGATCTCATTTACCGCATAAGCACGGACATGGTATTTAGTAAGTGGCGTTAAGCCCGTCATGAAAGCAGAGAAAGTCCCTCTTCCGGAACCGCTTTCCTTAGCGCCGTCGGTAATCGTTGGATCAGCACTGGTATTCCAGCAAATCCCTCTTGAACTTACCGGGCTTCCCCCTTCATCAGAGAGTTCTCCGGTACCCATTGCCGTTACGCCGCCAATCTGATCTATCGACACTGTGTTTACCGTTGCCAGTCCCGGAGGCGGGGTGACAAACGTTTCTGTATTCCCGTAAACGGTCACCGAATTATTGCCTGCATAAGCACGGACATAATATTTGGTACTTCCTGTTAATCCGGTCATTCTGATCACAAAATTTTCCGAAGCAGATCCGCTACTGATGAAGAAATCTGAGGTAGTCGGATTTGGACTGGTACTCCAGCACAGACCACGATGCGTAACGCCCGCACTTCCCGAAACAAGGATGGCACCGCCACTCTCTGCAGTACTGTTGGTAACGAGTGTCACCGGAAGCGTCATCAGGCTGATGTTTAATGGCGTGATGAAACTTCTTTCCACGGTATAAGCTGTGCCTTCGCTATTCGTTGCGTATCCTTTTGCATAATATACTGTTCCCGGTGTTAAGCCGCTCAGCTGTGTTCTGAAGTTTCCAATGTCATTTGGATTTACCGTAACCGATTCTGCATTCAGGTAACTGATCCGGTCGATACTGTAAGCAATCCCTTTGGAAAGGATCTTTGCCCCTCCATTGTTGAGCATCGTGACATCTCCCGTAGCCTGGGTATAGGTAATATTGTAAACAGCAAGTGAGGAAGAAGCCAGAACAGGTGGCTGAGGTGCTGAGGTATGGAATTCCAGTAAATCCCCATAGGCAGTTCCAAACCTGTTTGTTGCATAAGCACGGACATAATAGGTGGTATTTCCCATTAAGTTTTTCATGAAACTCTGGAATGTTCCGGTGGCAGCACCATCATTGGTCATTCCTGCCGCAGGATCATCTGCCGGATCTCCGGTGATGCTCCAATGAATCCCTCTGGCCGTAATATCTGCGATGCCGTTGGCGGAAACAATACCACCACCGGTTGCCGTCATATTGGTAATCGCGGTAACCGCTTGTGTGCTCACTATAGGCAGCTCGGGAATCAGGCTAAAGGTCTTGTCCTCTCCATAAGCCGTGCCGACTATATTCGTCGCATAAGCCCTCATGTGATAGACCGTATTCGGTAACAATCCAGTCAATACCGTACTAAAAATCCCTGTACCATTTCCATTGGTACTCACCGAGCCATTTCCAATCGAAGGATTCGGTTCTGTGCTCCAGCAGATTCCACGGGCTACCACCTGTGATGCGCCATCCTGAAGCACCTGACCTCCTGCTTTTGCGGTATTGTTAAAGAAAGAACCTGCAGATAGAGTCCGCACTACCGGATAATCCGCAGTGCTGAAAACTTCCTGGTTTCCGTAAGATATGCCCACATCATTTACCGCATAAGCGCGGACATAATAGGTTGTTCCGGGAACAAGGCCCGTCATTGGAAGACTAAAATAGCCAATTCCATCTCCCGACATGACCTGTTCATTTTTTGTCGGAAGGTCCATCGTTGGCAACGCTTCCTTACTCCAGCAAATTCCGCGCAGGCTAATCGACGAACCTCCATTATGAATGATCAGTCCGCCGCCGAAGGCGGTGATTCCGGTAACCGAGTTCACTTTTTCTGTCGTAATTCTCGCTAAGGAATTCGTGATAAAACTCGTTTCACTTGTATAAGAAGTTCCGGCACTATTTGTGGCATAGCCTTTGGCATAGTACGTTGTTCCCGGTATCAGATTGGTCAAATCCGCGATAAAGACTCCTACATCCGTTGGATTTACTGTGGCCGATGTTCCATGAATCCAGCTGATGCGGTCAGTACTCCAGGCAAAACCTTTGCTGGTAACCACTGCACCACCGTTATTCAGGATATTTACACTTCCTTTTGCCGAGTTATTGGTTACATCGGTCACGCTGACCGTAGCAGAACTCAATAAAGGAGGTACTGCCGGAGGTGTCGTAAATTGCAATAAATTACCGTAAGCAATCCCCTGGGTATTTACCGCATAAGCCCTGACATAATAAGTTGTATTTCCCAGCAGTCCTACAATTGAACTCGGGAAGAGGCCTACACCATAACCATCATTCGTCATCACAGCGTCCTTATCATCCAGCGGATCTCCTTTTACGCTCCAGCGGATTCCACGTGCAGAAACCGGACTTCCCCCATCGTTCGTAATGTCTCCGCCACTGAAAGCAGTGATGCTGGAAATCTCCGTTATCGGAAGGGTAATGATCGTTGGAAGATCAAAGACAGTTTTAAAAATCAGGTCTTCACCATACACGGTTCCCTGGCTATTCGTGGCATATGCCCGGACATGGTAAACCGTATTTGGCATCAGGTCTTTCATCGTTCCGGTAAAAACACCCAGACCGCTACCTGTTACTGCCGTACTTGTTTTTGTACCCAGTGAAACATCCGGATTGGCATTCGTGCTCCAGCAAAGACCAACAATGCTAAAATCTGAACCCGCATTACTGAGGGCATTTCCATTTCCCGTAGCCGTAGTCCCCTTAATGTCTGTTACGGCAAGTGTAAGCACCTCTGCCGCACACCTTAAATCCTGCCAGGCGGTTCCATCATAATAACGGATCAAGCGCGATACCGCATTGATGTAAAACGAACCTTTACTTACCGTAGCTGCTGCCGGTTCATTGCCCAGCACCGGAAGTTTGAACGCTTTCAGGTCTTTCCCTGCTGCAAAACCTTTATTTTCTGATAAATTACTCTTTTGAAGATCCTGAATCTTCGTCCAACCCGCTCCATCATATATCATGGCCGCTTTATTCGTGGAGGAATAATAAATGACCCCTTGTTCTCTGGCCTGATCAGGATGACTACTCAGTACCGGTAAATAGGAAATCCCTTCTTTCACCATAAAATAATCCCCGGCAGTCACCGTTCCGATCGTATTCGTACACAAACTTTCCCAGGCAATCCCGGTATAGATCAATGGTTTTTCCTGTACCGTACTGTAAATGAGCATCCCCGTTTTAGGCTGCGAAATACTGGTTTGATCCAGCACGGCCAAAGTCGGAATTCCATTTAAAACACTAAAATGACGTTGTCCGGAGGCAGCATTTCCGATAAACAGTAAACATAAAAACACGGAATAAAGGAAACTTTTCAATACAGGTAAGCTTTGGCTACGGTTAATTTATCAGGGCATTCTTATTTCTGGTTGTTGAACAGATTGATCTTTAAATTGAGTTCAAAATCAGCTCCTGTCCGCTGGCGTTCTCCGGCAAGCTGACTCGTATAAAGGCCCTGGATCAGAAACTTATCATAGCTGAGGCCAATGCCAAAAGTGCTGCTCTTGTCGCTATGATACATGCCCATAAAAGAAAGAATGTTGTTTTCCAGTTTAAGGTTCGTTCCCAGGTCCCAGATGTTATCAATGTCTTTAGCCCCCCTGAAACTGATCTTTGGTTCTATCGATACCACATCCAGTGCCGTTCCTATTTTGTAGGAAACCGCCATAAAGTAAGTAGATCCATCTACAGAATTCTGATCGTCCTTTTGCAGGAATTTCTTTAAGTTGGGCAATGCGGCCTGCAGGGTGAAGCGCTGATCGGTATAAGCGATCCCGAAATCTCCATCTACAAAAGCCTTGCGCTGGTTAAAGCGCTCTGCCGGCATGTCGTCAGGAGTAGCGATAATGTTCTGCATGTCCAGGCGCTCTTTCATCACGCCCAGGGAAATTCCGAAATGCAGGTTCCTGCTGTCGCCATTCAATGGAAGGTGATAGGCATAAGTTCCCATCACACGCGTCCGGCCAATCAGACCGGCCTTATCATTATAGACAGACAGCCCCACACCTACTTTATCGTATTGGTAATCCGCAGTCGCCACCATAGTTACCGGAGAGCCGGGAATGGACCTCCATTGATTGCGGTATCCGATATTGATGTTCAGTCCCTGGTTGATTCCCGCAAACGCCGGATTGCTGAGGTATTGGTTTTCGTAGTACTGGTTTCCCATTGGCCTAATCTGCGCCTTTAAGGAAATGGTGGTGGTAAGCAGGCTGATCATCAGAAAGCCGGTAAGCAAAACCTTGTGCCTTGTTAATTTTGTCATTATCAATTCTTTTAGCTAATTATTTGTCTTTTACGATGGAGATAAATCCTGTTTTTCTGGATTTCCCGGAATCAATGGTCAGGATATAATAGTAAGTGTCTTCTTTTAGTGGATTGCCGTTAAACATTCCATCCCAGGAGTTGTCATATCCGAACATGCTGAAGACCACCCTTCCCTCTCTGTCGAAAATCTTCAGTTCATTATTGGGATAGAGTTTTATATTTTTAACCACCCAGGTATCGTTCACCCCATCCCCATTGGGCGTGATCATGTTGTTCGCCACCAGGTCCACATAAGGGGTAATCAGCGAGGATTCCATACTCACTGCGGTCAGGTCCGCAAAAGTAATGGCATTGGGAAACAGCTGGCCGATAAACAGCTGCTCAGGATTCACCACGCTTTCTTTTACGAGCATAAAATCTTTGGCCGTGCTGCTCGTCATTTTTGAATAAGCAAGCAACAGGTTCTTCGCTTCATTTCCATTCAGCTCAATGTCCTCATAGTTCATGGCCAATTCTCCCTGGAATACCGCCGGTCTGCTGAACCGGTACATCCGCTGAATGCTGTTGAACTTAGGAAAAATAACCACGGTCTGCTGTTTGTTTACGCTCAGGTTATTCAACACCCAATTGTTCGCAGGAACGAGTGTCAAACCATCGGTACTGAAAACCGTTCCACCTTGAATAAAAAGGCCTTCTGAATTGATCCTTAACTGCGCTTGCAGCTCCGTGGCGCCAAACAAGAGGAGGCCGAAGGAAAGGGAGGCAATTATCTTTTTCATTTCTGCTGTTTTTTAATATTTTATCTTTTTAAACTGACTTATTTCATAGCTGATTCCAGCTGTTCAACCGTCTCCGGCATGGCCATAATCTTATTCGTTTTTGCATCTACCAGGACCATTGTTGGCGTAGAAAGCACAAAGTAAGCCGCTGCTTCCGGGCTCCGGATTCCCTGATCCGCCCTTTTATGTTTAAATGCAGGAAGCTTTAGTTTTGCCTTTTCCCAGGCCGGAATTTCTGTTTCTGTTTCATCCAGGCTAATGGCAAAAACGTCCATCATTTCTACCTTTGAAGCTTCCTGATACCATGGGTGTAATTTTTCCATCAGCTCTTTACAATGCTGACAGTCGGCAGACCAGAACAGCACGAGTTTGTATTTGGCTTCGGTCTTAAAATCATGAAAAGCAACGGTCTTTCCCGAGCCCAATTTCCAGTTAAAATCTGGCGCAACAGCACCGGTTACCAATGTCTCCATTCCTTTCAGCCTTTGTTCAATGGCTTTTCTTTTGCTTGTCATACAAAGCGGATCATTCAGGTAAGGTTCCAGCATTTTTATCCCGGCAGCCATGTTGAAACTCTCAAATCCGTTATAGAAATAATCGACCATCCAGCCATACACTAAAGGATGACCGGTACGTGCTTTTTCAATCGCCCGTTTTCCGGCAAGCGTAAACAAGGAATCCCGAAGGGCTATTGTCGTAGACATTGCGCCATAAATGTTGACGTATTTATTCATCCATTCCTTCATTTCTGTCGTCCTGATGACCATGGGGTTTTTAAAGTCCATCCCATCGAAATAATGCGCAATCACACTGTTCATGCGATCGGTCTCTGTTCCTTTCCACAGAATCGGGGCAATGTTCTGGAACACAAAACTGCTGCCCACAAAAGTGTTTTTGTGTTTCAGTATTTGTGTTTCTATCCATTTATTATAACCGATCCGTCTGCTTTCATATTCCTCTGTTCCCAATAAAAAGAACTTAGATTCCGGCTGGTCATAGTTCATCATGAAATTCTGCAGCAGGCCTAGTGGCTGTCTCTTTTTTGCATTGTCAGTGGCAAAACTCAGGAACACGGTATTTTCTATTTCACCTTTTTGAAAGTAGGTGCTATCGGGATGGTTCAGGGCTTTCGGACGTGCCCAAAGTTCCAGGTTCTGACTGTTTACAAAAATCTGCTTTTCCGAAGGATAAGGGTTACTGTCCTGCTTCTCCTGGTAGTCGAATCTCAGCACAAATTCTCCCGGCAGCTGATCTTTTGGGATGTTCAGCACCGCAGTTTCTCCGTTGTTTACTCCCGTCTTTTCTACTACCGTTTTAACCGAAGCTCCGGCCAGTGACAGCAAACTGATCTTACTTTTTGCCACGCCGGACAGGTGTATTTTCAGCGTCAGGTCCTGAGCCTGTACCCCGAAAGTCATCAGTCCCAAAATGGCATTGGTAAATACTATATTTTTAAATGGCTTACTGATCATCTTTATTTTCTATTGTTGTATTCTTATTATTCTTCATTGCAATATTTTTAGTCTTTCAGGCAGCGGATGCTATAGGCACTGACTTTACCTGCATAGGCTACAGAATTCCCGTTAAATAAATACCAGCCCCAGGAGATCGTTGGATTCTGACTCGCCGTCCAATAACCATGAGAACTTCCCCGACCGTTTAATGCCGCATTGGTATAATGACCTGCAGCATGCATCTTCAACACAGAGTTATAAATATCAGCCGGGCCAGTCCAGCTCTGAGGAGGGCCGATGGTCTTCCTCCATTCCGTTGCGGTAGGGATTCTCCATCCGGTTCCGAGCAGCTGTGTACATGGATCATTTGCTGGTACCCAATCCGAATTCTCATAGATGTCCGCCTGCCAGCCAGTTGTTGGTGTACGGGTAACTCCATCATGTTTATACCCCTGTAGTCTGTTAAACTGCCAGTTCCAACCTGCCGAAGCTTCCGTTGCATCATTCGCAGCAGTTGCCTGTTGGTCGGCCCCCAGATTTTGGGTAATCCAGCATTTCATTGCTCCTGTAAAATTGGCGGAAGCAGTCTGATAGGTCACCGTTTTATCTACCGGGGAACCTTTAACACCAGCTTTATGGACTACCGTTACCGGAACACAAATTCTAAAACTGTAAGCGGCAGCACTGTAATTCGTTCCCTCCGAATTGCTGGCAAAAGCACGAACGTAATAGATTGCTCCTTCTGAGAGTCCGGTTAAAACACCATTGAAATCACCAAGCCCTGAACCAATGCTCAACACCTGATCTGAAAGCGTTGGATTACCTGTGGTATTCCAGACAAAACCTCGCGCAGTAACCGGAGCACCACCATCCATGGTCACGAAAGCAGCAGCTGTCGTACTTGTCGCATTGGTGGCCGCAGGCGGAACAATAACATTGCTTACCGAAGGCGCTCTTTTCAGCGTTTCCTTGCTCAGACAACGAACCGGATAAGCGGTATATTTAGCGGCATACTGGACCGAACCTCCATTGAACAAATACCATCCCCAACCGCTGTTTGACCCATGTGTGCTGGCTGTCCAATAACCATGGCCACTGCCCCTTGCAGTTAATGCGCCTGAACCGGTCAGGTTTCCTGCGGAATGAAGTTTTAAGTCCGAAGCATAAGCTCCCGTTGGTGAGCCCCAGCTTTGCGGTGCCCCCGCGGCCTTTGCCCATTCTGTTGAAGTTGGGATTCTCCATCCTCCACCCAGCAATTGATTACAAGGATCATTTTCTGCTGACCAATTCTCATTTTCCGTGATGACCGTATTCCAGGTCGTTCCCGGAGTACGTACCGCTCCTTCTAGTTTATATCCCTGTAACCTGTTAAACTGCCAGTACCAGCCAGCCGAAGCTTCGGTAGCGTCATTCCAGGCTGTTGCCTGTTGGTCGGCCCCCAGATTTTGGGTAATCCAGCACCTGGCTTCTCCGGAAACATTGGAGCTGACCACATTATAGGTAACCGTCTTACTGACCGGAGCCCCGTTATATCCGGCATAGTGGTTTATCGTAAAAGTACTCGGACAGATTTTAAAACTGGTAATCTCCGGGCTATAAACTGTTCCCACCCCGTTAGTGGCATAGGCTCTGATGTAATAAATGGGACCTTCCGTAAGCCCGGAAATGGTATGGTTAAAAATCCCCATTCCTGTTCCTTCGGTAATCAACTGACCATCTCCGATGGTTGGATTTCCTGTGGTATTCCAGACAAAACCTCTTGCCGTCACCATTGCTCCTCCATCAGAGGTCACTTCGGCTGTAGATACGGCACTGCTCGTGGTCATATTTGACAACTTTGCAATGGTCACAACCGGTAGTACTGCACTGGTATTCATTACCTGCTGATTTCCATAAGCAGTACCAACGCTATTGGTCGCATAGGCACGGATATAATATTTTGTCGCGATGGCCAATGGGCTCATCTTACTGGTAAATGGGTTCGGTAATTTTCCAGCAATACTGGTTTTGGTGGCCAATGAGATCGTTGGCAACTCTTTGGTATCCCATACTACTCCTTTTACCGTTACGTCTGCCCCGCCATCGGCAGTGATTTCTCCACCACTTAAACCCGAAGTACTCGTAATTTCCGTAACGGCATTGGTGCTCAAAGCGGGAACATCCAGTGTAGTAAAACTTTCCTGGTTTCCATAAGCGGTTCCCATTCCATTGGTCGCGTATGCCCTCACATAATACAAAGTTCCCTTTTGCAAAGCAGTCATGGAACTGATAAAGGCCGCATTGCCTGGACCGTCATTTGTGAAGTTATCTGCTCCGATCACCGGGTTTTCCGTAACGCTCCAGCACACACCTTTTGCCGTTACCGGATTGCCGCCATCGGTAGAGATCTGCCCTCCGGAACGTGCCGTACTTTGTGCAATTAAGCTGGGTTTAGTGGTGATCACTGTGGCCAGATCCGGCGTATTGAAAGCAACAGATTTACTACTGTATCCTGTGCCAACCGGATTGGTTCCATAAGCCCATACATAGTATTTTGTAGCTGGCAATAACCGAGTCAGCGTTCCTGTAATCGAAGTTCCCGAAGCGCCAACAGATAAGCTATTCTCTGCTGTAGCCGGTGCTGGGATGACATCAGTGGTATTCCAGATCAGTCCAAGATCTGTGACCGCAGCACCACCGTCAATTAACAGGCTTGCCGTACCATCTGCATTATTTCTGTTGATATTGGAGATGACCACATTACTCAGTTGTGGAACTACTGCCGGAGTAACGAAAGTAATTTCATTACCATAAGCAGTACCCAGGCTATTCGTTGCATAAGCGCGGACATAATAGGTGGTCCCGGGAATTAAGCCGGAGAAATAATCTTCAAACAGTCCTGTTCCACCTTTGCCGTTTACAATTTTTGTAGGCAAAGCAATGGTTGGTACCGGACTGGTATTCCAAACCAGTCCCCTTGCTGTTACCGGCATCCCACCATCATCGCTAATGTTTCCACCACTTTTTGCGGATAAGCCATCTGCCTCTGTAATCGCATTTGTGCTCAGGGTCGGTAACATCACGACATTTGTTTTGAGGGTCGTCTCGCTGCCATAATTGGTCCCTACGCTGTTTACGGCATAAGCCCTTACATAATAGGTTTTATTCGGTTCCAGTCCGGTAAGTTCGACAGTAAACGTGCCGATTCCGGAACTGATATTGTCTGTCGTCTTAGTGGGAAGTGCGGTGGTCGGATTGCTGTACAAGCTCCATACAATACCACGACTCAATATTGGTGTACGTCCGTCGTCGGTAATCGTTCCTCCACTCGTTGCCGTTGTTGCTCTGATATTGGTTACCGGAGTAGTGGCGGTCAGGGTTGGCACTGCAAGAGTCAGGAAAGATTCTTCCAGACCATAAGCCACTCCGATTCCGTTGATGGCGTAGGCCCTCACATAATAGAGGGTATTGGGTAATAATCCGGTCATCTGGCTTACAAAAGTGCCGTTTCCTAAATCTTCATTGCTGGTTTTTCCAGGTAAGGCGATGGTCGGATTTTGCTCCGTACCCCAGCAGATTCCACGTTTGAAAACCACTGCACCTCCATCACTGGTAACCTCTCCTCCGCTGGTAGCCGTTGTACCGGTAATTGCAGTGACTACATTCGTATTCAACAATGGCGAGGTGGCAAATATGGACACATGGAACTGATCGCCATAGGCGGTTCCTACGCTATTCGTCGCATAGGCACGCACATAATAGCTAACGCTCTTTATCAAACCGGTCATCTCACTGATGAAACCACCGATTCCCTGTCCGTCTGTAGTCCTGTTTGTGACCACCGTTTCCGGTTTAAAATTCTTGTCTTCGCTCCATACGATTCCGCGTGCAGTTACCGCAGCACCACCATCAAAACTGATCGTTCCACCACTGCTGACCGTCGTATTGGAAGTAATTGCAGGATCAGTGGTGGTCAAGACCGGAAGCACAGGCGCAGTAACGAAACTGATTTCATTTCCATAAGCAACGCCAATGCTATTGATCGCATAAGCCCGTACATAATAAGTCGTTACCGGCTTTAAGCTACTCATCAAACTCGTAAACACCCCTATCCCGGCATCAATCGTTTTGGTGGTCAAACCGACGGTTGGATTCGGGTTCAGGCTCCAGCAAACACCCTGTGCAATGACCGGTGTCCCTCCATCAAAACTGACCGTTCCTCCACTCTTCGCCTGATTTGCGGCATTTGCCGAAACGTCAATGGTACTCAGCGAAGGAAGGCGATGCGTGGTAAAACTCAGTTCATCGCCATAAGCCGTACCTACCCTGTTGGATGCATAAGCACGAACATAATAAGTAGTTCCCAGGCTTAATCCGGTAATATTGCTGTTAAAAACGCCTTTACCGGAACCTGTTTGTATCGTTTTACGGCTGCCCGTAGTAAGGGGATCAAAATTCGGCTGCGTGCTCCAGACCAGCCCGCGGGTGTCTGCAACCACACCACCTTCATCTTCTATATCTCCACCACTTACCGCTCCTGTTCCGCTGATGGAAACAGCCTTAACCGTGGTTAACACCGGTACTGTTGGCGGGAACGTTGTAAAGCTCACCTGTTCTCCATAAGAGATGCCGGCAATGCTAATCGCATAAGCCCTTACAAAATATTTAGTATCCGGTTTCAGGTCTTGTAGCTTGCTGTCAAAACTCCCCGGTCCGCCTCCGTTATAAGTTCGGTCTGCGGATAAGGTGTCCGGTATAAAGTTCTCCCTGGTGCTCCAGAATACCCCTCTGGCAGTGACGTTTGATCCTTCTGAATTGAGCACGGTTCCTCCCATTACGACCGAGGTATTGCCAACTAATTTCGGTGGGTTCGTATTGACTTCCGGCATTCTTGGGGTGGTAAAATTAACCACCTCACCATAAGCAATTCCCGCAGCGGTAACCGCATAAGCCCGTACATAATAGGTCATTCCTGGGCTCAGCTTTCTGATCTGACTATTAAAAATGCCCTTCACATAACCCGTTTCTGCGGTTTTATTGTTGACTACCGTATCCGGATTAAAATCGGGATAAATGCTCCAAAGCACTCCTCTTGTCGTGACCAGACCTCCACCATTACTCGTGATATTTCCTCCTGCCTCTGCCGATCTCCCGGTAATGCCATTCAATTTGGTCGTGATGACCGTTGCCGGTACCGCTGGTTTGGTGAACAGGACTTCCTGATTTCCATAGGCCACGCCAGCGAAATTGGTCGCAAAAGCGCGTACATAGTAAGTAGTAGCACCCAGCAAGTCCGTTAACTCCGCGGTAAAGCTTCCTGTTCCGGAACCGGAAATGACCTTTTCATCTTCCAATGTTGGATTTTCTCTGGTGCTCCAGCAGATGCCGTTGTTTCTGATATAAGACCCCCCATTGCTCAGAATACTTCCCCCACTGGTGGCAGAGGTGCTGGTGATGGATGCGGCAATCGGTTTGAGCGTAGTGATGGTAGCAAGGGTAGCTGTTTTAAAAACAATTTCATTGCCATACACCAAACCAGCCGGATTTCCTGCATAAGCCCGGGCATAATAAATGGTTCCGGGTGTTAGTCCCGTAATTTCTGTCGTAAAGGATTTTGGATCATTCTGCAAAGTCCTGTTTTTTGTTTCCGTATCAGGCTGAAAGCCGGAAAGGATGTTCCAGACCATTCCATTTGACGTAATTAAAGCACCGCCATTGCTGATCAGGCGCCCTCCGCTCATGGCGCTATTGCCAGAAACCTGAGTAGCTTCCAAAGTGCTGATGGTAGGTGGAACCGCGGGCCCGGTTTTAAAGCTGACTTCATTTCCATAGGCCGTTCCAGCCGCATTGCTGGCATAGGCACGAACGTAATAAGTGGTGTTGCCCATCAATTCGTTCAACTGATGGATAAAATTCCCGATCCCTGTACCGCTGGTTGTTTTTGTACCCAGATCTGTAGTAGGATTAACCGATGTACTCCAGACAATTCCACTCGCCTTTACCGGATCACCACCATCATTGAAAATATCACCTCCACCAACGCCACTGGTACTGGTAATGTTGCTCAGGAGACTGGTAATCAGGGAAGGAATGGTATAAGAGTGAAAAGATTCTTCCGCTCCAAAAGAGGTCCCTGCACTATTGACTGCATAGGCCCTTACATAATAAATTTTATTGGGTGCCAGCCCGGTAATGGTACTGCTAAAGGCACCATCCCCTCCTGCCAGTTCCGTCTTATCCGCGCTGGAAAGATCAGGTGTAAAATTAGGCAGCAGGCTCCAGACCAACCCTTTTAAGGTAACCAGGGCACCCCCGTTTTCTTTCACATCACCACCACCAATGGTACTTGAACCGGCAGTCGCACTAATTTTAGTGGTCGTCACCACTGGTTTTACCGGAGGCGCAGTTTCAAACTCCAGGACCTCACCATAACTGGTTCCAACATGATTGGTCGCATAGGCCCTGATAAAATAAGTCGTTTTCCCCATCAGCCCTTTAATCGTACTGATAAAGTTCCCGCTCCCGTTTCCATTGGTCGTAAAATCACCATCCAGAGCAGGGTTGTTATTCCTGCTCCAGCATACCCCTCTGGTATGAACCGGCATTCTTCCATCTGCACTGATTTCCCCTCCTGTACTTACTGTTGAACTGCTGATCAGCGTTCCTGCAGTAGTGGTTACTTTTGGTTTTTCGGGAGTGGTAAAATGATACGTATCTCCATAGGCAGTGCCCAGGCTATTAATCGCATAGGCGCGGACATAATAAGTGGTGCCCGGGCTTAGGGAAGTCAGGTAGCTATAAAAAAGCCCTGTTCCACTTCCAATTACGGGATGTGTTGTTTTCGTTGTTAAAGCGGTAGTCGGTGGTTCGGTTGCAGAGGTTGTCCAGCAAATCCCTTTTGTAGTTACCGGCGAAACCCCATTGCTGGTAATGTCGCCCCCGCTATAGGCAACCGTTCCGTTATAGCCTTCAAAATAGCCGTTCTCATGACTGTCGGCATCGTAATTAAAGGGCTTCACTGTCGCTAATGTAGGTAAGGAAGTCGTAATAAAACTGGACTCACTGCTAAAGCTTGTGCCGATACTGTTTTTCGCATAGGCCCTGACATAGTAGAGTGTTCCGGGGATCAGGCCGGTGATGTGGCAGATAAACTTACCGATGTCGGTAGGATTAACGGTAGAAGAAGGCCCATAGGTAATATTTACCCGGTCTGTACTCCAGCTCATTCCCCGTTCTGTGACCACTTCCCCACCATTGTTGATGATCGTGACTTCGCTCAATGCGGAAACTTCGGTAATGTCTGTAATCCGGATATTTGGCGAACTCAATACTGGTGCCGTTGCGCTCGGTGTGGTAAACTCCAGAAGATTCCCATAACCTGTTCCGCCTACATTGACTGCATAAGCACGGACATAATATTTGGTATTCCTCAACAGATCGGTCAGCTTGCTTGGAAAGGAACCGACTCCCGAACCATCAGAAGAAGTCACCGCAGCAGGGTCATTCATCGGATCTCCTGTTGCACTCCAGATGATCCCGCGGGCCGTAATTGGCGCACCGCCATCATCATTGATGATTCCACCACTATTGGCACTGATGGGGGTAAAATGACTGATGTCTATCGTGATGATCGAAGGTATCGCTGCAATGGCAGTTTTGAAAGTAAGGTCTTCCCCGTAAACGATCCCGGAACTATTCACAGCATAAGCACGAACATGGTAAACCGTACTCGCCTGCAATCCCGACATCACACCCGGAAAGATCCCGGTATCTTTACCAAAGACCAGGTTTTTAGTTTTTGTAGTCAGGCTGGTATCCGGGTTCCTGCTGGTGCTCCAGCAGATTCCCTGAAGGGTTACTGCCGATCCGCCATTAGCCAGAATGTCTACCCCGGACCTTGCGGAAGTATTGCTGACCTGATTTGGAGGAATGGTAGTGATGACGGGCAGACAACTGAGTTCGATCCATTTCATGCCATCATAATAACGGATGGCATTGGAAACACTATTGATGTAAATTGCGCCCGCTGATAAGCCCAAAGGAATCGGATTGGCCGAAAGAACCGGCAACCTGGAAATCTTTAATTCGCTGTGGGTAGAGAAATTGTCGTTGGTTTTAAGGCTGGATTTTGTGTTCAGCTTAGCCAATGGAGTCCATTTATTTCCATCATGAACCATGATGGTCTTTTCTGATTTCGAATAATAAATACCTCCTCCGGGAACATCAGCCGCAGGCTCCGTCACTAAAGAAGATAAATAAGGGATGCCTGTTTTTACCTCCAGGTAATCTTTAACCACATCGGTATTGATATGACTGCTGCAAAGTGTTTCCCATGAGCTTCCATTATAGACCAATGGTTGTTTATCAGAAAGGCTATAAATCATCATCCCCGGTATGGCGGAAGCAATCACTGCGGGCTCTACTGCCGGAAGGTGTGGAATCCCGCCGATGACCCGAAAGTAATCCTGTGCGGAAGCAGCACCAATTCCGGTGAACAAAAGAAAAGATATAATTTTAACAAGATGACCCTGTGCCTTCAAAATAACCGATACTCCTATTTATTCATTTTTTCAAGAATGCTGTTGATCTGCTCCTGCTGACGGTCCATGCGAACTTTCAATACTTCAATTTCTTTTTGTTGTTCTTTTACTGCCTGAATCAACATTCCGGTAAGCTGGGTATAGTCGACTTTCAAAAAGCCATCTTTCCCCTGAGTCACCATTTCAGGATATACTTTTTGTAATTCCTGTGCTATGACCCCGATCTTGGCACCGCTCACATATTTGTGCTTGTTTTTATACTCGAAGCTTACTCCCCTGATCTGACCGATCTTGGCCAATACATTGCCCAGCGTTTCGATATGGTCTTTTAATCTTCTGTCTGAAGGCGTAAAGAGGTTTCCGTTGATGGTCAGGTCTTGTCCTAAACTGGCATTTCCAGGTGCATCAAAGCTTAAACCTTTCCCGACCACACCATCATTGCTGATGGAATTCACAGAGAGCTTGATATTTTGTGTAGCCAGGTGATTTCCGAGGTTATCTTTTCCCGCAGCAGTGGCTGAGGTCAAACCATCGTCTACATATTTTTTATTAACGGCATCCTCATTTCCGACAGGGCTTGCCAGGTTAGTGATGTTTTTTCCGGCCATAGAAAGTTCGGCAGTAGGTGCACCGAAACCGGTCAGGGATACGTCCCCTTTGACTGTTGCTGTAGCGATGCCCTGTGCATTTCCGACAAAGAGGTTCCCTTCGGCAAGCTTGTCATTTCCTACCGGAACCCAGTCCGTTCCATTGTAAACATAAAGGCGTTTATCAGTGGTATTGTAATAGGTATCTCCAACAACCGGATTCACTGGTGCTGTTGGCCCAACCGGAGTTTTTGTCGTTTTTGAATCTACATAATTTTTTGTTGCCGCTTCCTGTGCATTGATCGGATCAACGAGGTTCGTGATCTTAAAGTTCCCCATAGATACATCTCCCTGAGCGGAACCAAAACCACTCAATGGAATTACATTTTTCGGCGTAGATATGGCAATGCCGTCGGGACTTCCAACATATAAATGTCCATCGGCAAGCTTATTGTCTACCGGAACCCAGTCCTTCCCATTGTAAACATACAAACGGTTATCTGTGCTATTGTAATACGTATCTCCTGCAACAGGATTGGTCGGCGCAGTTGGCGCAACCGGAGGTTTTGAAGAGGAAGATTTTGAATCTACATATTTCTTGGTCGCCGCATCCTGTGCATCGCTTGGGTCTGCAAGGTTGATGATCTTAAATCCGGTTGTCCCATTGCCGAAGGAAACGTCTGCTTTCGGACTTCCGAAGTCACTCAATGGAATCGCAGTTTTTGCTACTGCATCCGCTTTATTTTCTGCATTTCCAACTAAAACATGATCTGTTGCCAGGGCCAATGAACCGGGATTGGCCACTTTTCTATCTACATAGGCCATGGTAGCTGCATCCTGAGCTAAAACCGGATCTTTTAGAAAATTGATATTGAATTGAGTGGTCTCATCCCCCATTGCAATGTTTTCCCCTGCTTTGGCAAAACCACTTAAAGGAACATTCTTTTTGGGAGTGGCCATAGCTTTTCCATTTATATCTCCCAGAAACAGGTGTGCTGAAGGAAGGGACAATAGCGTTGCCGGTGTTTTGAAAAGATCATCAACATATTTCTTCGTTGCGGCTTCCTGATCTTCTGTAGGATTAAGCAATGAGGTGATCTTAAAACCTCCAAGCGCAATATCTGCCTGTGCGGCACCAAAGCCACTCAAAGGGATTGCAGTTTTTAATACGTCTGCAGCTTTACCATTCAGATCGCCGACAAAAAGGTTTCCTGTGGTCAAACTGATGCTTCCCGAACCAATCACTTTACGATCTAAGTAATTCTTGGTCACCGCATCCTGGGCATCCGTCGGATCCGCAAGGTTTGTTATTTTGAAAGTCCCCATAGAGATCAGCGCTTTTGCTTCTCCGAATTCACTCAGTGGAATGGTGTTCTTTTTCACTGCTACGGCCGTACTTGCATCACTTCCAACATAGACCTCTCCTTTTGGGAGGTTCAGGTTGGCCGGAAGCATTACCTTAGTATCTACATAATTTCTGGTTGCGGCATCCTGAGCCGCTGTAGGATCTGCAAGGTTGGTAATCTTAAAATTAGAACCGGGGGTTCCTGTTCCCATAGAGACATTCGCAAGGGCTTTGTCAAAACCAGAGATCGGGATCAGGCTTTTGTGAATTGCTTCCGCTTTGCCAGAGGTATTACCTACAAACAGATTGTTATTCGGTAAGGCCAAAAGTGTTGGATTTTTAAGCTGGGCATCGACATAATCTTTATTGGCCGCATCTGCGCCAAAAGAAGGCGCTTTCAGATTGGTGATTTTAAAATTATTTCCTGTGCCATCTCCCATAGACACATCATCTAATGGATTCGCGAACCCACTGATCGGGATATTTAATTTATCCAGTTTTTCATCATTTATTGCTGCAGGCTGAATCGTCAACTTTCCTGTCGTAGTGATTTTAGCATCGCCGGATAAGGGTACTGAGGTGGCAACATTTGAGTTGTTCCCCACATAAACCTGTCCTGTTTTCAGTGAATTGTCCAGAGGTGTCCACGTTGTTCCATTAAAAACATACAATTTATGATCGGAGGTATTGTAGAATAAGGAACCTTCGCGTATCGCTGCCGTTCCGGGATCGGGGCTTGTCGGCGCAGAAGGTGTAGAACCATTGGTAGATACTTCTACCCATTTCCCATTTTTATCGTAGACATACAGAATATTGAGATCTGTATTAAAAAACATATCTCCTGGTTTGGATTGCGTAGGCAATTCCGTTCCCGGACCTCCGGGAATCGACGAGCTGCTGATGACTTTCCATTTATTATCTGCAGCCATCATGTACAGTTTCATTTCTCCTTTCACAAAGAAAACATCCCCATATTTAGAGGAAACAGGAAGTGAAGATAAGGTGGTTGGTTCTGCCCAGGCAGATCCGTCAAAAACGTAATACTTACTATCCCAGTAGGACATAAATATATCGCCTTTCGCTCCCGGGTCTGCGGAGCCTGGAGGATTTGCATAATCCGTCCGGATGCTTCCCATTGAAATACTTTTCCAGCCATCGGCTGTCAGCTGATATAATAATTTGTCTCCTGAATTAAAGATAATGTCCCCTACAGTACCCGAAGAAGTTGGCAATGCATCACCAACGGTATAATTCGGGATTGCGGTATTGATGGCCAGAATTGCCGTATTTGAAGCACTGGTCAATGCTGCCGCAGGTGTGTTGATTGTGGTCAGAGGAAAGCCCCGCTGACTCGGTCTGTAAATCAGACCCAATCCTATTCCGGGAGGGATCGCATCAAAAGCTTTGGAGGTCGTATTGATATTTGAACCATCAATACTTACTTCCAGAATTTCAAACGTATTTCCACTTTTGTCAATGATCTGATCTCCCTTACGTACCTGATCGGCACTGAACATATTGGCTGCATCAGCAAATGATCCATTGATATAATAGACATTTGGTTCCGTCCCGGTATTGATAAACAGGATCGTAAACTGACCATTAAACTGGTTTATCGTTTGCGACTGACCACGGAAGGCCAAAACCATTAAAAATAAAACAAGGACACAAATTTTATATGATTTCATAGGTTTAAGGTCTTACTGTAATAAAGAAACCCAGTGATCCGGTATGGTTACTGATGTTATTGGTTTGCAGGTTAACAGTACCATTGGCGTATCCCTGTAAAGTGAAACCGAAATTCCCTCCACCCATCATTGTCACGGCATTGATTACAGGATTGGCCGAGTTGATATCAATGATCTGAACAACAGGTACGACTAAGTCGTCAGGCCCGTTATTCCACAATGCATTTTTATCGATCAGCGCGATGTTCAGGAAGGCCTGGCTACCAAGCTCGGCAAAACTTGTTTTGAATTTGATGTAATCCAGCGTTACCCCTACCGGAATAGTGATCGTCACGGTATTGCCCGCTAAAGTTGCGGTAACCCCAGGACCACTTGCCCTGATAAAATATTTTTTACTGCTCAGGAAATAAGTCACGAGAGAACTACCTCCGCCACCTGCAACCGGAGTTACCCAGTTTGCTTTTTTACCATCGGCACTTACGGTTAATACCTTATTCGCATCTGTCGCCTCAACGATGTCCGTGATTTTATCCAGCTTTGCTTTATCCATCGCCGGCATTAATCCAGCCGCAGCATTGGTCGCACCAGAAACGGTTGCAGAAGTCCCTGTGCTGGAAGTCATCGTTCCATCGGTTGGTCCTGTCGTGAAGCCCAGGTTGGTCGCTCCACCGCCGCCACCGGCAGTTGGAGTTACCCATGCAGCAGCCGTTCCGCCGCTATTTACAGTAAGGACTTTGTTCGCATCTCCTGGAGCGGTAATTACAGGGATTTTATCCAGCTTCAGTTTATCAGCAGGCAACATCAAACTTGCATTTGTAGTTGATCCGGCAGGAATCACTGCAGCTGTACCTGTACTGCTTCCTACGGTACCATTTGTGGCACCCGCCGTATAAGCCAGATCTGTTTTGGCAGAAAGGATTCCGGTGCCATCGATCGCAAGACCAGCACCTACTTTTACCCCACCCAACGTCGAAGCGGCCGCTGTTGGCAAGGTATACCCCCCGCCTCCACTGCCATTTGTAGCTTTGGTTACCCTACCCTGTGCATCGACACTGATATTTGCGGAAGTGAAATCTCCAGGAGTACCTACAAATGCATTTGGAAGTGCAATCGTTGGATTTCCGGCAACACCGTCGGGGTTTGTTAAGGTTAATCCTGATCCGGCTGCAATGGCACGCGTTACTGCAGAACCCAATCCGGTTCTTACGACAATTCCTGTCGTACTTAAACCTGCAACAGCGGTCAGGTTATCTGACTTATCTTGTTTAGTGGCATCGGCAGTTACCGGAAGAACGATATCCGCAGATCCGTCGAAAGTAACTCCGTTAATTTTACTACCAGGGCTCAATTTTGAAGCAGATACTGCCGTAGTTGCCGTTGTCGCATTTCCGGTTAAACTTGCAGTAATCGTGCCCGCAGAAAAATTACCTGAAGCATCTCTTTTAACAATCGTATTTGGTGTATTTGCACTGGTCGCTGCTGTTACCGCAGTAATCCCTGTGCTGATATTTGCTGCAGATGTACCACCTACAGAAACCACTGTCGGTGCATCAGCAGTACCACCCAATTCGTTGGTTAACCTCAGAATTCCTTTTGTTGCTGCTGTAGCTGGAACCACTGTAGATCCGACAACGACTCCATCCACATAATCTTTGACCGCTTTTACAGATGGGTACTTATCTACAGATCCGCCATCTGCGGCGACATTTGTACTTTTATTTGATTTATCTTCTTTTCCGTTTAATGCCGTTGCTGTTGCCGTACTTACCGGCTTATTGGCATCACTGGTATTCTCCACGTTCCCCAGACCAAGATCAGCTTTAGCGATGGTTACCGCACCAATCTGTCCGTTCACAGATTGTACCAATGAAGTGGAAGGGGTAAGAATTTCCACCCAGTTTGCCAGTACATTGGATGGCAAAGTTCTCAAGACATAACTCTTACTCTGATCGGTTCTGATTACTGTACTTCCTACCACAGCAGCAGATAAAGCAAGCATTTTAGCCTGAGTATCCACCACATCTACTGAGGAGAAAGACAAAGCGGGAATCTGACCAACCGGAATTTTACCAGATCCATCGAGTGTAGCCACTCCGTTTACAGCCGCTTTTTCAGTCAGGTTGATTTTGGCATCCAATGCTGTTTTCACGGCATTGCTTATTGGCTTATCTGCATCTTTAGTATTGTCTACATTTCCCAGACCCAGGTTTTGTTTGGCATCGGCAGGTGTTGTTGCTCCGGTACCTCCGTTAGCAATCCCAACCGTTCCGGTCACATTCGCTGCATTCCCCGGAATGTTGCCCGTTACTTTAGTCCCGCTAACCGATAATATTTTTGGGTCTGTTACATTTTCATCTTTAATTTTCACAGTGGTCACGGCATCAGCAGCAATTCTTGGTAAAGAAGCCACATTGGTTAAATCACCTGCCAGCTGAATTTTACCGAGAATCGTTGTCGTTGCATCAGGAACGCCACCGGCACCAATTACGGCATCGTTTACTTTTGTATCTACATAGGTCTTAATGGCCAATACAGAAGGATATTTCTCTCCTGAAGCTCCATCAGCGACAACATTTGTACTTTTATTTGATTTGTCTTCTTTTAATCCCAATGCCAGTTCAGTTGCTTTACTCACCGGTTTGTCTAAATCGGGTGTATTTTCAACTTTATCCAGACCCAGGTTGACTTTAGCTCCTGCCGGATCATTTGCTCCGGTACCTCCATTCACTATAGCTACAATTCCGGTTACATTCGCTGCATTTCCAGGAATATTACCCGTCACTTTAGTTCCGCTTACATCGACAATTTTGCTGTCGGTTACGCTTCCATCTTTTATCTTTCCGGCAGTGATGGCATCATTTGCAACAAGTGGCTTATCGGCAG
Organism: Pedobacter sp. FW305-3-2-15-E-R2A2; assembly: GCF_038446955.1. NCBI lineage: Bacteria > Pseudomonadati > Bacteroidota > Sphingobacteriia > Sphingobacteriales > Sphingobacteriaceae > Pedobacter > Pedobacter sp. FW305-3-2-15-E-R2A2. Next base: position 4,975,861 of record NZ_CP151803.1, read on the forward strand.
TTCCGGTTAAATCACCAGCCAGCTGAACTTTACCTTTCTCCAATGTTGTGGCATCTACCACATTTGCTGAACCGGCAGCAGACAATACGCCGTTTCCATCGATGCTTAAGTTCGCGCCAATTTTCACACCACCTAATGTCGCAGCTGAAGCGACAGGTAAGGTATAATTCGTTAATCCATCCAGTTTAGCTTTATCCGCAGGGTCCATTAAACCTGGTTTCCCTCCGGCTCCGCCAGTTGCTACCGGAATATTGGCCGACAAAGTTCCGCCAGTTAGTGCGATTCCTTCACCAATGCTGATCAGTTCAGGGCTTCCCGTTCCGGCGGTACCTCTTCCGATCAAAGATCCCGAAGCCAGGTCAGCCATTTTCGCAAACGTAACGGCTTTATTGTTTAAACCTAAATCGGTTGCATTTCCATCACCGGTTAGAGTGGCATCATGCTTAACCGCTGTCATCCCCCCACCTGCTGATGCCGTAATCTTGGATTGCAATTCTTCCAAAGCAGCCTGTACGTTGGTTGAACTTAAAGCTCCTTTAGGCGTTACCGGAACAGTGACTGCAATTTGATCACCTGTATTGATATTGCTGGTGTTATTAATTAATGTTAATTGCGCATCCGTTACGTATTTTTTATCTGCTGATTCTTTGATGTCAGCAGTAGTTGCATCTTCCCCTTTTGTAACCAGCCCTTTTGCATCATAGGTAATTTTGGTATGAGTTCCTGCTGTGATGGCTGCGTTTGCCTCTACTTTTCCAAGTAAGGCCGCTTTGGTGGCATCACTCAATGGCTTTTCAGCATCACTGGTATTGTCGACCTTACCCAGTCCTAAATTGGCTTTAGCTCCTGCAGCGGTAGTTGCTCCGGTTCCTCCATTGACAACTGCAACCACTCCGGTTACGTTTGTTGCCGTCCCGTCAATATTTCCTTTTGCTACTCCTGTAAGGATCGGATCTTTGATGGTTGGGCCGTTATCCAATACAATCGAACCCGTTCCTGTGGTACTTGCCGCCGTAATTGCTCCGGCTTTTCCTTCCAGAATCCCATTAACCGATGTTCCAAGGGTAATAGAAGGTGTAGAGTTCGGATTGGTTACCGAACCGGTGAATCCCTGAGCAGACAGCACTTCTACTGAAGTTACTGTTCCTCCGCCAGGTCCGCCGCCTGTACCATTTGAGGCTGCGATAATTCTACCTTTAGCATCTACAGTAATGTTCGCAGCAGTATAACTCCCTGGAGTTACGGTAGTATTGGACAGCTTTAAAGGTAAGGTGGTTGTGCCTTCCCCTTCTAAAGTATTGTCGTGAATCACGATGCCATTTCCTCCGGAACCGTTCCCACCGCCCAATATGCCGCGAAGGTCAACATGACTTTGTCTTGGGCCTGAGATGGAAAGCACCGTTCCGGCAAGACTCAATGATTGATTAAGATCCGCAAGACTTACAGAATTGCTTCCTTTTATAGATAGGTTATAACTATTATCGAAACTAAGCATCGGTAATTGTCCGCCTCCGGCAATTAGCCTATCGTCCAGATATTTTTTTGTTACCGCATCATTGTTATTTGTAGGAGCGCCAAGGTTGGTCAGCTTAAAGCCTCCCATAGGAACGTTCCTTACAGGAGCTCCAAATCCACTTAAAGGGATTTTAACTTTATTCAGATCCACATTCTCAATAGAACCGTCGGCAATCTTCGCGGAAGTAACCGCATTGTCTGCAAGGTCAAGCGTCAGGTCTGTTAGTACCGCTTCTTTCCCATTTCCAATGGCAATTGTTCCGGAAGAGGTGACGCTTTTCCCCACACCTGGTAAAGAATTCCCCGGAGTTCCCGGCTCCCCTTTATCTCCTTTGTCTCCTTTATCACCCTTAGCACCTGTATCTCCTTTTATTCCCTGATCTCCTTTTAAACCAATATCACCTTTAGCTCCTGTATCTCCTTTTATTCCCTGATCTCCTTTTAAACCGGTCTCTCCTTTAGCTCCTGTATCTCCTTTTAAACCAGGTTCGCCTTTAGCTCCTGTGTCTCCTTTTAGGCCATTATCACCTTTTAAACCAGTATCTCCTTTAGCTCCTGTGTCTCCTTTTACACCCTGATCCCCTTTTAAACCAGGTTCGCCTTTAGCTCCAGTGTCTCCTTTTAGGCCATTATCACCTTTTAAACCAGTATCGCCTTTAGCTCCTGTATCTCCTTTTACACCCTGATCCCCTTTTAAACCAGGTTCGCCTCTTAATCCAGCCTCTCCTCTTGCCCCCTGATCACCTCTTGCACCAGTATCACCTTTTGGACCAGCATCACCTTTGGCTCCTGTATCTCCTTTTTCTCCTTTCGGACCGACCAGTAAGATTCCATTTGAAGGCCAGCTACCCGATTTTTTTGGACCATACAGGCTATTATTTCCAAGATTCAGGTAAAAATCACCATTCACTCCGACTGCTGCTGAAGGGCTGGAATTCCCACTGAGAATAGTATTTCCATTTGTTCCGTTTCCTCCTGAACCCAATTCCGCATTGTTTACCAAACGCTGCCATTGCCCGTTATTATAAAAATAGAACCCGGGAGAATTGTTCGTTTGATAAATTAATAATCCATTGGCAGGGTTATTGATACCATCACGTTGTATAAGTGACAACCTTGGGATGAGTAAACCTTTCGAAGTGGAAAGAATTTCCAGCTGCGCACTCGCATCCGGAGTGTTGGTACCTATTCCTACCTGAGCTTTTGCACCGAATGCAAATAGCAACCCAATAAGCATGATGTATTGCTTAACTGTTTTATTCATGAGATTACTGTATTGATGATTGGATCTTGATAATATCGTTTTAGCCCAAACGGAAAAAAATCAAACAGACAGATCAACCCAAAAACAGGAGATTACCGTTTATTTCTTTTCCGTTACAGGCGGATTTTCTATAATTAAATAAGTACTAATTAGTCGTGTTTGAACATATTTAACCACTTGGGTGGTCTAATTAGCTTCGGACTAATACTGTTTTTGTAGCGCTGTCGATGGTATTTCTTTTCTGGAAACATATTATTGGAACAATCGTGAACAATTGAGCATTTGCTTTTTTTAGGCGCATAGGTAAGCCAGTCTGTACAAAAAATTATCAATTTGGGAGCAAAGCTAACATACATAACTGTAATATTATTGTATGAATAGTAAAATAAATGAGTGAATAGGTAACATTTTGACATAATCACCTGTAAATCAGAAGATTTAATTTTAAATTATTCAAAGAAAAATAGTAAAGTTATTGAACTGAAAAGAACAAAAACAGCAGGGAAAAATGAAAATGTTGACTTTCAATTATTAATCTCCCTCCAGATGGCAGGGCGCCACATACAGGCCGAACAACCTGATATTAAGATAAATAAGAAACGCCATTCTCCAGATTTTACACCGGAAAATAGCGTTTATTTTTATTCGTATCCGTTTTTTAACACCAATTCCCCTCCGGGCTTACAGGTTAGGGTTAAAAAACCATCTCCAGTGCTTTTGAGGATGATTCCATTGTTTTTTACCGCATACCAGGTTTTAAAAGGCAGCTTCAACTTCGTCTCCCCACCTTTTTCGGCAACGATCTTCAGCTCCTCGACCTGTCCGCCGGTTCTTTTCGCACTGAGTAAAAAAGCACCTTCAGCACGTAAATTTTCAAAGGAGGCCTCTGTCCAGCTTTTTGGGACAGCAGGCATGATCTCGATAAAGCCGGCATAACTTTGTAATAACATTTCCTGCAATCCTGCAGCAAAAGCAAAATTCCCTTCCAATGTAAAAGGACGGTACTGGAATTTGGAGTATCCGGCTTTCAACTGATCTCCGTTCAAATGAAAACTATTCGGAGAACAAAATGCTTTGGCGAAAATCTTCAGGTCTTCGGCAGCCGCTTCCCCGTTTTTAGCCCTGGCTTTTAAATTCGCCCTCCAGGCATAAGAATAACCCACATAATAATCAGGCCCTATGCTATCCAGTAATTTAATGCTATTGTTAATGATGGATTGGGCCCTTTCTCCATCTTCCCATTTGATCATTCCCAAAGGATGTATCGCCATCATATGGGAGAAATGCCGGTGCGACTCCTTATAGGCTAAACCCGGCGCAAACATCAGTTCTTCTTTTTCTGTGGTGGCAAAATCTTTAAACTCCTTCAGCACTGTTGTCCAGTGTTTCGCCTCTTCCGGCAATCCCAGCTCCAGGGCCAGTTCTGCTGCAGCTTTAAAAGAAAATTTCATGATCGCGAGATCGTAATTGGTATCTTCTAAAAACCAGGCATCCAAAGCATTGTCGTTGATCTCCGGACTGGAACTGATTTTCAATTTCCGGTTTCCATTTTTATCCTTGACCGTAATCTTTTCCAGAAATACCGCGACTCCTTTTATCCAGAGATAGGCTTTCTTTTTGAGGAACTCCCGGTCCATGCTGTAGCGCCATTGCAGGTAATAATGTTGCGCCAGCCACCCCGATACGGTTGGAGAAAGTGAATATTGAATCCAACCTCCCATTTCCGTACCATCCAGGGTGGTTACCCCCGGAACAGCAATCCCCGGGGCATTAAAAAACTGTTTGGTATACCGTGTATAATTTGCTTTGTTCTGCTCCAAATGATCAAGGTATCCCATCGCTTCTGCGAGATGGTTTCCGCTATAGGCAGGCCAATAGCTCAGCTGAGTATTTAAATCGTGGTGAAAATCGCCTTTCCATGGTGGTATTCTTCCGTTATCCGCAGTCCATACTGCCTGCAATGAAATTGGAGGCGCCCCTATCCTTGCCGCCGATCCAAATTTATATTGCTCCAGATACCATTGTTTCTCCAGCAAAGTATCGGGAACATGAATGGCCGATTTACTCCAAAAGCCCTTCCACCAGTTTTTATGGGCAAGGTACCGTTGGTTAAAGTCACCAGTAACATTGGTATTTTGAGGCTTACTTATTTTCGCATTCGCTTGTTTTGAACTGATCGTCCAATGTCCTTCTATTACGCCAGGCTTTGTCTTTTTCCAGGTCACCACAATCTGGTAACTAAATCCGCCCCAGCCCTGCTGCTGATAGGTGATCCGGTTTCTTTCTTCTTTAATTTTTCCCTGAGGATAACCTAACCTGGACAAGTCATCACCGCCAACAGGATCACCGGAAGACCTTACCGTCCCCTGATACCTTGGTGCAATCAAATGAGGCTTAAAATCATCTTTTACATTTTCAAACCTAAACCAGCCCATAGGTTTCCCGGCATCGACAAAGGTTTTCAACCTGATCCCATTTGTCCAGCTCAGCTCACATAATGCATCTTTGAGCGATAAATTTACGGAGTTCACCTTGCCCCAATTCCCGGTTTCAAATTCCAATGCTCCACCGGGAATTTTGGAAGGCGCAGGCTCCCGGTCGTAGGGCTCATCAAAATACTGTTGTACAGGTTTATAATCTTTTTTGTTCACCTGGTCTACCACCCATTGGTAACTAAATTCTTTGCGGTGCAGTCCTTTCATCGGGCGCATGTCCCAAAGATCAGCCCGGTCTAATGAAAATCTCAATTGGGTGCCGTTTTGCCAGATCAAAGCCCCCAGCATCCCATTCCCTAAAGGAATGGCTTCATCCCATTTATTGGCCAGCTGACTAAACTGCAAATCGTGCTTTGCAGTTTGCCCGGCTACATTCATGGCCATACAGGTCGCCATAAAGAATGTGGTCAGTTCTCTTTTTAAATTCATGGTTTCATTTTGTGTTATTACTTAAAAGTCTGGATTTATTTCTATCCATCCAATAGCGGAAAATGCCTAAAAAAGAATTAGCGCTCCCAGTACGGGAGCGCCATTCTAACCTACTAACTAACAATTCTATTTTTTTAATACCCCGTATTATTTGGATTCAGCTTGGTATTCTTATCTACCGCCGCCTGTGGAACCGGCAACTTCATCAGCTTATTGCTCCAGATTCTTTTTTGAACCGAAGAGTTTTTTAGGTCCACCAAATCCTTCATGACTGCCGGCGCAATTCCCCAACGTCTGATGTCAAAATAACGGTGTCCTTCTCCGGCGAGCTCAATCCTTCTTTCCTGCTGGATCAGCAAGCGGACTTTATCCTGGTTGTTATATACCACACGGTCTATAACCGGCATACCCACCCTTGTTCTGATCTCGTCCAGCGCATCATAAACTTCCGTACCTGGCCCGCTCAATTCATTTTGCGCTTCTGCCTGGGTCAGCAAGACCTCTGCATAGCGGATCAAAATGGTATTATTGAAAGCTTTATACTCCCTTTGCTCATTGGGATCCACCAGTTTACGGAATCCATAACCGGTTTTAGAGGCACTTTCGTTTACCCCCCAGTCGTAACTATAGCCATTTACAAGGAGGTTCCATGGATTCCCATCAAATTCAATGGAGGCATAAAATCGGGGATCCCTGTTTTTATATTCGTCCATATACTTTGGATCTTTGGCATTATACCAGGCTGCCCGGGTTGCCACTGCCACCGGCACATGTGGTTGGCCATTGCTCATCCAATAATCGTCTACCAAAGGCTGCGTTGGACTGATCGATGCCCAGCCCCCAACCTGTGCAGGCAACAATAAGGTATTTAAGCCATGTGTGTCTTTTTCCGGGGTATACTCACGTTCCAGGATCACTTCCGAATTGCCTTCATTCTCGGTATAAAACAACTTCTCATAACTGCGCAAACCCAGTCTGAATTTTTTCTCCGCTGCTGCATCTGCAAAATTCACCCATTTGCTATAATCATCCTTTAAGTCCTGAGCATTAGTCTCGGCAGTTACTTTAAACAAACTATAACCCAGTGTTTTCACTTGTTTCGCCGCAGCTACTGCTTCTGCCCATTGCTTATAATATAAATGTGCTCTTGCTTTGAGGGCCAGGGCAGCACCTTTGGTTACCCTGCCCTTTTCTGTTTTTTTACCACCTGCATAGGAAACTGGTAATACCGCAGCTGCATCCGCCAGTTCTTTAAGCACAAAGCTCAATACTTCTGCCTCTTTTGTTCTAGGCAATTCCTCGCCAAAAGCCAAAGACCTGGTCACCAGAGGAACATCACCTACCAGTAAGATCATATTCAAATACTGATAAGCCCTTAGAAACCGGACTTCTGCTTTATAACGCTCCAGCAAGTTTTTATCTTCCGGAGTTTTATCAATATTTTCCAACAGATAGTTAAACCTTCTGATTGCTTTATAGCTGGCTTCCCAACCAAAATCCACAGTCAGGTTTACATCACCGGAACTCACTACTGTGGCAATACTTTCCCATGGATATTGCGCATAGGCATTATCCGCATAGGCATCATAATAGGACTGATAAGCATCACCAGGAAGGTTCTGATAACAACCGTTCACGGCAAGGAACGCATCATTACTTGTTTTCCAAAAAGTTTCACTGGAAACACTGTCTTGTGGGATTTTATTCAGCAGGTCTTTTTTACAAGCTGACAATACTGAAGCGAACAGCCCCAGGTATAAGATATATTTAAATTTTTTCATCAGAGTATTTTCTAAATTAAATGAACGGCCAACCATTAAAAACGAACACTTAAACCCACTACATAAGATTTCAATCCCGGATAAGAGGACCTTGCTGAAGGTACTTCAGGATCAAAATCTTTCAGACGTTTGTCTGCCCTTACCGTAAAAGGATTGGTCGCGCTCAGGTAAACTCTTAATCCTCCAAGGTGCATTTTCGAAATCACCGGAGCATTGAAAGTATAACCAAGTGACATTGACTTGATTCTTAAATAAGCTGCATTAAATAACCAGAAATCGGAGAAAACGGTATTTTGAGTATTGTTTTCCGATTTCAGTAACCTTGGATATGCCGCATTTGGATCCGGATTTGCGATTGTCCAGCGTTGCTCATGAATAGGCTTCACCCCTGAACCATTAAAAAAGGCCATAGAAGCTTCCTCGCCTAAATAAACTTTAACATTTGTTACCCCTTGTGCCAGCATTGAAAAATCAAAACCTTTATAGGCCATATTCATGTTAAAACCATAGGTGAAAAATGGCTGATCGTTTCCTACGATTGTGCGGTCGTTTGCATCAATTTTATTATCGCCATTCAGATCGGCAAATTTAATGTCCCCACCTTTAGAGGCTGAATTGATTTTTGGCGAGGCTGCTGCTTCGGCATCACTGGCAAACAAACCTTGTGATTTATACATGTAGAAAGATCCCAATGGCTCCCCTACTTTATAAATGTACTTGTCGTTGATGTTTCCATCCGCACTGGATAAGGAAGTGATTTTGTTCCATACTTTAGACATATTGGCTCCGATACCGTAAGTAAAATCACCAATATTGTTCTTATACCCCAATTGCAATTCCAATCCTTTATTCTGAACTGAACCTGCATTTTGCGCCGGTGCAAACAAACCATACTCCAAAGCACTTTGTAAAGAAAGCAGGATGTCGTTGGTATTTCTGAGGTAATAATCGGCGGTCAGGTTCACCTTCCCATTGAACATGGTTAAGTCCATTCCAAGGTTAGAAACCGTAGTCTTTTCCCAGCTTACTTTTGAATTTGAACCTTTCTCCTGCCATACGCCATTCTGGGTCTGGTCTGCAAAAGAATAAGCAAACTTAGACACCAACAGATCCAGGTAATCGTAGTTCCCCACATTGTCCTGATTCCCAAGTTTACCCCATGAGGCACGTATTTTCAGGTCGTCAATCCATTTGATCTGTTTCATAAATTCCTCCTGACTGATTCTCCATCCGGCAGAAAAACCAGGGAAAACAGCCAGTCTGTTGGCAGGTCCAAATCTGGAAGATTTATCAAACCTGATATTGGCTTCCAACAGATACCGGTCATTATAGGAATAGTTCATCCTTCCGAAGAAGGACTGTATGGCCCATTCTCCAAGATTTCCTTCATTGGTGTTGAAATTTGGATTATTGGCCCCTGCATCGATCACTCCAAGATCATTGTTCGGAAAATCTTTACGCCCTGCCCGGATAAATCTAGACTGAAATGCTTCATAAGAGGTACCTCCTAATATTTTGCCATAATGCTTTCCTATCGTTTTCTCATACTCGGCAGTTCCCTGCAACAGCATCCTGTTGTTCCGGTCCCAACGTTCGTCAAGTGCATTTGGCGTAACAGCAGTACTGGCTACCGGCTGTTTGGTTAAAAAGTTAATGATCGGCGCCAGCTCATTTATAAAAGCCGAACCCGTTTTATTGTAGGCATTATAAGAAGCTGTTCCGCGCAAAACCAATCCCTCTGTCAAGGTCAGATCTGCATTTACAGCTGTATTGATTCTTTGTTCTTTTGAACGGCTCCATCCGCCTTCTTCCAGCGTCCGAACGGTATTTCCAGTCACCAACGGATCAAAAACTCCGCCATTCAAACTTCCCCAGGTCCCATCAGTATGGCGAATGGGAATCGTAGGTACATTTCTGTTTAACGTAGTGAATGAATAATCACCTCCATCCATTTGGTACATCTCCTGAGTGAAGGAACTCGTTGTACTGAGGTTCAGTCTTTTGTTTATTGCTGCATTGGTATTTAACCGAAAGGAATAACGGTCCATATCTTTTCCTTTTTTCAGGGATTCCTGATTCATGTAACCAAAGCCGGAATAGAATTTAATCTTATCTCCCCCACTCACACTGATCTGGTGGTCTTGCAATGGCGCATTCTTTAGTAAGGATGCTTTATACCAGTCGGTATTCGGATACTTGTCCGGATCTTCGCCGGTATCAAATTTCCTGAGCTCTTCCTCTGTAAAACGAACTGGTCTACCTGCATTTGTTAAAGCTTCATTTAACAGACGCGCATATTGCGGGGATCCCAGGTATTTGGGAATATTGGTTGGCGATTGATTTCCATAATAGCCATTGTATTCAATATTCATCTTGCCATCTTTTCCCTTTTTGGTCGTTACGAGGATTACTCCATTTGCAGCCCGGTTACCATAGATGGAAGCGGATGCTGCATCTTTAAGCACGGAAATACTTTCTACATCATTGGGATTGATGCGGGCAAAATCTGCCGGGCTTGCTGGAATTCCATCCACCACAATTAATGGTTCTTTGGATACCGGACTCTGACCTGAAAGTGTGATCTGATTGCTTCCCCTCAGGGATAAACTACCGATATCACCACCAGCACCACCTTCCCCGGTAGTGGTATTAAAACTACCTACATCCCCCGTCCTGGACTTTACTGTTAAGCCCGGGGTTATTCCCTGTAGCGCATTCTGCATGGAAGTGACCGGCCTGTTGGTAATCTGCGCAGAGCTGATGCTGGCCACGGATCCGGTCAGGTTTACCTTTTTCTGAGTGCCATAGCCAACCACCACGACTTCATTCAGGCCATTATCCGATTGAACAAGAAGGATGTCCAATTGTGTTTTATTGCCAACTTCTACCTGCTGAGTGTTGTAACCGACATAGTTAACGATCAGCGTTGCTGAAGTAGCAGATCCGATATCTAAAGTAAAATTCCCTTTATTATCCGATTGCACGCCCTTCTTGCTTCCTTTGAGCATGATGGAAACTCCAGGCAGAGGGGAATTGTCTGCTTTGTCCAATGTTTTCCCTGAGATGATTTTAACCTGAGCTTGTGCGTAGCCACAGGTTAAAAAAACAACTAATAATAGTAAATGTAAACGAATCATACTTGGTTGGTTTAGTTTAGGTTTTTTGGTTATAAAATGTTGAGGGGGATGGTCAACTAAAGTTAAAACCAATGACTGCACCGAACTCTACATCGATTGTCTAATGATGACACTATATTGTCCTGAATATTGGTATTTATAGCTTTTGTAAGCAATCTTGCATAAGAAGCCTGTTCCGGGAGTGGAAATATAAAAAAAGACCTAAGCCTTTCTGGCTTAGGTCTTTTTCAAAACTAACAAGGAAGAATTCCTTTTATTTTTTAGCTTTTTTTACTTTCGGAAAGGACTCCGTTGAGCCTTTTCTCTGGCCATTAAAGAACAAAGCATAACGAATCACCTGGTCTTTTTGCAAAGTCACAGGCTCCTTATAAAGAGAAGAAGTAGCCGATACCTCTCCACCATCCAACGTAAACCTGATCGTTCCGCTTTTTGTAGGGTCGGTCAATGCAACGGTAGAAGTGATGCCTGAAGTCCGTATCAGGGCCAACTTTGGCACTGGAACACGGAACTGAATCCCTTGTTTATCGTAACGTTGATATTGATCCACCAACCTTTTGTTAAAATCTTCAAAATTCCTGGATGCTTTTGGTGACCAGTCTATTTCTGATAAGGCAGCAATCCTCGGGAAGACCATATATTGAAAATAATCTTCCGTTCCGATGAATTCTGTCCATAAGTTTGCCTGAGCACCAAGAATATGTTTGGCTTCTTTTTCATTCAATGCCGGATGCACCGGTTCAAACGCATACACACTATCCAAAGGCACCCAATAACCGATTGCCATAGGTTCAATTTTTGAATCCGCCTGGTAACCGTCAAAGTAAAGGTGAGAATACGGAGACATGATGGCATCATGTCCGCTCTTTGCCGCTTTCAATCCGCTTTCCACGCCCAACCAGGAATGAACCGTGGCATTTTCAGCCAATCCACCCTGCATGATCTCCTCCCAACCGATAATTTTCTTTCCTTTTTTATTGATGAATTTCTCCATTCTTCTGATGAACCAGCTCTGCAAGGCAGCCTCATCTGTTAATCCTTCTGTTTTCATTCTGGCCTGACACTTAGGACAGGTCTTCCAGGCATCATGCGGTGCTTCATCTCCACCAATGTGGATGTATGGAGAAGGGAATAAAGGCATAATTTCGGACAGCACATCTTCCAGAAAAGTAAATACCTGCTCATTGCCGGCACAGTACAAATCTTTGGAGACGCCCCAAACTTTTCTTACTTCAAAAGGTTTTCCGTTTTCAAAACTTACGGCGCCACAGGCCAGGTAAGGGTAAGCCGTAATTGCGGCTACAGAATGCCCGGGCATTTCTATTTCGGGAATCACCTCCACATATCTGGAACTTGCATAAGCTACAATTTCCTTCACTTGTTCCTGCGTATAATAACCACCATACCTGATGCTATCTACATCTTTTTTACGGTCAGGCCCAATCTGCGTTCCGTTTCTATAAGCTGCGACTTCCTGTAAGCGGGGATACTTTTTGATCTCTATCCTCCAGCCCTGATCTTCGGTCAGGTGCCAGTGAAACTTATTCAGCTTATGCTTAGCCAGCTGATCAATAAACTTTTTGATGAAGGGTACGGAGAACATATGGCGACAATTATCGAACATCATTCCTCTCCAGCTGAAACGGGGTTCATCTTCGATCGCCACAGCAGGAATACTTTTTGATCCTTTCAATGGAATCAATTGCTGAAGCGTCTGGATACCATAAAACAAGCCGTTTTCTGTACCCGCTTTGAGATTGATTTTTGTTGGGCTGACTTCCAGGCTATAACCCTCTTTGGCGGTCACTGTTGGGTCGATCTGCAGGCTGATCGTCCTTGCCCCTTTTTGCATCCACTTTCCGGTGCGCAAACCCGCTTTCAGGCCGCTTGTTTCCTCGATCGCAGATTGCAGGTAACCGGCCAGCTCTTTTAATTCCGGCTTGGGGTAATTGATGTATACATTTTTATCCAATAAAAAACTCCCTTTTCTTTCTTCCATTTTTACAGGTAAGGGAATCAGGGAGATCCTGGATTGTGCGGACAATTTGATGCTGCAAATCAGAAGAAATGCAAAAATAAAGAATCTGTTCATGCGGTTTGTTTAGGTTAAATTTAGTGTGTTATCACTGGCGCCCTAAGATAACCATTTGACATAAGATTCCAAATCAAGGTTTAGTATTACTAAACAATCTTCCAACCCCTGCTGCCCAATCGTTCAGTACTGCAATTCCTGATCAGAAATAAATAGAAAAAGGATAAATAAGTACCACAAAAAAACCGCAGGACCTTTAGGATCCTGCGGTTTTATACAAAAGGTCTTTTGCTTACGCTTTTGGCCAGTCGTTAATATGTTCTGCGTTACCGATCTTCAATTTACGTGCGGATATTACAAAACTCAATGTCATTGGTGTATTGTCGTTAACGGCAATACCCTCATTGTACTGGATGATGTAGCTGTCTTCGAAAGACAATTCCTTCATCTTTGCATCTTCTTCGCCTTTTTTGAAGACAATATTGCCGGAAAGTGGCTTGTACTGGTTGTTTACCATAGATTCAATCACTGAAGTATCTTCTGTTGATTCTATTTCAAGATGGATTGTTCCACCGTAAACACCTGATGACGGACGTCCTTTTGCGTCTACGTCTCTGTTCAATGAAAAGCTGCACTGCAACACATCGAATTCTTTTGAACCTAAGTTCAGCCTGGTTTTAAATGCCATGATAATATTTTTTAAATGTTAAACTTCCTGAATTTGAATTATGCCTTTGGCCAGTCGTTGGTGTGCTCAGCGTTGCCGAGTTTCAGTTTACGGGCAGAGATCTGGAATTTCAAGGTCATCGGGTTATCCCCAACAATGTTAATTCCTTCGGAATATTTCACAATATATCCGTCTTCAAAATGAACTTCCTTCATCTTCGCATCTTCTTCTGATTTTTTGATCAGTAAAGTTCCGGTTAAAGGTTTGTACTGGTTGTTTACCATTGCTTCGATGACAGAGGTATCTTCGGTTGATTCGATCTCGATATCGATCGTTCCACCATACACTCCGGAAGAAGGTCTTCCTTTTGCATCTACATCGCGGTTTAGAGAATAGGCACAGTGAAGTACATCGTACTCCTTGCCCGAAAAGTTTAATCTTGCTTTGAAAGCCATAACTTTTTGTTTTAGGGTTTTTATTAATTAACTGTAAATGAAACATCAAAAAGTCTGCCATTTTTACGTTAAAATCAATACGATATAAGAAAAAGATAAAAATATCTTTAAAGTACTTTTAAGGAAGGTTGTTTTTAAATTAAAACTAATTTATTCGCACAGATATCCTTCAGTGTATGGATTACCAAACAAAGCCTTCGAAGGATAAAGTGGTTCCGAAGAATGGAAAAGCAGAAATCGCTCCGGTCGTTTTCTTTTTAAGACAGCAGATTCCGCTATCTGTCTTATTTCCTGTACTGTTAACTACCGGATGCCATTTCGATTTCTTTAAAAGACTTCCCCTCCTTCTTCCTATCTTTACCGGCATGAACATTACTTTCATCAGGCATTCAAAAGTTGATTTCAAATGGAAAGCCTTTTATCATTCCAGAGACTTTGATTTGGCTTGCGGAGCCTACGACCATGCACCTACCATAACCTCAGGAAGTTTAAAACTGAGCGGAAAAAGTGTATACATCAGCGAGCTGAAAAGAGCAGAAGAAACCGCTCATGCTTTTCTCATTGGAGAAAAAGAACTGATCAGGACGGCTCTACTGAATGAAATCCCTTTGAACTCTTTTATCGACACCTCCCTTAAATTACCAACCATCATCTGGATGATTGCCGGCCGGCTGCAATGGTATTTCAATTCTTCGAGACAGGCAGAAGTTCGGGAAAAGTCTAAATTGCGGATCAGCCGTTTTCTAGACCTGCTGGAAGAGAAAAATGAAGATTGCATCCTTATCGGACATGGCTTTTACTTTGCGCAAATGATGACGGAGATCAAGAAAAGAAATGCCTCAGGCAATACCAGAAAAAGAATGCAAAATGAGGAAATCAGAACATTTACTTTACCTCAGCTTCCGGGCGCAGGTATAAGCCAATTTCCGCAATAGCAGGCTGAAGCCTGGAGGAAAGGATGGTCAACCTTAACTCCCTTGCCTTTACCGCAGGGAAACGCAGTAAACGTTTATAGCCTATGGTACTTCCTTCCGTTGCTTTTTTCCAGGTACTCCCCTCTTTATATTCTAGTACAAATTGCTCTACCCGTTGTCCTATTTGTAAATTCTCCTGAAGCAGCAACAAGTTAAATTTCTGATCTTTATCCAGCTGGAACTCCATCACGAGGTTTCCATCTGCCTTTCCTGTTTTCCAGTAGGAGCTGTCTTTCCCATCAAACAACAGGTTTGTTTTTTTTGCAGTACTGCCTTTTAGTATCGCTGACTTCAGCAGGTTATTTTCAAAGGTCTCCTCCAGTTGCTTCCTGAATCCTTTTAAAGCAGTTACATCACTATCATTGATCTTTCCTTTTTTATCAGGTGGAATGTTCAACAGCAAGACTCCGTTTCTGCCCACTGAGCTGTAATAGATGTCCATCAATTTATCCGGCGCTTTCACTTTAGTATCTTCTTCCGGATGGTGGAACCATCCCGGACGGATAGACACATCTATTTCTGCAGGGTACCATACCAGGCTCTTTGCTTTGGCAATTTTCTCCCTGCTGCCAAGGTCATTCGACATGAGGTCGCGTGGGGCGAAATCTGCATCCTTTTGGGAGTTTGCCGCGATCGCTTCAGGGATCATCTGATCCCCCGGAACCACACTCCATTCCGTTTCTCTTCCGTATCCGGTTTCTGTACCTACCCACCTTACATCCGGCCCGGAAACCGCGATTGTGGCTAAGGGCTGCAGTTTACGGATCAGATTATACCAGCGGCTATATTCATAAACCTGTTTTTTTCCTGTTGGTCCTTCTCCGTTTGCGCCATCAAACCAAACTTCATCAATCTGTCCATATTGTGTCAGCAGTTCTGTCAGCTGATTGATGAAATAATCATTGTATTGCATGCTTCCGAAATAGGTGGAATTGCGGTCCCATGGAGAAAGGTAAATTCCAAATCCAATACCAAACGCTTTACAAGCTTCAGCGACTTCCTTTACCACATCTCCCTTTCCGCCTTTCCATGGACTATTCTTAACAGAATGCTCCGTAAATTTACTTGGCCACAGACAGAATCCATCGTGGTGTTTCGCGGTCAGAATGATTTGTTTAAAGCCGGCATCTTTACAAACCTTTACCCACTGACGGGCATCGAGTTCTTCCGGGTTAAATATTTTAGGATCTTCAGTACCATCACCCCATTCTTTATTGGTAAACGTATTGATTCCAAAGTGAATGAAAGCTGTCAGTTCCAGCTGTTGCCATCTGAGTTGTCGTGGGGAAGGCGTTACATTTGCTGCTTTTCTGATGATATCGGCTTCTTTGTCTGCCGGACTGATCTTTACGTAATTCTTATCTGTAAATAACTGCGCCTTTCCTCTTTGCGGTAAGCCAAGAGCAATGGTACAACCTATAATAAACGTTAAGCGGTGGCAAGCTTTGCCTTTTAAAAAATTTATCTCCATGATCTGTCCGGTATGAAGCACCATTAAATAAGCTAAAGGCACCCTTTTCAAAGAAAGGGCGAATTTCATTTATAAAATTGGCGTTAATTGCCAAAATGTTAAGCTTTTTTGGCATTTCTACGTAGATCCGGCCCAATAAACATTTTCTGGTCGGGTATCGAAGACCGCGTTTAACCGGGTTTCCCAGGCATATGTTGCAGTTTCTGCTGGAGTACCTGATACTCTTTTTCTAAATTCCGAAAGGCTTTGGTACGGGTACTCATGCCCTTTTCGAGTGTCTGAAGCCGGAAATACTCGGCTGAAACCTGATCAAACCGTTTTTTTACCAACAGATATTTTTCTTGTTTCTCCTGTTCTTCAGGACCATCCGCCTCCCCATTGAAGTTTCCCAGATACACACTGTTAGAGATTTTTTTCCCATCCGCCGATTTAAAGCAGGCGTAAACTTCCATCTGCTGCTCCAGATCTTCTTTCTCCACAACAGGAACGAAATAACTCCCGGCATCCCTGCGGCAAGCATTAATGCTGCCACGATACAAGCCCTTCCCGGGATGATAAACCATTACCATCACGATATCCTCTGCCCGTCCGCCATTGACATCCCAGCTGATTTGCACACCAGCCTCGGTTTTGGCCATTTTCAGATTTTCTGCAACTGCTAAATCGCCATAACTGAGCACAACTTTGCTATAATCTACACGAATGTTAGGGTATTCGCCTTTTAATGCTTGTTTTTTGTTGTAAGAAGTAGCCAGGTTATGCTGATTTTTAACCGTCCCCCTTGCTTCAATTTCAAAACTCGAGTTGATAAAAGGGGTCATAGGACCTAAAAGATCCATGGTCACAGCCATTGCCTGATAATTTGCCAGTTGTTTATGACTATGCCTGGTACGTTTATGACCAATGGTCCGGGTAACCACCTGCCCATTTAAAATATAGGAAACCAATTTTCCAACTTTGCCTATTAGTGGTCCATAAGGTCCATACGGTAATAATGCCATAATGATTAGATTAATTGTTTTAACCTAATTTAACATTAATATCACAAAATAACAATAACTGAAAGAAATTTATTTAATCTGTCACACTTATCCGATCACAGTCATCCTATATTCATTTATGCTTAATTGAAGCTAATTATAAGGCAATAAACCGTGTTAAAAGGGCGATCAGCCTAAGCAAGGCCCTAGCATCCCCTATCAGAGCCCCTGGTAATGCCGATTAACAAGTAGAGGCATGCTGAACACAATAGCAGCACAGTAAAACACCGTTATTACGCTTTACGAAATCAGGATATGCCAGGATGGATCAGAAGACGGTATAGAAGGCTTAGAAAATTTACGCTATGACTTCTTCGGTTCTCTCTTCGAAAGTTCAGAACCAAAAACTTTATCCCACAAATCAGAAGTCACACCATAACCTTTGGTTGCATCATCGTAATGGTGTAACATGTGGTGTTGTTTTAGCTTTTTCCAGAAGGGAGCCGTAAATTTCGCGTGATGTAACATATAATGGGTCATGTCGTACACGAGATAGCCAAATATGAATCCACAAAAGAAACCGTCCAGCATACTTACCGGAATAAAGACCCGGAAAAGAAAGTAAAAAGCGGTAGCCAAAGGAATGCTTGCTGATGGCGGCATCACCAACCTGTGTGCATCATTCGGATAATCATGATGTACCCCATGAAAGATGAAATGAATTCTTTTGCCCCATTCCGACTTTGGATAAAAGTGAAACACAAAGCGGTGCATCACATATTCAATTAAGGTCCATATAAAAAGGCCCAGCAAAATCTGCCCTATTGCGGTGAGCGGGCTGTTGATCACAAATGATTGCCAGCAAAAATATCCGATCACAGGAATGAATACAATTAAGGGAACAAAATAGGGAACTTTAGACAAGCCCTCTAATAGTGAACTCTTAAACATTCTAACAGATTCGGACGAATTGGATATGTAATTCTTTTTCATTAAGATGAACTTTTGCGAAAGACAAACTTATGGAGGATTCGTTAAAATTTAATTCTTCAATAATAGTTATGAAATTATCATGACATTCTTAAAGATACAAAAAAGTTATTTCTTACGATATGGTAAGATTTCGCAGAAACCTAAGCTGTAATTTTGTGTTGTAATTAATAATTGAGCTATGAAAAACGAAATTTTAGGTATTCATCACATTACCGCCATCGCAGGAAACGCAAAAAAGAATTATGATTTTTACACCCGGATATTGGGATTAAGGTTGGTTAAAAAAACCGTTAATTTCGATGATCCCCATACTTACCATTTCTATTACGGAGATGAACAGGGAACTCCGGGAAGCATTTTGACTTTCTTCCCATGGGAAGGAATCGGAACCGGCAGAAGAGGCAGCAGACAAGTCACTGAAATTGGTTACAGTGTACCTGCAGGAAGCCTTGATTTCTGGCAAGACAGATTAGAAAAAAACAACGTTATCTATAATAAACCTGCGGTAAAATTCGGAGAAAGGTATTTAACCTTCCTGGATCCTGACGGATTAAAATTTGAATTGACAGAAGCAAAAACTCCGGACAGCCGGGTACAATGGGAAACTAAAGAAGTCAGCAAAGAAAATGCGGTTCATGGATTTCACCACATTACCATTACCACCAATAAAATGGAAGCAACAGCCGCTATTTTAACACAGGTATTGGGGTATCGCTTACAGGAAACCGAAGTGAACAGATCCCGCTTCATTACCGATACCGTGGAACATGCGGCAATCGTAGATTTAGTGGAAGCTCCCGGAGAAGCTGTCGGACATGTTGCCGGTGGTTCGGTACACCATGTTGCCTTCCGCGTTAAAGACGAGGAGACGTTGATGTATTTCAGAGATAAAATTGTGGCGTTGGGTTTGAACATCACGGAAAAAATTGACCGCAACTATTTCTATTCTTTATACTTCCGCGAACCTGGAGGCGTACTTTTTGAATTGGCAACAGACAATCCTGGTTTCACTGTTGATGAGTCTTTAGAAGAATTGGGAACCAACCTGAAATTGCCTGCACAATACGAAAGTAACAGGGTAATGATTGAAGGCATTTTACCAAAATTAAGCTAATATGTATACACATCAGAAAAATATCATCACGTCCGGAGTTCCAATGGAAAACGCAGATAAAGCCATTGTATTTTTACACGGCCGTGGTGCTTCTGCGGCAGACATCATCCAATTAAATCAACATTTAAAGGTAAATGACGCCGCTTTATTTGCCCCTCAGGCAAGCAACCACAGCTGGTATCCTTATGGCTTTATGGCGCCGGAAAATGAAAATCAGCCTGCACTGGATTCTGCTTTGGAACTGATCGGCGACCTCGTTGCTGAAATTGTTGCCAATGGAATTCCTTTAAACAAGGTGTTTTTTGCAGGCTTTTCCCAGGGCGCCTGTCTGACTTTGGAATACATCAGCAGGAATGCAGCCCGGTATGGTGGAGCCATTGCCTTTACCGGTGGCCTGATTGGCGAGACCATTGACCGTTCTAAGTATACAGGCGATTTTATGCAAACGCCTGTATTCATCAGCACTGGAAATCCTGACCCTCATGTTCCGGTATCCAGAGTAGAAGAAAGCGGGGCAATCCTGAAGGAAATGAACGCAGATGTCCAGGTAAAGATTTACCCTGGAAGGGTTCATACCATCAGTAACCCGGAACTGGAACTGGCCCGGAAAATGGTCTTTCATTTATAAAACCTCATCGATATAAAATTATGGCACAGACGATATTACATAAAGCCAATACCCGCAACATTGCAGATCATGGCTGGTTAAAAAGTTTTCAAACCTTTAGCTTCGGAATAAATTACGATCCTGATCGTGTACAATTCGGTGCATTAAGGGTCTTAAATGACGACATTGTAGATGGAGGAGGGGGATTTGGAGAACATCCGCACGACAATATGGAGATCATCTCTATTTCACTGGAAGGTTCCTTACAACATGAAGACAGCATGCAAAATGTGGCCATTATTGAACCCGGAGAGATCCAGGTAATGAGTGCCGGAACAGGAATCTATCACAAAGAGTTCAACAAGAACCCTGATCAGCCCGTGAAATTCCTTCAGATCTGGTTATTTCCAAATCAAAGAAATGTGAGTCCAAGGTATCAGCAAAAACGGTATGATGCTTTGTTAAAGCCCAATGAATTTACCCAGATTTTATCTCCGGAAAAAGAGGCCGACAGTGTCTGGATCTACCAGGATGCCTGGTTTAATATCGGAAAATTTGAAGCCGGCATTAAACTAACACATCCCTTAAGAAATAAAGAAAACGGTATTTATGTCTTCGTGATTAAGGGTTCAATAAAAATAAACGGACAGGAATTAGAAGAACGGGATGGCTATGGGTTGTGGGAAACCGGATCAATTGATGTGGAAACATCAACAGCAGCAGAAATTTTGCTGATGGAAGTTCCAATGAATTATTAAGGTCATGAAAAAGATAGAGATTTTAGTGGTATGCTGTCATCCGGAGATTTCGGCAACCATCATCCGGTTGATTGACAAGGGGGAAGAGATGACAGGAACTGCGGTTGCTTCTCCGGAGGAGGCCATGGTTAGTTTTGCCGCCAGGCCTTATGACCTCGTGCTCATTGGCGCAGGTTTAGCGCCGGAGCGCGAACAACTACTGGAAGCTGAACTGAAACAACAGCATCCGGAGGTTCCTGTTGTTTATCATTTTGGAGGTGGAAGCGGATTGCTGTATACCGAGATCAGGCGGGCATTAGACAAGCGCTGACCTTTCTCCCTGATGACACCCGGGTGGCCATCTCTTGTTTCTAAAACACCTGCATTTATCATTTAAATTGTTTAAAAAACCTAATTACACATTTTAATTAACTTAAACTTTATTTTAAAGTTGTTTTAGTAAAATAATAGATGTAGTTTTGAGGAAGACATTAAACCAATTCAAAGATGAATGATAAAAATACAAGTCAAGGGTCTTCCAGGAATGCCTTTGATGATATTTGTAAGGTGATTGAACAAGCCTTTATCGGCTTTATGGGTGCGTCAATGTTAGGAATGGAATTCGGGATCTGGCCTCTGCTGATTACCGGGTTAATCGGTTCTTCCTGTATGGGGTATTGGAGTTATAAATCCATCTATAAAGATCCATCGGGAACCGAAACAAAAGAGAAATCTTAAATTGATTATCGGGATAAATACTTTTACCGTTCTACTTTTGGGAGGAGTATTGCTCTTGGTTTATCTGATGGCCAGCATTTATCAAAAGCGGTTTCATGAAGTCAATCTGGAGGAAATAGGAGCTGTATTTTTTGCCACAACTTCCCTTTGTGGTGGTACAAAACTGATGTACACCACTTTGCTCCTCCTCGATCCTGGTACAATAGAAAGCGATAAGATATATACCGCATACGGAGGTTTTTGCGTTGTTTGGGTTTCAGTCCGGAAATTGAAGGAAAAAATCAATTCCGGTCAGAAGAAGAGCAAGCGTGAAATTTAGCAATTGCTCATGGGGACACTAACCAGCCCCACACGCTTAAGACACCGATAAACAGGGAGTAATGTTTTTTTATTGTATTATCTTGAGGTTTAGCATCTTTAAATGACCGATTTTTTGTTATTTTGAGTGTTATTAATACACCGGGTTATCTTTATACCAATTCTACATGCCTGAAGAACAGAAAAACAGCAATATTTTATCCATCGATATCGGTGGAACAAGCATCAAAGCATGTATTTTAGACCCTAAGGGTGAACAGCTTTCCGAATTCAAAAAACTTCCCACTCCCAAAAACTCCAGTCCGGAGGAAGTCATCAAATCTATTAAGGAGCTGGTGGCGACGCTAGACCTTCCTTTCGAGAAAATTTCTATTGGCTTTCCCGGTTACGTAAAATGTGGCATAGTGCAAACCGCACCAAATCTGGCAAAAAACAAGTGGACCAATGTAGACCTGGCACAACAGATCAGCGATACCTTTGGGAAACCGGTCCGCCTGATCAATGATGCGGATCAGCAGGCACTTGGAATTGTATCCGGAAAAGGCTTTGAGATTGTCTTTACTGTCGGAACCGGTTTCGGTACTGCTTTAGTATTTGACGGAGACCTGCTTCCACATCTTGAGCTCGCGCATCTTCCGATCACCAAAACCAAGGATTACGATGATTACCTTGGCAATAAAGCCTTTGAGAAACAAGGAAAAAAAGAATGGAATGAGCGCCTGGAACGCGTGATTGAAATTTACAAAACCGTATTTAACTACGATACCCTATATATCGGTGGTGGCAACTCCAAAGAGATTAATTTCCCATTAGACCATAACATCAAGCTTGTTTCCAATAAAGACGGAATCAAGGGTGGTGCAAAATTATGGGACCTGGAAGAGAAGTTTCATGTATTCACCACACACCCTAAAAAATAAATAGCAGATAATGAACAAGTACACTTTAGGAATGATTGGCCTGGGCACAATGGGCCGCAATTTATTGCTTAATATGGCCGACAATGGCTACTCAGTAACAGGTTATGATAAGAGTCAGGACATGTTAAAGAAGCTGGAAGAGGACGGAAAAGCACATCAATTGAAAGGTTATGCTGTCCTTGAAGATTTCATCCAAAGCCTGGAATTACCAAGAAGAATCGTTCTTTTGGTACCCGCAGGACCGATTGTAGACAGCGTCATCCAGGAACTTCTTCCTTTATTGGACAAGGGTGATCTGATCATTGACAGTGGAAACTCACATTTCACAGATACCACCAGACGCTCCTTAGAACTGGCTGATCAGGGGATCCATTTCTTCGGAATGGGCATCTCCGGCGGTGAAGAAGGTGCAAGGTTCGGACCTAGCATGATGCCTGGTGGTGATAAAGCGGCTTACGAAGCGGTGAAGCCAATTCTTGAAGCAGTTTCTGCAAAAGTGAATGGTGATCCATGTGTGGCTTATATTGGCCCCGGAGCTTCCGGACATTTTGTTAAAATGGTGCACAATGGCATTGAATATAGCATGATGCAAATCCTTGCGGAAACTTATGACCTGTTGAAAAACAGCCTGGGTTACAACAACGAGCAAATCTATGCGGTATTTGAAAAATGGAACAATGGCCGTTTGAAATCGTTTCTATTGGAAGTAACCAGAGATATTTTCAAAGTAAAGGATGAAAAATCCGGAGGTTTCCTGATTGATGTGATCAAGGACCAGGCAAAATCTAAAGGAACCGGAAAATGGACTTCCCAGGTTTCTATGGATCTTCAGTTGCCAATTCCTACCATCAATGAATCGGTAAGTGCCAGAGATCTTTCTAAATTTAAAGATTTAAGGGTAGCACTTGACAAAGCTTTACCTCATCCTTCTCTAAAAATTGACAACCCGGAAGAATTTATCGTTCATTTAGAGCAGGCGCTTTATTTTGCCATGATCACTTCTTATGCACAGGGTTTACATTTATTAAATCAGGCTTCTATAGAATATAAATATGAGCTGAACCTACAGGAGATCTCTCAGATCTGGCGTGGAGGATGTATCATCAGGGCAGTATTGCTGGAAGATATTTATCAGGCTTATAAAAAACAACCTCAACTACCTCACCTTTATTCCGATGAAAGCATTCAGCAACAGTTGAAAGACATCATTCCAGGAACAAGAAATGTGGTGGTTACTGCAATCAATCATGGTATTGCCGTACCGTGTTTTGCCTCTGCCCTAACCTATTATGATTCGTTAAGAACAGCAAATTCACCGTTGAACTTAACGCAGGCGCAGCGAGACTTTTTTGGCGCACATACTTTTGAACGTACAGACAGCGAAGGAATATTTCACGCAGACTGGAATTCAGACAATTTATAAATAACCCCAGTGAACTAAAGACACAAATTCACAACAATGAAAACAAGCATCAACCTCAATCCAACCATAATCGTCATTTTTGGTGGTACCGGTGATTTAAATTTGCGCAAACTTGCGCCTGCACTTTACAATCTGTATTCTGATGGCTTTATGCCGGCAAAATATGCGATCATTGGTACAGCCCGAAAGAAGCTTACTGATGATGACTTCAGAAAAACATTGATGGAAGGCGTAAACAGCTTCTCCAGATCCGGTAAGGTGAAGGAAGAAAAGTGGAGCAAATTTGCAGAACATATTCATTATAGCCCGGTTGATGTAGAAGCTCCGGAAACTTTTGGCGTTTTAAAAACCAATATTGAGAAGTACAAGGAAGAATTTGGTCAGAATACACAAGTCCTGTACTACCTTGCGGTAGCACCGAACCTGTTTCCGCTGATTGCCAAATGCATTTCAGAATATGACCTTGCCGGAGAGGAAGACAATTGCAGAATCGTGATTGAAAAACCTTTTGGAAGAGATCTGGAAACCGCAAGAGAACTCAACAGTATCCTGACCAGTATCTTTACCGAGAAACAAATCTATCGCATCGATCATTATCTGGGCAAAGAAACGGTTCAAAACATCATGGCCTTCCGTTTTGCCAACTCCTTCCTGGAGCCACTTTGGAACAGGACCTATATTGACCACGTACAGATCTCTGTAACGGAGCAATTGGGTGTGGGTGATAGAGGTGGTTACTATGAAGGTGCCGGTGCGTTGAGAGACATGATCCAGAATCACCTGCTTCAATTGCTTTGTTTAATTGGAATGGAAACTCCGATTAACTTTGATGCGGATGAGATCAGAAATAAAAAAGTAGATGTATTGAAGGCAATGCGTCCTTTCAGTCCGGAAGACATCAGGTTTAGCACCGTCCGCGGACAGTATACCAAAGGATGGGTAGAGGGTAAAGAAGTACCGGGATACCGCCATGAGAATGGCGTTGATCCGGATTCAAATACAGAAACCTTTGCTGCAATTAAATTCTTTGTAGACAACTGGAGATGGCAGGGAATTCCTTTCTATGTACGTACAGGAAAGCGTTTATTCCAGACTTCTTCATTGATCACCATTCAGTTTAAAGATGTGCCTCATCAGGTTTTCCCTTCTGGCGTAACCGAACACTGGCAACAAAACAGGCTGATCATCAGCATCCAGCCGGAAATGAGTATCCGTTTGCAGGTTCAGGCGAAAAGACCTGGACTGGACATGGTCTTAAATCCTGTAGACATGGTTTTCGATTATAAAGGAACTTATACCGCGCAGGCACCGGAAGCTTATGAAACCTTGTTATTGGATGTGATGACCGGAGATCAGACACAGTTTATGCGTGCGGATCAGGTAGAAAGTGCCTGGGAATTATTGATGCCGATTGTACATGCATGGGAGACTAAAAAATCATTGAGCTTCCCTAACTATACTGCAGATTCATGGGGTCCTGAAGATGCAGAAGCGCTGATCGCCAGAGATGGTTTCCATTGGTTTACTTTACCATTGAACAAGGATTAAAAAATAAAATTTTTTAAGAGGCTAATCTTAAAGCGGTCGTGTACAGCTTTAGGATTGGCCTCTTGACAATAAAAACAACTCGTGATGAACTTATTGATTTATAAAACCCAGGAAGAATTACAGGAAGATCTTGTTGATTACATTGTGGCAATTGCGAATAAAGCGATTGAAGAACATGGCATTTTCAACTTCGTATTAACCGGGGGGAACTCTCCAAAGGCATTGTATCATTCGCTGGCAACAACCTATAAAGAAAAGATCGACTGGACTAAAGTCTATTTCTTTTTTGGAGATGAGCGCAATGTGATGCCGACTCATGAGAGTTACAATGGCCTGATGGCAAAAAATGCGATGCTTGACCTGCTGGAGATTCCTGAAGATCAGATTTTCTATGTAGACACTACCCTGGCTCCTGAAAAGGCGGCTATTGAGTACACAAAAGCAATCAACGCGCATTTCAAGGGTTCAGATCTAAATTTCGACCTGATCCTTTTAGGAATGGGTGATGATGCACATACAGCTTCCCTCTTTCCCGGAACTTCGATCTTAAACAGCAAGGAAGTAGAAGTTGATTCTGTATTTGTAGAGAAGTTATCTACTTACCGCATCAGCTTTACCGCTCCACTGATCAACAAAGCAAGAAACATTGCCTTCCTGGTTTTTGGAGAAAACAAGGCCAATGCCGTAAAACATGTCATTGAGGATAAGAAAAAGAACACCAAATTATACCCTACACAATTGATCCAACCAATTGATGGAAGTGTAACCTGGTTCTTAGATGATGCTGCAGCAGCCTTGCTGGACAGCTAATTAAATAACATAAATCCCGATTCTTAAGAAGAGGGCTTAGCCACAAAGGGCATCCGGAACCGGATGCCCTTTGTCGTATACTTCTCAGCTATTGGATAGCCAACGCTAATCTTATGTTTCTGGTATTGCCTTAGAATTTGATCGAATGAATGTCCAAAAAAGTATCGAATATTATTACAAAAACCCTGAACAGAATGAATATTTTTTCATAAAAAGCAAAAAACCTTGACCAATTAATGATTAAAGGCGCAAACAACATTGATTTGATGTTTTTTGAATAAAAAAAGCATCAATAATACCAGCAAAAATGAACAATATGAACAGAAATTAAGCCCCTGTTCTGGCCTAAGTTTGAGGTAATAAAAAACCAATTGACTGTTTTGACGCTCTCAGGCGCATTTAAAACAGCCATAATTGCCGCTTACTATGCTCTTGTTCAGACTGAAAAATAGATTTACCGGTTATTTTTGGTTGCTACTGACTTTAATGTTAGTGGCTGGAGGAGGGAATATGGCAAAAGGGCAATTGAGAACTTATGCCACATTGAGCACACAAGGTGGAACAGGGACGGTTACCGGTCTGGCGAATGTCAGAGGAGCCAGTACTACAACTCCTCCGGCAGGATCAACGCCTGCGAATCTTTCTGCTACCGGAACAACAGGCGCATTGGGTGGATCTGCGGTTTCGGTGTATATCAATTTACAATTTGCATCCAATGTTCCTTCAAATACAGTCGTATTTATAAAAGTCTCCGCAATAACGCTTCCCTCAATAGCCAGTTCTGTTACCGCAGTAGCCTACAATAATTCTACTGCTGCCACTGGTTCAACTTTTTACAATTTAGTAGCAGGAGATGGCACTCAATATATCGGGGTTTATGCAACCAGCGTATTCAATCAGGTTCGCCTTATCGTAACCGGAGCTGGTGGCGGGCTTTTAGGTGCTCCCGCTGAAACAGCTAGTGCAAATGTATTTTATGCCTTTTACAGCACATCGAATACCGCCGACTGTGGATCAGCAATAGGGACTTCATGGTCTGGAAATGGAACAGTTGTTAATTCATCAAATGCAATAGATGGTAATTTGGCCACCTATTCAGACATTACTCCTTCCCTCCTGTTAAGTACCGTTGAACAGAGCTTTTATTTCTCGGGCCCATCGGTTACAAACGACGAAGTAAAGGCAACCCTTTCCATCCCGCCCTCAGTATTAAGTCTTGGCTTACTTAGTAATATAACAGTAAATGCCTACAATGGCAGCAATACGACACCTGTCTGGACGACTAATCTCGGTGCTGTATTAAGCCTTGACCTACTCGGACTTTTTAATACGGGAGCGCCAATTACCGTTTCTGTTAAGCCTACCCTCCCCTTCGACAGGCTTTCTATAAATTATAGTGCCGTAGTAGGGCTTCTGGTTACCTTACATGTTCATGAAGTTCAAAGAACCAGTGCCAGCCCGGTATTTACGGTTCAAAACGCAACTATTTGTGCGAATTCCACCGCTACATTAATTGCGACTGCTCCTTCAGGAAACCAAACCCTCTGGTATGATGCCAGTGGTACCCTTGTTTTTACTGGCAATAGTTTCACGACGCCTGCATTAAGTACAACGACTACCTATTACGCAGCGACTGCTAAAATCGGATGTACAGGAGAATCATTGAGGCTGCCAGCCGTTGTTACGGTTAATCCCCTCCCCACGGTAGCGCCAATTACAGGAACCACCAGCATTTGTTTAAATCAAAGCACCACACTAGCCAGCACCACAACCGGCGGAGTGTGGTCCAGCAGTGCTACCGGAGTAGCCACTATAAACAGCAGCACAGGGATCCTGAGCACCGTTTCCGCCGGAACCAGCACCATCACTTACACCTATACAGATCCGACTACCACCTGTACTAATTCGGTTACGACTATCCTTACTGTAAAGCCTCTGCCTACCCTGACAAGTAGCTTAACACCTGCTATTTGCAGCAGCAGTCCCTTCAGTTATACCGCAACCAGCAGTCTGGGCAGCACCAGCTTTAGCTGGACCCGTGCAACAGTTGCCGGCATCAGCAATGCTTCGGGCTCAGGCCTCAGCAGTGCCATTAATGAAACCCTTATCAATACCACTAATGCTGCAATTACGGTCACCTATATCTTCAGCTTAACAGCAGACGGTTGCAGCAACGCGGTAAATGTCCAGTTAAAAGTGAACCCCAAACCCGGGGCGCCTCATATATTATCTCAATAACCCTCTTAACTATTTATCCAAATTCAAACTCTTAAAATTATGAAAACGACAAGTAAAACAATCAGATTAGCAATGGCATTTTGTTTACTATTCATCTTACCAATGGGTGTTTTTGCCGCAGTACCGGACATTTATGTATGTGGGACCGGATCAGTTACCCTTGCCTATACCGGCAGTTACACCCTTGTCACCGGAGATAAGGTCGTTTGGCAAAAAGTAGATGCAGTAGGAGCACCTGTCAGCGGTTCTGCTGCTGTCACTAACACTTACTCCGGAACAGCAGGCAGCGCAGACCTTACCGTTGCCGGCGGTACGGATATGACCACCGCCGGAGAACACTTTTGGGTAGCCCATGTGATCAGTGCAGACCCTGCGGCCTGTACGGGTGACGTTTCCGCTGCGATCGATATTTATATGTTGCCAACTTTTACGGTAGCCGTTACCCCCGCAGCAACATCTTATTGTGTCGCGGGAACAACAAATACCACAAAAACCGTAGTGAGCTCATTGGCAACCCCAGCTTCAGGGCTTCCAACAGGAGTAGTTTTTGACTACGACTGGATTGGCACCACTGCCGGCGCAGGTGCTGTGGATGGTACAGATTCGAAAAAATTCAACATGACTTCTACCACTCCTGCAAGTTATACCGTTACCTCGAACGTAAAATACAATGTAAGCGGAACAGGAAAAACACTGAAATCGGCGGGCGGCACAGCTTGTACACAAGCAGAATCGACGATCATCACGGTAGCACCTAAACCAGGAACACCAACCATTACCGTTTCCTAACCAAATTGTATAAATGCCAGGAATGGCTATTGATTGATAAATACATGTCCTATAGAAAAAAAAGTTTTGTGTCAGGTATGCTGTTGCTAAGTGCAACAGCATGCTTTGCGCAATCTTCCGGTTCCGCCACTGCGAATATCCCAAATGGATCTTCTTTAAAGTTGCGGGCCAATTCTGTGAGCGCGGTATCTTATCAATGGATCAAAGACGAATTAACCATACCAGGGGCCACGCAGGAGGAATACCAGGCATTCGCTCCCGGTACTTATACCGTCATTTCATTTAACGCAGAGGGCTGTGCTTCCGACATCTCCCCTCCACTCGTCCTGACTGCTGATCCGGTCGGCTCGGTTAGTGCAGATGTCATGATCAAAAAACAATCTGAATCAAAAGGGGTCAGCATCAACAACACCTTTGATTACACTATTCAGGTGAAGAATAACGGTGCAGGTGCAGCAAATATGATCAAGGTTCAGGATGTACTTCCCAATGAATTGAGCCTCGAAGATCTTGGCCGGCCTACTCTCGGATTTGCGAACTACAACCAGGGAAGCAAAACCATTGTATGGGAAATTGTTAAACTGGAAAATGGACAGACTGCAGACCTCAGAATAAAGGTCAAAGCTTTAAATCCCGGGATGATCAGCAACACCGCTACGGTAAGCGCGAATGAACAGGACCCTAATATGAGCAACAACAGCTCAACCGATCTTAAATCGGTCACCAATATTACGATTCCCAATGTATTTACCCCAAATGGAGATGGATTAAACGACACCTTCACCATCCCTGGTCTCGAGTTTTTTGAAGCCAATGAGCTCACCATGTTCAACCGATGGGGCTCTACGGTCTTTGACAAAAAAGGGTATAAAAATGACTGGGATGGCAGCCAATTGAATGAAGGCACTTACTTCTATTTATTGAAGATCAAATCTGCATCCAACAAATGGGAGGTTTACAAAGGTTTCATTACCATTATCCGCGGAAAATAGAACCTAACATGACTCAGTTATCAAGATGAAAAAAGTTTTTTTATTATTCCTGTTTCTCAGCATTCATCAGGGACTTATCGCCCAACAGGATAGCCAGTTTACACAATACATCTTCAATGGGCTTCATATCAATCCTGCCTATGCCGGCACAAAGGGTGATTACTATATTCAATCTTCCTACCGTTCGCAATGGCAAGGTGTTACCGGAGCTCCAAAATCATTTTCCATTGCAGCTGATGGCTCCTTTTATGATGGCAATGTAGGCCTTGGGTTAATCATTGCCAACGATCAGATCGGCGCGCAAAACAGCCTCACCGCCTTTGCCAATTACGCATACCACCTCCGGTTAAATGAGGAAGGAAGCTCAGCACTTTCCTTTGGACTCGCAGCAGGAATGATGCAGATGGGCATTAACGGAAGCAAACTCATCGAGATCAGCCCCGGAGATGGAGCGATAACCCCTTATATGTCGCAAACACATACTTACCCCGATGCCCGTTTTGGCATTTATTACTCCGGAACGAAATATTTTGCAGGCATTTCTGCCACCAACCTCGTTGCAAGATATATGTCTGGCAAACAAAACGATAATTTTCTGGTTCCTATACCTAAACCTCATTTTTACCTGACCGCCGGAGCTTTATTCCCACTGAGTGATGAAATACACATTAAACCAAGCATTTTGGTTAAAGATGATTTCAAAGGGCCTGCTTCTATTGATTTCAATGCCTTCTTTTTAATCAAAGAACGCGTATGGATCGGTGGTTTTTACAGAGGCAGTTATCACCTGCACAACAATAATTTGCAGATGAATCTTCCGACCAATAATTCTGTCGGCCTGATCACTGAGGTCTTTGCGACACCAGATTTAAGAATTGGCTATTCCTATGACTATTCCCTGGGCAAACTTCAGGGCTATGGAAGTGGAAGCCATGAGATTTCCGCTGGATTATACCTCAATAAAAAGGATTACAAAAAAACAAGAGCAACCAGGTGTTACGTTTTTTAACACCATAAAAAATCCGGCTACAAAGCGCCGGATTCTATATTCATCTATTTAAAGCGGGTATTCTGTCTATTTAAAAGCCGGTATTCTGACTCAGGTTTGGGTTCAATGTTCTTTCTGTTTCCGGAACCGGCATCAGCAGGTATTTATCATCCAGAACGATGTTGTGCAATTTCAGCTGCTGCTGTTTCATTCTGCCCAGCCTTAGCAAATCATATCTCCTTTGTCCTTCGGCTGCAAATTCCCAACCTCTTTCTTCTACAAGGGCGGTTACAAATTCGTCTTTACCTGGAGTAGTTACCATGCTCAAAGGCAATAATCCGGCCCGGTTTCTAACCGCATTGATGCCATTAAATTTATTAGGATCAGCGCTGTTGATCTGGTTCATCGCTTCAGACTGCATCAGTAAAACATCTGCATAACGCAGAATCACCCAATTGTTTCTCGCACTGTTCCCCTGTCTGGAAGGATCAGTGAATTTCAGGTAATAAAAGTTCGCGGTATTGGGCACCACTCCTATTGTTGCTGCTTTCCTAAGGTCTGTTGAGGAATAAGATAAAGCAAAAGCATTTTCTACATAAAATGCTTCATTCCCATCAAAAGGTGCAACAGCTTTTGGCAAATGCATCCTCGGTGTAATCGTTCCAACGTTTGGTGCCAGACCAAACTGAACCGTAAAGATCTCCTCTTTATTGGCGGCTTTTTTATCCGGATTAAACACCTCTGCAAAAGGCAATAAAGTGTAAACTCCGGGACTCAGCGCTATGACCTTGTTGCAGGCGGCAAGTGCATCCTGATAATCCGTAGCAATTGCCGCAGCGCCAGATGCTCTTGTTAAATAGACTTTTGCCAGTAAAGCGCTTGCTGCTCCGCTGGAAACCCTTCCCTTTAAAGCCGCGGGAATTTTATCTTCGGTCACACAGTTTGCTTCGGCAAACTTCAAGTCCAGCACAATCTGCTCATAGACCGCTTTAAGAGGACTTCTGGAAGGTCTTAAATCATCCGTTCCTTCGGTTGCTTTCAGCAAGAGAGGCACTTCTCCAAAGCTCCTTACCAAATCAAAATAAGCCAGGGCACGCAGGAATCTGGCATTGCCAAGGAGGTTATTTTTCGCCCCCTCAGCGATTGGTCCTCCTGCTACATTCCCGATCATATCGTTTGCCCGGTTGATCAGTACATAAGAATTGTTCCACCAGTTGCTGATTTCCCCATTGGTAGAAGTATAGGTCTGACTGTACAGTTCCGGCCGGTTGGTTTGTGGCAAACCTACTTTCATCTGATCTCCCGTCAGGTCGTTTACGACCCAGACTGTCCGACCATAGTATTGTTGTAACTGCATAATGCTGATCACTCCATTCAATGCCGCATTGGCATCAGCTTCTGTCTTATAAAACTTATCCTTGGAAATAAAATCGTAAGGATCTTCCTGGAGAAATTTCTTACAGGATACTGTCGTCATCAATACCATGACCGCCAATAATATCATTATCTTTTTCATCGTCTTTTTTTCTTAAATGATCAATTAAAAACCAAATCTTACCCCTGCAGTATAGGTTCTTACCGTTGGGTAGGCATTATAATCTGTATTCAGGCTCAGGCCGTTGCTCAATGCAAAGGAGTTGACCTCCGGATCATATCCACTGTATTTGGTAATCGTCAGCAAATTGGTCCCGGTTGCATACACATTAATAGATTTGATCGTTTTTCCCGTTACTTTTCCAATAGGAATGTTGTAAGACAGCGAAACGGTTTTCAGGCGAAGGAAACTCCCATTCTCTACCACATCACTTGTGATCCCTGTTCTTCTGCGTAACGTGCTATTTGCTTTTGGAATCGTATTGCTCGTATTCGGGCCAGTCCAGCGATTGTTTACACTCGCCAGTTTATTGGTCGTAAAATCACCGGATTCCATTTCATACCTGTTTAAATTGAGGACTTCCGTTCCCTGAACACCTTGAATAAAAACATTCAGGTTTAGCCTTCCGTAAGTAAAGTTGTTGGTGATTCCATAGATAAAATCAGGTTGCGCATGACCAATAATCTCCCGGTCTTTGGCATCGATCACCTTGTCGTTGGTCAGGTCTGCATATTTCGGATCACCCGGAAGCACTCCTTTAATTCCACTGGCATCGATTTCCGCCTGTGTTTGCCAGATTCCTAAAAAGCGATAACCATAAAATGAACCGATAGACTCCCCTACTCTCAAGACGTTTGTTCCTCCTGTTCCGGAAGGGAAAAGACTGGAACTGGCATCACCTACGAAACGTTCCTTTTCTCCTGCGAGGTCGGTCACTTTATTTCGATTCATAGAGAAATTCAGGTTTGTGCTCCACTGGAAGGTTTTTCCATTGATATTTTCGGTGTTCAGGGCGATTTCAAAACCCTTATTATCTACTCCTCCGGCATTGAGCAGAATACTTCCGAAACCGGTACTACGCGGCACAGAAACATTCAACAAAAGGTCTTTGGTGTGTTTACTATAATAATCTGCAGTTAAGGTGATTCTGTTTTTAAAAAGTGCCACATCTACTCCGATATCGAAGGAAGAAGTGGATTCCCAGGCCAGGTTTGGATTTGGGATATTATTTGGAGATACGCCAACTACCCGACCGTTTCCTAAGGTTGCCCCGTTGTTGAGGTAACGCGCCATTGATTGATAAGGATCAATTTCCTGATTTCCGGAAACACCCAAACTTGCACGAAGCTTTAAGTCGCTGATGAATGTTAAGGACTTCATAAAGTCTTCTTCGATGACACGCCAGGCAACCGCTCCTGAAGGGAAATATCCCCATTTGTTATTGACTCCGAACTTCGAAGAACCATCTGCACGCATGGTAAAGGTGAACAGGTATTTGTCCATCAGCCTGTAATTTGCACGTCCAAAAAAGGAAGCCAGCGAATTCTTCACTCTTCCTGAACCGGGAACCAGGACATTGGAACCAATTCCGATGTTATCAGGGCCGAGCACATTGGTAAAGAAATTGGTACTGGCTGCAAAGAAATCACTCGTATTAAATTCCTGCATACTGAAACCACCAACGATATTCAGTGCATGGTTTTTATTGATCTGTTTATCATAGGTCAGGGTATTTTCATTTACCCATCCCAGGTTATCCGAATACTCCTTTCTGGCAGATCCGAGGGTATTGCTCCCCAGAAACAAATCTGAAGGCACAAAAAGATTTCTCGTTTCGATGTTAAAATCTGTCCCCAGGCTGGTCTTAAATTTCAAGCCTTTAACGATTTCATACTCCCCATAAAAGTTGACCAGGCCACGCATATTTTTGTATTGGTTCTTTGATTTTTCTGCATAGGCCACAGGATTACCTAAAGCAAAAGCATAACCCGTAGGACCGTTCTGATACGTATAATCACCATTGGTAAAAACAGGCATGGCAGGATTTATCCTTAAGGCATCCAGCAATACGCCACCCCCTGAACCACCACTGGTATTCACCAATGCCCGTTTATCAATCGCTCCGGTCAGCTGGGAAGTAAAACCGAAGTTCAACTGCTCTCCTACTTTTTTGTCCAGGTTAAATCTTACTGAGGCCTTTTTATAGCCCGAATTGAGAATAATCCCCTGCTGATCAAAATAGTTCATGCTCAGGTTATATTTCGTTTCCGCTGTTCCTCCGATAAAATTCAATTGGTAATTACTGATTGGAGCAGTTCTGAACAGCTCATCCTGCCAATCTGTTCCCACCCCCAATGCTGCAATCTGTGCATCAGTATAAGGTAGCGCCCTGGCCGAACCCGGCGTTTCGGTATTGGTGAGTCGCTGGGTATCATTGAGGTAGTTTGCAAACTCCGTTGCATTCATCATTTTATAAGGGTTGCGGACCTTTTGCAGACCATAATAGGCTTCAAAATTAATGGCCGATTGCCCTGCAGCCCCTTTTTTGGTGGTTACGATGACCACTCCATTTGCACCCCTGCTTCCATAAATTGCAATGGAAGAAGCATCTTTCAGGATGTCTATCGACTGAATGTCGTTGGGATTGAGTGAACTTAAATTTCCCGCTCCCGGAAAACCATCAATGACAAACAGCGGTTCATTACTGGAATTGATGGAGTTGGTTCCACGGATTCTTAAACTTACTGTTCCTCCGGGTTGCGACTGTGTCTGGCTCACCTGTACTCCGGCCGCACGTCCCTGAATGATCTGATCGAGACGCGCAATCGGCACGTTCTCTACACTTTTGGCGGAAATGGAGGAAACGGCACCCGTCAGGTCTTTCTTACGTTGTGTGCCATAACCAACGACTACGACTTCCTCTAATCTCGCATTTTCTTCTTCGAGTATCACATTTAGGGGGCCGGTGACCAGCTTAATTTCCTGAGTTACAAAGCCGATACTACTGAACACGAGGAGGTCGCCAGGTTTAGCGACGATAGAAAATTTACCATCAGAATTGGTAGAAGTGGCTGCTCCTGAGTTTTTAACCCTCAGGGAAACACCCGGCAAAGGGCTGTTTAATTTATCTTTCACAACACCGGTAATTGGGGTTGTTTGTGCAAATACGAACGTACTGCAACAATAAAATAGCGCAATAAGAAGGGAGATTCTTTTCATCATATGATATTTGGTTTAGTTAATTAGCTTCTCAGAGAGAAGCGGTTAGGGGTATAACCGGAAACATTAAGCAGATGAGCTTAAAAAAGGCAGGGGTTCATTGATTAAATATTCGGTCGTGCCTAAAGTAGACAACAATGAACCCCGGAAGGGGTGAAATTCTTAAAGTAATGGGATGAAAATTATAAAACAGGTTAAAGAACAATTGATTTGCTATCTTGTTATTAGGAAAACGCTTATCTACGGTTATGGAAACCAAAATGGACATACTGATCGCAGGGGGAGGATTAGCCGGCTTAACCGCAGCAATTCATCTTTTAAAATCAGGATTCCCCGTTACAGTTATAGAAAAGAATACCTATCCTCAGCATAAAGTATGTGGTGAATACATTTCGAATGAGGTCCTCCCTTATTTGGAATGGCTGGGCCTGGACATTCCTGCTGCCGGCCCCTGCAGGATTCAAAACTTCCAGATTTCTACAGTTGAAGGCAACTGCCTGAATGCTGTACTTCCATTGGGCGGCTTTGGCATGAGCAGATATCTTCTGGATGCGCTTCTTTACGAACATGCAATCGGCCTTGGTGGTCAGTTTATTCATGAAACCATTACCGACATCAGTTTTAATACCGATGAGTTCCAGGTAAGTCTGGGAAATAAACAAGTCATTTCTGCAAGGATTGTGATAGGTGCCTATGGAAAGAGAGATGCCCTTGATCAGAAACTATCGCGCGACTTTATTCAAAAGAAATCACCATGGCTGGCAGTAAAGGCACATTATGAAGGGCCTTTTCCAGATGACCTCGTTGCCCTCCATAATTTTGATGGCGGATATTGTGGTGTTTCTAAAGTCGAAGAAAACCGGATCAACATCTGTTACCTGGTAGACTATGCTTCTTTTAAACGCTACAAAAGTATTCCCGAACATAGAATGCAGGTCTTGTACAAGAATGAGCATTTAAGAAAGATCTTTGACAACTCCAGGATGCTGTTCGATCAGTCGCTGGTGATCAGTCAGATTTCTTTCGACCCTAAAAATGCAGTATCACAACATGTATTAATGATTGGAGATACTGCCGGATTGATTCATCCGCTTTGTGGAAACGGGATGGCCATGGCGATCCATAGCGCCAAACTTTGTGCAGAATCAGTGATTTCTTACCTCGAAGGAAAGACCAGTACCCGTAAAAAAATGGAGACACAGTATGAGACCTTATGGAAAAGGCATTTTAATAAAAGACTGAGGACCGGAAAAATAATCTCCCGAATTCTGAGAAAGAAGCAACTCTCTGCCAGATTACTACGTATATTAATAAAATTCCCTGCGCTATTACAGGCACTGATCAGGCAAACCCATGGAAAACCTATAATGGCTAAATGATGGTAAATACCTCCCAAAGAAGTGAAGCCCCGGAAATCATGGATGATTT
Organism: Pedobacter sp. FW305-3-2-15-E-R2A2; assembly: GCF_038446955.1. NCBI lineage: Bacteria > Pseudomonadati > Bacteroidota > Sphingobacteriia > Sphingobacteriales > Sphingobacteriaceae > Pedobacter > Pedobacter sp. FW305-3-2-15-E-R2A2. The sequence continues at coordinate 5,013,295 of NZ_CP151803.1, forward strand.
TTCCATGGAAGGAGAAATATTGAGGGATGCGCTGGATAAAATCGCAGGAATTAACAGGTTGCTTGGCGGGAATAAGGTGACCCTGGAAGGAGTGCAACAATTGCTGCTGCTTCGCAAAGACCGGAAACAGGAACAGGGTCGCGAACAGGAAATCAGCATTCTCGATGTAGGTTGTGGAAATGGAGATATGCTAAGGACCCTTGCTGATTTTGCGAAGGAAAAACAATTGAAATTCCGGCTGACTGGTATAGACGCCAATTCCTTTACCATTGGCCATGCCCGGCAATTGTCTGCCGGTTATGAGCAGCTGGATTTCCGCTGTGCTGACATCTTTGAAGAAATCCACTCAGAAAACAATTACGACCTCATTCTATGCACCCTCACCCTGCATCATTTTAAAGATGAGGAAATTTTAACATTGCTCAAAGGCTTTAAGCAACGGTCCAGATTAGGTATTGTGATCAATGATTTGCAGCGCAGTGCCCTTCCCTATTACCTGTTTATCGCCTTATGTTTTGTGTTCAGGCTCAACAGCATGTCTAAACAGGACGGCTTAGTTTCAATTTTAAGGGGATTTAAAAAGGCTGACCTCCTGCGCTACTCCAATCAATTAAATTTTACAAACACCAGCATCCGATGGAAATGGGCCTTCCGCTACCAATGGATAATTCCTTCAATATGAGTGTAAAAATCAAAACAGTAGCGAAGTCCTTGCCCGGACATTCCAGAACGACCGCCGAGATCCTGCCTTTTTTAGATGCCTGGTTGTCCGGACAGGAAGATCGGTTTATCCGAAAAGTAAAGAAGATCTTCGAAAATGCAATGGTAGACCGAAGGTACTCGATCATGTCGCCGGAAGAAGTTTTCAGTCAGCTCTCTTTTGAAGAAAGAAACGACATTTACATCCGCGAAAGCATCCGGCTTGGTACGGCCAGTTTAAAGCTCGCTTTAGAACAGGCATCCTGGAAAGGAGAAGATTTAGATTACATCATTACCGTAAGTTGTACCGGTATGATGATTCCCTCAATGGATGCTTATATCATCAATAACCTGAAGCTCAGACAAGACATTGTGCGTTTGCCAGTTACGGAAATGGGCTGTGCGGCAGGCATCTCCGGAATCATTTATGCCAAGAACTTCCTCCAGGCAAATCCCGGAAAACGTGCCGCAGTGATCGCCGTAGAGTCTCCTACCGCAACTTTTCAGCTGCATGATTTTTCAATGGCCAATATCGTGAGTGCTGCCATCTTTGGAGATGGAGCCGCCTGTGTGTTGTTATCTTCTGATGAAAGTGAGGAAGGGCCTGAAATCATAGGAGAAGAGATGTATCATTTCTACGATACGGAGCAACTGATGGGTTTTCAAATGAAAAACACAGGTTTAACCATGGTGCTGGATGTTGCTGTCCCGGAACAAATTGAGCTGCATTTCCCCCAGATCATCCATCCTTTTCTGGCAAAACACGGATGGAGCATCTCAGAGATCGATCATTTGATATTCCATCCGGGAGGCAAAAAAATCATACAGGTGGTGGAAGAATTATTTAGTAAAGCCGGGAAAAACATTGATGACACTAAAGAAGTATTGAGGCAATACGGCAATATGTCGAGCGCCACAGTCCTCTATGTATTGGCCCGTTTCCTCGATACCCCTCAAAAAAAAGGAGATCTTGGCCTGATGCTCAGTTTCGGACCTGGTTTTTCTGCACAGAGAATATTATTAAAGTGGTAAATTAGCCGATTAATTATAGAAAAAACATGAATACAGCAGAAATACTAAGCCACTTACCTTATAGCAAACCCTTTTTATTTGTTGATGAGCTGCAGCACATTGACGAAAACGGTGTGACCGGATCCTATACTTTTTCTGAAGACCTGGACTTTTACAAAGGTCATTTTAAAGATCATCCCGTAACACCAGGTGTAATTCTAACAGAAACAATGGCACAGATTGGCTTGGTTTGCCTCGGTATTTATTTAACAGCAACCGCAGCTGCAGGTGTTCCCGGACACGTCATGCTGACCTCTACCGCGATCGATTTCATGAAGCCTGTTTTCCCTGGAGAAAAGGTAACAGTCACTGCAGAGAAGGTTTATTTCCGTTTTAAAAAATTAAACTGCACCGTTCAGATGACCAATGCTGCTGGCGAAGTGGTTTGTAAAGGAACCATAGCAGGAATGGTGACCAATAAAATGAATGCCTAACAGAGTCGTCATCACTGGTCTGGGTGTTGTAGCACCAAATGGAGTTGGATTAACCCCATTCCTGGAAGCCATACGGCAAGGCCATTCCGGTATTGCGCATGATCCGATATTGGAACAGCTTCAGTTTTCCTGTCAGATTGCAGGAAAACCGGAGCTTTCTCCGGCATTGATTGCTGGTTATTTTTCGGAACTGGAATTGAAAAACTTTAACAGTTCCGGAATTCTTTATGGTGTCATCGCCGCGATGGATGCCTGGAAAGATGCAGGCCTGCCTGTTGCAGGAGAAGAAGAACCGGATTGGGAGAGCGGAACCATTTTTGGAACAGGGACTTCCGGAGTCGATAAATTCAGGGAAGCTGTTTATCAGATTGATGACCTTAAGGCCCGTAAACTGGGCAGTACGGTAGTGGCACAAACCATGGCCAGCGGCATCAGTGCGTATATCGGCGGAAAGCTGGGACTGGGCAACCAGGTCAGCACCAACTCTTCGGCTTGTACAACGGGCACAGAAAGCATTTTAATGGCTTATGAGCGCATCAAATCCGGTCAGGCGACAAGAATGCTTGCCGGGGGTACCAGCGACAGTGGCCCTTATATCTGGGGCGGATTCGATGCCATGCGGGTTTGTACCTTTAAACACAACCAATCGCCTGAGCAGGGTTCCAGACCGATGAGTGCCAGTGCCAGTGGTTTTGTTCCGGGCAGTGGTGCCGGGGCGCTGGTCTTAGAATCATTGGAAAGCGCGCTTTCCCGTGGGGTCAGGATTTATGCAGAGGTACTTGGAGGAAACCTGAACTCCGGCGGACAACGCGGTACAGGAACCATGACCGCTCCAAATGCACAGGCCGTACAACGCTGTATTACCACAGCCGTCCGGGATTCAGGTATTGAGGCGAAAGACATTGACCTCATCAATGGCCACCTTACTGCCACTTCGAAAGATGCCCTGGAAATAGAGAACTGGAGCATCGCCCTGCAAAGATCAGGCAAAGATTTCCCTATGATCAATTCTTTAAAATCTATGGTTGGGCATTGTCTGAGTGCTGCAGGAAGTATAGAATCTGTAGCGGCGGTATTACAGCTTCATCATGGTTTTATTGCGCCAAACCTCAACTGTGAAGATTTGCATCCGGAGATTACGCGAATGATCGATTCCACTAAAATCCCTCAAAAGATGCGGATTAAAAATATCGATATCATTGCGAAGGCAAGCTTCGGATTTGGAGATGTAAATGCCTGCATTATTTTAAAAAAACATATTGCCTCCTGATCTGTTTGATAGAGGTATTAAGGATTAAACATGGACAGACAATTATTACTCTCAAAATTAAAAACCATTGTTGCCAGCTACAGTCATGACAAGGATGCATTAGAATACCTCAGTGAAACCACTGATTTCACAAAAGACCTGAAGATTAACTCTGCCAATCTGGTAGACGTCGTGCTGGACGTCGAAGAAGAGTTCGACATTGAAATAGACAACCTGTCTATGGAGCGCATGCTCAATGTCAGTGCAGCTATAGAAATCATTGAAACTAAATTGAAAGAGAAGTGATCGGAAACGATATTGTCGATTTGCATCAGGCAGATGCCGAGAGCAACTGGCGCAGAAAAGGATACCTTCAAAAAGTATTTTCTTTGGAAGAGCAGCAGCTCATTCACAGTGCTTCTAATCCCTGTCAGATGGTATGGTTGTTATGGAGCATGAAAGAAGCCGTTTATAAAATTCATTCGCGAAAGAAGAACTGGCATGCTTTTGCTCCTGGGAAACTTTGCTGCACGGAAGTAAAGATCAGTGGACAATGCGCAAGCGGCGTGGTTACTTGTCAGCGGCTACGATATTTTACCCAAAGCTCCCTATGCCCTGACTTTATTCATACCATAGCTGGAGAAAGATTCCCCATTGAAGCGGCCAGCATCAAAATCAGCAGTTATGATCCTTTAGACCTGAGTTATAGAAACACGGCTCCGGCCACAGTGAGTCACCATGGCCGATACCTTGCTTTAGCTTATTTATAGGCCGGTTGTACCAGGTTTTCTTCAATCAGCAGATTGATGATCCCATCGGCCATTCCTACTTTAGGCACATAGATTTGTTTGATGCCTGTCCATTTTAGCAACGTAATGTAGATTTCACAGGCAGGAATGATTACGTCTGCACGATCCGGGTTTAGTCCGAAAACCTGGATTCTTTCTTTTAAAGAATGGGCGTTCAGGTTATTATAAAGGCCTTTTAACTTTAGGAAAGACATTGGCATTCCTTCTTTCTCATCAGACATGCGGTACAGCTTATTGATGTTTCCACCTGTCCCGATAGCCGCCATATTTTTCAAAGTTTTGGTATTCTCTTTTACCCAGAGTTTCATCTCTTCCCAGGTCTCTTCCCGATCCTGATTGTCAAGGATTCTGATCGTTCCAATGTCAAAAGATTTAGAGGCAATCGGAATGCGGTTTACAAAGACAGAAAGCTCTGTACTACCTCCGCCTACATCAATATAAAGGTAACTTTTCTTGTTGTCCAGGTTCTCTTCAATATGATTGGAATAGATGATATTCGCTTCTCTTTGCCCCTCGATAATTTCCAGGTCAAGGTCTGTCAGCTTCTTTACTTTTTTGATGATCTCGGCTCCATTATCTGCTTCACGCATCGCTGAAGTGGCACAAGCCAGGTATTTAGAGACCTGATATACGTCCATCAGGTTTTTGAAAGCAGCCATTGTTTTCAGCAGGTCTTCCATTTTACGCTCAGAGATCCGATGGTCTAAAAAGGCATCATCCCCCAGTCGCAAGGGAACCCTGATTAAAGTATTCTTTTTAAAGCCGAACCCTTCGTCCGTTTTTGTGATGTCAGCAATTAATAACCTAACGGCATTTGACCCTATATCTATAGCAGCATATCTAAGCATTGGCTTTATTGATGTTTATTTTTTAAGTAATTGTAGGTCTGCACCTGCGCCCTAACTTTTGTATTGATTCTGTTTTTATGGTATTTGTTGTTGTTCAGCTTCGTGATGTCGCGGGCTTTCACATTGTCCTGTAACTGGAATTCGATGATGTCTCTGATTTCCTGTCTCACTTCCTTATCCAATACGGGGAAGCCTACTTCTACCCGGTGTTCAAAATTCCGGCTCATTAAATCCGCCGAAGAAAGGAACATTTCTTCTTTTCCATTATTTCCAAAGATGAAGACCCGGGCATGTTCCAGGAATTTATCGATGATGCTGATGACGGTAATGTTTTCGCTGAAACCTACAATTCCCGGTACCAGGGTACAGATACCCCTCACGATCATCTTGATCTTTACCCCTGCATTGCTTGCTTCATATAATTTCTCTACCACACCTTCATCCGCGAGGCTGTTTACTTTCAGGATCATATAGGCTGGTTTGCCTTGTTTGGCGATCCTTATTTCCCGGTCGATCAGGCCATAAAACTTCGTTCTTGACTCTAAAGGAGAGACAATCAAATGCTTGAAGCCCGTTGCTACCGTCTTTTTATTTAAAGCCGTAAAAAGTTTCAGCAGGTCATGCGTGATTTCTTTTTTGGACGTAAAGATGCTATGGTCGCAATAGATTCTGGCGGTTTTCTCATTGAAATTTCCGGTAGCAAGGTTGGCATAATAAACTGCCCTTCCTTTTTCCATTCTTTTCACCAGGCAGATCTTGGAATGCACCTTATAATCGGTAAGGCCATAATTTACATTGACTCCTTCTTCCTTGAGCCTGGTGCTCCAGAAGATATTTGCCTGTTCATCAAACCTGGCTTTGAGTTCTACCAGACAGTTTACTTTCTTGCCATTTTTAGCGGCATTGATCAGGGCATTGACCACTCTGGAATTTTCCGCAAGGCGGTATAATGTAATATTGATTTCTGTTACTTTCGGATCAATTGCAGCTTCTCTGAGGAACAGGATGATGTAATCGTACGACTGATAAGGCAGGTTGATCAGGTAATCCCGTGTGGCCAGTTTATTGAAAATACTTTCCGTGCGGTGTAATCCTGCCACTTTGATCGCTGGGTTTGGGGCATATTCCAGTTCTTTCCCCCCTACATTCGGGAAGGAGATAAAATCGCCGAACCTATGGTAACGGTTTCCGGGGATCAGGCTTTCCGCCTCAATTTTCATTTTATTCACGAGTACGGTCAGCATCTCGAAAGGCATTTCCGTATCGTACAGCAAGCGCATTGGCTTTCCTTTTTTGCGTTTATCAAGGCTGGTTCTCAGTTCTTCAATAAACTTATCGCTTACATTTTTATCGATGTCCAGCTCGGCATCTCTGGTCAGCTGAATGGAATAAGCATCAAGCTCATCGTAGTTAAAAACATAAAATATATCGTCCAGGCAGTATTTGATGATGTCTTCTGCAAGGATAATGAACTTAAGGCCATTGGTTTCCGGTAAGACCAAAAACCTTGGAAGGTCGGGAGGCAGTTCAATCAGGGAATACCTTGCACTTGTTTTGGATGACTTTTTAGACAATCTTACGAAAAAGTACAGGTAGCGATCCTTGAGTTCCGGAAAAGGTTTATCCAGGTCTACCATGATGGGAACAAGGTTAGAAAGGATCTTATCGCGGAAATGGTTTCTGACGAACTCTCCCCTGGCTACGTTGAGCTGGGTTTCATTCAGGATAAAGATCCTGTTTTGTGCCAGTTCATTGATCAGGGTGGCCTGGAACAACTGTTCGAACTTCCGTTCCTGTTTGACTACAATATTCTTTATTTCATTTAAGATCTTTTTGGGATTGAAGCCCAGTAAGGCCTTTGCTTTTTCGTTTAGGTTTGCTAAACGACTCATTGTGGCTACCCTAACCCTATAAAACTCTTCCAGATTGGAAGAGAATATAGACAGGAACTTGATCCGCTCAATCAGGGGAACCGTTTCATCTGCAGCTTCCTGCAAGACCCGTTCGTTAAAATATAACCAACTGATCTCTCTATTTAGAAATGGTGCCTTTTTTCTCGTCATGTATAAAATAAAAAAATCCCTGTAAGAAACAGGGATGCTCAAAACTGCAAATTCTATTGTTAAGTAATTGTTAATTATTACCTAACCATAGAACTAAAACTTAACCTCCCGCTATTTGCTCTCTACCGCATCCTTGACAGGTGTTGCAGGTTCAGCAGCTGCTTCAGGTTTTGCTTCAGGAGTTTCTGTTTTTGCCGGAGCGGCTTTCGGTGCTGCCGCTTTTGTCGCTGCAGGTTTAGCTGTCGCAGGTTTAGCAGCAGCAACAGGTTTCGTGGCCGGAGCCTTAGTGGCAACAGGTTTCTTCGCAACAGCAGGTTTTGCTGCAGGCTTAGCCGCTGCTTTAGCAGGTGCTTTTACTGCGGCCACCACTTCTTTTTTCGCATCGGCAGTGCTCTCAGCTACTGCTTTAGCAGCAGGTTTTGCTTTAGCAACCACGTTTTTAGCGGTTTTAGCAATAGCATCAGCCGCTTTTTCTTCCGTAGCGATCGCTTCAACTTTCACGCTTTGAACTACCGGTTTTGCTTTTGCAACGGCTTTCTTAACGACTTTCTTTGCATTTTTAACGTCTTTGGAAACTTCTTTCTTTACCTCTTTCTTTACAGATTTAGCTTTTTTCTCCGCTTTCTTTCCAGCTTTCTCTGCTTTCTTTTTAACGTTATCACTTGCAGCAGCTGCTTCTTCCAGTTTCTCGTTTACCGCTTTCCTTACTTCCAGGAATTTCTTAGACAATTTACCAGCTACAACTTTACTTGCTTTGGCAATATCATCCCCTATTTTCTCGGCATCATGGCCTAAATGTTTTACTACTTCAAAGAACTTATCACTAAGACTCTTTTCCAATTGTTTTTTGGCTGCCTTTTTATCAGCTTTCTTTTGTACTCTTGATTTATTGCCTTTCATATTCTTTTATTTATAAGTTTTATTGTTGATCGTATTCTTTGTTTAATGTTTTATATTTGTGAGAACAACCCTCAACGGGTTAATTTTTACGTTAAATCTAATATATTTTTTATTCTAAAGCTATAATCATGCCCACTTTTGATATTGTAAGTAAAGTTGACGCGCAAACTTTTGATAACGCGATGAACAATGCAAAAAAAGAAATCCTGAACCGTTATGATTTCAACACTTCTAAAAGTACGATAGACCATGATAAGAAGACCAATCAGATCACTATTGTAACAGAGGATGATATGCGTTTAAAAGCAATTCAGGACGCTATTATTTCCAGAATGGTTAAACAAGGACTGGATTCCAGCAGTTTGGATTTTGGTAAAGAGCAATATGCTTCAGGAAATATGATCAGAAAAGAGATCTCTGTAAAAGAAGGTATTGACAAAGAAACCGCTAAAAAAATTGTTGCAAAAATAAAAGCAAGCGGACTAAAAGTTCAGGCTTCGATGATGGATGACCAGGTTCGTGTACAGAGCAAGAGCATTGATGACCTTCAGGCAGTCATTTCTCTTTGCAGAGGCGAAGACTTCGGACAGCCATTACAGTTCATCAATATGCGTAACTAACTTTTGTTACCTCATCTTATCCTCAGGATTTCCCTTAAATAAGATGAGGTAATTTTATAAGTATAAACCGATACTCATGGAAATTATTGATAGTGGTTTTATTTATTCAGACGACCCACAGAAAATAGATGCTGTTGCGGTCCACCATTACCTGAGCACCCAATCCTACTGGGCGCAGAACATCCCTTTACAAACAGTTCAGAAATCCATAGACAATTCTCTTTGTTTTGGCATCTATAAAGATTCAGCACAGGTTGGATTTGCCAGATGGATTACGGATAAGGCGACCTTTGCCTACCTTGCTGATGTCTATGTTTCCGAGATCTACCGCGGCCAGGGTCTTTCCAAAAAACTGATGTCCCTCATGCTTTTCCACCCTGACCTGCAAGGGCTGAGAAGGTACATGCTCGCCACCATGGATGCGCATGGATTATATGAACAATTTGGCTTTAAGCACATAGAACATCCGGAAAGGCTGATGGCGGTAGTCATCAAAGACGCTTACCTTTAAACCGTTTTCACATCTCCTTCGCTGTAGTCCCTGATATCGGCAATGTATCCGTTCAGGATCAGGAAGTCGAACAACGGTTTTGCATCCGGTGTTACGGGCATATTGGCACTGGTGATGACCGTATTGGTCTTTTTATCTAAAAACGGGTAAGCGAATAAGCGCACATTCTTGCTGAACATGTCGCTCACATAACTCAAAAGCTGACTGGAATAATTATCTCCGAAATTACTGGAGTTGAACACAAATTTAAGGTTGTTGATGTTCGTAGAAATCCCCACACTTTTCGGCTTGCAACGGTCTAAATATTTAGCCAGTTTGTTGTGTCTTGTAAAGTTAGAAACCATCACCAGGTTGCCCGTTTTACACATATCTTCTGCTCTTTTGGCCACGGCCTCCAGGTCAAAGCTTTCCGGTTCTTCCTCTCCTGAGCTCAACACATTCGACATCAGTACTTCAATCAAAACACTTAAGTTCTCTTTGCTGACGCTTTCTGAGTGCACAAACTGATCCACCGCCTTATTTAACATGCTAAAATTAGGATTGGATTTCTGCGCATATTTGGTCCGCAAGATCATGATGTCCTTTTTATACAAAAGGTCTTTAGGTAAACAAGGCTTACCCAGGGAATCAAATATAGCGGCATCCGAGAAGTCCTTTACGATCAGATAAAGGTTTAAAAGGATGTTATTGATGTTTTTAAATGCAGGTCCGTTTACAGAGATTAAATCGATCTCCACAGAACCTACAGTCAGGTTATCTGCCAGAGATTCGATCATTGTTTTCGGATCCTGGTTATAGTAGAAAGCAGCATAAACAAGGTTTACGCCAATAATTCCCAATACATTCTGCTGCAAGGCAGCATCAGTATCAAGTAGCCTTACATGGAAAAAGATCTCGTTGGGTTCCCCTCCCGGCTCTGCCTGAAAACGGATTCCGATCCAGCCATGCGGATCATTTGATTTGTTATAATTTAAAGTTGTTACCGTATCTGCAAAGGCAAAGAAAGTACGGTCGTCGTATTTCTCTCCGTTTAACCTTTCGTTCAACAAGGCAAACTCATGGCCCAGCATTTTCAATAACCTGGATTGACTCACATATCTTCCTGATTCTTCGACACCATAGATCGCATCACTAAAGGTCATGTCGTAAGCAGACATGGTCTTAGCAACCGTTCCTGAAGCAGCCCCTGCGGTAAAAAAGTTACGGGCCACTTCCTGTCCTGCACCAATCTCTGCAAAGGTTCCGTAGATCTTAGGGTTTAAGTTAATCTTCAAAGCTTTACGCTTGGTATCCAGAATTTCTCTTTCCATTTTGCAAAAATAACACAATAACGCGGAATTCAGGCCATAAAATTGCCTATCTTGATTTCAATTTTTTCAAGATCAAAACACTACCTTGGTTGTCAGATGCTAAACGTTAGAAACCTCGACATACAATTCCTGAATAAAGAAGACAAATCCTGGCTAAAAGCTGTGAATGACATCAGTTTCAGGCTGGAGAAAGGAAAAGTACTCGGCATTGTCGGGGAATCGGGATCAGGCAAATCGGTGACTTCATTTTCCATCATGAGGCTTCATGATCCGGAAAGCACAAAAATTACCGGCGACATTGAGTTCGATAAAATTGACCTGCTTGCTTTATCTCCGGCAGAGATCAGAAAATACAGAGGCAATAAGATTGCGATGATTTTTCAGGAACCCATGACCTCCCTGAATCCTGTATTTACCTGCGGCTATCAGGTTCAGGAAGCGATCATCCTGCATCAGCATACCAGCAAAAGCGAAGCCCGGGAGAAGACCATTGAATTGTTTAAAGAAGTACAGCTCCCCCGCCCTGAGCAGATCTTTGAAAGCTACCCGCATCAGCTTTCCGGCGGACAAAAACAAAGGGTAATGATTGCGATGGCGCTGAGCTGTAATCCGGAATTGTTAATCGCTGATGAACCGACCACGGCATTGGATGTAACCGTTCAAAAAACAATTCTTGAGTTGTTGCTGAGGATAAAAGAAGAACGTCAGATGGCCATGATCTTTATCTCCCATGACCTGGCCGTCATCCGCGAAATTGCAGACGAGGTAGCCGTGATGTATAAGGGAAATATTGTAGAACAGGGGCCGGCTAAATATTTATTTGAATCGCCGGAACATCCCTATACCAAAGGCCTGCTGGCTTGCCGACCTGATCCGAAACACTTGTTAAAGAAACTGCCTGTTGTGGCAGATTTTCTGAACGAAAACAAGGAAATGGCGGTTGCCCATTTATTAAAAAGCAATGCTTATACCTCCCAGGAAATTGCAGAAAGAAGAAAAACCTTATATGCACAGGCTCCTATTCTTCAGGTAAAAAATCTATGCACCTGGTATCCGATAAGAAAGGGATTATTTGGAAAAACGACTGATTTTGTAAAAGCAGTAGATGACATTTCCTTTGATATTTTCCCAGGGGAGACACTAGGGTTGGTGGGTGAATCCGGTTGCGGCAAAACCACTTTGGGCAGAAGTATTCTGAGATTGGTGGAACCAACTTCAGGAGCCTTGTTGTTCGAAGGTACCGACATCCTTTCGCTGAATAAGCCTGCATTAAGAAAAATGAGAAGAGAAGTACAGATCATATTTCAGGACCCTTATTCTTCTTTAAATCCCCGGCTAACGGTTGGCAACGCGCTGATGGAACCCTTACAGGTTCATGGGGTATTTGACAATGACAAACAGCGAAAAACACATGTCCTGGAATTGCTGGAACGGGTGGACCTGAAAGCGGAATATTTTAACCGGTATCCTCATGAGTTTTCAGGCGGGCAACGGCAACGGATTGTGATTGCAAGGGCATTGGCACTCCAGCCGAAATTCATCATCTGCGATGAATCGGTGTCTGCGCTGGATGTATCGGTACAGGCACAGGTATTGAACCTATTGCGTCAGCTGCAGCAGGATTTCGGATTGACTTATATTTTTATTTCACATGACTTGTCGGTGGTGAAACATATTTCAGACCGGATGATTGTCATGAATAAAGGAAAAGTAGAAGAAGCGGGTTTTCCGGAAGACATCTACAATCATCCGCAGGCAGAATATACTAAAAGATTGATTGCGGCGATTCCCGGCAGATCAAATAGCTAATGGATTTCCAGTTCATCCTGCCCTGCAGCAAGACGCAATAAAGCGGTATTGAGCAAACGCCTTACCACTCTTTCTTTAACTTTATCGTAATGTTTCAATAGCACCATTACCTTAAATATGGCTGCATCCTTATTGATGGCAATGGTCTTTACCGACAAGCCACCTTCCATCACGTTTTCTGTATTATTGGCAATCGCATTGTTCAAGTATTCTTCGAGGAAGGCAGGCGTATATCCATTTTTCAAAGGCATATCAAATTCAATGCTGAGCTTCTTTGTGTTTTGTTTAGACTGGTTAATGATGACAGAGCTAAAAGCTACCGAATTCGGAATGATCACCATATCACTATCTTCATTTTGAAGGATCATATTGATCAGGGTAATGTCCAGGATCTTTCCTTCATGCTCGCCTAAACGAATATGGTCGCCAAGGGAAAGGCGGTCGGAAAACATGATGATCAGACCATTGATCATATTGGCAATGTAATCTTTAAACGTTACAGCCAGTGCAGCAGCAACAATGGAAACGCTAAAGATCAGGTCTTTTGGATTGACATCGAAAAGAGAAGTAAATGCAATCGCAAAAAAGACAGTATTCAGGATAGAAACCACCCTGTTGATCCCAAGAATAAAGTTATCCTTGATGTTCTTTTTTAGCTTGTGTTTTTTAACGTACCAATAAATAACAATCAGCCGGAGAATAGAGATGATCAGACTTGGTCCTAAAAAGAGAATGGAAGTATCTGCAATTTTATCCAGCGTAGGAAATTCTGTATAAATCTCCGGATTGCTGATGTAAAAATAAATCAATACCAAGCAAACTAATGCTTTAACCAGGATCATTAGCAGCTCCTTCCCTGTTTGTCTTTCTTTATCTTCTATCATTTTAAACTGGAGTTTTTAATAAAAAAGCCTCATTTCCTCCGGTAAAAGCAAAGGTACAAAATTCATGGTGTGATTTTATTCCCGTAGAAAAACGTTCCGGGATATACATGATCAAAAAGCGTAATGACGTCCTCCACCGTCCACAACAGTCACCGTACCAGTGATGTATTTTGCCCTTGGGGACACTAGAAAAGTGGCGATATTCGCAATATCCTGAGCTTCGCCAAAGTCCCCAAGAGGGATTTCCTGTTCCGCATAGGCTTTACGTTGCTCATGGTTAAAGAAACGACGGATATTTTCGGTATCGATCAGACCTGGTTGTAAGCAATTGACCCGGATGCCATACTTTCCCAATTCTCCGGATAACTGCTTGGACCATACGGCGATCGCAGCCTTGGCAACAGCGGAAGCATTGATCGTCCTTAGTTCATAGGTACTGGTAATGTTCAGAATCGCCCCCTGCCTGCGTTCCATAAACTGGGGCAAAAGTTGTTGACTGAGTTGCCGGTGGCGATCAAAATCCAGTGTCATCGAGGCGGCCCATTCTTCTTCCGCCCCGATCACATCCAACGGACGACTGCGACCTGCATTGTTTATCAGAATATCAACTTGTCCGAGGCTGGACAATGCAGCAGCGGCAATTTTTTCAGGGGCATCAGCAGCAACAAAATCCTGAACGAAAGTAACTGGTTCAATGCCGCCAGCTTTCCTGATTTCGGCTTTCAGACTATCCAGTAAATCTTCGTTTCTGGCAGTGGCAAAAACTTTTACCCCCTCCGTAGCCAATTCTTTCGTGATTGCCCGTCCAAATCCCTGACTTGCGCCAGTCACTACTGCTGTTTTACCATTTAAATAGAGATCCATAGTTTTATAATTAAGATGACCGTCTCCCGGACGATCCGGTTAAAAAAATGTTTTTCAGAAATTCCTTTGTAAAAGTAGTCCGAAGCATCTAATTTTACCTGTGTTACAGCCAATTGTGCGGTACGAACAAACTTGTAAGTAATGGCAGCCCGAAAGAAAAACTCAACCTATACCCGCAATGAAGAACACATCATTGAATGTGATCTTACCTATGCTGTCAACAAAATCAACGGCAGATGGAAAATATTGATCATCAGCAAACTGGAATCCGGAAAAATGAGATTCGGGGAGCTAAAGAAAGAGTTCCCCTATATGACTGAGCGTATGCTCACCTTACAACTCCGGGCAATGGAACAGGACGGACTTGTTAAACGCACAATCTATGCTGAAGTTCCCCCAAGAGTAGAATATGAACTTACGGAGATGGCATTGGCATTCGGACCTATTTTTAAGCAATTGAGTGAATGGGGAGGGAAGTACCGGCTTCCGGTTAAGGCAGCGGTAGAAGAGAAAATGAAATAAGCTGTACAGCAATGGTATCCAGCTCAAAATATGACACCATAGACTGCATTTCTAAGAATTAAAAGCGTATCGTCAATGGACCCTCGCCGCTGGAAACCAAGCCATTGGAATATCCGCTTCAAACGAATTATTACCATTGCTGATCCTGTTTTCAAACCTTCCTTCTATTTTAAAGCCAAGTCTTTCATATAACTGAATCGCTTTTGAATTTGATTCTCTTGCAATCAGTTCTACCCTTAAAATATCTGGTCTGTTTAATTGAATGTCATCCAGCAAAGTTTGAAAAAGCAACCTTCCTAAGCCCTTCCCCTGGCAGGCAGGATGTACAGCAACCGTCAACTCAGATAAGATATGTTTAAAGACCCCGGGTTCCAATTGATAGCAATGAATTTCAGCTATAATTGCCTGTTCATTGAATGCGTCGGTAACCACAAACTGCAATCCGTTTTCAAATGATTTATAGCTAAAGTTTTCGATGTATGTTTTGGTGATTTCTTTCTCTATCCGGGCAAGGCCACCAACCTCCTTACTTACCGTTTTATAGAGTTCAAAAATCTGATCTGTGTCTTCAGGGCTTGCTTTTCTAATCATGAATTGAGTCGTATCCATTTTATATTAGTTCCGGGTTTTATTAAAAAGATTTTAGAGATATGCCATAAATATGCTAATATTAAACAAGAATCAAAATCCCATTCCCTGGTTGAGATGGTGTTTAATTAAACTTTTTTGCAATGAAACTAAATTTTGACACCTTGATTATCTTTGTTCAGGATATCGACAAACTTAAGTCCTTTTATGTTGACATTTTAAAACTTGAGGTTCTGGAGGAGTATCAATCGGAATGGCTGCTTTTAGCATCGGGTAACTGCAAGATCGGATTGCACAAAATTGGTGATCAATACCTCGGGGACGGAGCCACACCGTTTAAATTTGACAACAACACCAAGGTTATTTTTGAAGTTGAGGAAGATATCCATCAACTCAGAGCAGACTTGCTTAGTGAGCAGGTAGCCATGAAAGAGATCACTACCTTTGACAATTATGACTATTTACTTTGTGATGGAGCAGATCCGGAAGGGAATGTCTTCCAAATCAAACAAAGAAAGAAATAGCGAGTCCCCTCTTATTTCCCCAATTCCACACACCAACTGTCATTTCAAATCCCTCTTAAACACATTTAACTAGGGTTTCAGTCAGTTTTTCAGTTCAAATTGTTACCTTCGAAAGATTCATATCTATACTATGGCAAAAAATAAATCATCTCACTTAGAACTCGTTTTAATACAATTAATCAGCGATGTTCTGGAGAAAAGCAATAAAGAGGCTTTAAATTACAAACAAGTCTCCGCAAAATTAAACATTACAGATACCGCTTCGAAAGAAACCATCTTAGACATACTAAAACAACAAACCCGCAAAGGGGTATTTGCAGAACCTGAAAGAGGAAAGTTCCGCTTAAAAGACCTGAAGGTTTACCTTACAGGTAAAGTAGACATGACTGCTGATGGTTCAGCGTTCATCGTTCCCGACGATGAGTTCGAGAAAGACGTTTTTGTCTCTTCCAGAAAGCTGCACAATGCCCTACATGGTGATAAGGTAAAAGTTTACATCTACGCTAAGAAAAGCGGACGTAAAAATGAAGGTGAGGTCGTGGAGATCATCGAACGCGCGAAGACCGACTTCATCGGGGTCATCAAGATTTCCGACCGTTTCGCTTTTGTCAACATTGACGACCGCAAAATGATGCAGGACATTTTTGTTCCTTTGAGCGACCTTAACGGTGCTAAAAACGGACAAAAAGTACAGGTCAGCATTACGGACTGGCCGGATGGGGCTAAAAATCCAATTGGTAAAATCATTGCGATCCTTGGTGAGCAAGGCGAGAACAATACAGAAATGAACGCCATTCTCGCACAATATGGCTTCCCGCTAAGCTTCCCTCCGGAAGTGGAGAAAGAGGCCAATGCGATTCCTGAACAGGTTACTGAAGCAGAAATCAAAGGCCGTAAGGACTTCAGGGATACCGTAACATTTACCATTGACCCTGCCGATGCCAAAGATTTCGATGATGCGATTTCCTTCAAAAAACTGGAAAACGGAAATTATGAAATCGGCGTACACATTGCCGATGTTTCTCACTATGTGATCCCTAACTCTCCGCTGGACAAAGAAGCTTATGGAAGGGCGACCTCCGTATACCTGGTAGACCGCGTGATTCCTATGCTTCCGGAGCGCTTAAGTAATGGAGTATGCTCACTGCGTCCTCATGAGGATAAATTGTGTTTCGCCGCAGTGTTTGAACTGGATGATAAAGCAAACATCATTACCGAATGGTTCGGAAGAACGGTGATCCATTCCAACAGGCGCTTCAGCTATGAAGAAGCTCAGGAAGTGATTGAAACTAAGACCGGCGACCATGCAGAAGAAATCCTTAAATTAAATGAACTGGCTTATATTTTAAGAGACAAGAAGTTTAAAAACGGAGCGATTAGCTTTGAGAGTACGGAAGTGAAGTTCAAACTGGACGAAACCGGAAAGCCGATTGGTGTCTTCGTTAAAGAGCGTAAAGACGCCCATAAACTCATTGAAGATTACATGTTGCTGGCCAATAAAAAGGTGGCAGAGTTCATCGCCAAGAAAGGAAAAGGAAAGCAGAAATACACCTTTATCTACCGTTCCCACGATTCGCCGAACCTGGAAAACCTGGGCAATTTCGCACTCTTTGCCGCACGCTTCGGTTATAAGATCAATATGAAATCCGATAAGGACATCGCGAAATCACTGAACTACCTGATGGAAGATGTGGAAGGTAAAAAGGAACAAAATGTATTGACCCAGCTTGCCATCCGCTCTATGGCCAAAGCGGTGTATACCACTAAAAAAACAAGCCATTACGGATTGGCATTTGACCATTATACCCACTTTACCTCTCCAATCAGACGTTACCCCGATGTGATGGTGCACCGCTTGCTTGCGGCTTACCTGAACAATGAAAAATCGGCAAATGCCGAAGAATATGAAGTAGCTGCATCTCATTCCTCTTCTATGGAAAAACGTGCTGCAGATGCAGAACGCGCTTCCATCAAATACAAACAGGCAGAATACCTGGAAGAGAACATTGGCAATACCTTCCTGGGAATCATCTCCGGAGTTACGGAATGGGGAATGTATGTGGAACTGGTGGAAAACAAGTGTGAAGGCATGATTCGCCTGAGAGACTTATCAGATGACTTCTATGTCCTTGACGAAAAGAACTACTGTATCATCGGACAGCGTAAAAAGAAAACTTATCAGCTGGGTGATGAAGTACAGGTAAAGGTCAAAAAAGTAGACCTTTCAAAAAGACAGATAGATTTTTCTTTAATACAATAATATAAAACAGATACTTCGGTAAATTCCTTTGCAAAAAATGTATACTCCTGCCCAATTACAAGAAATCATAGAAAACGCGATTCAGAACGTTCCATATCCTTCACATCCTGAGCGGCTTTATCAGCCCATCAGTTATATCATGAGCCTGGGGGGCAAAAGAATAAGACCAGCATTGGTGCTGATGGCTGCTGATTTATTTGGGGCTGACCTTAACAAGGCCATCCCTGCAGCTTTGGCCATAGAAACCTTTCACAATTTCACGTTGATCCATGATGACATTATGGACAATGCCCCTTTGCGCAGGGGAAAACCAAGCGTACATGAAAAGTGGGGAGTAAACAATGCCATTCTGAGCGGTGATGTGATGATGGTAGAGTCCAACAAACACCTTTCGATGCTGGATACGGCTGTCCTGAAAGACGCGCTCAATACCTTTAATGCAACCGCACAAGGCGTATGTGAAGGTCAGCAGCTCGATATGGAGTTTGAAGAACGCGATTTCGTGAGCATTGAGGAATACATCAATATGATCCGTCTGAAAACGGCGGTATTGTTAGGTGGTGCCATGAAATTAGGTGCCCAGGTGGCAGGTGCAACGGCAGAAGAAGCAGAGCAGTTGTATCAGTTTGGAGAAAATATCGGAATTGCCTTCCAGCTTCAGGACGATATTCTGGATGTTTACGGTGATCCGGAAAAATTCGGAAAACAGGTTGGCGGAGACATCATTGCCAATAAAAAGACTTTACTCCTGCTGAAACTAAAAGAACTTGCCGGGGATTCAGACTTACTGGAACTGGAAAGACAAAGTGTGAGTCAGGATTTTGAGGATAAAATCAGCAATACGACCCTATTGTATAACAAATATAACATCAGGGAACTGGCAACCACGGAAATGAAAAATTATTCTGAAAAAGCCTTTAATGCACTGAGCGCTTTAGCGGTCCCTGAAGAACGCAAAAAGGAATTGATACTGCTATCTAATCAATTGATGAATAGAGAGCACTAGTCGCCTTAAAATCAGTTTGAAACAACATTAAGCAGCTATAAGGAGAACCCATTAATCTTCTAATAGCTGCTTTACTTTTTCAGAGGTGAGTGGTTTCACATAAAAGTCTTTTACACACAGGAAAGACTTTGCCCTCAACCGTTCCCTTGGGTCAATCGAAGAGGAAACAATGACCACATCGATAAAGATATTGTGTTCTTCCATCATGTGCAGAAACTTCCAGCCATCAATCTCCGGCATATGAAGGTCCAGAAGGATCAGATCAGGGTTGTGTTCTTTAATGTAGCCCAATGCGATTTCCGGATCATCAAAAAGTGCAATTTTCTTATCGCTATGGTGCTTTTTGATCAACATCTGATGGAGCCTGTTCGTGATGACATCATCATCCACCAGCACAATATGTTTATTTTCCCCTCTGTCATTTAACGCATCAAACAAATCCGTGTTTTCCTGCTGATGCAGCATAGAGTTGAGCATTTTAATGATTTCATCCAGTTTCAATGCCTGCAGGTTGATGTCGCTCAGCAGCTGATTGATCTTCAGGATATCGTAAGATTCCAGCGGATGATAATTGGTGATGGTAGAGAGGCTTAAAATATTGGTGATGGGAGCCCTTAACTCATGTGAGGTGAGGTGTGAATACTCGCTCAGCATTTGCATTGGACCCAGGGTATCTGTATTGTTGATCAGGGTACAAATGACCTGATCTTCCTCCCCTTCTTTTGTTAAAGGGGTGAAAATAATCTGCAGAAAAAGATCCGTTGATTTCTCTATTGCGAAGCGTTGCTCTATGCTGAAACTGTGTCCCAGGAAGCATCTGGCCAACAGGCTTTGAAAATTCTTCCTGTATTTCTGAGCAATCATTTCCACAGCAGAATCCCCAATTGCGGGACTTTTAGTAAGAAAGCCATCAAGATCATGCTGGGACTCTATCTTAAAAAATGCGAGCTTGTAATTTCTATCAATCAGGAAAAACGAACTGTTTGCGCTTTCGCACATCCTTCTAATTGGCATGTTTGACGTCTTTTATGCCATTAAATGAACATAAATCGGCATAAATACAATTTACCTGATATTCATTTCCTAGCTTTAGCATTAACATAATTAAACCTTATTTATTTTAAACTGATACTTTGACGAACTTTATGGAGCTATAATTGCCTTACATTCAAAAGAATTAACGCTCGTACTCATCACAAATCAACGAAATATATATTACTTATGCAAGAAATTCTATCAAAGAAGGATATTGGTGACAGGATAAAGGATTTACGATTAGAAAATGGCCTTTCTCAGTCATTTATAGCAGAAATACTAAATTTATCCCGAAGCAATTACTCCCAAATAGAACTTGGAAATCAATACCCCTCCTTCCATACTTTACATAGCATTGCCAGATATTATAGCAAGAGTTATGAATGGCTTTTACATGGCATTAGCAGAGTGCAAAATGAAGAACCGACCGTGAGGGTCGACCTGCTGATTAAAGACCTGGAAAGCACGTTAAAAAGCTTCACCAGCTCATTGGCAAAACTGGAGCAGGAATTGGTACAAATTAAGAACAAACGAACAGAAGCTACCTCATAACCACAAAAAAAGGCCACAACATCAAGTCGTGGCCTTTTCTATATTTTAATATTTTACTATTCTGCCGGAGCTGCTTCTTCAGTTGCTTCAGATTTAGTTTCTTCAGCTTTAACTGCTTTCTTTGCAGGTGCTTTTTTAGCCGGTGCAGCTTCTTCTGTAGCTGGAGCAGCAGCTTTTGCAGCTTTCGCTACAGGTGCTTTTTTCTCTGCTACTTCTTCAGTAACTACCGGTAAAGGCAAGATAGAAACGTATGATTTGTTATCTTGTTTCTTTTTGAAGATTACGGTACCATCAACCAAAGCGAATAAAGTATGGTCTTTACCAATACCTACTCCTTTATCAGGATGATGTTTAGTACCACGCTGACGTACCAGAATGTTTCCAGCGATAGCTACCTGACCACCAAAAATTTTAATACCTAAGCGTTTACTATGCGATTCACGTCCGTTTCTCGAACTACCGGCTCCTTTTTTGTGTGCCATCTTGTTTTATATTTTACAAATCACCTGATATTCCGGCAATTTTTTTGTTTAACAACTAATTATAAACTGATACCAGAGATCTGGATTTTAGTGAAGTACTGGCGGTGACCATTTTTCTTTTTGTAACCTTTTCTACGTTTCTTTTTGAAAACGATTACTTTATCACCTTTTAAATGAGACACGATCTTAGCTGAAACAGAAGCACCTTTCAAAGTAGGAGCTCCTACTGTGATTTTACCACCATCTTCAACCAACAATACATTGTCAAATTCAATACTAGCGCCTTCATCTCCTTGCAAACGGTGTACAAAAAGGTGCTGGTCTTTTGCAACTTTGAATTGCTGTCCTGCTATATTTACTATTGCGTACATTGTTAAATAATTATTATTTTAAACTGTTTATTTTTTTTATCGAGGTGCAAATATAGAATTAATTATTCTAAATCCATAACAGATTTATTTTTTCTTTCCATACCTTTCTTCTGCGTCATTGATGCTCTGTGACACAAGGGTTTTCATTTGCTCTGCCAGCCCTTTTAATTTCGGGATTTCTACATAATCGGTGAGATAGACCACCTTTTTAGATTTCCGCTTATAATTGAACTGGATTACATAACGCAATACTTTGGAAGAATCCAGGTTCGTTCCCTGATTCGCAATGACCTCCGGAAAATTCCAGAAACCAATTTCCGCCGCTTTGCTGTGTAAGTACAGCATGTCATTCGACCGCAGTTTTACATTTGTTTTGATCACCGAGTCTTTCCCGTCCACATACTGATAATCCCCTGTTTTAGAATTATAAGTGTTCTCCAGATTATTCCCTAAGCCCCATTTGAAATCAATAGATTCGAATTCTGTCGACTTAAACGGTGCATTACGAAACATTGGCGTGTAATAAATGACACAATAGGCCAGGAATGGGACGACAATGGTTAATAATAGGAAGATTTTCTTCGCTTTGCTACTCATGTTATTTTATTGTTGTTAGTATATTATTGTTGTTAAGGCTAATCCAGCGGTTCGGAGAGCTCTCCCTCCCACTTGCTCACTACCGCAGTAGCGATGCTGTTTCCGATCACGTTAGTTGCTGATCTTCCCATATCCAATAAAGGATCGATCCCGATCAATAAGGCCAGACCTGCTTCCGGAATATTGAAAGAAGCGATGGTTCCTGCAATTACCACAAGGGATGCTCTTGGCACACCCGCAATTCCTTTACTCGTTAACATCAGGATCAGCAACATAGATACCTGTTGCTCAAAAGACAAATGAATGCCATAAGACTGTGCTATAAATAAGGAAGCAAATGTCATATATAACATAGAGCCATCCAGGTTAAAAGAATAACCCAGTGGCAATACAAAACTCACAATTTTCTCTTTACAGCCGAAACGTTCCAGCTGAAGCATCGTTTTTGGATAAGCAGCTTCACTGCTCGCCGTACTGAAAGCCACCAATACCGGTTCTTTCATTCTGTTCATCAGGTTAAATACCCTGCTTTTGAGGATGGTAAAACCGATAAAAATCAACAGGATCCAGAGCAATAACATACTCGAATAGAACTCCCCGATAAACAGCGCATAGGTAGACAGGACACTGAGCCCCTGTTTGGCCACAATAGCGGCCATCGCCCCAAACACCGCAAAAGGGGCAAAATTCATCACATATCCCGTTACTTTTAAGATCACATGCGCTACGGCATCAAAGAATTTAATGATCACTTGTCCTTTTTCTCCTATCGCAGCGGTGGCTACCCCAAAGAATAAAGAGAAAACTACGATTTGCAGGATCTCATTGGTGGCCATTGCCTCCGTCATACTCTTAGGAACGATATGAGAAATGAAGTCTTTAAGTGATACTGCTACTTTATGAATCCCGGTATCGGCATTGCTCGGAGGCAAAGGCAGCTGCATCGCTTCACCAGGTTTAAAGATATTCACCATGATCATTCCCAGTACCAATGATAAAAGCGAAGCACTCATGAACCATAACATCGTTTTTCCGCCAATCCTTCCAACGGCTTTGATGTCCCCTACTTTGGCTACTCCGACTACAAGCGTAGAGAAAACCAGAGGTGCAACGATCATTTTAATCAACCGAAGGAAGATGTCACTTAATAAGGTAAGGGGTTCTAATTTTTTCTCTCTGACCTTTTCCGCTTCTACACGGGCCTTCTGGGCAGCGACTTTCTGAACGTTTAATTCTGCATACTGAACAACAGTGGTGTCTTTCAGGTTGTTTAATTTTACCTCTATCCCTTTAATTCTGGCCTCTGCTTTCGTAATGTCTCCATTGTAGTCTTTAAATGAATTTACATTTAAATAATACCCTAGAGCGACCCCTAATATTAAGGCAAGAAAAATAAAAAATGTTAACCTGTTGTTCTTTGACATCTTAAGCTTTTAAAGTAATTGTACAGCCTGTAAAACTACAACAATTAAATTATTCTCTAAATATTATTGATAAAGGAACTAACTTTATACCTTGCATTTTGTAACAAATGGCCCCTGCCTATATCTAAACCAATAATAAAAAGACGCATATTGAAAGAGAAAGACCTGTTATTTAAACAAATCTTTGACACTAACTCCAAGAAAATATTCCACCTATGCTACGGCTACACCGGGGATGAGGATTCGGCCAATGACTTGCTCCAGGAAACCTTTTTAAAGGTTTGGCAAAACCTGGACAAGTTCAGGAATAAGTCGCTGATTTCTACCTGGATTTACCGGATTGCTGTAAATACCTGCCTTACCTATTTAAGATCAGAAAAGCGACAGGCGAAAGATGAATTAACCGACAACATTATAGAAACCAGACCTGAGGAGTTTTCTGAAAAGAATGAACAGGTGGCCTTACTTTATAAGTCGATTTCTCAATTGGAAGAAAATGACCGTTTGATCATTACCATGGTACTGGATGAGCTCCCCTACCATGAGATCGCGGAGATATCAGGGATTAGCGAAGGAAACCTAAGGGTAAAAATCCACCGCATTAAATTAAAACTTACAGAATTATACAATCAGCATGCAAGAATTTGATCATATACAATCGCTTTGGCAATCGCATTCTGTAGAGGTGAAGATCTCTTCAGATGAAATGTTGGCACAGGCAAAAAAGGAAGTAAAGTCCATCAGCAACAGATCGATACTCAACATCGCAGGAATGGTCACCTCCTTTATAGCCGTTGGCAGTCTGTGTCTTTTCATCGACTTTCAGTCCTGGACCACTTACGCCGGAATCCTGATTGTACTGCTGGCCATTGCCGCGCTTACCGTCATTTTAGCTCAGGGACACCGCCTGATCTCCAGGAATGATTTCACGACACATCCCAACGAATTTCTCGTGAGCCTGAAACAATACCAGCTGAGCAGATTTAGCCTTTACAATAAAATGTACTGGATCTATGCTGTTGCCCTGACACTGGGCGTTGGCTTATACCTCATCGAAGTGGTGACTTATATGGAGCTATGGGCACAGATCCTCATCGTCCTCTTCTCGTTTTTATGGATGATCTTCTGCTCCACTTTAGTGCGCAAGGCGGTAATCAAAAAAGACAGGGAAAGAATCGCCCTGCTGATCGAAAAGTTCGAAAGACTTGGAAGTCAATTCAAAACACAATCTTAAATCAGAAAAAACAAGTCATAAAAAAAGTCATCTTCCTAATCGGAGATGACTTTTTACTATTAACTAACCCAAATCTAATTCATCCGAACTTACAAGTGGATCATCCTGCTACAAATATACCCTCAATCATCCCCCTGCGATAGGCGAAAATCACCAATCTAGCGGTTTTCGTTGAATTTATTTACTTGTGTAACTTGCCAAAGTCCTTGCTCATTCTTTTCGATCGTCAGGAAATTACGTTGTAAAAATGTAGGGAATTTAAAATCCACACGTACCATCACCACATTGCCACTGCTCGATAAAACTTCATAATCCGAATCGCAGTTAAGGTCTGTTGGTCCCATTTTTTTATAGAAAGCCAATAATTCAGATTTGCGTTGTTTTTTTGCTGTTCTTCCATTGCAAAAGCTGACGAAGGCATCGTCACTCATCACCTGGTTAAACAGCTTCACATCCGTATGCAGATTTGCATCAATGTAAGCTCCGACTACATCAACCGGTTTACTGTTTATATT
This sequence comes from Pedobacter sp. FW305-3-2-15-E-R2A2, assembly GCF_038446955.1. Classification (NCBI taxonomy): domain Bacteria; kingdom Pseudomonadati; phylum Bacteroidota; class Sphingobacteriia; order Sphingobacteriales; family Sphingobacteriaceae; genus Pedobacter; species Pedobacter sp. FW305-3-2-15-E-R2A2. The sequence goes on from NZ_CP151803.1 coordinate 5,038,476, forward strand.
CTTCTTTGGGGGGTTTTCTTCAAAAGACTTACCGAAGGCGACAGTGCAGCCAATACACAGTATTGCCATACACATTGTTAGTTTTTTTTCCATGAGATGTTTTTTTTAAGGTGAAGAAGCGATCACAAGCAATTGCGGTTTGTAAGTGGTTTGCTGATGATGGTTTCATGAGGTGTTTTTTTTATTAAAATTCAGTTAAATAACTGAATATCAATATGCTAAAAACACTTTTCCAAAGTAAAAACAGTAATAAAAAGGTTACCTGTACTGCCCCGGGGTTACCTGAAAAGAGTTCCTGAACAAGCGGATAAAAGAGCTTGGGCATTCAAAACCAACAATGTCTACAATTTCATTGATCGGATAGTCCGTATTTCGCAGAAAGTATTTCGCCTGCTGCAACCTGATGCTCGTTAAAAACTGATGCGGTGATTGCTGGTAAGCTTGTTTAAAAGTACGCAGGAAATGATTTACAGACAGGCAGGCAATTCTCGCAATATCTTCCAGACAGATATTTTTATTGTAATTGCTGATGATGTAATCCCTGGCAATGGAGAGTCTTCTTAAGATTTCAGACTTGGTGGTATGACTGAGAAATTTCAGGGAAGCTTCCCTGTTGATCACTTCTGAATGGTAGATTTCATAGTAGTTGATCAGGCAATGTTCCAGATAACTGCTCAGCATCAAAGCATCGGTACTTCCCTCATCGATGTGTTTTTTCAGATGCAGCATGTTAAACTTCATATTGCCCTGTAAAGGATAAATGGCCTCTACAAAAACCGGTGCTTCTTTCCTGTTATTTTCCGGATCATCCAGAAGCATGCTGTCTTTCGCCCTTCTTGAATATTCGAAATCACTTACAAAATCAGGGTCGAATAACACCGACATAGAACAAACTTTCGATGGGGAGTTGATTCTTTTAGTATAAGTTGTTTGCTGGTTAAAAAAGATGAAATTTTCAGAGAAAAGCGTCAGGTCCCGGTTAGAAGCGGTATAATCGGCAGATCCGCTAAAGATCATGTCAATAGCGTACCTGCCGGAAATTTCCGGATGAAAAGAATCATAGGCAGACTCAATTATGACTTCGTTTTTGTTGACCAGTGTTCTCTGATACTTCATGTCTTCGTTAATTAGGCATCGGTATAATCTCGTTCTTCCAATAATACAAACCTGTTGCCGCAGGGATCCGGAAATTCGATGGCTACCCCATCCGCCCTGTAAACAGGCTCCGTTAAACCCTCTACCGCTCCTTCTTTAAGCCGGTAATGGTCCCTCAGACAATCGTCCGTATGCAATACAACCGGTGCAGGTTCCAACTCCTCGTTTTGCAGCAACATTAGAAAATCACCATTGAACATTTTCAATACCGCACAGTCTCTCCCGGGAATGTTCAATTCTTCCTGTTTTTTCAAACCGACCTTGTTCATAAAGAAATCCAGCGAACTTCTGATGTCCGTCACATAGACCACTTTATATTTTTGTTCAAGATCCATAGTATAAAAACCGGCGAAGATGAGTTCTTTTGTAAATTATTTAACAAAATTAACATTGCTTAATCACTGTCTGTTCCCCCCTCAGGGGGTATATTTCATTTTTCACAAAAGATCACCCTTTAAGGGGTATTTTTTAATTGTGAAGGGATAAATATATTTACACTGGTTTAAACCCTGAATTCCCACCGACTTGCATTACAAAAAGATTATTCTCATTGGATTAGGCCTGCTGCTTAACAGTTTATACAGTTTTGCTCAGCGCTATAACTTCCGTCAGTACGACATCGAAGACGGCTTAACGCAATCACAGGTTACGGCCATCACTCAGGACAGCAAACGCAGGTTATGGGTAACTACCCTTGGTGGGGTGAGCTGCTTTAATGGAAAGCAATTTTGTAGCTATACCAAGACGAATGGTCTAAACAACAATTTCACCCTCGCGCTTAGCCTCAATAAAAATGACGAGATATGGGTTGGAACTGCCTGGGGGATATCGAAGTTTAACGGACAGAAATTCAACAACTACAAACAGACCAAAGAATGGGTAGGGAAACTCGTGACCAGTCACGAAGGAGTCATCTATGGGCTGAGCTCGACAAAACTCTTCAAGACCAGCGAAACCGGAACTGAATTCCTGAACATCAGCCGCGAAGGCGATGATCATGTAACCGCACTTAAGGCAGATGACAATGGAAAAGTAGCCGTCGCCGTACTCAGAAAGGGGATCTTCTACCTGGAAAACGAAAAATGGAGGCCGCATCCGCTCAATGATCAGTTAAAAAACCTATACATTACTGATTTTCTCAGCGACAGGTTTCATCGAAACAAATTATGGTTTCTGACCAACGAAGGGCTCTTTGCGGCAGAAAACAGCAAAATATCTCAATACGTTTCGGGAAAATTCAAAGTCATAGAGCAGGATTCGAAAAGCAATATCTGGATAGGTGCTGCAAACGGGGCATATTACCTGACTGATACCACGCTGATTCATTTCGACGGGAAAAATGGGTTTAGCAACAATATGGTGAATGCCATTTTTAAGGATGCGGAGAACAACATCTGGCTGGCCACAGATGGCACCGGATTATTTAAGTTTGTTGACCGCAGCTATGTGATTTTCGACGAGTCTCAGGGGCTGAGGAGTAAGATCGTCATGAGTCTGGCCAAAGGTCCCTCAGCAGAGGAAATATGGATGGGCACTTATGGTGGTCTGTTCCAATATAAAGATGGGAAGATCAAGGAGATCAGCATTCCTTCCGATATGGAGAGCAGCAGGAACATCAACTTTCTGTACAATGACCGGGCGCAAAACATCTGGATAGGAACCGTATATGGTGGCCTCTGGCGGTACAATGGCAAGCGCATGGAACAAATGGTCAAAGATCAGCACGCCATCGCTTATAACACCATTCTGGAGGACAGTCGTGGCCAGATCTGGTTATCGACCAACGCGGGCTGTTTTCTATTGGACCAAAAGCGCAGGCAATTGCAATGGATTGGCAAGCAATTTGGCAGTACGTTGCTGGAAACGTACCTCGGGGAGATTCTGGTCGGCACACAGGACGGCGCTTACCTGATCAATTCCAAACATGAAATCTCCCAGCTTAAACTTCCTCAGCTGGCCGGCTCCAGTATCCTTTGCATGTCTAAAGCGGCAGGCTTCGTTCTTTTCGGCACTTCAGACAATGGCGTGCTGGTCTGGCACCTCAAAACAGGAAAGACCAGGACCATCAGTACCCGTGACGGATTGGCCTCAGATCACATTTACAGCATGCTTGCTGACGACCAGGGCATCATTTGGGTGGGAACAGGGAAAGGCATCAATAAGATCAACACGAGCAATTTCAGTGTCATCAAAAACAACAATGAACAGGCACTCCTGGTAGAATGCAATCAAAATGCCATTCTTCAGGATCAAAACAAGGTTTGGATAGGAACCACCAAGGGGGCCATTGTTTACAACAGTACTTCCTATATTCCAAAATCCGGCAAACCCTATATCTACATTAATTCGGTGACCGCCTTTGCACAAAATAAGGGAAACAAGGGATACCAGCAAAAACAACAAACCACTTTTAAGGCAGAGGACCTGGGCGGGATCATCACACTCCCCTACCAGCAAAACAATATTATCGTCAATTTTACAGGTATTTTCCTGACCAATCCAGAGGGGTTACTCTATCAATACCGCTTAATCGGGCTGGATACCAAGTTCAGCGAGACGATCAGCAATACCTCCATGAATTTCAGTTCTGTTCCTCCGGGCAGATATACCTTTCAGGTAAAGGCCATTACAAAAAGCGGGACTTCTTCCGTCAATGCGGCTTCTTTTACTTTTGAAATTACGCCTCCTTATTATCAGACTGGTATATTCAGATTGTTTATCTTTGTGCTCATTGTCCTGCTCATTCTTTTAGCCGTTTATATCATCATCAACCTGAAAGAACGTAAGCGGAAACTGAGGTTAAAGATCAAGCTGGAAGAGCAGTTTAAGGTGAGAAAACAGACTGCTGAAGATTTTCATGACGATCTTGGTAACAAACTGACCCGTATCTCCGTCTTATCAGAAGTATTGAGCAGTATGATTGATGAGAAAGATACTGAAAAGAGAAATATCATCTTAAAGATCAACGACAATGTGAATGAATTATATAGGGGTACTAAGGATATTTTATGGTCGCTAAATCCTAAAAACGATAAGTTGAGCGAATTGCTGGAGCACATCCGGGAATTCGGGAAGGAGATGTTTAACAGCACTCCGATCCGGTTTGAAGATCGCATTCATTTGAATCATCATGACGGAAAACTATCGTTAGACATGAGCAGGAACCTGCTGATGATCTTTAAGGAAGCGATACACAACGCGCTGAAACATTCCAAAGCAGGAATGGTCATTTTTTCAGCAACAGTGCAGGATGGGGTACTCGAAATCGGGGTTAAAGACGATGGGCAGGGACTTGATGCTGCCGCCTCCATGGATGGGCATGGAATAAACAATATGAACGTGAGAGCACAAAGAATCAACGCAAAACTAAATATCAATTCGGATCAGTCCGGTACAGAGATCATGCTAAGGGTTAATCTTTCCACGCTAATGCGCGCTACAAATGTATAATCAGCCGGAACCAAGAATCGTGATCATTGAGGACGACCAGACCATCCGGGAGGGTTATGCTTATTTAATTAACCATACCTCCCCTTATACGGTGGTGGCGACCTATCCATCTTTTGATTCGGCAAGAAATAAAATTGTCAGGGACAATCCTGATGTCATTATCCTGGATATTCAGCTTCCCGGAACGAATGGCATTGATGCCTTACCCATTCTCAAAAAACTACTGCCGGATGTTTACGTCATCATGCTGACCGTTTATGAAACAGAAAAGACCATTCTTGATGCCCTGGCCAATGGTGCTTCCGGTTATTTTACAAAGAACACCCCTACAGCAAAATTGATTGAAGCCATCAGAGATGTGGTTCAGGGTGGTGGCCCGATGAGTCCTGATGTGGCCAAGACCGTGATTCTTTCTTTACAAAGAAATCCGGATTCTCCGCTTACCAGAAGAGAGACCCAGATCCTGGAACTGATGACCACGGGTAAAGACCGCGGACAAATTGCGAAAGAGCTGTTTATCGAAGTAGAAACCGTAAGAACGCATACCAAAAATATTTACAGCAAGCTCAATGTGAATTCAAAGGCGGAAGCCATACAGGTTGCAAAAGACAAAAGGCTGGTTTAAAACCAGCCTTTTGTTTGTAATGTTGCCGGAAAACCAGCTTATTCTTTTATTTCATTCGTAGAGAAGCTATTCCCGTTCAGGCGGTATTGCAGCATTTTAATTGCTCCGGCCTTAATGGTTGTATCTTTAGGATTCACCATCGGAAAAGAACGGAACAAATCGCCATTTTTAATGATGAATTTATCTCCGCCCTGATACGCCTTTTTCATGGAACTGCTCAAAGGAGGGAAACTGATCTTTCTGAATTCACCACCGGCATATTCATAAACATTGAGGTCCAGTACATTTTTCTTGCTGAGCAATTCAATATAAAGTTCCGGATTGCCATCATTGTCAAGATCCATATTCCAGGCATCCGTAATGATGCCTTTACGTTCATTCGAAAAGGATTTGTAATTGTTTCTAAGGGTATCTGATAACAAAATCAGGTATCCACCTACACTATCCACTCCCTTACCCCAACTGACTACCTCAAAGTTAATCCCCGGACGGATGGCAATGTCCTTATAGAAAGGAAACTGGCCCGCAGGCTTTTTAACATCAGGTTGAGTGGATTTGTTAGCTGCCATCTTTTCAGAAGCGCTGTCTCCACAGGAAGCCAATAAAAGCAGCCCTGCAAATAGCAAGGGCAGCTTCATGAAATATTTACCTAGGTTCATCTTTTATCTTTTTTTAACGAACAATTATTTAGATTTTACATCCGCAGCACCATTGTTTAAAATGGTCTCTGTTACCACGCTTTGTTTACCTGCAGGTGTGATCACCAGGGTTTTCAAAACGCGTTTTTCTCCTTTAGGAACGATCACTTTCACACCATTAGTATACAAGTTACCATTAACCGAAGGGCGGGTAAGGTCTAACGTATAATAGATTTTCGATCCTTGTACCGGAGCTTTAAGTTCAATATTGAAGTTTTCGCCGTTCATCACCTTCTCATTTAAGCCCAGTGGTGTAGGTACCCAATAATTGGTTTCTGTCTGATCTAATCTTGCCAGATGCAAAGGAAGACGTTCTTCAGAGAAGTTTTTCAGGTCTTTACGCTCAGGCTGGCTCCAGGCAATTTCCGCCAAAGAGAACACCCTTGGAATGATCATATATTCTACTTTTACCGGCGTCTGGATGTATTCTGTCCAAAGGTTTGCCTGAACACCGATCACATATTTCTGCTGATCGGCATTTAGTTCTTTAGGCATTGGATCATACGCATAAGCACTCGTATACGGTGCAAAACCACCAATATTGGTCGGCTCATCCGGAGAATTACTTTGTTTATGGTCAAAATACAAACCACCTGCATTCGGTGTCATGATCACATCATGGCTTTGTTTTGCCGCAGCGATACCACCTTCAGTACCTCTCCATGACATCACCGTAGCATTAGGTGCCAATCCACCCTCCAGAATTTCATCCCATCCGATTACAGAACGACCTCTTTTATTGACGTGTTTTTCAATTCTCTGGATGAAATAGCTCTGTAGTCCGTGCTCATCTTTCAGATTTAACTTTTTAATCAGCTTCTGACAGAATTCACTTTGTTTCCAATATTCTTTAGGGCACTCATCACCACCAATGTGGATGTATTTGGAAGGGAACAATGCGATCACTTCATCCAATACATTTTCAAGGAATTTAAAGGTATTGTCGCTAGGTACGAACACATCATCAAATACGCCAAATTGCTGTTGTACCTGTTTGCCTTTTCTGCTTCCTGACCAAGGTGTTTTTGCATCTACGAAAGTATCTCTTTCCGGAAAGCAGCTCAATTCAGGATAAGCAGCAATTGCAGCTGAAGCATGTCCCGGAAGTTCAATTTCAGGCACCACATTGATAAATCTTGCAGCGGCATAAGCCAGCACCTCTTTTACTTCATTCTGGGTATAAAAACCTTTATATTCTTTATTATCCGTTCCTACGCCTGGGTGATGTCCGATAATCGTTCCGTTTCTGCTGCCCCCTACTGAAGTCAGCTTTGGATATTTCTTAATTTCTATTCTCCATCCCTGATCGTCTGTTAAGTGCCAGTGAAAGTTATTCAGTTTATACTGAGACATCACATCGATGTATTTTTTAACCAAAGAAACCGGGAAGAAATGACGGGATACATCCAGGTGCATTCCTCTGTATTTAAAACGGGGATAGTCGTTGATCTCAGCTGCCTGGATCAAAATCTCGTTATTTTGTTTTTCCGGCATCAGCTGCATCATGGATTGTACCGCATAGAACAATCCTGCTTCCTGACCAATAATTGTAATCTTTTTATCTGTGATGTTGATTTTGTAACCTTCAGCAGGCAACTGACCGGCACCTTCTGAGGTTAGGATGATGGCCTTTTCGTTTGCACTTTCAGATTTCACTTCTCTCAGGGCAAAACCACCTTTTGTAGTGACAAAAGCATTTAGCAAATCTGCCATCCTTGAATTTTTAGGCTCATTGGATATTAAAACGACTGTTTTATCCAGTTTAAAGGTTCCGCTATTCTTCTTAACGGACACTGGCGCAGGAATGATGCCCATGTTCGGGTCTTGCTGTGCTGATGCTTCTACTGCAAGAAATGCCAGCAGAACAATTGTAAATAATTTTTTCATTTGTGTGTTTTGTGTTTAATTCTTTTTTAGGCTCCCCAGAATTTCATCAGCCTGGTGAATAGCTGGTCATTCCGCAGAGGTTTGGTTAAATAAACTGGTTTGAATTAATGCACAAGATAAAAAAAATCCTTCAAAATAAGGGCTTGTTTTGGTGGTATCACAAATTGCGATACCACCCGATGAATGGCTTAACAGGCTGAAATTGAAATTTCAGGGCATAAAAAAACGGGCTCCTTATGGAACCCGTCTCCTGACATCATGATGTCATGGTATCTTGATATCTCTTAAGATAAAGCTTTCACTTCGTGTTCTTTAGCAGCCAGGTAACGTTCTGCATCCAATGCAGCCATACATCCTGATCCTGCAGCGGTTACTGCCTGACGGTAATAATGATCCTGAACATCACCAGCAGCAAAAACGCCCTCTACATTTGTTTTTGTAGAACCCGGAATGGTTTGCAGGTAACCTGTTTCATCCATATCCAACCATCCTTTAAAGATGTCTGTATTTGGCTTATGACCAATGGCAACGAAGAAACCTTCTACAGGAATTTCTGATTCCACACCAGTCTGGTTGTTCAATACTTTCACTGCAGTTACATTTTTACCATTACCAATGATCTCCTGAGTTTCCGTATGGTATACCACCTCAATGTTAGGGGTATTCAACACACGGTGAACCATTGCTTTTGAAGCTCTGAATTCATCTCTTCTTACCAGCATGTATACTTTTTTACAAAGTTTGGCCAGGTAAGTTGCTTCTTCAGCAGCGGTATCACCAGCACCAACAATTGCGACATCCTGTCCTTTAAAGAAGAAGCCATCACATACTGCACATGCAGAAACACCAAAACCATTGTATTTTTGTTCTGAAGGTAAACCCAGCCATTTTGCGGTTGCACCGGTAGAAATGATCACCGTATCTGCAGTAATCGTTTTAATGTCGTCTACCACCACTTTATGCGGCATAGAAGAGAAGTCTACAGCACTCACATAACCAAAGCGGATATCCGTTCCAAAGCGTTCTGCCTGCTTACGGAAGTCTTCCATCATTTCCGGTCCCATAACTCCACCCGGATATCCCGGAAAATTATCAACATCGGTGGTTTGTGTCAATTGTCCACCCGGCTCCATACCGGTGTACATTACTGGTTTCAGGTCTGCGCGGGCCGCATAAATTGCTGCAGTATATCCTGCCGGTCCTGAACCTATAATTAAACATTGAACGTGTTCTATTTCTTCTGACATATTATTTATTCTTTCTATTATTATACAAAATTACACTTTTATCCTGCTTTGAGCAAGAGACAAAATGCAACTAAGCCGCATTATGATTAAGGGATTATAAATCAGTGCTTTTATTCTCTTCCTCAGCAGATCAGGTTTGGATAATCCCTACATTGAAGGCCTTTTTTATCGGCGATTGATTGGCAGCTTCTATGCCCATAGAAATCACTTTCCGCGTTTCTTTAGGATCAATAATGCCATCCACCCATAGCCTTGATGCGGCATAATAAGGAGTGGTCTGACTGTTATAACGGTCTGTAATTTCCTTTAGCAGTTCGGCCTCTTTTTCCGGGGTAATCGTTTCTCCTTTGGATTTTAGCGAAGCTTCCTGAATTTGCAACAGGACTTTTGCGGCCTGAGATCCACCCATTACCGCAATTTTGGCACTTGGCCATGCGTAGATCAATCTTGGGTCATATGCTTTACCGCACATGGCATAGTTCCCTGCACCATAAGAATTCCCCAGAACGATGGTAAATTTAGGCACCACAGAATTGGCCACTGCGTTCACCATTTTCGCCCCATCTTTAATGATTCCGCCCTGCTCAGATCTGCTGCCCACCATAAACCCTGTCACATCCTGTAAGAATACCAAAGGAATTTTCTTTTGGTTACAGTTCATAATGAAACGGGCGGCTTTATCAGCACTATCGGAATAGATGACCCCACCAAATTGCATTTCTCCTTTTTTGGATTTCACGACTTTGCGTTGATTGGCAACGATGCCCACTGCCCAGCCATCTACTCTGCCCAATCCACAGATAATGCTTTGGCCATATAATTCCTTATACTGTTCAAATTCGGAATTGTCTACCAGGCGGTGGATAATGTCCAGCATATCATAAGGTTTCTCTCTGTTTTCGGGTAGGATGCCATAAATCTCTTCCGGATCTAGCTTAGGCATTGCCGGTTTAATCCTGTCAAAGCCTGCAGACTCCGGAGCGCCTAACATGCTCATAATGTTGCGGATGCTGTCCAGACAAGCCTGGTCATTGGGATGTTTATAATCCGTTACGCCCGATATTTCACAATGAGTGGTTGCTCCGCCAAGGGATTCATTGTCGATGTCTTCGCCGATGGCCGATTTCACCAGGTAAGAACCCGCAAGAAATACAGAGCCTGTACCATCTACGATCATGGCTTCATCGCTCATGATCGGAAGATAAGCACCACCAGCAACGCAAGAGCCCATAATCGCAGAAATCTGTACGATTCCATCTGCAGACATGAGTGCATTGTTGCGGAACATTCGTCCAAAGTGTTCTTTGTCCGGAAAGATCTCATCCTGCATCGGCAGGTAAACCCCTGCACTATCCACCAGATAGATCACCGGCAAGCGGTTTTCCATTGCGATTTCCTGCGCCCTAAGGTTCTTTTTTGCCGTCATAGGAAACCATGCTCCGGCTTTCACCGTGGCATCGTTGGCAACGATCATGCACTGCCGGCCGGAAACGTAACCAATTCCACAGACAACGCCTGCAGAAGGGCATCCTCCCTGTTCGGCATACATTCCTTCAGCGGCCAATGCACCGACTTCCAGAAATTCACTTTCCTTGTCAATTAAATAGGCGATACGCTCCCGCGCCAATAACTTTCCTTTTTCCTTTTGCTTTGCAGCACTCTTCTCTCCCCCACCCTGATATATCTTTTTAAGTCTTGTCTTTAATTCGTAAACGGATTGTTTGTTCAAGTCTTCGTTTTTGTTGAACTCTATATTCATTGGGGCAAGTTAAATCTATTTTCCATCGAAACAAAAGTCCGTTTCGGGCTTTGGTACAAAGCTTTCATTTGTTTTGCATTCCGTTATAAATTTGTTGTAAATATTTCTTTTTTTGTCTTATTCCAGCCCCATGCGCAAATAAAAATAGTTAAAACCCGGATTGTGAAGCGTCTTTTTCAATCGGAATTTCAGATTCATACAGCTCCTTGAATTCTTCCAGAAACGCTTTCAAATCATTATAGCCCATGAGCATCCTTAACCTTTCATCCCGGTCCACTTTAATGGAGACCTGCAATGCCCAGCCCCTGTAAAGCACATACAACACTTCCATGAGCTCATCAAATGAATGCTCTTTGAAAAACGAATTGATCAGCAGCCGGAGTCTTTCCTGTTTATGATTTTCCATATACATTTTTATTTCTCCTTTCTTTTTAAGCGCTCAAAACGACATTCTTCTATATTCAATCTCAGGAAGAAGCACTTTCCGTTTCCGCGTATCCATGACATACTTTTGTTCGTCCTGATGAAATGCGGTACCTGTACCGGCCTGTTCCAAATGGAAGTGATATACATCGGCTTCGCGGAAATGTTAAGGCATAATAAAGCCGTACTCAACAACAACAATTTTTTCATATTGAAATTTATTTAAGTTCTGGTAAGCTAAAATTTTAGTATATGAGATGTATCCCCCGATAACCCCCTATACTATCGAATCTATATATTTTAAGACATTGAGTGGTAGGATTTAGTCGATTATTTTAGGACCGATAATTGTCGTCTGATGGAAAAGCCCCAAATGAACGATATTTATACTTCCATAAAAAAATTTATATCCTACCGCTTCAACCTGCAGGAAGACAGTGAGGACCAGGCGGAGACGGTAGAATCCATCAAGAAGAACGTGGAATTCAAAGGTGCAAATTTATGGACTTTGATCTTTGCCATTTTTGTAGCCTGTATAGGATTGAATGTAAATTCTACTGCCGTAATCATAGGGGCGATGCTAATTTCTCCGCTCATGGGACCGATTATGGGGATCGGCCTGGGCATCGGCACCAATGATTTTGAGCTGGTTAAGAAAGGCCTGAGAAATTTAACCATCGCCACCATCATCAGCATCATCGCTTCTTCCTTATATTTTACGTTAACCCCATTGCATGAAGCACAATCCGAGTTACTGGCCAGAACATCACCTTCTTTATGGGATGTTTTTATTGCCGCTTTAGGGGGCCTTGCCGGAATCGTGGCTGCCACAAGAAAAGAAAAAAGCAATGTGATCCCCGGGGTAGCGATTGCAACGGCACTGATGCCCCCATTATGTACTGCCGGCTTTGGTATTGCTACCGGCAACCTTTACTTTTTCCTCGGTGCCATTTACCTTTATTTTATCAATAGTGTTTTCATTTGTGTAGCCACCTTTCTCATCGTTCGTTACCTGAAATTTCATAAGAAAGATTTTGGAGATAAAGCCTATGAAAAGAAAGTGAGCCGTTACATCCTGATGATCGTACTCCTCACCGCAGCACCAAGCGTATACCTGGCTTACCGGATTGTAGACAAAAGTATTTTTGAGAACAATGCCGCCAAGTTCGTGCACCAGGAACTCAATTACAAAGACACACAGGTCATTTCTAAAAGTTTTAAATACAATAGAAAAGGAAGCGAAATTGATTTACTGCTGCTCGGAAACGAGCTGTCTGCAGGACAACTGGATTCTTTAAGCAATAAGCTAAAAGGTTATCAGCTGAAAGGAACCAGGCTCATCATCAGACAAGGGCTGAATGCCAAAAATGAGATCGATCTTTCTCAGATTAAAGCCAGCATTCTGGAAGATGTTTTCAAAAGCAATTCAGCGCAGGTTAAGCCTAATACCGGTTCTGCCGCATTGGATTTGCCCTTGCCCGACCTCAGGTCAGAATTGAAAATACTCTATCCCGATCTGAAAGCGTACAGCATCTCCAATACCATATTTAACAGAACCGATTCCAACCGCGCAGACACCATGACCATGGTTGTTGCTTCGTTTATAAAACCAGTACCCGCTGCCGATCAAAACAAACTCAGGTTATGGTTAAAAAACCGGGTAAAAGCAGATTCATTAAAATTAATTATTCAGTAGGCTTTTGTCCTGAAGGCAACAAATCGATATACCAGTAACCCGCAGGTTTTTCTTCCCTATCTACCGGAGAAGGGAAAGTCTTGTACACCTTTTCGCCCAGGGTAAAATGAACCGGTGATTTAAATATCGGTCCGTCAAACACGAAAGTATGAAACTCGCCATTCTCTCCACAGGGATCAATTCCAGGCGGAAGGTCGTCCATAAATTGTTCATCGATCACCCTTCCGCAAAACGCTTCCAGTCCATCTTTTGCACAGACGATCACCGTTTTATAACCCAGGGCTAAAAACTCCCGGATGATGGCCCTGGTATCCTGTTTCCATAAAGGGAATACTGCTTTTAGTCCGACTTCTTCCAATTTGGTTTCCCGGTATTTCTTTAAGTCTTCCAGAAAGATATCCCCGAAAATAGAATGCGTGATTCCTTCCCCCTGTAAACCTGTTAAATGGCGCTGCATACTTTCCTCATAATCTTCCATTTTTGGAGATTCCGGTAGGCGGATCTGGTACAATGGGATTCCAATATTTGCTGCCTGTGTCTGGAGCAGTTCTTCCCTGACACCATGCATGCTGACCCTATTGAAGGCCTCATTGACGGTGGTTAGCAAATACCTCACTTCAAAGCCATCATCTGCTAAAGTATGGTGCAGGGCGAGGCAACTGTCTTTACCTCCACTCCAGTTGAAAAGGCTGATCTTTTTACTCATCATGATACAATATTACAAGATCTTTTCTGAGTTATTGCAAGATCTTCAGCGTTCCGAACAAGAGGAAACACTATTTCGGCATGATTATCGTTCTTTTATATGTATGAGGATTAAACTGGTCTTATTTTTTTTAGCTTGTCAGACGGCTGTTTACGCGCAAAACTTTAAATACCCTAGCCTTCCGAGTCAGGGGAAATCGTTGTCGGCATTGGTTCCTGCAAACTGGAAAATCCTGGATTCTATCTCCGGCGACCTGAACAAGGACCAACTGAATGACCTGGCTTTTATTATGGAATACCATAAAGAAGTCCGGGAAAGCCGTGCTTATGGAGACAATACTACAGAAATCATTACAGAAATTCAGAAGCCAAGAATTCTGGCTGTTTATTTTAAACGTGCAAACGGAGAAGGGTACCAGATTGGCGTTCAAAACAACAACTTTATTCTCCGTTCCGCTGAGGGCGGCACCATGGGTGATCCCTTGCGTCCCTTAAAAATTGATTCCAACAAACTTGTTTTGTCCTTTGAGGGAGGTGGCGACTGGCGTTGGAAGCTCAACTATACCTTCCGATACCAGGATAAAAACTGGTTTCTGGAAAAAGCAGGCAACGAGTATTACAATGAAAGCTCCGGAGAGATGACCCATAAAAAATATGATTTCATTCTTAGAAAGCGTCTCGTGACAACAGGAAAGACCCACAACAGAGATGCAGCGAATGAAACCATTTCAGAAGATTTTCCCTTTAAAACCTTACGCACTTTTCAAAGCTTTAAGAAGCCCTGGACCTGGGAAATAGGTCCGGACGAATTCTTATAAACTAACTTAGGTTTCGGTCTTTGAACCATTTATCGTCCGGAAGGACATCAAATGTCATCATTTTACTTACCAGGGTCTTTGAATCAGCTTCGTTGAATACCAGATCTCTGTTGCTTTGTTTTAGAAACTGATGTTGTACCATTACGTCCATCTGAGCAAAAAGATGGTCATAGAAACCGCTTACATTCAAGACACCGATTGGTTTGGTATGGAGGCCTAGCTGTAACCAGGTCAGCACTTCAAAGAACTCTTCCAATGTTCCAAAACCTCCGGGCAGGATGATAAAACCATCAGACAGGTCTGCCATCTTTTGCTTGCGCTGGTGCATATTTTCCGTGATGATCATTTCTGTAAGTCCGGTATGGCCTACTTCTTTGTCCATCAGGAACTGAGGAATCACGCCCGTTACCAGTCCCTTACGTTTTAACATTTCATCGGCAATGATGCCCATTACCCCCACACTTCCACCACCATAAACCAGTCGGATCTGATGATCTGTAAAAGTCTGGGCAAGATTTTCAATCGCTGCCAATAAAACCGGATCGCCATTAAAATTGGCACCGCAATAAACACCTATAGATTTCATAAATACTCAAAATAAGAAGAGGCTGCATCATCTTTTCAAAACTGATACAGCCTCTCCGGCAATAAATTATCTGACAATTGAATTATCTCGTACTCGAATAGTTTGGTGCTTCTTTGGTAATAGAGATATCATGTGGATGACTTTCTCTCATACCCGCAGCAGTGATGCGCACAAACTTTGCTTTTTGTAAATCTTCGATCGTTGCTGCTCCGCAATAGTGCATTCCTGCTCTTAATCCACCTACATACTGGTAGATCACTTCTGCTAAAGTTCCTTTGTAAGGAACACGGCCTACAATTCCTTCCGGAACCAATTTCGTTACGACATCTTCTTCATCCTGGAAATAACGGTCTTTAGATCCCTGTTGCATGGCTTCTACAGAACCCATACCACGGTAAGATTTAAATTTACGTCCTTCATAGATGATGGTTTCACCTGGTGATTCTTCTACTCCTGCGAACAATGAACCTGCCATAATACAGCTTGCTCCTGCAGCGATCGCTTTAACGATATCACCTGTTTGTTTGATTCCGCCATCGGCGATCACAGGAATGCCTGTACCGATCAATGCCTGAGCACATTCGAAAACCGCATATAACTGAGGTACACCTACCCCTGCGATGATCCTTGTGGTACAGATGGAACCTGGTCCGATCCCTACTTTAACCGCATCAGCACCAGCTTCAGCCAATGCTCTTGCTGCGTCTGCAGTAGCGATATTTCCGGCAATCACCTGTAAGTCCGGGAATCTTGCTTTGATGGCTTTCACCATATCAATCACTCCTTTGGAATGACCATGTGCAGTATCTACAGTAACCACATCTACTCCTGCTGCAACTAATGCTGCGACACGGTCAATGTTGTCTGCTGCTACACCTACCGCAGCACCTACGCGTAATCTTCCACGCTCATCTTTACAGGCTTTAGGGTAGTTTTTATATTTCTGGATGTCCTTGAAAGTGATTAAACCGGCAAGGTGTCCTTCTGCATTAATTACAGGAAGTTTTTCAATTTTATAATCTTGTAAGATCTCTTCTGCCTGTAAAAGGGTGGTACCTTCAGGAGCAGTGATCAGATTTTCTCTGGTCATCACTTCTGAAACTTTACGTTGCATGTCTTTTTGGAAACGAAGATCTCTGTTGGTGATGATACCTACCAGTTTATTGTCGGCATCAATTACAGGAATTCCACCTATTTTAAAGTCCTTCATGATCTGGAATGCGTCTGCCACTTTAGCATCAGCATTTAAAGTAACCGGATCCTGGATCATTCCACTTTCTGAACGTTTTACTTTTCTGACTTCTTCCGCCTGACGCTCGATGCTCATGTTCTTATGAAGCATTCCGATACCACCTGCCTGGGCGATGGCAATTGCCAGACCAGCTTCAGTTACGGTATCCATGGCTGCAGAAACTACAGGGACATTTAAGCGTATTTTTTTGGTAAGAAAACTTCCGGTATCCACGTCACGTGGCAGAACTTCAGAATAAGCAGGGACTAATAATACGTCGTCGTATGTTAAGCCTTCAGAGATAAATTTATTAGGATCGAGTTGCATAGCAAATAATTTAAGGAGTTACTATTTGCCGGGCAAACTTACGATTATTTTGGCTTTTATGCAACAGTTCTCTGAATATAGCTGGTTTGAGTTAAAAGATTACACTAAGATTAAGATTCCTTAATCCTGGAAAAGGACGCTCCTGATCAGTTAACGTTTGTTCAGGAGTAAGTTAGCATTTGTTTCAGGTGATGTTCCATATGAGCAACATAGTCGATGAACAACCATGCGATGATTTGAGGGGCTTCTCCCCCATTGGAACATGTTTTATCCAGGTTTTCCGGAGCGATATTAGGAATCAATGCAAGGAGATGACGGTTGTAAGTTTCCCAGAATAAGATCAGTTGCTTGCTGTCTAGTACATTATAATGGCTATAGGTATTCCAATTGTTCTGATCGTAAACGATCGTTGGGCTTTCTTCAAACTGCGCCCTTACAAATCGCTGGTGGTTGTTCGTTGCACTGTCAATCAAGTGCCCCAACATTTCCTTCTTACTCCATTTTCCAGGGGCGGGTTTATGCGCGAAATCTGTTTCAGGGATATGAGTTAATAAATCGGGAATGGTATCACATAGATACTGAAGACGGGTTAAACTTGGTTGGATTGACATGTAGCAAAGATAAAAAAAAACGTCATGCGGTCCAGGATGATTGGGGACCGGCATGACGAACGAGAACATATTTGGGGGTTGTTATGTTTTATTTAAAGTAGGGGGCGATGTCGGTCATAGTTGGGCGGACAATCGTTCCATCCCAATCATCAGGTAATTTCATATCACTCACAATAAAAATGGCTGTTCCTCCGGCAGTAAATGTGATATTACCCGAATAGAAGCCACTTTCGGGCCTGGAAGGCGGATATTCATTTGTCATATCATAAGGAAGTTCGGTTAATGTGCCTCTTTTGACCACTCTAAAAGTGTATACATTTTTATCGAAAGTCCCGGACTCAGGCAAAGCCGGAAGTTCTATGTTCTTACTAAAAGTCCCGTCTGCAGGTAGTTCAATTCTCAACGTAGTCGGACTAAACTGATAAGGTTCCATCCCAGAAGTTTTCCCTGTATAAAAGACCAGGTCTACCGGCCCTCTAAGGATATCTAATTTGCTTGTAAACGAAACATTTACTATCATATTTGCAGGATTTACCGGAACAGCTAAATCTATCTTATCATACATTTTTGTTCCATCGTAATAAAAAGTCAGAGCAACAATGGGTTTTTCACTTGAAATTTCTTTGCTCATCAAGGATTCTGTTGTTCCTTTTTTACGTATTTGCAACTCCCGTTTCTGACCAGCCTCAATTCCGACAGTCAATACAGAGTTGATAACTTCAGTCCCAGAGCCGAGTACTTTATCTCCAATGACAAATTCTAATTCTCCTCCACTTGAATATCCCTTAATATTTAAAGTCGCTTCTTTACTAAAGATTTTATCTCCATCAAAATAGTATTCAATATTTTGTAGCTTTTGTTCAGCTGAAATTGTTCTTGTACTCAAAATATCCTGTTGTCCTTTACGACGTATTTTTAGCTCTGCCTCAGGACCTTGAACCAGCACTTTGACATTAAGACTTCCATGTTGTGAATCTGTTTGTCCGATTACTTTTCCATCTTTTAGGAATTCCAGTGTATCAGTTAAAGTCGTTCCATTAATAGCCAAGTCAATTACATTAGGCGGGTTCTCTACTGCCAATTCTTGCTTTTTACAACTAAACATTAAGAGTAAAATAACTCCAAGACAAGAACAGAAGATAATTTGTATATTTTTTTTCATGTATATTTTATTTAAAAAATGAATTAGAGCTCCAGGCTTCAATTCATGTTAACTAGTTTTTTGACTAACTATAAAGTTGACCAACCAAGATGCCATGTCGCACTAATTGCAAAAGCACCTTTGACCGCACCAACGAAGCCTAAAGCTCCATCGTTAAAGAATGGCTGCGACATACCAAATGAAGGAGCTGTCGGAGTAGTAGATTCTGTATTTCCTGTGTAAGTTCCTGTGGGCGTGATTGCAGCAACAAATCCATGAAAATCATTATTTGTCAATTTAGAAACACCAGAAGCATAGAAAGATTGGGTTCCATCATTAAATACAAAGCCTGAAGGGTAACCAGTGATCAATGAGTTAGCCAATTCAATTTCTGCACCACGACGGTTACGTACTCCAAATTTATATCCTGCATTGGTTACCGAAGTACCGATAAGGCTGAAGTTCCTCAGCTTTGGATGCGTTTTAGGGACTAAACTGAAAGTAGCATCTTCTCCCGGAGCATTGTTATCTAATTCAATGCCATTCGAATCTGACCCGCCACTTCCGCTATGTGTAGAATTTCGGTCTGCAACAGCTACTGCAAATCTGATTGATCCATTGTATCCGTTATCAAAGTCGAAATTATCATCTTCAGCTCCTTTCGAAATCAAGTAGTTTGCATTTACAGTTCCGCCGAAGAATTCAAAAGAGTCATCTTGTCCGTAAGCAATTTCAATATGATCTAATGTCGTTCCACTGCCGACACCACCAAGAGTTAATCCACTTATTTCACCATTTGGGGTTGTATAATATCCAGGATACTCAATTCGCACATAGCTCAAAATTCCTGAGTTATCATTTTCTACCTCAGTTCCTCTTGGAGCGCCAAATTCAAAATAACTATATACAGGAAGCCCCTCGATTTGTTTAGTTCCACTAACTGTGTTTACATGTGCTTTACCTAAAAGCATAACACCGCCAAAATCACCAGGATTGGGTCCAGTAGCAACGTTATTATCTAACAGATTACGACTTGTGAAAACAATTGGACTTTCAGGAGTACCAACTGCGTTAATTTTAGCACCACGAATAACCACCAATACCCCATTAGAAACACCGGGAGTATTTGCAACTGATTTGATATAAGTCCCTGGTTGAATGGTTAAAGTAACTCCATTTGCAACTATAACTACACCGCTAAGTTCCCAAACTTTAGAATTATCCCAGGTTGTATTTGTCGTGATCACACCGCTAACCGTTTGCACGGGCAAAGCTGCAGCCGTAGCATAATCTGCTCTTACACTCCGTTTTTCAAATTTTTTATTGCTGGTATTTAAGTCTTTTTTGCAGGAAGAAGCAAATATCAGAACAGTCAAAGCCATACCTGCGAACCATACATTTTTTATCATAATGTGATTATTCTTATTGGAGCTTGTAAGTTTCTTCATCTATATTTTATTTAAAAATGAATTGCAGCAATATGCTGCAATTCATTTTAACTAATTTTATTCGCTTACAAAGTTGACCAACCTTGAGCCCATGTAGTGCTAACGGCAAACGCACCGTTAGATGCACCAACAAAGCTTAAAGCTCCATTGTTAAAGAACGGCTGTGTCATACCGTATGAAGGGGCAGTTGCAGCAGTCGAAATAGTATTTCCAGTATAAGTTCCTGCAGGAGTGATTGCAGCAGTAAATCCGTGGAAATCATTGCTTGTTAATTTAGAAACAGCAGAAGCGTAGAAAGATTCAGTACCATCATTGAAAACAAAACCTGAAGGGTAACCAGCAACGATTGAGTTAGACAATTCGATCTCAGCACCACGACGGTTACGTACACCAAATTTATATCCAGTGTTAACAGCTGAAGTACCGATAATGCTGAAGTTTCTTAATTTAGGGTGAGTTTTAGGCAATAAGCTGAAAGTAGCATCTTCTGCAGGAGCGTTGTTATCTGACTCGATACCATTTGAATCTGATGCACCACCGCTTTGGCTATGTGTAGAATTTTTATCTGCAATAGCTACTGCATATCTGATAGATCCATTGTATCCGTTATCGAAGTCAAAGTTATCAT